>NZ_JAFCMB010000009.1 GCF_018130145.1 Bradyrhizobium sp. AUGA SZCCT0176 | reverse complement strand
GGCATAAGCCGTAAAGCCATTGCGCAGGGAAGGCCGGGTGTTCTCCGCTGCCCTGTATGCTCGTGTGCATTTTGTTTTGTGCAAACCGCACGCGAGACCGCGGGTGCAGCGCGCACCCGGTCTTCCCTGCGCCCTCTGTTCATGAGGGCCAAGGAATTTCTGGCAAAGCTCGGGCAGATGATGCCGCGAGAATGCGAAGGTGCGTTTAGGCCACGGTGCAACAACAAACACGCTGTCGTCCCGGCCTTGAGCCGGGACCCATACGCCGCGGCCCATCGGTTAGAGCGCTGGCGTTGGAGACCTTCTGCAAACAATAACTGCCGCGGAGTATGGGTCCCGGCTCAAGGCCGGGACGACGGGTTGATAGATCTCGGGACGCAGCCGCTACGTCACGACCGCGCCAAACCGCGCCAGGAACTGCTTCTCCGCCTTGGCTGCGGTCCATGGCGTCAGATATTCGCGCACGGTTGGTTCGGGCAGGCCGGGATCCTTGCCGAACAGGCGTTTCGCCTCGGCCTCGGCAAAGCCTGCCAGATGGGTGGCTTCGAGATAGGCCGCGCCGCGGTCGGCGGCCTTGATCGCCTGCGTGATGGCATCCGCCAGTACCGGCGGCAGGCCGAAGCGGATATGGATCGCCGCCAGCAGGCGTTTCTCCACCACCTTGTAATCGCCGCCGATCACCGCCTTGAACGGCGAGATCATGTCGCCGATCACGTATTCCGGCGCATCGTGCAGCAATGCGGCGAGCCGGAATTTGAGATCGACACGCGGCATCTGCTCGCGCAGCACCGCCTCCACCAGCAGCGTGTGCTGCGCCACCGAAAAGATATGCGCGCCGCTGGTTTGGCCGTTCCAGCGCGCGACGCGGGCGAGGCCATGGGCGATATCGGCGACCTCGATGTCGAGCGGCGAGGGGTCGAGCAGATCGAGCCGCCGTCCCGACAGCATCCGCTGCCAGGCCCGGGTCGAGACATCGGAAGATTTGCCAGATGTTCTTCTTGGCGTCATTTGACCTTGAGGCGGGGCTTGCGATGTTGACCGCTGCAGGTCTCGTGGCAGAAGCACGTGACCAGATGGTCGTTGACCATGCCGGTGGCCTGCATGAAGGCGTAGACGATGGTCGGGCCGACGAACTTGAATCCGCGCGCGCCGAGCTCCTTCGATATTTTGATCGACAGCGGCGTCGAAGCCGGCACGCTGGCGGTGGTCTTGAACTGATTCACCTTCGGCTTGCCGTCGACGAAGTCCCACAGGAATTTCGAGAAGCCCGCGCCTTCTTCCATGATCTTTTGATAGCCCTTGGCGCTGTTCACGGCGCCTTCGATCTTGGCGCGGTTGCGGACGATGCCGGCATCGTTCATCAGCGCGTGGACTTTCTTCTCGCTGTAGCGCGCGATCTTCTCCGGCTGGAAATCGTCGAAGGCTTTGCGAAAGTTCTCGCGCTTGCGCAGGATCGTGATCCAGGAAAGGCCGGCCTGAAAACCGTCGAGGATCAGCTTTTCGTACAGCGCGCGGTCGTCATATTCAGGCACGCCCCATTCGGTGTCGTGATAGGCCATGTAGAACGGATCTTCGCCCGGCCACGGGCAGCGGGTCTTGCCGTCGGTATGCAGGCGTGCAGAGCGGCTCATCGGACTTTGCTCATGCGACGGTCTGCTTCGGCGGCGTGCGCACGTCGTTCGGATCGGTGAGGCGGATCGCAAGCCCGCCGGCCGACAGCGTCAGGCCGGCGTCGAGCGCGTCGGCGACGCGATCGGTCCGCACCAGCGCGATGCCGTGGCCGCCGGCGGTCGATCCCATGGTGCCGACCGGCTTGTCGCCGGCGACAACGGGGATGCCGGCCTCGGGCGAGAAATCTTCCAGCGTGACCCGAACCGCGCGGGTGCGCGCGGTGCCGCGATGCTGCATCCGCGACACCACCTCCTGCCCGACGTAACAGCCCTTGTCGAAATCGATGCCGTGCAGGCGGTCCATATTGGTCTCGTGCGGAAACGCGTCGCTGTACATGAAATCGAGTCCGCCGCGCGGCACGCCCGCGGCGACGCGGCGGACCTCATAGGCGGCTTCACCGACGAGTTCTGCGCCGATCAAATCGGCGACTTTCTGCTTGAGCTCTTCGGGAACCAGGATGCGCCAACCGAGCGTTTCGTTGCGCGGGTCGGCGAAAGCAAGATCAGGCTTCATCGAGGGCTCGCCGTCCCACACCGCGAGCACGCCGAGGCTGTCGGAGAGGTTTTCCACCGCGACCTTGGCACGCAGCTTGTAGAAGCCGAGCTTGTCGGCGAGGCCTTTTGCCAATGGGCGCGGCAGGTCGATCAGGAAGCCGCCGCCATGGCCGCTGGAAGCCTCCGTGATCAGGAAATCCGCTGTTATCTTGCCCTGCGGGGTCAGCAGTGCGCCGAACCGGCCAAGGCCCGGCCGCAGCAGCGTAACGTCGGTCGTAACGAGGCCGTTGAGGAAATTGCGGGCGTCCTCGCCCGAAACCTTGACCACGCCCCGGTCGGTAAGAAACGCTGCTTTCATGCGCTGAAAAGGCCTATTTTGGAGGTTCTTCTTGAATTTCGCTGGAAGTTCTCTTGCAACTTCTCGTTCAAGTTCTCGTTCAAGTTCCTGGGGAAACACAGGTGCCGGATATCACATGGGAAGTTAAGGCGCTAAGGTGCCGTCAACAAGCCCGAGAGGCAGCCTAAAACGGGCGTCGAGGACCGATGAATCAGCGATTTGATACCATTCTAAAATCCGGCACCGTGGTCAATCAGGACGGCGAGGCCATCCGCGACATCGGCATTTCCAATGGCCGGATCGCCGCGATCGGCGGGCTCGGGCAGGCGTCCGCCGCCGAGACGATCGACTGCAAGGGCCTGCACATCCTGCCCGGCGTGATCGACACCCAGGTGCATTTCCGCGAGCCGGGCCTGACCCAGAAGGAAGACCTGGAAACAGGATCGCGCAGCGCCGTGATGGGCGGGGTCACCGCCGTGTTCGAAATGCCGAACACCGATCCCCTGACCGTCACCGAGGCGACCTTCAGCGACAAGATCAGGCGCGCCCATCATCGCATGCATTGCGACTTTGCGTTTTTCATCGGCGGCACCCGCGACAACGTCGCCGATCTGCCGGAACTGGAACGCGCGCCGGGTTGCGCTGGCGTCAAGGTGTTCATCGGCTCCTCGACCGGCGCGCTCTTGGTCGAGGACGACGAAAGCCTGCGGCGCATTTTTGCCGTCATCAAGCGCCGCGCCGCGTTCCATGCCGAGGATGAATACCGCCTCAACGAGCGCAAGTCGCTGCGCATCGAAGGCGATCCGCGTTCGCACCCGGTGTGGCGCGACGAGACCGCGGCGTTGATGGCGACGCAGCGGCTGGTGAATATTGCCCGCGAGAGTGGCAAGCGGATTCACGTGCTGCATATCTCGACCAAGCAGGAGATCGACTATCTGCGCGACCACAAGGACGTTGCGTCCTGCGAGGCGACGCCGCATCACCTGACGCTGGTGGCGCCCGAATGCTACGAGCGGCTCGGCACCCACGCCCAGATGAATCCGCCGGTGCGCTCGGCCGATCACCGCGACCGCATCTGGTACGGCATCGAGCAGGGCATCATCGACGTGCTCGGCTCCGACCACGCGCCGCATACGCTGGAGGAGAAGGCAAAAACCTATCCGGCCTCGCCCTCTGGCATGACGGGTGTGCAGACGCTGGTGCCTGTCATGCTCGACCACGTCAACGCCGGGCGCTTGTCGCTGCAGCGTTTCGTCGATCTCAGCAGTGCCGGCCCCGCGCGGCTCTACAACATCGCGACCAAGGGCCGCATCGCCGCCGGCTATGATGCCGACTTCACGATCGTCGATCTCAAGCGCTCTGAGACCATCACCAACAAATGGGTGGCTTCGAAGGCGGGCTGGACGCCCTATGACGGCATGCGCGTCACCGGCTGGCCGGTCGGCACCTTCGTGCGCGGCAAGCGCGTGATGTGGCAGGGCGAACTGACGACGCCATCGACCGGCGAGCCGGTGCGGTTCCTGGAGACGCTGAGGGCGTAGGGCTTCTCTTCTGTCATTCCGGGGCGATGCGAAGCATCGAACCCGGAATCTCGAGATTCCCCGGTGCGCAATTGCGCACCTGAGGTCTGGTGCTAACGCACCATCCCGGAATGACAGTGTCTGGAGTTACTGCCGCGCCAGCGACAACGAAAATTCGCCATTGCGTACGCGCGCGGGAAGGCCTTCGACGAATTTCGCCACCGCGTCCTCACCATAGGTCGAGACCAGTTCGGCCAGCGCCGTGAACAGGCTCGCCTGCGCCAGGCAGTCGCCGTCGACGCCATCGTGGCGCGCCTCGGCCCAGGCCTCATGGAGGTAGCTGAGCGCCGCCTGCTTTTGCTCGTGATCGGGAAGCGGGTCGCGGTGAAGCGAATAAGACGCAGGATGGCTCATGAAACTCGACAGACGTTGCGCGCGTTCCCCAGCGGAGCGCGTCTGATCGCCAAGCTGTAGCATGCGCCGCAGGGCCTGCTAGGCCACATCTTTAAGAAAGGTTAACGCCGCTCTCGGCATTTGATGGGCCCGCGGGTTCCGCGAGAAAATTCCGGGAAATGCAGTCGAGTATGGCCTGCGGCGTGGCGCAGACATGCAGCGCGCCGGCCCCGATCAATTCGTCCTTGCTGCCATAGCCGTAGAGCACGCCGATTGCCTGCATGCCATTGTTCCTGGCGCCGACGATGTCGTGGCTGCGGTCGCCGATCATCAGCGTCTTGGACGGATCGACGGCTGCGATCTTCAGCGCGTATTCCAGGAGATCGGACTTGTCGACGCGGGTGCCGTCGAGCTCGGAGCCGAACACATGCTCGAAATGATGGCGCAGCCCGAAATGCTCGACGATGCGTGTCGCGAACACATGCGGCTTGCTGGTGGCGACGAACAACCGGTGGCCGGACTGGCGGAGTTTCGTCAGCAATTCGCTGATCCCGTCATACACGCCGTTCTCGTACAGCCCGACGTCGGAAAATCGCTCGCGGTACAGCGACACGGCGCGGTCGGCGGAATCTTCCGCGCCCAGCAGTCTGACAAAACTGGCGCGCAGCGGCGGGCCGATGCACCAGGTCAGTTCGTCTTCGGTCGGGATGCTGTGATGGTCGAGCTTTTGCAGCGCATACTGGATCGAGCGCGTGATGCCGGGTTTTGGATCGGTCAGCGTGCCGTCGAGGTCGAAATAGATTGCGTTGAGACTCATGTCAGTTCGCATAGCGAGCAGTCAGGTCGCGCGAGATTTTCGAGCCTTCTTCGATGTAGCGTCGGATCGCGATCGAGGCGGCGGGCGTGCAGGTGCGGTAGGTCTGCTGGAAGCCGTTATAGCCGCGGTTGAAGGCGGCGATCATGCGCGCGCGGCGTTCGCCCGAAGGCGTTTCGGCATCGACCAGCGCCTGCATTTCGTTGCGCCATTTCGCACCTTCATTGTTGCCGCAGATGCCGCGCAAATAGTGAAGCGTGCCGAGGATTTCGGCCAGCCGCTGCAAATCGCGGTCAAACGGCGCGGCGCCATCCTGGGCCCGCGCGGGCGCCAGATGGCAGGCCGAGATGAGGATGAGGACGGCAAAAAAGTGCTTGCGCATTTGGGGGTCCAGAACCCGCCCGATATGCCCCCTCAATGCGCCGGTGGCAAGACATAGCGTTTTCAAGCGAAGCATGCCCTCGGGCTTGATCCGGGGGTGGACACCGGTTCGCGTCAAGAAAACGCGTCAAAACAAAGGACTCGCGCCTAAACCAGCTTCCGTGCGGCTGCTAAGACCTCCAGGAGGCCGCCGGTGAGCCTGAGATCGCCGAGCGCATCGGGATCAAACCATCCGAAATCGTCGTGCTCATCGTTCAGGACCGGCTCCCGGGCGGTCCAGCGCGCCGCGAACGACATGATCAGATAATGCCCGCCGCCGCCGGTTCCCGGCAGCACTTCGCGCCAGCCGGCTAGCGCCAGAATCTCGATTCGCAGGCCCGTTTCCTCGTCGACCTCGCGATGCAGCGCCGTATGCAGCGATTCGCCGAATTCGACCCGGCCGCCGGGGAACGAATAAAAGCCCTTGCCCGGCGAGCGTGAGCGCCGGACCAGCAGTACCTTGCCGTCGCGAAAGATCGCGCCGCTGACGGCGAGCTGGGGACGGGTGGGCGGGGCTGGCGAATCCAAGGCTTGATCCGGCAAAAGTGGTGGACGGTTTCGGGCCGGATCATGCCCGATCGATGCGCGAAGGTCTAATGCACTGCCGTCAGGTCAGGCCTTAGTTCGACATGATGGTTTCGACGTCGGCCTCGGTGGCGCCGTTGATGATGCCACCGGCCAGCGCCACCAGCGGCTTGACCCAGCCGGTGGCCTGCTCAGCGAGCGTGGCGCGGGTCTTGTCCTGGCGGGCTTCGCGCATCGCCGAGCCTACCGCGGTCAGGATCGAGGTCATGGTGTTGGCGACGTTGTCGAACTCGGTGCGAATCTTGGGGTCAGCCAATTCGTAGGCCTCGATCGCGAGATCGCGGGCCTTGAAATTGGAAGCCCAGAAATGCTCGGCGTAGGACAGCGGACTCCAGGTCAGAAAATCCTCGGCGCATTCCGGCATGTCCGGAACCATCTCGAGCAGCATGATGGCTTCGTTGAAATGATTCAGATAGTCGGTGGCAAGCCCGGTGCGGGGGTTGATGTTGGCGGCGCGCAGCACCGCGGCGCGGGCCTCATCGATGGGGCTCGTCGGTAGCGGTGTCGGGCGATCGGATCGCGCTTGTGTGGCGGCCGTTGAGCTCATCTGTTCCAGTGTTAACAATTGGGGTTAAAAGGAATTAAACGGACACCCATTCGGGTTAGATTATGTGCGGACGTTTCGTAATTACTTCGCCGCCGGCGGCACTTAGGCAGATTTTCGGCTATGCCGAGCAGCCCAACTTCCCGCCGCGGTACAATATTGCTCCGACGCAGCCAATCCCGGTGGTGATGCTGGAGAATGGCGGCCGGCATTTCCGGCTGATGCGCTGGGGCCTGGTGCCGGCCTGGGTCAAGGACCCCCGTAAATTCTCGCTCTTGATCAACGCCCGCTCCGAGACGGTGCGGGAAAAGCCGGCCTTCAAGAACGCGATCAAGCGGCGGCGCTGCCTGATCCCGGCCGACGGTTATTACGAATGGCAGGATTCCAGCGGCCGGAAACGGCCGTTCTTCATCCACCGCCGCGACGGCAAGCCGGTCGGCTTTGCCGCCCTCGCCGAGACCTGGATGGGACCGAACGGCGAGGAGGTCGACAGCGTTGCGATCGTCACCGCGCCGGCCAGCCGCGATCTTGCGGCGCTGCATCATCGCGTGCCCGTGACGATCGCGCCCGATGAATTCGAGCGCTGGCTGGATGCCCGGGCCTTTGATGCCGACGACGTCATGGCGTTGTTGACCGGCCCCGCGGAAGGCGAATTCGCCTGGCACGAGATTTCGACGCGGGTCAATCGCGTCGTCAATGACGACGCGCAATTGCTGCTGCCGATCACGGACGAGGAACGTGCGGCCGAGGAGCCGAAGCCGAAGAAAGCCGCGCGCAAGGCGGCGTCGGCGCCGGAGGACGAAGGGCAGGGATCGCTGTTTTGACTCCGCGTCGTCCCGGCTCAAGGCCGGGACGACGTGAACTCCTGTACAGACCTACCTGAAAATATGCAGCGCCGCATATTGCAACAGCATGATCGTCTTGGCATCGGCGATGCGGCCATCGGCGATCATCGCGAGTGCCTGATCAATCGGCAATTCCAGCACCTCGATGTCCTCGCCTTCGTCGGCGAGGCCGCCGCCGCTGCCGATCCGCATCGAGGCTTCATACTCGGCGACAAAGAAGTGCAGTTTCTCCGTCACCGCGCCCGGGCTCATGAAGGCCTCGAACACCTTCTTGACGTCGTGGAGGCGATAGCCGGTTTCCTCTTCGGCCTCGGCGCGGATTCGCTCCTCCGGCGATGCATCGTCGAGCATGCCGGCGGCGGCTTCGATCAGGAGATCGTCATGGCCGTTGACGTAGGCCGGCAAGCGGAACTGCCGCACCAGCACCACGGTGCGCAAGGCGAGATTGTACGGCAGCAAGGCTGCGGCATTGCCGCGGTCATAGACTTCGCGGGTTTGCGTCTGCCATTCGCCGTTGCCGCGGCGGTAGTCGAGCGTGATGCTCTTCAACAGGTACCGGGCATGGGAGAGGACACGCTCGTCTTTGATGCGGATGCGGTCGGAGATGGTCATGGTAATCTTTCTGCATCAAGGCGTAGGTTCGCGGCCGTCGAGCCATTTGGCGAAGACAACCGTCTGCGCCTCGGCGTAGCCGATCGACTGGTAGAATGCGCCGGCGCGGGCGTTTTCGCGCCGGACCATCAATTGCACCTTGGCCATGCCGGCTGCGCGCAGCCAATCCTCGGCCGCGTTCATGATGACGCGGCCATAGCCGCGGCCGCGGCGTTCCGGATCAGTCGCGACGTAATAGACCCAGCCGCGATGGCCGTCATGGCCGGCCATGGCGGTCGCCACGATGGCGCCGCCGTCGCGGCCAATCAGCACGGTCGAATTCGGCCCGCGCCGCGCCAGCGCGATGTCGGACGCCGGATCGTTCCACGGCCGCGTCAACCCGCACGCCTGCCACAGCGCGACGACGGCGGGGATGTCGGAATCCGCGATCGGCGCGATGGCGAGGGCAGGAAGCGGCTTTGGCATTGATGCGTTCACAGCACCTTGCCGGGGTTCATGATCCCTGCGGGATCGAGCATCGCCTTGATGCTCCGCATCAGTTCGATCGCGACCTTGTCTTTTACGTCGGGCAGTTCGTCGCGCTTGAGCACGCCGATGCCGTGCTCGGCGGAGATCGATCCGCCCATCCGCAGCACGATCGCGAACACGACTTCGTTGACCTCGTGCCAGCGCGCCAGGAAGTCCGCGGTGTTGCCGCCGACCGGCTGGCTGACATTGTAATGGATATTGCCGTCGCCGAGATGGCCGAACGGTACCGGCCGCGAGCCCGGGATCAACTTCACCACCGCGGCATTGGCGTCTTCGATGAAATCAGGCACGGCGGCGACCGGCACGGAGATGTCATGCTTGATCGAGCCGCCTTCCGGCTTCTGCGCCGCCGACATCTCGTCGCGCAGCTTCCAGAACGCCGAGCGCTGGCTGAGGTTCGCCGCGATCACGGCGTCATCGACGATGCCTTCCTCCATGCCCTTGGCCAGGATCGATTCCAGTGCGTCGCGGGCGTCATCGCGTGAGGACGACAATTCCATCAGCACGTACCAGGGGTGCTTGCTGTCAAGGGGATCGCGGATGTCGATGCCGTGACGGATGCTGAAATCCACCGCGATGTCGGCCAGCAATTCGAAGCTGGTCAGGCTGCCGGCCGCCTCGTTCTGTGAGATCGACAGCAGCTTCAGCGCCTGCGCCGGCGATTGCAGGCCGACATAGGCGGTCTCGATCGCACGCGGGTTTGGGAACAGTTTTAGCGTCGCCGCCGTGATGATGCCGAGCGTGCCTTCGGCGCCGATGAAGAGATTGCGCAGATCGTAGCCGGTATTGTCCTTTTTCAGCTTCGACAGCGAGTTCAGGATCCGCCCGTCGGCCAAGACCACTTCCAGGCCGAGCGCCATCTCGCGCGCCACGCCGTAGGCGAGCGCGGCCGTGCCGCCGGCATTGGTCGAGAGATTGCCGCCGATGGTGCAGCTTCCTTCGGCGCCGAGCGACAGCGGAAACAGCCGGTCGACGTCGCGGGCGCGCTGCTGCGCGACCTGCAGCACCACCCCGGCCTCGCAGGTCATGGTATTGGAGGCGGCATCGACCTCGCGGATTTTATCGAGCCGACGCAGCGAGACGACGACTTCGCCATTATGCGGCGTCTGGCCGCCGACCAGCCCGGTATTGCCGCCCTGCGGCACCAGCGCGATTTTATGCGCGGTGGCGAGCTTGCAGATTTCGGACACTTCCGCGGTCGATCCCGGCCGCAACACCAGCGGAGATTTTCCGTGAAACAGATCGCGCTCCTCGGTGACATAGGGCGCGATATCGGCAGCATCCGTCACCGCATATTTGTCGCCGACGATCGCGCGGAATTTCGCGATCAGTTCGGGCGGAAGCGGTGGCGCGGCGGGCTGAACGATATTCATGGTCTGGTTTCACTCCCGTCCGATTCACTCTCGCCCAACTGCGGCGCGGCGCAGCCGGTCGTTGATGGCTTCGCCCAGTCCATCGTTGGGAATGGGCATCACGGCGATGGTTTGCGCAGCCTTGCTGTCGAGCGCGCGAAGATAGCCGAACAGATTGGCGGCAGCCTCGCTGAGATCGCCGCGTACGGACAGATTCATCACCGCGGCGGCGGCGTCAATTCCCGAAACTGCATCGCTGCCGAACGCCAGCAGCGCTTCGCCGGGCTCGATCTGAATTGCACCGAGCCGCACACGTGTTCTCGGAGCATAATGGGACGCCAGCATGCCCGGCGCCAGCGGCTGGGCGCTGTCATTCTCGGCGTCCGCAGGCGGCTGCTTGAGCGCACGGCCCAGCACGCGCTCGATGTCGGCGCGGGGCAGGCCACCCGGCCGCAGCAGCATCGGTTCGTCGAAAATCCCGACAATGGTCGATTCGACGCCGACGGCGACCGCGCCGCCATCGACGATCAGGTCGATCCGCCCCTCCAGATCGCTTTGCACATGGGCGGCCGTCGTCGGCGAGACGTGTCCGGACAGATTGGCCGATGGCGCCACCACCGGCCGGCCGAGGATGCGCAGGATGTCGCGCGCCACAGGGTGCGCCGGTATCCGAATCGCGACGGTCTCGAGCCCTGCGGTGGCGAGGTCGGCGACCGCGCAATGTTCGGTTTTCGGCAGCACCAGCGTCAGCGGCCCCGGCCAGAACGCTTCGGCCAGCCGCAAGGCGGCCGCGTCAAAACGGCCGATTTCGCGCGCCGCGGCGAGATCGCCGACATGGGCGATCAGCGGATTGAAGGCCGGCCGGCCCTTGGCCTGGTAAAGCCGGGCTATTGCAGCCGCATTGGTGGCATCGGCGCCCAGACCATAAACGGTCTCGGTCGGGAATGCGACCAGCCCGCCTTCGCGCAAACAATGCGCGGCAGAGGCCACCGCGGCCTCATTGGCGGGCAAAACCGACGTTTTCAGGCTTGTATTCACAGGGATTAATTCCTCAAATCGGTGCCTTGCGGTGACCGAAACCGGCAGCTATAAGCCGCGTTCTTAGTCGGAGTGTGGCTCAGCCCGGTAGAGCACTGCGTTCGGGACGCAGGGGTCGCAGGTTCGAATCCTGCCACTCCGACCATTCTTTCAAATACTTATACTTTCGATGATTTAAGCGTGCAACGAAATGGCTCGATCGGAGCAGCGCCGTGCCTGTGGAATTCGATTCTGCATAAGAGCGTTGGGGTAAGGCCGTGCACGCGCTTGTCACAGCCAACGATCGGTTTGTGCATATTTCCGAGATCGGATTCTGCTCCGGCCACAGCGCATCCGGTGTCTACGTCGATGAGTTTGCGCGCACCACGGTGCCGGGCTTGTATGCCGCGGGTGACATGGCAAGTGTGCCGCACAATTACATGCTCGGCGCCTTCACCAACGGCGCGGTGGCAGGGGAGCACGCGGCGGGCTTCGCCGCGAATATCGATCTTCCCGACTACGACCTAGGTGACGTTGCCCGCGAGCAGGCGCGGGTGCTGGCACCGACGAGGCGAGAGGACGGGATTCCGCCGAACCAGCTCGAATACAAGACCCGGCGCGAAGGCGGTGTGTGCACCGAGAGATCAAAGAAAATCCAGTGACAACCGACGTCAGCAATGTCGACTTGCGGATTTGGCGATATTCGGTACGAAAGGATCTCGTTCGACACTGCAGGAATGGTTGGGGGGTGTCATCGGATCAGGTCCGCACCTGAACACGCAAAGATTCCGGGACGGCCACGAGATGGCTACCTTCGAATAAAGGCGGGACCCTATCTGCCCCACTGGCTTGCATAGCCTCAACAGGTAGCGATCGACTGAAGTCAGGCCGGTGAGCGTTGCGACGACGATCGGGAGGAGCGAAAAAATGCAACGAACGTCATGCGCGACGTGCGGCCGATGCCTAGCCAGACGACGAACAACGGCGCCAATGCAATCGCGCGCCAACGTTTTGGAGCATGCTTTGGGGCTGGCATTTGAGCTTCAACCCAGGCGGCGCAGGTTCGGCCTGCTCGGTGCAACTCACGGCGAGCGTCGGTGAGAGGACGGCTTATGCCGCGCTCCCCGCACATAACAGCGGCGGCGAAAATGAGACGCTTGGATATTGGCGGCTTGGGCTTTGAACGGCAGCCTTCCCGAAGGCGCCCGCGAGGGGCGCGTTACGAGACGCACATGGGGGAGGTTCGGCGTGGTCGCCGGATTCTCTCTTCCGCGTCACAGGGAGGAACAACAATGCGCAAGTCTTTGCTTGGCGCCGTCGCGGTGGCCGCCCTTATGTTGCCCGGCGCAGCTCTCGCCCAGAGCGGCACCATCAAGATCGGCATTCTGGTGGCGCTGGAAGGCGCCTTCGCGACCGGTGGCCAGGATGGCGTCCGAAATGTCGAACTGGCTCTCAAGCAGGTGAACAACACCATTGCCGGCAAGAAGATTGAAACCGTCGTCGCTCCGACGGATACCAAACCCGACACAACGGTCCGTATGGCTCGCAAGCTTATTGAGCAGGACAAGGTCGACTTCATCATCGGCCCGCTTTCCGGCTCGGAAGGCATCGCCATGCGCGACTTCGCCAAGACCATCCCCGACAAGGTGGTGATCAACGGCATCTCCGGCGCGCTCGAGACGACATGGGTCGATCCGGCGGCGAACTTCTACCGCTTCAACCTCGACGGCTCGCAATGGGGTTATGGCCTCGGCGGCTACGTCGTGAAGACGAAGGGCTGGAAGAAGGTTGCAACGATCGCAGCCGATTACTCGTTCGGCTACACGAACTTCATGGGTTTTGCGGTGGACTTCTGCAAGTCGGGCGGCGACATCGTCCAGCGCTTCTGGCAGCCGCTCGGCCAATCGGATTTCGGCGGGATCATCGCGCAGCTGCCTGACAACGTGGATGCGATCTACCTGGGCCTTGGCGGCACGGATGCGATCAACTTCCTCAATCAATACCAGCAGGCCGGTGAAAAGACCCGTCTGATCGGCGGCACCATCATGGCCGACCAGACGGTTCTGACGGCGAAAGGTAAAGCGAAGGACGTGCTGAAGGGCACGCCGACCTCCGGCCCCTTCGCCGCCGACAATACCGACCCGGCATGGACCTCGTATGTGAAGCTCTATCAGGACACCTTCCCCGCCGCCCAGCGCCTGCCGTCGCCGTCGCTGTTCGGTCTGGGCTACTACGTTGCCACGCAGGCCGCCATCAAAGGGCTCGAAGCGGCCGGGGGCGATCTGTCGAACGGGCAGGCAAAGTTCAAGGAAGCGCTCAACAAGCTTCAGCTCGACAGCCCGATCGGCAAGATCACGCTGAACGAAAACCGGCAGGCGACCGGAACGGTCTTCGTCAACGAAGTGGTCGATGGACCGGACGGCAACCTGACCAGCAAGATGGTGGCCAAGACCGAAAACGTGAACCAGACGCTCGGCATGACGACGGCTCAGTTCAAGGCCCTGGGGCTGCCGGCGCGCGATGCGGTTGACTGCGCCAAGCTGCGCGCGGGCGGCTGAGCGCGCCTGCTCTTGATGTCATCTTCGGTGGCCGGCGCTCACAGCCGGCCGCCGCTTCCTTCGGAATTCCGCCATTGCAGACTCCATGCGGCGGAAATGCCGGGAGCGTGTCCGATGACTCTCATCGACTATCTCACGCGCACCCATTTCGCAGAAGCTGCGATCGAGGATGCGCTTCCCGAGGAGGTGGGGCCGCTCGCTCGGGCGCTGGTACTCGTTGACAACGAGCCGGGAAGCGCGGCCGTTTGCGCGCGCGTGCAGGAGTCACTCGGCCAGACGGTGATCAGCCTGGCGCGGACCGATCGTGCCAGCCCTCATGTGGACGCAACTGTCAGGATTCTGAGCGCCATGAGCGACATCCGGACCGGCACGCTCATCGCCGTGGGTGGATCTGCGGCCGTCGGGCAGGCGCGTCTCGCCGCGGAGCATGCATTGCGGCGAGGCGAACGCCTCATGCTGATCGCGGTTCCTGCCGGCCTTTGCGATTTCGGATTGGCGCGGCGGGTGCGCCTGGGGGAGGGCCAGCCGGTCACCTGCCCGCGCCCCGACCGGGTCATCGCCGATCCGACCGTGCTTGAGGGAGCGTCCTCACGCCGCCTCGCCGCCGCGGCCATGGAGGTGCTGGTCCATGCCATCGAAGCCTATGCCAGCCCCGTCTACCACCCGCCGGCGGACGCGCTTGCGCTGGAGGCCACAAAGCGGCTTACGCGGTGGCTACCCGTGGCGCTTGCTTCGCCCAGTCACCGGGAAGCGCAGCGCGAATTGATGGTCGCGGCATTGACGGCCGGGCTCGCGCTGGAAAAAGCGGTTGGCGGGGTCGATGCGCTTGCGCATCCGATCAAGGCTGAACTTGGACCCGGCGTCCTGCATGGCGATCTCCAAGTGCCATTGATGGCTGCCATGGCCGACTTCAACACCGAAGCCGTGGGCGATCGATACGCCACCATGGCCGAAACCTTCGCCAGAACAACGCGGGAGCCGCACTTCAGCACCGCAATCGGAGCTTTCGCCCGCGCCATCGGCCTGCCGACCTCCTTGCGGGAGATGGGGATCAATCCGGCTCAGTTCGACCGTTTTGCGGAATTGGCAGCGAACGACCCTGGAGCGCTTGCCAATCCCCGACGGCTGACCCCCGGCGACTGCCGCCGCATTCTCGAGGCCGCCTGGTGAGCACGAATGAGCAGCACCCGGCGTGTGGCAAACGGCCTGGACCGGTGGCGGCCGGGGCAATTTGCCTGTTGTCACAACGCGATCTCCTTATACATTCTTCCGTAACCGCACACAAAGATGGGCGGGGAGGAAACCGATGAGTATTGCTCACGCGGTCGCACATGGTGCGTTCGGGCGCGCTTGCCTCTATGAGCTGGATCGGCCGATGGTGCCGCATGCCCATCGCGAGGGGCATCTGATCTTTCACGTCAGCGGACCGGTCGCCAGCGTGGTTGTCGATGGCAAGACCTTGCCGCTCACGCCCCTCTGCGCAACGGCAATCAGCCCATGGCAACCGCATTATTTCGCGCCGGTTGACCGCCGCGAACCAACGCTGACGCTCGTTCTCTATATTCGCCCGGGCTGGTTTGTTGAGGCGAGCCACACCGCCTTCGAAATCCTGCGCTTCGGCCGCTCAACCGTCGAAATGAGCGACCACATCACCCGGCTTGTGTCGGAAACCGCACGGCTTCTCGCCGACCATGGCGGCTGCGATGGCTCTTTCGAAGACCGGCTCAGTGCCCTCACCCAGGCGGCCTTCGATCAAACCTGGCAGTGGACGAGCGCGGCTGACAGGCCGGCTGCCCATTGCTCGGGACTGCGGGATTTCCGCCTGCGGCGCGCGATCAGCCTCCTGAGCGAGAGGCTCGGCGAGCCCGTCGACCTTGCAGAGATTTCGCGGAACGCCGGCCTCTCGCGCCCGCATTTTTTCAAGTTGTTTCGCGAGCAGATGGGTTTGCCCCCTACGATCTTCCTCAACGCCCTGCGCATGGAGCGCGCGATCGAGCGATTGGCCAGAGGCACGGAAACGGTTTCTGAAATCGGGCTTGATCTCGGCTTTGCGACCCCGGCGAGCTTCTCGCGGTTCTTCATCGCCAATGGCGTCGTGCCGCCGAGCGCCTACCGGCGCAGCGTCGCGCTCACACACTGAAAAGAGGTGCTGCACTCCAAAGAAGAGACGTTCGGGCTAGAGAAAAGACGTTCGGGAAAGGACAGGCCGGCAACTTCAATCTAGCCTTCATTCCAACGGTGGCGAAGTTCGCCACGGGAAGCTGTTGGGCCGTTCTGAGATGGACAATTACATCAAGCGCTATCCGCTCTGGAGCCTGATTTTTTTCCTCTTGGCCGCAGCGTTCCTGTGTCTTGTGCTGGCCCCCTGGCCACCCGAACTGGTGGCGGTTTGGGGCCGCAAGCAAATCTTCCTGAATGCCCTTTTGGGTGGCATCACGCTTGGCGCGCTCTACTTCCTCGTGGCAGCCGGCTTCACGCTGATTTTCGGCCTGATGCGCGTCGTCAATCTCGCGCATGGGTCGTTGTTCCTGATCGGCGGATATGTTGGCTACGAGGTCGCGACCGCCTCGGGTTCGTGGCTGCTGGCATTTCCGGTTGTGTTCATCGTCGTGGGGCTGATCGGGCTCTTGATGCAGTTCTTCATCTTCTCGAAAATGGAAGGCGAGGAGCTCCGCCAGACGCTGGTCAGCATCGGGCTTTCGATCGTGTTTGCCGACCTCATGCTGTGGTGGTGGGGCGGGCAATCATATTCGATCCTCGCTCCGCAATTCCTGCAGGGGCCGATGGAATTGCCCCTCGTGAGCAACGTCAACGACGCGACCGGCGCGATTACCTGGCTCCGCTACCCGTCCGTGCGCGTCTGGATCCTGGTCGCGGCAATCGTGATCGGCATCGCGATGTGGCTCGTTTTGAACCGCACCGCGCTTGGCATGCTGATCCGTGCGGGCGTGGATGACCGTGAGATGCTGGCCGCTTCCGGCGTGCGCATCCATCTGGTGTTTCTGGCGGTGTTCGGCTTCGGCGCCGGGCTTGCCGGTATCGCGGGGATCATCGGTGCCACGTTCCAGTCGCTGTCGCCCGGCGAGGATACGCGTTTCCTGCTGGCGAGCCTCGTGGTGGTGATCGTCGGAGGCATGGGGTCGATCGTCGGCGCGGCTTTGGGCGCGCTGATCATCGGGGTGGCCGAGCAGATGGGGTTTGTCTACGCGCCGACCTATTCGATCGTTCTCACCTTCCTCATCATGGCGGCGGTGCTGGCGTTTCGGCCGCAGGGCCTTCTGGGAACGAGGCGGTAGGACATGTCGGTTGCCGATCAAGCCCCTCGCTTCGCCAGCCCCGTCGACCAGCGAATGTGGTCCGAGCGCATTCCCGCCCCTTGGTGGATCTTCGGGTTGATCCTGCTGTTGCTGCCGATCGTGGCCAACAATTTCTGGCTGTTCCAGATAATGGGCTGGACTTTCATTCTGGGCATGATCGGGCTCAGCCTGATGTTCCTCGCCGGCTATGGCGGAATGGTGAGCCTGCTGCAAATGTCGATTGCCGGAATGGCCGGCTACATGGTCGCAATCCTTGGGCCGTCCGGCGCGGCCAATGTCAGTCTCGGCCTCTCCTGGTGGATCGTGCTTCCGGCCGCCTTCCTGATCGCAGCTCTTTTCGCGACGATATCCGGCGCGCTCGCCGTTCGCACGGATGGCATCTACACGATCATGATCACGCTCGCGATCGCGGCGGCCTTCTTCTATTTCACACGACAGAACTACTCGGTCTTCAACGGCTATTCCGGGTTCAACCTCGTGTTGCCGCCGAAATTTTTCGGCGTGAACTGGCGCGATCCCCTGGCTTTCTACTACCTCACCCTTGCTTGCGCCGCTCTTTGCTACGGCGCAGTCGTCTATCTCGCGCGCTCACCCTTCGGGCTCGCCCTTCAGGGCGTGCGCGACAACCCGCGTCGCATGGCGGCACTGGGTTTCAACGTGACCGCCCATCGCGTGGCGGCCTACGCCCTGGCGAGCGTTTTCGCCTCCACGGGCGGCATTCTTCTGGTCTGGCAGAATGCGCAGATCGCGCCGGGCACGATCGGAATTTCCTCCGCGATCGATGTGCTCGTGGTCGCGGTAGTCGGCGGAATGCGCCGTCCGCTCGGACCGTTTATCGGCGCTTTCATCTACGTGTTGCTGCAAGTGTTCTCGACCGACATTCTCGGTTTTTTCGGATTCTCGGCGGATCGCTTCAAGCTGATCATCGGGATCGGCTTCCTGGCGATCGTGCTGTTCTCGCCGGATGGTGTGCTGGGCCTGTGGGATCGCTGGCGCGCGGGGCTTGCGGCGCGCAAGGCCGCAACGACGGGAGGCGGGGCATGAACGCGCCCGTCGTGTCTTCCCGGATGAACGTGCCCGGGGCTGGCAATGCCAGCTCCGGCAATGCGCTGGAACTGCGCGGCATCACCAAGATGTTCGGCGCGCTGGCCGCAATCTCGGACGTGACGCTTTCGGTGAAACCGGGCGAAAGGCGGGCCGTTCTCGGCTCGAATGGCGCGGGCAAGACCACGCTGTTCAACTGCATCACCGGGGATTTTCTGCCCACAGCGGGCCTGGTCCGGTTTTTTGGCGAGGATGTGACGGTCTTCCCGCCCCATGAGCGAATCCGACGGGGCTTGCGCCGCACCTACCAGATATCCTCGCTCTTCACCGGGCTGAGCGTGATGGACAATGTCTATCTGGCCTGCTGCGGTGTTTCGCGAAACCGTTTCTCGCTGGTCCGGCCCCGCCCCGACGATGCACTCGTGCAAGCAGCGGAAATACTGGTCGAGGCTGTGCACCTGACCGACGACAAGGACCGCTTGGTCGGCGAGCTGGCCTATGGCCAGCAGCGCCAGCTTGAAATAGCGCTGGCGCTGTCCGGCGCGCCGCGCTTCGTGCTGTTCGACGAGCCTGCGGCGGGCCTATCGCCGACCGAGCGCGCCGATCTGGTGACGATTTTGACATCGCTGCCGGCGCACATCGGCTTCATCATTATCGAACACGACATGGATGTCGCGCTGCGTGTCGCCGAAAGCGTGACGATGATGCACAACGGCCGGATCTTCAAGGAAGGCCGGTCCGACGAGATCGAATCCGATCCGGAAGTTCAGGAGCTATATCTCGGAGGCGGTCATGCCCAGCACTGACCGTGGTCCGCCGCTACGCGGCACGCTGCCGGCGCTGCAGGTTCGCGAGCTGAACCTGTTTTACGGCCAGTCGCACGCGCTGCAGGGCGTTGATTTGACCCTGCAGGAAGGTGTGCTCAGCCTGGTCGGCCGCAACGGCATGGGCAAGACCTCGCTGTGCAAGGCGATCATGGGTCTGGTTCCGGTGTCGAGCGGTTCGATCACCGCGTTCGGTGAGGAACTGGTCGGCCGCTCCACCACCGACATCGCCCGGCTCGGCATCGGCTATGTGCCGCAGGGCCGGCGGCTGTGGCGATCGCTGAGCGTCGACGAGCATCTGCGGCTGGCGCAACGCGGTCCGCGCGGCGGCTGGACGCCGGAGCGGGTCTACGACACCTTTCCGCGGCTTGCCGAACGCAAGAACAATGCAGGCTCGCAGCTCTCCGGCGGCGAGCAGCAGATGCTGGCGATTTCGCGGGCGTTGCTGCTCAATCCACGGCTCTTGATCATGGACGAGCCGACCGAAGGCCTCGCGCCTGTCATCGTTGCTCAGGTCGAGGACATGCTGGTGCGGCTGAGCGAGGAAGGCGACGTCGCCATCCTCGTCATCGAGCAGAACATCGGGGTGGCAACCGAGATCTCGGACATGGTCGCGATCATGGTCAACGGCCGGGTCAACCGCGTTATCGAGGCGGCGCGGCTGGCAGCCGATCGCGATCTGCAGCAGCGCCTGCTCGGCGTCGGTCGCCATGGCCACGAGGAGATCGAACCGCCGCCTGCTTCCGTGAGTGAACCCGGCGGCCGCCGGACCGCAGCGGCGCCAGCTCGCAACGATGCGCCGATCCGGGTCTACCTGTCGAACCCGGTGCTGCCCACCCGCTGGAGCCCCGATGTTGCGGCGGCGCGGATCGAAGGATCGGCGCACACCCTGACGCGCATGCCCGTCGCGGCCGCGGTCGCCGCATCCGACCGCAAGGTCGGGCGCAGCATAGGTGGTCTCAACGAGCCATTCGTCGCCGTGGCCGGCACGCTCGACACCAAGGGCGAGGAGCTTCGCTTCATCGCCGACATCATCAAAGCGGCGGGCCTGCCGGTGAAGCTGGTCGATCTGTCGACCACGGGCCGGATCTCCGGCGCGGATGTGCCGCCGCTGGAGATCGCGCTGCATCACCCGCGCGGTTCCGCCGGGGTGTTCAATGCCGACCGTGGCGCCGCCGTGGCGGCGATGGCGGAGGCTTTCGAGACCTGGGTGAAGGGCAAGTCCGGCCGCGACGGCGTCAGGCTGCTCGGCCTGATTTCTGCCGGCGGCTCCGGCGCCACGGCGTTGGCGACGCCGGCGATGCGGGCGCTGCCGGTCGGCGTGCCGAAGCTGATGATCTCGACCGTCGCCTCCGGCAACACGAGGGCCTATGTCGGTCCCTCCGATATCATGATGATGTATTCCGTCACCGACGTTCAGGGACTGAATGCGATTTCGCGACAGGTGCTGGCGAACGGCGCACAGGCGATGGCCGGGATGGCGAAGGCGCGGCTCGAGGCGAGCAAGGCGCCGCCGCCGCGCCGCCATGCCGGCGGTGAGCGGCCGCTGGTCGGCCTCACGATGTTCGGCGTCACGACGCCTTGCGTGCAGCAGGTCACGAAACTGATCGGCGACGACTACGAATGCCTGGTGTTCCACGCCACCGGCATCGGCGGCCAGTCGATGGAGAAGCTGGTCGATGGCGGCCTGGTGCCGGCGGTGATCGACGTCTCGACCACCGAAATCGCCGACCTGTTGTTCGGCGGCGTGTTTCCGGCGACCGAGGATCGGTTCGGCGCCATCATCCGCACCCGGATTCCCTATGTCGGTTCGGTCGGCGCGCTCGACATGGTCAATTTCGGCGCGCCCGACAGCGTCCCCGAGCGCTACCGGACGCGGTTGCTTCATCAGCACAATCCGCAGGTCACGCTGATGCGGACACTGCCTGCGGAGAATGCCGCGATGGGCCGCTGGATCGGTGAACGGCTCAATCTGATGGAAGGCCCGGTGCGCTTTCTGCTGCCGGAGGGCGGGGTTTCGGCGCTCGACGAGGCGGGCAAGCCGTTCTTCGACACTGCGGCGCGCGAGGCGCTGTTCGGCGCGCTGGAGGCGAGCGTGCGGCAGACGGCGTCGCGCCAGCTCATTCGCGTTCCGCATCACATCAACAGCCCGGCGTTTGCGGCCGCGCTGGTGCAGCATTTTCGCGCGCTGCAAGGCGCACGGCCGCGCGCACGCGCCGCGGGCCGGTAGGGGATCACAGCATGGCAGCGATCGATCGGCAGGCTCTTCTCTCCAGGTTTCACGACATGATCGCGCGCGGCGAGCCCATCGTTGGCGGCGGCGCCGGCACAGGCCTGTCGGCCAAATGCGAGGAAGCCGGCGGTATCGACCTGATCGTGATCTACAATTCCGGCCGTTTCCGGATGGCCGGGCGCGGTTCGCTGTCCGGCCTGATGCCGTATGGCGACGCCAATGCGATCGTGATGGAGATGGCCGCGGAGGTGCTGCCGGTCGTGAAGAAAACTCCGGTGCTGGCCGGCGTCTGCGCCACCGATCCGTTCCGCAGCATGGAGCGCTTTCTCGACGAGGTGAAAGCCGCCGGGTTCTCCGGCGTGCAGAACTTTCCGACGGTCGGACTGATCGACGGCAGCTTTCGCATCGGGTTGGAGGAAACCGGCATGTCCTACGCGCTCGAAGTCGAGATGATCGCGTTGGCCGGCGCCAAGGGCCTGTTGACGACGCCCTATGTGTTCTCGGCCGACGATGCCGCAGCGATGGCGGGCGCGGGGGCTGACATCATTGTCTGCCATTTCGGCTTGACCGCCGGCGGCGCGATCGGGGCACAAACCGCACTGAAGCTCGAGGATGTTCCGGCCATGCTGGACACCTGGGCGGCGGCGGCGCTCGCGGTGAAGCCCGATGCGATCATCCTCGTGCATGGTGGCCCGGTCGCAGAACCTTCGGACGCCGAATTCGTGATCAAGAACTCGCGGCATTGCCATGGCTTCTACGGCGCCTCCTCGATGGAGCGGCTGCCGGTCGAAGTCGCGATCCGCGAGCAGACCCGGAAATTCAAGGCCATCAGCCGCAGCTGAACGGACCATGCGACAGCACTTTGTAGAGGGAGAACAGATATGTCAGGCCAGCTGATCGGAGCGCTCATTCTCTGGCTGATCGTCGCGATCATCGTGATCGCGATCGTCGTCTATCTGGTGAACTGGCTCTACCGCCGCTCGTCGAAGGAGGCGGCGTTCGTCCGTACCGGTCTTGCCGGCGAGAAAGTGGTGATCGATGCCGGCGCCTTCGTGCTGCCGTTCATCCATGACATCACACCGGTCAACATGAACGTGCTGCAGATGCGGGTGCATCGCGGCCAGGACGGCGCCATCATCACCCGCGACCGGATGCGGGTCGACATCGACGCCGACTTCTACGTCCGCGTCCGCGCCACCCCCGAGGCAGTGTCGCTCGCGGCCTCGACGCTTGGCCGGCGCACCATGCAGCCGGAGACGCTGCACGAGCTGTTGTCCGGCAAGTTCGTCTCGGCGATCCGTTCGGTCGCCTCCGAGATGACGATGGAGGACATGCATGAGCAGCGCGGGGTCTATCTCGCCAAGGTCAAGGAGGCAGCCGCCGAGGCGCTCGCCAAAAACGGACTCGAACTGGAATCGGTGGCTCTGACCAATCTCGACCAGACCGACCTGCAATATTTCAACGCCTCGAACCGCTTCGACGCCGAGGGCTTGACCCATCTGATCGAGCAGATCGAAGGCCGGCGCAAGGCACGCAACGACATCGAGCAGGATTCGATGATCAAGATCCGCTCGCGCAATCTCGAAGCGGAGAAGCAGTCGCTAGAGATCGAACGCGAGAGCGAGCTGGCGCGGCTGGAGCAGCAGCGCGACGTCGAGGTGCGCCGCGCCGTGCAGCGCGCGGAAATCGCCCGCGAGCGTGCGATGCGCGACACCGAAGCCGAGCAGGCCCAGATCAACGCGCGCGAGGAAATCGAGAAGTCGCGGATTGGCAATGAGCGCGCCATCAGCGAGGCGCGGATTGCCTCCGAGCGCGACGTCCGCCAGCGCGAGATCGAGCGCAGTCAGACCGTCGATCAGGCCGAGATCGCCGCGCGCGAGACGGTGGAGAAGGCACGGATTGCCAATGATCAGTTGATTAAGGAGACCCGCATCGCCGCCGACCGCGAGATCCGCGAGCGCGAAATCGAGCAGGTGCGGGCGCTGCAGGCTGCCGAAATCGCCGCCCGCGAATCCACCGAGCGCGCCCGGATCGCGCAGGAAGCGTCCGTCAGCACCGACCGGATCGCCAACGAACAGAGGATTTCGGGCCTCGACATCGCGAAGCGGCGTTCGATCGAGGAGGCCGACATCGCCGCGCGGCTCGCCACCGAAACTGCCGAAATCGCCCGCAACAGTGCCATCATCGCCAGTCGCCTCGCCGCGGAGGAAAAGCGGCTGGCGCGCGAGATCGTCCGCGACCGCACCGTCCAGCAGGAGACCATCGCTTCGAAGGAATTGGTGGAGTCCGCCCGCATCGTCCAGGAGGAACGGGTCCGGGCGCTGACCATTACCCGCAACCAGGCGATCGATGAGGCCGAGATCGCCGCCCTGCATGCAGTGGAAGCGGCGCGGATAGCCAACGAGAAGGAAATCGCGGCGCATCGCATCCTCGCCGAACAGGAAACTCGATCGCAGGAGATCGCGCGGACCCAGACACTCGAAGGTGCCGAAATCGCCGCCCGCGAGGCGACCGAGACCGCCCGCATCGCCTCTGATCTGGAAATCCGCAACCTCGACATCAACCGCGCCAAGGCGATCGAGACCGCCGAGATCAAGAAGCGCGACGCGGTCGAGGTCAGCCGCATCGAGGCTGAGCTTGCGATCGACAAGGGGCGGATCGCGGCGTCGAAGAGCCGCGAGGTGCTGCAGATCGATCAGAAGAAGACCATCGAGATCGCCGAGGAGGAACGCGTTATCGCGACCTCTGCGCGGAGGATCGAGCGGGTTGATTCCGACCGTGCGGTGCGCGCAGCCGAGATCAATGCGCGCCAGGAGGTCGAGAAGGTCGACATTACGCGCGAGCGCGAACTGGAGGTGGCGCGGCTGGAGCGCCGCAAGGCGCTCGAACAGCTCGATATCGCGCGCAACCAGGCACTGCAGGAATCCGAGATCGCCGCGCGCGAGGACATCGAACGTGCGCGCATCGCCTCCGAGCGCGGCCTCGACGAGGCTCGTGTCGGCCGCGACCTCGACCTGCGCAAGCTCGAGGTCGGTCGCGAGCGTGAGGTCGAGAGCGCGGTGATGGACAAGGCGATTGCGATCTTCGAGAAGTCGCTGCTGGAATCCGCAGCCCAGGTGAAAGCGGAGATGGCGAAGGCCAAGGCGGTGGAAGCCGAGGAGATCGTCAAGACGGTGCGCGAAAGCGAGAACGCCAAGCGCCGTGCCACGGTCGAAGTCATGCTGGCGAGGAAGAACGCCGACGAGAAGCGCATCGAGGCCGAGGCCCATGCGATCCGCGCTGCGGTCGATGCGGAAGCGCAGAAGCTGCTCTACGAGGCCGAGAACGCGCTCACCGACGAGGCCCGCTACGGCCTGTTCCGGCGCCGTCTGCTCGATCGGATCGAGGGTATCGTCCGCGAAAGTGTCAAGCCGATGGAGAAGATCGAAGGCATCCGCATCCTGCATGTCGATGGACTCGGCGGCATGGCCGGCAACGGCGGCGGCACCGCGCGCACGCCGACCGATGAGGTGATCGAGTCGGCGCTGCGCTACCGGGTGCAGGCGCCGCTGATCGATCAGGTGCTGAAGGAAATCGGGATCGAGGGCGGCAACCTCGCCAAGATGGGCGGGCTGATGCGCGAGGCCAGTGACATGCAGCGCGTCGGCAAGGAGGCCCAGCCGCCGAAGGCGAAGGACGGGCCAGCGGACACGGATCCAGGCGAACGCAAGCCGTCGGGCCGCGGCGACAAAGGCAAGGGCAAGGAGTAATCGGATGGCCCGCGTCTACGTATCCAGTGTCATCAATGCGCCGGCGGCCAAGGTCTGGGCGCGCGTGCGCGACTTCAACGGCCTGCCGAACTGGCACCCCGGCATCGCGGAGAGCCGGATCGAGAACGGCGAGCCGGCCGATAAGGTCGGCTGCGTCCGTGCGTTCGCGCTGCGCAATGGCGACCGGCTGCGCGAAAAACTGCTCGGCCTGTCGGACTTCGACATGGTCTGCACCTATTCGATCCTGGATTCGCCGATGCCGCTGACCAACTACGTCGCCTCGCTGCGGCTGACACCGGTCACCGACCAGGACCGCACCTTCATCGAATGGAGCGCCGATTTCGACTGCGCGCCGGAACTGGAAGCAGAGCTGGTCGGTGGCGTCGGCGGCAATGTGTTCCAGACCGGTTTCGACGCGCTCAACCGCGCCTTTGGAGCCTGAACATGCCGCGGGTGGTTCGCAGCACCATCATCGACGCGCCGGTCGAGCGGCTGTGGGCGGTGCTGCGCGACTTCAACGGTCATGAATCCTGGCATCCGATCGTTGCCAAGAGCACGATCGAGCGCGGCTATCCGTCCGACAAGATCGGCTGCGTCCGCCGCTTCACGATGCAGGACGGCGCCGAATTGCGCGAGCAGTTGTTAGCGCTGTCGGATCTGGAAATGACCTTCAGCTATTGCCTGCTGGAGACGCCGATTCCGCTGTTCAACTACGTCGCCCATGTCCGGCTGCTGCCGGTCACCGACGGTAATCGCAGTTTCTGGCATTGGGAGGGCCGGTTCACCACGCCGGCCGGGCGCGAGGCGGAGCTGGCCGAGCTCGTCGGCAACGAAGTCTATTCGAACGGCATCGCGGCGGTCCGCCAGCTGCCCGAACTCGCTAGTTAGGAAACGCCATGCCCGTCAACGTACGCATCGTGCAGGGGTTACAGGAAGCCGCGAGTATCCTCGCCAGCGACCGCGGCGCCCAGTTGCTCGGCGGCGGCACGCTGTTGGTGCGCGACATCAACGAAGGTGTGATGACGGAGGGCACGTTGCTGCGCGCGGTCGATCCGGCGCTGCTGGCGATGAACACCGGCGGTGCACGCGTCGAACTCGGCGCCGGCGTCACCATGGCGATGGTGCTGGCCAGCCGGGACCTGTCCTACCTGCATGCGGCGGCGCGCGGCATTGGCGGTCCCGCGGTGCGGACCACCGCGACCATCGGCGGCAATCTGTTCGCCGCGACGCCCTATGGCGATTTCACCACCGCGCTGCTGGCGCTCGAAGCCGTGGTCACGCTGCATGCCGGTTTCGGCGGCGCGCGGGTAATGCCGCTCGAGGAGATGCTGGCGAACCGGGCGCGGGGAGGGGTGGGACTGGTGGCCTCGGTCGGCTTCAGCCGCCCGGCCGGCGCCGATGGGTTTCGTTTCGTCAAAGTCGCGCGCGTGCGGCCGAAGGGTATTTCGGTGCTGTCGATCGCGGCGCATCTGCCGCAGAACGCCGGACGGATCAGCGGCGCGCGGGTCGCCTATGGCGCGATGGGGCCGACGCCGCTGCGCGCCAAGGCGGTCGAGCGCGTACTGGAAGGCCGCAGCCTGGATGCGGCCACCATTGCCGCGGCGAAGACCGCGGCGCTCGAGGGCACGCAGCCCGCGACCGATGCGATCGCGTCGGAATGGTATCGCCGCGAAGTATTGCCTGTGCATCTCGGCCGGCTGCTTGCCGGCGAGACATCCTGAAGGAACGCAGAATGGCCCGGATGCCTGTACAGTTTCGCCTCAACGGCTCTGATCGCGCGGTGTTCGTCGAGCCGGCGGAAACGCTGCTCGGCACGATAAGGCGCGGGCTTGGCGATTTCGCCCCGAAGTTCGGTTGCGGCCAGGGCACCTGCGGCGTCTGCACCGTGCTGGTCGATGGCGAGCCGCGACTGGGCTGCCTCACGCTCAGTGTCACCTGCGAGGGGCGATCGATCGAAACCGCGAGCGGGCTTGCCGACGGGCCGACCCTGCATCCGCTGCAGGCGGCTTTCATGGAGCATTTCGCCGCGCAATGCGGTTTCTGCACGCCGGGCATGCTGATGGCGGCGAAGGCGCTGCTCGACCGCAATCCGAACCCGACGCGGGTCGAAGTTGTCGAGGCGATCGCCGGCAATGTCTGCCGCTGCACCGGCTACGAGCCGATCATCAACGCCATCCTGGCCGCCGCGCAGCAGCGCGGCGTCCGCCGCGCCTGAGGAGATCCCGATGCTGGAGTTTCGCAAGGATCTGTTCGCCGACGAGCGTGACGACAATCTCAACGTGATCGGCAAGGGCGAGCAGCGCCAGGACATGCTGGGGCATGTCACTGGCCGCACCCGCTTCTTCGACGATCACGGCTTTGACGGCCTGCTGCATCTGAAGGTCGTGCGCTCCCCGCACCATCACGCCCGGATCCGGAGCATCGACGTGACAGCCGCGGAGCGCGCGCCTGGCGTCAAACGCGTGATCCGGGGGCAGGACGTTCCGCTCAACAAGAACACGCTGCTCAGCCTGATCGATTTCGGCAAGGACGACGAGCCGACGCTGGCGGTCGACAAGGTGCGCTACAAGGGCGAGCCGATCGTCGCCATCATTGCCGATAGCGAGGCGGAAGCCCTGGCCGCGGTCAAGCTGGTTCGGGTCAGTTATGATCCGCTGCCCACGGTGTTCGACGTGCAGGAGGCGCTGAAGCCGGGCGCGGTCGTCGTCAACGAGACCTATCCGGGAAACTATTTCGAGTATCACGACAAATACGACCATCAGAAACTGCGCTTCGGCGATGTCGAGGCGGCGTTCCGCACCGCCGATCACGTGCTTGAGGAGCGCTATCAGATGTCGCCGATCGAGCACGCCTCGACCGAGACCAACGGCACCATCGCCGCGCCCGAAACCAACAACCGTTACGTCGTGCATTCCTGCGCGCAGGGTCTGTTCTTCTCGCTCGGCACCACCGCCAAGATCCTCGCGCTGGAATCCAACCGGCTGCATTTCATCGGCGGCACTGTCGGTGGCGGCTTTGGCGGCAAGGTCGACTCGCTGACCGAGCCGCTGGCGGTGCTCGGCGCGATCCTCACCGGGCGGCCGGTCCGCTATGTGCTGGGGCGCGAGGAGGAGATGCAGTTCGCCTCGCCGCGCGGGGCCGAGCGGCACGTCATCAAGGACGGCGTAATGCGCGACGGCCGTATCGTCGCGCGGCAGATCACCTCCTATTTCGATGCCGGCGCCTACACGCGGCTGACCAGCTATGGCGTGGTCAAATGCGTCGCGCACATGCCGGGGCCCTACACGATCCCGAATGTGCGCGGCGACGCCTATTGCGTCTTCACCAACCGCGTGCCGGCCACCGCGATGCGCGGTTTCGGTGTCACCGGGGTGGACTTCTCGATCGAGGTGCAGATGGACAAGCTGGCGCATCTGGTCGGCATCGACCCGATGGAGTTCCGCATCCTCAACGCCTATCGCGACGGCGACATGAAGGCGCATCGCCGCGTCGCCCACAACACCGCGCTGATCGAATGCGTGCAGGTCGTGGCGGAGAAGGTGAACTGGCCGCTGAGCGAGACGGCGCGGCGCGCCTCGTCGCTGAGTGGTGGCGGCGGCGCGCGCGCGGCTATACCGCCGACCGTGACCGATGAGAGCGGCCGGATCGGCCGGCCGGAGACGCGGCAGGCGCCGCCGCAGCTGACGCCGGGCGCGGCGCCGCTTCCGGCCTATCAGCCTCCTCCTGCCGTGACCGTCTATCAGCCGCCACCGGCGCATCAGCCGGCAGCACCGCTGCCGAACTATCCATCGCAGCCGGCCGCCGCCGCGCCGCTGCCGGCTCCGGCCCCGCCGGTTCCCAACGCGCCGGCGACGCCCCAGCACGGCGCGGCGCGGTTCTCGTCAGTGTTCACACGGAGGCGTTGAGATGGCACGGCATCAGGGGCGCGGAATGGCCTCCATCAATTACCCGATCGGCATGAATCTCGGCGGCGATCCCAGTCAGGCGCTGGTCCATGCCAATCCGGACGGCAAATTCACCGTGGCGCTGTCGGCGATCGATCTCGGGCAGGGTATGAAGCAGGTCAGCCGGCAGATCGCGGCGGAAACGCTGGGCGTGCCGATTGAGGATGTCTATGTCGACACCGCCGACAGCGATACCGGTCCGCACGACATGGGCTCGTTCGCCTCGCGCGGAACGCATCGTGTCGGCAATGCGGTGATCGTCGCGGCAAAGGAGGCGCGGGGCGTGCTGCTGGAGGCCGCCGCCGAGGAGCTCGAGGTCAATGCCGACGACCTCGTCACTGACGGCAAGGGCAACATCCATGTCCGCGGTGCGGCGTCGAAATCGATCACCGTCAAGGCCGCGTCGCAGGCGGCGCAGTTCAAGCAGGGCAAGACGATCTCTGGCCGCGGCATCTTTCTGATCCCGCTCTCGACGGTCAATCCGGAGACCGGCGAGATGTCGCCGGTCACCGCCTATGCCCATGCCTGCCTCGTCGTCGATCTGGAAGTCTGCGACGAAACCGGTGACGTCAAGGTCAACAAACTGACCAGCGCCTATGAACTCGGCCGCGCGCTCAATCCGAAAATGGTCGAGCAGCAACTGGTCGGCGGCGCCTGGATGGGCATGAGCCACGCGCTCTACGAGACGCCGGAGCCGTATTATCCAAACCCCGAACATGGCGGCCGCGACTACAACGAATATCTGATGCCCGGCCCCGGCGACATCGCGCCGCACGACATCACGGTGCTGGAGCGTCCGGCGCCGGACGGTCCGTTCGGTGCCAAGGGTCCCGGCGAGATGTGCGCCAATCCGGTGCTGCCGGCGGTCGCCAACGCGATCTTCAACGCCATCGGTGTGCGGATCGATACGCTGCCGATCACGCCGGAAAAAATCCTGCGTGCGCTGAAAGCGCAGGGCGGCGCGCGGCCGCAAGCCCGGCGCGCATAGGGGACATCGGGATGGCGGTGCGCGGAAGTGTCGGAGGGATCGATCGGCCGGAGAAACTGGCCGAGGCCCTGCGCGCGGCCTATTACCTCGCCGATGACGGCTTCGCCACGGCCGGCTATCTCGCGCTCGCGCTAGGCAAGCCGCTGCTGCTGGAAGGTGCGCCCGGTGTCGGCAAGACCGAGGCCGCCAAAGCGATCGCCGGGATCATGGGGCGGCAGCTGATCCGGCTGCAATGCTATGAGGGCATCGACGCCGCCGCCGCGCTGTATGAGTGGAACTACCCGCGCCAGATGCTCGCGATCCGTCAGGCCGGCGATGAGCCGATCGACATCTATCGTGACGATTTCCTGATCGAGCGGCCGATGCTGGCGGCGCTGCGCCGGCCGGAATCGACCGTGCTGCTGATCGACGAAATCGACCGCTCCGATCCGGAATTCGAGGCGTTCCTGCTCGAATTCCTGTCGGATTTCTCGATCTCGATTCCGGAGCGCGGCACGCTGCGCGCGCATGAACGCCCCGTGGTGATCCTGACTTCGAACCGCACCCGAGATCTGCACGAGGCATTGCGGCGCCGCTGCGTCTATCACTACATCGCCTATCCGGATCCGGAGCGCGAGGCGCGGATCATCATGATGCGCGCGTCCTCCGTCGCCGAGGCCACGGCACGCGCGATCGTGACGGCGGTCGGGCGGCTGCGGCAGGAGCCGCTGACCAAGCCGCCCGGCGTCGCCGAAGCGATCGACTGGGCGGAGGCGGCGACCCTGTTGGCGAAAACCGGCGCGCCGTGGCCGGCCGCGTTCCGCCGCGCGATCGGCGTGGCGCTGAAGGACGAGGAGGATCTCGCCTTCATCGCGCCGCGGCTCGACGCCATTATCGCGGAGATCGCGGCATGACGGTATCAGCTCTACCGCGCGCGGCGCGGCCGCTGCTCGATTTCATCGCGCTGCTGCGCCGCAACGGCTTTTCGGTCGCGCCGGAACAGGGTTTGGCTTTTCTGCGCGCGATCGAACTGCTCGGCCCGCGCGATATCGAGGACATCCGCCGCGCCGGCGTTGCCACGCTGGCGCCGCCGTTCGAGCGGCAGCCCGATTTCGACCTGCTGTTCGATATGCATTTTCTCGGCCTTGCCGGCGTGCTGTCGGATCAGGTCGCCGAAAGCGACGAGAAGATGGAGGTTCAGGACGATGGTGCCGGATATGACGCGCCGCTGTCGGACGAGACAAACGAAACCGGGCAGGCGGCGACCGCCAGCGAGGCGCTGTCGCGGCGCGCACTGCGGCCGGACGATGAAAGCCAGCAGCTGGCGCGTTTCAGCCGGCACCTGCCGGACCGGCTGCCGCGCCGCCGTGGCTATCGGATGCGTTCCACCAAGCGCGGCGGGGGCTTCGACCTGCAGCGCTCGCTGCGGGACTCCATCCGCACCGACGGCGAGGTGATCCGGCTGCGCCGCCGCGAACGCCAATTGCGGCCACGCGCCATCCTGCTGCTGATCGACGTGTCGGGCTCGATGAAGGCGCGCTCCGACGCGCATCTGCGTTTTGCCCATGCGCTGGTCAACGCCGCGCCCCGGGTCGAGGTGTTCACGTTCGGTACGCGGCTGACGCGGCTGACCCGTGCGCTGCGGCTGAAGAACCGCGAGCAGGCGCTTGCCGCCGCGGCGGACCTCGTGGCCGACTGGGACGGCGGCACGCGGATCGGCGACGCGCTGGCCGCCTTCCTCGCGGTGCCGCGCTTCGCCGGCTATGCCCGCGGCGCGCTGGTGCTGGTGCTGTCCGACGGGCTTGAGCGCGGCGATCCGGCGCAGATGATCCGTGCGGTCGGCCATCTCGCCGCGCGCGCCTGGCGGATCGACTGGCTGACGCCGCTTGCCGCCGCGGCCGATTATCGCCCGGAGACCGCTGCACTGCGCGCGGTTCTGCCGATGCTCGACAGCGTCGCCAATGGCGCGACCACGGAGCGGCTCTGCCGGCACGTTCTCGATCTCTCGCGACGGAGGGCCGCCCGATGAGTAAGCCTGCGTCTGGCTGCGTCGATGCGCATCATCACATCTGGCGGCAGCAGGATCTGCCCTGGCTGCTCGGTCCGATGCTGCCGCGAATCTTTGGCCCCTACGAGCCGATCCGCCGCGACTACACCATCGCGGAATATCTGGCGGATGTTGCCTCCGCCGGCGTCACGCGGTCGGTCTACGTGCAGGCGAACTGGGCACCGGCGCGTTTCCTCGATGAGGTCCGCTATGTCACCGACGCCGCGCGGGAAACCGGCTGGCCGTACGCCATCGTCGCCTATGCGGATTTCACCGCGGAGGACGTGCGGCCTCAGCTGGAGCAGTTGGCGGCATTCCCGCTGGTGCGCGGCGTCAGGATGCAGCTGCACTGGCACGAAAATCCGCAATACCGTTTCGCATCGGGCCCGGATCTGGCGCGCGATCCCACGCTCCGGCGCAACATCGCGCGATTGAGCGAATATGGCTGGGCCTTCGATCTGCAGGTCTTCGCGCCGCAAATGGCTGGTGCGGCCGAGCTTGCCGATGCCTGTCCCGGCGTCAGCTTCGTCTTGCAGCACGCCGGCATGCTGGAGGATTTGTCGCCGGCCGGCCTTGAGGCCTGGCGCACCGGCATGGCGCTGCTGGCGCAACGGCCCAACGTCGTGGCGAAGCTGTCCGGCCTCGGCACCTTCCTGCATCGCAACGACCCGGCGCATATCGGTTTCGTGGTCGGTGAAACCGTGCGGCTGTTTGGCGCGGGCCGCTGCATGTTCGGTTCGAACTTTCCGATCGAAAAGCTCTGGACCCGCTACGAGGCGTTGTTCGAGGCCTATCGCGTGGCGACGCAGGTGCTGTCCGTCGCCGACCGTCAGGCGATCTTTCACGATACCGCCGCCGGCATTTACCGGCTGGCTTGATTTCAGAAAACAACGAGATCCAACGAGGGGAAACAATCACATGGCGCTCGAAATCAAGATCCTGGACTACGGCGACATTGAACTGGAATCCAGCTTTCTCGTGCTGGGGCGCGATTGCGGGCGCACCAGGCGGGTATACACTTACGGCTTCCTGATCCTCGGAGGTCCGTGGCCGATGGTGGTCGATACCGGCTATCGCCACAATCAGATCATGGAAAGCCTGGGCATGCGCGGGCTGCAGCACCATGAGAACATGATCGAGAACCAGCTCGCCAGGCATGGCGTGCGGATGGGTGATGTGCGTTACGTCATGCACACCCATCTCCACATCGACCATGCCGGTAAGGACGAGCTGTTCCCGATGAACACGACGGTGCTGCTGAACCGGCGCGAACTGGAATATTCGGTGTCGGGCCTGATGCATCCGCAATATCCGGCGCCTGACATCAAGCACCTGATCGACCGGCTGCACACCCGCCACGCGCTGCGGCTGGAAGATCTCGAACTGTCCGGCCCGATCGAGGTCTGCCCCGGTGTCACCGTCGATGCGGCGGGCGCTCACACCGAAGGCTCGATGAACATCCATGTCGAGACCGCCGAGGGCCGCGCCACCATATGCGGCGACGTGATCTATGATTTCAACGACCAGATCGTGAATCCTTTCCACGAACTGCATCACAATGAGCCCCGCACCACCGGCAACCACGGCAACACCAAGCGCGAGGAGAAGGCCGCGATCAAACGGCTGCTTTCCGGCTCGCGCTTCCTGCTGCCGGTGCATGACAAGCCCGCCAAGATCGAGCACGGCCAGGTCGTGGGACGGCTCGACATGGCGGTGCCGGGACCGATCGTGCAATCGCTGCCGTCACGCAATTGGTTTGCAGCGTGAGCGGCAGTTTCGGAGACCAGCGATGACCACGCATATCGCGCTGCGGCCGCCCTTTGCCGAACTGATCGACCTGTGGGCGCCGGTGCGGCAGGCCGGCACTGGCTTTCAGTTCACGGAAGGCCCGATCTGGCATCCGAAGGCGCATGATCTTCTGTTCTCCGACATGCCGGGCGACGTGCGCCGCCGTCTCGACGGGCAGGGCATTCGCGAGGCGATGCGTCCGGCCAACAAGTGCAACGGCATGACCTATGATGCCGGGCTGAACCTGATCGTCTGCGAGCACGCCACCTCCACGCTGGTGCGAGAACGCCCCGACGGGCGGCGCGAGATCTTGGCGTCGCATTTCGACGGGCTGGAGCTGAATTCGCCGAACGATGTCTGCGTCAAGTCCGACGGCGGGATCTATTTTTCCGATCCGTGGTACGGCCGGATGCCGGTCTATGGCGTCGAACGGCCGCGCCGGCTCGGCTTCCAGGGTGTCTATCGCGTACCGCCCCGCGGTGGCCCACCGGAATTGCTGGTCGACCGCAATCTGTTCGATCAGCCGAACGGGTTGTGCTTTTCGCCGGACGAGCATCGGCTCTACGTCAACGATACCGTCAAGCATCTGATCCGCGTGTTCGACGTCGATGCCGCTGGCGGCCTCCGCAACGGCCGGGTGTTCGCCTCCAACATCGTCTCGGCCACCGAGCCCGGTGTGCCGGATGGCATGAAATGCGACGCGCTCGGCAATGTCTGGGTGTCGGCGCCGGGCGGGATCTGGGTCTATGCGCCGGACGGCAGATTGATCGGCAAGCTGCGCGTTCCCGAACTGGTCAGCAATATGACCTGGGGCGGGCCGGATTGGCGCACGCTCTACATCACTGCGACGCATTCGGTCTATGCGGTGCCGGTGAAGGTTGGACCGCGCAACGAGCCCTATATGCGTGCCGGCCAGAACGCGCCGGCCGCAGCCCGGCCGGCACCGGCTCCGGTGGCGACTGTCAACCGGTCCGCAGCCCAGCTCGCCGAGCCGGGTTACGCGGTCGATCCGATGCGCTGCGCGCTGATCATTCAGGATATGCAAAACGACGTGGTGATGGACGGCGGCGCCTTTGCGTCATCAGGCTCGCCGGCGCATTGCCGCGAACAAAACGCCATCGCCAACGCAAAGCGGCTCGCGGAGGCCGCGCGTGCCCGCGGCGTCCTGGTGATTCACGTCTGGTTCGTGGTCGAGCCGGGCGCGCCCGGCGTGACAGCGAATGCGCCACTGTTCGAGGGATTGATCGATGCAAAAGCACTGGTGCGCGGCACTTGGGGCGCTGCGCCGGTACCGGGGCTGGAGCCGCAAGCTGGCGATCAGGTGGTGGAGAAGATGCGGATGAGCGCTTGGGAAGGCACAAGACTAGAGGCCATGCTGAAATCGGCTGGACGCGATTTCGTCATTGTCACCGGCGCTTGGACCAACATGTCGATCGAACATACCGCCCGCACTGGCGCGGACAAGGGATTCTACATGGTTGTGCCTGAGGATTGCTGCTCGACCATGAATGCCGAATGGCACATCGCCGCGGTGAACTACGCGATCCAGAACGTGGCGATGGTGACCCGCGCCGACGATCTGATTGCTGCGTTGTCCTGATCATGGTCGAAAGGGTTTTGTCGCTGCTGCTTGTCGTGTCTGTTCGTTTCGTTGCGACATGCCTCCAATATCGGTCCGGCGGCGTGATCCAACTTCGTCATGTCCTCACGTTCTATGGATTTGCGGTCATTGCTGCAGTGACCGCTTTGATCTGACCGTCAGAACAGCAACGAACGCGCAAACACCCAGGACGACCAAAGGGGGAACTGCATGCGCATATTCCCCATGGGATACAACGGTCCCCGCAGCGGCCAGCATGACGGCGCCGCCAAGCAGCGATCCGTAAAGGTGGAGAGGTTTGAGGATCAGCATGACGGTTGTCGTGCATTCGAGGAACGCGGTCAGATAATGAAAGTTCTCCGGATAGCCCCAGCGGGCATAGTCAGCGGCAATCTCCGTGCTGACGAAAGTATTGCCGAAAGCCCCGACCAAGAAGAACGCTGCAAGCAGCCAGACGACAACGTTTCCCCACAGATGTCCACGCATGGAAGGTGTCTTTCTTGCGCACAATTCAAGTCAGTTACAGATTGACGATGGACGTGCCGCGCTTTTCGGCGCGACGTACCAGGAAGCCGCCTTTTAAGCTATCTAGCCACGGTCAGGCCTAGCCTGTTCGTCCGGAGGAAGATCGCGACTGCGAGATTGTTGGCCGGTCATCACCAGTTGATGGGGCCGTCGATGTTGAAAAACTGGCCTGTGGGTCCGGCGTCATCCAACAAGGCATATTTGACGGATGCCTTGACGCCATCCTCGATGGTGATGTAGCCGCCGCCTCTGTTCAAATCCGTCATGACGTAGCCGGGGCAGACAGAATTCACCTTAATCGGCGTATCCTTCAACTCGAAGGCAAGTTGCACGGTCAGCATGTTGACGGCTGCTTTCGAGGCGGCATAGCCAAGCCATTTGACGCCGGGATTTGGATTGTTGATATCACCGGTCCACCAAAGCGAACCCACGCTGCTGGAGAGGTTGACGATACGGCCGCTGCTTGCCTTGCGGATCAGAGGCAATAGTTTCTGCGTCACGATTACCGTGCCAATGAAATTGACATCGTACGATTCGCGCAGGGTTTCGAGGGGGGCCACGCTCGGAAAATCGTCGGTGTCGAGCAGCAGGATTCCGGCGTTGTTTACCAGGATGTCGAGCTTGCCGAACCGCGCGTCGATCGTGGACGCGGCAGCGTCAATCGTGTCCGGTCGATTGAGATCGATTTCGATCGCATCGACCGCTAAACCCTCCGAGCGGAGGGCTTCAGCCTTTTCCTGGCCGGCGGCTAGATCGCGCGCGCCGAGAAGAACAAACACGCCTTTTCGCGCAAGCTGACGAACCGTTTCGAAACCGAGGCCACGGGTTGCGCCAGTGACGAGCGCAATCTTCTCTTGTACGGACATTCCATATCTCCCAGCAGCGCGCCCTGCATGGGCGACGCATTTTCGCAATGAAGCGGCTCAGTGCCTCATTGAAAAATTGCATGGAAAATTATGTCAGTCAATGACAAATGTCACTTAGTGACATTTCTGTCAAACTGCACGACCTTGGCGGCTTGGTCGAAAATATCAGGGAGCGACTTCGCTCCCCCGCCCTCTATCCAGCTGCTGATCGTCGCTCGAATGAGCCCAAAAACCGTCCCTGCGACCGTATAGGCGACAATGCCAGGCATTGGCGCCCGTCGGCCAGATGAGGTGAGAACTTGCGCGACTTCATCGATCAACTCGGCGATCATCTGTTCCTTCCGCGCGGAAATGCTCTTGTTGGAGCGGATCGCCGTTTCGATGGAGAGGAAGAAACGAGATTTCTCGTCGAAATCCACGAGCATGGCCCGCGCTGCGGCAAGAAGGGCAGCAACGGGCGGCTCCGACTTGAGCCGCCTCCTCAATTCCTCCCGGATGATCATCATGCCGTCCTGCACCCAGCTGACGATGACGTCTTCCTTGGTCGGAAAATAACGCAGCAGGGTGCGCGGCGAAACGCTGACTGCCGCGGCGATATCGGCAACAGTCGTTTCCTCGAACCCGCGCTTGTGGATCAAGTCGAGCCCTGCCTCAAGCAGCTGTGTCCGAGTTCGGTCCTTCTTGTCTTCCCGGAGGCCCAAGATCTTCTCCTCGCTGAACTGAGCGGACTTTTTTGACGCATAACGCCATTTGTCGTCCAGAGACAGAAAATTCAGGGGCCTGAGGGGTAGATATTCATTGCCGGGTGCCTACGCGTCCGCTGGCACCGCAAAATCCCGGTTTTGCACGCGAAATGCACGCAGCGCTTTCGTGGCGCAGGCGAGACCTTTCGTCATGCGCGAGACGGCGCATGAGATGTCAGCAGGTGCTCGAATCATCGCGATCCGTGGCGGGGGTTCGATGCCCGGCCTCTTGCTTGCGGAGGTTCGAGAACGACCTGCTTCAGATCGCTGCCGCCGCTCACCACGACGATGACGAAATTGAGTTTGCCATTGTCGTCCATCAGGCTTCCGCCAATGGCTCGTCCCGACGCTACTTGTTCCGCGATGATGACGGCGTCCGACAGCTCTTGCCGGACGGTCCGCAGCGCCATGACGTTGTTCCGGTCGTCCGGATTGAGGTCCTTTAGGTGTGACACCGTTTCTACGCCGATCGTGTCGCCGGTTTTCGCATCGATCGCATGTTCCCAGAGACGGTTATCCTGGACGGTCTTCACGCGATAGACCGGGGAGCCCGACGCGCCATCGAAGCTGATATCCGCGGTTCTCGAACCGGCGTGCCGCTTTTCAGCGATTCCCATCGCCTGGCGCAGTGATAGCTGTGCTGCACGGAATGCCTCGAGCTCGCGGTTGACCGCCTCCTGGTGAATGCGCTCGCCCTCTGCGCCTTCCTCCTGAGCGGCCTGCGTGGCCGACAACGGGGGTATCGCAAACGGCGGAGCAAGCGCGAGGAGGGAGAAAAGGATGACCGCAAATCGTTGCTTGTTTGACATCGGCTGCCTTCGTTGTTTGCACGTGCCGGATTGAAAGTCGGGGCTGACATCAATCGCCGCTGGCGAGATGCCGCGTGGATGAGACGCCGGACATCGGCGCAGGTTCCAGTTCATCCGGCGGAGGGGATACCGACCAGAGACGGTTGCCGCGCGCCCTGTCGTAACCGTACTGGAACAGCGAGCGCATATAGGCGGTGTCGAAGCCGGAGGTCGGCGAAGCCGGCTGATCGCCCTCGATGTAAGTCAGGTTGAATCCGAACTTGTTGCGGCGGGCGAAGATATAGGTGCTGTACAGAATCGAGCGGGTCTGGATTTTCGTCATCGTCGATGACGACCGCGCGGCGATTTCGACGGTGGCATTCCGAACCAGCTTGAATTCGCGGTCCACCTTGTTGTTGATCAGGATGTAGAGCTGCAGATTGTCCAGCTTGCCCGGCTTGGCATCGTGCAGCAGGTAGGCCTCCGGCAACGTCAGCACAGGCGCGGTCACGCCGCCATCGACGTGCATCTCCTCGAAACGCTTGCCGTTCGCTTCGGCGCTCACCAGCATCGGCGGAAACACCACGGGCAGGCTCGCCGATGCGGCGACGACGTCCCGGAACAGATTCAATGCTGCGGGCGTGTGGAGCGCGGCGATGCGTCCCATGTCCCAGATCGCGGTGCGCTGCGAATCGAGATTGGTCGTGACGACGAGCAGCCGCCGCCCCTTGGCGTGTTCGGCTGCGACCGCCGCGACGAAGTCGGCATCGATATATTTGGCCACCAGTTCGCGCAGCCGGGCGTTGCCGAACAGGCCCGCCCCGAAGATGGCATTGAACGGGTTCGGGGCGTCGAGCAGGCTCTCGGCGATGCCGCTGGTGTAGAGCTCGCGCAAGGTCGCGTCATGGCTGGGACCGAGAAACGCGAATGGCGCGATGAGCGCGCCGGTGCTGACACCCGACACGATCGAGAACGAAGGACGCCTGCCGGTCTCGGTCCAGCCGATAAGCACACCGGCGCCATAGGCGCCGTCGGCCCCGCCACCGGATAACGCAAGGTAGGTGCGGGGTCCGCGCAGCATGGCCTGTGCGGGATATTGCCGGAACGTGGCGGCGGGCTCGTCGGCGTAGCGGCGCAAATCCGTCAGATCGAGGACGCGCGCGGAGGATGCATCCGCAACGCTATGCGGCGTCCTCGGCAGCGACGAACATCCGGCGGTGAGAAGGCTGAGCGCTGAAACCATGGCCAAGGCTACGAATGTCCGAAGACCGATGCAGTTCATGACATTTCCGGATTGGAAGTGAGCGCTCAGGGGCAACCCGCCGCGTATCGGGTGTCGCTTCGCCATTCGGCACGGCGGGATGCGGCGACCATTCGCTCCGTCAGGCGCCCGCGATTGCTGGACGGCCGCGGCTCTCGCTGCTCCGGCCTGGACCGGATTCCCTCGCACGCATCCGGACGCACCGCCGGCAACAGGGCCACTTTGACGCCATAAGACACATCCGACCAATCAAGTGAGTAATCACTTACTAAAGTTGACTGACTCGAAAGTCAACAGTGTATTGAAGGTATTTAGATACTCTACGTGAATGGGCGTTGAGATGAAGACGAAGGAACGGCCCGCCGACAGCGCAACGACCTGCCGCGATCCTCGATGTGGCCTTCGAGGAATTCGTCAGGAACGGCTACGAGGCGAGGACGTCGCCGCCCGCGCATCCGCAACCAAGGGGACGATCCATTTCTATTTCGAGACCAAGGAGCGCGTCTTCCACGAGATGATCCGGCACAGTCCCAAGGCGTCCTACCCGAACTGGAAGGCTATGCTCGGAGTGTTGCCGCCGCGTCCTCCCGCGCTGAACACGCGGCAACTATCGATCTCCCGAAAACGTGCATCCGGATTGCGGCGGACTGCATTGACGCTGTCGGATGGGGACACGACATATCCCGTACCGTCGATCCAGGTCACAACTCGGGAGCCAATATGGACGCGCCGCCGAATATCGATCCCGTTACAGCGCATTCTGACGGCGACGTCGTGCACTGGCTGACAAACGGCACGCGCGATCAGCGCTTCATCGACAATATTTTCGGTGAGCTTTGTGTCCGGCTCCAGCATGCCGGCATTCCCGTCAAACGGGCGACGCTTCATATCCTGATCCACCATCCGCAATGGCTTGGCGCCCGGATCATGTGGGAAGACGGGATGCGCGAGGCCGAGATTGCGCGCGTTGACTACGATGTCCAGGAGCGATCCGAATATATCGGCAGTCCCGCCAACGAAATCCATGACGGTGTCACCGAGGTGCGCGAGAATCTCGAGCGCGATCCTTCGCTCGGCCGCAAGCACGCCGTCTATGACGAGATGCGGGCGAAAGGCCTGACCGATTATGTGGCGTGGCCGCTGTACCATACGCTCGGCAAGCGGCACATCGTGACCTTTGCAACCGACCGGCCAGGTGGTTTCGACGCCGCGCATATCGCCGCCCTGTTGAAACTGTTGCCGGTGCTGGCGCTGGTCAGCGAAATCCGGGTCAAGAACCGGCTCGCGCGAACGCTGCTGGAAACCTATGTCGGCTCGCACGCCGGCGAACTCATTCTGGCCGGCGCCACCAGGCGCGGAACCGGGACGACCGTTCGCGCCGCCATCATGATCTGCGACTTGCGTGATTTCACCCGGATCTCCGACAACTGGCCGCGCGATGACGTCATTGATCTCCTGAACGGCTATTTCGACGCGATGTCGGAGCCGATCGCGCGGCATGGCGGCGAAATACTGAAATTCATCGGCGACGGTCTGCTCGCCATTTTTCCGCTCAGCCAGCCCTCGGCCTGCGCAAACCTACTGCATGCCGTGACTGAGGCCCGTCAGGCCATGACGGCGCTGAACGAAAAGAACAGCGAAACCGGCCGTGCGCCGCTGAACTACGGCATCGGTGTCCACGTCGGCGACGTCATGTACGGCAATATCGGGTCGCGCAGCCGGCTCGACTTCACGGTCATCGGTCCGGCCGTCAACATGGCGTCGCGTCTTGAAGCCCTCACCAAGCAGTTAGGGAAAACGGTGCTGCTGTCTCGCGCGTTCGCCGACTCTGTTGAAGGCGATTTCGATCTCGAACGCGTCGGTGAACATCCGGTGCGCGGCTTCAATGACCCGATCGAGCTGTTTGCGTATCACGGCTGAATGCCGATGCATGTCCGCGCGTCTCCGATCGCTTGACACAAGGCGTTCTTGTTCTCATTATGTTCTCTCTGCGAGAACCTCGTCGAAACGTCATGGGCGAACGGTCGGATGGCAACGACAGCCACCATCCTCCATGCGGACCTGGATGCGTTCTATGCCTCGGTAGAGCAGCTGCTTGATCCATCGCTGCGCGGCAAACCGATTGCCGTCGGTGGTGGGGTTGTGCTTGCCGCGTCTTACGAAGCCAAGGCCTTCGGGGTCCGCGGCGGCATGCCGGGACGGCAAGCGTGCGAACTCTGTCCGCAGCTCATTTTTGTCGGCGGGCATTTCCGGGAATACCAACGGCTGGGCGATGCCGCCATCAAGGTGATGGGAGACTTCACGCCCCTCGTCGAACGGATCTCCATCGACGAGGCCTTTGCCGACGTCGCGGGCTGCACCCATCTGTTCGGTCCGCCTGCCGAAATCGCAACGGCAATCCGCCAACGCGTGCGCGCGGAGCTTGGCCTTCCGATCTCGGTCGGTGTCGCGCGCACCAAGCATCTGGCGAAAATTGCTTCGCAAGTGGCCAAACCCGACGGGCTTGTCGTTGTCGATCCCGATACGGAGCTCGGATTCCTTCACCACCTGCCGGTCGACTTGATGTGGGGCGTGGGTCCGGCGACGCGGACACGGCTGGCCGAAATCGACGTGCTCACGATCGGGCAGCTGGCAGCGACACCCGGATGTTCGCTCAAGCGGGTGCTTGGTTCCGCGGCAGGGACGAAACTTTCGGCGCTGGCGTGGAATCGTGATCCACGGGAAATCAAGACTCACCGCCGGGCTCGATCGGCAGGAGCGCAATCGGCGCTTGGCAGGAAACCCGCCGAACAGCGGGTTGTTCGATCCACCTTGCTTCACCTTGCTGACCGTATCGGCAGCCGGCTCCGCGCCAAGTCCAGGCCTGGGCGGACGGTGACGGTCCGCGTTCGCTTCGCCAATCTGAATTCAGTCACGCGTTCGGTCACGCTCGACGCACCAATCTCCGCGACCCTGATTCTGGCCGAGGTCGCCGAGGAGCTGGTGCGCGCTGTCCTCGCCGATCATCCTCACGAGAAAACCATCTCGCTCCTGGCGATTTCCGTGTCGCATCTTGGAGAGCAGCGGGATGTGGAGCTCGAACTCCCACTCGGACTTGGCGATGAAGCACGCCGCCCCGGCACCAAAAGAGGCATGGCACGTGGGGCGGCCGACCATGCGGTTGATAAAATCCGCGAACGCTTCGGATGGGATGCGATCGGCTACGGATCGGTGGCGCCGGACGTCTCTTCTTCCGTTCCCGACGCGTTTCGTAAACTCGCCGAAAAGGACCTGTGAACTTCACCCTCAATACGAAAGCGTTGCCGGGAGAGATCCAGCGACAGTCGAACTAGTCGCGCGTTTAAAGCCCGGTTCGCGCTTTCCAGCTCTTGGCTGACTTCGGATCGTAGCGCCCCCCACCGAGCTGCTCGTGGCCCCAATTCATCATTTGCAGCAGGACAGGTTCCAGGCGCTTTCCTTCGTCGGTCAGCTGATAGGCGTATCGGACCGGGTTTTGCTGGTAGGGCTCGCGTTTCACCAGGCCCCATTCCGCAAGCCTCTTGAGCCGTTCGGACAGGATGTTCGAGGGGACCCGTTCAGCGCTGTCCTGCAGCGCCTGAAAGGTCTGCTTGCGGTGCCACATCAGGTCGCGAACGATGAGCAGGGTCCACTTGTCGCCCACGACTTCCAGCGCGCGCGCGATGGAGCATGTCGATCGGAAGTCATGTTTTGCCATGGCGAACGTGCCCGTGTTTCCAGCACCGGACCTGCCCGGAACGGTGTGCCTCTAATCTATCAGACCGACTTGCATTTTTAAAGTGTCATGGCTAGTGTAACTTTCGATTTGAAAGTGACTGGCTGGCGCCGGGCGGCTGATCGAGGTGACGGCATCATGAACAGGATTGTACTCGCCCATGCCGCCGCGGCGGCCGCGGCCTTGATCGCAGGGGCTGCCGTCGTTGCCACGCGCTCGGTCATTGGAGAGATCGACCCGATCTCGCTGGTCTTCTACCGCTACCTGATCTCGATCGCCTGCTTTGCGCCGTTTCTGCTGGCGATGTGGCCGCGCGGCGGCCTTGCGCTATCCGAGTGTGCAAAGATCGCCGGGTTCGGAATTCTGTTCTTTGTGCTTTTTCCCTGGGCCTTCAATGCGTCGCTCCAGTACGTGCCGGCCGCGCGCGGCGCGGTTGGTCTGGCGACGATACCGATCCAGACCCTGATCGTCGCAGCTGCCTTTGGACGCGAGAAGCTGACAACCGCGAAGGTCGCAGGTGTCGTGCTGGCGTTTTCCGGCATCGCCGTGGCGTTTGGCACCGCTGCATTCGGGCGGGGAAATGACGATTACGTGGTCGGAGACGGGTTGATGCTTCTTAGCGTGCTCTGCGCCGCCATCTACTCCGTGTTCAGCCGCGCAACCCTGATGCGCCACGGGCCGATTTTCGTGACGGCATTGGCGATGGTATTCGCCGTCGCTGTCTTGTTGCCGGTTGTCGGTCTCCAGCAAGGCAGCGTTGCTTTGCCGGCGATCAGTACAAAAGGATGGATCGCGGTGCTGTTCCTTGGAACCGTCGCCGGTGTTCTGCAGTTTTCACTGTTCATGTGGGCATTGCGCTGGCTGCCGCCGACGACGACCGTCTTGTATCTGACGCTCAATCCAATCACGGCGATGGCGCTGGGCATCGCGATGCTTGGCGAATCGCTGACGGTGGAACTGGTCGCCGGTATGGCCCTCGTTCTCGTCGGGATCCTGGTCGGCACCGGTGTCGTCTCGGCCAACAGGAATTGGGCTCGGCAGACGTCGTCGGGTCCGGCCCGCTAGAGCGCGCGAAGTGCTCGACAGGTCCGCAACGCAAATTCGACGGGGCAAGGAGGGTGGCGGTCCCCGCAAGCGCCCAATATAACCCTTGGTGTTTCGGCAAGGAGGTGAGCGGTTGCGCGAGCGTTATCAAGGCAAGTCCCTGAACCGGCTGGAGGATCATCGCTTCCTCACCGGGCGCGGGACCTACGTCGCCAATGATCACGTGGCTGATGTGCTGCACGCCCATGTGGTCCGCTCGCCGCACGCCTTCGCACGAATTACCCGGATTAGTCTGGACGTTGCCCGTGCGCTCCCCGGCGTCGTGGCGGTGCTTTCCGAAGCCGACCTCGCGGCGGACGGCATCGGCGAGTTGCCTTGCGTCACGGCAATTGATGCGGTCGAGCCGATCATCGCGCCGCCGCGCCCCGCGCTGGCCCGTGATGTCGTGCGGCATGTCGGCGATCCCGTCGTCCTGATTGTCGCAGAGACGCTGGAGGCGGCGGTGGCGGCCGCCGAAGCGGTCGACATCGCCTATGAGCCCAGGCCCTGCGTCACCATGGCGACCGCGGCGCTCAAGCCGGACGCCCCACTGCTATGGAAGGAGGCGCCGGGCAATTCCGCCTTCCTGTTCCATAGGGGCGACGCGGCAGCTGTTGCCGCGGCGATGGTGCAGGCTACGCATATCGTCGAATGCGACCTGTTCAACAACCGCGTCGTGGCAGCACCGCTGGAGACGCGCGCCGCGATCGGTTTTCATGATCGCAAGACGGATCAGTTTCTGCTGTCGGTGACCGGTCAGGCCGTCCACGACACCCGCAAGGTGCTAGCTAGCGCCGTCTTCAAGATTCCGCTCGAGCGCTTGCGCGTGGTGGTGCCTGACGTCGGTGGCGGTTTTGGGATGAAGAACTACGTCTATCCCGAATATGTGCTGGTGCTGTGGGCGGCAAGGAAGCTCGGCCGCCCGGTGCGCTGGGTCTGCGAACGATCAGAAGATTTCGTCAGCTCGGCGCATGGCCGCGATTTCTTTTCCCGCGCGCGACTCGCGCTCGACACCGATGGCCGGTTTCTTGCGTTGGAAGTGAAGGCGGTCGCCAATATGGGCGCGTACCTGTCGACCAGCGGCCCGATCAGCTCCACCAACGCGGCCGGCAGCGCGATCGGCGGCGTCTATGACATCCCCTCGGTGTTTTACGAAGTGCGCGGCGCTTTCACCAACACGCCGCCGATCGACGCCTATCGCGGCGCCGGCAAGCCCGAAGCCAATTATCTGATCGAGCGGCTGGTGAATCTTGCATCGATCAAAACCGGGATCGATGCCGTCAAGTTGCGCCGCCGCAACATCGTCAGCAGGTTTCCGCATCGTAGCGCGATGGGCATGAAGATCGACGGCGGCCGCTTCAAGGCCAATCTGGACGACGCGATCGCGCTTGCCGACCGAGACGGTTTTCGCAAGCGACGCAAGCAATCTGACAAGGCCGGCCTGCTGCGCGGCCTCGGGATTGCCTGCTTCCTCGAAACGTCCCGCGGTGTGCCGTTGGAAATGGCGCGGGCCGCGTTCGAGGCCGACGGCACGGTGTCGCTGGCGGTCGGTACGCAGTCCAACGGCCAGGGTCATGAGACCGCCTATCCGCAGGTCGCGGCCGACCTGCTGGGATTGCCGATCGATGCATTCCGCTTCCAGCAGGGCGACACGGACTTTCTGCCGGGCGGCAACGGCCATGGCGGCGCGCGTTCGATGCATATGGGCGGCACCGCGCTTGTCATGGCGATCGAGAAGTTGATCGAGAAGGGACGGCTGATTTCAGCGCATCTGCTGCAGGCCCCGGCCGACCATGTGGTGTTCGTCGATGGCCGCTTTGTCGTGAAATCCACCGAGCGCGCCATCGAGATTGGCAAGGTGGCCGAGGCCGCGCGGGATCCCGCCAATCTGCCGGAAGGACTGACGCCGGAGCTCGAGGGAAGCGCGACCAACAGTTCCGAACTCTACAATTTTCCGAACGGTTGCCATGTCGCGGAAGTCGAGATCGATCCCGACACCGGCGTCGTGCGGCTCGATCGCTACACCATCGTCGATGATTTCGGCCGCCTCATCAATCCGCGCGTGGCGCTCAGCCAGGTGCATGGCGGGGTGGCGCAGGGTATCGGACAGTCGCTGCTGGAGCACATCGTGTTCGATCCCGAGGGGCAGCTGCTCAGCGGCTCCTTCATGGACTACACGCTGCCGCGCGCGCAGGATTTGCCGAGCTTCGCCGGTGGTCTGAATGAATCGTCGCCAACAAAGTCTAATCCGCTGGGCGTGAAGGGAACCGGGCAGGCCGGCAGCATCGCCGCGCCGCAAACCATCATGAACGCCGTGCTCGACGCCTTGTCCCCGCTCGGTATCAATGAACTGGACATGCCGGCGACGCCGTATCTGGTGTGGAGCGCCATCCAGAAAGCACGAACATCAGGACGGATTTCGAAATGAGCCAGGCCGCCTATGTCGCCGTCGATTGGGGTACCAGCAGCTTCCGGCTTTGGCTGATGGATCGTTCCGGCGACGTGCTGGCGGAACGACGCAGCGATGAAGGCATGATGGCGGCCGCCAAGATCGGTTTTGCCAGCGTGTTGCAGTCGCATCTCGATGCCGTCGGTGCCGCCGATCACCTGCCAGTCGTCATCTGCGGCATGGCGGGCGCCCGGCAGGGCTGGGTTGAAGCGGGATATCTCGACACGCCGGCAAGCCTCACATCCATCCTGCAGCGTGCCGTGCCGGTTCCCGAACAGTCGCGTGATATCCGCATCCTTCCAGGCATCGCGCAGCGCGACCCCAAGGCGCCGGACGTGATGCGGGGCGAAGAAACCCAACTTCTCGGTGCTCTCGGTGCAGATGGTGAAGCGCTGGTCTGCATGCCCGGCACCCATTCGAAATGGGCGAGCGTGCGTGGTGGGACCGTTGAACGCTTCACCACATTCATGACCGGCGAACTCTTCAGCGCCGTATCGCAAGGGACGATCCTGTCGCTAGCCGTAGCGAACGCGGACGAAGCCGTGGATACCCAGGCCTTCAAATCGGCTGTCGTTGCCGCCTTTGAGACGCCTGCATTCGCGGCCAATTTGTTGTTCCAGGTGCGCTCGGGTCAGCTTCTATTCGGGGGCGGTCCTGCCTCGGCTCGCGAGAAGATATCAGGAACCCTGATCGGCCTCGAACTGTCGGCGGGACTGGCTGGCGATCGGTCGAGGCGCGACATCACCCTGGTTGCGTCCGGCAGGCTCGAGGCGCTGTATCGATTGGCGTTTGACAGCCTTTCCGTTGCGGTCCAATCCATCGATTCCGATGATGCGGTCCGACGCGGTCTTGCCTTGGCTGCCAAGTCCTTGGCTGCCACGTCCATCTGGACTTTATAGAAGGATCAAACGCGTGACCCCTGTTCCATTCCCGCCGATGAAGCGTCCGCTCGTCGCGATCCTGCGCGGCGTGAAGCCCGAAGAGGCCGAGGGCATCGTCGACGTGTTGATCGAACACGGCATGACGGCGATTGAGATTCCACTCAACTCCCCGGATCCGTTCCGCTCCATCGAGATCGCGGTCAAGAAATCCCCCGCCGATATCCTGATCGGTGCGGGTACCGTGCTGACATCAGAGGATGTCGAGCGGCTTCATGACGTCGGCGGGCGGCTGATGGTGTCCCCCAACGTCGACCCTGATGTCATCGCCGCCGCCTGGGACCGCGGCATGGTCACGATGCCCGGTGTGTTTACCGCGACGGAGGCGCTGCTGGCGGCGAAGGCAGGGGCTTCCGCGCTGAAATTCTTTCCGGCCGGCGTCCTTGGCGCGTCGGGCATCACGGCGATACGTGCCGTTCTTCCCGCAGGTCTGATGATCGCTGCCGTCGGCGGGATCTCCGACAAGAATTTTGCGGAGTACACCAAAGCCGGCATTCACGCGTTCGGTCTCGGCACCAGCCTTTACAAGCCGGGAATGACCGCAGCCGAAGTTGCAGAACGCGCCAAGGCGACGATCCGCGCGTACGATTTGGCGATGCGGGAACAGAAATAATTCAGCGAACGGCTCCGGGCTTCGCCCTCATCGCCCAACGCGCCATCCGTGTGGATCGCCACCGCCGACTCCATCCTTCAGTAACGCGCGCGACTTTGTCAGCGAATTTCCGGGACAGAACCCAGAGGCAACTACGGCGTGACACGAATCAGCTGACCAGGCTGCTTTGGATCGTGGCGACTGTAGCGCCAGATCGACCGGTCGGGGAACGCTTTGCGCAGCGCGCCGACATCGGTCCCCACACGGGCATGAAGAATGGCCGCGTCCATGGATGGCGGATTGCGCACGAGGTCCCAATCATGCATGCCGAGGCCGCTGGAGGTGTCGTGAATGACGATCGCCTTCCCGGTCACGGCTTGCTGCACCAACCGAAACGGCTCCTGGCGCGAAAACACCTGGAACTGGAAGGCCGTCAGCACCAGCGGCCAGATGCCAACTAGATACAGCACGCAGGCAATCGGAGCGAGCGGCAGCATCGCGCGATCCGTCGACCGCTCCAGTCTCGCGGTGACTGAAGGGAGCGCCGAAACGATGGTGACCATCATCAGAGGGAACGCATCGAAGTAAAAGCGAGGACCATAGCGGTTGCCGCCGAAATCGGCGTAAATCACATAGGCCAGCACGAAGCCCGGAAAAATCAGATCGTAATAGGCGACCTTGCGGTCCTTGAATTTGAGTACGAGGCAACAACAATACACGATCAGCAAAACCGGCGACGTCCACAACGCAAGTTCGATCAGGCGACCCGCGGTTATCGCCACCCCATTGAAGATCCGCAAGGGGTCGAGGCTTACGAAAATATTGGATACTTCCGGCGTGTTGATGACGTAATATGCGGTGCGGAACGGGCTGCCGGTGATCAGATAATGATAGAGCATCAGCAGCAGCAGTACCGGGATAAGTCCTGCCGCCAGAAGTCCGATCAGGCGCGGCCATGCGTTCCGCCGCTGCCGGGTCAACCACAACAGCGTCGCCGGAATCAGCGGCAACACGTCGAAATAGCGTGTCGCCCCCAGCAAACCGACGATGGCTCCCGCCGCGACCAGCCTGTGCCCCCGCGGAGTCTCACCATCCGGCAGCAGGCAGAGGCAGAACGACAGGATCAGCAGTGACGAGAGGACGTGCGGAAAATACGAAGCCGCGTTCATGACGTAGAACGGGGTCAGCGCAAAAAGCGCCGCCGCAACGACAGCCGCGGATGGATTACCGACACGCCGGCAAAACGCGGCAAGCGCCACGACGCTGCCTCCACCCAGCAAGGCATTTACCGTCCATGGCGGTATTCCCAGCAGCATCCCTGCCGAGAGCACCATCGGCCATGCCGGTGGGGACTGGCTGACCCATTTGGATTCGAAGAGATAGGTGCGGAACGGGATCAAATCCGTCCCCAGGATTGGCGGGGCTTCCCACAATCGAAATCCAGCAAACGCGCGCGCCTGAAACAGATAGCAGTCCTCGTCGCCGGAATTCGGAAACCGGTCCAGGATGAAGTAGGCCACTGCCAACGGCAGCAGCAGCGCGGCGATGACGGTCACGGATATGCACCAATTCGTCCGTGTCCCGATCCAGGAAACGATCTTCCCGGTTATTCGACCAACCTCGCCAACAGAGCTGATTGCTGCGCCGATCACAATGACACCGATGCAGAGCCCGGTTTCGATGGCGAACGTCCAGCGCAGGTCGTCCAACTCACCTGCGCAGTCGCCCGCGATCCGGCCAGGACATGGTGTCAACCAGAGGGCTCGTTGCAGCCATGGCACAATAAGTACAAACGCAAAACCCAGTCCCAGCAGAGCGAGCCAGCGAGATCGCGGCAACATTCTCCTTTGTCGAACACCCAGCACGTCAACGCTGTCCGCATTCATGGCTAGATCCCTTGCGCGTCACGCATGCGATTCAGGCGCTCTCGCTGTTCCACTGCAATGGTAGGACAGCGCGACGGAAGCCAATACGAAAATTGCAAATAATGGCGGCCAGTAACTCTCGGGAAGGGCTGCAAAACAGGGCTCCTCAATGACGCCGACCAATGCGCGCTGCCCTTTTGCCTATGCTAGATTCCGTAATGTTCGCTTAAATCGCATGATTTGAAGCGCCGGGCGCAACGGCCCAATCGCGAGCCAGGCGCAATCGCCCGGCGCAATGGTTAACGCAGGCCTAATGGCAACTTGCGACGAAGTGGACGCGCCTCAGGTCACCGGTCCCGGCGTGAACAGCGTGAGATCGTTGTGAATGCCCCAACGGTCGGACCACACCTTGGTGCGGCCGCTCGCGACGTCGAGGATCAGGCGGAACAGGTCCCAGCCGGTTTCCTCGATCGTCGCTTCGCCGGTGGCGATGCGGCCGGCGTCGAAGTCGATGAGGTCCTTCCAGCGCCGCGCCAGTTCGGTGCGCGTCGATACCTTGATGACCGGGGCGGCAGCGAGGCCATAGGGCGTGCCGCGGCCGGTCGTGAACACCTGCAACGTCATTCCCGACGCAAGCTGCAGCGTGCCGCAGATGAAGTCGCTGGCGGGCGTGGCCGCGAAGATCATGCCTTTGGTTCGCACACGCTCGCCCGGCGCCAGTACGTCGACGATGGCGCTGGTGCCGGACTTGACGATCGAGCCGAGTGACTTCTCCACGATATTGGCGAGCCCGCCCTTCTTGTTGCCGGGCGTGGTGTTGGCGCTGCGGTCGGCGTCGCCCTTGGCGAGATAGCCGTCATACCAGTCCATTTCGCGGATCAGCGCGCGGCCGACGTCCTCATTGGCGGCGCGCCGCGTCAACAGATGAATGGCGTCGCGCACTTCCGTGACTTCGGAAAACATCACGGCGGCGCCGGCACGCACCAATAGATCGGCAGCGAAGCCGAGCGCAGGATTGGCGGTCACCCCGGAAAAGGCGTCCGAGCCGCCGCATTGCAGGCCGATCACGAGGTCGGAGGCGGGGCAGGTTTCGCGGCGGCGCGCATTGAGCACGGCAAGCCGCGCGTCCGCCATTTCCATGACGGCGTCGACGATGGCGCCAAACCCGTCGAACGCTTCGTCCTGCATCCGCACCACGCTGCTGTCTGTTCCTTCCGGGAGCAGCCGCTCGGGCACGAGCTTTTCGCAGCCGAGGCCGACCACCATGACTTCGCCGCCGAAATTCGGGTTCAACGCCAGGTTCTGCAGGGTGCGTATCGGCACGATCGCCAGCGGCGCATTGATCGCGACGCCGCAGCCGTAATTATGCGTCAGCCCGACGACGTCATCGACATTGGGATATTTCGGCAGCAGTTCGGCCTTGATGCGCTTGATCGCAAACTGCAGCGTGCCGGCGACGCATTGCACACTGGTCGAGATCGCCAGCACGTTCTTGGTGCCAACCGAACCGTCGGGATTGCGAAAGCCTTCGAACGTATAGCCTTCAAGCGGGGCCTGCGGGGCAGGGACGGCGGTGGCGAGTTCGAGCCTGTCGAGTTCGGGCGGCGTCGGCATGTCGATGCGCGCCTCGTCGACCCATTCCCCGGCCAGGATCGGCCGTGCCGCGGTGCCGATCACCTCGTTGTAGCGGCGGATCGGCGCGCCCGGCGCAATGTCCGACAGCGCCACCTTGTGGCCCTGCGGCACGAAGGTGCGCAGCTCGAGACCGCAGGCAAACCGGCTCTTCGCCGGCAGCCCAAGATCGTTGACCACGATCGCGACATTGTCGTTGGGGTCGAGCCGGATGTAGCGCGGCTCAAAGGCCTGCGGCGTCGCAATTCCCGTCACGAAAAATCTCCTTGTTGCACCCGTCGCATCCAGCGCCAGACTCGGGCGAGTATAGGCGGTTTTGGGGAATATATGAAACTCATGCACCATGACGTCATAGCGGCGCTCGGCTGCCGCATGCGTTCGGCCATTGTGGGGAGGCCTTCCGGTGCGCTAGCCTCGCCAGTAAGAAAAAGAGAAAACGAAGGGGAAAGCATGGGCAAGAAGATAGCGATCGTCGGAGCCGGCGCCGTCGGCGGATATGCCGGCGCCCACATGGTGCAGGCGGGCGAGGACGTGACGTTCATCGATCCCTGGCCCGAGCATGTCGAGCATATGCGAAAGCACGGCCTGCGCGTCACCCACGCGATGGATGTTCCGGAGTTCTCGGTTCCGGTGCGCGCGCTGCACGTCACGGACGCGCAGCAGCTTGCGAAGGAGGCGCCGGTCGACATCGCCTTCGTCTGCATGAAATCCTACGACACCGCCTGGGCCACCATGCTGATTCGGCAATATCTGGCACCGGACGGCTATGTCGTGTCACTGCAGAACTGCATGAATGAAGAAACCATCGCCGGCATCGTCGGCTGGGGCAAGACGCTCGGCTGCATCGCCAGCAGCATCACGGTCAATTTGCCGGAGCCCGGCCACATCCACCGCGGCGCCGGCAAGCACGGTGCCGCGCACACGGTATTTCGCGCCGGCGAAGTGCACGGCCGCATCACGCCACGGGCGGAGGAAATCTGCCGCCTGGTCGGCTACACCGACAGCGCCAAGGTGACCAGCAATCTGTGGGGCGAGCGCTGGTCCAAGCTGGTCGCCAATGCGATGGGCAACGGGCTTTCCGCCTGCACCGGCATGACCGGCGGCCAGATGCTGGAAAGCGAGCCGATCCGCCGCTTCTCCACCCGGCTCGGCAGCGAAGCCATTCGCGTCGGCCAGGCGCATGGCTATCAGCTGGAAGAGATCCTGCATCTGGCGCCGGAGACCATCGCGCTGGCCGGCGAGGGTGACGAGGCGGCGATGCGCGCCTGCGACGAGCAGCGTTTTGCGGACGGCAAGCGCACGGCATCAGGGCAACGTCCCTCGATGGGCCAGGACATGCAGAAGGGCCGGCGCACCGAGATCGAATTCATCAACGGCTTTGTGGTTGATGAGGGCGAGAAGGTCGGGCTTGCGTGCCGTGCCAATGCCGCGCTGACCGACATCGTGATGCGCGTCGAACGGGGCGAGCTGAAGCCGGATCCGCGGCACATCACCGAGCTGCGGTTGAACTGAGCCCCACGCCATTGCGATCAACACCACCGCCTATCATGGGGCTATGATTTTCCCTGAGTTGTCGTAACCTCCATCGCCTGAGATATTGGGAGGTGTGCCATGCGTCTCTTTCTCTATGGGTTTATTTTGATGGCTTCGATTTCGACGGCGGCTGCGGATTCAAAAACAGATGCGCTTCAGATCATCGATAGATGGGCCAAGGCATTCACAGCGTCGGACGTTGACGCGATCGTCAAACTTTATGCGCCGGACGCGCTGTTCATGGGGACCGGAAGCAAGGCAGTCGTGACCAAGCCCGAGGGTATCAGAACCTATTTTGAAGCCGCGCTTCTCAACAACCGGCCGAGAGGGGCGACCCTCAACAGCTATGATTCGATGGTGCTCTCTGACAACGCCGTGCTGGTTACCGGTCTCGATACGACGACTCGTGTCAAAGACGGAACCCCGATCAGCGCATCGGGACGGGTCACTTTCGTGGTGGCAAAGCGCGGCGCCGATTGGCAGATCGTGCATTTCCATCGGTCGGCCATGCCTCAATAGGCGGCTCACGTATTGGTGCGACGCTGGACCTCTGCTGCGCCAGCCTTTAAGTATTCCCGATGGACATCGCATCGGACGCGCCGCAGTCGCGCTATTTTCAGTCGCAGGGGCTCAAGCTTCATTTTACGGATTGGGGTAACGCGCAGGCGCCGCCACTGCTGCTGGTGCATGGCGGCCTCGATCACTCCCGCAGCTGGGACTATCTGGCACGGGCGCTGGCTGCGGATTATCACGTCGTGGCGCCCGATTTGCGCGGCCATGGCGATTCCGGCTGGGCTTCCGGCTCCAGTTACAGCCTTGCCGATCACGTCTACGATCTGACCGGCCTCGCGAAAGCGGAAGGTTTTGACAAGGTCGCCATCGTCGGCCATTCGATGGGCGGCATGGTCAGCCTGACCTATGCCGGGGCTTTTCCGGAGCGTGTTTCAAAGCTGGTCGTGCTCGACGGCGTGACCAATTTTCCGGCGCGGCGCCCCAAACCCGCCGACGTCAGGATATCGGATTGGGCCGGCGACCTCGACAAGCTGGCGCAGCGGAAAATCCATCGCTATCAGACCGTGGCCGACGGCGCCGATCGGATCGTCGGCCGCAACCCGCGGCTGACGCGTGAGCAGGCGATGCATCTGGCCACCCACGGCATGAAGCGCAACGACGACGGCAGTTTCAGCTGGAAGTACGATCCCTATTTGCGCGCGCGGGCGCCGTACCGGCTGTCGCTCGAAGACAATATCGGGCTGTGGTCACGCATCGCCTGCCCGACGCTGCTGGTCGCGGCCAGCGAAAGCTTTCTGCCCGATCCCGAGAAGGCCGGTGTGATGTCGCATTTCAAGCACGCCGAACTCGCCAAGATCGCCGGCGCCGGCCACTGGCTGCAGCACGACAGACCGGATGAGGTGCTCGGGTTGATCCAGCGGTTTCTTACGCAATCTTGAGGGCTGGTGTAGCAAGGCCCGGCGGTTCATCGATTTCCTCCACGCCGGCAGCCGTCCGGCAGATCATCATCGCTTCACGCAAGTTCCCCGCGGCGATGTCGGCCTTAGCCGCCTCCCGCAGTTCTTCCAGCGATTCCTTGTCGAGGTTCTCGGCCCAGCAACCGAGCATGATGATCGTGGCCTTTGGCAATTGGCGACGCAGGCGCCGAACCGAGTAGCGCATATGGGCGGGACTGCTGGCGTCGAGATAGGACAGGCAGACGATCGCGACACCGGTGAAATCCAGCTGCACGATCCTGGTCGACGAAAGTGCGTCCGCAGGCTCGACCCGTGCACCGAGGCCATGCGCGTTGGAAAGCTGCGCAAACAGCACCGCTGCGGCTTCGTCGAGCGGGGTGCGTCCGGCCAGGCAGAGCACCGGCGCTTCTCCCTGCCAGCTGGGCGGTAGATCGGCCTTTTGCACGACCGGCAAATTGCTTGATATCGCGGCATCCGGGACGGTTTCGACCGCGGCCGCCGCCTCCGCATCCATGGTCGGCGAGGTCACCTCGGGGATCGAATCATCCTGGGTGGAAAGGTCGCTGGCAAACTCGGTAACGGCGTCGCGAATCTTGATCATGCGCGCCTGGTCCAGGGCATCGCGCTTGGCATCTGCCTGCGCCAGTTGAAGGCCTCTCAGGGCGACCTCGTCGAAATAGGAAGACAGCGATTTCTCCTTCAGGAATTCTTCGGCCTTTCCTGCCGCCTCGATCGGATCGCCGGCAAGCATTCGCTGGTAGAACATTTCCGGCGGTGACAATGCAGGCCTGTCACCAAAAATCACGTCGAGAAATTCGAGCCGCTCGACATGACGTCCGAGGACGACGAGGCAAACGGTCAAGGGCGTTGCAAGGACGAGCCCGATGGGCCCCCACAATGCGGTCCAGAACGTCGCCGAAGCGACGATGGCGACGGGAGAAAGGCCGGTGCTCTGGCCGTAGGCGAGAGGCTCCACCACCTGGCTGATGATCGGTCCGACTCCCAGAAAAAGCACGATGGTCCATGCCAGCATCGACCAGCCAGGATCGACGGCGGCCGCCAACGCCAGCGGAAAAGCCGCCGAGATGGCTGTGCCGATGTAGGGGACGAACCGAAGCACGGCCGCCAGAATGCCCCAGAGGATCGCGCTGGGAATACCTATTAACGTAAGTCCCGCCCCGATGATCACGCCGAAAGTGGCGTTGATCATCAGCTGAGCCAGAAACAGCCGGCTGAGGCGCGTCGCCGCATCGTCCAGCGCCGCTGTCGTGCGTTGCAGATCATGCGAGCCCGCCAATCGAATTAGGCGGTTTCGCAGATCCTCGCGCTGGATCAGGATGAAGATGACGAAGATGATGATGATGCCGGTGGTCGCAAGCGGGTTTAGCAATGGTGCGATCAGGGTTCGCAGGTTCTCCAGGGCTCCCGGGTCAGGCTGACGCACTTCAACTGGGATCGGCAAGGCCGTGACGGCAGCATTTGGCGTGCCGAGACGCGGGATCGCCCCGCGGACCGATTTGTCATCCTTCGGCCTGTCGAGCTCCCGGCTCAACTCCTGGAGCATATCCGCCGCACGTTCGAGGGTGCCGCTGCTCGCCGTGACGCCGCGCACTGATTTGATCTTTTCACGCATCGTCGATTGATAAACCGGCAGGTCTCCAGCCAGTTGGGTCAATTGATTGGCGATGAGGGTGCCAAGTCCGAAGATCACGGAGAATGCCAGAAAGACGATGCCCACGACCGCCAGGCCGCGGGGAACGCGGGCTCGCTGCAGCAATCCGACCGGCGGTCCGAGCACAAAGCTGAGAAGAATAGCCAGCGCGATGGGTACGAATATTTCTCGGCCGAAATACAGCGCCGCAATGAACAATGCGGCGAGGATCGAGCAGGCGACGGCACTCAGCAAAGCCAGCAACTCGTCCATCGTGCGTCCGGTGCTGACTTTTCGGGTGATCAAACTCATTGAAGCTTTCTAAGGCGGGGCGGAAAGTAGATGCCGGCGCAACGAAAAATGGTCTGAATATCCAGTCGTGAACCAAGGCGCGACCGGCGCATAGGTTGCACCGGTTGGGGCAGCCTATTCACTGGAGACCGCGGAACCATTTTGCGAACTGCGAACCAGCCTTCGTCGAAGGCACTCTGGCGAGCAGGTTGCCAGCCCGGTGCGGTCCGCGACGTCGAACTAATCCGGCAGCAACGCGTTATTCCTGTATGCAAAAAGGCAAACCACGCTGCGCCGGCCCAATGAACATGCAGCCCGTCGATCACGGTTCGACGAGGCCGGCACCGTTGCTTCCTGCAATGCCCGGCTCGGACGACGCGGATCGTTCGAGAGCATCACTGCCGAAAACCAAACTGACCAGAGCCGATGCCGTCCGCGCTGCGAAGGCAAGAATCATGCGGCGTAATTCACTGCGAAAGCAGCGGCTGGCGCAAAAGGGATGACGCCCGAAAAACCTCAGTTCCTGGAATCGTTATCCCGATCCAGCTCTTGAAGGTATGACAGCCCATGCACGGTCAAGCGGTGCTCGTTCGTTTCACCGTCGATGTATAATTTCATCAGATGCCTTGAAAGACGCTCGCGGGTGCCCTTCGTCTCGGAACGGTCCGCAAGGGCGCCGTATATGCTCAGCGCGCGGTCAACGGGTAGCGTTTGCATTGAGCCATCTCATCGGTTGAGTTCGATCTGAAGAGGTAAAGCCCGTTCCTCCGTATCGTTCCGGAATTATGCTGATGCAATTGTAAGCGTCAGGATCGGAAAAACACGAAATAGACAATTGCCAGAGTGACCACGGCAATACTCAGGCTGATGAGGAGCAAAAACAGTATCGACGGTCCAGGCTCGGCCTGGCGAGCTTCCGTTGGCGTTTCGATAATGACGCCGTGTTTTTTGATGGCCATACGGTTCCTTCGCTTGTTCCAGCATTTCCTGGGCATTGGCAGATAGCCCGAGACCCCCGGATCGAGGTCGGGTTGGTCGAACACCGGTGTTGGCTATCCCTTGCTGGAGACCAAGCCGCCTGGCTCGTGATGGTTCCGGCCGATCCGCGATCCGTTGGCTCTACCCGCCTACGAAGCTAGTACCCCGCCACCTGATGCGGCCTGAACAGCCGGCCCTTTTCCACCACCAGCACGACGCCGAGCGACGCCAGCGTGCACAGGAAGAAGCCGGTCGCGAACGGCAGCAGCGTGCCGTCGTAATCCTGGCCGATCGTGGTGCCGATGCCGATGCCGAGCAGGGTGGTGATCGATCCGTACAGCGACGAGGCGGTGCCGGCGATGTGGCCCTGCGGCTCCATCGCCAGTGCCGTGAAGTTGGCGATCATCAGCCCGAACGAAAACATCATCAGCGCCGACAGCGCCATGAACAGCGGCAAGGGCAGCATCTGCAATTTCACCGCCGCCAGCATGATGCCGGATACGGCGACGTAACCGAGCAATGCGGCGTGTGAAATCACGCGCATGCCCAGACGATTGACGAAGCGGGAGTTGACGAAGCCGGCGATGGCGGTGCCGATCGCGATGCCTGCGAAAGCAATGGGAAAATAATGCCCGAGCTTGTAGATCTCGGTGAACACCTGTTGCGACGTGAACACGTAAGCGAACAGCGAGCCGAGCACGCCGCCGGAGACCAGCGCATAGCCCAGCGTCTGGCGGTTGGTCACGGTCTGGCGGAAGGCGTCGAGGATGTCGCGGACGGCGAGCGACCGGCGCAGCTGAAGCGGTAGCGTCTCCGGCATGCGCCACGCGCTCCAGATCAGCGTCACCATGCCATAGACCATCAGCACGATGAAGATGCCGCGCCATTGCGTCAGCATCAGCACCGCCTGACCGAATGACGGCGCGATGACGGGCACCGCGATGAACACCATCATCGCCAGCGACATCACGCTCGCCATGCGGCGGCCGGCGTAGCAGTCGCGCACGATCGAGGTGGCGATGACGCGGGTGGCCGAGGTACCGAGGCCCTGCAGCGCGCGCGCCAGCAGTAACGTCTCGAACGAGGGGGCGGCGATCGCCAGCAGGCTCGCGATAAAATAAACGGTCATGCCGCCGAGCAGCACCGGCCGGCGGCCGAAGCGGTCGGACAACGGCCCCATCACGAACTGGCCGACACCGAAGCCGACCAGGAAGATCGACAGCACCATTTGCGGGCGGTTGGCGTCGGTGAGGTGGAACGCGGAGCGGATGTTCGGCAGCGCCGGCAGCATCATGTCCATCGCCAGCGGATTCAGCGCCATGATCGAGGCGATGATGATAACGAATTCGGGGAAGCCCATCGGGCGGTGGCCTGAGGAAACCCAGGCATTGGCATTGATTTCAGACACTTACGACCTCGTTTCAGGCCGTGAATCTATTCCTTTTGTTGCGCCGCACAATGCCCAATCCGGGATGGCTGCCCGTCGGGGAGGGATGGGGTATGGGTAGGGAAGTGGTTTTGCGGGTTGCGGTACGCAGTCGCGCCAAGCACATAGTGCGTTCCCTCCCCCGCAAGGGGGAGGGACCCGACCCTTTCGTGTGGCCGGCTTCCACGAAAACGACCCGACGGGCAAATCAGTTCTGTTTTGCAGAAATCATGTCAAGCCCCGAAATGAAAAATATTTCGGTTTACCAGAAGGCAAATCAGGTGCATATCTTTGCTCATCCCGTCCTACTCAGAAGGGCGTCGGCCGTCGTCACGGACGTTGGACGGGTTGCGGTGGACGCTGGGCTCACGTCTGACGACGGCGTGGATCGAGCGTACGGCAAAACCGTGTGGTCCTGGCGCCCGTTGCAGGCGTCAAGCTGTCGGAGAAGCGCAAGCGGGAACGGCAGCGACGGAGTCAACCAAGAACTCGTCTCCGGGGAGAGCACGGCATAAGCCGTAAAGCCACTGCGCAGGGAATGTCGGATGTTCTCCGCTGCCCTGTATGCTCGTGTGCACTTTGTTTTGTGCAAACCGCACGCGAGACCGCGGGTGCAGCGCGCATCCGGCATTCCCTGCGCCCTCTCTTTGAAGGGTGAAGATTACATGCAAACCTCGGGCGCATTGCGCCGCGGGAACGCGAAACTATATCCTCGTCGTCCCGGACAAGCGAAGCGCGATCTCAGATGCGCAATTGCGCATCGGGGGACCCATAGCCACCGAAACCAGCCATGGAAAGAAGGTCGACGAACAGCGCCTCTCAAAACAAACGCCGCGGCGTATGGGTCCCGGCTCAAGGCCGGGACGACGAGAGCGGACTTGTCGCGCCGTAGCTCGAAGAGCGAAGGCGGATTGTCTTACCCGCCCCTTTGCTTTAATCCCCCACCCATTGATCGCCTCGAAACGGAGACCCTGTGTCAGACCAACCCCTACGCATCGGCACGCGCAAGAGCGTGATGGCGCTGGCGCAGACGGATGAGGTCGCGCGGCTGCTGCGCGCGGCCAATCCGGGGCTGAACGTTGAGATCGTAAAATTCGAAACCCGTGGCGATCAGGACCAGACCAGCAAGCTGCTGCGCCATGGCGGCAAGGGCGGCGCGTTCGTCGCCGAAATCCGTCAGGCCATGCGCGCCGGCGAATTGCAGGCCGCGATGCATTCGCTGAAGGACGTGCCCGGCAATGAGGAGACGCCCGGCCTCGTCATCGCAGCGACGCTGCCGCGCGATGCCGCCAATGATTCACTGGTGCTGCGTCCGGGACTTTCGCTGGAAACTTTTCGGGCCTCGCGCGGCAAGGGCTTCAAGATCGGCACCAACGCGGTGCGCCGCGCCGCCTATCTGCGCCGGCTGTTTCCGGAAGTCACCGTGATCCATTACCGCGGCGCCGCCGACACGCGGATCGCAAAACTCGATCGCGGCGACATGCAGCGGCTTCCCGATGGTGGCGAGGTCGGGCCCGCCGATGCGCTCGTGATGGCACGCTCGGGCCTCGAGCGCATCGGCATGACGTCGCGGATTGCCTATGACTTTTCCGTCACCGAAATGCTGCCGTCGGTCGGCCAGGGCATCGTCGCGGTCGAATGCGTCGAGAAGGACTGGCTCACGCGTGGCTATCTTTCTGGCATCGAGGACACGTCCTCGCGGCTCTGCGCCGAGGCCGAGCGCGAGGTGCTGTGGGTGCTGAACGGCCATTGCAACTCGCCGATCGCGGGTCACGCGACCATTTCCGGCAGCGACATGACGCTCACGGCGGCGGTGCTGGATGAAACCGGTGCGCGCTTCATCGAAGCGTCGCGAACGGCGGCAGCGGACCGGCCCCGCGAACTCGGCCGCGCGGTCGGTCTCGAATTGCTCGATAAGGGCGCCGCCGAGATCATCGCGCGCAACCGCCCCGAAGAGCACTAAAGCGTTTTCGAGCGAAGTGGGTACCGGTTCGCGTGAAGAAAACGCGTCAAACAAGAATCTAGCGAACGACCTCGCTCCAGTCCGGGCAGGTGCGCTGATCGACTGGCACCAGCCATGCCTTGTAGTTGGTCTTGTCGATCACCTCGGCCGGCAGCATCACCTTTTCCGGCAGCGGTTCGCGCTTGAGATGGCGCACCGCCGCCCGCGTCGCGGTGCAGCCGATCTTGAACATGTTGAAGTCGACGCTCGCGAGCATGCCGCCGGCTTCGATCTGTTTCACCGCCGGCAGGATGCCGTTGATGCCGATCACGATCGCGCTCCGGTTGGCGGTCTTGAGCGCGTCGAGCACACCGAGCGCCAGGCTGTCATTGGCCGACAGCACCGCATCGATCTGCTTGTGCTCGGCGAGCAGCTTCTCCATTCCGCGCCTGGCGTCGGGTGTCTGGTAATTGCCGACCGCCGAACCCAGCACCTCGATGCCCGGGAATTCGCCGAAGGCGCGCTGGTAACCGCGCAGCCGCTCGCGGTTGGTCGGGGCGGCCGGGGTGCCCTCGATGACCACGATCTTGCCCTTGCCGCCGAGATGCTCGAACAGATAGCGCGCCTCGCGATAGCCGATCTCGAAATCGTCGGCGCCGACATAGGTGACAAAACTGCCTGGCAGCGGATTGGAGACCAATATCACCGGAATCTTGGCTTCGTTGAGCAGCTTCACCGAAGGGATCATTGCGACATCATCGACGGGAATGAAGATGATCGCATCCGGCCGATCCTTGATGACCTGCTCCACCATCGCCTTCTGTTCGTCGACATTGTCAGGCTGCTTCGGCACGAAGTGCACGACCTTTGTGCCGCTGGTCCGCGCGATCTGGTCGGCGGCAATGCGGAAGGCTTCATACGCCGGGTTGGTCGAATTCTTGGTGAACACGGCGATGGTCATCTGGTTGTCGGCCGCGCTTGCGTGGTGCGCGAACAGGGCCATCGATCCAGCCAGCATTGTCGCCATCAGATATCGCATCGTTGTCTCCCTCAATATCAACCCCGTCATTGCGAACGAAGCGAAGCAATCCATCTCACCGGACAAAGAAAGAATGGATTGCTTCGTCGCTTCGCTCCTCGCAATGACGACCGGTTAGAGCCAAAGAATCTTCTTCCGGTACTCAAGATCAGTCAGCAGCGGCGCGGCCGGTCCCTGATGGAACACAGCGCCGCGCTCCAGCGCGAAGACGCGGTCGGCCAGCGCCAGCACCAGATCGAGATTGTGCTCGACGATCACAATGGAGGTGTGCTGGCGCAATTGGTCGAACACCCTGAACAGTTCGAGGATCACGGTCGGCGCCAGTCCCTCAAAGGGCTCATCGAGCAGCAGCAGCTTGACATTGCCCGACATCGCGCGCGCCACCGCGACCATCTGCTGCTCGCCGCCGGAGAGATAGTCGGCCGCGACATCCATGCGTTCGGCCAGCCGCGGGAAATACTGCAGGATCTGCGCTTCGTCCCACACCACGCCGTTGCTGCCGTCGGTCTTGCGCGCGAGGCGTCCGAGCGAGAGATTTTCCCGTACCGTCATGCCCGCGAACAGGCCGCGCCCCTGCGGCACATAGCCGATGCCCATGCGCGCGATATCGGGCGCGGGCAGGCGGGCGATATCGGCGCCGGCATATTCGATTCTACCCGACGACAGCGGCGTCAGTCCGGCGAGCGTCTTGAGCAGCGTCGATTTGCCGGCGCCGTTGCGGCCGAGCAGCGCGACGATCTCGCCTTCGCGCACGTCGAGCGAGGCGTCGTGCAGGATATGGCTCTTGCCATAGAAGGTGTTGACGCCTTCGAAGCGCAGGACTTGCGCCGCGCTCTCCCTGGCTTCGTCGGTGCGGCTGTGCTCCACCTCGGGAACGCCGGTGCCGGTATAGATTTCCTGCACCCGGCGGTCGGCACGCACCGCACTGGGTGGGCCCGTCATCAGCACCTCGCCCTGGTTCATCACGGTGACGGAGTGCGAGAAGCCGAGCACGCGGTCGATATCGTGCTCGACGATCAGCACGGGGATATTGGCGGCGACGTTCTTGACGAGGTTCGAAACGCGCTCGCGTTCGGCAGCGGCAAGGCCAGCCAGCGGCTCGTCGAGCAGCAGCACCTGCGGCTTGGAGCCGAGCGCGATGCCGAGATCGACCAGCCGTTGCCCGCCGTAGGACAGTTCGCCGCCTTCGATGGTCTCGATGCCTTCGAGGCCGAGGAACTTGATCAGCTCCGCGGTCTCGGCGTGAATGCTCTCATAGCTGTCGATGTCGCGCCAGAAATTGAAGCGCATGTCGCTCTGCGCCTGCAGCGACAGCCGCAAATTCTCGTAGATCGACAGGCCCTTGAACAGGTTGGTGATCTGGAACGAGCGCGCCAGCCCCTGATGGCAGATCAGGTCGGACGGCACGCCCTGGATCTCGCGGCCGTTGAGCTTGATGGTGCCCTTGTCGGTCGGAAACAGCCCCGAGACCAGATTGAACAGCGTGGTTTTTCCGGCGCCGTTCGGGCCGATCAGCGCATGGATTTCACCGGCGCCGACCGTGAGGCTCGCATTGTTGACGGCGCGGATGCCGCCAAAGCTCCTGGAGACGCCATTCACTTCCAGCACGGTGCCGGAAAACCCCTTCGGCATCAGGAAGGCCGGCAGTGGCAGGCCTTCGTAGATCTTGCGCCGGCTCATCGCCGCGGATTCCGCCGGCGCCGGCCACCAGCGTTTGCTCAGCCGCGCCCAGATGCCGACCAGCCCGTCCGGCGAGAACAGCACGAAGGCGACGAAGATCAGCCCGAACCACAGCAGCCAGTCCGAGGTCCAGATCGAAAACAATTCGCGGAACAGAATGAAGAACAGCGCGCCGAGCGCCGGCCCCAGCATGCTGCGCATCCCGCCGATCACGACGATCGCGAGCAGTTCGCCGGAAAACGGCACCGACACCGCCTCGGCGGAGACGAGGTAATTCTGGAATCCAATCAGCCCGCCGGCAAAACCTGTGACCACTGCCGAGATCACGAAGACGCCGAGCTTGTAGCGCTCGACCGGATAGCCCTGGAACGTGGCGCGCAGCTGGTTCTCGCGGATCGCCACCAGCACATGGCCGAACGGCGAACGCACCAGCCGCAGCAACAGATACAGCACGCCGAGGCTGAGCACCGCGACCACGATGTAATAATTGAGCGCGTTGTCGAGATCGAAGGCGCCGATGCTGCCGCGCTTCAGACCGCCGAGGCCGTCTTCGCCGCCGGTGACCCTGGTCCAGCGGAAGGCGGTGGTGTAGGCGAGCGCCGCCAGCGCCAGCGTCAGCAGCGAGAAGTAGACGCCGCGGCGCCGCAGGATAACTATACCGACGGCTGCGGAGGCGACCGCCACCACGACCAGCGACAGCAGCAGCGGCAGCCAGATCGCGCCGGGGAACCAGTTGAGCTGGATCAGGCCCGCCGCATAGGCGCCGATGCCGAACCAGGTGCCGTGGCCGAACGAGACGAGGCCGGTGTAGCCGACGCACAAATTGAGTCCCATGGTCGCGATCGCCAGTGCCACCACCATGGTCCCGGTGTTGTGCGACAGGCCAAGCGCCTGCATGCCGAATGGCAGCGCAATCAGTGCAAGGCCCGCCAGCAGCAGCGGTCGGTATTTCGAGGCGGACGACAGCTTCATTCGAATTTCTCGATACGCTCGCCCAACAGCCCGCGCGGCCGCACCAGCAGCACCACGAACATCAGGACATACATCGACGCCTCGCCGGCGGCGGGCTCGAAATGGATGGTGATGCCGCGCACCACGCCGACCAGAAGGGCTGCGATCACCACGCCCCAGAAACTGCCGAGGCCGCCGATCACGACGACGACGAAGGCGACCGTGATGATGTCGGCGCCCATCGCCGGCTGCACGATGGTGATCGGCGCGAAGAACGCGCCGGCGAGTGCGGCCATGCCGACGCCGAGCATCACGATCGCGGTCATGTATGGCTGCAGCCGGATGCCGAGGGCGGCGACCATTTCGGGCCGCTGGATGCCGGCGCGCACCACGCGGCCGAAGGAGGTTTTGTGCAGCAGCAGCCATACGGCGACCAGCACCCCGATCACGACGGCGAGAATGAGGAGGCGGTATCGCGAAAACAGGAAGTCGCCGAGGAACACCGAGCCGCGCAGCGCAGGCGGGATCGCCGCCGAAATAGGCGGCGCGCCCCAGATGATGCGGATCGCCTGTTCGGCAACCATCGCGAGCCCGAACGTCACCAGCAGGCTCAGGATCGGATCAGCGGTGTAAAAACGGCGCAGGATGTATCGTTCGAACAGGATGCCCAGCATCGCCACCGCAATCGGCGACAGCACGACGGCGGAGCCGAAGCCGAGATACTTGGTGATCTCGACGGAGACGTAGGCCCCCAGCGCGAAGAACGCGCCATGCGCCAGATTGACGACGCCGCCGACGCTGAAGATCAGCGACAGCCCGAGCGCGATCAGGAGATAATAGCCCCCGAGCACGAGGCCATTCACCACCTGTTCCAGCAAGAACGCGAATTGCATGTGTCTACCTTGAACAAAAGCGGCGCCGGCTGGTCGATGCCGGCGCCGCTCACGCCAAACGGGGCTAGCGCGCCAAGTGGCGCGTTAGGCCTTCATCTCGCAGGGATTCTGCGTCTTGGTCGGATAGATTTTCTCCAGCGGCTCTGCCGCGACCGGCACGGCGTCACCAAGCACCAGCATGTCCCACTTGTCCTTCATCTCGCCCTTCGGCTTCACCGTGAACGGATAGGCCTCCTGCACCAGCTGGTGATCCCAGGAACGGAAATAGCCCTTGCGCGCCTTCATGATGTCGAACTCGGTCTGCTTTTCGAAATGCGCGATCAGCGCGTCGCTCTCGGTCGATTTGATCTCGTTGATCGCCTGCGCCAGCAGCTTGAGCGTGACGTATTCGATCCAGGCGTGGTTCTCCGGCGGCTTGCCGTATTTTTGGGTAAAGGCGGCGACAAATGCCTTGGAGGCCGGGTTGTCGAGCGTGTGATACCAGACAGTCGGCCAGGTGCCGCTGAGATTGCCTTCGCCGGCGGCCCAGGCGTCGCCGGTGTTGAGGTTGAAGCCGACCAGCGGGTAGGGGAAGCCGAACTCCGCATATTGCTTCACCAGATTGGTGACCTGGTTGCCCGCGAGGTTGCAGCACACCACGTCCGGCTTGGCCTGCCGCACCTTCAGCAGATAGGGGCTGAAATCGGTGACGTCGGTCGCGATCAGTTCGTCGCCGGCCAGCGTGGCGCCGTTGGCGTCGAAGAAGGTTTTTGCGGCTTTCAGCAGATCGTGGCCGAAAATGTAGTCCGCGGTCAGCGTGAAGAATTTCTTGCCCTTCACCATGCCCTTTTGATTGAGCGCGGTGCCGACGGCATTGACCATCACCGTGTTCGGAATGTCGCAGTGGAACGAGTAGCGGTTGCAGTTCTTGCCACGCAGCGCGTCGGAGCGCGCGCCGGTCGAGAAGAACACCTTCTTGTTGCGCTCGGCGACCTGCATGATGGTCAGCGAGGAGGCCGAGGAGATTTCGCCGAGCAGCACCACGGCGCCGTCCTGCTCGATCATGCGCTGGGCCTTGGTCGAGGCGGTCGCGGGATTGACCGAGTCTTCCGAAATCAGGTCGATCTGCTTGCCCATGATGCCGCCGGATTGATTGATCTCTTCCGCGGCGAGCTTGACGCCGAGCTGGGCGTAGCTGCCGATCGCGCCGAGAAAACCGGTCAGCGGCACGAGATGTCCGATCTTGATCCGGGTTGCCTGGGCGCGAACGATCGCCGGAAATCCCAGAGCGGAAGCGCCGGCAAACGCGGCGCCTGTCTTCAACAAAGTACGTCGGCTGTAGCTGAACATGGCGGGTCTCCTCCCTGGGGGCGCGTCACGACGTCCTGCCTCCGATTCTCGCTATGCGAGGATGTGAGAGACGATCTTTTATTATTGGAGGATAATTCCGGACACAGCCGCGCCTGTCAACGCCAAATGCGTCGCAGATTCGCTTCAAGCGATTGGGGAGAGGCGTTAGGAGGACTTCGCGGTGTCGCGGGCGCCGAACTCGGCGGACAGCCGGGCGGCGGCGGTCTGCACCAGTTTGGCGCGGCTTTTCAGCACCTGGTCGGACATCCGCCAGATCGGGCCGGAAATGCCCAGCGCCCCGATCACGTCGCCGGTAAAATTGTAGACCGGCACCGCGATGCAGCGCACTTCCGCGTTGTACTCGCCGTCGTCGATCGCGATTGCGCTGCGCCGGATTTCGGCAATTTCGCGCAGCAGCACGGCAGGATCGGTGATCGACTTGCCGGTCGAAGGCTTCAGTTCGACACGTTCGAGGAACCGCTTCAATTGGTCGGGGCGCAGCGAGGCCAGGATGATCTTGCCGAGCGCAGTGCAGTGCGCCGGTCGCACCACGCCGACCCGGTCGGTGAGCTGGAACGCGCCGGAGCCGCTGGTGCGGGCAATAACCACGACGGAATCGCCCATTCGGACCGCAAAATGCCCGCTCTCGCCGGTTTCCCGCGAGAGATCTTCCAGCACCGGTGTTGCGAGATTGACCATCTCGATTTCATCGAGCGCGCTGGCGGCGAGCGCGAACAACGGCCGGCCAACGCGGTAGCGCTTGGAATCCCGCTCCTGCCGCATGTAGCCCAGCGTGACGAGGGTCTTGGCAAGATGGAACGTGGTGGAATTATGCAGGCCGACAAGCTTGCTGAGTTCAGCGAGGCTGATGCCCTCGCGGTGGCGCGCGACTTCCTCGAGGATCGAAAACGCGCGCCCGAGCGACTGCACGCCGCCGCGCTGACGCTCCTCGGCGTCGTCGTCGATGTTGGGCGCGTTCGATTGCACCAGCCGGGCGACCGCCGTCTTGCGTGGCGTGGCGGGCTTCTCGCTCGTCTTCGGCTTGGTTCGCGATTTCACGGATGGGTCTCCAGGAGGGCTGGGCCGAATTCTATCAGGCTGTCCTCGTCAATGAATAGCATGATGCTCCGCTGCGGGCCTGTCCATCCCTATACCACAATAGCAATTGACGTACAGTATTATGAGAAATAGGGTCCGCCCTTGCCGGCCGCGCGAATTAAGACGCGGCGTCCAAGCTTGTTGAGCAGGGAGAGAGTGATCCGATGGCGCGCAATATGCTCAACGGGGCCCAGGTCATCGTCGACTATTTGATCCAGGAGAAGGTGCCGCAGGTGTTCGGCCTGTGCGGCCACGGCAATATCCAGTTCATCGATGCGCTGTACGAGCGTTCCGACGACATCAAGACCATCTCGGTCCACCATGAGAGCGTCGCCGGGTTCATGGCGGACGTATATTACCGCGTATCGGGGCGGCCGACCGCGACCTTCACCTCCTGCGGGCCGGGCTCGGCCAATCTGCCGATCTCGCTCGGCAATGCGTTCCTCGATTCGGTGCCGTTCATGGCGGTGACCGGCAATGTGCCGACCAGCCAGTTCAATCGCGGGGCGTTTCAGGAATTGTATCGGCACTATCAGGCCGACTTTCCCTCCACTGTGCGTTCCTATTGCAAGAAGGTGTTCCAGCCGACGCGGGGCGAGATGGTGCCGCTCGCGGTTCGGCAAGCCTGGAAGACGATGATGTCGGGACGTCCGGGACCTGTCGTGCTGGATGTTCCCTTTGACGTGTTTATGGAGTCGGCCGCCGAGGAGGCGCCGAACGCGCAGGCCTGGAACGCCAACATCTCCAGCCGCTGCGGCGCCGATCCCGAGGGCGTGGTGAAGGCGGTCGATATGCTGCTCGGCGCCGAGCGGCCGGTGATGATCGTCGGGCAGGGCGTGCGTTATGGTGGCGCGGCCGAGGAATTGCTGAAGCTCGCCGAGCGGCTGCAGATTCCGGTGGCGGCATCGGCCAGCGGCCTTGGCGCGATCGACTGCAACCATCCGCTGGCGCTGGGCCTCGTCGCGCGTGCCGGTCATTACCAGGCTAACCACGCGACGCGTCAGGCCGACGTGCTGCTGGCGATGGGGATGCGGTTCGACGATCGTACCTCGAGTTCGTGGATTCCCGGTTACTCCTTCACCATTCCGCCGACGCGGCTGATCCATGTCGACATCGACCCCGAAGAGATCGGCCGCAACTATCCGGTCGCGCTCGGGCTGATGGCCGACGTTCGGACGTTCCTGCGGCAGGTTCATGCCGAACTCGACCGCCGCGCCGATCTGACCAAGAAGGGCGACAGCCGCAAAAAATGGCTGGCGCAGATCGATACCTATCGCAAGGAGTGGGACAAGTTCGTCGCACCCGGATTTTCCGACGACACCATGCCCATCAACCCGCAGCGTGCTGCGCTTGAGATCGACAAGGCGCTGCCCGAGAATGCGATCCTGGTCAGCGACATCGGCGTGCACCACAATTGGCTGCTCTCCTTCTGCAAGCCGAAGCGGCCGGACTCGTTGATCGGTTCGATGGGGTTCGGCCCGATGGGTTTTGGTGTCGCCGGCGTGATGGGGGCGAAATTCGCAGCGCCCGACCGGCCCTGCGTATCCGTGTGCGGCGACGGCGCCTTTTTCATGCACGCCAACGTGCTGGGAACCGCGGTCGAATATAATCTGCCCGTCGTCTGGGTGGTCTGGAACAATTACGCCTATGCCTCGATCCGCGGGCTGCAGCGCGGTTATCTCGGCGGCCGCGAACTGGCGACCGACTTCCACGATCCCGTGACCGGCCAGCGCTACAATCCGGATTTTGCCGCGATGGCGCGCTCCTGCGGCGTCGAGGGCGTGCGGGTCGATCGCGCCGGCGATATCGGCGAGGCCATCCGCAGGGGCATCGCCGCCAACAAGCCCTATCTGATCGACGTCGATATCGCCGCCGATATCAATCCCACCGGCGCCGGCGTCTGGGAATTGCCCGGCCTGGGCCAAAGCAAGGCGGGCATCGGCACCCGCTATCAGCCCGTCTGATTTGAACTGAGGAGAGCGCATGTTGCTTGCAGGCAAGAAAGTCGTCGTCGTCGGTGGTTCCTCCGGCATCGGTCTTTCGACCGCGGAAATGGCCAAGCGCGAAGGCGCCGATGTGATTGTTTCGTCGCGGAATGTCGAGCGCCTCGACAAGGTTGCGGAAACGCTGAACGCGATCGCGATCCCGGCCGATGTCACCAGCGACGAAAGCATCGCAAAGCTGTTTCGCGCCTGCGGCCCGGTCGATCATGTCGTGGTCACGGCAGCCCAGCTTCGCACCGGTCCGTTCAAGACGGTCGCGATGGAGGACGTGCGGTCCACGATGGAAAGCAAGTTCTGGGGCGCCTGGCGGGTAGCGCGATCGGCCGAGATTCGCCCCGGCGGATCGCTGACGCTGGTCTCCGGCTTCCTCAGCGTTCGCCCGCGGCCGAATTCGGCCATCGTCAGTGCGGCCAATGGCGCGCTCGAATCGTTGGCAAAAGCTCTGGCGCTCGAACTGGCGCCGGTGCGCGTCAACGCCGTCTCGCCCGGGGTGATCGATACGCCGATCCGCGCCGCAATGCCGGAGGAGGCGCGCCGTGATATGCTGGCCAAAACCGCCGCTGCGTTACCGGTCGGCCGGGTCGGGATCGGCGACGACATCGCGCGACAGATATTGTCTTTCATGGCGAACGGCTTTGCGACGGGATCGATCGTCTATATCGACGGCGGCGCGCTGGTGATCTGATCGTCGCGGTAACTGAAGGAGCACCAAATGGCTTCAGAGGATCACGGCGCTTTCATCCGCAACATCGCCGAAGTGTCCTGGCGCGAATTCCCCAATCATTTTGGCGGCGCACTGTCGAAACCGCTGGTCATGCCGGAGACGGCGGGCTCGCGTCACATCGACTACCGGATTTCGATGTACCAGCCGATGGCCCATGTCGCGCGCCACAAGCACAAGATCCAGGAGCAGATCTATCACGTGCTAGAGGGCGAGGGGCTGATGGAAATCGCCGGCAAGAACCACGTCGTGCGCAAGCACGATTTTATTTTCCTGCCGCCGGGCGTGGAACACGCCATCTCGAATTCCGGCTTGGTCGATCTGGTGTTCCTCGTCATCACATCACCGGTGACGGATGACGAGAAGCCGCTGTGACACGACGGCGACATTACGCCGCAAGATCGAGCAGCAGGCACGATGAGCCTCTAACCAGCACCTTGCGTCCGCTTGACGTGAGGACCGGCACATCGCCGTTGATCGTAACGAGTCCAAGCGCAATCAGGCCTTGAATTGTGAATCGATTCATCCGCTGTGGCCGGGATGCGGAGTTGCGCAGATTCTTCAACACTTCCCACTGGTCGGGCGTCAGATCGTAGTCGATTTCATCGTTCATGGCGTCCAAAGACTCCTCACGTTCTCAAGGCGCGTGATAGCCGCCGCTCATGAAATTCATGCGACCACAACGAGTCAGGATTTGGACGTGCGATGATGATGCGCCGTCACATCATCGTGTCACTGGAATATTTCAACTGTCTCGAATCGTGACGTGCTGCATTGCGTCAAAGCGCCACAATCCTTAACCGCGGCGCACGCTCGCGCCGCCATCGACCGGTAACGTCACGCCGGTGATGAAACTCGCTTCGTCGGATGCGAGAAACAGCGCGGCATTGGCGACGTCCCAGCCGGTGCCCATCTTCTGGCGCAGCGGAACCTTGCTGTCGCGTTCGGCTTCGACCTCGGCGCGGGTTTTCTTGAATTCGCGCGCGCGGGTATCGACCGCCATCGGCGTGTTCATCAGGCCGGGCAGGATGACATTGGCGCGAATGCCATATTGCGCGTTCTGGTAGGCGAGCTGTTCGGTGAAAGCGATCATCGCGGACTTGGTCGCCTTGTAGGCGACGTATGGATAAGTGGTGATCGCAGCCATCGAGGAGATGTTGATGATGCTGCCGCTGTTTTGCTGGCGCATGATCGGGATCACATGCTTGGCGGCGAGGATGCAGCTCTTCAGATTGATCGCGACGCAACGATCGAACGCCTCCTCGGTGATATCAAGCAGTTCGGCGTCGCCGCCGGACAGGCTGACGCCGACATTGTTGTGCAGGATATCGATGCGGCCCCAGCGGCCATGCGCATCCGCCACCATCGCCTTGATGTCGGCATTCCTGGTGACGTCGGCCTTGAAGGCGATCGCCGTACCTTGTTTGGCCGCGATCAAGTCGACGGTCTCCTGCGCCGATTCGAGATGGTGATCGACGCACAGCACCCTGGCGCCCTCGCGTGCGAAGGTGAGCGCGGTGGCGCGGCCGTTGCCGATGCCTTCGCCGGGGCTCTGGCCGGCGCCGACGACGATGGCGACACGATCTTTCAGGCGCATTTCACTCCACTCCCGGGATCGGGTACTGTTGCAGTACCTCTTTGTAATAGGGCTCGTTGTCCATCTTCATCGTCGCCAGCACGCGGACCACGGCGCAGTAGAACGCGATGGTGAGCACCAGATCGGTCATGTGCTCGTTGGAGAGTTCGTTCTTGATCTTGGCGAAGGTCGCGTCCGACATCGCGAGCTCGCGCACCATCTCGCGGGCACCGCGCAGGATGGCTTTCGCCAGCGGTTCGAGGTTCGAGGGCTTGCCCTCGGTCTCCGCCATCATCGCCTTGATGTCGTCGTCGGTGACGCCGAACTCCTTGCCGATCTTCACATGATGGGTGAATTCATATTCCGATTTCTCCATCCAGCCGACCTGCAGGATCGCAAGCTCGCGCAGGCGCGGATCGAGCTTGCTCTGGAAGCGGATGTAGCCGCCGATGCCGTTGAAGGCGCGCGCCATGTCGGGCGAATTGACCAGGAGCTTGTGCAAATTGGTGTTGCGCTTGAGCATGTCGCGATACTCAGGCGCGACCTGGTCGGCTTCGAGATAGGGCAGGCGGGCCATTTTCTTCTTTTCCTTATCTGGCAAGATCGTCCGGCACCGCCACCTCAGCCATAGAGCGCTTTATGCTCGCTCGCGTAATTGGCGTATGAATCCTTCATGCTCGCATGATTGAGCAGCATGGTGGCGACCGGCTTGTCGTCGGCGCCGAATACGGTGGTGCGCACCCACACGCTCTCGGTGCGGCGGCTGCCGCTCAAGGCGACGACCTCGCGTTCGGTCGTGTAATTCTCGCCGGCGAAAAGCGGCCCGCGCAGCAGACGGATTTCCTGGTCCGCGAACAGTCCAACGGCGGGGCCGCGGATCGGCAGCCGGTCCTCGCGCGCGCGGTATTGAAACAGCACGCTCAGCATCTCCATGGGGATGATGGCCCGGCCCCAGGGATTCAATTCCTGCGAATAATACGCCGAAGGTTCGGTGATGACCTTCAGCTTCTCGGCCAGCGAAAACGGATAGAGATCGCCCATGTTCTGGTCGAAATCCATTTTCACGGTTTGCCGGCCGGTCTTCATGCCGACCTTGAGGTCGGCGAGAACTACGGGCTCAGTGAGCGGCTTCAATTCGCCGAGCCGCCGGTGAAGTGCGGTTTCCGTCCCATCGCCGCCGACGGACGCAGTGCCGCGCAAAATCTCGGTGCCGTCGCGTTTGGTCATGCCGATGGCGCAAACGGTCTGGCCCGGTTTCGGCTTTTCGATGTTGGCCTGGACCTCCTCGCCTTCGAAAGCAGGATTGCGATAATGCGCCGAAAGGCAGCCGGTCTCGAACCAGGCCTGGCCCCAGATCCGTTCGCACAGCGGCGCGAACTGGCTGAAATGAGTCGGGCCTTCGATGGTGCCGCCCTTGAAGCCGAGCTTTTGCGCCGTCGCGTCGTCATGGATCGAGGCGTGGGAATCGTAGACCTGCGCCTGCAGCATCTGCTTTGGGCCTCGCCACGGCCCGACGAGCACTTCGCCGCTCTCCAGTATCTCGGTCGTGAATGCCGCTTCTGTCATCTCTGAGGTTTCCTTGACTCTTCCGTTTGCCGTCCAGCGTTTCAAAGAAGACAGGTTTCGGCAAGGGTGCGACCGTAATCCACATCGCAGCCGAGATATGTCCTGCCGCCATGCATTCAGGCTGGGCACGCATAGCAAAACCGGTGCATTCTGGCTCCAATTAGACCGGTTCAAAACAGCCGGCACAGAAAAGCGCGACGGGGAGCGAAAAATGGCGTTGATGGAAGTTGGGCTGGACGACAAGTACCGGCTGGATGCGAAACGCATCTTTCTTTCCGGTACGCAGGCACTGGTCCGGTTGCCCATGTTGCAGCGCGAACGCGACCGCGCGCAGGGACTCAACACCGCGGGCTTCATCTCGGGTTATCGCGGTTCACCGCTCGGCATGTACGATCATGCTCTGTGGCGTGCGAAATCCTTCCTGAGGGAACACAACATAGAGTTTGCGCCCGGCCTCAACGAGGATCTGGCGGCGACGGCGGTGTGGGGCAGCCAGCAGGTCGGAATGTTTCCGGGTGCCAAGGTCGATGGCGTGTTCGGCATCTGGTATGGCAAGGGTCCCGGCGTCGATCGCTCGATGGACGCGCTCAAGCATGCCAACTCGGCCGGCACTTCGCCCAATGGCGGTGTGATTGCGCTGGCCGGCGACGATCATGGTTGCCAGTCCTCGACGCTAGCCCATCAGAGCGAACAGGTATTTGCGGCGGCATTGATGCCGGTCGTCAACCCTGCGACGCTGCAGGATTATCTCGACCTCGGGATTCTTGGGTTTGCGCTTTCGCGTTACTCGAGCTGCTGGGTCGGCTTCAAGGCGATTTCCGAGACGGTCGAAAGTTCGGCCTCGATCGTCAGCGATCCCGATCGCATCAAGATCATCATCCCTACCGATTTCGAAATGCCGCCGGGCGGGCTTGGCATCCGCTGGCCGGACGCGCCGCTGGAGCAGGAGCGCAGGCTTCACGGCCCGAAGATGCAGGCGGTCGCCGCCTTCACCCGCGTCAATCGCTTCGACCGTATCGTGCTGGATTCCAAGCCGGCGCGGCTCGGCATCATGGCGACCGGCAAGGCCTATCTCGACCTGCGCCAGGCGCTGGCCGATCTTGGTATTACCGACGCCGAAGCGCAGGCGCTGGGACTGCGCATCTACAAGGTCGCGCTGACCTGGCCGCTGGAGGAGCACGGCGCACGCGCGTTCGCCGAAGGCTTGCAGGACGTGCTTGTGGTCGAGGAGAAGCGCGGCTTCATCGAGGATCAGCTGCTGCGCATCCTCTACAATGTCGATGCTATGAGGCGCCCCTCGGTGGTAGGCAAGCGCGACGAGACCGGCGCGATGCTGCTGCCAAGCGAAGGCGAACTCACGCCCACCATGGTCGCCGCGGCCGTGGTGGCGCGGTTGCGCCGGCTCGGCCATCGCAGCCCGGCGTTGGAACAGCGCCTCGCCAAGCTCGAAGCGTTCGACCGGCCCGCGGAGGGCATTGGTGCTGCAAAGCTGCAGCGGACGCCGTATTTCTGCTCGGGCTGCCCGCACAACACCTCCACCAAAGTGCCTGAGGGCAGCCGCGCGATGGCCGGCATTGGCTGTCACGGCATGGCGCTCTCGGTGCCGAACCGCCGCACCGCGACGATCTCGCATATGGGCGCCGAAGGCGTCACCTGGATCGGGCAGGCGCCGTTCACCAGCGAACAGCACGTGTTCCAGAATCTCGGCGACGGCACCTACACCCATTCGGGGCTACTGGCGCTGCGCGCGGCTTCCGCCGCCGGTGTCAACATCACCTACAAGATCCTCTACAACGACGCAGTCGCGATGACCGGCGGCCAGCCGGCCGAGGGCGGCCTGACCGTGTCGCAGATCGCGCATCAGGTTTCCGCCGAAGGCGCCAAGCGGCTTGCGATTGTCTCGGACGAGCCCGAGAAATATCCCAGCAATTATTTCCCCGCGGGCGCCACCGTTCATCACCGCCGTGAGCTCGACGCCGTGCAGAAGGAGCTGCGCGACGTCAAGGGCCTCTCGGTCCTGATCTACGACCAGACCTGCGCCGCCGAAAAGCGCCGTCGCCGCAAGCGCGGGCTTTATCCGGATCCGCCGAAGCGTGTCTTCATCAACGAGCGCGTCTGCGAAGGCTGCGGCGACTGCTCGGCTGTTTCCAACTGCGTCTCGGTGCAGCCGCTGGAAACGGAACTCGGCCGCAAGCGCCGGATCGACCAATCGAACTGCAACAAGGATTTCTCCTGCATCGAAGGTTTTTGCCCGAGTTTCGTCACCGTGCATGGCGGCAAGCTGCGGAAGGCCGATCGCACCGCGGCCGATCCGTCAGCATTGTTCGCCGACCTGCCGCTACCGAAACTGCCGGCGCTGGACGGCGCGTTCAACATTCTCGTCACCGGCATCGGCGGCACCGGCGTCATCACTATCGGTGCATTGCTCGGCATGGCCGCGCATGTCGACGGCAGGGCCTGCTCGACGCTCGACTTCACGGGATTGTCGCAGAAGAACGGCGCGGTCATGAGCCACGTCCGCATCGCGCCGTCGGCTGACGATCTCGCCAATGTCCGGATCGGGCCCGGCACCGCCAACCTCATTCTCGGCTGCGACATCGTCGTCGCCACCAGCATCCCGGCGCTGAGCCGGGCCGAGCGCGGCCTGACGCGCGCGATCGTCAACGCCGATCTGCTGCCGACCGCAAGTTTTGTCATTGATCCCGATATCGACTTCCAGGCCGGCGCGATGCGGGACTCGCTCAACGAGGCCGTCAGCGCCAGCGATCTCGATATTCTGGACGCGACCGGTCTCGCCTCGTCCCTGATGGGCGACAGCATCGCGACCAACTCCTTCATGCTCGGTTTTGCATTCCAGCGCGGCGCGATTCCGCTGTCGCTGGAAGCGATCATGAAGGCGATCGACCTCAACGGCGCGGCGATCGAGATGAACAAACTCGCGTTCTCCTGGGGCCGGCTTGCCGCGCACGACCTGCAACGTGTGGTCAGCGCCGCGCGCTTCAAGGCGCAGGGCACAGCGCCGGTCAAGCGGACGCTGGACGAGACCATCGCTCACCGTGCTGGCTTCCTGACCGACTACCAGAACGAGGCCTATTCGAAGCGCTACCTTGCCGAGGTCGCGCGGGTGCGTGGCGCCGAAGCCAAGGCTTCTCCTGCAGCGCAGGACCTCACCGAAGCCTTTGCAAAGGGCCTGTTCAAGCTGATGGCCTACAAGGATGAATACGAAGTTGCCCGGCTTTATTCCGACGGCGAATTTGCCAGAGCGCTGAAGGAGCAGTTCGACAGCGACGCGAGCGTCAAAGTCAGCCTGGCGCCGCCCTTGCTGGCGCGCCGCGACAAGGTCACCGGGCATTTGCGCAAGCGTGAATTCGGTGGCTGGATCCTCAAGGCGTTCGATGTCCTGACGCGCTTCAAATTCCTGCGCGGCACCGCGTTCGATCCGTTCGGTTATACCTCCGAGCGCCGGATGGAGCGGGCACTGCCGGGCGAATATTCTGACATGATCCTCCGCCACCTCGACACGGCCAAACCGCAGGACTGGCCGCGGCTGGTGGCGCTGGCGAAAATGGCTGACCTCGTGCGCGGCTACGGCCACATCAAGGAGGCCAATGTCGCGCGCTACCGCCAGGAATGCGCGCGGCTGGAGGGCACGATCGGTCAGCCGGTTGCGCAAGCCGCGGAATAGGTTCCGGGCGACCGGCCGCGGATTTTTCGCGGCCGGCGTAGTTAGCGGGTAACCTTGCCGAAAATTTCGGCTGGAAAAGGCCCTGCCGGCTTCCTACATGATGGTCTCAGTTACCTTTATTTTTATTCATTTCAGGAGGCCCATAATGGTCCTGAAAAGCGCTTTAGCTGCAGCGGTTTGCACGGGGTTTTTGGCATTGGCCGGCGCCGCGACGGCGGCCGAGTATCGTCCGGGTGAGTTGCTCAGCCTTGATCTTCCCAGGGCCGTATTGTCGTCCAAGCGGATCGGGCCGGAGGCGCGGTTCGGGCCCGTTCGGATCGAGGCAAGGTCGGAGGACACGGAGGCGGATCTGGATTCGACGATCTGGCCCAAGCTGCCGCCACGCAAGGCGCATGTCGCCAAATCTCAGGCCGAGAAGACTAGCACTGAGGCGCCGCGTGCCGCAGCGCGTGCGAAGCTGGCGAAGCCGCGCCACAATCCGCTCGATGCGCAGGCGCGCGATACCCGGATTCAAACCTGGCCGTGCAGGTCCGGCGGCATCTGCAACTGGCAGCGATAGCGGCGGTCGCTCAGGGTTTTCCGATCAGAAAGAAGACAGCCACGATCAGCACGGAGAGCGTCGTGATCACGCCGAGTACGGCGGCGGCGATCGCCGGCAATTGATGCGAATCCAGCCATCGTTGCAACGCGTTGCCCATCGCTCTCCCTGACCTGATCTTGATTTGCCCAGCGCCTTGCGGGCAGTCTATTTATAGCGATCTATCCCACGCAATCCAATGCCGTCCATGCGGCTTTCGTCTTCCCCGCGACACTTTACGCCTTCGGGAGCATTCAATGGAAAATCTGCAAACGCAGGGCATTGCCCTGCCGAGGCTTGGACTTGGCACCTTTCGCCTGCAGGGCGATGGCTGCCGCGCCGCGGTCGAAAGCGCGATTGCGCTGGGCTACCGGCATCTCGACACCGCGGAAATGTATGGCAATGAGGAGCCGATTGGCGCTGCAATCGCGGCCTCGCGCATCGCCCGCAAGGACCTGCATGTCACCACCAAGGTCTGGAACGAAAACCTGGCGCCGGACGCGATCCGCCGGGCTTTCGATGCTTCCCTGAAGAAGCTGCGGCTCGATCAGGTCGATCTCTATCTGGTGCACTGGCCGTCACGAGATATTAACCTGCCGGCGATCTTCGAAACGCTGATGAAGCTGAAGCAGGAAGGCCGCACCCGCGCCATCGGGGTCGCCAATTTCAACATCGCGCTCTTGAAAACCGTGGTCGAGGAGATCAAGGCTCCGATTGCCTGCAACCAGGTCGAATACCACGCGATGCTGGATCAGACAAAGCTGCGCCAATATCTCACCGCCAAATCGATTCCGCTGGTTGCCTATTGCCCGCTGGCGCAGGGCCGCGTGGCGTCGGACGAAGTTTTGACCGCAATCGGGCGCAAGCATGATGCCAGCGCCGCACAGGTGGCGCTGAAATGGTTGCTCGACCAGGACGGCGTCGCCGCGATCCCGAAGGCCTCGCGCGCCGAAAGCCAAAAGGCCAATCTCGACGCGCTGAAGCTGCGGCTTGATGACGACGATCGAAAGGCAATCGCGGCCTTGCCGAAGGACAAACGTTGTGTAAATCCCGCCTTCGGGCCGGCGTGGGATTGAAGGCGATTCCTCCTTTTCCGTCCGCCGGAATTCAAGGTTTTTCGCTACACACGGGCTGAGGTCCAGTCCATACTGGGTGGCATCAAAGGGAGGTCTAGAAAATGCGTGAAGCTGTTATCGTTTCCTATGCACGTACGGGGCTGGCGAAGTCCGGCCGCGGCGGGTTCAATATCACCCCTCCGATGTCGATGGCGGCTCACGCCATCAAGCACGCGGTCGAGCGCGCCGGCGTCGAGAAGGACTACGTCGAGGACTGCTATCTCGGCAATTGCGCGCATGGCGCGCCCAATATCGGCCGCCAGGCTGCGCTGCTCGCTGGCATGCCAAAGTCGACGGCCGGCGTTTCGGTCAACCGCTTCTGCTCCTCGGGGCTGCAGACCATCGCGATGGCCGCCAACTCGATCCGCTCGGACGGCGCCGATTGCATCGTGGCTGGCGGCGTTGAAAGCATCTCGATTCCCGGCGGCGGCTCGCCCAAGGAATCGATCGATCCGGATTTGCTCAAGACCGCGCCCGACATCTTCATGGCGATGATCGATACCGCCGACATCGTCGCCGAGCGCTACAAGCTCAGCCGCGAATACCAGGACGAGTATTCGCTGGAATCGCAGCGTCGCATGGCCGCCGCCCAGCAGGCCAACAAGTTCAAGGACGAAATCGTCCCGATGAAGACCAGGATGAAGGTGGTCGACAAGGCGACGAAAGCGGAAAGCATCGTCGACTACACGGTCGATCGCGACGAGTGCAACCGTCCCGAGACCACCATGGAAGGCCTTGCCAAGCTCGAGCCGGTCAAGGGTGCCGGCAAATACGTTACCGCCGGCAATGCCAGCCAGCTTTCGGATGGCGCGGCGGCTGTCGTGCTGATGGAAGCCAAGGATGCCGAAAAGCGCGGCCTGCAGCCGCTCGGCCGTTTCGTTGCCTGGGCGGCGGCGGGCTGCGAGCCGGATGAGATGGGCATCGGCCCGATCTTCGCCGTGCCGAAGCTGTTGAAGCGCCATGGCCTCAAGATCGACGACATCGACATCTGGGAACTGAACGAAGCCTTCGCCAGCCAGTGTCTGTATTCTCGCGACAAGCTCGGCATCGACCCCGAGAAGTACAATGTCAACGGCGGCTCGATCGCGATCGGCCATCCCTTCGGCATGACCGGCGCGCGGCTCACCGGCCACATCCTGCAGGAAGGCCGTCGTCGCAAGGCGAAGTGGGGCGTCGTCACCATGTGCATCGGTGGCGGCCAGGGTGGCGCAGGCCTGTTTGAAATCTACAGCTGAGCCGAAGCAATCAGCCGGCGATACCAACAAAGAAAATGGCTCCGCGAGGAGCCATTTTCCGTTGAGGCCTAAGTCTGAGGCATCAACCTCAGTAACGATGCTTCTTGATGATCACGACCTTGTTGTGGTGACCATGACCACGATGTCCGCGATGGTAGCCGCGGTCACGATGCCCGCGGTATTCGGCGCGTGCACCGTGAGAGTGGTGATGGCCTTGGTGATAACCGCTGCCACGCTTGATCACAACAGTCTGTGCGCTTGCAATCGACGGCACCCCGATGATGATCGCGCCAAGCGCGGCCAAAACTAATCCAAACTTCTTCATTACTTGTCCTCTTCTCAATTGAGCGAGGATAGAACAGCGCATCGACGGGAACGTTCCGACGAAACTTGAAGAGAATTCTGAATGTCTGTTCAGCAAGGATCTGCGGATGCAATGCGTGCGTTGGTTCCGTGCACGAGCAAGTTTCTTTAGTCCAATAACCCACGCTCGAAACGTTGCGTTTACACGCGGCCGTTCTGGACAACCGCGATCCCACGGACCGTCCGGCCGCACGGTCATTGATACCCGTGTGGGTTGAGCGTAGGCACGCGCCGGCTTGCGGAAAGCCCGGTCCCGGCGCATCATCGCGCCATAAAAATCATCTGGGGGAGCGATGCCATGAGCGGGTTTTCACGCCGTGATTTTCTAAGCCTGTCAGGATCGGCCGCGGTCGCTGCGATGTCCGCACCGGCCAATGCCGCGATGGGCCCGAACGACAAGTTCGACCTCGTGATCAAGGGCGGCGATGTGCTCGATCCCAGCCAGTCGTTGCGGGGAAAACGTGATATCGGCATTCGCTGGGGCATGATCGAGGCAGTTGAGGCCGATATTCCGGCCGCACGCGCCTCGAAGACCATCGACGCTGCCGGCAAACTGGTGACGCCGGGATTGATCGACCTGCACTCCCATGTCTACCCCTATGGTTCGGCGATCGGCATTCCCGCCGACGAATTGGTGCAGGCCCAGGCAACGACGACAGTCGTGTCGGCGGGGGACGCCGGCGTCAACAATATCGCCGCGCTGCGCCGCTACATCGTGGCGCAATCCCGCGCGCGGATTTACGCCTTCGTCCATATCGCCAATCATGGACTGTCGGGTTTCCCGGTCGCCGAACTATACAATATCGACCACGCGCAGCTCGACGCCTGCGCCATGGCGCTGGCCGAGAATCCGGATTTCCTGCTCGGCGTCAAAGTCCGGATGTCGGAGAATGTCATCGCCAAGCACGGCCTCGAACCACTGAAGCGGGCCATAAAGGCCTGCGAGATGTGCGGCTGGCCGGCCAAGATGATGGTGCATATCGGCGGCGTCGAGACCAAGGAGTTGATGTCGCAGATTCTCGATCTGCTGCGGCCGGGCGATGTGCTGACCCATGCCTATTCCGGCGCACCGAACGTCGGCGGCGTGTTCACCAACATCGTGCAGGACGGCAAGCTGCTGCCGGCAGCGCTTGCCGCCAAGCAGCGCGGCGTGATGTTCGACGTCGGGCACGGCGGCGGCAGTTTCGATTTCACGGTGGCGGAGCCTGCGATCGCGGGCGGCTGCCCGCCCGACACGATCTCGTCCGACATCCACGTCTTCTCCGGCAATTCGCCCGGCATGCCGTATCTGCCGAACGTGATGAGCAAGTTCATCCCGCTCGGATTTACGGTGGAGCAGGTGGTGGCGATGGCAACCTCGGCGCCGGCCAAGATCATCAACCGCGCACCGAAAATCGGCACGCTGCAGGTCGGCGCGCCCGGCGACGTCGCGATCATGGAACTGATGGAGGCGCAGGTCTCGTTCGTCGACACCCGCAACAACAAGCGCGAGGGCAAGCTGCTGCTGAAACCGGTGCAGACCGTGATCAACGGCGTGCCGTTCGGGAGGCCGTATCAGGCGCCGTTCGCGGTGCGATAGGGTGCGCATCCATCACGTCGGCAACCGCTGTTCGATCAACCGGAAATGAGGAGGCAACGTGCGAGCACGAGCGAGTCTTAATGCGATATTCAGCGTGGCTGCTTTGCTGGGAGCTGGGGTTTTCATGTCATCTGCGGGTGCTGCGACGTTTGTGTATGTCGGAAATGCCGACAGCCAGGACGTCCACGTGTTGGAACTCAAGCCGAACGGCGAACTGACACCGGTCGAAACGACCGCGGTGCCGGGCCCTGCCAAACCCGGAGGCTCGCTGCCGTTGGCGGTCAGTCCCGACAAGAAACGTCTCTTTGCGGGCTTGCGCAACGAGCCATATTCGGTGGTGAGCTTTTCGATCGATTCCAAGACCGGCAAATTGAAGCCGTTGGGCCCCGGTCCGCTGGCCGATTCGATGGCCTATGTCGCCACCGACCGGAGCGGAAAGTTCCTGCTCAGCGCCTCCTATGGCGGCAACAAGGTCACGGTCAATCCGATCGGCCTCGACGGCGTCGTGCAGCCGGCGCAGCAGATCATGGCGACGCAGCCGAATGCGCATTGCATCGTGGTCGATCCGTCGAACCGCTACGTGCTGCACACCAGCCTCGGCGGCGACGTCGTGTACCAGGAAAAATTCGACGCCAAGACCGGCAAACTTGTACCCAACGATCCACCGACCGTTAGCGTCAAGGCCAAGGCCGGTCCGCGTCACCTGGTGTTCGCGCCGGGCAACCGGTTCGTCTATCTGCTCAATGAACTCGACGCGTCGATCTACGTTTTCCCATGGAATGCCAAGGCCGGTACCCTGGGTAAGGAAATTCAGGTCGCGACGTCATTGCCCAGGGGGTTCGAGGGCAAGCCGTGGGCTGCGGATATCCATCTCACGCCGGACGGCAAATTTCTCTACGCCTCCGAACGCACCACCAGCACGCTTGCGGCATTCAAGGTCGATCCCAAGACGGGAATGCTGACACCGATCGATTCCTACCCGACCGAAAAGCAGCCGCGCGGTTTCAACATCGATCCGACCGGCCGCTATTTGTTGTCGGTCGGCCAATCGTCCAACAGCATGACGAGTTACGCCATCGACAAGGCGACCGGCAAACTCACCAAACTCAAGGAGTATGCCGTGGGCAAGAACCCGAACTGGGTCGAGATCGTCGCCATGTCGCGGTAGAGCGGAGGGGCAGGTCGGCCAGATCAGCCTGATTGCCGCTGCGCGCGGTTGTCGCCGATAATGTCGGCAATGACCGCGCCCATGACAAGGGCGCCGCCGATGAGGACCCGGATTCCGGGAACCTCGGCGAACGCCAGCCACACCCAAAACGGCATCAGCGGTGTCTCCAGCGTCGAGATCAGCGCCGCCTGGCTGGATGGCAACAGGCGTGAGCCGAGGAAGAACAGCGTGAGGCCGATCGCGACCTGGAAGAACCCGAACATCGCAAGAATGAACAGGTCGTACCCGGTGACGCCGGCGATGCCGTGAGCAAAGGGAATACTGACCACGCTGCCCAGGATGTTCGAGATCGCGGCCGCGGCGACCATCGAGGTGCCTTTGTGCCGCCGCACCATGACTGTCATCGCGGCGATCGCCAGTGCCATGAAGCAGGCCAGTGCGATTCCGAGGATATCGGAACCGGCGCGCGCGTTGCCGAGGATGATCGCAACGCCGCAGAGCGCCACGACACTCGCCAGCATGGTTCGCAATCTCGGGATTTCTCGCAGCCATGCCCACGCCAGCGCTGCGGCGAGGAAGGGCCCCGTGGCGATGATGATTGCGACATTGGATACGCTGGTCAGCTGCAGGGCAGGGATGAAGGCGATCATGGCTGCTGTCGAATACGACGCGACCAGCCAGCCGCTTTTTCCCATCCTGGTCAGCTCCTGCAGGCCGGCGCGACCCTGCAGCAACACCATCATGGCCGCGATCAGGCCGCCGCCGAACAACCCCCGCCAGAACAGGATGGTCCAGGAATCATAGGCAAGCAGCCGCGTGAAGAACGGCGCCGTGCTCCAGGCGATGGCGGCAGCGACGACGAGGGCAATGCCGAGGCGATGCTGGGAGGCGGCGCCGGTCACCTCAGGTGTGCGCTCGCGCACCTTAACTGCGCGCCCGCTTCTCCACATTGGCGCTTCGCTCGGGCACACCGAACTCCTTGCGGCAGACGTCCGCGAGCACGGCGACGCCTTCGCGGATCTGCTCGTGGGAGGGGCTGGCAAAGCACAGCCGCAGGCGGCTGCCGGCATAGGACTTGTCGGTCGACCATTCCGGCCCCGGGTTGATGGCGACGCCGGCGGCCAGCGCTGCCTGATACAGCTTCAACGTATCGACATTGTCGGGAAGTTTGACCCACAGGAAGATGCCACCCTTGGGATCCTCGAACTCGGCTGATGTGCCGAACTGCTCGTTGAGCGCCTCCATCAGCGTATCGAGCTTGGCGCGCAGGCCGCGTGTCAGCTTCGGCACGTGGGTTTCGAAATGCGGCGTGCAATATTCCGCCAGCACCATCTGCTCCAGCGCGCCGGAGCCGGCATCGGTTTTCAGCGCCAGCATCCGCGACATCATCTCCCAGGGCGCGACGATGAATCCGACCCGCAGCGCCGGCGCAATCGATTTGGAGAACGAGCCGATATGGATGACGCCGCCTTGCTTGCTCATCGCATAGATCGCGGGCGGGCGCTGGCCGTTCCAGATCAGGTCGGCGTAGCAATCATCCTCGAAGATCGGCACGCCGTATTCCTGCGACAGTTTTATCATTTCGGCGCGCCGCGCCTCCGGCAGGATCGAGCCGGTCGGGTTCTGCACGGTCGGGATGGTGTAGATGTATTTCGGCATGATGCCGCGGCGCTTGTGGTCGGCCAGAACAGCCGCCAGCGCATCCATCCGCATGCCCTCGTCGTCGAGGGGAATGCCGACCGTCTTGACGCCGAGCCGGGTCAGCCGGCTCAGCGAGCCCTGATAGGTCTCCTGTTCGATCAGCACGGTATCGCCGCGCGCCAGCAGCGTCGCGTTGACGAGGTCGAGCGCCTGCAGCGAACCGGAGACGATCATGACGTCGTCGGTGGTGCAGCCGATGCCGGCATCGCGCTTGAGTTTCTTGGTGAGGAATTCGCGCAGGGGGCGGTAACCCTGCGGGCCGCTGGCGAGGCCGTAGGTCGCAAGCGTCTTGCCCTCGCGCTGGAGCACGGCAGTCATCGCCGCGATCAGGCCATCGACCGGCACCTGGTCGGGATCATTGTTGCCGCCGACGAAACTGTATTTGGCCAGACCCGTCCACCGCGCCGCCGGCGCCGGCAATCCGGCCGGCAGCAATGGTGCGAAATCAAAGATTGATGCGGTAGACATTGGACATTCACTCCCGTTTTGTTTTTCGTTGAGAAGGCCGCTGGCGCGGCCCTCCGGTAGTTTGGTTAGTTCTTGCCGATGATCTTAATCGGTCGCCGCCGGGGGATGAAAGCGGAATGTCTGCTATCGATGCTGCCCGATATAGCGGGGGTGCGTGCGGGGTTCGCCGTCAGGAACCCTTCCAAATTTTGCCGGATACTGCCGGCCGCCTGCGCCTGCGCTCCCGGGCAGTAAAGGATCGACAGGCAGGCAAGAATCGCTAGAAAGAGACCTGTTAGGCGGATGTGACACATTGCTCGTTTGACCATTGCGCCCCGGCCTCTAGGTTGCAATGAGGAAAAGTCAGGAAATATGCACGAGCTTATCGGCGATATCACTTTATGCATCCTGTTTGCCTGGGTGCTTGGTTTGCTGGCGCATTTTACCCGGCAACCGCTGATCCTCGCTTACCTTATCGCCGGGTTTTTGATTGGTCCATTCGGCATGAAATGGGTCCATTCAAAGGATTCGATTCACGTCATCTCCGAACTCGGCCTGATCTTCATGCTGTTCATGATCGGGCTGGAAATCGACCTGAAAAAGATCGTGCGCGCCGGCAAGGTCATCCTGTTCGCCGCGGGCGGGCAATTGGTCGGCGGCTGCCTGCTCGGGATCCTGTTCTTTTGGGGGATCGGACTGTCGATGGGGGCGGGCCGTTTCGACGCGCTGTATCTCTGCGTGGCCTGCGCGCTCTCCTCAACCGTTATCATCGTCAAGGTGCTGTACGAGAAGCGTGAGCTCGATACGCTGCCCGGCCGCATCACGCTCGGCGTATTGGTGCTGCAGGACATCTTCGCGATCCTGTTCCTCGCCGTGCAGCCGAGCCTCGACAATCTTCAAGTGAGCGTGATCCTGATCTCGATCGGCCGGGTCGGCGTGCTGGTGGCGACCGCTTTGGTGCTGAGCCGCTACGTGCTGCCGCGGCTGTTTCACCAGATCGCGCGCCGCCCTGAGCTGATCCTGCTCGGCGCGCTGGCCTGGTGCTTCCTGATCGGCGAGATTGCCGAGAAGCTGCATCTGTCGCGCGAGATGGGTTCGCTGGTCGCCGGTGTCTCGCTCTCGACATTCCCCTATGCGCTCGACGTCACCGCCAAGGTGACGACGCTGCGCGATTTCTTCATCACGCTGTTCTTCGTGGCCTTGGGCATGACCATTCCCATTCCCGGCCCGTCGGTGATCGGGCTGGCGCTGTTGATTGCGGCCTTCACCGTGGTGAGCCGCGTGGTGACGACATTTGTGCCGCTCTATCTGATGAAACAGGGTCTGCGCGCCAGCCTGTTGCCGGCGATCAATCTGGCGCAGATCTCGGAGTTTTCGCTGGTCGTGATCCAGACCGGTGTCGTCGCGAACCATATCGGGACCGAGACGTCGAGCGCGGCGTCGTTCGCCTTCGTCATTTTGGCCGTGATCAGCACCTTCGTGATGGGCAAGAGCGATGAGATCACGCGGGCTCTGATCGGTCCAATGAAGAAGATCGGGCTGCGCGATCTCGATCACGGCCAGGGCGAGGCCGGACATGAGGGCGGCCATGAGGCACGCCGTATCGTCATTCTTGGCTTCTTCCGCGCGGCGAGCGCGCTGCTCGCCGAAATCGAGCGGCAAAATCCGCTCGTGCTCGAACAGATCACCGTGATCGATTTCAATCCCAATGTGTTCCGGACGCTGGCCGATCGGGGTCTGCACGTGATCTATGGCGATATCAGCAATGTCGATACGCTGCTCCATGCCGGTATCGGCAAGTCGGAACTGATCATCCTGAGCGTGCCGGATTCGCTCCTGAAGGGCGCCAACAACGAGAAACTGGTCCGGCACGTGCGCACCCTCAACCCGACCGCAAAAATCGTCGCGACCGCGGATCTCTTGTCCGACGTCAACGACCTTTACGCAGCCGGCGCCGATTACGTCACCGTGACCCGGCTCAGCGATGCTCACGAACTCTATACCGTGATCGAGGCCGCCGCCGCCGACCTGCTGGGAGACAAGCGCGCCGAAATGGATGCACTGCTCGCCGAGCGCAAGGAAGTGCTGCCGTAAGGCTGTCTGTCGCTCTATCTCCGTAAGCGGAGAGATGACGGACAGGCGCCGCGGGGGATCAGAGTCTCCCAACTCTCCATTTGAACCGAACTTAATACAACCGACACTGAATATTGCACGGCGAGCAGCCATTCTTTTGGCGGCTGCGAACACTCGTCTCTCAACCGAAGGAAAGCGTCGAAATGATCCGGTCCGATCGTGAAGCGCCGGCCCGGAAGGCTCGGCCTTTCGCGCGGACGGGCGGGAGCGATGCAGCCAAGGCGCTCGCCATCGGATTGCTGCTCGCTCCGCTCGGCGGCCTGGCGGGAGCACTGATGCTGGTCGTGCCGATGTATCTGATCGACGGAATCGATTTTCCGTTTCCCGACTTTCTGAGGTTCCTCGCTCTCGCCGGTATTTCGTTCGGCGCGCTACTCGCGGCGCCGACCACACTGATCGCCCTGCCGGTCGCGGCCTATTCGTCCGCGGGATGGCAAGGCAGGCGCGTACCGGGACTGACTGCCGTCGGCTTCACCGCGGGAGCGCTGAGCATGATGCTCCTGGTGCTGCTGACATTGAAGCCGCACGAGACCGTTTACGCGGCCCGCGCGCTTGGCACCATGGGCGTCGGCGGAGCGGCGGGCGCCCTGTGCGGGGCCGTCCTGGGTTTGGCGATGCGCCAGCCGGATTGAAGCACGGAAATGCCCATCAGCATGCGGATATCGTTCTCGTCATCAAACAGGACGCGCGGTTCGGGCCCGTCGCTGGCCGCGTCGTCCACGCTGTTCGGTTGCCTGATGGCGGGAACGGCTGCGATCCTGTTTCAGCTGACGCTCGGCACGCTTGTCGTTGCATACACGCCGGTTGTGCCGTGGATCATGGGGGTGTTCCTGCTCGGTTTGCCGCTGGCTATAGGCGTCACGCGATCCCGGCCCGGCCTGTGCATGCCTGCGGTTGCGATCATGACATTGACGGGCGTGTCGCCGGCCTTTGTCGTGGATGCACCGTTGTGGGGCCGCACCGTCAATCTGCGTCTGGTCGACGATATTCCTGAAGGTGTCGGCGTCGCCGGCTACGCCGCGCCGCGCTGGCGCATTGCCACCGAGTTCGCAGGGGAGGCCCGCATGAGCGGCGGCCGCGGCAGCAAGGGTTACGGCACCCGCCGTCTTGCGCCGCTGGTCGGCGAGGGCTGGAGACCCGAGCTTCCCGTTGAAGTCTGGGTCGCGGGCGAAGTCAGGGATTCCGGACGCGTTCTCGCCTCGCATCCGCAATTCTGGAACGAATCCGGCGGTGAATATGTCCGGCTCGTGGGCGTTGCCGTATCCGGCGCGCAGATCATCGCGCGCGATGCGGCCAGGAAACTCGGCCTCAAGACACTGGATGAGCCGCTCATCGTGACGCGCGCTCCCTCGGTTGCAGGCGCCCTCGCAGAGCAATACCGGGCCATTGCGCGCACCGCAGCTGTGCCCTTGCTGGGGTGGGCCTTCTGCATCCTCCTTGCTGCAGGCTTCGCCAAACGGCGCGAGCAGCGGCGGCGGTGAACTGGTAGGGCTACAGGCTGCTCTCAGCGGCTGGTACGCCAGCGGCGGGAGCGGGGTGCGATAGGCCCGCGACCCCTGCCATCAGGGCGAACCCCGCCCATGCCATCAGGTGGAAATTCAACCGAAAACGCATATGTCTCCTCCCCGAATGGTGCTTCTTGTTTTTATGGGTGCGACCATGGCGATTGAAGCCGGACCCGGTCAATGGTTTCCTGCATGCCGATTTCGTACAGCGAAACGTCGCAGGCGACGTTCTGCCCTGCGTATTGATGCTGGCGCGGGCCCATGAGTCCGGCTAATGCACTCCCTGTCCAAAGCGAGAATTTGAGAAAATGGCCGATACGATCCAGGAAGTTCTGCAAGCCTTTGCCAACGGCGAACTCGTCGTCGTCACCGATGATGACGACCGGGAGGGTGAGGGCGATTTGATCGTCGCGGCCTCGCTCTGCACCGCCGAGAAAATGGCGTTCATCATCCGCCATACCTCGGGCATCGTCTGCGCGCCGATCACGCAGGAAGACGCGCGCCGGTTCCGGCTCGATCCGATGGTCGCGCATAATGATTCCAACCACACCACCGCCTTCACCGTCTCGATCGACTACAAGCCCGATGGCGGCACCGGGATTTCGGCGGACGAGCGCGCCTCCTGCTGCCGGGCGCTGGCCAACCCGAATGCCGGCGCCAGTGATTTTGCCCGGCCCGGTCATATCTTTCCGCTGATCGCCCGCGACGGCGGCGTGCTGCTGCGTTCCGGTCATACCGAGGCCGCGGTCGATCTCTGCAAGCTCTCCGGCCTGCCGCCGGTCGGCGTCATCTCCGAGTTGATGAACGACGACGGCACCGTGATGAAGGGCGTGCAGGTCGCAAAATTCGCCGCCACCCACAAGCTCAAGCACGTCACGATCGCTGACATGATCGCCTACCGTCAGGCGCGCGAGAAGCTGATCGAGCGGGTCGCGACCTTTACGACGGATAGCCCGATCGGGCCGCTGCAGGGCTACGCCTACCGTTCGCCGTTCGATGAGATCGCGCACGCCGCCTTCGTCTATAACGGCATCGGCGACGGCAAGAACGTGCTGACGCGGCTGCACAAGCCCAACATCGTCAAGGATCTGTTCACCGGCCAGGCGCGCATGCAGATCGTGCTGAACCATTTCAAGCAGGCCGGCCGCGGCGTGCTGGTGTATTTGCGCGACGGCGCCGCCGGCGTTCCGGTCGAGCCGGTCGGCGAACAGAAATCCGCCGAGGCCGATCGTAACCGGCAATGGCGTGAAGTCGGCGTCGGTGCGCAAATATTGCGCGATCTCGGCATCACTTCGATCCGGCATCTGACGTCGTCGGTCCACGACTACAAGGGACTGTCCGGTTTCGGGATCGAGATCGTCTCCAACGAACGGCTCGAGGGGTAACTCCAGTCGTCATTCCGGGGCGCGCTGCCGCGCGCCCCCAGATGCGCAATTGCGCATCGGGGAATGACGGCGATGCCCAATTCAATTGCGCTTCGGACGATAGCGCACTAATTTGGCCGCCAATTCCAATGAGGACAGTGATGCGAAAGGGATTTTTATGAGCGTGCGCCCTCAGTCCAAGGACAAACCGACATCCGCGGGTTTCCAGTGGGACGATCCGTTCCTGCTCGACGAGCAGCTTACCGAAGACGAACGCATGATCCGCGACACCGCGCGTGCCTATGCGCAGGACAAGCTGCTGCCGCGCGTCACCAAGGCCTATCTCGAGGAAAAGACCGATCGCGAGATCTTCAACGAGATGGGCGAACTCGGCCTGATCGGCATCACGCTGCCGGAAGAATATGGCTGCGCCAGTGCAAGCTATGTCGCCTATGGCCTGGTGGCGCGCGAAATCGAGCGCGTCGATTCCGGCTATCGCTCGATGAACTCCGTGCAGTCCTCGCTGGTGATGCACCCGATCTACGCCTACGGCGACGACAGCCAGCGCAAGAAATATCTGCCCAAGCTCGCGACCGGCGAATGGGTCGGCTGCTTCGGCCTGACCGAGCCGGATGCCGGCTCCGATCCCGGCGGCATGAAGACGCGCGCCGAGAAGGTCTCCGACGGCTACCGGCTGACCGGCAGCAAGATGTGGATTTCCAACGCGCCGATCGCCGACGTCTTTGTCGTCTGGGCGAAATCGGCCGCGCATGACAACCAGATCCGCGGCTTTATCCTGGAAAAAGGCATGAAGGGCCTGTCGGCGCCGAAAATTGGCGGCAAGCTTTCATTGCGCGCCTCGATCACCGGCGAGATCGTGATGGACGGCGTGGTGGTGCCGGAGAGCGCGCTGTTGCCCAACGTATCCGGCCTGAAGGGGCCGTTCGGCTGCCTCAACCGCGCCCGCTACGGCATCTCCTGGGGCGTGATGGGCGCCGCCGAAGACTGCATGGCGCGCGCGCGGCAATACACGCTCGAGCGCAAGCAGTTTGGCCGGCCGCTGGCGGCAACCCAGCTGGTGCAGAAGAAGCTCGCCGACATGCAGACCGAGATCTCGCTGGGCCTGCAGGCCTCGTTGCGCGTCGGCCGTCTGATGGACGAAGGCAAGGTGGCGCCGGAGATGATCTCGATCGTCAAGCGCAACAATTGCGGCAAGGCGCTCGACATCGCCCGCGTCGCCCGCGACATGCACGGCGGCAACGGCATCCAGATCGAATATCACGTGATGCGTCACTCTTCGAACCTGGAAACCGTCAACACCTATGAAGGCGCCCACGACGTCCACGCCCTGATTTTGGGCCGCGCGATCACGGGCATCCAGGCGTTTTCGTAAGGCCTTGGACAGGGCACCCGAGGTGGCGTCAAACTTAGCTGTCATCGTCCGCCCGAGTGCGCAATTGCGCACGGGGGGCGGACGATCCAGTATCCCAGAGACCTCCCGTTTAGTCTCGAACGCCGGCGTTTACTGGATACCCCGCCTTCGCGGGGTATGACGACTGTAGCTTGGTGACAGCGTGCAGGAACTCCCATGGCCGAAACCGACAACGAAACCATCCCGTTCAACCGCGACTTTCCGCTCCTGCCGGGCGTCGTCGACGAAGCCCGGCCCGGCGTACGTCGGGTGCTCTGCAACAATCCGAGCCCCTTCACCTTCACCGGCACGGTCAGTTACATCGTGGGCAAGGGCAAGGTCGCGATCATCGATCCCGGGCCAAACAACGAGGCGCACGCGAACGCGCTGCTGGACGCCGTGCGCGGCGAAACCGTGACACATATCCTGGTCACCCATACCCACAACGACCATTCGCCGAACACCGCGCGGATCAAGGCCGCGACCGGCGCGCCTGTCTACGCCGAGGGACCGCACCGCGCCTCGCGGCCGCGCTTCGAGAGCGAGAAGCACAATCCGGAATCGGGGGCCGATCGCAACTTCCGGCCGGACATCGAGGTCAAGGACGGTGACACCATCGAAGGCTCCGGCTGGGCGCTGGAAGCGGTGGCGACCCCCGGCCACACCGCCAATCATCTGGCGTTCGCCTGGCCCGAGCGAAAGATCAGTTTCGTCGGCGACCACGTGATGGGCTGGTCGACCTCGATCGTGGCCCCGCCGGATGGCTCGATGATCGACTACATGGATTCGCTGGCGCGGCTGGAAAGCCGCCCTGAGGATCTGTATTTCTCAGGCCATGGGCCGGAAATTCCGGAAGGCCCGCGCTTTGTGCGTTTCCTGACCCGGCACCGCCGCGCGCGCGAAGCCTCGATCCTGCATCGCCTTGTCAAGGGCGAGACCGACATCCCGACCATGGTGCGCGCGATCTATATCGGCCTCGATCCGCGGCTGAGCGGTGCAGCCGGCTATTCGGTGCTGGCGCACCTGGAAGATCTGGTGTCGCGCGGCATCGTGGCGACCGACGGCGATCCCGTGATCGGCGGGACCTATCGGATGGCTTCTTCGTAGGGCCATCCATCCGTCCGTCATTCCGGGGCGTGCGAAGCACGAACCCGGAATCTCGAGATTCCCCGATGCGCAATTGCGCATCTGTGGTTCGACACTTCGTGTCGCCCCGGAATGACGGTAGTGCCTCACTTCTTCACTGTCTTGGCCCGCGCCTTGGCTGGCGACGTCCGCTTTGCTGCGCATAACAGACTCAAGTCGGACATCTCGTCATTTCCTGCTACGGGCTAGCAAGCGACGTCAAGATAGGGGCTGCCCGCTGAGGCGGGCTTACAAAAGCTTGCGCCACTAGATGGAACTAGAAATCAATCCTTATCGTGCGAGTACTTCTCCAAGAGCAGCCGATTATACTCATCTCTCACAGCTCTCCGTGAAACATGCCCTTTTCGGTCTTTGGCAATCTTCAGAAGATCAGGATCAGTTGGTGCCCGTGATTTCTTTCTGAATCTGGCAAAGAGTTGGCTAGTAGGCCCCGGGGTTCTTCCAAACAGCCGGTCAAACCATCCCATGGTGTCCTCACCGGTCATACTGCGAATTACGACACTCTATCATCTTGCATTTAGGACACTAGGGTTGGCTTGCGCCTTGGCCGGCTGGCCGGTTTCTTGGTGGGCCGGCGACGTCCGCTTTGCTGTGCATAACAGACTCAAGTCGGACATCTCGCCATGTCCGGAAAGTGCCCAACTACGGACATGATGCCGCAGGCTTGGCTGCTTTTTGCATAGCTACCGCTCGATCCTTGCGCCAGACTGGTGAGTGCTCCGTCCAGGTGGGGCCAGGCACCTCATTCCGATTGCTGCCGCGCGGTAAATTGAACGATCTTGGCGAACAACTTGCGTGTGCCTGGACTTTGCTAGGCGGCCCAAGACCGCGCTCCCTTCAAGTTCAATGGGCAAGATCGACCGACTGAAGATCAACTCTACCGCAAGCCTCCTGACCAAGAAAAGGAGAGGACATGAGTAACGATCATCCGCAGGGCCCGGCTGACTCGCGTCGAGGCTTCCTGCGCACGGCTGGAATGGGTGCGGTGGCTCTGGGACTCGGCGCCGCGGCCGATACGAGCGGGCAAGTCCACGCGGCCGTTGGCTCGACCAAGGCAGCCCGCGAGAGCGCGCAGCCCTACAACATCCTGTTCCTCCTGGTCGACCAGGAGCGATTGTTCCGGCCAGGAGAACTCCCGGCGGGTTATCGGTTGCCTGCACACGAACGATTGATGAAACGAGGCACAACGTTCGTCAATCACCGCATCGGTTCATGCGTGTGCACGCCTTCCCGCTCGGTGCTCTATACCGGGCGGCACATCCAGCACACGAAAATGTTCGACAACACGAATTTCCCCTGGATCGAGAGCATGTCGACCGAGATTCCGACCCTTGGCGATATGATGCGCGACGCCGGCTACTACACGGCCTACAAGGGCAAGTGGCATCTGACCAGGGAATTTGAGACGGTCAACGAACATGGCCATCTGACCAAGATTTTCACGGAGGAGATGGAGGCGTACGGTTTCGCCGATTATTTCGGCGTGGGCGACATCATCGCACACACGCGGGGCGGATACCTGCACGACGCGATCATCGCTGCAATGGGCGTCAACTGGCTGCGCGGCAAGGCACGCGATCTCTCACAGGAAAACAAGCCTTGGTTTCTCGCCGTCAACCTCGTCAACCCGCATGATGTAATGTACTACAACACCGATGCCCCCGGCACGGTTGTCCAGACAAAAAGCGGCATCAAGCGCGTCGCGCGCGACCCGGTCGATCCGCTCTATGCCAAGCAGTGGGACTTCAAGCTCCCGGCGAGCCACTTTCAGGCACTTGACGCGCCGGGCCGCCCTCCGGCGCATCGTGATTTCCTGAGGGCCCACGACGCGCTGGTCGGCCACATCCCGAACGAGGATGCTCGCTGGCGCCGGCGCCACAACTATTATCTGAATTGCATGCGCGATGTGGATCGCAACATCGAGACCGTTCTCGCCGCGTTGGACGCCTCGGGTCTTGCCGACAAGACGATCGTGATCCTGACCGCCGATCATGGCGACATGGACGGCGCGCATCAACTTCACGCCAAGGGTGCAGTCTCGTACCGCGAGCAAAACAACGTACCGTTGATCATCGCTCACCCCGCGCACGCCGGCGGGCAGCAGTGTCGGGCCGTCACGTCGCACGTGGATATCGCGCCGACGCTGATAGGGCTTAGTGCGGTCGCACCGGACAAACGGGCCAGGATTGTCAAAGACCTTCCCGGAAAGGACTTGTCCGGACTCCTCGCGGCTCCTCAGCGCGCCGAGTTCACGGCCGTTCGCGACGGCGCGCTCTTCAACTACAACATGTTCGCTTACCTCGACGGGGATTTTCTCAACAAAGCCGTTACCTACATGCAACAGGGAGGCAAATCGAGCGATCTCAAAAGTGCGGGCATCCGCCCCGACATGATGAAGCGTGGCGCGGTACGGTCGGTGTTCGATGGGCGGTACCAATTCACGCGCTATTTTTCGCCGAAGCAACACAACCGCCCCACGACTTTCGAAGACCTTTACCTGATGAACGACGTAGAGCTGTTCGATGTGAGAGCCGATCCTTACGAAATGAACAATCTCGCGATGAATAGCAAGCAACACCGGGAACTCGTTGTCGCCATGAACGAGAAGCTCAATCGGTTGATCGACGCAGAGGTTGGTGAGGATCGCGGGCAGATGCTTCCCGGTGGCATAGATGCCGGTTGGGAGGTCACGGCGGAAACAATGTCAGGCGCCTGAACCTGGGAGATGAATTTACGCCGGGCTGCAAGCCGATGGCGATCACCTTGGCAAGGTGCATTCCCGCACGAGAATCTGACTGCGTCATGTCCGGTTAGGGGATAATCTCGGAGACCCGTTCTGCGCCCATCGCACGCACGGGGGCGAGGGAGCGCGGCCAGCGAGCTACTGTTTCTTCACCGTCTTGGCCTGCACCTTCGCCGGCGCCGCCGGTTTCTTCGCGGCCGGCTTGGTGTCGGCCACGGTGTTGATGTCCGCGATCAGCTTGGTGATGCGTGAGGCGTTGCTGCCGAGGTCGCTGTCGAAATAGCGCGATGCGGAGCGGATATCGACGCGGGAATCCTCGCCGTCGGCCTTGATCCGGATCGAGACGTCTTCGCGAAATCCCATGATCATCGTTTGCGCGATCGCCTCGATGCGTCCTTCGCGGCGCGCCTGCGGCGGGCGTTCGTCGACCACGCGCCATTTGCGCTTGTTGATCAGCGCGAGCGTGATCTCGTAGGCGCGCTGCGGCGGGACCTCCAGCTCCACGGTCTCGATATCAGGGTAGGCGATCGCCTGCTGCTCGGCTGAATAGAGCCCGGCATAGACGGCCGGATTGGTGCCTTCGCCGGCGCGCAGCCGCGCCAACGCCTCGAACCGCGGTGGGTCGATCGAATCGGTGGTGATGTCGTAGATCCGCGGCAACTTGCGGTATTGCAGGGCCAGATAGGCGGGGTAGGCGAGGATGGCGGCGTCGAGCAATAGCGCCAGCAGGATGCGGCCCATGCCGCGCGAACCGTTCTGCCAGATCGCGGCAAACGCGGCCAGGCCGACCAGGATGGAAAGGCCGGCCAAGGCCAGCGCGCCGAAGAACGTCGCCAGCGCCGGCTTCATCTCGAGGAAGCCGAAGCGGACGATCATGATCGAGACCACCACCGCAATCAGTGAGAACAGTGCGAGGTTGCGCGCCCATGTGGCGAGGCTGGACACGGGCTCCGTCTGGTAGGGAGCGGAAAACCTGCGGGCCATCCTCAAACTTCCATCATGAATTCAGCTGCCGTTCCGGTCGCAATACTGGAGACCCGGCGCCCTGAACTAGCGCATTTTCCGCACCTGTGGAAAGCAGCTTGCGCCGGAAAATCAGTCCAAATGGTGGTGCAAGGAGCGTCATGGCGCATCATGCCGGGCGCCCGAACTGCGTGGCCACAAAGTCGATAAAGGCCTTGATGCGCGGAGCGCGGTGGCGGCCCGGGACCGTCAGCGCGTGGATCGGAAACGTCTCGGGGATGTGGCTGTCTCCGAGCAGCGGAACGAGGGTGCCTTGCTGTATCGCCCGCGCGACCATGAAATCCGCCAACCTGGCGATGCCGAGCCCGGCTACCGCCATATCGAGCAGCAGGTCGGCACTGTCGCTGGTAAATGTGCCTGACACGGCGAGGCGATTGATGCCTTCATGGGTGTGGAAGGGCCATTGCGACCACGCCGGCCCGGGTAGCGTCAGGCAATTATGCTGCAGCAGATCGGCCGGCACGCGCGGCGATCCGTGTTGCTTCAAATAGAGCGGACTGGCGCAAACGACCCTTGTCGCGTCACCGAGCTTGCGCGCCATGAGGGTTGAATCGCCGAGTGCGCCGGAGCGGATGGCGACATCGACTTGCTCGGCAACCAGATCGACCTGGTGGTCCGAAACATGAAGCTCGACGCTGATGTCTGGATAATGGCTAAGGAAAACAGGAAGGGCGGGCCCGAGTATCTGTTTGGCGAGGGCTGTCCCGACGCTGATCCGCAAATGACCACGTGGCAGCCGGCTTGCCGCCGTTACCTCGGCTTCGGCGGCTTCGATCGATGCGAGGATGTCCCGGCTCCGGGCCAGAAACAGATCGCCCTCGGCAGTCAGGGCGAGCCTGCGCGTGGTCCTGGTCAACAGGCGCACACCCAGCCGGTCTTCGATGCGCGTGACCAGCTTGGACAAGGCAGAGGGGGTCAGGCCGAGATCGTCTGCCGCGGCCGCAAAGCTGCCCCGCTCGACCACCCGCACGAACCCATTCATCTCGGCCGAGGCTGCATTGATATTCATGAATTTGTTTCACGAGTGAATATAAATACTAGCCGATTATATCACGTTGGAAACGTAATAATAGTGGTCGCAGTCAATGAAGGAGCGGTCGCTATGTCTTGGGAGAAGAAGCTGCACGGTCACGTAAGGGCTGTTGAAGGTGCGCTGCGCCATCCGGACGGCAGCCCCGATATCGCCGCTTACGGCAGGATCGCTCACCACGAGCGGGACGCGGCCGTCGTTGCCGCCGTGCAGGACACAGCCCGCAGCCTGCGGGCGATGTGGTCGTCGATCTGGCGTGTCTTGGGTGGGTCCCTGGGCCGGTCGGGGCGCATCCGGTCGAATGCGCCCCTCCGAGGATAGGGTGGGATAAGATTAGGTCGAATAGGCAGCCGCGAAGGAACTGCGCTCCCTCTCCCGCTTGCGGGGGAGGGCGGGGTGGGGGTCTATCCACACGACGAGCTTTCCAGGTGGATAGACCCCCACCCGCCGCGCTTCGCGCGTCGACCTCCCCCGCAAGCGGGAGAGGTGCACCAATGTTTTAGGCCGCAGCGTTCGGGAAACGGTAGCTCTTGAACTGGTCGCGCAGCGCGGTCTTCAGGATCTTGCCGGTCGCAGTGTGCGGAATGCCCTCGACGAAAGCCACGTCGTCCGGCATCCACCATTTCGCGATCTTGCCATCCATGAATTTCAGGATGTCCTCGCGGCTTGCCTGCTGGCCGGCCTTCAGTTGCACGATCAGGAGCGGGCGCTCGTCCCATTTGGGATGATAGATGCCGATCACGGCGGCCTCCGCCACCGCGGGATGGCCGACCGCGAGGTTCTCCAGATCGATCGATGAAATCCACTCGCCGCCAGACTTGATAACGTCCTTGGAGCGATCGGTGATCCGCATGTAGCCGTGCTGGTCGATGGTCGCGACGTCGCCGGTGTCGAAATAGCCGTGCTCGTCGAGAATCTCGCTATCGACCTTGAAGTAGGCCTTCGCGACCGCAGGTCCTGCGACCTTGAGCCGGCCAAAGGTCTTGCCGTCCCACGGCAACTCCTTGTTGGCATCGTCGGTGATCTTCATCTGCACGCCGAACGGCGGATAACCTTGGGTCTGCAGGATATCGAGCCGCTCCTCGCCGGCGAGTTCGGCAAACGGCGGCTTCTGCGCCGCCACGGTGCCGATCGGGCTCATCTCGGTCATGCCCCAGGCGTGGCGCACGCGAATGCCCATGTCGACGAAGGACTTGATCATCGAGCGCGGCATCGCCGAGCCGCCGCACACCACGCTCTTCAGGTGGGGCAGCTTCAGGTTTCCGGCGGCCATGTGATTGAGCAGCATCAGCCACACCGTCGGCACGCCGGCGGTGTGCGTGACCTTCTCGGTGTCGAGAAGCTCATAAACTGAAGCACCGTCGAGCTTGGCGCCCGGCATCACGAGTTTGGTGCCCATCGAGGGCGCGGAGAACGCGATGCCCCAGCTGTTGGCGTGGAACAACGGCACCACCGGCAGCATTGTCTCGGCGGCGCTGGTGCCGAGCGCGTCGACATTGTTGGCCATCAACCCGTGCAGCACGTTGGAGCGGTGCGAATACAACACGCCTTTTGGATCGCCCGTGGTACCCGAGGTGTAGCACATCGCGGCTGCGGTATTCTCGTCGAAGGTCTTCCACTCGAACTTGCCGTCGGCTTCCGCGATCCAGTCCTCATAGGCGACCGCGTTCTTCAGCGTGGTCTGCGGCATGTGGGCCTTGTCGGTGAACACGATATAGCGTTCGACGCTCGGCAGGTTGTCGGCGATCTTTTCCAGGATCGGAATGAAGGTGAGATCGGTCATCACCACGCGGTCTTGCGCATGGTTGATGATCCAGGCGATCTGGTCGGGGAACAGCCGCGGGTTGACGGTATGGCAGATCGCGCCGATGCCCATGATGCCGTACCAGGCTTCAAGGTGGCGCCAGGTGTTCCATGCGATGGTGGCGACGCGGTCGCCGAGCTTGATGCCGTCGCGGTCGAGGCGCTGCGAGACTTTCAGCGCACGATCGCGAATTTCGGCGTAATTGGTGCGATGAATGGGCCCTTCGACCGACCGCGTGACGACCTCTTGCGTACCGTGATACTGCGCCGCGTGTTCGATAATCCGGTGGCAAAGCAAAGGCCAGTCTTGCATCAATCCGAGCATACGCACGTCCCTCCCAAAGGTTATTGTCTCGCGCATGATCCGCCAAAGTGCTGGTGTTTTGGCGTGCGATCATGGAATTGACATGAACTGTAGCGCGGAGAAAGCAAGCCGAAAATGGGCTTATGGCGCCTTTGGTCGCACGGCGGCGGCAATGGTTACCGTTGCGGCGGGCCTGCTTTTGCTCGGTCTGCTCTCCGACCTGGCCCTGGCCGCGAAAACGTCCCGGCAGCCGGCGTGGCAGTCGCCTTGGGGCGATCTGTTCGGGATCCATCCGCCGAGGCAGCGTGGAAAGGTCCACCGTGCGGCGGTACCGCTGCCGCGACCGCGCCCGACCGATGCACCAACCGCTGAGCCCGCCAAGCCGACGGCTGACGAGTCCTCCAAGGAAGCTGCCAAGGAAACGGCCAAGGAGACCACAAAGGAAGGCAAGCCCACCGAACAGGCCGCGCCCCAGCCACCTCCGCCCTCGGCCTGCCGGCTGGCACTGACGGAGGCCATCGCCATCGCTCCCAGCATTCCCGACATCCGTGGCGCCGGCGGCTGCGGGGGCGAGGATCTGGTGCGGCTCGAGGCGATCGTGCTGCCGGACAAGCGTCAGGTCTCGGTGAAGCCGGCGGCGATCCTGCGCTGCGCGATGGCCTCTGCTTTGGTGGACTGGATCCGGACCGACATCGCGCCGCTGGCGGGGCGCCTCGGCAGCACGATCAGTGATCTCGACAATTTCGACTCGTTCGAATGCCGCGGCCGCAACCGTATCGTCGGCGCAAGACTCTCCGAACACGGCCGCGCCAATGCGCTCGACGTCCGCGCCCTCAAGCTCGCCAATGGCCGCTCAATCTCGCTCACCGATCGCAATGTGCCGCGCGAGCTGCGCGAAGCCGTGCTGCATTCGGCGTGCGCGCGGTTCTCGACGGTGCTGGGACCGGGGTCGGACTGGTACCACGAGGACCACATCCATCTCGACCTCATGGAACGGCGGAATAACTACCGGATCTGCCAGTGGAACGTGTGGGACCCGCTGCCGCAGAGAGCCCCGCTGATGCCGGCCGAGCGGCCGGAAGAGGCGCCGCCGCGCGAGGTTGCCGCCAAATCCGATGCGGCCAAATCGGACGCTGCCAAACCCGCTGCGGGGAAATCCAGCGCGGCCCCGGCGGATGAGAAATCCGATGCGGTGGAAGTGGAGCCCAAGCCAAAGCCCGCAACAAAAAAACGCCGGCAAAACAGGCGCTCTTGATTGTCCTTGTGCGGCGTCATTTGTCGTCGGTTAGAGCGTTTTCGAGCGAAGCATGCCCTCGGACTTGATCCGGGGGTGGATACCGGTTCGCGTGAAGAAAACGCGTCAAAACAAGAGTCTAGAGCTTCGGTTCTGATTCCATCAGAACCGATAAGACTCTAGCGCGCCAGTCGTGCCCTACACGTGACGATTCATTGGCCGCATTACTGTTGCAATCGGCCGTAATTCCAGCGTTTACGTGCCAGCTGGGCTTGCTGCGGGAGACGGCTGTGTCTTTCTGGCCGCATGGCCGCGGCCCCCGTGGATTTTGGCCGACATTTTGGCCACGCCCATAGGTTTCAGCCCCGCCAGCCGCGTGTTCTCCGCGACACCGACCGACAAATAAAAAAACGCCGGCAAGGCCGGCGTTTTGATCTTGTTGCGATCGGATGCAGTCCGCTATTGCGTTATCGAGCTGCCGCCGCCCTGGAGCGCCATCTTCGAATTGTACGGCGAGTCACCCTGCTTGGGGTCCAGCACCACCACGATCGTGCCTTGCTTGACCTTGCTGTAAAGGTCGATGACGTCCTCATTGGTCATGCGAATGCAGCCCGAGGAAATCGATGCGCCGATATATTCCGGCTGGTTGGTGCCGTGAATCCGGAACAGCGTGTCGCGGCCGCCCTGGTAAAGATAGAGCGCGCGGGCGCCGAGCGGATTGTCGACGCCGCCAGGCACCGACGCGGGCAGGCCTTCAATGCGCTTGTGGATATCAGCGGTCGGCGTCCATTTCGGCCATTCCGCCATGTTGCCGACCTTGGCAATGCCGGAGAAGGCCAAGGCTTCTTCGCCGACGGTGATGCCGTAACGGATCGCCTTGCCGCCGTCCTGCACCAGGTAAAGATAGTGGTTGTCGGAATCGACCACGATCGTGCCGGGCAGTTCGCGGCGGTGATAGTCGACGATGGCGCGGCGGAACGGTTCGGCCACGGCAACCTTGGCGTAACGCGCCTTTGCAAGCTGGGCCTTGTCATTCGGCTTGAGCGTCGCCTCCGGCGCAGCCTGATAGCTCGTGGTCTGCATGCAGCCTGACAACATCAGCCCTGCAGCCAGAATTCCCAACTTTGCCTTCAGCGACGTCATTGCGCACTTCCAATCGACAATACTGCGGTTACGCGCCAAATTGCGTCGCAAACGCCACGATTCCAATAATCCCATTATTGGCAAAAACCGGTAATTATTCCAGTGCTTAGACGCTTGTTCGGCGCTGCGAGAGCCTGGCTGTGGCTTTTTTGCCGCAAGTTTTTCGATTTCCGGTTGATTTATAGGCAACGCTGGCGTCCTTGCCGAATCGTGGCCACGCTACCGCCACCCCACCGCCATAAATGTGGATGGGGGGTTAATACGCCAGTCATCAAGCGCTTGCCAGAATCGCGTTTAGTCCGCTGGGTGGCGGTGTCGCGCGGGAGCGGGTCCCGGGTTCGCGTGACGACACGTCAGGACCAAAAGACTGCCCTGTTCCGGAGTTTCCCATGTTGTCAGTGTATGTCCCCTCTGAATCCACCCTGAAGAAAGTCGAGGTGCCAGAACCGGCGACTTTGCCGGAAGCCGCGGTCTGGATCGACATGGTGAAACCGACGAGCGAGGAAGACCGCGCCGTGGAGCGGCTGACCGGGATCGCGGTGCCGACCCGGGAGGACATGCAGGAGATCGAGATTTCCAGCCGGCTCTATATCGAGAACGGCGCGCGCTACATGACCGCGACGCTGATGTGCCATTCCGACACCGATATGCCGCGGACGACGGCCGTCACCTTCATCATGGCCGGTCACCGCTTGGTAACCGTGCGCTACGACATGCCGAAGCCGTTTGCGCTGGTGGAGAACAAGCTGGGGCGGTCGTGCATGCCGGGCATAACAGGCGAAATGGTGCTGATGGAACTTGTCGACGCGGTGATCGACCGTTGCGCCGACATTCTGGAGAAGGTCGGCGCCGACGTCGATCAGGTTTCCCATGATATCTTCGAACCCGAAAGCGAGCGTCACGGCCAGGCCAAGCGATATTCGCAGATCCTGATCGCGATCGGGCGCAAGGGGGATTTGACCTCGAAGGTCCGCGAGAGCCTGGTCTCGGTCGGCCGCGTCGTCACTTTCCTCTCGGCTGTCATGGAAGGCGTCAAATGGTCCAAGGACATGCGCGAGCAGCTCAAGACCATGCAGCGCGACGTCGCCTCGCTGACCGACCACGCGTCCTACCTCTCCAACAAGATCACCTTCGTGCTCGACGCCATGCTGGGCGTCGTCAATCTCGAGCAGAACAACATCATCAAGCTGTTCTCGGTGATGGCCGTGGTCTTGATGCCGCCGACGCTGATCGCCTCGATCTACGGCATGAATTTCAAGGCGATGCCGGAGCTCGAATGGGCGCACGGCTATCCGATGGCGCTGGTGATGATGCTCATGGCAGCTGTGCTGCCTTACTTTCTTTTCAGATGGAAGAAGTGGCTGTAGGCACAACCTGATTGTTCGCCACGGTGACTGTCGTCACCGAGGTGACTGTTGTCACCGAGGTGGCCGTAGTAACCGAGATGTTAAGGCGCGCGCATGATCTCGGGGGCATTCATGCACCTTCAAAAAAAACAGGAAGCTGCCCCAATTGTACGAGTAAAATTTGAGCGTCGCGATGAACCTTTGCGCGACGGCTTTCTGCGATAACGCAGTCATAAGCCGCGAGGACAGCAATGGTTGAAAAATTCATAACGTCACCCCGCAACGTCATCGATTTTGCGCGCTACCAGCAGGGCCGCATCGTTGGCAAGGCGCAGGCGATCGCGGCGCGGCTCTGCCGGCATTGCGGCGCTTCGCTTGCCGATGGCGAGAACGAAGACGAATGCTCCAGCGCCTTCAACGTCGAGACGCATGATGTGCGAACCGCGCCAAGGAAAACGCGGAGCAAGTTTTACGCGGAGTGAAGGCGCCAGCGTTTTCGCGAAGCATGCCCTCGGACTTGATCCGGGTGCATACCGGTTCGCGCAAAGAAAACGCGCCAAGGAGTTAGAGCTTCGGTTCTGATTCAATCAGAACCGATTGCTCTAGACGTGCTGGCCGCCGTTGATGTGGATCTCGGCGCCGTTCACGTACGAGCTGGTTTCGGTGCACAGCACGTAGATGATCTTGGCCACCTCGTCCGGCGTTCCGAGCCGATGCATCGGGATCTGCTGGTCGACGATCTTCTCGGTGCCCGGCGACAGGATCGAGGTGTCGATCTCGCCCGGCGCGATCGAATTGACGCGGACGCCGACGCGGCCGAAATCGGAGGCCATTTCACGTGTGAGTGACGCAAGTGCCGCCTTGGACGTCGCATAGGCCACGCCCGCGAACGGATGCACGCGCGAGCCCGCAATCGAGGTGACGTTCACCACCGAGCCCTTGGTGGCCTTCAATTCCTCGATCAGCCCGCGCGCCATCATGATGGGCGCGAAGAAATTCACCCGGAAAACATGGCTCCAGGTCTCGATGTCGGTATCCATGGTGCCCATCCGCGTGCCTTCAGCGGTCTTCGGCGAAATCGCGGCATTGTTGACCAGCGCGTGCAGCGCGCCGCCTTCGAGGCGTTCGCGGATTTCCGAAATTGCCCGCGTGGTATCGGCATGGTCGGCAAGATCGACCTGGATGTGATCCTCAGGCCCGGCGTCCCACGGGCAGTTGTCGGGGAAGGGATGCCGCGAGCAGGTGATGACGCGCCAGCCCGCCGATGAAAAGCGGATCACCGTGGCATGGCCGATGCCGCGGCTCGCTCCGGTCAGGAGCAGCGTGCGTCGCGGCGCATTGGTGGAAGTCGACATGTCTTTCAGGCTTTCGGCGTCAGGGGTAGAGCCGCATTTTAGTCCATGGCTGGACCGGCGCGTCGCGGCGGAATTCAATGCGGTCGTGGAGGCGGAACGGACGGTCGTGCCAGAATTCGAAACGGACCGGTTCAATGCGCCAGCCGCTCCAGCCTGGCGGACGCGGCACCTCGCCGATGACGTGCCTGGCGGCAACCAGCGCGATCGCCTGTTCGAAGGCAAAGCGGCTTTCCAGCGGCTGCGACTGCTTGCTGGCCCAGGCGCCGATCTGCGCCTGCTTCGGGCGGGTGGCGAAATAGGCGTCGGCTTCTTCCGGCGTCACGGGCGACACGTTGCCGCGGATGCGCACCTGACGGCGCAGCGATTTCCAGTGAAATAGTAAAGCCGCTTTAGGATTTGCGGCGAGTTCGCGGCCCTTCTGGCTGGCGATGTGGCTGTAGAACACGAAACCATCCGCATCATAGCCTTTCATCAGCACCATGCGGACATCGGGAAGTCCGTCGGCATCGACGGTTGCGAGCGACATCGCGTTGGGATCGTTCGGCTCTGCCTTCACGGCTTCGGCGAACCACGCACCGAACAACGCAAATGGTTCCTCGGCGGCGGTAAAATCACCCGATGTTAACGGTGTCGGGTGTTTGATGGAGGTTGTGTCGGTCATGCCAGGAGTTCCAGTTGCGTCCGTTCGCGTTAGAGAGCGCGCTACAGCCCCAGTATAGGTTCGCCCTATATAGGACATGGGGACGCGTTGGCCTATCCGCGATCCGGCCGGCTGGCGCGGTGATGACCATGATTTTGATCGGCCTCGGCGCGGGCGGTTGCAGCCTGTCCCGCTCCGACGCTCTCGCCAAGCTGGAAGAAAAAGACGTGACTGGGTCGGTGACGCCCCAGGCCGCCCCTCCGGTACCGACCGAGAGCGATCTCGCCTTTGCCCGCACGGCCGCCTCCGATGTATTGACCAAGGGCGGCAAGGATTCCAGCCAGCCCTGGGAAAACCCCGAAACCGGCGCGCGGGGTTCGGTAACGCCGCTGTCCCAAGCCTATGCCTCGGACGATGGCCGTACCTGCCGGGATTTCCTGGCCAGCTACGTCAAGGATCGGGCCGAAAGCTGGCTGCAGGGCGCCGCCTGCAGGGGTGAACAAGGTCGATGGGAAATTCGTACCCTCAAGCCCTGGAAACGGAGCTAAGCTAGCCCAAGAATCTTGAGGGCCCGTTTTGAGGGTCCGTTTTCAGGGGCATCGGCAGTTGCAAAAATGCAACTGGCTCCCCAGATGAAGGCAAAGCGGGCATATAGCCCTTTGGTTAGAACCGATTTCCCGTGAAGGAGACGTGACGGATGCGCGACCCCTATGAGGTCTTGGGGGTGCCGCGGGGCGCCAGCGCTGCGGCGATCAAGAGTGCTTACCGCAAGCTCGCCAAGAAGCATCACCCCGACAACAACACCAACGATCCGAAATCCGCGGCGCGTTTTTCCGAGATCAACTCGGCCAACGAGATCATCGGCGACGAGGACAAGCGCAAGCAGTTCGATCGCGGTGAGATCGACGCCGAGGGCAAGCCGCGCTTTCAGGGCTTTCCCGGCGGCGGCCCGCGCGGCCGTGCCGGCGGTCCGGGCGGCGGCTTTGAAAGCCACACTTTCCGCAGCGGCGGCGGCCCCGGCGGCGGTGGCGGCTTCGAGGACATCCTCAACAGCATGTTCGGCGGCGCGGCCCACGGGCAACGTCCCGGCAGTGGCAGAGGATTTGAATTCGATACCGGCGGGATCGGCCTCGATCTCGATCTCAGCGTCGCCATGACGGTGTCGCTGGAGGAGTCGGTCAAGGGGGCCGAGAAGCGCGTCCGCTTGCCGAACGGCAAGGAGCTCAACGTCAAAATTCCGGCAGGCGTCGCCGCCGGTCAGCAAATCCGGCTGAAAGGCCAGGGCGAGACCGCGCAAGGCCATCCGCCGGGCGACCTCCTGATCACCGTCAGCATTGCGCCGCATCCCTTCTTCAAGATCGACGGCAGCGACTTGCGGCTCGATCTGCCGATCACGCTCTATGAGGCGGTGCTCGGGGCGAAGATTCGGGTGCCGACCCTCGGCGGCGCGGTCGAGTTTCCGATCCCGAAGAACACCTCCAGCGGTCGCACCTTCCGTCTCAAGGGCAAGGGGCTGCCGAAGGCAGGCGCGACCGGCGACCTGTTCGTCACGACAAGGATTATTCTTCCTGACGGGAACGATGCCGAGCTTGAAGCATTGATGCAAAAGTGGCGCGACGGCCACCCTTACAATCCGCGCAGCGATTTCGGCTGACCAAAAACAGGTCTAATAAAACAGCGGAGTGCGGCAGGCCATTTCCCGATACAATTCAGGTGCTTCCCTTAAAAAGGGCGGCCTCGAAAGGGGGACCAGCGCGGTACCAAACCCCGATCGAGGCCGCTTGCGCCGATCGGCGGATCGAGCGCCGCTCATTTTCGCGTGATCACCCAGTGCGATAATGAGACGCGCCGATGTCTTGATTCCAGATTTTCGATGTCAGAATTGGGACAAACGGCTTGACGTATAGCGTTTTCGAGCGAGACCTGCCCCGCACTTGATGCGGGACGGACACCGGCTCGCGCACGGAAAGCGCATCAAACAACAAGCTTGTTCAACCGGGATGGTGAGGGCGCTCAACCCCCGGTCTTTTCCATCTGGTCATACACCGATTGGGCGATCTGCGTCAGTCGGCCACGGTCGCCGACGCTGCTCACCACCACATAGGCCACGCCGCGATCGGCCCAGAACAAGGCGCTCTCCTTGCCCTCCGACGAAAATCGCATCTGCGTCGCCTCGGCTTCCGACTTTGCCGTGTAGATCGTGAAGCGCTCGCCCGATGCGCTCTCATACATCATGAACGAGGCAGGCCCGGTGGCGCCGGGCAACAGCCGCCCGCCGACCAGCTTCAATCCCGCCGCGGTCAATTCCGGCGCGCGCACCAGCCAGCCGCAGCGCTTGGTCAGCCATGCCTGCAGATGCGCGCGTTCGCTGCCGGGTACTTCGACGGGATGGCGCACTTCGACCACATAGAGCCGGTGCGCATCGAGCGCATCCGTCGTGAAACTCTGCAGCGCCGAGGGTGCTGCTGCAGCCCCGCGCGCCATCCAGCCGACACCGCCGCCGACAATGAATGCCGCCAGCGTTGCGGCAATCGCGCCGTAGAACCATTTGCGCGGCTGGCGCACCAGCCGCTCGATCTCGAGCCGCCTCGGCACCGCCTCGTCGACGATGCCGTCGTAGCGGACATGCAGCGCTTCCGCCATCGTGCGCCACGACCGCACGCGCGCCGCATCGTCGGGGTGCGCCGCGAGCCACGCTTCGACATCGCCGCGGCGCTCCGCCGGCAGCTCGTTGTCGACGTAAGCATGCAGTTCGTCTTCGGTGACGGGAATATGGGGGTCGGTCATCGTCGTCGTCTCTGTCTACTCGTGATCTGAATCTGCCTATCGCCTGCTATCACGCGTCCTGTTTGCATCGCCTGCATCACTTCACCCGTCTGAGCGCGGTGCGCTCGCCCTCGAGCGAGGCTTTGACGTGCGCGCGCGCCCGGGCAAGCCGGGACATCACAGTCCCGATCGGTACGCCCTGGATGTCGGCGACCTCGCGGTAACTCAACCCTTCCAGCATCACCAGCAGCAGCACCGAGCGCTGCTCTTCCACCAGCGTCGACAACGCACGGGCGATGTCGCGGCCTTCCGCTTCGGTCCCGCTGGCGTCCGGGTTGTTGTCGAGCAGCGGCATGAATTGCGGCCGCCGCGCCAGCGATCGCCGCCGGTTCTTGTTGAGGTTGGTCAGGATCGTATAGAGCCAGCTCCTGACGTCGCCGCCGAGAAACAACCGTTCCGAACGCAACGCGCGCACCAGCGTGTCCTGCACCAGATCGTCGGCGATATCGGCGTCGCGCGCGAGCGCACGCGCGTAGCGGCGCAGCGCCGGGATCATGGCTTCGACACTTTGGCGAAACGCGGTCATTGTCACCAGATATTCAGGTCATTCCGGCGCGAACGCCTTAACCAGCATAACACCCAATCGATGCGTCTATTCCGCCCATTGAGGCTCGCGCAAGACAGCGTTAAACCCAAGGGTAATCCCAGGATTACCCTCAAGCGGATCTGGACTGTACCCCGCTGGAGTGCTGGTGTACCTCCAACCGTAATGCCAAGCGCGACTGGAAGCCGCATGCCGCGCGCTCTCCCATTCGTTGCCTGAGGAATAGCCGCCAGTCCGATGCCTGCGCCTGTCATCTATTACATTCGCCATGGCGAGACATCGTGGAATGCCGAAGGGCGGCTACAGGGTGTGCAGGACATTCCGCTGAACGATCTCGGCCGCAGGCAGGCGGCCCATGCCGGCAATGTCCTCGGCGATCTCTTCGCCCGCCATGGCCGCGACAGATCCGAGCTTTCGTTTGTCGCGAGCCCGCTGATCCGCGCCCGCGCGACGATGGAGCTGGTGCGCGGATCACTGAAGCTGCCGCGCGACGGCTACGCGCTCGACGACCGTTTGCGCGAGATCGGCTACGGCGAGTGGGAAGGCGCGACGCTGCCAGAGATACAGCTGCGCGACCCCGATCTCTATGCCAAGCGCCAGGCCGAGAAATGGACGGTGTCGCCGCCGGGCGGCGAGAGCTATGTCGACGTGCAGGCGAGGATGCAGGATTGGTATGCGTCGGTGGCGGCCGACACCGTCGCAGTGGCGCATGGCGGCACGGCGCGGGCCCTGATGGTGGCGCTCGGCATCGAGACGCCGCTCAGCGCCGCCGACCTGACCATCGAGCAGGGCGCCGTTTACGTCTTTCGGGACGGTGGTCTGCAGAAGTATAGTTAAGGGTGACCGACAGCGTATCCATCCGCCGTCATGCCCGGCCTTGTGCCGGGCATCCACGTCTTTGTCTCTGGAAGTCGAGGAAGCAAGACGTGGATGGCCGGGACAAGCCCGGCCATGACGTATTTGACCCCTTGAGCCGCGCGCGTTAAGTCAGAATTGATACTTACTGTTCGAGGCTAGACGCTCAAAATGTCCTTCAACACCTTCGGCCACATGTTCCGGGTCACGACCTTTGGCGAGAGCCACGGGATCGCGATCGGCTGCGTGGTCGACGGCTGCCCGCCGCTGATCCCGCTGACCAATGAGGACATCCAGCAGGATCTCGATCGCCGCCGTCCCGGCCAGTCGCGCTTCACCACCCAGCGCCAGGAACCGGATGCGGTCAAAATCCTGTCCGGCGTGATGGCCCATCCCGAGACCGGGGTGCAGGTGACGACGGGAACGCCGATCGCGCTTCTGATCGAGAACACCGACCAGCGCTCGAAGGACTATTCCGAGATCAAGGACAAGTTCCGGCCCGGCCATGCCGACTTCACCTATGAGGCCAAATACGGCCTGCGCGACTATCGCGGCGGCGGGCGCTCGTCGGCGCGCGAGACCGCGACGCGCGTCGCGGCCGGCGCCATCGCGCGAAAAATCCTGCCCGATGTCAAAGTGCGCGGCGCGCTGGTGCAGATGGGTCCGCACAAGATCGATCGCGAGAAGTGGGACTGGGACGAGATCGCGCGCAATCCGTTCTTCTGCCCGGACAAGGACAAGGCCGCGTTCTTCGAGCAGTATCTCGACGGCATCCGCAAGAGCGGCTCCTCGATCGGCGCCGTGATCGAAGTCGTCGCCGAAGGCGTGCCGGCCGGCCTCGGCGCGCCGATCTACGCCAAGCTCGACGGCGAACTGGCGGCGGCGATGATGAGCATCAACGCGGTGAAGGGCGTCGAGATCGGCGCCGGCTTTGGTGCGGCCGAATTGTCGGGCGAGCAAAACGCCGACGAGATGCGCACCGGCAACAACGGCACGCGCTTCCTGTCCAACCATGCCGGCGGCGTCCTGGGCGGCATTTCCACCGGCCAGCCGGTCGTGGTGCGCTTTGCGGTCAAGCCGACCTCGTCGATCCTGTCGCCGCGCCAGACCGTGGATCGCTCCGGCGCCGACACCGACATCATGACCAAGGGCCGTCACGATCCCTGCGTCGGCATCCGCGCGGTGCCGGTCGGCGAAGCCATGATGGCCTGCGTGCTGGCGGATCATCTGCTGCGCCATCGCGGGCAGGTGGGCGGGTAGCCGATGAGCGCGAAGGGCTTGTGATAATGTCCGCGTTACGTCCAGAAGCGGACATCCAGGCCGGCCCTCAGCACGTCTGCTTTGTGCCAATAGACGACTTTATTCGATCACCTCGTCGGCGCGGGCGAGTACTGCCGGAGGAATCGTGAGACCTATTGCCTTTGCGGCCTTCAGGTTGATCACAAACTCGTATCGCGTCCCTTGGACATACGGCATCTCGCTTGGTTTGCTACCGCGCAATATCTCAGCCACCTGCGCATTAGCGACCCGAATGGCGTACTTTAGGTCCATGGAATAAGACATCAATCCTCCGGCTTCCGCCTGCTCGCGAAAAACAAACATCGTCGGGAGACCGATTTGCTGGGCGAGTTTAACGAGAAGAAAGCGATGAGCGTAGGCGTTGATAATATTTGCAATCACAAGTCCATCGGCTTGGTCCCGCTGGATGGCTTGAAAAGCGTCGCTGTATGCCTGTTCATTGACCGGAGTGGACACGGGCGCAATCGCTAACGCAATACCGAGCCTTTGAGCTGCCTCCCGCGTCGCCTTGCCGCCCGCAGCCTCCCAACCCGCTTGCGTTGAAACGAAAAGCACGTTGCGAGCCTTTGGGATGGCTTCAGCAAGCAGTTCAAGACGCTTACCCCAAAGTTCAACGCCAGCATCAATGCTAACCCCCGTAACGTTTCCGCCCGGATGCGACAGGCTGGATACCACTCCAAATCGAATCGGATCGCCAGTGATGGCAACGATGGGAATTGTGCTAGTCGCCGCTTTCAATGCGAGAGTGATAGACGTGCCCGGAGCAAAGATCACGTCTGGATGCGCGCTGACGATTTTGGCTGCGAGGTCGCCATATTCCCCTGTCCCGCCAGCCGAAAACCGGTCGATGATCAAATTCTGACCTTCGATATAACCAAGGCGCTGGAGTTCCTGAAGACCCAACGTGTAACCCGAGTCGCCTCCAATCCGCATGTCGGCAACCTTTAGCGCAGGGTCAGCTAGTGCGAGCCGCTTCATCTTTGTTGGCTGCTGCGCCCGCCCAGCGATTGGAGACACGGCCAGGCCGCCGATTAGCCCAATGAACGCGCGCCGTCTCATGCCCGCCTCCCAGGATCAGGATGCGGGAAGTGTATCTGTCCAAGCCCGATGCTTGGAAGGTGTTGTCGGCGGTCGAAGGAAGTATATTTGGGTGGGGTCCAATGTCCGCCTTGGGGCATTCTGAGAAGTCCGGGCGTTCAATCGGCAGGTCGGTTTTACCCCTAACTCCGGACATCGCCTTGCACCGCGCAAACTGACGCTTTGTGCCACAAGCGGATATGCGCGCCGCCGTAAACAGCAGCGCTACTCGATCACCTCGTCCGCCCGGCCGAATAGTGTCGTTGGTACGCTTAAACCAAGCATTTTAGCGGTTCGAAGATTGATCACAGTTCGAACTTTGCCGGCATCTGAACCGGCAACTCGTTTACGTTTGTCCCTTTGAGAATCCGCCGAGATCGGTCGCGAGCAGCGGCTCGCACAACCGCGGGCCACCGATCATTTCGCCCGCCATGGGGTCATCCGCGGTATCCAGCGCGGGACGGCGGCGCGGAACGCCTCGTACTCACTCCCAAACGTCCGCTCGAGCGTGGGTTCTTCGTACGCCACGACGAAGACGTGGAAGAAGAGCCAGAGCAGCGCGCCGTAGACGATGAGGCGCCAATCGCCCATCAGCACCGCTTGACCCAGGATGATGGCAACGACCGCGACGTATATTGGATTACGCACATAACGGTAGAGACCGGTCACCACGAGATTCCGGGTCGGCGCGATGGGCGCGGGGGTGCCGAGACCCTGCAGCGCGAAACGCGCAAATGCGTCAACGAGCCCAGGCACGCCTGCGAGAATCATTATCGCGCCGATGCCGCGCGTCAGCTCCAGACCAAGGAACGGCGGCCGGAGTTGCCAACCCGTGATCGACCATGGAACGAGCCCCGCCAGCGTACATGGGGCGACCACGAAGAAAACCGCCGAGCCCAGGACGGCAATGGTTCGTTGCACGGCGGTTCCCGACACTCGCTGCGAGCTCATTCCAAGCTCCCCTTCGCGGTTTCCCGTCGTCATCCGGGTGCCGACACGCCCGCCATGTTATCCCAAAAGCGGAAACCGCGCACGACTAAAGCCAGAATGCCACGGCGGCAACGAGGCACAGGGCTGAGAAGTAGTTCCGAGCGAGTTTGTCGTAGCGCGTTGCGATGCGCCTGAAGTCCTTGAGCCTGCAGTAGCAGCGCTCGATGACGTTGCGATCCTTTAGGCTAGCTTGTCGTGACGTATGCGTTTCTTCCGATTTGACCGGCCTGGGATCACCGGTTTGATGCCGTCCCTGCGCAGTGACTTGCGGAACGAGTTGCTGTCATAAGCCTTGTCACCGAGCAACTCGGCGATGCCGTCGAGCAGACTGACACATGCCGGCCCGACTGTGCAGTCGGCGGTGTTGCCAGGCGTGAGAATCAAGACCGTAGGGCGGATTGAGCGGAAGGCGTAATCCGCCATCCAGGTTATCGTCAGGCGCTCATCTTCGCTAGAATCTCCGCTGGTCGATCGCGTGACGATCATTCGACATAGAGCGTTTGATGCACAGACCCAGTTTGCGATGTAGCCAGGGCGGCGGATTACGCCTTCCGCCTTCGCTCTCCGAGCTACGGCGGACAAGTCGGCTCCAATCCGCCCTGCAAACGTCGCTGCGTCGCCTCGCATGCAAGCGTAATCTTGAGGACTGCGTGCGACATATCAACCCGACGGGCAAATCAGTTCTGATTTACGGAAATCGTGTCAAGTCCAAAATTTCTGTAAATCAAAAATATTTTGCTTCCCGTGGACCCAAATCACCGGCACATTCTCAGCCATCCCGTCCCACTCAGAGGGGCGTCGGCCGTCGTCATGACGAGGGGCGGGGATGCGGTGGACGTTGATGTTGCGATTGACGGTCGCAGCAAAGGCGTACGGCGAAAGCGTGTGGTCCTGGCGCCCGTAACGGCGTCAAGTCTTTCGGGAGCTAACGCTTCCGAGGGGCGACGGTGGCAATAGAGGCCGTCTCACCGGGGAGAGCGCGTCATAAGCCGTAAAGCCACTGCGCAGGGAATGTCGGATGTTCTCCGCTGCCCTGTATGCTCGTGTGCAGCTTTCTTAGCACAATCGCACACGAGATCGCGGGTGCAGCGCGCATCCGGCATTCCCTGCGCCCTCTGTTTTTGGAGGGTAAGGAATTCGATAGCAAGCCTCGGGCAGATCAGGCCGCGAGAATGCCAAGTCTTGTCTGGAAGTGTCTTGTCTGGAAGTGTCTTGTCTGAAGGATTTTGGTCCCTTGACGATTAAATCAGAAATCGCGCGAAGCCCTCATCGATCCCGGGGGTTGCGATATCAGCCTTGACGCGCGCCGAACTTGCGCGACAAATGCCCGCGCCATGAACGCTTCCGAATTGCACCAAATCACCAACTGGCTAATCGACGGCGCAAGGTCCGTGGTCAACTCGCCGCGGCTGATGGCTGAAGTCTGCGAGCGGCTGGTGGAGGCCGGACTGCCGCTCTGGCGCGTCGGCTTCTTCGTTCGAACCCTGCATCCCGATATCTTCGGCCGCAACTTCATCTGGCGGCTCGGCGCGGAGGTCGAGTTCGGAACGGTCGATTTCAAGATTCTCGACTCGCCGGTTTTTCACAACAGTCCCCTGATCCATGTGTTTCAGCAGGGGCTGGAGGTTCGCGCCCGTGTCGATGACCCACAGAGCAGGCGCTTTCCGATCGTCGAGGACATGCGCGCCGAAGGCGTCACGGATTATATCGCGCTGCCGCTGTTGTTCACGGACGGTGCGGTGCACGCGTCGAGCTGGACCACAAAGCAACCGGGGGGCTTCACCGAAGAACAGTTGTCCGCTTTGCGACAAATAACAACGCCGCTGGCGCGGGTGATCGAGATCATCAGTTTGCGCCGTACGGCGTCGAGCCTGCTCGATACCTATGTCGGCAATCGCGCCGGTGAACGGATTCTGGGCGGACAGATTCGCCGTGGTCATACCGAATCGATGAATGCCGCGATCTGGCTGTCCGATCTGCGCGGCTTCACCGCACTGTCCGACCGGCTGCCGTCCGAGACCGTCGTCGACATCCTCAACCAGTATTTTGACTGCCAGGTCGCTGCGATCCGATCCCATGGCGGCGAGGTCCTGAAGTATATGGGCGACGGATTGCTGGCCGTGTTTCCGATCGACGAATATGTCGGTGACGAACAGCAGGTTTGTTCGCGCGTGCTTGAAGCAGCCCGTGAGTCCCGAGCCAACGTCACGGAATTGCAGTATCCGATCGGCGACGCCATCGAACGTTTTCGTTTCGGTGTCGCCCTGCATGTCGGGCGAATTCTCTACGGCAATATCGGCGGCGGCAACCGGCTCGACTTCACCTGCATCGGTCCTGCTGTGAACCTCGCCGCGCGGCTGGAAAAGATCGCGAGCCGCCTGCAGCGCACGGTGGTGGCATCGGAAGGTTTCGCCGGCATCTGCCGGGGAGGGTGGAGCGACCTTGGCGAGTTTCCGATTGCCGGCTTCTCGAAGGCGGAGCGCGTCTTTGGCCTGGCCGACGAAACGTCGGCGGCCTAGCCGCGGTCAACCTGTCCCGCTATTCCTCGGGCTCGGTGGTGAACAGCAGCGGATAGCCCTTGGCGCGGCCGGCGTCGGTAGCGCGGGTCGCCTTGGTCTCGGCTACGTCCTTGGTGAACACCGCGACCACGCACACCCCGCGGCGGTGCGCGGTGATCATGACCTTGTGGGCCTGATCCTCGGTCATGCGGAATTCGGCCTTCAGCACCGTAACCACGAATTCGCGCGGGGTGTAATCGTCGTTGACGAGAATGACCTTGTGCAGGCGAGGCCGTTCGGTCTTGGTTTTGACCTTTGTTTTTGGCTTGGCGACGGTATCGATCATTCCTGTGGCGGGCTCCGAAGCGGCGAAAGCGTTTTCAAGCGAAGTGGATACCGGTTCGCGTAAAGAAAACGCGTCAAAAAATGAGAACGCTCCGACGGGCGCGCTGTTAGCCGGCGCGGCAATCCGCGAGGCGCTGCGTCATGCTCTGATCGCCGCGGCTGACGGCCGTCTCGATCAGTTTACAGGCTCCGGGCCGGTCCTGAAACTGGGCGTTTTTCGACAGTTTCAGATCGATCAGCGCGGTCATCGCGCCGGGTTCGTCGAGTTCCGCGGCTTCGGTCGCGTAATAGAGCAGATGCTTGGGATTCTTGATCCGGACCTCGGGATTGCCGGCGAGGATCCGTACCACCTCGGTGCGCGCGTCAAGGTCCCACACGCCGGCCTGGTCGAGCAGGTTTGCCGCCTGCTGGACGTCGCGGGGCACCACTTTGCCTGCGAGATAGAGCCGTCCCAGCACGTCCTTGACGCCTGTCGTGTCGGTGCGTGCCGTGAGCAAAGCGAGGGCGCGCTTGGGGTCGGCGGGGCCGCCTTCACCGGCGATCAGCATCTCGGCCAGCGGTGGCGGCGCGCCGCCGGCATCGGGCCGCAGGGACTCTTCGAGCAGCGTTCGCGCGCGAACCGGGTCGTCCTTGCGGATGGCGATCGCCAACTCCCGCTTGGCGCCGAACACGCCCGCCGTTGCCATTCGCTCGAGGATGTCGATGCCGCGGGCGCGTTCGTCCGGCCGGTCCGACGTCACCAGCAATCGGCCGAGCAGCGCCAGAAGGTCTTCCTTGCGGGCGTCCTTCGCCGGGTTGGCGACCGCGCGCTCGGCCCAATACCGCGCGGCAACCGGATCGCGTTTCACCGTCGAACCCCGGTTGAGCAGGATCGCCAGCATCTGCGTGGAAAAGGGATGTCCGAGTTCGGCTGCCTTGTGCAGCGCCTGATCGGCCTCGGCGCGCGTCACCATCGGCACCTTGTCGAGGTCGCCGCGGTCCCAGGATTTGTGATGCTCATAGAGTTCGTAATAGGCCTCGGCGTTGCCTTGTGCGGCGGCCTCGCGCAGCAGGGCCAGCGCCTCGACCTTCCTTGCGTAGGGCATCGATCGCGCCACCGCGACCTTGAAATGGGTATTTTCGGGCTGATTGACGAATGCCAGGGTGCAGCTTTCGCTCCGCAAGGTCCAGCGGCGGCGCAGCGCCTCGTCGCTCATGTAGCCCTTGGGATTCTCGGAAAGGCGCAGACAGAGTTCGCCGGCATTGGCCGAATTCAGCGCTGGTTCCGCTTGCGCAGCCTCGGGCTGCGCCGCGCCCGACAATTTCGGTGGCAGCACCAGCGCCGCCGCGACGGCGAGCGTGGAAAACAGCAGGACCGACGGCACGACCGCGCGCGGCGACATTCGCCGGCGCGCAATTTCGGGACGTTTCGGGGGTATGCCCATGTCCATGCCATCCGCGGCCTGGTCGCCGCACGCCCCTTCTGTCGCGGTGAATGCTGAATTTGTTCAAATCGGACATCACAGCATTGCTCCGCTCCGTGGCTGATCCGTCAAAACGCCATCGCGAATCGAGGCGCGGCAACGCTTGCCTCGAATCGAGGCAGTGGAGAGCTAACCCAAATGTGAAGGACAGATGATATCTGCCCTTTGCGCGGCGCAATTTGCGTGTCACCATTGTCACCAGTCGACGGGAGGGCAGCGATGCGCTGGTATGTCTCGATCGGAGCTGTGCTTGTGGCAGGCGTACTTGCCGGTGGCGACGTCGCGGGGGTCGCCGCGCCGGGCACAAGGAGCCAACTTGGCCATCCACCTGGCTTTGCACCGAGCCGTCAATTGGCGGACAAGGGTGCCACACCGACCGTCGATGTCGAACTGGTTCTTGCCGTCGACGTCTCCTATTCGATGGACATGGATGAGCTGGCGATCCAGCGCGAGGGTTACGCCCAGGCGATCGTCTCGAAGGAGTTCCTGCAGGCGCTGAAGAGCGGCCCGCACGGCAAGATCTCGGTGACGTATTTCGAGTGGGCGGCTTCCACAGACCAGAAGATCATCATTCCGTGGCGATTGATCGATGGTCCGGAAACGGCGGATGCCGTTGCCAACGAGATCATGAAAACCCCGATCCGCCGGGCGTCGCGCACCTCGATATCGGGTGCGATCAATTTCGCGATGCCGCTGTTCGACGAGAATCCGCATCGCGGGTTGCGGCGCGTGATCGATATTTCCGGCGACGGTCCGAACAACAACGGCGGTCCCGTCGTCGTCGCCCGCGATGCTGCGCTGGAAAAGGGGGTCGTCATCAATGGTCTGCCGATCATGGTGAAGGAGCCGTCTTACTCGACCATGGATATCGACAATCTGGATGCCTACTACGAGGATTGCGTGATCGGTGGTCCCGGCTCGTTCGTGGTGACGATCAAGGAGCGCGAGAAATTCAAGGAAGCGATCCGGACCAAATTATTGCTCGAAATCGCGGGCCGCACGCCGGAACGCCCGGTGGTGCCGGTTGCAGCCAAGGAGAAGGAGCCGCGGGTCAATTGCCTGATCGGTGAGAAGATCTGGCAGGACCGCTGGGGGCGGTAGGTTCCCGGCTGCTGGTTCAGCGCTTGCGCACGAAGCGCGCCACCAGTTCGATATGCGGCGTGTGACGAAACTGGTCGACCGGGGTCACGCCCTCGATCGTATAGCCGCCGTCGATCAGGATTTTGGCGTCGCGGGCGAAGGTGGTGACGTTGCAGGACACCGCTACCACTGTCGGGATTTTGCTCGCCGCGAGTTGCGTCACCTGGGCCTGCGCGCCCTGCCGCGGCGGATCGAACACGATCGCATCGTAATCGCGCAGCTCCTGCGGCATCAGCGGCCGGCGGAACAGATCGCGCGCCTCGGCCTTGACCGGCTTCAGGCCCGACGTCGATGTCGCGGCCTTCTGCAAGGCTGCCACCGCATTTGCGTCGCTGTCGAAGGCGGCAATCCGCGATTTGGTGGCGAGGCGCAGCGCGAACGGGCCGACACCGCAAAACAGGTCGGCGATATGCTTGGCGCGCTTGCAGTGGTTGGTGACCAATGCTGCGAGCGCTTCTTCGCCGGCCACGGTCGCCTGCAGGAACGATCCGGGCGGCAGGGCTACCTGGGCGGCACCGATGCTGACGACCGGCGGCGTTCGCATCAGCACCAGCTCACCATGGCGCGTCAGCCGCGCCAGTTTGTGCCGCTCGGCGACATCAGACAATTTTGCGATCAGCGCTGTCGCGAGCGCGCCGGAGCCACGTACGTCGACATCGAGGCCGCTGCTGGTGGCCGTGATCTGAATGTCGAGCGGCTTTCCAACCGAGATCAGCGGTTCAGCGATCGCCCAGGCGGCCTCAAGCGCGCCGTCCAGATGCGGGTCGAGGATCGGGCAACGGTCGATCGGGATGATGTCGTGCGAGCCGGCCGCCGCAAAGCCGACCTTGAGCACTTCATGCGTACCCATCCGCGCGTGCAGGGTGATGCGGCGTCGGCCAAGGCCATGGGCGTCGATCAGGGGCGCGACGTCGCAAGCAATCCCGGCCTGCGCCAGCGTCGTGACCACGATTTCCCGTTTCCAGGCGCGATAGTGCTCGGCGTCCCAATGCTGGATGGCGCAGCCGCCGCAGACGCCGAAATGCGGACAGAAGGGGGCTATGCGCTCCGCGCTGGCGCGTTCGACCTTGATCAGCCGCCGGCGATCGGGATGACCCGGCACGTGCTCGACCTCGACCGTTTCGGCGCCGAGCGCGTAGGGCACGTAGACGCTGATGCCGCCCGCCGTGACGACGCCGTCACCGCGATGGCCAACATGGTCGATTACAAGGTGTTCGGCTTCAGCCACGGCGCGCACCGAGGAAGAATTCGATGTTGCCGTCGCCGCCGGTGATCGAGGATGGAAATATCTGGATGTCGGTGCAGCCCTGCGAGGTGGCGAATGCCGCGATGTCGTCGCAAATTTCCTGATGCACCATCGCATTGCGGATGATGCCGCGCTTGGAGTGCTTTCGTGCCGCCTCGAACTGCGGCTTGATCAACGCCAGCAGATGCATGGGGGCGGCCGCCAGCGACAGCGCCACCGGCAGCACGGCTTTCAGCGAGATGAAGCTGACGTCGATCACGACGATGTCGGGTCGTGCGGGCAGGCGCTTGCCTTCGAAGGCACGGATGTCGGTCGCTTCCATCGACACGATCCTGGGGTGGCCCTGCAGTGAAGGATGCAACTGGCCGTGGCCGACATCGATCGCGAACACGAGGCTGGCGCCGTTCGCGAGCAACACCTCGGTGAAGCCGCCGGTCGATGCGCCGACGTCGAGGCAGACATGGTCTTCGATTTCGATCGGATATTGTTCCAGCGCGCCCGCCAGCTTGACGCCGCCGCGCGAAACATAGGGATGCGCGGGTTGCGCGGCGAGATTCGCGTCAGCGGCGATCAGGTCGGACGCCTTTGCGACTGGTTTGCCGTCGGCCGTTACGCCGCCGGCCTCGATCGCGGCGCGGGCGCGAGCCCGGCTTTCGAACAGGCCGCGTTCGACCAGCAGCACGTCCGCGCGCTTGCGGGAAGCAATCTTGTTGTCGTGCGTGTCAGCCAATTTCAGCTCGATTTGCCTTTGACGTGATCCACCGCCAAGCCGACGCAGGCCTCGAACGCGGTGAGGTCGTGCCAGATATCCGCAGATAGCTGACGCGGTGTCACCAGCGGGCAACCGTGCAGATCGAGCGCGTGAATCATCATGAGATTATCCGGCCAGCCGAAATCTTCCACGGTAAGCCCCTCCGGGTCGACGAGCCGCCCGTCGGCAGATGTCGTCACGTCGCAAATTCGCGCGACGCGATCGCGATAGGCAGTCGGGTCGTTGCTGTAGGCGAGACAGAACTTGCCGCGGCCCGCCGCATAGCCAAGTTCATAGACCGTACCGGCGTCGGCACTTGGGCCCCGAAATGGCGTCAAATTGGCAATAATGGCATCCGCCGCATCCATCATCGCTTCATTGCCCTTGAAGATCGTAAGCGACGCCGAACTGGCCGACAGGTCGACGATATTGTCGAGCGGGTAAAGCCCGGTCAGGCCATGGCGTGCGCAGATTTCGGCCTTGCGCCGTCCGATCTCGATCGCGTCTGGCAGGAATACATCGGGGCCTGCCAGATAGATCTTCATGGGATCACCGGTCATTTCAGACGCGTTTTCTTGACGCGACCCGGTTCCCACCCCGGATCAAATCCGGGGCAGGCTTTCGCCCGAAAACGCCATGCAATCTCAGGCGAGCTTGACCGTCTCGGCCTTGTAATCCTTGCCGAGCGCCTCGAACACCTTGGCCACGATGCCCTTGGCGTCGAGGCCGGCATAGGCATACATCGCGTTCGGCGAGTCATGGTCAATGAACTCGTCGGGGAGGATCATCGCGCGCATCCGCAGTCCGCCGTCGAGCATACCGTTGTCGGACAACGTCTGCATGACGTGCGAGCCGAAGCCGCCGATCGAGCCTTCCTCGATCGTGAGCAGCACTTCGTGTTCGCGCGCCAGCTTCAGCACCAGATCGACGTCCAGCGGCTTCATGAAGCGGGCGTCGGCAATCGTGGTGGAAAGGCCGTGGGCCGCGAGTTCGTCGGCGGCCTTTTCGCATTCGGCCATGCGCGTGCCGAACGACAACAACGCGATTTTGCTGCCCTGGCGGACGACGCGGCCCTTGCCGATTTCGAGGGGAATGCCGACTTCGGGCATCTCGACGCCGCGGCCTTCGCCGCGGGGATAGCGCACCGCGCTCGGACGGTCATTGATCGCAACCTGCGTCGCGACCATGTGAACCAGTTCGGCTTCATCGGAGGCGGCCATGATCACGAAGTTCGGCAGACAGCCCAGATAGGCATTGTCGAACGAGCCGGCATGGGTGGCGCCGTCGGCGCCAACGAGACCGGCGCGATCGATCGCGAAACGAACCGGCAGGCTCTGGATCGCCACGTCGTGGACCACCTGGTCATAGCCGCGCTGCAGGAAGGTCGAGTAGATCGCGCAGAACGGCTTGTAACCTTCGGTGGCGAGGCCGGCCGCGAACGTCACCGCGTGCTGCTCGGCGATACCGACGTCGAAAGTGCGGTTGGGGAAGGCCTTGTTGAAGATATCGACGCCGGTGCCCGACGGCATCGCCGCAGTGATGGCGACGATCTTGTCGTCCTTCTCGGCTTCCTTGACGAGGCTCTGGCCGAATACGTTCTGGTAGGCGGGCGCGTTCGGCTTGGCCTTGGCCTGCGCGCCGGTGGCAACGTCGAACTTGACGACGGCGTGGTATTTGTCGGCGGAGGCTTCGGCCGGGCCATAGCCCTTGCCTTTCTGCGTCACGACATGAACCAGGATCGGGCCGGTCTCCATGTCGCGGACGTTCTTCAGCACCGGTAGCAGATGGTCGAGGTTGTGACCGTCAATCGGGCCGACATAGTAGAAGCCGAGTTCCTCGAACAGCGTGCCGCCGTCCATCATGAAGCCGCGGGAATACTCCTCGACGCGGTTGGCGCGGTTGGCGATGATCTTCGGCAGGCGCTTGTTGATCTGCTTTGCCGCCTCGCGCAGCGTACGGTAGGTCTTGCCCGAGTAGAGCCGCGACAGATACGCGCTCATCGCTCCAACCGGGGGCGCAATCGACATGTCATTGTCGTTGAGGATGACGATCAGGCGCGAGTTCATGGCGCCCGCATTGTTCATCGCCTCATAGGCCATGCCCGCAGACATCGAGCCGTCACCGATCACGGCGATAATGTTGTTCTTGCCGCCGGAGAGGTCGCGCGCCACGGCCATGCCGAGGCCGGCCGAAATCGAGGTCGAGGAGTGCGCGGCGCCGAACGGATCGTAGTCGCTCTCGCTGCGCTTGGTGAAGCCGGACAGACCGCCGGCGGTGCGCAGCGTGCGGATGCGATCACGGCGGCCGGTGAGGATCTTGTGCGGATAGGCTTGGTGGCCGACGTCCCAGATCAGACGGTCGCGGGGCGTATCGAAGACGTAATGGATGGCGGTGGTCAGTTCGACGACGCCGAGGCCGGCGCCAAAGTGACCGCCGGTTACCGAAACCGCGTCGATGGTTTCCTGGCGAAGCTCGTCGGCAACCTGCTGGACCTGCTCGATCTTGAGCTTGCGAAGGTCATCGGGCGTGCGGATGGTATCGAGAAGAGGCGTCTTACTAAATTCGGTCACAGCGATATTCCAATTTTGCATGTCGGAGCGAATGGTCCGACGCGAGATGGGTTGCGCGTTAACCGCGCAGCGAAAATCCAGACCCCGGGTGCCATCTCGGCAGGCCGATTTCTGATTTGAAAGCCAAGATACACTCCGGATCGAGCCATGTGATCTACATCACGCTGGTCCGTTTAACCCTTACCGGTCAGTTTTCTTCAGCCATTTGAAGAACTTGCTTTCCGTCGGCAATGACCGGCAGACCCGCTCTCCACAGCCCATAGAATTGCAAGCTTTACACCAAAGCGGCGGCCAAAGCCAACCCGCTGCTAGGTCAGGGTTCCCGGCCGTTTGGTTCAAAAACCTCGATTTTTTAACCGCTCCGGCGGGCGGAAGGTTCCATGCCGCCTAAATCGTCGGCATCCAGCGCGCCGGTCTTGGCGGATTCGATCCGTTTCCAGGCCCATTCGCGCGCGGCCGGGTCGCCGGTTGCAACCGCCAGCGCGGCATCCGGAACGGCCATGCGCGCGCTCAGGGGGATCGGTCCGCAGACGATCATGAAGAAATCGTAGGCGTCGGGCTGCTCGTTGGCCATCACGAACTGGAAATGGACCTTGAAGAACTGCCAGCGGAAGGTCTCGTAATTGTCGGCCCTGACGATGTCGCGGAAACGCACCGCCACGACGGTGGGATTGCGCCTGATGTTCCCGACCTCGATGCCGTGGCTCTTGATCGGATCGAACTGGTAGAAGTTCATCACGTCCTTGCGTGCCTGGCAGTCGATCCAGTCGATCGACGGCTCGACGGCGAGCTGGCGCAGATGCTCGCGGAAATCCTTCGCCGCCGCGTGGAAGCCGATGATGGGTAAATTGCCGCCGATCGTCAGCAGCACGATGCGCGGACCGTGACGCCCCAGTGCGGGATCGAGCTTAAGCGCACGCGCCAGCATTTCGGTGCCCAGGAATGATCCGGAACTGTGGCCGACAACGATGATCTCTTCGGCGTCACTTGAATGCGCCACATTGACGAGGTGCTGCGCGAAGCGGTCGAGGCGCTGGTCCCAGTCGGGGCGGGCGCGGTGCGCAAAGTCCCAGGTCCAGATCCAGTCGGACAGCAGATAGAGCACGTAAGTGCTGTTTTCGGTGTATTTCAGCACGGTGCCGAGCAGCGCCACGAATATCGCGACAGAAGCGGCAATGCTGAACGGCGCCGGGATACCCAGCGCGTCGAGGCCCTTCATGAATACGAAGGCGATACTGGCCGAGCCCAGGGCTTCCAGCAGCAGCACGAAATGCGGGTAGGTGATGAAGGCCGCGAAACGCCAGTTCGCACGTGTGAAGCGCGCGAGCGTGCCGTTGAACACCAGCCGCCAGTAGATCCAGACCGCGTTGAGGACTGTGCGCCAGATCGGCGAGGCGAGGTCGCGCTGGATGAAGTCTTCGAAGCGCAGGAAGTCGTAGCTGGTACGGGTCTGCCAGTCGTCTGCCTTGGTCTCGATGGTCCAGGACGCCATCTCGTCGTCGGCTGCAACCTTGGGCCGGCTGATGGTGGCGGAAAGCTGGTACAGCCGGCCGAATTTCCGCAGTTCGGTACGGAACATGCGGTAGTACTGCGCCAATCCGCGCGGATCGTACCCCTGTATGTAGATGATATGGCGGTGCTGAACGCGCACGAACTGTCCCCGGGTGCTGGCCGGACTATATCAGGCCGTTTTGCGCGCCAAGAACTAATTCGGCGGCTAATTAGGTAGCTAATTCGGTCGCTATTTCGGGCCCTTGCGGGATGGCAGGTGTCAAATTCGCCTAATGTTCTCGATTATTGAACATCGAGCGGCTCGGTGCCCGTCACCTGTCCGCTGGCGTCGGTGGTGATCTTGTCGACGCGGGCCTCGGCCTGCCGCAGCAGTTCCTCGCAGCGCCGCTTCAGGGCCTCGCCGCGCTCGTAGATCGCAACCGATTCCTCAAGCGGCACCTTGCCGTCCTCGAGCCGCTTGACGATCGATTCAAGTTCCTCGATCGCGCGCTCGAAGCTCAGCTTTTTGACGTCCACTTGGGTGTTTTCAGCCATATTGTGTTCCCGGATGCGCAGATCAAATCGTGATGCGCAGAATCAAGCGAAGTTTTGCGGGCGTATTGTGGCGGGGATTTACGTGCCCATCAATGCGGTGACATGGGATGCGACCGACTCTTTCAGCCCCTGCAGGTCGTAGCCGCCCTCCAGCACCGAGACCACCCGGCCACCGGCGCTGCTGTCCGCGACATCCATCAGCTTGCGCGTGACCCAGCCGAAATCCTCCGCCTTCACGTTGAGCGAGGCCAGGGGATCGCGGAAATGCGCGTCGAAGCCGGCCGAGATGATGATGAGTTCGGGGCTGAATTTCTGCAGCTGCGGCAGGATCAGGTTTTCGAACGCCATGCGGAACTTGACGCTGCCGTCCTCCGACGCCAGCGGCGCGTTGACGATGGTGTCGTGCTCGCCGCGCTCGCCGGAGGCACCGGTGCCGGGAAACAGCGGCATCTGGTGCGTCGAGCAATACATCACGGTCGGATCGGACCAGAAAATATCCTGCGTGCCGTTGCCGTGATGGACGTCGAAATCGACCACCGCCGCGCGCGCGATGCCGTATTTGCGCTGGGCATGGCGTGCGGCGATTGCGGCATTGTCGAAGAAGCAGAAGCCCATCGGCTTGCTCACTTCAGCATGATGGCCGGGCGGGCGGACTGCGACGAACGCGTTGTGATGGGCGCCGGACATGACCGCGTCGGTCGCGGCCACCGCGCCGCCGACGCCGCGCATGACGGCTTCCCAGGTGCCCGGCGACATCGAGGTGTCGCCGTCGATATAGATCAGGCCGCTGGTGGGCGCGATGTGGCGGAGCTCGCCGACATAATGCTCGCCATGGCACAGCGTCACGGAATCGAGACTGCCTTCCGGCGCTTCGCCGCGCGCCAGCGCCTTGAAGCGATCCTCGCCGAGCACCTCGGCGACCGCGCGCAGCCGGTCGGGACGCTCGGGATGTCCCGGCGGCGTCAGATGGTCGAGACAGGCGGAATGCGTCAGTAACAGCGTCATGCGAAATCCTGGCGTGCGGGCGGGCCGCGAACGCACAATCTAGGCGCTCGGCGGCCGCTCGGAAAGGGGCCATGGTTCCACCCCGCGCGGCGGTGGGCTGGCTCAGTTGATTCGGGCGATGCGATTGACGGCACCGGGGGCGACCGGACTGTTGGCCAGGAAATAGCTGTTCAACGCGTCGATGTCGTAGACGCCGATTCGCGGGGCGGTTCCTTGCGTCAGGATCGTAAAGCCGTCGCCGCCGACGGCGAGGAAATTGTTGACGGTCACGCGATAGTTCCCGGCGGGTTCGATCGGCGCGCCGTTCAGCGCCATCCGCTCAGGGAGAATGCGCTCGCCGTCCGGCCTGGTGTTGTCCCAGGCGTAGCTGAAGCCCTTCGAGACCTGCAGGATCCGCGGCCGTTTTGGATCGAACCATTGCTGCTCCAGCATGTCCTTGATCTGCTTTCCGGTCAGCGTCAGCGTCACCAGTTGATTGCGGAACGGCTGGCTCGCGAACAGATCGGCATAGGTCACCGCGCCATCTTCCTTGCGCGTGATGTCGATGCGCACGCCGCCGGGATTAGTGAACGCCATCACCGCGCCGCCGTTCGCAGGCGCGCTGGTCGCCGCCAGCTGCGCGTCGGCGATGACATCGCCGAGCGGGCTCTCGCCGGCATTGTTGGGCACGCGCGACAGCGTTTCCGTGATCGAGCCCGCCGGACGGTTGGCTATCGGCGCTGCCACCCGGTCATAGGCTTCGATCAGTGCGGTCTGCTCAGGATTCCTGGCGTAGGTCTCGGTGCGGACGATGGTGTTGTTGGCCCTGGCACTGACGATGTCGCGGCTGACGGGATCGAGCTTGACGTCGATGGCGGTAACGATGGTGCCGTATTTGTCGCCTGACGTGACCAGCCTGCCGTCGATCTCGCAGACATAAGCCTGATGGGTGTGGCCGGAGACGACGATGTCGACCGCTCGGTCGAACTTCCTGACGATATCGACGATCGGGCCTGATATGCCCGGGCACTCATTGTAGTCGCCGGTCGGCAGGCCGCCTTCATGGATCAGCACCACGATGGCCTCGACGCCGCGCGCCTTCAGTTCGGGGATCAGCGCATTCACCGTCTCGGCCTCGTCGCGGAATTCGAGGCCGGCGGCGCTCTCCGGCGAGATGACGTTGGGCGTGCCCTTCAGGGTCAGGCCGATGAAGGCCACCGGAATGCCCTCGAACGTTTTGATTTCATAGGCGGGAAGCACGGTTTTTCCGGTCGCCTTCTCGAAGGTGCTGGCGGCGAGATAGCGGAATTTCGCGCCGAGGAAGGGATGCGGTCCCTGGCACTTGTCGATGGGATGGCAGCCGCCGTTCTGCATGCGCAGCAATTCGGCCTTGCCCTCGTCGAACTCGTGATTGCCGACCGAGGAAATATCCAGCCCCATCATCGACAGCGCCTCGATGGTGGGCTCGTCATGGAACATCGCCGACAGGAACGGACTGGCGCCGATCAGATCGCCGGCCGCGACGAAAATCGAGTTCTTGTGGCCGTCGCGCAATTCCTTGACCAATGTTGCCATGTGTTCGGCGCCGCCGGCGGCGACGAAGGTCTTTTTGGTCTTGTCCTCGGGATCGGCGATCCGGATCCCGAGCTGCGGCGGCCGGAGATAGCCGTGAAAATCATTGATCGCGAGGATGCGCAGATCGATGGGGGCGGGGGTCTGGGCGTGCGATGATGTGGCAAGCGCGGCCGTGATCGCCAAGGCAAGAATAGGATTGAAGAGAATTCTCATGGCACCGTCATTGCCTGCAACAAACGCGATGCGTTTGTACAAGGGAGCGTAGCGACGAAGCAATCCATTCTTTCTTCATGCGGCGCGATGGATTGCTTCCGCCTTCGCTCGTTGAGCTACGGCGGACAAGTCGCTGCGCTCGCAATGACGGCGGGTGAGTATCACGCCTTGCCGGCTACCCCTTCTTGCGTTCCATGAAGGCCTTGAACGCTGATATCGCTTCCTTGGAGCGCATCCGTTCGCCGAACAGATGGCCTTCCTGGTCGATCCGGCGGGTCAGGTCTTCCGGCGGCAGTTTTAGCAGCTTGCGCGAGATCGCCACCGCTTCGGCCGGCAGCGCGCAGATTTCGCGCGCCACCTTGCGCGCTTCGGCCTCGGTATGCCCCGGCGCCACCACCACGTTGACGAAGCCGGCGGCGTGCGCATCGTCGGCGGTGAATTTGCGTCCCATCACCAGCATCGCGAATGCGCGCTGGTGGCCCATGGCGCGCGGCAACAACAGGCTGGAGGCGCCCTCCGGCACCAGCCCGAGATTGATGAACGGCGTCGAGAACGTTGCGGTATTGCTGGCGAGCACGTGGTCGCAATGGAACAGCATGGTGGTGCCGATGCCGATCGCGATGCCGTCGACGGCGGCGATGATCGGCTTGGTGTTGTGCGCCAGCGAATACAGAAACTTTGCGGCGTTGGAGGCGCGCGGCACATCGGCATTGGAGGTGCCGTCTTTCAGGAAATCCTCCAGGTCGTTGCCGGCGGTGAACACGCCGGAGCCGCCGGTGATGATGATGCAGCGGATGGCCGGATTGTCCTGCGCCTTGTCGATCGCATCGCTCATCGCGCGATACATGTCCTGGGTGATCGCGTTCTTCTTTTCGGGCCGCCGCATCGTGATCACGCGCGTCGCGTCTTCGTCAGACACTATGAGGTGTTCGGTCATGGAAATTGTCCCTGAACAGGCCGGCGACAGGGCCGCTGGCGAATAATCACACTATATCCTACATGATCCCGCAGAAGACCCAAATCGCCGCACCTGTTTTTCTCGCGATAAGGATGATGCCATGCAGCTTACCGGAATTCACCATTTGACCGCGATCTCGGCGAAGCCGCGCGACAATCTGGCCTTCTACACCGGCCTGCTCGGCATGCGGCTGGTCAAGAAGACGGTCAACCAGGACGACGTCAGCGCCTACCATCTGTTCTATGCCGACGGCAAAGCCAATCCCGGCACGGACCTTACCTTCTTCGATTTTCCGGCGGCGCCGGAGCGGCGCGGCACCAATTCGATCTCGCGCACCGGCCTGCGGGTCGCCGGTGAAAAGACGCTCGGGTTCTGGCGCGACCGCCTGAAGGCGGCGGGCGGCGTGACCGGGGATGTGATCGAAGTAGACGGCCGGCTGACGCTGCCGTTCGAGGATGGCGAAGGGCAGCGCCTGGTATTGATCGATGACGGCGGGGCGGGCGCTTCCTCGCCCTGGGAGCGCAGTACGGTTCCGGCGGAGCATCAGATCCGCGGCCTCGGCCCGATCGTGCTCACCGTGCACGATCTGCCCCGCACCGCGTTCGTGCTGACCGAGGTCATGAACATGCGCCGCGTGCGCGACTACGCCGCGCACGGCGCGCAAATTCACGTGTTCGCGATGGGCGAGGCAAAGGACGAGCGCAATCCCGCCGCCGAACTGCATGTACTCGAGGACAAGGCGTCGCCGATGGCGCGCCAAGGCGCGGGCGGCGTGCACCACGTCGCGTTCCGCACGCCCGACGAGACGCAGTATCACGCCTGGACGCAGCGGCTGACGGATTTGCGGGTGCCCAACAGCGGTGAGGTCGACCGGTTTTATTTTCGCAGCCTTTATTTTCGCGAGCCCAACGGCATCCTGTTCGAGATCGCAACCGACGGCCCCGGCTTTGCGACCGACGAGCCGATGGAGACGCTCGGCGAGAGGCTGGCGCTGCCGCCGTTCCTCGAACCGCGCCGCGCGGCGATCGAGGCGGGGCTGAAGCCGATCGGGTAGGGTGGTTTTCGGGGACGGTGTTTCAACCATCGTCGTCCCGGCGAAGGCCGGGACCCATACCGCGTGATCTCTCGGTGAAGTTACGGTAACAGAGACCATTCGCAAAACTTCTTCCTGTGGCTATGGGTCCCGGCCTTCGCCGGGACGACGCGGATATAGTTTCGCGTTCCCGCGACGCATTGCGCCCGAGCTATTGAAAATTCTTCACCCTCTCAATTCAGAGGGCGCAGGGAATGCCGGATGCGCGCTGCACCCGCGGTCTCATGTGCGATTGTGCATAAGAATGCTGCACATGAGCATACAGGGCAGCGGAGAACATCCGACATTCCCTGCGCAATGGCTTTACGGCTTATAACGCGCTCTCCCCGGTGAGACGGCCTCTATTGCCACCGTCGCCCCTCGGAAGCGTCAGCTCCCGAAAGACTTGACGCCGTTACGGGCGCCAGGACCACACGCTTTCGCCGTACGCTTCAGCTGCGACCGTCAATCGCAACGTCAGCGTCCACCGCGACCCGCCCCTCGTCATGACGACGGCCGACGCCCCTCTGAGTGGGACGGGATGGGCAAGGATATGCACCTGATTTGTCCTTTTGGAAAAGCGAAATATTTTTTATTTCGGGGCTTGACATAATTTCCGTAAATCGGAAGTGATTTGCCCGTCGGGCAAAGTGGGTAGTCGAAAGTCTACCGACAGGAACCGATATTCGATACGATTTGAATCAAGCCTCTCATTAGTCGGAAAGAGAGCTTCGCCTATGAATCGGCCAATGCGGTGGAGCCCCGAAGAAGGTCGACGCTTGGAGCAACGGAAGAAGCGGCGGGATTTGCAGGACAGAAAGCCTGCTGTCATCGACAGGCTGGAACTATGGTCCTCGACAAGCCGAAACATTGACGGGCTTTGGGTGGGAACGATGGAAGGCAGGCCTCACTCCGGCTTGCGCCGTATCGAGGAAGCGCTCCAGCTGATCAAGAACCATGCTCCTCTACACCACGCCCGCGTCATCAATAATTTGCAGCGAATATGGGTGCGGTTACTGCCAGGTGATATTGCACACTACGAGCGGTCGCTGAAGGCGTGCGTGTTTGACGAGCGCTATCTCCTCCAGGAAGCAACGACGATCGAATGGATCGCATCGACGATTGTCCATGAGGCAACCCATGCAAGGCTGGAGCAGTGGGGCGTCATGTACGAGGAGAAGAAGCGCGTCCGGATTGAAGCGATTTGCATTCGCAGAGAACGCAACTTCATTGCCAAACTGCCGCAAGGCGAGGCGTTGCAGGAGGAAGTTGCACGCAGATTGGAATGGTGTGCAGTCGACCATGACCACTATTCCGATGCGAGCTTTGCGCAACGCGAGGCCGAGGGGCAGATGGAAATGTTGCGCTATCTGGGAGCGCCCGACTGGGTCTTCGGGTTCGCGATGAAGCTGCGGGCAGTGCGTCTTTGGGCTTACCACGTCGTTGGACGAGTTCGGCGGCTGGCGCAGGATGGGTGATGCGATAGCGAGGTCAAGTATGAGCAAGGTTGGGTTACCAGTTGAATCCCTCATCCTGGAGCGTCTGGCGGAGGGCGGCTGGCGTGTGACGGAGCGTCGCGCCGACATTGCGGACATTCCGATCGCGGATTTTGTGTCGCTGCGGGACGCTGAGGAATGGGTCAATTGGAAACAGGGGCTTCCTAAGTTGAACCCATATGCCCAATAGCGCGTCCAACGATGCGGTAATCCTCACCAAGCGAAGCCCATAGGTCTTGGGTCTGGTGGGTTTCGCGGCGCTCTACGGGCACGAAATATGCGTCGTGTGAGTGCCTGGTGCAAAACGAGGCGGAGGACGATGATGCCGAACTGGTTGGGACCCCTGCTGGCGTTGTGCGCGCTGGTGGGATTTATCGCCTTCGCCGTTCGTCAGGGGACGAAGGTGAAGCCGAATGCAGACGGCAATCCCGACAACTCGGTGGGCGGTCCTGGTGGGGATACATAGCACCACAATCGATCACGCTGTGCGCGGCCTCGCCAGAAAACGCGCGATGGCGCGGCCGAGGTCGGGGCTGTCGAGCGGCTGCTCGAGCGAAGCCTTGGCCGCCGTGACCAGCGGTTCGGGAGCGTTGTTCTGACCGGCTTTTTCGCAACAGACATGCGCAAAGGCCGTGGTGAATTCGGGATGCGGCTGCACCGATAGCGTTACGCCGTTCGCATAGAGAAGGCCCGCGTGCGGCGTAAACGGCGAATGAAATATGGTTGTTGCCCCCGTGGGCGGCGCGATGACCTGGTCCTGATGCGAGGCGGGAATGGCTAGCCTATCGCCTTCGATCACGCCGTTGCCGGGCACGACGTCATAGACGTGGCGCCCGATGCCCCAGCCCTTTTCCGATTTGCGCACCGTTCCGCCGAGCGCCTGCGCGATCAATTGATGGCCGAAGCAGATTCCGGCCATTGGAACTCTCGCCTCATATGCCGCGCGTACAAAGCGCTCGAGCGGTGCGATCCAGTCGAGATCGTCGTAGACACCGGCTGGCGATCCCGTGAGCAGAATGGCTTCGAGGCTGGCGGGATCGGGCAGCGCTTCGCCGTCAGCAAGCCGGACCGTCGCAAAGCTCGCCGAGGCATCCGCCTCGCCAAGCAGCCGTTCGAACATCTGCGGAAAGGAGCCGTGCCGCGCGCGATTGGCAGGCGAAATGACGCCGGTTTCAATGATCGTGATTTTCGGCATGAAAGTTTTCCAGGGCACCACAACATAAAAGGACCTCAGCTCCTTGGGGAAAGAGCTGAGGCCCGACGCGGCTTCTTGGGGTTCGCGGCCAGGTTTTTTACAGGGGGGGCGATGTCCGGCAGCGTTTGAAAATGATGTCGAGATTTCGGGGGTTCCGCAACAAACATCGTGGAACGATACCGCTTCTTTGGGGGTAGTCCGAATTGGCTTTACCATCGCGCGCTTCAAGACTTGACCAGGCGAAATTCAGGTTAATGCTTAGGGTGGGTTGCCGGCGGGTCCGTGCAAAGCGCGGCCCGGAGACAAACTCCGCGTAACCCACCGCTGTTCGTATTCGCGTCGGCGGTGGGTTACGGCTTACGCCTTCTCTCTGCGAGCTGCGGCGGACAAGTCACCTGACCCACCCTACGCAAGCTGCGCAGCCGCCGTCAGCCGACGACGACTTCGCTGATCTGCATGACCGGGGCGATGTCGGTGTAGTTCTTGATGTCGCCCATGATCTCCTTGGCGTGAGGCCCAAAGCCGGCCTGGAAGGCCTCGACCGAGTCGGCGAAGATGTGACACATCCCGACATAGGTCGCGGGCGCACCGGGCGCGCCACCCGCAAGGCCCTTGTCCACCGTGTAGGACTTGCAGGCATCGCCCATGCGCGCCTTCAGGAGCGGCATGTGTTTGTCGCGGTAATAATCGTGGTCGAAGCGCGCCCCCGGCGTGTTTGGATACATAACGCTTACCTTGATCATGGCGTGCTCCTCGTTTGATACTCGCCGGTTGATTTCCGGCACAGGCCCAAACTGTGCGTCAGTTTTGCCGATCCCGCAACTCCGAAACGCAAACTTACAATTGTGTCAGCCGCAAATTACCCCGGGACGAAGATTTCGAGTATTGTGCGAGCAGCCGGAGGAACAGCGATGCAATTGCGAATTTTTGGGCGCACGGGAATGCAGCTCTCGGTGCTGGGCTTTGGGTGCGGCGCTGTCGGCGGCGTGATGGTGCGCGGCGATCCTGCGGACCAGGAGCGCGCCGTGGCGCGGGCGCTCGAAGTCGGCGTGAATTATTTCGACACCGCGGTGCTGTACGGCGACGGTGAATCGGAAAAGAACCTTGGCCGTGTCTTGCAAAAGCTGAAGCCGGCCAACGCGATCGTCGGCACCAAGGTCCGAATACCGCCCGACGCGTTCGGCCGCATTGCCGATGCCGTCACGACGTCGCTCGAAGGCAGCCTGACGCGGCTGGGTCTTGAGCACGTCGACATCTTTCACCTGCACAATCCGATTACCGTTTCCGGCGGCGGATCGGCGCTGAGCGCGCGGCAGGTGCTGGGCGAGGTGGTGCCGGCGTTCGAGCGGCTGCGTCAGCACGGCAAGATTCGTTTCCTCGGGATTTCGGCGGTCGGCGACACCGCGGCGCTGCATCAGGTGATCGATGCCGGCGTCTTCGACAGCGCGCAAATCGTCTACAACATGCTCAATCCATCCGCCGCCGAAGAACTGCCGAAAAATTATCCGGCGCAGGATTATGCAGGGTTGTTCGATCGCACGAGGGCGGCCGGCGTCGGCGTCGTCGGCATCCGCGTGCTGGCGGGCGGCGCCTTGTCGGGCTCGGCCGCGCGGCATCCGATTGCAAGCCCGGCGCCCGAGCCGATCGGATCGAGCATGAGCTACGATGCCGATATCGAGCGCGCCCGCCGCCTGATGCCGCTGGTGGAGGAGGGGTTTGCTTCCAGCCTGACCGAGGCCGCGACGCGGTTTGCGCTGTCGCACCCGGCGATGGGCACCATCCTGGTCGGCATGGCGACGCCGCAGGAGTTCGAGGGCGCATTCGCCGCGGTCGAAAAAGGTCCATTGCCGCAAGCGGCGCTCGAACGGCTGTCGACATTGCGGCAGGCGTTCTCCGGCGAACCGCGGTGATCGGCGAGCATGGTCGCCAGCGCCACCTATGCCGAATTCCTGAGCGAGCAGCTGGCGCCGCTGGGCCGCGTCACCATGCGGCGCATGTTCGGCAAGACCGGCGTGTTCTGCGACGGCGTGATGCTTGCCGTGGTGACGGAGAATACGCTCTATTTCCGGGTCGATGACCAGAACCGTGAGATATTCAAGGAAGCCGAGGCGTTTCCGCCGCTCAACTATGCGAAGAAGGGCGCCATGATCGACCTCTCCTTCTGGCGCGTGCCGGAGCGGCTGTTCGACGAACCCGATGAGCTGATCGTCTGGGCGCGAGCCGCGCTCGCGGCGGCGCACCGGGTTGCGGCGAAGCGGGGGCGGGCGGTACCAAGCAAACCCAACCGTCGTCGTCCCGGCGAACGCCGGGACCCATAACCACAAATGCTTATTGTCCGAGCCGATGTCGCTCCAGCCTCGTGCACGATGACCTTCGGCGGCTATGGGTCCCGGCATTCGCCGGGACGACATGGAATTTGTTGCACGCCCGCTCACCGCCCCGGGCTGGAAATCAGCGGCGGTGCGGTTGAACCGGCGGCAAGCGAACGTTGCACCATGACGGTGTCGGCCCAGCGGCCGTAGCGGTAGGCGACGCCCGGCAGCAGGCCGGCGCGGGCAAAGCCGAACCTTTCATGCAGCGCGAGCGAGGCCGTGTTGTCGGAATCGATATAGCCGATCATCTGCCGGAACCCGGCCGCGGCGCAGACATCGATCAGCTCCTGCAACAACAGCCGTCCGACGCCGCGTCCCTGACGCTCGCGATGCACATAGATCGAATGCTTGACCGCGTAGCGATAGGCCGGCCGCTTGCGAAACAGCACGACATAAGCGTAGCCCACCACCTCGCCGCCGCAGGTCGCCACCAGATGCGGCAGGCGCTGGCTGCGCAGGTTCTTGCGCCGGTCGCGCAAATCCTCCGGCTCCGGCGTGCCGCTGTCGTCGACGCCTTCCTCGATGCCGCGGCGGATATGATGGCGGTAGATCGCCAGCATCGCCTCGACATCGCCATCGCGCGAGGCCCGGACCAGCACCGGTTGGTCGCTCGTCATGGCCGGACCTGCGGTTTCGTTTGGCCGGTTCATTCGGCGACCACGTAGGTATAGAGCCGGATGCGGCCGGACGGATCGACTTCCTTGTAGACGCCCTGGATTTCGACGTCGAAGCCGGGGAATGTGTTGAAGCAGGTTTCGAACATCTTGAGATAGTCGATCATCGGCTGCGCACGCTCGGTCAACCGTTCGCCCGGTACGATGGTGGCGATGCCGGGCGGATAGACCACAAAGGGCGTCGTGGCAATGCGGCCGGGGATGGCGTCGATCGGCAGATAGTCGACGTCGTTGCGAACCAGATAGCGCGCGGCGTCGCGCGGCGACATCGCGATGTCAGGCAGATGCTCGGCGAGGAATTGCTTGGCCTGCAGCGCGCTGACGCCGGCGTTGCGGAAGAAGCCGTGCATCTCGGCGCAGAGATCACGTAAGCGCACGCCGGCATAACGCTTCGGCCGGCGCTGATGGAATTCCGGGATCACCTCTTCCAGCAGCGCGTTGTCGTCGTGCAGTTTCTTGAACGCGACGAGGCCCGAGATCAGCGTGCCGGCCTTGCTGGCCTCGACGCCGGGGGTGAGCAGGAACAGCAGCGAGTTGAGATCGTTCTTTTCCGCCACGATGCGATTTTCGCGCAGATACTGCGCGACAACGGGGGCGGGAATGCCGTGGTCGGCATAGCGGCCGGTGGCATGGTCGAAGCCGGGGGTCAGCACCGTCAGCTTGTTCGGGTCGGTCATGGCGAAGCCCGCGGTCAGATCGGGAAAACCGTGCCAGCGCGCGTCCGGCGAAAGCTGCCAATAAACGGGGTCGGTGACCAGCATGTCGGTGGAGATGGTCTCCCAGGCCACATTGTGCACGGCGCCCGCGCGGGAAACGTCTGGTATCGCGACGCGGTCGGGCACGAACGGCTCGAAGAACCAGCGGCGTTCGGGCCGCGCTTCCTTCTCCTCGAATTCGCGGCGGACCGCACGCATCTTCTTGCGCAGTTCGATGCCGAGCCGGATCGTGTCGTCCCACAGCACCTCGCCGGAGCGGCCCTTCATCATCTGCGCGCCGACATCGAGCGAGGCGAAGATCGGATAGAACGGCGAGGTCGAGGCGTGCTGCATGAAGCTTTCGTTGAAGCGCCGGTGTTCGATGCGGCGCTTCTGGCCGGTGATGTGGCGGTCCTTGATGTGGATCTGCGAGGCCTGCGAGAAGCTCGCCAGCTGCTTGTGGGTCGACTGGGTCGCGATGATGCCGGGCGCGTCGGGGCCGAGACCGGACAGTCCCATCGCGAAACGTCCGGCATAGAGCGGATGAAACTTCATGAAGCCGGCCCAGGCCTCATCGAACAGGATGTAGTCGCAGAGACGGCCGATCGCTTTCAGGATCATCTCGGCACTGTGGATCGTGCCGTCATAGGTGCACTGCTCGACCACGGCGACCCGGAAAGGACGCGGCTTGCGCCAGGCCTCGGGGTCCTTGACCAGCGGATGGCTGCGGATGCGTTCGCGCAAACTCGTCTCGTCGATCGCGTCCCAGCGCATCGGGCCGATCAAGCCCCAGGCGTTGCGGACGGTCGGGATATAAACCGGAATGCCGCCGGCCATCATCAGCGCGCCGTGATGGGCCGCCTTGTGGTTGTTGCGGTCGAACAGCACGAGGTCGCCGTCGGTGACCAGCGCGCCGAGCACCACCTTGTTGGAGGTCGAGGTGCCGTTGAGCACGAAATAGGTCTTTTCGGCGCCGAAGATTTGCGCCGCTTCCTTTTGCGCCTTCAGCGCCGGGCCCTCATGGGTGAGGAGATCGCCGAGGTCGAGCACGGAATTGTCGAGGTCGTCGCGAAAGACAGCTTCGCCGAGATGTTCGACGAACACCCGGCCGATCGGGCTGCGGCTGTAGAACACGCCGCCATTGTGGCCCGGGCAGGTCCATAGCTGGTTGCCCTCTTCGGCATAGTCGACGAGGGCACCGAAGAACGGCGTCTTCAGGGTTTCGGCATATTGCTTCAGGCGGCTGATCAGGTTCTTGGCGATGAAGGGCGGCGTTTCCTCGGACAGGAACACGTAGCCGTCGATGAAATCCAGCACCTCGACCGGCAGGTCCTCGAACCGCTTGCGGCGGATCAAAAGGATGATCGGGAAATCGAGGCCGCGCCGGCGCATCAGATTGATCAGGGCCATGGTCTTGCCCTCGAGGCCCTTTTTGCCCCAGTCGACCACCATGCAGCCGATCGCGGCGTCGGTCTGCACCTGGATCTCCGCATCCTCGAGCTTGCGCGCCCGGACCACTTCAAAGCCGGACCGCTCGATCTCGGTGATGATCTGGTTGAAACGGAGGCCTTCGAGGTCGTCGGTATCAAAGACCGGTGCGGCGAACAGAAAGGTGAAGCGTCGGAAATAGTCCATCGGTGCCCTCGAATGTGTGTCCAACAAGCTGTTGGTGCATTCGATGACATCTGGATGACAGATGGGTTCCGGCCCGGCCGCGCAAAACCCTGCCGCGCGATCAGGGGCTGGCCATCACCCCCGGTATCGCAGCGCTTCCACCAGCACGGCAAACGCCGGCGTGGGTTGCCGGCGGCTCGGGTAATAGAGGTGATAGCCGGAAAACGGCGCGCACCAGTCGTCGAGCACGCGGATCAGACGGCCGTCGGCGAGATGCTTCTTGACCTGGTCCTCGGGCAGATAGGCGAGGCCGTGCCCCGCCAGCACCGCGTTCAGCCGGAGCGGGATGCTGTTGAACACCAGCTGCCCATCGACGCGCACCTTGACTTCGCGACCGCGTTTCTCGAATTCCCAGGCGTAGATTCCACCTGATGTCGGCAGGCGGACAGTGATGCAGTCGTGCGCCGTAAGATCCTGCGGCTTCTTCGGCTTCGGCTTTCGTTCGAAATACGAGGGCGAGCCGACCACGGTCATGCAGAAGTCCGGTCCAATGCGCACGGCGATCATGTCCTTGGCCACTTGTTCACCGAGGCGAACGCCGGCGTCGTATCGCTCCGCGACGATGTCGGTCAGGCCGTAATCGATGGTCAGCTCGACCTTGATGTCGGGGTAACGCGGCAGCAGCGTCGTCAAGGCAGGCCAGAGCACGGCCAGGGCCGCATGCTCGCCGGCCGTGATCCGGATGGTACCGGCGGGTTTTTCCCGAAGCTCGGTCAGCGCTGATAGTTCGGAGTCGATTTGCTCGAACTTGGGGCCCACCGTCCGAACCAGCCGCTCTCCGGCCTCGGTCGTTGCCACGCTGCGGGTGGTGCGGGTCAACAACCGCAAGCCGAGCCGCTCTTCCAGTCCTCGAATGGTGTGACTGAGCGCCGATTGCGAAACCCCGAGCTGCGCTGCCGCCCGCGTAAAACTGCGTTCTCGCGCCACGGCCAGGAACGCCATGAGGTCGTTGGTGTTTTTGCCGAGCATTCATGAGCCAGTTTCATAAGTCCATGCCGATTATTAGGCCTAATCCGGCGGCGTTGCACCCGTTAAATGCCTGAAGGCACGCGGTCGTGACCTGCGCGATGTCGGCTGCGCGCAACCCCGGGTCATGATCGGCGTTAGTGGCCGAGGCGGGCGCAAAACGAGCGACAAGCGGCAAAAAGGGATTGATGGCATGCGAAGCCCCGGTGATTTCAGATTCTCTCGGCGCGACCTGTTGGTCGTCGGCGCCGCTTCTCTCACGGCGCCGGCCCTCGGGGTGACGACGTCGACCTTCGTGGCCAAGGCCGAGATCGCCCTGAAGCCTGCGGTTTCCGGAGCCCCGGTGATGTCGAAAGTTTCCTTCAACGTGAACGGCAAGGCGCGCGAACTCGAGGTCGATACAAGGACCACGCTGCTCGATGCCTTGCGCGAGAATTTGCATTTCACCGGCACCAAGAAGGGCTGCGATCACGGCCAGTGCGGCGCATGCACGGTGATCGTCGGCGGTCGCAGGATCAATTCATGCCTGACGCTGGCTGTCATGCACGAGGGTGAGAGCGTCACCACCATCGAGGGCCTTGGCACGCCGGAGAATATGCACCCGATGCAGGCGGCGTTCGTCAAGCATGACGGCTATCAATGCGGCTACTGCACGCCCGGGCAGATCTGCTCGGCGGTCGCCGTGCTCGACGAGATCAAGGCCGGCATACCGAGCCATGTCAGCGCCGATCTGAACGCAGTCCCGCAACTCACCAATGCCGAATTGCGCGAGCGCATGAGCGGCAACATCTGCCGCTGCGGCGCCTATTCCAACATCGCCGAAGCCATCAGCGAAGTCGCCGGGAGGCAGGCATGAGATCCTTTACCTATGAGCGCGCCAATTCGCCGGCCGAGGCCGCCGCCGCGGCTGCGCGCCAGCAGGGCGCCAAATTCATCGCTGGTGGTACCAACCTGCTCGACCTGATGAAGCTCGAAATCGAGACGCCGGCGCATCTGATCGACGTCAACCGTCTCGGGCTCGACAAGATCGAGCCGACCGCCGATGGCGGACTGCGGGTTGGCGCGCTGGTGCGCAACACCGATCTTGCTGCGGACGAACGGGTGCGGCGCGATTACGGCGTGCTGTCGCGCGCGTTGCTCGCCGGCGCTTCGGGCCAGTTGCGCAACAAGGCGACGACCGCGGGCAATCTGCTGCAGCGGACCCGCTGCCCGTATTTCTACGACACCAACCAGCCCTGCAACAAACGTCAGCCCGGCAGCGGCTGTTCGGCGATCGGCGGCCTCAGCCGTCAGCACGCCGTGATCGGCGCCAGCGAAGCGTGCATCGCGACCCATCCGAGCGACATGGCGGTGGCCATGCGCGCGCTCGACGCCACCGTGGAAACAATTCGACCTGACGGCGCCGCGCGCAGCATTCCGATCGCTGACTTCCACCGGTTGCCCGGCAATACGCCTGAGGTTGAGACCTCACTGGCGCCGGGCGAACTGATCACCGCCGTGACGTTGCCGAAACCCGTTGGCGGCAAGCAGATCTATCGCAAGGTGCGTGACCGCGCGTCTTATGCGTTCGCTCTGGTCGCGGTCGCGGCCATCGTGCAGCGCGACGGCTCCGGACGCGTCGCGCTCGGCGGCGTCGCCCACAAGCCCTGGCGCGTCGAAGCCGCCGAGGCCGAACTGCCGCGCGGCGCGAAAGCAGTGACGGCAAAACTGTTCGCCGACGCCAAACCTACCCATGAGAACGCCTTCAAGCTGCTGCTGGCCGAGCGGACGCTCGGCGCGGTGCTGGCAGAGGCGAGGGGATAGACCATGAAATTCGAAACCCCGGCGACCACCAACCCGATCGACCAGTTGAAGATCATCGGCAAGCCCGCGGACCGCATCGATGGTCCGTTCAAGACCACGGGCACTGCGCCCTATGCCTATGAGCGGCACGACAACATCGCGAACCCGGCCTGCGGCTATGTGGTCGGTTCAGCGATTGCCAAGGGCCGGATCGCCTCGATGGATCTGACGGCCGCCAAGACAGCATCCGGCGTGCTTGCCATCGTCACGGCTGACAATGCCGGCAAGCTCGCCAAGGGCAACCTGAACTTCGCCACGCTGCTCGGCGGCCCCGAGATCGAGCATTATCACCAGGCGATCGCGCTCGTGGTGGCGGAAACCTTCGAGCAGGCCCGCGCCGCCGCGCAACTGGTCCGCGTCGATTATGTCAGGACTGATGGCGTCTACGATCTCGCAGCGGTCAAGGATTCCGGCAAGCCCGCGCGCATCACCGGCGGTCCGGCCGATACCGCGGTCGGCGATTTCGCCGGCGCATTCGCCGCGGCACCGGTTCAGCTCGACGCGACCTACACCACGCCCGATCACGCCCATGCGATGATGGAACCGCACGCCTCGATGGCCGCCTGGGATGGCGACAAGCTGATCGTGTGGACCTCAAACCAGATGATCGACTGGAGCGTTGGCGAACTGGCCAAGACGCTCGGCATGCCCAAGGACAAGGTCCGCCTGATATCGCCCTTCATCGGCGGCGGGTTCGGCGGCAAACTGTTCGTGCGCGCCGATGCGCTGCTCGCGGCATTGGGCGCCCGCGCGGCCGGACGGCCGGTCAAGGTGGCGCTGACGCGTCCGATGATGTTCAACAACACCGTGCATCGGCCGGCCACGATCCAGCGCATCCGTATCGGCGCGACCAGGGATGGCAAGATCACGGCCATCGGCCATGAGGGCTGGTCCGGCAACCTGCCCGGCGGCAAGCCGGAGGCTGCGGTGCAGGCGACACGGCTGCTCTATGCCGGCGCCAACCGCATGACGGCGACGCGGCTTGCGGTGCTCGACCTGCCGGAAGGCAATGCGATGCGTGCGCCAGGCGAGGCGCCCGGCATGATGGCGCTGGAGATCGCGATGGACGAGATGGCGGAAAAGCTCGGGCTCGATCCGATCGAGTTCCGCATCCTCAATGACACCCAGGTCGATCCCGAAAAGCCGGAGCGGGCGTATTCGCACCGGCCGCTGATCGCGTGCATGGGGCTCGGCGCCAACCGCTTCGACTGGAGCAAGCGCAATCCCCAGCCGGGGCAGGTTCGCGCCGGGCGATGGCTGGTCGGCATCGGCATGGCGGCTGCCTTCCGCAACAATCCGGTGATGAAATCGGCGGCGCGCGTGCGGCTCGACAACCGCGGCGTCGTTGTTGTCGAGACCGACATGACCGATATCGGCACCGGCACTTACACCATCATCGCGCAGACCGCAGCCGAGATGATGGGCCTGCCGCTCGACAAGATCATCGTACGCCTCGGCGACTCGGCCTTTCCGGTTTCGGCCGGATCGGGCGGGCAATGGGGCGCCAACAGCTCGACGTCCGGCGTCTATGCCGCGTGCGTCAAGCTGCGCGAGGCCGTGGCGCAGAAGCTCGGGTTCAATTCCACCGAGGCAGATTTCGCCGACGGGCAGGTGCGTTCGGGCAATCGCAGCGTGCCGCTGGCGCAGGCCGCGGGCGAGAGCGGCATCGTGGCCGAGGATGTGATGGAATTCGGCGACCTCGGCAAGAAGTATCAGCAATCGACCTTCGGCGCGCATTTCGTCGAGGTTGGCGTCGATGCCGCGACCGCCGAAATTCGGGTGCGCCGAATGCTGGCGGTGTGTGCCGCGGGTCGCATCCTCAACCCCAAATCGGCGCGCAGCCAGGTGATCGGCGCGATGACGATGGGCGCCGGTGCCGCGCTGATGGAAGAACTGGCGGTCGACAAGCGCGCCGGTTTCTTCGTCAACCATGACCTCGCCGGCTACGAAGTGCCCGTGCATGCCGACATTCCGCATCAGGACGTGATCTTCCTCGACGAGACCGACCCGATGTCGTCGCCGATGAAGGCCAAGGGCGTCGGCGAACTCGGCATCTGCGGCGTCGGTGCCGCCATCGCCAACGCGATCTACAACGCGACCGGTGTGCGGGTGCGCGATTATCCGATCACGCTCGACAAGCTGCTTGCCCGGCTGCCGGAAGTGGCATGAGCGCCGAGCCCGCGCACCGACCGCGATGATCACGCGCAGACGCATGCTTGCAGCCGGTGGCGGCCTTGCCGTGCTGGGAGCGGGAGTTGCTGGCGCAAACGCGCCGGTAACACCACCACGAAGGATCAGTACCATGGACATCAAACGAAGCGGCTCGCAGCCGTCCGGCAAGGGACCTTCAGATTATTTCACCGGTACCGTCCGCGTCGATCCGCTGTTCAAGGCGACCGAACCGGCACGCGTGGTGGGCGCCAGCGTCACCTTCGAGCCCTGCGCGCGCACCGCCTGGCACACCCATCCGCTCGGACAGACATTGATTGTCACGTCCGGCTTTGGCCTGGTGCAGCATTGGGGCGGGCGGATCGAGGAGATCCGGCCCGGCGACGTGGTCTGGTTTCCGCCCGGCGAGAAGCACTGGCACGGCGCGGGACCCACGACGGCGATGACGCATCTGGCGATTCAGGAAGCGCTCGACGGCAAGACCGTCGACTGGATGGAAAAGGTCAGCGACGAACAGTACGCGCGATGATTTGTCGAACAATTGGAGAAGAAGAGAGTGCAGAAGCGTAAACTTGGCAAGAGCGGCCTCGAAGTCTCGGCGATCGGGCTCGGCTGCATGGGACTCAGCTTCGGCTATGGCCCGGCGGTCGAAAAGCAGGCGGGAATCGCGCTGATCCGCGCCGCCGTCGAGCGCGGTGTGACGTTTTTCGACACCGCCGAAGTGTATGGACCGTTCACGTCGGAGGAACTGGTCGGCGAGGCGCTGGCGCCGGTCCGCGACCAGGTCGTGATCGCCACCAAATTCGGTTTCGACATCGATCCGAAGACGGGCGCGCAGAGCGGTCTTAGCAGCCGGCCGGAGCACATCAAGCAAGTGGCGGAGGCTTCGCTGAAGCGGCTCAGGACCAACGTCATCGATCTGTTCTATCAGCACCGCGTCGATCCCAACGTGCCGATCGAGGATGTGGCGGGTGCGGTCAAGGATCTCATCCGCGAAGGCAAGGTCAGGCACTTTGGACTCTCCGAGGCCGCCGCGCCGACGATCCGGCGTGCCCATGCCGTGCAACCGGTCGCCGCACTTCAGAGCGAGTATTCGCTGTGGTGGCGCGAACCTGAAGAGGTGATCGTGCCGACGCTCGAAGAACTCGGTATCGGCTTCGTTCCCTTCAGCCCGCTCGGCAAGGGGTTCCTCACCGGCGCGATCAGCGAGACCACGACGTTCGACAAATCAGACTTCCGCAACGTGGTGCCGCGGTTCTCGCCGGAAGCGCGAAAAGCGAACCAGGCCTTGGTCGACCTGCTCGGCAAAATCGCCGCAGGCAAAAAGGCGACCTCGGCGCAGATCGCACTCGCCTGGCTGCTGGCGCAGAAGCCGTGGATCGTTCCGATCCCCGGCACCACCAAGCTGCATCGGCTGGATGAGAACATCGGCGCGGCGGCGGTGACGCTCACATCAGGCGATCTCGGCGAGATCGAGCGTGCGATCTCTGCCGTGGCGGTACAGGGCGCGCGGTACCCGGAACATCTGCAGCAGCTGGTAGGCCGCTGAGAATCGGGCTTCAGCGACGTCCGTATCCACGTCATTGCGAGGAGCGCCAGCGACGCAGCAATCCATCTGTCCTTCGCGCGGCGAGATGGATTGCTTCGCGGAGCCTGTCATCGGGCGCGCATTCGCGCGACCCGTTGGCTCGCAATGACGACGGAGAGCGCAGTCGGGTGTGGCACAGGCTGGCGCACCTTTGTCACCTGACAAGTTCCCTCGGCCGCAACCTCTCCATGGTACTGCCTTGCTTTGGTCAAACCGGAATGGGGTAAGGGGAACGACGTGTGGGGGAATTCTGGGGGCTGGAAGTCGTCGATCTCACGCAAATCCGCCGGTCGCTCTTGGGGTAAATCTTGGGCAGGGTCTTAGGCAAAAGCTTGGGACAGGCTCTTGGGGCGCAGGCGACATTGGATGGAGTACGGAGCGCCGATGCAATCGATGCAGAAACCGAAGCCAACCGATGATCCGCACGATATCCTCGTGGTCGCACCCGATGCCGTCAGGGTCGTACCCGATGCCGTCAGGGTCGCATCAGATCCCGTCAGGGTCGCGCCCGATCCCGTCAAGGTAGCGCCCGCGGAAGAAGAATTTTTCGGCCCGGCGCCGGATCCCGTGCGCGCTCCTACGGTGGGTCCGCAGCCTCACATCGAGCCGGTCTTCCGGGACGGCGCAGCGGTGCCGCCGGTCGACGCCACGTTTCGCGCAATCGCCGTCGATGAAATCACGTTTCGCGCAGCCGCCGTCGAAGATGCCCTGATCAACAGCCGCCGCCGGCCGAGGTCGTCGATGGCGAGGCGCGCCATGCGTGCCGTCACGGCGCTGCTGCTGGCGGGCTGTATCGGCGGGGCCGCCATGGCCTGGCATTACCATGCCGAGGCGGCTCAACAGGTAATCGCAGAATGGGCGCCGCTGTTTGCCCGGAAATCATCGCTGGCCCCGGAAAAAACCGGGCTCACCGCGCAGCCGGTTCTGGCTGCCGCGGATGTCGACGCGTCGAATACTTCACCGGCTCAACCGGCGCCCCAGGCGCCGGCCGCAGCGCAGGCTGCTGCAGCGGAGGCTACTACTGCCGCGCCGGTCGCCGCCGCCCCGCCGGCCGCCGCCGCGCCCGATCAGTCGCAATCGCTCGAGACGATGGCGCGCGATCTTGCCAGCGCAAGCCGGGAGATCGAACAGCTCAAGGCCAGCATCGAGCAGCTCAAGGCCAGCCAGCAGCAGCTCGTGGCGATGGTTTCGGAGAAATCTGCCGCGCAAAACGCGCAAGCCAAAAAACCGGCGCCGCCGCCGCGGCCAGTCGCCGCGATAGCGCCGGCGCGGACGCCGGTGCCGCCGCGGCCGGTCCGGCAGCAAGCCATGCCGTCGGCCGCGCCGTTGTCAGCGACTTCGGCACCCTACGTGCCGCGACAGCTTGAGGCGCAATCACCAACCACCGCTGAAACACTGAGCGATCCGGAACTGGCGTCGGTGCCGAGGCCGCCGATGCCGCTGCGGTAGGACCCTCGTCCGCAGCCTAAGCTCGGAGGTCTCGAAAGGCGTCATCCAGGCGATCAAGCGCCTCGGTTAGAATCGGACGCGGCGTGGCGAAGTTGAAACGCAGCCAGGTTTCGCCGCCGGGCCCAAACTGCTCGCCGGGGCTGGCGAAGATGCGTGCCCGATCCTTTACCCGTGCGGCCACGTCCGCGGCCGCCAATCCGGTTCCGGAGAAGTCGACCCAGGCGAGATAGGTTGCTTCGAGCCGCATCGAGCGTGCGCCGGGCGCGGCTTTTTCCATTCGTGCGGCGAGTGTATCGCGGTTGCCGGCGAGATAGGGCAGCAGCGCATCGAGCCAGGCCTCGCCGGTTCGCCAGGCCGCCTCGGTCGCGATCATGCCGAAGGCGTTGTAGGAGGCGAGCCCGCTTGCCGCGATCCGCGCGTCGATCCGCTGCTTCAACACCGGGTTCGACGTGACGCAGGCGCCGACATGGGCGCCGGCGAGATTGAAGGTCTTGGTCGCGGCAAGGCAGGTGATCAGGCGATCGGCGATCTCGGGTGCGGCTGACAGCGTCGGCGTGTGTTTGACGTCGCCCAGCAATAGGTCGCAATGGATCTCGTCGGAAACCAGAATCAGATTGCGTTCGGCACAGAAGGCGGCGAGCTCACGGATCTCCTCGATCGACCACACGGTGCCGCCCGGATTGTGCGGGCTGCAGAAGAAGACGATTTTGGTTCGCGGCGTGAGTTGTTTTCCCAGCGCATCGAGGTCCATCTCGTAGCGGCCCTGACGCTGGACCAGCTGCGCGTCGACGATGCGCCGCTCATTGGCGAGAATGATCTTGCGGAACGCATGATAGGCCGGTGGAAACACCACGACCTCATCACCCACTTCAGTGACAGCTTGCAGGATCAGACCGAGGCCCGAGACGACACCGGGCGTCGGGCTGACCCAGGCCGGGTCGATCGCGAGATCATGCCGGCGCGCCATCCATTCGGCGAGCGCTGCCGCCCAGCTGCCGGTGTCGGCATAATAGCCGTGGACGCCGCGGGTAACGAGCGTGGATAGTGCTTCCGTGACGCCGGGAGGCGCCGCAAAATCCATGTCGGCGACCCACATCGGAATTCCGTCCGCTGCGGTGATCCCCGAATTCTTGGCCATCATGTCCCATTTCGACGCGTGCGTGCCGCGGCGATTAATAACGCGATCGAAATCAAACATCGGGACAGTGGCTCCTGCGTTGGCAGCTTTGCGGCGCTGGATGCGCCTGGATTGAAAAACGTGCTGCTCTAGTCGGGTTTGGTGTTGGGTTATCCCTATGCCAGCAACACGGCATCCGCGCCGTTGACGGCGTCGGCGCTGTCGATGACGGTCTTTTCCAGCGAGGTGGCCTGCACCGAAATGTTTTCGGCAAAGAACCTCGCCAGCGTGACGTATCGCTGCGGATCGCCGGCCTCGCCATTGCTCTTGGCGGCGAGCGCCTCGCCGGCCAGCTTGCAGCCGCCGAGCGTCGAGCCGAACAGCCGCAAGTAGGGTGTCGCACCCGCGAGCGCGTCGTTCGGCGCGGAGGCGACCTTCTCCAGCAACCATTTGCTGGAGCGCTCGAGCGAGCCGAGCGCGTCGCGCAGTTTTGCCCCCGTGGTGCCGAAGGCCGGATCGTTGGAAGCTTCCACCTGCTTGACGATGCCGGACAGCTCGTCGATCAGGGCCCAGACCGACGCTCCGCCATTGGCCGCGAGTTTTCGCGTGACGAGATCGATCGACTGGATGCCGTTGGTGCCCTCGTAAATCGAGGTGATGCGGGCGTCGCGATAATGCTGGGCGGCGCCGGTTTCCTCGATGAAGCCCATGCCGCCGTGAACCTGCACGCCGAGATAGGCCACCTCATTGCCGATATCGGTGGAGAAGGCTTTTGCGATCGGCGTCAGCAGCGCGCCGCGGGCAGCAGCGTCGGCGCGCACCTTGGCATCCTTGGCGCGCACCGAGACATCGAGCGCCACCGCGGTGGCGTAGCAAATCGTACGCGCGGCTGCCGTCATGGCGCGCATCTGCAGCAACATGCGCTTGACGTCCGGATGCACGATAATCGCGTCCATCCCGTCGCCCTTGGCGCCGACGGCGCGGCCCTGGCGGCGCTCCTGCGCATAGGCCAGCGCCTGCTGATAGGCGCGGTCGGCGATGCCGACACCCTCGAGGCCGACGCCGAGGCGGGCCTGGTTCATCATCGTGAACATGCAGAGCATGCCGCGGTTTTCTTCGCCGATCAAATAACCGATCGCGCCGCCCTTATCGCCCATCGTCATGGTGCAGGTTGGCGAAGCATGCATGCCGAGCTTGTGCTCGACGCCGCTCGGATAGATGTCGTTCTGCGCGCCGAGCGAGCCGTCGGCATTGACGAGGAATTTTGGAATAAGAAAGAGCGAGATACCTTTGGTGCCCGCGGGCGCATCGGGCAAACGTGCCAGCACGAAATGCACGATGTTATCGGTCATGTCGTGGTCGCCATAGGTGATGAAGATCTTTGTGCCTTTGATGCGATAGCTGCCGTCAGGTGTGCGTTCGGCGCGGGTGCGCAGCGCGCCGACGTCGGAGCCCGCTTGGGGTTCAGTCAGCTGCATGGTGCCGGTCCATTCACCCGACACCAGTTTTTCCAGATAGATCTTTCTCAGCTCCTCGCTGCCATGGGCGTCGAGCGCCTCGATCGCCGACAGCGTCAAGAGCGGGCAGAGGCCGAACGCGATGTTCGACGCGCTCCAGATTTCGGTGCAGGCGGCGTTGATCGCCATCGGTAGGCCCTGTCCGCCGAAATCTTCCGGGCCCGACACCGCGTTCCATCCGCCCGCGATCCAGCGCTGGTACGCATCCGGCCAGCCGGGCGCGGTCGTCACCTTGTTGTCGGCGAGCTTGATACCGTGTTCGTCGCCCACCGCGTTCAAGGGCGCCAGCACGTCGGAAGCGAATTTGCCGGCTTCCTCCAGCACGGCTGCGGTAATATCGCCGTCGAAATCGCCGTAATGACCGGCCTGCACGGCGGCCTTGAGGCCGGCGCCATGGTTGAGGGCGAGCAGGATGTCGTTGATCGGCGCGCGGTAGGTCATGTCGGTTACTCGCCTCAGTCGGGAAAGCGGGGGGCCGTCTTCCCACGAAACCGGCCTTCTCTCAACTCTCCGATGGACTGGAGGGCCGGCATGGCGAGGCGGGCGGTTTGAGGCCATCGCGAGCCCGGGGCGTCCACATCGGACGAACCGTCAAGCCTATTATAGAGGGTCGTGTTTCCGGAGCCGATTTAGGCCCGAATCCGAAGCCTATCCATTTGTTTGAGCGTGATCTTTCCGGAAAACGGGTGCCCACGGCGCATCCCGTGCGGGGCATGCCCTTTCGGATCATGCTCTAGCCGGTTGAAATGGCTCACCTCTCCCTATAGACCCACGTTGCCGGAGGGAATCCGCAGCGGGTTTCCTGCCGTGTTCCCGGCCTGTTGGGGCGTAGCCAAGCGGTAAGGCAGCGGATTTTGATTCCGCCATTCGGAGGTTCGATCCCTCCCGCCCCAGCCAGCCCCAACACTCTGAATTATCTACCGAAATGGCTTTGTTCTCGCGCATGCTCTGAATGCATTTGGAAATGGCTTTCGCCCGCCATTTGGAAATCATGTGCTGCTTTCGTTTTCATCGGAAGCCCAGCAGCTTGTTGAACGCAGAGTTGCTACGCGGCGCTCAAGCTGAACCAACGTTACGTAGTGCGCTGAGGGCTGCGCGGGACTTGTGGAACGCTAGCTCGTTGCGGAGCGATCTCGAACGGCGGCGCTGCCTTACGAAGTCGTACGGCCAGACATTACCGGCATAGACAGTGCAGCAAGCGTCCGTCCCACTTGGTCAAAGCAGCTGGCATACGACGCGGCCAATGGCGCCGAACGGATCTGTTACATGGCCTGGGCATTACTTGGAATCGCTGGCGCTCTCGAAATCGCATTCGCCCTCTGGCCTGCCGTCAGCGGGCCACCAACGGTACGTAGTGTTCGAGTTCGGGGTCGGGGAAATGCACCGTCTGGCCGAGCTCCGCGGATCGATAGAGCCCCATCAGCATTTCCATCACGCCGACGCCGTCATGAAAGGTTTCCGCGGGGCTCAGCCCGCGCCTGAACGCTTCCACCATATGTCGGTTCTCATCGGTATAGCCGTAGATGCCGGCTTCGTCCTCGACCACCGGCATCAGGCCCTGCTCGGCATTCTGCTTCTCGACGAGATCCTCGCCCTCCGATCCGGTGACCGCGCGTGAGAGAAACACCTTGAGACCGGTCGAGAGCGACGAGAATTCCATCGAATATTCGGGGCCGAGCAGCTCGAGCTGGATACGCAAGCCGGCGCCGACATAGGCCCATGACGTCGTCGCTTCGATCATCAACTGATGGCCGTCGGCATCCTCCATCGCAAGGATGCCGCGCGCGAAGTCCTCGACCGGGCGTTTGGCGAAATCGATGCCCATCCGCGTCTTCAGGTCGGCCGCATAGCGTGGCCGCGTCCATTTCAGGTTGGCCGTCGTCGCACTTGCGCTTACCAGCCGCAGGCTGTCGCGGGTCGCGCCCGGCGCGGTCAGCATGAAGCGCGCAACCTCAACTGAATGGCACATCATGTCGGAGAGCACGCCGCCGCCCTGCCTTTCGCCTTGCCAGAACCAGGGCTCGTGCGGGCCTGAATGTTCTTCCGCCGCACGGGCCAGATAGGGCCGTCCGCCCTGCGGTACGGCGCGACGCCAAATGATGTCCTTGCCGCGCATCACCGCTGTCGAGAACAACTGGTTCTCCAGATAACCGTGCAGCAGGCCTGCATCCTCGACGAGCGCGAGCATTTCGCGCGCCTCGGCGAGTGTGCGGGCGAGCGGCTTTTCGCAGGCGACGGCGCGCAGCGGCGCGCCGACTTTCGTCACACGATGGATTTCGCGCATAATGTCGAGACGGGTGTCGTTCGGCGTCAGCAGCCAGAGCGCATCGACCTCGCCCGACATCGCCATCGCTTCGATGCTGTCGAACACATGCGCCTGCCCAAGGCCGAGACTGCGCGCCTTATCGGCGATGCGCGTGCGCCGCTCGACCGAGCGGCTGTAGACGCCGCCGATGCTGACGTTGCGCACGCCGACCATGGATTGCAGATGGAAGGCGGCGATGAAGCCGCTGCCGATGAGGCCGACGCGCAGCATTGGGAGTTCCGTGAGCTTCGGCATATCAAGACCTCTCCTTCAATGGCGTACGTCGTCGCCCAGCGCGTCAGGTGATATGGGTGGTGCCTTGCGCTGCCGGCCGGGGATGGCGGCCAGCAGCGCCTGAGTATAGGGATGCTCCGGCCGGCTCAGCAGATCTGCGGTGGGCCTGATCTCGACGATTTCGCCAAGCCGCATCACCGCGACCCGGTCGCAAACCTGGGCCGCGACATTGAGGTCATGGGTGATGAACAGCATCGCCAGCCGCAGCCGCGTTTTCAAGGTCTCGAGCAGCGCGAGCACCTGGGCCTGGACCGAGACGTCGAGCGCCGACACCGGCTCGTCGGCCACCAGCACGTCGGGGTCGAGCGCCAGCGCGCGCGCAATGCCGATCCGCTGCCGTTGCCCGCCCGAGAATTCATGCGGGAAACGCTGCACCGCGCTCGGGTCGAGGCCAACCAGCGTCAGCAGCTCCGCGGCACGCGCAAAGGCCTGTGCCGCCGGGACGCCATGAGCGATCGGGCCGTCGGCGATGATCCGCCCGACGCGGCGACGCGGATTGAGCGAGGTGAATGGATCCTGGAATACCATCTGGATGTGCTTGCGGGCGGCCCGCAGACCAGCCCCGCGCGCTTGCGTGAAATCCAGTTCGCCGACGCGCACGACGCCCGCATCGGCATCGGTGAGCCGCATCACGAGCCGGCCGATCGTGCTCTTGCCCGAGCCTGATTCCCCGACAAGGCCGAGTGTTTCGCCGCGCCGGATTTCGAAGTTCACGCTCTTCGCAGCCGCGACCTCGCGCTGCGAGTTGAACCAATTGTTGCTGCGATAGGTCTTCGCAAGCCCGATTGCCGCGCAGGCGACTGGCGCGTCCTCGACCACAGGGCGCACCGGCGGGGTCAAGCCGGGCACCGCGGCGAGCAGCCGGCGCGTGTAGGGATGCTGCGGACGTTCGAGCACATCCGCGACCGAACCCTGCTCGACGACGCGCCCCTTCTCCATCACGGCGACGCGGTCGGCAATATCGGCGACGACGCCGAAATCATGGGTGATGAACAGCACGGCCATGCCCCGCCGCTGCTGGATGTCACGGATCAACCGCAGAATCTGCGCCTGGGTGGTGACGTCGAGTGCGGTGGTCGGCTCGTCCGCCACCAGGATCGATGGTTCGAGCGCCAGCGCCATCGCGATCATGGCGCGCTGACGCTGCCCGCCTGACAGCTGATGCGGGTAGCTGTTGATGATCCGGTCCAGATCGCGCAATCCCACTTCCTCGGCGAGCGCGCGCGTGCGGGCGCGCCGTTCGGCCAGCGCGAGGTGCCCATGCGCCTCGAATGCCTCCATGATCTGGTCGCCGATCCTGATCACCGGATTGAGCGCCGTCATCGGTTCCTGGAAGATCATGGCGATGCGCCGCCCGCGCAATGTCCGCCACTCGGCTGCCGGCAATTTCAGCAAATCGCGTCCCTCGAAGCGAATCGCCCCTGCGACCGGTCGAATGTCCGTGGGTAACAGGCCCATCACAGCGGAAGCGCAGACCGTCTTGCCGGAGCCGGATTCACCGACAACGCAAAGGATCTGCCGCGGGTACAGCGCGAGCGAGACCGCCTCGACGGCAAAGGCGCGATCGGCGTCGGCGGGCAGCGCCAGCGTCAGCTGCTCGATCGATAGAATCGCCTCCGCCGTCGTCTCGCTCATGGTGTCCGACCTGACATCATTTGATCCATCCTGGTCATGCCGCCAACGCGATGCCGTCCTTGCGATGGTCCGACGCGCCATACATGACGCCGCTGATGGCATCGACCTGCACCGCCTGGAAACCGCCGAGTGGCTCGTCTGCCCACGTCACACGATGGCCGCGTCCGATCAGATCGTCGGCGACCGAGCCGGACACCGTCGGTTCGAGCGACAGCGTGCCGTCAAAGGCGAAGCTGCGCGGCGCGTCCGAAGATTGCTGGATGTCGAGGCCGCGGTCGAGCACCCCGCTCAGAATCTGCATGTGTCCCGTGGCCTGATATTGTCCGCCCATCACGCCAAATGCCATGACGGGTTTACTGTCCTTCGCGAGCAAGCCCGGAATAATGGTGTGAAAGGGACGCTTTCCCGGCGCGATGGCGTTGGGATGGCCTTCCACGAGACGGAAGCCCGAGCCGCGATTGTGCAGCAGCACGCCCGAACGGGGAGCGTAGATGCCGCTGCCGAAGGCGAAGAACAGCGAGTTGATGAAGGACACCATGTTGCCGTCGCGATCGGCGACCGCGACATAGGCGGTGTCACGATGGACGGGCATCTCAAAGTCCGCCGGGGCGCTGGCGCGCTTCGTGCTGATGGTGGCGCGCAACGCGGTGATCGAGGCGTCCGACAGCAGCGCCTCGACATCGAGCGGATGGAAGGCCGGATCGGCGACCAGTGCGTCGCGTTGCCGGTAGGCCGCTTTGGTCGCCTCGGCAAGGAGATGAATGCGGTCCGCTTCGCCGAGCGCCGGGTCGGCCATGTCGAAGCCGGCGAGGATGCGGGCGATCAGCAGCGCCGCGACGCCCTGTCCGTTGGGTGGACATTGCCAGACCAGATGACCGCGATAGTCGGCGCTGATCGGCGCAACGTACTCCGATCTGGCGTTTGCAAGATCTTCAAGCTGCATCAGTCCGCCGAGCGCCCTCAACGTTGCCACGATCTCTTCGGCGACGGCGCCCTCGTAGAACGCGGCGCGACCCTCGCGCGCGATTCGCCGCAGCGTCGCGCCAAGTGCCGGATGGCTGAGTTTGCCGCCGATACCAGGCGCAACGCCGCCGGGCAGATAGACCGGGACGCCAGCCTGGTGTCTTTCGATGCGGTCGGCATAGCGCGCCCAATCCAGCGCGGAGCGGGGCGGGACCACGAATCCGTTCTCGGCCGCGTGGATCGCCGGCGCCAGAATCTCGTCCAGTCCTTTCGAGCCGTAATCGGCGGCAAGCCGGCACCAGGCGTCGACCGCACCCGGAACGGTAACGGCATGAGGTGAATCGTCAGCGATCGACATCAGCCCCTGTTGCCGGAACCAGCCGAGCTCGGCCTTCGCTGGTGCTCTGCCTGAGCCGTTGATTGCGACAGGCTGGCCTGAGGCGGGAGCATAAATTGCAAAACAGTCGCCGCCGATGCCGGTCATGTGCGGATCGATGACGCCCTGGAGCGCGATCGCGGCGATGGCGGCGTCGACCGCGTTGCCGCCGCTGCGCAGGATGTCGATGGCGGCGAGCGTGACAGCGGGGTGAGAGGCCGCGGCCATGCCACGGTCACCCACCGCCAGCGAGCGTCCCGGCACCATGAAATCGCGCTGCCGCCAGCTCATGCCGTTCTCCGATTGTTGTTGTGAGGCCGGTTGGCGAGCGCTGCGGCGGCCGCTTCGTCGCAAAGGATATGGACGTTGTCGTGCAGGCGGAGCGCGGAGGCGGGACAATCCGGCCCGATTGGGCCGTCAATGGCGGCTGCGAGGGCGGCCGCCTTGTCAGGTCCGGTGGCGATCAGCAGGATGCTGCGCGCTTCCAGGATTGTCGCAATCCCCATCGTGATCGCACGCTCGGGAACCGATGCGAGATGAGGAAAATTGCCGGCATTCGCGATGCGGGTGGCTTCGTCGAGCTTGATCTCGCGGGTGCGTGACGCAAAATCCGAACCCGGTTCGTTGAAGCCGATGTGGCCGTTGGCCCCGATGCCGAGCAGCAGCAGGTCGATGCCACCGGCAGCCGCAATCATTGCCTCATAGCGGGCCGCCTCGGCGGCGATGTCGCCGGCCAGGCCGTCGGGAATTCTCGCCCGTCCGGCTTCCATGTCGACATGCCCGAACAAATGCTCTTGCATATAGCCATGGAAGCTTCCCGGCGATTGCGGCGCAACGCCGACAAATTCATCGAGGTTGAAGCTGGTCACCGCCCTGAATGAGACATCTCCGGCGCGTGTAGCGGCGACGAGGCGGGCATAGACCGGTCTCATCGTTGCGCCGGTCGCAAAACCAAGTGTGACCGCATGCTCGTTGCGCAGCCGGGCAACGATGTGCGCAGCCGCGCGTTCCGCGACGGCGGTGGCATTGCCCGCAATCTCGATTTGCGGCGCGTGCTGTCTCATGCCGCGACATCCGAAGCTGTGAAGGGCAGGGCCAGCGGACTCGCATCCTTGCCGATGCCAAACAGCGCGCGGTGCAGGTGGTCGATCGCACTGCCGATCGCGCCGATCAAGGTAGCGCGATTGCCGAGTGCGCTGAGTTCGATCCGAACCGGCTCGCGCGTGCAGCGTCCGAGATGCGCGTCGATTCGGAGCTTCAATTCAGGACGCGCGCCGATGCTGCCGCCCATGATGATGATCTCGGGATCGAGCATGCTATGCACGGCAAGAATTGCGGTCGTGATGACCCGGCCGACCTCGTCGATCGTGATCCGCGCAGCCTCGTCGGTATCGAGCCGATCGAAGACGTCGCGCACAGTGCTGCCGGATGCGCCGCCGAGTCCGGTGTAGCGCTCGATGATGCCGGCGCTGCCGACGGCGGTTTCCAGGGTGCCGAGCCGCTGGCCACGCGCATCATAGGGGTCTCCGCCGAGCGGCAGGTAGGCGATTTCGCCGGCCGCGCCACGTGCGCCGCGGATAAGATGGCCATTCGCGAAGATGCCCATGCCGATGCCGGTGCCGAGAGCGATAAAGGCGAAGGTGCGGGCTTTGCGGCTATTGCCACGCCAATGCTCCCCGATTGCGGCAAGATTGACGTCGTTCTCGATGGCGATGTCGATGCCGAGCCGGGCGTGCAGCGCGGCGCGCACGTCCAGGCTGTCCAGTCCGGCGATATTGGGCGCGATCACAATGCCGCCCGACGCCGGCTCAATGATGCCGGGACTTCCCATCACGCCGCCGCGCAGACGTTGCGCGGATACGCCGGCGCGCTGAAGCAGGGCATCGGTCATGCGCCCGATCTGGGCGACAACAGCGGCGCCGCCATCGCCCGCGGTCGCTTCAATGCTCTCGGCGACGGTCACGCCCTGCAAGTCGGCAAGAGCGACGTGCAGCTTGGTGCCGCCGAGGTCGATGCCCAGCACGAAGGCCGCGTCTGGTCGCAGCGCGTAAGTTACGGCGCTTCGCCCCACGGTGCCCTGGGTCTGCCCGTCCTCGTACACCCAGCCGTCGCGTTCAAGCTCGCGCATCACCTCCGAGATGGTCTGCTTGGACAGGCCTGTGCTGCGGGCGATTTCGGCGCGGGACACCGATCGATCCCGCAGCAGCCGCTCGACCACGAGGCGGACGGATTGCTGTCGCGCAACGGGCGAGGATGGAAAATCTTGCATGGGGGCCAATCCAATTGGTCAAGATGCCGAACTAATATCCTTGGTTGAATGGCGTCAAGGGGCTTTTGAAGTCGCTTAGGTGCTATTTCTCTCTCGAATGTTACGAAATACCGGGTAGTTTGTTCGCAATATTTACAAATAGAGTCGAACGTGCTTGCTTTGTCTTCCGACGGCAAGGCCATGGGAGTCCGACATGAGGCGTGTAGCTACGGTGTTGACGGCAATTTCGATGACCGCGTTGGCTCTGGTCTCGGCCCAGGCCGCGACGCTGCGGGTTGGCCTTCAGGACGATCCCGATGCACTCGACCCGGCGCTCAGCGGCACCTATGCCGGCCGTTTTGTGTTCGCGGCGCTGTGCGACAAGCTTGTCGACATCTCGCCCGAGCTCAAGATCGTGCCGCAGCTCGCCGAGGCCTGGGAGTGGGCTCCGGACGGCAAGTCGATCACCTTCGCCCTGCGCAAGAACGTCACCTTTCATGATGGTACCGCGTTCGATGCGGCGGCGGTCAAGTTCAATATAGAGCGCATGAAGACCATGCCGGATTCCAAGCGCAAGGCCGAGCTGGCGCCGATCGCGAGCGTCGAGGCGCTTGCGGCGGACAAGGTCAGGTTCAACCTGTCGGAGCCCTTCGTGCCGCTACTCGCCAATCTCAGCGACCGTGCCGGCATGATGGTGTCGCCCAAGGCCGCCGGCGAGAAGGTCGGCGAATTCGCGGCGGCGCCGGTCTGCACCGGTCCGTATCAGTTCGTCGAGCGCAAGTCGCGTGACCTCATTCGTGTCAAGAAATATCCTGGCTACTGGAATGCCGGACAGATCGGCTACGACGAGGTCGTCTATCACTATGTGCCTGACTCAACCGTGCGGCTGTCGCGGGTGCGGGCCGGCGATCTCGACCTCGCCGAACGCGTCGCGCCGACCGACCTCAAAATCGTGCGTGAAGACGCCAACCTCGCCCTGCATTCCGGCCAGGGACTTGCCGTCGCGCATCTGATGTTCAATGTCGGCGCGGGAGCGAAGGCCGACACGCCGCTCGGCAAGAACGCGACGCTCCGCCAGGCTTTTGAGCTGGCGATCGATCGCAACGTCATCAACCGCGTCGCCTTCAACGGCGAGTTTCTGGCCGATAATCAGATGATCCCGCCGTCGTCTCCGTTCTACGACCGCGCCCACAAGATCCCGGCGCGCGATGTGGCGAAGGCCAAGGCGATGATCGCTGCTGCCGGCATGACCCGAGTGCCCGTCGAACTCCAGTACGAGAACACGGCCGGCGATACCCGTGTCGCGCAAATCATGCAGTCGATGGCGGGTGAGGCGGGCTTCGATGTCAAGCTGTTGCCGATGGAGTCGGCTACGGCGATCGAGCGCTATATGAATGGTAATTTCGAAGCCTATATCGGCAACTGGAGTGGCCGTGCCGACCCGGATCCGACACTGATTGCTTTTTTCAGTTGCGCCGGCTCGCAGAACGTCAACAAATATTGCAACAAGGATCTCGATGTGATCTTGAGCGAGGCCCGCGGTGAGGCCGACGAAGCCAAACGCAAGGCGCTCTACGTCAAGGCTACGGACATCTACTTAACGGCGCTATCGTCGATTCCCCTCTACCATCCAAACTGGTTCTTTGCGGCACGCAAATCGGTTGGCGGCATCGTCATGGTACCCGACGGGCTGCTGCGCTTTACGGGCGTCAAGCCTGCGAACTGACGCGCAACGCCTGGCGCGCGTCGGCGCGCCGGCCAAGTGAGGAACTGACTGCCAAGATGAAGACACTGCTTCTGCGCCGGCTCGGCGTCTCACTGCCGACATTGTTGCTGGTGTCGATGATGGTGTTCGGCCTTCAGAAGCTGCTGCCCGGCGATCCGGCGTTGGCGCTGGCCGGCGAAGAGCGCAACCCGGAGGTCGTCGAGTATCTTCGGCAGAAATATCGCTTCAATGATCCGGTTCCGGTGCAATACGTCGTCTGGCTGAAAGGCGTGGTGCAGGGTGACTTCGGTACCTCGGTGCGCACCCGGCTGCCGATCGGCACCATGCTGGTTGAAAAGCTGCCGGTGACCATCGAACTCGCGATCCTGTCGATGCTGGTTGCGCTCCTGCTCGGGCTGCCGATCGGAATCTTCGCGGCGCTGCGGCGCGGAACGCCGTTCGATTACGGTGCCAGTCTGTTCGGACTGGCTGGCCTGTCGATTCCGCATTTCTGGCTGGGGATCATGATGATCCTGGTGTTCTCGGTGAATCTCGGCTGGCTGCCGGCCGGAGGGTTTGTTTCGCCTTTCGAAAGCGTGGGGCGCAACCTGCTTTCAATGCTGATGCCTGCCCTGGTTCTCGGCACCGGCACCGCCGCCATCATGATGCGCCATGTCCGCAGTGCGATGATCCTGGCGATGAAGCAGGATTATGTGCGTACCGCCCGCGCGAAGGGTGTCCGCGATCGCACAATCGTGCTGCGCCATGCGCTGCCGAACGCGCTGATTCCGGTGGTGACGCTGGGCACGTTGCAATTCGGCGAATTGCTGGCTGGCGCGGTGCTGACCGAGCAGGTGTTTTCCATACCCGGTTTTGGCAAGATGATCGTCGATGGCGTGTTCAGCCGCGATTATGCCGTGGTCCAGGCCGTGGTGCTGTGCACGGCGGCCGTGTTCCTGTTGATGAGCCTGATTGCCGACGTCGCCTATGTGCTGCTCAATCCGAGGCTCAGGTCATGAGTTCGATTGAGACGACGCCGGTTGCAGGTCGGGTGCGCGCAGGCGGTTCTCCGGAGATTCGCCGCCTGTTGCGCGAGCCGTCCGCCGTGATCGGGGCTACGATCATTCTGTTCTTTGCCGTGCTTGCGGTGTTTGCCTCGTGGATCGCGCCCTACGATCCAAATGCGCCGGACTGGATGGCTATACGCGCGGCCCCCAGTGCAGCTCACTGGTTCGGCACCGACGATCTCGGCCGTGATGTACTGTCCCGCGTCATCTTTGGCACGCAGGCTTCGCTTGGAGCCGGCATGGTCTCCGTGACCGTCGCTGTGCTCATCGGCCTCCCGTTTGGTCTCGTCGCCGGCTATTTTGGCGGCCTCGCCGACATGGTGATCTCGCGTCTCGCCGATGCGCTGCTGGCTTGCCCCTTCCTGGTGCTGGCGATTGCGCTGGCCGCTTTCCTGGGCCCCAGTCTCCAGAATGCGATGATCGCCATCGGCATTTCCGCCGTACCGGTATTCGTTCGTGTCGCGCGTGCTGAAACACTGGTCGTCGGCACCGAGGATTACATCGCGGCGGCCCGTGCCCAAGGCCTCGGCGATCTCGCCATCCTCACCGGACAGGTACTGCCGAATGTGCTTGCGCCGACGATCGTGCAGGCGACGCTCACCATGGCGATTGCGGTCCTGGCCGAGGCGAGCCTTGCCTTCCTGGGGCTTGGTCAGATGCCGCCGGCCCCGTCATGGGGCGCCATGCTTGATGTCGCCAGGCAGTTTCTCAGCGAGGCGCCATGGATGGCGTTCTGGCCCGGGCTCGCGATCATCGCCCTCGTGATCGGCTTCAACCTGATGGGTGACGGCCTGAATGATGCTCTCAATCCCAGGCACTAGATGCGGGTTTCGATCTTGTCTCCTCAATCCGCGGGGACAGCGATCAGTTGAACCCGCCCCGCAAAGCGGCCGTTCATGCCCAACAGCATCTCGTGGTCGATAAGCATGAGTAAGAAATAGGGCAGTTGGCGATCGATAAGGAAATACCGAAAATGGAGGCAGTTTGCAGACTCGTAAGGTTTCGCAGAAAACCTTATCAGTTGGCGTGCGAGCGCTCATACTGGGGCCGTCGCGCGTCAGTTGTGGCCATGGCCTGTCACGCCACCGCGTCTTCCTGTTTGGCACAACAATATTCCAGTGGTGTTCTGATCTCTGCTTCATGCGACCATTGAACAAGTCGGGTTCCGATCCGGAAAAATACCGTGCTACGAGCTGAGTCAGCTTACTGCGGCGTAATGCCGGCATCCTTGATGATACGGCCCCATCTGTCGATTTCGCTCTTCAGGAGGGCTTCGAGCGCCCCTGGCGTCGCGCGTTCCGGCTCGACCGGCGCCATGCTGAGTTCAGCGAAGCGGGTGACCAGAGGCGGGTCCTTGAGCGCCTTTTGCAGGGCGTCGACGAGAGCGTCAACGATCGGTTTCGGCGTATTGCGTGGTGCATACAGCCCGTACCAGGTCGTGACGTCGAACTTCGGTACCCCCGCTTCCGCCGACGTCGGCACATTCGGCAGGGTCGGCACGCGTTTTTTGCTGGTGATGGCGTAACCCGGGATGGTGCCGGCCTGAATATACGGCGTAGGCCCTGTTGCCGGATCGCAATAGACGTCGATGTGACCGGCGATGATATCGTTCAGCGCGGGGCCTCCACCCTTGTAGTAGATCGGTGTGAGCTTGGCCTCGATGGCGCTCATGAACATCAGCCCGCACAGATGTGACGCGGAGCCGAGGCCGACATTGCCGTAGGTGACCTTGTCGCCTTGGGCTCGCACATGGGCGACGAGTTCCTTCAGGTCCTTGGCGGGAAAATTCGCACGCGCCACCAGGATCATCGGTACGTCGGTGACGAGACCGATCGGCGCAAAGTCACCAACGGGGTCGAACGGCAGCTTGGCGTAGAGCGCCGGCGCGGTGGCCTGACCGACATGCATCAGCAGCAGGGTGTAACCGTCAGGCGAGGCTTTGGCGACGCGATTGGTGCCAAGGGTACCGCCGGCGCCGACGACGTTTTCGATGACGAGCGACTGCTTCAGCGTCGCGCTCATCGATGTCCCGAGCAGGCGTGCAATGACGTCGCCGGGCCCGCCGGCCGAGAAGGGAACGACCAGCGTGATCGGCCGGCTCGGAAATTCCTGGGCGAATGCCGGCAGTACTGGCGACAGCAACAGCATCAGAAGAACGCATTTTACAAACTTCATGGCAGCTTCCTATCGGCCTTGTGGCCCTTTGAAACGGCTTGGTCGAAATAACGTTGGGTCATTCATCCGCGGTCGCCTTCTCGTTCGACGCGGATGATTGCTCGATCATGCTGAGCGCGGCCACGGCCGCCGCGTTGATGTGATCGACGCAGCATTTCTCGGCGAGATCGGGATCGGCGCTCTGGATGGCGCGCCAGATCGCGGTGACCTCGCGCAGGCTCTTGTTGATGCGTTTGGGCTGCGACATCGAGGTAATCCGCAGCAGCGTGATCCGGTCGTGCAGCGGCCTGAGCATCCGTTCGATGAAGGCGTTCTGACAGCCGCCGATCAACGCCGCATAAAACTCCGTCTTGGCTTCGAGGGCCGTTATCAAGTCGGAATCGGCGAACGCCGCCTTCAGCTTGGTGAGAGCGTCCCCGATCCTGCGGACAACGGCAGGATCGTGCAGGCGCGCGCATTCTCGTCCGGCAAATCCCTCGAGCACGGCGCGGGCCGCGTAGAGCTGCTTTGCCTCCTCAAGACTGATGGTGCTGACGACAGGGCCGCGGTGAGGGACGGTATTGACGAGACCATCGGCTTCCAGCAACCGGAGCGCTTCGCGAATGGACGGCCGGCTCACGCCGGTCATCTCGCAAAGCTCCCGTTCGACTAGGCGCTGGCCCGGCTTCAGCTTTCCGGACATGATCGCCTCACGCAGCTTCTGGGCGACCATCGACCGGACGGTCGGAACGTCCTCGATCCGGAGCGTGGATTGCAATTCACCGCGTTTGTCCATTGTCTACCGCCTTCGCACCGGCATTGGTTCAATAGCGATTTACGGGCAGAATCATCATCTCCGCAATCTGAACATGCGGCGGCTGGTCCAGCGCAAACACGATCGACCGGGCAATATCGGCCGGATCGAGCGCCATCTTGAACTGGTCGAAATAGTCCTTTTCCTTCTCCCGGTCGCCGCGATAGCGGGTGAGGATGATATTGGTCCGGGTCAAGCCGGGCTGCATCTCGGTCACCCGAATCGCCGTTTCTGCGAGCTCGCCGCGGAGCGTTTCGGTAAACATGTGCACGCCCGCCTTGCTGGCGCTGTAGGCGGCCATGTCGGGAATGATGCGTAGGGCGTTGATCGAGCTGATGTTGACGATGTGGCCCGAATTGCGCCTGATCATGTCGGGCAGCAGGCTGCGGGTCACCCGCATCAGGCCGATCAAATTGGTCTGGATGATCCCGGACCAATCGTCCGCCGCGCCGGCATCGAACCGGGTCCGGCCGCCGATGTCGTGGCCGGCATTATTGACGAGGATGTCGATCGGCTTGAAGGCGTCCGGGATGAGGTCGGGCAGGCGGTCCACGGCCTTGGTGTCGGTAATATCGAGTTCGATCGGGAATGTGTTGTCGCCCATCTCAGTGGCGAACTCGCGAAGCGAGGCCGGATCGCGGTCGGCGAGCACGACCCGCCGCCCGCTTTCGAGCAGCGCCTTCGTAATGGCACGACCCATGCCACCGGCGGCGCCGGTTACCACGGCATTTCGGCTCGATGCTTCAGCCACTGTAGATCTCCTGGGTGAGACGGACGGTGACGCTCATGCGACGGACCAGCCTCCATCGATCGGCAGCATTGCCCCCGTGATGTCCTGTGCGGCCGGACTGCACAGGAAGGCCGCCATCGCGCCGACGGCTTCCATGGCGACAAACCGCCCACTCGGCTGCCGGCTCGCAAGGTAGTCACTGGTGGATTCGTCGATGCTGCGGCCTTCGCTGGCCGCGATCCCCGCGATTTTTCCCTGAATGGCCGGCGTCGGCAGCGTGCCCGGACACAGTGCGTTGCAGGTAATTCCGCTCTTCGTGGTCTCGATTGCGACGGCGCGGGTCATGCCGACAATGGCAGTCTTGGTGGTCACGTAGTCGATGCGGTCCGCGACCGCGCGAGTCGAATAGATCGACGCCATGTTGATGATGCGGCCCCATTTCCGTTGCTTCATGCCGGGCAATGCGAGGCGGATCAGGTGGAACGGGGCCGACAGATTGACGGCGAGAGCTTCGTCCCATCGTTCTGGCGGAAAGTTCTCGACCGGAGAAAAGTGCCGTACCACCGCATTGTTCACCAGAATATCGACCGCACCGATGCGGCCGAGCAGGGCGTCCATGACAGCTTCGATGGCGGCGCGCTGCGACAGGTCGGCTGCGACACTGACCACCTCGACGCCGAATTGCGCGCGCAGACGGTCCCGCGTCTGCGCCGGTTCCTTGAGGTCGTGCAGGACAATGTTGGCTCCCGCGCCGGCCAGGCTTTCAGCCACGGCCAAGCCCAGGCCTGCCGTCGCCCCGGTCACGAGAGCCCATTTGCCCTGCAACATCGTCTCGGGCTCCGTTACTTCTTGTCCAGTTCGGCAAACACTTCCTCGGCATTACGGAAAGCGTCCACGCCGGCCGGCACGCCGCAATAGATCGCAACCTGCATGAACACCTCGCGCATCTCCTCGCGCGTCGCGCCGTTGGTCAGGGCGCCCCGCACATGGGTCTTGAGTTCCTGCGGCCGGTTGAGCGCGCACAGCATCGCAAGGTTGAGGAAACTGCGGGTCTTGTGCGTGAGGCCGTCGCGGCCCCAGACATAGCCCCAGCAATACTCCGTCGTGAGGTCCTGCATCGGCCGATTGAAGTCATCGGCCGATGCGATCGCCTTGTCGACGAATTCGTTGCCCAGCACGTCCTTTCGGATCTGGAGGCCTCGATCGTATGTCGCCTTGTCCATATCGGTATCCAATCCTTGCTAGTTTTTGGGCCAGAACGGCTGGGACAGCGCCAGCTGCGGCGGGAATACCGTGACCGGGATGCCCGATTGCCACTGCACGATGGTCATGCCGGCGCCGACGCGGCGACCCTTTTCGTCGAACTTGATTTCGCCGAGCGGGTAATATTTCGAAGGACCGGCATCCATGGTGCGCAGCGCGTCGGCGACCGCAACGCGGTCTGCCTTGCCGGCTTTCTCGAGCGCGTCCTTGATGACCCACATGTCGCCATAGGTGGAGATCGCGTTCTGCGTCATCCAGGGCTCCTTGTAGCGGGTCTTCAATTCGGCGATCAGCGTCTCGTGACCCTTGGCGCCCCAGCTTGCGACGCAGGTCAGCAGGCCCTGCAGCAGTTCCGGGCTTACGGTCTGCAGCATGTCGGGTTCGGCGATGGCGATGCCGAACGAGATAGTCGGAATCTTGCCTTGTCCGAGGCCAAACTCGTTCATCTTCTCGAGCAGCAGCTTGGCGTCGGAAATCACCGTCGGCAGGAAGAACAGCAGGTCAGGTTTGGTCGACCGGATTTTTTGAACCAGCGAGGTGGCGTCGGCGAGCGGCGGCGTAAAGGTTTCATCGACGATCAGTTGCAGCCCGTTTTCGGCGAGCAGGCCGTCGCGCATCGCCTTTGCCGACGAAACCGATGCCGCGGTGTTGTCGGTGATGATCGCGACCGTCTTGGGCTTCTTGCTGGAAGCGGTTTCCGCCAGCTTCACGATCTGGGGCAGGGCCTGTTTCGCCTGCGATCCCGCGGTGGCCGAGGTCTGGAACACATATTTGAAGCCGCGATCGGTAATCAGGTCGGAGTAGGAGAGGGTGAGGACCGGAAGATTGGCCCGCTCGGTGACCTCCGTGACCGCCAGCGTGAATGAACTCAGATAGGAGCCGCTCGCGGCCACCAAGTCGGTTTCCTGGGCGACCATGCGCTGTGCGGCGTTCTTGGCTTTCTCGGTGGTGTCACCGGAATCGAGCACGACCAGCTTGAGCTTGGCGCCGCCGAGTGACTTGATGCCGCCTTGCGCATTAATGTGCTCCACGCCCATCTCGGCGCCGTGGCGCATCACAGCTCCTGGGCGCGCATAGAGGCCCGAGATCGGCACCAGCAATCCGACCTTTACTTCGGCCGGTTGCTGCGCCCATACGCGAGTCGAGATCAGGCCGGCGGATGCACCGGCGAGCAGGCTGCGCCGCGTTAGAGCGGTCTGTGCAATTTTTGTCATGGCTATTCCTCCCTGAAATTTTTGAGATGCGTTGCAGTCAGGATTTCTTTGGCCAGAACGGAGACGACTGAGCGAGGTCGGACGGGAACACGGTGACAGGTACGCCGTTCTGCCACTGCACGATGACGACGCCTGCGCCGACACGGCGGCCCTTTTCATCGAACTTCAATTGACCGCCGGGATAGTATTTTGCGGGCCCGCCATCCAGAGTGCGGAACGCATCGGCGACGGCGAGGCGGTTGGCCTTCCCGGCCTTTTCAAGCGCAGCCTTCATCAGCCACATGTCGCCATAGGTCGAGATGACATTTTGCGTCGCCCAGGGCTCTTTGTACTTGGCCTTGAGTTCGGCGATGATGTCCTCGTGTCCTTTGCAGCCCCAGTTGGCGACGATCGTCATAATGCCCTGGACGACTTCCGGGGTGACGCTTTGCAGCATGTCCGGCTCGGCAATGGTGATGCTGAAGGACACAGTCGGAATCTTGCCCTGTCCGAGGCCGAACTCGTTGATCTTCTCCAGGCCGAGCTTTGCGTCGGAGACCGCGTTCGGCATGAATAGCAACAGGTCCGGCCTGGCTGACCTGACCTTCTGGATCAGCGGCGTGGCGTCGGAAAGTGGGGGTGTCCACACTTCCTCGACCGCGAGCTGAAGGCCTTCCTGCGCGAGGAGTTTCTCCTTCAGCGCCTTGGCGGTTGCGACCGAGGTCGCCGTGTTGTCCATCAGCATGGCGACGGTCTTCGGTCGCTTGCCGGAAGCGGTCTCGGCCAGCTTCATCAGTTCGGGCAAGCCGAGTTGGGACTGCACACTGGCGGGCGCTGCGGTCTGGAAAATGAACTTGAACCCGCGATCGGTCAGCAGGTCCGAATAAGACAGCGTCAGGACAGGTAGTTCGGCGCGTTCGGTGACTTCAGTCACCGCCAGCGTGAAGGAGCTCAGATAGGAGCCGGTCGCAGCAACCAGATCGGGCTCCTGCGCCACCATGCGCTGCGCTGCGTTCTTGGCCTTTTCGGTGGTGTCGCCGCAATCGATCACGACGAGCTTCATCTTTGCGCCGCCGAGCGATTTGATGCCGCCTTGCGCGTTGATGTGCTCGATGCCCATCTCGGCGCCCATGCGCATCACCTGGCCCGGACGGGTATAGATGCCGGACAACGGCACGATCAGGCCGACCTTGACTTCGGCAGGTTGCTGCGCTCGCGCCACAGTCGACAGGCCGATCGCGGCCGCTCCCGAGAGCACGGTTCGCCGCGTCAGCGACGTCTTCGAAATCTTGTCGGATAGATTGTCCTCAATCTTGTCCTGGCCCATTTTCGTCCTCCCAATGGTGTTGCTGTTGGTTACATGCCGAGATAGGCCTTGCGGATGCGGTCGTCCGCTCGCAAGGTTTGGTTGTTGCCTTCGAGCGCGACGCGGCCGGCTTCGAGCACGTAGCCGTGGTCGGCGGATTCGAGGGCCTCCGCCACGCGCTGTTCGACCAGCAGGATCGTCAGGTTGGATTGCCGGCGGATTTCGATCAGCCGTTCGAAGATGAAATCGGCGATGGTGGGCGCAAGACCCATCGAGGGTTCATCCAGCATCAGGAGTTTGGGCGAGCCTGCAAGCCCGCGGCCGATCGCCAGCATCTGCTGCTGACCGCCCGAGAGCGTGCCCGCGAATTGGCCGCGGCGCTCGGCCAGGATGGGCAGCCATTCGAAGATGCGCTCGATGTTGTGTTTCCAGTCGCGCTGGCCGGCCTCGGTCATCGCGCCCATTTCGAGGTTTTCCATCACCGTGAGCGAAGGAAAGACCTGACGGCCTTCCGGTACGTGGGCGATGCCAAGATGCGCGCGTTGCGCGGGCCGGATCGCCAGCAGGTCATGACCTTCGAATGTGATAGTTCCTGCGCTCGGCTGCACGATGCCGGAAATCGTCTTGAACAACGTGGTCTTGCCGGCGCCGTTCGGTCCGACGATCGCGACGAACTGGCCTTCGTCGACCTTGATCGAGACGTCGTTCAGCACGGGGATCGCGGAATAGCCGGCGGTAAGCCCTTCAATGCGGAGCATGGGCCACCCATTTTTTGCCGAGATAGGCCTCGATGACGCGGCTGTCGCGGGTGACCGCTTCAGGCTCGCCCTCAACGATTACGGCGCCATGGTCAAGCACCAGGAAACTGTCGACCAGGCGGACCATCGCCTGCATCGTGTGTTCGATGATCGCAATCGTCATGCCGTCGCGGGCAAGCCGCTGGATTACCGCGACGACCTCGTCAGCCTCGTCGTGTCCGAGGCCCGCGAGCGTCTCGTCGAGCAGCAAGATACGTGGCTGTCCGGCCAGCGCGCGGGCGAGTTCCATCAGCCGCAATTCCTTGGTCGTGAGTTCGCCCGCGATGCGCTCGGCGATCTCCGACAGTCCGACGCGGGCAATCGCATCGGCTGCCAGCTTCCTTGCCTCGACATCGGTCTTGGCGCGGACATAGGCTCCGACCACGACATTGTCCGAGATCGACATGCGCAGGAACGGACGCATGATCTGGAAGGTGCGGCCGATGCCGGCCTCGCAGAGTTCGTGCGGCTTGCGGCCGGACATCTCGCGTCCGCCGAGCAGAATCTCGCCGGTACCCGGCCGCAGGAATCCGTTCAGCAGGTTGAACAGCGTAGTCTTGCCGGCGCCGTTGGGACCGATGATTCCAAGGATCTCGTTTTGCCGCAGCTTGAAGGTGACATCCTGCACGGCCTTCAGCCCGCCAAAGGAACGCGACAGGTTGCGGACTTCGAGGACGACGTCGCCCGTTCCGACGGATCGTTTGACACGCGCTGGCGCGGCGGGGACGGGCGCCGCAACCGGGACATTCGGCGCGCTCTGCGTCGCCGCAGCCGGTAGTGCCGAGCGTTTTCGCAGGAAGTCACGCGCTTTCCAGTACAGGCCCTCAGGCGCGAGAAGAATGACGCATATGATAGCAAGGCCGTAAATGACCCCTTGAATGCCGGGAAAGCGCGAACCCGCTTCGGCATTGAGCGTTTCAGCCAATGGGATCAGGATCACCGATCCGATCACTGGACCCCAGACTGTTCCAACACCGCCGAACATGGCGACCGTCAGCGCCTGTGCCGACACCAGCATGCCGAACACAGATTGCGGGGTCACCACCAGCAACACGACAGCGTAGAACCCGCCAACCGCTCCGGCGATGGCGCCGCTGAGCGTGACGGCACGGAGCTTCCAGGCCAGCGTGTTGATCCCCGCGGCTTCCGCGGCGGCTTCGTTTTGTTTGATCGCAAGCAGCGCCATGCCGAAGCGCGACCGCTCGATGGCGCGTGTCAGCAGGATGGTGCCGAGCATCATCGCCAGCGCCAGCAACGTGTAGAGACGGTGATCGGCGAACTGCATATAGGCGATCGGATTGTCGCGCTTGATTGGCAGCGTGACTTCCTGCAGGCCGAGCCATTCGAACACGTAGAGAATGGCGAGCGGGTAGGCCAGCATCGCCAATGCGAAGTAGTGCCCCTGCAGGCGGAAGGTCGGAAAGCCGATCAGCAATCCGGCGATACCGCCGAGAACGGCCGCGATGGGGATCGTCACCCACGGCGACAGATCGAAATGGATCTGGCAGAGCACGACGGTATAGGCGCCGACGCCGAAGAAGGCGGCATGACCGAACGAGATTAGCCCGGTGTATCCGCTAAGCAGGTTCCACGACAGCCCGAAGATCGCCCAGACCGGAACCAGCGTCATCACCAGCTGGTAATAGGAATTGGTCACGCTCAGCGACACCGCGGCATAGAGCGCGGTGAAGACAAGGATAGGCAACAGCGATCGCCATCCGCGCATGGTCATGTCCTCTCGACCATACGCCCGAAGAAGCCTTGCGGACGGAAGAAGATGATCAGCAGGAACACGACGAAGATCGCAGCGTTCTGCAATTGCGTCGGCAGGATCAGCGTCGACATCTGCTGGACCAGGCCGATCGTCATGCCGCCCCAGAAGGCGCCGATGATGCTGCCCATGCCGCCAAGCACGACGCCGGCATACATCACGATGACGTATTCGACGCCGACAAACGGGTGAAAGGGATAGTTGGTGGCGAGCAGGCCGCCCGCGATCGCGGTGATGCCGGTGCCGATTGCGAAGGCGATGCGGTGCGCGCGGTCGACGTCGATCCCCATATAGGTTGCCGCGGTGGGGTTATCGGCGGCGGCGCGCAGCGATTTTCCGATCCGCGACCGCGTGATCATCAGCGTCAGCAGCAGCATCGTCACCAGCGAGACAACAGCGTCTATGCCGCGCGCTTTGTTGATGAAGACGCTGACGTCATAGAACATCGGTCCAAGCTCCCACGCCGAACTCGACAGCGGCGTCCGGATCGAGGCCAGCACCGAGCCGAACACGAGCAGGCCGCCATTCTGCAGGATCAGCGCGATCCCCAGCGTCAGGATGAGCTGGGCATAGTGACCCTCGCCCTCGAGCGAGGAAGTGCGCATGCCTGATACGCGCGAGATCAGCGTAAGATGGACGAAGTAGCCGAACACGGCCAGCACCGGGCCGGCCAGCAGGATCGCGACGAACGGTCCGAAGGTGTTGCCGAACGCGGCTTGCACGCCGAACGCGGTGAAGAAATAGAACGCGGCATACATGCCGAGCATCATGAAATCGCCCTGGGCGAAATTGATCACCCGCATGACGCCGAAAATCAGCCCGAGCCCGACGCACATCAGGCCGTAGACCGCGCCGATCAAAAGTCCGGCGGACAGCGCTTGCAGGAAGCCTTCCAGCGCCTGGGTCACCGGAGACCTCGCGCGGCAGGGGAGTATCCGTGTTTCGTGCCGGCTATCGGTGTGGCTGTTTCGGCCATTTCCGGTTTGAACATGGTGCCCCTCATTTTCCGTTTGTCGTGATCGATCATGAAGCTGGCCGCAGCCGTTGCTCGGATGGTTCAAGCCGGCACTGAGCGGCTATCACGTGGCTGACAGGAAGCGATGTGCAACTGTCCACCAGCTCTTCCAGATACAGCGCGCGCTTGTCGCCGATGACGTCGGAAGCAGCCCGCCGAAAGCGGGCGCGGATTTGCTCCGGCGTCGCGGCAATCACATTCTCGAGGCGGTGATGGATGGTCTTTCCATTGCGCAGGCCAACAAGGACCTCAGCGCCCTGGTTCGCGGGGAATGCAGCGGTGAGATCAGGCGCGCTTTGCAGCTCGGTCCGTTCGACCAGGCGCAGTATCCTGCGATCGTTGATGTCAGCGTAGTTTTCTTCTTCGAGCGCGGCGCGCGCCAGCACCGCGGCGACGCTGAAGGAAATGCTCATCTTGGCCTGCAGCGCGTTGTGAAAGGGTCCCTTCGAATCGCAGCCGGGGTAGCGGGCCGCCGCTTCGGGGACTCGAATGGCAACGGTCGCGACGTCGTCCGATGATCCGAGTTCGCGCGCGGCGCGCAGAGCCGCCTGGGCTGCGGTTTGCGCGAAATTGCAGGCGGGAGCCGGCTTGTTGTAGACGGCCATAATTTCCGGCTCGGCGCCGGTGAACAAACGGATATCGTCGGGGGCAGGCTGGCGGCGGAAGGCAGCGAACAATCCGGCTTCGCCCTCAAGGATCGTTTCCGAAGCGAGGGCGCCGGCCTCCGCCAATTCGATCGCCGCAATCGCGTTACGCGCTGCAAAGCCTGGGTGGAAATACATTTCGGAACCGCCCGCGCGCGGCCATTCGTTCAAGCCGGACGATGTGTTGGCGGCAATGGCAATTGCGCTGGTTGCGGCATCTTCGGTAAGTCCAAGGGCATAGCTTCCCGCCAACGCTGCGCCGAGCGGCGCAACGAGACCGGTCGGCCGGTGGAGGCGGGCGAGGTCGGCGGTAAAGAGCGCGCGGCCGATCTGCGCGCCGGTCTCATAGCCGATGATTGCCGCGGTAAGGAATGTCGCGCCTGATAGCGGCGTTCGTTCCGACAATGCGAGCAGGATCGGCCAGATCACCACGCCATGATGGCAGATGCTGGCGGCGTGCATGTCTTCGCGCACCAGGCCGTGACCCATAGTGGCGTTGGCGAAGGCCGCGTCGCCGGGCGAGGCGAGGGTTCGGGTGCCGATGACGGTTGCGCCGTCTCCGACCTCGCGCGTTATGGCGATCGCCTGGCGGCTCCACGGGTGATTGCGCGCCTCGAAGGCGCAGGAGAGAAAATCCAGCAGGCAGATTTTTGCCTTGGCGATGACTTCAGCGTCGAAACGGCCGCGGTCGACGGCAAGCGCGGTGCGCGTCAGCGCTCGCGCCAACGAAACCTCGTTTGGTCCGGTCGATCCGATCGTCATGGCAATCGCCTCTCGCGCCGGTGGCTTCGGTCTAGCCGCGCATTTCGACGCCGGCCCATTCCTCAAGCACTTTGGCGATCGAGGTGAAGTCGGATGACGCGCCATATTTGGCGTTGGTAATCGCGAGCATCTGCCGGACCACCGAGCCGCAGACCATCGGGACCCCCATGGCTTCGGCTTCATCGACGCAGAGTCGCACGTCCTTGTAGGAGAGGCCGGTGGTAAATCCGAAATCGAAGGTGCCGGGAAGCACGGCGCGGGGGAATTTGTCCTCGGAGGCGCTGTTGCGACCGCTGCTGGCGTTGATGATATCGATCAGCACCTTGGCATTGACACCGCCCTTGACGCCCATCGCCACCGCTTCGGAGGTGATCACCAGTGCTGCCGCGGCCATCAGATTGTTGGCGAGTTTTGCCGTCTGTGCCGTGCCCGGCTTGTCGCCGGTGTAAAACAGCTTTCCGAAATGCTTCAGGATCGGCTCAACCCGGTCGTAGGTCGCCTTCGGGCAGGACACCATTACCGCGAGCGTGCCGTTCACCGCGCCCTTGATGCCGCCGCTGACCGGCGCATCGACCAGGGTCAGGTTCCTCGGCTCGAATCCCTTGGCAATCAATTTGGCAGCGCCGGGTCCCGTGGTGGACAGGTCGATCAGCACCGTGGCGCGGTTTCCGGCAACGATTCCATCGGGCCCCAGCGCAACCGCCTTGACGATATCGGGGGTGGGCAGACTGCATAGCACGATATCGGCGCTCGATGCGACTTCGGCAGGTGATTTCGCAAGCCGTGCGCCGCGCGCAACCAGCGCATTGGTCGCCTCAACCTGCGAATCGTAAACGCACAGCGAATGGCCGGCGTCGAGCAGGCGGCCGGCCATCGGTCCGCCCATGCGGCCCGTTCCGACAAAGCCGATTGTTTCTGCTGCCATGGTTCGCTCCCTGTCGCGCCGCAAGCACGGGCGCATTCTTGTTCTTGTCGCGCCAGGGTTCTCCGGTCGCGTTTCGCCAAATTTCCAGATTGTCAGTCAATCTGTCAAGCATAAGATTTTTGTCGACAGGGGATGTCGCGCCGGAATAGGGTCGGAAAAACAAGGTCCGAGGAATTCGCTCAGTGCGGCAAGATGAAGCGCAAGGCGCCGGCACGACATTCGCCGATTTCGTTGCCGGCACGGTGTGGGCGGATGTCGCCGCGCAAAATCACGAGGCTAAACGCTCGATCCTGAACTTCTTCGCGACCGCGCTGGGGTCGGCGAATGATCCTGCCGTCACTGCCGCGTTGCGCACGTTGTTGCCGTTCAGCGGCGCCGCGACATCCGCGGTCATCGGTCGTCTGGAACGGCTCGATGCGCTGGCTGCGTCGTTCGTCAACGCGATTTCGGCCAATCTGCTCGATTTTGACGATACCCATCTGGACACCATCATTCATCCTGCGGCGCCCGTCGCAGCGCCGGTGCTGGCATTGGCGCAAGCGCGGGGATATTCGGGGCAGGCTGTGCTCACGGCATTCATTCTCGGCGTGGAGGTCGAATGCCGCATCGGCAACGCGGTGTCTCCCGGACATTACGCGCGCGGCTGGCACATCACCTCGACGTGCGGGGTGTTCGGCGCGGCCACGGCCTGCGCGAAGCTGCTTGGGCTTCCGGCGGACCAGATTTCTAATGCGATCGGAATCGCCGCCAGCCAGTCGGCCGGGATCATCGAGAACCTCCCCAGTGCCGCCAAGAATGTCAGCGTCGGCAACGCGGCACGCAACGGCCTGTTCTCAGCATTGCTTGCGGCCGAGGGCTATTCCGCATCGCCCCGGGCCATTGAGGGACCGCTCGGTTGGGCGCGCGCTATGGGAGACGAACCTGATCTTGGGCGATTGACGGGCAGCCTCGGCAAGACCTGGGAGATCGCGAAGAATACCTACAAGCCCTATCCGGCGGGCATCGTGTTTCATGCCGTGATCGACGCCTGTTTCAATTTGCGGGCGAAGCTCGACCGCCGCATCGATGATATCGCTTCCATTACAGTGCAGGGCTCGGCGCTGCTGGTGGCGCGCGGCGACCGCCCGGTTCGCAACGAGCGCGACGCACGGGTCAGCATTCATCACTGCGCCGCCTGTGCGCTGCTGCTGGGAACGGCCGGCGTTACCGAGTTCGCGGATGCGACGGTATTTCGGCCGGACATCGTCTCGCTGCGCCAGAAGGTGGGGGCGGAGCTTGACGCCTCGCTTCCGGATGGTGCTGCGCGTGTCATTATCCGCCTGACGTCGGGAGAGACGCTCAGCGAGATCGTGATGGCAGCGAAGGGCAGTCTTGCCGACCCGTTATCGGATCGGGATATCGAAGCGAAACTGCGCGATTGTGCGCGGCTGGGTGAGACCGATTGGGATAAAGATCGCATCATCGATGGTGTTTGGCGTCTCGACGAGCTTGCCGACGTTTCCGGCCTGATGAGGGCGCACGGCTGAGCCGCGCCGCCTTGAAAAACAGTTCTCAAACAATGGAAGGAACCAACGATGACTGAGTTGTTCGACAAGGGCCTGAAGGTTCGCAAGGAAGTGCTCGGCGAGGACTACGTCAACAAATCCATCGCAGGCGCCGACGAATTCACCCGGACGATGGCGGAATGGTCGACTGAGTTTTGCTGGGGTGCTCTGTGGACGCGGCCGGGTCTGGACCGTCGTACCCGCAGCATCGTCAACCTAGCTATGTTAGGCGCACTGGGCCGTCCCCATGAACTGAAGCTGCACGTAAAGGGGGCCCTCGTGAACGGGCTCACGAAGGACGAGATCAAGGAGATCCTGCTTCAAGTCGCCGTCTATTGTGGCATCCCGTCAGGGATCGATGCCTTCCGAAACGCGCGGGAGGCCTTCAAGGAAGTAGAAGAGCAATGACGCGGCCTTCGGGGCGGTTTCATCTGCAATCATAACGGGCAAGAGATCATGTCGCGGTTTGCCGTTCAGATACCGCGACATTCTCAGCGCCGAGTGAATATGATTTCACTGGACCACGGATGCTGGACATAGCTCAAACTTGCCCATGATGGATTGGAACGAGAGTTCAGGTTTTTCAATCAGTTAGACGGCGGCGTGTGCACGATGTGTGCACCGAGAGATCAAAGAAATCTAGCAGCATCCAATATGAGCAGGCTGAACGGAACGGCGCTGCGGTCAGTGGTGATGTGTGTTGTCGTCCGATCGCTCCACTCATTCGCCTCGGAACTGCGGGCGGCGCTTGGCGACAAAGGCGGCGACTCCCTCCTGCGCGTCGCCGGTGTCGCTGGCTTCCACGATCGATTCTCTCTGCGTCGAGCAGATCTGACAACCCCGTCTCGAATGACTGCCGCAGCATGCGGCGGACGGCGCCGTAAGCGCGGGTCGGCCCCGCGGCAAGCGTGGCGACGATGGCAGCCGCTTCGCTCTCAACTGCGTCGCTTGGTCTCAGACGCGATACCAATCCGAAGGCGAGCGCCTCCTGCGCGCGCCGCATCCCGACCATACGCGGTAGGAACCAGGTGTTGCCGCCGTCGGCGGTGAGGCCGAGCGCGCCGTAACCCAGTGCGAACCGCGCCGCAACGACGATGTCCGCGACATACATCAGGCCCAACCCGCCGCCTGCGCCACCGCGCACCGCGGCGACAACAGGTGCGTCGATGCTGGTCAGCCGCTCGATCGCGAGATGATAGACGGCGCGAGCAATGGTTGGTGTGGCCGATCTCGGTGGCGAGGGCTTTGATTGAAGCTGTGGTCACCGCGGTCAAAGGCTGAACCTGTTGATCGGTTTCCCCCGCATTTGACTGCCACTCATGCTGACCGCCGCGCCATTAGGGGCTTGACGTCTACACCCTGGTCATCCTACTGGTCTTACCAAGATAACATCCAAAAGATTGCGGGAATGGAACTCAAGCGAGCGGCCGAGGGTGAAAAGGGCTTCCAGAAGGTCTTTGCCTTCCTACGCGACCGGTTGATCGTCGGATCACTCAAGCCGGGCGACCGCCTGGATTCCGAGCGCGAACTCGCGACACAGCTCGGCGTCAGCCGGCCGCTTGTCCGGGAAGCCCTGCGCGCGCTAACCATGCTCGGCATCGTCGAAATACGCGACCGCATCGGCACCGTGGTGACGCGTCCTGACGTCTCGGTCCTGAACGACTTCTTCACCTTTGCGCTGGCCCAGCAGGCGGACATGCTGGATGACGTAATGCAGGCCCGCGTCGCAATCGAATGTCAGGCTATCAGGCTGGCCTGCGAACGCGCCGGCATCGCCGATTTCGAACGCTTGCAACGCGCCCTCGCGAATATCGAGGAAACGATCGATGAGGCCGATGCGGGCGGCATGGCCGACTTCGAATTCCATCGCGCCATCGTGTTGGCATCGCGCTCGGAAACGCTGACGGTTCTGCATAATTCGGTGGCGGGCCTTTTGACGCGCTCGCATCGAAGCCGCCGCGAACTCGTGCAGTCGTTCCCCTCGATGAAGACGTACCTGATCGACGATCACCGGCGCATCTTCGAGGCGGTCATCGCACGCGATCCGGAGCGGGCGGATGCCACGCTGCGCAAGCATTTTGAGATCGGCGACGAATACAGAAGGCGCGCCGTCGTCGGCGAGAAGGAAGGCCGCAAAGCATCGCGCTGACTGCAACTCCAACCAACAAGAAGACGAGTAAGCGTATGGGACGGGATGGCAAGGGAAGCGTCGGCTTCATCGGCATTGGCACGATGGGCCGGGAAATGGTCCGCAACCTTCTGAAGGCCGGTCACGCGGTCCGTGCCTTCGACCTCAACGAGGCGGCCGTCGCAGACGTCGCAAAGGATGGCGCGGTCCGCGCGCAGAACCCGGCAGACGCCGCGCGGGACGCCGACATCGTCATCACCATGCTGCCCGACACGCCGCATGTCGAAGCGGTGATCTATGGCGAGCACGGGCTCCTGAAGTCGCCGCCTCCCGGCAAGCTGATCGTGGACATGAGCACGATCTCGCCGGTTGCCGTCCGCCGCATCCATGCGGATCTGCAGCAGGCCGGCGTGAGCTTCATGGACGCGCCCGTCTCCGGCGGACCGCTCGGCGCGAGAGATGCAGCGCTGTCGATCATGGCCGGCGGCGAAGCGGAAGCCTTCGGCAAGGCTGAACCGTTCTTTGGGGCCATGGGCACCACCATCACCCATGTCGGCGCGTCCGGCGCTGGACAAACGGTCAAGCTCTGCAATCAGCTGATTTGCGGCATCAACATCCAAGCGATTTGCGAAGCGCTCGCTCTGGGTCGCGCCTCCGGCGTCGACCTGGACCTGCTTCGCCGCGTCCTGTTGGGCGGCTCGGCCGCATCCTGGATGCTGGACAAGCTCGGTCCGGCGATGATCGGAGGCGACGTCGGCGCCGGCTTTCGGATCGACTTGATGCTCAAGGACCTCAGGCTGGTGCAGGAGCATGCCCAGGCGTTGAACGTACCACTGCCCGGAACCGCGCTCGTCACCAGCCAATATGTCGACGCGCGGGCGCACGGCGAAGGCGCGAACGGTAATCAGGCTCTGTTCCGTGTCTACGACCGCATGACCAATCAGAGCGCTGGATGATCCTGTTGCAATGAATATCGAACTCGACTTTCCCGCGGTACTGGAACGGTGGCCGAACTTTCTCGGCGGCGCCATTCTGACGCTCGAACTCGCGTTCCTCGCAACAGTTTCCGGAGCTCTTATCGGTACACTTGCGGCCGTAGGCCGCGGAAACCATAGCCGGCTGATTGCCCGCATTTGCAAAGTCTATGTGGAAGCCATCCGCAATACACCGCTGCTGGTCCAGATATTCCTGGTCTATTTCGGACTTGCCAGCATCGGACTGAAACTGTCCGCCTTCACCGTTGCGGTGGTTGCTCTGACGATCAATGTCGGGGCCTACACGGCCGAGATCATGCGTGCAGGTTTCGAGGCGATCCCGCGGGGTCAGATCGAGGCGGCCGAAGGGCTCGCGCTCTCGCGCTTCCAGATCTACTGGCACATCATCCTGCTGCCCGCCGTCGAAAGGGTCTATCCGGCGCTGACCAGTCAGTTCGTTCTGCTGATGCTCGCCTCGTCGGTCTGCTCGCAGATATCCGCCGAGGAATTGACGGCCGTAGCCAACTACATCCAGTCGGATACCTATCGAGCCTTCGAGACCTACATCATCGTCGCCGTGCTTTACATTCTGCTGTCGCTGGTCATGCGCGCGGGATTCTGGGGCCTCGGCCTCGTCCTGTTTCCGCGCCGGCGACGGCTCGGCACGGCGTTGTGAGGTAAGCATGGGCGGACATCTCAACGCTAACCACCTGCTTTTCCTCGGCCACGGCGCGCTATGGACGATCGGGCTTTCCCTGATCGCTCTCATTGGCGGCGGTATCGTCGGCTTCGTGATCGCACTCGCGCGCATTTCTCCCTTGAGGTCCGTGCGGCTTCTCAGTGCCGCCTATGTGCAACTGGTTCAGGGTACGCCGCTCCTCGTTATCCTGTTCCTCGGCTATTTTGGACTGGCAGCCATTGGCCTCAAGATGTCCCCGCTTGCAGCCGCCAGCGCTTCGCTCACCCTCTATGTCGCCGCCTATCTCGGCGAGATCTGGCGCGGCTCGATACAATCGGTGCCAAAGCCGCAATGGGAAGCGGCGGAAGGCCTGGCGCTGAGCCGCACCCAGCGCATGATGAAGGTGATCCTGCCGCAGGCGATCCGCATTGCGACGCCGCCCACCGTCGGCTTCATGGTGCAGATCATCAAGAACACCTCGCTCGCCTCGGTGGTCGGTTTCGTCGAACTGATGCGCTCGGGTCAGATCGTCAACAACTCGCTGTTCGAGCCGTTCATCGTCTACGCGATCATCGCCGCCGTGTACTTCGCCATGTGCTACCCGCTGTCCCTGTTCAGCCAGAAGCTGGAGCGGCGGATGGGACGTGGCAGTGCCAACTTCAGTCTGGCCTGACATGCAGCAACCCGCATCTTCCACTCCCATCGTGTCGCTCCGCGACGTGCAGAAGAGCTTTGGCTCGCTGAAGGTGCTCGATGGCGTGAGCTTTACCGTCGAGCGCGGCGAGGTCCTTGCCGTCATCGGCCGGTCGGGTTCCGGCAAGAGCACCGCGCTACGCTGCATCGACCGGTTCGAGAAGGTCGACGGAGGCGAGATCACCGTCTGCGGGCGCAGGGTTGATCTTCCAGACGTCGATCTGCGGGCTCTGCGACAGGATGTCGGTATCGTATTCCAGAGCTACAACCTGTTTCCGCACCTCACGATCGAGCAGAACATCACGCTGGCGCCCTGCTCGGTGAAACGAATGTGCCTGTCCGAAGCGAAAGCGCTGGCGCACAAGGTGCTGGCGCAGGTCGGCCTCGAAGAGAAGATTCATGCCTATCCCGAGCAGCTATCCGGTGGTCAGCAGCAGCGTGCCGCCATCGCGCGTTCACTCGCAATGCAGCCCAAGGTCATGCTGTTCGACGAGGTGACTTCGGCGCTCGATCCCGAACTGACAGGCGAAGTCCTGAAGGTAATCGAACAGCTCGCTGCCGATGGCATGACCATGATGATGGTCACGCACGAAATGGGTTTTGCCAAAGGCATCGCCGATCGGATCGTCTTCATGCATCGCGGCAAGGTTCACGAAACCGGGCCGGCCTCGATCCTGACGTCGCCAACTACCCTCGAACTCGCGCAGTTCGTCGGCACGGGCAATTTGAAATCATAACCGGAGGAAAACAAATGATGAAAAACAGGAAACTTTTGGGCGCGGCCATTTCGGCATGTTGCCTTCTCGCACTGGCAGCGCAGCCGGCTTTTGCCGACCTGCTCGACGACATCACCAAGGCCAAGAAGATCCGCATCTCGACCGACCTTGCGATCCCGCCGTCCGGCATGATGGACAGCAGCATGAAGCCGACCGGCTCCGATGTCGAAGTTGCCGAGATGCTGGCCAAGGATTGGGGCCTCGAGCTGGAATTCATCCAGACGACTGGCGCGACGCGGATCCCGAATGTGCAGACCGGCAAGGCCGATATCATCATATCCACCCTGTCGGTCACGCCTGAGCGGGCCAAGGTTATCGATTTCTCGAAGAAGTACGCCACGCTGCAATCGGATATCGGTTGTCTGAAGTCACTGAACGTCAAGGACTGGCCGGACCTTAAGGACAAGACCGTGGGCGTCTCGCGCGGCACCACGCAGGATACGATGCTGTCGAATATGAAGGACAAGGAGCTGAAGATCGCGCGCTATGATGACGATGCCACCGGCGTGACGGCGGCCGTCTCCGGCCAGGTCGATTGCGTCGGCTCGTCGGCCACGATCATCAACCAGATTGGCGTCAAGAATCCGGCGCGCATTTTCGAATCCAAGATCCCGCTCGCCAGCTTCGAACTCGCCATCGGGCTGAAGAAGGGTGAGCCGCGCCTCCTGGAGAAGCTCAACGCGTGGATCACCGAAAACGTCAAAAACGGCAAGCTCAACGCCATCTACAAGAAATTCCACGGGGTCGAGCTGCCGCCCGACATGCGTGGTTGAACGAAGCCCAACCGTGACAGCCGGGTGCGGCTGTCACGGTCCCAAGAACAACGAAATGGAAATCACATGCGCCTCGTCATAGGATCCGACCACGCCGGCTGGCCGCTCAAGCAAGCCGTCATCGACCATATCCGCAGCCTCGGCCACGAGGTCGTCGATGTCGGCTCCTATGACGAGAAGCCGGTGGATTTTCCCGATATCGCGCGGGCCGTGGCCAAGAAGGTCACTTCTGGCGAAGTCGCGCGCGGCATCATGGTGTGCGGTACCGGTGTCGGTGCCTCGATTGCGGCCAACAAAATGAAGGGCATCCGCGCCGCGGTCTGTCACGACGTCCATTCGGCCCATCAGAGCGTCGAGCATGATGATGTGAATGTCATGTGCATTGGCGCCCAGATCGTCGGACCGTGGCTCGCCAACGATCTGATCTCCTCGTTTCTTGCCGCCGAGTTTTCGACGGAAGAGGATTTCCGGCGACGCGTCCAGAAGCTTCACGAAATGGATGCGGAAGGCTGAGGTTTTTGCTTGGGGGCGGGCGATGATCCTTGTGTTCGGCTCACTCAATGTCGATCTGGTCGCCAGAGTGCCGGTCATTCCCGGCCCCGGCCGGACGGTGCTCGCTCCATCCTATGAAATCCACTTCGGTGGAAAGGGAGCCAACCAGGCAGTCGCCGCCGCACGGATCGCCGGTCCTGGAAAGGTCCGTATGGCGGGCCGGCTGGGGCAGGACGTGTTTGGTGATGAGGCTCTCAAGAACCTGACCGGCAACGGCATCGACACGAGCCGTATCGTCAGGGTCCATGAGCCGACGGGCTGCGCGTTCATCACCGTAGATCCGAACGGAGAAAACGCGATCACGGTGGCAAGCGGCGCTAACAATACGGCATGCGCCGCCGACGTCTCGGAGACACTCTTGAACGCCGACACCGTTCTGGTGCTGCAGATGGAGGTGCCGTACGCCGAGTCCCTCCACCTGGCGTGCAAAGTCAAGTCGGCCAATGGCAAAGTCATCTGGAACCTGGCGCCGGTCCCGGATCAGATGATAGGCGCGACGATCCGCGGTCTGCTCGACGCGACGGATTACCTCATCGTCAACGAGCACGAGGCGCTCGACCTTGCTGCCGCGCTCGACGCAGGCGTGACGGATTTCGAGGCCGCCTGCGGCTGGCTGGCCAGATCCGGCGGGTTGACTTGCGTGGTGACAGCTGGAGCACAGGGAGCCATAGCCGTGACGGCCGACGATACCCGTTTTCGCGCGCCGGCGCCGAGCATCCAACCGGTCGACACCATCGGTGCCGGCGATACGTTTGTTGGCGCCTTTGCTTCCATGATTGGCGAAAAATCGTCGCTCAAAAAGGCGTTGGAAGTCGGATGCGAGGCCGCCGGCTTGAGTTGCCTCAAGGCCGGCGCGCAGCAGGGCATGCCGATGAGAGACGCATTACGCGAGGTGCCGCCCAGGGGGCCAACGACAGTTCCTCCGACATAGCACCCGCACTCAATGCGTGGGATTTGACGCCGGTGCGCCGATGGCTAACGTTCCACTTTTTTCTTTTGGCCGAACGAACGCCCGATCTGGGCTGTCGATCAAATGATGAAGGCGGTGTCTGGTCGCCGCTCGGTGAAGCGCCACGGTTGATTCGCCGCGGCACAGCGGCAGTGAACGTCGCCGGTCAGCGTGTCAGTCGTACTCCACCCGGCCCGAGGGATAGCTGGAGGCGTTCGCGACGAGTAAGGCGACTACGAAGCTCGAATGCAACGCATCGTCCGAGATCGGCGATATCACGATCACGCCCAACCTGCCGCGGCATCAATTGATCGCGATCTTTCGGCAAAAGATCTGTAGGCGATCGCAACAGCGCTTTTGAAGATCGCAGTCCAGGGCGAACGCCTGCCCGAGGCTGTGCTCAAGATGACGGGCCTCTGAAGGGGTTCTCGCGGCAAAGAACATCGCGCTGGTGGATTCGCCCGTGAGTGGAGACGTCGCCGGCATCGGCAACATCCTTTGTGAGTATGCCGACCTCGCAATGGGTATTTTCGAGAGTCCCCACAAATGCAGCTGACGTCCCGCTCAATCGGCTTTCACTCCGGATTTCCTGACAACATCGGCCCACTTGGCACGTTCGGTATCGACGAAGGCGCGGGTTTCGGCTGGCGTCATGGTCACAGGCACAAGGCCGTTGGCTTTGAACCGGGCGTGCACGCGTGGATCCTTCATCGCCTCGGCGAGGGCGGCGCTGATCTTGTCCACGATCGGCTGAGGTGTGCCTTTCGGTGCGACCAGCACATTCCACAACTCGGCCGCAAAATCCCTGATCCCGGCCTCACGCGTGGTCGGGACGTCGGGAAGTTCATCGGAGCGCACGGTACTCGTCACGGCAATCGGAACGATATTGCCGGCCTTCACTTGATCCGACGTGCCGGGGATGGTCAGTACACCGAGGTCGGCGTGCTTGCCGACAAGGTCATTCAACAGCGGCGCGTTACCCCTGTAGGGCAAGTGCATGATTTTGACGCCGGCGTCGAACAACAGCCATTCCATCGCGAGATGGCCGGGCGAGCCGATCCCCGATGTGCCATAGGTCAACTGCTCCGGCTTCGATCTGGCCAGCGCGATCAATTCTGACATCGACTTCGCGCCAAGATCGGACTTGGCGGCGATCAGCATCGCCGACGAGCCCATATGGCCGACATAGTTGAGATCATTGCCGGGGCTGAAGCCAAGATTACGTCCGAGCGGTTCAAGCAATGCCGTGGTGCCGACGCCGCTGACGCCGAGCGTATAGCCGTCGGGCGCCGCCGTCGCGACCGCCTTGATGCCGATGGCGCCCGCGGCGCCGGCGCGGTTGTCGACAACGATCGGCTGCTTGAGCGAGATCGCCATCCTCTCGGCGAGTACACGCCCCGCGATGTCGGTCGCGCCGCCCGCCGGGAACGGGATAATCAGCGTGATCGGTTTCGCCGGGAAGTCCTGGGCCTCGGCCGTCGGAAGTGGGCCTGCCATGGCAGCAACAAACGCCAGGGCCGATGCGGCGCAGGCAAGACGTGTTGGCAGCATGAGACGGATTACAGAAGCCATGGCCTCCCCTCCTTTTTTGCGCAGGCAAGCGCCATGACGCGGAATGCGATCTTGAATGTAACAGGTCGTTAGGCTAGGTTATTATCCTATTTACTGCAAGTCAGGCCGGAATCCCATATATGCAGACGTTGTCATGAGCACCCTCAGCCAAAGCGCCGTGCCGCGTTACATCCAGCTGGCAACCCTGTTCCGCCGACATATCGAGACGGGACGGTGGAAAGTCGGCGAGCAGATCCCGACGGTCGATGAACTCGCTTCCGAGGTGGGCGTCGCACGGGCAACGCTCCGGCAGGCGCTCGGCATCCTCGAGAGTGAGCAATTGATCGAGCGGTTCCGCGCCAAGGGCACGTTCGTGCGCCGCCAGCCCAAGGATCATCTGTGGTGTACGATGGAGACCAATTTCGCGGGGTTGCTCCGTGCACGCGAGGGCGCCACGATCGAAGTGCTGTCGGCCGCCGACGGTCAGCTCCCGATGATCGTGCCGCACGGCATCGGTGAGTTGGCTCCGAGCTACAAACGGCTGCAGCGCAGGCACTCGCGCGACGGTGAAGCCTTTCTGCTCGCGGACGTGTTCATCGACGAGCGGCTCGTGCCGCGCATTCCGCCCGACGCGTTCACGTCGAAGACGGCGCTGAAGCTGGTGGCTGACGTTCCAGGCCTCGTCATCAAGGATGCGCAACAGACATTGACGATCGGCGGTGCCGATCTCGAGACAGCCGAACTGCTCGGCGTGCCGCTTAATGCACCCGTCGCTTTCGTCCAGCGTACCGCCGTCGATGAGGAAGGCTACATCGTGCTCATCGCAGACGGCATCTATCGCGGTGACCTGGTGCGGGTCGATATCAAGTTGCGCTGAGCCGTGCCGCGGCAGCGCGTGTGCGGTCTGCAGTAGACAGCGCATCAAAAAGGCTATAAAGCTAGCTTTTAGCGCTTTAGGTACCGAAAAGAGTTCCCATCGTGAAGCTGCACTGGTCCCCACGGTCCCCGTTCGTCCGCAAAGTGATGATCGCGGCGCATGAGCTCGGGCTTGAGCAACGGCTGACGCTGCTGCGCACCGTCGTCGCCATGTCGAAGCCGAACGAGGCGCTGCTGTCGGACAACCCCGTCGGCAAAATTCCGACGCTGGTCCTGGACGATGGAACGGCGATCTTCGACAGCCTGACGATCTGCGAATATTTCGACGCGCTCGCGGGCGGCGGCCGGTTGTTTCCCGCGTCAAAGCCGGAGCGCTGGAATACCCTTACCCGGCACGCCTTGGCCAACGGCTTGCTCGACGTGCTGATCCTCTGGCGGAACGAGCGCGACAAGCCGCAAGCCCGGCAGACGCCGGAATGGATCGCAGGCTTTGCGCTGAAGACGCGCGCGGCGCTCGAGCGTTTCGAGCAGCTCGCGCCGCGTCTTGGCGATGCGCCGTTCGACATCGGCCACATCGCAATCGGCTGTGCCCTGTCGTATCTCGACTTCCGCTTTGCCGATCTCAACTGGCGGGCCGGTCACCCGGCACTCACGGCATGGTATCAATCGTTCAGCGAGCGCCCGTCCGCCAAGGCCACGGAGATCGTCGATGGCTGAAACGGACAAACGGCAGCGCACTGGTCCGCTGTCGCATCTCAAGGTGCTGGACCTTGGTCGCATCATGGCGGCGCCGTGGGCAACGCAAATGCTTGCCGATCTCGGCGCCGACGTCATCAAGATCGAGCGTCCCGGCAGCGGCGACGACACGCGTTCATGGGGGCCGCCGTTTCTGGAAGATCGTGACGGCAAGCCCACGAAGGAGTCGGGCTACTACCTGTCGGTCAATCGGGCCAAGCGCTCGGTCGCCATCGATCTGGCCGCGCCCGAGGGTCAGGAGTTGGTGCGCCGGCTGGCTGCTGACGTCGACATTGTGATCGAGAATTTCAAGGCTGGCGCGCTTGCTCGCTACGGCCTCGACGCGGCGACGCTGCGCGCGAAGCACCCGAAGCTGATCTATTGCTCCATCACCGGCTTCGGCCAGGACGGGCCGCGTAGCAACCAGGCCGCCTATGATTTCGCCATTCAGGCCATGGGTGGCCTGATGAGCATCACGGGCGAACGCGACGGCCAGCCCGGCGGCGGCCCGCAGAAGGTTGGCGTGCCGGTCGTCGACATCATGACCGGCATGTACGCAGCGGTCGCCATCCTTGCCGCGGTCGCCCGGCGCAACGAGACCGGCCAAGGCGAAACGATCGACCTTGCGATGCTCGATGTGCAGGCCGCGTTCCTCGCCAATCAGGCGATGAATTTTCTGGTTGGCGGAAAGACGCCGCAACGCGGCGGCAACCGTCATCCGAACATCCAGCCGCAGGACGTATTTGCCTGCGCCGACGGGCATCTCGTGCTCGCGGTCGGCAACGATGGGCAGTTCTCCAAGCTGTGCGAAGCTATCGGGCGGTCTACGTGGTCGACCGACGCATGTTTCGCCAGAAATGCCGATCGCGTTCGCAACAACGCCATGCTGACCGGCCTGCTGACGGAGCGTTTCCGCGATTTTTCGCGCGACGATCTTGCCGCACGGCTCGATGCCGCCGGCGTGCCGTGCGCGCCGATCAACTCCATTCCGCAGGTGTTCGACGACCCGCAGATCAAGCACCGGCAGATGCTGCGGCACTTGCCTCACCAAAGTGCCGGCACTGTGCCGCAAGTCGTCAATCCGATGCGCTTTAAGGATGCCGCGTTGAGCTTCGACGCCGCGCCGCCATTGCTCGGCCAACATACGCACGAAGTCCTGGCCGAGATCGGCTTCGACGCAGCGGCCATCCATGCGCTCGCGGCGCGCGGCATCATCTGAAATCAAGCGATGCGAAGGAAAGTCATGGCGCGCATTCCTCTGCCAACCCCCGATGAGATGAGCGCGGATCAGCGTCGCGTCTACGATGCGGCCGTGTCTGGGCCGCGCGGACAGTTGATCGGGCCGCTGCGTGCCGTCATCCACTCTCCGGAACTTGCGGCGCGCTGGTCGAGCCTCGGGGAATATCTGCGCTACCAGACGTGCCTGCCGCCATTGCTGAAAGAGCTTGCGATTCTGGTGACTGGCCGGCGCTGGACCAGCCAGATCGAGTGGTGGGTGCACGCCAGAGCGGCAGGCGAAGCTGGGTTGGCCGCGGCCGCCATCGAAGCGATCCGCGTAGGCAAGGCGCCGCAGTTTGAAACCCGCGACGAAACCATCGTCTACGAATTTGCCCGCCAGCTCCAGCAGCAGGGCGAGCCGGATGTCACCACCTATCGCGAGGTCGAGCAGCGCTGGGGCGTGCGCGGTGTCGTCGAACTGACCGCACTCGTGGGCTACTACACGATGGTCTCGATGACGCTCAACTCGCATGAGATCCCGCTTCCCGACGGCGTCGAGCCGCCGCTGAAACAACTCGGCAACGGGTTGACGCTATTGCCGCCGGCGCTTGTTTCCAGATCGGAAAAGTCATGACCGGAGCATCGCAGCCGCCAACGATCATCGCTCCGGACGCCAGCCCGCCGCGACGGCCGCTTCCACCGGGCGCGTGCGATGTGCACAGCCACGTGTTCGGCCCATTTGACCGCTTCGTTTCGTCTGCGCCGTCTGTCTATGCGCTTCCCGAAGCCACGCCCGATGTGCACGCGAAGATTCGCACGAAACTCGGCTTTGCGCGCGGCGTCCTGACCCAGGCGGCGCCCTACGGCTTCGATCCGTCGGCGATGCTGAATGCCCTTGCCGCCTCCGCGGGCGCGCTCAAGGCCGTAGCCGCAGCCGATACAACGGTGAGCGACGCGACGCTCGCTGCCTGGAAGCTCGGAGACATCGTCGGCCTGCGCTTTGTCGAGGCACACGCTCCTGGCGGCGTGCGCTACCCCGGCAGCGTCGGCTTCGATCAGTTCGTCGCGTTGGCGCCGAGAATTCGCGAGCACGGACTGCACGCCCAGCTCTGGGCCGGCACCGTCCAATATCTCGAGTGGTTGCCGCGCCTGCTGCCGCTCGGCGTGCCTCTCGTGCTCGACCACATGGGCAAGCCGGATCCCGCCCGCGGCGTTGCCGACCCGGGCTTTCAGCTGCTGCTCGCGGCGCTGCGCGAGGCGCGGATCTGGGTCAAATTGTCAATCTGCCGGGTGTCGTCGGCTGCGCCCGAATACGCCGACGTGCGTCCGCTTCATGACGCGCTTGTCCAAGCCAATCCCGACCGCGTGTTGTGGGGCTCCGATTGGCCCTATGTGCGCCTGTCACCCGCGCCGGATGCCGGGCATTTGCTTGATCTGTTCGACGCCTGGACGGGCGACGCCGCGCTTCGCACCCGCATTCTCGTCGATAATCCCGCACGGCTCTACGGGTTCGACGCCGCAGCCCCGCTTGACTGAGAGGAAACCACGATGACCGAGACCTATGAAACCTGCCTCGTTGACGTCGCCGACTACGTCGCGACGGTCACGATCAACCTGCCGCCGGTGAATGCCCAGAATGGAAAATTCCGGGAAGAGATCACGCGGATTTTTGACAGTTTGGGACAGCGACCGGACGTTCGCGCCATCGTGCTCACCGGGCAGGGCAAGCTGTTTTCGGCCGGCGCCGACCTCAAAGACCGCCCCGACCCGAGCGTGCCGGGCGCCTACACGACCCACGGACGTAAAGTGCGTGAAGGCTTCAACTGCGTCATGGAGTGCGAAAAGCCGGTGATCGCGGCGCTCAACGGCGGGGCCATCGGCGCCGGCTGCGTGCTGGCGCTCTGTTGCGACATCATCGTCGCCGCGGACGATGCCTATCTGTCGATGACCGAGGTCGATTATGTGCTCGCGGGCGGCGTCGCCCATGTGCGCCGCCATTTCGGCGAGTCGGATGCTCGCCTGATGATCTACACGGCGCGTCGCGTCACCGGGCAGGAATTGCTGCGCATGCGCGTAGCGTCAATGTCGGTGCCGCGCGATGAACTCATGGAGACGGCGCAAGGAATCGCCCGCCAGATTGCGTCGAAGAGCCCGCTCGCCGTGCGCGCCGCCAAGAAATCGTTCCTGGTCACGGAAAACCAGCCGTTGCAGGAGGGTTACAAATTCGAGCAGTCGCAGACAGCGATGCTCGCCACCACGGCGGATTTCAAGGAAGCGCAGGCCGCCTTCCGCGAGAAGCGTAAGCCGACGTTCTGACCGACCATGATCGCTTCCGTGCGTGAAACCGACGATGCTCCGATGCGCCGGCTTGCTGTGGCGATCTTTTTCGTGTTCGTCGTCTGCGATGCGGCGTCAACTGCGGCGCAGGCGCCGCGAACGCGCGAGGTCGTCACCTATGACGACGTTGCCATCGACCTGATCGCTGAGGGCAGCGGTCCGCTCGTCGTCATGTTGCCGTCGCGTGGACGCGGTTCCGAGGACTTCGACGAGGTCGCCGCCGGCATCGCTGGCGCCGGGTTCCGCGTGCTGAGGCCGCAACCGCGTGGCGCCGGCCGCAGCACCGGGCCGTTGGAAGGCGTCCGTCTGCAGGACCTCGCGCGCGACGTTGCGTTCGTGATCAGTCGCGAAAAGGCCGGGCCCGCGGTCATCGCGGGGCATGCTTACGGAAACTGGGTAGCCCGCATGACGGCGACCGATCATCCCGAACTCGTGCGCGGCATCGTGCTTGTCGCGGCAGCCGCGAAGACGTTTCCGGACTACCTGCGCGACGATGTGCAGCAGGCCGCGGACTCGCGTTTACCGGATGACGTGCGTCTCGCCGCCTTGCGCCGTGGTTTTTTCCTGGAAGGCCACGATGCATCGGTCTGGTTGAACGGCTGGGCGCCGGCCGCCCACCGCGGCCAGGGCGTCGCTGCCGCCGCCACCAGCCAGGCGGAATACTGGCAGGCGGGCGCCGTGCCGATACTGGACCTGGTGCCTGATAGCGACCCATTCAAGCCCAGAGAAAAATGGTACGAGAGCCGCGACGAGTTCGGCGGGCGCGCCACTGTCATGATCATCCCGCGCGCGAGCCACGCATTGATCCCCGAGCAGCCGCAGGCCGTCGTTAAGGTCATCGTCGACTGGGTCCGCAAACTGCCATGACGTTGTTCGGCACGTCATACCGACATCGCAGTCATCGCCCGCGCTAACTCGCACTTTGCGTCGAGGCTGGGTCTCGACAATAGCGGCGTGCAGGGTTGCGATCAGTAGAGTTCATCGAGCATTCGACGGAAGTCGTCTCGCGTGGTCTCTCGCGGATTCCATTGGTTGTAGCCGGCAGCAAAGCGAGATCGGTAATCTCGATCGTCTCCGGGACGCATCACATCTATATCGGCCGTGTCGTGGCGGCAGCCTCGCTCGATCAGCATGCGTTGCTCTACAGGGACGGCCTGTTCCGGAAGCTGGCGGCGGGGTGCTGAGGTGAAGTGCGCGCGTTTTTCCGGAAGCGCCTGCGCAATAGCGCTTGACCGTACCAGCGTCGATGTCTTGCGCAGATCGCCGAGAACTAGGGTATTTGGGGAGGGTATCGCAGGTTCGGACGGAGTATGGAAAGCGGGGGCAATCCAATTACTTTGGCCTTCGAAATGAGCTAAGCGCCTAGGGGCGTTCGATCGCCTTCCACCCCACCAGGAGTGCCTCGAACGCGGAGATCCGCGCGCAGCATGGGCGTTTTTAGTCCGCAAGACCTGTTGCTCAGTAACCCGAGGATGGATGCAATTGATATGCGCACGCGTCCATGCAGGTCGCCATAACTAAACGCTATGGCGGCAGATTGCAGTTGTGGTTCCCCCGGTCTGGCCCGCGACCATAGTCTCATTGTCACAAACCGGATGCGCCCGTTCGCGAGACGGTGAGCTACGGTGAGGCAAGCCGCCAGTGTTTTGGATGGAGGAGGTCATGATGCACAAACTTGATCGCAGGGCATTCTGCTTCGCTATGGGCTTGATCGGGCTGGGGGTTGGATCGGTCGATGTCTGGGCCCAGGATGCAACGATCCGCCTTGGCATCGTCGCTCCCATGAGCGGGCCGAACGCCCGCTACGGTTCCTTCTCGCTGCGCGGAGCCCAACTGGCCATAGAGGAAATCAATAATGCCGGCGGCGTTGTTGGCCGCAAGATCGCGATCAATTCGGGCGACAGCCAGGGCACGCCGGTCGAAGGCGTTTCGGCCACGCGCCGCCTGATCGACCTGGACAAAGTCGACTTCATCATCGGCGACGTGTCGAGTTCGGTGACGCTCGCCATGCAGCCCGTCGCCGAGGACGCGGGCGTATTGCTGCTCAATGCCGCCTCGTCCAACCCGAAGATCACCTATGCTGCGGGCGTCGGCGGTTTCAAATGGACGTTCCGTAACTATCCGACCGATGAAAACCGCGCCCTCATCGTCATCCAATATGCTGCCGAGAAAAGAGGCTTCACGAAGTTTGCCGTGCTCTCCGTCGATACCGACTATGGGCGCGCGGCAGTCGACTTCACGAAGAAATATCTTCCCGGGCTCAAGGGCACGATCCTGACGGAGGACTATTACAAGGAAGGCGAGGTCGATTTTCGCAGTGTGCTCGCCAAGATCCGCGACTCCGGTGCTCAGGCGATTATCATGTACGGCAATGCGGACACGACGCCGATCATCGGGCGCCAGATGATCGAAGTCGGCCTGGCCGGCAAGGTACCGCTGATCGGAAATGCGGAATTCAATACCGAAAGCACCATCAAGGCGGCGCCGAAGGCGCTCGAAGGCGCCGTAGAGGCCGCTGCGTGGCTGCCGGCGTGGGACGCTCCGAAGAGCCTCGCTTTCGTGGAGAAGTTCAAAGCCAAATATCGCGAGACTCCCAACAATCACGCTTATGTGCATTGGGAAACCGTGCATCTTCTGGCCAAGGCCATCGAAGCGGCCGGCAGTGCCGACCGTGCCAAGGTCCGCGACGCCCTATCGAAGATCAAGTACGATAGCGCGATGGGCGAGGTGACCTTCGACGATCATAACCAGGCACGCCTGCCGATGATCCTGCTTCAGATCGAGAACGGCAAGCCGGCCATCAAGGGAGCCTACGCAGCCGAAATCAAGTATCCCGCCAAGTGAACGCGAAAGAGGAGTAACCAAAATGGTGTCCGCGATCTTCGAGCAGATCGTCAACGGCATCGTTTCCGGCTCCGTCTACGCCATCGTCGCCGTTGGAATGACGATGATCTTCGGTGTGCTGCGCGCCATCAATTTCGCGCATGGCGAATACTACATGCTGGGCACCTTTGGTGCCTGGTTCGCGATCGAATATTTCGATCTGCCTTATCCCGTTGCGATCGTGATTGGCGTGGTGGCGACCGCGGTCATAGCTGTGGTCGTCGGCCAGTTCGTGATGCAGCGCATCGTGGGCGCCCCGCCGGAAACCGGAGTGCTGGCGACGCTCGGCATCGCGCTGGTCCTGCAGAACACCGTGATCCTCGTCTTCGGCGGCGGCTATAAATTCTTCTCCGGCGGCTACATCGAGCCGGTCTCGATCTTTGGCTTCACGCTGGCAGAGCAACGTGTCCTGATCATCATCGTCTGCATTCTGGTCTTCGTCGGACTGGAATTGATGGTTACCTACAGCCGCATGGGAAAAGCCATGCGCGCGGTGTCCCAGAATATCGAGTGCTGCGCGGTGGTCGGCATCGACGTACCCCAAGTGGCGCTTCGGACGTTCATTCTCGGAGCTTGCCTGGCGGCGTTGTCCGGCGTGCTGACGGCGCCGGTGAATGTCAGCGTCTATGGCGGGATGGGCGAGATCATCACGTTCAAGACCTTGCCGGTCATCATCATGGGCGGGCTGGGTAACGTTCGCGGCACGTTCTTCGCGGCGATGATCCTCGGCATCGCGGAAAGCCTGGTGGCAACCTATGTCGGCCTCCAGTTCCGCGACACCGTCGGTTTTGCAACCTTGATGCTCGTATTGATGTGGCGTCCCCACGGGCTGTTCTCCGCGCAAGCCCGCTTCTGATTGTTCGAGGACAGACGATGTCGCCCAACGATCTCTCACTCCCGGCGCCCCGACGCGATCTGCGGTTGCCGTTCGGCGCGGCGCTGGCGGTAGCCGCCTGTTTGGCCCCATTGTTTCTCGGCAACTATGCCCTGCACGCGATCATCATCGCGCTGATCTTCCTGTTGCCGGCCCACGGCCTCAATTTGCTGGTCGGCTATACCGGCCTGCTATCGCTGGCGCAGGCCGCGTTCTTCGGCATCGGCGCCTATACGTCCGGCCTGATGGCGGTCCGTTTCGGCACGCCGTTCTATCTGAACTTCCTAGCGGCGGGGTTGCTTGCCGCGGCCATCGCCCTGCCTCTTGGCATTCCGGCGCTAAGGCTGCGCGCCACGTCCTTTGTGATGTGTACGCTTGGCTTCGTCATCATCGGGCAGGCGATCGCCAAGAACTGGATCAGCCTCACCCGCGGTGACATGGGGCTGTCGGGCATTCCGAAACCCTATTTCGCGCTTGGGCCGGCATCATTCACGATCTCGGGAACCACGAGCTTCTACTATCTGGTGCTGGTCATCGCAGTGATGGCCACGCTCGCGGCGTATCTGATCGTGCGGTCGGCGGCCGGGCGCAACATGGTCGCCATTCGCGAGAACGAGACGCTGGCCGAATCCGTCGGCATTCCGACCTGGCGCTACAAGCTGGTGGTGTTCATGATCAGCGCGGCTTTCGCAGGTCTCGGCGGGAGCGTCTATGCGCATTACCTGACGGTGGTCAGTCCGCTCACGTTTCAGATGTACTATTCGACGACGATGCTCATCATCGTCCTGGGCGGCGGTGCGGGAACGATCTCGGGTGTCGTGTTCGGCAGCCTGTTGTTCGTCGGCCTCTCCGAAGCCCTTCGCGTCGCGCCTGAAGTCAGGATGATCGCCTACGGGTTCTGCCTGCTGGCGCTGGTGTTCTGGTTCCCGAAGGGCTTTGCGCCGCTGATTGATCGCTTCTGGTCCTTTCTCAGGGAGCGCAAATGACCGGTCTGCCCATCCTTGAAATCTCCGGACTGCACAAGTCCTACGGCGCGGTGCGCGCGGTCGATGACGTCAGTCTGCATGTCAATCGCGGCGAGATCTGCGGGCTTATCGGCCCGAACGGCTCGGGCAAGTCGACCTTTTTCGACTGTGCGACCGGTCTCTCCAAGCCGAACGCCGGTGCGGTGAAACTCGACGGTCAGGACATCACGGGATGGTCGCTCAACCGCATCGCCCGCGAGGGCCGCATGCTGCGCTCGTTCCAAAAGACCGTGGTGTTCAGCGCCCTCGACGTTGAGGAAAACCTCGTCATTGCGGGCCAGATGTTCACCTTTCCGGACCTCTGGTCCACTTTCGGAATCGGTGCCATGGCGCGCGCCCGTGTCGAGGCGTTGCGGGAACGCGCGCGCGAATTTATCAAGATCGCCGGGCTCTGGGATGTCCGTCATCAGCCCGCCGGAAAACTGTCGGGAGGCCAGCAGAAGCTGATCCAGTTCGCGTCGATGCTGATGCCGGAGCCCAAACTGATCCTGCTCGACGAGCCGATGGCCGGCATCAATCCCAAGCTGATCGAGCGCGTCGTCGAGAGCATCCGCTTCGCCAACGAGAAATTTGGCGTCAGCTTCCTGGTGATCGAGCACAACATCGATGTCGTCACCGACATCTGCGAACGAATCGTCGTGCTCGATCAGGGGCGCAAGCTGGCCGAAGGGACACCCGACGAAATCGTTCGCAACCCGGCGGTGCGGGAGGCCTATCTCGGTGGTTGATCCCAGTCTCTCGATCAAGGGTCTGCGCGCCGGCTACGGTTCGCTCGATATCCTCAACGGCGTCGACCTCGACGTGCCGCAGGGGCAATTTGTCGCGCTGATGGGGCCGAACGGCGCGGGCAAGTCGACGCTCCTGAAGTCGCTCTATGGCATGACGACGATCAAGGACGGCAGCATCGAATGGCAGGGCAAGAATATCGCCGGCTACAAGTCGCGGGCGATCCTCGCCGAAGGCATCGCCTTCGTGCCGCAGGGCCGCTGCAATTTTCCGGTCATGACGATCGACGAGAATCTCCAAATGGCCGCCTATACGCTTCGCGACGCCAGGGTCAGGGCCGACCGCGACTATGTCTATGACCTGTTTCCGATCCTGAAAGCGCGACGCAACACACTGGCCGGCAACATGTCGGGCGGCGAGCAGCAATTGCTTGAGGTGGCGATGGCCGTCCTGCAACGGCCGAAGATACTGCTCGTCGACGAACCGTCGGTCGGTCTTTCCCCGGCGGCCATTGCCATCGTCTTCAACGAATTGCTGCGCATCAACGCCGGCGGGCAAACCATCCTGCTCGTCGAGCAGAATACCAAGAAGGCAATGGAAGTCGCGCACCGCGCGGTCATCCTGCGTCTCGGCAAGGTAATCTGGGACGGCAGGCCTGCGGACATCACCCACGATGAGCTCGGCGAGCTCTTCCTGACGGGCCGGATGCGGGGCGAGGCCAAAGCCGAACACTGATCATCGTTCAGAGGAAGCTACCGTGACCATCTTCGTACCTGCCGCGCGTGTGTCGCGCATCAAGATTTCCCCGACCACGGCCGCCGCGGCTCGCGTGCGCGAGTTGAAGGCCGCCGGGCACGACATCGTCGATATGACGATCGGCGAGCCGGATTTCGACACCCCGAACCACGTCAAGGCCGCTGCGCACGCGGCGATCGACGCCGGCGAGACCAAATATACCGCCGTCAATGGGACACCGGGGCTGCGCGCTGCGATCATGTCCGACTACAAGCGCCGCCTTGGACTTGACTATGTGGAAAGCGAAATCTGTGTCGGCGGCGGCGCCAAGCAGATCCTTTTCCTGGCATTGATGGCAAGCGTGGAGGAGGGCGCGGAAGTCATCATCCCCGCACCGTACTGGGTGTCATATCCGGACATGGTGATTGCCAACGACGGCAAGCCTGTTATCGTTGCGTGCTCCGAGAACGTCGGCTTCAAATTGACCCCGGCCGCGCTGGAGGCGGCGATCACGCCGCGAACGCGATGGTTGATCCTCAATACGCCCTCGAACCCGACGGGCGCCGCCTATGATCAGGCCGAACTCCAGGCACTGGGCGAGGTGCTGCTCCGCCATCCACATGTCATGGTGCTGTCCGACGACATCTACGATCAGATCTGGTTCCGCGACGAGCCGATGACGACGATCGCGGCAGTGGTGCCGGCGCTCAGGGATCGCATCCTTCTTACCAACGGTGTTTCGAAATCATACGCGATGACCGGCTGGCGCATCGGCTACGCCGCAGGTCCCGCCGGCCTGATCGCGGCGATCAACAAGCTGCAGTCGCAGATGTCGTCCTGTCCGTCCTCGATCAGCCAGGCCGCCGCGGCACACGCGCTTGTCGCCGAGCAGAGCTTCGTCGGCGAAAGCGTCAAGCTCTACCGGGAGCGCCGCGATTATGCCTGCGCCCGCCTGAATGCTGTGCCTCATCTGCGCTGCCTCGTGCCGGACGGCGCGTTCTATCTCTATCCGAGCTGTGCCGGTGCCATCGGCAAGGTCACGCCGGAGGGCAAGGCGATCGGCAGCGACCTCGACTTCGTCCTCTACCTCCTCGACAAGGGCGGGGTCGCGTCGGTCCACGGCGCGGCCTATGGGCTTTCGCCGTATTTCCGGCTTTCGACCGCGACATCGATGGAGATGATCAAGGAGGCGTGCGACCGCATCGAGAAGGCGTGCGCCGACCTGCGCTGAGGCGGCGGGAGTACCCGGGCCGACAGTGCCCGGGCCGGCAGCGCCTTGTTCTCCTGTCGTCATCGACCTATCCTGCATCTTGCAGGATCGAAGCGGCGGGGCCATGAGCGTTGATTTCACCAAACTGAAGAGCTTCGTGAAGATCGTCGACGCCGGCAGCGTATCCCGCGCCGCCAGCATCCTGCGTACCGCTCAGCCCGCGCTGTCCCAGCAGGTCGCAGCCCTTGAGAGCCATTTCAAACACAAGCTGCTGACACGCAGCAACACTGGCATCACGCCGACCGAGGCCGGCCTCGTATTGTATCGGCATGCACAATTGCTACTCAAGCAGATCGAGCAGGCGAAGATCGACATCGATAACTCCTCGAAATCCTTGGCCGGGCGGGTCTCGATCGGCCTTGCGACCTATTCGACGTCGAGTGCGCTGTCCTTGCCGATCCTGAAGGAGATGAGGGTGCTTCATCCCCAGATCATCGTCCATATCAATGACAGCTTCGGTCATGTGCTGAGCGAGTTGATCATGACCGGCAAGATGGACATGGCGATCATCTATGGTTCGGAGCCGATCAAGGGGGTCGTGTTGCGGCCCTTGTTTCGGGAGGAACTGTTTTTGGTATCGCCCCCGGGAACTGCATTCGACAAGCCGGCGACCGAGGCGCTGCCGCTTTCGTCCCTCACCGATGTTGCGCTGCTGTTGCCGAGCAGGGGCCACTTTCTGCGCCGCCTGATCGACGAATCCCTTGCCCGGGCGCGGGTCGTCCCTAACGTGGCCTCCGAAATCGAGTCGGTCTCGTCGCTGGGGGCGGCGGTCATGGACGGTCTCGGTTCGACGATATTGCCTGCCTCTGTCGCCGCCGGCGCCTCGAGCTTTGCCGGCGCTGATATAAGGCGCCTGGTGCGTCCGGTGATCGAGGCCACGGTCTCGCTTTGCACCTCCGATCATCTACCGCTGTCGGAACCCGCAGTGGCGGTCCGATCGGTGCTCCTCGATGTGGTGGAGAAACTGATGCGCAAGCACCCGCAGGGGATCCGGGCGGCGCCATAACCAAAGTCTATGGCGGCAGACCGCACTTGTGTTGGCTGGCGCCAGTTGCATCCCGTAGCCTCAACCATAACGGGATTCCAGTGATCCGGGCTCGATGATTCATCGGGTCGTTCGGGACCGTTCCCGCGCTGCCTGCAGAACCGTCGCGCCGAGGAAACAATGGCCAAGCTCGCATTTGATACCGGGGGCACCTTCACCGATTTCGCCCTGCTCGACGACGACGGCGAATTGCATCTGCACAAGGTTTTGAGCACGCCGAAAAATCCGGCGGAGGCCGTGGTGCAGGGTGCGACGGAATTGCTCGACCGCTTTGCCAGCGTGATCGATCTGGCCAAACTCCAGGTGCTCGGCGCCACCACCGTCGTCACCAACGCCGTTCTCGAACGCAAGGGTGTGGAAACCGGTTTCATCTCGACCGCCGGCTTCCAGGACATGCTGCGCATCCGCAACGAGGGCCGCTACGATCTCTATGACCTGAACCTCCGATATCCCGATCCGCTGGTCACGCGCGCCAACAGTTTCGGTGCCGAGGAGCGCATGACTGCCGATGGCGCCGTGGTCACCGAATTGAAGGAAGACGCCATCCGGGAGATCGCCGGGCGGCTGCGTAGCAAGGGCATCAAATCCGTCGCGGTCTGCCTGCTGCACGCCTACAAATACCCGAAGCACGAACAGCGCATTGCCGCGCTGCTGCGGGAAGAGAGCCCCGACATCTTCGTATCACTTTCCTCGGAAGTTTGTCCGGAAGTGCGCGAGTTCGATCGCGCCTCGACGACGGTCGTCAATGCCTATACCCGGCCGCAGATGGCCGGCCACGTCGCCCATTTGCAGCGCGAATTCGCCAACAAGGGTATCGACCGGCAGGTGTTGTGGATGACGTCGTCCGGCGGCCTGGTTCCCAGCCTGCGCGCCGCCGAATTGCCGGTGCGTCTGATTGAGTCGGGGCCCGCCGCCGGTGCGGTCGCTGCCGCCGAATTCGGCAGAACAGCGGGCGAGGCGAGCGTGCTTTCGTTCGACATGGGCGGCACCACGGCCAAGCTCTGTCTGATCCCGAATGGCGAGCCCACCGTCGGCGCCGACCTCGAAGTGGCGCATTATCAGCGCTTCCGCAAAGGGTCCGGTTTTCCGCTCAAGATCCAGTCGATCCAGATGATCGAGATCGGCGCGGGCGGCGGATCCATCGCTGCAAAGAATCCGCTTGGTCTTCTCGATGTCGGTCCGCGCTCGGCCGGCGCGCTTCCGGGTCCGGCGGCCTACCAGCGCGGCGGCACCGAGCCGACCGTCACCGACGCCGACATCCTGCTCGGTTATATGGGCGTCGAATCCTTCGTCGGCGGCTCGTTCAAGGTCTCGAAAGATGCAGCCCAGGAGGCGATGAAAAAGCTTGCAACCGCGCTCGACGTCAGCGTCGACCGCTGCGCCTGGGGTATCCACGACCTCGTCAATGAATCCATGAGCAAGGCGGCGGCCATGCATGCGACCGACCTTGGCGTCGATCCACGCTCGCTGCCGATGGTGGCTTTCGGCGGCGCCGGTCCGGTGCATGCCTACGGGATCGCGCGCAAGCTCGGCATCAAGCGCATCATCTGCCCGACGGGTGCCGGGGTCACATCAGCAATCGGGCTCCTCATCGCGCCTGTTGCCGTGGATCTGTCCGCCAGTTTCCCGATGGGCGTAGACAATTGGGATTTTGACGGAATGCGGCTGCTGCTTGACGATCTGGCCGCACAAGGAGCCGAAGTCGTGAGCGCTGCCGGCGTCGCGAAAGCGGCGATCACCAACCGTTACACCGTCGACATGCGCTATGTCGGGCAGGGCCACGAGATTACGGTTGCGTTGCCTGACCGTAATTTGCCGAAGGACGAATTTCTCCGGCAGTTGATGGACAACTTCACCAAGCTCTATCGCGAGCTGTTTGGCCGAACCGTAGCGGCGTCGCTCGAGGTCATCACCTGGCGGCTTCGTTCCAGCGGCGGCAAGGATCAGGTCACCCGTCCACATCAAGCGGAGGTCGCAGACGCCCTCAAGGGCAAGCGATCGGTGTACTTCAACGAGCTGGGCGCCTACGTCGAGACGCCCGTCTACGATCATTACAAGCTCCCGCTCGATCAGCCGGTGAAGGGCCCGGCCATCATCGAGCAGCGCGAGTCCACGGCTGTCGTTGGTCCAAGCGGCATCGCTCATGTCGACGGGCACGGCAATCTCGTGATCAACATTCTCTGAGGACGGCGCGCGATGTCGAAAAATACCCCCGATTTCAACGATCCGATCAATCTCCAGGTGATGTGGAATCGCCTGATCTTCATCGCCGATCAGGCCGACAATGTTTTGGGACGTACCGCCTTCTCACCGATCGTACGCGAGAACCACGATTATGTGACCGTGTTGCTGGACAGCCGCGGCCGGGCGCTTGCCCAATGCACGTGGTCGATCCCGGTGTTCATCACGTCACTGCCGGTCGCCGCACAAAAGTATTTTCTGCCGAAGTTTCCAGCCGAGACGCTCAGCGAAGGCGACGTGCTCGCCACCAACGACCCCGAGATCGGCACCGGCCATCTGCCCGACGTCACCATGATTACGCCGATCTTCAAGAACGGCAAGGTCGTCGCCTATGCCGGCTCGATCGCGCATTTGCCTGATGTCGGCGGAAGGCCGCTGCATTCGGAGGCCAGCGACATCTTTGAGGAAGGCATTCGCTTCCCGATCGTCAAGCTGCACAAGGCCGGCGTTCCGAACCAAGACGTGCTCGACATCATCGCCGCGTCCGTGCGCCTGCCGACGGAAGTGCTGGGCGATCTCGAGTCGATGGTGGCGGCGAATAATGTCATGGGACGCGAGCTGCTGAAATTCCTGGATGAATACGAGCTCGACGAGATCGACGATCTCGCCGACGCCATCCATTCGCGTTCGGAAGCGCAGACCCGCAAGGCGATCCGCCAATGGCCCAACGGCACGTACACGGCAGAAGTGCTGCTCGACGGCTACGATGTCGACGTCAAGCTGAAGGCGGCCGTGATCGTGCGGGACGATTCCATTCACGTCGACTATGCCGGCTCGTCGGACCAGGTGTTGCACTCGATCAATTGCCGGACCAACTACCGTTACGCCCATTCGGTCTATGCCCTGAAATGCCTGCTGGACCCCGACACGCCTAACAATGAAGGCTGTATCACCCCGATCACCGACGAAGCGCCGGAAGGCTCCATCCTCAATCCGAACGCATGGACGGCGGGCAATTCGCGCAATCTGATCGGGCACGTCATCCCCTCGCTGATTTTCAAGGCGCTGGAGAACGTGGTTCCGGACAAGGTGATGGGCGACAGCGGCGGTGCGCCGATATGGGCCGCCAATTGCGTCGGCCAGCGCGACGATGGCACGCAGTACGGCTCGGTCCAGAACTTCCATGGCGGGCAGGGCGCGCGATCGGAGATTGACGGTCTCGACACCCTGAGTTTTCCGTCGAACTGCAAGGTAACGGCGATCGAGATGTTTGAGATCGCCGTGCCCGTTCTGACCGAGTGCAAGGAACTGATTGCGGACTCGGGTGGCGCCGGCAAATATCGCGGAGGGCTCGGCCAGCGCGTGATCCTGCGCAATCTCGGCAAGGGCCCCATGAGCATCTATTTGGCCTCTGAGCGCGTGCGGCATCCCTGCTTCGGTGTGGTGGATGGCCAGTCCGGGAGCGCCGGGAAGGTGCAAAAAAATGGCCAGCCGCAATTTCCGAAAGGTAAGGTCGTGCTGAAGACCGGCGATCGGCTCGAGGTCGAAACGCCCGGCGGCGGCGGATGGGGCCGGACGTCCGAGCGCGTCGGCGAACTGATCGAACTTGATCTCGCGGAGGGACTGATTACCCCTGAGGCGGCCCGGGAAATCTACCGCCACACGCGCGCGACGCCTGCGGCCGCCGAATAGGAGACATCATGGGTCTGATCGATGGGAAGATAGCCCTCGTCACCGGCGCCGGCACCGGCATCGGTCGGGAGGCTTCTATCCTGCTGGCGCGGGAAGGCGCGACCGTCGTGCTCACCGGCCGCCGGATCGAACCGCTTGAGGAAGTCGCAGCGGAGATCAAGAAGCAGGGCGGCCGAGCGATCAGCCGGTCCCTCGATATCGAGTCTCGCGCGGCGATCCTTGAAGCGGTTGCGTGGGTCGGCGCCATTGTCGGCGCTGTCGACATTCTCGTGAACAATGCCGGCAGTGCCAGCAAAGTGTTGAACGCCCGCTTCATCGGCGAGGAGGAATGGAATTCCACGGTCAACGTCAACCTCACCGCGGTATTCAACCTCACCCAGGCGGTGCTGCCGGGCATGATCGCAAAAGGCGAGGGTACGATCATCACCGTGTCGTCGCTCGCGGCGCTCAATCCGAACCTGCTGGGCGGTGCTGCGTATGGCGCGGCGAAGGCGGGCGTGAAGAACTTCATGACCTTCCTGCACAACACCTACCGCAACCAGGGGATCCGCGCGACCACGATCCTGCCCGGCGAGACCAACACGCCGATCATGGACAATCGCGCGCGACCGCCGCTGGAGAGCGAACGTGCCGTGATGCTCGATCCGTATGACGTGGCCCGGGCGGTGCTGCTCTGCGCCAGCCTGCAGAAGGGCGCGATGATTCCCGAATTGCAGATCTGCCCGACCTTCATGCGCGATACGTCAGCCGATATCGAGACCGCGCGCTGGGTCGGCGCGCCGGACGACACCCCCGACAAGCCAAGAGATAGACCGGAAGGAACGGCCATGAATGGAGCCAAGCTGCGCGAACGCCTGTCGAAGGGTGAGGCGATCACCATGTTCAATCCCCATCATGTATCGGCCAGCCTCTCGGCGCGGCTGGTGGAGCTTGGCGCGGACTCGATCTTCGTCGACTGCGAGCATGGTGCGTGGGGTTTCGAGGATGTGCGGAATGCCGCGCAGGTCATACGTGGTGCCGGCGGGGCCGCGATCGTACGGCCGGATTCCCACCAGCGCTCGCTGCTAATCCGCTATCTGAATGCCGGGGCTGATGGCCTGATGGTGCCTATGGTCGATACCGCGGATCAGGCCCGCGCTATCGTCGATGCGGTTCGCTACGCCTGTCCGGCCGATCACGAAAAGCGGCTAGTCGTCTCGATGGTCGAGACGCTGGAGGCGATCGGCAATATCGACGAACTCCTCGCGGTGGAAGGGATCGACGTGTTCTTCATCGGCCCCGGCGACCTGTCGCAAAACATGGGATACCCGCCGGCGCCAGCCTTCGGTCAACCCCGCCCACAGGCCGTTATCGACAAGGTCGGTTTCACCGTCGACAAGATACGCGCCGCCGGCAAGATTGCTGGTACGCTGGTGACGGCCGACGAATTGCCGCATTGGCGCGAAAAAGGCGTCCAATTCTATTATATTCATTCCGACCCCTTCCTGCGCCTTGGACTGAACGGTATCAAGAAATCGCTCGGGCGATGAGATTTTTACGCTCGTAGTCGGTATGGGACGACCGTCATATGACCCTCAAAGTGCAAGAGGGGGCTCATTACCGGTTCTTCGTCGATCCCCGACACCACCAAGCTACATCGTCTGGAGGAGAAGCGCGGCACGGTCGACGTGACGCTCACGGCAACAGATCTGGAGGAGATCGCAAGAGCGCTTTCGAAGATCGCAGTCCAGGGTGAACGGCCCGAGGCTGTGCTCAAGATGACGGGCCTCTCATTGTAGGGCTCCCGCGGCAGCGCACCGCTCATCGCCGATGCTCTGCACTCCGGAGGTTTCAGAATGCGGGCAGTCCCGCGACTTGAACGGGGTTGGGCGCCGCTGCCGGCTTCATTGCTCCGCCTATAATGGGGTACCCTATCGAGGCCTCGAAAGCTGTTCCACAAGAAGGACGTCGTAGGAACAGCGTAGGCGGATTTCTGTCGGACGCCCCCCGTTACTACCCCAGAATCGCACCAATTTTTGTAGCGTTTTCAATTGGTTGATGGTGGAGCCCATCGGGCTGAGTACCCTCCCGCCCCAGCCAGCGATTCCGGCGTTCGGCGAGGCTTCCCAAGAAACGCGAGATAGGGCCGGGCATCCCGGCTTTTCGCGCATTCGATTTCGTCTCCAGACTCCCTGTTCGCCGCTCCTGGGGTGGAAGTCGCCGATGTCGGATGTTCCCGTTTTGCGGAGACTATCGGTGGAGACTGGTTTGATCACGACTGCCGCCCGGCCGTACCGGGAGTTCGAATCCCACTCGCTGCGCCAGTAATTCTACGGGAATGATGTGGCCCGCAAACCACAATTGCCATGCGAGCGCTCAACACAGTCGCCCGCGCGATTGCGGCGGACCGAACGAATCAACTAGACCGCAAACGGGGCTGGGAAGCGGAGTAGTAGTATGAGAGTCGCTTCCTTAGAAAGTATCTTGACGGCGGCCACGCTGGTGTCGGCCGTCGTCGTCGTGGTGTGGGGGATGAAGATTTTCTACGGCACGTAGGCGTGAACTTCCGTCCAACAAGCGACCTCCGGCCAAGAAGAGGTTCGCGGCAATGACATTACTTCCGCGGCGGCGGAAGCCTCCTTCTCGAACTGCCAAACGTTTGTAGGGCAGCATGACGTACTGATCAGTTCGAAGTCTTCTTGCGAGAACAATCAGTTCAAGAGGGCATATTGGTTTCAACCCTCATGCATTTCAGCTCCTTTTTGATGATCGTAGCCTTGGCCGTGTTGGGCGTGCAACTGGCCTATGCGCTGTATCAACTGGTCACGTTCGTGCTCTAATCGGAAACTGCAAGGCAGCGCTCGCTGGCCCCCAATATCGTCAGTTTCCCTGTAGAATACCCAGTCAGGAGAGGATTTGCCTGGAGACGGGTGCGATCAGCATTGCGTCGCCAACATCAAGTGAGGGCTTTCGGCCTTGAGGATGCATCCAGCGACGACACGCTCCATTCCCTGCTTTCTGGCGGCAATCGCGGCGGTAGTGCTGCTCGCGCTCCCCGCCGTCGCCGCCGACACGCCACAGCAACCGGGGCTCGCCAACGCGACGAACGCTATTCCGCCGGCAGAACTCTATCGCGCGCAGACCATCGTGACGGGGCAGGGCGAGGTAAACCGTATCCTCGGCTTCGCATCGTGCCTGGAAGACGTTCTCATCAAAGTAAGCGGCACGCTGCGGCTCGCGGGCGACCCGCGTCTCGACCCATACAAGGCCGATGCTGCGAAACTGGTTCGGGACTTTTCCTACCGCGATGAAAAGGGCGGCAAGCCGAAGAACGACGAGCAGGGCACCCGCGACCGCTCCTTCATTCTGACGGCCGAGTTCGACGAGGCCGCCATCAACGGCATGCTTGCCAAGCTGGGCGTCAAGCCATGGCTTACCCGCCGCCCGGTGCTTGGCGTCTTCGTGGAGATGCAGCCGGGCGCGCGACGATACGTGGTTGCAGGCGACTCGAAAGAGACGGATCTGCAGCGGGCTGCCCTCCTGGCGGCCGCGGCCAAGCGGGGAATGCCCATCGTGCTGCCCGATGCCGCAGCGCTCGCCGGCGTCGGCGCCAATGAGCTTGCGCTTGCGGGCATCGCGCCCGCGAAGATCGCTGAAGCCGTGGCCGGGCGGGGCGGAGAGGTCGTGCTGATCGTGCGCCTCGTCTGGGACGATCAGGAGCTGCGGTGGAACTCGGACTGGCAGCTCGATTGGCAGGGCAGGTCGCAGCAATGGCAGCTTGCGGCTGTCACGTTCGACGAGGCCTTCCGGCAAGGCATCGGCGCTGCCGCGCAAATCCTTGCCGGGCACCAATAGCGAGCCGCAATTCGGGAAGGCAGCGGTGACCCGGATCGATGCGCGATAACGGATGTTGTCGACCGAGACGATTACACCACCCTCGCCGACGACGTCGTGAGCCAAGGTGCTGTCAGCCGATGCACCCCACGGAACGAAGCCAGTCAGCGCGACGAGAACACATTCTTCAACTGCACCAGGAATGTCACCAGCCATGCGCACGCAAACATGCCCGCGAGACCGAGCGCCGTTCTGCGATCAATCAAAGACAGGTTTGCCCACCACCATATCCGGTAAAGCCATAACCCTGTCGTGGCGATGCCAAGCAAGCAGACCAGCATCTTGAGAAAGGACGAGTTCGCGACACCTAAAGCGCCAAACAAGAGCGTCGCTGGAATGAGAAACATCGTGCAGGCGGATATCAAGGTCTCGTTCATGGGTCCTCAAGACATCTACGAATCGCGAGATTACATATGCAGTTTGCAGCAACCTGTACGCTTCTGGAAGTGAGACCAATGCGACTGATAATTGGCTTGCCTGCCCACGATGCAGGGCAGACGTTGGCACCCGAGGGCAGCCAGGGACCACAGGAGTGCTCCACTCAGCTAACCGCTGAAACGCCCGTTGTGAGGAGATTTTCAACGGAGACAAATTTCGATCCCGCTGAGCTGTGGGCCGGCAGTGGAATCCGGCCGACGAATTCCCCGATTGTTTGACGCCTCTCAATTCGTCCTCGACCGCTTCTCGACGGACCGAGGCAGACTTCTCTTGCTCACATCCGGATGAGACGCTTACCTGATCACGTGTCGCCGTCGCCTCTCATGTCCGCTGGTGAGGCCGAAGCAGACTTGCTCATGGATCAGCTGGAACGTCTGCTTGTGACCCGAGCCGACATCGGCCAGACGCGTGCTCCTGCTCACGCCCTCACCAAGCGCCTCTATTCAGTCATGCTGCTGACGCAATTTCTTTCTTAGTCGGTGGGAAAGACACCTGTGGGAGGACCATCCTGGTTCCCACAACGGTTCCGTCGCCAGTGTCGGCACGAATCCGCAAAATCGGTGCAAGCTCGTTAACGCATCCGCGTTCGCTTGACCATTTTTTGCGGGATCGGGAACCGAACGATCCAGAAAATCAATCGAGGAGTTACGATGTTGTTTCGCTCGAGCGCCGCAATTTGCGGCGTCGTAGTGCTGCTTGCCATTTCTGTTACCGTTGCTCGAAGTGAAATGGCTGCAGTTCATTCAAGCGCCGTCGTCATTGCCGCTTCTGGGGATGCGATCGTTGGCGCAGCATCCACGTACAATCCGTTCCGGCCCGGATGGCGGGAGGGCGGCCCGAACACAGCCTCCGGCGAGCGCTATGAGCCCACTGTCTGGGCGGCTGCCATCAAGACGAGTCTGCGCCAGAAATTTGGTGGGGTCCGATATGGCGCGAGGCCGAAATATGCCCTGGTTGAGGCTGTAGGCAAGAAGGTCATCGTCAAGATAAATGACGTGGGGCCGCTGACGCCTGGCCGCATCATTGACCTCAATGAGCGGACGATGCGCCATTTCGATCCAAGCCTGCAGCTCGGGGTAATTTACGGCGTAAGCGTCAGGCCGCTTTCCGGCGACTATTGGATCCCCGGACCGGTTGGCTGAACATCGCAAGGCACTGGCACGGCGCAATTTGCGTTGCTGCCGCCCTGGTCCGATCCTCAAGTTTCGATGACCAGTGCGGGGCCACCGATTTGCGCGCCGTGACAGCCGATCGGCGAAAAGTGCGGTTCAACGGCAGAGGGCGCGCCGTCAACCAGAACGTCAATTCTTTGCCGCAGATGATCAACCAGATATTCAGCGCCGATCGTCAGGCAACCACTGTGTCCCCCAGGCACCTCGATCACTTCGAGTTGAGAACTGAGATGCCGCCACGCCCGGCCGTCGTGGTCGGCCGCGTAAAAGGTCACAGGGACCTGGAGCGGTGCCGGAAGATACTGCGCCATCGCGATCGAATAAGCGTCCCATAACGCCGGCGGAATCTCATTATTGTAAAAAGTGCCATAGAGCCTGGCGATCGTCATTGGCTTGCTCGTCGGCGCCTTGAAGAACCGCTCCAGCCGCCCCATTTGTTCATAGGTCCAGCGCAGACAGTAAGGCGAGACTATCGGCCTCAGCAGCCCAAGGATCGCCCGCGGTGCCGGACGGGCACTGACGGTCGGCGGATCGACCATCACAACCCTATCAACCTTGTGGCCGGCCGCCATCAGCAGGCGGGCTGTTTCAAACGCCACCATGGCGCCGTTGCATTTGCCGCCCAGGAGGAAAGGACCGCTGTTCTGCTTCTCCAAAATAAGCGGCAGGCGGTCGGCGGCCATCTCCTCGATCGACGGCGGAATCGACTCCCCGCGTAGACCATGGGGATCGATAGAAATGAGCGGGTAATCGGCCCCGAAGAGTTCCACCACCCGCCGCACGCACGAGTGGCCGCTGACGAAGTCCCCATTGAAGAAGTACAGGGGAGGCCGATTGCCGCCGGCACCGAACTGGAAGAACGGCGTCGCCGGCGTGCCTGCCTGCATGGCCATTTTCGGGGCAAGTTGCCGGATCGTTTCTGCCCCGTACAAAATCGTTTCCGGTACGGGGTGCCCGATGAGCCGCTCGACTTCGAGGAGCATTTCCATCGCCAGGAGCGAGTCACCACCGCTGGCGAAAAAATCATCGTCGACCGTCACAGCCTCGGACTTGAGCAGCCTCCGCCACAGGGTCAGCAATTCAGCTTCCAGATCCAACGGCTCTTTGTTCACAGCAGGCGCGGGCATCGCCTCCTGATCGCCCGACAGCCCGTCGAGCGACGCGCGCAGCCGTCGCCGCTGAACCTTTCCCGTCGCCCCCTTTGGCAGTTGGTCGAGGATCAGAATGCGCCGCGGAATCTTGAAAGAGGCCAAGGCGTGTTGCAGGAACTGGCGAAGCTCCGCAGGTGTCGCCTGCGCGCCAGGATGGCGAACGATGGCGGCTGCGACGTCCTCGCCGAGGCGTGGATGGGGGATTGCGAAAGCAGCGGCCTCGGCTACGGCGGGATGGCGCAGCAGCGCGGAGTCGACCTCAGCGGGGGAGATCTTCTCACCGCCGCGGTTGATCAGTTCGCTCAGGCGCCCGTGCAGGGACAGGAAGCCGTCTTTGTCGAGGCTGCCGATGTCGCCGGTGCGAAGCCACCCCTCTTTGAAAGCAGCTTGATTGAGTTCCGGCGCATCGAGATAGCCAGAGATCACGGTGGGGCCACGAACCCAGACCTCGCCCCGCTCGCCAGCCCGTAAGGGATGTCCATCCTCACCGACAATGGCCACCGTATCAGGCCAAGGTTGCCCGCAAGTCCCTGGCCGGTTTGGACCGGGCGGCGGCAGATTGGCGGCGATTTGCGCAGCTTCACTGGAGCCGTAATGTTCCAGCACCGGCACGCCCAAAACGCGCTGCAAGTCGTTCTGCACCTCCTTCGCGAGTGGCGCGCCGCCCGAAACAACGAGCCGCAGAGTGTGCGCCGCCGGCGCATCCTCGAGGCTCTTTGCCTTGTCCAGCACGGCAGTGTGGAGCGTGGGGCCCGCCGAGTACCAGGTCGGCCGCAGGATATCGAGCCATTCATCGAGCGCCAGGATGGCGCTGTTTGCCGGCACAGCAATGCTGCCGCCCGTCAGCAATGGTGTGAAGACCGTTACTTTGAGCCCATGGGAATAGTAAGGGGACGACACGCTCAGGCAGCGGTCCCAAGGCGTGAGGCCGAACCAGGCCTGAAGCCGTGCGGCCGCCGCCAGCATATTGCTATGACTGAACGGAATGAGCTTTGGCTGCGCGGTCGTGCCCGACGTCTGCAGGATGAAGGCAGGCGAGCCCGGATCAGGCTCGGCGTCGATCGCAGGGGAGCTGGAGACCTGCACGGCGATATTTAGTCCAAGTGCACCGCGTCCGATCGGAGCGGCTTCGATCACGGCAATCCTTCTCCGCTCGGCCGCCTGACGCGCTTCAAAGGCTCTGCCTTGCGGCGCGAGAAGCGCGTCCAGGCGCAGCATGTCGAGACGTTGATCGAATTCCGCCTCGGACAGTCGCGGGTCAAGAGGAACCGCGATGCTGCAGCAGGCCACCGCCACAATGGCGAGAACCGCCTCCGCGCCGTTCGGCATGAGTACCCCGATCCGGGCCTTGCAATCGAATCCAGCCAAACGCAGCTGCCGGCGGATGCCGTCCAACTGGTCCTGAAGATCGCGGTACGTCAGCGGCGCAAACCTGGTGGAGACGATCGCAGGCTGGTCCGGGAACCGGCTGGCAGTCCGACCGATGACTTGGCCCAGCGTGCATTGGACCTCGGGCTCTGCGCCGTCGCGGACGGACGAGGCTCCCTCGGACCAGATCACGCGAGCCGACTTCGCGTTCTCCAGGAGCAAATTCGTCACACAAGCCTCCGTGACCACAAGAATGTGACCGCGGTGTGCCGCCGCTACACCAAGCCACTGCAATCGCCAGTGGCAAAGATTACAGCTACTTCCCCGCTGACTGGACAATTGGCAATGGTGGGTACCTCGGGAGGGCTAGGTGAATTCTAGCCTTGGAGCGCTGTATCCGTTGGCATCGTATCGGGCAGGCGATAGAGCTCTGCAAGGCGCACGGCATCGCCTACAAAAAGGTCGCAGACGGTCGTTGCTTACATACGGGCGAAACAGGCATAGCTCGCCTGGTTCGCCCACGTGCGGCCGGCCAGGCTCCGATGGGCGCGGATGATTGCTATGTCTCTATTCTGGTTTCACCCACCACTAGCAATTCGCAAACGAGGCCTGGGAAGCGCAATACTAGCGGGCTTGGGCCGCGGCGCGCATAACTGGCCAGCTCTTCTTGTGCTGAAGGGGCTCAATACCGCACTTGCGGCGATATCGAGTTTTGTCCTGGCGTATGTGCTGATTCGAACGATAGGCCTTGAGTCGTATGCATTTATTGCGGGCTTGCTGGCGGTCGCTACTCTTGTGGTGCAATGCGATCTCGGACTTGCCGTTCTGACATTTTCTGAACTGCGGTCTCACTACCTGAGTGAGGCTCACAAACGTAAGGCGAATCAAGGCGACCACGACCTGGTGCTAGCAAGCGTGACGATCTACACCGCGATCGCTGCCATCGCCGTCGCTATTCTGGGTGTGGTGTTCATTGCCGGCATTGTTCATGTCGAACATCATGGCATCGCATACCTCCTGATTTTCGCCGGAGCCGTCTGTCCTTTGCCGCGTATGCCCCTTCGCATGGCCATCAACGCCAGGGATGGCTTTGTTTGGACTGAGGGCGTTGATCTGGTTAGACGTGTAGCGATCCTGGTGGTGACGATCGCGATGCTTTTTGGCCTTTCGTTTGTCGCATATGGCGCGCTGAGCTTATTCATATGGGTGACGTCAATAGCAGCTCTGGTCTGGCTCGCCCGACCACACGGCTTTGCATTGCAGAGCGGGGTGTTTCTCGAGGGGCTGCTTTTTCTGAGGCGCAAATTACGGGACGCGCGCGCGGCAGTCGTGTTGTTATCGGCTGAGTTTGTGATCAGCATTTTTCCGTATTATTTGCTGTCTGCCACAGGGGATGGATCGGCAATTGTCGCGTTCGATATGTTCTATAAGGTGACGCGCTTCGCGATGATGACCTACCTGATTGGCGCAGAGACGGTCCTCCCTCACCAAACGCGCGCGCTACATAACGAAAATGCGTCCGGATTAGGAAGAGCAACCGCGGCCGGATTCGTGTTGGGTTTATTGCCGATGACCGTGGGCATTGTCGCGGTCTCCATGTTCGGCGAAAGGATATTTGGTACGATTTTGAACCATAGCGGAATAGTCTCGCCTATTATGCGCATGGCAATTTGTGCAATGCTCGTGTTCATGCTGATACAAAACACGTGCGCATATGTGCTGGTCGGCGCGGGAAAATTTGAGGCGCTCGCCCGTCGCGCCAACATTACCCTTGCGGGGATGGTGCTGATCAGCGCTCTTATGTTTCTGTTTCATTGGAGCATCGACACGTTCATCGTCGCCTATGTGTTTGTCTATGGAGTAGGCGCTTTGCTTTTTGCGGAGTGTCTGTATTCGCTAAGCAGATCCTTATGGGAAAAGAGCTCTCACGCCTTCAAAATGGGAACGTAAATCGGCGATGGAAATGTGCCAATCTGCGGTGGCGCCGGCGGCTTCTCACCAAAGCAGGGGAGAGGCAATCGCCCGCAAGGATGCTCGACGGGATTGTCGCGCGGATCCGGCCAGGCTTCGGTCACTTCGCGGGTCTCCTGCGGTTTTGCGTTGACATCAAACTGTGATGCATTGGACCATGGCGCAAGCGTTCATCCCACCCGGTCGCAAACCCGGAATGACAAGAAGTTGGAAATGATGATCCTCTATTCCGCAGCGCTTAGCATGTTTGGTGCCAAGGTCCAGATTGCCCTGATCGAGAAGGCAATCGATTTCCAGCTGGTCATGGTGCCGTACGATCGCGACCGCGGCTACGAGCCGAAACATCCCGAGGTGCTGCGGGTCAATCCGAAGCGGCAGGTGCCGGTGCTGATCGACGGTGACGTGGAGATTTTCGACTCGACACAGATCTTCGAGTACCTGGAGGACGTGCAACCGGCGCCGCCGCTGTGGCCCCGCAAGCCGGCAGCGCGGGCCGCCGCACGCCTGCTCGAGATGAGGTCTGATGAAATCTACTTCCCGCACGTCGTTAGGTTGATGGGATTGCAGGACAGGCCCGACGACCCGGCCGCGATCGCAGCACGTGACAATGCGTCACGCTATTACCTGGAGATGGATGCGCTGCTGGCTGATCGCGAATGGCTCGCCGGCGACTACACCTTCGCCGATATTGCGTTCTACATGGCTGCCCTGTTCGGCGAACGCATGGGAGCGGTGCTGGGGCAGGAGACACCGAGGCTGCTTGCATGGCGCGACCGCATGACCTTGCGGCCCGCCGTGATGCCGGTTGTCACCGCGCTGGCGCGTTACCTGTCGAGTCAGGGGCGACCGGTGCCGGGGTGGCTCGATGCAGCCGTGAGATAGCCGAGCGGCGTTCACCCCAGGCGCCAACGCGCATCATGAGCCGCGATACGGTCCAGGCGCTTTTGGTCGTCGACAAAGCCGAACTCGTCGCGTTCGAGCCAGCCCGCAACACCATTCCGCCCCCTTCCTGCGGCCTGGATTGAGCGGTATCAAGGAGTCGCTCGGGCGGTAAGCTGTTGCCCCCGACGCCAGCAGGGGTCGTTACATGGCATTTGAACTTTTCCAACTGACCGGCCAAAGGGCGCTCATTACCGGCTCGTCGCAGGGCATCGGCTTTGCGCTGGCGCAGGGCCTTGCCGAACACGGCGCCGAGATCGTCCTCAACGGTCGGGACGCAGGCAAGCTGGAGGCGGCCGCGGCGAAACTCAAGTCCGCCGGACACAAGGTATCGGTCGCCGGATTCGACGTCACGAACGCGCAGGCCGCCAAGGACGGCGTCGGGGCGATCGAGCAGAATACCGGGCCGATCGATATCCTGATCAACAACGCCGGCATGCAGTTCCGCTCGCCGCTGGAAGACTTTCCCGTCGAGAGATGGGATCAATTGCTCGCCACCAACATTTCGAGCGCGTTCTATGTCGGCCAGGCCGTCGCCCGTCACATGATCCCACGCGGCCGGGGCAAGATCATCAACATCGCCTCGGTGCAGAGCGAGCTCGCGCGCCCGGGCATTGCGCCCTACACCGCAACCAAGGGGGCGATCAAGAACCTGACCCGCGGCATGTGCACCGACTGGGCCAAATACGGCCTGCAGATCAACGCGCTCGCGCCGGGTTACTTCAAGACCCCGCTCAACCAGGCGCTGGTGGACAATCCGGAATTCTCGGGCTGGCTCGAAAAGCGAACCCCCGCCGGACGCTGGGGCAATGTCGAGGAGTTGGTCGGCGCCGCCGTGTTCCTGTCCGGCAAGGCGTCGTCCTTTGTCAACGGGCACACGCTCTATGTCGATGGCGGGATCACCACCAGTCTGTAAGGTTCGTGCTGCGGGAGTTCCACCATGAAAGCCGTCGTCATCCATGCCGCCCGCGATCTGCGGGTCGAGGAACGCGAACCTGAGGCCGCCGGCGCGGGACAGGTCGAGATCGCCGTCGAGGCCGGCGGCATCTGCGGATCGGATCTGCATTATTTCAACCATGGCGGCTTCGGCACCGTGCGGGTGCGCGAGCCGATGATCCTCGGTCACGAAGTGGCCGGGACCATCAAGGCGCTGGGGGCGTCGGTATCCGGGCTTGCGATCGGCGACCGCGTCGCGGTCTCGCCGAGCCGGCCCTGCAATGCCTGCGACTATTGCCTGAAGGGCCAGCAGAACCATTGCCTCAACATGCGCTTCTACGGCAGCGCGATGCCGATGCCGCATATCCAGGGTGCGTTTCGCCAGCGCCTCGTCGCGGAAGCCTGGCAATGCCACAAGGTCGCCGACGGCATCTCGATCAACGAGGCGGCTTTTGCGGAGCCGTTTGCTGTCGTCCTGCATGCGGTCAACCGTGCCGGATCGCTGCTCGGCAAGCGGGTGCTGGTGACGGGATGCGGCCCGATCGGCGCCCTGGCGATCGTGGCGGCGCGTCTGCACGGTGCGCGGGAGATCGTTGCGACCGACGTCATGGCCGCGGTGCTCCAGAAAGCGCTGGGGCTCGGTGCGGACCGGGTGATCAATGTCGCTGACGCGCCCGATCAGCTCGGCGCCTATTCGGCCAACAAGGGCTATTTCGATGTCCAGTTCGAGGCGTCCGGCAACGAACGGGCGGTCCGCTCGGGGCTGGAGGTGCTCAAGCCGCGCGGCATCCTGGTTCAGCTCGGCCTCGGCGGCGACGTTTCGATCCCGCAAAACATGGTGGTGGCCAAGGAGATCGAGATGCGCGGCACCTTCCGCTTCCATGAAGAATTCGGTCTCGCCGTCGACCTCATCAACCAGAAACGGGTGGATCTGGCGCCGCTGCTGACCGGCGTTTTTGGACTGGAAGAGGCGATACACGCCTTCGAGGTTGCGGGAGATCGCAGCCGATCCATGAAGGTTCAGCTAAGCTTCTGAAGATACCGGACAAAGATAATAGGGGGAGTACAAAATGAAGCTCGTACGTCTGTTGGGTGCGGTGGCGTGCCTGATCCTGTTTCAGGCCTCTGCAATGGCGCAGGAAGTGTCGCTGCGTCTCGTTACGGCCTTTCCGGAAAACAGTTTTTACGTTTCTCATCTTTTGAAGTGGGTGAAATCGGTAAACGAGCGCGGCAAAGGGGTCCTGCAGATAAACTTCATTGGCGGCCCGCGCGCCATTCCCACATTTGAAGTCGGCAACGCGGTGAAGACGGGTGTCGTCGACATAGCCCTGTCGACGGGGGCTTTTTACACCAATGTCATGCCCGAAGCCGACATGTTGAAGCTCGCTGAAAGGCCGGTCGCTGAGCAACGAAAGAACGGAGCCTTCGACTACATCAACAAGGTGTGGAACGAGAAAGCCAACATGCAGTACCTGGCACGGATGGTCGAGAACCAGCCGTTCCATCTCTATCTCAACAAGAAGATCGACAAGGCGGACCTTACCGGCCTCAAGATCCGGATCACACCAGTTTATCGCGAGTTCTTTCAGGCGCTTAACGCGAATGTCGTCACGACGGCTCCAGGTGAAGTCTATACGGCGCTGGAGCGAGGGGTTGTTGATGGCTATGGCTGGCCGATCGGCGGGTTGTTCGACCTGAACTGGCAGCAGCACACCAAATTTCGCGTCGATCCGGGCTTTTACGATGCGGAGGTTTCCATCATCGTCAATCTGGACAAATGGAAGGGCCTTACCGAGAAGCAGCGTGACTTCCTGAACGGCATGGCGTTGGAGCTGGAGGCCGGCAACGGCTTCTGGAAGCAGTACGCCGTCGATGAGGAAAAGCGGCAGGCGGATGCCGGCATCCAGACGATCAAGCTGGATGGCGACAAAGCGAAGGTCTTCGTCGATACCGCCTATAGCGTCGCCTGGGCGGCTGCGAGCAAGGCGAGCCCGGTGCATGCTGAAAAGCTGAAAGCGTTGTTCGGGAATCGCTGATATTTGCGACGTCCGCCAGTGTCGAGAGTGTGGTCAATGGATGTGCTGGATCGGTCGATTGGCAAGCTTTGCCTCGCGTTGGTATCCCTGGCATGTGCGTTACTGTTCGGGATGATGTCGGTCATTTGCGTTGACGTGTTCTTGCGCAATGTGGCCGTGCCAGGGATGCCGCGCGGCTTCGCTTTGGCCAGCGACTTGTCCGAGTCTGCGATCTACCTGATGACCTTGCTGTCGGCGCCGTATCTGCTGCGAAGCGGTCGCCATATCCGGATTGATCTCCTGCTCCACATGGTGCCGGCCCGGATCGGCTGGCTGATGGAGTTGGTTGCAGCCAGCGCGATGCTGGCTTGTTGCGTGGCGATGGTCTGGTACGGCCTCGTTGTTACCGGGCGAAGTGCGGGCAGCAGCGCAATGCTCATCAAAACGGTGGTTTATCCGGAGTGGTGGAGCCTGGCGCCACTGCCGTTTGTGTTTGTGCTGTTGTCGCTCGAGGCAATCTTCCGGCTGCGAAGCCTCCTTGGCGGACCTCGGCAGCCGCGCAGCGAGCAGGTGTCGGTGTCATGATGAGTTGGGAAGCTGCCGCCTGGTTGCTGCTTGGTGGATCAACCGTCCTGATGTTCGCCGGATTGCCGGTCGGTTTTGCGTTTCTCCTCATCAATCTGATCGGAGCTTACCTTTTTATGGCCGGTGAAGCCGGCCTGTCCCAGCTCGTGCGCAGCTCGGTCTCCTCGATCACCACGTTCTCCCTGACGCCGATTCCGCTCTTTGTTCTGATGGGCGAAGTGCTTTTTCACACCGGTTTGGCGGTCAAGGTCATCGACGGCATCGAGAGGGTTATCAAGCATGTCCCGGGCAGACTTGCGGTGGTCGCGGTGGTGGCGGGAACCGTGTTCAGCGCGATTTCGGGATCGACAATCGCAACGACGGCGATGCTCGGCAGCCTGATGGTGCCGATCATGCTGTCGAGGGGCTATCATCCCACGATGGCAACGGGGCCCATCATGGCCATCGGCGCGGTTGATATGCTGATTCCGCCGAGCGCCCTTGCCGTTCTGTTGGGGAGTCTCTCCGGCATTTCGATCTCCAAACTCCTCATCGGGGGAGTTATGCCGGGCATCATTCTTTCGGTTCTCTTCGTCGGGTGGATTATCCTGCGCACATTGTCCAAGCCGGAATTGGCGCCCGATAGCGATTTCAGGGAATACAGCGGATGGGCGAGGTTCAGTCCCCTCGTACTTTACGTGGTGCCGCTGGTTTCGATCTTCGGGCTCGTCGTCGGTGCGATGGTGGCCGGCTGGGCAACGCCGACGGAGTCTGCTGCGATCGGCGCTTTCGCGACGATCGTCCTCGCAGGCGTCTACCGAGCGTTGACGCCGAAAGTTCTGTGGCAATCCCTGCATGGCACGGTGCTTATTTCCGGGATGATTCTCTTCATCATCATCGGAGCAACGACCTTTTCTCAAATATTGTCGTTTTCCGGCGCCACGAATGGAATCGTCAACATCATCACGCAAAGCGGGCTTTCGGCCAACGCCCTGGTCATCGTCATGTTGTTGATCCTGATCGCGCTCGGCGTCTTCATCGATCAGGTCAGCATGATGCTGATCACGCTTCCCATCTTCATGCCTCTGGTGAACTCACTTGCGATCGACCCGGTGTGGTTTGGGGTGCTGTTCCTGATCTGCATGCAACTGGGAATGCTGCTGCCGCCCCACGGCCTGTTGCTGATGACGATGAAGGGGGTGACGCCGCCTCAAGTATCGATGGGGCATATCTTCCAGGCGGTCGTGCCATACCTCGTCATCAGCATAGCAGTTCTCGCGCTGGTCTATCTCGTGCCTGGAGTGGCGACCTGGATGACGAAGGCGTTGTAGCGCATGAGACCTGGCACGATGCCGGCAAGGGATCGTTTTGGTCGCATAGCCAGGCTCCCGGTTTAAGCGAAACGCGACATGACCGATTGGGTACTCAGGAAGGATTACTGAGCTCCCTCGATCTCGGCGGTGTGAGTGTTGAGGACGACAATGGTCCCGCTACAGCTCAGCGTCGGACAGCGGTTTCCAGGAACTCCTGCACCGAGAGCGGCACCTCATCGAATTCAGGAAAGCGCCGACGCAACTCGTCGGCAATATCGACCGTGACGTCGCGCGACCAGCCCTCGGCAGTATTGAAGGCGACGATCCGCACCGGATGGCTAAACTGGTCTTCCAGGAGACGGCGGATCAGCGCCTCGCGGTCGGTGCCTTCCTCGTCTGCCTCGCACCAGGCGCGTCCGAGCCTGCCAAAATCGTTTAGCACCAGATAGATGTCGTGATCGCCGCGATGCGGCACGATGGACGGGGAGCGAGGCATACGGAATAACTCCCGCGTGAGAACGGCGTATGGAACCTTACTCTGTTCCAATCCTCTGTGTTTGGAAAATCCGAGGTAAATCAAACGGATGATAGATCAGGGCGCGATCGGAGCCTATGCTCACGCCGCTGGGCTTTCAGCGCATCTGGTCCAGCAAGCCTTGGCCTCAGCTCGCAAGCCTCCGAGCTGGGGCTTTTTCCTTCTACGAACAGTGGTGCCGCCCTGAGCGTTTCCAGAGCCTGAGGTGCCAAAACGATCCCGGTTGCTGAAGTCCCGGTGACGACAACCACTCATCGCGATGAGCGGTAGTGTCGACGGCCTGATCTTTTTCGATGGCCGTCTCAGCGGAGGCCGGCATCGTTGCAATCTGTGCCTCCAGCAGCGCCCGCTCGGTTTCCGCGATCATCGCCAGCGCAAGGCGCGCAGCACTCCAAACGACGCAGAGCAGTGCTTCCATTTTATGAGGGAAGCCGGTCCCTGTGCCTTTCGCGTAACACTCTCCAGGAAAGAAGTCTGAAGACACATGTGCTGACTGTCCGGTGCTTGGATCGTTACCTAAATCTGTGACCTAAGATAATCGAATCGTTTCGGAGCGAGGCCTGAACGAGGTCCCTCCGAAACAGCAGGGAAGCGGACCATGAAGTCAATCAACAGCGCAGTGCTTGCCTCGGTAGCATGTCTCGTCGCCACGGGCGGAGCCCAGGCCGCGGATCTTCCAGTCAAGGCCAAGGCGGTCGAATATGTCAGGATATGCTCCCTCTATGGAAATGGCTTCTACTTCATCCCGGGTACCGACACCTGCTTCAAGCTCGGCGGATACCTGCGCGCCGATGTCACCTTCAACGGCGGTGGCATTCAGGGCACCCCGGCCTGGAGTGGCGCCGCGGGTCAAAAAAGCCGGCTGAGCAACTACTATTTCGCGCGCGCCCGCGAAAACCTCAACATCGATACGCGTACCGCGACCGAATATGGTGTGCTCCGTACATACTTCGATGCGAATTTCTCCTGGACCTCGGGTACCTATGCCTCCACCGGCGCTGGCGGCACCGTTTACTCTGCGGCCGCCCAGGCTGGTGGCTTTGGTGGTGTTGGTAACCCCTCTGACGGCGGTCTATCCGGTGGTTCGTTCGCCCTCAACCTCGCGTTCATCCAGTTCGCCGGCTTCACGATCGGCAGGGCAATATCCCAGTTCGACACACCATTCGCCGGCTATCCCGCCAACATCACTGACGCGCTGCTCGGCGGCCACTCCGACACGACAGGCGTGAACCAGTTCTCCTATACGGCGGATTTTGGTCAGGGCATCACCGGTGCGATCTCGTTGCAGGATCAAGTCACCTACTACCAGACCAATTTGTGGAACGCGTCCACCCTCACCGCGGCCAACTTCGCGGGCGGCGTGTATGGCGCCAATGCCTTCGGCGGCACGCGGTCTCCGGACATCGTCGGCATGCTTCGCGTCGACCAGGCTTGGGGCATGTTCCAGGCCTCGGTAGCCGCGCACAACATCCACGCGGCCTATTACGGCGGGACAGAAACTTCAGGTCATCCCAGCGACAAGTGGGGCTGGGCTGGTCAACTGGCCATGACGATCAAGAACCTGCCGACCGGCCCGGGCGACGACATCGATATTTCATTTGGCTATTCGGACGGTGCCAGCCGTTACGTCTGGCAGAGTCTGGTCGCGCCCACCGTCGCCATGTATGGCAGCAGCGGCCTGGCTGGCGTTTACCAAGGGCTGAGTATTGGGGGCGTTTCTGACGGCATTTTCACGACCGGCAATGGGATCGAGACGACCAAGCTGTGGGGCTTTCGTACGGGCTACACGCACAACTGGAACGACCAGTGGAATTCTGCGCTCTTCGGCTCCTACACGTCGGTCAGCTACAATGCCACGGCAAGAGGTTATATCTGCGCCACCGTCGCCACCTTCCTGACGCCCGGCTCGACCTGCAACCCGAACTTCAACGTCGCGCAGATCGGCGCCAACACGCGCTGGTCCCCGGTGAAGAACCTCACTTTCACCGGTGAGCTGATGTACACGCTGGTGGATCAGCAATATTCCGGCGTCGCCGCCTTGCCGGCCGTCAGTGTCAAGCCGGCAGCCCTGTACGAACTCAAGGATCAGGGCACATTGTCTCTCGCCTTCCGCGCCCAGCGTAACTGGTAAGACGGGCCTACGCTTGCGGCGGGTTGCTCATCTCGCTGAGCGACTGCCGCATGGCTTCCACCAGGTCCAAAGCCACTGGCGAGGGACTGCGCTGTGGCGGAAACACCGCAGCGAATTCGAAATCGATCCGCGGCAGGAAAGGGCGCGCCACGACGCCGCGGCTCTCGAACTCCTGCGCCGTAAAGGGATCGCAGATCGCAACCCCGAGCCCGGATGACACCAGCCCGCACATGATCTCGGACAGGCTGGTCTCGACCCGAAGAACCCGGCGGACATCGTCGCGATTGAAGGCCTGGTCGATCAGATGCCGGCCGGTCGATCCCGCCGTCAGCGACACGAAGGTCTCACCTTCGAAATCGCGCGGCTGCAGCGTCGCCTTGGCCGCGAGCCGGTGTCCGGCTGGCAGAACCGCGACGCGGGCCGGCGCCGGCAACCGCACGCTCGACAGGCCTGCATGGGCGATCGGCACTTCGGCGAAGCCGATGTCACACTGGTTGTTCAACACCCAGTCGACCACGATCGGTGAGATCACGCCGAAGAACGACAGATTGAGGTTTGGCCGCTCCATCAGGAATCGCCCGGACAGCCTCGGCAGATAGCCGTTGGACAGCGCCGGCAGGGCCGCGATCCGCAGCGTGCCGGTCCGGCGGCTGCGGATTTCCTCGGCTGCCGCCGCGATCCGCTCCAGACCGACGAAGGACCGTTCGACCTCCATGTAGAGCGCCGTCGCGGCAGCCCTCGGCACCAGTCCGGTGCCGCGCTTGTCGAACAGCTCCATTTTCAGCAGCGCCTGGAAGTCGCGCAGCAACCGGCTGACGGCCGGCTGCGTCACAGCCATCAGCTTTGCCGCTTCCGTCACGCTGCCTGTCAGCATCATCGCGCGGAAGGCCTCGACCTGCCGCGAATTGATCCGCGCCATCTTCACTCCATCCATAACATTCTGGCATGAAGAGGGTGCCATTATTAATTGGACGACGAAAGCGTGGATTGCGATCTTTTTCATCAAGGGTGGAGGTAGCTGATTTTTTGGGCGACGCCGGTCGGGAGCGGACCGGTGAAGGCCAAATTTCCACGCGGATCCGAAGTTGCGTCGTACCGCGATACCGAGAGCCGGTCAGAACAAGGATGCGCTCTGGATGTTACCCACAAACGGACTATTGGAGATCAATCGATATGAAGCATCTCGCCCTTGTCGGAGCCGTCAGCATTGCCGCGATCGCCTTAGCCCCGACGGCGGGTCTGGCGCAGCAGAAGACGCTCTATGTCGCCGGTTACGGCGGCTCGTTTGAGAAGACGATCCGCGACGAGGTCATCCCGGCCTTCGAAAAGGCGAACGGCGTCAAGGTCGAATATGTCGCCGGCAACTCGACCGACACGCTCGCCAAGCTGCAGGCGCAGAAGGGCAACCAGCAGATCGATGTGGCGATCGTCGATGACGGTCCGATGTACCAGGCCATCCAGCTCGGCTTCTGCGGCAAGCTCGAAGGCCTTCCCGCTGATATCTACGAGGCCGCACGCTTCAAGGACGACCGCGCGGTTGGCATTGGTCTGGTCGCAACCGGCCTGATGTACAACACCAAGATCTTCGCGGAGAAAGGCTGGGCACCGCCGACCTCCTGGAACGATCTCAAGGATCCAAAATATCAGAAGCAACTGGTCATTCCGCCCATCAACAACACCTATGGTCTGCACACATTGCTGATGCTCGCCCGGATGAACGGTGGCAGCGAGGCCAACGTCGACGCCGGCTTCAAGATCATCAAGGCTGACGTCAATCCGAACGTGCTGGCCTATGAGCCTTCGCCGGGCAAGATGACCGAGCTGTTCCAGTCCGGCCAGGCCGTGTTGGCCGTGTGGGGCACGGCCCGGGTCCAGAGCTTCGCCAACACCGGCTTCCCCGTCGACTTCGTCTATCCGAAGGAAGGTGCGGCCACGCTGCTGACGACCGCCTGTCCGATCACCAAGCCAAACGCATCGCCGCTTGCCTCGGCATTCGTCAAGACGCTGCTCGAGCCGAAAATACAGCTCGTGCTGCTGAAGGACTACGGCTACGGCCCGGTATTGAAGTCGGTCGTGGTCCCGCCGGAGCTCGGCAAGATGGCGCCGATCGGCGAGCGCGCCGCAAAACTCTATACGCCCGACTGGACCGTCATCAACGACAAGCGCGAGGAATGGACCAAGCGCTGGAATCGCGAGGTCGAGCGCTGAGCCAAGAGCTGAGCCACAGCTCGGCGCCGGCGGACACGATTTCGGCGATGGCTCCGCGCGACGCCGCAGGCCCATCGTCGCGCTTTGCCACAGCAGCACCCGGAAGCATCCATGTCCTTTCTTGAGCTCGACCGTGTCGCAAAACAGTTCGGCGCGCAGACTGTGGTCGATGACTTCAGTCTGACCGTCGGCAAGGGCGAGTTCGTCTCCTTCCTCGGTCCGTCGGGCTGTGGCAAGACCACGACACTGCAGATGATCGCGGGCTTCCTCGATCCCACGCGCGGCGCGATTCGGCTCGAGGGACACGACCTGACCGTGGTGCAGCCGGCGAAGCGCGGGCTCGGCATCGTATTTCAGAGTTATGCGCTGTTCCCGCATATGACGGCGGCCGAGAACGTCGCCTTTGGCCTCGAGATGCGGCGCGTGCCGCGGTCCGAGTGCAGCGAGCGCGTCCGCGCCACGCTGGCCATGGTCGGGCTCGCCGGCTACGAGGAGCGTTATCCGCGCCGGATGTCCGGCGGTCAGCAGCAACGCGTCGCGCTTGCCCGCGCGCTCGTGATCCGGCCGAGCGTGCTGCTGCTCGACGAGCCGCTGTCGAACCTCGACGCCAAGCTGCGCGAGGAGATGCAGATCGAGCTGCGCCAGATCCAGCGAAATCTCGGCACCACCACGATTCTCGTCACCCACGACCAGAACGAGGCGATGTCGCTGTCCGACCGGATTGTGGTGATGAGCCAGGGCCGCATCGAGCAGATCGGAACGCCGCAGGAAACCTATGAGCGGCCGGCTTCCGCCTTCGTGTCCCAGTTCCTCGGCAAGACCAATGATTTCGCCGCGACCATCGACCGGACCGCCACGCCGGGACAGCTGATCGCGGGCTCTTGGAGCGCGCCGGCGCCGGCCGGCCTTGCGGGTCCGGTGACGGTCAGCATCCGCCCGGAAAGGATCGGCTTCGGCGACGCCGGGCTCGCGGCGAAGATCGTCACCCGCATCTTCCAGGGCAATCACTGGCTGTTCCAGTGCGAGAGCGAATGCGGCGCGGTGATCGTGATCCGCCAGAACGACGGCCAGCCGCAACCCGCGGAGGGCGAGGCCGTCCGGCTCGCCTGGCGGCCGGAGGACATGAGCCTGCGCCGCGCCGGAGGCGCCGCATGAGCGCAGCACCTGCGACGGACGGGCGCGATGCGCGCACGGCGTGGCTGCTGACCGCGCCCGCGCTGATGCTGTTCGTCGGCGTTCTGGTGATTCCGCTTGCCATGACGGTGATGCTCTCGTTCCACGACTGGGGCCAGTACAAGGGCATCGAGCCGGTCTTCATCCTGAAGAACTGGCACGAGGTCGCCACCGATCCCTATTTTGCCGAGATGTTCTGGCGGACGTTCCGCATCGCGCTGCTGACGACGCTGATCACCGCCGTGCTCGGCGCGCCGGAGGCCTACATCCTCAACCGCATGAGCGGACGCTGGAAGAGCTTCTTCCTGCTGGTGATCCTTGGCCCGTTGCTGATCTCCGTGGTGGCGCGCACGCTGGGCTGGGCGCTGCTGTTCGGCGGCAATAACGGGCTGGTCAACAAGCTCCTGATGTCGCTCGGACTGATCGGCTCGCCGCTGCCCTTCATGTTCACCGAGACCGGCATCGTCATCGCACTCGCGCATGTGATGATGCCGTTCATGGTGCTGTCGGTCTGGGCCGCGCTGCAGCGCGTCGACCCGCAGATCGAGAACGCCGCTCTGTCGCTCGGCGCCGGCCCGTTCACGATCATCCGCCGCATCGTGCTGCCGCAGATCATGCCGGGCGTGTTGTCGGGCGCGATCATCGTGTTCTCGCTGTCGGCCAGCGCTTTCGCGACGCCCGCCATCATCGGTGGCCGCCGGCTCAAGGTCGCGGCGACGCTCGCCTATGACGAGTTTCTCAACACGCTGAACTGGCCGCTCGGTGCGGCGGTGGCGGTCCTGCTGCTGGTGGCGCTGGTGCTGATCGTCGTCGGCAGCAACGCGCTGATCGAGCGGCGCTATGCCGAGGTGTTCCGATGAGGACCAACGGCCCGCTCGCGCTGATCTTCCATACGATCTTCGTTGTCGTCATGCTGGCGCCGATCCTGGTGGTCTGCCTCGTCGCTTTCACGCCCGAGGGCTATTTGTCGCTGCCGACCACCAGTTTCTCGCTGCGCTGGTTCAGGGCGATCGCGAACTATCCCGAGTTCGTCCATGCGTTCTGGGTGAGCCTCGGGTTGGGTGCGCTGTCCTCGCTGGTGGCGGTGCTGTTCGCGGTGCCGGCGGCGCTTGCCATCGCGCGTTACAGTTTTCGTGGCCGCGACACGCTCGCAGCGTTGTTCCTGTCGCCGCTGATGATCCCGCATGTCGTGCTCGGCATCGCCTTCCTGCGCTTCTTCACGGCGATCGGCATTGGCGGCAGTTTCGCAGGATTGCTGGTCGCGCATGTGGTGGTGGTGTTTCCGTTCGCATTGCGGCTGACGCTGGCCGCGGCGACCGGCATGGATCGCTCGATCGAGATGGCCGCGGTCTCGCTCGGCGCCGGCGATTGGACGCTGTTCCGCCGCGTGACGCTGCCGCTGATCCTGCCGGGCGTCATCAGCGGCTGGGCGCTCGCCTTTATTCAGTCCTTTGACGATCTGACCATGACCGTCTTCCTGGCCACACCCGGCACCGAGACGCTGCCGGTTCGCATGTTCCTTTACATCCAGGACAACATCGATCCGCTGGTGACGTCAGTCTCGGCCAGCGTGATCGCGATCACCATGACCGCCCTGATCCTGCTCGACCGCTTCTACGGGCTCGACCGCGTGCTGGCCGGCAAGAACGACCCGGGGCGCTAGGAGAACCCATATGTCAAAAGACTATGACGTCGCGGTCGTGGGCGGCGGACTGCTCGGCTCCGCTATCGCCTGGGGTCTTGGCCGGCTCGGAAAGCGGGTCGTTGTCCTCGACGAGGGCGACATCGCCAAGCGCGCCTCGCGGGCAAACTTCGCGCTGGTCTGGGTGCAGAGCAAGGGCCTCGGCATGCCGGCCTATACCGGCTGGACCATGCGGGCCTCCGAAACCTGGGGCAAGCTCGCCGCCGAATTGAAGAACCAGACCGGGCTCGACGTCGCCCTGCAGCAGAATGGCGGTTTCCACCTGACGCTTGGCGAGAATGAGTTTGCGCAGCGCGCGCAGCTTGTGACGCGCATGCACAACCAGGTCGGCGCGGCTGACTACAGGATGGAGATGCTGTCGGCCTCCGAGGTCAAGAAGATGCTGCCGCTGATCGGGCCGGAGGTCTCCGGCGGCAGCTTCTGCCCCTGGGACGGGCACGTCAATTCGCTGCGCACCTTCCGCGCCTTCCACACTGGGCTGAAATTGTTCGGCATCGACTATTTTCCCGAGCGGCCGGTCTCGGCGATCGCGCGGCGCGGCGGCGAATTCCGGCTCTCGACGCAGCAGGGCGAGATCCGCGCCGGCAAGGTCGTGCTCTCCGCCGGCAACGCCAACCAGTCGCTGGCGCCGATGGTCGGCCTGTCGGCGCCGATGGGCCCGACCCGCGGCCAGATCGTGGTGACCGAGCGCACCATGCCGTTCCTGCCGCATCCTTTGACCACCATTCGCCAGACCGACGAGGGCACGGTGATGATCGGCGACAGCAAGGAAGATCAGCTCGACGATCGCACGCTGAACCATGCGGTCAGCGCCGTGATGGCGGATCGGGCGCAGCGCACGTTTCCGCATCTGGCGCGCCTCAACGTCGTGCGCACCTGGTCCGGCATCCGCGTGATGCCGCAGGATGGTTTCCCGATTTACGATCAGTCGGAGAGCGCGCCGGGCGCTTTCGTCACCTGCTGTCATTCCGGCGTGACGCTGGCTTCCAACCACGCCTTCGAGATTGCGCGGATGGTGGCGGCGGGCGCGCTCGAACCGGAATTGGTCGGCGCGTTCTCGGCCCGCCGCTTCGACGCGAACCATGCTGCGGCAGGCAGCGGCTATTACTGACATCGATACGACCCGAACGCGACAGAAGGGCGAAGAGGCAGCCAATGTTCAAACGATCCGATCAGGACAGCAGACCATCCGTGCACATCGTCGTGGACGGGGCCGCCGTCGCGGCGCGCGAGGGCGATACGGTTTCCGCAGCATTGCTTGCCTCCGGCCGTGATGTGCGCCGCGCGACCGCAGTGAGCGGCGCGCCGCGATTGCCCTATTGCATGATGGGCGTGTGCTTCGACTGCCTCGTCACCATCGATGGCGTCGGCAATCGGCAAGGCTGCCTGGTGCCCGTTGCCGAGGGCATGCAGATCGAAATCCAGAAGGGCAAGCGGGAGATCGGCCGATGAATACGACACCCAGGCGCGACAGCTATGATGTCGTGGTGATCGGAGCAGGGCCTGCCGGGCTCGCCGCCGCCGCGACCGCGGCCGAGGCGGGCCTCTCGGCGCTGCTGCTCGACGAGAATGCCGGCCCCGGCGGCCAGGTCTGGCGCGCCATCGCCTCGACCCCGGTCACGGAACGCGGCCATCTCGGCGCCGACTATTGGGCCGGCACCGAACTTGTCGAGGCGGTGCGATCGAGCGGCGCGGAAATCATCCAGCGCGCGACGGTCTGGAGCCTCGACCGCAATCTCGAAATCGGCATATCGCTCGGCGGCGCGTCGTGCTTCGTCAAGGCGCGTCGGGTGATTCTGGCGACGGGCGCGCTGGAGCGGCCGTTTCCGATTCCCGGCTGGACCCTCCCGGGCGTGATGACCGCAGGCGCCGCGCAGACGATGCTGAAGTCGTCGGGCCTCGTGCCGGACCGGCCGACGGTGATCGCGGGCCAGGGACCGCTGCTTTGGCTGCTCGCCGCGCAGATCCTGCGCCTCGGCGGCCGTATCGACCGCATCCTCGATACGACCGAGCGTCGCAACTATCTTGCCGCGCTGCCTCACGCCTTTGCCTTCATGACGTCGCCCTATTTCGCGAAGGGTTTGGCGTTGATGAAGCAGGTGCGCGCCAAAGTGCCTGTCGTGACTGGCGTCAGCGAACTTGCCGCCGTCGGCGACGGCCAGCTCGCAACCGTAACCTATCTGTCCGCCGGCCGGCGCGAGACGATCCCCGCCGAGTTGCTGCTGCTGCACCAGGGCGTAGTGCCCAACGTCAACCTCGCGATGGCAACAGGGATCGAGCATCGCTGGGATGATTTGCAACTGTGCTGGTCGCCGGTGCTCGATCGTGACGGCAACACATCAGTCGAGGGCATCGCGATCGCCGGCGACGGTGCCGGGATCGGCGGCGCGGAGGCCGCCATTGTCCGCGGCCGCATCGCTGCACGCGCCGCGGTCGAGGCGCTGGCGCCGGCTGCTGCTGCCAGGCTAGCACCGATGGCATCTTTCAACGCAGCGCTGGTAAGGGCCGAGCGCGGCCGCATTTTCCTCGACACGCTGTTCCGTCCGGCCCCACAGTTTCGCATCCCCTCTGATGACACCATCGTCTGCCGCTGCGAGGAGGTATCGGCCAAGGACATTCTCGACGCCGTCGCGATCGGCGCGACCGGTCCGAACCAGCTCAAAGCCTATCGCCGCACCGGAATGGGTCCCTGCCAGGGCCGGCTCTGCGGTCTGACGGTCACCGAGCTGATGGCGCAAGCCCGCGGCAAGAGTCCTCAGGAGATCGGCTACTACCGGCTGCGCGCACCGGTGAAGCCGATCACGCTGGCGGAGCTGGCGGCGGTGCCGAAGACAGAAGCCGACGTCAATGCAGTGGTGCGCGGATGACGAAGCTTGCGGATGCCATCATCGTCGGTGGCGGCATCCACGGATGCTCGACCGCGCTTCACCTGTGCCTCGCCGGCATGAAGCCGGTGCTGATCGAGAAGGACTATGCCGGCCGCCACGCCTCGGGCGTGAATGCCGGCGGCGTCCGCCAGCTTGCACGGCATGTCGCCGAGATCCCGCTCTCGATCCGCTCGATGGGAATTTGGGAGCGGATCGAAGAACTGGTCGACGATAGCTGCGGCTTCGAAAGCCACGGCCAGGTACTGGTTGCCGAGAACGATTCCGAATTCGATGCCTGTCGCGCGCGCGTCGCCGAGCTGAACGCGCTCGGCTTCACCCACGAGGAGCTGATCGACGGGCCGGAGCTGCGGCGGCTGGTGCCGGCGGTGGCGGAGAGCTGTCCCGGCGGCGTGGTGTCGCGGCGCGACGGCGCGGCCGAACCGGCCCGAACCACCACCGCGATCCGCCGCAAGGCCGAAGCGCTCGGCGCCACCGTCGTTGAGGGCGTCGCCGCGACCAACATTCGAAAGCAGGATGGGCTGTGGCGGGTCGATGTCGGTGCCGATAGCTATGCGGCGCCGGTGCTCGTCAATGCCGCCGGTGCGTGGGCCGGCCGCATCGCCGCTGATCTTGGCGAGCCGGTGCCGGTCGAGACCGTGGCGCCGATGCTGATGATCACCTCCCGCGTGCCGCATTTCATCGATCCCGTGGTGATCCTGCGCGGCCGCAAGCTGTCCTTCAAACAGTTCGCCAATGGCACGGTGCTGATCGGCGGCGGGCATCTGGCGACGCCGGACCAGGACCGCAACGAGACGGTGCTGGACTGGCGCAGTCTCGCCATCAGCGCCCGCACCGTGTTCGAATTATTTCCCGTGATGCGCAGCGCCACCATCGTGCGCGCGTGGGCCGGCATCGAGGCGCGGACGCGCGACGAACTGCCCGTCTTCGGCCCGAGCGCCCGCCATTCAGGGCTCTATCACCAGTTCGGCTTCTCGCTGCATGGCTTCCAGCTCGGCCCCGGCGCCGGCGCCGTGATGACGGAGCTGATCGCGAGCGGCGGCACCCAGACCCGGATCGGCGATCTCGGCATCGAGCGCTTTCATTCTTCCCCACCCTAGAACCAAGATGAGGACATCATGAATATCATCCGCAACATCCGCACCCCGATCATGCACCGCGCCGTTGAAGCCAACGGTTTTGTCTTTGTCGGCGGCACGATCGCCGATGACACCAGCGTTGCGATGGGCGAGCAGACCCGCAACATCCTCGGCAAGATCGCGGGCTATCTGAAAGAGGCGGGCACGGATCGATCGCGCGTCGTCAGCGCCTCGATCTTTGTGACGGATCTCTCGAAGAAGAAGGAGATGGACGCGGCCTGGACCGAATTCTTCGGCGACAATTTGCCGGCGCGCGCCACCGTCGGCGTGGCCGATCTCGGTGGCGGCGCCTTGATCGAGGTCGTGGTCACCGCGCTCAAGGGCTGAGGCGCGCATTTCCCTCTCGTTTCACCGGCTGACCGGTGAAACGAAGGGGACCGTGCGCGGTGCGGTTATTCTTCCGCGGGGCCGGCAAGGCTGCGACGGAGGCGCTGGGTTTCGCGCCACGTCTCATGAGCCTGTTTGCCAAAACGAGCGAGCCTGGCTGCGACCTGCATGATGATGAGTGTGACCATGGCTATCGGCCCGCTCTGGAGAACAAGCGATCAATCTGGCGCTCGGCATTATCGGACAGGTTTTGCAGCCCGTGGGCGGCAACGTATGTCTCTACAATGTGGGCAGCCCGCCGCTCATTGGATTCGATACGGACGCGCAACAATCTTGCAAGAAATGAAGGTTTTTTGGTCGGGGCAGAAAGCCAGGCCCCAGTGGTTAGAACATTCGCCATTAGATGGCTCCTTTTCGGAGTTGTCCTTGGGGCGAATTTCCTTCCTGATTCCTACATAGATATTGCAGCGCACAAATGCGAGGTCAAAAAGCGCGCATCAGGCATCAATTTTTGCCGCATCATCGGGTGAGCGACAATTCGGCACAAGGTTAACGGCGGGTTAAATTCCGGCCGTCATTCCCAATCGGCCGATGCCCGGAAATTTCAGCGCCGGCCGGCGAACATCGAATCCCAGCACCGCGCCGAGGAAGTTGATTTCGAAACCCTCGACCCATCCGATGGTGAGGCCGAGATAACCTCCGAGCGACGCAAAAACGCCGGTACCGGAAGCCGTCAGTCCGAATGACTTGCCCTCGTAGGGATAGTCTTTTCCGATCGCGGTGGGCGGCAGCACAGCCATCAGTTCGGGGACCGCATTGAGGACGGCCTGCACGAAGGTGTTGGAGTTCGGACCCGGCCACGGGCTGTAGTCGCCATAGGCCCGGAATCGATAATTTTCGACGACGTGACGAATCTTGGGAATGAGGCGACTTGCTTCCTCGCCATCGACCGCGACGATGGTTTCAGGGGTGGCGCCGAACCAGCGCGCATCGGCCGCGAAGCCGTTGGTGCGGATCGGCTCGCCCCAGGCGGTGTAGTCATAGCGGGTATAGGTCGCGGCGTTCTGCTCCTTGATAACGATCCAGGTGTGGATCGCGAAGATCGCCTTCCATCGCAGCGTGCGCGCGCCATAAATGCGAATGACCGCATCGGGATGGCGGGATGCCTCAGGCAAAAGCCCGGCGCTGGAGCGGTCCGCCGTCTGCCAGCTTCCACGCGGGTCATCGGACCAATAGCGGGCCGCCGATACACCGATCGGGAAAAAAACCAACGACAGAAAGATGATGACTGGTTTGATCAAGGGGGCGTCGGGAGTGATTGATATGGCGGACTACGATCCCTCATATAGTCCGCTTCTTTGTTTGCGCCAGTTTGGTACCCGGACTGGGCCCGGACAAAAAATCGCGTAACAACCCCATGCAAAGTAGAACGGGCTCCTGGTCACGCCACCCGGGCTGCGCTGCGTCCCGCTAGGCCAGATTGTGAACCCATGCCTCCGGATAAAGCGCATACGCGTCGCCACGGCGTGCAAGGCGCGAGAATGCGGGGAAATGCAGGTGCATCCCGGCGATCAGGATGCCGTCTGCGCTGACGCGATCGAACATGCGTTTTCGTGAGGCCGCTGCCGCGGCGAGATCGGTGTCGAAGGCCATGCCGGCTTCGGGAAACGCGGTCTGCACTTCCGGCACATGTACTGTGTCGCCCCAGATCATCAACTGATCATTATCGGATGCAACCAGATACGCGGTATGGCCGGGCGTATGCCCGAGGCTGGGTACGGCGGTCACGCCAGGAAAAACCTCGCCGTCTCGAAACAAACGCGTGCGTTCCTTGTAAGGCGCGACCTGCTCCCGGCCGGCGCCAAAATAGAGCTGCCTCGCTCGCTCGTCGACCTTGCTCATCTCGCCATCGTCAAACCAGTACGCCTGTTCGTTTTCGTGCATGACCAGTTCCGCGTTCGGAAAGTAGCGTTGACCGTTCGACATGTCGGTCAGGCCGGCGGAGTGATCCGGGTGCATGTGCGTGAGCAACACGGTGTCGATCGATTTCGGATCGATGCCGGCCGCCGCGAGATTGCGCTGAACGTGGCCTGCGGTCGGCTGCAGATAATTGCCCGATCCGGTGTCGACGATAGCGATGCGGCCCTTTGAGTGGATCAGGAACGTGTTGACGCTGGTTCGCCGCGCCGGCCGGAACGCGTCCTGGAGGATCCGACGTGCCTTCTCGACATCGACGTTGCGCATCACCTCGAGGTTACCGTCGAGATAGCCGTCGCTGATCGTGGTGACGACGATGTCCCCGATCTTGCGATGATAGACGCCGGGAATCTGCTGTGCGGGCTGCGAAGGCATGTTGGAAGACCCTGTGCGATGGAGGGGGGTGGCCGGGTGCGATCAGGCATCGACCGTTCTGAGGAAATCGGCGATGCAATCGGACAACAGATCGGGCGTTTGCACGGCCATGTAGTGGCCGGAGGGAATTTCGACGTAGCGGGCACCGGGGATCGTCTTGGCCGTGGCTTCCGCGAGCGCTGGCGGCCGCACGCGGTCAAAACTGCCGCCGATCACGAGCACGGGACAGCGGAGCCTAGCCAGTTCGTCCTGCATGTCGAGGCCGGCCAGCATGCGCCAGATCGTGGCGTAGCTCGCGGGATCGTTGCCGAGCCACCGCGCCCGGTATCGTTCAAAGCGCGTGATGTTGCCGCGAAGCTCCGGCGCATAACCATTCTGCATCGAATCGCCTACAGCGAAAGCCATGCCGGCGGCTTCGATCTTGAGGAGCCGTTCAAGCGCTGCCGTGCGTCGTTCAGGGGCGACGCAGGTGGCCGGACTGCTGACCGCGACCGCACTCGTGCGCTCGGGGTATCGGGCCGCGAAATGAAGTGCGATCGCGCCGCCGAGGGCGACGCCCGCCAGTGTGACCTTGCCGGCGATGCCGAGCGCATCGAGCAGGCCTGCGATGTCGTCGGCCATCGTATCGATGCCAAGCTCGCCGCGCACCTTCCCGGACATTCCCGCGCCTCTGGTGTCGTAGCGCAAGACCCGGCGTGATTCCGCGAACCGTGGCACGACGTCGTCAAAACTTTCGAGCGAGCCGGCCATTTCGTGCACCAGCACCAGGGTGCGGTCACCCTTGCCGCTGAGTTCGTAGCGTAGCGCCCCGCCGTTCAGTTCGATGAAGTCCATTCCAGATTCCCGGCTTCTTTTATTGACGCCTGCCAACGCACCAACAGCGCACGATGTGCGCTGTTGGTGGTCGATTGGCGGCGAAGGCCGTTACGAAGCGGGGCTGCTATCCGAGCTTGGTCGCCGAGCGCGACAGCAGTTTCCAGTCCGATCCCTGCTTCTGCCAGTTCATCAGAATGTGGAGGTTGGTGGAGCTCTTCTTGCCGTCGGCGACGGCTTCCTGCTCGCCGAGCCAGTGGAACCGGACGATCGCGGCCGGGCCGACGACGCGGATCGCGGGGTCCTTATAGGTCAGCGACAGCCACTTCGATTTTCCGCTGGTCGCGCCGGCGATGAAGGCCGCCTTGTCCTCGACCCGGCCATCCGAGTGGCTGTAGCTGAGTTCGGCTGCGCAAAGCGCGGCGAGCCCCTCAGCGTTGGCGGCGGCCTGCGCCGTGCGGAAGGCCTCGAGGTTCTTGGCGACCGCATCTTCATCGGCGCCGGCGAAGGCTGGCATCACGCCGAGAAGTCCGATGGCGAGTACCGGTAACGCAAGCTGACGACGATCGATGTCCATGGATTTCCTCCGTTGTTATGGTTTGAGACCGTGCGTTGTTTTTCTGCTGGCCGGGATTCGCGATCGGGGCAGGAGCCGGCCTGCGGACGCACGCGGTTGCGGTTTCCGCAGGGCCGATTGAAACACAGGGTTGTGTCTTCTGAAAGTATTATCAGCGGTGTGCGCTGCGAGAGGAAGCGAAGTCGCTCCCGTAGTCCGCGCCAGATTTGCAATCTTGGTGCTTGCAATCTGGCGAGCGTCAGCGTCAGGCGAGCAGAGGTTTTCGAATAGTTCTACGGCGGTTGTAAAATTCTGCCGCCATGCAGATCAGAATCAGACGAGCGCCGTCGGTTTTGGCGGATGGGCAGTCCGGGGATGATGATCGTGCAGGTAGGTTGCGAGCGTATTTGCAATGACGCCGTCATCGACGGCAGCCGCAAACAACATTTCCTGGGCGTCGCGCGACAGCTCCGGCCACATCTTCAGCGCGGCGTGACCGAGCAGCGCGGCGAACTTGTTTTCGTCCATCTCAAATCCTCAAGCGGTACCGGAAGCCGGGCGCGCCGAAGGCCGCAGATTTCTCTGCGGCCTCGACTTGCGAAATTGAAATCCTACCAGCGCGGTCCGGCGCCAAATCCAACACCGACTCCGCCCGGTCCCACGCCGATACCGACGCTCGGGCCGTCATTGTAATAGCCGCGGCGTTCAATGTATCGCTCGCGCGGAGCGTAATAATTGTAGCTGTCGCCGTATTCCCGCTCAACGACGACGCGGCGGCCGCCACGGGTACGGTAGCATTGGCCATATTCGTCGCACACCATTCTGACATGTTCGATGCCGTTATCCGGCATCACGGTAATGCCATTCGAGAGCGGTGCGGCCGTTGCGCCGGTAGCGAGCAGCGTGCCGGCGCCAATCGCGAGCACTACGATTAATTTCTTCATGACTGAACTCCTTCAGGTCGATGAACACCAACCCCACCGCTTACCGAATGTTCCCGGATTCGGAATGTTCCCGGCTACTCAATATTTGGCATTTGGCGCCGCGGAAATCGGAACCCTGCGAAGCAATGCGCCGCGACCAGCGCCGTCGCTTATGCTGGCCGCCAGGCCTGCACCGCCCGACGGGCGCCCAATTCGTAGAGCTGCGCCAGCGCGCGCGTCACCGCGTCGCGCAGGCGGGGGTCGTTTCCAAATTCGCCGAAGATCGAACTAACGTCGAGCAACGCCGGCGCCAGCCGATCTGCGACGGGGCCGGCTTTTTTGGCGATCGCGGCCAGGTGCGCCGCGAGGGGATCGCGGACATCGATCGCCTGTTCCTTTTCATCGCTGGCCGTGACGTAGCGCATCCAGCCTGCGACGGCGAGCGCATGCGTATCGATCGGCAAGCCCTGCCGCAGCCGGTCCTGCATCGTGCCGAGCAGCCGCTGCGGCAGTTTCTGCGATCCGTCCATCGCGATCTGCCAGGTGCGGTGACGCAGGGCGGGGTTGGCAAAGCGCTCGAGAAGCGAGGCGCTGTATCCCGCCAGGTCAGTCCCCTCGGGCATCGAAAGCGTCACGGCGGATTCTTGCATCACGCCATGGGCGAACGCCGCAAAGCGATCGTCAGTCATCGCAGCGGCAATGGTCTCATGGCCCGCGAGATAGCCGAGATAGGCCAGCGCCGAATGGCTGGCATTGAGCAGCCGCAGCTTCATGTGTTCGAACGGTGTCACATCAGTGACGAGCTGCACGCCGGCGCGTGCGAAATCGGGGCGGCCGGCCGGAAAATTGTCTTCGACGATCCATTGCGTGAACGGCTCTGATATCACGGGCCATGCGTCGGTCATGCCGAGTTCGGACGAGACCGCCGCGCGATCGGCGTCAGTGGTTTCGGGCACGATGCGATCGACCATCGTCGACGGGCAGGCGACGTGATCGGCGATCCACTTTCCAAGCTCGGGCGAGCGCAGGTGAGCGAACTGCGTCAGGATCCGTTTCACGGTATGGCCGTTGCCCGAAAGATTGTCGCAGGAGAGGACGGTGAAGGGCGCGATATCAGCCGCGCGGCGGCGCGCCAACGCGGCCACGATGAATCCCGGAGCCGATCGCGGTGCATCCGGGTTTGCGAGGTCGTGGACGATATCGGGATGGTCAGCGTTGAGTTCGCCGGTCTGCGGCGTGTGGCAATAGCCTTTCTCGGTGATCGTCAGCGAGACGATGCGCGTGGCGGGATCAGCCATGCGCGCGATCAATTGCGCGGGGTTGCTCTTGGCGACTTCCGTCTGCAGCACCGAGCCGATGATCCGGTGTTCAGTGCCCGCGCCGGAGCGAACGGCAACCGCATAGAGACAATCCTGCGGGGCGAGGGCGTCGTAGGTGTCCGAACTTCGAAGGCTGGCGCCGATGATTCCCCAGTCCGTCGCGCCGTTTGCGAGCAGGTCGTCGATCACGACCGCCTGGTGCGCACGGTGGAAGGCGCCGATTCCGAGATGGACGATGCCTGATGTGACCCGTGCCCGGTCGTAACCGGGGCGGCGGATATGGCCGGGGAGCCGGGCGAGGCTGGCGTTCGAGAGGCGCAAATCGGCCTCCTTGCGGTTGGAATGGCGGAATTTTCGCCATTCGCCTTGACATAGCGCGGCCGTAAGGTCAATGTTTGGTCAATTGGTAAGGCCAATTTACCGATTAGTCGGTTTGGCTTGGACCAGCCGATTGGCCAGAGCCAACTAGAAAAGAATCGATCCACGAGGTCGTTCGGAGGAAACCAGCGTGCCGTTAGAGGCAGTGGAAGCGCGACGCCTATACCGCCAGGTTGCCGATCAGCTGCGCGCCTTGATCGACAGCGGCGAATACGCCGTCGGCTCCAGGCTCCCGACCGAACGCGATATCGCCGAACAATTGAAGGTCTCCCGTCCCACCGTGCGCGAAGCGCTGATCGCGCTCGAAGTCGAAGGACGTGTTCGCATTCGTGTCGGCTCCGGAATCTATGTCAGCGACCCGGCCGCGCTTGCCACGCCTTTGCCGGCCTCCGCAATGATCGAAGGGCCGTTTGAATTGCTGCGCGCCCGCGAATTCATCGAAGGCGCCATCGCCGAGCAGGCGGCGAGGGTGGCGAAGCCGGAAGATATCGCGCGCATCGACGCCTCGCTGCTGGCGATGGCAAACACCCAGCATCCCGGCGACGCCTCGATGATCCATGACCGCGCGTTCCATGTCGCGGTGGCGGGAAGTCTCGATAACGCCGTGCTGGTTCGCGTCGTCGGCGAACTGTTCGACCAGCGGCTCAATCCCTATTTCGCCAAGCTGGCGCATTATTTCGAGAACCCGGAATCCTGGGGCGCCGCGCTCAGTGAGCATCAGGCGATCCGCGACGCCATCGCCGCGCGCGATCCCGACGCCGCGCGCCTTACCATGCGCGAGCATCTGGCGCGTTCGCAGGAACGCTTTGCACAAAATTTTGGAACCGAAGCCCCATCCCCTCGCGCGCAGGCCAGGAGCGGCTGATCAGGTATTCGAACGGTTCGGCCAAATGGCTGAGACGGTTGAGTAAGAAAAGCAAATGTAACAACGGAGGAGATTTCATGTTGAAGAAATTGACGATTGTAGTGGCGGCTTCCGCTGCCGCGCTTGTTGCCGCCACCAGCGCCGGTATGGCGCAGACCAAACTCAAATGGGCGCACGTCTATGAGACGTCAGAGCCGTTCCACACCGCTTCGGTGTGGGCCGCGCAGGAGATCGGCAAGCGCACCAACGGCCGCTATGCGGTCGACGTCTATCCGGCCTCGCAGCTCGGCAAGGAAGCCGACATCAACCAGGGCCTTTCGCTGGGTTCGGTCGACATCATCATCTCCGGCTCCAGCTTCGCCGCCAAGAGCTTCCCGCCGATCGGCGTGACCTATTATCCCTACACCTTCCGCGATGCCGATCATCTCCTGGCCTACACCAAGAGCGATGTCTTCAAGGACCTCACCAAGGGCTATGAAGACAAGACCGGCCACCGCATCGTGGCGGTGACCTATTACGGCGTGCGTCACACTTCGTCGAACCGGCCGATCAAGGCCTGCGCGGACATGAAGGGCCTCAAGATACGCGTGCCCGACGTGCCGGCGTATCTGGCGATGCCGCGCGCCTGCGGCGCCAACACCGCGCCCATCGCCTTCGCCGAGGTTTACCTGGCGTTGCAGAACGGCACCGTGGAAGCCCAGGAAAATCCGCTCACCACCATCGAGGCGAAGAAGTTCTACGAGGTGCAGAAGCACATCGTGCTGACCGGTCACATCGTCGACCACCTCAACACGATCATTTCCGGTGGGCTCTGGAAGAAGCTCAGCGAAGAGGATCGCAAGATCTTCACCGAAGTGACCCAGGAAGCCGCTGCCAAGGCAACCGGCGAGATCAAGGTCAACGAAGCCAAGCTGGTCGATTTCTTCAAGCAGAAGGGTCTCACCGTCACCGAGGTCGACAAGGCCGCGTTCCGTGACACCGTGATCAAGACCACGAGCTTTGAAAGCTTCGACTACCGCAAGGCCGACTGGGATCGCATCCAGGCGGTGAAGTGACGACGAAGTCGTCATCCCGGGGCGACGCGTCAGCGTCGAACCCGGGATCTCCAGATTCCGGGTTCGGCTCTCCGAGCCGCCCCGGAATGACGTGAGTCAATCACGCGACGCGACTTGGGGATTAAACGCATGTCTACGGCTGAAGTGCACAAGCAGATCACGGCGGAGGAGATCGCGCATACGTTCGAGGACGAGGCGCCGAAGGGCGCCGACCTCAGTGGGTATGCGTTCGAAGACTGGCTGGCGCTCGCGATCTTCTGGATCATGGCGCTGTGCGTATTCCTGCAGTTCTTCACCCGCTATGTCCTCAACGACAGCTATGCCTGGACCGAGGAGATCGCGACCTATTGCCTGATCGGCGTGGTGTTTATCGGCTCGTCGATGTGCGTGCGGCTGTCGCGGCACATCCAGGTCGACCTGGTGTTCCGGTATCTGCCGCATGCGGCGGCGCGTGCGCTCTCGACCGTGATCGACCTGATCCGGATCGCGTTCTTCGGATATGCGATCAAGCTGGTCTGGGTCTACATCCAGATCATCGGCGAAGAGCGGATGACGACGATCAAGATTGAAAAAGGTTTTGTCTACTACGCCGTGTTGCTCGGCTTCGTGCTGATGTTCGGCCGCTCGATCCAGATCGCGATCGAAAACTGGCGGCGGGGCTATTCGATACTGGAGCGCCCCGGCGCGTTCGACGGAACGGAAGGCTGACGCCATGCTGCTGTTGCTTGGGGCATTTCTGCTGTTGATGCTGGTCGGCCTTCCCGTCGCGCTGGCGATGGCGGTGTCGTCGCTGTTGTATATTCTCGTCACCGGCATCACGCCCGACGTGACGCTGGCGCAGCGCATGATCGCTGGTGTCGAGAGCTTTCCGCTGCTCGCGGTTCCCTTCTTCATTCTCGCCGGCAATCTGATGAACATCGCCGGCGTCACCGGGCGCATCTACAGCTTTGCGGTCGCGCTGGTAGGCTGGATGCGCGGCGGCCTCGGCCACGTCAACATCGTCGGCTCGGTGATCTTTTCCGGCATGTCCGGCACCGCGATCGCGGATGCCGCGGGCCTCGGCACCATCGAAATCAAGGCGATGAAGGACCACGGCTATTCGACGGAATTTTCGGTCGGCGTGACCGCGGCCTCGGCTACTCTCGGGCCGATCATCCCGCCGTCGCTGCCGTTCGTGATCTACGGCATGATGGCTAACGTCTCGATCGGCGCGCTGTTTCTCGCAGGCCTCATTCCCGGCCTCGTCATGACCTTGATGATGATGGCGACGGTGGCCTATTTCGCCCACAAGAACGGCTGGGGCGCCGATACGCCGTTCTCCTGGCGGCAGGTTGGATCGGCCGGGCTCGAGATCGTCGTCGTCCTGTGTTTTCCGCTTGGGGTGTGGTTGCTGGTGCTCGCCGGGCTCTCGACCAACATGGCGGTCGGGATCGGCCTTGCGGCGTTGCTGGCGATTGACTGGTATTTCGATTTCTCCGCCGTGATGGCGCTGATGGCACCGGTCATCCTGATCGGCGGCATGACGCTGGGCTGGTTCACGCCGACGGAGGCCGCGGTTGCCGCCGTGATCTGGTCGCTGTTCCTGGGGCTGGTGCGCTATCGCTCGATGACGATGCAGACCGTGGCGAAGGCGACGTTCGACACCATCGAGACCACCGCGTCCGTGCTGTTCATCGTCACGGCGGCCTCGATCTTCGCCTGGTTGCTGACGGTGTCGCAGGCTGCTCAAATCCTGACCGACACGATGCTCGGGATCACCCAGAACAAATGGGTGTTCCTGCTGCTGGCGAACATCCTGATCCTGTTCGTCGGCTGCTTCATCGACACCATCGCCGCGATTACCATTCTGGTGCCGATCCTGCTGCCGATCGTGCTGAAATTGGGCATCGATCCCATTCATTTCGGGCTGATCATGACGCTGAACCTGATGATCGGCCTGTTGCACCCGCCGCTCGGCATGGTGCTGTTCGTTCTCGCCCGCGTCGCAAAGCTCTCGGTCGAGCGCACGACGATGGCGATCCTCCCCTGGCTGGTGCCGCTGTTGCTGGCGCTCGTCGCGATCACCTACATCCCGGAGCTGACGCTCTGGCTGCCAAAATATATGGGACTTGCAAAATGACATCGATGGCTTTGGCTGCAACACTGTTTGGCCCCGAGGACCTGCGCATGGTCGAGCGGCCGCTCGATCCGTTGGCGTCAGGCATGGTGCGGATTCGCTTCGGCGCCGGCGGCATTTGCGGCTCGGACATGCATTACTACCGCCATGCCCGCACCGGCGATTTCGTCGTCACCTCGCCGCTGGTGCTCGGCCATGAGATCGCAGGCGAAGTCGTCGAGATCTCGGGCAGCGCGCCCGGCTTGAAGACCGGCGATCGCGTCGCCGTCAATCCGTCGCGCTGGTGCGGCCACTGCACGCCGTGCCGCGAGGGCCGGTTGAACCTGTGCGAGAACATCTTCTTCATGGGCTCGGCTTCCAAGACGCCGCACATGCAGGGCGGGTTTTCCAGCCTGTTCGATGCCATTCCCGCGCAATGCGTCAGGATTCCGGACCATGTGACGTACCAGGCGGCGGCACTGGCCGAGCCGCTGGCAGTCTGCCTGCACGCGGTCGCCCGCGCCGGCGATGTCAGCGGAAAACGTGCGGTGCTGTTCGGCTCGGGTCCCATTGGCCTGCTGACGATGTTGGCCGCGCGCCGCGCCGGCATTGCCGAAGTGACCGTCGTCGATATCGCCGCCGCGCCGTTGGCGTTCGCCACGCGGCTCGGCGCCAACCATGTCATCGACATCTCCAAAGGCGATGAAGCCCTGAAGGCTGTCGCGCCCTACGATGTCGCATTTGAAGTTTCCGGCACGGCGGCGGGTCTCGCGAGCGCGATCGGCGCGGTCAGGCGCGGCGGCGTCGTCGTCCAGATCGGCAATCTGCCAGGCGGGCAAATTCCAACGCCGGCGAACGCTGTCATGGCCAAGGAGATCGATCTGCGCGGCTCGTTCCGCTTCGGGCCGGAATTCATGACCGCGGTGGAACTGATTTCCGACGGCAGCGTCGATGTGCTGTCGCTGGTGACCGCCGAGCGTCCGCTGTCGGTCGCACCCGATGCGGTTCGCCTCGCGCTCGACCGCTCGCAGAGCGTCAAGGTCGTGCTGACGGCACAGTGACCGGAAGATATTCAGGAGATTTCCCATGATGCTGCAGGGATGGCGGTGGTACGGGCCGGACGATCCGGTGTCGCTCGACGATATCCGCCAGGCCGGTGCCACCGACGTGGTCACCGCGCTGCACCAGGTGCCGATCGGCGAAGCCTGGACGCGATCAGGCGTCGAGCAGCGCAAGCACATCATCGAGAAAAGCCAGCCCGGTCGTTCGCAGCTGACCTGGTCGGTGGTGGAATCGATTCCGATCCCCGACGACGTCAAGCGGCTCGGCGGTAGGGCGACGCGCTCGATCGAGGCCTGGATCGCGAGCCTGGAGGCGGTGGCCTCCGCCGGGATCAAGATCATCTGCTACAATTTCATGCCTGTCGTGGACTGGTGCCGAACCGATCTGGAATGGGAACTGCCGAGCGGCGCCAAGGCGATGCGTTTCGACCAGGAACGGTTCGCGGCGTTCGATCTGCACATCCTGCAGCGCCCGGAAGCGGCGGCGGAATATTCGGAAAGCGCGCGCGCCCGTGCCAAGCAGCTTCACGCCGGGATGACGCAGGCCGATATCGATGTCCTCGTCACCAACATCGCCAGCGCCTTGCCGGGATCGACCACCGATCCCCTGACCATTCCGCAGTTCCGCGACCGCTTGCAGCAATATAGCTGCATCACCACCGCGGTGCTGCGCCAGCATCTGATCGAGTTTCTCGCGCGCGTCACGCCCGTTGCTGAGCAGCTTGGCGTGACGCTGACGCTGCATCCGGACGATCCGCCGCGGCCGCTGTTCGGTCTGCCGCGCATCGCTTCATCGGCGGAAGACTACCAGGCGCTGTTCGACGCGGTTCCTTCCAAGGCGAACGGCATCTGCTTTTGCACCGGCTCGCTCGGCGTACGTGCGCAGAACGATCTGCCGGCGATCGCGAGACAATTCGCGCCGCGGATCGGCTTTGCGCATCTGCGCGCGACCAAGCGCGAGGCCGACGGCCTGTCGTTCTTCGAATCCGACCATCTCGATGGCGACGTCGACATGATCGCTGTTCTCAAGGCATTGCTGAGCGAAAACCGGAAACGTTCGGCAGGTGAAAAAATCATATTCCGGCCGGACCACGGCCATCGCATGCTCGACGATCTCGCCGAGACCAAGCGCACCAATCCCGGCTACACCGCGATCGGCCGGCTGCGTGGGCTGGCTGAACTGCGCGGCGCCATCCGCGCCATCGAGCACGCGGGTTGATCGCGGCGCGACAATTCATGACCTGACGTGGGCCGTTCTAACCCGGCGTGAAGGTCGCGACGATCATTCTTTGCAGCGCTGGCCAGTTTTTGTCTTCGACTACCAGGCGGAAGCCGAGATTGGCGGGTGGCGCGCCGGCGGCGCAGCCGCCGGTGCGAGGATCGCGGATGAAGTCGGTCATATAGGTCCGGTGGGCGCCCTGCACGACGCGAACGCCGCAATTGGTGTTGGTCACGCGCGCAGCCCCCGTCGGCTCCAGCGTCATGCGAAGGAAGCAGCTGTTGGTCCATTCCCAGATATTGCCGCCGACATCCAGCAGCCCGTTTTCGTTGCGACCGAAGGCGCCGACCGGTTGCGGGTCGAGCGCGCCGGGCCGTGCCCGGTTGGCTTCCGCCTCGTAACGCGCAATCCAGGCCTGCGCGGGATCGACCGGGTCGACCAGCGGCAGCGCTTCGTCGCGGACCTTCTGGCCGGCTGCGAACACCCATTCCTCGTCGGTGGGAAGGCGGTGCAGGACCCCGGTCTTGTTCGTCATCCATTCGGCATAGGCCGTTGCATCGCGCCAGCTGACGCCGACCATCGGACGCTCCGCCATCGCGGAGGCTTGCGGGATTTTAGGACATCGGCCGTCATCGGCGCAGCGCGCATATTCGCCCGCGGTGACCTGACGGTTCATGATCTTGATGCTGGCGGCTAGAAGCGCTTCACGCAGCGGGGCTGGCGCGGGTTTGCCGTCGCGGGAGAAATCGCCGGCGAGCCGATACTGAAACGGTTTTGCGGCAATTTCGGTGATCGCGGAATCGACGGGGTGGGCAACAGGGGCGACCGTCAGCGCGATCGGACTGGCCAGAACGGCCGCTGTTATCGCGGCCTTGATTTTCATGGCGAGCAGCATGGGGCGGTCCTCCGGTCACCGCGGCCCGCAGCAATTGCTTCAGGCCGCGAGGTCGTTATCTGGTTTTCACCACAGCATCAGCCGCGCTGGACTTGCCGGGCAGGATCGGGCCGGGAGGCTGTACCTGCTTCATGAGGTCGTTGTTCCATTTGCCCTCGACCTTGAAGTGGGCAGTGGCGCCGAGTTCGACGGCCTCGATCAGGTTGTGGTTGACGTAGGCGTAGATGCCGGGCTGCCTGAACGTGTAGAGCGCAGCTCCTGCTGAGCCGCCACGAATGAACCAGGTCTCGAGATCCTTCTCCGGCGGGTTGACGAACTTGCCGGTCTCCCAGACGTAATCGCCGTGACCGCCGATCAGATGCGGACGGCTGTCGCGATTGGCCTGCGAATGAACGATCATGACGGTCTCGCCGACCTTCGACGTCATCGCATTCTTGCCGGTGAGGGCGCCGACCTTGCCGTTGAAGACGACGTGGGTCGGGATCAGCTTGCGCATGACCTCGGTGGTGTCGGCGAACGATTCTCCGACCGTTTCGTAGCTCTTGTATTTTCCCTTCTCGTCCTTGGGCACGTAGAGGTCGTTCTCGCCAACGTAATAGAGGCGGTCGTAGCGCAGCGCCTTGCCCTCGCGGTTTTTCAGGCCGTCGCGCGGCAGCACCATCACGGTGCCGTGCATGCCCGACACGACGTGCCAGGGAATCATGCCTTCCGGGGCACAGTGATAGATGAACGTTCCGGTGCGCGTTGCTTTCCAGCGCAGAACCACCTGTTCGCCGGGGTTTACATGGGTCAGAGCGCCGCCGCCCAATGCGCCCGTCGCGGCATGGAAGTCGATGTTATGAGGCATCGCATTGGTTTCGGGGTTGACCAGCGTCACCTCGACGTAATCGCCTTCATGGACGACCATCAGCGGACCGGGCATCGAGCCGTTGAAGGTCATCGCCTGGAACTTGGTGCCGGCCTCGTCGATGACGACTTCCTTCTCCGTGATGACAAGTTTGAACTCGATGATCTTCGGGCCTTCCTTGGTGGCCTGTTCGTGCGGATGCACGAACGGCGGCGCCACCAGCGCAACCGCCTGACGCGGCAGGTTGAGATCGTCGGCGGCCAGCGCGGGGACAGCAACGACAAGCGCGGCGACTGCGACGCCGAGCAATGCGATACGGCGGGTGATCATGACACTCTCCTGTTGGTGTCTGCATTTGAATTTCGTGTCACCCTTGTGCCCCAAGGATCGGAAGCGCTCTTTGCGCCAGCGCAAGCTTTCCGGAAAGAAGACCAATCGCGCCGCTGTTTGCTCCCGAACAAAGAAAGAAGTCGTCGGGTGCCTAGGCTGGCAGCATGAAAAAGAGCATGCCTACGCCTGACATGACGGTCGACCAGGTGATGAACCGCTGGCCTGCTTCGATACGGGTGTTCATGGATTTCAGGATGGGTTGCGTCGGCTGCCCGATCGCGACATTCCACTCGATTGACGAAGCCAGCCGCGAGCACGAGGTAGACGGCGGTGCGTTCCTGACGGCACTGCGCGCCGTCGTTCAAGCCTGAACGGGTCCTAGTTGCCGATCTTACCGGTCGATCTTATTTGCCTTGGCCTTCCGCGATTTCGAACAGTCGGTGGGGATCGCGCAGCACGATGCGCTGTCGTCCGCCCTCGACCAGGCCCTGTTGCTCCCATGCGCTGAGAATGCGGCTCACAGTGTGCAGGGTGGTGCCGGTCATCTCGGCGACATCCTGCCGGCTGATCGGAAAATCGATCTCGACGCCATGCTCGACCTTGCGGCCTGCCTGCTTGGCCAGGCGCAGCAGCGCATGCGCGACGCGCTGCTCGACCTGTTCGCTGGACATTTCGAGGACGCGGTCCTGCGTATCCTGCAATCTGCTGCCGACGGTCTGCAACGCGCCTGCCGCCAGCGCCGGGAACTTCGCGGTCAGCTGCGGCCATAGCGCCGATGGCCACGACAAGGCCACGCTGTCGACGACCGCAATCGCAGTTGCCGGATAATTTTTGAGCGCCAGCGCCCGCGCGACGCCAAACAATTCACCCGCCGAGACGTAGCGAACCACGATTTGCTGGCCCTGCGGCGTGGTCTTTTCAACCCGTAGATGGCCGTGCAGCAAAACGAAGAACGAATGAGCTTCGCCGCCCTGGTCGAATACGCTGCTGTCTTTCGGATATCTGACCGATCGGGCGTCGCACAGCATGGCGTCGAGATCGTCGGCGCTCAAGGAGGCGAAGATCGGGACATTTGCGACAATTGAACGGTCGAGGGGGGCCATGGGAGGTTCCGGATGCCGTTCTGAAATCGGACGTAGAACTAGGGGTGGCAATCGGCCGCCGTCATTTGGCGTGACCGCCGCTGCAGCCTCATCATACCGCGACAATCGGCTGGGAGCTTGCGCTAAAACAAGTTCCGCCCGGCGATTGGGGACTAGAAGGCGCGCATGGGGTCCGAATGGAGACCCGACCGATCGACAGGAGATCAGGATGCGCAGATATTTGGTAATGGTCGTGGTGGCCGCAGCCATGGCGGTGGCCGGTGGCGCAACGGCGGCCGAAGTCGAAGTCAAGATGCTCAACAAGGGAACCGAAGGATTGATGGTTTTCGAGCCGGCCCTGGTAAAGGTTGCGCCGGGCGATACCGTCAAGTTCGTGTCGACCGACAAGGGGCATAACGCGGAGACCATCGAAGGCATGCTGCCGGACGGCGGGGCCACCTTCATCGGAAAGATGGGTGAGGATGTCGCCGCCAAATTCGATCAGGCCGGAATCTATGGCGTCAAATGCGCGCCACATTACGGCATGGGCATGGTGGCGATGATCGTGGTGGGGACGCCCGCCAATGAGGAGCAGGCCAAGGCCGTGCCTCAGGTCGGCAAAGCCAAACAGGTATTTGCCGGGCTGTTCGCAAAGCTTGCCGCGACAAAGACGGCAGCGAAATAAATTGATGGCATGAAAGAACGGAAAGCGGCCTTGTCGGCCGCTTTCCTTGTTTTATCGCGCGCCAGGCAGTTCCGAAATGTGCCCTTCGGCGTTGCCTGAACAATGGCCGCAGCACATGCTTTCGGCTGTAGGGGAACTGGATGGTGCCGTCGCAGCCATTTCTGTCCCGTCGCGAGTGGTTTTCGAGTCGTCCTGAGGCTGGATCGGCAACAGTCCCAAGCCCGTCCGTAGTCGCGCAAAGATTCGCATCGTCTATCTCCATTTTGCTGAACCTTCTTGCGAATACGCCTGGGCGGGGCCGTCGTCTTTGCGCCTCGACAAAGAGGGCGCGCTTCGCGCCGGCTAGGGTGCGGCCAGCAACAGCCAGAGCAGGGTCCAGATCATGTCAGTATCGCGCTTGAGAGATTATCGAGGCCCCGCCTTGTTTTCGTATGGCTTCCGGCCGTTCTTCTTTTTCGGATCCGTCTATGCTGGTGCCATCATTCTGATGTGGCTGCCGGTGTTTTACGGTCGGCTGCAGCTCAGCACGGCGTTCGCGCCCAGGGACTGGCATGTCCATGAGATGCTGTTCGGATATATCGCGGCCGTTGTCGCCGGTTTTCTGCTCACAGCGGTGCCGAACTGGACGGGCAGATTGCCGCTGCAGGGCAGGCCGCTGATCCTGCTGTTCTCGACCTGGGTTGCAGGCCGAATTGCCGTCAGCATTTCGGCCTGGATTGGCTGGGCGCCGGCCGCGGCGATCGATTCGGTGTTTCTCATCCTGCTGGCGGCTTCCGCCGCGCGCGAGATCATTGCGGGCAAGAAGTGGGGCAATCTCATGATCGTCGCCATCATCAGCCTGCTCGCCGCCGGCAATCTGGCGTTTCATCTGGAGGCGCATTTCGAAGGCTTGGCCGAATACACCACCCGTGGCGGCATCGCCGTGGTGATCAGCCTCATTGCGCTGATCGGCGGGAGGATCATTCCAAGCTTCACCCGCAACTGGCTGGCAAAACGAACTCCCGGCCAGATGCCCGCGCCGTTCGGCCGCTTCGATGTCGCGACCATCGCCTTGAGCGTGCTCGTCCTCCTGTTCTGGGTTGTGCGACCGCTGGACCGGACCACCGGCGGATTGTTGCTGGTCTGCGGCGGCATGCACCTGATCCGGCTTGTGCGCTGGACCGGATATCGGACATTCGCCGACCGGCTGGTGCTGATCCTGCACGTTGCCTATGCGTTCGTCCCGGCGGGATTCATCCTCACCGCGCTCAGCGCCTTCGACCTCGTGGCGCCGAGCGCTGGAATCCATGCGTGGACGGGAGGAGCGATCGGCACCATGACACTGGCGGTGATGAGCCGGGCAACGCTCGGTCATACCGGACAGCGGCTCCAAGCGTCTCCGGCGACACAGCTGATTTACGCTGCGGTGATTATCGCCGCCCTCGCGCGGGTCTGCGCCGTGCTGGAAACGGACCACACGGGTCCGCTGCTGGTGGCTGCCGGTATTGCCTGGGCTGCGGCGTTTCTCGGATTTGCCGCAATCTACTCGGTGGCGTTCTGGTCGCCACGCCGGCTCTAAGAGCGATAGGCCGAACGACGTAAGGCATCTCAACTGCTGATTGGCCTGACACAAAACTCTCTATCCCGGCTTGACGGTTGCGGTGATCATTTCCGCAAGCCGCGGCCTGCTTTTGGCCGGCCGTACGGGCTGGCGCCGTGCGACGGGTCAGGCCATGTTAGGCGAGTTCGACCGGAGCGCGTGACGGGGATGAAACCTTTGCGGTGCGGCAGCCTATATGCTCGGCCCGCCATCGGGCGTGTCAGATGAAGGGCGCTGGCAAAACCAAAATGGGCCCGCGCAAGGCCGCTTCGGCGATTCAGTTCGATTGCGCGACCGCGTTCCAGAAAATCGCGCTCGACTGCGTCGGCAAGGTCAGGCTGCATCACAGCAGCGCCTGCGCCGGCGATGCCGAAGCCGTGCATCAGATTCGTGTCGCCATTACCCGGCTGCGGTCCGCCGTATTCTTCTTCGCTTCGATCGTGGTTGATGCGGAATGGCGACGCCTGAAGAAGGAGCTTGCATGGCTGAACGGCTCGCTCGGCGCCGCGCGCGACAGCGACGTGGTCGTGGAATATGCACGCCGCGAACGGTACCGGGACTGGGCGCAACGCATGATCGGCGAGGATCTCGATGCGCATCAGACGCGCGATCATCGCCGGATGGTTCGCTGCCTGCGTTCCCCGCGATTTCATGACCTGATCGAGGCGATGTCCGGCTGGATCGGGGGCGGATCATGGCTCCCGCGTTGGGAGCGGATGCTGCGCCGCAAGTCCGCAAGGCCGCTGAAGGCCTATTGCAAGCGCGAGCTCAATCGCTGGCGCCGGCGGCTGATCCGCAAAGGCCGGCGGCTCAAAGCCCTCGGCGCATCAGATCGTCACCGGCTGCGGATCAGGGCGAAGCGATTTCGCTACATGCTGGAGGCGCTGACGGGCATCGTCCCGGTGTTCGGCGATAGCGAATTCCGTCACGTCCACAAGCCAGCGAAGCAGCTGCAACGCACGCTCGGCGATCTTCGCGATCTCAAGCGCTTCGCAAGGCCCGGACTGTCGGCTCAAGGCGATAATCCAGGCCAACGCCGGCCACCGGGCTATCGCCGGCAACGGCAAAGGTTGCGGAGCGCCGCGATATCAGCCTATCGCGGTCTCAAGGACGCAGGGGCATGCTGACCGGCGCCTGATCCGGATCAAACGAAAGTTGCGGAGGAAACGCATTTTCCGCGCATGGCCCCGTATCCGGTCCTCGGCTATGATGCCCAAGTCTAAATCGGCTTACCCGCAATGCCTGACGGCTCCGCTACGGCCCATACCTATCGTCCGAAACTCGCTACCGTGCTGGCCGAGGGATACAATCTTGGCCACCTCCGCCGCGATATGCTGGCGGCGCTGACGGTTGCGATCGTGGCGCTGCCGCTGTCGATGGCGATCGCCGTCGCCTCGGGGGTTTCGCCCGAGCGGGGATTATATGCCGCCGTCATCGGCGGCTTTTTAGTCTCGGCGCTCGGCGGCAGCCGCTATCAGATCGGCGGCCCGGCCGGCGCTTTCATCGTGCTGGTCGCGGCCACCGTCACCAAATTCGGCCTGGAAGGCCTGTTGCTGACCGTCTTCCTCTCCGGGTTCATGCTGGCCCTGATCGGCCTGCTGCGGCTTGGCGCGCTCATTCGCTACATTCCGCACGCCGTGACCGTCGGCTTCACCTGCGGCATCGCGGTCACGATCTTTGCCAGCCAGCTGCGCGATCTCGGCGGCCTGAAATTAGGCGGTGCCGAACCCGGACCGTTGCTGCCCAAGCTTGCGGCACTCGGTCAGGCGCTGCCGACCATCAGCGCGGCCGCACTTGCGGTCGGCATCGGCACGGTCGCCTTGATCTTCCTGCTGCGGCGGCTGGCGCCGAACTGGCCGGGCATGCTGATCGCGGTGACGCTCGCGTCGGTGGCGGCATGGCTGTTCGGTTTGCCGGTCGAGACCATCGGCAGCCGCTTTGGCCAGCTGCCGGACGGATTGCCGGGACCGCGGTTGCCATCGATCTCGTATGCGTCCGTACTCGAAGTGTTGCCGGCCGCGCTCTCCTTCACGCTGCTGGGTGCGGTCGAGAGCCTGCTCTCGGCCAAGGTCGCCGATGGCATGACGGGGCGCAAGCACCGCTACAACATGGAAGTCGTGGCGCAGGGTGTCGCCAACGTCGCCTCCGCACTGTTCGGCGGCATCTGCGTTACCGGAACGATCGCGCGTACGGCCACCAATATTCGCGCCGGTGCCGTCAGCCCGGTCTCCGGCATGATGCATGCGCTGTTCGTGCTTGTGTTCATGGTGGTCGCAGCGCCGCTGGCAAGCTTCATCCCGCTGTCGGCGCTGGCGGGCGTGCTGGTCGTGGTGTGCTGGAACATGGCGGAGAAGGAAGAATTCCTGGATCTGCTGCACGATTGGCGCGGCGCCGGCGTGCTGCTCGCCACTTTCGGCCTCACGCTGATCGAGGATCTTACGGTCGGCATCATCGCCGGCTGTGCGCTGGCGGCGGCGTTCGCGGTCTATGATCGCGTCATGCGATCGCGCGGCAACTCCTGAACACCAGCGCGGCTGGCCGCCAGCGGCGATCGGCGTTACACTTCCCAGGCAACAGAGGGAGCGACATCGATGTGGCAGCGGGCGTTCTATCACGAGGGAATGAGCGAACTGCAGGACCGGTTCGACGGGCGGCGTGTGGCCGAGGCGATCGAACGGCACCGCAAGCATTATGAGTTCTGGGATGACGAGAAGGCATTGATCGAGAGTTCGCCGTTCTTCTTCATCGGTACTTCCTTTGCGGATTATGTCGACTGTAACATCAAGTCGGGCGATCCCGGTTTCGTGAAAATCGTTGGCCCCAACACAATCGAATATCCGGAGTATGACGGCAATTCGATGTACCGGACGCTCGGCAATTTGTCGCGAAATCCGAATGTCGGGTTGTTGTTCGTGCGCTTCGACGGCAAGAGCCGGCGTATGCGCATCAACGGCCGTGCTGTTATCCTCGACGACGCGGCGGCGATCAGCCGGCATTACGGCGCGCAACTCGTGGTGCGGATCGAGTGCGAAATCTATCCGAACTGCCCGCGCTATGTGCCGGACCTCGCCGGCGCCAATCCGTCGCCCTACGTTCCCCGCGAAGGCGCGGGGCCTCCGCCGCCGCCGGAATGGAAGGGCCGCGATTACATCCGGGACATCCTGCCCGCCGGCGATCCGCATGCGGAGGTCGTCAAGACGGGGCCGCGCGAGAGCTGATCATTTATTGTTAGGGTACGGCCAGTCGGCAGCGGATATCGCCACGTCCAGCTTGGGTTCGATTGGTCCGCTGACATATTTGTTCGAGTCTATCGGATCGCACGTGACCTGACGTATGAAATTTCCCGCTTTGCCAACCGAACTCATCTCCGGCACGAAGGTGTCGCCCTTCTGCCTCAGGACAATGGGGACCGACTTCTGGCAGAAATCGGGGAAAGCGATACCGTATCCACCGCGCTCGGCGAAGTGTCCGACCAGCAGCTGGGATGCCTGCATTTTGGCTGCCGGTGACGCCCGCATGGCGCGCTCAGGGTCGAACGAGCGATAGCAGGGAAATTCTTCGTGACGTCTGAACGTATACTTTATCGTGCAGGCCACGCCGCTCATCTTCACGAATGCTGCATTCGAGGAGGGCGCCGCATCGCGTTCAAATATCAGCGTCTCCAGACCCAATGATTCAGTCTCCGGCTTCGTGCTCTCAAAGTCGTGGCCTGGATTTTCGTCGATTGCTGTTTCAGAGGCGGCCGACTTGTGTGGATCGGTCGCAATTTCTCCGCGGGAGAACACGAGCCTGGTTTTCGGGTTCGGCTCCCGCGTTTCAAGCACGAGCACAGGCCGCGACGCCCAGGACGGATGCAAGTTGACTTCGGTCTTGTTCATCTCGAGCTTCACATCGCCGGCGGCAGGATTCTCCTTCGCAAAGTCGATCATGCGGACGCTGACCTGATTCTCCGTATTCTCCAGGCTGAGGAAACGTAGATCGTTTGCTCTTCGGCTGATCGGCATCATCGGATCAAGGCGGTCTTCGATTTTGAAGCTCACCGCTTTCTTGAGTCTTGGCTCCACAGATCCTTTTTCCGCGGAGGCAGCGGTAACATCGATCACCAGCATCACCCCGTCGGGCGAGTACTTTATACCCCGCATGCTGCGAAAAATTCTGGTCCACAGCGAAGCCGGCGACGTCACAATATCACGCGCGAACAGAATCTGCTGACCTGGTCGTATGATTGCAAAGTTCTGAAAGGCGCCGAGGCCGGCGCCGTTGCGAACCACCGATTTGCCGATTGGAATGCAATCGGCCTTGTCGTCGTCCTTCTTCATTGGTGGTCGATCGACGTTCCTGGACGCAGACCGTGAACAGAAGCTCAGGCTGCCATCGTCTTCCCGGCTCACGCTAAGCGAGGTTGCGAAAATGCTTTCCTTCGAACCCGGAAGCTCCATGACAAGTGGGGAGGTTGCGAACATGTCGACTTCGACCATGGTGAGCTGAGAGGCCGCGTCACTCGAGCAGTTGTCCCGCTTTGGCAGCGTGTAGGTCAGGAGCCTTGCGGTATCTGCAAGGACAATGCAGGAGATGGTGTCGCCCGGATTGTTCCGGGTCACCCAGATCAAGTGATTTTTTCCGGTGCTATCGACCAGCAGATGTGGCGCGGCATGACGGCGGCGAGGTGGCAGCCAAACCGGACTGGTGTCGGACAGCTGTTGTCCGGTGTGATGCAGCAAGGCGTCCGGGAGCTGTGTGATCCCGACCGATCGAAGCTCCTCGGTGGTGTTGTCACGATCACTGGTCTTCTCTCGAAGGACCGGCACTTGCTTGCAGGTGACACAGGTAACGGTAAGATTGGATCGAACATTGTCGAAATTCAGTATGACTTGATCCGGCTCATCCCGGTATTTCTCCCGATCTACGGATTTGAAGGGATGGTCGACCACCCGGCTGACGGAAAATCCGTTGGAGCGCCAAGGATCCGACTCGAACTCGAAATAGGTCGACCGGTCCCAGGCGCGATAGGCGTCGGAGCCGCCGAAGCTCACGCCCGCCAGAACCATTTTTGATTCGGTTTGGCAGCGTGCCTTTCCCTCCAATGGATTCCAGACGTAGCAGAGCCGAAGCGCGGCGTTCTGCAGAACGCGATCGCAATCGTTCTGGTTATACCCGTAGGTGGCAAGGCCATGGCGATAGCACAGATCGTGAAAGACGCATGCCTGCCGGAAGCGTTGCAGCACCAGAGCGCTTTGGCCGTGCCGATTTTTCATGCCATGGAAAAACATATTGGCCAGGCCAGGGAGGCTGCAGTTCAGTCCGTCGCCGCTGCCGCCAATGGTGCTGACGACGTCAGGACCGGATTGAAAGGAAGTAACCGTCGTTGGCATCTCGGTAGCGTCGGAGATGTCTTCGACGTTCTTGTAGATTGAGTTGATCATCGTCTGGTGAAGGAAAATCATGTCAACGACTACGACCAGCACCGGAAGCAGAAGTGCCGTAACGCAGGCGAACAACAGTCCAATTCCAAAACGCTTCGACACAAAACGCTTCGACATGAGATTCCCCGCGCGCCAGGAGCGCGAAACGGCCGGACGGGCGTTTTGCTTCAAGCGCGATGTCCGTTCAGAACGCCGTTCGCGACTTCGCAGAATAAGAGACGTATATCGGTGGAGGGGAGACAACCATAGGTTAGGGCATTGTCAAGCGCGTGGCTTCACAAGGCAGCGCAGCCCGGCGGTTGCAATTTCGTGATCAGGCCCGCGCCGGATCGTTAATCCCGCGCGGCCGGCTTGGTCGCAAATCGCGGAAACTTGTCGGCGACGATGGGGCCGTCGGTGCGCCAGGAATAGCAGCCGCCGATGAAGAACGGCCGCTTGCCGGAGTTTTGTTGGGTTTCCAGCGAGCCGCGTCCTTCCGGAGCGTCGCCGTGTGACATGGTCTGAAACAGCGTGGTCACCGCCGGGCCCAATAGCTCCGACAGATGGGTGCAGCCCTCGAGCCGGCCGATCTTGCGGCGGACCACCTCGCGCCATCCCTTGCCGATGCTCTCGCCGACCAACCGCTGCAGGATCGGCTCGACGTCGATGCAGGTGGGATAAGGCGTCTCCGCCATGGTGGCTTCGGCCTCGTGGATCCTCATGGTGTCGTCGATCGCCAGCCGCAGGCGGATATCGTGCACGGGATCGCCGGGCTTCAGTTCCTCGCGATAGTGGTCGGCGGCCTGCGTGAACGGCTTTGTATCGACCAGCCGCGCCTCGACTTCCCAGAGCCCGTCGTCCCTGATGTAGCCGTTGCATTCGACCGTTCGCGTATGCATCAGGCGACGCCCGGTTCCGTCGGCGGCCTTGTCTTGGGGCATGTTGCTGTCCTCAGGTGAATTTGACGATCATTTTACCGAGCGCGGATCGCGACTGCATGGTCTTGAACGCCTCGCGAAAATTCTCGAACGGAACGACCTTGCCGACCACGGGACTCAACTGGCCCGAGGCGAGCCATTCGAACAATTGTGCGATCAGGCGGGTATGGGTTTCCGGCTCGCGCTTCTGGATTTGCGCCAGATCGACGCCGAGCAGGGCGCCGCCCTTGAGCAGCGGCAGATTGAAGGCCAGGGCCGGAATGGTGCCGGAGGCAAATCCGACCACCAGGTGCCGTCCGCGCCAGGCGATCGAGCGAAACGCCTGCAGCGCCACCTCGCCGCCAACAGGGTCGAAAATGACATCCGGGCCGTTGCCGCCGGTCAGCGTCTTCAGGGTGTCGCGCCAGTCCGCCTTGGTGTAGTCGATGGTTTCATCGGCGCCGTAACCTGCGGCGAATTCGCGTTTCTCTTGCGTCGAAGCCGCGGCGATGACCTTGGCGCCCATCAGCTTGCCAAGTTGCACCGCCGCGATGCCGACGCCGCCCGCGGCTCCCAGCACCAGCAACGTTTCGCCCTTGCGCAGTTCGGCGCGCGCATCCAGCGCGTAAAGTCCGGTCAGATAGTTCGCCTGAAAAGACGCTCCCGCCTCAAAGGTAGTCTTTGGCGGCAAGTGCTTCAGCGCCGCTGACGGCACGCAGATGTATTCGGCGAGCGCGCCGGACCTGACCATGCCAACCACGGGCATGCCCGGCTTGAACGCGGCGATGTCGCCTGCGGCAGCGTCGACCACGCCGGCGAATTCCGTGCCCGGCACGAACGGCAGCGGGTCCTTGGTCTGATACAGCCCTTGCACCTTCAAACCGTCGACGAAGCCGATGGCAGCGGCGCCGATCCTGACGCGGACACCGCCGGGCGGGATATCGGGCATCGGCATCTCCTTGATGGAGATACCGTCAATCGAATCGTAATTCTCGACCACCACGGCTTTCATGCAATTGGTCCCAAAGTCTTCCCTGGCGCCGTGCTGTGACCCGGCATCTTGATGTGTTTGCAGATTCTGAGGGCCAACGCTACTCGGCCGCCTCGGCCTGCCGGTCGATCTGCTCGGCACCGGCCTTGATCAGGGGAATGAGGTCGCGGCCGATCGCCATCGTGTCATGCGGATTCTCAAATCCGCGCAGCAGGAACGAATGGATGCCGAGCCGGTAATACCTGAGCACCGCAGCCGCGATCTGCTCGGGCGTTCCCACCAGGCAGGACGTATTGCCGGGCGCGCCGGTGGCGCGCGCGATCCCCATCCATAAACGCTCATCATGCACGTCGGCGCGCGCGGCATAGCCCAGCAGGCGTTCGCTGGAATGGTTGCTCGGCTTCGGCGCTTCGCCCGTTTTGCGTTCGACATCCGCCAGCAGCGCATGCGCCTTGTCCCAGGCTGCGCCCTCGGTTTCCGCCATGATCGGGCGCAGCGACATGTTGAAATCGGCGCGCCGTCCGAACGCGGCGGCGCGACGGCGGAAATCATCGACGCGGGCGCGCGTCTCGGCGAGCGGCTCGCCGAAGATAGCGAACACATCGCAATGCGCGGCGCCCATTTCCAGCGCGCCTTCCGAGGAGCCGCCGAAGAACAGACGGGGATAGGGCTGCTGAAACGGTTTGATATCGCTGTACGCGCCCTCGATGCGATAGAATTCACCCTGGTGGTTGAACGGGCTGTCGCTGGTCCAGATCCGGCGCATGACGTCGAGATACTCGCCGGCGCGTCGGTAGCGATCGTTCTTGGGCAGGAAGTCGCCTTCGCTGGCCTGGTCCTGGTCGCTGGTGCCGGCGATGACGTGCAGCCACATCCGTCCCTGCGTCAGCTGGTCGAAGGTCGCGATCTGCCGTGCCGCCAGCGCCGGTGCCACCGAGCCCGGGCGATGCGCGATCAGGAATTTTATTCGCTCGGTATGATCAGCGGCATACAGCGCGATCGCAAAACCTTCGGCGGCCGAGGCGTAATATCCGACCAGCACGGAATCATAGTTCCACTGCTCATGCAGGCGGGTGAAATCGATCACCCATTCGCGCGATATCTGGCCCTTGATCAGGTGAACCGCGACGCCCTCCTGCTGGGTGCCGATCATACCGATGATTTTCGCTGGCATGGCTGTTTCCCCGGGGTATTTGTTCGTTGTCCGAATGAAACGCGCAACAACAGGGGAAATCAAGCGCTTCAGGGGCCGGAAGCTGTGTCAGCCTTGCAACCATGCCATCAGGAAATGACGCCGCCAGGGCATCGCCGTTGCTGGGGGCAATGCCATGACTTATGAGAGGGGCAGGGGCACCTCGCGTGGTGAAGTATGAGCATGGACAAGCATACGCTTCGCAGCGGCGCGACTGAGGCGACCATCAAGGCCGATGGCGCCGAACTGTGCTCGCTGAGAAATGAAGGGATAGAGCTGCTTTGGCAGGCGGGGCCGGCATGGCCGCGCCACTCGCCGTTGTTGTTTCCGATCGTCGGCCGCCTCAACAATGATCAACTGCGCCACCGTGGCAAAACCTATCCGATGACCCAGCATGGCTTTGCCAGGGATCACCGGTTCGAGTGGGTGGAGCAGGGAGCGACGTCCTGCAAGCTGGTGCTTGTCGACAGCGAGGCGACGCGCGCCCGCTATCCCTTCGCGTTCCGGCTCGAGGTTACCTACAGCGTTGAAAATGCCGGCCTGAAACTGGCGTTCGACATCACCAACACCGGCAACGAGACTTTGCCGGCTTCGATCGGCGCCCATCCCGCGTTCAACTGGCCATTGCTGCCGGGGTTGGAAAAGGAAGCCTACGCGCTTACCTTCTCGGACGAAGAGCCCGCGCCGATCCGCAGGCTGGCGGGCGGCCTGATGCGCGCCAAGGCCGAACCGTCGCCGGTTCGCGGCAACAGCCTCGCGCTCACCGAGCGGCTATTCGAAGACGACGCCGTCATTATCGATCAGCTCGCGAGCGGTTCGGTTCGCTATGAGGCCGATCGTGGGCCCTCGATCGAGATGTCCTGGGAAGGATTTTGCGAGCTCGGCGTCTGGTCGAAACCTGATGGCGCGGCGTTTCTCTGCATCGAGCCCTGGCATGGATTCGCCAGCCCGTCGGAGTTCGACGGCGAATTCACCGGCAAGCCCGGATTGATGCAGATTGCGCCGGGCGAGAAGCGGAGCCTGTGCTATCGGATCCGCGCGGGTTGAGGTTGCGAACGCCAACCGACGGCATTTTCGGCTGATTTTACGGGCAGGGCGCCAAACAAACCGCATTTTCCGGGTTGAATGGTCCTTGCTTCCGCTTTTGGCGGCTGCAATGGATATGGCTGAACCCTATCCCCACCCAAGAGAAGAGATCGATGAGCCAACTAATTGTCCGCGCCGGCGACTTCACCTTTGAGGCCCGTTTCGAAGAGCAACTGGCGCCAAAGACGGTAGCCGCCTTTCGCAAGGCGATGCCGTTCGAGAGCCAGGCGATCCATGTCCGCTGGAGCGGCGAGGCGGTCTGGATGCCGCTCGGCGATCTCGATTTCGGCGTTTCCTACGAGAACCACACCAGCTATCCCGCGCCGGGTCAGATCATTCTCTATCCCGGCGGCATCAGCGAGACCGAAATCCTGCTCGCCTATGGCGGCGTGCATTTCGCCAGCAAGATGGGCCAGCTCGCCGGCAACCACTTCATCACCCTGACCTCGGGGCTTGAGAACCTCACCGCATTCGGCAAGACCGTGCTGTGGAAGGGTGCACAGAAGATCCGCTTCGAGGAAATCTAGGTGACGGAGCCCGGCTACCCCCGCGACCTCCGCGGCTACGGCCGCAATCCGCCCGATCCGCGCTGGCCTGATAATGCGCGGGTCGCCGTGCAGTTCGTGGTGAATTTCGAAGAGGGCGGCGAGAACAACATCCTGCACGGCGATCGCGCCTCCGAGGCGTTCCTGTCGGATGTGCTGGGCGCGCAGCCCTGGCCCGGCAAACGTCACGCCAATATCGAATCGATGTTCGAATACGGCTCGCGCGCCGGCTTCTGGCGGCTGTGGCGGATGTTCACCGAGCGCAAGATGCCGGCCACGGTGTTCGGCGTCGCGACCGCGCTGAAGCGCAATCCCGAAGTGGTCGCGGCCATGAAGGAGGCCGGCTGGGATATCGCCAGCCACAGCCTGAAATGGATCGAACACAAGGACATGTCGGAGGCCGAAGAGCGGGCGGAAATCGCCGAGGCGATCCGCGTTCATACCGAGGCGACCGGCGAGCGTCCGCTCGGCTGGTACACCGGACGTTCCTCGATCAATACGCTGCGGCTTTTGATGGAAGCCGGCGGCCTGCTCTACCTCAGCGATTCCTATGCCGACGATCTGCCATACTGGATCAAGGCGGGCGGATTGCAGCCGCATCTGGTCATTCCCTACACGCTCGACGCCAACGACATGCGCTTTGTGAACCCGCAAGGCTTTGGCGGCGGCGATGAGTTCTTCACCTATCTGAAGGACAGTTTCGACCTGCTCTATGCCGAGGGCGCGACCGCGCCGAAGATGATGTCGGTCGGCCTGCATTGCCGCGTCGTCGGCCGCCCCGGCCGCGCAGCGTCCCTGTTGCGCTTCCTCGATTACGTCATGAAGCATGACGGCGTCTGGGTGCCGACGCGGTTGCAGATCGCGCAGCATTTTCACGCCAATCTCAGCCATCTCGCCGAGAGCGCCGCTGAGATTGGATAGGCCGGGGAATGCCGATGAAGCTTTCCGATCTCAATCTCGCTGGCAAGGACGAGTTCGTCAAAGCGCTCGGCAATATCTTCGAATATTCACCCTGGATCGCCGAACAGGCGGCCGCAGCGCGGCCGTTTGTCAGCCTGAAAACGCTGTTCGAGGCGATGCAGGCCGTGGTCGCTCGCGCACCAGCCGACATTCGCCTGGCGCTGATCCAGGCGCATCCGGATCTCGCCAACAAAACCCAGCGCGCCGCGGGGCTCACGGCCGAATCCAACGCCGAACAAAACAGTGTCGGGCTTGATCGGTTGTCGGATGCCGAATTTGAGGCGTTCGAGCGCGTCAACAATGCCTACCGCGCAAAATTCGGTTTCCCCTACATCGTCTGTGCGCGCCGGCAGACCCGGGATTCCATCCTGCGTGATTTCGAGCGCCGGCTGCCGAACGATACCAAAACCGAAACGCAGGTCTCGATCGCGGAAATTTATCGGATCGCGGCGCTGCGTCTCGACCAGCTGGTGACGGCGGACGACAAGCTAGCCGTGCAGGGACGGCTGTCGACCCACGTGCTGGATACCCACAGCGGCAAGCCTGCGGCGGGAATTTCGGTGGTACTGACCGAACTGTCCGATCTCGGCGAAGCCCGCGTGGTGGCGCGCGCGATCACCAACAGCGACGGGCGCACCGATCACCCCCTGATCGGCGGCCGCCCGGTCCCGATCGGGCGCTATGAGCTGATGTTTCGCGTCGGCGAATATTTTTCCGCGCGCAGCGTGCCGATGTCGGATCCGCCTTTTCTCGACCAGATCCCATTACGTTTCTCGGTCAGCGATCCCGAGGGCCACCTCCACGTGCCGCTGCTGGTCACGCCGTGGAGTTATGCGACGTATCGGGGCAGCTGATCCCTACACATGCTGCGCCGATGACGCCGCCGCCGCGGCATCCGCTTCCGCCGCCGCCTTGCCGCCAAGGCCGTTGAAGAACGCGTTCAGCGCCACGGCAACCAATGCGCAGAGCAGGATGCCGGACTCCATTAGCGGATGCAGGCCGTGCGGCAGGTTCTTGAAGAAATTCGGCGCCACCAGCGGGATCATGCCGAAGCCGACGGAGATCGCGACCACGAACAGGTTGAACTGGTTGTTCTTGAAGTCGACGGTCGCAAGAATCCGCGCGCCGGTCGCGGCCACCATGCCGAACATCACGAGCCCGGCGCCGCCGAGCACGACTAGCGGCACCGCTTCGACCAATGCGGCCATCTTCGGCAGCAGCCCGAGCAGCAGCATGATGGCGCCGCCTGTTATCGTGACCCAGCGGGAGCGCACGCCGGTGACGCTGACGAGGCCGACATTCTGCGAGAAGGATGTGTAGGGGAACGTGTTGAAGATGCCGCCGAGGAAGGTGCCGACACCGTCGGCGCGCAGGCCGCGGGTCAGCGCGTCGCGATCGACCTTCTTGCCGGTGATCTCGCCGAGCGCCAGGAACATGCCGAGCGATTCGATCATCACCACGATCATCACGATGCACATGGTGATAACAGGCACCAAATGGAATGTCGGCATGCCGAAGCGGAACGGGATCACCAGCGCGCCCCATTGCGCCGCCGTGACTTTATCGAAATGCATGACGCCGAGCACGCTGGCGAGCGCCGCACCCGCGACGATGCCGAGCAGCACGGCCACGTTGGCGACGAAGCCGGTGCCCCATTTGATCAAGGCGAGAATGACCAGCAGCACGAACAGCGCGATGCCAAGCCCTTGAAGCTGGCCATAATTAGGATTGGGGAAAGCGCCGGGGACGCCGTCGATCACCTTGGTCAGGGTCGGCAGGCCGCCGCCGGCCCAATTGATCCCGACGCGCATAAGCGAGATGCCGATCACCAGGATGATGGTTCCGGTGACCACCGGCGGAAACAGCGGCAGCAGCCGGCTGATGAAGGGCGCGGCAATGATGCCGAAGATTCCGGCAGCGATCACCGAGCCGTAGATGCCGAGCAGGCCGATATCGGGCGCCGCGGCCATTGACAGCATCGGGCCAACGGAGGCGAACGTGACCCCCATCATCACGGGCAGCCGGATACCGACCCCGGGGAAGCCGATACATTGCACCAGGGTCGCCAGCCCGCAGGCGAACAGATCGGCCGAGATCAGGAAGGCGACGTCTTCCGGCGGCAGTTTCAACGCCCGGCCGATGATCAAGGGTACCGCGACAGCGCCGGCATACATGACAAGCACGTGCTGCAGGCCAAGCGCCAGCAACCGCGGCGCCGGCAGCGTCTGGTCGACCGGATGGATTTCAGTGGTCGTGGTCATGAATGGCTCCCCCTGGCGCGGGCACGCCGGCCCATGCGAACCGTTACAAGGCCCGTGCCAAAGCTTGCCCCCGGAAGCCAGTCCCGGCACTTGCTCAATGGCACGAACGTTGCTCAATATTGGATCATATCGGGCGACCATAGTCCCGCAAGATTGCTGGCTGAACTGGAGGCTTCCACGTGCCGCTGATCAGGAACAGATACGGGAAGGGCCGCGTCCGCGTGATGCGCCTCCACCGCGACGGCGACCGTCACGAGGTCAGCCAGCTCAACGTCAAAGCGATGGTCGAGGGCGACTTTGCGCCTGCCTATACCCATGGCGACAATTCGACTTCGGTTTCGACCGACACCATCAAGAACGTCGTCAACGTCATCGCGCGCGAAAACACCGGCCTGTGCACCGAGGAATTTTGCCAGGTGCTGGCGACGAAATATCTCGACACCTATCCGCAGATCGCCTCCGTCGCGCTGACCGTGCACGAGACCAAATGGAGCCGGCTCAGTTTCGACGGCAAGCCGCATCCGCATAGTTTCGTGCTCGACAGCAACGGCCAGCCCACCGTTGAACTATCTTCCGTCCGTGGCGGTGTCACCACGATGTCATCAGGCATCGACGGCTTTGCCTTCCTGAAGTCGACGCAGTCGGGCTGGGAGAATTACGTCAAGGACGCCTACACCACGATCCCCCCGACCGCCGACCGGCTGTGCGCGACCAGCATGGTGGCGTCGTGGAAATGGTCGGGCAAGCCTCTGAGCTATCCCGCGACCAACAGGAAGGTCCTCGACACCGTGCTCGAAGTGTTCTCGATGACCTACAGCAAGAGCGTGCAGGACAGCCTCTACCGGATGGGCGAGGCGGCGCTGGCAACGGTGCCGGAGATTTCCGAGATCAGCATGGCCTGCCCGAACATGCACTTCATCCCGATGAACCTGTCGGCATTCGGGTTCGATAACAACAACGACGTATTCCTGCCGACCGACGAGCCGCACGGCCAGATCGAGTGCACGGTGGGTCGGGGATAATTCTGTCGTGTCCCGGACGCGGTGTAACGTGTTCCTGGCGATGCGAAGCATCGTCCAGTACGTTGCTCCGCAGAGCACGAGACTTACCCAAGGTTCTCACGAAAAGAGGAATAAATGCCGGAATTGATCAATATGGGCACGCTGCAGCTCAGGTTCTTGCACACCAAGGATGACACCGGAGGCAGTCTTGATATGTTCGAGATGACGCTGCAGCCGAATGCCCGCATGCCGGTGCCGCATTCACGAGAACTGGGACGAAATCATCTATGGCCTGACGGGAACGACAACCTGGCGCATCGATGGCCAAGACATCGATGTAGCGCCCGGCGAAAGTGTCTTCATCAAGCGCGGCGTCGTCCACGGTTTTACAAATAACACCGCCGGGCCGGCAGTTTGTCTCTGCACGCTTACCCCCGGTGTGCTGGGGCCGTCTTACTTCAAGGAGATGTCCGCGCTGCTGGTTGGTGGCGCGCCCGATCCGGCAAAAATGAAGGCAACGATGCTCCGCTATGGGCTTATTCCGGCGCCACCGCCATCAGCGACATAGTTGCGAAAGATAGCTAAAGGCGCGCTTGCGCCGTGCCGAGCAACTATCTCAATAACCCTGAACAGTGGGCATTGTCTGAATTCGACGCAGGGCGCTTTCGCGGACCCGCGCGTGAATGTGAATTGACTGCCGGCAGTATGGCTTGTCTGGTTGGTGGGTTGATGCTGTGACGTCAATCCCGATGGAGGTCCCGATGCGCATTCCGGCTTTGATGATATTGACGGCCGTCACTGTTCTGACGTCTGCGCCGGCTCCGGCCCAGACGTATGGCGGCAATTATCCGATCTGCATCCAGAACTACCGCTGGGGAGGAAGCGACATCGATTGCCGCTTTACCTCGATGGAGCAGTGCGCCGCGACGGCGTCGGGTCTCTCCGCCCAGTGCCTCGCCAATCCCTATTTTGCGAACGCGCAAATGCCCCGCGGGTCGTCTCGTCGGCCGTATCCTCCCGCGTACTGATTTATCATGCCATCGTTTCACTGCAACGAACGACGTCGATGGCGTTGGACCCCGGTTGATGGCGCAGCGCTGCCCAATCCCGCGTTGGCTTTGTTCAGCGCATAGAGCGCGGCAGCGGCATCACCAGGTTGCTCCCGCGCCAGTCTGCCTGCAGGCGTGAGCACGCCGCCATTCAGCACATCCCGATCCGGATTCTGTGCCGCATAGGCTGCCGGCTCCTGCGCCAGCGTAGATGTCGCCAGAACGATCGACATCAGCGCTGCCGCGACCAGCGTCCTGGGTCCAGTCATGGTCATTCTCCATTATCGCTTTTTTGCGCAATAGTTTGCGGCGGCGCGTGCTGCCTTCGGGCGCTGTCTCCGGATTGTTCTAAGGGGCCATCTAGGCATTGCCGCTCGAAAAAGCGTGCTGCCGGCGGATCACTATTCCGCGAATGCGCGTAGGGCAGATATGCCCATCCGCGGGCGCCCAGCCAAGTTTACGTCATTCGCGCAGGGCTGACAGGCGCCCCTTCACCCGGACCCAAACTTCTCATGCAACGCCGGCCACAGCCGGTCCGGCTTGAACGGCGTCGCCGTGAAGCGGATGCCGGTGGCATTGGCGATGGCGTTGCCGAGCGCGGCGGCGACCGGGTTGTAGGGGCTCTCGCTCATCGATTTGGCGCCCATCGGCCCCAGCGTGTCCGACGTGTCGGCGAACAGCACTTCGGTGCGGGGGACGTCGGCGAACGACGGCAGATGATAGTCGCGGAACCTGGGATTGATGACGCGGCCGCGTTCGTCGATCACCATCTCCTCATAGAGCGCAGCGCCCAGCGATTGCGCGACACCGCCTTCGATCTGGCCGCGGCACTGCAAGGGATTGGCGACGCGGCCGGCGTCGGCGGCCTGCACGCTTTTCAGGATCTTGAGTTCGCCGGTGAATTTGTTCACCGCGACGCGAAAGCCCTGCACGTTGAAAGCGATCGAGCGCGGCGTGCCTGATGAATTCCCACTGGCGCTCAGCACCTTGCCGAGCGATTGCGCTGAAGCGGCGAGCATGGCGTAGGGCGTGCGGCGTCTGGCGCAGACCGCGGCGTGGTTGTCCAGCGCGCAGGCATCAGGGTTTTCGCCCAGCATCGACGCCGCGAATTGTTTCAACTGATCCGCCAGCGCGTCCGCTGCCGCCAGCGTTGCATTGCCCGCGACAAAGATGCCGGCGCTGCCATAGGCGCCGGTGTCGTGGCCGCCATGCGCGGTGTCGGACTGGCGCAAGGAAATGCGATCGACGGTGGTTGCGAGCGCGGATGCGGCGATCTGGCGATGCACGGTGCTGGTGCCGTTGCCGAATTCCGCGGTGCCGACCGTGAGGTCGAAGCCGCCATCGCCGCGCAACGAGATGCTGCAATCGGCGAAATGCCCGGCCGGCGGCACGGTGTCGATCATGGTCAGCGCGATGCCGTCGCCGGTCAGCCAGTCCGCTGACAGATCGGGCGTCGGCGTATCCGCCGCCATCGCGCGCTCGACCAGATCGAGGCACTGGTCGAGGCCGTAACTGCCGTAGAGCACGTCGTGATACTTGGATTCCGGCGGCGAACGCATGGGATCGCCTGACTTCACCACATTGCGGCGGCGCATCTCGAACGGGCTGATGCCGAGCTGCTTCGCCAGCTCGTCGATCGCGGCTTCGACCGCGATCAGGGTTTGCGGCAGGCCATAGCCGCGAAACGCGCCTGAAGGCACGGTGTTGGTATAGGCGGCGATGCCGTCGACCTTCTTGTTCGGACAATGATAGACGCCGAGGGATTCGCCGACCGAATGAAACAGCACCGGCCCGGCGTGGTTGCCATAGGCCCCGGTGTTGGAGAGCACGTCGAGCTGCAGCGCCGTGAGCTTGCCGTCGCTGTCGGCGCCCGCTTTGACGGTGACCAGCATCGGATGCCGCGTCGAGGTCGCGACGAACTGCTCCTCCCGCGTCAGTTCGAATTTGACGGCGCGGCCGGTCTTCAGCGCCGCCAGCGCCAGGATGTCCTCGACGAACATTTCCTGCTTGCCGCCGAAACCGCCGCCGACGCGCTCACAGAACACCCGCACCTTGTCCGGCGGCAAATCAAACAGGTCGGCGAGCGTGCGCCGGGTCAGGAACGGCACCTGCGTGCTGGAGCGGACGTTCAAGATTCCGTCGGCGTCGACCCAGGCGAGGCCGCCATGGGTTTCCAGCGCGGCGTGCTGGACCCGCTGCGTTGTGAACGTGCCTTGATAGGTGACGGCGGCCTGCGCCAGCGCGGCTGCGACATCGCCAAATTCGCCATGGATTTCGGCCACGATATTGCGGGCAGCGTTGGCGACACGGTTTTCTTTCGTCTTGTCGCCGTGCAGCACGGGCGCATCAGCGGCAATCGCGGCGGCGGGATCGATTACGTCAGGCAGGATTTCATATTCGACCTTGAGCCGCCGGCAGCCTTCCTCGGCGGCGGCTTCGGTGTCGGCGATCACGGCGGCGACCTTCTGGCCGATGAAGCGAACAACGGTGTCGAGCACCTTGGTGTCATCAGGGTCCATCCAGTCCCATTCGTGGCGCGCCGTCGAGAACAGGCGATCCGGCGCGTCTTCTGACGTCAAGACGGTATGCACGCCGGGGACGCCGAGCGCCGCAGTCTTGTCGATCGAAATGATTCTCGCGTGCGGATGCGGCGAGCGCAGCATCTTGACGTGCAGCAATCCGCCCAGTGCGACATCGAACGTATAGCGTTCCGTGCCGCGCACCACATGCGGGCCGGCGGGCGCGGGCAGGCTGCGGCCGAACGCGGTGCCGGCGTCGGCATCCTCAATGTTGCTTTTGCCGTTAAGGGCGTCCTCGATCGAGCGGTAGCCGGTGCAGCGGCAGATGTTGCCTTTCAGCGCGGCGCTGAGGTCTTGCCGCTGCGCCTGGTTCAGCGATGCGCAGGTCAGGATCATGCCCGACGTGCAGAAGCCGCATTGAAACCCCTGCGCATCGAGAAACGCCTGTTGCATCGGGTGAATGCCGTCGTCAGGCGCAAGGCCTTCGATCGTGGTGACGGCGTGACCGGCGGCGCGGAACGCCGGGATCAGGCAGCTATGCACCGGCTCGCCATCGAGCAGAACGGTGCAGGCGCCGCAGTCGCCGGCATCGCAACCCTTCTTGACGCCGAAATGCCCGAGCTCGCGCAGGAAAGTGCGCAGGCATTGTCCGGGCTGCGGGGATTCCGGGAATGATTTGCCATTGATCTCGATGCTCATGGCGTCACTCTTGGCACCGCCTGCAATTCGCCGCGGATTTCTTCGGCCAGCCGCAGCGTCATCGCCTTGCGCCACATCGGCTTGCCGTGGACGTCGGTGTGATAAAGGCCGTCGGGGATACGCTGCAGGATCGCATCGCGCAGGTCCTTTGCTGCTGGAACACCCGCAAAGGAAAACTGAACGGGCCGCGCGGTAGACGCCGTCACGGTCAGCGCCAGTCCGCCGTCACTGTCCAGGCCGCCGATCAAGAGCGCTGCCGAACGGCCGACCGGCGTCAGCGAGATCTGACGGAACGCGGAGCGTCGCTTCAACGCCGCAAGGGGAATATCGATCTGCCGCAGGAGATCACCGGGAGCCAGCACGTTACGCTGGTCACCGGTGACGAAATCCGCCACCGGAATTTGCCGTTCGCCGCCGCCGGCCTGCCAGATCGTACAGACGCCGTCGAGCGCCGCGGTCAGCGAGATCATCGGCCCCGCCGGCAGCGACATGCAGATGTTGCCGCCTACGGTCGCGGTCTTCCAGATCTTGAAGGAGGCCAGGAACGCACGGCAGCATTGGTTGATCAGCGGCGAGGCGGTCCATTCCGGCGGGCAGGCAAGTGCATCGAGTTGCGCCACCGTGCAGGTGGCGGCAATCGACAAGCCGGTTTCGCTGACGGTCAGCGCCGGCCATTTCAGACCGGTGAGGTCGATCAGCCGGGTCAGATGGGTTTGCGGTTCCGAGAACAACCAGGTCCCGCCGGCAAGCCAGGCGGCGTCTGCCGTCCAAACAGGCAATTCGTCCCGCGTGGTCGGTCGTGCAACGGCGCGGATGGTGTTCAGGTCCATGGATACGCTAACGCTTTCAAGGTGATGCATCTCCGATTATGAAGTGTTGCAAGACCAGCGCCAATTGCCAATGCCGTTGGGATGGTCTTTGCATTGGTGAAGGTGGAAGTTCGCAACGGCGCCTTCCGCAAATCAGGTGGGATCATGGACCAAACGCAGGCGATATGGATCAAGGATCCGCTCTCTATTTTCGCCGACGGCGCCGAGCGCGGCGTTGTGGTCCGCGGCGGCAAGATCGTCGAACTGGTGCCGCGCGGCCGGGAACCCGCGACATCAGATACCGCCGTCTATGATGCCGGCGCCCATGTCGTGCTGCCGGGGCTGATCAACACCCATCATCACTTCTACCAGACCCTGACCCGGGCGCTGCCGGCCGCGCTCGATCGCGAGCTGTTTCCGTGGTTGCAGGCCCTCTATCCGGTGTGGGCGCGGCTGACGCCGGAATCGCTGCATCTCGGCGTGACCGTGGCGATGTCAGAACTGCTGCTGTCGGGCTGCACCACCACCACCGATCATCATTACGTGTTTCCCGCCGGCCTCGAGGATGCCATCGATATCGAGGTCGCCGCCGCGCAGCGCCTTGGCATTCGCGTGCTGCTGACGCGCGGCTCAATGGACCGCTCGCAAAAGGATGGCGGCCTGCCACCCGACAGCGTGGTGCAGGACGAGGACACGATCTTGGCCGACAGCGCGCGCGTGGTGGCAAAACACCACCAGCGCGGCGAGGATGCGATGGTGCAGATCGCGCTGGCGCCTTGCTCGCCGTTTTCGGTGACGAGCTCGCTGATGCGGGCGACCGCCACGCTAGCGGATAAACTCGACGTTCGCCTGCACACCCATCTGGCCGAGACCGAGGACGAGAACAAGTTCTGCGAGCAGATGCATGGCTGCCGGCCGCTCGATTATCTCGAACAATGCGGCTGGCTCAATGCGCGGACCTGGCTGGCGCACGGCATCCACTTCAACGCCTCGGAAATGAAGCGGCTGGGCAAGGCCAGGACCGCGATTACGCATTGCGCCTGCAGTAACCAGACTCTTGCCTCCGGCTGCTGCCCGGTCTGCGAGATGGAAGAGGCGGGGGTTTCGATCGGCCTCGGCGTCGACGGCTCGGCCTCGAACGACGGGTCCAACCTGATGCAGGAAGTACGCGCCGCGTTTCTCTTGCAACGCGCGCGCTACGGCGTCGCTCGCGTCAGCCACAGGGACGCGCTGCGCTGGGCCACCAGGGGCTCGGCGGCCTGCGTCGGCCGTCCCGAGCTCGGCGAGATCGCAGTCGGAAAGGCGGCCGATCTCGCACTGTTCAAGCTCGACGAACTGCGTTTCTCCGGCCACGGCGATCCCCTGGCCGCGCTGGTGCTATGCGGCGCGCACCGCGCCGATCGCGTGATGGTCGCGAGCAAGTGGGTAGTGACTGACGGTGCGATCCCCGGCCTCGACGTGCCGGACCTGATCCGCCGCCACAGCGCCGCCGCCCGCGCGATGCATGCGGGGTGAGGCGGTGCGCTCCCTCGCCCCGCGCTTGCGGGGTCGAGACGAGCGAAGCTCGCTCTTAGAGGGTTGGGGTGAGGGGCTCTCTCCCCAAGTCGGATGCGAATTGTCTTGCGAGCGCAGTCTTCCGAAAGCGTCAACGTGGAGACAATGTGCCTCGCCCCTCACCCGGATCGCACCGGACGATGCTTCGCATCGCCGAGGCGATCCGACCTCTCCCCGCGAAGAGCGGGGAGAGGTGAAAGGCCACCCCTCACTTCCCCGGAATCTTCTCGTCGATGCCCTTCACGTAAAAGTTCATGCCGAGCACCTGACCGTCGTCGAGATGCGTCCCGCCCTTGCATTCGACTTCCTTGCCGTCCTGGCCGACGATCGGGCACTTGAACGGCTGCAGTCTGCCTTCGATGATGGCGGCTTCGGTGTCCATTGCCAGTTTCTTCACGTCGTCGGGCATGTTGGTGTAGGGCGCCATCACGACGAGCTTGCTCTTCAGGCCGCCCCAGAAATCTTCCGACTTCCAGGTGCCGTCGAGCTCGGCCTTGACGCGCTGGATGTAGTAGGGGCCCCAATTGTTCATGGTCGAGGTGAGCTGCGCCTTCGGGCCGAACTTGATCATTTCGGAATCCTGGCCGAACGCCAGCTTGCCGCGCTCGGCGGCGACCTGCATCGCGGCGGGGCTATCCGTGTGCTGCATGATGATGTCGGCGCCCTGGTCGATTAGCGCCTTGGCGGCGTCGGCTTCCTTGCCGGGATCGAACCAGGTGTTGGCCCAGATGATCTTGACCTTGATGTTGGGATTGATGGTCTGCGCGCCGAGCATGGTGGCGTTGATGCCGGAGATCACTTCGGGAATCGGGAACGAGGCGATATAGCCAAGCACGCCCGATTTCGACATCTTGGCGGCGATGATGCCCTGGATGTAGCGGCCCTCGTAGAACCGTCCTGAATAGGTCGCCAGGTTCTTGTCGCGCTTGTAGCCGGTGGCGTGCTCGAAATGCACGTTCGGATACTTTTTTGCGACCTTCAGCGTCGGCTCCATGTAGCCGAACGAGGTGGTGAAGATCAGCTTGTTGCCGGCGCGCGCCAGTTGCTCGATCGAGCGTTCGGAGTCCGGGCCTTCGCTGACGTTCTCCAGGAACGTGGTTTCGACCTTGTCGCCGAATTCCTTGACCATCTCGAGGCGGCCGAGGTCATGCTGATAGGTCCAGCCGAGATCGCCGACCGGGCCGAGATAGATGAATCCGATCTTGAGTTTGTCGGCGGCGGAAGCACTGAGGAGGCCTGCGCCGGTGACGAGCACCGCTGCGGTTGCCGCGATGAGAATCTTTTTCATGGATCTCTCCGTTTCACTGACGGGTGGACGCGCTCTTCCCGATGCGCAGCGCCCCGTCGCGCGCGCTTCGGGCATGTTACCGGTCGGGCACGAACACGGTCCCGAGCGCCGCAGGCGCGGTCGAGCCCCCGGTTCGTGCACGTGAAATCAGCACAAGGACGATGATGGTCGCAAGATACGGCAATGCCGACATCAATTGGGAGGGCACGCCGACGCCCCAGCCCTGCGCATGAAGCTGCAGGATCGTCACCGCGCCGAACAGATAAGCGCCGATGACGAGGCGCCCCGGCAGCCACGACGCAAACACGACCAGCGCCAGCGCGATCCATCCGCGCCCGGCAGTCATGCCCGGAATGAAGAACGGTGTGTAGGCGAGCGGCAGATAGGCGCCGGCCAAACCAGCACAGGCGCCACCGAACATCACCGCGAACATCCGAATCCTGAGCACGGGATAGCCAAGCGCACGCGCTGACGTGTGGTTGTCGCCGGCGGCGCGCAGGATCAGCCCGGTCCGCGTCTTGTACAGGAAGAACCAGACGCCAATCACGAGCGCGAGCGAGAGGTACACGAAGGCGTCCTCGCCGAACAGGATGCGCCCGACCAGCGGGATGTCGGTGAGGCCGGGAATATACAGATGCGGCGCCAGCGAAATCTTTTCGCCGACGAAGCGGGAGCCGATCAGGCCGGAAAGGCCGACGCCGAGGATGGTCAGCGCGAGGCCGGTTGCGACCTGGTTGACCGCAAGGCCCAGCGTCATCAACGCGAAGATCAGCGACATCAGCACGCCGGCGCCGATGCCGCACAGCGCGCCGATGATGACCGAACCGGACAGCCAGGCGCCGCCGAAGCCGCAGGCCGCGCCCACGATCATCATGCCTTCGACGCCGAGGTTGAGTACGCCGGCGCGTTCGGTCACGAGTTCGCCGGTCGCAGCCAGCAGCAGCGGCGTGGAGGCCGCCAGCACCGCAAGGATGATGGCCTCAATGAGCCCCACGGGACACCTTTGGTGACGCGAAGACGAGTTTGAACCGGTAGAGAATGAGGGAGTCGCAGGCGAGCACGAAGAACAGCAGAATGCCCTGGAACACCTTGGTGACGTCCAACGGGATTTTCATTGCGATCTGCGCCTGCTCGCCGCCGATGAAGGTGAGTGCGAGGAAAAGTCCTGCAATTAATATTCCAATCGGGTTCAGCCGTCCCAGGAACGCGACGATGATCGCGGTGAAACCGTAGCCGGGCGAGATGCCGGGTTGCAGATGTCCGACGGGCCCTGCGACCTCGATGATCCCGGCCATGCCCGCTAGCGCGCCTGAAATCGCGAAGGCCAGCAGGATCAGCTGGTTGGAATTGAAGCCGCCGAAACGTGCGGCGCGGGGCGCGGCGCCGACAACGCGGATCTCAAAACCCTTGATGGTCTTGGCGAGCAGCACCGCACCCGCCGCGACCACGACAAGCGCAATGACGCCGCCAAGGTGCAGCCGTCCGCCCTCGATCAGGACAGGCACGGTCGCGACCGGATCGAACTCGGCGGTGGTCGGGAAGTTGAAGCCCTTGGGATCGCGCCACGGACCGCGCACCAGGTAATCGAGCAGCAGGTCGGCGACATAGACCAGCATCAGGCTGGTGAGGATTTCGCTGGCGCCGAACCGGACCTTGCAGATCGCCGGGATCAGGCCATAGAGCGCGCCGCCGACAGCCCCCAGCAGCAGCATCGCCGGCAATACCCAGGGGCCGGCGTCGGTGCCCTGGGTCTTTACAGCGAGCCAGCTGCCGGCGACGGCGCCGATCAGGAATTGCCCTTCGGCGCCGATGTTCCAGGCATTGGCGAGATAGCACAGCGACAGGCCGATCGCGATCATCACCAGGGGAGTCGCCTTCACCGCGATCTCCTGCAGCGAATAGCCGTCGACGAGGGGATCGATGAAGTAGACGCCGAGCGCAGATATCGGATTCTTGCCGAGCATCGCAAACAGGATGCTCATGGTCACCAGCGTCAGGCCGATCGCGATCAGCGGCGAGATCAGCGCGATCGCGTTCGACCGCTCGGCGCGCTTTTCAAGCACCAGCTGCATGCGCCGCTTCCTTTTGCTCCAATGTGCTTCCACCCATCAACAGGCCGAGCTTCTCGCGGCTCGCATCCACTGTTGCCATCGGCTCCGACAGATGGCCGTGGAACATCACGGCGATGCGGTCGGTGATCTCGGTGAGCTCGTCGAGATCCTGGCTCGTGACCAGCACCGCAGCTCCGGAGGCAGCGAGATCGAGCAGGGCCTGGCGGATCACGGCGGCAGCGCCGGCGTCGACGCCCCAGGTGGGCTGGCTCACAACCAGCACGGCAGGACTACGCAGGATTTCGCGGCCGACGATGAATTTCTGCAGATTGCCGCCGGAGAGGCTGGCGGCTTCCGGATCGCGCCTGGCCTTGCGCACGTCGAACGCCTCAGTGGCGCGGTCGACGGTTTTCAGCATTGCTGCGGTGTTGACGAAGCCGTGCTGTACCATGCCGGAGGCCGCATGGCCGGTCAGCAGCGCATTCTCTGACAACTTCATGCGCGGCGCGGCGGCGTGTCCGAGCCTTTCCTCGGGAACGAAGGCCGCGCCGAGCTTGCGGCGTTGCGTGATCGACAGGTGCCCGGCGGCACGCCCGTCAATCACCACCGTGTCGGGGTCCTGCGCCAGACGTTCCCCCGACAGCGCGGCAAAAAGCTCGTCCTGGCCGTTACCGGCCACGCCGGCGATGCCGAGGATTTCACCACCCCTGAGTTCGAACGAGACGTGCTGCAGCCGTACGCCGTGGAGATCGTCCGGCGCGAGGGTGAGGTCGTTGACGACCAGCCTCGGCACGTTCGTTTGCCGGTTGGCGGCAGCCTTCACTCGCCCGATCTCGCCGCCGACCATCATGCGCGCGAGCGAAGCCGCGGTCTCCGCTTTGGGATTGCAGGTCGATACCTTCTTGCCGTCGCGCAGGATGGTCGCGGTGTCGCAGAGCCGTTTCACCTCTGCGAGCTTGTGGCTGATATAGAGGATCGCGCACCCCTCCGCCTTGAGACGGTCGAGCACGATGAAGAGCTGATCGGCCTCCTGCGGCGTCAGCACCGCGGTCGGCTCGTCGAGGATCAGGAATTTCGGGTTCTGCATCAGCGCGCGCACGATCTCGATGCGCTGGCGTTCGCCGACCGACAATTGCCAGACCTCGCGTTTGGGATTGAGCGGAAGCCCGTAGACACGGGATACTTCCTCAAGGCGCGCCGACATGTCCTTGAAGGATTCCTTGCCGTCGAGCCCGAGGGCGACGTTTTCCGCAACGGTGAGATTGTCGAACAGCGAGAAATGCTGGAACACCATGCCGATGCCGCGCGCGCGGGCGTCCGATGGTCCGGACAGAACCATCTGCTCGCCTTGCCAGCGCATTTCGCCTTCGCTCGGCTGGATCAATCCATAGACGGTTTTGACCAGCGTCGATTTGCCCGCGCCGTTTTCGCCGAGCAGCGCGTGGATCTGCTGCGGCCAGATATCGATGTCGACAGCCTCATTGGCGAGGAGCGTGCCATAGCGCTTGGTCAGGCCCACCGTCTGGAGCAGCGGTGTGGCGCCCGTGTGCTGCACGGCAGGCGTCGAATCCGGCATTCGTACTCACGCGTCCCCGGGGAATGGATGCCTCAATACTGGGCTAGTTTAAACCCGCGCGTAAGTAGCAGGCGCGATTTTCTTTGAGCAACCTTGAATGGCTACTTTTTCCACACCCCGGCATGAACCACCGCGGCCTCGTCCTCGAGCAGCGGGCCGACCACTTCGGTCGATCGCTGGCCGCTGCCGAACACTTCCCGGCACGGCAGGTCGAGGGTCGGATTTTCCGGATGGTTGCCGGTCAATTCCCGCAAGCGATGTTCGCTCAGGCCGTAAACCAGTCGGCCGATGCCGGCCCAGTAGATCGCACCAGCGCACATCGCGCAGGGCTCGGCCGATGAATAGAGCGTGGCGCCGCGCAGGATGTTGGCATCAATCGTGGTACAGGCCTGGGTCGCCAGCAACCGTTCCGCATGCGCCGTGCCGTCATGGGACGGCATGTAGCCGTTCTCGGCCTCGAGCAGCACTTTTCGGTTCGCATCGACGAGCAGGGCACCGAACGGATGATTGCCGTGGGTCATGGCGCGGCGGGCGACGTCGAAGCTCAGGCGCAGGAAATGCGCGTCGAGCTCTGGTTGGGTTAGCGCAGCGATATCCGCCATCAATGCCTGTCAGTGTCCGGCCATATGCCGCCCGATCTCGGTGAGATCGGCCTCGCTGGCGCGGGCTTCATGGACGAACTGTCCGTGGAACATCACCACCAGACGATCCGACAATTCGAGGAGTTCGTCGAGGTCCTCGCTGACCAAAAGCACCGCGGCGCCGCGGTTGCGCGCCGCCATGATCTCGGCATGGATCTGGGCGACCGCGGCGAAATCGAGCCCGAAGCAGGGATTGGCGGCGATCAGCACCTCGACCTCGCCGCCGAGTTCGCGCGCCAGCACCGCGCGCTGCACATTGCCGCCCGACAGCGCCGAGATCGGCGTGTCCGGCGAGCGGGTCTTGATCTTGTACAGCCCGATCTTGCGCTCGGCATCCTTGCGGAACGCGGAGCGATTGAGCCACCAGCCGCGCGTGGCAAACGGCGCGCGGTCGAATTCACGGAACGCGATATTGTCGGCAACGCTCATGCCGCCGACGCAGGCGTTCTTCAGCGGCTCCTCCGGGAGTAGCGACATCCTGTGCCGGCGCATTTCCTCGCGGCTCGCTGAATAGAGATCGCCGCGAACACGAACCTCGCCGCTCTCGGCCTCGCGCTGTCCGGCCAGTACCTCGACCAGTTGCCGCTGGCCGTTGCCGGAGACGCCGGCGATGCCGACGATCTCGCCGCCGCGAACGGTGAGCGAGACGTCGTGGACCGCGACCGCGCCGGCATCGTCGATCGCACAAAGTTTGCTCAGTTCCAGCCGCGCCTCGCCCAATTGTCCGACGCGCGGCGGCTGAACCGTCAGTTCCTCGGCGCCGATCATCATCCGCGCCATGCTGTCGGGCGTGAGATCGGCGACCTTGCCGTTGCCGGCGAGCTTGCCGCGGCGCAGGATCGTCACCTCGTCGGCGAACGCCATCACCTCGCGGAATTTATGCGTGATCATCAGGATGGTCAGGCCGCCGTTCACGACCATGTCGCGCAGCATGCCGAGCACCTCGTCGGCCTCGCCCGGCGTCAGTACCGAGGTCGGCTCGTCCAGGATCAGAAAACGCCGCTTCAGATAAAGCTGTTTCAGGATTTCGCATTTCTGCCGCTCGCCCGCGGAAATGTCGGAAACCCTGGCGTTGAGCGGCACCTTGAACGGCATCCGCGCCAGAAACGCTTCCAGCTCCTGTTTTTCCCTGGCCCAGTTGACGACAGCAGGAACGTCATCGCGCGCCAGCACCAGATTTTCGGCAACCGTCATCGCCGGCACGAGTGTAAAGTGCTGGTAGACCATGCCGAGCCCGAGCGCGTGCGCATCCTTGGGGTTGGCGATCGCCTGCTCGCGCCCGCCGACCAGAATGTCGCCCTCGGTCGCGTGATAGTAACCCATGATGCATTTGACGAGCGTGCTTTTTCCTGCGCCGTTCTCGCCGAGCAGCGCGTGGAACGAACCCGGCCGCACCTTCAGTGCGACATTGTCGAGCGCAAGGAAGTCGCCAAACTTCATGGTCACCGCGACCGCGTCGACGCCGAGCGGGCCTTCGGGAAGCGGTGTCTCGCCGATGATCATGACACGGCCTTGATGAACGCGCCCGAGGTTGCGACCGCGCCGAACACGCCGCCCTGCATCTTGATCATCTTCAGCGCGTGGTCGTGATTGCTCTTGTCGGTGGCGGCGCAGCAATCCTCAATCAACACGCATTCGAAGCCGCGGTCGTTGGCCTCGCGCATCGTGGTGTGGACGCAGACGTCGGTGGTGATGCCGGTCAGCACCAGGTTCTCGATGCCGCGCAGCCGCAGCATCAGCTCGAGATCGGTGGCGCAGAACGATCCCTTGCCGGGCTTGTCGATGATGGGCTCGCCAGGCAGCGGCGTGAGGTCGGGAATGATCTCCCAGCCGGCCTCGCCGCGCACCAGCACGCGGCCGCACGGGCCGGGGTCGCCGATCCCGGCGCCGATCTGCCGCGAGCGCCACTGCTTGTTGGCAGGCAGGTCGGTGAGGTCAGGACGATGGCCTTCGCGGGTGTGGATGATGTGAAAGCCCTGCGCGCGCATCACCGAAAGAAGTTTCTTGATCGGCTCGATCGGCGCGCGGGTCAGCGACAAATCGTAGCCCATCTTGTCGACATAGCCGCCGACGCCGCAGAAATCGGTCTGCATGTCGATGATGACGAGCGCGGTGTTTTGCGGGCGCAGATCGCCGTTGTAGGGCCAGGCATAGGGTTCGGATGTGATATAGCGCTCGGGCATGGCACGTTCTCGCTTATCGGGTGATGGACAATTCGGCCGGCGCGCCGGTCAGCGTGCGCTTCGGCGAACAGGTGATGATCATGATCGCCAGCGTCAGGATGTAGGGCGCGGCGTTGAACAGATGATAGCCCGAGGTGACGCCGACCGATTGCAGCGCCGGTCCCAGCGCCGCGGCGCCGCCGAACGCCAGCGACGCCCACAGGCACAGCATCGGGTCCCAGCGCGCGAAGATCACCAGCGCCACCGCGGTGATGCCCTGGCCGGAGGACAGGCCCTCGTTCCAGCTGCCGGGATAGAACAACGACAGGAACGAGCCGCCGATCCCGGACAGAAAGCCGCCGACCATCGTCGCGCGCAGCCGGATCGCCAGCACCGAATAGCCCATGGCGCGGGCGGCATCCGAACTTTCGCCGGCGGTGCGGATCAGCAGGCCCCAGCGCGTGGTCTTGAACGCCCAGTACAATATCGGCGCCAACGCGATGCCGATCAGGAACAGCACGTTGATCCGCAAGGCGGCGCGGACCTGCGGCACATCGCTCCACCAGCCGAAATCGATCGCCGGCAATCGTGCCGCGGTCGGTTCGATCAGCGGCTTGCCGAGATAAAAGGCCAGACCCGTGCCGAACAGCATCAGCGCGATACCGACCGCGATGTCGTTGACGCGCGGCAGCGAGCAGATGCCGGCATGCAGCGCGCCCAGCATCGCACCGGTGATCCCGGCGGCGAGCACGCCGAGCCATGGCGAGCCACTGAGATAGGAGATGCCATAGGCGCTCATCGCGCCCATCACCAGCGTGCCTTCGAGGCCGAGGTTGATGCGGCCGGAACGCTCGGTGATGCATTCGCCAAGACTCACAAACAGAAACGGCGTCGAGACGCGGATGGCGCCGCCGAATACGGCCAAGGGAACGGTCCAGAGTCCGAGCGATCCATCCGCCATCAGGATTTTCCTTTCAGGAAGCCGATCCGGCCGTACAGCGCATCGCTCGCCAGCACGAACACGAAGATGATGCCCTGCAGCACCAGCACCGAGGCGTCAGGCAACCCGAGCCGCCGCTGTAATAGGCCGCCGCTGGCGCTGATGCCGCCGAGCAGGATCGCCACGGGAATAATCGCCAGCGGATTGTGCCGCGCCAGGAAGGCGACGAGAATGCCGGTAAATCCGTAACCGGCGGCGAGATTGGCGTTGGTGCGGCCCTGCACGGCCGCGACTTCGACCATGCCGGCGATCCCAGCGGCGCCGCCGGCGAGAAAGCAGATCGTCAGGATCAGTTTGTTGACGCCGAGGCCGACGATTTTGGCCGCGCGGATGTTGCCGCCGGCCACCCGCGCCGAGAAGCCGAAGACGGTGTGATAGATCAGGATGTACGACGCGAACGCCGCGACCAGGCCGAATGCCAGCCCCCAATGCACGTCGGTGCCGGGAATGCTGCCGATCATGTTGGCCGCGCCGATTTCGCGGGTCGATGGCTTGTTGAGGCTGGCGGGGTCGCGCATCGCGCCCTCGACCAGATGGTTGAGCACCGCAAGCCCGATATAGACCAGCAGCAGGCTCGAGATCGTCTCGTTGACGCCGCGATACTGCCGGAGCGCGCCCGCGAGCGTGATCCAGAGCCCGCCGCCGATCACGCCGGCGCACACCATCGCGGTTTGCACCACCAGCGGCGACGCCCACGGCATCGCCAATGCGACCGAGGTCGCCGACAGCGCGCCAATGAGCAGCGCGCCTTCGCCGCCGATAATGACCATACCCAGTTGCGCCGGCAGCGCCGTGCACAGCGCGGTCAGGATCAGCGGGGCGGCACGCGTCAGCGTGTTCTGCCAGGAGAACCAGGTCCCGAACGCGCCCTGGTACATGTAGAAATAGAGATCGAGCGGATTCTTGCCGAACAGCGCCACGAATAGCCCGAAGGTTGCGAGCGCGCCGACCAGCGCCGCGCCCGGGATCAGGATATATTCGATGGTCGCGCCGTAGCGTTGGAGGAAGCCGGGATCAGCGGCCGGCGCAACGCCGACCGCCTCCACCGGATCCGCCGAACCTGTTGTCACGAAGTGGCTCCGAGCACGCCTTCCACCAGATAGTTCATCTTCTCGAGTTCAGGATCCGTCTGGCCGCGATCGGTGCCTGATGTAATGACCGCGTTGCCCTTATTGTCCATGATCGGGCCCTTGAAGATGGTGTAGTTGCCGGCGACGAGCTTGGCCTTGATGTCGTCGGCATGCTTGCGCGCCTCGGCCGAGACCGCCTCGCCATAGGGCGAGCACTTGACGATCTCTTCCTTGAGGCCGCCGCGATAGAAGTTCGGAATGGTCTCTCCGGCCGCGATCATCTTGACGAATTTCGGATACAGCGCTTCCCAGTTCCACTCCGCGCCGGTGAGATAGGCCTTCGGCGCCAGCGGCGACTGGTTGACGTGATAGCCGCACACCATCGCGCCGCGGCGCGCGGCGTTCTCGACCATGGTCTTGGGACCGTCGACGTGGCAGGTGAGCACGTCGACGCCCTGGTCGATCAGGCTGTTGGTGGCTTCGGCTTCCTTGACCGGCATCGACCAGTCGCCGGTGAAGATCACCTGCGTAGTCGCCTTCGGGTTGGCTAGCCTTGCGCCGAGCGTGAAGGCGTTGATGTTGCGCAGCACCTGCGGGATCGGTTTCGCCGCGACGAAGCCGAGCTTGCCGCTCTTGGTGGAGTAGCCGGCAACGATGCCGGAAATATACTGGGCCTCGTCGATATAGCCGAAATAGCTGCCGGCGTTGGTCGGGTCTTTGTCGCTCCAGAGGCCGCCGCAATGCTCGAAGCGCAGTTTTGGAAACTTCTTCGCCATCTTGATGACGTGCGGGTTGTAGTAGCCGAACGAGGTCGGGAACAGCAGCGAGGCGCCGTCGAGGTTGATCATGGACTCGATGGTCTTCTCGACCGCGTCGGTCTCGGGGACCTTTTCTTCCTCGATCACCTTGAGGCCGGGCAGCTTCTTCAGCGCCGCCGCTCCTTGCGCGTGCGCCTGGTTGTAACCGTAGTCGTCGCGCGAGCCGACATAGACGAAGCCGATGGTGGTGCCGGCTGCGCGCGCGGCGCCCGCGCCGAAAGCGGTGCCGAGTGTCAGCGCCGCACCGCCCTGCAACAGATGCCGTCGTGAAATCCTGCCAAATTCCATGTGCTGCTCCCTCTGGCGGTTGGACCGCCCGCTATTTCGTGGGCCGCGCCGATGCGGCGGGCTCGGGGAGCGATGTCGCAATCTTCATGCCAGAGCGCGTGAGGCGGGCATTCCTGCATAAGCTGATGAGTGCATTGAATTATCCGGCGGGCGTTGCTCGGCATGTAAAATTTGTGCAGGGCCGAAATGGCTAATTTTTAGGCGGCATTTCATGATTGTATGCAAGGTCGTTAAGCAATTGTTAGATCCCGCAGCTCCGTCAGGCGGCCGAATTGGCGGCGGATTTCTTGCCTTGCCGGCTGGTCAGGCGAATTGGGGCTGCTACCAGTCAGGGGGCGCGGCTTGCGTCGACACCGCCGGCATTGAATGTGTATCGATCGGCCGGCGCTGGAAACGACGCGGCGCTGGACAGGAAAAGCATGAGCAAGACAGAAGTGGCCAGCAGCGGACCTAAGCCGGCAGCGCTTGGCGATGAAATCGTCGGCCGGATCAACCAGCTCGCGGCGATCTCCGAGACGCCGGAGCAACTGGCGCGGATCTTTCTTTCGCCCGAGCACCGCGCCGCCGCCGATCTCATTCTGTCATGGATGCGCGAGGCCGGCATGGCCGCGCATCTCGACGCCATCGGCAATGTCTGCGGCCGCTATGAAGGCGACCGGCCCGGCCTGCCGTGCCTCATGCTGGGCTCGCATTACGACACCGTGCGCGATGCCGGCAAATGGGACGGCCCGCTTGGCCTGATCACGGCGATCTCCTGCGTCGCCGATCTGAACAAACGCGGACGGCGGCTGCCATTCGCGGTCGAGGTCGTCGGATTTGCCGACGAGGAGGGCGTGCGGTTTGCTTCGACGCTGCTCGGCAGCCGCGCGGTCGCGGGCACCTTTGTGGAGAGCGCGCTCAATTCGCGCGACCATGCCGGCATCTCGATGCGCGATGCGCTGGTCACATTCGGCCTCGACCCCGATCATATCGGCGCGGCCGCGCGGACCCGCCGCGAACTCCATGCCTATGTCGAACTGCACATCGAGCAGGGCCCCGTGCTGGAAGAGAACAATCTGCCGGTCGGCGTCGTCACCGCGATCGCGGGCGCGACGCGGCTGGCGGCAAAACTGACCGGCATGGCCGGCCATGCCGGCACGGTGCCGATGGCGTTCCGGCGCGATGCGCTGGCGGGCGCCGCCGAATGCATCTGCATGGTGGAGGAATTCTGCAAGACCGACGCGGCCGGGCTCGTCGGCACCGTCGGCTATATCGACGCGATGCCCGGCGCCACCAACGTGATCCCCGGCCTGGTGTCATTCACGCTCGACATCCGCGCGCCATCAGATCCACACCGCAAGATGGCGGTCGCCGACATCGTGCGGCGCATCGAAGCGACAGCCAAACGCCGCAATCTCGCGCTGCAGCTCGACGTCACCCACGAAAACCGCACCGTGCCCTGCGCGCCCTGGCTCAAAGCGCAGGTCGCAGACGCCGTCGCCGCGGAGGGTTTTGGTGTGTTCGACCTGCCGAGCGGCGCCGGGCATGACGGCATGGCAATGATCGATATATCAGACGTCGCCATGCTGTTCGTTCGCTGCCGCGGCGGCATCAGCCACAACCCGGCGGAGCATGTTGAGACGGCCGATGCGGATGCAGGGGCGAGGGTACTGCTGAGGCTGGTGGAGAATTTCAGGCCGAGGGAAGCATAATTGACGTCGTCGTCCCGGCCTTGAGCCGGGACCCATACGCCGCGGCCCTTGTTGCTGTAAAAGGAAGATAACGACCTGCGTGCAAAAACAATTGTCGCCGGTGGTTATGGGTCCCGGCCTTCGCCGGGACGACGTGGGGCTACATGACAGTTAGATGACATCTCGCCCCCCGCACTGTTGCGGAGAGACGAATCGTGATGTTCGGAGTACCAACGCGTGATATCAGACACGCCGGACAGCTCCTCTCCCGCCCATGAACAGCCAGATCACATTTTCATCGCATCGCGGATACCGATTTCATCAAGGCATGTTGGCGAGCCTTGTCGCCAACAGCATCCAGGCCGTCAATTTTCTCGGTGATCGTTTCCTGCGAAAATATCATCTGTCGGTGGGCATCGAGGAACTGTACCGGCATTCGATGAATGCCGCGTTTGCCGAGAAGGAAGCCTTTCTGGTTACCGGGGCGCCGCACGCCTCCGCCTATTATCCGCGCGACTTTGCCTGGTTCTATCCCGATGTCCTCGATCCCGAGACCATCATGGATTCCCGGGATGCCGTCCGCAGGGTTCGGCTGCTGGAGAAAAGCGTCCGCCTGATGCTGGAAGCGGTGCGCGCCGGCGTCGTCACCACGACGATCGTGCCTGCGGGGCGCAACCGCTACATCGGCATCAACTATTTCTCGAGGCCGTCGGATACGCTGCTCGGCATCCTTGCAGGCCTGGAGCAACTGCTCTCCGCCGAGCAAAGGCCGGCTTCGTATCTGGCGATGTCGCAAGGTGCGCATGCCGGCCGTCTGTTGCTCGCGGAGTATCGCGCCGACTTGAAGCGGGAGATATTCAAGCTCGCCGGAGCGCTGGAACGCTTCGATGACAACGGTCTGACAGCGCTGCTGTGCGACGTCAGCGCGCCCCGTTCTGCGGCGACCGATACCCGTGCCGAACGCCGGCGGTTCGTCACCAATGCCTGCGTCTATGCGACGTTCCTGCGCGGTATCAAGCTTGGGATCATCGAGCGGACTGAGCTGGAGCAGCTGCTCGGACGCGCGCTTTCGCAGTACAAGAAGGAGCTCCTGCTGCTGTTCGGCAGGCACGGCTATATCAGTCATTCCCTGGACTGCCGCGCGCCGTCGCCGGTTTATTCCATCGCGCTCGATTTCGTGAATGTGCATCAGGGCTTTTGGGATTTGAACGTCGCGGAAGAACGCGCGCTGTTCGCGGCCACTACCGACTTCATCCTTGCCGAGCCGCGATTTCGAGTCCCGAATACATCGCACTTTCTGGTGTCCGCCGATAATCCGCTGAACAAGCTCATTCACAAGATTGCGGCGCCGGCCTATCAGGGCCGTTCGTCCTGGCCGACCTTCAACGTCGAATTCGCCGATCGCATGCTGGATCACGACGAATGCTCCGGCACCGAGACCTATCGGGCCTATGCGCGCGATATCCTGCGTGACATTCGCACCGTGACCGAAACCCACGGTGGATATCAGGAACTGATTTCCGAAAAAGGCCTCAAATATCGCACCTGGGCCTATCAGAGCGCCGTCGCGCACTCCTGGTTTCCACGCTTCCTGACGGTCTGGCAGCGGGCATTCGGGACGTCGCTGCTGGGGAGCTAACTCGTAGGATGGGTGGAGCGTAGCGATACCCATCGCCTTGCGGGTGGTGGGATTTGGTGGGTTTCGCTGCGCTCTACCCACCCTACGGACCTCTTCCGTCATTGCGAGGAGCGAAGCGACGAAGCAATTCATCTTTCGTTTGCCGCTCTATGGATTGCTTCGCTCCGCTCGCAATGACGGCCGAGTGCGACAAAACAGCCCGACGGGCAGATCACTTACGATTTACGGAAATCGTGTCAAGCCCCGAAATAAAAAATATTTCGGTTTTACAGAAGGCAAATCAGGTGCATATCTTTGGCCATCCCGTCCCACTCAGAGGGCGTCGGCCGTCGTCACGGACGTTGGACGGGTTGC
>NZ_JAFCMB010000008.1 GCF_018130145.1 Bradyrhizobium sp. AUGA SZCCT0176 | reverse complement strand
GAAAGACTTGACGCCGTTACGGGCGCCAGGACCACACGCTTTCGCCGTACGCTTCAGCCGCGACCGTCAATCGCAACGTCAGCGTCCACCGCGACCCGTCCCTCGTCGTGACGATGGCCAACGCCCCTCTGAGTGGGACGGGATGGCTATTGATGTGCCCGTGATTTGGGGTGGAAGGAAAGGGAAATATTTGTGATTTACAGAAACTTTGTACTTGACATGATTTCCGTAAATCAGAAGTGATTTGCCCGTCGCGCTAATTTGTCGCGGCCTGTCCCTATCGATTCCGCATGTGCTCCCCGGGATCACGCGGCGCCGCGTGACCGTTGCAATCGACGGATGGGTCAAGGCTTCGCGCTTCAGCGGTCGTCTTCGTCAGTCCTTCGCGCCGACGATCTCCGACTGGGCCAACGATCAGCACACACAAGCCGGCAAAAAGCTGGGCCGCGGTCGCGATCATTTCCGTGTGGAAGGCGCGAAGCTGTTCCCGCCGCCGACAGAGCCGGACCCGCAACGAGGACGAAGCCTATCGGCTGTGGGCGCTCAAGCAGCGGGGCAAGTGAGGCCACGGAACGTCTTGGTTCACCCGCGCGCCTTTAACTCCCCTGGCGATTTGCGTGCGAGGTATTCGCGTAAGAGCCGATCCATCGCAAGCTGAGGCTCACTGTTTGGTTGAGACGGCGCTACGTTCGCAATTTTTCCTGAGCCTTCGCAGGAGAGATTTTCGGTCGTGATTGGTGGCTTGCTGCCGGAGCTATAGATTGAAGCGCCAGAAGACATAATCTCTTCCCAAGCGAGTGTGATGCCGCGAAACGCCCGGACCGAACGTGAAATAGACTGAAGGTCTCCACAATTGGATCAAAGGACATTGTCCTAAGGTACACTGTTTCATTGACGCACCACCTCGTGTACCGAGCGGCACAAAATTAAGCCGGGATTGCGCGAGGGCAAATATCCTCAAACGTCGCAGTCGCGCGGTCCCGGCGCAAAGTCGCGCCCTCCACAGGACCCGGACAACCGTTGGAGGTCCCCGTTAATGTCTGCTGTCACAGCAAAAGCTGACATCGGTCTGGACCGCGCGGAGATGAGAAAATGACCCAAAGCGGACTCGCGTGCCGTTTGGGTTGATTTTCGGAACAACGAGGAAAGCTCATCCGAGCCCATTTCGATCACGGGAATTTTGCAACCGCAGCCAATCGACTGCGCAGCCAGCGATGGGCTTTATCCCTGTCGTTGCGCGGATGCCAAACGGCAATCACTTCGAAACCGGGGACCTGGAAAGGAAGCTCGCGCACGAACAGCCGCTTGTTGTTCTGACCCAGCAGGCGAGATGGAACGAGTGCCACAAGATCGTCCGTCTGCAATATCTCCGGAATGAGCAGGAAGGTTGACAGGGAATAGCGGACCTTGCGCCGTTGCTGAAGCCGCGCAAACGCCTGATCGCCCTCGAACGATCCGCCCGTTGGCGACACCACAACGTGATCGTAATCGCATAAGCGCTCGACCGTCATGGCCGCATTGCCCGCGAGCGGATGCTGACGGCGAACCGCGACGACATAGCGGTCGCGATAAAGCAGCCGTGACGGCAGATCGGACATCGCAAACTGAGCCGCAGTGATCGCCAGGTCGATCTGTCCGCGTGCGAGGGCGTCGCCGAGGCCCTCGATAATCGGTGGCACGATGGCCAGCCGGATCTGTCTCGCCTCGCTTCTGAGCGCCTTTACGAACGGGGTGAGAACGGCGTGCTGCATATAGTCGTTGCTCGAGACCCTGAAGGTAACCTCGGCATGGACCGGATCGAATGCATTGCGTGCGACGAGATGCCGGCTGTCATCGAGCAACTGTTTCAATGGAACGGCCAGCGCCTGTGCCCGCGGGGTCGCCAGCAGGCCGCGCTGGGTGCGTACGAACAGGGGATCGCCAAACAAGTCGCGGAGACGCATCAACATGCCGCTGACCGTCGGCTGGGTGTAACCTAGCCGCGCGGCTGCTCGCGTAACATTTCCTTCTTCGAGCAGTGCGTCGAGCACGACGAGCAGGTTGAGGTCAACTTTCCTGATATTGGCCATGGCAATATTAGAACCATAATATTGCGATTTGAGCAATGTCAGGCCGCTTGGTAGTCTTGTTGCACGGATTTGCGCTCGGGAGTGAACAGCAGGGAGAGATGCGATGCCGACGATCGAGGGAGGGTGCCTCTGCGGTGCCGTACGCTACCGTTCTGACGCCGAGCCGCTGATGCAGGTGGTCTGCCATTGCGAGACCTGCCGCAAGAACTCGGGCTCCGCTTTCTCGATGAACGTCGCGGTGCCGCAGGACACGCTCCGCATCGAAAGTGGCAGTCCGCGCCGCTACGAGGATCATAGCGGCGCGAGCGGCAAGGCGTTCTACCGGTTCTTCTGTGGCGATTGCGGCTCCCACGTCTACAGCCACGGCGCGGCATACGGCGCCATCGTGTTCGTCAAGGCCGGCACGCTCGACGACTCGAACTGGCTCGCACCCAACCTGCATATCTGGTGCGCCGAAAAACTGCCTTGGGTCGGTATTCCCGAGGGCGCCACCGAAGTACCCGCGAACCCGGGCTGAGCAGGAAAGCAATTTCCCCCATCGAACCAGCGAAACCGATCAACTCGTCTTCATCGTCGTCTGCCATCCCGCGCCATTGGCTAGAGTATCTGCGCGTGCGCTTTGGTCGCTAATGGCATTTTTCGAACGTGCCGAGCACGTTAACTCGGGCAGTATTGCCCTACGTTTGGTCCAGAATGCGCATTTTGCTGATGGAGTGACCTAATGATTACGGCAGGTTGTGAACGGCTTGGCATCGAAGTTCCAATAATTCAAGCGCCCATGGGTGGGGCAGTCGGCCCCGCCCTCGCTGCTGCCGTTAGCAACGCTGGCGGCCTCGGTACACTTGCGCTGTGGGGGGCGGACGTACCGAGATTGCGTCAGCTGGTCCGCGAAACGCGCGCTCTCACGACTAAGCCGTTCGCCGTCAATCTGAACCTGGAGTTTCCGCAAGAAGAGCGCCTTGACGCCTGTTTGGAGGAGGGCGTGCCGGTTATCTCCTTCTTCTGGCGCGATCCTTCAGACCTTGTGGCCCGCGCAAAGTCTGGTGGTGCCACAGTGCTCCACACCGTCAGCACGGCTGCAGAAGCGCGGCACGCGGTAGCGAGCGGGGTTGACGCCGTTGTCGCACAAGGATGGGAAGCCGGGGGTCATGTGCGTGGTAAGGTCGCAACGATGCCACTCATTCCCGCAGTGGTCGATGCGGTCGGACCGGTTCCCGTCTTTGCAGCGGGGGGTATTGCCGACGGCCGCGGGCTTGCCGCTGCCCTGGCACTTGGCGCTTCGGGGGCATGGATCGGGACCCGTTTTCTTGCGAGCAATGAGGTCGCCATTCATCCGCGCTATCGCGAGCGAATTTTGCAGGCCACCGAAGACGATACCGTTTATCTCGAAGAACTGTTCGACATCGGCTGGCCTAACGCACCTCATCGTGTATTGCGCAATAGTACTGTCGCTGCGTGGGAAGCCGCCGGACGTCCGGCAACGGGCAAGCGCCCGGGTGAGGGTGATGTGGTGGCTACTTCGAAATCACGCGGGCCGATTGTGCGCTATCGATCGTACACGCCCGGTACTGATGCCGAGGGGGATATAGATGCGTTGTCGCTCTGGGCTGGCCAGAGTGCTGCCCTTGTTCACAAGCGACAACCCGCAGCAGAGATCGTGCGCGAGATTGCTAGCGAAGCTCAAGCTATCTTGTTTGGATTAGCTCGGCAGCTGAGAAACTGATCGTCAAGGCATATGTCTGTTCCTGGCACTTCTGAGACATGATAAGGCACGCGACCGGAGTCCGCCTTTAACATCGGAAGCGGACCTCTCTACTCAAGTCAGCGTAAAGGCCGCCTTTTAAATTCCGGGCCCCGCAAAGGCTAGGGAACGGCCGCGGCGCGCTGGAACGCTGGCCGCGCAAGCAGGCGATCACGATAGGCCGTGGCGCGGGGACCGAGCAGCGAGGCGAAGTCGGGCTTTCCCATGGTGTTGAGCGGATAGCCAACCGAAATGTCAGCAAGCGTCATCCGCCCCGCCACCAGGAAGTCACGACCCTCCAGCCGCTGCTCGAGTAGCTTTGCCCGCATCGAGAGCGAGTGGCGAGCATCAGCCAGCACGGCATCGATGCCGGTCTGCATCTCCGGCGTCCTGTTCCGGATGCGGCGGACGCGCGCGATCGCGGAGAGCGGCGCCTGCAGAGTTGCCTCGCCGTACAACAGCCATTGCACGAACTCCGGCCGCTCCGGCTCGTCCGGCGCCACGACCAGGTCGGAACCATGCCGGGCCGCCAGGTATTCGCAGATCGCCAGCGATTCGTAGATCGCCCGGTCGCCGTCGATTAGGGCGGGCAGCGTGCCGGCCGGATTGATCGCGAGATACTCGGGCTCCTGCAGCCGCGGCCGAACACCCAGAGACTTCACTTCGACCGTGGCGCCGATCTCCTCCAGCGTCCACAGCACGCGGAGCGAGCGCGAGGTGGGCACGTGATAGAGCGTGGCCATCAGTCGACCCTCTCCAGCAGCCGCGCGCAGAGATAGGTGCGCGGCATCAGCGACGAATAGTAGATCTGCTCATAGGCGGCGTGCGAATAGCCGACCACATCGGCTGTAACGATTGCCGCCAATCGGCGCTGCTCACGAGCCAACAAAACTCCTCCCACTCGGTTTGTACAAGGGCTCAACCGACAGGGCAATGACGCGGCCGACGTGGCGCGTACATGTCTGCTTCTGGCAGATATTGTTGAAAAAGTCGAAAATCGAGCCACCCGAAAAATCTCGCGAAAGTTGACCTCAAGGCATCTCTGCTGCTGCATCGTTTGCCAGCGCCACTACGGAAGCACGTGATCGATTTTGGACGAAGCGATATGGTCCTGTAAGGCGCATCAGCGGCGCTAGGAATTTTCGTTCGTCACCCCAAAACGACTTTTTCAACAATATCGGCCATTTTTGGACCTCGACGCACGCAATCGCGATGTCCGCTCTACACCGATGAGCCGACTTCGTCAGTCTCGCGCGTCACTTCCGAAAAGGGCCAAAAGCCGACTTCATCGACTTTCCCCGGCAGATCTAAGGCAGCATCGCCCCGTCCGGCCAAACTAGGGCAGCTATAATGTGAAACGCGGATCGGCTGAGAGCGCCGATCGGGCGACGTAGTCGAGTTCGCCCCGTGCAATCCCGATATCCATCAACTCTCTGTCGCTCAGATCGTCCAGCGCAGCACGCAGCCTCTCGCGTTTGCGCCACTCACGAAATGCATTCCAATATGCCTCGAGGGGACTGTAAGGCTGCCGCCTCGCCGTTGCTGGTCCAAACTCACTGTTTCCGTGGATGGTGCTCATTGGAGTGTCCAGGTTGGTCTATTTCTGCCAAGCGAGATTGCCGGCACATCCCCTGGCGCGCTTAACAGTTGGCTTACATTTCCCTTACCGACAGCTTATTCTTGGGGTTTCAGAGGTGGCCGCGAGAGGGAATGCAGCTTGCGTTTTCTTTTTGAGGAGTACGCATTGGATACCGACAGGCGCGAACTGCGGCGCGCAAGGGAAGAGGTCGTTGTCACACCCCAAGTATTCGACCTGATTGAATACCTGATCCGGAACAGGGAGCGCGTCGTCAGCAAAGACGACCTCGTCAGCGCCGTTTGGAAGGGTCGCATCGTCTCGGATGCCGCGCTAACGACTCGCCTGAACGCCGCCCGGAGCGCAATCGGCGACACGGGCGAGAAACAGCTCTTGATCAAAACATTGCCGCGCAAAGGTTTCCGCTTCGTTGGCGCAGTGAAGGAAGACCGGAGGCCCGCAAATGAGACGATTGGCCTAATTGAGCGAACCGGCGAAGCGCCGCCGCGCCTGTCCATCGTCGTGCTACCCTTCGCGAACCTGAGCGGTGATCGTGAGCAGGACTATTTCGCGGACGGTATAACCGAGAGTCTGACCACGGACCTGTCGCGCATCGGTGGTTCATTTGTAATGGCACAGAACAGCGCCGTCTCATACAAGGGCAGAGCTGTCGATGTCCGCCAAGTCGGCCGCGAATTGAATGTTCGCTACGTGCTCGAAGGCTCAGTGCAACGCAGCGGCAAGCGACTTCGGATGAATGTTCAGCTGATCGATGCCAGGAGCGGCCAGCATCTTTGGGCCGAGCGCTTCGAGAAGCCTGTCGTCGACCTGTTCGATATGCAGGACGAAATCGTGTCGAGGCTCGCCGGTACATTAGGTGCCCAGCTCATCGAGGCTGAGGCGCGACGAGCCGAGCGTACGCTGCATCCCGATGCGATGGACTTGTGCTTCCAGGGCCGGGCCTGGTTGATGAAGGGGATTAGCCTTGAATGCGTGACGCAAGCGCGGGGCTTCTTCGAACGCTCGCTGGAGTTCGATCCCGGCAACGTCGAAGCAATGATTGGTCTGGCAAATGTTGATACGGTAGTGGGAGGTAGCTTTACGACGGATGATGGGCCCACGCGGCTTGCGGCGGCCGAGGCGATGGTGAACAAGGTATTGTCGATTAGGCCGAACAGTGCCTCAGCCCACATGGCTCGGGGTTGGGTCCAGACCTTTACGAACCGGGCCGCCCAAGGCATCCGTGAGTTCGAACATGCGTTGGCGCTGGCTCCGAATTTGGTCCACGCTCATGCTGCCCTTGGTTTCGCAAAATCCTACATAGGTCGCGCTACGGAGACCGAAGGCCATATACTCGAAGCTTTACGGCTCTCTCCTCGCGACGTTTTCGCCTACCAGTGGGCGTGTTTTGCGGGCGTGGCCAAGCTGCTGCTTGGTTCAGACGTCGAAGCCGTCAGTTGGCTGCGACGAAGCACCGAGGCGAACCGTAACTTTCATCTCGCTCATATATCGCTCGCCGCTGCCTTGGCCTTGACCGGCGCGCTCGATGAGGCGCGAACTGCTGCGAGAACGGGACTTGCGCTCAACTCAGGTTTCACCATTCGTCGCTTGCTCGCAGCTCAACAAAGCGACAATCCAATTTACCTTGCCGGGCTGCAGCGCTTGTGTGAAGGCTGGCGCCTCGCTGGCGTGCCGGAAGGGTGATGAGCGCTTCAGGCCGACTTCAGTGCTCTACTGCCCTACGTCGGCTTTGGGGCACTTTTCGGACCTGATGGGCCACATCGACGATGTCCGTTCTTGAAGGCGAAGCCGACCTGCCGGTTGAACGTCCGGGCTTCTCACTTTGACCCAACACGGACATTCGATGAGGTTGTGGTGACGCCTGCAGTTGGCCTACCTTCGGGTTGAGAAGCCGGGGGCGAACAATGAATGATGGCGGCAAGAGCGAAGAGCTTCACGAGGGCGGATGCTTGTGCGGCGCAGTACGATTTCGGACCGTGGGAGCCCCGATAAAGGTCACGGTTTGTCATTGCCCGCTCTGCCAACGTACCTCCGGTAGCGCATTCACTGTCGAACTGATTTTTCTTCGAAAGGCCGTAGGCTTCGAAGGTGCCCCTTCCAGCACGTACACGTATCGCTCGCCAGATCACGGACGACTGCTACACTACAACTTCTGCCCAACCTGCGGCACTCGCCTCGGCGTAACCCTGGAGCGGTTTCCCACTCTTCAGATCATTTACGCCGGCGTTTACGATGATCCATCTTGGGTAAAACCTGACTCGCACATCTTCACGCGCAGCGCCGCGGCATGGACTCTCCTTCCCGAGGATGTTGACTGCTTCAGCGCCAATATGATGGACGAACAAGGCAATCCTCAAAAGCCACTCGCGCGGAAGGTCTGGTGAGCTGCACGCGGTCAAGCTCGGCATTCCCGGCAACGTAGCCGAATGACCGCTGTTGGCACTTTCCGGACATGACTGGTCTCACTGGCAATGTCCGCTCACGGGGCGGAAGCAGCCATCAAGCATTCGCAGTTTGAGGTCTGCTTGTGGTCCATCGGCGCGCGCCGTCTATTATGGACGGATCGTACAGAAACTAAAACCGGGAATGCGCGATTGCAAGTACGCTCGCACCGGGCCGTCTCGCGGTCCCCGCATCGGATTTTCGGCCTTCACAGTACCTTTCCGCCGACTGCGCAGGTCGCCATCCTTCGACGGTCCCGCGCCGACAGTCATCACGCCGCGTCGGCCTGCACCCGGTGCGCTTACCCCTGTTGGGTCAGTTGCTGCATAATCTGTTGAAACATTTGGGCCGGATCGTTCTGACCACCCCCACCACCGCCCGTTCCTCCGCCTGTGATTTCCAGCACTTTGACCGCCACCAAGGGGAGCCGCATAAAGCCGCCAGACACCGCATCGAGTTCCTGCGCATTCAGAACGTCGCTCACATTGATTGCTTCGGTCATCACAGTTCCCCTTTGATTTAACCAGCGCGATCATCCGGGCTGGTGCGGCCACATTTAGCGACACCGCTTTTGTCGCGATGTGACGGAGATCACATAGCCAGCGCTCGCGCGCATCGCGTCATCACGACCGGCGACGACAACGCCAGCATCACGGCGCGGACGGCGACCGATTGCGGACGGCATCACGTCATCTCGACGCGGACGATGGCATGGCAAGCTGGTCACTTCGCCCGTTTGAATACCAACTCCAGTGTCACACCTGCGGGTGTGCGCGGGTTCGTGAGCTTCAGTTCCTCGTCGGTAATCGACGTGACGATCCGGCGCTGATTGGGCGCTCCGACGAAATTCGGAACCGAACTCGTCTCGATGTTGAGGTGAGCCGTCTTCGTGCTTTCGTCCAGCGTGTAAGTCCCGGTGTAGGCGACCACGCCCGACGCAACGGCCATGGCTTCCTCGGGGGACGGTCGTGCTGGATCGCCCGACGCGTACTTCGGCACCTCGGTGCGCACCGTAATGAAGTGGAAGTGGCCGTCTGCCGTGTAGGTTACCGCGCCCTGGGCACTTGGCCGCGGCACGGCGCTGCCATCCTCGCGCTTACCTGTGCTGGATACGTAAATCCACGTGCCGACGAGTTGATCCTTGAGTGACTTTCCTTGCGCCACGCTGCTGCCTGGGAAAGCAGGAATTGTGACCAACGCGATTGCACAGAGGCCAAATACGCAATGCCTGTTCATGAGACCCCCTAAAGTTGGTCCAGCCACGGTACAACAAAAGCTGGTGGCCAGACCAGTTTCCCATTCATCGCAGCGTCGCGTCTTGCAGGATCGGCGCCTAGCGGCGGCACTGGCAACCCTGGCACCGAACAAGCCGGGAGATGGGCGACACCGGCGGGCGACCGGGACCGCAGCCGAAGGCACAGGAAGGCGTACATCGCGCCGCCAGCGCAGGGCTACAGGACACCGCGCCCGCACCGGCAGCACGCATAGCAACCGTGCTTTCCAGAAGATAAGCGACAGGGGCGAGGATTGATTAGGAGCGCCGTACAGCGCGCCGCTAGCGCAGGGCTAAGGAACAATCGACGGATGGGGCAAGACTTCGCGCTTCAGTGGTCCTCTTCGTCAGTCTTTCGCGGCGAGGATTTGCGCGACGGGGCGGGTGCGCCGAGTTCCTGGCAGGGCAGTTCGGTCCACGATCCATCTGATGTCTGCTGGTAGGAATGGCAGGACGATGACGCCGGCTGCTCGCTGGTCTTCGGCGTGTCGGCATTTTTGGCAAGCCCGGGTACTGCCGCCGCGAGCAGGGCGGCTGTCGTCGCCACAAAGATCGCGTGTCCTAACCGCATGGAAATTCCCCTTTTTGAAAACAGAGTTCCTTTCGTAGCGGACATTGTGGAATTTTTTGGACAGGCGTTGCGCGCACGAAAGTTTGATTAATGATCTCCAAATCGTGCGCGCTCGTTCACAGCCGCGTGACGCGCAACCGCAGGGCATTGCCGACGACGCTGACCGACGACAGCGCCATGGCCGCGGCGGCAACGATCGGCGACAGCAGGATGCCGAAACCGGGATAGAGGATACCCGCGGCAATCGGGATGCCGGCGGCGTTGTAGATGAAGGCGAAGAACAGGTTCTGCCTGATGTTGCGCATGGTGGCCTGCGACAGTTTTCGTGCGCGGACGATGCCGCCAAGGTCACCCTTCAAGAGCGTGATGCCGGCACTTTCCATCGCCACATCGGTGCCGGTTCCCATGGCGATACCGACTTCGGCTGCCGCCAGCGCCGGGGCGTCGTTGACGCCATCGCCGGCCATGGCGACGATCCGCCCGGCCTTCTGCAGCCTGGCGACCACGGCGCTCTTCTGATCCGGAAGCACTTCGGCCTCGACGTCTGATATGCCGAGTTGCCGTGCGACCGCTTGCGCGGTGGTGTTGTTGTCGCCGGTCAGCATGATGACCTTGATGCCTTCTTCCGCCAACGCCTTCAACGCCGCTTGTGTTGAAGCCTTGACGGGATCGGCGATGGCGAACAATCCGGCAAGTTTGCCGTCCACCGCGATATTGATGACGGTGGCGCCATCGGCGCGCATGCGCTCGGCATCGGAATCCAGCGAATGGGTATCGACGCCAAGCGAACTGAGGAACTTCGAATTGCCGAGCAGAACCGATTTGCCGTCGACCTTGCCGGTCGCACCTTTGCCGGTCGGCGAGTCGAACTCCTCGACCTTGCCGAGTTCCAGTCGACGTTCCCTTGCGGATCGCACGATGGCGTCGGCGAGCGGATGCTCGCTGGCAAGCTCGACGCTGGCGGCGAGTCGCAGGATTTCGTTCTCGTCGAATCCTGAGGTCGCCACGATTGCTGTAACCTTCGGCTTGCCTTCGGTCAGTGTGCCCGTCTTGTCGACCACCAGCGTGTCGACCTTTTCCATGCGCTCCAGGGCTTCGGCGCTCTTGATCAGGACGCCGGCCTGCGCGCCACGCCCGACGCCGACCATGATCGACATCGGCGTCGCGAGGCCGAGCGCGCAGGGGCAGGCGATGATGAGCACGCTCACGGCGGCGACGAGGCCAAACGCCATGCGCGGCTCCGGCCCGAAATATGACCAGACGCCGAAGGCGATCAGCGCCACGGCGATGACCGTGGGCACAAACCAGCCCGCAACCTGATCGGCGAGCCGCTGGATCGGTGCGCGCGAGCGCTGCGCATCCGCCACCATCTTGACGATCTGGGATAGCAACGTGTCGCGGCCGACTTTCTCCGCGCGCATCACGAACCCGCCGGACTGGTTCAGCGTGCCGGCGATCGCCTTGGCTCCGGCGTCCTTGGTAACCGGCATGGATTCGCCCGTTACCAGCGACTCATCGAGCGAGGAGCGGCCTTCGAGAATGACACCATCGACCGGCACTTTTTCGCCGGGGCGGACGCGCAACATGTCGCCGACCGCGAGGCTGTCGATGTCGACTTCATGGTCGGCGCCGTCTGCACCGAGGCGGCGCGCGGTCTTCGGCGCCAGTTGTAGCAGGGCCTTGATGGCGCCCGAGGTCGCTTCTCGGGCGCGCAGCTCCAGCACCTGACCGAGCAGGACAAGCACGGTGATGACGGCAGCAGACTCGAAATAGACCGCGACCGCGCCGCCATGGCCGCGGAAGGTGGCCGGGAAAATTTGCGGGGCGATGGTGCCGATCAGGCTGTAGAGATACGCGACCCCGGTGCCAACAGCGATCAGCGTGAACATGTTGAGATTGCGCGTCAGCAGCGATTGCCAGCCGCGCACGAAGAAGGGCCAGCCGGCCCAAATGACGACAGGCGTCGCGAACGCGAGTTGAATCCAGTTTGACAGCGCCGGGTCGACGAGGCCGTGACCACCGACCAGATGCCCACCCATCTCGAGCACAATCGGTGGCACCGACAGCACGAGGCCGATCCAGAAGCGCCGCGTCATGTCGGCGAGTTCGGGGTTGGGCGGCGTATCGAGGCTCGCAACCTCCGGCTCCAGTGCCATGCCGCAGATCGGGCAACTTCCAGGCCCGACCTTCCGGATCTCGGGATGCATCGGGCAGGTGTAGATCGTGCCGTCGTCGGTGGCTTGGGGGACGGGCTTCGCCGATGATTTCTCGAGATACTTCCTTGGATCGGCGGCGAATTTGGTTTTGCAGCCCGCCGAGCAGAAGTGAAAGGTCTTCTCTCCGTGGTCGAAGCGATGTTTGCTGGTCGCGGGATCGACCGTCATTCCGCAGACGGGGTCGAGCACCTTGGCAGCGGCGTGGTGATCATGATGGCTGTGGTGCCCGTGATCTGTGCGGGCGTGATGATCGTGGCCACCGCAACACGATTTGGAAGTTGCGCCGTTCGGATTGGCCTTGGTGTCCGGGGTCTTGCTTGCCGGGTTCTTGTCGTGGTGGCTCATCGCGAATGCAGTCCCTTGCAACCCATACCCTGTAGGGGTATATAGGCCGCATGAGAAAAGACATCAAGGCATCCTGTCAAAAACGTCTGAGCCGCATCGAGGGCCAGGTCCGCGGCCTGTCCCGGATGGTGGACGAGGACCGCTACTGCATCGATATCGTGACGCAGATATCGGCGGTGCGCGCCGCGCTCCGGCGCGTCGAAGAAGAAGTGTTGAAGGATCATGTCTCGCATTGTGTCGAACACGCGATTGCGAGCGGTGACAAGACGGATCAGCGCCAGAAGATATCGGAGTTGATGGCGGTCATCGGCCGTTCTGACCGATAAGACGCGATCGCGTCACTGTCGGCGACGTGCAATCGCGCCGGCAACGGTCTGCATGGTGATTCCCAAGACCCAGCCGATCATGATCATCCAGGTCCAGGCGAGGTACGGATCGTGACGGAGCACGATCACGCACACGGAGGCAAAGGCGGCGCCCGCGGCGAGGAACGTGCCGACCGCGCTGAGCAATTCCGGCGCGTCGATCTTGCCATCCCAACGCCCGTCCGACGGCTTGCCATTGTTGTAGAAGGGACGTTGCGGGGTGTCGATGCCCAGATAGAATCCGACTGCGCCGCCGAGCATCATCAAAAGCAGGAAAGCCTGGGACGTGAACCGCGCGATGCTGGTGCCGACGAGTGCAGCCACAAACAATCCGCTTGCAGCGCCGGCCATCGCAAGGCCAAGGCGCTCCAGTACGTGTGCGGTCTTTCTGACGCGGGTTCGCATGCTGGCTCCCGCAGACTGTGAGCAGGGAGGTTAGGCCGTTTTGGTGCCGGTTGAAAGACGTCTACAAGGAGAAGTGATACGCGCCGACGGATCCGCGTAAGCGGCGGCTACGGATAAGCGTCATGCGCCAGCCAGTTCGGTGAATCAGGCCGCGCCACCGTCGTGCAAAACGGGCGCTAGTTCTTGGCGCGGATGAAGCCTGCAAGCCTGCCCTTCTGGGTCTCGCACCAGGTCGTCATGCCGACGCGCCTCTGGTCGAGGTCCGTCGTCCTCGTCGCGATGGCGACCTCCTGCAAGAGCAGGTCATCGGGGCGCTCACCCATTTTTCCGCCGGTATGCACGTATGCAATGGCCTTTCGGACTTGCTCGGTGGTGCCATCCGGCTGCTGCATCTCCTGGGCCTTCTGCACCAGATCCTGATACACGACATCCGTGCCGGGGCATTCCACCTTGGCCGCGAACGCCTGCAACACCATCGTCACATATTCCGAGCGAGGGCCGGCATGCGCCGTCGTCGCAACGAGAACCAAACCAACTAGCAACGCAGCACCGCGCATCATGACCTCCCTGGCACTTTCCTTAGGCTTTTCCGGTTTTGGGGAGGCTAGCGCCGACGGCAGCCCGGCACAACCTTCGGAAAGCATCTGGCGCATCAAAGCGCCGTCAACTCGCCCTTTGCCCAGATCTCGCGCAACTTGAACTTCTGGATCTTGCCGGAGCCCGTCAGTGGAAACGCCTCGACCACGAACCAGTGTTTTGGCGTCTTGTGCGGGGCCAGCGAGGCCCGCATGTAGGCCGACAGTTCCTCCTTGTCGATCACGGCACCCTGCGCCGGGCGGATGAAGGCGGCGACTTCCTCGCCCCATTTTTCGTGCGGCAGTCCGACCACGGCGATCTCGCTGATCTTGGGATGGCGGAACAGCAGTTCCTCGAGTTCGCGCGGATAGATGTTCTCGCCGCCGCGGATGATCATGTCCTTGAGCCGGCCCTCGACGGTGCAGTAGCCGCGGGCGTCCATCGCGCAGAGGTCGCCGGTGTGCAGCCAGCCATCGGCGTCGATGGAAGCGGCCGTGGCGTCCGGCATTTCGAAATAGCCGAGCATGACGTGGTAGCCGCGCGTGCAGAACTCGCCGATCTCGCCGATCGGCACGGTCTGGCCGGTGTCGGGATTGACGATCTTGTTCTCCATGTTCGGCAGCGGCAGGCCGATGGTGCCGGCCTTGTCCTCGATGGTGTCTGACGTCTTGGTCATCGCCGCCACCGGCGAGCATTCGGTCTGGCCGAACACGATGGTGAAGGGTGCGCCGAGTTCTTTTTCGAACCGCGTCACCAGTGCGGCCGGCACGGTCGAACCGCCCGAGCAGATTGCCTTGACCGACGACAGGTCTGTCGTGGCGAAGGAGGGATGTTCCAGCATCGCCACCAGCATGGTGGGAACGCCGACCATGGCGTTGCCGCGATAGGTCGCAAACATTTCCAGCACGAGGCCAGGCTCGAACGCTTCGATCAGCACCTGGGTTGCCGCGCGCGACACCGCGCCGAGCACGCAGCAGACGCATCCGCCGGTGTGGAAGAGCGGCATCGTGGTGACGAATACGTCGCCGGGCTCGACCCCCATCTGCACGGCGGTATCGGCGCCGTTATTGGCAAGCCCGCGGTGATGCAGCAGCGCGCCCTTTGGGAATCCGGTGGTGCCTGACGTGTACTGGATCATGACCGGATCGGTCGGCTTGACGTCCGGCAGCGCGATACTGTGGTCGTCGCCGGCGGCGATGAAGGTAGCCCAGTCGTCAAACGAGATGATCTCGCGCAATTCCGGGCAGCGGGCTGCGACCTCCCGCACCGTTTCCAGCATCGGATTGCCGCGGAACGCCGGCACCACGAAGACGCCGGCCGCGCGGGACTGCTTCAGTACATATTCGACCTCGTTGGCCCGAAAACCCGGATTGACGGTGACCAGCACCATCCCGGCCATCGCGGCGCCGAACTCCATCATCACCCATTCCGGCAGATTATACGCCCAGACGGCGACCCGCTCGCCCGGCTTGAAGCGGCGGAGCAGGGCGCGCGCCGTGCGCTGCGCCTCGGTGTGAAGCTCCGCATAAGTCCATTGCCGGCGCGCCGCGGGATCGGGGACACCCGCAATCAGCGCGAGCCGGTCCGGCGCCGACTGCGCGGCCTGCTCCAGCAACTGGCCGAGCGTGACGTCGCGGACGGTGGTGGAAACACCCGCGACGTGAGATTCCTTCAAGGCCATTGTCTCTCCCATGGGGTCTTTGCCGGTATGATGCCGATTTGCGGCAATTGACCGGACTATGGCATCCGCCGCTTGTGTTTTGCAGCCGGGTTCCGAAAGAAATTGTGGTTCTTTCCGGTTGATACGGTTCGTTTCGCTGGGCGTATTGGCGCAGACCGGTGCGCCGACTTATGCTTGACCGCGATACCGTCTGGGAGAACGCCATGAGCCTGCTCGGCAATCCATTCGACCCCGCACGCGAGGCGGCGCTGGTGACCGGCGCCGGCAACGGCATTGGCCGGGCCATCGCGCAGGCGCTGGTCGGCGAGGGCGTGCGGACCGTATTCGCTGATATCAGCAAGGAGCGCGTCGCGGCTGCGATCAAGGCTTTGCCACGGCCGGAACTGGCCGTGCCGTGGGTCGGCGATCTCGCCAGCGCCGCCGCGCGAGAAACGCTGCTGAAGGACGCGCAATCCGCCGTCGGGCGGGTGACCCATTTCGTGCACAGCGCCTCGCCGCCGCGGCGCGAGGCGGATCATGCCATGGCCGTCAGCACTGAGACCTGGGCGCAGATGCATGCGGTCAATCTCGAGGCCGGCTTTCACCTTTCGCGCGAACTGGCGCGGGGGCTGATCGCGGCGAAACAGCCCGGCTCGTTCCTGCTGCTGACCTCGCTGCATTCAGGCACGCCGCGCAATCTGCCGCATTATTCGACCGCAAAGGCCGGGATGGCGATGCTGGTGAAGGAGCTCGCAAAAACGTTCGGCCGCTACGGCATCCGCGTCAACGCGCTGGTGCCCGGCGCGATTGCCGCCGGCGGTTTTGTTGCCGATCCGTCGCTGGCAAAACACATTCCGCTCGGCCGTCTCGGGGATGCCAGCGACCTCGCGCCGCTGGCGCTGGCGGTGCTCTCGAACCGGGTGTCGGCCTATGTGACGGGCTCGGCGATCACAATCGATGGCGGCTTGTCGCTGACCAACTGGTTTGAGCCGCCGGAGCTCGGAGAAATGTGAGGCGGAACCCGGATGAGGAGTGCCCGGCGTGGAACGAGCGGGCCGGTTCGGCGGTTCTCACAACAGGCCGCAGCCCTACAGGGGAACCGGTTCCTGCGGCGCCAACCTCAGGGAGCGCGACATGACATCCGAGATGCAAATCCACACCATCGCGCGGCAGATGCTCGAGAAGCATGGCCCGGCGGCGATTGCCCAGGCTGCGCAGAATGCGGTTGCCTGCGAGCGGAAGGGCGAGGCCGACGAGGCCAGCGAGTGGCGCCATATCGAGGACGCCATGAAGATGATGCGAGGACCGCATCAGAGCTGACGGTGTCCCGGCGTTCGGTCCCGGAGGATGACGGCAGTGAACCCTTTTCCATCCACCGCGACCAAAGGGCATGGAAAACATAGCTCAATACATCGGCGTGACGCTGATACTCGGCGTCTTCGTCTGGGGCATGATCGGCTTCTATCGCGGCCTGTCGATGCCCAGGAATGAGCATCGTCTGGATCGCACGGGCGATACCTGGTTGAGCTGAGCCCGATAGCGAACCCCCGGCGGCCGTGTTAGCCTGCCGCCACAATGACCCATCGCATTCTGGTCCTCTACGGCTCCTATCGCTCTGACCGCATGGGCATCCGTCTCGCTCAGTTCATCGTCGAAGGCTTGCGCGGCCGCGGCGACGATGTCGAGCTGATCGACGCCAAGGCGGTCGGCCTGCCAATGCTGGACCGGATGTACAAGGAGCATCCGAAAGGCCAGGCGCCGGCGGTGCTCGAAGAGCTCGCCGGAAAGATCCGCGGTGCCGATGGCTTTGTCTTCATCACCGGCGAATACAATTGGGGCATGCAGCCCGGCCTCAAGAACCTCACCGACCATTTTCTCGAGGAGTGGTTCTGGCGCCCGGCCGCCATCGTCAGCTATTCGGCCGGCCGTCTCTCCGGTGCCCGCGCCGCTACCGCCTGGCACGGCACGCTCTCCGAGATGGGCATGGTGGTGATCTCTTCCACGATCGGGGTCGGGCCGATCGCGCAAACCCTCTCAGACGACGGCAAGCCGACCGGCGAGGCCGGCAAGGCGCTGGAGCGGGCGTTCCCCCGCTTTGCGGATGATCTGGCGTGGTGGGTGGAAGCGGCAAAGGCGCAGCGGGCGAAGAAGGCGCCTCCGTATTGAGCCGCTAAGTCAGATCGCAGCAGCGGCTGCCGCGCCATGCTTGGCGTACCATTTCGGCCCCCGGCCGCGCATGTAATGCCGCTCGGGCCGGTAGCTGTCGAACGCGCGGTCAATCAGGCGATACCACCCCGTGACGATTCGGTCGAGGCGGTGGAACAGCGGCCTGGTGATTTGCGCGGTGCTCATGACAATGCTCAGTTCGGCTTGCCGAGAACGGACGAGAAGGAGAGCTCGAAGATCTCGTCGTCGAAATCGTCGCTGACATGCACGACCCAGTCGCGCCAGTCTTCCGCGCTTTCTTCCATGATCAGCGATCGCACCACGCAGGCGGCGCGGTCGCGCGCCTCGGCGAGGTTGCTCACGACAGCGCCGAACTGATCGACGCGAACTTCGCGGGAGCTGGAGCAGTGGAAATAGACCTGGGCCATGTCGGTCTCCTTCACCAAGCGAATCGAATCTGTGTCTCAAAGTAACAGCGGCGGATTCCGCTGGATATTCCGGTAGAATCCCGACGGGGAATTACGGGCATGTCCCGCAACGTGACAGCAAACCTACCTGGACGAATCGTGCGGTTCCGTGATTCACATCACTCTGATTCTGTTAACGTTCGATTAACCAAACTCGCGCAGGATTTCCGCCATGGGATCGCAGCGGAACCGGATTCGAGCCGGCAGTTGCAAGAGAGGCCGGTGGCGTAACGCCCGCCGGCCTTTTCTCTTTGTGGCACGTGATCGACTTCCGGTTCGAGCTTCAAGCAAGCGTGATTGCTGATCCCCTCCAGGGATTCGCTCACGCAGGGATGACGGAGGCATAGCGGAGGAGCAGGCGATGACTTACGCCCGCGAATTGCGCGCAAACGTCATGCTGATCTCGGAGCGCGTCTTGCTGACGTTGGAGAGGATCTCGCCCATCAGCTTCAGGTTGGCCATCATCTCCTGGATCAAGAACCCGCCCGCCACGCGTTCGAGCTGCTCGGCGGTAAGCTCCTGCGCCTTAGTATCACGATCGTGCGTCATGGCGGTCTCCTGTGGGTTGGCCGTAAGTGGATTGCATCCGCGTGCATAGGTTGGCCTGGCGGCGCGGACCCGGCCGTGATCCGGATCACGTTCTGGCGGAATCCGGCTTTTGCTTCCCCCTCGTTGAGCTTCACCGAGGCAGGTCGCTGGTTGGGTTACTTTCGGCGGACAAGTCGCTTAGTTGTGTATGCAAGGGGATCGCTTAGCGGGTGTTCGCGTCGCCTTCTTTCAGGTAGCATCGGCGCATGAGCGAAACCGATACCTTGTTTGCCGCCCTGCGCCAGTCGGCCGACGAAACCATCGTGGACACGTTCGAGCGCATGGTGCGGGACGCGCCGGACCATGCCCTGAACAAAATGAACGCATTGGAGATCGCAACCAAAGAGGGCCTCGACGAGGAGCGGGTCATCGCAACACTTTTGAATGCGGTCGGGCTCGGCATGTTCGAGATGACATGGAACGTGATGTGCCCGAGTTGTGCCGGGGTGCTTTCCGCCAATAAGAGCCTGAAGACGCTCAATAGCGCGCAGTACAATTGCGCGTTCTGCGCCGCGGGCTATGAGACGACGCTCGACAATCTGGTCGAGGTGACCTTCACGGTGAGCCCGCGTGTGCGCAAGATCGCGGCCCATAGTCCTGACGAATTGTCGGCGGCCGAATATTATCACCAGATATTCTGGAGTTCGGCGATCGATCTTCCCGGCGACGTCGAGAAGCTGCTGGGGGAGGTCACGCTTGAAATGGTCGACTTGCCGCCGGGCGAAAGGGCCATCCTTTCGCTGCAGGCGCCGGAAGGCACGTTGATCGTGTTCGATCCCGTGACGCACGCGGCCCAGTTCATCGAGGTCAAGGGCGAGGAGACCGGCGAGCGCCAAAATCTGTCCGTGATGTTCAACAAGGTCCAGGTTCCCGTCGATACCGTCGCCTTGCGCCCCGGGCCGCTGCGGCTGGCGCTGGAAAACCGTACCGACGGCCGCGTGTTGCCGGCGGTATGGGTGGCGAACGCGGCGCTGGACGCCATCCTGACGCGACGCAAGCCCGTGCTCACGGCAACGCGCCTCCTCACCAACCAGACTTTTCGCGACATCTATCGGACCGATACGCTCGCGATCGGCCAGAGGCTCAAGATTCTGAGCCTGACGTTCTTGTTCAGCGACCTCCGGGGCTCCACTGAACTCTATGAACGCGTTGGCGACCTCACGGCCTTCGATCTCGTCAACGAGCATTTCAGGCTGTTGCAGGAGATCATCGCGTCCGAACGGGGCGCCGTCGTCAAGACCATTGGCGATGCCGTGATGGCGACCTTCGAGACGCCGGACCGCGCCATTGCCGCGGCGATCCGCATGCGCGAGGCGATGAGCGACCTTGGCGCCGAGCGGCAGCATCAGAGCCTGAGCTTGAAGATGGGTATCCATGAAGGGTCGTGCCTCGCGGTAACGCTCAATGCCCAGCAGGACTATTTCGGCCAGACGGTGAACATCGCCTCGCGGGTCCAGGGCCTTGCGGCGTCACGCTCGATCGTGGTGACGGAGCAGGTGGTGGAGAACGCGAAAGCCCGATCTTTGCTTGAGACCAAGGGGCTCAAGCCAACACCCAGAAGCGTGGCGTTGAGCGGGATTGCGGACAAGGTGTCGGTCTACGAGATATCCTGATTAGGATTGGCAACACGGAGACGAAGCCATGAACAAGCCCGTGCCCGTCAACCCGCCCGAACTGCGTTCGACCTTCGTTGCGGCATCTTCGATGCCCTGGCAGCCAACGGACTTCGACGGAATTCAGATGAAGATCCTCTACAAGGACGACGAAGGGCGCTCGACCATCCTGTTCAAGATGGCGCCCGGCGCGGTCGTGCCGCTGCACGAGCATACCGCGCTCGAACAGACCTTTATGCTGGAGGGATCGCTGGAAGATGCGGAGGGCAGCTGCGGCGCGGGTGACTTCGTGTGGCGGCCCGGCGGCAACATCCATGTCGCGCATTCGCCCAACGGGGCGACTTTCCTCTCCGTTTTCAATCGGCCGAACCGCTTTTTCGATGGCAGCAAGTTTTTCACGTCGGACGAGCGGAAGTAGGACAGGGTAGGGCGGTAGAGCCGAACGAGAAATCCGCCGTCAGCGGTCATCCAAGGCGGCGGATTACGCTAGCGCTGATCCCACATCCCGCCTGCGACACCCACGAGAGCTGTGACCCAATCACCACACCCCAACGGAATTGCGCTGGCGGGGCGGGGTCTGACGTTTTCCGGCCCCGGTTCCGCCCCGATTGGATTCGGACGATGGGCCGTGCTGGTTTTCGGCTTGGGCTGGGGCGCAAGTTGGGGATCGCAACATGTCCATCGACCGCGCTGCTACTTCGAACGTCGACATCGGAACGAACCGCACTCAACGCAAGGCGCCGCCTTGGATGCCGGCCGCGGGGAAGGTTATGCGGCTGCTTGCCGTTGGCGTGGCAGCGGCATCGCTGGCGGCCTGCTCGCAGACCTCGGGCGTCAGCCAGAAATCTGAATTGCGCGCCAGCCGGGTGGCGTCGCTGGACCACGATCGAATGTCATCGCCCATGATCAAGAGGCGCGTGGCGGCGACAAGAAAGCACACCCGGTTCGCGTCGCGCAAAGATGCAGGCAAACCCAAGACGACGGCCTCGCATGGGGTGGCGAGTTTCTACACCGAGGGCACCAAGACCGCGAGCGGTGAAAGATTCAACACGATGGACATGACCGCGGCGCATCCGACATTGCCGTTCGGCACCAAGCTGCGCGTGACGGATGTCTCGAGCGGCAAGTCCGTCACGGTGCGGGTCAATGACCGCGGTCCCTACGTTCCGGGGCGTGTGGTCGACGTCTCCTATTCCGCGGCCGACGCGCTCGGAATGGTCGGAAAGGGCCTCACCAATGTCAAACTCGACGTGGTGCAGTAGGGGACAGGGACAGGCTGTCGCTGCACGTCAATCGAGCAGCAGGCGGCCGACAGGCTCGCTGCGGTCGGCGCTTCCGCTTCGGACCACCACGATCTCACCGCTTGCCGGCGAGATCGTGGTGAGGGCCAGGATGTTCGCGCCGTGCGTCACGACCAGAAGGTTGCCACGGCCGGTCCATTTGCCGATCACCGCGCGGGCACCGGCGGTCAAAGCCGCTGTCTGATCGCGCAGCACGACCACATTGCCGAATGTCGGTGCGGCTTCGACCGGTCCCAGTTCCAGCAGGGTTGCCGTGTCCATGCAGCGACACCATGGCGAGGTGAGGATTTGATCGACCGCGATCCCCTCCGACTTGAGCCGCGCGCCGATCCTTCTCGCGTCGGCGCGGCCCTTGGCGCTGAGATTGCGCTGGGTGGCGCAGTCATCGATCCGGAAGCCCGGCGGATCGCCGACGCCACCCGGCGCATCGGCATGGCGCATCAGTGCGACATGCCCGCCCGCACGCAAGGCGGACCAGGCCGCGGCATCGTCGGCGCGCGCGATGTCCGCCGCGGCGGCAAGGGCGAGGACGAGGGCGACGATGGCGAAACCGTTGCGGCGCATGGCGGCGACCTTCTCAAAGATAGGCGATCAGACGCCCGGCGCAGACGGCGCCGAGCCACAGCAGCAGCGACAGCAGCGCAGTAACCTTGGCGCCAGAAGGTGCTTCATCGCGCCAGAGCGCCACGCGCCGCCACGGGCCGGCATGGGCGATCACGACGTTGACCAGGGCGGCTGCGATCAGCAACAGCTTGGCCTGGAAAGCCGGGTTGCGCACCACGTGCGACGCGTCCGCGCTGAACAGCAGGAAGCCCATGCTGATCGCCAGCAGAAAACCGATGCGTGACAACGGCAGCAGCAATTTCGCCATCGGCGCGATCGGGATTGCGCGCCCCCATCCGAGTAGCCTCAAATCGAGTGCCAGGATCGATCCCACCAGCACGACGAAGCCGAGGATATGCAGGATTTCGACCGCGGGATAAAGCGCGGGCGACGAGCGCATCAGATGACCCAGCGCGCTTTCCTGCAAGGCCAGGAAGATCGACGCGGCGGGTTGCTGTTCCACGCGGGCTTATCGCAATTCGATGCGCTTGCCGTCGAGAACGACGTATTCGATGCGCGCTTCGTCCGGCTTGCTGGTATGGGGATAGCCGAACACGGTGCAGGTCTTGCCGGGCGCGATGAGGTCCGCGGTGATGCCGCGCGCCTGCATGCGCGAAGGCGGCGCCAGCACGAAATGCCAGTGCTTGCCGTCGACCTCCATCTCGATCTCGCAGTGCGGGTTCTCGAAGGTCGATTTCAGGATCTTGCCGGTCACGGTGAACGATTTCGAGGTGTCGTATCCGCCCCAGCCGTGATGGGCGGCCGCAGCGCCTGGCGCAAGGGCAGCCGCTATCAAGAGGAACAGGCGTCGGGTGATTGTTGTCATGACGGCCTCTGCACGATGGAGGACAACACCGATCCGCGCCGGATTCATAGCGGGTTTTGCATGACCATTCAAATGATCCGGAATAATGCACGTCGCCAATCAGGGCGCCCGAGGAGGCAACGATTGAGCCCGTCAAAAGTTCTATACGTGAAGTTCGAGGAGTGCCGTCCGGTTCATTGCCGCGGCAGTGCGGCAAAGCCACAAGGAGACCGGCGGTGCGCAGGATTGAGGACCAAGGTTTTCTGCTGTTGCTGCTCGTGGTCAGCATCGCGTTTGGCTGGATTCTGAAACCATTTTACGGCGCCATTCTCTGGGCCACCGCCGCAGCGGTCATTTTCGCGCCGCTCAATCGGAAACTGGTGGCGCGGACGGGCGGGCGATCGGGGATCGCTGCCCTGGTTACGGTCCTGATCATCATCGCAATGGTCATTTTACCGCTGGCCATGATCGCGGCCTCTTTGACGCAGGAAGCCTCCAATCTTTACGCCAAGGTCCAGTCCGGCGAGTACGACTTCGCCCGCTACGTTCAGCGGATATTCGATGCCCTGCCGGCCTGGGCAACGGGTCTGCTTGATCGCTTCAACCTGAACAATCTCCCGGCGGTTCGCGACTGGCTGGCATCCGGCGCGGTGAAGGGTGGACAGGTCCTGGCCCCGCAGGCGCTCAGCATCGGCATGAACACTTTCGACTTCATGATTGGCCTCGGCATCATGCTCTATCTTTTGTTTTTTCTGTTGCGCGATGGCCAAGGGCTGGCTGAACGGATCAAGCGGATCGTTCCCCTTCGCGCAGATCAAAAGACGGCACTCTTCGGCAGATTCGCCGATGTCGTCCGCGCGACGGTGAAAGGTGGCATCCTGGTTGCCATCGCCCAGGGCACGCTTGGCGGGCTGGCGTTCTGGTTTCTGGGGATTCACGCGCCGCTTTTATGGGCGGTGTTGATGGCCTTCCTGTCCCTTCTGCCGGCCATCGGATCCGGCCTGGTGTGGGTGCCCGTTGCAATTTACCTGTTGGCAAGCGGCGCCGTGTGGCAGGGCGTTGCCCTGATCGTGTACGGAGTGCTCGTCATTGGACTGGTGGACAATCTTCTCCGTCCATTCCTGATCGGGAAGGATGCCAAGCTGCCAGACTATGTCGTGCTGATTTCCACGCTGGGCGGCATTGAAGTGTTCGGCTTGAATGGCTTTGTGATCGGCCCGGTGATTGCAGCGATGTTCATGGTGACCTGGGAGAGTTTCTCCACCTCCCGGCAGGGCAACGCCGCCGGGGCTACGGGCTAACTCGCCAATTGGCCGCTTGCTGGCCGTTGTCACAGTTCTGTCATGGTCCTTGCTTGGCAGCATACGGGCTATGGAGAATTTTATCGATAGTGGATCGTTCGATGCGTCGACGTCAGTTCTTTAGGCTATATCTGTATGGATATATCGAGCTCTAGGCTATATTTTACTGGATATATCGAGCCGTGCGTCGAACAACGTGCGAGTTCCCAAAGGTTCCCGTGAACAGAATATTAGGATCAACCAGCGATGGAAAGTTCCATCGGCGCACTTGAAATTGCAACTTAAGGTTTTTTTAAAGCGCTCTCCCTCAAATCGCGGCCAGGTGTCTACACAACCAGATCGATCTCGCGTCGGTCTGTCGCCGCCTGCATTGCATCGGGTGATGACGATGCCGGGCACTGTCCTGGAGTCGCAATTCATGAACTTCCCTGCAGCGCTCATCTCCGCAGGTCTGGGCGCAGCATTCCTGGCGGCCGAGCTCACCTTCTATTATCAGCCTGCCTGGATCAATCCCGACTACGCATTGGGCTTGATCTTCTCCATGCGCCATTCGAAAGCGCGCACCGCAGTCTCGCGTTTGCTGATCAACCCGCAGTCGGCGGAATTCAGCACGCTGCGCTCGGTGGAGGAAAACGCCGCGAAATATGTTTGCGGCGCCGTCAAGGCCAAGGATTAAATCCGGAAAATATGTCGACTTCCGCAGCTTCGTTTACACCGTGGCGACGGACTCTGCCCGCATCGATGACGATGGTTCGATCTCGCATAGGCACGGCGCGTTCAGGGCTTGCCCGATCTCGCCGGAAGACAAGGCGTCGCCCAACGGGCAATCGATGGTGAAAGCCATTGAGAAGGTCGTCCCGTCCGTCGTCTCCTCGGCCATGTCGTCCATCGGGACACAAATGCCGTCGGGAGGCGGGTCCGGAGGGTCACTGGAACAACAGGTTGGCCACATGGCCAACCAGATGACGGGAGGCCCGCTGCCGGCAAGCTCGTCGGGCTCAGGAAGCTTTTCCGGTTCCGCAAGCTCTTCCGGCTCGGCCTCAAAGTCCGGTTCGGCGGGACAACAGGCCAAGTCGTCCCCCAACGCCGTGCTCGACAGCGAGAGCGCCTGGAGCAGCGACCGGCCGCCGGACGCATGGCCGATATTTCCGCTGGATCACCCGCTGGCGCGGTCGGCGCCGAAACGGACCACGGGCCAGGCGATCGCGCTCGCAAAAAAGATCGAGGACCGCTGGGAGCAAGCGAAATCCGGTAACGCGAAGGCCCGTCCTTCATCCGACGAAATCCAGGAAGCCTGCCGCGCGCTGCTTACGGTCAGTCCGAAAGACAGCAAGTTTCCGAAGGCGTGGGCCGCCTTCGTACGTTTACGAAAAATCGACCGCGAGGCGGCTTGACGTTACCTGCATGCTACGTCCGTCTCCCGGACAATTCCTTGCCGCGCTCCGCCAGTTTCACCATCACCTGCAGCGCCTGATTGGTCGGCGTGGGAATGCCGAGTTCAGCGCCCTTGCGCACCACATAGCCGTTGAGAAAGTCGATCTCGCTGGGCTTGCCGCGCGCCAGATCCTGCGCGGTGGAGGACATCTGGTTCGGCATGTTGGCGGGAATCTTCATGATGTGCCCGGTGATGTCGTCTGGGATCGCGACCCCGCTGGCACGGGCGACCGCGATCGCCTCCTGAACCGCGCGGGCGACGACATCCCTGGTGCCATCGACTTCCAGCATCGGTCCGTAGGAAATGCCGGCCACGGCGGACAGCGCGTTGAAGGCGCAGTTGATGATCAGCTTGCTCCACAGCGTGACTTCGATGTCGTGCGATATCGTAACGCCGACGCCGGCGGCTTGCAGCGTTTGCGCCAGCGCTTCGCTGGCTGCCGAGGCGCCGATCGCAAGATCGCCGCCGCCGTGATGCCGGACATGGCCGGGACCGGCCATCTCGCTGCCGACATAGACGACGACGGGAATTACGGCGTGGCCGGTGATGGCGGCGAGGCGCGGCGCGTTGTCGACGCCGTTCTGCAGGCTGAGCACGGAGGTTTCCGGCCGCAAGCGACCGGCCAGCGACCGGCCGGCCTGCTCGGTATCGGCCGACTTGACGCACACCAGCACCAGATCCGGGGAGGCGAGGGCGCCAGCGTCGGTTGCGGCTTTGGCGGGCAAATGTCCCTTGAACGCCTTGGTGTCGAGCAGCAGGCCGTTCGCGTTGATGGCGTCGACATGCGGCTGCCGGCCGATGAACGTCACCTCATGTCCGGCCCGCAGCAGCAATCCTCCATAATAGCAACCGACCGCTCCGGCGCCGACGACCGCGACTTGCATGCTGTTCCTAGCCCTTGAAGGTGGGCTGGAGTGGATGCACGTAATCCTTAAAACTGTCAAAGCCCTTCCACACCGGTTCGGGCGCCTCATATCCGGCGCGCGGCGCGTAAACCGAGGGATCGTTGAGCTGCATGTCCGGGATGTAGCGCGGACAATTCGGAAAGATCACGCGCGCGGCGACCCGGACGATCAGCTGCGCGCCGACGGTGCTGGCGAGCAGCGGATCTGCGCGGCTGACGGTTGCCGTGCCGTTGACACGCAGGCGCTGCGGCCTGCCATGCATGGCGATGAACAACAGGCCGACATCGGCGTTCACCAGAATATTGCCGAGGCTCTTGAACATGCCATTGCCGTCGTAATCGGGGAAAGCGAGTTCGGACGGCCCGGTGACGGCTACGAAGCCCGGCATGCCGCCCTTGAACGAGCAATCGGGCCGGCCCTCGGCGTCGGCGGTTGCCAGGAAGAAGTACGGCTGGTTCTCGATGAACACCCGGTCATCAGGTGTGAATTCCTCGCGGGAAAATTCCTCCAGACGGTCGGAAATCCGGCGGCTGTCGAACTGATCCTGCAGCCGGCGATTGCCCTCGTGAAACATGACGGTATCGGTCATCGCTTGCCTCCTCGGTCACAGGGCGGTCGGACAGGTGCTTACAGCAGCTTTGCCAGCACCGCGACCAGCTCGGCCTGCCGGTGCACGCCGGTCTTGGCGAAGATGCTCTTGAGCTGGCTCCGCGCGGTCTCCTTTCCGATCCCGAATTGATCGGCGACGTTTTCCAGGGACTCGCCGAGCGCCAGCTGGGTCGCGAGCCTGGCTTCCGCCTGGGTCAGGTGAAACACCGTTCGCAAGTTCGTTGCCGGCGTTGGAGACCGGCTATCGGGATCGATCAGAATGACCATGGCCTGGCAATCGGCCAGTGCATTGGCGGTCGAATTCGAGAGTCTCGCCGGGTACGCAAGCAGCGGCCGGCCGGTCGCACGAGGCAACGCGACCGGCGCGGAAAGTCCGCCGGTCGGACGCCACAGCAAATTGTGAAGGGCGCGGTTCAGGGCCGTCGTCGCCCGCGTATCTCTTGCGGTCAGCTGGCCGTTTACGATCCTGATATCATCCACCAGAAGGCGTTCGGCCGACGCATTGGCCTTGAATACATGGCCATGGCGGTTGATCAGGACCACCGCCGTGCCGCTCATTTCAAAAGCTTCCAGCGCGCCGGCGGCGGCGGAAGCGCTGAGCGCGCGGGCGATCGCGGCGCCGGTCGAAAGCCGGCTCGAGATCCGCGCCAGTTCGTCCTTTTCGTCCGCCGAAAAGGGTCCCTGATCGATCGTTCGCTGCAGCGCCACGGCCCAAAGGTCATCGCCGCAAGCAACCTTGATACCGGCATACCAGCGCAGGCCGTGCGGTGCGAGGAACTCCTGGTAGTAGGGATGTTTGGCGATCTCATCGGCGCTGTGGCCGTCGAAATCGTCGGCGACCCCGCGCTGCGTCAGGGTCGGGACGGTGCGCATTCGCTCATCCTGCGAGTGCCAACCGTCCCGGAAATAGTCTTCCATCACTCTGGAAACGTTTTCGGTATAGGGGACATTCGGGAGGGCATCGCCCGACAGGGGCAGCATGACGGCCCCAAAGCTCCCGGTGGCCGAGGCCACGGAAGTCAGCGCCTGGACCCAACGCGTAGGATCAAGGCCGGCTTCGGCAAATTCCTGTTCGGCGGGGCCGAAATTCCACGCTGGCAAGGGTTCTCCCGGTCGCAAGCTAGAATCTGAAGCTGCTCAGAAATACGCCGGGGTCACTGGGAAGGCAACAACCAGCCCAAATTTGCGGCGCTAACCTTACCCCGAGCGGATGCCTAGGCGCTACCCAGGATGTCGGACAGCGCGGACAACAACCGGTCGGTTTGCCCGTCGGTGCCGACGGTGATCCGCAGATAGTCTGATATCCGGGGCGCTGCAAAATGGCGGACGATGACCGCGCGCTGGCGCAGCGCCGCGGCCAACGCCGCGCCCTGATGCGCCGGATGACGCGCGAACACGAAGTTGGCGGAGGACGGCAGCACGTCGAAGCCAAGCCGTGCCAAGCCTTGGGTAAGCCGCTCGCGGCCTTCGATCACGCTTGCGCGGCTCTTCTGAAACCAGGCTTCGTCCTCCAGTGCGGCGATGGCGCCGGCCTGGGCGGGGCGGCCGAGTGGATAGGAGTTGAAGCTGTCCTTTACCCGCGTCAGCGCCTCGATCAGGCCGGCGTCGCCGATCGCATAGCCGACGCGCAAGCCCGCGAGCGCCCGCGATTTCGACATGGTTTGAACGACCAGCAGGTTCGGGTGCGAAGCGACCAGCGGGATCGCAGTCTCGGCGCCGAAATCGACATAGGCCTCGTCGATCACAACGGGCGCGTCGGGATGTTGCTCCAGCAAGGAAGCGATCTCGGCCCGCGACAGCGCCACTCCGGTCGGCGCATTAGGATTGGGCACGATGATCGCGCCGGCGGTGCGGCGATAATCGGCGAGCCGGATCCGCATGGCCTCATCGAGCGGCACGGCCTCATAGGCGATGCCGAACAGGCGGCAATAGACCGGGTAGAAGCTGTAGGTGATGTCGGGGAATAGCAGCGGCGCATCGTGCTTCAGGAGGGCAGCGAAGGCGTGGGCCAGCACCTCGTCCGAGCCGTTGCCGACGAACACCTGCTCGGGGCGCACCTTGTGGTAGGCGGCGAGGGCCGCGCACAGCGCGGACGCCTGCGGGTCAGGATAGAGGCGCAAGCTATCGGCGGCCTCGCGATGGATTGCCTCCAGCACGCGCGGGGAAGGGCCCAGCGGGCTTTCATTGGTGTTGAGCTTGACCAGATCCGCGATGCGGGGCTGTTCGCCCGGCACATAGGGTTTCAGGTCGTGCGTCAGGCGGCTCCAGAAACGGCTCATTTATTCTCCAGCGAGCAGAGAGCGAGTAGGTCGGATTAGCGAAGCGTAATCCGCCATCTTGGATAATCCAAAAACGGCGGATTACGCTATCGCTAATCCGTCCCACAGCGTCAGGCTCACTTCAAATTGGCGAACATTATCTTGACTGCGAGGATCTGTTCGTACTGCGCCTTGGTCACCTGAACGCGTGCCTTGCCACCCGACACGGCGTTGAGTTCTTTGTCGGAAAGCGCATCGGTCTGAGCGGTCTGGGCGTTATCGACTTTCATGGCATTCCTCCCTCTGGCAGGTGGGGCGCGACCACCGCGACCCTTTCTGTGATCTGGAGCATGTCTCGCGCCGAACGCGAGTTCCGTGACTCACATCACGCCTGAGCTTTTGAGGTTTGAACCTGATGACGATCTCCAGCGATGTCGTCATTCCGGGATGGTCCGCAGGACCAGACCTCAGGGGCGCAATTGCGCCCCGGGGAATCTCGAGATTCCGGGTTCGATGCTTTGCATCGCCCCGGAATGACGCTATCAACTGCGCACCGCGACCGCCTCGAACCGCCGCTTCGGGTGGACGAGCAGCTCCGCGGTCTCGACAATCCGCATTTCCTCCGTCCCGCGCGCCGCGGTGCGCTCCAGCACGGCTGATATGGCCGACGCCGCGTGGCCGAGCGCTTCCGGTGTGGCTTTGTTCTGAACGCGCGCGGAGGTGAACAGCGCGGCGAACAGGTCGCCGGTGCCGTTCGGGCTGATGGGAACTTTCGGCGTGCGCACGCGCCAGGCGTTTGACGGCTCGATGGCGAGGGTCTCGATCTCGCCGTCAGGCGTATCAGACAATTCGGCCGACGTGACGACGACCGTCGATGGACCGTGCGCCATCAGCGCGCGCGCTGCTTCGATCATTTGATCCGACGTGGAGGCCTTCGCCCCGCACAGCCATTCGAACTCGAAATGATTGGGGGTGATGATGTCGGCGAGGCCGCACAGCCGGTCGCGCACCAGCGGCGGGATGTCGGCTTTCACGAACAGGCCGCGGTCGCGATCGCCGAGCACGGGATCGCAGACATAGCAGAGGGCCGGGTTGCGGGCCTTGGCGCGCGCGACGAAGTCGGCGACGACAGCGGCATTGTCAGCCGAGCCGAGATAGCCGGACAGGATCATCTGACAGGTGTCGACCGCCCCGCGCTCCTCGATCCCGAGCAGGAGATCGGCGACCAATTGCGCCTCCAGCACCCGGCCGCGGATGGTTGGATAGCCCGGCCGGTTGCTCAGCAACGTCGTCGGCACCGCAATGACGTCGATGCCATGCATCTGCATCGGAAACACCGCGGCAGAGTTGCCGACATGGCCGTAAGCGACCTGGGACTGGATGGAGATGACGGTCATGGCATTGAATGTAGCCCGGATGAAGCGCAGCGCAATCCGGGATTGCGCAGGGTGGAGACGGTCCCCACGTCATTGCGAGGCATCGGGCGCGCATTCGCGCGATCCGGTGGCTCGCAATGACGGCGCATATACGTCCGCCTTCTCGCGGCGCGAAGCGTCCGAGGTTTGGTAGCCGGACCCTCCGTAACAGAGGAGAGCGCAGCGAAAGCCGGGTCAGCGCGCCGCGCTGCCGCATGCGTTCGCGCCGGCGTAAAATTTGGTCAAAAGACCGGCTCGCCGATCGCCACCTCGCTGCGCGGGCCGAGGACGATCACGCTGCCTCCGGCGTCCTTTGCGCCGAGGATCAGCAGTTCGGATGTGAAGCCCGCGATGTTCTTCGCACCCAGATTGCAGACGCAGACGACCAGCGAGCCGAGCAGGGCTGCGGGCTCATAGTTCGTGATCTGCGCGCTCGACCACATGATCCTGTCAGCGCCGACGTCGACGCCGACCTTGAAGGAGGGATTGCGCGCGCGGGGGAACGGCTGGATATCCACGACCTTGCCGATCCGGATGTCGAGACGGGCGAAATCGTCGTAAGTGGCCGGGGCTTTCAGAGGGGACATGTCTTGCGTATGGCACATTAGCGATGTCATCGGAAGTGAGTTGCGCAGGCAACCGACCGATGGACGTCTCGCGCAAGGCGGTGAGGCGCGGCGGATTAGCCGAAGACGTAATCCGCCGTTTTCGTATGAGCCCAGACGGCGGATTACGCCTTCGGCTCAATCCGCCCTCCAGGTTTCTTCGAAATTCTGATCGACACGGAGCCGCGGCGCATGTCAGTGATCCCTGACGATCTGAGAAATGCGCGCCGCTGGACGAAACCCTCATCGGGGTCTGCTGTAATACAGCCGTCCTGCAGCACATCGTCGAGGAATACGCGGACATCATAACCGTCCGCGATCAGCGCCAAATGATTGCGGTAGCCCGGATCGAACATCACTGACGATACACGGCCGAGGAAATGCTGTTGTACACAGCGGCGGAGTTCAAATGCGTCCGCGGTCATCACGCGTTGCTCCGAATCGATGCGTGATGCTGGCTGAATAATGCTGTAGCCGCGGAATTGTTCCTCAATAGAGGTTGCACACGGACCGGTTCTGCGGAAAATTGCAGACGATCTCGCAACTCGCGATATCTGTCACGGGCGCCGGTAAACAATGACCACCAACATTTCCATCTTCGACGGCCATAACGATGTCCTGCTGCGTCTTTACAAGTCGGCTTCCGGCGACGTGGTGTCCGATTTCCTTGATGGCGAAGACGCCGGCCATATCGACCTGAAAAAGGCCAGGGCAGGAACTTTCGTCGGCGGTCTGTTCGCGATGTACTCGCCATCGCCAGGCAACTTTGCGTCGCTCAGCAAGCAGATGACGGGCGGACAGTATGCGGTGCCGCTTCCTGATCCGCTTCCCATCGAAGAGGCACGGAAATCCGTCGCCGGTGAGCTGGCGATCCTGATGCGGGTTGTCAGGGGATCGCAGGGCGCCGTGGCGCTTTGCAAGACGACCGCCGAGATCCATTCGGCGATCGAGCGCGGAGCGCTGGCGGTGGTGCTTCATCTGGAAGGCGCCGAAGCCATCGACGGTGATCTGCATTTTCTGGAGGTGCTGTACGCGGCGGGCCTGCGCTCGCTGGGACCGGTCTGGAGCCGTAACAACATTTTTGGTCATGGCGTCCCGTTCCAGTTTCCCGGCGGGCCGGATATCGGCGACGGCCTGACCGCTGCCGGCGAAAAGCTCGTTGGCGCCTGCAACGAAATGAAGATCCTCGTCGACCTCTCGCACATCACCGAAAAGGGCTTTTGGGATGTCGCGCGCCTCTCCAAAGCGCCGCTGGTCGCGACGCACTCCAACGCGCATGCGTTGTGCCCTTCGCCGAGAAACCTTACCGACCGGCAATTGGCAGCGATCCGCGATTCCGCCGGCATGGTCGGTCTCAACTTCGCGACCTGCTTTCTTCGCCCTGACGGCAGCATGATCGCGGATACGGATGTCGAACTGATGGTGCGTCAGCTCGACTATCTCATCGACAAGCTCGGCGAGGACCACGTCGGATTTGGATCGGATTTCGACGGCGCAACCGTGCCGGCGAAAATCGGCTCGGCGGCCGGGCTGCCCGTGCTCATCGGGGCTCTCCGGCAAAGCGGATACTCCGAGCCGCTGTTGAAGAAGCTGGGCTCGACCAATTGGCTCAATCTGCTCGAACGCACGATTGGCTGAAACCGGGAGCCGTCGCTCTCCTGGCGACCACGCCTGCCGCCCGCGGCGAGCTTCGGCTGACACGTCTCTCTTTGCGCTCGCGCGTTCCTCGGAAAATTCGGGGTACTCCGAAAGAGTAGCTGTTGTTCGCGCAGTTTTGGAATGCGGACCTGCTTCAGGCGCGCGAACTTCACTTCTGGGGCGGACCCGTGTTTCCAGAGCCAGCCCTTGGCGAACCGCCCCACGATCCGTTATTCGAGATCGGGGTGATAAAATCCCTGTGCAGGGCGGTTGGTCTGTTGGCGCCATTGAACAACACGGTAACGCCCGTGTTGCTATGGCTCACTTCGACAACGATCCCAGTCTGCCCGGCCAGTTCCGGGCATCGAGCGGCTCCGAGTTCACTCATCTTAAAACGAGTGCCGGCGACCAATCTGGTGGTTTCCTGATCCATCCCTGAAGCTATTCAATAGTGAAAAGGTCTTTCCGGCTAAAATGCAATGATGCCAACTGGTTATAATAATTAATTGCGCGACTCAGGCAGCGGCTAATTTAAGTACGTTCCAGGTTCGGTCGTCTGTCCGATATCCGACATTACGGGGGCAGCTGCCACTTTTTCCCGGGAATCCGTATGAAGCGAGCGACCTCGAAACCGGGAAACCCGGGGCGTGTACGGCGCTAATTAATATTGGTCGCAGGCTGCGTTCTTTTGGTTCAAAGGGCGGCCTCAGCCAGCGCTTCTGACCGGTTGCCGCAGGATCGTCTTGAGCTTTTCCGGCGGCGTCCGGCGTGCATCGCTCAGATAGATCTCGTGATGAGGCCCTGCAAACGTCATCCCCATCGCAGGCATGATCTCGTGGTGAAGCCTGGCGAGCACCGGGCCTTCGTCGTCATAGCTGCCGACATGCAGCGTCTGCAGGCATCGCCCTTCGTCCAACGGCTCGAGGCGCAGCGAGACGGGAGGCTCTCCGAGCTTGTCCCGCGACCTTGCAAGGGCAGCCTCGTACAGGGGCCGCTCGACGAAGTCGGGCACCATGATCATCATCGTCCATTGCCACAGATGCTTCCGCCGCCCGACAAAATCGTCGGGATTGTCGGCCCACCAAAGGCCTTCGAGCGGCGGAACCACGTAGTCTTTTCCCGATGTGCTCTTGCTGGCAAATTTCATCGCGTAGCTCAGCGAATACAGCCACTCGATGGCGCGCTGATAGGCTGGATCACGATTGGGGTCGCCTTCGCCGTTGATCTTGACGAATTGCATGGCAGGCATGTTGATGGTGGCAAAGCTGCCTTTAGGCGCGCTGTAGAATGTTGCGAGCTGCTTCTTGAAATCGATCTTGTCCACGTTCGTCACGGTTCGCTGGATGCTGCGCTGTGCCGCGTTCCGGTCCAATCCGCCTGCGGTGGCGCGATCCGCCGCTTGAGACACGTAGCGGCGGATTGCGCACCGCGAATCCGCCGTGCAGGCTGGGAATGGTTGGCAGGCATGTCGCCAACGTCAAGCGCGACGTGGTGCGCTAGCAGGCGAGGGCGCCTCTCATCCGAGAGGCGGCGCATTGCATCATGCTTCGTCTTTGGGCACGTATTTGCCCGCGATGCATTTGTATCTCTGTAGTTTCCATTGGTGATACGGACCCTTGGCGAGCCAATCGGCAATGCCGATTTGCGCATTGACCATACAGGCGGTCATGGTGATGCCCGACTGCTCACTGTTGGTGACGACTTTCTCCAGGCATAGCTGGCCGTTGCAGAGAACGGCGACAAGAGTAACGAGCATGGCGTCCTTCGTTGATAGGAAATTCCCGGTCAACTAACTCCATGCAGGCTTCATGCCATGATTCTGCATGTTCCGTACGCAGCCAAAGGCTTTCCCGGTAGTACTACGGGCGCGCGAAACCAAACGCCGTAAGCGCGCTATTCGGTGGGAGATTAGCGCAACGGGTCCGTCAAATGCGCGGCCCGATAACAGGCTCCGGCGTAATGCGCCGCTTTAGAAAAATACGTAACGGCAGATTACGCCTACGGCTCACGGGCTGCGAGGCGACCATGGCCATGACACTGACGGTTGCGGTTTTTTGGCTTGCGGCCGCACCGGGGGCGCTGCCGGCTTTTGCGACTGGGCGACATTGGCTGATTGCCGCGGACGCGGCAGTGGTGTTCCGGGCATCACCTTTGGCTCTTCAGGGATCATCTTTGGCTCTTCGGACATCGCCTTTGGCTCTTCGGGCAGCGCATTTAACTCTGAAGCGCTGGCGATGATGCGGGCGAGTTGTTGCTGGCTTGCGTTGACGCGATCGGTCAGCGTCTGGCTTTCGCGCGCCATCTGGATCTGGCTCGCTCTGAGCTGGTCGATGACAGCGTTGTTGCGCGCTATTTCTTCCCGGCCCGCCGCGAGCTGGCTCGTGAGATTTTCATTGTCGCGGACCAATTGTTCTTGCCTCACCTTGAGGTGTTCGAGTGATTGCCTCAAGGCCGCGAGATCGCGCGCCATCGGTTGGAGTTGCTGCTCCAATCCGGCGGACGCGGCAACAGCAGCCGGTGCGGCGTCTTTCGGCGCAGCGGCTTCCGGTGCCGCCTGTGCCAAAGCTATCGGAGCTGAGGGGGCCGTCATCGCCGTATCAGGGGAGGATGACCACCACCAGGCGACGACACCAATGCATGCTGCCAACAGGCAACCGGCGACAGCCACATGGCGCCAATCCGCCAATCGAGGCTTCGCTGCTGGCGGGGCGCTCGACGTCTTCATGCTGGGCGGCGGGGCCGAAGCACTAAATCCCGCTTCGCGCGCCAGGTTCGAAAGCTGCTCCTCCAGGCTCGCGATCTGCCCTTCGGCGAGCCTGTCGCTCATTGTGGAATTCATTTGGTGCTCCGTATCAAATGCAATGGCACCCGCCTGAAAGTGGATCCGCACATCTGCGTTTTAACGCAGCCGAGGAGGCGGAACTATGTTCACGGCCGGAGAACTACGGAAGGAACTCTGACCCTTTGCGCGCGCTGCATTCATCGCCAGCTCGCGTAGCCCGCCGCGAAAGTTCCAGCGAACCTTCACGGCGTCTCGTGCGACCAACGCGCGGTTCAGCATTCCATGATCACCATCATCACATTCTTGTATCACGTTTTTGTGCGTCGCACCATTGAACCATTGCAGCGCAATAAACGACTACTAGATCCGCATTCCAAGCCATCGAAGGAGAATTGCCGTGAAGAAGATTACCCTGTCCGTCGCTGCCGCCGCCATGTTCGCGATCACGGCCGCTGGCGGCGCTGTCGCAGCCGAGTTGCCGTCTTATGAACGGTCAGGCTTGCCGGTCTCGGCCGTGCAGCTTCAGGTGCTCGGCGTTGAGGGCGTCCAGGAAGCGTCACCCGTTGCCACATCGGTCACGGCAGTTCAGCTCAGCGTCCTGACACCGCGGAGCAAGATCACGACCGCCCAAGGCCGCACCGAAACCGTCGGCCGCGCCATTCAGTGAGGACAAATGCTTGATCGGCGCTTCAACTGGCGCCGATGCACGAGCACCTTGTCGCGTTTGCAAGAAGCCCGCGATGTCGTCGCGGGCTTTTTTCGTGATGAGGGCGTACAAATGCGAAGCAACGTGTTGTTAGGAATTGACCCGCACTGATTTGCGCGACTCCGATTCGTTCCTTGCGAACAAACTGGAGTCGGATGGAGAACAAAGCCGCCTTGGCTGATCCATGCTGCGTAGGGGCTGGGCAGTAGGGCGCCTTTGTTGTGGCGATCATGACAACGATAGTCCATGCGTCCGCGATCTCGCGGCGTGAAGCGTCCGAGTTTTGCGACTTGCTGACCTCCTGAAGCGAGGAGGGCAGGAAAAGCCGGGTGCGCGCTGCACCCGCGGTCTCGTGCTAGAAACAACTAAGTGTACAAGATCGCTTCCCTTGCCGCGATCAATCGTTGCAGCCATCATGTCGAAACCAGTGCCGACGGCTGGGCCGATGATATCAGGCTCTCCGACATTGAGCCTGACTTCCTCTGTACCGCCTGCGGCAAGCGCGCGGCGCGGAAGTGGGACCGGTGTTTTCGCAGGCCATCCCCTTGTCAGATCGAACAGCGCCGGGATCGCTGCGGCGAACAACAACCAAATAACGGGCTAGTAACTTTGGTCGACTCGAAATGTGGCCCAGACAATCAGAGGTAAAGTAGCACGCGCCAGAATGAGCTTCGGGCAAATGCAGTGCTTGGCCGGCGCGAGAATGACAATCGTCATGCGCATTATGACCGAGGTTCGGGCCGAATGACTCACGTCCCAAAGCCTCTACGTCATTCTCCGATTTCAGGGGTTTTCGATGTGGGGTTGCGGTGGTAGTAATTCGGCGCTCACTCAGCGCCAAGGAAACGCCATGCCAGCTCAAAGTCGTTACCAGTCGTACCTAAGCGATCAGAGCAGGTTTTTTGATGAACTGATTACCGAGACTGGGACTCATACAAATCTGACGCGTGGGACCAGACGCGACGCTTTGAGGTTTCAGAACTATTCAAGTTGGTGCAGCCCAAGACCGTGGTCGACATCGGATGCGGCGTTGGCTTCCATGATCGTGAAATGGCGAACTATCCATTTGTCGATAGCGTCGATGCGATTGATCCATCAGCCGCGAGTGTAGAGAAGGCGAACGAACATTACCCGCACCCGAAAGTAACTCGATGGGTCAGTGGTTTTGATGAACTCTCATCGAGCAAGAACATGGAACGATGTAGTTTTGTCGTCTCCCGATGGATGGGTGTTTTCACTCTACGAGTGGCAGGAATTGATCCTGCCGGTTGAACGATGGGGCCTTCAAGAGCGTAGCTTCGGCGTAGAAAGGGACGGCAGAATTGTCGCGGTCGTGCCGCTCCAATACTCGAACACATGGAAGGTCACTGCTTCATCCGGCTGGGGCGGGAGCGGTCCGGTGTTGGTGCCAGGATTGTCTAGAGACGAGGAGAACGCGGTACTCTGCGAGGTAATCAATCAGATTTGCGCGAGTGCTCGCCACGATCACGCCGAGCGTATTTCCATGAGCATAAGCCCGATTACGAAGCGCTCCCTAACGAACCAGACTGGTGTGAGCCCGACATACAAGTTCGGCTTTGCCGAGACGTCCACCGACGCGATGGTTGTTGACCTTAGCCAAACCGAAGATCAGCTTTGGCTAGGTCTATCGCAGATTGCGCGCAGGAAAATCCGCAAAGCAAAGAGCGAAGGTTACTCCGCTGAACTTCTTGACTGGGTAAAGAACATCGACCCCTACTACGATATTCACTGCGAAACCTATTTCCGAACCGGCGTTGAACCACACCCCAAAGCGTATTTTGAAGGGATGGCACTCAAGATATCACCTCTCGGTTTTAACTTCTTGTTGGGCGGCAAAGCACCAAATGGAAGCGTGGTGGCCTTCCATAACTCTGCGAAGATGCCGCACTCTGCTGTTTACCACACCGGATGCTCGCGCACCGCTCACCAAAACTCTGGCGTCAACTATCTCCTGTTTTGGGAGGCTATGCTCCAAGCAAAGCGGCTCGGCTGCGAATGGTACGAGGTCGGCGAAATCTTCTCCGGATCGACGGATAAGAAAAGCCGGGGTCTTACGGAAATAAAAACCAAATTCGGCGGAGTCCCTCGGCGGTACTTCAAGGGCCACACCGAGCGATTGGAGCCCTTCTTCCTCTTCGATGAAAAATATGATTCTCAGACGTTCGAAGAATACGCCTTTATCGACGACGACCAGTTTCGTTGACACGACCAACCAGCTTCTACAGACAACGCTCGGGCCAATAATCGAGAATGAAAAGAACATTGCCAAGTCGGGTCGCGGCACGAAGAAAATGGGAACGATGTTTGCGCCCATTACGCATTCCGAATTTATCGAAGATTATTTCTGACCGCGGGCAATGATCGGATCGATGCCGGCGTCGCGCAGCTTCTTGGCCTCGCCGTGATCGATGCGCGCCTGCTTCAGCGACTTCGCCGGATAAGCGCCTGGTCCCATCTTGCGCAGCCGCTTGTAAATGCGGAAGCGGTACCGGCTACGGCTTCGCCTCAGCGCGGATCAGTCGGCGTCGGCGATCTGCCGCTCATAGTCGGAGGCATTGGATTTATCCGTCATGACCTGCGGACAGCGGAAGCAGGCCGCTTTGCCTTCCTGACGAAACCAGCGGCAGGTGGATCTGATCTGGCAGGCAGGCAGCGCGTTGACCACCACAGGGGTGCCCGCAACGATGCGTTCGGCCAGGCTGCACGCGTTGCCTTTGAAGTGCTTGCAGCCGCCGCTGGCGCCGGCGCACGGCGCCGCAATTCTGAAAAGTTGCGTGGGCTTGGCTGACCCTGCCAGCGCCAGCAGCTTTTCGGAAACCGGCAGGGTCTCGGTGAGATAGCCGACCCTGTGTTCTTCAGGCGTGCCTGTCATGACGCCAAAGACGCGCGCGCCATCAGCGGTTGCCTGGGCACTCGGGCAGTCGATTTCTTGGCTGGATCCTCGGGACATCAAACGACCCTCCGGTTCGCGGCTGGTGCCGATCGATCGCCTCACCCGCAGTTGGGATGCAGCGGGAAGCGCAATCCGCGGCTCTGCCTTGAACGCTCAGTCTCGCAAATGCTTATCTGAAAAGCCTTCGAGACGGCGTCCGGCGCGTCGCGCGCCAAACGCCATCCCGCATATGAAATCAACTAACTTGTCAGCTTGGTGGTGGTCGTCTTCGGCCCAACGGCGCCTGTCGTGGTCGTGCCGGTGCCCTTGGGATCGATGCGCCTAATCATGCCGCCTGCGACGGCTTCGAGTTGATCCGGGTTGAGCTGAACCGGCGCTTCGACCTTCTTGTCGGCGGACTTCTTGGAGTTCGTATCAGACTTTTTCATCTGCGCTTCTCCTCTGCCGAGACGAAGCGACCATCCGCTTCGACTGTGGAAGGATGCTATCACGGACTGGCTGGTTTACCAGCACCGCACAGCGGTGCTGCTGTGTGACCACATCACAGCGCGGCGCGAGCAGACGCGGAGCTTCGGCCCCGCGCCTTCGCTGCTTGCTTGTCTGCGAGGCCCAAGTGCTTTTCACTGTTTCATAACAGCGGTTATTTCAGAACAGCCATGGCAACCATGGCTCCGAGCATGAAGGACGTGTTCAACAGGCACGCCGCAGCGAAAACCTTGGTCGTCGTATCCATCCCGCCAGCGACCGAGTCCAGTTCGTCCATCGTCAGTTCAGTCGACGTTTCATTCGAATTTGCGCGTTCCATGTTGTCATCTCCTGTTGCCGTTCCGATGCACCATTGCATCGGCATGGACAGGACGATGACCGATCAACGAAGTCCGCGCTGTTACGCGGGGAACAGCGACGCGGTAGCTTCTTGCATGATGAGCGCGCACAACGACTAAGCAACGTGTTGTTAGGAATTGGTCCGCGCCGATTTGCGCGATTCCGATTCGTTCTTTGCGAACAAACTGGAGTCGGATGGAGAACAAAGCTGCGGTGCGGCGTGCTTCTCTGCGACGGTGTCTCAAGCGTCGGAGCTTACGTCTTTTCATGAACTGCGGCGGACAAGCCGCCTCCAAATCCTGCGCTCTATGAGACTTGCGACTCCCGTCCGGAGGTGATCAGTTTGGCCCGAGACAGGCGGGAGGCTGATATGAAACGAATTCTTTTGGCGGTTTTGTTGCTCGGGGGCTTTTTGGCGGCGCCGGCGCTGGCGCAAACCAAGGTTGGCGACTGGGAGGTCGAGAAGCGCAGCGGAGACGATCATTGCAATGCGGCCCGCGCCTATACCGACAAGGACGATGACAACAGCGACTACGTGATCGTGCTGAGCTACTCCAAGGAGGCGATCGTGGTGGCCGTGATCTACGACGGCTGGGAGTGGGACAAGGTCGGCAAGATCCTGCGGGCCGATGTCGGCACCGACGACAAGGACATCATGAAGAAGGCGAAATGGGAGGTGGTCGACAAGACCGCCGTCCGCGGCACGTTCGAATTCCAGCAATCGATCCTGGATACGCTCGCCAAGGCAAAACTGCTGACGATCGATTTCGAGGACGACGAGGACAACAGCGTCGAAATCAAGATCCCTCGCATGGGCGAGGCGCTGGCGGCGCTGAAGTTTTGCGAGGAGAACAAGAAGTAGCGGGCGGGGCCAGGCAAGCGGCTGGAGAAGGCGATGAAGGCGGGGAAGGTTTCGTAGCGCCATACACTCGGTGTCGTCCCGGGCTTGACCCGGGACCCATAGCCACCGGCGGCAATTGTTTTTCACGAGCGTCGTTATCTTTCTTTTTTATCAATGAGGGCCGCGGAGTATGGGTCCCGGCGTTCGCCGGGACGACGTGGATATAGTTTCGCGATCTCGCGGCGCATTGCGCCCGAGGTTTGCTAAAGAACTTCCCGCCCCCGAAATGAGAGGGCGCAGGGAAGGCCGGGTGCGCGCTGCACCCGCGGTCTCGTGTGCGATTGTGCAAACAAAGCTGCACACGAGCATACAGGGCAGCGGGGAACACCCAGCCTTCCCTGCGCAATGGCTTTACGGCTTATAACGCGCTCTCCCCGGTGAGACGGACTCTATTGCCACCGTCGCCCCTCGGAAGCGTTAGCTCCCGAAAGACTTGACGCCGTTACGGGCGCCAGGACCACACGCTTTCGCCGTACGCTTCAGTCACGACCGTCAATCGCAACTGTTACGTCCACCGCGACCCGCCCCTCGTCATGACGACGGCCGACGCCCCTCTGAGTGGGACGGGATAACGCAAATTCGTAGAGATGATTTGCCCGACGAGGAAAGCGGAATTTTGCCCGTCGGGTTAATTTGTCGCACTCGCATGTCGTCCCGGCCGAGTGCGCAATTGCGCACGGGGGCCGGGACCCATAGCCACCGTCGGCTGTTGTTTTGCGTGCCGGTCATTATCTTCTTTCCGAGCAATACAGGCCGCGGCGTATGGGTCCCGGCCCCCCGTGCGCAATTGCGCACTAGGCCGGGACGACAACTGAAACGCTGCGCTCCAAACCGCCCTACGGGTGCACTTGCTGCAATCCGAACAAGTGAATGAAGCCTTCGGCTACGGAGCAGCGGCAGCTATTGCACGGACGCGCGGCGGTGCCATTTCACGATCCGTCTGGCCACGAGGATGGCCGCAGCTGCATAGGCGACGCTTACGGCCATGAATGCGAAGGAGGGGAGCTGGAGTGCTCTCATGTGCACCAGAACAAGGGGAAAATAGAATGCGGCGCTCATGAGGACGAGGGCCGCCCAATGCGACATGAACCCGATTGCCCGGGAAATCCCCATGAAAAAGAACGGCATCAGAAACATGCCGACCGCGATCCCGCTTCCGATCGCCTGCCAAAGCGGCGGGGCCGGACGGGGGCCGAGATAGCTGGTCTGGCAAGCCATGAGGATGCCCCAGGCAATTGATGCTCCAGCCGCGGCGGCAATGAACGCGGGCTCATCGTTGCCAAGGAAAACCTTCGCAACGCGCATGGCAATCGATTTCCTGCGAGGTTCTGACATTGGTCGTGGCAAGCCCCTGTTCGAGATTGTCTCTACCGGCCGCAATCTGCCTTGAACCCGTGTTTCCCGGTGTGATGCCCCGCACAGTTCGTGGATTCATCCCGAAGCGAAATTCGAGGGACACTCGACGGCGGAGTACGCTCCGCTAATCCGCCCGACGAGCTACGGCGCATTCCGATGTCGTCCCGGCGTAGGCCGGGACCCATAACCACCGGCCGCAATTGTTTTTACGCGCTGATCGTTATCTTTCTTTCCAACAACATTGGCCGCGGCGTATGGGTCCCGGCCTTCGCCGGGACGACAACGGAAACGCTGCGCTCCAATCCGCCTTAGGGTCCACGGACCATTCACGTGATTCAAATCACGGAAATTGAATCGCCGTGGTCTCATCCTGACCCGATAAATCGAAGGATGATCCTTCTTTCTTATCCAACGGAGCAGAACATGAAGACGCGGAACGATGAACTCGGCGGCCAGGGCACGGTGGAATTGTCGGTTGCCGACCTCGACCAGGTGAGCGGCGGACGGCGGGCGATCGAAGGCGAGATCCAGTACCTGAATTGGGTCAAACAGTTTTATTCGCCATGGGCGAACATCAACTTCGGCGGCGGCCGGACGATGGTCGCCTAGAGTTGCGCTGTCGGGGCTGGAGCGGCCTCGTCACAAGATGACGTCATGCCGGGACGCGCCCCGGCATGACGAGATGGGATTGGACGCGCGCCTGTCAGCAAGCGTAGCCCGGATGAGCCAACGGGTCGCGCGAATGCGCGCCCGATGACTGGCTCCGCGACATCCGGGACCATTTCTGCACCGCCCCGGATATCGCTTTGCTCATCCGGGCTACGCTCGTTCATCGCGTTCGCGTCGCTAACCGTCAGCCATCACGCGAACAGCCCGGCGCCGGCCGGTTTCTGCCACGAAGTTCGGATATCAACGATTCGGTCAAACCGGCGCCCCTCAACCCCGCTTTGGTTTGACTGGCCCGGCGTGTGGTGGGACGCAGCGTTGCGCGTCGGGCCACCTGATCATGGAAATGCGGCGGCGGCGAACCCGATTCAAGTAACGCGTAGGGCGGATTGGAGCGAAGCGTAATCCGCCGCCTTAGCTTGATCCGAAAACGGCGGATTGCGCCTTCCGCCTTCGCTCTTCGAGCTACGGCGGACAGGTCGGCTTCAATCCGCCCTATGGGCCTCGCCAGTGTGGGGCCGGTGCACGAATGAGCGAAGCTTCGCCGCGAGCGTTAGGCCGCTTCAGTTGGTGGCCTCTTCAGGCAGTAGCTGCGACAAGGAGCGACACCAACGAACCCACGCCACAGACTGCCAAAATTGCCTCATACGAATAGTTCGACAATTCGGAAATAACACGCTCGGTCATGGCACACCTCACGCACTGTGATGATGACAGGCTATCGAAGGTGGGGAGAAAGGGCTGTCACCCAGGCGCAACACCGAGGGGTTTTCGGTCTGGTCGCGAACTGCGATCTCGTGCCGATGGTGCGCAGGCGGGTCACAGTGTGATGTTACTCACAGCGCCCGTCCCGGGCTCGCTCTAGTTGAGAGCACGGTCTGGATGATCCCGACCCCAACCAAACTGGAGGCTCGTCATGCAGACCCACTCTTCACATATGAACACGATGCCTGCTCTTACTGACAACGAACTCGACGCGGTGTCTGGCGGCTTTGTGTATATCGCCGTCATTGTAGGCTCGTTTGCTGTTGGAACGGGGATTCGGATGGGCCTCGACAAGATCACCGAGGGTGCGGAGGGCACGCTGAAGGGTCTCAGCATAAAGCCCAAGGGCGGAAAATAAGAGCATCGCGCTAAGAGCGCTGCTCTAGCCCCGCCCTAGCCGGCGGGGCTTTTCCTTTGTGACGCACGTCACGGTAAGCCTGATCGCCGCCCGGCATACTCGCTCCAGTTCAACGGCGCACAGCGCCACACAACACGGAGCGGGACAATGAAGGCCGAGCAGGTTCAAGCGAGCGACAAAATCTCCGACGAAGCACTGGATAACGTCACCGGAGGACGCAAATCCGGCGAAGGGCAGAAGGACTTCCTCGTAGTGAAGCTGAAAGAGGTCTTTGTGACGAGCTATAGCCTTTGATTTCAAGGCCGCCGGTTCACGCCGGCGGGGCTTTCATTGTCGATAATCTTTGAGCGCGGTAGGGCGCATTAGCGAAGCGTAATCCGCCGCCTTTGAGAATCCGATACGGCGGACTACGCTTCGCTCCAATCCACCCTACGAGCTCTGCGGCGGATTGCGCCCTCGGCTACCCTTTTTCAAGCACTGCTGAGACGCGAAAAGCATCTCGACAGAAAGCGACTGCCCGTAATCAATCCCTAGGCTCACGACTTCGTGCCCAAGCGCGTGAGCTTGGTACAAGCAAGTCGTTGAATCCATGCCGCCGCTATGAAGTACGAGAATTTTTTTCATCTAAATCTTCGCCCAAAACACGTGGGGACAGCCAAAGGCTGTCCCCACTATACTCTGCCGTCTAGTTCATTCTACCGCAAATGTAAGCTGGCTTGCCTGCGTTACCGCTTGATTGCGGAAAGCAATTATCAGCTGCACCCCGTCGTGCTCCCACACGTATCGCACTTCATGCACGTCCCGTTGCGGACGAGCGTGAAATTCCCACACTCCGAGCACATCTCGCCTTCGTAGCCGCGCGCCTTGGCTTCGGCGCGGCGTTCGGCTTTGGTCACGGTGGGCTGGGCGGCTTGCGCTGCGCCGGCCTTGCTCCATTGCAGGGCTTCCAGCTTTTCGGTCGGCGACAGGTCGTGCTGGGCTTCCTGCTTCAGGGCGACGGCGCCTTCGACGGCGTCGGCTGCGCGGGAGGTGGCGCCGTGGGCGGCGAGCGAGGTGACGCGGGAGCCGCCTGTCGGCGCCGATTCCGCGCCGGAGGAGACGGCGGTCGAGCCGCCGCGCATCACGACCAGATTATCCGTGCGCGAGCGGGTGAGGCCCTTGGACAGATATTTGGTGGCCTGGTGGTGGCCCTGGCTGCCGTCCGGCTCCTTGCCTTCCTCGACGCCCTTGCCGAGCGCGTCGAAATTCGACTCGGAGGGATCGACATGGGCGAGGTCGAAGCGGCTCATGTAGCTGACTGCGAGTTCCCGGAACACATAGTCGAGGATCGAGGTCGCGTACTTGATGCTGTCGTTGCCCTGCACCGGACCCGCCGGCTCGAAGCGGGTGAAGGTGAAGGCGTCGACATATTCTTCCAGCGGCACGCCATATTGCAGGCCGAGCGAGACCGCGATCGCAAAGTTGTTGATGAAGGAGCGCAGCGCCGCGCCTTCCTTGTGCATGTCGATGAAGATCTCGCCGATCCGGCCGTCGTCATATTCGCCGGTGCGGAGATAGACCTTGTGCCCGCCGACAACCGCCTTCTGGGTGTAGCCCTTGCGGCGATCCGGCATCTTCTCGCGCTCGCGCATCACGACGATACGCTCGACCAGTTTCTCGACGATCTTTTCCGAGACCTGCGCGGTGCGCGCGGCCATCGGCTTGTCGTAATACGCGTCGGTCGCATCATCCTCGTCGTCATCATCGCTGATGAGCTGCGAGTTCAGCGGCTGCGAAAGCTTCGAGCCGTCGCGGTAGAGCGCGTTGGCCTTCAGCGCCAGTTTCCAGGACAGCAGGTACGCGGACTTGCAATCCTCGACGGTGGCGTCGTTCGGCATGTTGATGGTTTTTGAGATCGCACCCGAGATGAAGGGCTGCGAGGCCGCCATCATGCGGATGTGGCTCTCGACCGACAGATAGCGTTTTCCAATTTTGCCGCAGGGGTTGGCGCAGTCGAACACCGGATAGTGCTCGGCCTTCAGGTGTGGAGCTCCCTCGACCGTCATCGCGCCGCAGATGTGCACGTTGGCGGCTTCGATCTCACGTTTTGTAAACCCGACGGCGGCGAGGAGATCAAAACCGGGGGCGGCGATCACTTCCGGCGCGAGCTTCAGCGTCTCGCGCAGGAATTCTTCACCAAAGGTCCACTTGTTGAAGGCGAACTTGATGTCGAACGCGGTCGGCAGCGCGGCTTCCACCTTGGCCAGGGCTTCGTCGGTAAAACCCTTGGCCTTCAGGGTGGAGACGTTGACGCCGGGCGCATTGGAGAGCGAGCCGTGGCCGACGGCGTAGGCCTCGATCTCGGCGATATCAGCTTCGCGGTAGCCGAGCGTGCGCAGCGCCACGGGGACGGCCTGGTTGATGATCTTCCAGTAGCCGCCGCCGGCGAGCTTCTTGAATTTCACCAGCGCGAAATCAGGCTCGATGCCTGTGGTGTCGCAATCCATCACGAGGCCGATGGTGCCGGTCGGCGCCACCACTGTGGTCTGCGCGTTGCGGTAGCCGTGGGCTTCGCCCAGCTGCAGCGCGAGGTCCCAGGCGGCCTTGGCGTGCTCGACGATGTCGGTCTGCGGCACGCTGGCGTAATCCAGCGGCACGGGGTTGACGGCGAGCGCCTCGTAGCCACGGCTTTCGCCATGGGCGGCGCGGCGGTGGTTGCGGATCACGCGCAGCATGTGGGCTGCGTTCTTCTTGTAGCCGGGGAAGGGGCCCAATTCCTTGGCCATCTCGGCCGAGGTCGCATAGGACACGCCGGTCATAACAGCGGTCAGCGCGCCGCACAGCGCGCGGCCTTCCTTCGAGTCGTAAGGCAGGCCCATGGTCATCAGGAGGCCGCCGATGTTGGCAAAGCCGAGGCCGAGCGTGCGGAACTCGTAGGAGAGTTCGGCGATCGCCTTCGACGGGAACTGGGCCATCATCACGGAGATTTCGAGCACGACGGTCCAGAGCCGGCAGAGATGCTCATACGCCTCGACGTCGAAGCGTTTTGTCGTGGTCGAGTAGAACGTGATCAGGTTCGCGGACGCCAGATTGCAGGCGGTGTCGTCCAGGAACATGTATTCCGAGCACGGATTGGAGGCGCGGATGTCGCCGGACGCCTTGCAGGTGTGCCAGTCGTTCATGGTGGTGTTGAAGTGCAGGCCGGGATCGGCCGACGCCCAGGCGGCGTGACCGATTTTTTCCCAGAGGTCGCGCGCCTTCAGCGTCTTCGTCACCTTCTTGCTGGTGCGGCCGATCAGGTTCCAGTCGCCGTCGGTTTCGACCGCGCGGAGGAAATCGTCCTTCAGCGAGACCGAGTTGTTGGAGTTCTGGCCTGATACCGTGAGGTAGGCTTCCGAATCCCAGTCGGTGTCGTAGGTCGGGAAGTCGATGTCCTTGTAGCCCTGCTTGGCGAACTGGATCACCCGCTTGATGACGTTGTCGGACACCAGTGCGCGGCGCGCGAGCTTGATCTCGCGGCGGAGCGCAGGGTTCTTCTCGGGATCGAAGCAGTCGTCGCCGGAGCCTTCGCAATTGACGCAGGCCTTGAGCACGGCTTTCAGGTGCTTCTGGTTGATCTTGGAGCCGGTGACCAGCGCCGCAACCTTCTGCTCCTCCTTCACCTTCCAGTCGATATAGGTCTCGATATCGGGGTGATCGGCGTCGACCACGACCATCTTGGCCGCGCGGCGCGTGGTGCCGCCGGACTTGATCGCGCCCGCCGCACGGTCGCCGATCTTGAGGAAGCTCATCAGGCCGGATGAGCGGCCGCCGCCGGACAGGCGCTCGCCTTCGCCGCGCAGGCGCGAGAAGTTCGAGCCGGTGCCGGAGCCGTATTTGAACAGCCGGGCTTCGCGGACCCAGAGGTCCATGATGCCGCCCTCGTTGACGAGGTCGTCATCGACGCCCTGGATGAAGCAGGCGTGCGGCTGCGGATGCTCGTAGGCCGATTTTGATTTTGTGAGTTTGCCGGTCTTCCAGTCCACATAGTAGTGGCCCTGGCCGGGGCCATCGACGCCGTAAGCCCAATGCAGGCCGGTGTTGAACCACTGCGGGGAGTTCGGCGCGACCATCTGTTTTGCGAGCATGAAGCGCAGCTCGTCGAAGAACGCCTGGGCGTCTTCTTCGCTCGAGAAGTAGCTGCCCTTCCAGCCCCAATAGGTCCAGCAGCCGGCGAGGCGGTCGAACACCTGCTTTGCCGAGAGTTCGCTGACGAAGCGCTCGTTCTCGGGGAGGAGGGCCAGCGCCTCGGTGTCGGGCACCGAGCGCCACAGCCAGGACGGCACGGTCTCTTCCTCGACCTTCTTCAGGCGCGCGGCGACGCCGGCCTTACGAAAGTACTTCTGCGCCAGGACGTCGGAGGCGACCTGCGACCAGAACTGCGGCACCTCGACGTTTTCCAGCCGGAACACGATCGAACCATCGGGATTGCGGATCTCCGATGTCGTTAATCTGAAATCAATCCCTGCGTAGGGTGACTGGCCTTGAGTCGTGTTGCGCCGTTCGATTCGCATGGTCGTGCCCCGTCTTCTTCTGACCGGTCCGCATTGTCGCGGGTTCCGGAATGTTATCCTTGAGCGGACCTCCCGAACCATGGCTGCGTCGGGACTATAAGAATAGCCCTGGCAACCCTGATCCCTTGATCCGCAGCTCAACCGGTGAACCCGGTCTGTCTCTCTGGCATTTCCTGGCTCCCGATCCGGGCCTTCCAGGTCATGCAATCAACGCCCCAACGCTTCACTTGCCGCGTCACTTTGGGCCTGTTCCGGCCCTCTTTTTTCGGGCCTTGCGGCCCCGTTTTCGCGCCCCGAACTACCCCCTTTTTTGAGGGCAAAAAGTCCTCACCCGCAGCCTTAACTGACGGGCGGAGTGGTCGTTTCGGAACCCTTTTGGGATGACCGGCGGGGACCCAAAACACACTCGCGCCGAACAGGAAGAAAGCTAGGCCAAGTCCGTTACGCCCGTCAAGGACTAGTACGAGTTCCTGAATCAAATACTAAATATGGTGGAAAGAGGGGGATAACAGGGGGTGATCTCGCGCCTGTGATCGGCCCAAGTATCAGTGAGTCCTCACAGATTCGACAAGGAAAAAAAAGTTGCCGGCCTGTGGAGTGGAGGCTTCTCCCGGCTGTTCACAGGACAAGTATTTATTCGCCTCTTCCGGGCCTTCCGGGATTGCGCTTTGGAGACTCACGTAAGGCTACGGAGAACTCCACCCTGGCATGCCGGCGAGCCGATGGTAGCTAGCCCCGATAAGGGCCAAAGTCGCCGCCGATTCCCTCCGGCTGATTCTTGAGCCGATTCCCTTTTCTCCGATTCTTTTTCGGTCCTTGCCGGTCGTTCATGACAGAGCCTGTGCCACCAGCTGCGCGTGCGCGTATCGCACCCGCCGGCCTTATGTTCCTCGCCATCACCTCGGTGGGGTGGGGCTTTAACTGGCCGGTCACAAAATTCCTGCTCGGCGAACTGCCGCCGCTGACCCTGCGCGGCGTCACGGGGGTGATCGGGGCCTTGCTGCTGGCGGCGCTGGCGCTGCTGCGGGGGCAGACTCTGCGGGTCGACCGGGCGCTGTGGCCGCGGCTGATGCTGGCTGCACTGCTCAATGTCACGGGGTGGATGGTGCTGATGGGGCTGGCGCTGCTGTGGCTGCCGGCCAGCGAAACCGCGCTGATCGCCTATACGATGCCGGTCTGGGCTTCGCTGTTGGCCTGGCCGGTGCTGGGCGAGCGGCCCACTTTATTGCGCACGGTCTCGCTGGTGATGGCGTTCGCAGGCTTGGCTGCCATCATGGGCGGCAATGGGGTAACGGCCTCCGCCGCCAAACTGCCGGGGATCGTGATGGCGCTGGCCGGCTCGATGGGGTTTGCGCTCGGCACGGTGCTGGCCAAGAAACTGCCGCTCGACATGCCGCCGATCCCGGCCGCCGCCTGGCAGATCGGGCTCGGCTGTTTTCCGGTCGCCATCGTCGGCCTCGCCATCGAGACCACGGATCTGGGCAAGGTCAGCCAGATCGGCTGGTGGCTGCTGATCTATTCCACCGTGATCCAGTTCTGCATCGCCTATGTGAGCTGGTTCGCCGCGCTGTCGCGGCTGCCGGCCTCGGTCGCCGCGATCGGCACCATGGCGGTGCCGGTCATCGGCGTGGTGGCCTCGGCGGCAGCCCTTGGCGAGCCGCTGGGCCCGGTCCAGGTCGTGGCGCTGCTGTTCACGCTGGCGGGCGTGGTGCTGGCGACGCGGTCGTAACGGCTTAGCAGCCTCGTATCACTTGTCTCTCACTTCTCGCGGCTCCACGGGAAGAGATTGGCCGGGAAATCCGCGGCGTAGCGGTGTCCTTTGCGCAGGTGAGGTTCTTCCTCCTGTGGAGGATTGGGATCCGGCTCCACCACTTTCCGGTACAGATGCCAGGTGGCGTGACCGAGCAACGGCAGAACGACGGCTAGTCCAACGAACAGCGGCAGCGAACCGATCACCAGCAGCGCCGCGACGATCAGACCCCACGCGGCCATCGCAACCGGATTTTTCATCACCGCCCAGATCGAGGTCCGGATCGCGTCTATCGCCGTCGCATGCCGGTCGAGCATCAACGGAAACGATACGACGCTGACGCACAGGGCCACGACCGCGAACACAAAACCGACGCCGCACCCGACGATGATGAGCGACCATCCTTCCGCCGTCGTCAGCACGCGCGTTGCGAAGTCAGGGATGCTCGCGGCCGGCGCGTGGCCGAAGATCGAAACGTAGATGGCGTTAGCGACGCCGATCCAGGCTCCGAACAGGACGAGCAGGAGTATGCCGAGTTCGATCATGGCGCCGAAAGCCGGCGCGCGCAGCACGTGAAGCGCTTTCGATACGTCGACTTCCTCGCCGCGCTCGCGGCGGCGGCTGAGCTCGTACAGGCCAATCGCGGCAAAAGGTCCAAGCAAGGCAAACCCGGCTGCCAGCGGAAACAGCAGAGGCAGCACCGAATAGCCAAGCACCATCCTGAACAGGGCAAGACCGAGAACGGGATAGATCACGCACACGACGACCGCGTGGCTTGGCATTGCCTTGAAGTCTTCCCAGCCCAGGCGCAGCGCCTCGTGCAGGTCGGATAGTCCGATTTTTCGGATCGGATATGAGGCGGCGTCCCCGAATACGTGCCGTCCAACTCTTGCGATGTTGTCGGAATACAGAGTGGCCATCGACGCACCTCCCGTGCTGAAAGTCGCGGCGCTGAAACGACGCGGTTTCCAGCCACGCGTGTCCGCCGCAAAGTGCGAGAAACGCGATCGAGCCGAGTACGGTAAACCCGAGTTCAACGAAGAGGAGCTTAGCCGGACGAAACTTGTCGCGACCTGCAGAGCCAGATTAACGCGATTGCGGTTAGGCAGCGCTCACGGTTCGGTGAAGTGTGCACGTTGGCAGTCATTTGGTGCGTTGCGTGCAAACGATTGTGCCGGCTGACGCGCGCTTGGCTGCGGCAGCCGTTTGGCGCACTCCGACGAGGTAGTCCTCTATTGATCTATTGACGCGCGGCTGGACAGGTATCATCTTAATTTCTGACGCCCCGGATCTGATGGTTAGCGGTCGTAACGTGTGCTCCGTGCCACGTTTGGATGTCGCGACCGGTCATATGGGCGAGGCAAGACACACTGCGATGGCGCATGTGAAGTCGGCCATCGAGATAGTGTGAGCTGCGCCCTTTAATCCCGTCTCCGTTGCCTTGAATGGCAAGGAGGGCTGAAGGATGGTTGTCGCACTCATACTGCTTCTGGTCGCAGTCGGCTCGGTGCTGTTTCACATCTACAGCCCGTGGTGGTGGACGCCGATCGCCACCAACTGGAGCTACATCGACCACACCATCAGCATCACCTTCTGGATCACCGGAGCGGTGTTCTTCGCGGTCATCGCGTTCATGGCCTATTGCGTCTTCCGCTTTCATCACAAGGAGGGAAGGCGGGCAGCCTACAATCCCGAAAACAAGAAGCTCGAATGGTGGCTCACCATCGGGACTGCGGTCGGCGTCGGAGCCATGTTGGCGCCGGGCCTCGTCGTCTGGCATCAGTTCGTCACGGTTCCGGCTGACGCCACCGAGATCGAGGTCATGGGCCAGCAGTGGCAATGGAGCTTCCGCCTGCCGGGGAAGGATGGCCGGATGGGCACAACCAATGTCCGCAACATCAGTCCCGAAAACCCGATGGGCTTGAATCGCGACGATCCGAATGGACAAGACGACGTCGTGATCGAAAGCGGCGACTTGCACCTTCCGATCGGGAAGCCGGTCAAGGTTTTGCTCCGCTCCCTCGATGTCCTGCACAATTTCTATGTGCCCGAATTCCGGGCCAAGATGGATATGGTTCCTGGCATGGTCACCTATTTCTGGATGACCCCGATCCGTACCGGAACGTTTGATGTGCTCTGCGCCGAGCTATGCGGCGTGGCGCACGCGCAGATGCGGGCCAAGGTCATCGTCCAGGAGGTGAGCGAATATCACGCCTGGCTGGAGACGCAGAAGACGTTTGCAGAACTGTCAGGCCGAAAGGCCGTGACGAAGGCGACGTACAAATCCGGCGGCAACTAACAAAGCGCCGCCGCGAAGATTGATCGGGCGCGTGAACTCATCGCCCCCGATGGAAACGACCAAGGAGGGTTTTCTATGGTCGACGTCCCATATGACGCACGCGCAGACGCGCCGCCTGCCGAAGTGCCGGAGGTTGAGCTTTATCACCCCAGAAGCTGGTGGACGCAGTACGTCTTTTCGCAGGACGCCAAAGTCATCGCCATCCAGTACTCGCTGACGGCGTCCGCAATCGGGCTGGTAGCCCTGGTACTGTCGTGGCTGATGCGACTGCAGCTGGGATTTCCCGGCACGTTTTCCTTTATCGATGCAAGCCAGTACCTCCAGTTCATCACCATGCACGGCATGATCATGGTGATCTATCTGCTCACGGCATTGTTCCTGGGCGGTTTCGGCAACTACCTCATCCCGCTGATGGTCGGCGCCCGGGACATGGTTTTCCCCTATGTGAACATGCTGAGCTACTGGATCTACCTGCTCGCAGTCCTGGTGTTGGCGTCGACCTTCTTCGTGCCTGGCGGGCCCACCGGCGCCGGCTGGACGCTCTACCCACCGCAGGCGGTTCTCTCCGGCACCCCCGGGCAGGATTGGGGCATCGTTCTCATGCTGGTCTCGCTGATCCTGTTCATCATCGGCTTCACCATGGGCGGGCTGAATTATGTGGTGACGGTGCTGCAGGCGCGTACACGCGGCATGACGTTGATGCGGATGCCGTTGACGGTGTGGGGCATTTTCACCGCCACCGTGATGGCGCTGCTGGCCTTCCCGGCGCTGTTCGTCGCCTCGGTCATGATGCTGTTCGACCGTCTGCTGGGAACCAGCTTCTTCATGCCCGCACTCGTCGAGATGGGCCAGCAGATGAAGTATGGCGGGGGCAGCCCGATCCTGTTCCAGCACCTTTTCTGGTTCTTCGGTCATCCGGAAGTCTACATCGTCGCCTTGCCGGCCTTCGGCATCGTTTCCGATCTGATCAGCACCCACGCGCGAAAGAACATCTTCGGCTATCGCATGATGGTTTGGGCGATCGTGGGAATCGGCGCTCTCAGCTTCGTCGTATGGGCGCACCACATGTATGTGAGCGGCATGCACCCGAAATTCGGGTTCTTCTTCGCCACCACGACGCTCATCATCGCCATCCCGACCGCCATCAAGGTCTACAACTGGGTGCTGACCCTGTGGCGCGGCGACATTCATCTCACCGTTCCGATGCTGTTCGCCCTCGGCTTCATCATCACGTTCGTGAACGGCGGGCTCACGGGCCTCTTCCTCGGCAACGTCGTCGTGGACGTTCCGCTTTCGGATACCATGTTCGTCGTCGCGCATTTCCACATGGTGATGGGCGTGGCGCCGATCATGGTCGTGCTGGGCGCGATCTATCATTGGTACCCCAAGGTCACCGGGCGGATGCTCGATGACTGGATGGGCAAGTTTCATTTCTGGGTGACGTTCCTTGGCGCCTATCTGATCTTCTTCCCCATGCATTACATTGGACTGCTCGGCGTTCCGCGCCGGTATCACGACATCGGCGATACGTCGTTTATCCCGGCATCGACCCATACGTTGAATGCCTTCATCACCGTCATGGCGTTGATCGTGGGCTTCGCCCAGATGGTGTTCCTGTTCAATCTTGTCTGGAGCCTGTTCAAGGGCAGGCCGTCGGGCGGCAATCCATGGCGGGCGACAACATTGGAGTGGCAGACGCCGGAAACCCCGCCCGGCCACGGCAACTGGGGCAAGGAGCTCCCGGTGGTCTACCGATGGGCGTATGACTACAGCGTGCCCGGTGCTGCGGAGGACTTCATTCCGCAGAACCAGCCGCGGGCGACGCCGGCCCTGCAGGGAGCTGCTCCGTGAGCGCCATCATCCTGTTCATGGCGGTGATAACGGTCATCGTCGGATGGTGGCTCTCGCAGCAACGGCTGACAGCCAAACCCTGGCTGGAAGAAGGTTCGATCGATGATTTCCCGGGCACGGGTGCAGTGACCTTGCCGGCAGCCAAGATCGGACTGGGCGTGTTTCTCGCTGTCGCCGGCTCGCTGTTCGCACTCTTCATCAGCGCTTACTCGATGCGCATGAACATGGCGGACTGGCGCACGATGCCCGTGCCTTCGCTGCTGTGGTTCAACACGGGCGTCCTGGTCCTGAGCAGTATTGCGTTGCAATGGGCACACGTCGCCGCGCACCGGAACAATATGGACGGTGTGATCGTCGGCCTCTGCGCAGGCGGCGCGTCCGCGGTTACATTCCTGATTGGGCAACTGCTGGCGTGGCAACAGCTGCGCGCAGCGGGTTATTTCGTCGCGTCCAATCCAGCCAATTCCTTCTTCTACATGATGACCGCGGCGCACGGGCTGCACCTGATGGGCGGTCTGGTGGCGCTCGGCAGAGCGACTGCCAGGGTGTGGCGCGGCGCCGAGATGGCCCAGGTGCGCCTGAGCGTGGAGCTCTGCACGATCTACTGGCACTTCCTGCTGTTGGTGTGGCTGGTCTTGCTTGGTCTGCTGACGGGCTGGACGGACGATTTCGTCGACATCTGTCGCCGGTTGCTCACCTAGGAGAGACTAGATGGCAGAAACTGTGCTGACAAACCCTGGAGAATCGCCCGCGCAGACCGCCGGCTTGCGGGGCATTGCCGACGACTGGTCCTCGGATCAGCGCGCGTTCAAGAATGTCTCTTGGGGGAAGGCCATGATGTGGATCTTCCTCCTGAGCGACACCTTTATCTTCAGCTGTTTTTTGCTGTCCTACATGACCGCGCGAATGTCCACGACGGTGCCGTGGCCGAATCCGAGCGAGGTGTTCGCTCTCGAGATCGCGGGGCACCATATCCCGCTCATCCTGATCGCCATCATGACCTTCGTCCTGATCTCCAGCAGCGGTACCATGGCGATGGCCGTCAATTTCGGTTACCGCCGCGATCGCGTCAAAACCGCCGTCTTGATGCTGGTCACAGCGGCACTTGGCGCAACGTTCGTCGGAATGCAGGCCTTCGAATGGACCAAGCTGATCATGGAGGGCGTACGGCCCTGGGAAAACCCCTGGGGCGCGGCGCAGTTCGGCTCGAGCTTCTTCATGATCACCGGCTTCCACGGCACTCACGTGACGTTCGGTGTGATTTTCCTGATCGCCATCGCGCGAAAGGTCTGGCGGGGAGACTTCGACGTCGAAAGGCGCGGCTTCTTCACGAGCAGAAAGGGACACTACGAGATCGTCGAAATCATGGGCCTCTACTGGCACTTCGTCGATCTGGTGTGGGTGTTCATCTTTGCCTTCTTTTATCTTTGGTGAGGTCGGCGCATGACAAACGTGGCGGTACATCTGGAAGCCCAGCAACCTTCGCTGCACGCGCATGTGCATGACGTGCCCGCATCAGGAGCCACGCACGCAAAGGGCCAGCAGCACCCGATCAAGCTCTATCTCGTGGTCTGGGGATGGCTGTTCGTCCTCAGCGCCTGCTCCTATCTCGTCGACTACTTTCACTTCCAGGGCTATCTCAGATGGTCGCTGATCCTGCTGTTCATGGTGTTGAAGGCCGGCTTGATCGTCGCCGTCTTCATGCACATGGCCTGGGAGCGGCTGGCGTTGAGCTATGCCATCCTGCTGCCGCCGGTGCTGGTGTTGGTGTTCGTGGCGATCATGGTGTTCGAATCCGACTATACGCACCTCATCCGGGTCTCGTTCTTCGCGCCTGCGACGTAGGCGCCGTTGCCTCGTGCCAAATGGAGGATGGCCATGACCACATATGTCATGCTTGCAAACTGGACCGAGCAAGGCATTCTGAAGGTGAAGGACTCGCCCAGCCGTCTGGACGCAGCAAAGAAAGCGCTCAAGGATATGAGCGGCGAGTTCAAATTCTTTTTCCTTACCATGGGCGACTTTGACATCGTCGCGATCTACGAAGCTCCTGATGACGCCGTGGCGGCGCGTTTCAGCCTGCAGCTGGGCCTGCAGGGAAACATCCGGACGCGCACGCTGAAAGCGTTTCCCGAAACGGCCTATCGGGAAATCATCAAATCGCTGGGCTAGACGGCACAACGGTATGCTCGTGAATTTTTCAGAGCTGGTTTTGCAAAGGGATCTTTCAGGACGATCGCATCGGTTTTTACGACGCAGACGTCGCCATGTCGCCGGCAAGAGGAGGCATTAATCTCATGCAGATCAATCGTTCGATTCTCCTTCGCGGGAGCTACGCCAGCATCGGGGACTATGTCGCGCTGACGAAACCGCGCGTTATGTCGCTGGTCGTCTTTACCGCACTGGTTGGTCTTATGGTCGCGCCAGGCGACATCGATCCCTTCGCCGGTGCCGTTGCTCTTCTTTGCATAGCCGCCGGGGCTGGCGCCGCAGGTGCGCTCAATATGTGGTACGACGCCGACATCGATGCGGTGATGGCGCGTACCGCCATGCGTCCGATTCCCAGCGGCCGTGTATCGCGCCCGGAAGCATTGGTTTTCGGATTGACGCTTGGAATGTGCGCCATCCTGGCCCTCGGCACTTTGCTGAACATGGCCGCGGCTGCGCTGCTGGCTTTCACAATTTTCTTCTATGTCGTCGTCTACACGATGTGGCTCAAACGCCGAACACCGCAGAATATCGTCATTGGCGGTGCGGCTGGTGCACTCCCTCCGGTGATCGGCTGGGTTGCGGCCACGGGAAGTGTCGGGCTCGAACCGCTCATCCTGTTCCTGATCATCTTCCTGTGGACGCCACCCCACTTCTGGGCATTGTCGCTCAATCTTGCCGGAGAATATGCCAGAGCCGGGGTGCCGATGTTGCCGGTCGTAGCCGGCAAGGCCGAAACAAAGCGCCAGATTCTTCTTTATAGCGTTGTTCTGGCTCCGATCTCGCTGACACCCTGGGCGCTGGGGTTTGCGGGCGCCATCTATGGCGCGGCTGCAGCGATGCTTGGCGCGATCATGATTTTTCTCTCATGGCAACTACGTCGGAGCGACGACGGCAAGGAAAGGCGGCCCGCTCGTCGCCTGTTCGTGTTTTCGATGCTCTATCTGGTCCTTCTTTTTGGTGTGTTGTTGATGAATGCTGTACCCTCCGCTCAGTCCCACTAGCCAACGCTGATCGAACAAAAAGGCCCCGGATCGCTCCGGGGCCTTTGGGTCATTTGAAGGACTGCAATCCGCACTTCACTGGTTCGACTTTGATGCCGCGGCGCGGCGCTGTTCATTGTTTGCAAGTGCACCCGTGGCGAGGCTAGAAACCGGACCCCGACACCAACAGAATTGCACCGATCACCATAAGGAGAATGCCCGGACAGTTCGTTCCCAGCCCCAGGAATCGGAGGCTGCGCCGTGGCGGCTCCAGAGTGCCGCGAACCGGCCGGGAGGAGTCCGGGCCGCTGAGCGATCCCCGCCAAATAGCGGTGCGTGCCATGTACAGCATTCCGCCGAGAACGAGCAGCGCGCCAAGTCCCATCAGGAACATTTTCGCCTCTCAGTTCATGGTTGCCACGTACAACAGAACCAGGATTCAAGCGCCAGGTGGTAGGATTCGTTCCGGGCTACGCGCTAATGAGTCCGCGCGGTTCTGCTTCACTCTGAACCGATAAGGCCTCTAGTCCAGCGCCTGGCGGATCATTTTTGCCAGCTGCGACTTGCGATAGGGTTTGCTCAGCAGCAAGACGCCGGGGTCGAGCCGCCCCTGGTGCACGATCGCGTTGTCGGTATATCCAGAGGTATACAGCACTCTTATACCGGGCCGGTGTTTGACGACTTCGTCGGCGAGCTGCCTGCCGGACATGCCGTTGGGCAGGATCACGTCGGTGAACAAAAGGTCGAACGGCAATCCGTTTTTCACGGCCTGCAGCGCCGAAGGGCCGTCCGATGTATCGAGGGTCTGGTAGCCGAGGGTCTGCAACTGCGTGGTGACGAAGTTGCGCACCAGATCATCGTCCTCCACCACCAGGATGGTTTCGGCGCCGCCGACCAGTGGCGCGGCCGCAACCACGGCCGCCGGCGCCTGGCTGCGGGCGGGCGGCAGATAAAGCTTGATCGTGGTGCCGTGGCCTTCCTCGCTGTAGATCCGGATGTGGCCGCCGGACTGCTTGACGAAGCCGTAGACCATGCTCATGCCGAGGCCGGTACCCTTGCCGACTTCCTTGGTGGTGAAGAACGGCTCGAACACCTTGTCCTGGATCTCCTTGGACATGCCGGTGCCGCTGTCGCTGACCGCCAGCATTACGTACGGGCCGGGCAGCACGTCGGGATTGGCCTGCGCATAGGCCTCGTCGAGCACGACGTTGCGGGTCTCCAGCAACAGCTTGCCGCCTTCGGGCATCGCATCGCGGGCATTGATCGCCATGTTGAGCAGCGAGTTCGCCAGCTGCGAGGGATCGATATGCGCGGCCGCAACCTCCGGCTCGAGGATCGAGTCGATCTCGATGTGTTCGCCGAGGGTAGGGCGCAGCAGCTTGGCGATGTCGAGGACGGTGCCGTTGACGTCGATATTGCGCGGCTGAAGCGGTTGCCGGCGCGCGAACGCCAAAAGATGCTGGATCAGCTCGATGCAGCGTTCCGCTGCCACGTCGATCAGCTCGGCGGTTTTCCGCAGCGCCGGCTGGTCCTCGAGTGCGCCGACCAGCCTTTCGGTGGTGCCGGTGATGACGGTCAGCATGTTGTTGAAATCGTGGGCGACGCCGCCGGTCAGTTTGCCGATGGCGTCGAGTTTTTGCGATTGCTGCAGCTTGCGCTCGATTTCGCGCGTCGCGGTGATGTCATGATAGAGCAAAGCCGCGCCGCTGATGGCGCGCGATGCGTCGCGCAGCGGCCGGCCGCTGATGACGAGGTGAACCGGCGCGTTGCCGCTCTTGGGCCGCACCACGATTTCGGTGGCGTCGAACTCCTCGCCGCGCAACGCACGCGCCGCCGGCATCTCCCGGGTGGGCAGCGGCGTGACGCCGTCGGCACGAAAGACGGTGCTCAGCTGCCGCAGCAGTTCCACGGTCATGCCCGGACGGTAGCGCAGCATCTTTTCCGCAGCCGGGTTGGAGAGCAGCACGCGGCCCTTGGTGTCGATGACAAGCACCGCCTCGGCCATGCTGTGAAAGGTGCTCTGCATCACTTCGGTCGAATGCCGGAGTTCCTCGTGGGCCGTGACCAGGTGCCCGGTGCGTTCCGCGACCGCGGCCTCCAGCGCCTCGTTGGTGGCCTTGGTTGCAGTGAGGGAGTCTTGCAACTCACGACGTGACCTGCCGGTCGAGCGCGTGAGGACGGTCGCAAGGATCAGGATCAGCAGCACGCAAGCCAGGTCAACCGCCAGCAGGAAGCCGCCGTTGGCTTCGGACTGGGTACGCCGGAGCGTGAGACGCCTTCGCTCTTCGGCGACGGTCTTTGCCAGATTTTCGCCGATCGTCTCCGTCGCCTTGCGGTCCTCGTCATTGGCCAGCAATGCGGCGATTCTCGTCTGGTCGCCCGCATTCTTGAGCCTGATCAACTCGCCACCCGTCACAATCTGGCGAGCCACCTGGGCCTTGGCTTCCTCGAGCAGCTGGGTTTGGCCGGGATTGCCCTCGATGGTCTTGATCAGGTCATCGAAGGCCGGCAGGATTGCGTCACTGGACTCGTTATATTCCTTCACGAAGTCCGGGTTGCCGGTGAGCGCAAAGCCGCGTGCAGCACTTTCGGCGCGGCGCAACAGCGGCCGGATGTCCGAGATCCTCTTCAGCACTTCCAGGGCATGGTCGACGGCAGCCGTATCGGCCCGCGACTTCAGGTCGAGACCAATGGAGGCAGCACCGATAAGGATGAGGATCGCGAGGCCGATTCCAAGGATGATACGCTGCGAGAGCATTGACGCTTTTATTTTCATCTTTTCGAGAGGCGCGCAGACTGTACCGGTTTCGTGAGGCATTCGCGGACGCTGGTCAACAGCGCGTTGGGCGTGAACGGCTTGCGCAGGCAGCATGCCGCGCCGAGTTCGATGGTCAACCGCAGCAAATCGGGCGCCCGGTCGGTATTGGCGAAGGCGTAGCCCGACATCGCAATGATCGGAACCTCGGGCCGGCGCTCGTGGAACGTCCGAATTGATTCAAACCCGTGCATGTGCGGCATGAAGACGTCGATCAGCATCACGTCGAAATCGGACGCTTCGAGCGCCTGCATCCCGGCCTCACCACCATCGGCAATGGTGACCTCGAAACCCTGGCTGTGCAGACAAACTTCGATGGCAACGCAAACCATCGGGTCGTCATCGACCACGAGAACGCGCGGCACGAGGATTCCTTTTGCTCAGGCTGCAGTCGGCGACTCGCAAAACCCCTGACGAGGATTAAGTCGGAACGTTGACTAGTCGTCTGTATGATAGAGTGCATATAAGATTTGCCTAGAGGCGAATTCGGTAGTCTGTGTCAGAACTAGAACAAATGCGTCCCCGGTTCCGGATCTAACCCGCCGTGTCCATACATCGCCCAGCGGGTGGTCCGCGAATGTCACCGCTCGGCCTCATCGTCCTGTCGATCGCCTCGGTGGGCTGGGGCCTCAACTTCCCGATCATGAAACATCTGCTGACCGAATGGCCGCCGCTGTCGTCGCGCGGCCTGTGCGGCATCGTCGGCGCTGCAGCCCTCGCGTTGATCGCGCTGGCGCGGCAGGAGACGCTCCGCGTTCCCAGGGGAATGTGGCTGCGGCTGTTGCTGGTTTCCGCGTTGTCGCTCGGCGGCTGGGTTGCGTTCATGGGGCTCGCATTGCTGTGGCTGAGTGCCAGCGAGGCTGCGGTGCTCGGCATCTCGATCCCGGTCTGGGTGGCGTTTCTGGCGTGGCCGATCCTCGGCGAACGGCTGTCGCTGCTGCGTGCCCTTTCCTTGACGGTCGCGCTGGCCGGCATTGCGGTGCTGATCGGCGGCAATGGCTTCGACGCCAGCGTCGAGAAGCTGCCGGGAATCCTGTGTGCCCTGGCGGGCGCCGTTTGCGTCGGGCTCGGCACCGTTCTGACCAAGCATTTTCCGCTTGCGATGCCGCCGCTGCCACTGGCCGCCTGGCAGATCGGCCTCGGCTGCCTGCCGATCGCGATCATCGGGCTCGCCGTCGAACAGCCGCAACTGGCGGCGCTCTCCGGGATCGGCTGGGCCTCGATGGTCTACATCACGCTGATCCAGTTTTGCCTGTGCTACGTCTGCTGGTTCGCAGCGCTGGAGCGGCTGCCGGCGGCGACCGCGTCGATCGGCACCCTGCTGGTACCGGTGGTCGGCGTGGTGGCGGCGGCGGCCATGCTGAATGAGCCGTTGGGCCTGCGCGAGGTCGCAGCCCTGGTGATCACGCTCGGCGGCGTCGCGGTGGCGCTACGCGCATGAAAAGAGCGGCGCATCGGAATGCGCCGCTCTCCCAATTCAGGTTAACTGGGCTCGCGTTACGGGCAGGGATGCCGCTGCCCGTCATAGCCGAGATAGGTTTGCGACCGGACATCGTAGGAGCGATATTTCGCCCTGCAGGAAGCAACCGTGTCGCCGCCGGGGACCACCGCCACCACGCCGTCATCGGCATATTCGTCGCCGTAGTAGTAGGGATCGTTGTAGTAGCCGTAGCTGCTGCCGTAGTAGCCAAGCCCGCTGCCGATAACGGCGCCGGCTGCGAAACCGGGGTAGAAACCGCCGTGGCGATGGCGATGATGATGGCGATAGCCGCCGCCTTGATAGACGCCGCCACCGCCGCTAAACCTCGGGCCGGGGGCCACACCGCCGCCGATGACGCCGCCGCCACCGCCGCCACGAATGCCGCCTGCCATCGGTGGGGGCGCACCGCCACCGCCGCGGAAGCCGCCGCCACCGCCACCAATCACCGCTCCGCCGCCGCCACCGCGGAAACCACCGCCGCCGCCACCGATAGCCGCTCCGCCGCCACCACCACCACCGATTGCGGCTCCGCCGCCACCGCCGCGGCCGCCACCACCGCCTCCGCCGCCACCCCCGGCGCTAGGCGGGGCTTGCGCGAAGCTTGGGTTGGGCAGCACGGTCGGTGCAACGAGTGCCGCGATCGCTGCGGCAGAACATAAAACTTTCAAACTGATCATTGTCGGCTCCATCTCCGGGATACGGACCTAACCATTTCAGGAGAAAGGCGTTCCCGAGCCAGCGCACGGATCGTGCGCAGCGCTGAACCTGTCAGGCAGGAACTGTATGCCAAATGAACGGATCGTTCTGATTCCGCGACAATTGGACGCCAAAAACGGGCGCAAAGACGGACACGCCACGATCTGGCCAAGGTCCGGCGGGGTCTGCCGTAATTGGCGATCGCGTCTGGACAATCGGGCGCGCCGATGGCATCACCGGCTCAGCCTTCTCGAACCGGCCGAGCCCTCATGAAGCTGTTTCTGCTCAAAATATTCACCTGGTGGAACGGCCAGACCTTCGGCACCCAGTTGTGGACGTGGCGCTTCGGCGAACTGGTCGGCCAGGACGAGCAGGGCAACACCTATTATCGCACCAAGGGCGGCAAGATCGATCCGACGCTCGGCTTCCAGCGGCGCTGGGTGGTCTACAACGGCTATGCCGAAGCGACGAGGGTGCCGCCGTCATGGCACGGCTGGCTGCATCACACCGTCGATGTCGCCCCGACCGAAGAGACGTACACCCCGCGCGAGTGGGAAAAGCCGCACCAGCCGAACCTGACCGGCACATCGGCTGCCTACCGTCCATCCGGCTCGACGCTGGCGAGCGGCCGCCGTCCGAAGGCGACCGGCGACTACCAGCCCTGGACGCCGGGAAGCTGATAGACAGCTGATCCACCGTTATGTTGAGCGCGGACGACCATGCGGCATGGCACGCGTCGTGAGCGTGGATGCGTCGTTCGCCTGTGAATAACGGGAACAGCGGGGACACCGGCTGCTGCGTGCTTGCGCACTTTCCCCGTTCGCCGTTCAATGAACCCATCTTACGGAGATGGGAAACCATCGCGTACGGTTCGGGCTCCAGTTCGCGACTGTCCCGATGAGCAGCGGCACCCGATCAGGATACGGCTGGGAGATAGGCCCCCGGTGCAGAGGTTCTGAAATCGCCCGTCAATGTGGCGCCGCCGTAGGAAAGGAAAGGCCGTCTGGGCAACCAGGCGGCCTTTTTCTTTTTGCATGACTGATGAAGCTAGCTTTCCGCTCAATGAGGCTGCTGGCAGGCGATGAGGCCGCGGCGTCAGGGCTCGGTCGTTCGAAAAGGTGACTCGTCCGCGAGCTTCCTGGTCAAGGCGCGCAGGCGCGGCATTGCCTTGTCCGTATCGATTCCCACGCCACGCGCGAGCCGTTCGGCTACAAATGCCGTCACGTCCGCTTGGGTCAAACGACCGAGCAGCAAATAAGGCGTGTCTGGTACGATCATGACATCGACCGCTGCCAGTGCATTCGTCATCTGTGCCACGCAATCGTCGAACCAAGGTTGATGTTGCTTCTCGGGAGGATGGTGGTTGCGCTCGTAAGCGGCTTGAAGTCCCTTGTCGCACGCGCCCATCATGATCGCCGCAACCTTCAGGACGGCCCGTCGGTCGGATCCCGCAGCGGGCGTTAATGCGCGGTCGCGACCGAAGGTCTCATCGAGATGGTCGACGATAGCACTGCTATCGACCAGCACGTCGCCATCATCGAGCACCAGCGCCGGGATGCGACCGAGTGGATTGGAGGCTCGCACCTCGGCGCGATCATTGAAGCCGGAGATTGGCAGCTGCTCGTACGGTATCCCGTAAGCCCTGAGCGTGATGGCCACGCGGCGGGTGAATGGCGAGCGATTAACCCCGATGAGCATCATTTTTCCGGCCGTCCGTTACGTCATCCTTGCGGCGGCGCGGCCGATCATTTCGCCGCGGCGGAGCTGCGCCGTCGCCATCCGCTCCTTCATCAGCGCGAGGATTTCCGGCGGCGCGGTGTCGGGCGAGCCTGAGTTGAACGGCGGCGCCGGGTTATATTCGAGCCGGAGCTGGATCGCTTCCGCGGTCCGCCGGTCGACCAGCAGCGACACCAGCGTCAGCGCGAAATCGATCCCTGCGGTGACGCCGCCGCCGGTGACGCGGTTGCGGTCGACGCAGACGCGGGTCCTGGTCGGCGTCGCACCGAACGCGGAGAGAAAATCCATCGCGGTCCAGTGCGTCGCCGCGCGATATCCCTTCAGCAGGCCGGCCGCACCCAGCACCAACGATCCCGTGCAGACCGAGGTGATGTATTTGGCGCCCTCGGCCTGCTTGCGCAGGAATGCCAGCATCTCCTCGTCATTGACCATGTCGTCGGTGCCGAAACCGCCGGGCACGCAGATGACGTCGAGCTGCGGGCAATCCGCAAAGGTCACCGTCGGCGTGATCGTCAGGACGGAGTCGCTGGGCACAGGCTCGGTGCGCTTCCAGATCAGATGCACCTGTGCGCCCGGCACGCTGGAGAACACCTGCAGCGGCCCTGTGAAATCGAGCTGGGTCACCTTTGGAAACAACACGAGACCGATCTGAAGCGGCGCCGACATGAGGACCTCCCTGATTTCACTTGACCCGTGCATCCTGACATGGTGGCTTGTTGTCAGAAATGCCATATTTCCCTCATTTAAGGACATAACCTCAAATGATCGGTGTGCTGATCTTTCCGGACTTTCAGTTGCTCGATGCCGCGGGGCCGATTTCGGTGTTCGAAATCGCCGCGCGCTTCGCAGGTGCGGCGCCTGCGATCAGGACTTTGGCGGCGACGCCGGGTCCGGTGCGCAGCACCTCCGGCGTCGAGATGCTGGCGCGTGGCTTCAAACCTTCCAACGCGATCACGACCTTGATCGTGGCGGGCGGCGAGGGCGTGCGAACGGCGGCGATCTGTCCAAAGACGCTGGCTTTCGTGCGTGCGTTGGCCAGGCGCGGCGTCCGCGTCGCCAGCGTTTGCTCCGGCGCTTACGTTCTGGCGGAGGCCGGCCTGCTCGACGGACGCCGCGCCACCACGCATTGGCAGCGCACGCGGCACTTCGTGTCGGCCTATCCGAAAGTGAAGCTGGAAGCCGATCGGATCTACACACGCGACGGCAATGTCTGGACCTCTGCGGGGATATCAGCGGGCATCGATCTGGCGCTCGCGATGGTCGTCGAGGATTACGGTGACGAGATCGCGCAGCGAACCGCAAAGCAGCTCGTGCTGTACCACCGCCGCAGCGGCGGCCAGTCGCAATTCTCGTCGCTGCTGGAATTGAAGTCGCCGACCGGACGGTTCGGACCGTTGCTGGCCTGGGCGCGCGAACATCTCGATGCGCCGCTCACGGTGGAGGACATGGCCGAGCAGGCCGGCATGAGTTCGCGGCATTTCACCCGCGCTTTCATTGCCGAGACCGGCACCACGCCCTCAAAGGCGGTCGAGCGGTTGCGGATCGAGGTGGCGCGGCAGCGCGTGCAGTCGTCCAGCGAGGCGATTGAACGCGTTGCCGAGACCACCGGCTTTCGCGATCCGGAGCGGATGCGCCGCGCCTTCATCCGCGCCTTCGGCCAGCCGCCGCAATCGCTGCGGCGTGCGGCACGCGCGGGGTGATCTTGTCGCTCTCCCGACAAGGGCGCGTCGCGGTACCGGACGTCAGGTTCATCCCGGCGGGCAGAAATTTTTGAAAGCCTCGCACTGAACCGCCCTGCACCTCGTGCCGTCGAAAGGGTATGCGGGCCATGACGGTTTCGCAAAAACCGGACAATGGAGATTCAGATGTCGGTGAAATCGAGACTCTTCGCGGCCGCTTCCGTTGCGTTCCTGGCAATGGGTGCGATGGGAACGACCAGCGCCAACGCGTTCATTTTCCTGGATACGCATTGCGCGCCGGGGCAGTGGGGTTGTGGAGTCACCTACACTCCCCAGGAGCAGAATCGTGCGCGACCGACTGCCGGTCGCCGTGACAGCAGCCCGGCCTACATGAAATACAACGATCCCCGCTACAACGACGCCATGTTGAATGCTGGTGGCGGTGGCGGTGGCGGTGGCGGTGGCGGTGGTGGCGGCGGTGGTCGCTAAGTCAAACTGACCTTTGCAGATTGGATTTGGCTCCGTCGGGGTGACCCGGCGGCGCCTGCCACGTCAGCGGCGTCACACGGCGCGAGCGGAATAGACGCCCCTATCTGCGGAAATCCAGGCGTCCCTCCGGAAAGCGGCCGTCGATCCGCCTGTCGTCCACGATTCTGCCGATCCAGGGACGAGTGATCGTCGGGCTGGTGAGGTTGATGTACTTTCCGACCAGCCGCTGCGGGCCTTGGCGCTTGGCATCGATCAATCCTTTGCGTGCGCCGGAATCCCAGTCGAAATAGAGATAGACGCGATCTGCTACCATTCTCGCTTCGCCTTGCCCCTGTTTCCATTTGTTGGCGGAATCGCAGGCGATGGTGGGATCGGCGCCGCCGTTCCAGCGGCTCGACCAACGGCCTTCGATTGTGCCGGACCGGCTGGTGCCGTCAGCCGTGCCCCAGCTCGCCGCGTTCACATCATCCGCGGATCCTTCCAGTGTCGCGCTGCCGGCGAACTGCGCCACGTCAGCGTCGTTGGGATCGGGGACGTCCATGACGCCGAATGGATTTCGCTTCGCCTGGTTTTCCGAATTCATTGGATACTCCATTGCAACAGCGAGGCCTTCACCGACAGGCGCGGGTTCGCGGTTGCAGTGTTGTCTCGCAGATTGAAGACTCCGCCGACACCCGATTCCCGAGGGATAGCGCGCGATGCGGCGTGGCAGCCGGTTCTTGCGCTCTCCGCTAATGCGGCGCGTCGGGATGCCAGCCGAGCACGGCAAGCATGACGAAAAATCCAACGACATAGGCGACCGCGATCGGCCAGCCCTGGGTGATCCATCGCCCGACAGATTTTGCCTCCGGGTACATGTTCGCCAGGGCGACGCCTGCGGACGAGCCGAACCACATCATCGATCCTCCGAAGCCGACGGCGTAGGCGAGATAGCCCCAATCATAACCGCCCTGTTTCAGCGCGAGCGCGGTCAGCGGAATATTGTCGAACACCGCGGAGACGAAGCCGAGTCCGAGCGTCGTCGGCCACGAGGCGGCGGGGAGTTTCTCGACCGGCATCATCGATGCCGCCGTCACCAGCGCCAGCAGGAAGATGGTGCCCTTGAAGGTTTCGGGCATCACCGACCAGTCCGGCTTGCGCAACGCCGCGGTTGAAAGGATCACCACCCAGACCGCGATGCCGAGCACCGGAAGGATGTCGAGCAGAGCCGGGAATTTCAGATTGGCGGTGATGTTGGCGGCCAGCGCCGCAATGAGAATGGCGGCGACGATCAGCACCCTGATCGTGTCGACCTTCAGGCCGCTCGGCGGATTCTTGACGATCGGCGAATAGCGCTGCTGCTGCAGCGACGCGGGCACGGCGAAGATCAGCATCGCGGCGATGGCGGCAATATAGGCCTCGACGACGGCGAGGGGGCTGACCCCGGCAATCCACATCATCGTCGTGGTGGTGTCGCCGACGACGCTGCCGGCGCCTCCCGCATTCGAGGCCGCGACGATGGCCGCGAGATAGCCGATATGGACCTTGCCCTGGAAAACACTGCGCGCCACGGTGCCGCCGATCAATGCGGCAGCGATATTGTCGAGGAAGCTGGACAGCACGAACACCAGCACCAGGAGGATGACGCCGCCCTTCCAGTCGTCCGGCAGCAGCGCCGGCATCTCCTGGGGAATCCGGCTCTCCTCGAAATGCCGCGACAGCAGCGCAAATCCCATCAGCAGCAGGAACAGATTGGCCAGCGTCACCCATTCATGCGCCATGTGGTGGCCGAGGCCACCAAGGCCGGCGCCGTATTTGAAGCCGGTGAAGGTCAGCTTGTAGAGGATGATGGCCGCAAGCCCCGTCAACGCGACGGGCAGGGTGTGGCGATGAAACAGCGCGACGCCGAGCAGCGTGAGCGCGAACAGGATGAAGTCGACGGGTATTCCGAACAGGAGCATGGTTGCCGTCAATTCCTTCGCGCGGGCGAATTTGTCAATTCAGCGCTTTCAGCCAGAGCGCGATATCGGTTGCCGCGACGTTGGCCTGCTGCAGCAGCTTGCCCATGGTGAAGAAGCCGTGGAACTGGCCGGGAAAGTGCTTGTAGGTCACGGGCACACCCGCTTCCTTCAACCGTGCGGCGTATTCGTCGCCTTCGTCGCGCAGCGGATCGCCGCCGGCGGTCAGCAGATAGGCCGGCGGCAATCCGGCCAGCGTTTTCGCGCGCGCCGGTGAAGCCTGCCAATTGTCAATGTCGGCGGGGCCGCTGAGGTAGTGGTTGCAGAACCATTTGATGACGGAATGCGTCAGCAGAATGCTGGTCTCGGGCTCGCTGTGCGAGGGATGCTTCATCGCAAAATCCGTCGCGGGATAGATCAGCACCTGGCCGGCGAGCTTTGGCCCATCGCCGTCACGCGCCGCGAGCGCAACGACGGCTGCGAGATTGCCGCCGGCCGAGTCGCCGCCGACCGTGACGCGCGCCGCGTCGATGCCGAGGTCTTTCGCATTGGCCGCGACCCATTTCACAGCCGTGACGGCGTCGTCGACGGCGGCGGGGAATTTGTGTTCGGGGGCGAGGCGGTAGTCGATCGAAATCACGATCAACTCGCCTTCATGCGCGAGCTTGCGGCAGACCACGTCGTGGGAATCGAGATCGCCGATCACCCAGCCGCCGCCGTGATAAAACACCAGGCAGGGCGCAGGGCCGCCGGTCTTTCGCAGCGTCTTCGGCGTGTAGATGCGGGCCGGGATCGCGCCATGCGGGGCGGGGATTGAGAGCGGTTTTGCGGATTCCAGTTCCGGCGGTTCTGGATTGGAGACGGGCCGACCGGCCAGATACATCGCACGGGCCTGGGTCGGTGTTCCCGACTCATAGGGCGGGCGTCCGGCTTCCTGGAAGGCCCTGTAGACGGCGGCGGCATCGGGATCGAGAACGACGGGCATGAGAGCGGAAACCTCTGGTGTTTTGTGTTTTCATTCCGGGGCGATGCGAAGCATCGAACCCGGAATCTCGAGATTCTCAGATGTGCAATTGCACATCATAGTTCACTCGCTTCGCGAATGACGAATGCTAGGCGGCGGTGCGGCCGCCGTCGACGGTGTAGGAAGAGCCGGTGACGTAGCTGGCTTCATCCGACGCCAGGAACGCCACGACGGAGGCGACTTCGGAAGCATGTCCGAGCCGCCGCGCCGGAATCCGGTCGACCATCTTTTCGATCGGCATCGGGGCATTGCCGCCGTTGCGCCCCTGATAGATCGTCGACAGCATCCGGCTGTCGATCAGGCCCGGGCAGACGCAATTGACGCGGACGCCGGTGCCCGTGCATTCCCAGGCCGCGGTCTTGGTGAGCCCGATCACCGCATGCTTGCTGGCGCTGTAGACGGCGATGTAGGGCGATCCCATCAGGCCGGCGATCGAGGCGGTGTTGATGATGCTGCCCTTGTTCTGTTTGAGCATCACCGGCAGCACATGCTTCATGCCGAGGAAAACGCCGACCACGTTGACGTCGAGCACTTTTCGAAAACTCTCCAGCGAATATTGCGGGATCGGCTTGATGTCGCCCTCGATGCCGGCGTTGTTGTAGAAGGCGTCGATGGTGCCGAATTTGTCGACGCTGGCGCGGACATAGTCGGCGACCTCGTCCTCCTGGGTGACGTCGGCGGCGATCGCGAGCGCCTCGGCGGAGGCCGGCAGGTCCTTGATGGCCGCCTTGAGGTCGGCCTCCTTGCGGTCGACGGCGACAATGCGCGCCCCGCGCTCGGCCAATAGCTTGATGGTGGCGGTTCCGATGACCCCGGCCGCACCGGTGACGACGGCGACCCGGCCGTCCAGGCGAATTCGATCGGTCATGTCTGGGATTTCCTCTGGCTCGTCCGGTTGTCCCGGATTTTCATGGTTTTCGCGACGGCAACCCGCGCGAAAGCTGATCGAAACCGACTATTTCATTTGTGGCAGGGGCTGACCAGTGGCCCCGGAGCGGGCGAAGCCCGTCCCCGGGACGGGGGTAACCGCCCTTTCCCCGCCGTATTCAGCGTGTTAACCGGTAGGCACGCGAGCGGCGGATAAGATTGTACTATGTCGCGAGCCCGATTCGCCCTTTAAAGCCGCGAGATGTTTCGAACCATTGCCCTGACTGGTATTGCGGCCCTGGTGGCCGCCTCGACAATCTCGCTTGCGCCACCCGCGCGCGCGCAGATCGGCAATATTTTTTCCGATCCGCCGCTGCGGCCGCCAGGCGCGATCCCGCGTGGCAACCAGCAGCAGCAACAGCAGCAACTCGACGACGACGAGGAAGTGCCCGAATTGCCGCGCGGCCGGCTGCTGCCGACGCCAAACCGCCCCGCTCCGGGGCAGGGCGTACCTCCGCCCGGAAGCGTGCAGACCCAGCCCCTGGCGCCGCCGCCCGGCACCACCGTCGTTCCACAGAATACCCAGCCGGGGATCGCGGTAACGCCGCCGCAGCCAGGTGCGCCGGGCGCCGTGCCGCCCGCGGCCAATGCGCAGCCGGGCCTGCCACCAGGGCAGCGCCAGCCCAAGGGACCCGTCCCGCCGGCCTCCGCCAGCCTGCAGCCGGGGGATGAGGTGGTGTCCGAGCCGCCTGCATCGAAGGTTACCAACAAGAAGGCCAGCTTCTCCGGCCTCGACAAGATCACCGGCCGGATCATCAATTTCGACGAGGACATCGGCGAGACGGTGCAGTTCGGCGCGCTGCGCGTGAAGACGTCGGCCTGCTACACGCGCCCGTCCACGGAAGCCGCCAATACCGACGCCTTTGTCGAGGTCGACGAGATTACGCTGCAGGGCGAGGTGAAGCGGATCTTCTCGGGCTGGATGTACGCCGCGAGCCCGGGGCTGCACGGCGTCGAGCACCCGGTCTACGATATCTGGCTGACCGACTGCAAAGTCCCCGACCAGACCATCGTCAGCGCGCAGCCTGAACTGCCGAAGCCGGCTCCGCCGCCGCCCGCCGCCAAGCGCCCGCCGGCGCCGAAGCAGGCCGCGCCGCGTCCGCCGCCGTCGGGGCTGCCGCCGCAGCCGCAGTTCCAGCAGCAACCGCCGCCACCGCCGCCGCAGCAACAACGGCCCGGTGGGCTGTTCGGTGGATTGTTCGGGAATTAGGCGGCGTCCTCGGCGCATCGGTTCTCGTCGATGCCAGCAGACATACGCCAAGGCGAATCTTCTCAGCCGGGATCGGGCAGGCGCCGCAATTCGCTCATTGCAGCGCGCCCTGATAGGCCGCCTGCGTCTTCGGCAGCACGGGCACGCTACGTGAAGCGGGAGCGGATGGCGCCGGCGCCGCGGCGGCCACCGGCTTCGGCGGCTGCGGGTTGAAGATCGACGTCACCACGCGCTCGCGCAGCAATTCGCTCTGTTCGGGAAACCACATGCCCGAGGGACCTGCGCTGTTGGCGCGTTCGGCGAAGGCGGCGCTGAGGCCGAACTTCTCAAGGCGCGCCTGCTCGCGGGCAATCGAGATGCGCTGTTCGTTCGCGGTCATGCCGCGGAAGTAAGGCTGGTGGAAGCCGAGCCGTGCGTTCGCGTGCAGATAACGCTGCTTGCCGCCGAGGAACATGATGGTGCAGGCGGAAGCGCATTGATGGGTAACGTAGGTCGACAGGCCTCGCGCCTTGATCAGGTCGGAGATCTTCTGCGCCTCCGCGACGCGCCCGCCGTTCGAGTTCAGCCGCACGGTGCGCACATTGTCCATCGCCTTCAGAATGGTCTCGAACTCCTTCGCCGTGCCGAACGAGATACCTCCGGAGAAATCCAGCATGGCGCCATTGTTCAGCACCTTGAACTGGTGTGACGCGAGGCGCGCATCGCCAGCCGCGATCTCGTAGATGCCGAGGCCCTGCGGAATCGCGACGTAGTAGACACTGTAAACGAGGTGGAGAGCGCCGAGCGCCATGGTCGCCTTGGCGGCGGTGCCCCAGAAGCGCTTTCCTGCGCGTCGGTAGGCGGTCGCCGCGCGCCAGACGCCGATCGCGCCCCAGATGGTGAACAGGATGATCGCGGTCCAGGTCAGGCCGTGCGAGATCAGCCAGCGCACCGGCTGTTCGCCGACGCGTGGGTTGATCGCAGCGCCCAGAACGCTGGACGCAAGCCCGAAGCTGGTGCCCAGCACCACATAATTGATCCAGTATGAGCGCGGCAGCGAGAGTTCGCCGCGCCAGTGCCGCGCGATGACGTTCTGCGCCGGGCGCTTGGGCAGCGGCGGCGGCAACCGGGCCGGCATGATGAAGCTGAGCGGGGGCGGCGCGCTGGTAACGGCCAGTTCGGCGCCGCCGTCCGCGGCGGAGTTTTCGACGGGCTCGGCCGCCAGTGCCGCTTGCAGCGCGTTGCTCATCTGAGCGATCCCTGTCGTTGTCGGAGGCGGAGCATTCCCACCAGCCGTGCAAACAGGGATAAGAGAGGTCGCGGGGAGGGGCTGTGACTGATGTCACAATCCCAATGAGGACAGGTCTTCAGCCGCGCGCCGCGATGATCGCCAGCGCGTCGGCGCCGCCGACCGGCCCATCGGAGGGCAACTTCAAAAAGTCCGCGGGCTCGCCCGCGATCGCCCTGTCGAGCATCGCGCGGTAGCGGCGCCTGGAAATTTCGACCGCGCCAAAGCTCTTCAAATGCTCCGTGACGTATTGGGTGTCGAGCAGCTCAAACCCTCCCGCGATCAACCGCGCCACCAGATGGACCAGCGCCACCTTAGAGGCGTCTCTGACGGTGTGGAACATGCTCTCGCCGAAGAAGGCGCGGCCGAGGCTGACGCCATATAGGCCGCCGACCAGATCGTCGTTCTGCCAGACCTCGACGCTGTGGCAGTGCCCGATCTGGTGCAGTCCGACATAGAGATCGCGGATCCGCTTGTTGATCCAGGTGTCGTCGCGCCCGGCCTGCGGCGCCGCGCAGCCGGCAATGACCGCCTTGAAGGCGGTGTCGACGGTGACGGTGAAGGCGTCCGAACGCACGGTGCGCGCAAGCCGCGAGGCGATGCGAAAGCCTTCGAGCGGGATCACCCCGCGCATTTCCGGCTCGACCCAGAACAGGGTGGGGTCATCGGCGCTTTCGGCCATCGGGAATATCCCGCAGGCATAGGCGCGCAGCAGCACCTCGGGCGTGATTTCGGAAACGGCGGACTCGCGCGATGTCATGGCCGGAGAATAGCAGGGAGCCGGTAGCCTATGCTATGCCTTGAAAAAAGCGGCGGCGCGGCCTGGATACCGGGAAAAAACGAAGTACGGCCGCCGGGACGACTGGAGGAAAGAAAATGAACCGACGCCGCTTCCTGCAATACTCGATTTCAACCGCTGCCGCCGCCGCATTGCCCACCGCCTCGCGCGCGCAGCAATACCCAACGAAAATCATCCGTTTTCTTGTCGGATTCCCTCCGGGCGGCTCAGCCGATTTGACGATGCGCCAATTTGCGCATCGCCTCGATGCGGTATTGGGTGCCAAGCACCTGATCGAGAACGTTCCTGGCGCATCTTCGACACTGGCGGCCGTGCAGGCCCTGCGCGCCGAACCGGACGGACATACGCTTTTTCTCGGCGCGAACGTCTCCCAGGTGATCGCGCCGACGATGCTGAAATTATCGTATGATCCACTGACGGCGCTTGCGCCGATTTCCCAGGTTACAACGAATTCGAGTCTGGTGGCCGTATCAGCCGGGTATGGCGTGAAGAACTGGGCAGAATTCCTGGCGAAAGCAAAAGGCGAGCGTGATGGCGTGTTCTACGGTACTTCCAACGTCGGCTTCCAGATACCGGCCGTCCAGATCTCCAAAATCGCCGGGATCAAGCTTGTCAATATTCCCTTCAAGGGCGGCGCTGAGACCGTTACCGCCGTTCTGGGTGGCAACATTCCGATGATCATCGGAACGCCGCCTACGATCCTGCCGCATGTCAACTCAGGTGCACTTGTAGCGCTGTGCGCAACGAGCGCGGAGCGCTCCTCCGTCATGCCGGATATTCCGGCAGCCAACGAACTTGGCCTCAAGGGATTGGATTCGGTTGGATGGTTTGGCCTCTTCGCACCCGCGAAAACCCCTGTAGCCGTCGTGACAAAGCTGCACGCGGCGATCCAATCGGTGATAGGGGACAAGTCGCTGCAACAGGCACTCGGCAAGGAGGGTTTAGAGCTCCGGGGCTCCGCCAGTCCGGAGGGCTTTGCGAGCTTCCAGAAAAAGGAATTCGAAGAGAACGCAGCGATTATACGCGAGGCCGGACTTGCGCCGAACTAGGCGCATCCGGGACGCTAGTTTTAGCAGGTCGCGGTTCAAATTCCGCAAACGGCATATTACCCAGCCGCGGCTTCACTCGGCCGCGGCGCAGGCTTGTTGACGCGGGCAAAGCGCAGCACGATCTTTGTGCCGGCATGGTCGGGATCGCGCGCGACGTCGGCTTCGAGCTTTGATGCCATGGCCGAGACGATGCGCTGTCCCATGCCGGTAGAACGCGGGTCGGCCTTGACGTTGAGGCCGACGCCGTCGTCGGTGATCGACAGCAGGAGTTCGTCGCCGAGAGGCTTGAGTTCGACGTGGATCGGGCCGGCGCCGTCGGGGTAGGCGTATTTGACGGCGTTCATGATCAGCTCATTGACGATGATGCCGATCGCCACCGCACGATCGGGGTCGATCTCGATTGGCTCGGCCTTCAGCGTCAGCCGTGACATCCGATTGCCCTCGGCCGAGCGCCGCAGGTCTTCCAGCAGCGCCTCGAGATACTGGTTCAAGAGCACGCTCTTCAGATCGTGCGAGGTGTAGAGCCGGCGATGGACCTGGGCGACCGCGGCAACGCGCCCCATCGCATTGGTGAGCGCCGCCTTGACGTCGTCCTGAACAGCGGAATTGGCCTGCAGGTGCAACAGCGAGGCGATGATCTGCAGAGAGTTGCCGACGCGGTGATTGACTTCGCGCAGCAGCACCTCGCGCTCGGCGGCCAGCGCCGCGTAGCGGTCGCGCGAGGCGTGGACTTCGGCCTCGGCCTCATCGCGGGCTCTTTGAATCTCCGCCTGCCGCAGCGCGCCGTTAACGGCGACCTGGAGCAGGGGAATGAACTCGCCCTGCACGTCCTTGACGAGATAGTCCGCCGCGCCCGCCTTCAGCGCGGTGACGGCAATCGCCGAATCCTGCGAGGCCGTGACGAACACCACCGGCGGCGCACCGGGGATTGCCAGAATCCGCTCCAGCGTTTCGAGGCCGTCGAGACCGGGCATGTACTGGTCGAGCGCGATGGCGTCAATGCCGCCCTGCGCCAGGCGGTCGAGGCCCTGCTGGCCATCGGCGGCATGCACCACCTTGAAGCCGAGCCGCGTCAGGCCGCGATCGACCAGCCGCGCCAATGCGGCGTCATCATCGATATACAGCAGTGTCGGCGTGGCTGTTGTCATGTGGCGGCTGGCGGTACCTGGATGACGGAAAAGAACAGGCCGAGCTGGCGAATGGCGTTGGCGAAGCTTTCGTAATTCACCGGCTTGGTGATGTACACGTTGCAACCGAGGTCGTAGCAACGCTTTATTTCATGGGAATCGTCGGTCGTGGTCAGCACCACGACCGGGGTCGCCTTGAGATATTTGTTGTCCTTGACCTGCTTCAGGATATCGATGCCCGACGCGTCGGGCAGGTTGAGATCGAGCAGGATCAATAGGGCGTTGCCCTTGTGAACAAGGCCCGTTCCATCCTTGCCGAACAGGTACTTCAGCGCAGCTGTACCGCTGGTGAACGGGATGATCTCGTTGTTGACGCCGGAACGGCGGATGTTCCGCTCGATCAGGCGGGCATGGCCCTCATCGTCCTCGATCATGATGATAGTGACTGGATTACTCATGACTGTGTGTTCCGGTTACGAATGGTCCAATTGATCGGCAGTGTAATCGTGAATGTGCTGCCGTTGTGAAGTTCCGAGGCGACCGACAGGGTTCCGCCGAGCCGCCGCACCAGCGCGCGGACGTGCGCAAGACCAATGCCTTGCCCGGGTTTGTCCTGGGTTCCGGCGCGGCGGAACAGCTCGAAAATGCGCTGATGATCCTTGGGGTCAATACCGCGCCCATTGTCGGTGATCTCGAAAATGGCAAAGCCGAGCTTGGTGCGGCCGCGCACCTGGATGTCGCCGGGAACGCCGGTCTTGAGGTATTTCAGTGCATTTTCGATCAGATTGGAGAAAATCTGCTCCAGCGCCAGACGGTCGCTGACGATGTTCGGCAGCGGTTCGATCCGGATCTGCGCCTCGGCTTCAGCGGCCTGGTGCGCCACCGTTGCGACAATGCCCTCGATCAGTTCGCGGGTTTCGATCCGCACCGGTTCGAATTCGCGCCGGCCTTCGCGGGTGAGGTTGAGGATGGCCGAGATCAGCCGATCCATCTTGGCGATCGAGGATTTGATGAAGCCCAGCGCCTCGGTGAAGTCTTCCGACAATTGCTTGTCGGGTCCTTCGAGGACGGGCTCGGCGCTATCGGTGGCGTTATCAGCTGTCGCCGGCGTGGCCGATTGCACGCGCGCCAGGGTCGCAATCCGCTTGAAGATGTCGCCGCGCAGTTCCTCAAGTTCGCTGGTAAAGCCCATTATGTTCACCAGCGGCGAGCGCAGATCGTGGCTGACGATATAGGCGAAGCGCTGGATCTCGTCATTGGCCTCGCGCAGATCGGCGGTGCGCTCGTCGATCGTGGTTTCGAGGTTGATATTGTTGTCGCGCAATTGGGTTTCGGCATCGTCGCGGGCGCGCGAGGAGCGGCGCACCTGCAAGATCGCGATGCCGAGGAGCGCGATCACGAGGCCGGAGCCCGCCACCGTCACTGCCGATGCCAGTTGCTGCGTGCGGTCCGCGGTCGCGGTGCGCAGAGCGAACAGCCGGTCTTCCTCGGCGCGCATCGCGTTGCTGAGCTCGCCGATCTTCTGGACGGAGTCGCCGGCGCCGGCCTCACGCAGCATCGCGATGCCGCCGGCAAGATCGTTGCGTTTGACGAATGCGATGGCCCTGGCAAATTCGGCAAGCCGGGCTTCGACCGGCGGGCGCAGCTGCCGGGCGTTCTCGGTCTGGACCGGATTGTCCGAAGTTAGCCGGGTCAGCTTGTCGATATCGGGGAGGATGGTCGCGGTGGCGGACTCATGCTCGGTCAGGAAGCGCGGCTCTGAGGTCAGGAGATAGCCGCGCGCCGAGCTTTCGGCGCGACGGATCTGCAACAGCAAGGTCGAAAGCTGGTTCTCGACCTCGACCGTATGCACGACCTTGCCGCTGTCCTTGCGGGCCTCATGAACGAGAATGACCGATAAGGCGCTGATCGCCACCAGCACCGAAAAGCCCGCCGCAAGCAGCAGGATTTGCCCCAAAGCGCGGCGGCGCTGGGCTTTAGTGTTCACAATGATCTCGCGTTATGAACAAACGAAACAAACCGCCCCTGCCAGACAGGCCCCCAATACGGCTCAACGCCCGAGGGAACGATTGGTTCCACGGGCAGCAGGGCCGGTTCAGGGCATGGCTAGGAACTTTTGGTCTTCGCCGCCTGGCCGGCGAGGTACTGCTCGAGCCAATGGATATGGTAGTCGCCGTCGATGATGCCGGGCTCGCGGACCAGGGCGCGGAACAGCGGCAGGGTGGTCTCGATACCTTCGACCACCATCTCGTCCAGCGCGCGGCGCAGCCGCATCAGGCATTCGCCGCGGGTCTTGCCGTGAACGATCAGCTTGCCGACGAGCGAGTCGTAATAGGGCGGGATGACGTAACCCTGATAGACGGCGGAATCGATCCGGACGCCGAGGCCGCCGGGTGCATGGAATTGCGTGATCTTTCCCGGCGAGGGACGAAAGGTCTCCGGGTTTTCCGCATTGATGCGGCATTCGATGGCGTGGCCGATGATGGCGACTTCGTCCTGCGTCACCGGCAGGTCGCCGCCGGCGGCGATGCGGATCTGTTCCAGCACGAGATCGATATCGGTAATGCTCTCGGTAACGGGATGCTCGACCTGGATGCGGGTGTTCATTTCGATGAAATAGAACTCGCCGTCCTCGTACAGAAACTCGATGGTGCCGACACCGAGATATTTCATGTCCTGCATCGCCTTGGCGCAGGTGGCGCCGATCTTGGCGCGCGCGGCGGCAGAGAGAACCGGTGAGGGGCCTTCTTCCCAGACCTTCTGGTGGCGGCGCTGCAGCGAACAGTCGCGTTCGCCGAGATGGATGGCGCCGCCGCGGCCATCGCCCAGCACCTGGATTTCGATGTGGCGCGGCTTGGTCAGGTATTTCTCGAGATAGACCGAAGCGTCGCCGAACGCGGATTTGGCCTCGTTGGAGGCGGTCGAAAGCGCCATCAACAGCTCATCAGCGGTGTGCGCGACTTTCATGCCGCGTCCGCCGCCACCGGCAGCGGCCTTGACCAGCACCGGAAAGCCGATCGCCTCGCCGATCGCCATCGCGTCGTCTTCGGGGCCGACCGCGCCGTCGGAGCCGGGCACCACGGGAATGCCGAGTTTCTTGGCGGTCTTCTTGGCTTCGATCTTGTCGCCCATCAGGCGGATGTGCTCGGCCTTCGGACCGATGAAATGCAGATTGTGCTCGGCGAGAATCTCGGCGAAGCGGGCGTTCTCGGACAGGAAGCCGTAGCCGGGATGCACGGCATCGGCGCCGGTGATCTCGCAGGCCGCGAGCAGCGAGGGGATGTTGAGATAGCTGTCCTTTGACGGCGGCGGCCCGATGCAGACGCTTTCGTCGGCAAGCCGCACATGCATCGCGTCGGCGTCGGCGGTGGAATGCACGGCGACAGTGGAGATGCCGAGCTCCTTGCACGCGCGCAGCACGCGCAGCGCGATCTCACCGCGATTGGCTATCAGGATCTTGTCGAACATCGCAGCGCCTGACGTTGACGGATTCTATTCAATGATCACCAGCGGCTCGCCGAATTCGACCGGCTGGCCGTCCTCGACGAGAATCTGCGTCACGGTGCCCGCGCGCGGCGATGGAATCTGGTTCATCGTCTTCATGGCTTCGATGATCAGCAGGGTCTGTCCCACCGACACCTTGGTGCCGACCTCGATGAACGGCTTGGCGCCGGGTTCGGGCGCCGAATAGGCGGTGCCGACCATCGGCGAGGGGACGGCGCCGGGATGCTTGGCCAGATCGGCGATCGCCGCCGGGGTCACGTTCGCGGCCGATGCCGCGTGCGCCGACGGGGCCTGCTGGTAATTGCCCGGCATCGAAGCTGTGACGGTGATGTTGCGCGCCACGCGCACCCGCAGGCCGGCGCGCTCGATCTCGATTTCGGTGAGGCTGGTTTCATCCAGCAGCAACGCCAGTTCGCGGATCAGCGCACTGTCGTCGCTCTTGAAATTTGCGGCTGATTTGGTGTCAGGCTTGCTCGCCATATGCGGGGTCCGGAATTCTCTGGGTGATGACGGCTGAAGCGCCAGGCTTTGATGCGGGCTCTTGATGCAGGCTCTTGATGTCAGGCTTTTGCCTTGACGCCGATTTTGGCGGCAAGGCCGTTGATTGCGAGCCGGTAGCCGTCGATGCCGAATCCGCACAGCGATGCGAAGGCGGCTTTGGCCGTGAACGAATGGTGCCGGAAACTCTCGCGGGCGTGGATATTGCTGATGTGCACTTCAACGGTCGGGATCTTCACCCCGACCAGCGCGTCATGCAGCGCGATCGAGGTGTGGGAATAGCCGCCGGCATTGATGATGATGCCGACCATTTGCTTGGCGCGGGCCTCATGGATGAAATCGATCAGCTCGCCTTCGCGGTTGGACTGCCGGCAATCGGCCACGAGGCCGAATTGAGTGGCCGTCTCCGCGCACAATTTCTCGACATCGGCGAGGGTGGCATGGCCATAGGTCTCGGGCTCGCGCGTCCCCAACAAATTGAGGTTCGGGCCGTTGAGCACAAGGATTGTCGGGGTTGAGGCTTTTTCAGCTAAGGCCTGGGCCATCCGGATTCCAGCAAAAGGGGGCAGGTAGGTCGCGGGGTTATAGGTAACAACGCGGCCAAGGGGAAGCCTGATGGGGGTTTTGAACACCCCTCAAATGCCTCATCCGGTTCGTAAAAAGGCCTATGGAACCTACGGAAATTGCTCGTTAACCAAGGTTAAAGAGCGGTCGGCCCGGTCTCCGCCCAGCCGTCGGTCCCATTACCAGCGATTCTGCAACCGCAGGCTTTCGGCGAGGTCGCCGCGGAAATTGTGCTGGCCGAGATGCATCAGCTTGCACTGCAGGTCGATCCAGACCTTGCCGCCGATGTCGATCCAGCGCCGGCAGAACGCGTAATCCTCCGACAAATAGCGGCCGGAATCCGGATCATGCAGTCGAAGAACAGCCAGTGCAGATGTGCCTCCGGATGGCCCGGCGGCCCGTCCGGCGTGTATTTCAGCTCGGGATACTTTTCCATCATGCGCGTGAAGACTTCGCGCTTGATGCACATGAAGCCGGTCGGCGCCTCCGCGACCTCGACGAAGCCGTCGGCGTCGGCATAGCTTGAGACGCGCTCGGTGCCATGGCCGACCGGATTGAACGGATACTCGGTATAGCGGTCCTCGAATTGCGCCCGCGTGGTGCCATGCGGCAGGCCGGCGGCGGGCCAGTTGAAATTCTTCATCGGATAGACGCCGGCGGCGACGTCGCGGTCGATCAAAAGCAGGCGGCAGACTGACTGCGGCGAGAAGGTGATGTCGGAGTCGATCCAGAACAGATGGGTCAGCGTCTCGTCGGACAGGAACTTGCGCACCATGTTGTTGCGCGAGCGGGTGATCAGGCTTTCCGAATGCATGTGCAGGATGCATTCAAGTCCGAACCGGTTGCAGTGATGGGTCAGCTCGAAGATGCTGGTGACGTAATGCATGCTGACCGCAGAGATGTAGCAGGGCGTTGCGAACATCACCTTCATCGATTTCAGGGCTTCGTCGGGTAGCATGGTCGGTCGCTCGCTGGCTCGTGGGTCGGTCTACTTGGGCTGGCCTTCGGCCGGCTTGTTCTCCGGCGGCGTGAGCCTGACCGCGGGTGCGGGCTTTGCCGCCGCTGGCGGCTTGGCGGCATTGGCGTTGGAGCCATTGGGAGCTTGCTGCTTTTGCGCCGATGGTTGAGGCGAGGGTGGTGCGGGCGGTGTCGGTGCGGCGGACCAGGAATTTTTTTCTTCTTCCACACGCCGCCCGCGAGCTGCGCGCCGGGGCCATCCTTACTTTGCAAGGGGTTGTTTTCGCGATTTTGTGTCGTGACCGTGCGGCCGCCGATAGCGCGCATGCTCTACACGGGAAAAAAACGGGGCGGGCATTGCTGCCCGCCCCGAAGTCGGGGGATCGTTGGCTATCGTCAGCCGTTAGCCTTCGATGATGTAGACGATCTCATGCGTTGTCGGGCGCACGATGACGTAGCGGCCGCCAACCAGGATCACCTGATAGCCGCGCCACTCCGGATAGATCTCGACGATCCGGGGCGGAAGCGGGTGGAAGCGGACGGTCGAAGGCACAGTGGCGCCAACCGAGATGTTGAAGTTGACGTTGGTGGTCTCCTGGATCTTCTCCGTCTTGATGGCGGAGACGATCTGCGTACGCTTCTCGGCTGGCGGAGCCGCGGTCGCCGAGGTGGCGGCGTTGCCCGTGGTCTGCGCCTTGGTGTCGGCCGCGCCCTTGGTCTGGGCGGTGCCGGTCTTGCTGTCGGCAGCGCCCTTGCTGTCGGTTGCGCTCTTATCCATGCCGGTCTTGCTGTCGCGGCCCTCGGCCTTCATGTCCTTACCGCCCTTGGTTTCGGTCTCGGAGCTCATGCTCTTCGACTTCTCACCCGCCGGCGACTTGGTGTCCTGCGCGCTCTTGCTGGACGGCATCTTCTCGTTGGATTCCGCGCCCTTTGCGCCCTTCATGTCGGAAGCGCCGCCGGGATCACGCTGCATCGATCCAGCCCCGCCGGGAGACGGCGCGGTCTGCTGGGTCGCGGCGCCACCCTGGTTGCCCGTGCCTTGCGCATTCGCAAACCCGGTGCCGGCGATCAGCGCCGCTGCTGCTACGGAAATCATAAAGCGATTGGTCATACGTTTCTCCTCACGTGGATGCATTGCCCGCACCGACAACGAAGGGAGATGTGCGATGTTCCTGTCTATTCGCGGTTCCATCAGGTTTGTTTGATGAACGCGCGGTGAATTTGAAACCCAACTTGGCAAGCCGCGTTTTCTTGCCCCGTACCGGTTGCCCACCCCGCATCAAGTGCGGGGCAGGCTTTTGCTCGAAAACGCCGTTAACCGCAGGCCCAGTCGAACTCCATCGTTTCGAGATCGAGCTGCGCGTTGCCGCCGCCGAAATTGAAGCCACCAAAGTGCTCTTCGATCTCGAGATAGGTCGCGCTGTATTTCGGCGTCCATTGGCAGGGAAACATCGTGCCGCCGAGATGATTGCGCCCCGACAGCCGCTCCAGTTCGAACCGCTCGCCGCCCTTGCTGTAGGGCGCGATGTAATTGCCGAGTTCATCCTTGTGCAACAGCTTGTCGCGCGGCGCACGGCCGACATTGGGATCGCCGTCGCGCACAGCGAGCGCAATGCCGTAGGCGTGGTGGCCGATCTCGGGCACGCGCCCGAACAGCCGGTACCAGTACTTGTTGACGATTTCGTCGACGTTGTCATAGCGGCCGATCTGAAGATCGAACACCGCGCGCGCCGAACCGCTCTCAAACCAGGGCGGCGGCGGATTCGCGTGCAGCAGCGCGTTGCCGGCGAGGCGAGGGGGCTGACACAGCGGTCCTGCGAACTCGGCTTCCGTCAGCCAGATCGCTGCGAAATTGTGGTCGATCTCGTCCTTCATCCGGAATTCCATCCGGTGCCGGTTCTGCTTGTAGAGCCAGTACGGCAACAGATCGGGATCGGCCGGACGGTCCGATGCCTCTGAGGCGAGATATTCGGCCACGGCTTCGACTTCGCGCGGCTCGTCATGCTGTTGATCGGCAAACATCGTGAGCGCGACATAGTCCGCGCCCTTGGTGCGATATTGTTCGGGCAGTTTCAGCGTGAAGCCCGGCTGCATCGGAAAGCCGTCCCATGGGCTGAGCGGCCATTGGCTCTCGGTGATTCCGGGCGGCAGCCCGTAGCACCAGCCGTGATCAGTAGCGGTGCCGCGGGCGGGCGCGGTCTTGAGCAGTTCGAGGTCGTAAGCGGTGGTTGGCGGCGCCAGGCTCATGCGGGGGTCCTGTTGGTTGGAGCCCTCTTAGTGGCTGGCGGCGTCGCCGCGGTTCAGTCGCAGCAAGCGTGCGGGCAAAAAAAATCCGGCTGCGATGCAGCCGGATTTTGTCCGTCGAATGATCCGCGTCTGGCTTCAGCAAGTCGCCTTGCCGCAGCGGGCGATGCCGATCTTTTCCTTGAGGGTCTCGACGCCGACCGCGCCGATCACGACCTGCTTGCCGATCACATAGCTCGGGGTGCCGTTCATGCCCATGGCTTCGGCGAGCTTCATGTTCTCCTCGAGCGTTGCGCGGATTTCGGGGCTCGCCAGATCCTTTTCGAGTCTGGCCATGTCGAGGCCGGCTTCCTTGGCGACCGCCATGGCACGAGCCTTGTCGGCGGCCCCGCGGCCGGTGAGCAGCTTCTGGTGGAAGTCGAGATATTTCTTTCCGGTCGGATCCTGCATCCGCACCGCGACGCCGACCTGGGCGGCTTCGACTGAACCTGTGCTCAGCACCGGGAATTCCTTGAGCACGACCTTCAGCTTGGGATCGCCCTTCATCAATTCCATCATGTCGAGCATCGCGCGCTTGCAGTAGCCGCAATTGTAATCGAAGAACTCGACGAAGGTGACGTCGCCGTCCTTGTTGCCGAGCGTCACGTTGCGCGGCGAGTTGAAGATCGCATTGGCATTCTTGGCGATGCCGGCCTGATGCTTCTCGGCTTCGGCGGCGGACTGGCGCCTGGTCAGTTCGGCCATCGCCTCTTCCAGCACCTCGGGATGGGCGATCAGGTACTCCCGGACGATGGTCTCGATGTCTTTGCGCTGGACATCGGAGAAGCTCTGCGCGGAAGCCGGCAGCGACGCGCCGCACAGGGCGATCGCAAGCAGGGCGGAAGCAAGGTAACGGAGCAAAGGCATCGGTAAATCCTTGGGTGGCGAGTTCCGGGCCGTTCGCTTGAAGGCCGGCTCTTGGAATACGCTGGGTGTTCAGGTTCGGTTGTAGTGCAACTCAGTTTATTTCCGGTAGCGGCGCTAGTTGCTTCTTTGGCCGGGAAGCGGTTTGGCGCTCACAATATCGTCAGCTTTGACCCATCCCGGGGTCCCGATCGCGAACCGCGTCTTGGCCCGCGAGGCGAGGTCGCGCGCGGTCTTGTTGTCGCCGCGCAGGTACGCGGCTTGGGCCGATGCCAGATCGGCCTGCGCGTAGTCGCCCTTGCGGCCATAGGCCATCGCGAGCTGCATGTAGCCGATCGGGGCTTCGGTCTCGCGCGCCAGTGCCGAGCGCAGGATCGCGATCGCCTCTTCGGTGTAGGCCTTGTTGTCGGACGCCACCAGCGCCTGCCCAAGTAACATCTCGATGAGCGGGGCGTTGTTGGAAAGCTGTGCGGCCTTGCGCAGCGGCGCGATGGCCTCGGCCGGCTTGCCGCCTTCCAGCAAAGCCTGGCCGCGGAGTTCGTAGAAATAGGCATTGGCCGGTTGCAACTGGATCAGGCCGTCGATCTGGGCCAGCGCGCTGCGCAGGTCGCCATGCAGATAGGTGGTGATGGCGCGCGCATAACGCGCAGGCACGCTGGTGTTGGACAGCGGATAGCGCCGGAACACGGTGTCCTGCCGCTCCATGAAGCCGGAGATCTTGGCGCGCACCATGTCGTGGCGCATTTGCAGGGCCGGGTCGTCCTTCTTGTCCCAATAGGGGCTGGAACGCGCGAGCTCCTCCAGGGCGCGGACGCGCTCGGCCGGCATCGGGTGCGACTGCACGTAGGGGTCTGCGCCACGCGCCGCGAACAGGCTCTCGTCGGAGAAGCGCTTGAAGGTCTCGTACATGCCGCGGGCCGACTGGCCGGTGGCATTGAGGAATTTCACCCCGGCCTTGTCGGCATTTTCCTCCTGCTGCCGCACATAGGAAAGCAGGGTGCGCTTGATCACCTCGGCGGGTGCCGACATCGCGGCGGCGCCGGCATTGGCCAGGCCGTTATTGCCGCCACCGCGCGTGCCCGCCACCATGGCGCCGGCGCCGAGCAGCATCGCGATGATCATCTGGGTCTGCGCTTCCGCCAGCCGCTCGCGAAGTTTTGCGAGGTGACCGCCGGCCAGATGGCCGGTCTCGTGCGCGAGCACGCCGATGATCTGGTTCGGCGTCTCCGATTGCATCATCGCGCCATAGTTGACGAAGATGCGGCGGCCGTCGGCGACGAAAGCGTTGAAGACGCCTTCGTTGATGATCACCATCTGGATGTTCTGCTTCTCCATGCCGGCGGCGCGCAGGATCGGCCTTGTGTAGTCGCGCAGCAATTGCTCCGACTCGGTATCGCGCAGCACCGGGGGGCCCTTATTCTGGGCCGCCGCGAGCGTCGGCGTCATGACAAGCGCGGCCGCCGTGGCGAGGGCGGTCAGTTTCAACGTCGTTTTGCGGTGCGCGAGGCGGAACAGCATGAAGCAATCTATTGGGCGTTGGCGGCGGAACTGGCGGTCAATCGGCGGTCGGGCCGGGCAGCCCTGATTAAATCAGAACCGAACGCCAGTCTCTTGTTTTGACGCTTTTTTCTTCCCGCGGACCGGTATCCACTTGGCTTGAAAGCGCTATAAGGAGCCACCGAATACGGCCAGTCTGGGGCGTTAACGGGTGCCGGAACTCGAAATCGGCGCGAGCCGATCAAATTGCAGATAGTGATGCTCGAATCGACTCTTAGAGACGCTGCGAAAACCCTGCTAACGGCTTCCAGCCGGAGCGATGTTCCACCTTTCATGGTGATGGACGTGATGGCGGCGGCGGCCCGCATCGAGGCGGCCGGCGGCCACGTCATTCACATGGAGGTCGGCCAGCCGGCTGCGTCAGCTCCAAAGACCGCGCTGGCGGCGGCGCGTCTCGCGCTCGACGACGGCCGGATCGATTATACCTCCGCGCTCGGCATTCCGTCTCTGCGCGCGCGCATCGCCCGGCACTACCGCGATACTTACGGCTGCAGCGTTGATCCCGAGCGGATCGTGGTCACCACGGGCTCGTCGGGCGGTTTCATCCTGGCCTTCCTTGCGATGTTCGAACCGGGCGACCGCGTGGCGGTGACCGTGCCCGGTTATCCGCCGTATCGGCACATCCTCACCGCGCTCGGCTGCGAGCCGGTGCTGATCGAGACCACGAGCGAGACGCGCCACGCGCTGACCGGCGAAGCGTTGCTGGCGGCGCATCGCAAGACGCCGCTCAAGGGCGTGCTGGTCGGCAGTCCCGCCAATCCGACGGGAACCATGATGTCCCGCGAAGCGCTCACGAGCCTGATGGCGGCGGCCGACAGCGCCGGCATTCGCTTCATCTCGGACGAGATCTATCACGGCCTCGATTACGCATTTCCGGCGGTGTCCGCCGCCGAGTTGTCGCCACAGGCCTTGGTGATCAATTCGTTCTCGAAATATTTCTGCATGACCGGCTGGCGTGTCGGCTGGATGGTGGTGCCGGAGCCGCTGGTGCGGCCGATCGAGCGGTTGCAGCAGAACCTGTCGATCTCGGTGCCGACGCTGTCGCAGATCGCAGCCGAGGCCGCGTTCGAGGGGGCCGCGGAAATGGAAGCGATCAAGCGCGGCTATCAGGAGAACCGTCGCATCCTGATCGATGGATTGCCGAAGGCCGGCCTGACCAATTTCCTGCCGGCCGACGGCGCGTTCTATCTCTATGCCGACGTCTCGCAATTCACGTCCGACAGCTTTGAATTCGCCGGCCGGATGCTGGAGAAGGCGCACGTCGCGGCTACGCCGGGCGTCGATTTCGACCCGATCCACGGACGCGCCTTTGTGCGCTTCTCCTATGCACGCTCTTCCGACGAGATGCGCGAAGCCGTGGGCCGCATCGCGAAGTGGCTCGGGTAGAGCGCATCAGCCACCATCACTCATCCATATCTGCCATCTAAATCGGGGAACCATCTTGTCCGACACATCTCAGCCTGCCGTTGCACCGCATTTTCCGCTCGCCGCCGTTCTGTGGCCGCATCCCGTAAATCGATCCGGACTGATGCGCGGCGTGATCCTGATTGCATTGGGAACCGCGCTGCTGACCCTGTCGGCGAAGGTCAATCTGCCTTTGCCCTACGTGCCGATGACGCTGCAGACGCTGGTCGTATTGATGATCGGGGCGGCCTATGGCTGGCGCCTCGGCAGCGCAACGGTTGTGGCCTATCTCGCCGAAGGTGCGATCGGATTTCCGGTGTTTGCAGGCCCCGTCGGCGGTCTTGCGCCGTTGCTCGGTCCCACGGCCGGATATCTTTACGGCTTCGTGGCGGCGGCCTTCGTCACGGGATGGCTGAGCGAGCGTGGCTGGGATCGGTCAGTACCCCTGCTTTTCGTCGCCATGGGACTCGGCCACGTCATCATTCTTGCCGCCGGGTTTGTCTGGCTGGCATTTGGCATCAAGCTCGGCGTAGAAAAGGCATGGCTGGTCGGCATAGCGCCGTTCATCGCGGCGTCGCTGATCAAGAACGCGCTCGGCGCTACGCTCGTACCTTTGTTCCGCCGCCCATTCGACCGCCGCTGACCGATCCCGTTCGGACACCGGCGCAACGCCACCGATTTCCGCTGGCCGAAATAATTTGGCTGTGCTAGCGGGCGGGGGTGTGGCAGAACGCCGCAGGTCGAACGGGAGTAGACGTCATGGCGGCAACGATTGCGGCTGAAGCGCCGGTGAGCGCAGGCAGGCCCTGGTACAAGATTCTCTACGTCCAGGTGCTGATCGCCATCGTGCTCGGCGCGCTGACCGGCTGGCTGTGGCCGGCGCTCGCGACCAACGACTGGATCAAGGCGCTCGGTGACGGCTTCATCAAGCTGATCAAGATGGTGATCGCGCCGATCATCTTCTGCACCGTGGTGTCGGGCATCGCCCATATCCAGGACGCCAAGAAGGTCGGCCGCATCGGCATCAAGGCGCTGGTCTATTTCGAAATCGTCTCGACCTTTGCGCTGATGATCGGGCTGCTCATCGGCAATGTGGTCAAGCCGGGCCATGGCTTTGGCGGCGCGATGGCTGACGCGGCCAAGGTCGCCGGCTTTGCCAAGCAGGCCGAGGCCCAGAAGTCGGTCGATTTCTTCCTGCACATCATTCCCGACACCGTCGTCGGCGCCTTCGCGCAGGGCGAAATCCTGCAGGTGCTGCTGTTTTCGATCCTGTTCGGCTTTTCAGTCATGGCGCTCGGCAAGCGTGGCCATAGCCTGCGTTCCTTCATCGACGACGCAGCGCATGCGGTGTTCGGCGTGATCGCGATCGTGATGAGGGCCGCGCCGATTGGCGCGTTCGGCGCCATGGCCTATACCATCGGCAAGTTCGGCACCGGCGCCATCGTGAACCTGGTCGGGCTGATCGCGACCTTCTATGTCACCGCGGCGCTGTTCGTCTTTATCGTGCTCGGCACCATCGCCCGCACGGTCGGTTTCTCGATCTTCAAGTTCCTGTCCTACATCAAGGATGAGCTGCTGATCGTGCTCGGCACCTCGTCGTCCGAGAGCGCGCTGCCTTCGCTGATGGAAAAGCTGGAGCGGCTCGGCTGTTCGAAATCGGTCGTCGGCCTGGTGGTGCCGACCGGTTATTCGTTCAACCTCGACGGCACCAACATCTACATGACGCTGGCGACGCTGTTCATTGCGCAGGCGCTCGGTTTCGATCTCACGATGGGCCAGCAGATCACCATCCTGTTGGTGGCGATGCTGACCTCGAAGGGCGCCTCGGGCATAACAGGTGCGGGCTTCATCACGCTGGCGGCGACGCTCGCGGTGGTCGATCCGCGGCTGGTGCCCGGCATGGCCATCGTGCTTGGCATCGACAAGTTCATGAGCGAGTGCCGCGCGCTGACCAACCTCTGCGGCAATGGCGTCGCCTGCATAGTGGTGTCGTGGTGGGAGGGCGAACTCGACCAAGAGAAGCTGCACGCCAATCTCGACAGGCAGATCGATCCGGCGGACATGGCGACGGCGCTGACGACCGATTGACGGTCGGCGTCTTCGGGACCGTCCTGATGCAATAAAAAACCGCCCGGTTTTGCCGGGCGGTTTTTCTTTTGGGTTCAGTTCGCTTACTCGCCGCTGCCGAAACGCCGTGACCACCAGCCGGCCTTGCGCGGCGCGGCTTCGCTGGTTGCGGCAGGCGCGGGTTCAGCGGGCGCGGGAGCAGGGGCCGTTGCCGCCGGCTCCGCCTCGCTATGGCTGACGGCCGGTGCTGGCTCGGACGGGGCGCTGGTCAGGAACGAGACTTTTTCGCGCACCGTCGAACGCCGCCGCGCGGCGGCCCGGTCGGCCTCCTGTGCGGTTTCCTCGGGCGTCGGCGTCGGCGCGCTGCTGACGGTTTCGGGCGAGGCGTGCTCCGCGGGCTGCCACTGCGGTTGCGGCGGCTGCGAAACGGGCTCGGGTTCAACCAATGTCGGAGCCGGCTCAGCCGAGGGGCCGTCGAAATCGGCAACCGCGCTGGTGACTTCCGAAACCGGGGTCGGTCCGAGTTCGTCGGAGATCGATCCGGCGAGACCGTCTTCCGGTCCGCCGCCACGCCGGCGGCGTCCGCCGCGACGTCCGCGACGGCGCGGGCGCCGCTCGCCGTTTGGTCCCTGTTCGCCGCGCGCAACAGCTCCCTGTTCGTCGCCCTCGTCGTCGTCGGCTTCGGCTTCGCCGTCGTCGGCAACCGCGACCGCGCCATCAGCGCTTTCGGGTGCAACGCGCAGGGCGTCATTGTCCTCGCGCGGGGCGCCGCCTTCACGCGGCTCACCACGGCCGCGGCGGCGCCGGCGCCGCTTGCGGCGGTGGCCGTCGGCTTCGCTTTCACCGGCGACTTCTTCGCCGCCTGCGGCTTCCTCGGTCAGACCTTCGGTCTCTTCGGTCTCGACTTCACCTTCGATGTCGAACGGCTCTTCGTCGTCATAGGCTTCCTCGACCTGGGACGGGGAGGCCGCGGCCTGCGCTGCGAGCAAGGCCTTGGCTGCTTCCAGCGTGTGCACCTGTTCGCCGCGATCGATGATGAACGATTGCTGGCCGGCCACGGTGGGATCGGCGACCACCGCAAGCGTGACCTTGAAGGCGTTTTCGAGATCGCGCAGATGTCCGCGCTTGTGGTTGAGGACGTAGAGCGCGACGTCGGTGCGGGTGCGCACCACCAGATTGTGGGTCGCGCCCTTCATCAGAATTTCTTCGATGCCGCGCAGCAATTGCAGTGCCACCGACGACACCGAGCGGACATGGCCGCTGCCGCCGCAATGTGCGCAGGGCTCGGTCGAACTCTCCAGCACGCTGGCGCGGATGCGCTGGCGTGACATTTCCAACAGGCCGAAATGCGAGATGCGGCCGACCTGGATGCGGGCGCGGTCCTGCCGCAGGCAGTCGCTCAACTTGCGCTCGACCGCGCGGTTGTTGCGCTTCTCGTCCATGTCGATGAAGTCGATGACGATCAGGCCTGCGAGATCGCGCAGACGCAGCTGCCGCGCGACTTCCTCGGAGGCTTCGAGGTTGGTCTTGAGCGCGGTGTCCTCGATGTGGTGCTCGCGGGTCGAACGGCCGGAGTTGACGTCGATCGAGACCAAAGCTTCGGTCTGGTTGATGACGATGTAGCCGCCCGAGCGCAATTGCACCGTCGGCGAGAACATCGCATCGAGCTGGCTCTCGACGCCCATCCTTGAGAACAGCGGCTGGCCGTCGCGATATTGCCGGACCGCCCGCACGTTCGAGGGCATCAGCATCTTCATGAAGTCGCGGGCTTCATCATAGCCGGCCTGGCCGGCGACCTGGATTTCGTCGATTTCCTTGTTGTAGAGGTCGCGCAGCGAACGCTTGATCAGCGAGCCTTCCTCGTAGACCAGCGTCGGCGCCTGCGACTTCAGCGTCATGTCGCGCACGGTTTCCCACATGCGGATCAGATATTCGAAGTCGCGCTTGATTTCGGGCTTGGTGCGCGAGGCACCGGCGGTGCGCAGGATGATGCCCATGCCCTCGGGCACGTCGAGATCCTGCACCACTTCCTTGAGCCGCGAACGGTCCTGGGCCGAGGTGATCTTGCGGCTGATGCCGCCGCCGCGCGCGGTGTTGGGCATCAACACGGCGTAACGGCCGGCCAATGACAGATAGGTGGTCAGCGCCGCGCCCTTGTTGCCGCGCTCTTCCTTGACGACCTGCACCAGCATGACCTGGCGGCGCTTGATGACTTCCTGGATCTTGTACTGGCGGCGCGGGCGGAAGGCGCGCTCCGGCACTTCCTCGAGCACATCGTCGCCACCGACGGATTCGACGACTTCCTCTTCGGCATCGTCGCCATCGTCTTCATCGTCCTGCGCTTCGTCGTCTTGCTCGTCGCCTTCCGGCGCGGGGGCACGATCCTCGTGGGAGGCGGCGGCGTATTCCTCGCCGGCATGCTCGGCGCGCGGCGCATCATCGGCATGGGCGGCGTTTTCGAGCGCGTGTTCGTCGTCGTGCCGTGCGTCATGCGCCGGCTCGTCGTGATGCGCATGATCCTCGTGGCTTTCGGCGCTGGCCGTTGTCTCTGCCGGCGCGGCGACGGCCTCAACCGGTGCCGCATCGGATTGCAATGAGGCTACCGGGGCTTCGGCCGCGGCATAATCAGGGGCGTGATCTTGGACGTGGTCTTCCTGGGGACGACCATGTTCATGCGAATGATCGTCGTGATCATGCGCAACGTGCTCATGATCGTGGCCGGCTGTATCGGCGGGATGGTGATCGGCATCATGGGCGTGGGCTTCGTCGGGGTGCGCGCCTTCATGCAAGCGCTGCGCCTCGCCTTCATAGGGCTGGGCGGCCTGCGCCGGATCGATCGCGGCGTTGTCGACGACGTCGCTCTGGACTCGCTCGCCATGGCCGCGGCGGCGGGCGTTGCGGTGGCGCGAACGGCCGCGGTGACGGTTGGAGGAGCGGTTCTCGCTCTCTTCCTCGGCCTCGCGATGGGCGCGTTCGTCGGCCTCGATCAGTGCCTGCCGGTCGGCGACCGGGATCTGGTAATAGTCGGGATGGATTTCGCTGAAGGCTAGGAAGCCGTGGCGGTTGCCGCCATATTCGATGAAGGCCGCCTGCAGCGACGGCTCTACGCGCGTGACCTTGGCGAGGTAGATATTGCCGCGCAGTTGTTTGCGCTGGGCGGTCTCGAAATCAAATTCTTCGACGCGATTGCCGCGGACCACGACGACCCGGGTCTCTTCCGGGTGGGTGGCATCGATCAACATCTTGTTGGGCATTTTGGAGCTCTTGACGGCGGCGGGCGCGGTGCAAGGCGCGCGCATATTGCGCGGCCCGGTGACGCGACGGTCCACCTGATTCGGGGGTGAGGGGAAGGCCAAAACGCAAACCTTGGCGCCGCGCCGAACGGGGACCCACCGGAACAAGGCGACGCGCGAAGCTTTCGCTTCGCATCGGCGCGATCGATCCGTGGATCCTGGTCGGCAACACAGTCTGGCGCATCAAGCGTCGGCCCGTCTGAACATGTTGGCGGCAAAATTGACCGCCTTGTCTATCGCTGAAGGCCCGGCGCGGCGCCAAAGCGCTCGCCGGCCATCGCATATCGGACCGTTTGGGGGTCCGGATAATCGGTTCTGCCGTGTTTTAAACCGTCCCTGGAGCAAGATAGTACCTTGCAAGTTAGTACCTGGGAGCGGACGCCGCTCGGGCTCGAAACCGCCACTCCGTGTCAGCCGCGCGCAGCGCTGGCTGTGGAGGGGATCGGGAAAGACGCAGGAAACTTCGGCTTCGAAGGTTCCGGCGCTGCACCGGGAGGCTGAACGCGACACAACCGGGAGTATTAGCCGTCAGCACCTCGTACATACGTGGATTGCCCGCCCGGTGCAAGGGAACTCAAGGGAAGCGTCGCAGCACGGCAACACTCATCCCTTTTCGCTTTTGGGTCCTTAAGGTTCGATTAACCCTGTGGTCCTAATGCGGTAAGAGAGCTGCTCGGAGGCGTCGAATCGTTGGCTAACCGCGCAAATCACCGGGTTTTGCTGGGGCGCGGCCTGTTGTGCGCCGCAGCATTGCTGTGTGCCAATTTCATCACCCCGAGCGCGGCGCAGGGGCCTGCGCCTGGTCCCGCTGCGGCAAGTGCCCCCAGTCCAACCCCGGTCGCCGCCTCGAATTTTCCGGTCGCCTCCGATGCAAGGCTGGCCGGCGATAGCAAACAAACCCGCTTCGTCCTCGATCTCGACAGGCCGATCCAGTTTCGCGCCTTTGCGCTGGCCGATCCCTATCGCGTGGTCGTTGATATTCCCCAGGTCAGCTTCAAGCTGGCCGCGGGCACCGGCAGCACGGGGCGCGGGCTGGTCAAGGCGTTCCGCTATGGCCTTGTCATGCCGGGCGGTTCGCGAATCGTGTTCGACCTGACGGGACCGGCCAAGGTCGCGAAATCCTATGTGCTGGAGGCGGCCAACGACCAGCCGCCGCGGCTGGTGCTGGAGCTGGAAGAGGTAGACCGGACCGCCTTCGTGCAGTTGCTGGCGCCCGAGAATCGCCCTGAACTGAGGCCCGCGATTGCGGCGGCCAATGCCGCGGTCGGGCCGGACGATGCCGCGGCGGCGGCAAAGCCCGCACAGGCGCAGGATACCCGTCCCCTGATCGTGATCGATCCCGGTCATGGCGGCATCGACAACGGCACCCAGGCCGGCGGCGAGATGGAAAAGAATCTGGTGCTCGGATTTGGCCTCGCGCTGCGCGATCGCATCGAGAAATCGGGCAAATACCGCGTCGTCATGACCCGTACGGACGATACGTTCATTCCGTTGAACGACCGCGTGAAGGTCGCACGCACCCAGTCGGCCGCGCTGTTCGTCTCGATCCATGCCGACGCCCTGCCGCGGCGCGAGGGCGATGCCCACGGCGCCACCATCTACACCTTGTCTGACAAGGCCTCCGATGCTGAAGCCGAGCGGCTGGCCGAGGCCGAGAACAAGTCGGACGCCATTGGCGGCGTCAATCTCACCGACGAGCCGACCGAAGTGGCCGACATCCTGATCGACCTGGCGCAGCGCGAGACCCGAACGTTTTCAAACCGGTTCGCCCGCATCTTGATGGGCGAGATGAAGACCACGGTGCGGATGCACAAGCACCCGTTGAAATCTGCCGGCTTCCGCGTCTTGAAGGCGCCGGACGTGCCCTCGGTGCTGGTCGAACTCGGCTATGTCTCGAACAAGGGCGACCTCGAACTCCTGATGTCGGAGAACTGGCGGAACAAGACCGTCGGATCGATGGCGCAGGCGATTGATGCATTTTTCGCCAAACGGCTGGCAACCGCCGGGCCCGGCAAATGAAAAGCCGTATGAAAATGCTGATTAAATGCACGCGATGCCATGGAGGAAGCCCTAGTTTGGCCACAGCGGCAGCGGTATAGAAAACGACCGCAGGGTCTTCGGAATCGGCCATTATTGTCCGTCGGCCCGTTTTGGTACGCGCAACGGCCGTCCGTTGGGCGAGGGCTTGAGCGCTTGGATTTTGATGGCAAGGCAGACGCCGAAAGTCACGGCGCAAGGGTTGGAACGGAACTTCGATCATGCGCTTGCTGGTGCGGTTTTTGGGTTTCTTGTTCGCCGCCGGAACCGTGGTGTTCCTGGTTGGCGTCGCCGGCGTTGCCGGCGCGATCTGGCATTTCTCCAAGGACTTGCCGGACTATTCGCAGCTTCAGGATTATGAACCGCCCGTGATGACGCGCGTGCACGCCTCCGACGGCGCGCTGCTCGGCGAGTATTCCAAGGAGCGTCGGCTCTATCTGCCGATCCAGGCGGTGCCGAAGCTCGTCATCAACGCGTTCCTCGCGGCCGAAGACAAGAACTTCTACGAGCATGGCGGCATCGACTTCACCGGCATGGCGCGCGCGGCGGTGCTGTATGCGCAGAACTACGGTTCCAACCGCCGGCCGCAGGGTGCGTCGACCATCACCCAGCAGGTCGCAAAGAATTTCCTGTTGACCAACGAGGTCTCCTTCGCCCGCAAGATCAAGGAAGCCTTGCTGGCGATGCGCATCGAGCGCGCCTATTCGAAGGACCGCATCCTCGAACTCTATCTCAATGAAATCTATCTCGGCCTCGGCGCCTACGGCATCGCCGCGGCGTCGCTGGTCTATTTCGACAAGTCGGTGAACGAACTCACGATCTCGGAAGCCTCGTATCTGGCGGCGCTGCCGAAAGCGCCGGCGGCGCTGCATCCGGTGCGCAACCGCGACCGCGCGATCGAGCGCCGCAACTACGTCGTCGATCGTCTCGTCGAAAACGGCTGGATCAAGCAGGCCGATGCCGACAAGGCGCGCAAGGATCAGCTCCTCGTCACCAGCCGCGGTACTGGCGCGCATATCTTCGCCGGCGAATATTTCGCCGAGGAAGTCCGGCGCGACATCTTCGAACGCTACGGCGAAAAGAAGCTCTATGAAGGCGGCCTCTCGGTCCGGGCGACGCTCGACCCGAAGATGCAGGTGATGGCGCGCAAGACCATGGCGGCCGGCATGGTCAATTACGATGAGGCGCAGGGCTGGCGGGGTGCGCCAAGCAAGCTCGACATTTCCGGCGACTGGGGCGTGAAGCTGGCCGACGTCAAAGCGCTGGGCGATATCGCGCCCTGGCGGATGGCTGTGGTGCTGGAGACCAGCGACCAGTCGGCGCGGGTCGGGTTCCAGCCGGGCCGCGAGCTTGGCGGCGCCGTCGCCAAGCAACGGCAGACCGGCATCATCACGATCGATGGCGTCAAATGGGCCAAGGCGGCGTCGGGGCCGACCAAGGGCAGGACGCCGACATCGGTCGCGCAAGTGCTGGCGCCGGGCGATGTGATTTATGTCGATCCCCTGTTCGGCAAGGACGGCAATCCGGTTGAGGGGCAGTACCGGCTGCGCCAATTGCCTGAAGTGTCGGGTGCGATGGTGGCGATGGACCCATGGACCGGCCGCGTGCTGGCCATGGTCGGCGGGTTCTCGTTCGACCAAAGCCAATTCAACCGCGCGACGCAGGCCTACCGGCAGCCGGGCTCCTCGTTCAAGCCGCTGGTCTATTCGGCGGCCATGGATAATGGCTACACGCCGTCGACCGTCGTGGTCGACGCGCCGATCGAAATCGATCAGGGGCAGGGCGCCGGCGTGTGGCGCCCGGAAAACTATTCGTCCGGCAAATACAACGGTCCGGTGACGCTGCGCAACGCGCTGCGGCAATCGCTCAATACGGTGACGGTGCGGCTGGCGCAGGACATCGGCATGCCGCTGATCGGCGAATATTCACGGCGCTTCGGCGTTTACGACGAACTGCCGAACTATCTGTCCTATTCGCTCGGCGCCGGTGAAACCACGGTCATGCGCATGGTCACGGCCTATTCGATGTTCGCCAATGGCGGCCGCCGCGTGAAGCCGACCTTGATCGACCGCATCCAGGACCGTTACGGCCATACGATCTTCAAGCATGACGCGCGCGAATGCCGTGGTTGCGACGCGCCCGGCGGCTGGAAGAATCAGCCCGAACCGCAACTGGTCGACCGCCGCGAGCAGGTGCTCGATCCGATGACGGCGTATCAGATCACCTCGATGATGGAATATGTCGTGCAGGCCGGCACCGCGACGGTCGTGAAGGAAGTCGGCAAGCCGATCGCCGGCAAGACCGGAACCACCAACGACGCCAAAGATGCCTGGTTCATCGGCTTCTCGCCGGACCTCGTGGTCGGCATCTATGTCGGCTACGACAAGCCGCGCACTCTCGGCGGCAAGGCGACCGGCGGCGCGCTGGCCGCGCCGATCGCGCGCGACTTCCTCAAGCTCGCGCTCGCCGACAAGGCCGCGATCCCCTTCAAGGTGCCTGCCGGAATCAAGCTGGTTCGCGTCGATGCCAAGAGCGGCATGCGCGCAGGTCCCGGCGAAGGCGGCCGGACCATCCTGGAGGCCTTCAAGCCGGGTACCGCGCCGCCGGACAATTACTCCGTCATTGGCGTGGCGGATGCCGATGGGCGCGCCCCACAGGGATATCCGGCCGGATATCAGGGGGGATATCAGTCGCCTGACACCGGCCACATCATGCGGCCCGGCGGGCTGTACTAGGCTTGTTGGTGTGAAGAAACCGCTTGGGACCAAACCCCAGGCGGATTGCGCTTTGTGAGAGACGCCGCTACATCCCTGCGAGCATCTATAGTTAGCGGTTTGCACCGCAGATCAGAGACACCATGCGCGCCGAAGTCGAACGCCTCGTTGAAGAGATCAAGCAGTCAGTCGGGCTGCTGAGGAGGCATCTTTGACGTCGAACAGTCCACGGCACGTCTAGCCGAGCTGAACAAGCTCGCCGAAGATCCCAATCTCTGGAACGATCCGCAGAAGGCCCAGAAGCTGATGCAGGAGCGCACCTCGCTGGAGGATGCGCTGCAGGGCATCGGCAAGGTCGAGCGCGAGCTCAACGACAATGTCGAGATGATCGAACTCGGCGAAGCCGAGAACGATGCCGGTGTCGTCACCGAAGCCGAGAACGCGCTGAAGGCGCTGAAAAAGGAAGTGGCGCGCCGCGAACTCGAGGCGCTGCTGTCGGGCGAGGCCGACCGTTTCGATTCCTATCTCGAAGTCCATGCCGGCGCGGGCGGCACCGAAAGCCAGGACTGGGCCGAGATGCTGCTGCGCATGTATACGCGCTGGGCCGAGAAGCACGGCTTCAAGATCGAATATCTGGAAGAGACGCAAGGCGAAGAAGCCGGCATCAAATCCGCCACCATCCAAATCTCGGGCCACAACGCCTATGGCTGGCTCAAGACCGAGGCGGGCGTGCACCGGCTGGTGCGGATATCGCCGTATGATTCCAACGCGCGCCGTCACACCTCGTTCTCGTCGGTCGCGATCTTTCCCGTGGTCGACAACAGCATCAAGATCGACATCGCGGAGTCCGACGTGCGCACCGACACCATGCGATCGGGCGGTGCCGGTGGTCAGCACGTCAACAAGACCGAATCCGCGGTGCGGCTGACGCATATTCCGACCGGCGTCGCCGTGGTCTGTCAGGCCGGCCGCTCGCAGCACAAGAACCGCGCGCAGGCCTGGGACATGTTGCGCGCGCGGCTCTACGAAATCGAGCTGAAGAAGCGCGAGGAGCAGGCCGCCGCCGATCAGGCCGCCAAGACCGATATCGGCTGGGGCCACCAGATCCGCTCCTACGTGTTGCAGCCCTATCAGATGGTCAAGGATTTGCGCACCGGTGTGCAGACCTCGGACACGTCGGGTGTGCTCGACGGCGATCTCGACGAGTTCATGGCCGCGACGCTGGCACAGCGTGCGTTCGGCACCGGACCGGGCTCGGTCGAGGATGTGGATTAACCCATGGCCAGAGTTGCTTTCATCGGATTGGGACGGATGGGCCACGGTATGGCCGGCCGTTATCTCGACGCGGGATTCACCGTCTCGGTGTGGAATCGCAGCAAGGCCAAGGCGGAAGATCTGATCGCACGCGGCGCACGATGGGCAACGTCGCCGGAGGATGCCGCGATTGACGCCGATGCCGTCGTGACCATGGTCGCCGACGACAACGCGTCGCGCGAGGTATGGCTCACCAAGGATGGCGCCGCCGCCAATATGAAGGCCGGCGCGCTGGCGATTGAATGCTCCACGGTGTCCCACCAGCACGCGCTTCACATGGCGGGTGTGTTGGGCGCGCGTGGACTGATCTACATCGATAGTCCGGTGACCGGCCTGCCGGATGCGGCGGCCGCGGGCAAGCTGACGCTGTTGGTGGGGGCTGATCCCGCCGATCTTGAATTAGCGCGGCCCTATCTGGTGCCGCTCTCGACCACCATCCGTCATTTCGGCGCCGTCGGTTCCGGCACCGTCTACAAGCTGATCAACAATCTGATGGGCGCGATCCAGATCGCCGGCATTGCCGAGGGGCTGGCGATCGCCGAGCAGGCCGGGCTCGACATGAAGCTGGTGCTGGAAGCGATTGAGACCGGCGTCGCCGCAAGCCCGCAGGTGATCCGGCATTCCAAGCGGATGGCGGAGCGCAATTTTGCCGGTGCGACCTTCACCGCGGCATTGCGCCAGAAGGATGCAGCCTACGCGGTCGCGTTGGCCGAAAGCCTGCTGTCCGCGCCGCCGATCATGGGACGCGCGGCGGTGCAGTCCTACGACCGCGCCAAGGCCTACGCGCCCGACGACGACGAAGGCAAGATGATCGAGATCGTGTCGCGCCCGAAATAGGCGCGCCTCCGTTCGGGAATCGGGTGGGAAAGACTCGCGCGCTGGAATAGATCTGCAGCAAATGCAGATATGAGCCGCAATGACCGCTAATGATGTCAGGATCGATGCCCGCGACTGGTCGCTGCTCGGCGTGCTTTCGATCCTGTGGGGCGGCTCGTTCTTCTTCAACGGCGTGGTGCTGCGGGAATTGCCGCCGCTGACACTGGTGCTGCTGCGCGTGGCGCTGGCCTCGATCATCCTGCTGCCTTTGCTGTGGATCTATCGGATCGATTTTCCCAAAGGGGTTTCAGGCTGGAAGCCGTTCTTCGCGATCGGGCTCTTCAACAACGTATTGCCGTTCTCGCTGATCGTGGCGGGGCAGACGACTATCCCGAGCGGGCTGGCCTCGATCCTCAACGCCACCACGCCGTTGTTTACCGTTGTGGTGATGGCGACGGCCGGCGAGGAGAAGCTGCAGGCGCGGCGGATCGCCGGCGTCGTCGTGGGGCTGATCGGCGTCGTGATCCTGCGCGGCTGGAATTTTGACGGCGACGGATTTTGGAGCGGGCAGGGCATCGGCATCCTGCTCTGCCTTGCGGGCGCGTTCAGTTATGGTTTGGCGGCGCTGCTGGCGCGACGGCTGCTATCGAACTCGCCGCCGCTGGGAACGGCGACGTTCCAGTTGCTGGCCTCGAGCATCATGATGATGGTTGTCGCCGGCTTCGTCGAACGTCCCTGGCAATTGTCGATGCCAGGCGTTGCGACGTGGTTCGCGGTGATCGGTCTGGCTGTCCTGTCGACGGCGCTAGCCTATATCGTGTTCTTCCAGATCCTGCGGCGCTCCGGCGCTACCAACGTCATGCTGGTGACGCTGTTGATTCCGGTCACCGCTATCGTGCTCGGCTATTTGGTGCTGGGCGAGGAGATTTCGCTGCGCGAGATCGCGGGCGCGCTGGTGATCGGCAGCGCGCTTCTGTTGATCGACGGGCGGGTGCTCGGGTTATTTCGACGGCCGGCTGTTATCGGATAGATGGCGCTTAGCCGGTGTGTTCGGTGTATTTCTTGTAGATCCAGCGCCTTCCGTCATGACGCCGCCAGACCTGGCCGGTCAGCAACCGTCCGGTGATGGATCGCCGCGGAATGAAAATCTTCCGCAAGTGCCAGACTTCGGCCCAGGCGGGCTTCGGACTGAGGCTCAATATTCGTAACCGCTCCTGGCTTTCAACATGCATGGCGCGCGCTCACGATTTAACGAGGCTGCCGGGCGGAATATGATCGCCCGACGGCGAAGTTAACAGGGGTTGGGACGAACAAATCGTCCACTGCATGCACGATAGCGCGCGGCGGTCGTGACGCAATCGCAGTCGCTGGTTAAGCTAACCTGTCAACCTTACCGGCGGCTCTTCCACTGCGCTAACCAGCCGGAAAATCGCCCGCTGTCGCGCTCGCCGCCGTGCCAGGCGGCATAAACCGCGCCGTCATCTGCGACCAGCACGACGGCATCGAGCCCCTTGGAGCGGCGCAGCGTGTCGATGGCCTGCTGCGGCGTCTGCGCGATTGGACCGGCGACATTGAAGGACGTGTTGACGGATATCTCGACGCCGACGTGACGGCCGAGCGCCTTCAGATAAGCATGGGTGAGGGGATCGTCATCCGCATTGACGATCTGGATCCGGCCGGTGCCGTCGGCATGGATCACCGCCGGAATTTTGTCACGCGCGCCCGGCTTCGATTGCGCCGTCAGCACCATGTAATTGTAGGCGTTGTAGCCGGCATCGGAGGCGCCCGGAAGCAACTCAAAAAATTCCCGGGCAGCTTCCAGCGTTGCCATCGGCGCCAGCGGGCGGATCGCCTCGCGGTATTTGACGCGCTCGTTCAGCCGCTCGCGCGCCAGCGGATCGCAGGGGTTGGCAAGAATTGAACGGTGGCCGAGCGCGCGCGGCCCGGTCTCGGCGGCGCCCTGATACAGCGCGATCACGCCGCCCTGCGCGACCATGAACGCCATCAGGTCGGCGATGGCGTCGCGTCCATCAGCGGTCGAGAGATCGCCGATGCGCTGCGAGGCGATGTCATCGGTTTCAAGCGCGCTCGCAATGGCTTCGTTTGACGGCGGCAAGCCGCAATAGAATGCATGCGTCATCGGCGCGCCGCGCGGGGCGCCCGCCAGATGCGCGAACAGCCAGGCGGCGCCGATGGTGACGCCGGGATCGCCGGGCACCGGAGGCACCCACAGGTGTAGGCGCGCGTTGCGCTGCTGGGCGCCGGCGAACCACGCTTCATCGAAATGTTCGAGCAGGCGCATGTTGCCGATCGCGTTCAGCGCCACGCCGCCGGTGAGCACCAGCCGGCTCGCGCCCGTGATGCGCAACAGGTGATCGACGACGTGGATCATGGCATCCTCGAACACCAATTGGGTCGCGGCCGCCTTGTCGAGGCGATCCTTTGTGTCGGGACGGTGATGGATGTCCTCGACACGCAGCACCGCGTCGGGATTCCAGAGCTGCTCTGGCTTGAGCGGTGGCCCAAGGATGTCGGTGAGGGCCGTCTTGTAAGGGTTATCGAACGGGTCGCAATACCAGTTGGCCATCGCGCGGTTGAGCCTGACTTCGCCGGCTTCGCCGAAATGCAAGACGTTTCGCAGCCGCGCGTAGTACGGATTTGTCGCGCGGTTCATGTCGCCCCAGGCAGCCGCGCCCATATAACGGCCCTCGCTGGAGAGCCAGGTCCAGCCGCCCTGCGTGGAAGAGATCACGCTGTAGAACGCGCCCAGTGAATCGAACATGCTGTCGTTGCAGTACAGCCGGCGCATCTTGCCGTTCTCAGCGACATAAAGCGAGATCGACCCCTGATCGCCGGTGCCATCGAGCACCGCGACCGCAACCGGCTCGCCATCGTCGGGGAAGGGCGACGCCGCATAGGAAAACCAGGCATGGTTGTCGTGGTGCGGCAGGCAGATCAGCGGCACGCGTTCGGAAAGCCCCAGTTGTTTCGCAAGGATCTTTGGCGTGCGCGTCATCTGGTCGAGACGCCGCCCGTCGAAGCCCGCGGCTTCGGTGGTGCGCAGCAGCTTGAGGCTTTGCGGGAGTTCTTCCAGCACCGAGCGCGCCAGTGTTCCCGCCAGTGTCGGGTAGTCCCAGCTGGTCAGCCAGGCGTCGACATCGCCGATGTCGCGCCTGATCCCGCGCAAGGCTGCAACCATCGCATCAACAGAGGCGCGCGGATATTCCGTCGTGTGCTTGTTGCCGGAAAAGCGTTCTTCCTCGTTGTTGAGGATCAGGCGGGGGCCATGGGCCTGCGTCACCTCGACCAGCGCCACGCCTGAATTGTGCGTGCCGGGCGCGCCGAGGCCGGCGAGATAAACCGTTTCCCCGCGCGTCAGCTTCTCCCGCACATGCGCGATCCGCGCGTCGGTGAATTTCGAGCCGAGCTGGTGAAAGCCGGCCGCGCCAAACGTCTTCGCAGCCAGCCATCGCGCGGCTCGGAATCCGCCGGCGGCGAGCTTCGGATGTCGGGGGCCAATGCGTGTCGTCGGGTTCAATTCTAAGGAAGCCTTGCAGAGATGCGTGTCGCCGCCATGCATCAAACACAAAAGACGGCGCGCAACAATGCTGTTTCATCCTGCGGAATAAGCAGCGCCTTGCCAGCCTGCGCGCGGCTTGCGACACTTCGTCAAAACAATAAGCGCGTGGGAGAGAACGATGACGGCTCGAATCCGAACCCTGGTTGCCATGACGGCGATCGCCGCGATGACCGCGACCGCAGCCAGCGCACAGAAGAAATACGATCCGGGCGCCTCCGATACCGAAATCAAGATCGGCAACATCATGCCCTATAGCGGCCCGGCCTCCGCCTACGGCACCATCGGCAAGGCCCAGGCCGCCTATTTCAACAAGATCAACGCCGAGGGCGGCATCAACGGCCGCAAGATCAATTTCATCAGTTATGACGACGCCTACAGTCCGCCGAAGGCCGTCGAGCAGGCGCGCAAGCTGGTTGAGAGCGACGAGGTTTTGCTGGTCTTCCAGCCGCTCGGCACGCCGTCGAACTCGGCGATCCAGAAATACATGAACGCCAAGAAAGTCCCGCAGCTTTTCGTGGCGACAGGGGCCACCAAATTTGGTGACCCGCAGAATTTTCCGTGGACCATGGGCTGGCAGCCAAACTACCAGAGCGAGGGCCGGATCTACGCGGCCTACATCCTGAAGAATTATCCGAACGGCAAGATCGCGGCGATCTGGCAGAACGACGACGCCGGCCGGGATCAGATGAAGGGATTGCGCGACGGCCTCGGTGCCAAGGCCAACATGATCATCGCCGACAAATCATACGAGGTTGCCGATCCCACTATCGATTCGCAGATCGTGGCGCTGAAGGATTCCGGCGCCGACATCTTCATGACCTGGGCAGCGCCCAAGGGCGCGGCGCAGGCGATCCGCAAGGTGGCGGAACTCGGCTGGAAGCCGGTCTACCTGCTCGGCAACGTCTCGACGTCGGTGGCGACCGTGCTCAAGCCCGCCGGATTGGACAACGCCAAGGGCATTATCTCGACGGCCTATATCAAGGATCCGACCGATCCCGTGTGGAAGGACGATCCCGGCATCAAGGCGTGGGCCGCCTTCATGGACAAGTATTTTCCGGACGGCGACAAGACCAACAACAACAACGTCTATGGCTACGCGACGGCGCAGACCATGGTGCAGGTGCTGAAACAATGCGGCGACAATCTCACGCGCGAGAACGTGATGAAGCAGGCCGCCAGCCTGAAAGGCTTTACCAGCGACGTACTGCTGCCCGGCATCCAGATCAACACCGGCCCGAACGACTTCTTTCCGATCGAGCAGATGCAGCTGATGAAGTTCAACGGCGCAAGCTGGGAGCTGTTCGGCGACATCATCGCGGGTGAGGTCGGGCATTAGAGCGTTTTCGAGCGAAGTGGATGCCGGTTCGCGTGAAGAAAACGCGTCAAAACAAGAATCTAGAGCTTCGGTTCTGATTCAATCAGAACCGAAGCTCTAGGCCAGTGCCCGGATTGCTTCAACTCATCCTGCGCAGGGTCGAGGACGGCGTCTCGCCGAATTTCTTGCCGTAGGCGTGCGCCATGCGGCTGAGATGGGTAAATCCGAGATCGAACGCGATCTCCGTGATGCTCTCGCCGGGGCAGGCGCTGGTCAGGCGGGCATTGAGGTGCGCCAGCCTGATATCGAGCAGCATCTGCGAAATCGACGTGCCGAAATGGCGGCGGAAGCCGATCTGCAGCGCGCGGATGCCGATGCCGGTGATGTCGGCGAGCTGGGCCAGATCGAGCGGCTCGGCGGCGTGGGCATGCAGGCAATCCCGCGCCTGCCGCAACGGCCGTGGTAGCGTTTCGGCGCGGCCGCCGAACACCAGCATCGCTTCGCTCCGGCTGTGGCGCTGACCATGGAGGAGGGCGCCGAGCAGGGTTTCGCGCAGTTCGGCCGCAGCCAGCGGTGCCAGGCGGCGGTTTGGTCCGAGACGCTCGGCCAGATCGACGAGGTCGGCGGCCCGTGACTGCAGCTCGCGCCCGCAGGCCTGGTTGAGATTGATCGCCGGCGTAAACTCGACCGCGCCGGCCGGCTTGCCCGAAAGCGCTGCGGCCCGCTGTTCGACCAGCCGCCGGTCCACCAGAAGGATCAGCTGGGCGCAATCGCCGTCCCATGTCATCTGCGTCGGGATCGTCGGGGACAGCAGCGAAGCGCGCGTGCCCGGGCTGCTCTCGACCTCGCAGGCTGCGGTGGCTATTCGCGCCGATCCGTGCAGCGGAATCTGCAGCAGAAAGAAGCGGTCGAGACAGCCCGGATCGATCGATACCGATCCGCCATAGGCGACGTAGTTGATGGAGAACCCGTCGAAGGCGGCGCAATTGTGCAGGGCGTAGAAACCCGGCGCCGACGGGCGATTGGGCGTCAACTGATGGGGGCAGAAGATGCGTCCGATCGCCTCGGCAGCGGCATCGACATCGCCGGTCGATACGCGGTTGAACGCGGCCAGTCTGGCGTCTCGAACCTTCTCCGCAACGGCTGCGCCCATCGTCGTCACACGGCCTTCGGGTTTGTTTGAACCCTATAATATCTCCGGGACGGGTGCTTGGAAAGGCGATTTGGCAGCGGATTGTGCCCGATCGTTGCGCAGCCGGCGACAACAGCGTCACGATGATCGTGCGCCGCAGCATCGCCTGTGCGGCCAAAAGAAATCCTTCGGCGCCGATGGCGGATTCGTTTTGCGGCTAGACGGCCCGGCGGGATCGCCGCAGCCTGTGCAAACACGACGGATTGATCCGGACGGACAAATTATCCAACAGGAGGCGGCACATGACGGCGCTCGAAAAGGGTATCACCGCTGATGGCACCGGCTACGGCGGCGTGACCTGGAATATCCTCGGTCAGGTCTATTTCCCGAAGGCGGTGACCGATTCCACCTTCGCCTTCGAGACCAACAGCGACCCCGGCCAGTTCGTGCCGGTCCATATCCATCCGACCCAGGACGAATTCATCCTGGTGCAGGAAGGCGAACTCGATCTCAAGCTCGACGGCGTCTGGGTGAAGGCGAAGGCCGGCGACCTGGTGCGTCTGCCGCGCGGCATTCCGCACGGCTACTTCAACAAGTCAGACAAGCCCGCGCGTGCGCTGTTCTGGGTTTCGCCGATGCAGAAGCTCGAAGCGCTGTTCAACCGGCTGCACAATTTGACCGACCCCGCGGAGGTGGTCCGGGTTTCCGCCGAGCACGAGGTGAACTTCTTGCCGCCGGAGGCCAACGAATAGCGGCGCGAGCTTTCACCTTCACGACGGAGACAAATCCATGGTCAAGCAAAAGCTGGTCTGCATCATCGGCGCCGGCGTGTCCGGGCTTGCCGCGGCCAAGGCGTTTTCGTCGCGCGGACACCGCGTCACCATTGTCGAGCGCAGCGGCGATCTCGGCGGCGTGTGGGAGCCGGCCAGATCCTATCCCGATGTGCAGACCCAGAGCCCGAAGGAGCTTTACCGCTACACCGACAAGGCCATGCCGGCATCTTATCCGGAATGGCCGAAGGGTCCGCAGGTCCATGCCTATCTTGCCGAATACGCCCGCGATTACGGCCTCGATCGATTGATCCGCTTCAATACCGAGGTGGTGCAGATGAATGGCCGCCCGGACTCACAGCCGGGCTGGCGGCTCGACCTTCGCAGCCCCGCCGGCAGCACGCAGGAGGATTTTGACTTCGTCGCTGTTTGCATCGGGCAGTTCAACGAACCGCAGACCCTGAGGCTGGGCGGCGAGGAAGCGTTCAAGGCGCAGGGCGGGCGCATCCTGCACTCCTCGCAATACAACGATGCCGGCCTCGCCAAGGGAAAACGGGTGGTCGTGCTGGGCGGTTCGAAATCGGCCACCGACATCGCCGTCAACGCGGTCAATTCCGGCGCCAGCGACGTCACGCTGGTGTACCGCGAACCGGTGTGGCGGATTCCCTACTTCATCGGCGGCCTGATCAACTTCAAGCGCATCCTCTACATCCGCGCGCAGGAGGAGATGTTCAAGAGCTGGGGCATTGGGGCGCTGTCGCGGTTCAAGCACGCGGTGGCGAAGCCGTTTGTCTGGGCCAACTGGCGCGGCCTGGAAAGCATGCTGAAGCTGCAGCTCAAGCTGAAGAAGTGCGACATGGTTCCGAAGCAGCGCATCGAGGACGGCGTCAATTGCTCGGTGCCGATCGCCACGCCGGACTTCTTTCCGATGGTGGCCGATGGCCGGATCAAGCCCATCCGCGGCAGCTTCGACCACTATAACGGCAACAGCATCGTGATGACCGGCGGCGAGCGCGTTGCAGCCGACCTCGCTATCCTGGCCATCGGCTACAAGCTCGGCGTGCCGTTCCTGCCACCGGCGCTTCGTGACCGGCTGGTGGATGCCGACGGCCAGTACAGGCTCTACCGGCTGATTGCCAACCCGGACCTGCCAGACATGGGTTTTGTCGGCTTCAACTCCAGCTTCTGCACGGTGCTGTGCGCCGATCTGGCGGCGAACTGGCTGGTTCGCTACGCCGACGGCCAGCTTGCGCAGCAGCCGAGCCCCGCCGAGATGCGCGACAACATCGAACTGATGCTCAACTTCAAGCGCGTGGAGCGACCGGCCGCCGGCGTCTATGGCGGGCTGTGCGTGGCGCCCTACCATTTCAAGCATTTCGACGAGTTGCTGGCTGACATCGGAACAACAACACGCCGGCGCAGCGCGCTGGCGGAGAAATTTACCCCGCCGGATGCGGATGCATATGCGCGGTTTCTCGCTTCTGCACCGGACTACAAGGTCTCGGCATGAAGCGGGGAGACGGTCAGTAACCGAGCTAGGCCGCACTCCGGCTCGCAGGAGTTCCCAAAGATCGGGGGCGCCGGATGGTCGCGCGCAGCGATAGTCCGCCGGCGACGCCCACGCCGAGTACGTACATCCAGCCCTCGTGAAAATCGAACAGATGCGAGTTCAGGAGCGAGCTGACGAAGTTCTGCACGACGGTGACGAGCCCGATCCAGACCGCCAGGCCTTCACCGCGGAACAGCAGGAGATGGCTCAGCCACATCCCGTACAGCGTCATGACGCCGAGCAGTCCCCATTGCACGGCAACGTTGAGGGTCTGGTTGTGCGGATTGCTGACCACCTCGGCCGACAGCCCGGTTTGCCCGGCGGCTGCGCGCGCGAACAGCTGCCTGGTCGAGCCGGTGCCGTGGCCGAACAGCGGAGCATCGGCAAAGAAGCCGAGCGACTTGCGCCAATAGTGCAATCGTTGCGCCGTCGACACCACGGTGTTGGTTTCATAGCCCTGATACTCGGTCGCGATGTCGGCGATGCGCTGCCGCAGGTAGGGCGAGGTCGACCAGACGATGGCGGCGGCAACGATGGCCGCCGCAAACAGCGCCGGCATGGTGCGCCGGCTCAGATGCAGCGCGGTGAACAGCACCAGCAGCACCGGCATGTACACCAGCGCCGTCCGCGCCGAGGCCACGAACATCATGTTCGCAACGAACGCCACCGACAGCACCAGCCAGCCGATCGCCGTGGCCAGCCGCCGCTCGCGAAGCGCGATCAGCGCCGGCAACGCCAGTGCAAACGCGCACAGCGCGAACTCCTGGCTCTGGTCGATATAGTTCTTGACCGGGACACCGTCCGAAACGGTCCGCGTGAGCTTGAACGCCGGATAGAACAGTACGATCCAGGACAGGATCATCATCAGGGTGCATGAAACGAGGAACGCTGCAAAAACCCAGCTGCCGCGCTGCGACCGCTGAAAGTGATAGAGCAGAAACGGGATCATCAACAGTTTTGCGACTGGTTTGATGCCGTGCAGGGCCGCCGACCATGTGCCATCCGTCCAGAACACGCCGAGAATGGCGAGCGCGACGAACGCGTAGGGTAGGGCGCAGGCCGGATGCGCCAGATGACGAACGAAGGCGTCCCGATCGATGGTCGGGACAAGGACGACGAGCCAGAGTACGATGAGGATGGCCGTGGCGGAGGTCGACCACGGCAACGCCGCCGCGGTCAGGGCCGCCAGGATATCGGCATTGCGGACATCGACCGCCAGACGGCGTAGCGTGCCGCGCCATCCCGCTTGGCCGGCCGGTCCGGCATGGTCGCACAGCACATTACGCTCGACGCTCGTCATCGCAGCATCCCAAGGTTCTGCAAGGTTTTCTGAAGGTCTCGTCCGGGCCGTCGCCGAAACGGCGTCGGCGTTCCCGGCAGTGTCCTATTGCGCGGCGACCAGGTACTCGACGGTTCTGGGGGGAGCGAGAAGGTCGCGGGCCTGGGTCTGGTGGCCGAAGCGTTCCACCAGTTCGCCGCGGCGCTCGCGAATTTTGCGGCGCCATTCATCCTGACAGGACAGCACCCGGGTGACGGACGCACAGATGGATTCGGTCGAGAACGGATCGAAATAGTCGGCAAGTTCGCCCGCCACTTCGCGAAACACCGGAATGTCCGAGCATAGAACGGGCGTATTGGCTGCCAGCGCTTCGATGATCGGTACGCCAAAGCCTTCGGCCAGGCTCGGCATGATCAGGCCGTGCGCATCCGATATCAGCGTGGCCTTGTCATGTTCCTCGACATAGCCCGCAAACCGGACGTTCGGCGGCGGATTGCGCATCAGGCTGGTGCCGCCGGCGTAACCGATCACGACGAGGTCGGCATGGGGCATCTTCCGGAAGGCGCGGACCACCGCGTTGAGGTTCTTTCGCGGTTCCGCCGAAACGATCACGACGAAGGTCGGTTGTCCCGGCCGTGCGGTCGAAACCGGCACCGGCACCGGCGCGAGCCGGAACGGTTCGAAGCGCGTACGCGGGTAGACCACCCGCGCCGGAAGGTAGAAGAATTGCGGCAGCAGATCGCGGAAGCGGTTCATGCTGTAGTTGGAAACGAAGGCCAACTCGTCGGCCTGATGCAGGCTGGTCATCAGGCGCGACAGGAACAGGCGCGTCGCGACGTCGCTCAGTTTCAGATCCGTGAGCGGCAGCAGGTCATGGACCACGCAGATGACCTTGGCGTTGGGGCCACGCTTGATCGCAACCCGCGTCGGCGTATCGACCAGGATGACGTCATAATCGCGGGCATCGATCTGCGGCGGTGGCAGCTGGGTCAGCGCCGAAGCATCCTGGTAGCTGTAAAATCCGGGCTCGAGCAAAAAGTCGCGAAACAGTTCGAGGTGGCGCAAATCGGTCGGGATGTATTCCAGCCCGGCGGTCTTGTTCTCGATCAGCTTGACCCGCAGGGGCAGAAGCCCGATCGCCCGCAGCAGGCACGCGCCGAATTCCCACGAGGTGCACGCGCGGATCCGGTGTTTGACCCAGTCGACCGTGCGCCGCACCGCGCTCCGCGCCACCGGCTCGTTCATGTCGGCTTCGTCGAGGAACCGGTAGAGCGCCAGCAGTTCGATCAGGCGCGAATCCGCCGGGAACAGTTGCGCGCGCCGCTGCCGGGACCGCAACTGACGATAGCGGCGCGTCGTTTCGACGAGCAGCGTCAGGTCATGGCCTTCGGCGGCGAGCGACCGGATCAGCTCGCGCGTGAAATGAAAAATGCCGCGCTTGTGGTTCGGCTCGCCGAGCGCCTCGCTGATAACCAGGATCTTCATGCTCTCTTCTCTTCCAGTTCGAATGGGCGTTCGGAATATCTGTCGAGCGGTACCGCGCGGACGATGCGCCCTTGATCGAGGTTGATGACGCTGGTGCAGGTGCGGCGCAGCAGCGCCTGGTCGTGGGACGCGATGATCACGATCGCGGCCATCGAGACCAGCTTGAGCAGCCTTTGCTCGGCCTTCGCCGAGAATTTTTCGTCGACCACGCTTAGCCATTCGTCGAGCAGCAGGATGTCGGCCGGAAACGCCGTGGCGGTGGCGAACAGCACCCGCATCAGCATGCCCGAGGAGAACATGCGCAGCGGCATGTGCCGCATGCGCGCTTCGAGCTCGGTGAACCGCCAGATCTCGTCCACAACGGCCTGCGTCGGCGTGTGTCCGCTGATCCGCAGCAGCAGGCGGATATTGTCATCAGCCACGAAATCCATGTTGGCGCCTGCGTTCAGGCCGATCAGCGGCACGACATTGCCTGAGATCTCCATGCGGCCGCGCGTCGGCGGATAGACGCCGGCAAGCAGCCGCAGCAGGGTCGATTTTCCGGAGCCGTTCGGTCCGGCGAGGCCGATGCGCGCACCGGCGGTGGCTTCGATCGAAATATTGTCGATGGCGCGGATCGTGCGCGTCTCGCTCCGCTCGTTGAGCAACCGTCCGAGCAGGCGGCGCTTGACCGAGAAGTCGTAGGCTCCATAGAGCGGATATTCGAGGCTGACGTCGTGGAGGCTGATGCTGACCATGATTCAGATCCAGAACGCGGCTTTGCGCAGCTGCTTGACCGTCACGACGCTCGCGACCGCCAGTACGGCAACGCACACCAGGGCGTAAACGATGCTGATCATGCTGACATGGCCGGTCGCCAGCGGTTCGCGCCACACGGCGAACAAATGCGTCAGCGGATTAAGCCGCATGACCGTGGAATTCGGATTGATCATTTCCGCCGTCCAGATCACCGGGGAGGACAGGAAAGCCAGCGTCAGCGTCGATTCGATGATCGGCTTCATGTCGCGAAATCGCGTCGCCAATGCGCCGAGGACCAGGCCGAGGCCAAGCGTGCAGGCGACGAACAGCGCAAGTCCCGGCAGGGCCGCGATACAGCCTTCGATATCGGTCCGGGACAGGGCCAGCCAGAGGAGCAACGGCACGCTGGCATTGTGGAGCGCGAACAGCGCCTGCCGGAACAGGCATTGCAGCAGGAAGGTCACTGGCGGCAGCGCGCGATCCTTGATCAGGCCGGCCGAATTCTGCAGCGCCGTCGTCGCATCCAGCACGACGTTGTTGAGAAAGGTCCAGGCCGTCAGGCTGATCGCCAGCATCGGAAGCCGCGCGACGGCATTGGCGTTGGACAAATGTCCGATCACCGAGCCCAGCACCGCGACCATGATCGCCATCTGGATCGACATCCAGAACGGACCCAGCAGCGAGCGGACGTAACGGTGACGCATATCCGACCAGGCGAGGGTGGCGGCGATCCTGACAGCGCCGACGAGCCCGGCGGTTTCGGATCGCATGGCGCGGGCGGACCGCACCCCCTCCTTGCTGGTGACGGCATCGAGATAGATCGCTTCGATCGCCTGCTTGAATTGTGTGGTGGAGTATTTCGACATGGCGCGCCGGCGGGCGGCAAGCCCCATGCGCTGCCGTCGCTCCGGGTCGCGGATCAGGACGTCGATCGCTTCTGCCAGCTTGCGGTGGTCGCCCGGCGGCACGGTGATGGCCTCGATCCCATCACGTGCGACGTGTGGAACGGCGGTGTCGAGCGAGGTGTTGATGACCGGGCGACCTGCCGCCATCGCTTCCAGTTGAACCAGTCCGAAGGTTTCCGCCGACGTCACCGACGGCATCACGAAGACATCAGCGATGTACATCAGTTTGACCAGTTCACTGTCGGGAACGGAGCCGAGCAGCCGTACGCGATCGGCGACGCCGAGGCTCTGGATCAGCTGCTCCAGCCTCGCGCGTTCGCGGCCCTCGCCAACGATCCAGACCTCGAAGGTCTGGCCGACAGCGGCCCGGATCAGCACGTCGAAGCCCTTATAGGGAACAAGGCGGCCGCAAGCGAGCACCAGCCGCCCGCGATCGTGCCCGACCTTGAGGTCGGGGTGACGCGGGACCGGCCGCTCATACTTCGAGACATCGATGCCAAAGGGGACGACGTGGCATTTGTCGGCGAATTCGCGCAGCAACGGGGTTTCGTCCAGGAGGGCGCGGTCGGAGACGATGATCGCTTCCGCCCGCGAGAGGGTCCGGCGCATCAGCGGCTCGACGAACCGCCTGAGTCTGGCGTGCGTGACGATGTCGGCATGCCAGTGCACGACGAGCGGCCGCTTGCGGCCAAAGCCGAGCGCGAACACGAGGTCGGCCAGCGGAAAAGGCGCATGAAGCACCAGCAGATCGTGCTGTGCGATCCGGCGCCACAGCCGCAACGGATAGGTCGGCGCAAACGGCAGTGACAGGATGTCGCCGAACGAGCGCACGCGCTCGACCGGCACGTCGTGCACGACGATCCGGCGGCGTCCATTCGCGCTGGAACAGGCCAGCACGGCGAAGGCGAAGCTGGCCTTCAGTCCGGTGCAGATGTCGCGGATGACGGTGAGAGTCCCGCCGAACAGGTCGGGATAATAAACCTTGAAGATGTGAAGCACCGACAGGCGGCGGGCGGAAGCGTCGATCGAAGTCATCATGCAGCTCGCGCCGGTCAGCGGATCAAAAGGGCAGCGACGAACGGCGTCGCCAGCGCGGCAAAAAAGGTCACGCAGCGGATCAGCGCCGGCAGCACGGGCACGACGACCGCCGGCCTCGCGCTTTGGGCGAGGTGATGTGCCGCCGGGAGGGATGGAGCGGAATTGCGGGGCGAAAGGACGTGCATGGTTGGGTTCCCCTGGTTGGATGATTTGCGTATATGTGGGAAAATTTCACACGTCAATAACCAACCGCAAAAAAGTGGGATTGTGTCCCACGCCGGGCGCGGCTACAATTCGCCATGAGTGCTAACCCGCCGCCGCCAAAGCCGGCCTCGCATCAACCGATCGCCGCGGACCGTCTGCAGGCGCCGCTGGCGCGCCTGCTGCGTCCGCTGGTGCGGTTATGCATCCGCGGCGGCATGACGTTTCCCGCGCTGGCGCAGCTGCTGCGCGAACTCTTCGTCAATGTCGCCGAGCATGACTTCGCGCTTGATGGCAAGGAGCAGACCGACAGCCGGGTCAGTCTGCTGACCGGGATCCACCGCAAGGAAGTGGCCCGGCTGCGCGGTGCCGGCACGCCCGTCAACGAAACGCCGGCCACGCTGTCGCGTACCAGCGCGATCATCGCCCGCTGGATGGCCGCGCCCGAATTCACCGACAAGGCCGGCGACCCCTTGCCATTGCCGCGCACCGCTGACGGTGACGCGCCGTCGTTCGAGGCGCTCGTCGAATCGGTCACCAAGGACGTCCGGCCACGCGCGGTGCTGGATGAATGGCTCGACCGGCAACTTGTCAGCATCAACGCGAATGAAGAGATCGTGCTGGTCGATACCGCCTTCGTTCCGCGCGGCGACGACGACCGCAAATGGCACTATCTCGGCCGCAATTTGCACGACCACGTCGCCGCGGCGGCGGACAACGTTTCGGCCGTCACGCCGCGCTTCCTCGAGCGCGCGGTGCATTACGACGGTCTGTCGCCCAAATTGGCAAAGCGCCTCGAAGCTCGTTCGCGCGAACTTGCGATGGATGCGCTGAAGACCGCCAACCGCGAAGCCAACCGCGCGGTCGCCAAGGACAAGGGCGGCGACGCCAGGTGGAATTTCGGCGTCTATATCTACCACGAGGCGCCGGACGGCGATGACGCCAAAGAAGGCGGCCAATCATGAGCAAACCGCCGATCGTCACCCGTCGGGCGCTGCTGGCGGGGTTTTGGCTTGCGGGCGTGTCCTCGGCCTGGGCACAGGTCCGGGGCGGCCGCAGCGGCGACGATCAGGGTATCGGCGGCACCGGTGCCGCGAGAATCGGCGACGATCACGGTATCGGCGGTACCGGTATTGTCGGGGTCATCCAGCGTTTCGGCAGCATCTTCGTCAACGGTGAACGCATCGGCTATGCGCCTGACGTGCCGGTGCGGATCAACGGCGAGTCGGCGTCGGTGAAGGCGCTGCGGATCGGACATGTCGCGCGCGTCGTGGCGATGCGCCAGGCCAATGGCGCGCTGACCACCCGCGGTATCTCGGCCGTCAGCGAAGTGATCGGACCGATCCAATCCGTCGGGGCAGGCGAGATGTCGGTGCTGGGCCAGCGGGTGACGTTCATGGGGCGCGAAACCTGGCGGCCCGGTACCTACGTCGCGGTGTCCGGATTGCGCCGAACCGACGGCGTCATCGTCGCCAGCCTCGTCGAGAAGCGCCGCGACAACGCCACGCGAGTCACAGGATTGCTGGAACGCGATCGCGACGGGGTGCGGATCGGTGGCTTGCGTCTTGCCGGTGCGGATCCGGCGCTGATCGGTCAGCGCGTTCACGCCGACGGGCAGTTTGCGCAAGGCGTGATGCAGGTCGCGCACGCGCGACGGGACGATTTTTCCGATCTGACCGGGGCCAGCCGTTTGTCGATCGAAGGCTACGTACGGCGTGTCGGCGACAATCTGCAATTCGGGTCGGGCTATGTCGCGCGCGATGTGTCGCGCTTCCAACCCGCGGCCGGCGACTCACGCGTGGTCGTCAACGCCGTGCTCGACAGCTCGCGCGGCCTGCGGGTCGAGTCCGTTCAATCCGTCAGCCAGTTCCCGGGTGCGTCGATCGGAAATCCGGCTGGTCCCGCCAGAGCTCCGGGCTCAGCGCCCGGTCAGGGCGGCACGCACGTTCCCGGTGGTTCGCCTGCGCAAGGACCCGGTTCTTCGGGTCCGGGTCGCGCCAGCGATCCCGGTGGTCCGGCGTCACCCGGCGGCCCCGGATTCCCGGGCGGTCCTTCAGGACCCGGAGGATTCGGTGGTCCCGGTGGCGGTGGCCCAGGCGGCTTCGGCGGAGGCGGAATGGGAGGCGGTGGTCGACGGTAGTTGGTCCGCCGATGCGATATACACCGGCGTCATCGCATCCGGTTCTAGCCGGCGCTGAGCCGCACGCCAGCGCGCAAAAACTTCTGCGGGTCGACCGCGTCGCCGTCGATCCGTGTTTCGTAATGCAGATGCGGACCGGTCGAGCGGCCGGTCGAGCCGACCGCACCGATCACCTGTCCGATCTTGACGACGTCGCCGACCCTGACGTGGATCTCCGACAGATGGCCGTAGCGGGTCGATAACCCATTGCCGTGGTCGATCTCGACCATGCGGCCATAGCCGCCCATCCATCCCGATGAAGCCACTTTGCCGTTCGCGGTCGCGCGCACGGGATCGCCGGTCGCAGCGCGGAAATCGAGGCCGGTATGCATCGCCGGCCGACCGAGGAAGGGATCGCTGCGAACACCGAAGCCGGAGGTGAACTCGACTTCGCCGACGACGGGTTTGCGATAGGGCACCAGTGCCAGCGTGCGGTTGAGCCGCTCGACCTGGGCACGGGTGGCGTTGATCCGGTTGAGCTGGCGCTCGAACGGGCCGGCATCGGCCCCAAGCTTCACCGGAACGAAGGGGCCGCCGACGCCCGAACGTGGCGTCGCGGCTTCGAGTTGCGCCATGTCGAGACCGAGATCGGTGAACACGCCGCGCATCCGGCGGACGCGCGATTCCATGCTGTCTTCGACCGAGCTCAGCGCCGCCATCTGGCGCCGCTCAACCTGGTCGAGCGAGGTCTGCAGGCGGACCAGGACGTTGTCGACGCCCTGAACCTTGGCGTACTGGTTGGCTTGCTGCTTGACCACGACCGGTGCGCGCGACTCCAGACGGGCTTCACGATCCGGCGGCGCCACAAAGATCACGGTGTCGCTGATCGGGCTGGGCTTCGGTGTCCCGGAAGCGGGGGTCTCGGCGGCGGCGCCGCGTGCCGGCGGCCGGATCGATCCGGTGGCCGTGCTGTCCGGAATCGAGCCGAGCGCGGTGGCGCGGGATTCCAGCGCGGTCTGGCGCTTCATGATCTGGTCGAGCTTCTGGTCGAACTGTTCCTGGTCGAGCAATTGGCGGCTGGTGGTGCGATCGACCTTGGCGCGCAGCTCGGCGATGCGGTCTTCATAGGCGTATTGCATCTCGGCCTGGCGGGCGATCAGCCGGGTCAGGACGTCGTCGCGAAAGGCGAAATAGGTGGCGGTCGCCGCCGACCACATTCCGAGCACGATGATCGTGCCGACGACGATCCAGAACACCACGGGCCCGAACCGCACCTGCTTGCCGGCATGGACAATGGCATAGCCGTCATTGGCCGGGGGGAGTGCCGCGGCCTGTGCCACGGGACGTCGCGTCCGGCTGTCATGGGGATGATGGTGCTGGTGGTACTCGGAATGATGACCGGAACGGTACGACATCGGCTCTCCCGCGCCGGTCGGACAGGGGTTCCGTACGGCTCAATTTGCGAGGCCGATTTGACCCACTCATGGTTAATTTTTGGGAAATGGAACCTGGAAAACTATAATCCTTGCGCTGTGGCCAATACCTCGTCGGCGTGGCCATCGACCCGCACGTTGCGCCAGATTTTGGCGATCTTGCCGTCCTTGCCGATCAGAACGGTCGTGCGAAGAATCCCGAGGAAGGTCCTGCCATACATGGATTTTTCGCCCCAGGCGCCATAGGCCTCCAGCATCTCGTGTTTTTCATCCGAAATCAGAGGAATCGAGAGCTGGTGCTTGTCGCGAAAGGACTCCTGGGCCTTCACGGTGTCGGCGGAGATGCCCAAGACGGCCGTTCCGCTTTCGGCGAACGCGTCCTTGAGGCGGGTGAAATCGATTGCCTCCCTCGTGCAGCCGGGAGTATCGGCTCGGGGGTAGAAGAACAGTACCAGTTTCCGCCCGGCGTAATCGGCCAAGGATACGCTGTCGCCACCATCCCGGGGCAGCTGGAAGCTGGGCGCTTTGGCGCCTTCAACCCGACCCGAGACCAAGCCTGGTTTGCTGTCCGGCTTCGCAGCGGCCTCGGGAATGGGTGTCAAATCAGGCTTCGGTGCCGTCGATGGCTTGGATTTTAACGATTTCGATGCGGGCTTGTGGGATTCTTTGGTCAAGGCGCCCTTGGCTGCCGTGCCGGACTTCTTCGCGACCACCTTGCCGGCCTTGGCCGCGGGCGTTTTGACTGGAGCTTTCGAGCCACTGCGGGCTGCCTTCGCCGGGATCGTTTTGTGGGCGGATTTCTTGGCAGGTGTCTTCGCGGGTGACCTGGCTGGTGTCTTTGCGGGTGTCTTTGCGGATCCCTTGGAGGATTTCTTGCGCGTTTTCTTGGACATACGCCTTCCTTTCGTCGCTTTCGGCGGATCAACCAATAGGGTATTGCGGGTCTTGTCCCGGCCTATCGGATTCGCTCCGGCCGCTGGGCAAGTTTGATGACCTCGGAGTATGGTTACAAGGAATTCGACGCACCACCCGTCCGCTCGTTGAAGGTCCGTTTGATTGAGTCGGCGATTGAGTCCTTGGGCCTGGCTACGAGTAACAGTATTAATCGAGGATTGGCAGCGATGCCGACACAGGAGCGCTCGATACAGATCGATGGGCGCGCCTGCGGCGACGATCAACCTCAGCGCCAGCACCGAGAGGCAATGGCTAGGAATAGTTCGCCCCAAAGTCCTGGGCTCCAAGGTTCTGGGCTCAAAGGTTCTGGACCCCAGGGTTCCGGACCCCAAGGGTCGAATCCGCGTGCTGAGGCTCATATCTCGCAATGGGATGACGAGGCCGGCTGGGATCCCGACCAGGACGAGGCGGCGCGCCACCGGGCACGACGGTTGTTGTCCCGTTCCAATTCCCGTTTTCACCGGTTCAGCGACAATGTCTCGGCGCTGAACCGATGGGTCACCGGCGAACGTTGGGTCAAGCGCCTGACGGTCGTAATTGCGGTGCTGGCCGTGATCTTTGCCAGCTGTTTCGGCGGGCTTTGGTGGCGGCTCGGCGCCGGGCCGATCAATCTCGACCTGGCGACGCCCTGGCTTGCGGCGGCGATCGAGGAAAATATCGGGCACGGCAATACGGTCGAGGTCGGTGGCACGCAAATCGAGCGCGCCGGCAAAATTCGAATCGCGGTGCGTATCCGCGACATCGTGGTCAGGGATCGCGACCAGGCGATTGTCGCAAGCGCCCCGAAAGCCGAAGTGAGATTATCCGGCACCGCGTTGTTGATGGGGCGGCTTCGCGCCGAGAGCCTCAATTTGGTCGATGCCGAACTCGCGGTACGAATCACACCGGATGGCCAGGTGACGGTATCCGCCGGTGACACGGCCAAACCATTGGCGACCGGCGTAGCCTCGAAGCGCGACGCTGGCTTGGCGCCCACATTCCCGCGGCCGGCACCGCCCCCTGGCACGTCGGCGCCCGAGACGGCACAGAACGGATTGCTGGCCGGCCTCGATTGGCTCGACAGCCTGAGCCTGACCGGTCTCGACGGACAAAATCTCAACGAGATCGGCTTGAAGAACGGCAATCTGGTCGTCGACGACCAGCAGCGCGGCAACAAATGGACGTTCGACAATATCAGCATGAGCCTTCGCCGGCCGAGCGCCGGTGGCGTGGCGCTGAGCGTGGGCGAGGAGGGCGCCCGACCATGGTCGCTGCGGGCGGTGATCGGGCCGCCGACCAACGGCGTGCGCTCGGTCGATCTGCGTGCCGACAAGGTGCCGACGGCCAATATTCTGCTGGCGATGCGGGTCAAGGATCTCACCTACAGCGCAAACCTGCCGCTATCGGGCGAGCTGAAAGGCGAACTCGGCCGCGATGGCCTGCCGACCTATTTCCGCGGCAAGCTGACCGCCGGTGCCGGCCACATCATCGACAGCGATACGCCCGATTATCCAATGGCGATCGATGCGGCGGAAATGAACGTCGAATGGGATTCCGCGCGGCGCGTGCTGGTCGCCCCGTTCAAGATCGTTTCCGGTGCAAACCGGGTAACTCTGCTCGGCCATCTTGAGCCGCCGAATGGAACCACGACCGAATGGCAGGCCGGGTTGAGCGGCGGCACCATCGTGCTGGCCGGCAATGAGGGCGAACAGCCGCTGATCTTCAATCGCATCGCGATCGGCATGCGCTTCGACACCGAAAGGAAGCGCTTTCTGCTGACGCAGGCCGATATCAGCAATGGCGAGATCGGCGTCGCCGGAACCGGCAGCGTCGATTATTCCGGCGAGGCGCGGCTCCAGCTTGGCTTTGCCGGTACGCCGATGTCGGCCTCCGCGCTCAAGCGGATGTGGCCGGTTCTGATCGTGCCGGAAGTGCGCGAGTGGGTGATCGAGCGGATCGAACGCGGCACGCTCCAGCGCATCGAGGTCGGCGTCAATTCGCCGGTGCGAAATTTGTCGCGCAAGGGCCCGCCGATTCCCGACGACGGCCTGGCGGTCAATATCACGGCAACGGGCGTGACGGTGCGCCCCGTCGATGACATGCCGGTCGTGCGCGACGCCGACCTGAAGGCGCGGGTGACGGGTCGCACCGCCACCGTCAACATCGGCCAGGGCATCGCCGATACGCCGGCCGGTCGCAAGGTCACCATTTCGGATTTCACCTTCGAGGTGCCGGACATGGCGCCGAAGCCATCGCCGGCAAAGGTCAAATTCCGCATCGACGGCACCATCCCGGCGGCGGCCGAGATTCTGGCATCCGATCGCCTCAGCGACGTATCCGCCACCTTCGTCGATCCGAACGCGAGCAAGGGAAATGTGACGGCCACCGTCATGCTCGGCATGCCGGTCAAGGGCGTGCTGACCAAGGCCGATACCACTTATTCCGTGACCGCCGATCTCGGCGGGGTTTCCATCGACAAGCTGGTGATGAACCAGAAGCTGGAGGCCAACACGCTGAAGGTCGTTGCCAACAATAACGGCTATCAGGTCAGGGGCGACGTCAAGATCAACGGCCAGGCTGCGTCGCTGGATTATCGCAAGCCGAACGAAGGTGACGCCGACATCAAGCTGTCGGCGACACTGGATGACGCCAGCCGCGCGCGGCTTGGGCTCGATCTTGGTCCGGCCGTCAGCGGCGCAATCCCGATCAAACTGATCGGCAAGATCGGTGAAAACGACAGCCGCGTCGGTATCGAGGCCGATCTCACCGCGCTCCGGCTCGACAACATCCTGCCGGGTTGGGTCAAGGTACCGGGCAGGTCCGGCAAGGCGACCTTCAGCGTCGTCAAAAAGGAGCAGTCGACGCTGTTCCAGGACATCGTCGTCGACGGTGGCGGCGTCTCGATCAAGGGCTCGCTGGAAGTCGACGCGAATGGCGAGCTGATGACCGCGAACTTCCCGACCTACTCGCCGTCGGAGGGCGACAAGACCTCGCTGAAAGCCGAACGCAACGCCGATGGCGTAGTGAAGGTGACGATGCGCGGCGACGTGTTCGACGGCCGCGGCTTCCTCAAATCGGCGATCTCGGGCAAGGAAGCCGACGCCAAGAAGACCAAGAACATCGATCTGGACATCGACGTCAAGCTCGGCGCGGTCGCCGGCCACAATGGCGAGGCGCTGCGCAGCGTCGACGCCAAGATGTCCCGGCGCAATGGCGTCATCAAGACGTTTGCGATGACGGGCAAGGTCGGGCGCGATTCGCCGGTGTCCGCCGATTTGCGCGGTCGCGTGCAGGGGCAGGGGCGTGACCTGATCATTCTGCAGACCAATGACGCCGGGGCGTTCCTCCGCTTCACCGATACCAACTCGAAGGTCTTCGGCGGTCAGCTCTCACTCGCGATGGAACCGCCGACGGTCGAACCATCAGCCAAAGAGGGCCTGATCAATATCCGCGACTTCTCCGTCAAAGGCGTTCCTGAACTGGAGCGCGCGGCGGCGGGCGGACCGGCAGGCGTACAGAACGGCGTGTCGTTCTCGGCGTTGCGCGCGGAATTCACCCGGCAAAGCGGACATCTCACGATCCGGGACGGCGTCGTGAAGGGCCCGACCATCGGCGCCACCATCGAAGGCACTCTCGACTATATCGGCAACTCCGTTCGCATGAGCGGGACCTTCGTTCCGATGTACGGGCTCAACAACATGTTCGGCCAGATTCCCGTGCTCGGCCTGTTCCTCGGCGGCGGCAGCAATGAGGGCTTGATCGGCGTCACCTATGAGGTCGTCGGTACTCCGGCCGCGCCGGTACTGCGCGTCAATCCGATTTCAGCGATGGCGCCCGGCGTGCTGCGCAAGATCTTCGAATTCAACACCGGCAAGCAGAACAACCCGATCGAATTCCCGCCGACCAATAATTAGGGCGCGAGCGGTTGAGGGATTTTGCCATCAGCGATTGATCTGGCCAATCGGCATCGTCTCGCGCTAGCTTTCAAAAAAGGGAGGCTGGCGTTATGCTGATCACCGACGTCCGTGCGCATCACATTCGCATCCCCTATGACGCCGGCGTGGCGAGCTTCAAGCAGGGCGCGTCAGCGATATCTGCGCTCGAAATCGTTCTCGTCGAGGTCTCGACGGATACAGGATTGACCGGCTGGGGTGACGCCTTCAGCTATGTGTGCCCGCGATCCTGTGCCACCGCCATCGATGAAATGATTGCGCCGCAGGCCCGAGGTCTCGAGGTCCCCGACGCCGCTGATATTCCCGCCTTCATGGATCGTATCCAGCGCAATCTGCATCTGTTCGGCCGCTACGGCATCACGATGTTCGCGATCTCCGCCCTCGATATCGCGTTGTGGGACCTCGCGGCGCGCATGCAAGGCGTCCCGCTTCACCGCCTGTTGGGCGCGCGCAAGCGGGCGCGGATTCCGGCCTATGCCAGCCTGCTGCGGATCGGAACACCCGATCTCGTCGCCAGCGAATGCGAGACGGCGCTGCGGCGGGGTTACACCGCCATCAAGCTTCATGAGACGACGGTATCAGCCGTATTCGCCGCACGGCGCGCGATCGGCGACGGCATCCCGCTGATGGTCGACATGAACTGCCCGATGACGTCGGCGGAAGCCATCGCCTTCGCGCATGAATGCAAGGCGGCCGCGCCGATGTTTCTGGAGGAGCCGGTATGGCCGCCGGAAGATTTTGCCGCGCTGGCGGAGACCCGCACGAAGGGCGGGCTCGATATCGCCGCCGGTGAGAATGCCTGCACCGTCAATCAATTTCGCCTGATGATGGATGCGGGCGCGGTCAGCTACGCGCAGCCCTCGGTGACCAAGGTCGGCGGCATCACTGAATATTTGAAGGTGGTCGATCTGGCCGACGAAAGGGGCGTCAGGCTGGCGCCGCATTCGCCCTATTTCGGTCCGGGCCTTCTGGCGACGCTGCACTTGCTGTCGTTGCGGGACGACAAGACCTTCGTCGAGTTCTTTTATATGAACCGTGCCGCGTGCCTTTGGCGCGGTGCGATCGATGTCGGAGCCGATGGCGCGGTCGCGGTGCCGGAAGGGCCGGGGCTCGGTTACGAGCCGGACCGCGAGGTTATGGAGCGTTATCGGGTCTAGCGGGGGCTTCACCCGGCCGTACGGCCCTTGTTGTGGCCCTGTACCGCGGTCGAAGGCGGTGTCAGGAACGCATCGAAGCGCTCCTTGACGATGGCGTAACATTCGCATGACGCCTTCTCTAAGCCCGCTCGGTCAAGTACCTGGATGGTGCCGCGGCGATAATGGATGAGACCGGCGGTCTGCATCGACTGCGCGGCAAGCGTTACGGATTTCCGGTTCGCGCCGAGCATATGCGAAAGAAACTCGTGTGTGTAAGGCAGCGCTTCACCGCCGGCGCGGTCGTGCATCATCAATAGCCACCTGCACATGCGCTCTTCCGTCGTGTGCATGGAATTGCAGGCAACCGTCTGCTGAACCTGTGAAAGCAGGGTCTCCGAGTAACTCACGAACAGATCGCGCACGTGTTCGCTGCTTTTGAATTCATATCGCAACAGCTCGATCGGGCAACGGACTGTATGACCTGGGAGTTGCACGAGACAGCGGTTGAACGAGACGCGGCTGTACATGGCTGCAAAGAGGCCGAACGCACCTTCGCGACCGATGTTGGCAGTCTCGATGGCGGCGCCATTTTCCAGAACGGTCAATAGCGACAGAACCGAGCCTTGCGGAAAATAGGCGTGCTTGAGCAGACCGCCGGCATCGCAGACCATTTCTTCGAGCTGGAAATCGATGGGCTCGAGGTAGGAATCTATTCTCTTGCGGCTGTCCGGCTCCAGGGCGCCGAGCAGTTGATTGCTTCGCGGGTCATGGTCCATTTGTGCTTGGGACATCGCTTTTGGCAGCGTGTTGATGCGAGTGCTTCGGGCCGATCATCACAAGAGTAGAGTCTATGAGATTGGGCAGGTTAGATTTGCACGAATATGGTGCGCACGTCTGAGCAAAGCAGCTCAGTGGACATTGCTGGGTTCCCGATAGGGATGGCCCAAGGGAGGCGCCAGCGTACACAGCGCCTCGACCAGTGCCGCAGTCTGGTAAGGCTTTGCGAGAAAGAAGCTGTCCTGCGGAAGTTCGAAGGGCTGTAGCCGCACGTGTCCCGATACGACGAGAATTTTGATTGGCGGCCACCGGTTGCGCGCCGCGTGGGCCAATTGCAATCCGTTCATGCTGCCGGGCATGTCGATATCTGTGAGCAGCAACGCAATGTCTAAGCGGGATTCCAGCAGGGCCATCGCTGCGTCTGCATCAGCAGCTTCAATGACTGCAAAGCCTGCTTCCTCAACAATCTCTGCGGCACACATCCGCAGCAGTGTGTCGTCCTCTACGATCAGAACGATGGTCGGTGATTTGCTGGGCAATTCTGCAGCCATGTTGACGGGAACTTTCCTAAACGGGCTACTGCCTGCCGTGTCCCTGATTCGCCTGCTCGGTCAATTCGGCTGCCATCCGCAGACACTGCGCCTTCAAGTCCGGGGTGAGCGACATGGATGCGAGTTCAATGAGGTCCGATGCCAGGCGCAGGCACTCAAGGTCGCGGTTTCGGTCGCTTTCGGAATCGAGCATGCCCACCTCCTGGAAAGTGTGAGTGATCGCACGCCGCCTTTCGTGCTGTCGGTGGTCCACACCACAGACCATGACCCACGTATTCGTGATGCTGCAGGAGCGGGCGCTCACGCACCGGGGCGCTGAAGTGAGCTGTTTTGCTCAGACTGACCAACGCCGGGCTGCCATAATGCTCTGAAAGCACTGGCTGAAATCTGAACTGATCCCTGGCGAAGGCCGTGCTCGGGAGGTCCGCGATTGCATATGCCGTCTGACGCAGTTCAGGAACTATTCAAGTTTCCTGCAGAATCGCCTGATCGGGACGAGCTTCCATACCGACTTCGGCAGCAATCCCTGCTCGGCGAGTTCGGCCGCATCGCTATGCAAACCCGCGACTACCGACAAATCCTGCAGCGGGCCACCGAGCTTTGCGCCGACGGGCTTCAGACACGATTCGCCAAAGTCTTGGAATATGTGCCGGAAGAGGACCACCTGAGGGTGCGCGCCGGCGTCGGCTGGGACCTCGACACCATCGATAGCGTCTCGCTCACCGCCGATCTCGGATCGCCGGCCGGATACGCCTACCAAACCGGGGCCACGGTTATCTCGAATCACCTGGAGGTGGAGACCCGTTTCCGCACACCCCAGCTCCTGAAGGATCACGGCGTCAGGCGCGCGATCAACGTGCTGATCGAAAAGGGCGGGGAGGGCAAAACGTTCTTCGGCGTATTGGAGGTCGATAGCGCCGATCCCGGCCAGTTTGACGAGGCGGATGCCGACTTTCTGGCCGGCTTTGCTGGCCTGCTCGGCGTCGCCATCGAACGTCAGCAGGCGGACGCCAAGCTGCAGGAGGCACTTGAGCACCAGGCGCTGCTGACGCGGGAGATGAGCCACCGCGTCAAGAACAGTCTGACTTCCGTGGTCGGATTGCTGCGCGTGCAGGCCCGTACGGCTCTATCCCCGGATGTCAGAAATGCGCTTGAGGATGCAAGCCTGCGCGTCGACACCATCGCCCAGGTACATGATCATCTATGGCGTAGTTCGCACGTCGGTTTTGTCGAACTCGTAGACTTCATGAACGAGCTTTGCAAAAAGCTGCAAGGTACGACGGATGGCCATACGCTGCGCTGCCATGCCGACCCAATGCTGCTTTCGGCTGACCATGCCATTCCATTGGGGCTCCTGATCAACGAACTCGTCACAAACGCGGTGAAATACGCCTACCCCGAAGGCGGTGGCGTTATCGAGGTCAGTGCGCGGGAAATCGACGAACATCTTCATGTCGAGGTTTCCGACCATGGCGTCGGCCTTCCGGACGGCTTCGACATTGATCAGCCGCAAACCAGTCTGGGGTTCAAGGTGATCGTCGGCATGGTGCGGCAGCTTCAAGGCAACCTGACGCTCACCTCCGGAAATCCCAAAGGGGCACATTTCCTGCTCGACCTGCCTATCCTGCCCCGAGTCAAAGAGTAGATTCTTGCCTCTCGCGCCGTTTGATCTAGGCAGAACACGTGAAGATGTCGCAGGAACCAACGGGCCACCGGCCTATTGGTCCCCTGACACATCAACCCCCGGAGAAAAAATGAAAACGCTCACCCTCGCGCTGGCAGCCGGCGCTGCGGCGTTGTTCGTCACTGCCGCCTCGGCGGCTCCGCTTTCGATTGGCCCGGTCGCATCGGACAGCCACATTCAGAACGTACGCATGGTTTGCGACGAAGACGGCCGTTGCTGGCGTGAGCGCGGTGAGCGCCGCGTCATCCTTCGCGAGTCTCGCGACTCGTATGGCTATGCGCCGCGCGAGCGCTATATCGAGCGCCGCGGCTATGAAGAGCGCGGACCGGGTATTGGAATTCATGCGCCCGGCGTGAGCATTGGTGTCGGCGGCGGTCGATACTGAGCCACGCGCTACGAACGACCAAAGATCTGCCCGGCCGGCTTTGTTCGGTCGGGCATGATCAATCTTATACAGACAGATGCGGACCAGCCTGCAATGCTGGCCCTGCGGCCAACCGCTGAGGTGACGATATGCATATGTCGGGCGAGAGTTTGCTGGTCATCTTGTTTGTCGGTCTCGTGGCCGGCTGGCTCGCGGGCCAAATCGTGCAGGGGACCGGATTTGGGATCGTCGGCGATCTCCTTATCGGGATTGTGGGCGCCTTTATCGGAAGTTGGCTTTTGCCGCAGCTCGGCATTCATCTCGGAACCGGAATCATCAGCGCAATCATCAATGCGACCATCGGCGCGATATTGCTGCTTGTCGTCGTGCGGCTGGTTCGTGGCGGCGGCCGATGGCGAAGGAGCTGGTGGCGCCCGTGATGACAATTGCGCCGTCCCTGGATTGTATTGTCACCGCCGCAGCGCCGGCACCACCAGGAACGGGATCAATCCCAGCACCACGTTGACCAGCGCGAATACGAACAGCGCGTTGTAGCTGTGGGTCCAATCATGGATCAGGCCGCCGGCCCACGAGCCCAGCCCTGATCCGAGGCCGCTGCCGATCGAAATCGTGCCGAAGATGGTGCCGACCCGTTTGCCGCGGAAAATGTTCAGCGCAGTCGCGGTGATCAGCGGCCCACGCGAACCGATCATGCTGCCGAAAGAGATGATGAAGCCGGTCAGCAGCCAGTAGTTCGGATAATATTGCAGCAGCCAGAGCAGGATGATGCCGACGATCGAGACGCCGTAGCTGAACAGCACCGACGGCCTGCGGCCGATGATGCCGTCCAGCGTCGAAATCCCGAGCATGCCGAACAGCAGCACCACGCCGGAAAAACCCCAGGCCGTGGCCGCTTCCAGGGGAGGGAAGCCGGCGTCGATCAGATACGCCACGATCTGCGCCGTTATGGCGTACATCGCCACCGCGGTGAAAAAGAATGTCGAGAACAGCGCCCAGAAGACGTGGTGGAGCATCGCGCTCTTCAGCGTCCAGCCGTCATCGACGAAGCCGTCGTCGGTCTTCTTGACGACATGCGGTGAGCCGGTCGCGAACAGCCGCCACGGCATCAGCAGCAGCGGCAGCAACAGACACAGCGCCACGATCCCGAACCATTGATAGGCATCGCGCCAGCCGATGCGGTCGATCAGCAGCTGCGAGGCCGGCAGCAACACCAAAATGCCCGCGCCGGTCGCCGAATAGAGGATCGCCATCGCGGTTGGCAATCGCGGTCCGAACCAGCGGCCGAGCAGGATCGAGTTCGGCACCACGCCGATCAGCGCGATGCCGATGCCGACGCACAATCCCGTGGAGAGCTGGAACTGCCAGAGCGCCTGCGCGCGCGAGGCAACCAGAAACGAGCCGCCGAGCAGCAGCAATCCGAGCGAATAGACGAGGCGCGGCCCGGAGCGGTCAAACAGCCGGCCAACGAACGGCGCCATCAGTCCGCCCGCGAGCCAGGTCAGCGAATAGACCGAAACCACTTCGGCGCGGTCCCAGGCGAAACTCTCCGCGATCGGTTTCAGGAAAACCGTAAAACTCTCGCCGAGGCCGCGGCCGACCACCGACAGCGCAAAGCATAGCGCCAGCACATTGAGGGCCGTGCGCGCCGGTCTTGGCGGCGTCGTCAGCGCGTCTCCCCCTGGCGTCTTTTGATCCATGGAAGGCAGGGAGCGCGCTTCTGCGCCGCCGAGCAAGCGCGTAAAGCGAATACGCCTATGCAGGCTTGAGCAGGACGTGCTTCTTCTTGCCCATCGACAGCTTGATAACGCCTTCCTGCGTGAGGTTTGCGGCGTTCAGGACCATCTTCTCGTCGGTCACGGCAGCATCATTGACACGAAGGCCGCCGCCCTTGATCTGGCGGCGTGCCTCGCCATTGGATGCGACGAGGCCGGCTTTGACGAATGCCGCGAGGACGCCGATGCCGGCATCAAGTTCGCCGCGCGGAATTTCCACCGTCGGCAGGCTTTCCGCGATTGCGCCTTCCTCAAAGGTCTGCCGCGCGGTTTCGGAGGCGGTGTTGGCGGCTTCGCGGCCGTGCAGCAGCGCGGTTGCTTCCGTCGCCAGCACCTTCTTGGCCTCGTTGATCTCGCCGCCTTGCAGCGCCGCAAGCTTGTTGATCTCGCCCATCGGCAGGATCGTGAACAGCTTTAGGAATTTCACGACGTCGGCATCCTCGACGTTGCGCCAGTATTGCCAGAAATCGTAAGGCGAGAACGCGTCGGCGTTGAGCCACACCGCGCCTTGCGCGGTCTTGCCCATCTTGGCGCCCGATGCGGTGGTGAGCAGCGGCGTGGTCAGCGCGAACAACTGTTCCGTGCCCATGCGGCGGCCGAGATCGACGCCGTTGACGATGTTGCCCCATTGGTCGGAGCCGCCCATCTGCAGCCTGCAGCCGGTGCGGCGCGCCAGTTCGACGAAGTCATAGGCCTGGCAGACCATGTAATTGAACTCGATGAAGCTCATCTCCTGCTCGCGTTCGAGCCGCAGGCGCACCGAGTCCATCGTCAGCATGCGGTTGACCGAGAAATGCCGGCCGATGTCGCGCAGCATTTCGATCCAGTTCAGCTTGGTCAGCCATTCGGCGTTGTCGAGCATGATGGCGTCGCTGGCGCCGTTGCCGTAGCGCAGCACTTTGGCGAACACGCCGCGGATCGAGGCCTTGTTGGCCTCGATTTCCGCGATGGAGCGGATCGCGCGCGACTCGTCCTTGCCGGAGGGGTCGCCGACCATGGTGGTGCCGCCGCCCATCAGGGTGATCGGCTTGTTGCCGCTTTGCTGCAGCCAGTGCAGCATCATCATGGTGAGGTAATTGCCGATATGCAGCGACGGCGCGGTACAATCGTAGCCGACATAGGCGGTCGCCTGGCCCTTCGCGGCGAGCGCGTCGAGGCCTTCGAAATCGGAACATTGGTGGATAAAGCCGCGTTCCTGTAAAATGTTCAGGAAATCTGATTTAAATGCGGTCATTGGTCTGCGACTCTGATCATTCTATTTTCACGGTAATTGTAACGAGTTGCGGAACCATAGCGGAATGGCCTGCCGCAAGCGCGTGCGGTGTGGCATTATAAGATGTCCGTGTTTGGCACAAGCTGGTCGTCGTCGGCGGGACGATTCGAGCAGGGCGTGGCGAAGGCACGATTACTATGATGTTGACGGCAATAGGTTTGATGAGCGGCACCTCGCTCGACGGGGTCGATGTCGCCATGATCGAAACCGATGGCCGGAAAGTCCGGGCTTTTGGGCCATCCGGATATCGTCCCTACAGCGAAATGGAGCGCCGCCTGCTGCGCCAGGCGCTGTACGAGGCCGTCAACCTGCCGCAGCGCGATGCGCGGCCGGGTGTCCTGCGGCAGGCCGAACAGGCCGTCACTTTGGCCCATGCCGAGGCGGTGGCCGCCTTTACCGCGCAACACCGCATCTCCGCCCAGGACATCGACATCGTCGGCTTTCACGGCCAGACCGTGCTGCACCGGCCTGAGCGCCGATTGACGGTACAGATCGGCGATGCCGCAGCCCTGGCCAAGGCGATCCACATTCCCGTCATGCATGATTTCCGCGCCGCCGACGTCGCCGCCGGCGGGCAGGGCGCGCCCTTTGTGCCGGTCTATCACCGCGCGCTGGCCCAGTCGCTGGAGCGCGAGGGGCCGATCGTTGTGGTTAATATCGGCGGGGTCTCCAACATCACCTATATCGACGGCACCGATACGCTGATCGCCTGCGACACCGGTCCCGGCAACGCGCTGCTCGACGACCACATGTACCGTGTCCTGAACCAGCGCTTCGACACCGCGGGCCAGACCGCCGCGCAAGGCAAGGTCGATGACGCCTGGATCGCCCGCGCGCTGGCGCTGCCGTTCTTTGCCAAGCCGCCGCCCAAATCGCTCGACCGCAATGACTTTGCCGCGCTGAAGGTTGACGGGATGTCGCCTGTGGACGGCGCCGCGACCCTGACCGCGTTCACGGCCGCGTCGATCGCCCGGATCGTGCCGCTGCTGCCGAAGGTGCCGAAGAGCTGGATCGTGGCCGGCGGCGGCGCCCGCAACCTGACCATGCTCCGGATGCTGCGCGACCGGCTGGCGCCGGCAACCGTCGAGGCCGCGGATGGGCTGGGCTGGGCCTCGGATGCGATCGAGGCGCAGGCTTTTGGATTTCTGGCGGCGCGGGGCTTGAAAGGCCTGCCGCTGAGCTATCCGGCCACCACCGGGGTGCCGATCCCGATGACCGGGGGGCTCATGGCCCGGCCGTAACGGCCGGGATCAAGATATGTTGATGCAATTGCATCGACCTTGACGACTGCATGCAATCGCATCTAATTTGATGCAGGTGCATGAAGCGAGCCGTTCGGCTTTGCCTTCAGTTCTCTTTGGAGGTCGTCATGACGGCAAAACTGACTTTGATCAGCCACAAGCTTTGTCCCTATGTGCAGCGCGCGGTGATCGCGCTGAACGAGAAGGGCGTCCCGTTCGAGCGCGTCGACATCGACCTCGCCAACAAGCCGGACTGGTTCCTGAAGCTTTCGCCGCTCGGCAAGGTGCCGGTGCTGATCGTGCGCAGCGATGCGGGCGAGGTGGCGCTGTTCGAGAGCAACGTGATCTGCGAGTACATCGAGGAGACGCAAGCGGGCGCAAAACTGCACTCGCAGGATCCATTGCAGCGGGCGCAGCACCGGGCCTGGATGGAATTCGGCTCGACTATTTTAAGCGAGCTGTGGGGCCTCGAAACCACCGGCGATGCCGCGGTGTTTGAAGCCAAACGCGTCGCGGTGGCCGCGAAATTTGCGCGCGTCGAGGAGGCGCTGGGTTCGGGTCCATTCTTTGCCGGCGAAAAATTCAGTCTCGTGGATGCCGTGTTCGCGCCGATTTTCCGGTACTTCGATATGTTCGACGAGTTGATCGACCTCTCGATCTTCGCACAGACGCCGAAGGTGCGCGCATGGCGGATGGCGCTGGCAACGCGGGAAAGTGTCCGCAACGCCGTCGGCGCCGACTATCCGCAATTGCTGCACGCGTTTCTGGTTCGCCATAACGCGCACATGCTGAAACTGGCGGCATAACCATGTCGCCGCCGGTCGCCTGGATCGCGCTGGTGACGGCCGGGCTGCTCGATGTCGGCTGGGCGATCTCGATGAAATACGCCGAGGGTTATACGCGGCTGGGCTGGAGCATCGTCTCGCTGGTGCTGCTGGCGGCGTTCGTGTTTTTGCTCGGGCGTGCGCTGCAGGTGCTGGAGATTGGCGTCGCCTACACGGTGTGGACCGGCATCGGCGCGGTCGGGACCCTGACCATGGGCGTGCTGCTGTTCGGCGAGGCGCTCAATCCGGTGAAGATCGCCGGCATCGTGCTGGTCATGACCGGCATCGTCGCGTTGAAGATGGCGCCGGCGTAAGCGGTTACAAATCGCTCGCCATCTTCACCAGCGCCGCAATCGTATTCGTGTTGCGCGCCGTTCCCGCTTTTGCGGCAGGGATCACCAGTTTCGATTGCCCGATGCCGTCGCCGTAATGGACATAGATCTCGCGCGCGCCCAGTCCGATTTCTTCGTCCTTGCGGTGTCTGACAGCGGCAAGCGTATCCGCCGGCGGCTTGGCGTCGAGAAAGATCGCGAGCGTCCGATTGCCCGGCGCCTTTGGAAACGGATTGTTGTTCAAGACGGCCTGCATCTCGGCGGCGGTGCGCACCATCACGCCGACAGCCTTGCCGGCATAGGCTTCAAGTCGCGCTTCCAGCGCCTTCTTCACGGCGGGTTCGGATTTGCGGCTGGTGAACACCACATTGCCGCTGGCGATGTAGGTGCGGACGCCCTCGAAGCCGAGCGCCTCGCACATTGCTTTCAGCTCGGTCATCGGTAGCTTGCCGGTGCCGCCGACATTGACGGCACGAAGGAGAGCGACGAAGGCGGTCATCGCGCGCCGCCTCGTTTACCGGACGTTGGCGAGCCGCATGTCGAGATAGCCGGTCACCGTCTCCATCAGCGGCTGCAATTTGCCGTCGAAGAAATGGTTGGCGCCGGGAATGATCTGCTGGTCGATCACGATGCCCTTTTGGGTCTTGAGCTTCTCGACCAGCGTGTTGACGTCCTTCGGCGGCACCACCGCATCCTTCTCGCCATGCACGATCAGGCCCGACGACGGGCAGGGCGCGAGGAAAGAGAAGTCATAGAGGTTGGCGGGCGGCGCGATCGAAATAAAACCTTCGACCTCCGGCCGGCGCATCAAGAGCTGCATGCCGATCCAGGCGCCGAACGAAAAGCCGGCAACCCAGCAGGCGCGCGCTTCGGGATTGATGGTCTGCGCCCAGTCGAGCGCGGATGCCGCATCCGACAACTCGCCGGTGCCGTGATCGAACGAGCCCTGGCTGCGGCCGACGCCGCGGAAATTGAATCGCAGGACCGAAAAGCCGCGATGCGCGAACGCGTAGTAGCACTGGTAGACGATCTGGTGGTTCATCGTGCCGTGAAACTGCGGATGCGGATGCAGGATCATCGCGATCGGCGCGTTCTTCTGCTTCGCCGGATGGTAACGGCCTTCGAGGCGGCCCGCAGGACCGGTGAAAATAACTTCAGGCATTGATGATCCTTGGAAGTCTTCCTTGGCAACGGACGTGATCCGGCAGAAACGATGATCGGACGTCGTTGGGGCGATGCGCGGACAGCGCTCGGTGAACTTGTGGCCGCGTTCTAACATGACGCGAGGGGCAAAAAGCAAGGACTTTATGCACCCAGGGCCGCGCCAATGCGAATTCAGCGCCCGGGATAAGTATTTGAAGGATTTAGCAGATCTGTTTTCGTCTCAAGCGAGGCGATGGCGTTGCGGTAGCGCCGGCTGCCCACAGCGGTCTGGCCGGTGTCGAAGGTAAGCTCGAAATCTCCCGATGGCTTCAACGCCACGGCGGTCACCCGGTCGAGATTGGCGAGCCGGGTGCGGTGGACGCGCGCCAGTTTGAATCGCGCAAGCTCAGCCTCGGCCGCTGCCAGCGTTCCGCGGACCAGATGGCTGCGACCATCGGCGAGGCTGTATTCGACATAGTTCCCGGCCGAACTGATCCAGATAATCTCTTTGGGTTCGATGCGGATACGGGTGGTGCCGTCGCGCAGCCAGACCATATGCGGCAGCGCTTCCGCTGCCGTGGCGGGGGCCGCCGTCGCAACCGCCCCGACCTCGCGGCGGCTGTCGATCAGCCACATGCCGCCACCGATCAACAGGCAGGTGACCGCGTCCTTGCGGGCCTCATAGAGCAAGGTCGCAAGCGAGAGGTGGAAATCATAGCTGCCGCCGAGCAGCCACAGCACGAGTTTACGCAAGGCCACCATCCCGGTGATGTGTACGGCGGAGAAGACGATGATTGCCGCGATCACCAGCGCGATACGGACCAGCCGGCGAGGTTCCCGGCGGATTCGCCTGACCGCGGCGAACAGGGCCGGCGCCAGCAGGATGATGACGGCAATGCTGGTCATCTCCCAGAGCAGCGGCGTCTTGAGGTTATACGAGCCGCCGCGCCGGGCGATGTCGTCCGCGGTCGACAGCGCGTTGACGCTGCCGATCGCTAGCGCGACCGCCGCGACCGCGGCGTAGACCAGCCAGTCGGCGCCGGTTATCCCGCGAAACAGGCCGCTGGTCCCACGTGGGGTCGTTTCGTCCCAAGCAGGCTGGTTTTGATCCCAAACCGGCTCGACGCCACGGCCATCAGGCGCATTTTTGACGTCGGTCATCCAACTTCGTCGCGCATTGAGGGATCAAGCCATGTGGCAGCAAAGCATATCACAACCACCGGATTCCGCTTCCGGCTCCGAGCGGCGCATCGATCTCGACTGGGTGCGGATCGCAGCCTTCGGCCTGCTGATCTTCTACCATGTCGGCATGCTCTACGTTTCCTGGGGCTTCCACATCAAGAGCGCGCATCGGATCGCCGCGCTGGAACCGGTGATGCTGGTGCTCAATCCGTGGCGGCTGGCGCTGTTGTTCCTGGTTTCGGGCGTGGCGACCCGCTTCATGCTGCGGAAATACAAATTGGAGCCGCTGCTGCGGTCACGGTCGGCGCGGCTATTGATACCCTTGGTGTTCGGCATGCTGGTGATCGTGCCGCCGCAGGCCTATGACCAGATCGTCGAGGCGGTTGGCTATCCGGCCGGCTTCGTCGATTTCTACCAGCGGCATTACCTCGCTTTCGGGCCGCAATTCTGCCCAACCCCCTGCATCCTGCTGCCGACCTGGAACCATCTCTGGTTCGTGGCCTATCTGTGGGTTTACACGATGGCGCTGGGCGGCGTGCTGGCGCTGGCTCCCGGACTTCTCGGCTGGATCGAACGGCGGCTGGCATCGGCGCTATCGGGCGTGCTGCTGCTGGTCGTGCCGCCGCTGCTGCTTGCGGCCTATCGTCTGGTCCTGCTGCCACACTTTCCATCGACGCACGCGCTGTTCGGCGACTGGTACAATCACGCGCTGTTCGCGACCGTCTTCCTGTTCGGCTTTGTGCTGGCCCGCGCTGCGGCCATCTGGGAGGCGATGGAGCGTCTGCGCTGGCTGGCGTTGTCGCTGGCGGCCGGGTTCTTTCTGTCTTTTCTGGCCGTGCGGGCGACCAGGTACGGCGGCATGCCGCTGAAGATCTATGCCGGTGTGGCTTACGCTTTCTATCAATGGCTTTGCATGCTCGCGCTGCTCGGCTTCGCGCGGCGATGGTTGACCGCGGATTCGCCGGTGCGGCGCTATCTCACCGATGCGATCTTCCCGTATTACATCGTGCACCAGACCGCGATCATCATGATTGCGCATGCGTTGCACGGACAGGGCCTGCCAGCCTGGCTTGAGGCGGGGATCGTCATTTTTGGCACGATCGCGGCCTGCGTGGCGACCTATGAGATCGTCCGGCGCGTCACTATCTTGAGACCCTTGTTCGGATTGCGGATGGCATCCGAACCGGCCATGCCGGTGCGGGCGCGGAGCCAGCCCGCGCAATGATTGGCCGCCTCGCAAAAGGTGTTAAGACGGCGCATGCCCGACCGGATCTATCTCGACTGGAACGCGACCACGCCGCTTCGCCCGGAAGCCAAGGCGGCGCTGGCGGCGGCCTGGGAGCTAGCCGGCAACCCGTCCTCGGTCCACACCGAGGGCCGCCAGGCGCGCCGGCTGGTCGAGGACGCCCGCGCCACGGTCGCCGCGGCGGTCGGCGCCCGGCCGCAGGATGTGGTCTTTTCATCAGGTGGAACCGAGGCCAACGCGCTCGCTCTGACGCCGGGCTTGCGGCGGGGCGCAGGGCAGCCGGTTCAGCGGCTCCTGGTGTCGGCCATCGAACACGCCTCCGTGCTATCGGGCGGACGGTTTCCACCCGACGTGATCAAGACCATCAAGGTCACGGCCTCGGGCCTTGTTGATCTCGACCATCTGCGCGAGCTGCTGAACGGCCCTCCCGCGCTGGTGTCGGTGATGCTGGCCAATAACGAGACCGGTGCCATTCAGCCCGTGGCGGAGGTGGCCCGGGTCGTCCATGAGGCCGGCGGGCTGCTGCATGTCGATGCGATCCAGGCATTCGGGAAAATAGCCTTTGATATCAACTCGATCGAAGCCGATCTGATCACCCTTTCTGCACACAAGATCGGCGGCCCCAAGGGTGTCGGTGCGGTTGTTTTGGCCGGGGACGTGCAGGGGCTGGAGCCGCTGCTGCGCGGCGGCGGGCAGGAGCTGGGACGCCGGGCGGGTACCGAGAACGTCGCGGGGATTTCAGCGTTTGGCGCAGCTGCCAAGGCCGCCATGGCAGCTCTGGAAGTGGACGCCGGCCGGCTGGCGGGCCTCAAGAGCAGTCTTGAGGACGGTTTGAAGCAGACGCCCAGGATGATTGTGTTTTCGGAAGCAGCGCCGCGGTTGCCCAATACCACACTGTTCAGCGTTCCCGGCCTAAAGGCCGAAACCGCCGTCATTGGCTTCGATCTCGCCGGTATTGCGGTATCGTCGGGCTCGGCCTGCTCCTCCGGCAAGGTCCAGCCATCGCATGTCCTGAACGCCATGGGGCAGGGCCGGGAACTGGCTCAGGGAGCTGTGCGGCTCAGTCTGGGGTGGTCTACATCACAGACAGACATTGAATTAGCCCTCAAGGCTTGGCGAAAGCTCTCCAATACCTTACTTAAGGGCGACGAAACACAGGTTGAACGGTTCTAAGCAATCGGTTCTGAACCAATCAGGATCGATCAGGCTCTAGAACCGCCGGATTGATCCACCGCGGTCCTTGAAACCGCGAGCGGAGGATGGAATGGCTGCCGTACAGGAGACGGTCGATCGCGTCAGGCAGATCGACGTCGACCAATATCGATATGGATTTGAGACGCTGATCGAGTCCGACAAGGCTCCAAAAGGGCTGTCGGAAGACACCGTCCGCTTCATCTCTGCGAAAAAGAACGAGCCGGCGTGGATGCTGGAATGGCGGCTGGAGGCCTATCGCCGCTGGCTGACCATGACCGAGCCGCAATGGGCCCGCGTCAACTATCCCAAGATCGACTATCAGGATCTCTATTACTATTCAGCGCCGAAGCCGAAGAAGACGATCGGTTCGCTCGACGAGATCGATCCCGATATCCTGAAGACCTACGAGAAGCTCGGTATTCCCTTGCGCGAGGTCGAGGTGCTGGAAGGGGTCGTGCGGCCCGAGGGCCAGCGCAAGATCGCGGTCGACGCTGTCTTCGATTCGGTCTCCGTCGCGACCACGTTCCAGAAAGAGCTGAAGCAGGCCGGCGTGATCTTCATGCCGATCTCGGAAGCGATCCGCGAACACCCTGAACTCGTGAAGAAATATCTCGGCACGGTCGTGCCGACCTCGGACAATTATTTCGCGACGCTGAATTCGGCTGTCTTCTCCGACGGCTCGTTCGTCTATGTGCCGCCGGGCGTGCGCTGCCCGATGGAGTTGTCGACTTACTTCCGCATCAACGAGCGCAACACCGGCCAGTTCGAGCGTACGCTGATCATTGCCGACAAGGGTTCTTACGTCAGCTATCTCGAAGGCTGCACCGCGCCGCAGCGCGACGAGAACCAGTTGCACGCCGCGGTCGTCGAACTCGTCACGCACGACGATGCCGAGATCAAATATTCGACCGTGCAGAACTGGTACCCCGGCAACTCCGAAGGCAAGGGCGGCATCTACAATTTCGTCACCAAGCGTGGCGACTGCCGCGGCAATAATTCCAAGATATCGTGGACCCAGGTCGAGACCGGTTCGGCGATCACCTGGAAATATCCGAGCTGCATCCTGCGCGGCGACAATTCACGCGGCGAGTTCTATTCGATCGCGATCTCGAATGGTCACCAGCAGGTCGATTCCGGCACCAAGATGATTCATCTCGGCAAGAACACGACGAGCCGGATCATCTCCAAGGGCATCGCCGCCGGCGTCTCGCAAAACACCTATCGCGGCCTCGTCACCGCCCACAGGAAAGCAACAGGCGCGCGCAACTTCACCGCCTGCGACTCGCTCCTGATCGGCGATAAATGCGGCGCCCACACCGTGCCGTATGTCGAAGCCAAGAACTCCTCGGCGTTGTTCGAGCACGAAGCCACCACGTCGAAGATTTCGGAAGACGTGCTGTTCTACTGCGTGCAGCGCGGGCTCAGCCAGGAAGAAGCCGTCGGCCTCGTGGTCAACGGTTTTGTGAAGGATGTGCTGCAGCAACTGCCGATGGAATTCGCGGTGGAAGCGCAGAAGCTGATCTCGATCTCGCTGGAGGGCAGCGTCGGGTAACCCGGATGGTTCGAAACATCTTCTACTTCATTCGGTTTGCGCCGCTCGGGCTGTTTTTGATGATTGCCATCGTCGGATTGTTTGCCGTGTTGATCGGGAGTTTGGCGGGATCGGTTGAAGCTACCGAATTCGGCAAACTGGCTGCAGGTGGTGGATCTCTGGGGTTTTTTGCCTGGCTTTTTTTGCCAGTTCTAGTTCGGGCGTTTTAGGCCAGAAGGAAAGAATATGACTGCGTTACTTGAAGTGAAAGACCTGAAAGTCCGTGTCGAGGAGCGTGAGATTCTCCACGGGCTGTCGCTCACGGTAAATCCGGGCGAGGTGCATGCGATCATGGGGCCGAACGGCTCCGGCAAATCGACGCTGTCGCACGTCATCGCCGGCAAGCCCGGCTATGAAGTCACCGGCGGCGAAATCCTGTTTAGGGGCGAGGATCTCCTTGAGATGTCGCCGGATGAGCGCGCCGCCAAGGGCGTGTTCCTGGCGTTCCAGTATCCGGTCGAAATTCCCGGCGTCGCCACCATGAACTTCCTGCACGTGGCGCTGAACGCGCAGCGCAAGGCGCGCGGCGAGAGCCAGCTGACGACGCCGGAATTCCTGAAGAAGGCCTATGCCGCGGCGGCCAGCCTGAACATTCCGCGCGACATGCTCAAGCGCGGCGTCAATGTCGGGTTTTCCGGCGGCGAGAAGAAGCGCAACGAGATTCTGCAGATGGCGCTGTTCGAGCCGGCCGTCTGCATCCTCGACGAAATGGATTCCGGCCTCGACATCGACGCCCTGCGCGTCGCAGCCGACGGCGTCAACGCGCTGCGTTCGCAGGGCAGGGCCATGGTCGTCATCACCCACTACCAGCGGCTGCTCAACTACATCGTGCCGGATTTCGTGCACGTGATGTCCAAGGGCCGCGTCGTCAAAAGCGGCGGCAAGGAACTGGCGCTGGAGCTCGAGGCTTCCGGCTACGCCCAGTTCGAAGACGCAGCCTGAGGCGGGATACGGATTTTGTGATGAATGTGGCTTTGGTAAAAAATGAGACCGGGAGCGCGCTGAGCGACAGCTTTGCGATCGCGCGCGACCGGCTTCCGGGCGCCGGCAAGGTTGCTGCGGCGCGCGAGGCGGCTTTCGCTGCCTATGCGCAAGCGGGCCTGCCGCATCGCCGGATCGAGGACTGGAAATACACCGATTTGCGCGCGCTGATGCGCGAGGTGCTGCCGCTGGCGCCCGCGCCGGATACGGCGGAATTTTCGCGAGCTGCCAGCGCCGCCAAGCTGCACGCCATCGAAGGCGTCCGCCGGCTGGTGCTGGTCGACGGCGTGTTTGCGCCAAAGCTTTCCGAACTCGGCGGTCTTGAGAAGGGCCTTGGCATCCGCACCCTGCGCGAGGCGCTGGAAACCGGCGACGCTGCGCTGCAGGCGCTGTTGTTCACGCCTGACAATGCCAATCCGATGGTGGCGCTGAACAGCGCGATGATGACCGACGGTGTGGTGATCGATGTCGCCGACGGTGTCGTGCTGTCGCAGCCGCTGCACATCGTCCATATCGCCAGCGGTACCGTGCCGGCGGCGATGTTCACGCGCTCGCTGCTGAGGCTCGGCAAGGATGCCGGTGCGACCCTGGTCGAAAGCTATATCGCGGCCGAGGGCGCCAAGGCCTATCAGGTCCACGATTCCCTGATCATTTCGATCGGCAATAATTCACGCCTCGACCATGTCCGCCTCAACGAAGACGGTCGCGACGCCTTCAATATTTCCTCTGGTGTGGTGAGCCTCGGCGCGCACGCGCATTTCAACACCTTTGGCATGATGTCGGGCGCCGGCGTCAGCCGCTACCAGGCGACCATCGCGTTTGCCGGGGAGGGCTCCAGGGTCGAGACCAACGGCGTCAATCTGCTCAACGGCAAGCAGCACGCCGACACCACGCTGTTCATGGACCACGCGGTGCCGCACTGCGACAGCCGCGAAATCTTCCGGGCCGTCGTCGATGACCGCGCCCATTCGGTATTCCAGGGCCGCATCATCGTGCGTCCGCATGCCCAGAAGACCGACGCCAAGATGATGACGCGGGCGCTGCTGCTGTCCGACGAAGCCGAGGCCGACAACAAGCCGGAGCTCGAGATCTTTGCCGACGACGTCACCTGCGGCCATGGCGCCACCACCGGCGCGCTCGACGAGAGCCTGCTGTTTTACCTGCGCGCGCGCGGCCTTTCCGAGAAGGAAGCCCAGGCGCTGCTGATCCAGGCCTTCGTCGGCGAGGCGATTGAATCGATTGTGAATGACGGCCTGCGCGAGCTTGCGATCGCAGCGGCGCAGCGCTGGCTGGAGGCGAGGGGTTGACCATGCATCCGGCGGTGAAAAATGGCGCCTATGACGTGGCGCGGGTGCGGGAGGATTTTCCGGCGCTGGCGATGAAGGTTTATGGCAAGCCGCTGGTCTATCTCGACAACGCCGCTTCCGCCCAGAAGCCCACCGCCGTGCTCGATCGCATGACGGAAGCCTACAAAAGCGAATACGCCAACGTGCATCGCGGGCTGCACTATCTCGCCAACGCCGCGACCGAAGCCTATGAAGGCGGCCGCGCCAAGGTGGCAAAATTCCTTAACGCCGGACGCACTGAAGAGATCATCTTCACCCGCAATGCCACCGAGGCGATCAACCTCGTGGCGTCGTCCTGGGGTGAGCCGAACATCGGGGACGGCGACGAGATCATCATCTCGATCATGGAGCACCATTCCAACATCGTGCCCTGGCATTTCCTTCGGGAGCGTCACGGCGCGGTCATCAAATGGGCGCCGGTCGACGACGAAGGCAATTTCCTGATCGAGGAATTCGAAAAGCTTTTGACGGACCGTACCAAACTGGTCGCGGTCACGCAGATGTCGAACGCACTCGGCACCATCGTGCCGGTCAAGGACGTCGTGAGGCTGGCGCACGCCCGCGGCATTCCGGTGCTGATCGACGGCAGCCAGGCCGCCGTCCACATGACGATCGACGTGCAGGACATCGACGCGGACTTCTACGTCTTCACCGGTCACAAGCTGTACGGCCCGACCGGCATCGGCGTGCTCTATGCCAAGCACGAGCATCTGGTCGCGATGCGCCCCTTCAACGGCGGCGGCGAGATGATCCGCGAAGTCGCCCGGGACTGGGTCACCTATGGCGATCCCCCGCATAAATTCGAGGCCGGCACGCCCGCGATCGTGGAATCGATCGGGCTGGGGGCGGCGATCGACTACGTCAATTCGATCGGCAAGGAGCGCATCCTCGCCCATGAGCACGACCTCGTGACCTACGCCCAGGATCGCCTGCGCGAAATCAATTCGCTGCGCCTGATCGGCACCGCGCGCGGCAAGGGACCGGTGATCTCGTTCGAGATGAAGGGCGCGCATGCCCACGATATCGCGACCGTGATCGACCGCCAGGGCATCGCGGTGCGCGCCGGCACCCATTGCGTGATGCCGCTTTTAGAGCGGTTCAATGTCACAGCCACCTGCCGAGCGTCATTTGGGATGTATAATACCCGTGAAGAAGTCGACCATCTGGTGCAGGCGCTGATCAAGGCGCAGGATTTGTTTTCATGACCGACACAGCCGAAGTCAAAACCGCCAACGAAGTCAAAGCCAATATGGAAACCCAGTCGGCGCTGCCGCCGGAGGAGACCGAGCGTCTCGGCGGCGAGATCGTGGCGGCGCTGAAAACGGTGTTCGACCCGGAAATTCCGGCCGACATCTACGAACTCGGCCTGATCTACAAGGTCGATTTCAAGGACGACCGCAGCGTCGATGTGATGATGACGCTGACCACGCCGAACTGCCCGGCGGCGGGCGAACTGCCGACCATGGTGGAGAACGCCGTCGCCAGCGTTCCCGGCGTCGGCGTCGTCAATGTCAATCTGGTGTGGGAGCCGGCCTGGACGCCGGATCGCATGTCCGACGAGGCCCGCCTCGTGCTCAACATGTGGTGATGCGCGTTAACAGTTTTACGGGAAAATAACCGGCATTGATTTGCCGCTGGGATTGACCACATGAATGACATGACGCCATCAGCCCCCACGCCCGCATCCAAGCCGAAGCCGCGGCCGCGCCCGCAGGTCATGAAACTGACCGAGGCGGCCGCGCAGCGTATTACGGAACTGACCAAGCGCGCCGATTCCGAGATCGTGGGCCTGCGCGTGGGGATCAAGAACGGCGGCTGCGCCGGGCAATCCTACACGGTCGAATACGCCCATGACGTCCGTCCCACCGACGAGGTGGTCGAAGACCGCGGCGTCAAGATCCTGGTCGATCCCAAGGCCGTGTTGTTCCTGCTCGGCACCGAAATGGACTACAAGGCCGACAAGATGCAGGCCCAGTTCATCTTCAACAACCCGAACCAGGTCTCCGCCTGTGGTTGCGGCGAGTCGGTGCAGCTGACGGCTGCGAAGATCTGATCGTCGCCCCGGCCTTGAGCTCAGATGCGCAATTGCGCATCGGGGGGCCCATAACCACCGGCGGCAGTTGGTTTGCGCGCTAGTCGTTATCTTCCTTTTACAACAACACGGGCCGCGGCGTATGGGTCCCGGCGCCTGATGCGCAATTGCGCACTAGGCCGGGACGACTGAGATGGATCGCGATTTCCTGATCGACCTGTTTTCTGATTTCGGTCCGGTGACGATCCGCCGGATGTTTTCCGGCTTCGGCATTTCCGCTGACGGCACCAACTTCGCACTCGCGCTGCGCGCCGGGCTGTATTTCCGGGCAGATGAGACGACGATACCGCTGTTCGAGGCGGAGGGATCGCAGCCGTTTTCGTATCAAACCCGCACCAAAACCGTGACCGTGAATTCGTATTGGCAATTGCCGGCGCGGCTGTTCGACGATTCGGAAGAGCTGAGCAATTGGGCGAGGGCGGCGCTGGCTGCCGCGCAGCGCGCGGCGTTGCGCAAGCGTCCGAAGGCGCGCAAGGCCGCGAAGAAAGTTGCAAAGAAAGCTGTGGTGAAAAAGCCGGCGGCCAAGAAGAAACCGGCAACTCGTAGGGTGGGCAAAGCGAAGCGTGCCCAACAATCCAGATAAGGAACGGACGTTGTTGGGCACGGCGTAAAAACGCCTTTGCCCAACCTACGGGCTCACCAAGAAGGGCTGAACGTCAGGCCACCTGGCTGCGCTGGTCGGCGGCGTATTCGGGGTCGACTTCGCAGATCACGCGGTTGCGGCCGTTGCGCTTGGCGGCGTAGAGGCAGGCATCGGCTCGTTCGATCAGCGAATCCGTGTCGTCGCCCGCTTTCAGCATCGACACGCCGACCGAGATGGTGACGCGGCCGAGGATTTCGCCGGTGGATTTCTTCTTCAATTCCTTCGCCATCACGGCGCGGCGGATGTGATCGGCAACCGTCAGCGCCTGGCGCAGCGCGGTGTTGGGCAGCACGACCGCGAATTCCTCGCCGCCATAACGCGCGGTGATGTCCTGTCCCTTGATGGTCTGCTTCAAGGACATGCCGACGAGACGCAGCACCTGATCGCCGGTGAGGTGGCCGTAGGAATCGTTGAACGATTTGAAATGATCGATATCGAACATCATTAACGACAACGGCTCGCCGTTGGCCTGCGCCGCCTGCACGGCCATTTCGATCGAGCGGTCGAAATATTTGCGGTTGCCGAGGCCGGTGAGCGGATCGGTCAGGCTCTCGGCGCGGATGGCTTCCAGGCTGTGCTGGAGATTGCTGATCTCGTTCTTGGACAGCGACAGCCGGTTCTCCAGCGCCTTGTTGGTGTCACGCATCTCGCGGGTGGATTTCACCAGCTGTTCGATCACCGCCTTGACCTGGTCGGGGCTCTGCGCGGTCGACAGTTTCTGGCTGGCGCCGCTCAGGCTGGCGTCGTAGCTCGCCGACATGCCCAGCGCCTCGGTGATCAGCGTCATCACGTCGTCGATCTCGCCGATCACGCGCGCGCCGACCTTGTCGATGCGGTCGGAGGTTTTGATGTGGGAGAGGTACGTTTCGTAGATCTGTTCGAGGTCGGCTTCGCTCAGCCTGCCGTTGCGTGCCAGCGTCTCGTTGATGATCTTGTTGAGCGGGGCGTTGTAACCGGTGGCGTAGACGTACCAGATTTCATAATTGCGGGGTACGGCGGTCTGCCGAAGCGATTTGATCTGGCCCATCGCGACTTCGGCGAAGGCCAGCGTGCGTTCGTGTTCGTCCAGCAGTTTCACCACTGATCCGTCCCTAATAGCGAGCAACGCTTCGCGCCGCCCAGCAGGCAATAACTAAAATTATCGCCGTGAAGTTAAGGGAGGAGAATGAACGCCCGGTAAACAGGGTTGTACCCTGTTCACCGCGTGGACGGCGTTGAAAGCGTTAAACGCGGGCGCGCACGGGACGCAGCAAAAACGCCGGAAGATGCGAGTGATCGGCAGGCTCGGATTCGACCTCGCGCTGGGCGCGCCGCGGCTCGGCCCGGCCGATCGAGGGTACGCGGGAGGCCGGTGCCGGCGTTGGCGGCGTGAACGCTTCGGTCGCTGCCTGCGGCTGCGGGCCGGAGTTGCGCTCGCCTCCCTTGGCGTGGCGCGGTTCGCGCTCACCGTTGCGCGGCTCGCGCTCACGTCGCGGCTTGCGTCCGCCACGCGAACCTTCTCTCGAACCTTCCTTGACGCTTTCCCTGGAGCCTTCTTTCGCACCGTGGCGGGAGCCTCCGCGAGAGCCTTCTCTGCCGCGCGCCTCGCGCGGCGGGTCGATATCCCCTGACGCTTCCGATCGCACGGAATAGTCGCCTTCCGCACGGGGAATGGATTTTCCGATCAGCCGTTCGATCGCGGCCAGCGATTTGGTGTCGAGCGATGTGACGATCGAGATCGCGGTGCCGGCGCGGCCGGCGCGACCGGTTCGGCCGATGCGGTGGACGTAGTCGTCGGCATGATGCGGCACGTCGAAATTGAATACGTGGCTGACGGTGGGAATATCGAGGCCGCGGGCGGCGACATCGGAGGCCACCAGTATCGGGATTTCGCCGGAGCGGAATTGGTCGAGGGCGGCGGTGCGGGCCGACTGATCCATATCGCCATGCAGGGCACCGACACTGAAGCCGTGCTTTTGCAGCGACTTGTAGACGACGGCGACTTCGCGCTTGCGGTTGCAGAAGATCAGCGCGTTCTGGAGGTCTTTGGCGTCGCGCAGCAGGCGGCGCAGGATCTCGCGCTTCTCGTGCACCTCGCGCCCGCAGGCGACCTGGAACTGAGATACGCCCACCGCCGTGGTCGCAGGCTTGGAGACTTCGATACGTTCGGGATTGTGCAGGAAGGCTTCGCTGATGCGGCTGATTTCGGGCGGCATCGTCGCGGTAAAGAACAGGGTCTGTCGCGTGAACGGGACCAGCTTGCAGACCCGTTCGATGTCGGGAATGAAGCCCATGTCCAGCATGCGGTCGGCTTCGTCGATGACCAGGAGTTCGACGCCGGTGAGCAGCAGCCCGCCGCGCTCGGTATGGTCGAGCAGCCGGCCCGGGGTCGCGATCAAGACGTCGACGCCGCGGGTCAATTTGGTGTCCTGATCGCCGAACGAGACGCCGCCGATCAGCAGGGCGACATTGAGTTTCTGGCCAATGCCGTATTTGTCGAAATTCTCTTTGACCTGGGCCGCCAGTTCGCGGGTCGGCTCCAGGATCAGGGTGCGGGGCATCCGTGCCCGGGCGCGGCCCTTTTCCAGCATGGTAAGCATGGGCAGGACGAAGGCAGCGGTCTTGCCGGTGCCCGTCTGGGCGATGCCGAGAACGTCACGGCGGGCCAGAACGTGGGGGATCGCCTGTTCCTGAATGGGCGTAGGGGTGGTGTAGCCGGTGGCCGCAACAGCGGCGAGAACCTTGTCGGAAAGTCCGAGATGGGAAAAAGACATTGAGCCTCTAGTCGACACCGCCGTTCGGAATCGAGGGTAATAAGGCTGTCGCGTTCAACCCCGAAACGGCGCGCTTTAAAAAGCTGGGGGCTCTGACTTACGCTGACGAGCGGCTAACCCAGGGGAATCGCGTGTCGATCCAGGGCCGCGTTGGCCGGAACATAGGCGCGAAACGGCCAAAGTCAATCTGGGAACCAGCCAAATGGCCGAAAAAGCTTAATGTTTTCGCACAAATAACGGCCAAACCGTCATTGGCGGTCAAATGCGTCGAGCTTGCCGAGCCTGCTGCGGCGCGACCGGTCGCGCGCTCATACCCTATTTCCTTGTCGCCGCTTCCCTGAAATCGCCGGGCGTGATGCCCTGAACCGCGCGAAACACGCGATAAAATGTTGCGAGGCTGTCGAAGCCGCTGGCGAAGACGATCTCGGCAATGGTCATGGCCGGCGCCTCGCGCAACAGGCGGCGGCTTCGCTCGATGCGCAGCGCGGTGACGGTTTGCGAGAAGCTCATGCTGGATTCTTCGAACAGCACGTGCAGATGACGAACCGAGATCGCGAGCTGACTTGCGACGAACGCTGGCGACAGTTGCGGCTCGGCAATGTGGCGGGCCATCAATCGCCGCGCCAGGGACAGGCGGCCGGCCCGAACCGCGTACTGCGCAACCCGACTGGTCGGCCGGACAACGCCGCGCTCGATCAATGTGAGGTGCGTGAGCGCCTGCACCAGCGCCTTCGTTGTCGCCGGATCGCTGTCGTTATCCGCTTCGGTCAGGTCGGTGAAACAGGATTCCAGCAGCGGGGTGAGGGTGGCGCGGTCGGTAAACGGTTTTGGGACGAGGTCGTGCAGGCCGGGTAGCGGCAGCAGAATGTCGGCCACCGGTACCTTCAGAATGCGAAGATCGAAGCCTTCAGCGGCGATCGGGACCGTGTGGTAGGGCAGATCCGAATAGCTCGTCGCAAACGTTCCGCCGGCGACTTGGAAGTCATCGACATTGCGGACCCTGAACCAGCCGCCGCCGCCAAGCTGCTGGCAGATGCAAAGGCTGTCGCTGGGTGCGTTGGCGATATCGGTCGCACTGCGCTCGACGTGGTAGCTTGAGGCGCGCAGTCCGACCAGTCCCGCGGAGCCGATCTTTCGAAGCGAGAATTCTCCGGAGAACTTTGGGCGGTGCTCCCGGTCGAGTTCGGCGGTCGCCCCAAAAAGCCCCTTGGAGCGCACCTCGCGCCAATAGTCGAACCGGTCCTTCGGATCGACCTGATCGGTGGACCATCTAAAGGCAGAGGTACCCTGATCTCCAGGAGGGGCATAGGCGACCGGCGCCAGACATGCCGCTCCTCTTAAAGCCGAAATAGCCACCCCCAGGACTCCTCCCCAAGATATGCCGCGGTGCGACAAATCACTCGGGAATCATGCCACGGCGGAGGAACCCGGTCCTGATGGGACGGCGGTGACTTTCTGAAATTTCTCTGATATTCGCTGTGCGCAGACCAGCCCTGAGAAGATTGCGGACATAAGTTGCTCTGTTTCGCCGGATTTGAACTTGACCCGGAACGCGCCAGGCTCCGCGGGCCCGGTGGCGAAGCGATCCGGCTGCGCCCGAAATCCTTCGACATGCTGCAGCTGTTTGTGACCAACGCCGGGCGCGTTCTCAGCAAGCAGGACCTGATTGACGCGATTTGGCCGAACGTCCATGTGGGCGACGACAGCCTTTTCCAATGCGTCCGCGAAATCCGCGCCGCGCTTGGCGACGACCAGCGCCAATTGATCAAGCTGGTTTCCGGCCGCGGTTACCTGTTCGACGGGCAAGTGACGGTCGGGCCGGGCGGCCTTGGCGCGGCTGATCAAGCACCGCCTCCGGTCGCGACGGCCGACGCCGATCCTGTCGCCGCGGCGTCACCCAAGCTCGCGGCAGAGCCCGTCCGGAAACGGCTCCGCTTCGGCTTGCGCGCCGCGCTTGCGACGGCGGCCGGGCTCGGTGCTGTCATCGGCCTAGCCGTCGGCGCGCCGATCTTCGTGCCCGATTTCATCTTCGCGCGAAAACCCCCCACCGTTGCCGCAGAGCAGCTCGTTGGGGTGGGTGAGGGCCAGAAACTTGCCGAGTTGGCGGCGAGCGTGGCTGACCGCCTCAGCGCGGCCGTCAGCCTTGCCGCCGCAGCACCGGTGCTCACGCCCGATTCCATGTTCCCACGAAAGTCTCCGACCATCGCCATGATGCCGATCGTCGGCGTCGGTGATAGCCAGTTGGTTGCCGAGATGGCGGGGGACGTGACCGACCGGCTCACCGACGGCTTGGCGAGGATCGACAAGTTGCGCGTGCTGGCGCCGCGATCTCAAACGGCTTCGGCGGTGCCCCAGCCCGTCGCCGCGCAGCCGGAGGCCGACTTCGTGGTGAGCGGCGAGTTACGGTTGGAAGGCGGGGCCTGGACCATCCAGGCGCGCATGAGCAATGGCGCCACTGGCGAGGTACGCTGGAGCAACTCGGTTTCGGTCGGCATCGAGAAGTCGGACATGACGCTTCAGCAGATCCGGCTCGCCGCGGGCGTCGGCCATCCGCTGGCGCTTCGCATCAATGCGATGATCAATGCCGGCCCGGCCGCGACCGACGACGAACTGGCTGGCGGCGCCGCCAAGGTCGTTATCGAGCAGGCGATGGCCTCGATCAACCAGACAACGCCGGAGCGTTTCAAGGCTGCGCAAACCATGCTGGAGAAAGCCATCGCGGCCGATCCCGGCAATGTCGATCTTGCCGCCGCGTTGGCCGCGCACTTGCTGCGCGGCATCCAGATGACCTGGTACAACAAGGCCGATGTTGCCGAGACTCAACGCGCCGCGCAGTCGATGCTCGAGCAGGCGCTGCGGGCGAAGCAGACCTACATCCCCGTGCTGGAGGCGTATTGCCGCCTCCTCAACACGACAAACCAGTTCATCGAAAGCCTGGTGGCCTGCGGCAGGGTGTTGACCTTCGATCCCTGGGACGGGCTCGCGATCTACAACCTGGGCCTCGGGCAGCTTCGGCTCGGGCGGTTCGAGGACGCGCTGGCGACGTTCAAACTAGCCGAACAATTCGATACGCCGCGAACGGCGCGCTGGACCTGGCTGCTGGGAGCAGGGCTGACCTTGGTGGTGATGGAGCGCGACGAAGAGGCGATCCCCTATCTCACGAAATCGATTGCGATCACGCCGGCCACCGGACGATCGCATGCGGTGCTGGCAATTGCCTACCAGCGCACGGGCCGCACGGACGAGGCCAAGGCAGCCTTGGCCAAGACCATGGAACTGCGGCCCGGCTCCACGGTCGCCAACATCAGGCTTGATCCCAGGAATGCCAGCCCCGTGTATAACGAAGCTGCCAAGCGTGTGGAGGATACTCTCCTGGCGCTTGGTATGGCGGCGAAATAGCGGTCTCGCATCTGACTTACGTGGCGGAAATGGGGCTCTGGTCCTGCCTGCAGCATTGAACCGCCGGCGTGGCTTTATCGACTACGACAAAAGCGGTCCCGCGCGGCCGCGCATCATTGCGGGGAACTGATTATGACGAGCTGGTTACGGCCCAAGGCGCGGTCCAAAGCCGGGCGGCTTTCCGGACTGGCATTCGGCATTGTCGCCTCGTTGCTGGCGTTCGCTGCCCCCGCTTATGCCGAAAAACGCGTCGCGCTGGTGATCGGCAATAACGACTACCGGAACGTGCCGAAGCTGCAGAAGGCCGTCAACGACGCCCGCACCATGGGCGATACGCTGAAGCAACTCGGTTTCACCGTCATGGTCGCCGAGAACCAGACGCGCCAGGCTTTCAGCCAGAGCCTGCTCGCGTTCGACAAGGCGGTCGGCAAGGGCGACACCGCGTTCTTCTTCTATGCGGGCCACGGCTTTGAAATCGCCGGCCAGAACTTCCTGCTGCCGACCGACGTGCCGGCGGCAACCGAAGGCCAGGAGGAACTGGTGCGCGACGCTTCCATCCTCGCGGACCGCATCATCGAGCGTTTGCAGAACAAGGGCGCGCGAACCGCCATTCTGGTGTTCGACGCCTGCCGCAACAATCCGTTCGAGCGCTCCGGCACCCGCGCCGTCGCCGGTGGCGGCGGCCTCGCGCCGATGACGCAATTGCCGGAAGGCGTGTTCTCGATATTTTCAGCGGGACCGCGGCAGACCGCGCTGGACCGCCTGTCGAACGACGATGCCAATCCCAATTCCGTGTTCACCCGGACCTTTACCAAGGAACTGACGCAGCCCGGCGTCAACCTCGTGCAGGTCGCGCAACGCACGCGGCGGCTGGTCAGCGAGCTGGCGGAGACCGTGCGCCACAAGCAGATCCCGGTCTATTTCGACCAGATGGTCGATGACGTATTCCTGAGCGGCACGGCGAAGGCCGCGCCCGAGGTCGCCGTCGCCAAGCCTGCGGAGCCATTGCAGAAGGTTGCAGCGTTGCCGCCGGTGCACCGGCTGGCGCCGTCGAACGATTCCGTCAACGCGCCGATCGCGATGTTCTCGCGCCATAATAGCGGCTGGACCGTGGTGTTCTCGATCGCCGATCCGACGCTCGGGATTTCCTGGCGGATGGGCGAGGCCGGCGATTTCCGCGAGACCGGCTTCATCGACACGCTCGATCCGCGGACCCGCAAGCGGATGCCGAACCCGTCGATCGAGCTTCCGGCCGACGCGCCGGCCGCCACGATCCAGGTGCGCTATGTCGATACCAATGGCGAAGTGCAGGGGCCGTTTCCGATCCGCTTCGATCCCGAGGCGGCGCTGATCCGCGACCAGCGCAAGGTACTCGACATGACCGCGACCAGCTGGCTGTCGTTTCGTGAATTCAACGGGCTCCTGGTCTATTACACCCATCTGATGTCGTACCGCTGCGCGATCCGCGAGGTGCGCGTTGGCATCGACAGCGCCGTGCCCGACCAGGTCCTGAAAATGCCGCCGTGCGATCCCAAAGATCCCAGCGTCATCCCGCGCGAGGCGCAGCCCTACCTCAAGCTTGCGCCGGCGACCAAGTCGGTTTCGGTCGAGCTGGTCTACCGCGACGGCAGCGTGTCCGAGATCAAGAGCTTCCGGCGCTAAAGCGTTTTCGAGCGAAGTGGATACCGGTTCGCGTCGAGAAAACGCGTCAAATCAAGAATCTAGAGCCCCGTTCCGATTCCATCGGAACGGAAAAGGCTCTAATCCAGCCAGCGTCGTCCGATTGAGCTACAGTCCGCTCGGAGGTCGATCATGGACGCAGGCAGTTTTTCGCGGCAGCCCCCGGGGCGCACGATGAAGGTTCGCTGCTGCATCGTTGGCGGCGGGCCCGCCGGTATGATGCTCGGATATCTCCTGGGCCGCGCCGGGATCGATGTCGTGGTGCTGGAAAAGCACGCCGACTTCTTTCGCGATTTTCGCGGCGACACCGTGCATCCCTCGACCCTGCAGGTGATGGACGAACTCGGATTGATCGACGGATTTCTGAAGCTGCCGCATCAGCGGTTGCAGAAGATGGAGGGGCTGTTCGGCGGCGCATCGGTGCGGATCGCCGATCTCAGCCGGCTCAAGGTGAAATACCCCTTCATCGCCTTCATGCCGCAATGGGATTTTCTCAATTTCCTGCGCGAAAGCGGCAAGCGGTTTGCCTCGCTCAAGGTGATGATGAGCACCGAAGCGACCGATCTAATTGAGGACGGCGGCCGCGTCGCGGGCGTGCGCGCAAACACGCCAGAGGGCATGATCGACATCGAGGCGGATCTCACCGTCGCCTGCGATGGCCGCCATTCGCTGGTGCGCGAGCGCGCGGGCCTTGCGGTCGAGGAAATCGGCGCGCCGATGGACGTGCTGTGGTTCCGCGCGGGAAAACGCGCGAATGAAACCGAAAGCCTGTTTGCGCGCGTCGAGCCCGGCAGGATGATGGTGATGTTCGATCGCGGCGATTACTGGCAATGCGCCTATATCATCGCCAAGGGTGAGTACGACGCCGTCAGGGCGAGGGGCCTGCCGGCGTTTCTGGACGACGTCGCGCGGGTCGCGCCGATCCTCAAATCCGGCCTTGCCGACGTCAAAAGCTGGGATGATGTCAAGCTGCTCACGGTTGCGATCAACCGTCTGCCGCGCTGGACGCGGCCGGGCTTGCTGTGCATCGGCGATGCCGCGCATGCGATGTCGCCGATGGGTGGTGTCGGCGTCAATCTTGCAGTTCAGGACGCGGTCGCGACCGCCAATCTTCTCGCGGCCAAGCTCGTGAACGGCTGCCCGCCGGAGAACGAACTGGATGCGGTGCGCCAGCGCCGCGAATTCCCGGTGCGGATGACGCAGCGGATGCAGGTCGTGGCGCAAGACAACATCGTCAGCGCCGCGCTGAAGCCCGGCAATCAGCCGCTGAAAGCGCCACTGGTGATGCGCCTGATCACGGCGGTGCCGTGGCTGCAGGGTATCACGGCGCGCTTCATCGGGCTCGGCGTCCGGCCCGAGCATGTGCAGTCGCCGGCATCTGCGGAATACTGAACAAGCTGGCTGCGGCTACGACATCACGCGGTGAGTCTGTAGCGGCCCCGCCACAGTAAGTGACAATCCGCCTGGTTCGCGACGTTGTAGCCCTCGCAGTGCCCACAGCGACAAGCCCGGTGCCAACCAGGACACGTCAGGATTTCGGTTGTCGATGTACGCTCCCCAATTCTGATAGAGGGGATTATTCAAAGTGAAGAAACTGGTACTCGCAGCTGCGATCCTTGCCGCCAGCGTGGTGAGCGCGTTCGCCGCCGACATGGCGGCCCGCCCGTACACCAAGGCACCCGTTGCACCTCCGGTTATCACCTATGACTGGTCCGGTATCTATATCGGCGGCGCTGTCGGCGGCGCATGGGACACCACCGATGGCGTTCTCTACAATGCTGTTCCCGGCGCTTTCTGGAGGACGGATAGCCAGAGTCGGTTGATTTACGGCGGCTTTGCCGGAATCCAGAAGCAGTGGGGCAACGTTGTTCTCGGTATCGAAGGCGGCTGGAACGGCCTGGACAATGGCTTCAACAACACCCGTGGCACTGGTGTCCTCGGCCCAGGCTGCATTTACGGCGGTGGGGCGTCGTGCCAAAGCCGCATCAATGACATCGGCTACATCGGCGGCCGGCTCGGCTATGCCTGGAATCGCTTTATGGTGTACGGCCAGGGCGGCTACGCCCGGGCTGACATCGATACCCAAGTCTACCTCCCCGCGGCCAACCTTACGATCGCGGCGGCCAGCGCCGCTCATGGCGGCTGGTATGCCGGCGTCGGCGGCGAATACGCGGTTCTGGACAACCTCGTTCTCGGCATCGACTACAAGCACTACGAGTTCGACAGCGAGCAGCACAATTGTAACCGGGCTGTAGTCGGCTGCACCGTGGTGGACCTCCGTAATGTCTCGGCGAAGGTCGATTCGGTGATGGGGCGGGTGAGCTTCAAGTTCAATCCGTGGTCGACCGGACCGGTCGTCGCCAGGTACTGAGAGTAGCTGCCTGCTTAAAACGGAATACTGAACAAGCTGGCCGCGGCTACGACATCACGCGGTGAGTCTGTAGCGGCCCCGCCACAGTAAGTGACAATCCGCCTGGTTCGCGACGCTGTAGCCCTCGCAGTGCCCACAGCGACAAGCCCGGTGCCAACCAGGACACGTCAGGATTTCGGTTGTCGATGTACTCTGCCCAACTCTGATAGAGGGGATTATTCAAAGTGAAGAAATTGGCGCTCGCCCTGTCCACGGTTGCGGCATTTGCCGCCCCGGCTTTCGCGGCGGATCTTCCCGCCCGCACCTATTCCAAGGCGCCAGCAATGGCGGTGACGGTGACAAGCTGGACCGGCTGCTATGTCGGCGGTGGCGGCGGCTACGGCATGTGGAACCAGGAAAACTCGACCTCGGGCTTCGGTCCGCCCCCCATTCCGGTTGGCGATACCGTAACGACGGGCGGTCGCGGTTATTTCGGAACGGTGCAGGTCGGTTGCGACTATCAGTTTGCGGCGGCGGGTGGAAACTTTGTCGTCGGCGCCTTCGGCGACTACGACTTCGCTAGCCTCAAGGGAACGCTCGCTCCCTCCGGTTTCTCCATGGTTGGTGATGAAAAGATGAGTTCGGCCTGGGCGGTCGGCGGCCGTCTCGGCTGGCTGGCTACCCCCAGCTTCCTGACCTATTTCTCGGCCGGCTACACCGAGGCGACCTTCGACCGCACCAACTTTAACTCCAACTTCCCGCCCTTTGGTGTTTCGGCGGGCTTTTTCCAGGATAAGCGCACTTACAAAGGCTGGTTCATCGGCACCGGCAACGAATACGCGCTGGATATCCTGCCCGGCCTGTTCTGGAAAAACGAATATCGCTTCTCGGAATTCGACGCGGAGTCCAATCCCATTCGGTTCACCGCAACGGGCTTGCCATCAGCCATCTCGGAGGATTCCAAAAAGTTCGTCCATACCGTTCGTAGTGAGCTGGTCTACCGCTTCAACTCGGGCGGATCGGCCCCGGCCAAGGCTTACGTCAAGGCTCCTGCCGCGCCCGTGGTGAACTGGACCGGGTGCTATGTCGGCGGCGGCGGCGGCTATGGCCTTTGGAACCAGGAAAACACCACTTACGATGACGGTCCGCCCCGGACCCGGTTCAGCGAGTCGGCGACCACGGGGGGCCGTGGCTATCTTGGAACGGTGCAAGGCGGCTGCGACTACCAGCTGGCCGCTGCAGGCGCGCGCTTTGTCGTTGGCGCCTTCGGCGATTACGATTTCAGCAGCCTCAAGGGAAATCTCAATCCGCAGCGTGTTAACGGCGTTGGCGACGAGAAGATGAGTTCGGCCTGGTCGGCTGGCGGCCGTCTCGGTTGGTTGGCGCTGCCCAACCTTCTGACTTATGTCTCGGTCGGCTATACCGAAGCGACCTTCGACCGCACTGATTTTACCGGCATCTCTGCCCCCTTCGGTGTTCCGGCCGGCCTCTTTACGGACAAGCGCACCTACAAGGGCTGGTTCATCGGCGCCGGCGACGAATATGCGCTGAACTTCCTGCCTGGCCTGTTCTGGAAAAACGAGTATCGCTTCTCGGAGTTCGATGTGGCGACCAATCCCATTCGGATCACTGCAACGGGCCTGCCGACTGGCGTCTCGATCGATTCCGAGAAATACACCCACACCGTTCGCAGCCAGCTGGTCTACCGCTTCAACTGGGGTGGCGGTGCGGTCGTTGCGAAGTACTGATTGCTGCTCAATCGGCAGCCGAAAAAGCCCCGGCATGTCCGGGGCTTTTTCGTTGCGGAAGTGCGTCAGTGTGACGTCGGCGCTATCCCATGACCGAGAAACCGCCGTCGATCGGGATCGCGGTGCCGGTGGTGAAGTCGGAGGCGGGCGAAGACAGAAACACCGCAATGCCGGCGAAATCGTCGATCACGCCCCAACGCGCCGCCGGCGTGCGCGCCAGCACCTTGTCGTGCAGCCCGTCGATCTGCGCGCGGGCGCCCCTGGTGAGATCGGTGTCGATCCAGCCCGGCAGCACCGCGTTGACCTGGATGTTGTCCGGGGCCCAGGCCACCGCGCAGGCGCGCGTGAACTGCACGATGCCGCCCTTGCTCGCCGCGTAGGCTGACGCAAAACTGGCGCCGAAGATCGACATCATCGAACCGATATTAATGACCTTGCCGCCGCCCGCTTGCTTCATCGCAGGGTAGACCGCCTGCGAGACCAGGAAGGCGCTGGTGAGGTTGGTCTGGATCACGCTGTTCCACTCGGCGAGATCGAGCACGTGCGGTGGTTTGCGGATGCTGATGCCCGCATTGTTGACGAGGATGTCGATCCGCCCGAGTTCGCCGGCCACGCGCGCGGCCATGGCGTCAACCGCCGCCTTGTCGGTGACATCTGCGACCACCGAAATGGCCTTGGCGCCGCTGCGCGTGAGCTCGGCGGCTGCGGCAACCGATTTGGCTTCATTGCGCCCGACAACCGCAATCGCGGCGCCGGCGTCCGCCAAACCGCGGGCCATGCCGAGCCCGATGCCGCCATTGCCGCCGGTGACGATGGCCACCTTGCCGCTGAGATCGAAAAGTTTTGCTTTCATTGTTGTTGTCCCATTGTTGTTATCGACAGAGCCGCGATCAGCTCTTGCCTTGCCAGATCAGGATCAGGCCGACGGCGCCGAGCACGGCACCATAGCCCGCCCATTGCAGCTGGTTGACCATGAAGCTCGATTGCGGCCAGGTGATCGCGCCGGTGCCCTGGCCGATCCAGAGCAGGCCGACGGCGAGCGCTAGAAAGCCAACGATCAAGAGCAATCTGGCCATGGATACTCCCCGCTGCCGCTTTCGAACGGCTTGACCGGCGTCCCCGGAAACCATTGCCGAGGCCGACCGAGGCTGTCGATCGAATACAAAGCGGGCGGCTTCGGCAAGGGCGGAAATGATCAGGAGACTGATGATCGGGGGCAGGCTGCGCCGCGCTTACCAGCAGCTCAAGACTGCAACTCGGGCCAGGAGCATGCGGGCGCGGCAACGACCTCACGCAACCAGACACAAAAAAAGCCCCGGATGATGCCGGGGCTTTTGAGCTGCTGATTTAGCAGAGATCAATATGTCGATCAGTACTTGGCGACGACCGGGCCACCCCAGTTGAAGCGGTAGACCAGCGAGGTGCTGATGGTCTGCACGAAAGGCTTGAACGTGATATCGCGGCCAAACAGGGCGTTGGTGCCATCAAGGCGTTCCGAGAGACGCTTGCTGTCGAGATAGGCAGCGCGATATTCAGTTTTCATGAACCAGCCCGGCGCGGTGATACCGAAGATGTTCAGGTTGTTCTCGACGCCGCCGCCGACGAACGCGCCACCGGTGTTGAAGCGATCGGTGTGCAGACCGGAAGCAGTACCGGTGTCCGAATTCAGCAGCGTGCTGCCCGTCCAATACGTTCCGGTGTAACCGGCGTTGACGTAGGACAGAACGTTCGGGGCGACGAGATAGCCGAGGCGAGCACCGACGGCCCAGGCGGTTTCCATCTTGGTGGTACCGACGATACCCCCGGTAATCGAACCTGCGCCGATCACGCCCGCATCGCCGATATTGCCCTTGAGGCTGCCAAACGTGCCGTCGCCGAACACGCCGAACACCCACGATGGGCTCGCTTGCCAGTCATAACCAACGCCGACAGTGCCGAACCATCCATCACCACCCGTCCGGGTGTTCGTGCAAATAATGCAAGTACCGGTCGCGGTAGCATCGACGCCTCCGTTGGCATCCCAGACGCCGCCGCCGCCACCGCCGAAAATGTAAAAGCCCGTCCAGCTCGGAGCCATCGCCACCGGAGCCGGAGCCTTGGCATAGCGGGGGGCCATGTCGGCTGCGAGAGCCGGAGCGCTGAATGCCGCAACTGCGGTCAGAGCGATCGCTAATTTCTTCATTATTCAAACCCTCAATCTTAAGCGTCGTAAACCGACCGCCCAAATGGTGCGCTTGCACCGATTCCCGAAACCCAGTGTCAGGACTATACGCAGTTCCGCCTGAAATGCTGTTGCAGAGCGGCCACATGCCTGGAAAAACCGATCAGCTGCCCTACCGAACCTGTTGGCTGCCTTGCGCACAAAAAAGCCCCGGACGATGCCGGGGCTTTTGAGTTGCTGATTTAGCAAAGATCAGTACTTCGCAACGACCGGGCCACCCCAGTTGAAGCGATAAACCAGCTCGGTCTTCGCGGTGTAGACGACCATTTTCCGTGAGTCGATGTTGCCGAACGGGTCGGTACCAAGATCAGCAGCGCCGCACCGGCCGCCAACAGCCGTACAGGTGAGGCGCGAGTCCTTGCGATCGTACCAGGAAGCGCGACCTTCGCTCTTTACGAACAGGCCCGGCAGGAAGTCGAGCTGATATTCGAAGCCGCTGCCGACGAAGAATCCATCGAAGGTCCGGCCCGGAACCGTAAGGCCGGTTGCGGTGGCCGTAGTGATCTCTCGCAAATTATAGGCTTCGGTATGAGCCTGCGTGTAGCCGGCGTTGAAGTAGGTCAGGAACGACGGGGTCACGAGATAACCGATGCGACCGCCAACAGCCCAGTTCCAATCCATCTTCGATTCGCCGACGAAGGTCGCGCTGGGACCGAACACGCGCCAAGCGTGGTCACCCTTGATGTCGGAGTAGGTGCCGTCGGCGAACGCGCCGACAACCCAGCGACCGCTGAACTGATAATCGCAGCCGGCCCCAGCCGTTGCCAACCAGCCATCCGAACCGGACGTGTTGTTCAGCACGTTGAGGGCGTTCGGCGCAGCAAAATCGCGCGAGTCGCGGTCGGTACGGGAGATGCCGTAACCGCCACCGCCGCTGATCCAGCAGCCGGTCCAGCTTACGGCCGGTACAACCGGAGCCGGAGCCTTGGCATAACGGGGAGCCATGTCGGCCGCCAGAGCCGGGGCAGTCAATGCTGCCAGCGCGGTCAGAGCGATCACAAATTTCTTCATTGTCGAAACCCTCAAAATTAAGCGTCGTAAACGACCGCCCAAACGGTGCGCTTGCACCGATTCCATAAACCCAGTACCGGGAATATACGCGGTTCCATCTAAAATGCTGTTGCGGGGAGAACACATCCGCTCGAAAAGGAACCGCGGGAAAGAGCCTGAAAAATAGGCACGATCAGGTGCCCCATGGGGTGAAACAGGCCGAATGATGGCTGGCAAAGCCCGACAATCGCGTGCCGTCGCCGAGATCGCCCCGGAGGTCACACGTCCAGCAGATCCTCGCTGGCAAACTCCGCCTTGTCGGTGATGAAGGCGAATCGGGCCTCTGCCTTGGTGCCCATCAGCCGCTCGACCGAATCGGCGGTGCCTTCGCGGTCGTCGGCCAGCAGCACCACGCGCAGCAGGGTGCGCTTGGCCGGATCCATCGTGGTTTCCTTGAGCTGCGCCGGCATCATCTCGCCGAGGCCTTTGAAGCGGCCGACATCGACCTTGGCATTGGCGTTGAATTCGCTTCTGAGCAGCGCGTCCTTGTGGGCGTCGTCACGGGCGTAGACCGTCTTGGCGCCGTGGGTGAGCCGGTAGAGCGGCGGCACTGCGAGATAGAGATGGCCCTCGTCGATCAGCCGCGGCGTCTGCCGGTAGAAGAAAGTGATCAGCAGCGAGGCGATATGGGCACCGTCGACGTCGGCGTCGGTCATGATGATGATGCGGGAATAGCGCAAATCTTCTTCACGGTATTGCGCGAGCGTGCCGCAGCCGATCGCCTGCATCAGGTCGGAGAGCTGGGCGTTGGCGGTGAGCTTGTCCTTGCCGGCGGAGGCGACGTTGAGGATCTTTCCGCGCAAGGGCAGCACGGCCTGGGTCTTGCGGTCGCGCGCCTGCTTGGCGCTGCCGCCGGCCGAGTCGCCCTCGACGATGAACAGCTCGGAGCCTTCGGTCGCGGTGTTGGTGCAGTCGGCGAGCTTGCCGGGCAGCCGCAGCTTCTTCACTGCGGTCTTGCGCGAGGTCTCTTTCTCGGCGCGGCGGCGCAGCCGCTCGTCGGCGCGCTCGACGACGAAATCCAGCAGCTTGTTGGCCTGCTGCGGATTGCCGGACAGCCAATGGTCGAACGGGTCCTTGATCGCCTGTTCGACGATCTTCTGGGCCTCGGCGGTGGCGAGGCGGTCCTTGGTCTGGCCCTGGAATTCCGGCTCGCGCACGAACACGCTGAGCATCACGGCCGCGCCCACCATCACGTCTTCCGAGGTGATCGGAGCGGCGCGCTTGCCCTGGCCGATACGCTCGGCGTGATCCTTCAGGCCGCGCAACATCGCGCTGCGCATGCCGGATTCGTGGGTGCCGCCGTCGGGCGTCGGCACGGTGTTGCAATAGGAGGAGAGGAAGCCGTCGGCGTCCGCCGTCCAGGCCACCGCCCATTCGCAGGCACCGTGGGCGCCGTTGCGTCCCGATTTGCCGGAGAAGATATCCGGGTGCACCAGCGTGTCGGCATGGATCGCGGCGGCCAGATAATCCTTCAAACCCCCGGGGAAGTGGAATTCGTCCTCGGCCGGCACCTCTTCGAGGCCGCGCAGCAATTCAGGATCGCAGCGCCAGCGGATCTTCACGCCACCGAACAGGTAGGCCTTCGAGCGCGCCATCTTGAACAACCGTTGCGGCTTGAAGGCCGCCTTGGCGCCGAAAATCTCGGTGTCGGGCTTGAAGCGGATGGTGGTGCCGCGGCGGTTGTTGATCTTGCCGAGCTCCTGGAGCTTGCCCTTGGGATGACCACGCTCGAAGGTCATCTTGTAGAGTTTTTGTTCGCGTGCGACCTCGACCTCGAGGAGCGAGGAGAGGGCGTTGACCACAGAGACGCCGACGCCGTGCAGGCCGCCCGAGGTCTCATAGACCTTGGAGTCGAACTTGCCGCCGGAATGCAGCGTGCACATGATGACTTCGAGCGCGGATTTCTTCGGAAATTTCGGATGCGGATCGACGGGAATGCCGCGGCCATTGTCGGTCACGGTCAAAAAGCCGTCGGCGCCGAGTTCGACCTCGATGAAGGAGGCATGGCCTGCCAGCGCCTCGTCCATGGCGTTGTCGATGACTTCGGCGAACAGATGGTGCAGCGCCTTTTCATCGGTGCCGCCGATATACATGCCGGGCCGGCGCCGGACCGGCTCCAGACCTTCGAGCACCTCGATATCGGCCGCGGTATAGCCGGCTTCGGCGCTGTTGGACCTGGCGGCGACCTTCAGCGAGGCGCGGCCCTTTGATTCATCGGCCCCGAACAAGTCGCTGGCGGATTTAGTTTTGGCAGCTGTTTTCAATGGCTTGGGCATGGTTCTTCATGTGATGCGCGCAACCTGGCGCAGCGAATCGATCTGTCTGACTATGCCACGGATGGGCTTAAAAAGTGACGGCCGGGCCGAACGCTGCAACCGCTCGGGCCGGCCGTACCACGAGATAAGTGCTGTTGTCAGGGCGGAACACGGGAGAGGGGGTAAATCACGCACCGCGTCCGCCTTTGTGACTTGAAGTCACGCAACGGGCTGGCGTACCTGTTCCAAGGCCATGGGCTCGCGGGTTTGATTCAATGGCCGGATTGGGGCTGGGAAGGCGTTTAAGGGATGCAAGATTTTGCGCGCGCCCTGGCTGATTTCGTGCGCGATCATCAGGCCTGGGCAGCACCGGTTGTGCTGCTGCTGGCGTTCGGCGAATCGCTGGCGTTCGTCTCACTGGTCGTTCCGGCCTGGGGGGCTCTGGTCGCGATCGGCGCCCTGATGGGCGTCAGCGGCATCAACTTCTGGCCGATCTGGATTGCCGGCGGCATTGGCGCGGGGCTCGGTGACTGGGTCTCCTATTGGTTCGGCTTCAAATACAAGGAGCAGGTCGCTCAGATCTGGCCGCTGTCGCGCTATCCGGAAATCCTGCCGCGCGGCGAGGCCTTTGTAAAAAAGTGGGGCGTGCCCTCCATTTTCATCGGGCGGTTCTTTGGACCGCTGCGGGCGTCGGTGCCGCTCGCAGCCGGCATTTTCGAGATGCCGTATTGGCCATTCCAGATCGCCAATTTCGTCTCCGCGCTGGTCTGGTCGGCAGCGTTGTTGCTGTTTGGCGACGTGATCGCGCACATCATCGAATGGGTGTGGCGGTTGTTGTGACGCAAGCTCGCCCTGCCGGAATAAGCCGCCGGGGGCAGGGGTTAGCTCTCATGATGGGGAACACCGGGCTGCCTGCCGTCGCACCGGCGTCATCGCGCCAGCACTTAAGGGCTGGTAGAAGCGGCGGCAACCAGGGCCGAGAACACGTCACACGGACACGTCGATAAGCGGAAAATCCCGCGAACCGCATTCATCGTCTCACTGGAGGACATCACATGGATTTGACACGACGTTACGCACTCGCCGGTGCCGCGGCTCTCGCTGCTTCGCCTCTGTTGCCCAGCATGCCGGCCAAGGCGGCCGCGCCGATGGCCGACAAACAGGCGCCGAGCTTCTATCGTTACAAAGTGGGGGACGCGCAGGTGACCGTCATTTCCGACGGTGTGAACACGTTTGCGCTCGGCGATAGCTTCATCACCAACGTGAAGAAGGAGGAGGTCGCCGCGGCGCTCGAGAAAGCCCACATGCCGAAAGACAAGGTCAGCATCCAGTTCGGACCGCTGGTCATCAACTCCGGCGGCAAGCTGATCGTTCTCGACACCGGTAACGGCCCGGGCGCCTTCGCCTCCAGCAAGGGCGCGGTCGGCCAGTTCGCAACCAATATGGCCGCGGCCGGCATCGATCCGAAGTCCGTCGACATGGTGGTGATCTCGCATTTCCACGGTGATCACATCAACGGACTTCTGACCGCGGAGAACGTGTTGGCATTCCCCAACGCCGAGGTGTTGGTGCCCGCCACTGAATGGAAATATTTCATGGACGACGGCGAGATGGGCAAGCAGACCACTGAACGCATGAAGGGTGTGTTCGCGAATGCCCGTCGCGTTTTCGACGCAGGCCTCAAGAAGAAGGTGACACCGTACGAGTGGGGCAAGGACGTTGTCCCTGGTCTGCTCGCCGTGGAAACCGCCGGCCACACCCCGGGTCACACCTCCTATGTATTGTCGTCGGGTTCGGGGAAGGTGTTCGTCCAGTCGGATGTCACCAACATCCCCTATCTCTTCGCCGCCAATCCGGGCTGGCACGCCTTCTTCGACCAGGACGCCGCCATGGCCGAGAAGGCCCGGCGCAAGACCTACGACATGGTCGTGGCGGAAAAGCTCATGGTGCAGGGCTTCCACTATCCGTTCCCGGGCCTTGGGAATGTGGAGAAGGACGGCAGTGGGTATCGCGTGGTGCCAGCGCATTGGAACCCGGTGATTTAGGCTTTCCTTGCCCCAACGATCGAGCCAAGGCCGCCCTTCGGGGCGGCCGTTGTGTTCTTCCCCGGTGTTTTGGCTTGACGGTGGAACCGCGCGGCCCTATAGGCACGCCCATGATCAACGCTTCGACCAGCATCATCGCCTGCCGCCGCCGCATTGTCGCGGTATGGGCGGTTGTCTGCGTTTAAGATCATCGCCTCTGCCGCCGGATACGATCCGCGGCTCTTTCCCTTCAAGACACGCGGTTTGATCTGGCGGCTCCTACGTCAAGCAGGAGTTTGAAATGTATACGCCGCCTCCGTTCAAGCCCGACCGTGCCGCCAGCCTGGCGTTTGCGGAAGCGCGCGGCTTTGGCCTCGTCTGCGCGTGGGATGGCGCCAAGCCGATTGCCTCACCGCTGCCGTTCTATCTCGGCTTTGCCGATGACGGGACGCCGCGCGCGCTGTTTCATGTTGCCCGTCATAATCCGCTGGTAAAGCTTGCCGGCGGGACCTCGTCCTGGCTGCTGGCCGTGAACGGCGCGGATGCCTATGTGTCGCCCGACTGGTACGTCTCGCCCGATCAAGTGCCGACCTGGCTCTATCAGGCCGTGCACCTGACGGGCACGGTACGGGCACTGTCCGACGACGAACTGGCCGAGCAGATCGAGACGCTCAGCGCCAAGTTCGAAAACTGGCTGTTGCCGAAGAAGCCCTGGTTGTCGTCGAAAATGACGGCCGGGCGGCTGGACGCCATGAAGAAGGCGATCGTGGGACTGGTGATGACGGTTGAAGAGATCGAGGGCAGCTTCAAATTGAACCAGCACAAATCCGACGCCGACTACTCAGCCATCAGCAATGCGCTGGCGTCACAGGGTGAAGCTGATGCAGCCGAGATTGCGGGCCTGATGCGCGAGGCGCGCCCGCAGGCTTTCATGACCGACATTACCGACACAGCAGCAACGAACGAAGCGACGACGCTTGAAAGGAACGCGCCATGACCCTGACCGATATCAAGCCGCAAACGATCGGCGACACCAGGAAGCCCACCATCTTTGTCGATGGCGCGTCCGGAACGACGGGCCTTGGTATTCAGGAGCGGCTGCGCCTGCAGGGCGACGTCGCGCTGAAGAGCATTGCCGAGGACAAGCGCAAGGACGCCGGCGCCAAGCGGGCGCTGATGGAGGAGGTGGATCTCGTGATCCTCTGCCTGCCGGACGATGCGGCGAAGGAAACCGTGGCGCTGATCGACGGCATGGGCGCCAAGGGACCCAAGGTGCTCGACGCCTCGACGGCGTTTCGCGTCGCGCCCGACTGGACCTACGGTTTTGCGGAACTCGCGCCTGACCAGGCCGACAAGATCCGGAGCGCACGGAAAGTCTCAAACCCGGGTTGCTATCCGACCGGCGGGATCGCGCTGCTGCGGCCACTCGTGGATGCCGGTCTGCTGCCGGCGGACTATCCGATCACCATCAATGCCGTCAGCGGTTATTCCGGCGGCGGCAAGTCGATGATCGAAAGTTTCGAGGCCGGCACCGCGCCGTCCTTCGAGCTCTATGGCCTTGGCTTCGAGCACAAACATCTGCCGGAGACGCAGCTTTACTCGCGCCTGACGCGGCGGCCGATTTTCGTTCCGTCGGTCGGCAACTACCGGCAGGGCATGCTGGTGTCGGTGCCGTTGCATCTCGACGCGCTTCCGGCCAAGCCCGATGGCGCCCAACTGCATGCCGCACTCGCAAAGCGGTACGCGGGCAGCAAATATGTTTCCGTGATGCCGCTCGAATACGCGACGTCAAAAACCGGACGCATCGAACCCGAGGCGCTGAACGAGACCAACAAGCTCGAACTGTACGTCTTCGCGAGCGAGCAATATCCGCAAGCCGTTCTCGTCGCGCGTCTCGACAATCTCGGCAAGGGCGCCTCCGGAGCCGCCGTGCAGAACATGCGGCTGATGCTGGGGTTGGCCGACAGTTAGGCCAAAGCCTTACGCTCAAGCCGGCATCACGCCATCAGCGCGATGCCGGCGCTGCCCGTTCGGCCGTCGGGGGCTTGCGAGCGCATCCCAGAACCGCAGAATCCATAGTTGCGTCCGGCGAAGGCGGGTCTACTGTTTTACCGCAACACGCGGCTGATGCTGAGCCTCGCCGACAGCGAGAGGAATTCGTGGACGAGGCGACGCTTCAATTCTACCGCGGCCATGCCGAGGCTTACGCGGCGCGCGAGATCACCTCGCGTCGGGCAAGGCTGGAGGCGTTCCTCTCGCTGCTTCCGCCTGGTGCTGCCATTCTTGAACTCGGATGTGGCGCCGGCGGCGACACCGCTGAAATGCTGGCGCGGGGCTTTGACGTGTCGCCGACGGATGGATCGCCGGAAATGGCCGAGGTGGCCTCGCGCCGTCTCGGCCGCCCGGTCGGGACGCTGCTGTTCCATGACATCGACGCGGTCGAGACTTATGACGGCGTGTGGGCCAATGCCTGCCTGCTGCACGTTCCGCGCGATGAACTAACGCAGGTGCTATCGCTGATCTGGCGCGCGCTGAAACCCGGCGGCGCTTTCTTTGCCAGCTTCAAGACCGGTGACGCTGAAGGCCGCGACACGCTGGGCCGCTACTACAATTACCCGTCGCCGGATTGGCTGCGCGAAACCTACGCCAGCGCGGGCAACTGGAATTCACTTGAAATCGAGACCGGCGAGGTCATGGGCTTCGACAACCAGTGGGCACCGATGCTGTTTGTCGTGGCCCGGAAAAGCCTCTGATCCGATGGTCCTTCAGTCCGGCAAGACAATTTTCCGCGTCCTGATCGTTCTCGCGATTGCGCAGGTCATCGGATGGGGCACGATCGGGCTTCTTGCGGTCGTGGGCGGGCAGGTCGCCGCCGATCTTCACATGGACATCTCGGCGGTGTTTGCCGGCAACTCGATCTTCTATGTCCTGATGGGTCTGTGCGCTCCGATCCTGGCAAGGCCGTTCACGCAATTTGGCGCCCGCCGGGTGATGATCGCGGGGACCATCATCGGTGCGCCAGGCTTCGTCCTGCTCTCGCTCGCACACGGCCCGATACAGTTTTTCGCTGCGTGGGTGATCCTCGGCACGGCCGGCAGCGCCACGCTGGCCACGGCCGCCTACATCATGCTCAACGAGATCGCCGGGCGGGATGCGAAGCGCGGCATCGGCGCCATGATGCTGGTGACCGGGCTTTCCAGCAGTGTTTTTTGGCCCACCACGTCGTTTCTGTCAGATGTTATGGGCTGGCGCGGAACCTGTCTGGTCTATTCCGGGATGCTGCTGCTGTTGTGCCTTCCGCTCTATTATTTCGGATTGCCGCGTCGAACCGAACCAAAAGATGAGGCGATTTTCGCGGCGCAGCCGGCGGGCACGTCACCTATCGTGAAAAAAAGCACGTTCTTGCTCATCCTGGCTGCGCTCGCGCTCAATGCATTCGTCGCCTTCGGATTCAGCGCCGTGCTGATCGAGCTTCTGAAGGTGGAGGGCCTGTCGCCGGCCACGGCCGTTACCTTCGGCTCGATGCTGGGCGTGATTCAGGTCAGTGCCCGGGGATTGGATTTTCTTGGCGGCGGGCGGTGGGATGGGATCACGACGGGGCTGTTTGCCGGCTCAGCTATCCCTGTGGCGATGTTTCTGCTGATGATCGGCGGCGGATCGCATTGGGCGATCGCGGCCTTCATTCTGCTGTATGGCATGGGCAGCGGCGCGTTCGCAGTCGCCCGGGCGACCATACCCTTGGTGTTCTACGACCAGGCCGAATTCGCCAAGGCGACCTCGCGCATTGCGCTGCCGCTCAACCTCATTTCCGCAGCTTCGCCTCCGGTTCTTGTTGGCTTGCTGACGAATTTCGGCAGCAACGCGCTGCTTGGCCTTGCGATGGCATGTTCGTGCGGGGCTCTCCTGATCCTGCTCTGGCTCAGGAAATTGCGTCCGACGACCGGGGCGATGGCCGCGAACTGATCGGGATGCAGGGGGTGCCGGTATCAGAGGCAGTGGAAGATCGCCAGCGCCAGCACGGCCCGTGCGGGGCAGCCGACGGTGACGGCCAGGGTGGCGGAACACCGGTGGTGGGACTTGAGCAGATCGCGCTGTTTCCCGTGATTCGACGGTCGCCAGTATTGACCGGCATTGCGACCTTTAGTTGAATGACCCACCGCGTCATGGCACACAGCCGTGGCGGATGGGGGCAGGATGTCGCGTATTGCGATCGTCATCGGGGTCAACAAACCGAAAGCGCCTGCGCCTCTGCAAGGCGCGGTGAACGACGCCAAGGCATTTTCCGACTGGATCGCCAAGCAGGGTTTTGAAGTAAGGACCTTCACCGACGACAAGGGGCCGGTCGCATTCGCCAGCATTTTTAACGAGGTCGATCGCGTCGTTGACGCGGCCACCTATTCGCAGGTCGTCTTTTACTTCGCCGGCCATGGCTTTCAGAACGGCAGTTCGGAGATCTGGTTGCTCTCGGGCGCTCCGAACAACGCCAGCGAAGCGATATCTGTGGAAGCCTCGGTGATGGCGGCCCGGGAAAGCGGGCTCAAGAACGTGGTGTTCATCTCGGACGCCTGCCGGTCGATCCCCTCGCGAATGCAGGATAGCCGCGTCGATGGCGGCTCGATCTTTCCCAACGTGCCGCTTAAACGGCGTACGCGACCGGAGATTGATCGCGTGTTCGCAACGCTGCCGTCGCTGGTGGCGGTGGAAGCCGCGAAGGCGGACGACAACGCGCGCCTGGGAGGCATCTTCACGAAGGTGTTTATGGCGGGCTATCTCAATCCGCCGCCGGCCTTCATCGATAAGGTCCCGGAGAACGGCGGACTCATCGAGGTTGTGACAAACCGTAAACTCAAGGAGTTGATTTACGAACGGGTCCAGGATGCGGCCTCGGAAGAAATGCCAAAGGCAGGGCAAACTCCGGAGTTCATCCTGGAATCGGTACAGGCCTATGTTGGTCGTGTTGCGCGCGTTACCAGCCCGTTGAATGAGACGGGCTCGGGATTGGAGACCCTCGGTCCCCGAAGACGACCGGCCATGCGGAAACGTCTCCGGCGTGAGGCGCCCGTCCCGTCGGTGGCTGCACTGGCACTCCAGGCAATCGAAGCGGCTGCTCAGGGGCAGGGTGCCCGGGACGCGGCCGCGGCCGTTCGGAAAATCGGCCATGGCGCCAGCATATCCGACGTGATCGACCGCTATCTGGTTGACGCCCCGGTCGACCATTTTGAGACTCAGACCGGCTTTGCGGTGACCGGTGCGCAGGTTGTCGGGGCAACCTCGCCGCAATTTCCAGCCGAAATTCTAGGAACACAACTTGTACGCCTTCATCCGGCACGTATCGACGTTCCCTCGACAAGCGTGCTGATCGAATTCGACGGCGGCAGCGGCACGGTGTTGCCGGGATTGCGCGGTTACATCGGGCACGTCTTCGTCGACGGCGGCAGGGTAAGCAACGTCAATTACGTGCCATCGACGAACAGCAAACGGTGGAGCGAGTACCAGAACGTGCGCCGGGATATAGAGGCATTGCGCGCCGCCGTTGCGGCTGCCGCCAGCCTCGGCGTGTTTCGGATTGCGCCTCAGGAAGCACAGGCATTCGCCAACAATGTAAGACAACTCAAGGTATTCGATCCCGCGCTTGGTCTGTATGCCGCGTACGCCTTTGCCAGTGCCGGTATCGACGATCAGGTCGAATCGGTACTCGAGTACATGCGCCGGGACTTGGTCGCGGAACTGTTTGACGTTGCAATGCTGGCGCGCCGAGGAGTTCGGCCGCGCGAAGCCGGCGCAGATGCCGCAACCGATCTTCCGATCCTGCCGTTCTGTCCGATGTTGCGGCAGGGCTGGTCATTGCTGGCAGTGCGAGACGCCCAATTGCCGGATGCCGTGCGCAAGGCACGCGATTGGTTGCTACCGGCCCTATGGACCACTTTCGCGCCGCAAGGCGTCGAGCTTTTACGCGAGGCAATAAAGCGGGGCGATTTGCAATGAGACTGCTGCTGATCCATGGCCGGGCGCAAGAAGGCAAGTCGTCGAAGGTCATCGAGGACGAGTGGATGGCCGCGCTTGGTCGCGGATTCTCGGGTATCGGCGTCAGAATGCCAGCCGGCCTGCAGATCGACGCACCTTTCTACGGCGACGAACTCCTGAAGCAACTGGCGCGTCACGACCTGCCTCCCGCCGACGGCGTCGCGACACGCGGCGGTGCCATGAACGACGAATATGCGGCATTCCTGGAAGATGTGGCGATCCAGCTCAGGAGCGATGACAAGGTTACGCATCGCGAGGTCGAAGAGGAAATGGGGCCGGTACCGCAGCCGCGTGGTCCCGAAAACTGGGAATGGGTTCAGGCCATCATTCGCGTCATCGATCGCCGCACCCCCGGCGTTTCAAACTACAGCATCGGACAATTGCTTCGTGACGTGTTCATCTACGCCAACGATTCCAAAACCCGGCGCGAGATCAACAAGATTGTGGCGGCTCAACTGACGAACGAGCCCACCGTAATTGTCGCCCACTCGCTTGGCTCCGTCGTTGCTTATGAGGTGCTGCGAGAGCATGCCGGCAACTCCGTGCCGCGGCTCGTCACGGTCGGATCTCCGCTTGGAATCCGCGCAATTCGCGACAAGCTCGCAACGCCGCTCACGATGCCGACCGGGATTCGGGACTGGTACAACGCATTCGATGACCGCGATGTCGTCGCGCTCTATCCGCTCAATGCCGAGAATTTTGCTATCAAGCCGCCGATCAAGAACTACCCGTTTGTGAATAATCACACCGACAATCGGCACGGCATCGCCGGGTATCTCGATGATGCCGATGTCGCCACTCAGATCGCCGCGGCGCTCGGCGCCTGACGGACCTACGCACGACCTGACAGGGCACGCTTCCGTGAAGAAGCCGTGCGGTGGATGCACGTAACGTTCGGGATGCCTTTCAAAGCACCTGGAAGATCGCCAGCGCCAGCACGGCTTGCGCGAGGAAGCCGACGGTGAAGGCCAGGGTGCGGAACACCGGCAGGCCCAGCGTGTAGACGATCAGATGGGCGACGCGGGACCAGAAATAGACCATGCAGGCCATCACGGTCCATTTGGTGGAATAGTCGGCCGCGTTGAGGATCAGGACCAGGGGGGCGAAGATGATGAGGTTTTCGACCGCGTTGTCATGCGCGAACATCAGCCGGTTGGCCCATTCCGAATGCGGCTTGTCGTTGCGCGAGGGATTGGCCATGGCGCCGGAGAGGCCGCGGATCTGACAGCGATTGATGATGTAGGGGACCCACAGCAGACCGGTCAAAATCACGGTCAGCGTCAGCCAGAACAGTTCACGCGTCATCGTTTCCCCCTCGCTCGATTTCGATTCCCGATACGGGATATCAGCTTATAGCCAACCCTGCGGGCTTGCGCTACGCGCGGACGCGAACGTAGCTGCCGGGCGCATCCTCGATCGGCGGCATCGCCTCGGAGCCGACCGCGCGCGCGGGCACCATCTCGGCGTCGAGGCCCTCCAGCCATTGACGCCAGTCCGGCCACCACGATCCCTTGTGCTCGGTGGCGTTCTTGAGCCACTCGGCCAGCGTGACGTCCTTGATGTTGTCGTTGGTCCAGTACTGATATTTTCCCGACGCCGGCGGATTGACCACGCCGGCGATGTGGCCGGATCCGGACAGCACGTATTTGACCGGCCCGCCGAAGAACTGCGAGCCGTACAGCACCGAATCCGCGGGCGCGATGTGATCTTCGCGCGTCGCCAGATTATAGACCGGCACCTTCACCTTCGAGAGGTCGAGCAGCGTGTTATCAAGCACCATGCTGCCGGTGGACAGCCGGTTCTCCAGGTAGCAATTGCGTAAGTAGAAGGAATGGTTGGCTGCCGGCATCCGCGTCGCGTCGGAATTCCAGTGCAGCAGGTCGAAGGAGGAGGGCGGTTGTCCCTTCAGGTAATTGCTGATGACGTAGGACCAGATCAGGTCGTTCGAGCGCAGCATATTGAAGGCCATCGCCATCTTGCTGCCTTCGAGCACGCCGGCCGCCTGCATGTCGCGCTCGAGCGCCGAGATCTGGTCTTCGTCGACGAACACAAGCAGATCGCCGGCATGGGTGAAGTCGACCTGGGCTGCAAAGAACGTCGCCGAGGTGACGCGCACGCGGCGCTTTTCGGCGAGCCACGCCAGCGTCGAGGCGAGCAGGGTGCCGCCGACGCAATAACCCGCGGTATGAACCTTCATCTCGCCCGTGACCTTTTCGATGACGTCCATCGCGGTCAGCGGTCCCTGCCTCATGTAGTCGTCAAACGTCTTCTTGCCGAGTTCCTTGTCCGGATTGACCCAGGAGATCACGAACACGGTGACGCCCTGATCGACGCACCATTTGATGTAGGATTTTTCGGGCTTGAGATCGAGGATGTAGAACTTGTTGATCCAGGGCGGCACGATCAGCAGCGGCGTGCGCAGCACGGTCTCCGTGGTGGGCGTGTACTGGATCAGCTGCATCAGCTCGTTCTGAAAGATCACCTTGCCCGGCGTCGTCGCCATGTTGACGCCGACGACGAGGTTGGAGGGATCGGACTGGCGAATGCGCAACGTGCCGCGGCCGGCTTCGATGTCCTCGGCCAGCATCTTCATGCCGCGCACCAGATTGTCGCCGTTCGACGCCAGCGTCTCGCGCAGCACTTCCGGATTGGTGAAGACGAAATTCGACGGCGAGATCGCATTGCTGATCTGCTGGACGTAGAATTCGGCCTTCTTGCGCGTATGCGGATCGATGCCTTCGGCGTTCTTCACCAGTTCCTGCGCCCATTGCGTGGTGAGCAGGTAAAGCTGCATCACGAAGTCGAAGAACTTGTTGGTCTTCCACTCCGGATCCTTGAAGCGCTTGTCGCGCGGCGACGGCTCGATCGCGGGCGGGGCCTCTTCGCCGGCCATGCGGCGCACCGTCGAACCCCAGAGATCGAGATAGGCTTTGGCCATCTTGACCTGCAGATCGGACGCCCGCTCCTTGTCCGAAAGCCAGTATTCGGCGACCGTGCCGAAAGTCTTGATCACCTCGGCGATCTCATTCGGCGGTTTGTCCTTCGGCTCACCGTTTTCGCGCGGCTTCAGGTAGGCCGCGAGCGCCTGGCCACTGCTCTCCATGGCCCTGGCGATATTCATGGCGAAGGCTTCAGCGTTGAAGGATTTCGCAGCGTGGATTTCGGTGTTAACGTCGGTCATGTCTGGGACACTATAACTTCATTTCGAGTTCGTCACCGCGCCGATTGGCGGCGGTAGGTTTGGGTTAATCCTGTTGCACTGCGATAAAATTTCTCCGTTCGGACACATTGAAGCCGCACCGTTTGAGTTACCTGTTCTGGCTTTAATCGTTTCGGGCGACAATGGTTTGAAGGGTTGCGGAGAATTTGACGCAGCTCGACGATCCAGCGCTGCAAGGCGCATACCAACAGCTCTTGCCAGCGCGCGCTGTGCACACGATCTAAGGCAACGGGACAGGTATTGGGGACTTCCGGACGGATGCCGGTGGATCGGATCATAAGGCTGTGGTCGATGGCCGCGCTGCTCGCCGCCGCGCTCGCGGTCAGCGGCTGCTCGACGTCGATCGCGGATTTGCCAGGTGTCGGCGTGCCGGGCGACGCGCCCGCGCGTCCGAAGGAAGCCGGCGGCTATCTGCCGGTCCACGACCTGCCGCCGGAGCGCGACGAGGCGGTCATCAAGCCGGCGGAGCAGGCCAAGATCGAGGCCGAACTGCGTGCCGCGCGGGATCGTCAGGCGGCCGCGGCCGCTGCGCCAAACCCTGCTGCCAAATAACCTGTCTGTCTTGACGCGTTCGTGACGCGATCCTGCCGCCGCCCCGGATCAAGTCCGGGGCAGGCTTTCGCTTGAAAACGCTATAGTCTCTGGCGCTGCGGGACGCCCGTGCTAAAAGAGCCTTAATTCAACCGCATCACGGTCCGGCACTCAGGATCCTGCGCCTGAATTCGCTCTAAATCATTGATTGAGCGCGAGTTTTGGACGAGGCCGAATTCGGCTTCGAAAACCGCAGATTCTATCGATTCTGTCCCGCTGGTCGTCGGAGCAAGGGTCCCATGGAAGATTTCTACCGCATCCGCCGTCTGCCGCCTTACGTGTTCGAACAGGTCAACCGGGCCAAGGCGGCCGCGCGGAACGCGGGTGCCGACATCATCGACCTCGGCATGGGCAACCCGGATTTGCCGACGCCGGCCCATGTGATCGAGAAGCTGAAGGATACGCTGGGCAAGCCGCGGACCGACCGCTATTCGGCCTCGCGCGGCATTACCGGGCTCCGCAAGGCGCAGGCCGCCTATTACGCGCGCCGGTTCGGCGTCAAGCTCAATCCGGAAACCCAGGTCGTAGCGACCCTGGGCTCCAAGGAAGGCTTCGCCAATGTGGCGCAGGCGATCACCGCGCCCGGTGACGTCGTGCTGTGCCCCAATCCGAGCTATCCCATTCACGCCTTCGGCTTCCTGATGGCGGGCGGCGTGATCCGCTCGGTACCCTCGGAGCCGACGCCGCAATTCTTCGAAGCGGTGGAGCGCGCGATCATCCATTCGATCCCGAAGCCGATCGCGCTGATCGTCTGCTATCCCTCCAATCCGACCGCCTATGTCGCCGACCTCGATTTCTACAAGGATCTGGTGGCGTTCGCGAAGAAGCACGAGATCTTCATCCTGTCGGATCTGGCCTATGCCGAAGTCTATTTCGACGACAAGAACCCGCCGCCCTCGGTGTTGCAGGTTCCCGGCGCGATCGACGTCACAGTCGAATTCACCTCGATGTCGAAGACGTTTTCGATGGCGGGCTGGCGCATGGGCTTTGCCGTCGGCAATGAGCGGATCATCGCCGCGCTGGCGCGGGTGAAATCCTATCTCGACTACGGCGCGTTCACGCCGGTCCAGGTCGCGGCCACCGCAGCCCTGAACGGACCGGATGACTGCATTCGCGAGATGCGCGACACCTACCGCAAGCGCCGCGACGCGCTGGTGGAAAGTTTTGGCCGCGCGGGATGGGATATTCCGCCGCCAGCCGCCTCGATGTTCGCCTGGGCGCCGCTGCCGAAGGCCTTTGAGGGCGTCGGCAGCATGCAGTTCGCCACCCTGATGGTGGAGAAATCGGGCGTGGTAGTGTCGCCGGGCGTCGCCTTTGGCGAGCACGGCGAGGGCTATGTCCGCATCGCCATGGTGGAAAACGAGCAGCGTATTCGCCAGGCCGCGCGCGGCGTGCGCCGCTTCCTTGAAAGCGGCATTGAAACGTTGCACAACGTGGTTCCTCTCGCCAACCGGCGGTAGGCATGATCCCGAAAAGCGGACTTCCGGTTTTCGGAACCAGATCGTGCTTGGTTAGCTCTCTTCGGCAGGTTTTTTGGTCATGGTCGCACCCCTGAAAGTGGGCATCGCGGGGCTCGGCACTGTTGGCGCCGAAGTCGTCCGCCTCATCGAAGCGCAGGCGCGGACCTTGTCGGCGCGCAGTGGTCGCGGCGTGCGCGTCGTCGCCGTCACCGCACGCTCCAAGGTGAAGAAGCGCAAGCTCGATCTGCGCGGCATCGAATGGGTCAAAAGCCCGCTGGCGTTGGCCAATCACCCCGGCATCGATTGCTTCGTCGAACTGATGGGCGGTTCCGGCGATCCGGCGCTGTCGGCGATCGAGGCGGCGCTCAAATCAGGCAAATCAGTGGTGACAGCCAACAAGGCGCTGATCGCCAAGCACGGCGTGCGGCTGGCGAAGGCCGCCGAGAAGCATGGCGGCGCGCTGAACTACGAAGCGGCGGTGGGGGCTGCGATCCCCGTCATCAAGACCCTGCGCGAGGGGCTGGCCGGCACGTCAGTCAATCGCGTCTATGGCATCCTCAACGGCACCTGCAATTACATCCTGACCCGGATGGAGCAGGAGGGCCTGTCGTTCGCCGAATGCCTGAAGGACGCCCAGCGGCTCGGCTATGCCGAGGCCAATCCGTCGTTCGACGTCGATGGCCACGACACCGCCCAAAAGCTTGCGATCCTGGCCAGCCTCGCGTTCGGCACGAAGGTTGCACAGAGCGCGGTGTACGTCGAAGGAATCTCCTCGATCGCGCCGGAAGATCTGCGCGCCGCTGAGGAACTCGGCTATCGGGTCAAATTGCTTGGGGTCGCGGTGCGGACGGCGAAGGGAATTGAACAGCGCGTGCATCCGACCATGGTGCCGAAATCATCCTCGATTGCGCAAGTGATGGGCGTCACCAATGCCGTCACCATCGACGGCGAGGGCATTCCGCCAATCACGCTGGTCGGCCCGGGCGCCGGAGGTGCGGCCACCGCGTCCGCCGTCGTTGCAGACATCGCCGATGTGGCGCGCGGGATTCGCGCCAAGCCGTTCGGACGCCCGGTTGAGCGCCTGCGCGCGACCACAAAAGCGCCGATGGAACGCCATGAGGGCGGCTATTATATCCGCCTGATGGCGCGCGACCTCGCTGGAACCGCTGCCACCATCGCGACCCGTCTGGCGGAACAGAAGATATCGCTGGAATCGATCGTGCAGCGTCATCCCGACGGCGTTGATGCCAACGGGTCGACCAAGAAAGCGTCACCGGTTCCGGTTATTCTGATTACCTATGCAACCTCTGAAGATGCGGTCTATCGTGCGCTGGAAGCGGTGCAGCGCGACAAAGTGATCAGCGGCCGGCCGCAGGTGATACGGATTGAGAAGAACTAGCGCGCAATCCCCCGGTTCGCGCACATGCGCGATCCCCAGATTGTGCGCCACAAGAAACTGATATGCGGACCGAATGGTCCGCTGTGAAGACTCAAAGGAGTGCTTGTTATGTCGACCCATATTTCCGTTCCGCCGCAACTGTTGCTCGAGCGCATTCTCACGCTTGAAATCGTGCGGGTAACGGAACGCGCTGCGGTTTCGGCCGCGCGCTTGCGCGGCCACGGCCAGGAAAAGGCGGCCGACCAGGCCGCGGTCGACGCGATGCGGCGCGAGCTCAACAAGCTGCCGATCGAAGGCACTATCGTGATCGGCGAGGGCGAGCGCGACGAGGCGCCGATGCTGTTCATCGGCGAGAAGGTCGGCCTCAACGCCGGCCCGCAGGTCGATATCGCGGTCGATCCGCTCGAAGGCACCACGCTGTGCGCCAAGAACATGCCGGGCGCGATCGCGACCATGGCGATGGCCGATGGCGGCACGCTGCTGCACGCGCCTGACGTCTACATGCAAAAGCTGGCGGTCGGTCCCGGTTACGCCAAGGGCGTGGTCGAACTGGACGCTTCGCCCGCCGACAATGTGCGCCGGCTCGCCAAAGCAAAAGGCGTCGATCCCGCAGCAATCACCGTGCTGGTGCTCGATCGTCCGCGCCACGCCGACATCATTGCCGGCGTTCGCAGCACGGGCGCCGCGGTGCGCCTGATCACCGACGGCGACGTCGCCGGCGTGATTCATTGCGCCGACCCCGACAATACCGGCGTCGACATGTATATCGGCACCGGCGGTGCGCCCGAGGGCGTGCTGGCGGCGGCCGCGTTGCGCTGCATCGGCGGCCAGATGCAGTGCCGCCTGATCCTCGACTCCGAGGAAAAGCGCGAGCGCGCCTACAAGATGGGCGTCACCGATCCCAAGATGATTTACGGCATCGAGGACATGGCGCGGGGCGACTGCCTGTTCGCGGCGACCGGCGTTACCACTGGTTCCCTGCTGTCCGGCGTCAAGTTCCGCAAGGACGTCATCGAAACCGAAACCGTCGTGATGCGTTCGGTCACTGGTACTGTCCGCTACATCAAGGCCGAGCACCGGCAACTGGACAAGTTCCACCTCGATTAGAGACTCGATTGGAGCCGTTGGCTCTGATTGAAATCAGAGCCAACGCTCTAATCTCCTTGATTGTTCTGACGCGTTTTCTTGACGCGAACCGGTACCCACTTCGCTTGAAAACGCTTTGTGAGGAACATGGAAATGGCTGGAGAAATCATCATCCGGCCGATCGGCGAAGACGAACGTGCGGCGTGGAATCCGCTGTGGGACGGCTATCTCGCCTTCTACAAGACGGCGCTGACGCAGGACGTCAGCGATCTCGCCTGGTCGCGGTTTCACGATCCGGACGAGACGATGTTTGCGCTCGGCGGCTATGTCGATGGCCGGCTCGCCGGGTTCGCGCATTACCTGTTCCATCGCTCGACCTGGGCGCCGAAGCGATATTGTTACCTCGAAGATCTGTACGTCGCGGATGACGTGCGCCGCCATGGGCTGGGGCGTGCGCTGATCGAGGCGGTGTATCAAAAGGCCGAGGCGGCGGGGGCAAGCCGGGTCTATTGGCTGACGCAATCGAATAATGCGCAGGCGCGTGCGCTCTACGACAAGGTTGCCGACAATCTCGGATTCATCCAATACCGTAAGGTGCTTTAATCGTCGCGTCCGACCAATCAAGAACAACAAGGGCAGGGGGAGCAAGCATGTCTGATATTTCGGCGGTCAAAGCGCTGGTGTTCGATGTCTTCGGCACCGTCGTCGACTGGCGCAGCAGCCTGATCGCGGATTTCACCAAATGGTCGCAGACACGGGGCATCAAGGCGGATTGGACCGCGCTCGTTGACGGCTGGCGCGCGGTCTATTCGGCCTCGATGGATGAAGTGAGAAAACATCCCGAACGCGGCTACATGATCCTCGACACGCTGCACCGGCAATCGCTGGAAAAGCTGGTCGCGCAGCTCGGAATATCAGGGCTCAACGACGCCGATTTGCATTACCTCACCATGGGCTGGCACCGCCTGCATCCCTGGCCGGACAGCGTCGCGGGCATGACGCGGCTGAAGACAAAATACATCATCTCGCCGCTCTCCAACGGCAATGTTGCGCTATTGACCAACATGGCGAAGTTCGCCGGGCTGCCGTGGGACCTTATCATGTCGGCCGAATTGTTCGAGCATTACAAGCCCGATCCCGAAACCTATCTCGGCGCGGCAAAATTGCTGTGCCTGCCGCCGGAGCAGGTCATGATGGTCGCCGCGCATAACCAGGATTTGAAAGCCGCACAGAAATACGGTTTGAAGACCGCCTTCGTCGCGCGCCCGACCGAATACGGCCCCCTGCAGAAATACGATTTCGAAGCCAAGGGCGACTGGGACATCGTGGCGAAAGATTTTGGCGGCATTGCCGACCGGATGGGGTGTTAGCAGCTGCGGCCTGTAGCCCGCATGAGCGGAGCGATATGCGGGTGTCAGTACGAGAGAACCCCGGATGTCGCTGCGCTCATCCGGGCTACGCTGGCCACTTCCGCAACTACGCGGCGCTCAATATCACCCCGTACCAGCCAAGTCCCCGATACGTCTCGTAGCCCGGCGTCGCGTGAAACGCGACCAGCGTGCCTGATCGGTCCTGGTAGAAGCCGCTGCGCCGTCCATCCAGTGAAAGCTGCACGCGCTCGGTGAGGATGCCTTGGCCGTCGGAGGCCGCGATGACGCGGAATTGCGAATCGACCAGCAGCACGCGGGCCTTGTCGGCGGCACCGACGCGCACGCCCTGGACGATGGCGCGGGCCTGCGCTTCCCAATCGAAATGGATCGCGAGAATGCCGGTCGCGGCGGCGTTCGCCTTGCCACCGGCGCGCACGCTGGCGCAATAAGTGGCGACTTGGGCGTGGCCGAGCAGGGGCTGGGATTCAACGTCGCCCGCGACATAGTCGTCGCCCGAGCGCAAAGCCCGCGCGTCGCGAAACCATTTGGTCGACGCCACGTTCTGGCCGACGACGCCATAGCGATCCGCCCGGCCGTTGGCCAGCACATTGCCGTCGAGGTCGCAGAGCCACAGATCCAGATACACGGTATAGGCGCCAAGAATCACCGCGAGCCGCTCCGACACATGCGCGACAGCCGAAGCATCGGGGGAGGCGGCGCAGTCGACGATGGCTGAATCGGTGGCCCACCAGCGCACGTCGCAGGTGCGCTCATAGAGGTTGCGGTCGATCAGCTCGATGGCGTTCAGCGACAGATCCACCATGCGCTCGCCGCGCGACCGGTCGCTCATCCGCGCGATCGAGTTCATCAAATTGCCGGTGCGGTTGGTGAGCTGGCTTTCCAGCTCGCGGGCAATGGTTTCGACCTGCTGGCCGACGTTGCGGACTTCCTGCGCAACCACGGCAAAACCGGCGCCCTGCGCGCCGGCGCGCGAGCTTTCGATCAGCGCGTTCAGCGCCAGCATCTTCATCTGGTTGGTGATTTTCTGGATCGATTTGGTCTTGTCGCAGGCGACCTGGTTGACCTCGGCGGTGAGGCGGGAGATCAGCGCGGAGATGTCGGATTCATCCTCGTCGGTCGCTGAATGGGCCGCGGTTTTGGCGGTCGACCTTGCAAGCGCGACGGACATCTGGAACTTCCTCTGCCTTCGCCCCCTCGATCGATCTCCTGCAGAGCGAATCGGGATTTAGGTGGGCGCACGTTCCATCCGTTGTCGCGAATCTTGCCTAATAGCGGGTTTAAATTCCGGGTCGCCTTGCGTAGTTGTACGGAGGCGAGGTGCACGTTGTTTGTGCAGGTCATTTTTTAGGCAGCGACGGGGCTCCGCAGCGAAACGACGCGAACCCCGACGGGTGAGGTCGGGGGTCGCCGGCGCTGGCTCAGTAGGTCTTCTTCGGGACCGAGGGCGGGGAAAAGGGGTTGAAGGGCAGGGTGCCGTTGCCCAACTTGCCGCCGGTCACCGCGTCCAGTTCTTTTGCCGTCAGTTCGATCGACTTTTCGTTCGCGCGTTCCATGTTGCTTCTCCTGTTGCTGTCCCGGTGCAACATTGCATCGGTCTGATCAGGACAATGACGGATCGGCGATGGCGGCGCTGTTCCCCGGGTGACAACCGAAACGGCAACAGTCGACAGGGCGGATTGGAGCCGACGTCTCCGACGCCGCTCGCAGAAGGCGCAGTCCGCGCCGCGTGCTACTCCGACGAAAGCCCAATAGTGTCGAAGCTATCTTCCGGCGGATATTGCGGTAAGCTTCCGAAGGAAAAACCCTCGCCCGCCGGGCCAAGAAGGGGTGTCGATAATGCCAGATCCCGTCGCCTTGTTCGCCACCGTCGTCCTGCTGTTTCCGATGGGTTATTTCCTGCTGGCGGCGCCGGCCTTTCTGCTGGTGTCGCTCGACATTCCGCCGGTCACCCAGCTGTTGCGCGGCATGTTCAGCTCCTATTTCCTGATGGTGGCCATTGCCGGCGCCATTGGGACGGTCGCCGTTGCCATGACGGGCCGGCTGTTTGTCGCCATTGGAATTGCCTTGATCGCGGCCTTCGCGGTCTGGGCGCGTCGCTGGTTTCTGCAGCGGTGGGATGCGCAGCTTCGTGCCAGGGATGCCGGCGACGCCGGTGCGGTGCGCCGGCTGCGGCGGCTGCATTGGGGCGGCATGCTGTGCAATGCGGTCGAGCTGGCGGTTATCTTGATCAGCATTCCCTACGTCGTCGTCACGCCGGCCTGATCAGCGCGGCAGGGCGGACCCCTCACCCAACAAGGTTACGTAGAAGTCCGGAGAAAAACCGGCATGGCGGCAATCTCCCGTTAGGGAGGTTTGCGTACGATTATCCGTTATTGCTTGGAATGATTGTTCACCATTGCGTTCGCTGAACCGGAGAGACCGCAGAGTCGGCTTTCACAGGTGGCACCATGCTTGTTCATTTCGTTACCGATGAACCCACGAAGATTCCAGCCATCCGCGCGATGCTGGAGCCGCAATATGACGTTCAGCCCCAATTGCTGGGGACCGGCAACGCGAGGATCAGCTCAGGCGGCGTATTGATGGTTGACGCCGACCTGCGCAAGCCAGTCCCCGTGGAACAGATCAAGCGTGTCCTGCAGGACCTGCGTTGCGCTTCTGAAAAGCTGTTTGTCGTTCAGAACCATCTGCACCACATGGTGGCTCAGGCGTATGCACTTGGCGCGACAGCCGTGGTTTCGCGTCCAAAGGAAATCATATCGAAACTGCAGCAAATCGATGTCGCCCAGAGGGCCGCGCAGGCCGGCATTGCCGTCGCATCAACCGAGATCACCGATGGTGCGGCAGCCTTCGCATCCATGTTTGCGGCGATACGGGAGGGCAAACCGCTAACGCTTTCGAGTGCCGAGGACGCCACATCGGAGATCGTCAACGGTATCGAGCAGAACGGACTTGGCGTCTGGCTTGACGACGTGCGCCGCTATCACCAGGGCACCTTCCAGCACTGCCTGCTGGTCACGGGAGTGGCGGTCGGCTTCGCCCTGAGTATCAAGTTCTCCAATGCCGACGTAAAGCGGCTCGGACTGGCCGCCACTCTGCACGATGTCGGAAAGGCACGCATTCCCCTGGCTATTCTCGACAAGCCCGGACGTCTTGACCCGGGCGAAGAAGAGATCATGAAACGCCATCCGATTATCGGATACGAATTATTGAAGGCTCTGCCGGGAATTAGCCCGGAGACTCTTGATGGCGTGAGGCACCACCACGAGTTTCTGGATGGTTCCGGTTATCCCGATGGGCTGACGGCGCCGGAGATTTCCGACCTCGTACGATTGCTGACGATATCCGACATTTTCGCCGCGCTCATCGAGTCGCGGCCGTACAGACCGGCAATGTCCCGGCAGGATGCCTACAAGATCCTGTGCGCCATGGATGGAAAGCTGGAACGGTCGCTCGTGAAGGCGTTTCAGAACGTGGCGCTAACGGCATGACCCAAAACTGCGGAATGAGGTTTGCGACGTTTTCTGCAAGACAATTTCAGCCCGGACTTCTCATATGGAGCTAGACTAGCCATGGTGGCCGCAGCATCGCCGGATTCTATCGCGGGACTGACCGGGGCCGCAAAGGATGAGTCGGCTCAGCGGGATGCCCGAATTCTGAAGCAGGTGGCGGCCCTGTTCTTGTCCAATGTCGATCGCCTCCGTGAATCCCAGATAGCTGCGTTCGATGGCGTCCTTGTGCCCCTGATCGGGCGGATCGAGGCAGCAACCCTGGTCCACCTGAGCGAAGCCCTGTCCACGACGGATCTCGCGCCGTGCGAGACCATCCGCAAGCTTGCGTTTCACGATGATCCCTTGGTGGCTGCGCCCGTTCTGCGAAACTCCAATCGTCTGTCGGAAGCGGACCTTATTGAAATCGTCAAGACCCGTAGCCAGCAGCATTTGTTGGCAATCTCCGGCAGAAATACTCTCAGCGAAACGCTGACCGATGCGCTGATGAGGCTTGGCGATGTCAACGTCTCCAACGCGCTCGCGCGAAATGCGGGAGCGCGGTTCTCCGAATGCGGTTACGCGACGCTTGTCGGAAGGGCCGAGCGTGACGAAAGCCTCACCGAAAAGCTCGGCCTCCGACTGGACATTCCTGCGAATTTGCTGCGAGAGCTGCTCACAAAGGCGACCGACATCGTGCGGGCGCGATTTTTGACGGCACCGCGGCCGGTTGTGCAGGCGCGTGGGACGAACGCCAAACCGATCAACGCCGCTCCGCGAAAGAAGATTGACTACACCCAGGCGCAGGCCGAGGTCCTGGCGCTCAATCGCTCCGGCAAGCTCAACGATTCAACGGTGAACCGGTTTGCGGTTCGGAGCGAATACGTCCACGTGGTGGCAGCGCTCTCATTGTTGTCTGAGGTGAAGATCGAGGCAATTGAGCCATTGATGGAGCCAGAGCGGTTGTATGGACTGATCGTGGCGTGCAGAGCCAGCAGGTTAAGCTGGTCGACAATGACGATGATCATCCGCAATCGGCCAGGTTGCGCGCCGCCGACGCAACGCGAGCTCGATCAAGCTCACGAGGTATTTGACACCTTATTGCTGTCTGTGGCGCAGTGGACGGCGCGGTTCGGAGCCGATCGAATGGCGGCGAAAAAGATTAATTGTGCAGCTGCGGCACGGCAGTAGAAATCTGCGCTGACGTCAGGAGACGTCGAATGCCCACGCCAGAACTGCATTTTGGGCGTGGAGCAGAAAGGCTTTGGCTTCAATAACGCGACATGCCCGATGCGTCATGGCATCGGCGGATACCTCTTTGCCACGGGATACCGGAGGGCAGGGCACGAAGTCGGCCTCCGGGTGGAGCCTGTCCAGCAGTGTGGGCGTGACCTGATATTCAAGCAACTCCTCGGGTTCAGCATCGGCTGCCCAGCAATCGGTGACGACAAGGTCGGCATCAACAAGTTCGTTCATATCGGCGCTGGTGCGAAAGCGCAGCGTGGAAGCCGCGGCATCCTGGTCGAGCCATTTGTCGGGATGGACCTGGACGACGTTGATCGGCAGGACCGCCGCAGCCTCGATCCACGATCCCAGAATGTTGGATTTTGGAGCGACAACCCCGACCTTGATCCCCTCGATACGGCCGTGCCGGTGGAGGTGAAAGGCCAGATCGCCGAGCGTTTCGCAGGGATGGTTTTGCCGGGTACGGGCGTTGATGACAGGTGCGCGCGCCGAATGGGCAAGAGATCGCATGACGGCCAGATCCGGCGCACGGGTGACAATTCCGTCGAACCAATTGTCGAGATAGGCGGCGAGATCAGGCAAATCCTCCCGCGTATCCCACCGCAATGGCGCATGGGTGCAAATGCCGCCCATGGCCTGGATGCCGAGGTCAAAGGCCGTCGTGTTCCTCCAGCCGGAGTCGTTCACCACGAGCACGATCCGACGGCCGGCCAGGCTTTGAGCCATCCGCCGCTGGCGCCAGAACGCCGCCATGTCCTGGGCGCGCTCGATGATCGCCATCGCGTCGGAGGCATTCAGATCGCTGATCGCCAGAAGATCGCGGACTTTCTCGTTCATGGTTCTCTTGCTTTTAATTTCTAGGCCCGTCCCATCCAGACCGTGCGCCCGGCGCGGGCGGCGTGGAACTACTTCTTCGGCTCCAATCCTACGGGCTTGTTTACAACCTTGGCTCGAGTGTCTCTAATGCATTCGGGGCTCAAGCGAACAATCGCATTGTTGTTCCGGTTTCCCTGAGGCGGTTCCTCAATGGCGAATGCTGGTGTGATGTCGACTGCGGCCGCAGATCTCGTCCGTAAGGCCGTCCTCCTTGCCTCTTCGTTGTTGTTCTTGGCCGCCCTGTCAGGCTGCCAGCCCGGTACGTCCGAAGGCATCAAGTTCGGCTGGTTTTACCGGATGGTCGTCGAACTGTCGCATGGCGGCGAGCCGCTCAATATGGAAGTCATTATCGGCTGCGGCTCGCAGGTCAGGCAAATCCCCGGCGAAGGGCGAAGCGCGCGCGCGATTTGGGCGCCTTACATCTTCGGAGTTCGCACAAAAAACGGCGAGGGCGTTTTGGTGCAGAGCCCGAATATCTGCGACCGGGATGTTGTCAAGGAGCCGGTGCCTGCCGATTTCCTTCCCGTTGTGTTCTGGGCGCCGGATGCTGGCAACCTGGAGTTTCTCGTCGCTTATCTTCACGAGAGCGCCTACGAGCAGCCGGTCTCGAAGCTGAAATTCCATCGCGCCACTATTACCGAAGCAACCGAAGCCGATTACAGGGCGTGGCGCGAGACCAAGTGGAAGGACAACATTGTCCCGATCGGAAGTCGGCGTGAAGATCACGTCAACGGGCGAAGCTATTTCCGTGGCGAAGGGTTTTTCCCCAAGGAAGATCCGCGCAACAAACTGTTGTTGCGCATGTCTTGCTATTCCTTTCTCCGGGTCCCCATTCCCTCCGATCTGCAGGAACTGATCAGGGCGCAATGGCCGCCGACTCATCCCCATTATTGGCTGCTTGGGTGGCCAATCGCGTGGCCGATCCTGTTCGAGGAAAAGCCGGACGTCACGCATTACTGGGAGAAATTTCGTGCCGAGGCCAGGCGGCGGGGACTCCTGGATCGCGAGGAGCCGCGCGGTCTTGCCACCTTCTATGAAGGCAAGGGAGTCAACCGCCGCTCCGGGGTGGGTCATCTCGAGCGCAATCCAAAATCGCTGGCCTCCGGTCAGGGGTTACGAATCCCGGTTCGCGTTGAGACAGGTTTTCCTTGGGCAACCGAGCGGATGAAGACACAAGGCGCGTTCGACCTTCGCGCCGACACCGCGAACGGCGCTGACCAGGGTTTTGCTTACTGCTACCGCGACTTGTTTGGCTACTACTTCTCCCAGCCGCCGGTTGGAGAACTACGGGCGGCCGATCATCGCATCCTTATCGACGGCAAACTGATCGGAATCTGGCCGGAAGCAAAAACCATGGCTCCGGGCGCCGTCATCGTCGAGCGCGACGAATATCTCTGGCTCAAAAACGATTTCCCGCTGACGCATGAACTCGCGAGGATGCAATGAAAGCCGTCGGGCGGATTGAGCCGGAGGCGCAATCCGCCGTCACTGTCAGCTATTGCGTCTCCAGCGTAAACCCGATTTTGAGGGTCACCTGATAGTGAGCAATCTTGCCGTCCTTGATGTGCCCCCGAGTTTCGACGACTTCAAACCAATCCATGTTTCGGATCGTCTTGCCGGCCAGTTCGACGGCCGTATTGATGGCGTCCTCGATGCTGGTTTCAGACGAGCCGACGATTTCAAGAATCTTGTAAACGTGATTCTTCATTTTAGACCCTCCCGGCCGATTGCACCCCTTGATGCATCCTTTCGCCCCGACCGAAGGCGACGATGCGACAACGACAAGGGATGTCGTGATTTCGCAGACAATAACCAGATGCAACCGGAGTGGTTCCCGATCGGCAAGTCATGAGCCAATCGCCCGACGAACTGCGACAAAACAACCCGACGGGCAAATCAGTTCTGCTTTTCGGAAATCATGTCAAGTGCAAAATTTCCGAAAATCAAAAACATTTCCCTTTCCTTCGACCCAAATCACCGGCACATTCTTGCCATCCCGTCCCACTCAGAGGGGCGTCGGCCGTCGTCACGACGAGGGGCGGGTTGCGGTGGACGCTGAGGTTGCGATTGACGGTCGCGGCTGATGCGTACGGCGAAAGCGTGTGGTCCTGGCGCCCGTAACGGCGTCAAGTCTTTCGGGAGCTAACGCTTCCGAGGGGCGACGGTGGCAATAGAGGCCGTCTCACCGGGGAGAGCGCGTCATAAGCCGTAAAGCCACTGCGCAGGGAATGTCGGATGCTCTCCGCTGCCCTGTATGCTCGTGTGCAGCATTCTTATGCACAATCGCACACGAGACCGCGGGTGCAGCGCGCATCCGGCATTCCCTGCGCCCTCTGTCTTCGAGGGCGAAGAATTTGATAGCAAACCTCGGGCGACCAGCGCCGCGAGCTGTTGACGCACGTCTGCTTTGCTTTGACATTGATTTGGGAAGTGCGCAGAGATGGCGGGCTGACCCCAGGCCCGCTAGACCGAAAGCCCTATGACGCCTCCCGCCACCGCTTTTCCCGTTGAATTGCCGCCGGCGTTCCTCGGCGTGTCGCAATCGGCGACCGGCAAATTGTGGCGCGACCGGCTCGATGCGCGGGGGGCGGCGAAGGCGCTGGCGATCGTGCAGCGCTACCAGCTGCCGGAGATGCTGGCACGGGTGATCGCGGGCCGCGATGTCGAGATCGACGCCGTCGAGGATTTCCTCGATCCGACCATCCGCAAATTGATGCCGGATCCCCACACCGTGACGCAGATGGAGACCGCGGCCAAACGCATCGCGGACGCGGCCACACGCGGCGAGAAAGTCGCGATCTTCGGCGATTACGATGTCGACGGCGCCACGTCTGCGGCGCTGCTGACCTGGCACTTGCGCCATTGCGGGCTCGACCCCTTGATCCATATTCCCGACCGCATCTTCGAAGGCTACGGGCCCAATGTGGAGGCCGTGCGCGCGCTTGCAGGTCGCGGCGCGACGCTGCTGGTGACAGTCGATTGCGGCACCACCAGCATCGAGCCACTGGCGGAAGCACGAAAGCTCGGCATGTCCGTCGTCGTCATCGATCACCATCAAACCGGCGACGAACTGCCCGAGGTCGACGCGTTGGTGAATCCGAACCGGGCAGATGATCTTTCCGGCCTCGGTTATCTCGCCGCCGTCGGCCTCGTGCTGGTGACGCTGGTCGCCGTTAACAGGGAATTGCGCGGCCGCGGCTTCTGGAACAGCGAACGGCCGGAGCCGGATTTGCTCGGCATGCTGCATCACGTGGCGCTCGGCACCGTCGCCGATGTCGCGCCGCTGACCGGGCTCAACCGTGCCTTCGTCGCCAAGGGCCTGATCGCGATGCGCCGCCGCGACCATGTCGGGCACACCGCGCTGATGGACGTGTCGCGGCTCAATGGCCCGCCCGAGGCCTGGCATCTCGGCTTCATGCTGGGGCCGCGCATCAATGCCGGCGGCCGCATCGGCCGGGCTGATTTGGGCGTGCGGCTGTTGCTGGAAGGCGATATCTCCGAGGCCGCGCGGATCGCCGCCGAGCTGGATCGGCTGAACTCCGAGCGCCGCATCATCGAGCAGGCGGCGGAAGCGCAGGCCGAAGCCGAGGCGCTGGCTTCGCTCGGGCTCGAGGACAAGGGGTCGGTCATCGTCACGGCCTCCGAAGGCTGGCATCCCGGCGTCGTCGGCCTCGTCGCCTCGCGGCTGAAGGAGAAATTCGCGCGGCCGGCGTTTGCGATCGCATTGGAGCCGGGCGGCATCGGCACCGGTTCGGGCCGCTCGATTTCGGGCGTCGACCTCGGCAAGGCGGTGCGGCAGGCGGTGAAGGAAAAACTGCTGATGAAAGGCGGTGGCCACGCCATGGCCGCGGGCGTGACGCTGCGCAAGGAAAAGCTCGCGGAGTTTCGCGCCTATATGGAAAGCGCGCTCGCCGAAGACGTCGCCAGTTCCCGTCACGAAAACGAGCTGTTTATCGACGGTGCGGTGAGCGCCCGCAGCGTGACACCGGAATTCGCAGGTATCCTGAACCGCGCCGGGCCGTTCGGCGCCGGCAATCCGGAGCCTGTGATCGCGCTGCCGGCGCATCAGCTGGTCTATGCCGACGAAGTTGGGCAGGCGCATCTGCGCGTGCGCTTCAAGTCCGGCGACGGCGTCATCGTCAACGGCATCGCGTTCCGGTCCGTCGGGCAAAAGCTCGGCCACGCACTGACGCAAAACCGCGGCCAGCCGCTGCATGTCGCAGGATCGCTCGCGGTCGATCGCTACCAGGGCACCGAGCGCGTGCAATTGCGCGTGATCGATGTCGCCGTGCCCGATCAGGGACCGGCCGTGATCAGGTAGGTTCATCCACCAGACGACAAAACCAACAACCAAAAACGGGAGCAGACATGACAGGACAGGTTCAGGGAAAAGTCGCGCTCGTAACCGGCGGCGCATCCGGCATCGGCGCGGCATGTGCCGAATTGCTGGCGCGCGAAGGCGCTTCGGTTGCGGTCACCGATGTCGACGAGCTCAGGGGGCCGGAGGTTGTCGCCGGGATCAAGAAGGCCGGCAACGAGGCTGTCTTCCTGCAGCAGGACGTCACCAGCGAAGCGCGCTGGATCGATGTCGTAGCCGAGGTGATGAAGCGCTATGGCCGGCTCGACGTGCTGGTTTCCAACGCGGGCATCGGCATCGCGGTGCCCTCGATCACGGAGATGTCGCTGGAAGACTGGCGGCGGCAGACCGCGATCAATCTCGACGGCGTGTTCCTGTCGGTGAAGCACTGCCTGCCGGCGATGCGCAAGACCGGCGGCGGCTCCGTGATCATGATGTCGTCGCTCGCCGGCATTCGCGGCGCGGCCAGCCTGTCCGGCTATTGCGCCACCAAGGGCGGCGTCCGGCTGTTTGCGAAAGCGATCGCGATGGAATGTGCCACGTTCGGCGACGGCATCCGCGTCAACTCGGTACATCCGGGGATCATCGACACGCCGATCTGGGGCAAGATCCCGACCGAGGCGACGGGGCGCGGCCAGAACGCGCCGATCGATCCCGAGGAGCGGGCGAAGTTCGCGACGCCGCTGGCCCGCGCCGGCCATGCCATGGACATCGCGAAAGGCGTTTTGTATCTCGCCTCCGATGCGTCGAGCTACGTGACCGGAACTGAACTCGTCATTGACGGCGGTATGAACGCTGGCGGGGTCGCGCGGCCGGGGGCGTGACTATGTTTGTCCGTCATTCCGGGATGGTCCGAAGGACCAGACCTCAGATGCGCAATTGCGCATCGGGGAATCTCGAGATTCCGGGTTCACGCTTCGCGTGCCCCGGAATGACCGGACTAACCGCCTTGCCGCAGCCGCGCCAGCACCTTGAGCCCGCCATAGCCATCGGCCGGCAACAGGCCCATCTTGGTCTGGTAATCCCGGACCGCCTTCATGGTGTCATTCCCGACGCGGCCGTCGGTGCCGCCGGTGTCGAAGCCGGCTTTTGTCAGCCGCGTCTGCATCTCCTGCACCTCGGCCAGCGTCAGCGCGCGTTCGGAGCCCGGGAAGGGATGAATGAACGGCGGCGCGCCGAGAATGCGGTCGCCGAGATGGCAGATCGCAAGCGCGTAATTCATCGACGGATTGTAGCTGCGCACCGCATAGAAATTCGGCCCGAGCAGGAACGCCGGTCCGCCGGCGACCGGCACCCACAATTGCGCGGATGCATTCGGTTGCGGGAACGGCTTGCCGTCGGCGCGGGTGACGCCGGCGCCGGCCCACGCCGCATAGGTGCGGTTGCCGCTGCCGGACGCGCCGCCGGCGCGGACCTCATAACCCCAGTGTTCGCCGCGGTGGTACTTGCCGCGATTGACCAGATAGCGCGCGCTCGAGCCCAGCGCATCGTCCGGCCTGCCGAACGGCGAGACGCGGCCGTCCTTGTCGTAGTCCATGCCGACATTGAGCCAGACTTCCGGCATCCACTGGGTATGCCCCATCGCGCCGGCCCACGATCCCCGCATTTCCTCCGGCGTGCCCCAGCCGCGGTCGACGATCTTCAGCGCGTTGATCAGTTCGGTTTCCCAATAGGCGCGGCGGCGCGGCTCGTTCCAGGCCAGCGCTGCGAGCGAGGGAAAGATCGGGCGCATATGGTTCTGCTGCACCAAGGGATCGCCAAAGGCGGATTCAACGCCCCACAGCGCCAGCAATGTGCCGCGCTCGACGCCAAAGTCCTGCTCGATCCGAGTGAACAGCGCCTCGTTCTTCCGCAGCGCTTCCTTGCCCGCCGTGATGCGCCAGTCCGAGGCGCGGCGATTGACGTATTGCCAGATCTGCTCGTGGAATTCCGGCTGCTTCTGCATCTGCCGGAACACGGACATGTCGGGCTCGATCCGGCCCATCACGCGGCTCCAGGTCGCGTCCGATATGCCTTTTGCCAGCGCGCGAGCGCGGAAGGTATCGCGCCACTGGTCGAAGCCGGGCGGCGCCGCGGCCAACGCGGCAAGCGGATTGGCGAGCACAGCTGCGGCGCCGATGCCGGCTTGCAGCAGGGCGCGGCGGGTCGGCGATCTCAGAGAATCGAAGGGTTCCATGGCGGTATTGTACGGGGCAGGGTGCGCTCACCAAAGCGCATTTGCATGGCGCCGTCGTCGCAGCCGGAACGCGGAACTCCGGAAGGTAGAATAGCTGCCCTAGGCCTGCTGAAAGTCCGCGGCAATCCGTGCGAGCCAACGCCGGACGGTCGCCTGCGCGGAGGCCGAGAACCCGGCCGCCAGCCGCCGCTCCACCGCCTGGACGTGACGGCGGCATTTGTCGAGCAGGACCGTGCCGCGCCGGGTCAGTGTCCACTGCAGCACCCGGCCATGGATCGGGTGCGGGGTCTTCCGGATGGCGCCGTCGCGTTCCAAATTGCGGATGATGACGCCGACGGTTTGCGGAGTCAGCAGGGCGACCCGCGCGAGATCGGCGCCCGACAGGCCGGGATAGGCCCGCAGCATCGTCAGCACCACGAATTGCGGCGTGGTGACACCGAGTTCGGCGAGCGCCCGCTCCAGTGTCAGCCGGGTCGCGGCCTGGGCCTGCCGCAGCAAATAGGCGAGGTGGCCTTGTTCGCCGCGCTTGCCTTCGCCCGGCGGCGGCGGGCGGATCATCGCGAGCACGGGATTGGCGGCGGGTTTTTTCCGGCGCTGGTGAGGGTTTTTGCGAGAGGATTTCCGGCGCGCAGGCTTTTTTGCGACGGTGGCCTTCTTGGATTTTTTCGGCTTTTTGGCCGCCGCTTTTTGCGGCCCGCGCGGTTTGGACTTTACCGAAGCTCTGATCTTGCGCGCCATATAAGGGCTCTTATAATAACTCAGTGCACTGATAACATAAGGCGATGAACATGTCACATGCCCGCAAGGAATATAAGGATTTCATGGCGCTGGCGCCCGAGGCCTATGAGGTCGTGCTGGCGCTCGGCAAGGTCGCCGCCGCGGCGGGCATCGACAAGCAACTGCTCGAACTGATCAAGCTGCGCGCCTCGCAGATCAACGGCTGCGCGTTTTGCGTGCAGTATCACATCCTGCAAAGCGAGAGCCTCGGCATGTCGGCCGACAAGCTCAATCTGGTCGTGGTGTGGCGCGAGGCGCCGCAATTCTCGCCCCGCGAACGCGCGGCCTTGGCATGGACGGAAGCGCTGACCTTGCTCAGCGGCGGCGTCAGCGACGAGGTCTATGCGCAGGCGAGCGCCGAATTCTCGGAAAAGGAACTGGCCTATCTCACCTCGGCGATTGCCTCGATCAACGTCTGGAACAGATTCGGCGCCGCTTTCCGCTGGACCCCGCCGGCGCGGCAAAAGCCGGTCGGTGCTGCTGCGTCCTAGCGAACGGCCACAGCGTTTTCGAGCGAAGTGGAACCCGGTTCGCGTGAAGAAAACGCGTGAACAAGAGCCTAGTTGCCGCTCTCGCCACCTTCCTGCGGATCGGGCCGGATCACGTCTAGCGGCTGGGCGTGGGCGACAGCGGCCGGCGCGACAGGGTCCGTGCCGAGCTCGCGCCCGCGACCGCGCAGCAGGCGCTCATAGGCCGAGATCAGCGTGGTGTAGGGATTGACCCAGATCCAGCCGTCCCGCGTGAACACCTGCACGTCGAAATGCAGATGCAGCGAGGTGCCGTTGGGAAAGTCGAGATAGTTCGAAGCCACGCCGATTTTTTCGCCCTCAGTGACCTGGCGGCCATTGAGGATGCCGTCCGCGTCCAGGCTGGACGGATTCATGTGCATGTAGCGGAAGCGGATATGTTCGTTACGGGTGTTGACCTGCAGGGTCGCCGCCTGCTGTTTCAGCGAACGGATCAAGATGCCGTCGCGAACCGCGACGACCGCCTGCTGCTTCGGATCGCAACTGCCCGGGCTTTCGCTGTTTTGCGCCATGCACGCGCCGGGACGGATGTCCTGCCCCTGATGGCCGAAACCGGCGGCGCACTGGCCAACCTCGAAACTGCGCGCCTCGCAGAAATTGTCCTGCCAGGGATATCCGCGTTCGTCGGGTTTGCGTTTGCCGAAGGATTGCGAGCGGGCGAAGGCGGGCGCCTTTTCCAGCGGAAACCGGATTTGCGAATAGGCGGTGAGATCGGCGCGGCCGCCGCGCTTGCGCGAGCCGCTGTTGGCGACGATGTCGCCGCTCGGGCGATAGGTGAAGTCGGGCGAGGGCACCATCGGCCGCTCGGCAATCTCGGACGAAATATCCCGGCGCGGCCGCGACGGCTGGCCGCCGGCGATGCGCAGCGCCTTGAGGAAACGTTCCGCGACCGGATAGGCCTCGCGGCAGGCCAGCCGCCGCGGGCGCGGCGTCGAGTCGAGGCACTGGATCGACACCACATAGGGCACGCCGAAACGCGTGAAGGCGTAGCGCACATAGCCTTCGCGGATGAAGCGCCGCAGGTCCGGGAATTGCGCCGCCAGCGCCTTGACCGGCTCGCCCTTGCCGGCGAGCGGATCGGCGAGGTCGTAGGTCAGGATCGAGCCGGTGATCTGCACCTCGATCGGCTTGGCGTAAGTCCGCTGCGGCATGCCGTCGCCCGCGCCCGGCTCGAACGAAAACATCGCGTCGTAGCCGGCGGCGCCGGCGTGGAACAGATCGGCGGGGCGGAAGTCGGCTTGATAGCGCGATACCGAGATTGTATCGGGGACGCCGTTCTGGCGGGCATCGAGATAGCTTGCGGTGTCGAACGGCAACAGCACCGGAACAGGACTGCGTCCGATCCCGGGGAAGACGGGGGAAGTGATCGCGTTCAGTTGCACCAGCGCCGGCATCGAGCGCGGGTCCCAGCGGGGCGCCCGCCGCTGGCTGGCAAAGGTGAAGGCGGACGCAACCGCGGGCTGGGTATTGATCTCGGAGCGGAGCTGATCCAGCACCGCGCGCCATTCAACGCGGATGGCCGAGATCGAAGGTGTCCGGAACTCGTCGGCCGAAGCACCGATGGCGCAGGCGGGAAGCACGCAAAAGGCTGCCAGCCAGCGTCTCAGCAAGCGGACAGCCTTGGTACCCAATGCATCGCCCCCCGGCGCATGCCCCGATGTCTAACTCTGGCGCCTAGTCCTTGGCGCGCTCGACGTAGGAGCCGTCCTCGGTCATGACCACGATCCGCGTTCCCGTTCCGACGTGCGGCGGCACGTTGGTGCGTACGCCGTTGGAAAGGATAGCAGGTTTGTAGGACGAAGACGCGGTCTGGCCCTTGGTGACCGGCTCGGTTTCGACAACTTCCAGCGTCGCGCGCTGCGGCATCTGGATCGCGACTGGAACCATGTCGTGCAGCGAGAGCTTCACCGACATGTTTTCCTGCAGATACGGCGCGGCCGAACCGATGATTTCCTTGGACACCTGGACCTGGTCGTAGGTCTCGCCGTTCATGAAATGGAAGCCATCGGTGTCCTCGTAGAGGTAGTTGAAATTGTGATCCTCGATCGTCGCCTTCTCGACCTGGTCGGTGGTCTTGTAGCGTTCCGAAATCTTCACGCCGTCGCCGATCCGGCGCATTTCGATCTGACTGACCGGAGTTCCCTTGCCGGGATGGATGTTCTCGGCGGTCAGAACCACATAGAGCTTGCCGTCCTGCTCGATGACGTTGCCCTTGCGAATTGAACTGGCGATGACTTTCAAAGCGGTTTTCCTGAATTTCTGGCCTCCGACCTGTCAGGACAATTGTGTCCCGCGGCCAATGAGGCGGTTTCGGGCTGCAACATACTGATTTGCCCTCCAGATACCAGCCTTTTGCGGCCCGTTCCGGCAGGTTACGGGCTGGCCGGATCGACGGTCCGTGCGGCGGCTATTTCCGCTTGGGGCGAGGGGACGTGAAGGCCTGGGCGTTGTGCTCGGCAAAGGCGGCGGGCACCGTAAATGTCCCGGTTTTCAGGTCATAGGCGCACCACCAGTCCTCGATATAGGGCCGCGGCTTGTCTTCGCCCTGGGCGTCGAAGGAGAGGCTGATCACGACGTAGCGGCTGTCGGGCCAATGCAGGCCCAACCCAGCGTAATTGTCGTCCATTCCTTTGACGAGGGCGGCAAATACGTGACTGAGCGAATCGCGGTCCTTGGGGGCGCGACGCAGCTTTTTGGCTGCCGGCGAGCCCCAGAAATAATCCCAGGCCATCTCGCTCAGCGGCTTCGGCGTGGCGGAGGAAAATTGAAATCCGTTCCGCCGGTACAGAAACAGCGCTTGGAAACCGGCACCGGTTTTCTGCATGCGTACCAGCCACTGGCTGTTCGGGGTAAAGCGAAAGGCAGCGGGGTAGCCCGCGAGATCGATGCCTTCGCCAGTATTCAGCAGCGAGGGGTGTCGACGCCCCTCGTCGAAGGTCCAGAACTGGAACAGAAAACCTTCATCGCCCTTGTCCGCGGCATATTGCTCAACCCGAATTTGCCTGTCGGGTGAGGTGAAAATGTCATCCGCATCCGTCTTCAGTTTGAAGTCAGACCCGGGGCCGGTCGCGCTGGCGGGCGTTGGCGTGGTGACGACGAGCAACAGCATACCTGCCAGCAGAAGCGCTGTTCGTCGTAACCAACCGCCAGACATGTGTGCATTCCGTTCCATTTTGCTGCCCATTGGACGCGCCAATGGCCGCGAGGTTCAGGGCGCAACTTCAAGTTCGCGGCGCCGATCGCGCGAATGGACAAGACGTGCGTCTTTCGACATGACAGACGGACCGGACGCGGGGTATCCGCGGTGTTCCCGGCATGGCTGCTTTCCAGCGGAGAAAGTTGAATAGTGTCAATGGTATCCGGCGATATCCTGAACGTTTTCATGGGCTCGTACGCCGCTGCAGGCGCGCGTGCCGCTCCGGCTGGTTGCTGATGGCCGGGATCGACCAGCCATCGCCATGGTGGTCGCCGGCGCGGCATGCGGACCGGAAGCCGTTCCTGATGGCGCGGGCCGCGATCACGAAGGACTTGCGGGCCTGGTTCGACGAGCAGGGATTCGCCGAGGCCGAGACGGGCATCCTGCAGGTCTCGCCGGGCAACGAGACGCATCTGCACGCGCCCCGGACCGAACTGACCGGCGGAGACGGAACCCGCGCGCTGCGCTATTTGCGGACTTCACCGGAGTTCGCTGCCAAGAAACTGCTCGCGGCGGGCGAAGACAAGATATTCGAGTTTGCACGCGTGTTCCGCGACCGCGAGCGCGGCGATCTTCATTTGCCTGAATTCACCATGCTGGAATGGTACCGCGCCAACGCGGCATATGACGCCATTATGGCCGACACGATTGTGGTGATCGCCCATGCGGCGCAGGCGACGGGCATCGGGCAATTCTCGTTTCGCGGCCGCATCACCGATCCCTTCGCCGAGCCTGAATTGCTGACGGTCGCGACCGCGTTCGAACAGTTCGCCCGGATCGACTTGCTGGCGACGGTCGCGGGTGGCGAAGGGGATCGCAGGGCGCTCGCCGAGGCGTCAAAATCGCGGGTGCGGATTGCAGACGACGACACCTGGTCCGATATCTTCAGCAAGGTCCTGGTCGAGCATATCGAACCAAATCTCGGGCAGGGGTGTTTGACGGTATTATTTGAGTATCCGGTGCCGGAGGCAGCGCTGGCGCGCGCGAAAGCGTCCGATCCGCGCGTGGCCGAGCGGTTTGAGGTCTACGCTTGCGGCGTCGAGCTTGCGAACGGGTTTGGCGAATTGACCGATGCTGCCGAACAGCGCCGCCGTTTTGCGCAGGCGATGGACGAGAAAGCGCGGCGTTACGGCGAACGCTATCCGCTCGACGAGGATTTCCTGCAGGCGGTCGCCGTGATGCCGCAGGCCAGCGGTGTCGCGCTCGGTTTTGACCGGCTGGTGATGCTGGCAAGCGGTGCGCTCAGGGTGGATCAGGTGGTATGGACACCACCGGCGGGAGAAGCATGAACAGGATCGATCCGAAATTGGCGGCGACGTTGCGGCAACCGGCGGAACTCGTCGATTGCGGGCTGGCGCCTGCGGCTGAACTGGCCGATCTCGAACAGGTGGCCGCGCGCTACGCGATTGCGGTGACGCCGGATATCGCCGCGCTGATCGATAAAGATGATCCAGACGACCCGATCGCGCGGCAGTTCGTTCCAAGCACGCTGGAACTGGTGCAGGAGGCCGGCGAGCGCGCCGATCCGATCGGCGATGACGCCCATTCACCGGTCGCCGGCATCGTTCATCGCTATCCGGATCGTGTGCTGTTCAAACTGGTTCACGTTTGCGCGGTGTATTGCCGCTTCTGTTTTCGCCGCGAGATGGTCGGCCCCGGCAAGGCGACGGCGCTGTCGGACAACGCCTATCGTGACGCGCTCGACTATATCCGCGTGCATCCCGAGATCTGGGAAGTCATCCTGACCGGCGGCGATCCCCTGATGCTGTCGCAGCGCCGGTTGGCCGAGATCATGGCCGACATCGCCGCCATCGATCACGTCAAAATCATCCGCCTTCACACCCGCGTGCCGGTCGCGGCCCCCGCGCGCATCAGCGACGAGATGGTCGCAGCGTTGAGGGTTGGTGGCGCCACGACCTGGGTCGCGGTTCACGCCAACCATCCGCGTGAGCTGACGGTGGAAGCCCGCGCCGCTTGCGCCCGGTTGGTCGATGCCGGCATCCCCCTGGTGAGCCAGTCGGTGCTGCTCCGCGGTGTCAATGACGATGCGGCGACGCTGGAAGCCCTGATGCGGTCCTTCGTCGAATGCCGGATCAAGCCGTATTACCTGCACCATGGCGATCTCGCGCCGGGCACCTCGCATCTGCGCACCACGATCGAGCGCGGACAGGAACTGATGCGCGGCTTGCGCGGACGCGTTTCCGGGCTATGTCAGCCCGATTACGTGCTCGATATTCCCGGCGGCCACGGCAAGGCGCCGATCGGCCCGCATTATTTGTCGCATCCAAATTCCCGGGAACGTGAACTATCCTCGGAAACGCGTTATCGTGTCGTCGATTATTGCGGTGACGTTCACCTCTATCCGCCGAAGCCGTGAACCGGCGATGACGGACGGGGATCAGGGAGGGCAGAAGCCGCCGGAAGACGAGAGCAGCCGCGCGATCGAAAACGCGGTAATGCTGGCTTTCTTCGCGGTGCTGGTAGCAGCCGGTATCTGGTTGCTCAGCACCATGGCCGATGTACGAAAGGCGCAGGATTGCGCGGCCCAGGGGCGTCGCAATTGTGGAACGATCGATGTTCCGGCGCGATAACAAGAAATGAGAGCGGGAGAACCAAAATGCGAAAATTGATCCTGTCGGTGGCGCTTCTGGTTCTGACCGGTAGTCCGGACGTGTTCGCGCAAGGCTCAACGGTGCCGAAAAATTCAGACAAGCCGGTGATCCAGGCGCCAATCGGTCATCGCCAGCCACGCGCCAGCGACGTTCCCAGCGAGAAAAATTTGAACGATCCGAACGATCCCCTGAGCAAGGAAAATGCTCTCCTCGACAAAAAGATCAAGAGCATCTGCCGCGGCTGCTAGGCGCGGGGCACAAAGGCCGCTCCACACCACGATTGATCGGCTTGACCGGCCAGAGTCTGCTTCATCAGCTTGAGCAGACTCTGGCTGTAACGTTTTGGTCGACCATCGATTCTTAAGCCGACCGTTCATTGAACGGCCGGCGCGCCAAGCTCCGTCTCGCCTCGACGGCGTCGGCCAGGACGTTGAGCGCCTGCACGGTGGTTTCCCAGTCGATGCAGCCGTCCGTGATGCTCTGACCATAGGTGAGCGGCTTGCCCGGCACCACATCCTGGCGGCCCGCGACGAGATTGCTCTCCATCATCACGCCCGTGATGCGTGTTTCACCAGCGGATATCTGCTGCGCGATGTCGGCCGCAACCAATGGCTGGTTCTCGGGCTTCTTGCTGCTGTTGGCGTGGCTGGTGTCGATCATGATCCGCGGTGTCACGCCTGAACGGGTGAGTTCGGCCGAAGCGGCACCGACGCTGTCAGCGGCATAGTTCGGCTTGCTGCCGCCGCGCAGGATGATGTGGCAGTCATCATTGCCGGTCGTAGCGGCGATCGCCGAGCGTCCGCCCTTGGTGACCGCCATGAAATGGTGGGGATGCGACGCCGACTTCACGGCCTCGGCCGCGATGCGCACATTGCCGTCGGTGCCGTTCTTGAAGCCGACCGCGCAGGAAAGTCCGGACGCGAGTTCGCGATGGATCTGGCTTTCCGTGGTTCGCGCGCCGATCGCCGCCCACGCCACCAGGTCGGCGATGTATTGCGGCGTCGTCATGTCGAGGAATTCGGTGCCGGCCGGCAGACCAAGATTGTTCACCGCTGAAAGCACGTTGCGGGCGAGACGCAGGCCCCTGTTGATGTCGAAGCTGCCGTCGAGGCCGGGATCGTTGATCAATCCCTTCCAGCCGACTGTCGTGCGCGGCTTCTCGAAATAGACGCGCATCACGATCTCGAGGCGGTCGGCCAGCCGCTCGCGCAGGGCGACGAGGCGTTCGGCGTATTCCACGGCAGCAGCGGGATCGTGCACCGAGCAGGGGCCGACAACGACCAGAAGCCGGTCATCGGTTCCGTTCAGGATCGCGTGGATGGCGTTGCGCGCCGCCATCACGATGCGCGTGGCGGTCAAAGTGCGCGGTATCTCGCGCATGACCTCTTGCGGCGTCGTCAGCTCTTTCAGTTCGCTTATTCGAAGGTCGTCGGTGGTGCTCAACACGGCTCTGGCTCCTGTTTTGAAGAACCTGCCGGCCAATAAAAAAGCCGCCAGGATTTGGCGGCTGTTCGGATTATTTGCTGCAATTATTCAGATTGCGCGTGATCCTCCCACCGCCAGCGAGCTGTCGAAGCTAAAATACCAATAGTTGCTGGCGGCGATCATGATCATGGCCGGCTCTATAGCTCACGCATCCGGACTTGTCATCCCCCAATCGGCGGTGGAATTGGCTCGCGCAGCGCCAGCCCGTGTCAGGCCTTGCGCGCGGCGAGCGCCATGCCGACCAGCGACGCACCGCCAAGCACCAGGTTGATCCCGACCAGGAGACCGATCGCCCATTCCGCTGAACCCGGAAGGCCGGCAATGATCAGGAACGAGATCAGGATGTCCATCAGTCCGGAGACCAGCAGCCAGGACCAGCGCCCGGACAATTCGCGGCGGTGCTCCAGCGCGTACATGATGGTGGTGACGCCTTCGATCAGAAAGTAGGCGCCGACGACGATGGTCAGCGTCAGCACGCCCTGCATCGGCCGCGCCAACAGCACGAGGCCGGCAAGCACGGCCAGCGCTGCGGAAAACAGCGACCACCAGAAGCCCGGCATCTGCCGGGCCCAATAGGTGACGACCAGCCCGGCGATCCCGCTGATCAGGAACATCCAGCCGAGGAATATGGTCACCGCCAGGCTTGCCAGCGGCGGCACGATCATTGCGGCCAGGCCGAGCACCGCCAGCAGAATGCCTTCGAACAGGAAGGCTTTCCAATGCGCCTTCACGGCGGCGCCCATGTCGGACTGCAATTTGGCGATGTCCTTGGGAAGCATATCTTGGGGAAGGGTCATCACAGCTCTCCCGCTACGCACGGGCCGATACTAGAGCGTTTTCGAGCGAACAGGAATGGTTGGCGCAAGGAATTGGCGGGATGAAAACGCGTCCAATTTTAGCTGAGGCGCTAACCAGCCTCGCTCGCCGACGAAAAGCCCTCCGACGTCGTGCGCATCCGGTTACGGCCAAAGACGTAGACTGCCGTGGTTGCGACCAGCAGTGCGAGGCCGATCAGGATCGATGTGAAACCGATCGGGATCAGCACCAGCGAGGCGTTGCGTTCCGGGTTGATGAACCAGTGGTGCAGCGAGGTCAGCAGGAACGACACGCCCGCAAAGCCGGCACCGCCGCCCACGACCAGCAGCGCCCACATCCGCCGCAACTGGCTCAGCCGCTCGCGCGCGATCTCGGTGCGCGGCGCGTGATGGCGGCCGACGCGCCGCACCAGCCGCGCCGCAAATCCGATCGAGCTGAAGCCGATGATCAGGCTGGCCGTTCCCAGCAACATCCGCGTGGTGGAGCCGAGATCAGGATGTTTTTGCAGAATCAGCAGCGGAAAATCGAACGCCGCATGCAGCGCGACCGGCGCAAACAGGGCCAGCATCCAGCTCGAGATGCGGGCGAGGTCGCGATTGTGCCGGTTGGCACCGAGTGCCGTGCCGGCACGTGCGATCGCGATATAGGCGCCGGCGATAATGCCGAGCGCACCGTGGAACGGCACGGTGAGGACGCTGCGCAGTGCCGCCAGCGATCGCCACATGTCGGCGTGTTGCACCAGGTAAGCGAGATTTTCGTAGGCTGCGAATCCTAGGCCCGCGGCTGCGCCGTAAACGACGGTGTCCATCGGATCGGCATAGGTGCGGCGCTTCCACGACACCGCGATGATCACGATCACCTTGACGATCTCCTCAGGCGCGGCAACGCCGAACACCGAGCGGAGCCCCTGGGTCATCCAGGGATTTCCGGGGACCGCGAGAATCGCTGCAAACGGCGCCCGTGCGATTCCGAGCAGCGAAATACTGGCCGCGCCCAGCACGAATGCGATCCACACCTGCGCAGGCGGGCCGGGGCGCTCGTCAGCGGCGATGACCAGCCACAGCAAAAGCAACGCGGGCGCGATCGCGGCGACGCCGATGACGGTCGGGAGGGATTGAAGCAGAAGCATTTAGGGGACTTTGTTCGGATGGATCGAAAATGGCCGTAAATTCAGCGCTTTGCAAGGAAGGCAAACGCGACTTGTTGTCGCCAAAAGGCGAGGGGCGGACTGGCTAATTGTTACGTTTCGAGATGGGTTTCCCAGCAATTCGGGAGCGGGCAAGGGCGTTGATCGCGGGAACTTCGATCCCAACTCTTTCCTCCTGACTGTGACCGCCGCGCCACAGCATTAGCTGCCTAATTCCTCTACAATCATTGGCAGCAATATTGGCCCAAGGGGAATCAACATGAAGAAATTTGCACTGGGAATGCTTGCTGCGGTTGCAATGACTGGATCGGCTGTCGCGGCCGATATGGCTCCCCGTTATGCCAAGGCGCCGCCTCCGGCTCCGGTCGTGGTGTACAACTGGACCGGCTGCTACATCGGCGGCAACATCGGCGGCGGCTGGGCACGAACCTCGCAGGAACGCACCGAAGTCATCGGTGTCGGACTGGTTGTTCCGGCGACCAATTACGGTTCAAGCGACGGCAGTGATTTCGTCGGCGGCGCGCAGATCGGCTGCGACTACCAGTTTGCGGGCAATTGGGTGCTCGGCATCCAGGGCATGTACAACTACGCGCGCATCGACCACTCGCATTTCCTGACGGCGTTCCCGACCTTCAGGTCCGATGTCACCACCAAGGACATCTTCACGGTAACGGGCCGCTTGGGCTACCTGTTCACGCCCCAGTTGCTCGGCTACATCAAGGGTGGTGGCGCCTGGACCAAGTCTGACTATGAGATCTTCCAGCCGGGTGGCGTGCTGCTGTCCGAAACCGCTTACGGCGTCAGCCGCAGTGGCTGGACCATCGGCGGCGGTCTCGAATGGATGTTCGCTCCGGGCTGGTCGGTGTTCGGCGAATACAACTACATGGACTTCGGTCACAAGGACGTCGCGTTTACGACTGCGCCCGCCGCTGTCGGATTCCCGGACCGTGTCCGCACGAAGCTGGAAGTTTCCACCGCACTGGTTGGTGTGAACTACAAGTTCAACTGGGGTGGCCCGGTCGTCGCCAGGTACTGAGCCTTCACGGACTGAGCTGGTACCACGTACTGAGTTCTTCCCGAGACCAATTAAAAGCCCCGGCATCGTCCGGGGCTTTTTTTTGTGACGAGAGCAGACGCACCGAGATGACCGTCGTGCAATCGGCTTGGCGCACTGCCAGGCCGATTTCGACCCTCAGGCGCAATGAGCGTACGCGCGCTCAGCCCGCCAAGAGGCGCCGGCAGGCGTCGACAAACACCTCGGCGCCGGTGACGATGTCGGCGTCATCAGTGTTCTCGGTCCAGTGATGGCTGATGCCGCCGATCGAGGGCACGAACAGCATGCCTGATGGCATGATGGTCGAGAGAATCTGGGCGTCGTGACCGGCGGCGCTGGGCATGCGGATCGACCTGCCGCCGGCAAGCGCCTTGCTCGCAGCTTCGATCGCTTGCTGGAACGAGGCGTCCATCATCGCGGGCGCGCCGGTGCGAATGCGCTCCACCGCAACCGTGCAGGGGCCGCGCGCGCTGACGTCCGTGGCCATGATTCGCAGCAGTTCCTCCAGGCCATCGATCACAGCGGGGTCGTCGTCGCGTATCTGGAACAGCATTTCCGCAGATCCCGGGATGATGCTCGGCGCACCCGGATCGAGCCTGATCGAGCCGGTGGTCCACACCGTGCGCTGGCCACAGGCTTTTGGAAAACGTTCGTCGATATCGACGCAGAATTTTGCCAGCGCGAGGCCAGCGTCCTTGCGCACGGCCATCCGCGTCGTGCCGGCGTGGTTTTGCTCGCCGGTGAAGGTGATTCGGTATTGCCAGATACCGACGATGGAGGTGACGACGCCGATATTGAGCGCGCCGCCCTCGAGGGTCTGACCCTGTTCGATATGTGCCTCGAGATATCCGATGTGGCGCCCGCGTTCGGCAGTGGCGCGCGGGCGGCCGGCGAGGCCGACTTCGCGCAGCGCCTCGCGCATGGTGCGATCGCTGTTGCGGTCGCGCGCGGCGTCGACGTCAGCCTCGGTGAGCGCGCCGACATAGGAACGGCTGCCGAGGAAATTGCCGAAATGGCCTTCCTCATCGCACCAGGATGCGACCTCGACGGCGCCCTTGATGCTTGGATCGGAATTGATGACGCGGGCGGCTTCAAGCGCATAGATGACACCCAGCGGGCCGTCGAGCCAGCCCGCGTAATTCTGGCTTTCGAGATGCGAGCCCGCCAACAGCTTCGGGCCCGGTTTCGTGCTGGTGCCCAGCACGTTGCCGATGCCGTCGACCTCGGCCGCCAGTCCCGCCTCGGGGAGCCGCTGCACCAGCCATTCCAGCGAGCGCATATGCGGCTCAGAGAAGGTCGGCTTGTGCACGCCGCTCTTGTAAGCGCCGATGGCGCGCAATGCGTTGAGGTCGGCGAGGACGCGGGCACCGTCGAAGGGCAGGGTCTTGTCGGGCATCAGGTGCCTCTCCTTGATTGACAGTCAGGGTGCGGTCGGCTTGCGATAGACATCCTTGGTCGCGAGCCTTCCATTGCGAAACGTATAACACTCGACGCCGCGTTGTTCGCGCTGCTCGCCGGTGGCTCGCACGGTTTCGCTGACGCGGAACGTCATGAAGGTCATATCACCGGCGTGATGATAGGATATGTCATGGAAGCGTTGCGCCGAGACCAGGCCCTTTTGCTCGGCGAGATGTTCGGCAATGGCGGCGGCGCCGGCGAGAGATTTGGTTACCGCCAGGCCATCGTGAAAGGTCCAGAGAAAGTCAGGCGTCACCACGGAATAGAGCGCAACCATGTCTCCCTTGAACAGGGCGCGGGCGAAGCCTTTGAACAGATCGTCGCGTTCGGTGGAGGAGGGCGCCATGATTTTATTCACGCTCCAACAATCCCTGGCTTAGAAAGTGTACCGGCTGATGAGCATTTTTTCGATCACGTTCGGCAGCAGAGCGAACCGGCGCGAACGAGTCAAATCTCCATTATTTTGAGGCGGTTGTCCCGCACCGACGCGGCGAGATGATCCAACAAGCGCGATGCCGTTCAGAAAAATGTTTGCTTCGATCCCTTGACGAATTTTCAATCTTCTGCGCATACCAACGCCCCTTCGCCGGAATCCGCCGGCGCTCTTAAGGACCGAAGCCATGTTGAGCCTACGCTCACATATCGTCGCGAAAGCCGCCGCCGCGCTGCCGTTTATTCGGCCGTGCGATTGGTCGCGCATGTGCGTGGCGAAGCAAGGTCCGAGCTATCTGGCGCCCGAAAATCTCGGGACCACCAGGACAGCGAGAGCGTAAATCGGCAGCGGGAATCTACCCTCTGCCTCAAGGCAGAGAGCGAAGATGACCCGCGACAGCACCACAGGACTCGAGGACCGTGACCGCCAGAGGATTTTGTCCTCGCCGGTGGCGCATGCCTTCGTGCGCATCGTGACGCAGCGCCGCGGCATCTCCGAGGCCGAGGCCGAGCAAGTCTATCTCGATTACATCAACCGAGCGCAGCCGGCGGACAATTGCCGGCGTCGTGAGGACGCTTGATCATTTCAAGCGATTTCGAATTCAGGATGGCCGTCCCTGCAAGGACATAAGACGGCCCGCTGATCCGGTACTGGTCCCCTTTGGTGGGGCGGCAAACGGTGGTTTCAGGGCAGCGAAGCAATTTCTGTTGGCCGGGGTTGTCCCGGCCGTTTGTAAATTTTTCTAGAGCTGGCGTAGCTCAGATGGAGAGCAGCGGTTTTGTAAACCGAAGCGCGGAGACTCGAGCCCTCCCGCCAGCACCAATCGTCGAGTGTGATCTTCAATACGTAACGCGAGCGTGGCGAAACTGGTAGACGCACGGCACTCAGACTGCGACGGGCTTGCCCGTGGGGGTTCAATTCCCTCCGCTCGCACCATCACGCTCCCGTAGCCAAGCGGTAAGGCATCGGTCTTACGCACCGACATACGCTCGTTCGATCGGAGCCGGGGGCACCACCAATCATGCGCACTTAGCTCAGTGGCAGAGTACCGCCGTGACATGGCGGTTGTCCGCGGTTCGGTTCCGTGAAGGCGCACCAATTCACGCTCTTGTAGCACAATGGCAGTGCGACCGCTCGATAAGCGGTTGATGCAGGTTCGATTCCTGACGGGAGCACCAATCAAAGGAAGCCAACATGATCATCGTTTTTTCGCCTGTGACGGAACGCAACGATGCCTTCAAGGCACACCTCGCGAAACCGGCGCGGCTGGTCGCCGCAAACCATCGAGACGATGGATCCGGAGCGTTAAACCTGACTGGAGATGGGGCGGCCTTTTAAGCCGTGCGCAAGTGGTTCGAAACCACCCGGATTCTCCAATCAAGGACCAGTGCCCCCAGCGGCCAAGGGAGCGGATTCTTAATCCGTCGACGCAAGTCACCGTCGGTTCGAGTCCGACCTGGTCCTCCACTTCGAAAGAGATTCCCGACCGGGTCAGGAACACAAGAAATCAACGCTGCGGCTGTGGTGGAACGGTAGACACCCGCGCTTGAGGGGCGTGCGCCTTGTGCATCCGAGTTCGAGTCTCGGCGGCCGCACCATTTTGCAGAATTTCTCTCTCAAACCGCTCCTGGACCCAGCTGGCGACGGGGCTCGACTGTCGATCGAGTTTTGGCGAGTTCGATTCTCGTCAGGGGCGCCACTGCGAATTCACCTTGAAAGAATTCCGTGATCAGCATCAACGCGAGGAGGTTTTCATGTTCCAGTATTGCTCCGCGCTGGTGCTCAACGCGGATTTCCAGCCGCTGAGTTACTTCCCGCTCAGCCTGTTCGGCTGGGAGGACGCCATCAAGGCGGTCGTCAAGGGATCTCACGTCGTCGTCGCTGAATACGACGAGGTCGCCCGGAGCCCGTCGATCCAGATGAAATTGCCGTCGGTGATCGCGCTGCGCTGTTATGTGCGGCCGCCGACCAGGGTTGCCTTCACCCGGTTCAACGTGTTCCTCCGGGATCACTTCGTTTGCCAGTACTGCGCCGTCCAGCACCGCCCGAGCGATCTCACCTTCGACCATGTCCTGCCGCGCGCCGGCGGCGGCGTGACATCATGGGAGAACATCGCCACGGCATGCAGCCCCTGCAATATGCGGAAAGACACGCGACTGCAGAAACCCCGCCGGAAGCCGTTCGAGCCCACGGTGCATCAGCTTATGGCTGCGCAGCGGCACTTCCCGCCGAACTTCCTGCACGAGACCTGGCGCGACTTCCTGTACTGGGATGTCGAACTCGAGAAATAAGCCGCCGGCCACGGCCGGCGGTAATCACCACGTAGCTCAACTGGATGAGCGCGACCATCCGAAGGTTGAGGATGTAGGTTCGAGTCCTATCGTGGTGGCCAGGATTGATGTCCAGAACGTGCGGCTCCTGCCAGCGCACAGCTTCGGTTCTACGGCAGGCCTTCGGGACATTTGGGGTAACGCCAAGTCTGGTGACTGAGCGGGCCTGTAAAGCCTGCGCCTTTGCGCACGCGCGGTTCAATTCCGCGGTTACCCACCATCCCCTGGATTCGCCAACAGCCGTCTAAACCCGCGGACCTGGTATATTGGGAGTGCCATGCGCTGCCCGCGCATTGATAGCGGTTCGATTCCGCTGGTCCGCGCCATCTTGCGAAACTGCGCGCGTTACGCAGTTCGCCGTCCAGGAAGCTAATCCAGTGAAAGCATCGGTTTGAAACGCCGAGGAGGTCAGGGCGGCACTGACTCTGGACACCATCACGGGGAGTGCACAAGGGTGCATTTGATCCTTGCAAGATCGAAGCGGCCGGGGCGGTACCGGCACTCTCCACCACCTCATTCCCGCCGAGCCATCTCGGTGAGGGCACCCGGCTGTTAACCGGGGTAGCGCGGTTCGAAACCGTGGGCGGGAGCCAATGCCGTTTGTCGGCCGATTACCATCGTTGACCTGTAGCTCAGTTGGATTCAGAGCGCCGCGCTACGAACGCGGAGGGCGGGGGTTCAAGTCCCTTCAGGTCGGCCAAAGTTGACAGTCTGTAGGGGAGCCTGGCCGTCCCTACCTGCCTTGGAAGCAGGGGATCGCTGGTTCGAATCCAGTCAGACTGACCACGCCAATCACAGATCAGCCGCCTTCCTGGCTGCCGCGACGCTGTCCTTGATACCATTGGAGTTGAGAATCCCATCTTCGAATGCGATTCGCGCTGCGGTGAGCCTTCGGTTCAGTTGCAGCTTGGGTCCGGCTCCAAATAGCCGGTCGATCTCCGAGGTTATCTGAAGCATTTGCGCGGCGGCTTCATGGCTGACACCAAGCTCATCAAGCCGTGCAGCGACCGACTTTTCCCGTTGCGTTAGCGGCCGTTTCTTTACCGATTTCGGTTTCCACTTTTTCGCGATCGCCCTTTTGGTCTTCTTCGCTTTCTTTATCACCGTAGCCGCTCCCTTCGTCTGGCGGTCCAGGATAACACCCATTCACGGTGAAGGTCACCGGTTTGAATCCGGTAGGGAGCGCCATTGCGGGCGCGTCGCCAAGTTGGTCTAAGGCGCCGGATTTTGATTCCGGTGACCGCTGGTTCGAATCCAGCCGCGCTCACCAAATCCATCGCTCGGCCTCTCGGGAGGGCTTGCTGCTCATAACGGCGAACAGGACGGTTCGAAACCGTTACGAGCGACCATTGCCCTTCCGACCTCGTCTATCAGCTAGGACGCTTGCTTGTGGCGCAGGAAAACACGGGGCAGCACCGTGGGTCGGGACCAAGCTGGGGAGTGAAGCTCAAGTGGACGAGCGCTGGTCTCCAAAACCAGAGGTTCCAGGTTCGAGGCTTGGTTCTCCCGCCATTTTTTCCGTGGCATTGAGAAATGATTGCCGCGCCCAGGAATGAATTCGTTTGCGCGCGGTGGGCGCCCACCAGCGATCGCAATCGAGTGGCTCCGAGTTCACTCATCTTGAAGCGAGCGCGGCCGCGCGGGGAAATTCCGTCCGTGGCAGTCGCTTCCTCGGACGGGGTTTCGGGTTTGATGCAGGCGTAATCTATCAAACCCGGCGCTCAGCGGGAGCGCCGATCAAAGGCTAACAGTCGGTCAGATTGCAGAAAAGTAGAGTCGGGAAAACTTGGTAGTTGTACGCATTTCGTAGCTCAAATACGTCTGGAGGCGAGCGAATTTCGGAAAGCGGCAATGGGCCGGCTTGCTTGATCTGGGTCAAGGTTTGCGGAGTTTCTGGGATCAGCATTGCGCTGCAATGCATTCGTGCTTTTCACCCTTTCCAAGATAAATCCTAAGGGAGGTTTCGATGATTTTGGTTCAGAGGAGTGTTAGCGTCGCGCCTGGAATGTTGTCGGCAGCAATGGCATTCGCAAACGAGATCAGTACCCAAGTAAAAACAACTACGGGCATCGATCTGAAAATAGCTGTTCCAGTTGGAGGTAATGCTGCTCGCATGGCTTGGATTGCCAACTACGAGAACTTGGCCCAGTACGAGGCTATGGGGCTGAAGCTTCTTGGTGATCAAAAATACCTGGAGCTGATCAAGAAGGCGGCGGGCCTCTTTGTGCCCAACACGCTCCATGATGAGATTTGGCGAACGCTCTAAAGGCGCGCGTAAGCCGCCCCGAGGGGCCTGGCAAATCGCTGGAAATGCTTAGTCCCATCCTCCTCGGTCTCTTGCCTCAAGGACTGAGCGTTCAGATCATCGAAAGAGGCCGCCAGCGGGGCGGCCTCTCGAGCGTCTTAAAACTCAAACTGTCAGCCAAAATAGCCGTAGTAGTCGGTTGGATTGTTGCGGGCATACGCCGCGGTAAGCTGTTGCTGCAACGCGATCCGCTGATCTGTCCGCACCCCGAAGCCTGTAATGACACCGCCGCCGCTTACAGCCTCAAGCTGCTCGTCCATCATTTCGGTTGCCTCAATCTGATAATCCGATTTCATGTCGCTCTCCTGGTCCCTTTTCCCGATGGCACCATTGCCTCGGCTGATTGCGACATTGACGGATAAATTCTCGTGGCGCTGTTCCCTACGGAACAGGCCAAAAGGTCGCGCGAATTCGGTTGAACTAGTCGCAGCGTTAATTGGCGCCGATCCGCTCCCTCAAGACGGAACCCGGTGTCCACGAAGTTGGATGATCCACGTCTAACGAAGCGGCCAAACTCAAAACCGGTTCGGCGCTGGCGCCCGACCGAAATGGCGGCCTTCGAGGCTCGCTCGCCTCTCGGAACAAAGCAGCGGACTGCTTACGAGTTGATGCTCAACGTCGGCACGGCAAGGGTCGACGTCCACATGATGACGTGGGCGCAGACCGACGCCGACGGCGTTCAGTACACGCGCAGAGGCGCAGCGAGCGATGTGCGATCGAGCAGCTGGACGACCATAGGGAGAACAGACTTAGCCAAACCGAATCTGAGCGTTTGAGAAAAGAGGTCAAATCGTGAGGAAGATCAAAATGACACGAAAGCGACTGGCGCTCCCTAGCGGGGCCAAACCAATTTTCGGACAGTAGATTTTCAAATTATTTCAATCGGTTAGGGTTTGAGAATCAAAGATATATAGGACGTTTTGTAGGACGTTTTTGATTCGGGCACGCCTGGATTTTGGCGGAAGCCCAAACCGAGACGAGGGGAGGACCGCGCCAGCGCCTCGGTGCTGCACTCGGCCATATCCCCTGCGCCGGGGCGGTGGCCTGCGGGGCTGGAAAGCGGGCTAGGAGGGGCGCATATTCTGCGAGCGGCCGACTTGCGGTCGGGAGGGCAAAAATTGGCGAAAAAGTCCCACACGTTCGAGGTGACGGTAAGCAAGAAGCGCGACATCGAAGCGGTTCGATACCTCGTGAAGCATCTGAATCGGGCCGCAGGCGGCCTGCGTGCAGCTAGGACGAAGCGGACGAAGGGCGGGAAAAAGTAAGCCAGTACCCACCCCAAGCGCCCCGCGAGGGGCGACCTTTGGCCCGGCGCGGGCGCTTGTCGTACCCCCGACTTATCCTCAGCCGCGACTGCATGTGGCTCGCTACGGCTGGCAGCCCCAACCGATGGACAATGTGCCTAGCCGCTGGTGGTGGCGCGTCAATGGGCCATGCCCGAGTCCGGCCCTGTGGATACCGATGAACAGCACGCCCGCCGCCAGCGAACAGAGTCTACGCTGTGATGGGGGACAGCAATATGAAGCCTTCACTGTGGTTGCTCTTGGGGATCGTGGTCGGTGGGAGCGCAGGATGGTTTGTGCGCGGCCTTACTGAGCAAGACGTTCGCGCCAGCACAAACTTCACCTTCAACGATAAACTGGCGGACCGGCAGTATCCCTATCTTAGCGTGAGGGGTAGTTGGCGAGGTAGCGACTTAGCCAACAAGGTCAATGCCGTTCACATCCTCTGCGATGCGTCTCAAAAAAACTGTGATCTACAGCAAGCCGACGTGATGTCGCTGGGCGGCGGGCCGTCGCTTTCTTTGTACAGCAAGTCATTCCGCATCACGAAGGTTGATGAACAGAGCGTGGTTGCCGAATCGTTGCCTGACGTGTGCATTCGCCAGACGCTGACATTCGACCGTGTGGCTAAGGCTGTGACGATGGTGAGAACCAAAATCAACCGAGAAGATGCCTGTTCAATTGTGCAGGATGCACCACTATCCCTCTATCTCGGAGGGCCGCTGCGCTGAGCGGGCACGCGTCACTAAAACGGGCGGGAGCGATGAAACGAGCAGCAACAGTTATCGCCTTGAGCGCGAATCTGATGATCAGCCTGTCCGGCCACGCTGTCGGTCAAAACGGTCATGGCTTGCGCCTTCAGTGTGATTGGTCATCCACCTTGGATGTCGCAACTATGAGAACAAGCCCAACGTCGGGATCAAAGCTGATCACCGTGGAAATACTCCAAGGTCGCTCTGGCCGTCTTAAGAAGGAAGGTTTAGGGGCTGAATTTGCAGCAGTCGTCACCGACGAGCAGATAGAAGCAGAGACCGAGTACCAGATTGGAGCCTTGCGGCACCGCGAGCGCATTACGATCAACCGCTACACGGGCAAGATCGAAAACTTCGTTGTCATTGGGAAGGGCGAGCTGGTGCATCACGGGGTTTGCAAGCAACTGCCCGGTCGGATGTTCTGACCTTCCCGCTCGCTTAGAAAAAGTAAGGCCGCCTCAGTTGGCGACCTCTTTCATTTGAACAGCGCTTTCCACACCCCGACAGGCTGTAGCTTCGCGCCCTCCCGATCCCCAAGGGATTGATAATTTGCCGCATGACACGGGCCGCGCTTCAATATGCCATGCCCGCACTCACCCGCCGCGCTCACCCCGAACGCTCCGACACTTGGCACGTCTATTACGATGACGTTCAGGTTGGCACGATTGCAATCCAATCGGGCTTGCCGACGCACGCGAGGCAATGGCGCTGGGATTGCGGCTTCTATCCGCTGTCACATCGGGGACGGTCTCGCTCGGGCTACGCTGCAACCTTCGAACAGGCGCGGGCTGGCTTCGAAGCCGCGTGGAAAGATTACTTGCCACGGTGCACCCAAGCCGACTTCATCGAGTACCGGCGCGAGCGTGCCTGGACGGCTTGGAAATACGCTATGCATGCCGCTGGCCTGCCGTTACCCACGCAATCGACCAGTGGACAGGCACGCTGTTTCTGTGGCGCCACGATCGGGATAGCGGTAACCGACCGTCACGTTCACGATGCACATATGGATTCGCAGCGCACATGAAGCTCAGCACCGACCGCCCGTATGCCGATCCTGAAAAGGCCGCGCGCAAGCTGCTGGAGATCGCCAACGCGACCGAGTCGGTAGACGGAAAGATTTACATCGAGAAGATAAACGCGCCGATGCTGTACTTGGAGCGCGCCACCCCGGCCGAATACAAAGCCGGGCTTGATCTAGCGATCTCGCGCGGCTGGCTGTTGCTGCACGAGAGCGGCACCTTCGTGAAGTTCACACCGGCCGGGGCGGAACTTTTCGCCTGAGAACGCGAAAAGCCGCACCCTTCGGCTATAGTACGCCCACAAAGGCAGAGACGATCAAGATTGCCGCGCCCACCGCTAGGATTATCACATCAACTGTTATGCGTCGCTTGGCAGATTCGGTCATGGCTGAACTCTCCATCCACGGGAAACCGCGTTGTCTGACCTATCGCCACCGAGCACTGTGCGTCAGCTCACATACATATCGGGAAAGTTCACCCAGTGCCTGACGGTTGGCAACGCAAGTTCGATGAACCCATCGAGACGCCAGACGGCAACCAGCTTCGCACGCTGCGTGAGGCAGTCGCCTACCTCGCCAAGACCGTCCCCAAGTCAGAGCGCGATATGCCAGCGGTCACGACGGCAGCGGAGATGCTGACGTATGCGGCGGAACGCGGCACTGCCTGGATGTTCTTGGCCCGCATGGCCACGCTGAAGGCGATACACCGTCATGAGGTGCGGCAGTTCAACCCCGATGCCAAAGAGCATCACTGGGGACGACGAAAACTGAAGAGGGACGAATGACGGACATGTAATCGGCAAAGCGGCCGAGTCTGGGGACGACCCTCCGCCGTCTATATCGCGACGGTTCGCGGCATCTCGTCGAACGTGCGCCCGCGATAGTGCCTGCCTGTGCTCTTCTTGCGAACGCCGCCCCACTGCTTGAAGAAAAACGCTGCTCTTGCCTTGCGGCATGCGGCCTCGATCTCGCCGACCCATTCTTCCGCCATTGGTCGTGAACGCGGACCACTCTCGCCTCCGACAATCGCCCAATGGATTCCCGTCAGGTCGGCTTTGGCCACTGACCCTAGCAGGGGTTCGAACGAAATAAATCTGACGGCGGCCCTAACCTTGCGCAGATCATCGATGCGCGTGAGGTAGTCGGCACTCTCGACACTTGTTCCAAGCCAGACATTTTTCAGCACCGGCAGCGATGCGGTGATCTCTGCCATCCGATCCGGTCGTTTCGTCAGGATTTGATATGTGTGCTGTGGCGTTTCCTGCATCGATGCCCACACGGCGGCGACGAATTCTGAGGGCACGCCTTCGTGAAACAGGTCTGACATCGAATTCACAAAAATCCGGCGCGGCTTTTTCCAGCTCGCCGGTATATCGAGCGCCTTCTGATCGAGCCTAACCTTACCAGTCCAGACCGCCCGCTTGCCGCTCTTGCGTGTCAGTCCGCGATATTTCTTCATCCCCATCGCATCGAGCCGTGCTGCCATCCGCATGGCATAACAATTCGTGCAGCCCGGAGAGACCACAGTGCAGCCAGCAACTGGATTCCAAGTCGCGTCGGTCCATTCGATTGAAGTGTCAGCCATTGTTGCCTCAAAGCAGTCGAGTTTGGACGTTTATATTACGGATGTCTTCCCATAGCTTCCGGCCAAGTGGATGCGCGCTTACGAACACCAGCCAGTAGAGTCGCTGACCTCCCGGCCCGGAAACAAGTTCAATGCCTTCTGCTGGACTCGTTCCCAACTTCCTGATTTCTCCCAACCAATAATCGAGAAGATCGGTGCGCAAACCGTGGTCCGTGCGATTCACGTCAACAGAACCACGCCAATTCGGCATGAATGAGTCGAGAACGTCTCCCTCCGCCACATAACGACGCAAATTGCGTTGAAGATCGAACACACTAACATGAATCAGCATATCCATTTTCGGGATCGCGGCGAGCTTGCGAATAATCGAGAATGGCAACACTTCGAGTTTGTAAGGATCGAGGAATGCAAAGTGCAATCCCGTCGGGTTGAGCGCATCCACAATCTTATCCACGACTGCGTCCGCAGCCTGACTATAAAAATGGCCAGCACCGCCTAGCGCGGCAATTCGCTTTTCCAGCGCCGACGATTTGTCAGGGTCGAGATCATTAAAGTGAAGGTCGGAGAAACGAGTACGGCTTTGCTGCGCCGCCTTGTACGCAACGATGGGGCTGCCGTCGATGAATTCGTTGCTTCCCTTGAGTCGCGACCGGCCCGGGCCAGAGAACAGCTCAATATAGCCAGCGCCACCGGTACCTTTTGGCGGGAGGTACAGTGCACGGACGCTTCTGTATGCGTCGATGTACTTTCTCAGCCGGTCGTGCTTTTCGGCGGCCCACGCGCCAACTTCGTCAACTATCAACCCATCACTAGGGTCCAAATCGGTTGGTTTTTTGGCCATAGCTGATTCCCAAAAGGGCATTAAACCATATCGCTACAACTTACGGGTTAACGCCTTACGGTGGTGGAGGAGAGTCGGGGAGTAGGTGCCGGTCGCACGATCCGGGAGGGCTGGCAGCCGTGGCCGTGGTCCCCGGACCGGGCGCATTACAAGCGATTCCTCGTGCTTGCACGGTCATTGCCGCACCAACCGCTTGCCCGAGAAGAAGCGTTCATAGCCGGCGGAATCGAAGCTTGCGGCACCCCACGGCCAATCAAACGAACAAAGTGACCCGTCGCCGTGCCACGAATAGTAAACGGACACCGTGTTGCCGCCGCCGTCGTCAGACTCGATGTGCAGCTGCCAGTCGGTGACATCGGCAAGCGTCATGTTGAGCGCGGCCAGATGTTCGATGATCCTGCGCTTTGCTTCGCTGGCAGTTCTCATCAGCGCCCTCCCGATTTGACCGCCAAAGTCCATGCCGTTGAGGTGCCGGGCTTGTCGCGTGTTGAGTCAGCGTTGCAGTGGAAAAGGCCGCCGCTGTAAGTCGCCATCATGCCGCGCCGATATTCGCGCGCTGCCTGCCACGTGCCTTCGTAGCGAATGCCGCCTTTCTCCAATTCCAGGATGCGCGCCCGGAGCGGCGCTGTCGCTCGCTCGACGAATTCGCCGATGGTCGGTGCGATGGTTGCCATCAGCTCTGCTAGGTCTGCGACCCGCAGCGGCCTCGCGAGCTGCGCCGCGCTAAGTTCGGGCTTCGCGACTTTTTCCATTTGCTAACCGCCGTAGTTGACGCCCGTCAGATAGGCGACGGCACCGGAACGCCGGGGCTGCCAACGAATGTAGCGCTTCACCAAAAGCGCAACCAAGTTCGATTGCCAGAGTGACCGCAACACCGTCGAGGCTGTCGGGGGAGAGTCCGGCACTGACGACATTTCAACGATGGTGTTTTCGGACGCATCGAGTTCGATCCCGCCTTCGTTCATGAAAACTTCGGCGGCATCGATCAGAATAATTAGATCATCGCCCGGCGAGTCTGCGTCGCTCGGAGTGTTCGCCGACACAATGACAGGGATGCCCGCGACGTCGCCGCCTTTAGCGGAAATGTTCTTCAGCAGATTGGACGAGTCGCCCAGGCTCGCCAAGGCGATGGCCGTTGTCGGCTTCATCACTAGATACGGCGCGATCATGTTCGACGTGACCAGATTGCAGAGCGCGCGGAAATCATCGCGAAACGCGGCGGCAGTGGTGCCCGTCGACACGACGGATGGCGAGCCGTAAGTGATCGAAGCCGGTGACACGTCGTCAACCTCAGCAAGCGCAGGGTTGAGGAAATTGTGATCGCTAAACTGTGCGACGGCCGCCGCAAGGTCTTGGCGGATCAGTTGCGCCGAGTCGGGGTCGCCAGCGAGTGCTAGTTCTTTCGTCAGCACAACGATGCCGCCGACTTTGGAAGTCTTGAACGTCATCGCCTCAAAGTTCATGTCGGATACGATCATCGGCCGGCCTTGACCGATCCAGCCCACCGCACTGCCGGATGTGGCGCGCGGCGCGCGAACGTTGAACGGCATGGCGCGGAATCCGGTCATCCGACCGATCACGGTCAACGGTCGCAAGTAGTCGACAAATGCCTCGCCAAGCGATGCCAGGGGCGAGAGCGGCGCGCCCCAAGCCGAGTCGGTGGTGGTGCCCGGCAGGACGGCAGACTTGCGAACCATTTCCAGCGCGCGCGAATTCGGATGGCGCTTCTCGAAGGTGGCCGCCGCCTGCATCACGTCACCGCGCGCCAATGCAAGCACGGCGGCATAGCTCGCAAATTGCAGCGCCATGCCGTCGCGCTGAATACGCCCGGCGCTTTCGATCGGATTTCCCATTTTGGATTGTTCTCGATGGTGCAGCATGCGCCACCGTGACAGATACCGAGCCGTCGCGGCGTTAGACGCGCATTCTGGTGAGAATTGCTTTGCCGCAGGTTTCGATTCGGCAATGCCGCTGCGGAGAGCTGGAAGGGCTGGCGCGTCTGGATGGTTAAATCTTTCCACGCGACAAGCGAGCGGCGACAGCCGTCTCGCGCGCTTGTCACTGCAGGATACCGCAATTGCGGTTTCTGTGCCCGATGGCGCCGAGAGCTGGCCTCGGTGGCGCGGAAGTCTCGCGCGCGCGGTACCGGAAAGACTCTCACCATCGAGTCCAGCTTAAATCACCTGTAATAACTCTATCGAGAGAGCGTGTTCGGCGCTCTCGCTAGTAATTATAGGTGGGACTCTATCCTCTAGCTCTTACTTCCTTCTTTCCGTAAGGAAAGGTTCAGGTCAGCCACAGACCCTTTTAGCGCACTGTCGTCGATAGCTAAAAGGTCAGCCACAGACCCTTTTAGCGCGTCAGCTAAACACCACTTTTCTCCGCTTCCGGTGTGCGGCGAAGCGGGCCTTCCTGCGCGCCGCCGCGACATCATCGGGCAACGGTTTCATCAACTTCCGATACCTCGTTGAATGCCCGCGCCCGGCCGTACCGCGCTCGACGACGATGACGTGGCCGTCAGCTTCAAGCAATTCTGCCATCGCCACCGCCGTCCCTTTCGACATGCCGCAGCTTGCCCCAAGCGTCGCCAATGATGGGAACGCGCTGCCGTCGTCGTCAGCAAAATGCAGCGACATCGCCTGCGCGATACGGTGATAGCCGGGCGGACGATCAGGTGTCTTGCCAACCTGCAACACGAGCCAATCGTACATCGCGGCACGCGCCGCTTCGGACATCGGCCCAAGCGCTGTCGATCTAGGCTTGGTTGTCGACGATTTGCGCCGCGCTTTTGGCGTCGGCTTAATTGTGATCGCCTCGGATTCGGATGCTGCTTGCGCCTTGGCGCGAGCGGGACTATGACGCATCTTAACGCCTGCTCTTGGTCGGGGTTGGCGGGAATCGAAAAATTCCGCCCCGTTGCAGAGTGATCGCTGCGACGGGGCTTCGTTTGTCAGCGTGATCAGGAAGTGGCGCGCGGGCAAATCACGTTGATGCGCCCGAAAATGCATCAAGGTCCGCAAGGATATCTTCGGCCGCATCTAACTCGGCCACGACAGCGTCCTCGTCATCGAAGCGATCCTCTTCGATGTTCTCGGCCATACGCAGGAGCCTCGCCTTATCGACGCACGCGAGCGCCTTCGACAGCCGAAGTCTGGTAACGTCCGGTGCAGGCGCGGCAGGCGCGAGGCGCTGGCAGCAATCCGAGCTTGCAGCTTCGAGTTCCGAGCGGTCGTAAACCTTGATCGCCTCATCGCTGAAGGGATGGACGAAGCAAGCCTTGACGATTGGCGGCGACGTCTCTCCCATGCGCGACTCGTAGGCTGCCCGTGAGAGCTTCACACCGCGCGCGAGATCGAGATGATCCGACGTGCAATGGCAAGTCATGCGGGTCGTGACGCCATCGGCGAACTGGGCAACGAAAGTTGGAGATGTCATGACGTGATCTCCGCATCAGCGGCAGGCGAGGCGGCTTTTGGGTTGCCGGGCTTGTTCTTGCCAACCTTGCGGGCACCAGGGATTAACCGGGGCAGGGAAGCCTGATAGGCGTCAACGCAGTCGGCATCGACCATGGTCTTACCGTCTTGCGTGTAGGCAATGAGCTTGCCTGCATTGATCAGCTCGTAGGCCTTGGTGCGTCCGCAACTAAGCTTGCGAATTGCAGCCTTCAATGGGATTAGGTTACGCGTTACAACTGACATTGATCTGGCTCGCTGTTTGAGAATTCCCCCCAGCGCGATGATGTCAGGGTTTTCGGATTTGTCCGGTCCTGTGCGGCAGCCGTCGTCGGTTTATCCACACATGGTCGCTGTTTGGTGTTCTCTTTTAGACACCAGCACCGGATGATGATGGACGGGGAAGACCGCGCCGTGCTTGGGGAAAACTGAGAGGGTGCCCAAGGCCGATTTGACGGCGGCCTGAATCCCCGATGGAAATCTATCCCGTAAGTGTTGCGTGAGTGCGGGTCATGGGCAGCGGCAAAAAATGCGACTGTCATCAGGACGAGGTGACGTTAGAGAGTCTCCTGCAAGAGCAGGCGGCCGTCGCATATTGCATGCTGATGGATGGGCCGATCTACGCGCCAATTCTCGAACGCTATGAGCGTGAGATCGCCGCGTTGATCGCCCGCGATGACGCGATGTCGCGGGCACGGCGTATCTTGGAAGGTCACGCCGCCTTGGCGACGGGTGGCGATGTGAAAGCAATCGCCTGAATGTTCTTTAGTTTGAGCCTCAGGCCGTAACCGTCACCATACTTCGGCTTGTCGATTTTGTGGCCCATCAGTTCGTCAATCATTTCCTCCGGGGCCTCGACATCCTTCAATCGATCCTTGAACGAATGGCGAAGCGAATAGACCGTGTGTTTCGGAGTCGGTAGCAGTTTCCATTTTCTGAAATGCTTGTTGGCCGCAGCCGAGAAATTATCAGCACGGTCGAAGTAGCGCGCGAACCCGTCAGGATGTCGGCGCATCGCTTCCAATGCCAAGCCGACAAGCGGGATGTCACGTTTGCTCTGGACGGTTTTCAGTTCGCGGCCGGGTGCATCGTCATCGCGTTCCTGCGCCTCGACACGGACATGAGGAATGACGGCGTCCAGTCTGATCTGGTCCGTTTTCAGGTTTACAAGTTCGCTCGGCCGCGCACCGGTTTCCATGATCAGGAGAACGATATCGCGCGCATCGCCGTTCAACTTGTCGAGTGCGCCCGGTGCGAGAATGACATCGCGAATGAACTCGGTCGGGAAGGGCGGCCGACTGCCATCCTTGCCGCCTTCCTGACGAAGGCCAGCGAACGGATTGTCAAACCGAAACTTGTTACGCTTGATCACCGCGCGAAACATCGAACTCAGGTGACCAAGGTTCTTGTTCATAGTGTTGATCTCGATGCCGTCAATGAGAACGCGCTGTTCCCACCACTCCGCATAAGTCACGGCGTCGTCGCGACTGACATCTTCAAGCGGCTTGTCGCCGATCTGATCGATGAAGATTTGCGCCGCGCGCTGATACTGCGTCGTCCATTTTTGCCGCTGGCGCTCCGACTTGTCAGCGATGGCAACGCTCTGGATCGTTGCGTATGTCGAGAACAGCGACGACAGCATAATCCGGGGTTTCTCAACCCCGCCCATGATGGCTCTGCGCTTTGCTGGATCGTCGATGTGCCCATTGGCCATGACCGTTTGAACGCGCGCGCGGACCTCGTGGAAGGGCCTCGCAGCCGATTCGGTCGGCGTCTGGTAGTCCACACCAAGCGAGCGGGCGAGTTTTACCGCGTCGTCATAGGTGCGCACGGCGTCGGCCGCGTTCTGTTCGGACAGTCCGCGCCAGTAGGCTTCCGTTGTCTCGTTGAGGCGGGCGGCGATACGGCTGGCTTTGCTGCCGGTGCGATCCTTGGCGACTCTGATCTTGGTCGAGAGCTTGACGATGCCGCGCTTGTCGAGATGGGTGAAGTTGCTGGGCACGCGCCGCTGGTAGTGCCAGACGCCTTTGCGGATGGTCAGATATTGGCCCGACTCGTTCATGGTTGACCCGCCAGTGTAGGACGTTTTGTAGGACGTTTTTGTCCCACAGACTGGCCGTGATGGTCAATGAATTAAGCTATCGTATTGAAATGGTGGGACTTTTAGGAGGGCGTTGTGGCGCTCCCTAGCGGAATCGAACCGCTCTCTCCACCGTGAAAGGGTGGCGTCCTAACCGATAGACGAAGGGAGCAAAAACAACCGGAAAATCAGTGCTTTACAGCATGATGCACCGTGTTGGTCGCCGTTAATCGGGTTGGATCAGGCCAGCGACCGGCGAACGTATAGTGGCGTTTTGCCGGGCGGGCAAGCGGCCTGAAACTGCCTTTTTCCGGGCGCTTCCGGCCCGCACCGGCAAGGGGGACCGGCCAAAACAACCGATGTTTTGCAACGGATTTTAAAGCCGCCTGGAGTAGGGCTGGTGGCAGGGGAACTTCTGACATGGCCTTGGGCACCAAAAAGCGCGAGTCGCGCAAATCGCTGCATCAATCCGGGTGGATCACGCTGGACGGCGGCTTCGCGGCGCGCCCATGCGTGGTGCAGGACATGTCCACGACGGGCGCCAAGGTCACGATCGACGATCCCAACACGCTGCCCGCCAAATTGAAGCTGGCGTTTTCGCGCGACGCCCGGACCGGGCGAAACTGCGAAGTGGTCTGGCGCCGCGGCAAGTCGGTCGGCATCAAGTTCGTCCGCTAGCGCCTGATGGCGCGGGACGATAAAAGGCGGGATGCGAAAATCCCTCCTTGCGATCCCGGTTCTGGTGCTGACTGGCGTGGCGGCGTTGGCCGCCGAACCATCCGGCCATCAGAAGTCCGGCAAGACCGCCCCGTCGGGCAAGCTGCTTCCGCTGAAGGGAGCGACATCAAGCAACTCATGCGCGGCATATGGGGCGGGATTCGTCAGGGTCGAGGGCACCGAGACCTGCGCGAAGATTGGCGGTGCCGTCAGTATCGGCGCCGGCACATCGGCCGGATCGCGCTGAGCGTCAGGTCATCGGTGGCGCGATAAACTTCACAAATCCGGGGCGCTCCGAGATCTGCGCGAACCACCGCTCGAGGTTCGGAAGTTTCGGTTTTGTGATGCCCTCGACGCCGAACCAGCGCCGCGCAAAAGCGCCGAGCGCGATATCGGCGATCGTGAACTGATCGCCTTCGATATAGCGGCGCGTTGCCACTTGTGCGTCGACGATCCGCCATTGCACGGCCTCGGCGTCGGCGTCCTTCTGGACCTGGACCATGTCGCGTTTTTCCGGCGCCGTGCGCACCAGCGCCCAGAACACCGGCCGGTCGACCGGTTGCAGGGTCGACAGCGTCCAGTCCAGCCAGCGGTCGACGGCCGCGCGTCCTTGCGGACTTTGCGGATAGATCGGCGAGTTCTGGCCGTAGGCGAGGCAGAGATAGCGCATCACCGAATTGGATTCCCACAGCACGAAATCGCCATCGATCAGCGTCGGCACGCGGCCATTGGGATTCATCGCAAGGTAGGGCGCTTCATTATTCTTGCCGAACTGCATGCCGGCATCGATGCGGTCATAGGCGAGCTCGAGCTCGCGCAGGCACCACAGCACTTTTTGAACATTGACCGAATTGGCCCGGCCCCAGATGGTGAGTTGTTGTTTGTTGTCAGCCACGTGTTTTGCTCCCAGCGGTTTCTTGCGGTGATCTTCTTGCAACCGGTTCATAGCGGAAGATCGGCAAAAAAGCGCGGGCTGCCTTGGCCTGGACTAAACAAAAAAACAGGCTCCGCCGCGTCGCGACGGAGCCTGTCACCCACGCTTGCCGTCAGCGGCCGAAGAACAACCACAACAGAAGGATTATCGGTATCGGCACGCCCAACAGCCACAACAAAATTCCTCGTCCCATCCTCGTATCCTCCAAAATATCAATCGAGGAGAGAACGTGTGGGCGAGTGTCTTGTTCCTTTGCGCGGACCGAAACTGCGCACGCGGTGCCGCGTTATGATTGTGGAATATCGGAGAGCGACAGTCCGATTCGAAACAGCGAATAGCCGTCTCGATCGACGGCGTCGCGCACCTCGGCGTTGACGTCGCCGGCCTCGCGGCTACGCGTCAACTTCCATTCGTCTTCCGAGGTGCCTGAGGGAAACGGCACGTCCGCTTTCGTCACCAGCCGGTAGCTGGGATGGCGGACGTGCACGAAGAAGTTGTACCGTAGCGTTTTCAAGCGAAGTGGATGCCGGTTCGCGTCAAGAAAACGCGTCAAAACAAAGAGGCCTACCAGTGGCCGGTGTTCGGCATCGAGGTCCACGGCTCGGCCGGCGGCTTCGGGTCACCCTTCTGCAAGAGCTCGATCGAATGCAGATCCGGTGAGCGGACGAACGCCATGTTGCCGTCGCGCGGTGGGCGATTGATGGTGATGCCCATCTTCATCAGCCGGTCGCAGGTGGCGTAAATGTCGTCGACCTCATAGGCGAGGTGACCGAAATAGCGGTCTTCGCCGTATTTCTCTTCGTCCCAATTGTAGGTGAGTTCGACAAGCGGCGCGCCGCGGCTGGCCGGCGAGGCCTTGAGCAGGCCTTCGTCTTCGGCGGCGCACAGGAACACCAGCGTGAAGCGGCCCTTGTCGTTGTCGATCCGGCGCACTTCCTTCAGCCCGAGCGCATCGTGATAGAATTTCATCGCGGCATCGAGATTGCGGACGCGCAGCATGGTGTGGAGAAAACGCATGTTTCTTGGCTCCCTTTGCGAGGCTTGGTTTTTGGTTCGGGGCTTGAATAGCAGCAAAATTCGCCACGGGGCAGGGGGCATGATGCTGTTTGGGCGCTACCCCGGGTCCTTTACATGGCGGTGTGGCTGGGAAAGTGATGGCAGCATGAAATACCTGCTTGGCGCTCTTCTGATCTCCGGCACGGCTCATGCAGCCGACCAACTTCCCAACAGCATGCTGGGGAAGTGGGCCTCTGACGCCGCTGCGTGCACAGAGCAGTCCAGCGAATCCGGGATGACGGTCGAACCGCGGACAGTGCTGTTTTACGAGCATGGCTTTCAAATCAAGCGCATTACCCGGCTAAAGGACGGCTCACTAAAGGGAACAGGGTATGGTTTTGCAGACGATGGTCGGTCCAACGGTTCAATCACGCTTAAGCTGATTGATCCCAACAAGCTTCAGGCCAAGGGAGAGATCTATTTTCGGTGTGAAAAGCAAAGCGGAGGCGCACGTTGAGTGGATCCGAAGCGGGCGGCTTTGCTGCGACTCAAGCGAAAGCCCCGCCTGGGGAAGCGGGGCTCTCTGAGAGAAGCGGAGATGGGGACAAATCTCGACGCTTCGATAGTTAGACGCGCGAGGCCATCAAAGGTTCAATGATGAATGAGCTGTGGAAATTGACGGCTTGAAGCGAGTTCTGATCTCGGGACTGCTGGTTCTGTTCCAGGACACGGCCCACGCGAACGTACTGCCGAAATCGGTCCAGGGATTGTGGGCCTTCGAGGCTGCCGACTGCTCGAATGCCGAAAGTGATGGGCTGCTGAAAATCGGAGCGAACACGGTTACGTTTTTTGCCTCCGCCCATGACATCAAGCGTGTCGTGCGTCGGCCTGACGGTTCGCTGAGCGCGTCGGGCTTCGTTTCGAACGAAGGCGAAGAAGGCCGCGGTCCGGGTTCGTTGACCCTGAAGCTGATTTCGCCGGACAAGCTTCTTGTGCTCGACCACAGCTATCACCGTTGCGGGAAAGGTGAGCGCGCCGGGCGGGCCAAGCGCCGCTGATTCCCGGAAGTCGATCGCGAAACGAGACGAATGCCGGCGCGTCTGAACTGTGGGTAATTCGTCCGTGGGCTGGACAGGCAAGCCCGTCCGCACATTATGCGTCGCGAGACGGAATCTCTGGAGGGCCTAGGGGGACAGTCTCGCTGAAGGCCACGCGGCGTAACGCCCGCGTGGTCTTTTGTTTTCCAATTATTTACGATTGCTCGTCCGCAAAATTGCGGACTCTGTTCGTTCTCCGAGAACAAAAGCGGAGCCGAGGTCCCCCTTTGAAGGTTGGTCGCGGATGAAAACTCGACGCGAGAGCCTCTCCTCGATGTTGCGAACTCGTCAAATTGCTGGACGAGGCGACTGATAAGGTCATGAAGCGTCAGCCGGGATTCGTCTCTGCCAACATTCAACGCAGCCTTAGCGGCAAGCACGTCGCGAATTATGCCCAATGGCGATCGAAAGAGTATTTCGAGGCCATGCAGCGCAATCCCGAATGCAAAGAGCATATGATGGCTGCAGGCAAGCTCGCGGAAAAATTCGAGCCCGAGCTTTATGCGGTGGCCAGCATCCACGATTAGCAAGACGTGCACGCGCGGGGTTACAGCTACACAAGCGAAAGCCCCGCTCGGGGGAAGCAGGGCTTTCTGATGGGGATGAGTGTCTGGGGGACTACTCATCCATAAGTCGCTGCAACGCGCAATTGGTCCAAACCGATTTCCGCGCGCATCTGATCCACGGAGCACTTGCGAAAATGTTCTTGTTATGTTCTATTCAATCATTCCCTGGAGGTTGATTCATGGACATCGAGAAACAACGCGAAATCATCAGGCTCTGGAACCGCATGCGCCGGGTCGAAGGCCCGATCGCCGAGGAAATCCGCATCCAGATCCTGGAATATTTTGCGCATCAGGACCGTCCGAAACGCGCGGCCTGATGAGGTTTGCTCGCGCGCGTCGCCACGGCGTTAAAGCGCGGGCGTCGAGAGCGTGATCCCGCACAGATATTCGCGCGGCTTCTTCCGTCATTGCTGGGTAAACGGAGGAGCCAGCGAATTGCCTGATCGTGCTCGCGATCATGTTCTTCGTCGTTCTGCCGATCGCGGATACCGAAACGGCGCGGATGAAAGTGTCCGTCGCCCAGGAGCCTGGGTGCGTTGCTGGCCGTATCGGTGATCGCGCCGCATCTGATGCATTGACGGCGGGCCGTTGCGCCATGCCCAACGTAACGCGGATGCGTCGACCAAGCCTTGCAGCTCAGGTCGCGGTTACGCTTCTTCCCGGTGGCCGTCAGAGCCGCGGTTGAACACGCCGTAATGGCTCGACTTCTGGCCGTCGCCATCCGTCGGTGCGACCGTCAATCCCAACCGCAACAGCTCGCGTACCGCCGCCGCGCGGGTTGGCATCCGGTGCTTGAAGCGGAAGTCGTCGAGAACGGTCATTTCTTCGGGAGAGAGCATGATTTGTAAGCGTTCGCCCCGCATGTCGGTCATGTGCCTGCCTCAACTTTAGACAAATGAGTAAGTGCCTAACTCGGAGCAGTTCGCTTTGGTTCCTCAAAATGCCGAGAGAAAGTCATTTTAGTAAAATATACAAATAAAATCAATAAGTTAAGTGTTGATATAAGATGTGCTCGGAAGTAGATTCCATGACAAGGAGAGTGCGGTCATGGAAAAGGAAATCAAGCTTCCGAAACTTCCGAAGGGATCAAAACCTCCCAAGCGCGCGAGCCATGACAGGGTGATCGAAAACCTGGAAAAATGGGCCACGAGCGCGGGCCTTCAGCCGCCAAAATAGGCTGCACGGCAGGGCACCTCATCGGGACTGAAAGGCCCGCGCCGGATTGGCGAACGGCGGACGCAGTATCCCAGCACAGAGCGCGGGTCGACAATGGCCGTCGCTCCGCATTAAACGCAGAAAATGAAATTGTCGGTCGAACGAGCCCTGTCCCCCGGCGGCACGTCGCCGGCAGCGCGGAGGGACCAAGCTCACTCCCCAATGGGTTAGGCCTTGACGTCGACCAAGGTGGTTGGCTCGGCCTGGGCGTGTTGTTCGATCTGCGCTTGCTGCGCCAGCGCCTTGGCGTCGTAGACGGCCTTCAGGTCTTCGTTGATCGTATTGGGCGGCGCCTTGGCGGTTTGGTCGACAAGGAGCTGGACTCTGGCCTGCGTCACTTCAACAGGTACGGGATAAACAAGCATGAGATTATCCTCCTGACCAAAAGCTGTCAGGCGGTCGTTTACACTTTGTAAAGAGATTGGGTTAACGGCGAATTGGGTTAATGGCGGAGCGGACCGGTACCGGGCAGGGACCGGCGAGATGTGCAGGGGATGCCGAGATGATCTTGGTGACAGGGAGTATTCTGGCGCGCGAGGACAGCTTTGATGAGGTGCTGGCCGCCTGCCTTGATCATGTCGAGCGCTCGCGGACGGAACCCGGCTGCATCTCGCATGACGTGCGTGTCGACTGCCAAAATCCGATGAGCCTGTTTTTCTTCGAGCAATGGGCGGACGAGGCAGCCCTGCGCGCCCACTTCGCCGTTGAAGGTTCGAAAGCGTTCGTCAGATCGCTCAAGGGCCGTATCGTCGAAACCACCGGGACCAGGATCTATCGCGCGGAATCAATTCCGCGGTAGCCGCGCTGCAAGCCGTGACGCGCAAGCACCGCTTCTTGTCGCCTGCGGGCCTTAGAGGATCTTCTCCAGCCGTTCGGCATAGAGCCGGAATTCCTCGGCCATCTCGTTGAACTTCTTTGAGGCCTCGGGATCCTTGGCGGCGCGGGCCAAACGCTTGGCTCGGTTGGACTGGTCGCGGTAGTGATCTGCCTGGGTCATGTCAGCACCTTTTCGGATAGGTCCAAATCGCGCCAAAAAGGTTCGATCGCGACGATGCGAACAGCATCGTGTCCGGAGCGCTCCGATCAGGCCGGCCTGTCGGGAGAGCCACGATGCGGTTTGCCATCGGCGAGCGCTCGCGAAGTAACCCGATCTTAAGGGGCGGCCGGTCCGGAAAACGCGCCCCCTGTTCGTTCTTCGAAGAACAAAAGGAGTCTTGCTTCGATATTTCGGATTCGCTTGCGCAGCGCTTCACGTGTCTCCCCAACTCCTGGCCAGATCCATTTGACCATGTTGGGCTAGTCCGAGCTGTGCCGGTGCGTGTTCTGCTCGAAGAGAAAGCTCGATGCCTTCTGTCCGCCGGGGTGTGGACGGGTGCGCAGCAAGCATTGGGCGCAACGCCTGAAAACCCGTTTTGCGGCCTGTGATTTGGCTGTGGATTTGCTGCGGACAAGTACGTGCGTACACGATCGGTGCGGGTGCGCGCGCCAACCGGCGAGGTCAACGATCCCTTTCCGGAGCTCCAATAACCCTATTCAGTTAGGTTAAGAGGGGGATTGCGTTGTGCTTATCAGAGGTTGCGCTAGGGATGGCTGGAGGAAGCTGCCATGGTCCCTTCGTTTCATAACGCCGACAAGCCGACCCACCGACGCGTGATGGTGGTCGGGCTGCTGTTTTGCCTGGCCTTCGTCGGCATCAGTTTTTCACTGCGGTCGCAACCGGAAACCGGACATGTGCTGGTCAAAGCTGACAGGCTGGTCCGGACGGCGGGCGAGCCGCACAAGGCGAACTAGGATCCCCTAGCGGTCCGGTAATTTTTCGCCGCGCGGTTTGTGATATTTGGCGATGCCGATAAAGCCGGCAAACGCGATCACGTTCAGCAGAACTTCCAGCCATGGGGGCATCGTTGCACCTCTTTCGGGAACAAATTCCCGGGGCCGCAATTGGTTCCTTCGTGCTGGTTTGGCGTGGATTTTGCGGGCAGGGCCTGCCAGCCGCGAAATGAAAAACCCCGCCAGCCTCCGAAGACGCTGACGGGGTCTTTCATGCTTTCACCTCTGGCAAGGTTGCTGCACTTGAGCTGAGAATGCGCATCCGCAGGGTTCGTTCCCGGCGCTCCGAAAACTTTTTGGCGAAAATGGCTTGCCGGTTCCGCCCGGTGGCGGACTTACAAAAAAGCCCGGAGCATCGCCCCGGGCTTTTTGCTGATCGGACTTTGGCGCTAGCTCCAGAACGATGGGCGGTTAAATCCGCTCCAGGCTTTGCCGAGCGTGGTGGCGTAATATTCCTCGCGCTCGCGTTCGAATTTTTCCTGCGTGGCCTTGAAGCTCGCGACCCGTGCTGCGATTTCCTCGCGCGCACGCGCGAGCCTGTCGTCCTGTTCGTTCATTGCCCATCCTTTTTGGAGTCGTGTTTTTGAGTCGTCCCGGTTGCCATTGACGGTTGCGATTGGGGCGTGAATTGGGAAGCCGCGTTGCGGGATTGTGGTCGTCTGTTTGCAAAGCGATGGCGGTGGATAAGGCCCGTGCGCCGCTTGTTGCTTGCGCACCTTCCCGGTAGCGACAAGCAAACCGGAGGTTCCAATGGCAAAGATCGATCTGGATTCACTGAGCATCGAAGAACTCGCCGCACTGCGCGAGCACGCCACCGACAAGCTGTTCGAGAAGGTCGCTGTGCGCCGCGCCGAGCTCGAGGCGGAACTGGAAAAACTCGCGCAATACGGCAAGCCTGCGAAGAAAACGGAGAGCGCGCCCGTCGCCAAGGTCAAGAAGACCGACGAGGTGCGGGAACCCAAGGAGCCCGTCGCCAAAGCCGCCTGATGATGCCTACTTGGTGACGCGCGGCGACGTTTGGTTGTGCGGGGGCCGACCGAACAGCCAATCCGATTGGCCGCGCTATCGTCGACGCGGCCAATTTTGTTTGACGTGTTTTCCGTTGCGGGGCAGGCTTCCGCTTGCAAACGCTTTGAAAAATCGGATGTTGACGTGATCGCACCAGACCTTCGCAGCGGCGTCGAACAGCTCGGCAGCATGATCGCCGAGGCATCGTCCATCGTTCCCTTTACCGGCGCCGGCATCTCGACCGAATGCGGCATTCCCGATTTCCGCTCGCCTGGTGGATTGTGGACTCGCAATCGTCCGATTCCGTTCGACGAGTTTGTCGCCAGTTCCGACGCCCGTGACGAGGCTTGGCGGCGGCGCTTTGCGATGGAGCCGACCTTTGCCGCGGCGAAACCCGGCCGTGGGCATCGGGCGCTGGCGTCGCTCTACAAGGACGGCAAGATCCCCGCGATCATCACCCAGAACATCGACAATCTGCACCAGGCGTCCGGTTTCAAGGCCGACGACGTGGTCGAACTGCACGGCAACACGACCTACGCCCGCTGCATCGGCTGTGGGCAGGCCTACGATCTGCCCTGGGTCAAAGCGCGCTTTGACGAGACCGGCGGCGCGCCCGATTGCACGGTTTGCGACGAACCGGTCAAGACCGCGACCATTTCGTTTGGACAGGCGATGCCGGACGACGCGATGCGCCGCGCCACGGAACTGGCCCAGCATTGCGACCTGTTCCTCGCCATCGGATCCTCGCTAGTGGTTTGGCCGGCCGCAGGTTTTCCGCTGATGGCCAAGAACTGCGGCGCCAAGCTCGTCATCATCAATAACGAGCCGACCGAACAGGACGATGTCGCCGATCTCGTGATCCGGCACGACATCGGAGAGACGCTTGGACCATTTGTAGGCAATTGATCTGCAATTGATTCGAAGCTGTGCAAGCCTGTTCATAGTTCCCGCCTGAATTGTTTTTTTAGCTATGCGCCGCATGCGGGAGTGTTATCTTTTGATTCGAGAGATTCGCGCGGCGTTATCATGAGTGGTCATGGATGGGCGCGTGTTCCGGTCCGCTACGGCGATAGCGGGCCGCAAATGAATGTGTGAGGTCCGGGGTCATGGGGTCGGACGGATTTGAGTCCAAGAAGCTCGGGGGGCCGCCGTCAGGCGGGACGGGGCAGAACAGGCTTGGACCAGGTGAATTCTCTGCCGGCGCCGAGCGCGATCCGGCGATGGATGCTCTTTCGGGTCTTGGCGATGCGGCCGCCAACCTTGTCGAAATATCCGGCGTCATCAAATGGTTTGACGCCTCGAAAGGCTACGGCTTCATCGTTCCCGACAATGGCTGGCCCGACGTGCTGCTGCACGTCACGGTGCTGCGCCGCGATGGCTATCAGACCGCGTATGAAGGTGCGCGGCTGGTGGTCGAGTGCGTGCAACGCGCCAAGGGCTATCAGGCCTTCCGCATCGTCTCGATGGATGAGTCCACTGCGATCCATCCGGCGCAGATGCTGCCGCCGCGGACCCATGTCAGCGTTACGCCGACCTCAGGTCTGGAGCGCGCGCAGGTCAAATGGTTCAACCGGCTGCGCGGTTTCGGCTTCCTGACCTGCGGCGAGGGGACGCCTGACATCTTCGTGCATATGGAGACGCTGCGCCGCTTCGGCATGACCGAGCTGCGGCCTGGCCAGTACGTGCTGGTGCGGTTCGGGCCCGGCTCCAAGGGCATGATGGCCGCGGAGATCCACCCCGAGACCGGGCCGTCGGCGCTGTCGTCGCACTAACCGCCCGTATCCGCTGTCCGGGCCTGTCACCTGACGGAATCGTGAGCCGCTCGGTGCCTGTGCGTGCGCCGGCCTCTGGCCTTTGCCGCAATCATCGGGTTAGGATTTCCCGGCAATGGCCCCCTAAATCCTCCTGGATCATCCTGATGTCCGGCGTGAGTGTTGTTATGAATTTGGTTTCGATGGTTGCGCGGACCGGTCGGCGCGGACGGTTGGTGACGTCGCTGATCGTCGGGCTCGGCATGTTGGCAAGCCTTGGCGCAACCGCGCAGGCAGCGAGCTTCCATCCGCTCGAGATCGCCACCAAGTCCGGCGTGCAGGTGTTTTCGGTCGAGATGGCGACCACCGAAGAGGAGAAGACCACCGGGCTGATGCACCGCAAGGAATTGCCCGACGGCAAAGGCATGCTGTTCGATTTCTCCCCCGAACAGCAGATCTCGATGTGGATGAAGAACACCTACATCTCGCTCGACATGATCTTCATCCGCGCCGATGGCCGCATCCTGAGGATCGCGGAAAATACCGAGCCGATGTCGACCAAGATCATCTCGTCGGGCGGGCTCGCCAAGGGCGTGCTGGAGGTGATCGCCGGCACGGCGCAAAAATACGGCATCAGGCCCGGCGACCGGGTGGCGCACCCCCTGTTCAACGGCCGCTGACAAGCTGCCCGGCGCCTCTGCGGCGGCCATCGCAGGGTCCGGACAAAAAATCTCGAAAACAACCCCATGCAAAGTAGAATGGGGCCACCATTTGAACCTGAGCTTGGGGCCTCCAGTGCCTTGCTGGCGAGGTCCCAAGCGTGTATCGACGTCCATTCCCAGCACCAATCGGGGTATAGCGCAGCCTGGTAGCGCGGCAGTTTTGGGTACTGCAGGTCGTTGGTTCGAATCCAGCTGCCCCGACCAACTAACCCTTTGAAATTACTCAAAGTGATTCTGACGTTTTCCTCGCGATTCTGGCCCGTGGTTCTTACGCTGTTCCGTTACCGCTGCGAGGCCTGCCATGCCAGCAGGCGATGTTCGGCCATCGACATCGCCACCGACGTTACATAACCGGTCACGCCGAGCAGGATGACGCCGGCGAACAGATCGGCCGAGCGGAAGGCTCTGGCCGAGAGCAGCACCCAATGGCCGAGACCGTCGAGGCCGGCGAGGATTTCGCAGACCACCGACAGGATCAGCGCCACCGTCAGGCTGAGGCGCATGCCGGCGAGAATGTCGGGGCTGGCGGACGGCAGCGCGATCTTGAGGATGACCGCCAGCCGCGACATCTGCAGCGAGCGCGCCACCTCGTAGAGGCGGGGTTCGACCGCCGCAAAGCCGTGGATCGTCGCCAGCATGATCGGCCAGATCGCACCGAAGGCGATCACGAACAGCGCCATCGCCTGGGTCAGCCCCAGCATCGCAATCGCGACCGGGATGATGGCCGATACCGGCAACGGCCGCAAAAACTCCAGCGACGGTGCCACATAGGTCCGCATTATCCGCGACGAACCGATGATCGCGCCGATCGCGATACCGGCGATCGATGCGGCGAGCCAGCCATAGGCCATGTGCTCGAGCGTGCCGGCGAGCTTGCTCCAGAGATCGCCGTTGGAAAATCCGCGCATCAGCGAGGCCCAGGCACGGTCCGGGCCCGGCAGGAACACCGGCGAGACCAGCTTCAGATTGGCGATCAATTGCCACAGCGCAATGAAGGAAGCGGCGACTGCAAAGCTTGCGGCGCGCCAGAGCCAGATCGTCGCGATACGGTTCATGCGCTGTCTCCGCTCAACGCGGCGCGGCCGAACAGGCGGTGCTGCGCCACCACCAGCAGGATGTTCAGGGCGTAGCCAATGACGCCGATCCAGACCAGATAGGCCAGCATCAGGTCGGGGCGCAGCGCCTGCTGCGCCAGCATGATGCCGGCACCCAGCCCCAGTGGATTGATCGCGATTTCGACCGTGACGGCTACGATCAGCGCGATACCGGCCGACAGCCGGAACGCCACGAAGATCCGCGGCAGCGCTGCGGGGATAATGATCTTCCAGACCCGCTGCGCGGCGGGTAGCCGCAGCGCCCGCGATACTTCCATCAGCCGCGGTTCGATACTGCGTACCGCCGCCCGGCTCAGGATCAGGATCGGCCAGACGCAGGCGAACGCCACGATCACGATTTCCATGCGATAGCCGAACCCGAGTGCAATCAGCGCGATCGGCAGCAAGGCGATCGACGGGATCGGTCGGATTGCCTCGACCGTAACTTCCATCAGGCGGTTGAGCGTGTCTGAAATCCCAAAGGCAATGCCGAGCGCCAGCCCGATGACGGTGCCGATCGCAAGGCCGGCAAAGGTCGAGAACAACGTGTCGCGCGTCGCTGTGAGGATTGAGAAGTCGGCAAAGGCGCCGGCGAGCGCCATCGCGATCTCGCTTGGTGGCGCCAGGCTGTCGCTTTGCAGATGCGTCGCGCGCGCCCAGGCCTCGAAGGCGAGCAGCACCGCCATCGGCAGCAACAGCGCCTTAACTTTTTCCTTGGCCTTTTCCTTGGCCTTATCCGTCGTCACTGTTCGGTCGCCTTGATGAAGTCGAACAACTGCCGCCGCAAGCGCAGGAATTCCGGGTGTTCGCGGGTCGAAAGCTGATCGCGCGGCCGCGGCAGATTGACCGCAAGCTCGATGCCGATCCGACCGGGATGCGGCAACAGGCCGATGACGCGGTCGCCGAGATAGATGGCTTCGTCCAGATCATGCGTCACGAAGATCACGGTGGCGCCGCTTGCAGCCACCAGTGCCAGCACCTCGTCCTGCAAGCCCTGCCGCGTCATCGCGTCCAGCGCGCCGAACGGCTCGTCCATCAATAGCGTCTTCGGCTCCTGCGCCAGGCATCGTGCGATCTGCAGCCGCTGCTGCATGCCGCCGGACATTTCGGCGGGATATTTTCCGGCATGGCCGGGCAGGCCCACCGTGCGCAGCAATTCCTCGATACGGGCAGGGCGCTCGGCGGCCGGCATTCCGCCGGCTTCGAGCGCCAGCGACACATTGCCGGCCGCGGTGCGCCACGGCAGCAGCGCCTTGCCGTAATCCTGGAAGACGATGGCGATCTCGCGCCGCGGATGCAGCATCGGCTGGCCGTCGAAATCCACCTTGCCGCTGGTCGGCTGGTAGAGCCCCGCCGCCAGCCGCAGCGCGGTGGTCTTGCCGCAACCGGACGCACCGACGACGCAGAGGAATTCGCCGGGCCGGACGCCAAGGCTCAAATTCTCGATGATGGTCTTGCCACCGAGCCGGAGCGTAACGCCGCTGAACGCGATCTGCGGTCTCGGCTGGCCGGGAATGACTTCGAAGCGTTTTGCAGCGTTTGCCATGGCGTCAGCTCTCGCTTCCAGTGGGATAGACGATGTCGATCGTCGAACGCAGATGCGCCTCCAGCATCGCCTGCGCGCCGGCGATATCGCGGGAAAGAACGCGGTCGGCGAGCAATTGGTGGACGCGCACGAATTTCTTGCCGCTCTCGAGGGAGCGCATCATCACGCGGCGATAGCGGTAGGCCTGGTCGTAGAGATCGGAATGCGCTGATAGCAGCCGCTTGGAGCCGCAGCCGGTCAGTAGCGCGGTGTGGAAACCCTTGTGCAGCCGGTCGAAATCCTCGGCGCCTTCGCGGAATTCATCGCCGGTCCGCTCGATGTGCCGGCGCATCTGGTGCAGCGTGCTGACGATGCCGGCCTCCCAGGCATCGTCGCCATGGGTAATCGCCAGCCTGATGGCCTCGATCTCGACCGCGGTCCGCATCACGGTGATATCGTGCAGATCTTCGCGGCTGACGTCCGCAACGCGAAAGCCTCGCTGTCCGGTTCCGACGATCAGCCCGCGCGACATCAGCCGCGACAATCCTTCGCGCAGCGGCGTCGCGCCGATCTCATAGCGCTGAACCAGATCGATGATCCCAAGCCGCGATCCCGGCGCGAGATGCCCGGCCAGTATGTCGTGCTCGACCAGCGTGGCGGCGCGCTCGCTTAAGGTTGCGGCCTCAGTCGCGGGTTGGGTCGAATTGCGCTCGGTAGTCGACATTGCAACAGCCTCACTTCAGGACCAGTTTGGCGGTATCGAGCCTGGATTGCAGCATTTTCTGCGACGACATCACCTCGATCCACCAGCTCAACTGCTCGGGCTTAAGCACCGGCTCGGATTGGTTCGGGGGCGTCGCCTTGACCAATTCGATCGGCTGCTTGGTGAATTTGGCAATCGACGCGGAGGCCTTGTCGCGATCGCCATTGACGATCAGCGCAGATTCAGCGATCGCATCGCGAAATTTCTTGATCGCGACGGCGTTCTTGTCGGCCCATTCGCGGGATGCCGCGTAGAAAATGATCGGCTCGGTGCGCGCGAGCTCGGCTGCATAACGCGCGCCGACCGAGCCCAATCCTGCGTTCAGCATACGCGTCACGAACGGCTCGGCCGTGAGCACGGCATCGACGCCGCCGGACTTGATGATGTCGGCCATGGTCGGGAAGGTGACCTCGACGAAATTGACGCGTCTGGGATCGACACCTTTGTCCACCAGCCACTTTACGAACAGCACATGCAGGAAGGCGTTGAGGCCGGGCGCACCGACTTTCTTGCCGACGAAATCCTTCGGCTCCTTGATGGTAATGCCGTTGCGGACGAAGGCGGCGATGCTGTCCTGGTTCACCGGGCTCATCACGCTCGCGCCGGCGATGGCGACGAGGTCGAGGCCGCCGTCGACGGCCTGCAGGAACACGGTCGAGGTTGGACCACCGATCTGAATCGAGTTGGAAAGGATCGCGGCGGGGATGTTCGAATTGATGCCGATCGGCGTCATCTCGACTTCAAGCCCGTGCTTTTTGAAGATGCCTTCGTCGATCGCCACCATGGCGGAGGCGCAATCCGACGTCGCCGTGCAACCGACCTGAATCTTGGCCTGTGCGACGGCAGCTCCCGCCAGCGCCAGGCTGACCGCAAAGGTTGCAAGGATCGTTTTCACCGCCATCTCCCCGGTTTACATTTTTGGTGCTTGATTATCGATATTTTTTTTGATCATATATTTCATCCAAAAGCAAGAGGCGGCACACAATGAAACTCGCAACATTCAAATCCGACGGTCGGGAAAAGCTCGGGATCGTGCACTCCGGTGACGGCAAATTGTTCGATCTCGCCGCGGCCGCCAGCCGGAACGGCGCCGCCAATCCGGCCTTCGTTTCCATGCTTGCCCTGATCGATGCCGGCGAAGGCGCGCTCGAACAGGCATCGGCCGTGTTCGACAAGCACGGCAAGGACGAAACCTTGTCGGTATCCGCTGCAACGGCCGATATCCTCGCCCCGATCCCGGAGCCGCGGCAGATGCGGGACGGCATGTCGTTCCCGCTGCACATTCTCCAGGCCCCGCGCGGCCAGCTCAAGCTCGCCGCACGCGCCAGGAACGACATGGCGGAACTGGCGCGGATCGAGGCCGAGCCGCTCGGCGAATTGCCGGAGGTCTATCGCAAGCAGCCGATCTATTACATCACCAACCGCTTCAGCGTCCGCGGCACCAACACCACCGTAAAGTGGCCGCGCTACAGTCAGGTGATGGATTATGAATGCGAATTCGGCATCATCACCAAGAACAAGGGTGCCGATATTTCCGCCGCAAAAGCCAAGGATCACATCTTCGGTTATACGATCTTCAACGATTTTTCCGCGCGCGACGCCCAGCGTATCGAAATGGAGGGGCGGCTCGGCCCCGCAAAAGGCAAGAGTTTCGATGGCGGCAATGTGATGGGACCGTGGATCATCACGCCGGACGAAATCGGAGACCCCTACAAGCTCAAGATGGAAGTGCGCGTCAACGGCAAGATGCGCTCGCAAGGGGTTTCCGATGGAATGCTGTTTTCATTCGAGGAGATTATCGCCCATGTCACCAAGGACGAGACCCTGATGCCCGGCGAATTCATCGGCTCCGGCACGGTCGGCAATGGCTGCGGACTGGAACTCGGCTGGTATCTCGAACACGGCGACAGCATCGAGCTTGAAGTCGAAAAGATCGGTATCCTGAAGAACCGCGTCGAACGGCAATAGGCCGCCGCGACCACGCCACCACAACAAGAACCAAAAACATTCAGTGAGGAAACGCCAATGGCGCGTAAGTTGATCGATATCTCCGTTCCCCTGCAAAACGATGTACCCGCCGATCCGCCGGGCGGTCACCCGACCATCCAGTACATCGACCACCAGCAGGGCCTGCCGCGCATGCTGCCGTTCTTTGACGGGCTGAAGGCCGAAGACCTGCCGGACGGGCAGGGCTGGGCGGTCGAACAGGTGCAGCTCTCGACCCACAACGGCACCCACCTGGATGCGCCCTGGCACTTCCATCCCACCATGAACCGGGGCGAGCGATCCTGGACCATCGACGAAGTGCCGCTGGAATGGTGCCTGCAGCCGGGGGTGAAGCTCGACTTCCGGCATTTTGCCGACGGCTATGTGGCGACCGCCAAGGACGTGGAGAACGAGCTCAAGCGTATCGGTCATACGCTGTCGCCGCTGGAAATCGTGGTGGTTAACACCAGCGCCGGCATGAAATATGGCCAACAGGATTACGTCACCTCGGGCTGCGGCATGGGCTATGAGGCGACGATGTATCTTCTGGAGCGCGGCGTGCGGCTGACCGGCATCGACGGCTGGAGCTGGGATGCGCCGTTCGTCTACACCGCGCAGAAATATGCCGAGACCAAGGACGCCAGCCTGATCTGGGAAGGCCACAAGGCCGGCCGTCACATCGGCTATTGCCACATCGAGAAGTTGCACAACCTCGAGCAACTGCCATCGACCGGGTTCATGGTGTCCTGCTTCCCGGTGAAGATCGAACGCGCCTCGGCGGGCTGGACCCGGGCCGTCGCTATTCTCGACGGATAGATCCATCGCCAGCGAGAAAGGCCGAGAGGAATTCATGATGGAATTGCGTCCAGCCCGTTGGCGGATGCTTCTGCGGGAGTGAGTCCGCTTCGTCGATCTCAACCCCGCCGCGGCTTCATCCTCGGTGCCGGCGCGCTGACACTTACAACAGCGGTCGCGCGCGCAACGCAGAGACTGCGCATATCGATTGAGCGCAGCGCGCTCATACCGAACACGTGGCTATCGAGCTAGCCACATATCGCGCAGTGGAGGTGTCAAATTGGCGGCAAAGAAAAAGGCGTGCCGGTTGTCCGGCACACCTGATTATTGTTTAGACCGTGGCGTAAATTTCGCCGATCAGTCCGGTATCAATAATACCTGCAGACGCGAACGCCGTAGGCATTCCACCAGCAACGCGGTCCGCCACGAACCACGGGAACACCGTAGAAGCCATAGCCTCGGCCACGGCCATATCCACGACCCCAGCCACCGCCGCGATAGAAACCACGACCACCGCCGCGGCCCCATCCGCCGCCACGGCCTCTTCCACCGCGGGCTTCCGCCGGCGAGGTCGTTGCACCTACCAGAATGGCAGACGTACTGGCGACGTAGACGAACAACAGGGCGAGCGCTGCAAGACAACGCGTCAGGATATTGTAGCGTTTAGCCATTCTAGAATCTCCCGGTCACTTTCAAAACCACCTGGACTTTTCCGCACTATCAAACTTAGACGCTCGAAAATGCTTTCGGTTCAGATGAGCTAAGATAATATCTTTACTAAGGTTCTTCCGGCAATTCGGGACTTTATTAAGATGGAAAGATAAGGTCAAGTTACACTCCGGCTTGCGACGAATTCTCGCGTCGCGCCGTTAATCTTTGTTCATCTTTGTTCATCTTCGTTCATCTTTCTGTCCGACGATTGTGCACTGCAGAATTACCGAAACGAAAACTCGGCACGACAAACCAGCCGAGAAATCAGGCAAGAAACCGAACAAGCCCACGCCAACAACTTGAAGTCGACATCTCGCGCACGACGGTCCCCCGCCTTAAAGAGTATCCATGCCCAAACAGCACACCTATGTTCTCGGCCTGAACACCTACGACCATGATGTGAGCGCCTGCCTGTTGCGTGACGGCGTCATCGCATTCGCGATCGCCAAGGAGCGGATCACGCGGGTCAAGCATGCGTCCGGCTTTTACAAGGAGGTGATCGATTATTGCCTCGAGGCTGAAGGCATCACGCTGGATGATATCGATCTGATCGTTCGCAATTGCTACATCATGCCGGTGGGGGAAATGGAAGAACGGCTGGTCTATTTTGACGCGCCGGGCTTCCTTCCCGAATTTGAACGGGACGACGCGGCCAAGCACCCGTTGTACCTGTCGCGTCAGGACAAGGTGGTGACGATCTCCCACCATCTGGCGCACGCCTACAGCGCGTTCGCGGTATCGCCGTTCGAGGAAGGCGTGGTGATGATCGTCGATGGCGTCGGCAGCTATCAGTCCGATGTCATGGAGTCCTATCCCTCGAGCGACACCGCAACGCCGCTCGCGCGCGAATCCGAGAGCTATTACAAGTTCAAGGGATCGACGCTCGAATGCCTGAAGAAGGTTTTCATGGAGCCGGACCGCGGCTTCCTGAGCGATGAATTCTACAACATGCCGGGGATGGGCGCGCTCTACAGCCGGGCGTCGACCTACATTTTCGGCGACTGGAATAAATGCGGCGAGCTGATGGGGCTCGCGCCCTATGGCCGCCACAACCAGGTCAAGAGCCTGATGGGGCTGACCGACGGCACGCTGCAGGTACCGCACTGGACCACCGATCTCAAGCAGCCCTACATCCAGGACGGCAGCAACTGGGAAAAGAGCCCGGCGATGCGGCACTGGGAGGATTTGGCCTGGCGGGTGCAGGACGATACCGAGAACGTGCTGCTCGCGCGCGCCCGCTGGCTTCGCGAAACGACCGGCGCCAAGAACCTGACGATGGCCGGTGGTGTCGCCCTGAACTGCGTGGCCAATGGCCGGCTCGCCCGTGAAGCCGGTTTCGACAATATCTGGATCCAGCCGGCGACCGGCGATGACGGCATTGCGATCGGCTGCGCGTATTATGGCTGGCTCGAGATCCTGAAGCAGCGCCGCAACTTCGTCATGGAGCATTCCTATATCGGCAAGCCCTATAGCGATGCGGATGTCGCGGCTGCGCTGCAGCGGTTTCTGGTGCGCATCCAGATCGACGCGAGACGCAGCGACAATATTTGCCGCGATACCGCGAAGTTGCTCGCGGATCAGCGGGTGATCGGCTGGTTTCAGGGCGGCTCGGAGTTCGGCCCGCGGGCGCTCGGCAACCGCAGCCTGCTCGGTGATCCCCGCAAGCCCGAGATGAAGGACATCCTGAACAGCCGCGTCAAGCACCGCCAGGCGTTCCGCCCGTTCGCGCCGATCGTATTGGCCGAGCGGATGAAGGACATTTTCGAGGGCGACGCGGATTCGCCGTTCATGCTGCTTGCGAAACCGGTTCGCCCTGAATGGCGCGACAAGATTCCGGCGATCGTGCATGTCGACGGTACGGCGCGCGTCCAGACCGTGCGCGAAGCGACCAATCCGAGGCTGTACCAGTTGCTGAAGGAGTTCGACGCGCTGACCGGCGTTCCCGTGCTGATCAACACGTCATACAACATCAAGGGCGAGCCGATCGTCGAAACGCCGCGCGATGCTGTGGCCTGCTTCCTGACCACGGGGGTCGACCATCTGATCATGCACGACACGGTGGTATCGAAGACCGCCATGCACAAGATCGTCGGACCGCTGGTCGATACCTACGACGACGTGAGGAACCTGGTGTCAGCGACCGCCCGGCCGGCCTAAAGGTGGCCGTTTTGTAAGGCACCCGGATCAAGCCGCCTCGATCAGGCGGCTTTCGGCGCCACCGGCTTGGGCAGCGGCTTGTCCTGCCGTTTCGACCAGGAAATGTAGTAGGCGACGATGGTCATGATCGCAATGCCGGTTACGCTGACGAAGATCTGCGCGAACAGCGAACCGGAACTTAGCGACAGCTGGAAGTGCCCGACGAACGAGAGGAACACGCCGACGCAGAACACCGCGAGCGATTGCTGGCCGCAGACCACCAGCGGATCGAATATTCTCCATTCCAGCGCCGGCCAATCCTTCGGGATGAACCGGATCACCATGATCACGATCACCACGAAATGGATGAAGCGGTAGGGCGCCAGATTGGTCTTGTCGTTCGGATTGAACATCGAATAGAGCCAATGCGGGAACATGTTTCCGAAATCCGGAAACCTGCCGGCCATCGTCATGACCAGCCCCAACAGCAGGTAGGCGATACAGAAATACAGCGTCAGCGGGTGATTGATTACCGCCGCCGACCGCCGGGCGCCGCCGAGCGCGCACCAGGAGCCGAACACGAACAACACCTGCCAGGCGAACGGGTTGAAGTACCAGGTTCCGGCGGGATAGGCCGCCAGGTTCCAGCCGGTCTGCCGCGACACCAGCCACAGCACGATCGCGGCGACCATGGTCCAGTTGGGCTGGCGCAGCATCATCCACAGCACCGGCGGGAACAGCCCCATCAGCACGATGTAGAGCGGCAGCACGTCGAGATTTACCGGCTTGAACTTCAGGAACAAGCCTTGGCGCAACGTTTCGGTTGCGTTGTCGACCAGGCCGACGACGTTGAACTCGTTGACGAGCTCGGAATCGCCAAACCGCAGCGCGAGGTAGCTGATCGAGGCGATATAGATCACGAACAGGATGATATGGGCGACGTAGAGCTGCCAGACGCGCTTGGTCAGCCGCGTGGCGCCGACGATGAAGCCGCGGTCGAGCATCATCCGGGCATAGACGAAGGAGGCAGTATATCCGGAAATGAAAACGAACAGGTCGGCCGCGTCGCTGAAGCCGTAGTTGCGGGTCGTGATCCAGTTCACCACGTTGTCCGGGATGTGATCCAGATAGATCGCCCAGTTCGCAACCCCGCGAAACAGGTCGAGCCGGAGGTCGCGTCCTTTTTCGGGCAGGGTGGCGTTGATTTTCATGGGAGCCGCTTCGATGTGATGCTGTCGGGACGATCGCGCCGCAGGACCAAGCCTTGAATCTGGCCTCGAACCATACCCTGGCCGCAGGGCGGACGAAGATTGTCACAGTGCAGCATAATGACTATACCGGTCCGGAAATGGTACATCCGGGGTTATGGAATCACCGATCAAATCCCTGAAAGGTGTATTTATACTATCCCGGCGGTTTCCGCCAAAACTCTCCAAGTACCCCTGTCGTTAAGTCGCATGTCGTTAAGTCGCATATCTCTGAGGACCCGGCCATCCATGACCGCACGCATTTTTAAACCTGCCAAAAACGCGATGCAATCGGGGAGGGCCAAGACCCGGGAGTGGCAGCTCGACTATGAGCCCGAGCAGCCCCGGGCCATTGAACCGCTGATGGGGTGGACCTCATCCGGCGACATGAAGCAGCAGCTCACGCTCCGCTTCGATACCAAGGAAGACGCGGTGGCCTATTGCGAGCGCAAGGGCATTCCCTATCAGGTGATCGAACCCAAGGACTCCGCGCACCGGCAGGTCGCCTATGCCGATAATTTCGCGTTCCGGCGCGGCGAGCCCTGGACCCACTAAGTCCTGAAGCCACCAAGTCCTGAACCCATTAAGTCCTGAACCCATTGAAGCGTTAGGGATCGGTTCGGGGCGTCGGATCCCCCGGGATCGGCAAGGGCGCATCCTTCGCGACGCCAAGGACCGGCAGGCTTCTGATGGTCCGGACCTCGGGCATGGCGGCGAACTGCCGAAGCTGCTGATGCATCCCCTCGACATCGGGCGCAACGCATTTGAGTAAAAAGTCCGCTTCTCCCGAGATGCGCCAGCTTTGCAGAACCAGCGGCAAGGTCGCAATCGAGGCTTCGAACGCTTCCAGCGTCGCCTTGGCCTGGCTCGCCAGCTGGATCGATACGAACGACACGACCTCGTAGCCGAGCACCTTCTCGTCGATCGTGGCGCGGATCGCCTTGATCACGCCGCGGCTGCGCAGGGAGCGCACGCGCCGCAGGCAAGGCGGCAGGGAGAGGCCGACACGACTGGCCAGTTCGTTGATCCGGATGCGTCCATCCTTCTGGAGCTCGGACAATATCTTCAGGTCGATGTCGTCGAGCTTGTGATTGGCTGCCATGGCTGCTCGTTCGCGCTCAAGAGTCCGCCGCTGCTAGACGGCTGCAACGCGCCGTGGCTTGCGGATGCTGCGGGCAGGGGCGCTCGCGGCCTGCGGCGTCACGCCCGACAGCACGAGTTTCTCATGGGCGGCGATGATCGCGTCCCTGGTCAGGCGTCCGCCCGGCCGGTACCAGGTGCAGAGGCCGGTCAGGAGCGCCAGGATCGCAAACGTCGCCACCTTCACGTCAACGACTTCGAAGGCGCCTTCGGAAACGCCGTCCGAGAGGATACGCGCCAGCCGCGCCTCATAGGCGCTGCGCAGCGCCACGATCGCCTCATAGTTCTTCGGCTCCAGGCTGCGCAGCTCGGAATTGGCGATGAAGACCTCGCGCTTGCGGCTCATGTGGTAGGTGACGTGGAATGCGACGAAGGCGCGGAGCTTTTCCTCCGGACTTTGCTTTCCTTCCAGCGCGAGATCGAGCTGACGAATGAGCTCGTTGACGTGGTCCTGCACCAGCTCGAACAGCAGTTCCTGCTTGGTGCTGATATGATTGTACAGCGACCCCACCTGGATCCCGACCTCGGCGGCGAGGTCGCGCAGGCTCATCGCGGAATAGCCCTGTTCGAAGATCAGGCGCAGTCCGGCCTTGCGGATCGCTTCCAGCGTCTTCGGGCCATAAGAGCCGATCGTGCGTGCCATTTTGGTCCCCGGGCGGTCGAATAAGTCGCCTGTAAAGATACAAACGACCGTATGTTTATTGCATGAGATGTGAGGAATTTCAACGGCATAACGTGACATTTTGGCGGAAAATCGAAAATGATGACCATCCTCTTGCGGCTCCATTAAAAAAACGTATGATCGTTTTTAATTCGGAGGAGACATCATCCTGCAAACGGGCCGTCAATCGCGGCTGCCGGGACACTTCACCGCAAAGATGGTACAGCCTGTCGCGCCGTTTCGCGAGAGGTCTTGTCCCGTTAGTCCTAGAGGCCCACGCACCACCGCCCGTCACTCAAAGAAACGATAGGCCATGTCGCTTCATTCAACGATCGATCCCACATCCGCCGATTTTGCCCGCAACGCTGAAGTGATGCGCGGCCTCGTCGCCGACCTCCGTGAAAAACTCAAGGTGGTTGCCGGCGGCGGCGGCAAGACCTCGCGCGCGCGGCATACCTCGCGCGGCAAAATGCTGGCGCGCCAGCGTGTCGACCTACTGGTCGATCCCGGGACCGCGTTCCTCGAATTGTCGCCGCTGGCCGCCCACGGCCTCTATGGCGGCGACGTCCATTCCGCCAGCGTCATCACCGGGGTAGGGCGCATCTCGGGCCGCGAATGCGTCATCGTCGCCAACGACGCCACCATCAAGGGCGGCACCTATTATCCGATGACCGTGAAGAAGCATCTGCGCGCGCAGGACATCGCGCGGCAGAACAATCTGCCCTGCGTCTACATGGTCGATTCCGGCGGCGCGTTCCTGCCGCTGCAGGACGAGATCTTTCCCGACGAGCGGCATTTCGGCCGCATCTTCTACAACCAGGCGCAGATGTCGGCGCAAGGCATTCCGCAGATCGCCATTGTGATGGGCTCCTGCACGGCCGGCGGCGCCTATGTGCCCGCGATGTCGGACGAGAGCATCATCGTGCGTAACCAGGGCACGATCTTTCTCGGCGGACCGCCGCTGGTGAAGGCCGCGACCGGCGAGGTGGTCACGGCCGAAGAGCTCGGCGGCGCCGACGTGCATTCGCGGCAGTCCGGCGTCACCGACCATTACGCGCAGAACGACGCCCATGCGATCGGGATCGCGCGTCGCATCGTCGCCACGTTGAAGCCGCCGACGCGCGCCGCACTCAACATGCGCGAGCCGCGCGAGCCGCTGTTCCCGGCGGAGGAAATCTACGGCGTGGTTTCCGCCGACGGCCGCAAGCCGTTCGACGTTCATGACGTCATCGCGCGGATCGTCGATGGTTCCGAATTCGACGAGTTCAAGAAACTTTACGGTACGACCCTGATCTGCGGCTTTGCCCATATCTGGGGCTATCCGGTCGGTATCATCGCCAACAACGGCATCCTGTTCAGCGAGAGCTCGCTGAAGGGCGCGCACTTCATCGAATTGTGCTGCCAGCGCAATATTCCGCTGGTGTTCCTGCAGAACATTACCGGCTTCATGGTCGGCAAGAAATACGAGGCCGGCGGCATCGCGCGCGACGGCGCCAAGCTGGTGACGGCGGTGGCGACCGCCGGGGTGCCGAAATTCACCGTCGTGATCGGCGGCTCCTATGGCGCCGGCAATTACGGCATGTCGGGGCGGGCCTACAGCCCGCGCTTCCTCTGGATGTGGCCGAACGCCCGCATTTCGGTGATGGGCGGCGAGCAGGCGTCGATGGTTCTGGCCCAGGTGCGGCGCGACGGTATCGAGGCGAAGGGCGACACCTGGTCGGCCGAAGAGGACGAGAAGTTTCGTGCGCCGATTCGTGCTCAGTATGAGAGCCAGGGCAGTCCTTATTATGCCACCGCGCGGCTGTGGGACGATGGGGTGATCGATCCCGCCGACACGCGGCTGGTGCTCGGCCTTGGATTATCCGCGGCTGCCAACGCGCCGATCGAACCGACGAAATTCGGCCTGTTCAGGATGTGATGCAGGAACTCATGATGGACCGCTCGAAACTATACCGGCGTTTTCGCACGCTCTTGATCGCCAACCGCGGCGAGATCGCCTGCCGCGTGATCCGCTCCGCCCGCGCCATGGGGCTGCGCACCGTGGCCGTCTATTCCGAAGCCGACCGCGACGCCATGCATGTCGCCATGGCCGATGAGGCCGTGCTGCTGGGGCCGGCGCGGGCCCGCGACAGCTACCTCAACGTCGAGCGGGTCATTGAGGCCGCGCGCCAGACCGGCGCCGAAGCGGTGCACCCCGGCTATGGGTTCCTGTCTGAAAATGCCGAGTTCGCGCAAGCCTGCCTCGACGCCGGCCTGGTGTTCGTCGGTCCGACCGCCGCGATGATGACGGCAATGGGCTCCAAATCCGGCTCCAAGGCGCTGATGGAAAAGGCCGGCGTGCCGCTGGTGCCCGGCTATCACGGCGAGGCCCAGGACGAGGCGACGCTGGCGCAGGCCGCCGACAAGATCGGCTTCCCGGTGCTGGTCAAGGCCTCGGCCGGTGGCGGCGGGCGCGGCATGCGCGTGGTCAATTCGGCCGGTGAACTGGCGGCGGCCATCGTCAGTGCCAAGCGCGAAGCAAAAGCCGCGTTCGGCGACGATCGCATGCTGATCGAAAAATTCGTCCTCAACCCGCGTCACATCGAGGTGCAGATCATCGGCGACAGCCACGGCAATCTGCTGTCGCTGTTCGAGCGCGAATGCACGCTGCAGCGGCGCCATCAGAAGGTGATCGAGGAGGCGCCGTCGCCGACGCTGAACGCCACCCAGCGCGAGGCGGTTTGCGCCGCCGCGCGCAAGGCGGCCGGCGCGGTCAATTATGTCGGCGCCGGCACCATCGAATTCGTCTCCGACGGCAAGGACGTGTTCTTCATCGAGATGAACACGCGCCTGCAGGTCGAGCATCCCGTGACCGAATTGATCACCGGCGTCGACCTGGTGGAATGGCAGTTGCGGGTGGCGTTCGGCGAAAAGCTGCCGCTGACGCAAAATGAGATCAAGCTGAACGGCCATGCCATCGAGGCGCGGGTTTATGCGGAAAACCCGCAGAAGAATTTTATGCCCTCGGTCGGCCGGATCAAGACATGGAGCACGCCTGACGCCGTTGACGGCCTGCGGATCGATGCCGGCTATCGCAGCGGCGATGCGGTATCGCCCTATTACGACGCCATGCTCGCCAAAGTGATCGCGTGGGCGCCGACGCGGCAGGCCGCGATTGAGAGGCTCAACCGCGGACTGGAAGAGACCGACGTCCGCGGCATCGTGACCAACATCCCGTTCCTGTCGGCGCTGGTGACGCATCCGCAGGTTCGGGCGAATACCATCGACACCAGTTTTATTGAACGCGAATTGAAGGGCCTGACGGACCCGAAACACGCGTGCGGCCATCTTGAACTCTGTGCAGCGATCGCCGCTATCGTCGTCGAAGAGCGCAAGGTCGCAGCCAAGGAGGCCCATTCGCCGTGGCAGGCCTTTGGCTGGCAGCCGGTCGGCCAGCGGCAGCGGGTGTTCGCGCTTCGCCAGGGCCAGGGCGCCGAGCAGAAGGTCACGCTGGACTATGGCAACGGGGCGTCGACGCTGTCGATCGGCGAGCGCCAATTCGTTTTCACCACGACGCCGGCGGATGATGGTGGTTTTGATCTGACGCTCGACGGCATTAAATCTCATGTCGTTGCCGTGATCGAGGGCCACGAACTCTATCTGCGCACCCGCAACGGCCGCTTTGATCTGCATTGGGTCGATCCGTTCGGCGGCGAGACCGAGGAGCATGTCGGCGAGGACAAGATCGTGGCGCCCTTGCCGGGCACCGTGGTGGCGTTGCTGGCCGAGGAGGGCGCGACGCTGGAGAAGGGGGCTGCGATCCTGACGCTGGAAGTCATGAAGATGGAGCAGACCCTGCGCGCGCCGTTTGCCGGCGTGTTGAAGAAGATCAAATGCAAGGTCGGCGATATCGTTGGCGAAGGCGTCGAACTCGCCGAAGTCGAACCTGCAGCCTCGTGAGGCCGAAATGAGCGACGCTGTCCGTATCATTGAAGTAGGGCCGCGCGACGGGCTGCAGAACGAGAAGATCCCGATCAGCGTCGCGGACCGCATCGCCTTCATCGAGGCTTTGATCGGTGCAGGATTGCACACCGTCGAGGTCGGCGCCTTCGTGTCGCCGAAAGCGATCCCGCAGATGGTCGGCTCGGACCAGGTGTTGCGCGGCGTCAGCCATATCGGGGGCAGTGAATTCCACGTGCTGGTGCCGAACGAAAAGGGCTACGAGGCCTCGCAAGCGGCCGGCGCCAAGGTCATTGCCGTGTTCGCCTCGGCCTCGGAAGGATTTTCGCGCGCCAACATCAATTGCTCGGTCGCGGAATCGATCGAGCGCTTCAAGCCGGTGGTCGCCCGCGCCAAGGCCGATGGCATCAGGGTGCGCGGCTATATTTCCTGCGTGCTCGGCTGTCCCTTTGATGGCGAGGTGAAGCCGCAAGCGGTCGTCGACGTCGCCAAAATGCTGTGGGACCTCGGCTGTTACGAGGTCTCGCTCGGCGACACCATCGGCGTCGGTACGCCGATGAAGGCGCGGCAGCTGCTGCGTGCGGTGGCCGGCAGCGTGCCGATGGAAAAGCTCGCGATGCATTTCCATGACACCTATGGGCAGGCGCTGGCTAACCTCTATGCGGGGATGGAAGAGGGCGCGCGCGTGATCGATTCCGCCGCCGGCGGTCTCGGCGGCTGCCCCTACGCCCCCGGCGCGACCGGTAATGTCGCGACCGAGGACGTGATCTACATGCTCGAGGGCTTGGGGATGAAAACCGGCGTGGACATGACAAAGCTGCTCGCGGCGACCAATGAGGTCAGGCGCTTGATTGGCAGGCCTCCAGTCAGCCGCGTCGCGTCGGCATTGAACGCAAAGATGCGCACCGCGAAATAGACCGCTTAGGCGGCCTTCAAGCCGACATTCGGCAGCATCGGCCGGTTCTTCAGCGCCGTGGACATGATGGCTTCGACCTCCGCCTTTTCGTGCGGCAGCAATGCCAGCCGCGGCGGACGGGTCAGCGCAGTACCGCGGCCAATGATGTGCTCGCAAAGCTTGATGCACTGGACAAGGTCCGGACGGGCATCGAGATGCAGCAGCGGCATGAACCATTCGTAGAGCGGCATGGCTTCGGCGTAGCGTCCGGCCTTTGCGAGGCGGAACAAGGTTTCCCCTTCGCGCGGGAAGGCATTTGACATGCCCGATACCCAGCCGACCGCACCCATGGCCACGCTCTCGACGATGACGTCGTCGAGGCCGGCGAACAGCACGAAGCGATCGCCGACCATGTTGCGGGTGTCGATGAAACGCCTGGTGTCGCCGGAGGAATCCTTGAAGCACACCACCGTCTCGACGTCGGCGAGCGTGGCGAGAATATCCGGCGTCACGTCGTTCTTGTAGATCGGCGGGTTGTTGTAGAGCATGACAGGCAGATCGGTCGCCGTTGCGACCGATCTGAAGTGCGCGGCGGTCTCGTGAGGCTTGGACGAATAGACCAGCGCCGGCATCACCATGATGCCGTCGATCCCGACCCGCGCGGCTTCCCTGGCGGTTTCCACCGCAAAGGCCGTCGTGAACTCGGCGATGCCGCACAACACAGGAACGCGGCCGGCCGCGACCGACTTAGCCGTCTCCATGATGGCGATCTTTTCCTTGCGCTCGAGCGAGGTGTTCTCGCCGACCGAACCGCAGATGATCAGTCCGGATACGCCGTCGCGGATCAAGCCGTCCATCACTTTGGCGGTGGCGTTGATGTCGAGCGACAGGTCGTCATGGAATTGCGTGGTAACGGCCGGGAAGACGCCTTCCCAGGAAATGCGTGGGCTCATTGTTTCGCTCCGATGGGATTTTTCCGGCGGATTCTTTGAATCCGCCGGGATTTGACTGGAAGAACGATGGAGAAGGTCAGAGCGTCGCGCCGACCTTGCGCAGCTCGGCGAGGACGGGGGCTTTGGGCAGCCAGATCTTGTCGAACTCGGCAATGACAGCCTCGGTATCCGCCGTCGCGACCTGCCGGATCGGGATCGGCGCGTTGCGGAAGTTTTCGATCAGCTTCGGCTCGTTGCCCGCGAGTTCGTCGATCTGCGCGTCGAGCGTCGACTTGACGGTCTTGGCGATCAGCTCCTTGTCGGCTGCCGGCAGCGACTGCCACACGCGGCCGGAGACGACGGCTGCCATCGGCATGAAGACGGCGTTCATCTGCAGGATGACCTTGGCGACCTTGTCAAAGCGCTGGTTCCAGGAGAATTCGAGGTCGGCCTCGAGCCCGTCGACCTGGCCGTTCGACATCGCGTCGAACACCTGCGGCGTCGGGATCGGCGTCGGCGCCGCGCCGAGCGACGAATAGAAGTCGCGATAGACCGGCGTCGGATTGATGCGCAGCTTCATGCCTTTGATATCGGCGAGACCAGTCAGGTCCTTGGCCGAGAAGATCGCGCGCATGCCGGTGATGCCCCAGCCCAGACCGATCGTTCCAGTTTCCTGCGGCAGCACGTCGAACAGTTTGACCGCCGCGGGATGGCGGACGAACTTGGCGACCGACGGCGTCGAACGCACGATGTAGGGCGCGTTGATCGCGGCGATGTGCGGCACGCGCGAGCCGAGTTCGGCGGCCTGGATGAAGCCCATGTCGAGCGCGCCGGATTGCAGCTGCTGCATCATGGCGGGCTCGTTGCCGAGCTGCCCGGAGTGAAACACGGTCATGGTCAGGCGGCCGCTGGTGGCGGCCTTCAGGTCCTCGCCGAGCTTGAGGGCGGCCTTGTTCCAGGAGTGCCCGTTGGGCGTGATGAGGCCGAGCCGAAACTCCTTGGCCTGGGCCAGCGCGAGCGAGGGCGCGAACAACGGCACGGCCGCGCCGGCGGCAAGAAATCGGCCAAGAAATCGACGACGTGAAATGGACATGGCAAGGCTCCTTTGAGTTGGGCGATTCACTTGATGAGGACGAGGGACAGGGAGGGATAGAGCGAGAGCAGCACCAGCAGGACGCAGGAGATCCCGAAAAAAGGCAGCGTCACGATGAACATCTTTCCCGGCTTGGCGCCGGTAACGGCGGCGGCGACGAAGAAGCAAAGGCCCACTGGAGGTGACAGCAGGCCGAGCACCAGATTGATCACCACCACCACGCCGAAATGCCGGGGATCGATGTGATAGATTTCGGTGGCGACCGGCAGCAGGATCGGCACCGTCATGATCAGGCCGGGAATTCCGTCAATCACCGTGCCGATCACCAGCAGGATGACGTTGCAAAGCAGCATGAAGCTGACCGGATCCTTGGCCACCGACTGGATCCACGCCGCGGTTTCCTGCGGCACCTTGCCGAAGATCAGCACCCAGGAGAACACGGCGGCGGCCGCCACCAGAAACAGCACGATGGCCGAATAGATGCCGGAGCGCAGCATCATCTGCGGCAGCTGCGAGAATTCGAACTCCCTGGTCCAGTATTTTCCGATCAGGGCCGCCGCGACCGCGCCGACGGCCGCCGACTCCGTCGCGTTGGCAAGCCCGCCAAGGATCGAGCCGACGATGACGATCGGAATCAGCAGTGTCGGACAGGTGCGCAGGATCGTCGCCACGCGCTGGCGCGGCGTCTGATATTCGGCGCGCGGGTAGTTGTAGACGTAGCCCATCAGCGCAATGACGAGACAGAACATCACCGTGAGGATCACGCCGGGCACGATGCCGGCGATCAGCATGTCGCTGACCGAGACCTGCGCCAGCACGCTGTAGACGACGAACATCACGGATGGCGGAATGATCGGCCCGAGCATGCCGCCATAGGCGGTCAGGCCCGCCGCAAAGGTCCTGTCGTAACCCTTCTTCTCCATTTCCGGGACCATGATCTGCGCCATGATCGCGACCTGCGCGGTCGCCGAACCGAGGATGGAGGAGATGAACATGTTGGCGAGGATGTTGACGTAGGCCAGCCCGCCCTTCAGCGAGCCGACAAACGCCATCGCCATGTCGACGATGCGCCGGGTAATGCCGCCGCCATTCATGATCTCGCCGATCAGGATGAACAGCGGTATCGCGATCAGTCCGTAACTGTCGACGCCGCCGAACAATTGCAGCGGATAGGATTGAAACAGCACCGGATTGCCCGACGCGATGATGTAAACAAAGCCGGCAAGGCAGAGACAAAGACCGATCGGCACGCCGACCAGCATGATCACCATGAAGGCGGCCGAGGTGATCATCAGTTGACCCCGTCGAGCTCGGAGAGCTGGAAGCCCTTCAAGGCCGTTCGTGGCATGAGATCGAGGTCCTCGAGCAGATTGGCGATGCCGTGGATCGTGATCGACACGGCAAAGATCGGCAGCGTCAGATACACCACCCAGGTCGGCCAATTGAGCGTCTGGGTGCGCTCGGTGTAGAGGAAGTTGAAGGTCTCGCCGGCAAATTTGCGGGCGTCGAAGCCGGCGCGGGCGAGGCCAACCGGGTCCATCCAGAGCCAGCAGGTGGCGATCAGCGACACGCCGAACACCACGACCATGCCGGTTGCGATCACCTTGGCAAGCTTCTGGGCTCGCGCCGAAAGCCGTTCGGTCAGCATGGTGACGGCGAAATCGAGTCTCAGCCGGGTCATCGCGGAGGCGCCGATAAACGTCAGCCAGACCACGCAATAGACGGCCGATTCATCGATCCAGTAGATCGGAAAATGCGAATAGCGGGTGACGACGTTCACCAGGATCAGGGCCGTCAGCAGATACATCAAGCCCATCAGGGCAAGGCGCTCGCATGCGAGCAGGGCGCCGGAGGCCCTGACCACGAAGCTGCGGGCGCTGAACGCCGGCGCATCGGAAGCCGTTTGTTCGATCATGGGGAGCCCCGCAGCCCGCGAAATTTGCCGTGCATTCGCAAAATGTATAATTTATACATTATTGCTGTCAATGGAGATTGCGGGGCCAATCGTGGGCCTCCCACCGGCTTTGTGCTGGGGCGGACCACTTCAACGTGCGAAACAAGACCGCCTCGACTGGAGGGGCCGGCGATGAAGACGGAAGATCAAATGAAAGTCCCGCTAAAGCACCGGACCTTATCGGCCGCGATCGTCGACCAGCTCAGGCAATCGATTCTCGACGGGACCTATCCGGCGGGATCCCAACTGCGGCAGGACGCGCTGGGCGATGCTTATGGCGTGAGCCGCATTCCGGTTCGTGAAGCGCTGTTTCAGCTCGAGGCCGAAGGCCTGGTACGGATCGTCCCGCAAAAGGGGGCGATCGTTTCGGAACTGTCGCTCGACGAAATCAACGACGTGTTTGATCTGCGCCGGATCCTGGAGCCGCGGCTGCTGGCGCAATCCGCACCTTGCTTTGCCGCCAGGGACCTCGACGGATTGGACGATATCCAGAAGCGCTTCGAGAAGGCGATCAAGGCGCGCAACGTCAGCGAATGGGGTCAGCTCAACGCCGAATTTCACATGGCGCTCTACGCGCAGGCACGCCAGCCCCGGACCAAGGCGATCGTCGTGGCGCTGCTGCAAACCAGCGACCGCTACACGCGCCTGCAACTATCCAACACCAAGGCGATGGGGATCGCTGAAAAGGAGCACGCCCATCTGATCGCGCTGTGCCGGGCACAGCAAATCGACGAGGCGTGCCGGTTTCTGGAGCAGCATATCGAATCCGTCAGAGCGGATCTGTTGCACGTCGTCGGTGGCGGCTCGATCGCAGTTCGTTCCAAGCGCGGAACGCGGGCAGGCGAGTAGTGCGAACGCATCAGGCGGCGACGTCGCTTGCAAGCTTCAGCAGATTGGCCGACGTCGCCGTCGCGGCACTGTAGTCTTTCCACGCGGTATCGCGCGCGATGTCGCGCCACTTGGCGACGGTTGCCGCATCGAGCGCGCTGACTTTGGCGCCGGCCTTCTCATAGACCTTGGCGACTTCGATATCGTCGTCCTGTGCACCCTTCTTGGCGAAGGCTTCGAGGTCGGCGCCGACCGCGCGAATGATGTCCTGCTGGTTCTTCGGCAGCTTGTCGAAGCTCGGCTTCGACATCAACAATGGCTCCAGCATGAACCAGTAGGATGCGCCCGCGCCCGAGGTCAGCGATTTTGCGACCTCCTCCAGACGGAACGAGATCAGGCTGGTGGAGGAGGTAATTCCGGCATCGCAGGCGCCGCTCTGCATCGCCGCATAGAGTTCGTTGGACGGTACCGAGAGCACCGCTGCGCCCGCGGTCAGCAGCACCATGTCCATCTCGCGCGAACCGCCGCGAACCTTGAGGCCCTTGGCGTCTTCCGGAGCGACGATCGGCCTGGAACGGCTGGCGACGCCGCCGGCCTGCCAGACCCAGCTCAGCAAGATGATGCCCTTGTCGGCCAGGAAATCGGTCAGCGCCTTGCCGACGGGGTGCGTTTTCCAGCGCAAGCCCTGATCGTAGGTCGAAACCAGTCCGGGCATCAGGCCGATATTGGTTTCCGGCAATTCGCCGCCGGCATAGGGAAGGGGATAGAGGCTTAGATCGAGCTCACCTTTGCGCATCGCCGAGAATTGCGCGTTGGTCTTGATCAGCGAGGAGTTCGGATAGACCTCGGCCGCGATCTCGCCGCCGCTGCGCTTGGCGACTTCCTGCGCGAACGTACGGCACAGGCGGTCGCGGAAATCGCCCTTGTCGATGGTGCCGCCCGGAAACTGATGCGAAATCTTCAGCCTCGTTGCGGCGTGTGCGGTGCCCGTGCCGAAGCGAAGGATAGCAGGCGCGGCGAGCGCGGATCCGAGAACATGGCGGCGTGTGAGCATGGTTCTCCCCTGAATTCCATTCCCGATTGGCGTGTCCAAGCCGGCGCTGAGCGCAGTTTAACCGGCTGCGTGCGAAGATTCTCTGTTCTGATCGTTCGAGCCAGCCTGTCGCTCAAGGCAGCAGTGGCTGATTCCAGAGCCAGACTTCAAGGTCTGCCGCAGTGCACACGTAGGGAGGGGAGGGTTTTAGCGGAAGACTCGTCAAACATGCGTCCGCCTCCGTTTCTCGGGGCGCGTGCGCTGGCCTGCTTCAATTATCCGCTATGGCCGGTAATGACGCGTATCCTTGTGACGTCGCGCTGCCGCCATCCAGGACAATAGGCGCAGGGACGACCCAGGAAGAACGACTCGCTGTTCAACACGTCCAGGAGTGCCACGAGGAAGGACAGGGCATGATGAAGACGGACGCCATGAAACGACGGCGGGATGGTGAAAGACGGCATGAACAATAGCCAAGCCGTCGTTTGTTTTTTCAATCGGGCTCGCCCGAGCGGAGTCTTGCGATTTCCGGCGCGGATGCCCGCGCCCGAACGAGCGCGTTACTTCTTCTTGCCTTTGCCGCCGCTCTTGCGGGCCGCGTAGCGTGCATCGCGCTTGGCCTTCGCTTCGGCCTCGAGGGCTGCCTGTCTGGCGGCCTCTTCTTCCTTTTCGCGGGCGAGCTGGGCGGCAGCCGCGGCCGCAGCTTCTTCCTCGCGCGCCTTGGCTTCGGCCTTGGCAGCTTCGCGGGCTTCCTTGGCCTTGGCGCGGGCGGCCGCCTGCGCTTCGCGCTCGACCTGACGCTGCTTCACCTCCGGATCGTCAGGGCCGGGCTGGGCCTTGAACTTGTTCAGGATGTTCTGTCTCGCTTGCTGGGCGGCCTTCTGGCGGTCGGCGAAGCTGGGTTCCTTGAATCCACTCATAAAAGGGGCCTTGTCGTTTTCTTGATTGGTTGTGAAACGCAGGGGATTGGCGGTTTGCGCTTCAGTAGGTGAACCGGCGACAAAATGCCAGCGCCGAAGGGGGCAAACAGGGAGATTTCCGTGAACTGCCCGGTTGGTCGTCCGATGCCGGTGAGCGCGCTGGCGGCGGCCCTGGCCGGATCGCCGATGGCGTGCGCCTCGACACAAGCAACAGCAAGCGCCGGCTGAAACCGGTTCCGAGCAGCCAGGCAGTGGCTGTTCTAATCGACCCTGAATTGGTCGCGGCGGCCGCCCGGGCCGAGAATTTTCGCAACTGTCACGGCCGTCATCGCCACGCGATCGGATGTCCGCTGGGCTTCCAGCCTGTCGCGGGCTCCCTCCTTGATCATGAGATCGATGAGTTCGAGCCGCTTGGCATCGTCGGTCGCTTCGGCCAGTAGTTTTCGATAGCGATCGTAGTCGTAGCCCGTTTCCTGCTTACTAATGGCACGCCCCCCGCACACGCACTTTCCCCGAACCAACAGTGTTGATCAACCTCCGCACGCGCGCAACGGATTTGCGGGACTTATGCCCCTGCCGCGCATCTTGGCGTGCGAGTGTTGCAGAATTGATCCGGCAGGTAGCGCACAGGTTGTGGCGCGGTCGGATGTCAGGAGAGGGAACCCGATACGATCGGTAGCGCCGCCCTGTTTGGGCACGGAACTGCAATCGGTCGCACCCTGAAAGCCGAAACACTGTGAATTCGATCACATAAGGACGGCCGGCGCGAGCCTATGTTGCGGCAGTTCCTGAAAGGAGCGACCGCCATGATCCCGAATTGGTGCACCCCTAAAAATGTCGTTCTCGCCGCAGCGATCGTTTTGTTCGCCTGCGTCGCGGGCGGCGTCGCGACCGGACTGGCGTATCCGGAGCCGGTGTCCAGCGCCGCGCTCGGGCCGGATTGGCAGTGCAGCCGGATGGCGTTTGTCTGGACCACCTGCAGGAGGCTGACGCACGCCAAATCTGCATCGATTCGTGTAGCGAGGGAACCGGTCTGCACGCGAATCCGAACGTAGGCGCGAGCCTACGCTAAGCTACCTTCGATGCCGGTCTAGACGATGGTCGTGAGCACAAACGCGTGCCACGCGCTCCAGTCGATTCCATCGAAACTGCGTGCATACATGGTTTCCGTGCCGGTGCCAGCGCCACCACGAAGCCAGACATCGTCGAGATCGGCGACGCTAACGTCGATTGCGATACCGGCGGCCCAGTGGGAATTCGCAGGCGTCCAGAAGTAACTGCTGCTGGCGCCTGCGCCACCATCCCAGAACTGGTAGGCGGTTGCGGTATGTCCGTCGGCGTCGGAATAGGACAGCAGTTGCCGATCTCACTCCATTCATTGATATGCAAGGATTGATTGCTGATCGTGGTCACCGGCGCATGGTTCGGCAGCGTGGTCAGGGTGAACGAGTCCCAATTGTCCCACGCGGTTCCATCGAAAGCCCGTATGTACATGGTGTCGGTACCGCCCGCCGTACCGCCTTATCACTACGGCGCTGGTAGCACCTATGTCGCCACGGGAAACATCTGATGACGAACCGCCGGCTGCGGGTGCGTCATATGCGCCTCTGAACGTGGTGTAACCGCGATATCGATCGTGGCGCCACAGGGTCTCGATCGGCTCGAACCAGCGTTGCGCTGACTTTGGATTACAACTCGCATCGGAAATAAGGTCGCGAACCGGAGGTGCTTCACGCGTCAATAGCCGCCGGAGACGCAATCGGTTTGCCACTCAAGTGGTATCAGCGAACATACTACGCACCGGCTAGGCCGCTGAGTCGCGAGCCTGTCGGGTGGGCCGCGGGGCGTGCATGGCGCTATTAAAGCGCGGCCCGAACGGATAGGCAAATCGTCCTGCAGCTTGGGCTGGGAACAGCAACGAGCCACCGCACATCGCGAGGCGCCTGAGTTCGCTGGAGCCGCAGCCTGTCTGGCGGGCTGAACTCTCTCCACGACGGCTGCAACGGTCGTTGGTTGTGGCGTATCGCATGCGCAACCTGACTCCATATTCTGCTGCAAATCAGGTATTGAAGACCGACCACCAAAGGGTTGATTTATCAATTACGGATCTGGAGGGCACAATGGTTTCCGAAGATAAGCACTACGAATTTCTCACCAAACAAATAGCGGATCGTAGTCAGAAAATATACGAATCATTCAATCAATTTATACGGCTCTTCTCGGCCGTTGTGGGAGGGACGATCTGGATCAGTCTTCAAGCGGATGCCAGCAAAAGAGGCGGCAATTCCCAGATCTACGAAACGTTCTCCAACTTTCTTGTCATCGCCATCGCCGTGATGAGTGCCCTAATCATCATCGAGAACGTAAGATCGTGGAAAGGCTACCGCCAAGCGCTGGTAAAGATGGGTGCAAACGACGTAGCGAGCCCCGTGTATATTCCGGCGCCGTTGCGATATCGATCGTCGATCATCGAGATCGGGATGATTTGCAGCATGTTCCTCGCCACGATCCTGTTCTGCATATTCAATCCACTCGCTCTGATCCCGTCAACTCCTTAACAATTTGCCGACCGCGGATAGCCACGCTTAGCCTTGACCCGGCAACCTTGACTGAACCGCTATCGTGCCGACCTGAACATCACCGTAATAGATGCGCCAGCAGTCGGAGCTTTCCGAGTGTGAGCGGCTGGTGAGGGCGCGCGTACCGCTATTGAGGCGCGCCCGTTCTGCGCGCTTCGGCAACCAGTGTCGTCCATCCTCCGGCGTCCTTTACTGAAGCATCATCGGCGACGCGCCCGGACAGTCTGAATTGAAATGATTGAAGTCCCGGTCTATGAGATGGCCATGGCCGAGCCTCGCAAGATCTCACCCAAATTGCTTGAATTGTTGGTATGTCCCCTGACCAAGGGGCCGCTGGAGTTTGACGAGGTAAAACAGGAACTGATCTCCCGTTCGGCACACCTCGCATACTCGATCCGGGACGGCATCCCGATCATGCTGCCGGCAGAAGCGCGAAAGCTGGATTGAAGTCTTTCGTCTACCAAAGAACCCGTCTCACACAGCGTCCGTTTGATTCATCAGCTCCATATTGCTAGACGAGCGGCCATGGAAAAGTCGCGTCTCAGATTGTCCCGCTTTGACCTGGTACTCGCCATGCTGGCGGTTGTGGTCATCCTCTACGTCCTGAGCCTTGGCGCTGCGGTACGGCTCTAATCGGACCTCCTGCAATCAATGACCGATCTCATCCGCTACCGCTACAATACGATGGCCGCTGAATCGCCCAACGGCGAGTGGACTTGGCGGGTGATTTTAGAGGAGCCGGATGGGTTCAAAGAGGTTCTGGTAAAGCGACTTGTGGTGAACGTGTCGTCGTTCAGCAAGGAAGATGAGATGCCAGTTGTAGGGCGAAAATATCATATGGCTTGCCGAGGTACGTTCCGCCTTGAAGACGATGGCACCGGGATTATCGATCCGTAGGTCATCTCAGTTGGCGGCCTCTTTCTTATGGTGCCACGCGAAGCCATCTTTGCGCTCGCCGGACCAGCGAATGTCGAGCCGCGACTGCTCGGTCCGTTACCGGGCGAGCGACAACCATGAAAGCCAAGAGTTCTCTTCAATACAGAATGCGACACGGCTTTTTCGAGAAAAAACCAGCTATCCGATTGAAAATATTGGCGATCCCAGCAGGATTCGAACCTGCAACCCACGGAGTAGAAATCCGTTACTCTATCCAGTTGAGCTATGGGACCGTCGGAGTCTTTCTAACACTGCCAATATGAAAAATCCGCTTCGGAGCCAAGTCCGTTCCGAACCGATTTCCTTCAGGCTGCGACAAAGCCAGACGGCGAACCATTGCCATCGGTCCGCCCGTCAATCAATGCTGCGCCGGCAACCCCTGTCGGTGCGGTCCGGGACCTTGGACTGTCAGAGCCATGCCGCATGCGACTTTTTCGCAAGCCTCTTCCATCGCCATCAGTCCGTCACCTTTTCGCGCACTTTTCGTCCGTTACGAGGCGGTCGTCCGCCCAAGGAGCTCCATCATGATCGGTTTGGTTCGCGCCACAGTCGTTTGCGCCACGCTGGCGCTTGGCCTGGTCGCAGCGCAGGCAGCAGACAAAGCCTTCAAACGCGACGATCTCGCCGATTCCGCGATCAAGCTGGAGGCCCAGATCAAGAGCGAGGCGGGGCCGGTCGCCAAATCCAGCGCGACGCTGCGGACCGATGCGGATAGCGCCTTCAAGCGTTCCGACTTCCGCACCGGCCTACAAATCCTCGGACAGATCGCGGGCACCACGCCCGAAGACAGTGCCAACTGGCTCAAACTCGCCAAGACCATCTTCCAGATCCGTTCCGCAAGCTCGAGCGAACAGACCTTCCTGCTCGAGCGCGCCTCGACCGCGGCCTACATCGCCTATCAGCGCGCCGGCAACGCCGCCGAGGAAGCCGATGCGCTGGCTGTGCTGGGCCGGGCGATGTCCGACCGCAAGCTCTGGCGCCCGGCGCTGGATGCGCTGCGGCTGTCGCTGGACATGCGCGAGGTCGCCGAGGTGCGCGGCCAATATGAGAAGATGCGCGACCAACACGGTTTTCGTCTTTTGGATTACACCGTGGACTCCGACGGCGCGTCACCGCGGGCGTGCTTCCAGTTCTCTGAAGATCTGGCAAAACGGGTCGATTTTGCGCCGTTTCTGGCGCTGGCCGGCACCGACAAGCCGGCGCTGTCGGCCGAAGGCAAGCAGCTTTGCGTCGACGGCCTGAAGCACGGCGAGCGCTACAACATCAATCTGCGTGCCGGCCTGCCGTCCACGGTCAAGGAAACCCTGCCGAAATCGGCCGAATTCAACATCTATGTCCGCGACCGCAAGCCGTTCGTGCGCTTTACCGGCCGCGCCTATGTGCTGCCGCGTACCGGCCAGCGCGGCATCCCGCTGGTCAGCGTCAATACGCCTGCGGTGAACGTCAACGTGTTCCGGATCGGCGACCGCAATTTGATCAACACGGTGATCGACAGCGACTTCCAGAAGACGCTGTCGACCTACCAGCTCGGCGATCTCGGCGACGAGAAGGGCGTCAAGGTCTGGACCGGCGAACTCGCCACCGCCACCACGCTCAACCAGGACGTCATTACCGCTTTCCCGGTTGACCAGGCGCTCGGCGACCTGCAGCCGGGGGTCTATGTGATGACGGCGTCAGCCAAAGGCCCCGGCAGCGATGATGACGGCCGGCTGGCGACGCAGTGGTTCATCGTCTCCGACATGGGCCTGTCGGCGTTTTCAGGCAATGACGGTATCCACGTCTTCGTCAATTCGCTGGCATCCACCGAGGCGGTCGGCAAGGCCGAGGTGCGGCTGATCGCGCGCAACAACGAGATCCTGGCGACCCGCAAGACCGACGATTCCGGCCACGTGCTGTTCGAGGCTGGATTGGCGCGCGGCGAGGGCGGGCTGTCGCCGGCCTTGTTGACGGTCATGAGCGAAAAGTCGGACTACGCTTTCCTCAGCCTCAAAACCAACGCGTTCGACCTCACCGACCGCGGCGTGTCCGGTCGGGTGGTGCCGGCGGGCGCCGATGCCTTCGTCTATGCCGAGCGCGGCGTCTACCGCTCCACCGAAACCGTCTACTTGACCGCGCTGCTGCGCGACGGGCAGGGCAACGCCATGGCCGGCGGGCCGCTCACCCTCGTCATCGAGCGTCCGGATGGCGTCGAATTCCGCCGTGCCGTGCTACCCGATCAGGGCGCGGGCGGCCGCAGCATGGTGGTGCCGCTCAATTCCGCGGTCCCGACCGGGACCTGGCGGGTACGCGCCTTCACGGACCCCAAGGGATCGGCGGTCGGCGAGACCACCTTCATGGTCGAGGACTACATCCCCGAGCGGATCGAATTCAACATCTCCAGCAAGGAGAAAATGATCAAAGCTGAAGTTCCAGTTGAACTTAAGGTCGATGGCCGTTTCCTTTACGGTGCGCCGGCTTCCGGCCTGCAGCTCGAAGGCGACATGCTGGTCACCTCGGCAGCCTCCGGGCGGCCGGGCTATCCCGGCTACCAGTTCGGCGTCGCCGACGAGGAAACCGCCAGCAACGAGCGCACCCCGATCGAGAACCTGCCGGAGGCCGATGCCAATGGCGTGGCGACGTTCCCGGTGTCGCTGGCCAAGGCGCCAACTTCGACCCGCCCGCAGGAGGCGCAAATCTTCGTCCGGATGGCGGAGGCCGGTGGCCGCGCCGTCGAGCGCAAGCTGGTACTCCCCGTGGCGCCTGCCACGCCCCTGATCGGCATCAAGCCGCTGTTTGGCGACAAGAGCGTCGCCGAGGGCGACAAGGCCGAATTCGACGTGGTGTTCGTCGCTCCCGATGGCAAGCAATTGCCGCGCGATGGCTTGCGTTACGAGCTCCTGAAGATGGAATCCCGCTACCAGTGGTACCGGCAGAATTCGTCCTGGGAATATGAGCCGGTCAAATCGACCTCGCGCGTCGCCGATGGCGACCTGACGCTCACGGCCGACAAGGCGGCGCGGGTGTCGCTGGCGCCGCAGCCTGGCCGCTATCGCCTCGACGTCAAATCGACCGAGGCGGACGGGCCGGTCACCTCGGTCCAGTTCGACGTCGGCTGGTATTCGGACGGCAGCGCCGACACCCCCGATCTCCTCGAAACCTCGATCGACAAGCCGGAATATGCGTCCGGCGATACCATGGTGGTGTCGGTCAACGCCCGCACGGCCGGCAAGCTGACCATCAACGTCCTGGGCGACCGCCTGCTCACCACCCAGACCGTGGACGTCAAGGAAGGCACCCAGCAGGTCAAGCTATCAGTCGGCAAGGATTGGGGTACCGGCGCCTATGTGCTGGCGACGTTGCGCCGTCCGCTCGACGCCGCGGCGCTGCGGATGCCCGGACGGGCAATCGGCCTGAAATGGTTCGGCATCGACAAGAAGGCCCGCACGCTGCAGGTGGCGCTCTCGCCGCCGCCGCTGGTCCGCCCCGGCACCGCGCTGAAGATTCCGGTCAAACTCGGCGGGCTCAACCCCGGCGAAGACGCCAAGATCGTGGTCGCCGCGGTGGATGTCGGCATTCTGAACCTGACCAATTACAAGCCGCCGGCGCCGGATGATTTCTATCTCGGCCAACGCCGCCTCACGTCCGAGATCCGCGACCTCTATGGGCAATTGATCGACGGCATGCAGGGTACCCGCGGCCAGCTCAAGACCGGCGGTGACGGTGCCGGCGCCGAGCTGCAGGGCAGCCCGCCCACCCAGAAACCGCTCGCGCTTTATTCCGGCATCGTCACGGTCGGCCCTGACGGGTCCGCCGAGATCAGCTTCGACATTCCGGAGTTCGCCGGCACCGCGCGTGTCATGGCGGTGGCCTGGAGTGCGACAAGGCTTGGCCGCGCCACCATCGACGTCACCGTGCGCGATCCCGTGGTGCTGACGGCAACATTGCCGCGCTTCCTGCTCAATGGCGACCGCGGCACCATGAGCTTTGATCTCGACAACGTTGAAGGTGCACCCGGCGACTATACGATTAACGTCAAAACGACGGGGCCCGTAAAGGTAACCGGCAATGCCGCGACGACTGTGAAACTCGCCGCCAAGCAGCGGACCTCGATGTCGTTGGCGATCGACGCCGGCGGCGCCGGCACCGCCAATCTCGACGTCGATATCAAGGGGCCGAACGGCCTGGCGCTGGCGCGGCACTATGCGCTCGACGTCAAGGCGGCGACGCAGGTCCTGGCGCGCCGCTCGATCCGCACCCTGGCCAAGGGCGAGAGCCTGACGCTGACCTCGGACATGTTTACCGACCTGGTGTCGGGAACGGGCAGCGTGTCGCTCTCCGTCAGCCTGTCCACCGCACTCGATGCGGCGACCATCCTGAAGGCGCTGGATCGCTATCCGCACGGCTGTTCCGAACAGATCACCAGCCGCGCGATGCCGCTGCTCTACGTCAACGACCTTGCGGCAGGCGCCCATCTGGCGATGGACACCGCGGTCGATCAGCGCATCAAGGACGCGATCGAGCGGCTGCTGGCACGTCAGGGCTCGAACGGCTCGTTCGGCCTTTGGTCGGCGGGCGGCGACGATGCCTGGCTCGACGCCTATGTGACTGACTTCCTGACCCGCGCCCGTGAAAAGGGCTTTGCGGTGCCGGATGTGCTGTTCAAGAGCGCGCTCGACCGCATCCGCAACTCGGTGGTCAACGCCAACGAGCCCGAAAAGGACGGCGGCCGCGATCTGGCCTACGGCCTCTACGTGCTGGCACGCAATGGCGCCGCCCCGATCGGCGACCTGCGCTACCTCGCCGACACCAAGCTGAGCAATCTGGCGACGCCGATTGCGAAGTCGCAATTGGCGGCGGCGCTGGCGTTGGTCGGCGACAAGGCGAGGGCGGAACGCGTCTACGGCGCTGCGCTCGATGCACTGGCGCCGAAGCCCGTGATCGAGTTCGGCCGGGTCGACTATGGCAGCGCTTTACGCGATGCCGCAGCTTTGGTGTCGCTCGCCAGCGAAGGCAATGCCCCGCGGGCGACGCTGACGCAGGCGGTGCAGCGGGTCGAAGTGGCGCGGGGACTGACGCCCTACACCTCGACGCAGGAAAACGCCTGGCTGGTGTTGGCCTCGCGCGCGCTGTCGAAGGAGACGATGGCGCTCGATATCGATGGTTCGCCGATCAAGACGGCGGCTTATCGCAGCTACAAGGCGGAGCAGATGGCAGGCAGGCCGGTCAAGATCACCAACACCGGCGATGCACCGGTGCAGGCGGTGGTGTCGGTCTCGGGTTCGCCGGTCACGCCGGAGCCGGCCGCCTCGAACGGCTTCAAGATCGAGCGCAATTACTTCACGCTCGACGGCAAGCCCGCCGATATCAGCAAGGCCAAGCAGAACGATCGTTTCGCCGTGGTGCTGAAGATCACCGAGGCCAAGCCGGAATACGGGCACATCATGGTATCCGACTATCTCCCGGCCGGCCTTGAGATCGACAACCCGCGGCTGGTGTCTTCCGGCGACAAAAACACACTGGACTGGATCGAGGACGGCGAGGAGCCGGAGAATACCGAGTTCCGCGATGACCGCTTCACCGCGGCCATCGATCGCGCGAGCGACGATACGGCGGTGTTCACCGTCGCCTATGTCGTGCGCGCGGTTTCCCCCGGCAAATACGTGCTGCCGCAGGCCTATGTCGAGGACATGTACAATCCCTCGCGCTATGGCCGCACCGGCACCGGCACCGTGGAGGTGCGTCCGGCCAAATGAGTGCGCCCGCGAACCAGCAGAAGTCGTCATGCCCGGGCAAAGGCGCGAAGCGCGTCTTCGCGCAGATGTCCCGGGCATCCACGACTTTTGTTGATACAAAGCAAGACGTGGATGGCCGGGACCATGACGGTGCTGGAAAGCGACGCATCGTTCGCTTCGCGGCAGCAATGGCTGTCGTACTTCTCGCCATCTCCGGCGCGTTCGCCGGCTGGGTTGCCTCGCTCGGCCCGCTGCCGCTGGAGCAGGCGCGCAAGGTCTCGACCTCGATCGTCGACCGCAACGGCAAATTGCTGCGGGCCTATGCGATGGCCGACGGCCGCTGGCGGCTGCCGGTCGATGCCAAAACCGGCGTCGATCCTGGCTACCTCAAGCTGCTGCTGGCGTACGAAGATCGCCGCTTCCACTCGCATCGCGGCGTCGATCCGCTGGCGCTCGGCCGTGCCGCACTTCAGCTGATGACGCGCGGCCACATCGTCTCCGGTGGTTCGACGATTACGATGCAATTGGCGCGGCTGATGGAGCCGCGGCGGGAGCGCTCGGTCTACGCCAAGCTGCGCCAGATGGTGCGCGCGATCCAGATCGAGCGGCAATTGAACAAGGATCAGATCCTCGATCTCTATCTGGCGCTGGCGCCGTTCGGCGGCAATCTGGAGGGCGTGCGCGCCGCTTCGATCGCCTATTTCGGCAAGGAGCCGAAGCGGCTCTCGCTGGCGGAAGCGGCGCTCTTGGTGGCGCTGCCGCAATCGCCGGAGACCCGCCGCCTCGACCGCCATCCCGAGGTCGCCCGCGCCGCGCGCGATCGCGTGCTCGAACGCATGGTGAATGAGCAGCGCGTAACCGAAGAGGATTCGGTTCAGGCCAAGGCCGTCTCCGTGCCGCGGCTGCGCAAGCCGATGCCGATATTGGCGCCGCATTCCTCCGACCAGTCGATGGCGACGGTGAAGGATACGCCGGTCATCAAGCTGACGCTGGATGCAGGCCTGCAGAAGACCCTTGAAGCGCTGGCGCGCGACCGCGCGATTGCGCAGGGGCCGAACATTTCGGTAGCGATGATCGCGGTCGACAATGAAAGCGGCGACGTGCTGGCGCGGGTCGGCTCGTCGGATTATTTCGACGAGCGGCGCGCCGGGCAGGTCGACATGACCCGCGCGGTGCGCTCGCCAGGATCGACGCTAAAGCCCTTCATCTACGGTCTCGCCTTCGAAGACGGCTTTGTGCATCCGGAGAGCCTGATCGACGATCGTCCGATCCGGTTCGGCTCCTACGCGCCTGAAAACTTCGACATGACGTTTCAGGGCACGGTGCCCGTGCGCAAGGCGCTGCAACTGTCCCTGAACGTGCCGGCGATCGCGCTGCTCGACCGCGTCGGCTCAAGCCGGCTGTCGTCGCGGCTGAAGCAGGCCGGCGGCAATCTGGTGCTGCCGAAAGACGAAGCGCCGGGCCTTGCCATGGGCCTCGGCGGCGTCGGCGTTACCCTGCAGGATCTGGCGCAACTCTATGCGGGGCTGGCGCGGCTCGGCACCACAAAGCCCTTGCGCGAAATAATGATCGCCAAGGACGAGCGCGACCCGATGCGGCTGATGGATCAGGCCGCGGCCTGGCAGGTCGGCAACGTCCTGATCGGCACGCCGCCGCCGGAAAACGGCGTGCACAACCGGATCGCCTTCAAGACCGGCACCAGCTACGGCTATCGCGATGCCTGGTCGGTCGGTTTCGACGGCCGCATCACTATCGGCGTATGGGTCGGGCGTCCCGACGGCGCGCCGGTGGCCGGGCTGGTCGGCCGTACCGCCGCCGCGCCGATCCTGTTCGACGCCTTCGCGCGCACCGGAAAAACCTTTGCGCCATTGCCGAAACCGCCCAAGGGCGCGCTGATCGCTGGTAACGCCAAGCTTCCGGTGCCGCTGCGGCGCTTCCGCCCCATTGGCGAACTGGTCCGCACCGGCAGCGATCAGGCGCCGCGCATCCAGTTTCCGCTGAACGGTTCACGGATCGACGTCGACCGTTCCAACGACGGGCAATTCTCGGCGATGCCGGTCAAGGTCGCTGGCGGCGTGCTGCCGCTGACCATGCTGGTGAACGGTATCGCGGTCGGCGAGATCGGCAGCCGGCGTCAACGTCTGGTCGAGCCGCCCGGACCGGGCTTTGCACGCCTCACGGTCATCGACGCGACCGGCGCCGCCGACACCGTGGTGATCCGGGTGCAATAAACAGGTACAATTTGACCGATCAGGGGGCCGGGAACACCGCCGGATAGCGGGAACTGCGGTGTTGTTTGCAGTGCGGTTTCATCGTATGCGAACAAGATGGTTGAAACCGTGCAACCCCGGCGATTTGGAGCAGGCCAACAGTCTGTGAAACCTGCGAATTCCAGCCGCAGGCTGCTCGCCGCGTTTGACTTCGCCACAGCCAGCCATTTCCGCGCGATCATCTTCCTGACGCTGTGCGCCATCGTGCTTTTCGTGCCCGGTTTCTTCTCGATTCCGGCCATCGACCGCGACGAGGCGCGGTTTGCGCAGGCGACCAAGCAGATGGTCGAAAGCGACGAATACGTTGACATCCGCTTTCAGGATGACGTCCGCTACAAGAAGCCCGTCGGCATTTACTGGATGCAGGCCGCCGTGGTCGAAACCGCCTCGAAGCTCGGCCTGCCGCGGGCGGAATTGCGCATCTGGCTCTATCGCCTTCCCTCGCTTATTGGCGCGATCGGCGCGGTCCTGCTGACCTATTGGACGGCGCTCGCCTTCGTGACCCGGAGCGGCGCCGCGCTGGCGGCGTTGATGATGTGCAGCTGTGTCTTGCTTGGCGCCGAAGCGCGGCTCGCCAAGACCGATGCGATGCTGCTGCTGTCAGTCACCGCCGCGATGGGGGCGATGGCGCGGGTCTACCTGTCCTGGCAGCGCGGCGAGGATCCGGCGCGGCCGCCGTGGAGTTCGCCCGCGATTTTCTGGACCGCGCTGGCCGGCGGCATCCTGCTCAAGGGCCCGCTGATCCTGATGTTCGTGGGATTGACCATCGCGGCGCTGGCGATCCTCGACCGCTCGGCGGTCTGGCTGTGGCGCATGCGCCCGGTCTGGGGCCTGATGTGGACGCTGGTGCTGGTGCTGCCGTGGTTCGTCGCGATTTTCTGGCGCGCGGGCGATGCGTTCTTCACCAATTCGCTCGGCGGCGACATGCTGAGCAAGCTCGCCGCACAGGAGTCCCATGGCGCGCCGCCCGGCCTGTATCTGCTGCTGTTCTGGGTCACGTTCTGGCCCGGAGCGCCGCTGGCGGGGATGGCGGCTCCGGCGGTATGGCGGGCCCGGCGCGAGCCCGGCGCGCAGTATCTGCTGGCCTGGCTGGTGCCGTCGTGGATCGTGTTCGAGCTGGTGATGACCAAGCTTCCGCACTACGTGCTGCCGCTCTATCCGGCCATCGCCATCCTGACCGTCGGCGCTCTCGAGCGCCGAGTGCTGTCGCGCTCCTGGCTGAGGCGCGGCGCGGCCTGGTGGTTTGCGATCCCCGCGATTACGGCCGTGATCGCGATCGTCGCGGCGATCAAGCTGACGCATCAGCCGGTGTTTCCGGCCTGGCCGGTGCTGGCGGCGGCGATGATCTTCGGCCTGATCGCCTGGTGGCTGTTCGAGGAAAGCCGCGCCGAGCGCTCGCTGTTGCATGCCGTGATTGCAGCGATGTGCCTGGCAATCGCCGTCTATGGCATCGTGTTACCGTCGCTGACGACGCTGTTTCCAAGCGCAGGCATCGCGCGCGCGCTGCGCAACGTCGTCTGCGTCGGGCCGAAGGCCGCGGCTGCCGGCTTCCATGAGCCCAGTCTCGTCTTCATGACCGGAACCAGTACGCTGTTGACCGACGGATCAGGCGCTGCCGATTTCCTGGGGCAGGGCACCTGCCGCTTTGCGTTGGTGGAATCGCGCTCGGAGCGCGGTTTTGTCCAGCGCGCCGAAGCAATCGGGCTGCGCTATAACGTGGCGACGCGTGTCGAGGGTTATAACATCTCGCAGGGCAAGGCGGTTTCAATCGCAATCTTCCGCTCCGAAGGCACAGAATAAGATGCCAGCGCCGACCGTCATCGCCGAATCCCAAAACTATCTTTCGCGCTTTGTGGTGCTGGGGTGGCGCTCGCTGACCCAGCTCGCGCGGACGCCGTCGCACTCGCGGCGGGCCGAGGCGGGCCGCCGGGCGGCGCGTCACGCGTTGCTGCTGTCGGCCGGCCTTGGCGCCGCCATCATCGCGTTGATGTTCGTGCTCGATGCCTGGGAGATCGGCCAGATGCCGAAGCGGGGTACGCCCTCGCTGTGGTGGATGCGCATTGTCACCGATTTCGGCAAGGATGAATATGTGCTGGCGGCGCTGGGCGCGCTGTTGATCTTGGTTGCGATAGCAGCACCCGCGTTCAGTGGTATTCAGCGCTCCCTGTTGCTCGGTCTCGGCACGCGTTTACAGTTTTTGTTCTGCGCGGTGATGGTGTCCGCGCTGATTACCGAAGTAATAAAATGGAGCGTCGGACGCGGCCGGCCGTTTGTCGGCGGCGAAGGCAATGTGTTCCATTTCTCGCACTTTGCGGGAACGGGGGCCTATTCGAGCTTCCCCTCGGGCCATGCGACCTGCGCTTTCGCGCTGGCCTTTGCCGTGTCGGCGTTGTGGCCGCAGGCGCGGACCACGATGCTCGTCTATGCCCTCGTCATCTGTGCAACCCGTCTGGTGTTGCTGGCCCATCATCCCAGCGACGTGGTCGCAGGCGCGCTGGTTGGCACGATCGGCGCGATGTTCGTGCGCTACTGGTTCGCAGCGCGGCGGCTCGGCTTTGCGATCCACCGCGACGGCACAATTCTGCCGCTGGTAGGGCCTTCCTCGGGACGCCTCAAAAGGGTTGCCCGGGGCGCATTCGCCCCATAAAAGCGGACGCCGCGCAGGCCTGACGGAACCGGTTCCGGTCCGTGCAAGCCGATCCAACCCCAGCCCAACCGATGAGTGCCGATTTGCCTTCTTCCGACCAAGCCGCGGTCGCCGTTTCCATCGTTGTGCCCGTGCGCAACGAGGCCGACAACGTCGCGCCGCTGATTACGGAAATCACGGCCGCGCTGGATGGCCGCCGCTGGGCCTATGAGATCATCTATGTCAATGACGGCTCGACCGACTCCACCGCCGAGCGGCTCAAAGCGCTGATGAAGGTGCACGGCAATCTCCGGCAGCTCCGGCATGAAAAATCCTCCGGACAATCGGCGGCGGTGCGCAGCGGCGTTCGTGCGGCGCGCGGCGCCATTGTGGCGACGCTGGACGGCGACGGACAGAACAATCCGGCGTTTCTGCCGGATCTGATTTCGGCGGTCGAGAGCGGCGGCGGCCGCATCGGCCTTGCCGCGGGCCAGCGGGTCGGACGCAAGGACACCGGTTTCAAGAAAATGCAATCGCGGATCGCTAATGCCGTGCGCAACGGGATTTTGCGCGACGGCACCCGCGACACCGGGTGTGGGCTGAAGGCCTTTCCGCGCGAGGTATTCCTGTCGATGCCTTATTTCGACGGGCTGCATCGTTTCCTGCCGGCGCTGGTGCGCCGTGAAGGTTTTGGCATTGCTTACGTCGATGTGATCGACCGCCCGCGCCATTCCGGCGTATCAAATTACGGCTTCTTTGACCGGCTATGGATCGGGATCATGGATCTGGCCGGCGTCTGGTGGTTGATCCGCCGCAAGAAGTCGACGCCCATTGCGACCGAGGTGATCTGATGCTGATTCAATACGGGCAGGCGCTCGGCGATTACCTTTACGACGTCTTCGTCGCCAAGTTCGATTTCTGGCTGGCGTTCGGCCTGGTCGCGCAATTGTTCTTCACCGCGCGCTTCCTGGTGCAGTGGATCTCGAGCGAGCGCGTCGGGCAAAGCGTGGTGCCGATGGCGTTCTGGTTCTTCTCGATGGGCGGCGGGATGATGACGCTGGTCTACGGCATCGCCAAGCGCGAACCCGTCATCATCCTCGGCCAGTCATTGGCCACCATCATCTACATCCGGAACATCATGCTGATCGTGAAGAACCGCGCCAGCGCGTCGAGGACGCTGGATCGCTAACCGCTGCGTCCCGCGGCCGGTGCGGGCAGCGCCGCCATATCGCTTTCGGAAGAACGATAGGCCGCCAGTTCGCCGGCGGCGTCGAGCACGGGGTAGGCGACCGAGCAGATATGGGAGTGGATCCGCCGGAGATCGCGCAGCACGTCGAGATGAAGCGAGGTGGTCTCGATGGTCTCGGGCCGGCCCTCGCGCAGCCGGTCGAGATGCCGCTCGGTGGCGGCAAGCTCGGCGTTGCGCAGCGCGGCCTTCTCCGCCAGCAACTTGCGGGCTTCATTGACGTCGCCGGACATGAAGACGCCGAACGCGATCCGCAGCGAATCCATCGTGCGCTTGTGGAAGGCCGAGAGCTCTTCGGCGCCCTCGGCTGAGAACTGGAACCGGCGCTTGATCTTCTTGGTCGCAAGCTCGCTCAAATTCTTGTCGATAATGTCGCCGATATGTTCGAGGTTGATGGCGAAGGAGACGATCTCCATCGCCCGCTGTCCCTCGCGTTCGTCGAGGCTGCCGCGGGTGAGCTTGGTGACATAGAGCTTGATCGCCTCGTCGAGGCTGTCGACGCTGTTGTCCATCTGCGAGACTTGGTCGACCAGCGCCCGGTCGTTGGTCATCATCGCCGCCATCACCTTGCGCAGCATGACCTCGACATGGTCGCCCATATGCAGCGTTTCACGCGCGGCGTCCGCCAGCGCCAAAGAAGGGGTCTCCAGCGCGCTCTCGTCGAGATAGCGCGGCCGCAGCGGATCGGTCTCCCGGACGCGCGTCGGCAGCAGTTTTTTCAGCAGCCGCGCGATGCCGTCGAGCAGGCCGATAAAAAGCAGCGCCATCACGACGTTGAACGCGATGTGGAATTGCGCCGTGGCCTTGGCGGGGTCCGGCTGCCACGATTGCAGCAGATCCGCGATCGGGTTCAGGAACGGCGCCACCAGTGCGATGCCGATCACCCGGTTGGCGAGATTCCCCAGCGGCAGGCGGTAGCTGGCGGGGTTGTCGCGGCGGGCGCCTTCGACAATCGGATTGATCGCGCTGCCGAGGTTGGCACCGAGCACCAGCGCCAATGCCGCCACCGGCGTAATGAAATGCGCAAATGCCAGCGACATCACCAGCAGCACGCTGGCGACGCTGGAATGCACCACCCAGGTCACGACCGCACCGACGACGATGCAGAGCACGGGGTCGCCGGTGATGGCGTTCATGAACACGCGCATGCCCGGCGCGTTTTCGGCCGGCGCTAGCGTGTCGAGCAGGATGTGCAGCGCCAGCAGCATCAGTCCAAGCCCGATCGAGACGCGGCCGATATCCTTGATGCGCGAGCGCGGTCCGGTGCGGAACGCCACCAGACCGATGATGAACAGGACGGGGGCGACGGCGGCGATTTTGAACGACAGGATCTGCACGATCAGCGTGGTGCCGACATTGGCGCCGAGCATGATGGCAAGCGCCGGCACCAGGCTGACCAGGCCTTCCGACGTGAACGAGCTTGTGATCAGCGCCGTCGCGGTGCTGCTCTGGAGCAGCGCCGTCAGGCCGAGGCCGGCCGCGAAGGCGGTGAAGCGATTGTTGAGCCCCTTCGCCAGCAATTGACGCAGGTCAGGGCCGAACGCGCGAAGGATTCCGCTGTGGACCATATGCAGGCCCCACAGCAGCAGCGCAACGCCACCCATCAGGTCGAGAAGAACGACGGTTCCCATGCGAATAGCTTCCGGCAGCGCGAGTCGAAAGTTCAGGCTATCGCCAAAAGGGCGCGGATCAACCCTTTAATTTGCCGAAAATTGCGTGGGTGGCTGCAGGAGAGCATGTGCCGGCAGGAGCCAAAGGCAGCTATCGATGGCGCGATCGGCGTGGCTTGCCGAACCCGCGGGGCGTGTCTGCACAAGCGCAGGGTAAGCAGAGCTGGAAAACAACCGCTACACTTCGATTACATTGCGATCGGTTCCGCTAGGCCAATTCCAACAATTCTTCTGTAAACGAGAGACACCAATTTTCTCGATCAGGGCCAGGGGCAAAGATGTTAGCGAATCGCCGCAGAAGCGAACGTCGTGTGTGCAGAAACTTTGCGAAGATACAGTTTGGGACCGGCGGGTTGCCGCGCGACTGCATGATCACGGACGTGTCGGACGGCGGAGTGAAGATTATCGCCGAATATCCGGAGATTCCCCCCGAGTTCACCGTGATTTTCTCGACCGGTCAGCGGCCGCGCCAGTGCAAGCTCGCATGGCGGATCGGCTGCGAACTCGGCGCTCAATTCGTCGACTAGTACAGGAATGCGGCGAGGCCGGGATCAGAGCCCGGTCCGCAGCCGCGTGGCCGATGCTAAACAGGCCATTGCGGCCGCCCATTACCGTAAAGACGGCCTGCTTAACCCGAATTTAGGGTTAAGCTGTGAGCATTCTGGACAGTCGCCGACGCGGGTCCAGTAAATGTTCCAGAAATTGTTCCAACCATCTGAATTCGCGCGACTTCTTGCGTGTACATCATCCGCGGCGATTCTCGCACTGGGGCTTAGCGGCTGCCAGACGGCCGTGACGTCGTCGGATGTCACGGGCTCGCTCGGTGAGAAAGCCGAAACCAGCCGCGCCGCCGACCCGCGCCGCGACGTAGAGGTTTTCGAGGCGCGCTATCGCGCCAACCCGAAGGATGCCGACGCGGCCCTGCAATACGGCAAAGCGTTGCGCGCCACCGGACAGAAGTCGCAGGCGGTCGCGGTGCTGGAGCAGGCGACCATCGCCCATTCCAGCAACAAGGCGCTGCTTGCCGGCTACGGCCGCGCGCTCGCCGACAATGGCAATTTCCAGCAGGCCTTCGACGTGCTCGGCCGCGCCCACACCCCCGACAATCCGGATTGGCGGATACTCTCCGCGCAAGGTGCGGTGCTCGACCAACTCGGCCGGTTCGAGGAAGCGCGGCAGTATTATTCGAGCGCGCTGAAGATCACGCCCGACCAACCGTCGGTGCTTTCCAATCTCGGCCTGTCTTACGTGCTTTCAAAGGACCTGCCGAAGGCGGAGGAGACGTTGCGTCGCGCCCATAGCCGTGCGGCCAACGACGCGCGCGTGCGGGCCAATCTGGCGCTGGTGGTCGGCCTGCGGGGCAACACGGCCGAGGCTGAGAAGATCGCGAAGGCCGACCTTCCGCCCGAGGAAGCGGCCGCCAACGTCGCGCAGTTGAAGCTCATGCTGTCGCGCAAGGAGAATGCGCGCGCCGAGATGGGCGGCAAGATGCCGGGCGCTGCGTCCGGGCGCTCGAATTGACCGCGGGCGAACGGGAGGAGGCGTGAGCCCGCCCCGTTGCCCGCCGCGCCTTAGCGGCTGCCGCCGGCGCGCAGCTTGTTGATGATCGGCATGATCGGCGCCAGCAGCGAACCGCGTGATCGCTTGGTCACGGCGTGACCTGTCAGGCGTTGCGCCATCTGCAGGAACATCGTGGTGGTGCGATGACCGGCGGAGATTTGCTGGATCATCTGGCCGTTATTGGCTGCCGTGCCGAACATCTTTGAATCGAACGGGATGGTCGCGATGGGCTGGCCCTCGATCGCCTTGGCGAATTCGCGCGGCGTGATTTCCGGGCGCTTGTGCATCCCGACCTGGTTGAGACAATAGAGCGGCGGCCGGTCGTTGGGCCGGGCTGCCTTGAGCACGTTCAGCATGTTCTTGGCGTTGCGCATGTTGGCGAGATCAGGCTCGGCAACGATCAGAATATCGTCCGCGCCGACCAGCGCGCGCTTGGTCCACGCCGACCATTGATGCGGGACATCGAGCACGATGCAGGGGGTGGTCATGCGCAGCGTATCGAAGATCGCATCGAAGGCGTCCGCACCGAAATCGTAGACCTGTTCGAGCGTCGCAGGGGCTGCCAGCAGACTGAGACGCTCGGAGCATTTCGCGAGCAGGCGCTCCATCAGCGCGCTGTCGGGCCGATCCTGCTGGAACAGCGCGTTGGCGATGCCCTGTATCGGGTCCTGGTTGTAGTCGAGGCCGGCGGTGCCGAACGCCAGATCGAGGTCGATCACGACGGAATCCAGCGCCAGGTCGCGTGCGATGGCCCAGGCCACATTGTGCGCCACCGTGGATGAACCGACGCCGCCCTTGGCGCCGACGACAGCAACCATCCGGCCGACCGCGACGGCTTCGGACGCGGAAAACAGGCTGCAGATCGCGCGCACCACATCGAGGGTTTCGACCGGCCCGACCACGTAGTCGCTGACGCCGCGACGCACCAGTTCGCGATAGGGCGTGACATCACTGGCGCTGCCGATCACGACGACCCTTGTGCCGGCGTCGCAGACGGTGGCGAGTTCATCGAGACCGTCGAGCATGTCGCTGGAGCCTTCGGTTTCCAGCATGATCACGTTCGGCGTCGGGGCCTTGTGATAGGCATCGATGGCGGCGGCGATGCCGCCCATATGAACGGACAGGTGAACCTTGCCAAGGCGGCGGTCTTCGCTGGCCGACCGCACCGTTGTGGCGGTCGCGGCCGATGCGCAAAAGGCCTGCACCGATACGCGCGGCGCCGGCGAAATGTATTCATCGGCGGGCCGCGTAAGGTCGTGCTCTTGTTCGGAGTCTTTTCGGGACCGGCTGATCATTTACCTGTATCGCTCAGTTTGGCTTTGTCGGATTCGGGATAGGTGGTGGTGGTCGACACACCCTTGCGGTATTTTTCGAAGGCCGCGTTGCGCCGCATCGTGTAGGCGGGGGTTTCGGGCCGCGGCTGCTCGAGGTCCGCCGGGTTGTCGATCATGGCGGCGAGGTTGCGTTGGGTGGCGCAACCAAAATTGTGGTACGGCCGGTTTTCATTGTAACCGGTGTCGTAGATGTTGGGCCCGAGGTCCTCCGGCCACAGGCCGCAGGGACCGGCCACCGCGGAGATCTTGGGATAGATCAGCTTGATGGTCGGAAGCGTTTGTGGGTTATCCGGCTGATAATGACGCAGCCTGATCGCGCTTGACGGCACGCCGCCTGCGGTCAGCATCGAGCGGATTTCCTGGTACGTTGCCTCGGCCGCGCGGGCATTGGCAGTGTTGACCGGCACGTCGGCGATGATCGCGCCGGTGCCTTCGCGGGCCCAGGTCTGGGCCAGTCCCATGACGTCGTTGCGCTGCGGGGCCGAGAGGCCGCCGCGGGCGTGCCCGACGAAAATGACGATCGAGCGGTTACCTTCCTGAACGGCGATCGGATGCCGCTGACGGTAATCGGTGGGAACGGTCGCGGTCACGATCTCGCCGGTCTGCTGGCAGGCCCCCAGCGCAGCGGACAGGCCGAGCAGCGCGCCGAGCAGTCGCCAGCTGTGACGGTGATCGACCTTCGTTTGGGTTGTCATGGTTCTGTCCTCATCCCCGTCCGTGGAGCCGTGTCGTCTCAGTCAATGATGAAGCCGAAATTGCCCTCATAGGCGCCGACCGGCCCGACGCGGGCGGCAAGGCCATAGATCCGGTTGATGCGGGCCAGCAGCGTCGATTGGGAATCGGACGCCGGTGCAAACCCGTCGTCGGGGCGCGACAATTCCTTCTGGGCAACCGCGCGGACCACATAGGGCGTGACGAGAACCATCAGTTCGGTCTCGTTGTTGACGAAGTCCTGGCTGCGGAAGAGGGCGCCCAGGATCGGGAGCTGGTTGACGCCTGGCAATCCGTTGACCGCCTGCTTGGTCTGCTGCTGGATCAGGCCGGCCATCGCCATCGAACCGCCTGAGGGGATTTCCAGCGTGGTCTCGGCGCGACGGGTCCTGATCGAGGGAATCGTCAGCGCAGCGCCGTTCTGGTTCAGGGTGATGGCATTTTCGGTCGACAGTTCCGAGACTTCGGTCATCACCCGCAGGCTGATCCGTCCTTCGCTCAGAACGACAGGCGTGAAGTTCAGCGAGATGCCGAATTTCTTGTACAGGATCTGCGTCGTACAGATGTGCGTGACCGGATCACAGGAATAACCGGCGGGGATCGGAAATTCGCCGCCGGCGATGAAGGTCGCGGACTCGCCGGATATCGCCGTCAGGTTCGGCTCTGCCAGCGTGCGGACCACGCCGGCGGATTCCATCGCGCGCATGGTCGCGGTGACCGTCGGCAGGCCCTTGAGGATGCTCGAGGCGGCGAGGCCATTGTCAGACACCAGCGGACGGCCGTAGGCGGTGAAGGGATTGTTGTTGTTGAAGTTCACGACCGCGGTGCCGTAATTCATGCTCGCACTGAGATCGACGCCCATCTGCTTGATAATGTCGCGTCGCACTTCGGAAACGTTGACCTTCAGCATCACCTGGTCGCGGCCGCGGACGGCGATGGAATTGACGACCTTGTCCGCGCTGCCGACCAGCCGCGCGGCGAGGTCGCCGGCCTGCTGGGCCTCGATCGGGCTCGATACCGAGCCGGTCAGGATGACGCCTTCACCGACGCCTTCGATATTGATCCCCGGCAGCGTTTGCCGGAGCGCCGCCCGCACACCGTTGAGGTCGCGCTTGACCGCGATGTCGTAGGAGCCGACCTGCTGGCCGTCGGCATCGAAGAACACCACGTTGGTCTGACCGACCGCAGCGCCGATGATGTAGGCGCGCTGAGCCGAACGAATGACGGCGTTGGCGATCTTGGGATCGGCGACAAGTACGTCCTTCACGTCGCGCGGCAGGTCCACCACCACGGACTTGCCGACGCCGAGGGAGAGGAAGCGTTCCTTGACCGGGCCGATGGCAGAAGTCGTCACCGGATCCTTGAGGGAATCCTTGGACAGCTCCCTGGCCAGCTCCTTGTCGAGCTCGGCCGCCACAACAGATGCCAACGGGCTGAGCGCCAGCGTGGCGATGGCCGAAAACAACAAGGCCCCGACCGCAGCCGTTCGCATCGCTGACTGATTACCCCCGAACTTCATTCCCCGCGTCCTTTCGGTCACTTCTGTGCCGTCGATTGGCTCGCAATGCCGTAGCGAACCACGTTGATGCTTGAGCCCCGCTTCGGGGCCTGGTCGTCGGATCCACCCACGACCAAGTTGACGTCGGTGATGCTGCGCAGCGACTGCGTGCCGGCCTTGCCGACCAGCGCGTTCATGCCCTCTTTGTCCTTGGGGGCATGGTCGATCGCCAGCATGCGGATGTTGGTCGGGATGATTTCCGAATTGATGATTTCGGGACCGCCGCGGTCCGGGCCTTTCTCGCGCCGGGAAAGGATCACTTTGACCCGGCCGTTCGGCAGGCTTTTGCCGACCAGAATCTCAGTGGTCGGCAGCGGCGCGACCGGCTCGGCAGCGGCGGAGTTCTCGCCCGATCCGCGCGCGAGATAGGTCGCAACGCCGCCCGCACTGAGCGCGTTGGCTAGAACTACGATACGAGCAGCATTCATACGCTTTACTGTCTACTCTTACGCTGGGCGCCATCATCCGCATGGCGTCGATGGCCGTCCCACCCGGCATGACTAACGGGGCAATGGTATAAGGGAACTTGAGGGGTGAATGATTTGCGGGCGAGAACGGCGGGATTCGCCGTCATGGTGAACGCGCGGTTAGTTTCCGCGCCTGCAAGAATACGGGTTTCTACGGATAAGACCGTCGCGGCACGCGCCGCATCCGCCGCTGTGCAGCAGCGGATCGCGGAGATTGTTTGCAGAAATCGCGGCGCTGGTTGGCGGCCTTCAACGCCGTGAAGCGCCGGTCAAGATCGGCCTTGAGGTCATCGACGTTCTCGAGCCCGATGTGAAGCCGCAGCGTCAGGGCGCCCGGCGCCCGGCGCCGGGCGATAGCTGTCGCAGGGAATGACGAGGCTCGCACAGCCCACCCGGGCTTTGGCGTCGCGGCCTCAGGCGCCAGTCTGGTTTCGGATTTTGCGGTCTGGACGGTCGGGCGTTCGAAAAACTCAGGCGTTCGCGCCATCAAAGACGTTTTGCCGCAGCCACGACAGATGGCCAAAACACCGCCGGCCGGCGGGGGCGGGGCCGGTTTAGTTACTCACAGAATACAGAAGTCGGCCGTCAACCCCTTGACCCGGCTCGCCAGTCGGATTGTGATACGGCACAACTACCAGTCGCCGCACGTTGAGGGGCCTGCCGCGACCTTCGATCCCTGTCCGACCGTATTGCGTGTCAAACTGTCGGGTCAGATTGGCGCTTTTTTGGGCGAGGGATCATCGGGTTGGCCCAACAGCGTTCGAGGACGACAAGCCAACGTTCCCGCACGACCCCTGAAAGGCCTTGCCCATGAAACGCGTATCCCTGGTTCTCACCCTTGCCGTTGCCGCCGGCCTTTCGGTCCAGGCCGCCTCGGCGCAAACCCTCAAAACGGTCAAGGACCGTGGCATGCTTTCCTGCGGCGTCAGCCAGGGATTGCCGGGGTTCTCGTCTCCGGACGACAAGGGCAACTGGACCGGGCTGGATGTTGATATTTGCCGAGCGATCGCAGCTGCGGTCTTCAACGATCCGAGCAAGATCAAGTTCGTGCCGCTGTCGGCCAAGGATCGCTTCACCGCGCTGCAGTCCGGCGAAATCGATGTGCTGTCGCGCAACACCACCTGGACGCTGTCGCGCGATACTTCGCTCGGCGCCAATTTCACCGGCGTGACCTATTATGACGGCCAGGGCTTCATGGTGAAGAAGGCGCTGAAGGTGAATTCCGCGCTGGAATTGAACAGCGCGTCGGTCTGCGTGCAGCAAGGCACCACCACCGAGCAAAATCTGGCCGACTACTTCAAGGGCAACAACATGAAGTACGAGGTGATCGCATTCGGCACCAACGACGAGGCCGTCAAGGCCTATGAGTCCGGACGCTGTGACGTCTTCACGACAGACGTGTCCGGCCTTTATGCCGATCGTTTGAAACTCGCGAACCCGGCCGATCATGTCGTGCTGCCGGAAGTGATTTCGAAAGAGCCGCTCGGCCCGATGGTGCGCCATGGCGACGACCAGTGGTTCGACATCGTGAAATGGACGCTTTACGCGATGATCACGGCGGAAGAGCTGGGCATTACCCAGAAGAACGCCGATGAGATGGCGAAATCGGACAAGCCGGAGATGAAGCGGGTATTCGGCACCGACGGCAATCTTGGCGAACAGCTCGGCCTGACCAAGGATTGGGTCTCGCGGATCGTGAAGGCGGTCGGCAATTACGGCGAGTCCTTCGAGCGCAACGTCGGCGCCGGCTCCAAGCTTGGAATCGCCCGCGGCATCAACGCGCTTTGGAGCAAGGGGGGTATCCAGTACGCGCCGCCGATTCGCTGATCGTCAGCGGAGGGCTGCGGCGATGGCCATCGAACCCCGAAAACCACCGTCGCAGTTGCTCCCAAAACTGCAGAGGGCGCTGGGTGGCAGCGCGGGCTGGAGCGGTTTTGTCATCCAGCTCGTGTTCGTCGCCGCACTGGCCTGGATCGCCTACGAGATCGTCGCCAATGCCCGCGCCAATCTGCAGGCGCAGCGGATTACCGCGGGCTTCGGCTTCATGGTCAACACGGCAGGTTTTGACGTCAGCCAGAACCTGATTGCGTATTCAGGGTCCGACAATTACATCCGCGTTTTCCTGGTCGGCCTGCTCAATACGCTGCTGGTCTCGGTGATCGGAATCTTCTTCGCCACCGTGATTGGTTTCCTGGTGGCGCTCGGCCGCCTGTCGCCGAACTGGCTGCTGTCGCGCATCGCCGGCGGCTATGTCGAGCTGATCCGCAATCTGCCGCTGCTGTTCCAGATCCTGTTCTGGTATCTGGCGGTGCTGGCTGCGCTGCCCAATCCCAGGCAGAGCATCTCGGTGCTCGACACCTTCTTTCTCAGCAATCGCGGCTTGGTAATCCCCAAGCCGATCGGCGAGCCGGGTTTCGAACCGTTCGTCATCGCGTTGCTGATCGCGATCGTCGCTGCGATCGCGTTGTGGCGCTATTCCCGGCGTCTGCTGTTCCAGAGCGGCAAGGTGATCAAGGTCTGGCCTTATGCGCTGGGCCTGGTGATCGTTCTTCCGCTCCTTGCGACGCAAATCTTCGGCGCGCCCGTAAAGTTTGAAATACCGGCCCTGAAGGGCTTCAACTTTTCCGGTGGCTCACGGGTCATTCCGGAATTCGTCGCCCTGACATTGGCGTTGTCGACCTACACCGCCTCCTTCATCGCCGAAATCGTGCGCGCCGGTATCTTGTCCGTTCACAAGGGGCAGATGGAAGCCGGCTCCTCGCTTGGGCTGCAGCGTGGCTCGGTGCTGCGGCTGATCGTGATCCCGCAGGCCTTGCGCGTGATCCTGCCGCCGCTCACCAACCAGTATCTGAATTTGACCAAGAACTCCACGCTGGCGGTGGCGATCGGCTATCCTGATCTGGTCTCGGTGTTTGCCGGCACCACGCTGAGCCAGACCGGGCAGGCGATCGAAATCATCGGCATCACCATGGGCGTCTACCTCGTGATCTCGCTGGTCACGAGCGCGATCATGAGTTTCTACGGATGGCGTATCGGCCGGAGTATGGGGTGATGAGCGAGACCACACCATCCGTTTTCGTGCGCGGGGAACTCGTCGGCGAGCGTCCAGCACCGATCAAGACCACCGGCTTTGTCGGCTTCCTGCGCACGCGGCTGTTCAATTCGCCGACCAACGTCCTGATCACGATCGTCAGCGCGTTGCTGCTCTGGTTCGTCGCCGTGCCCGCGCTGAGATTCGTGCTGATCGATGCGGTCTGGACCGGCAACGACCGCACCGCGTGTCTCGCCAAAAACGCCGGAGACGTGGTTGGCGCCTGCTGGCCGTTCATTCAGGCGAAAATCGGTCAGTTCATTTACGGCTTCTATCCGGAGCCGGAGCGCTGGCGGGTCAATCTGGTCTTCCTCATGGCCGCGATCCTGCTGCTGCCGCTGCTGATTCCCCGGGCGCCGGCCAAGGGCCTCAACGCCGGACTGTTCTTCATCGCATTGCCCGTCATCGCGTTCTTCCTGCTGCATGGCGGCGGATTGCGCGGCCTCGGTGTCAGCTGGACCGCCGGGCTTTTGTCGGGGTTCAACGACAGCATCGGCGACAGCGGGCGCAAGCTGGCCGCCGCGGGTGAGGCGACGGCGGTGATCGGACCGCTGCTTTGGCTGCTCGGTCAACTGATCGTGCTGCTCTCGACGATGGTTTCCTGGCTGCTGTTGCCGCTGACCTGGCTGCGCGACCAGGTCCAGGCTTTTGGCAGTCCGCTGTGGGCCGATTTCGCATTGACCACCATCATCGCCTGCGCCCTGGTGTTCTGGTTCGCTGGCGGCTTGCGCGCCGGCTCACGTCCTCTGATCACCTGCCTTGCGATCTTCGCTGGCATTGGCATCGTCATCGCGGTCATGGGACTGGACCGGGGTGGCTTGCCCGTTGTCGATACGCGGCTATGGGGCGGGTTGCTGGTCACACTGGTGGTAGCGGTCACCGGCATCGTCGCATCGATGCCGATCGGCGTTGCGCTCGCGCTCGGCCGGCGCTCGTCGATTCCGCTGATCCGGATTTTCTCGATCGCCTTCATCGAGTTCTGGCGCGGCGTTCCGCTGATCACGGTGCTGTTCTTCGCAACCTATATGTTGCCGCTGTTCGTTCCGGCGGGGTTCACCATCGACGGATTGGTGCGCGCCCTGATCGGGATCGCGCTGTTCACCGGCGCCTACCAGGCGGAAAACATCCGCGGCGGCCTGGCGGCGATCCCGCGCGGGCAGGGCGAGGCGGCAAGCGCGCTCGGCCTGTCCTGGGCCAAAACGACCGGGCTCATCGTGATGCCGCAGGCGTTGCGCCACGTCATCCCCAGCCTCGTCAACAGTTTCATCGGCCTGTTCAAGGACACCTCGCTGGTCTCGATCGTCGCGCTGTTCGATCTCCTGGGATCGTTGCGCGCGTCGTTTTCCGATCCAAACTGGTCGACGCCGACCACGTTGTTCACCGGCTTTGCGTTCACCGGGATCATCTACTTCATCTTCTGCTTTGGCATGTCGCGCTATTCGCTGTTCGTCGAGAACAGGCTGAACGCGCATCGCCGCAATTGAGTGAATGAGCATGAGCACAGATCAGATCGTTGGCATCAAGGCTCTCAACAAATGGTACGGGGACTTTCACGTCCTGCGTGACATCAACCTCGGTGTCGCCAAGGGAGAGCGCATCGTCATTTGCGGTCCCTCAGGCTCGGGCAAGTCGACGCTGATCCGCTGCATCAATGCGCTGGAGGAATTCCAGGAAGGCGAGATCGTCGTCGAGGGCATCGAACTTGGGCCCAATTTGCGGCGCGTCGACGAAGTCCGGCGCGAAGTCGGCATGGTGTTCCAGAGCTTCAACCTGTTTCCGCATTTGACCGTGCTGGAGAACTGCACGCTGGCGCCGATCTGGGTGCGCAATATCCCCAAGAAGGACGCCGAGGCGACCGCGATGAAATATCTGGAGCGGGTCAAGATCCCGCACCAGGCCAGCAAATATCCGGGGCAGATGTCTGGCGGTCAGCAGCAGCGCGTGGCGATCGCCCGCGCGCTGACCATGAACCCCAAGGTCATGCTGTTCGACGAGCCGACCTCGGCGCTCGATCCGGAAATGGTCAAGGAAGTGCTCGACACCATGGTCGATCTCGCCAATGAAGGCATGACCATGCTGGTCGTCACGCACGAAATGGGGTTCGCGCGCGAAGTCGCCAATCGCGTCGTGTTCATGGACGCAGGCCAGGTGATCGAATCCAACACGCCGGAAAACTTCTTCGCCAATCCGCAGCACGCGCGGACCAAGTTGTTCCTCAGCCAGATATTGCGGCATTAGCTTCGTCGGGTGGGCAAAGCGAAGCGTGCCCACCATCAAGGTACGATATCTGGATAGATGGTGGGCACGGCGCCAATGCGCTTTTGCCCACCCTGCGATTTCGCGTCCGCCTCACACCTTCTCGAACGGCAGGTCGACCTTCGGGCGCTTCTCCAGCCATTCCGGCACCGGCAGATTCTTAGCTCGCATGAAAGCCGGATTGAACAGCTTTGACTGATAGCGGCCGCCGGAATCGGCAAGGATGGTCACGATGGTCTTGCCGGGCCCAAGCTGCTTGGCGAGCTGGATCGCGCCCGCGATGTTGACGCCGGTGGAGCCGCCGAGACAAAGGCCCTCGTGCTCGGTTAGGTCGTAGATCACCTTTACGGCTTCCTCGTCCGAGATCAGAAAGGCGTCGTCGACCTTCGCGGTCTCGATGACCGGCGTGACGCGCCCGAGCCCGATGCCCTCGGTGATCGAGTCTCCCGGTGTCGATTTGGCCGTGCCGTTCTTGAACAGCTCGTACATCGCAAAGCCATGGGGATCGGCGCAGGCGTTGACGATGCCCGGATGCTTTTCCTTCAGATAGCGGCTGGTGCCGGCCAGCGTGCCGCCGGTGCCGACCGAGCAGATGAAGCCGTCGATCTTGCCGCCGGTCTGCTGCCAGATCTCGGGGCCGGTCGATTCGTAGTGCGCCTTGGCGTTATCGAGGTTGTTCCACTGATCGGCGAACAGCACGCCGTTCGGCTCGCTCTTGCGCAGCTGCGCGGCGAGCCGTCGTCCGACGTGCTGGTAGTTGTTCGGATTGGAGTACGGCAGCTGCGGCACTTCGATCAGTTCCGCGCCGCATAGCCGCAGCATGTCCTTTTTTTCCTGGCTCTGGGTTTCCGGGATCAGGATCATCGTCCGGTACCCACGCGCGCTCGCTACGACGGCAAGACCGATGCCGGTATTGCCCGCGGTCGCTTCCAGAACCAGGCCGCCGGGCTTGAGGTCGCCGCGCTTCTCGGCTTCCAGGATCATCCATTTGCCGGCGCGGTCCTTCACCGACTGGCCGGGATTCATGAATTCGGCCTTGCCGAGAATGGTGCAGCCGGTCGCTTCGGAAGCGTGCTTGAGCTTGATGAGCGGCGTGTTGCCGATCGCTTCGATGACGTCTTTGTTGAAGGTCATTTGGAATTGCCGGTTTGCTTTGCCTGATCGTTGGGCGAACCCTAAAGGACGGCTGCCGGGCATACAAGCCAGCGCTTAAGTCGCAGCCGGTCATCCGGATTTGCGAACACCACCTGACGCGCCGCGATATTTCCCTGACGGCATCAGGTTCGGCCAGGGCGCGCGGAAATTGCTTCGCCAGATCGCGAGCGCCTTGGCATAATCTTGCCCGGAAATGCGCTTGCGGATGACGGGAAAAGCGAGCCGTTCGCCGAGCGAGGCGACGGTTGCTGAGGAAGGCGACAAAGTTCACGGAGCCGATGATGGTGACGTTGTCCGCCAGGCCGGAGTTCGCGATCAATGACTGGATAATGCTTCGACAGGATCGAGGCCGCAGCATTGCCGGCGATTCCCTTTCCGACACCAGGCGACCCGCATTTGTCCCCTTCGTGGAAGCTGCGCAGGGAGTTCCCGGAGTATCGAATCGGCCGCAGGCGCGTTTTCATGCGCGAAGATGGATTTGGGCAGTGGGAATAGCGGAAAAAACCCGTGAAATCTTCGTAAGGTTTGGACGATCCGACATCATCCCGATCGCGTTCCAAGGCCGATAAAATAAGGCTAACTTGCACTTTTGATCGTCGATTGGCGCGCTGGCGCCAGCGATCGTCGGGATGGTTCCAGGACTGTCCGCGCCCTGATCGCAAGGGTAGTATGACGGCTCGGTTCCAACGGAAGCATCACCCCCGTGAACGGGTCGCAGACCACTCAAACAAGCGTTCATCGCGGGCCACGCCGGAATTTGCCCGGTGGAGAACGGGTGTGACCCAGCGAATACCGGGGGCTGTGGTTGAAGGCTGGCGAATGCGGTTTCCAGGTGTAAGCCGGTTGGCGCGGTCGTTCGCGGTCGTAGGGCTGGTCGCCAGTTCGGCGGGCTGCATCCTGACCAAGGATCTGCCCGATCCCGCGCTCGACGTCCCCGACGGCTACAAGGCCGCCCGCCTGACCAAGCCGCAGGACGCGCCGCCGACGCTCGACTGGTGGCGCGGTTTCCGCTCGCGGGAACTGACGACGCTGATGGAAGAGGCCCAGACCGTCAATCTGGACATTGCCGCCGCCACCGCACGCTTCGTGCAGGCCGATGCGCAGGCCCGGATTGCCGGCGCGGCGTTGCTGCCGAATCTGAGCGGCACCGGTTCGGAAAGCTATTCCCGCACCTCCGGCTCGAGCGCGAGCGGCCTTACCAATGGCGGCCGCGAGGTCGTCAACTATCAGTCCTCGCTCAGCGCCAGCTATGAGCTCGATTTCTGGGGCAAGAATCGCGACGCCGCCCAGGCGGCAGAAGAGACCGCCGTTGCCAACCGCTTCGACCGCGACGTCATCGCATTGACCACGCTGACCACGGTTGCCAACGCCTATTTCCAGGTGCTCGCGGCGCAGGACCGGATTCGCACCGCAGAGCGCAACATCGCCAGCGCGATCCGGATCCTCGAAGCGATCAAGCAGCGGCTGCAGGCCGGCACCGGAAACGATCTCGACGTCGCCCAGCAGGAAACCGTCGTGGCCAACCAGCGCGCGCTGGTGCCGCCGCTGCGGCAAACGCTCGACCAGAACATCAACGCGCTGGCGACGCTGGTATCGCGGCCGCCGGAATCGGTGCGCGTCATCGGCGGCACGCTGAACCAGGTTGCCTCGCCCCGCGTCACGCCCGGACTGCCGTCGGAGCTCCTGACGCAACGCCCCGACATCAGGCGCCAGGAAGCCCAGCTGGCATCCGCCACCGCCAATGTCGGCAACGCCCGTGCGCAGTTTTTCCCGAGCATTCAACTGACCGGGCAGGGTGGCTATCAGAGCTCCGCACTGACGTCGCTGTTTCAGCCGCACGCCGCGTTCTTCAGCATGGTCGGCAGCCTGACCCAGCCGATCTTCGACGGCGGCAGGATCCTCGGCAATTTCGAATACACCAAGGCCCGGCAGGATGAACTGCTGCAGACCTATCGCAAGACGGTGGTGCAGGCCTTTGCCGATGTCGACAATGCGTTGATGTCGATCCGCCAGACCACGGAGCGGCTGCGGCTGCAGCGCGAGGTGGTGGCGTCCTCGCGGCGGGCGTTTCAACTGTCCGAGCAGCAATTGCGGGCCGGAACTGCCGACATCGTAACTGTGCTAAATACGCAATTGACGTTATTCCAGGCGGAAGATTCGCTGTCGCAGGCCCAATTGGCCCGGCTGCTCGCGATCGTCAGCCTGTATCAGGCGCTGGGGGGCGGCTGGGAGCCTAGGATGGAAAGGCCGGTCGATGCTCTTTAAGCCGGAGTCAGAGGAAGACACCAAACCCCCGGAAGTGCGCAAGCCGGGTTTCTGGTCGCGCGTGCTCAAGCGCATGGTCTCGTTGGCCGTGACGCTCGTGATCCTGGGCGGGCTCGGCTACATCGGCTGGTACGCGTTTCAGCCTAAGCCTAATGCCGGCGGCGGTGGTCGCGGCGGTGCGCGCCTCGACCTGCCGGTGCCGGTGCTGGCGGCGACGCCGCGCACCCAGGACGTGCCGGTCTATCTCGATGGCGTCGGCTCTGTCCGCGCGCTGAATAACGTTCTCGTGCGCGCCCAGGTCGATGGCAAGTTGATCTCGGTGAACTTCACCGAAGGCCAGGACGTCAAGAAGGGCGACGTGCTGGGCGAAATCGATCCGGTGATCTACCAGGCGCAATATGATCAGGCGGTTGCCAAGAAGGCGCAGGACGAAGCCCAGCTCGCCAACCAGAAACTCGATCTCGCGCGTTACCAGCAGCTCGCGGCGTCCAACGCCGGATCGAAGCAGCAGGCCGATACGCAGCGCGCTTTGGTGGCCCAGCAGGAAGCGCTCGTGAAGGCCGACCAGGCCGCGATCGACAATGCGCAAGCCACCCTCGGTTACACCAAGATCATCGCACCCCTGTCGGGACGCGCCGGCCTGCGCCAGGTCGACCAGGGCAATATCGTGAAGGCGTCGGATGCGACCGGTCTCGTCATCATCACCCAGCTGCAGCCGATCGCGGTACAGTTCAGCCTGCCGCAGCAACAGATCGTGCGGGTCAATGCCGCCGCCGCCAAGGGCGCACTCGCGGTCGACGTCTTCGGCAATGACGGCGTCACCGTGGTCGACACCGGCACGCTGAAAGGCATCGACAACCAGGTCGACCCGACCACGGGAACGCTGAAACTCAAGGCGGAATTTCCCAACGCCAAATTCCAGCTCTGGCCGGGTCAATTCGTCAATGTGCGGCTGAAGGTCGAAACGCTCGACAAGGCGATCGTGGTACCGACCTCGGCGGTCCAGCGCGGTCCCGCCGGGACGTTCAGCTACGTGATCGGCCCCGGCGATATCGCAACCGCCAAGCCTGTCGTGGTGACGCAGCAGAACGAGCACGATGCCGTGATCGCGAGCGGGCTTTCGACCTCCGACCGTGTGGTGACCACGGGCTTTGCCAATCTGTCCGACGGCGCCAAGGTTCTGATCGGCACCGATGACCGGGCGCCGACCGCCGACCTCGCGCCGCGCAAGCGCAGCCGCAGCCCCGACGGCAAGGGCGGTCAGGGTGGCCAGGCCAAGGAAGGACAAGCCAAAGACGGCGAACACCGCGGCAGGCGCGAACGCGGCGAGGGCGATCAAAAAGGACAGACCGGGCCGGCACCGGCAGGCCAACAATCGGGCGGGCCTGCGAAATCGCAGCCATGAGGACGCAACCATGAGCGTCTCCGAACCATTCATCCGCCGGCCGATCGCGACCTCGTTGCTCGGGATCGCGCTGTTGATCGGCGGTGCGCTCGGCTATTGGGCGTTGCCGGTGTCGGCGCTGCCGCAGGTTGATTTCCCGACCGTGCAGGTCACGACGCAACTGCCGGGCGCCAGCCCGGACGTGGTGGCGTCGCTGATCACGGCGCCGCTGGAGCGTCAGCTCGGCCAGATCCCGTCGCTGTCGTCGATGCAATCGACCAGTTCGTTCGGCGTCAGCCAGATATCGTTGCAGTTCGATCTCAACCGTGACATCGACGGCGCCACCCAGGACGTGCAGGCCGCGATCAATGCGGCGGCCGGCATCCTGCCGAAAAACCTGCCGTACCCACCGACCTATGCCAAGGTCAACCCGGCCGATGCGCCGGTCTTGACGCTGGCGCTGACGTCGGAGACGATTTCGCTGCGCGCGATGAGCGATATCGCCGACACGATTTTGGGCCAGCGGCTCAGCCAGATTTCCGGCGTCGGCCGTGTCGCGGTGCTCGGCGGGCTGAAGCCTGCGGTGCGGGTGCAGGCCGACCTTGCGCGGCTCGCCGCCTACGGCATTTCGATGGAGGATCTACGCGCCGCCATTGCCGGGGCCAACGTCTCGGGCCCGAAGGGATCGCTCGACGGCGCGCAGCAATCCTACACCATCGCTGCCAACGACCAGATCGCGGCCGCGGAGGCCTACAAGCCGATCATCATCGCCTATCGCAATGGCGCACCGGTCACGATCGGCGACGTCGCCATCATCATCGACGGGCTGGAGAACGACCGTACCGGCGGCTGGTATCAGGGCACGCCGGCCGTCATCATCGACATCCAGCGGCAGCCCGGCGCCAATGTGATCGAGGTGGTGCGCCAGATCCGCGAGGAAATTCCGAAGGTGCAGCGCGCGATCCCGGCGGGCGTCAAGCTGACCATCGTCAGCGACCGCACCGTCACCATCCGCGCCTCCGTCCATGACGTGCAGTTTACGCTGATCCTTTCAGTGGTGCTGGTGACGCTGGTCGTGCTGCTGTTCCTGCGCTCGCTGCGTGCCACGCTGATTGCGGGAGTGGCGCTGCCGTTGTCGCTGATCACGAGCTTCGGGATCATGTATTTCGCGGGCTTCAGCCTCGACAATCTGTCGCTGATGGCGCTCACGATCGGCACCGGCTTCGTGGTCGACGACGCCATCGTGATGATCGAGAACATCGTCCGCCACATGGAAGACGGCGAGTCGGTCATGGAGGCCTCGCTGAAGGGCGCCAGCGAGATCGGCTTCACCGTGATTTCGCTGACGGTGTCGCTGATTGCGGTGTTCATCCCGCTATTGTTCATGTCCGGCCTGGTCGGCCGCATGTTCCGCGAATTCGCGCTGACGCTGACGATCGCGGTGGTGACGTCGGCGGTCGTCTCATTGACGCTGACGCCGATGATGTGCTCGCGGCTGCTCAAGAACGTCCATGAGGAGTACGCCGTTCCGGGGCTCGCCGCCGTCAGCCGCTTCATCGACCGCACGGTCGAGCTCTATCACCGCACGCTATTGTGGGTGCTGCAGCGCCAGCGCGCCACGCTCGCCGTGACGTTCCTCACCATCGTCGCTACCCTGGTCATGTACGTGGTCGCGCCGAAGGGGTTTCTGCCGCTGCAGGACACCGCTTCGATCACGGCGGTGACCGAGGCCGGGCCCGACGTTTCCTTTGCCGAGATGCAAAGCCGGCAGATGGCGGCGGCCGCCGCGATCCAGGCCGATCCGGACGTGGTCGGCGTGGTCTCCGTGATCGGCGCAGGCTCGGTCAATCCGACCACCAATGTCGGGCGGCTGGTGATGACGTTGCGCCCGCGCGGCGAGCGGCACGACGACATCATGGTCGTGGTCAACCGGCTGAAGCAGCGCACGGCCTCGATCCCCGGCATGACCATCTATTTCCAGCCGGTGCAGGATGTGCAGATCTCGACCCAGTCGAGCCGCTCGCAATACCAGTACACGCTGACCGGCACCGATTCCGCCGAAGTGACCAAATGGGCCAACAGGCTCGTCGCCGAAATGCGGCGGGATCCGTTGTTCCGCGATGTCTCGTCGGAAGCGCAGGAGGGCGGCTTGCGCGCTGCGCTCGATATCGACCGCCAGCGCGCCGGCCAGCTCGGCGTCAGCCTGCAAGTCGTGACCGATACGCTGAACGACGCCTTTGCGCAGCGGCAGATATCGACCATCTACGGCCAGGCCAACCAGTACCGCGTGGTGCTGGAAGCCATGCCGATGTATCAGCGCGATCCTTCGATCCTCTCGAAACTCTACGTGCCGGGTGTGGCGGCAACGCCGGGAAGCCCGGCCGGTCAGGTGCCGATCTCGGCGATCGCGACGCTGACGCGGACCACCGCGCCGCTGGCGATTTCGCATCACGCGCAGTTCCCCGCCATCTCGCTCAGTTTCAACCTGGCGCCGGGCGAAGCGCTCGGCGACGCCGTCGAGGCGGTCAAGTCGATCGAAACCCGCATCGGCATGCCCGGCAGCATCGTCGGCGTCTATGCCGGCGACGCGGCCGAGTTCGCCAAATCGCTGGCCGGGCAGCCATGGCTGATCCTGGCTGCGCTGGTCACCATCTACATCGTGCTCGGCGTGCTCTATGAGAGCTACATCCACCCGATCACCATTCTCTCGACGCTGCCCTCGGCCGGCATCGGCGCCATTCTGGCGCTGATGCTGTGCGGCCAGGACCTGTCGGTGATCGGACTGATCGGCATCATTCTCCTGATGGGCATCGTCAAGAAGAACGCGATCATGATGATCGACTTTGCCCTTGAGGCGGAGCGTCACAAGGGCATGTCTGCGAACGAAGCGATCGTGCAGGCCTGCCTGTTGCGCTTCCGCCCGATCATGATGACGACGCTGGCTGCCCTGTTCGGCGCGCTGCCGCTGGCGCTCGAAAGCGGCACCGGCGCGGAATTGCGTTTCCCGCTCGGCGTCTCGATCATCGGCGGCCTGCTGCTGAGCCAGCTGCTGACGCTCTACACCACGCCCGTGATCTATCTGGCGCTCGACCGGCTCAACCGCAAAATCGACAAGGCGGTGCCGGAGCCGGGGCCTGCCGGGCCGCCGGTCGCCGGCGCCACCGAGGGGATGCAGTAATGGCATCGATCTCGATCTCGGAGCCCTTCATCCGCAGGCCGGTAGGCACCACGCTGCTGGCGATCGGGCTCTTTCTGGTCGGGGTCGTCGCCTATGTGTTTCTGCCGGTGTCGGCGGTCCCCAACGTCGATTTTCCGTCGATCCGGGTTTCCGCCACGCGGCCGGGCGCCGACCCCTCGATCATGGCGTCGACGGTTGCGGCCCCATTGGAGCGGCGGCTCGGGCAAATCTCGGGCATCGACCAGATCACCTCGACCAGTTCGCTCGGCACCACCAGCATCCAGTTGCAGTTCGCGATCGGCCGCAACATCGACCGCGCCGCGCGCGACGTGCAGGCGGCGATCAACGCCTCGCTGGCGGATCTGCCGAGCGACCTGCCGTCACTGCCGCGGTTCCGCAAGGCCAACCCGTCGGCGGCGCCCGTGTTCGTGCTGGCGCTGACCTCGAAGACGCTGACGACGAGCGCGATGTACGACGTCGCCGATACCGTGATCGCGCAGCGCATCTCGCAGGTGCCGGGAGTGGGCGAAGTCACCGTCAGCGGCGCGGATCAGCCCGCGGTACGGATCGCGCTCAACCCGGTCGCGCTGTCCAATGCGGGCATCGCCACCGACGACGTGCGGCTGGCGATCGTCAATTCCAACCCACTCGGCCCGGTCGGGATCTTCAACGGCGGCCGCCAGAGCGAGACGATCTCGACCAACAAGCAGATGCGCACGGCGGCCGAATTCCGCGACATCATCATCAAGAGCTCGGGGGGCAATTTCGTCCGCCTCTCCGACGTGGCCGAGGTGGAAGACTCCGTCCGCAACAGCCGCTCGATCGCCTGGTTCAACAAGCAGCCGGCGGTGCTGATCCAGATCACCAAGCAGGGCGACGCCAACGTCATCGATACCGTCGACCGGGTGAGGGCGCTGCTGCCGGAATTGCAGCAATGGCTGCCCGGCGGTGTGGAGATTTCGACGCTGGTCGACCGCACCGGCACCATCCGCGCCAGCGTGCTCGACATGCAGTTTACGCTGCTGGCGACTGCGTTCCTGGTCATGGTGGTGGTGTTCGCCTTCCTGCGGCGGCTGACGCCGACGATTGCCGCCGGCGTCTCGGTGCCGCTGGCGCTGGCCGGCACCTGCGCCGGGATGTGGCTTGCCGGTTTCTCGATCGACAATCTGTCGCTGATGGCGCTCGCGATTTCGGTCGGCTTCGTGGTCGACGACGCCATCGTGATGATCGAGAACATGTACCGCAATCTCGAGCAGGGCATGGCGCCGCTCGCCGCGGCACTGGAAGGCGCCAAGCAGATCGGCTTTACCGTGCTGTCGATCAGCCTGTCGCTGATCGCGGCCTTTACGCCGCTGATCTTCATGGACGGGATCGTCGGGCGGCTGCTGCGCGAATTCTCGTTGACGCTGACCTTTGCCATCGTGGTGTCGACCGTGGTCTCGCTCACGGTCACCCCGATGATCTGCGCGCATTTCATCAAGGAGGCGACTTCCGATCGTGCCACCTGGTTCGACCGGCTGGTCGAGGGCACGCTGTCGCGCACCGTGTCGTTCTACACCTGGACGCTGCGGCGGGTGCTGGAGTTTCCGTATCTTACCCTGGTCGTGTTCTTTGCCACCATCGCATTGACGGTGACGCTCTACATCAAGACGCCGAAGGGCTATTTCCCGACCGATGACAGCGGCTTCATCATCGGATCGACCCGTGCTTCCCCCGACATCTCGTTTCAGGCGATGCTCGGCCTGCAACAGCAATTGGCCGATATCGTCATGGCCGACCCTGCGGTCGCCGGTATCGGCTCCTCGCTTGGCAGCGGCGGCGGTCCCGGTGGCGGCGGCTCCAACCGCGGCACCATGTTCATCAGCCTGAAGCCACCGGAGGAGCGGGCGGGGCAGTCGACTTCCGATGTGATCGATCGCCTGCGCCGGGCGCTCTACCGCGTCGCGGGCATCCGCCTGTTCATGTTTGCCGCCCAGGATATAAGGACCGGCGGACGGCAGAGCGATTCCGACTATCAGTACACGCTGTCGAGCACCGACCTCGATCTGCTGCAGAAATGGGCCCCCATCGTCGGCAAGCGCATGGAGACCGTCGAGGGCATTACCGACGTGTCCTCTGACCGCGATCCCGGCGGGTTGCAATTGTCATTGGTGATCGACCGCAAGACGGCGTCGAGCTTGGGTGTTCGCGTCCAGGACATCGACAACGCCTTGAACAACGCGTTCGCGCAACGGCAGATTTCGATCATCTACACCCAGCGCAACCAGTACATGGTGGTGCTGGAGATCGACCCGAAGTTCCAGGCCGATCCGTCGAACCTCGAACGCATCTTCGTCGCCGGCGCCAACGACGCGCAGGTGCCGCTATCGGCCGTCGTGCGCTATCAGCGCGGCCTGTCGCCGCTGGCGGTCTATCACTCGCAGTCGTTCCCCTCGACGACGGTGTCGTTCAACCTGCTGCCCAACGTGCCGCTCGAGGTCGCGACCACCAACATCCAGCGCGCGGTCGACGAGCTGCATATGCCGGAGGGCATCCGCGGCAGTTTCGACGGCAATGCCGGCGACTTCAACAAGACCAGCGGCCGGCAGCCGCTGCTGATCCTCGGCGCGCTGGTGGCGATGTATATCGTGCTCGGCGTGCTCTATGAGAGCCTGGCGCATCCCCTGACCATCATCTCGACGCTGCCTTCGGCGGGGCTCGGCGCGCTGCTCGCACTGCAGGTGACCAACACGCCGCTGACCGTGATCGCCTTTGTCGGCATCATTCTGCTGATCGGGATCGTCAAGAAGAACGGCATCATGATGGTGGATTTCGCGCTCGACGCCGAGCGTCACCGTGGCCTGTCGTCGGCGGACGCGATCTTCGAGGCCTGCACCGCCCGGTTCCGGCCGATCCTGATGACGACGCTGGCGGCGCTGTTCGCGGGCATTCCCCTTGTCATCGCGACCGGCCCGGGCACCGAGCTGCGCCGGCCGCTCGGAATTACCATCATCGGGGGATTGTTCGTGTCCCAGATCCTCACTTTGTACACGACACCCGTGATCTACCTTCTGATCGACAGGTTGCGGCGGCGGTGGTCCGAACCGGCCGCAATCCAGGCGCCGGCGGAATAATCGCCGGATCGGCCCTGAATTGTTGATGGGGTGGGCGGCGCAGCGTATAGCGGGCGGATGTCAAAACAATCCGAAGCCAAAGCCACACCTGACGCAGAAGAAGTGCCGGAGTGCGCCGATTGCGGCAAACCGCTGCCGTTGTGCATCTGTGACAGCATCACGCCGATCGAGAACAAGGTTTCGCTCCTGATCCTGCAGCATCCGCAGGAGCAGGACCGGACGCTGGGTACGGCGCGCCTGACGGCGCTCCATTTTGGCGACGCCGTGCTCAAGATCGGATTGTCCTGGCCGAGCCTCTCCAAGGCGCTGGGGCGGCCGGTGGACGATCCCTCGCGCTGGGCGGTGCTGTATCTTGGTTCCGCCAAGGTCAGCGAGCTCGAGACCGAGAACGAAATCGTCGCGATCAACCGCAAGGGCGAGATCGAACCGCATCAGCGCGCTATCCTCAGCGATATCGAGGGCATCGTGCTGCTCGACGGCACCTGGAGCCAGGCCAAGGCGCTGTGGTGGCGCAATGCGTGGATGCTGAAATGCCAACGGGTGATTCTTGGGCCCAAGCGCGCCTCGCGCTATGGAAAGCTCCGCAAGGAGCCGCGTGCCGACGGGCTCTCCACGATCGAGGCCGCGGCGATGCTGCTGGCGGGGTTGGAGAAGCGGCCCGATATCGCCGAAACGCTCAACGGCAGTTTCGAGCGGCTGTTGACGCGTTATCGCGAGGTTCAGACCACCATGCCGGAACTCGCACCCAAGCCGAAGAAGCGCGATTATCGCCGCCGCAAGGGGGTTAAAGCCCGCGCCAAATAATGCTAGCGAAGGTTGCGAGCGACGGGTTGTCTGTCGTCAAAGCCGAAAACATCAGCAGAAAGTACCGATGCAATCGCTTGAGTCGCAACATGACGAGGTTGTCGTCGGGCCAAGCGACCGCAATTTCGGGTTGACGATGGCCGCGTTTTTTTCGCTGATCGGCGGTTACGGTCTCTACCAGGGTTCGTCTCATGCGCCGTTCTGGCTGGGCGCCGCCGCGGTGCTCGCAGGCCTGACCCTGTGGCGCCCGCAGACCCTGAACCCCGCCAACCGGGCATGGCTGAAGCTCGGGCTTCTGATGTATCGCGTGGTCAACCCCGTCATCATGGCCTTGCTTTTCTTTGGCACGATCCTGCCGATTGGGCTGGCCATGCGCCTGTTCGGCAAGGATTTCCTCAATCTCGCCAGGGATCGTTCATCGTCGACCTATTGGCTGCCGCGCTCCGATCCGAGACCACCATCGCAATCCATGCGGCAGCAGTTCTAAGGTCCGCCTGATGTCGTGCCTGCACGAGCCATTTGCCTCTCCGGGATCGCTTTTTGGTTCGCGTGATGCCCGTATGGAAGGATTGCCGGCCGTGAACAACGGCTCAGCGCTGACGTCGTTCGTCTGTACCCTGTTTTGAGTGGCGACGTGCGGATCCTCGGCATCTCCGCATTCTACCACGACAGCGCCGCAGCCTTGCTGGTGGACGGCAAGATCGCCGCCGCCGCGCAGGAAGAGCGTTTCACGCGCAGGAAGCACGATCCGAATTTTCCGGCCGCCGCGATCCGTTATTGCCTGTCGGCGGCGGGCATCAGCGCAAGCGAACTCGATCACGTCGTGTTCTACGAAAAACCGTTCCTCAAATTCGAACGCCTGCTCGAGACCTACCTTGCATTCGCACCGCGCGGCTTTCAGTCGTTCCGGAAGGCCATACCGGTCTGGCTAAAGGAGAAGCTGTTCCAGAAACGCCTGCTCCGCGACCATCTCCTGGAGATCGACGGCAGCGTCGATTGGGAAGTGAAACTGCTGTTCGCCGATCATCACCAGAGCCACGCGGCCTCGGCGTTCTTTGCCTCGCCGTTTGCTGAGTCCGCGATCCTGACGCTGGACGGCGTCGGCGAATGGACGACGACGTCGGCCGGCTACGGCCGGGACAATGCGCTTGACCTGACGCGCGAGATCAATTTCCCGCACTCGGTGGGGCTGCTTTATTCGGCCTTCACCTATTACACCGGCTTTCGGGTCAATTCCGGCGAGTACAAGGTGATGGGCCTCGCGCCCTACGGCGAGCCGAAATATACAAAACTGATCCTCGACCACCTCGTCGACCTCAAGGACGACGGCAGCTTCCGGCTCGATCTGCAATATTTTGATTATTGCACCGGCCTGACCATGACCAACGGTCGGTTCGACAAGCTGTTCGGCGGCAAACCGCGCAAGCCGTCCGAGCGCCTGGACCAGCGCCACATGGATCTGGCCGCTTCGGTGCAGCAGGTGACGGAAGAGATCGTGCTGCGGCTGACCCGCAGTCTGGCCCGCGAGGGGCAATCGGAGAATCTGTGTCTGGCCGGCGGCGTGGCGCTGAACTGCGTCGCCAACGGAAAAATCCTGCGTGAGCGCACCTTCAAGAACATATGGGTGCAGCCTGCCGCGGGCGACGCCGGAGGCGCGGTCGGCGCGGCGTTGGCGGCGTATTATCAGTTTGCCGGCAAGGCGCGGGCGGCGCCCGCCGGCGATGCCATGGCGGGCGGCTATCTCGGGCCGTCATTTGCGCAAGCCGAGATCGAGCAGCGCCTGGCGCAGGCGGGGGCGGTGTTCACTGCGCTCACCGATGACGCGCTGATCGAAAGCACCGTCAAAGCGCTGGTTGCGGAGAAAGCAGTCGGCTGGTTCCAGGGACGGATGGAATTCGGCCCGCGCGCGCTTGGGGCGCGGTCGATCCTCGGCGATCCCCGCTCACCGAGGATGCAAAGCTCGCTCAACCTGCGGGTCAAGTTCCGCGAAAGTTTTCGTCCCTTCGCACCGGCCGTGCTGCGCGAGGATGTCGCCGAATGGTTCGAACTCGACGGCGACAGTCCGTACATGCAGATCGTCGCCGATGTGCTGAAGAAGCACCGTCGGCCCGCCAATCCCGGTGATGAAAAGCTGTTCGGTATCGAACGGCTCAATATCCCACGCTCGGACATCCCGGCCGTGACCCATGTGGATTATTCGGCGCGGATACAGACCGTGCATGCCGACACCAATGCGCGCTTTCATGCGCTGCTGACGGCCTTCAAGGCCGAAACCGGGTGCCCGGTGCTGGTCAACACCAGCTTCAATGTCCGCGGCGAGCCGATCGTGTGCACGCCGGAAGACGCCTTCCGCTGCTTCATGGGCAGCGATATCGAAGTGCTGGTGGTCGGCAATTGCTTTCTGCTCAAGGAAGACCAGCCGACGTCGCTGAAGCTCGACTACAAGAACGCGTTCGAGCTCGACTGATCGCACGGCGGGGCGGATCGCGGGTTTCAGAAATCCACGGATTTGGAGTTTCAGAACTTTGTCGATGGGGAAACGAGGAAGGTTGCCTAACCCATTGGCGGGCTGTATTGATCCGCCCCGATGGGGCCACGTGGCGGAGTGGTTACGCAACGGTCTGCAAAACCGTGTACACCAGTTCAATTCTGGTCGTGGCCTCCATCCAACCATTTGATTTTTCAGCGCAATTTTATTGATCCCTTGTCCCTCCGATCCGACCTGCTACCGGATTGCTACATTCGTTTCGGCACGGTTCCTGAGGGCCGTTTTTAGCGCGGCGTCGACAGTCGCAACCGCATCTTCCTGCATCCCCGGAATAACGTGGCTATCGAGGGTCCAGGGTGATCCCGACCTTGGAGTGCCCCAAGCGCTCGCTGGCTACTTTGGGGTGGACGCCATTGGCGAGCAGGTGAGTCGCATGGGCGTGTCGGAGGTCGTGGAACCGGAGCCGCGCCAGCGATGTCTTGGCGATCAGCCGCGCCCATTGCTGCGAAACATAAATCGGCTGGACGATCGAGCCGTCCGCATGGGCAATTACAAGATCGTCGTCGGATAGGCCTATGCCGGCAACGTTCAGGCCGCCAGCGCCGGCATCTGAAAGACTTCCCGCCTGGGTGCCCAACGTGCGCAGGCGGGTCTAAGCCAACGGCGCTCGCCGCATCAGCAAGACTCTTACCCGCCATGCGATTAGGGCAATAATTGACATGATCAGCACGATCGCGCTCAGCGAAACAATGAGATGTAACCCCGACGAGCCGTCGTTCAGAAGCGAAGCTCGGCCGGTCGCGCCTAGAAAGGAATATAAGAACACTTGCGGCGCGGTGAAAATGAAAGTTGATATTGAGTACGTCACGACGTCAATTTTTGTCAGGCCAAACAGGTAGTTTTGGATAGCTCCAGGAAGGGGCATTCCCATGCGCATCAGGGCGATTATGCGCCAGCCTTCCTCGTCTACGGCGCGTGCAACAAGGTCGAAAGTCGGCTTCCGCTCAAGCTTTTTGCGAATCCAATTTGACGCGACGTAGCGGGAGGTCAAGAAAGCAAGGATGCTGCCGATTGTTCCGCTAACTAAGATGATCACAGCGACCTTCCAGCCAAAAGCTGCGCCGGCAGCGCAAATGAGCGGCGTGCGCGGAAACACGACAAAGGCCATCAATACAAATACGAGGCAAACGGCCATCACCGAGCCCGGTGTGAGACTGCCAAGGCCCTGAAACCAGCTGATTATGTCTGAAGGCAATGCGAAAAGATTCGGTTTTGAAAGATGATGCAGCCGATCGTCGCGGCTGCTACCATTTTGCTACCCAACTAGGTGGAGAGCAAGGTCTAGGCGGTACGACGGAAGCAGAACTGTAAAACCGTGTACACCAGTTCAATTCTGGTCGTGGCCTCCATCCATATAATCAATAACTTAGCTCGATTATATGAGGGGCCGGACGAACTTCAGGCCGTCGTCAGGCTCAGGCGCTTAGCAGGAGGCGTACCAGCCTTCAGGAAACGGAACCAGCGGCCAAGGGGCGCGGTTGTCGTTGGCGGGGCGCGGCGTTCGACGAAAGGGCAGGGTCTGGGCCACGAAATCATCCTCCGGTACGGGCGCAATGGCCGTTTTAACGGCGTTCAGCAATAGGTCGAACTCAACTTCGCTCATCGCGCTCTCCGGGGTTCCAGAGCGCACGTTCTCAAAACCGGTTTGTTTCCAGATTGAACGGATCGATCCAATTTTATCGATCGGCCAATCGCGGCAAACGTAGTTACTAAATGGTTGATTCCCCGAGGGGCACGGTAGACCCGAACGCCCAGCATAAAGTGTGAGAAAAATCACATTCCACGAAAATTATTCCGCGTATTCGGTCGGATGACGTCCGTGCTGTCAAGCCGGGCCGACCAGGGAGATGCGGACATGAAGACGCACGTGGCGCGAGTTGGAGCGGTACGCAGCCGGATCCGCCGCGCTTCGATGGTCGGTCTGCTCCTCGCGCTGTTCGCAGCGGGGTCGGCTAACGCCCAACAGGGCACGCCTGAGCAACGCCGGGCCTGCACGCCCGACGTCTACCGCCTGTGCGCCGGCGAAATCCCCAACGCGCGCGCCATCACCACCTGCCTGCGCCGGCAGAAGGCAAGCCTGAGCCCGGCCTGTGCGGCGGTGTTCGAGCAGTAGCCAGCTGCTGCACCGGACTCCAGGGCGCGACGTTCGTTCCCTTTACGAAGCGGGATCATTTCCTTAGATGCGATGAAAACTTCGCATTCAGGGAGCGATGCCGTCCATGAAAGCCACTGGATTGAAGGGCCCGCTTGCGGGCAAGGTCGCGCTGGTCGCAGGCGCCACCCGCGGCGCCGGCCGCGGCATTGCCGTTCAATTGGGAGCGGCGGGAGCAACGGTCTATGTGACCGGGCGCACGACGCGACAGCAGCAATCGGAAATGAACCGGCCGGAGACGATCGAGGAAACCGCCGATCTGGTGAATGCGGCCGGTGGCCACGGCATCGCGGTTCAGGTCGATCATCTCGAACCCACGCAGGTACAGGGCCTGCTCGATCGCATCGCATTCGAGCAGGGCGCCCTGCATATCCTGGTGAACGACATCTGGGGCGCCACCCGGATGGAGTGGAACAAGCCGGTCTGGGAATCCTCTCTCGACTATGGCCTGCGTACACTCCGCCTCGCCATCGATACCCACGCCATCACCAGCCATTTCGCCGCGCCCTTGCTGATCAAGACGCGCGGCGGATTGGTGGTCGAGATGACCGACGGTACCGACGCCTACAACGCCACGAATTACCGGGTCTCGTTCTTCTACGATCTGGCCAAGGCCGCGGTGAACCGCATGGCCTTCGCTTTAGCCCATGAACTGGCGCCGCACGGCGGAACGGCGGTATCGCTGACGCCGGGCTGGTTGCGGTCGGAAGCCATGCTCGATGCTTACCGCGTCACTGAGGCGAACTGGCGCGATGCCACCAAGGTCCAGCCGCACTTTGCGATATCGGAGAGCCCGGCCTTCGTGGGCCGCGCCGTCGTCGCACTTGCCGGCGATCCCGACGTTGCGCGCTGGAACGGAAAATCGCTGTCGAGCGGCGAACTGGCAACAATCTACGGATTTACCGATCTCGACGGCAGTAGGCCCGATGCGTGGCGATACGTCGTCGAGGTCCAGGACGCCGGCCGGCCTGCCGACGTGACCGGCTATCGCTGACTTGCTATTGCTGACTTTCTATTGCCGACTTGGGCGCGATCGGCACTCATATCTCCAGCGCCGCCAGATTCTTCGGCAGCATCCGCTTGAACAGCGTCAGCATGCGCGTGGCTTGCTTCGGCTCCAGCGCGATCGCGTGGCGCACGGTGGCTGCGATCAGCGTCATGACCAGCTGCGAGAACGACGCCAGCGCAGGAGAGGGCGCGTCCGGCGCGATCCGCCGCAGCGCCTCGTCGAGTAGACCGGCGAGATAAGCGCCGTCTTCCTCGTCGAGTTTTTGCAGCGCCCGGTCGGCCTGGGTGGCTTGCCAGATGTCGCGCATGACAGGTTCGTCGACGAACATCTGGTAGTAGCTGTCGACAATACGGCAGAGCGCCGGATGCAGGTCCCGGGCGCTCTTTACCGACGCCAGATCGCGGCGGACGCAATCTCGACCAACGGCATTGTAGCGCTCCGCCAGCGTGCCGATGATCGCGGTCTTGTCTGGAAAATATTGATAGAGCGAGCCGAAGGCCACGCCGGTCCGCTCGACGATGTCGCTCATCCGGAACGCTTCGCTGCCTTTCTCGGCCATGATTTCCGCCGCACTTTCAAGGATGCGCTCGAACCGCTCCCGGCTGCGTTGCTGCGTCGGAACCAGCCGCGCCAGGCCTTGCGCGCCGGTATCTGCCTGGTCCGGTCCGGTTTTCTTCTTCGCCGCCATCCGCCACCCCGTTCAAAAAAAGCCCTTGACCAATTTAATACGAGAGTTTATCGCATTTGACAAATCCGAGATATCCTCGTGTTTAATGAAAGGGAATTCCGATGTCGCAACTCCCGATCCTGATCATTGGCGGTACGGGCAAGACCGGCGCGCGCGTTGGGGCGCTGCTGCAGGCGCAAGGCGTCACCCGCCCGGTTTCACGCTCCACTTCAGTGCCGTTCGACTGGAATGATCCGCAGACCTGGCCTGCCGCGCTGGACGGCGTATCCAGCGCCTATGTCACCTATCAGCCGGATCTGGCGGTGGAGGGATCGACCGAGGCGATCACCGAACTCAGCCGGCTGGCGCGCGAAAACGGGCTGCAGCGCCTTGTGCTGCTGTCGGGCCGCGGCGAGCCCGGCGCGCAACGCGCCGAAGCGGCGTTGCAGGCCTCTGGCGTGCCATGGACCATCGTCCGCGCCAGCTGGTTCAACCAGAATTTCTCGGAAGGCTATCTGCTCGACGGCGTCAAAGCGGGCGAGGTCGCGTTGCCGGCGGGCGCGGTGCTTGAACCCTTCATCGACGCCGACGATATCGCCGATGTCGTGGTGGCGGCGCTCAACGACGAGCGTCACGCCGGCAAGCTCTATGAAGTGACGGGCCCGCGCGCGCTCTCTTTTGCACAAGCCGTGGCCGAGATATCAACCGCCGCCGGCCGGCCGATCGGCTACCGGCAGATCTCACCGGAAGCGTTTGCCGCCGGCATGCGGCCGTTCGTCCCTGAAGAGATCATCGCTCTCATGGACGAACTCTTCACCGTCGTGCTCGACGGGCGCAACAGCCGCATTGCCGATGGCGTCGAGCAGGCGCTTGGCCGTCCGGCCCGCGATTTTGCCGATTATGCCCGCAGGACCGCGGCGACCGGCGTCTGGAGGGGATGACCATGCTTCAATCTGTTATCACCGGACTGCTGTGGTTTTCCGCGATCGGCTGCGGTTTGATCGCGGGACTCTACTTCGCCTTCTCGACCTTCATCATGACCGCGCTCGGTCGCATCGGTCAGGTGTCAGGCATCACGGCCATGAACGCGATCAACGCCGTGATCGTGCAGTCGCTGTTTATGCCGCTCTTTCTTGGGACCACGCTTGCGAGTCTGCTTTTGGCTGTTGCAGGCCTGCTTCGCTGGGGTGAGCCGGGCGCCGCCGCGATGCTGGCCGGCGGCGTGCTCTATGCGATCGGCATGTTCGTATGCACAGCCGTCTTCAACGTGCCCCTGAACAACGCGCTGGCCGCCGTCGAACCCGCAAGTACCGAGGCCGCACCGCTATGGGCGCGCTATCTGACCGACTGGACGCTGTGGAACCACGTCCGGACGATTTCATCCACGCTGGCGTGTGCGCTGTTCATCTGGACGATCGCGGTGAGATAGGGCAACACGCGTCATCAGTGCTTTGCGGCGTTCATTCGACCTTTGGACGGCCGTCACCCCTAGAGCTTCGGCGTGGTTAAAGGCATAGTGTTGCAACCGCCATTAACGGCGGAAATGACAAGGGGGCGTCGCATGAGGATTTTCCCGATACTCGCGATTGGTTTGGCTCTGGCACTAGGCGCATGCGGGAGGGATCCTGGGCCCAAGGGCGATGCAGGTCCGCAGGGTCCGGCCGGCCCTCAAGGGGCGCAAGGCGTGCAGGGTATCGCGGGTGCGCAGGGCCAGCCCGGCGCACAAGGGCCTCAGGGCCCTCAGGGCGCGCCGGGTCCCAAGGGTGAGCCGGGCCCCAAAGGTGACAAGGGTGACGCGGGTCCCAAGGGCGACGCGGGCGTCGCCACCGTTCGAGCCGTTCAGGCCGACGGTGCGGTAAGCTGCGAATCGACGGAAATTTTGGTGTCGGTGTTCTGCCCGGGTGGCGGTGCCGCTGACGGCGCCAAATGCGGGGCGGCACCGACCGTTGGTTTGTGCCTGCGAAAGCCATAAGGCAAACCGGACTCTTGATTTCCGAACCCGCCGGTGCACGCCGGCGGCTTCGATTTGGCTGATCTCGGTGAGGCCATCTCAGCGAGAATGAACGATCGCCCGGCAAATATGAGATTGGATGCTGGCGCCCCGGGCAGGGTTCGCCAGCGAAGTGGGCAATCTTTGCGTAGGTGACTTCAGCGTCACAATTTCATTTGCGAGCACCGAGCAGTTCGCTGCTGCGCCCTGTGACGAAGCGCCTGATCCTCTCGTGTTGCAAGAAAAGCGAATCCCTCGTTGGACCGTTTGGCAATTCCCGGAGGAGCCCGCGGAGTGGCAAATACGAGCTGTGCTGCTCTCAATCGCTATTTCGAGGTACCTCTTTCGCCGCTTGTGTCCGTAGTCTTACGGTCGTTCAATTTAGTTCAATCAATCCATGTCGCCTTCATGTAGACGGTAATGAGAATTTGCGACGAGTTAGGGGCGGCCTCGCGAACAGCAGCACGAATGAATGACGTCTGCGACTTTGTCTCTGACCAAATCAAGAGACGCGACAAAAAAATTTCGAACATGTGCGTCCTTAGGGACTCGACATGAATAGGGCAGGGATTATGGCGTTCGGAGTAAATTCACAATAGTTCCAGATTCTGTCTAGTGTCAGCGCGTTTGCGTTGATCGCGCGCCGAAAATCGGCGGTGTCTTGTGAGTTGCTTTTCGAGTGCGATTGCTCCTGCTCTGCGTTAGCAGAGGAGTGAGCCGTGGGTCGCCTTGCGTTCACTAAAAAGACAGAGCCAGTCGACTGGTTCGAGATCGAATCGCGTGGCCGCGTATTTTTTTCACCGAAGTCGGAGCCGGCATTCGACTGGTCCGAAATTGAATCCCGCCTCCAGGAAATTTCCACACCGGCCGGACCGCCCGATGTTCTGGTCGAGCGGTGGGTGTCGTCGTCAAACGATCAGGCGGAGATTACCGATCGACCGGTGACCAATCCCAGTCATCCCCTCGGTTTTCTGTTCTCGCCGAGCGAAGGCGTCGCTTCGCCGTCGTCTCATCAAAACATCATTACAGAAATTGCAGGCCGCAATCGCGGCTTGATCCATCGATTGGGCTAACGGCGCGGTAGTCCACGCGCGAATTGTACAAATAGAATTGTGGAGTATTTATAATGGCAACCGGCGCAAGCGGCGAAACAATCCTCAACGGCACCACTGGCAGCGACAATTTGGTCGGCGGGAGTGGAAATGATTGTATTTACGGTAGTGATGGCGCCGACAAGCTGAACGGCGGATCGGGCGACGATACACTCAACGGCGGCAGTGGCTTTGACGATGTTAAAGGCGGTTCGGGCACCGATCTTTTAATCTTTAACGTCTGGGAGAATCAGTGGCGCGGTTCGACCGGCGTTCAGGAGTGGACATCGAGTCTCATTATCGCCTCGAACACACTCAACATTGCGGACAACACAACTGGTTATAATACAGTAAGCCCAAGCAATTTTACGGGACTAGATACTTATGATGGTGGCACCGGCTCCGTTGCACTTGGAAAGGGTGCGACCAGTCCGGATATTGATACGCTCCGAATTGTTCTCGGCGAGGCGCAGCTCCTAGATGCTGGCTTCATGGCCAAGTTCGCAGCAGATATCGCTGCGCTGAAGATCTTTATCATAAATAATACAAGCACCAAAACTCTACAGACCGGCACCGCTGAATTTTTATTCACAAGTATCAATCTGAAGATTTCGCAGATCGAGACGTTCGATATTCGCGATTGGAAGGGGAATGATTTCGGCCAGTCTTTGCCTGCGAACGTTACTTTTGGGGTTACGGTCGCCTCAGAGGCGTCCGGCAATGATGCATCGACGCAGTCGGCGACGATCAGCGAGGAGAACACCGCCGACGATACCGGTACGTTCACGATCGCCAAGGGAGGCGATGTTCTCACCGGGCCGAATACCGCCTCGGTAACGGTGACCATGAGCGGCACGGCGTCCGATGCCGACTTTAATGCTGCAGTAATTCAGTCAATCGCAAATGGGGCGACCGCCGCCGGGCTGACCGTCAGCGGTCAGACCGCTACCACTGTGACGTTGACCTGGGGTGCTGGTGATCCAAACAACTTCAACGTCAATCTGACTGCATTCAACGATCAACTGGTCGAAAGTGGTCAGACACTGTCGCTGACCCTGAGCGGGCAGAGTGTTTCCTATGGGACGGCAGTGGTGCCAGCCGGCCAGAGCGCGGCCAGCCTGACGATTACCGAGATCGACCAGGCGGTCAGCTTCAGCATGGCGGCCGACCAGACCGCGATCAGCGAGGAGGCCGGCGCTTCGGTCACCTTCACGATCTCGCTCACCGGCTTCCCGCTCAATCCGGGCAACAGCGCCACGGTTGACGTTGCGGCCTCGGGCTCCGCCAGCGGCGGCACCGACTACTCGCCGGCGCTGCTGGCGGCGCTGCAGACCGTGGCGGATGCAACCGCGGGCGTGTCGCTCAGCGGCTCGACGCTGACCTTTGACTCGAGCTTTGTCGGCTCGACGCTGGCGTTCACGGTTTCGGCGGTCAACGATGACTTGATCGAGGGCACCGAGACGATCGTGGCGACGCTGAGCAATCAGACGATCGTCGAGGGCACCGCAGCGATCACCACGGCCTCCGACAGCGTCGACCTTACCGAGATCGACCAGGCGGTCAGCTTCAGCATGGCGGCCGACCAGACCGCGATCAGCGAGGAGGCCGGCGCTTCGGTCACCTTCACGATCTCGCTCACCGGCTTCCCGCTCAATCCGGGCAACAGCGCCACGGTTGACGTTGCGGCCTCGGGCTCCGCCAGCGGCGGCACCGACTACTCGCCGGCGCTGCTGGCGGCGCTGCAGACCGTGGCGGATGCAACCGCGGGCGTGTCGCTCAGCGGCTCGACGCTGACCTTTGACTCGAGCTTTGTCGGCTCGACGCTGGCGTTCACGGTTTCGGCGGTCAACGATGACTTGATCGAGGGCACCGAGACGATCGTGGCGACGCTGAGCAATCAGACGATCGTCGAGGGCACCGCAGCGATCACCACGGCCTCCGACAGCGTCGACCTTACCGAGATCGACCAGGCGGT
>NZ_JAFCMB010000007.1 GCF_018130145.1 Bradyrhizobium sp. AUGA SZCCT0176 | reverse complement strand
GCATATATTCGCCCATCCCGTCCTACTCAGAAGGGCGTCGGCCGTCGTCACGGACGTTGGACGGGTTGCGGTGGACGCTGGTTTACGCCTCGACGACGGCGTGGATAAGCGTACGGCAAAACCGTGTGGTCCTGGCGCCCGTGGCAGGCGTCAAGCTGTCGGAGAAGCGCAAGCGGGAACGGCAGCGACGGAGTCAACCAAGAACTCGTCTCCGGGGAGATCACGGCATAAGCCGTAAAGCCATTGCGCAGGGAAGGCCGGGTGTTCTCCGCTGCCCTGTATGCTCGTGTGCACTTTGTTTTGTGCAAACCGCACACGAGACCGCGGGTGCAGCGCGCACCCGGTCTTCCCTGCGCCCTCTCTGTTTTCAGATGGCGAAAGGTCTCTTGCAAAACTTCGCGCGTAGCAGCGGCGAGATCGCGAAGTCATGTCTGCTCTTTGAAGATTGAATCGAAATGCGCATCAAGTTCCGCTGGTGGAACTCTGATCGCCGCAATCGCGGGCAAAGGCATTCGATGAAACTGAAATGCAATTGGATATCGAGATGTTCACATGCCCTTCACTACGATCGATCTTAGATATCGCGCGTGGGGCCTGCCGCACGCGATCTTAAGCCGCCAATCCTACTCCAATAGTACAGCCTGCCGGTACTGCGGACATCAGGTGTTTGAGCGCCACACCGGCGCGGTCAGCAGACAAAAGGCAACGCAATCGGGCCCAAACGAAAGCAGGCCCTAACGTCGCGCGGTTTCGCGCGTAAGGACAGATCAGGCACCGCAAATGATGGGTCCCACGCGCGGCAAAAATCGCCTTTTGCGGCTTGTAGCGCCCTTCGTGGCGGTTGTGATTTTTCAGGGGCTTCTGGCCGGCCTTAGTCTGGAGCTGCTCTCGTCGGTTCGCGCCTTTGTCGGCGGCGAGGGCATGTGGTCGAAGAGCCAAAAAGACGCCATCCACTTTCTCTCGGTTTATTCCCAGACCGCTGACGAAGAGTCCTTCGACCGGTTCAGGAAGGCGATCGCCGTTCCGCTCAGCGACCGGGTCGCACGACGGGCGCTGGAGCAGCCGACCCCCGATCTGGATGCCGCCCGGGACGGCCTCCTGGGAGGCGGAAATCATCCCGCCGATATTCCAGGAATGATCCGGCTCTTCCGCTATTTCCAGCACGGCCCATATGTCAAAACGGCGATCCGGCACTGGAGAGGGACAGATCCATTTCTGGATCAGCTGGTGTCGCTTGGCGACCTCCTGCATGAGGAGTTGTCCAGCGGTCCCGCGGTCGGCGGGCGTGCAGCCTTCCACAAGGAGCAAATCGATTTCATCGATCGGCGGCTCGCGCCCCATGCAAGCGCCTTCTCGGAGAATCTTGGAGAAGGCTCGCGGTTTCTCAAGTCCGTGCTGACGGTGGCAAACCTGCTGACGGCAATGTCGCTGGTTTCGCTGATTGTCTGGCATACGCGCAAAATGCTGAAGCAACGAATGCGCTTCGAGGCTGCCGAACAGGAGTTCCTCGCAAAGCTGTCCTGGGAGGCATCGCATGACGCCTTGACGGGCCTGGTCAATCGTCGCGAATTTGAAACCCGCCTTGGAGTGGCGCTCGACCGGCTGTCCGATCAGCCCAGCGAACATTCCCTGATGTTCCTCGACCTCGACCAGTTCAAGGTCGTCAACGACACCTGTGGTCATGCCGCCGGGGATCAATTGCTAAAACATACGTCGGCTTTGCTGCAGGAGAATCTTCGCGGCGCCGGCCTGCTGGCGCGATTGGGCGGCGACGAGTTCGGCGTTCTGTTGCAGGACTGCGACGCCGGTTCGGCGGTCGCGATTGCGGAACGCCTCCGGCTTGCCGTGCAGGAGTTGAGGTTCGTCTGGAATGCATGCTCCTTCAATATCAGCGTCAGCGTCGGTCTCGTGCATGTCGCCGAGGCCAATGCCATGGAGGCAACGCTGCGGGCGGCCGATATGGCCTGCTACATGGCAAAGGAGAAGGGACGCAATCGCATTCAGGTCTACCATCCCAGCGATGCTGAACTGGTCGAACGCGTCGGTGAAATGGCCTGGGTGCAGAGGATCAGGAACGGGCTTGACGAACAACGGTTCTGTCTGTTCGCGCAGGAAATTCGCTCGCTCAACAAGGCTGAGCAGGATCGTTCCCATGTCGAGTTGCTGCTCAGGTTGCGCGACGAAGACGGAAAATTGGTCCAGCCCGGCAGCTTTATGCCGGCGGCGGAGCGCTACGGCCTGATGCCGCTGATCGATCGCTGGGTCATCCGAAACGCATTTGCCTTGATCGCCGAACGGTTGAGTTGCTCCGAACCGACTCAACTATCGAGCTGCGCCATCAATCTCTCCGGCGCGACGTTCGGCGACGATGATTTCGTTGAATATGTACGCCGGCAATTCGATATTTACCGGGTGCCGCCCGGAATGATCTGTTTCGAGATCACCGAAACCAGCGCGATCGCCGATATGCACAGCGCCAAACGGTTTATCGAGGCGTTGAAGAAATTGGGCTGCCGCTTCTCACTTGACGATTTCGGCACCGGTATGTCGTCCTTCTCGTACTTGAAGCACCTCCCGGTCGACTACATCAAGATCGATGGCAGCTTCGTCAGGGAAATGCTGAACAGCAAGATGGACCGGGCGATGGTCGAAATGATCGTTCACGTCGCCAAGGTGATGGGAAAGAGCACGGTTGCCGAATTCGTCGAGAACGACGAGATACTCCCAGCCCTGCGCGAAGTCGGTGTCGACTATGCGCAGGGGTATGCGATCGGGAAGCCGTCGCCGTTCAAGGACATGTATCCGCTGCCTGCGGATGCTCCTCATCGAGAAGTAGCCTGAAGGACCGAAGCCGCCGATCCCTGCCGGCAAATTACCGCGGCGCGCGCTTGGCCAGAATGCGCTGCAGGGTACGGCGGTGCATGTTCAGGCGCCGCGCGGTCTCCGAGACGTTGCGGTTGCACATTTCATAGATCCGCTGGATGTGTTCCCAGCGCACGCGGTCCGCCGACATCGGGTTCGCCGGCAGTTCGGATTTCTCGGTGCCGCTGGCGAGCAACGCGGCGACCACGTCATCGGCGTCGGCGGGCTTCGAGAGATAGTCGACCGCGCCCATCTTCACCGCCGTGACGGCGGTGGCGATGTTGCCGTAACCGGTCAGCACGATCGCGCGCGCCTCGGGGCGCTTGCGCTTCAGCGCCGATACCACGTCGAGCCCGTTACCGTCGCCGAGCCGCAGATCCACCACGGCGAAAGCCGGCGCGGAACGGCCGATCTGGGCGAGACCGTCGGACACGGTATCGCACGACGTCACGGCGAAGCCGCGGCTTTCCATCGCGCGCGACAGGCGCTCCAGAAACGGCTTGTCGTCCTCGACGATCAAGAGCGAGCGGTCGGTGAGGTCGTTCAGTTCGGTGATGGCGTTCAAGGTCGGGTATCCCCCGGTTGCAGGTTCAACAAGATATGGCGCTACCAGACGGCGCTGCCAAGGCCCTCAATAGTCGATCAGGGTGTCATTCCCGGTCGTTGGAACCGTTCCAGGAGGCATTATCGGCCGCCGTGTCGTCCGCTTCGAAGCGTTCGCGCGGCCAGACGATTTGTACCACAGCGCCGTGATCGGGAAAGGTCCGGTTGGTAAACGAGACCTTGGCGCCGGTGCGCTCCAGCAGGGTACGGGCGATGAAGATGCCGAGCCCAAGGCCGGCCCGCGCGCTTTGGTCCTCATCGGTGCTGCGCCGCCGCGATAAATAGGGCTCGCCGATGCGTTTCAGCATGGCGGGGGCGATGCCCGGGCCGTCGTCGGAAATGATCATCTCGACCGTATCGGCGTTCCACCAGGCGTTGACCTCGACCGTGGTCCGGGCGAAATCGACCGCATTTTCCAGAATATTGCCAACGCCATAGAGGACGGCGGGGTTACGGGCGCCGACCGGTTCACGCGTCGCTGCGACCGCTAGCCGCACCTTGATGGCGACGCCGAAATCGCGGTGCGGTGCAACCGTTTCCTCGATCAGCGTCGACAGCGGCATCCGATCGAACGGTGCGCCGGAGGAGGAGAGCTGGGTGATCTTGGCCAGAATTTCGCGGCAGCGTTGCGCCTGCTCGCGCAGGGTTTTGAGGTCGCCGGCGAGCTGTTCGTTGCCGTCAACCGTCTTTTCGAGTTCGCGCGAAATCAGGAAGATCGTCGACAGCGGCGTGCCGAGTTCGTGCGCGGCTGCGGCGGCAAGGCCGTCGATCTGGGTAAGGTGCTGCTCGCGGGTCAGCACCAGTTCGGTGGCGGCCAGTGCGTCAGACAGTTTCCGGGACTCCTCGGTGACCTGGAACGCATAGAGCGAGGTGACGCCGATCGCGACCAGGATCGAGAGCCAGACGCCGAACAGGTAGATCGGCGGCAGCACCAGCGGATCGTCGCTGTCCCACGGCAGCGGCAGATGGAAAAACACCAGTGCGGAGGCGCAGGCAACCGCGAGCACACCAAGTGCAATGGTCAGCCGGATCGGCAGCGCCGTCGCCGAGATCAGGACGGGGGCCAGGAACAGGAACGAGAACGGATTTTGCAGCCCGCCGGTGAGGAACAGCAGCGCCGCAAGTTCGACGATGTTGAGCGCAAGCAATGCGGCCGCATAGACCGGTTCCAGCCGCTGCATCGGATTGAACGCGATCTGCAGTGCGAGATTGACCAGCGCCGAGAGGCCGACAATGGCGACGCAAGGAATAATGGCAACGTCGAATTCCAGCCCGTGCGCCACGATGAAGATCGCGCTGAGCTGGCCGAGCGCCGCCAGCCAGCGCAGCCGCAATATCGTATCGAGACGGACGTGGCGGAGTGGATGGCGAAAATCGGAGCTGGAAATTTCAGTCATTCCGCAACTTTAGCCGCGTGGCGCCGCGATCACAAATTCGCGCCCGATTCCGTCGGTATTTCTCCGTCATGGCCGGGCGTAGCGGTCTGAAGGACGGCGTCGCTTTCGCTCGCCTATCCCCGGCCATCCGCGTCTTGGCTGCAAGAAAGAAAGTGGTGGATGCCCGGGACATAGGCGAGCGGAAGCGACGCCGTCCTTCGGACCGCTACGCCCGGCCATGACGACCTTCTTGCACTAGCCGCTGCAATAGCCCAATGAACAGGGCCAAATGGTCAATAATGACGCCGCGCCAATGCCGCTGCCCGCAGTCGATCCGGCAGGATCCGCGATCGAGGTCGCGCATCTGATCAAACTCTACAAGACCACCCGCGCGGTGGATAATGTCTCGTTTCGCATCGCGCGCGGCAGTATCACCGGCCTGCTCGGCGGCAACGGCGCCGGCAAGACCACGACGATTGCGATGATCATGGGGCTGGTGCTGCCGACGTCGGGCCGCATCCAGGTGCTGGGACATCCGATGCCCGAGCAAAGCGCCGAGGTGCTGGGCCGGATGAATTTCGAAAGCCCCTATGTCGACATGCCGATGCGGCTCACGGTGCGGCAGAATCTCACCATCTTCGGCCGGCTCTATGCGGTGGAGAACCTGCGCGAGCGCATCGCTCAGCTTGCCGCCGATCTTGATCTCGAGGAATTCCTCGACCGCGCCAGCGGCAAACTTTCCGCTGGCCAGAAGACCCGCGTTGCGCTGGCGAAAGCGCTGATCAATCAGCCTCAACTGTTGCTGCTCGACGAGCCGACGGCCTCGCTCGATCCGGATACGGCCGATTGGGTGCGCCAGCATCTGCAGGATTATCGCAAGGCACATGACGCGACGATATTGCTGGCATCGCACAACATGCTGGAAGTGGAGCGGCTGTGCGACCGCGTCATCATCATGAAACGCGGCCGGATCGAGGATGACGACAGTCCCGATCAGATCATGGCGCGCTACAACCGTGCGACATTGGAAGAAGTCTTCCTCGACGTCGCACGCGGGCGGGTGAGGGAAGGCGCGCCATGAGCGGGGTTGCCGTTCATCACGGAATTTCGGTGCACCGCATCAACGCGATGGTGCTGCGCTATTGGTATTTGCTGATGTCGTCCTGGCCGCGGCTTCTGGAGCTGATCTACTGGCCGGTGCTGCAGATCATCACCTGGGGTTTCCTGCAGAACTACATTTCACAGACGTCGAGTTTTTTCGCTCAGGCCGGCGGCTCGCTGATCGGCGCCGTCATCCTGTGGGACATCCTGTTCCGCGGCCAGCTCGGCTTTTCGATCTCGTTCCTCGAGGAGATGTGGGCGCGCAACATCGGCAATCTGATGATGAGCCCGCTGAAGCCGATCGAGTTCCTGATCTCGCTGATGGTGATGAGCCTGATCCGGCTTGCGATCGGCGTGATCCCGATGACGCTGCTGGCGCTGTTCTGGTTCGACTTCAATTTTTTCGCCATCGGCCTGCCGCTGATCGCGTTCTTCTGCAATTTGATCTTCACCAGCTGGTCGATCGGGATCTTCGTGTCGGGTCTGGTGCTGCGCAATGGCCTCGGCGCCGAGAGCATCGTGTGGACCCTGATGTTCGGCCTGATGCCGCTCGCCTGCATCTATTACCCGGTGTCGGTGCTGCCGGTCTGGCTGCAATATCTCGCCTGGACGCTGCCGCCGACTTACGTGTTCGAGGGCATGCGCGCGCTGTTGATCGACCACGTGTTCCGGACCGACCTGATGGTGTGGTCGCTCGCGATCAACGCGGTGCTGTTTATCGCGTCATTTGCGATCTTTCTTGCCCTTTTGCGCAGCGCCAAACACCACGGTTCTTTGCTCGGGGGTGGCGAATAAGTCACAAATTCCCGTGTATTTCTGAGGTTTTTGGCCATTTCTCTACGTATATATACGGAGGTGTGCATTGACGCATTATTGCGCATTCGGCACTGTGTTGCGGCGCAAAAGAGGGATCAGAATTCAATGCCGATTGGTGAGTTTGGCGGAGCACCGCCACTGGTGGCCGAAGGCAGTCCGGCACTTACGACGCCGATGTACTGGATGTACGAAATGGGCCACGCGTCGCTCAATCCGGCCCGCGCCGTGACTGATGCCACGAAGATCCTGTTTCAGAACCCGCTTAACCCGTGGTCGCACACCGAATTCGGCAAATCGATCGCCGCGGCCTGCGAATTGTTCGAGCGCACCACGCGCCGTTACGGCAAGCCCGACTGGGGCCTCGACACGACCGAAGTGAACGGCGTTCGCACCCCGGTCGAGGTTCGCTCGATCTGGGAAAAGCCGTTCTGCCGTTTGCTGTATTTCGATCGCAAGCTGACGCGGCCGCTGCGCAGTCCGCAGCCGCGGGTGCTGATCGTGGCGCCGATGTCCGGTCACTACGCAACGCTGCTGCGCGGTACCGTCGAAGCCTTCCTGCCGACGCATGAAGTCTACATCACCGACTGGTCCGACGCGCGAATGGTGCCGCTGGCGGAAGGCCGCTTCGATCTCGACGACTATGTCGACTACGTGATCGAGATGCTGCACGTGCTCGGCGGCAACATGCATGTCATCGCGGTGTGCCAGCCCTCGGTGCCGGTGTTGGCAGCCGTTTCCGTGATGGAAGGCGCCAACGATCCCTTCGTGCCGCTGTCGATGACGCTGATGGGTGGCCCGATCGACACCCGCCGTAATCCGACCTCCGTGAACAATCTCGCCGCCGAGCGCGGTATCGAATGGTTCCGCAACCACGTCATCACCAAGGTGCCGTTCCCACACCCCGGCGTGATGCGCGACGTCTATCCTGGCTTCCTGCAGCTTTCGGGCTTCATCACGATGAATCTCGATCGTCACACCGACGCCCACAAGGCGCTGTTCAGCAATCTGGTGAAGGGCGACGGCGATCTGGTCGACAAGCACCGCGAATTCTATGACGAATATCTCGCGGTGATGGATTTGACCGCAGAATATTACCTGCAGACCGTCGACGTCGTGTTCGTCAAGCATGCGCTGCCCAAGGGCGAGATGATCCATCGCGGCAAGCTGGTCGATCCGTCCAAGATTCGTCGCGTCGCGTTGATGACGGTCGAAGGCGAGAACGACGACATCTCCGGTCTTGGACAAACCGAAGCGACGCACTCGCTGTGCACGTCGATTCCCGATCATCGCCGCGTGCATTACGTGCAAAAGGGCGTCGGGCACTACGGTGTGTTCAACGGTTCGCGGTTCCGCTCCGAAATCGTGCCGCGCATTTCCGATTTCATGCTGTCTTCGGCCAATACCAAGCCGAAATTGGTCGCTGCATCAGATAAATTGGTTGGGGCTGCTGAATAGTGTCGATTCCAGCATCGATTTTGCGGCTCAACTAAGTTGCTGAATCAATTAAAAGAATCTGGATTCGCGCAGTGCTGAAGGAATGAGTAACATTTCATTTTTTCAACGAGGAGTGAGGCTGGATTCAGCCGAAAATTTTTGGTTCCAGCCCCTGCCGGTAGGGGCGGAATAGAGTCCAGCCCCTGTATATTGGGCAAATGATTTGTTTTTGCGCCGAACGGTTTCAGTGGCGGCTTGAGTGGCAGCGGTTATGGCAGAATCCGGGCGAACTCTTGCCCCCCGGACTGTCAGACATGGCTACTCGCGCCCTCCTCTATCGGCGGCCCGCCGAACCCGCGACTCTTTTGGTCAAACACGGCTCGCAATTCTTTGCGATTCGGCTGCGTCGGCACCGCCGCGCGCGCCGTTACACGTTACGCATTCATCCGACCGATCGCGAGGCGATCCTGACCATGCCGCCGCGCGGCACGCTGGCGGAAGCAAAGGATTTTGCGCAGCTTCATGGCGGTTGGATCGCCGCACGTCTCGGTCGCCTGCCGAAGGCCGCACCGTTTCATGCTGGCACAGTGGTACCGCTCCGCGGTGTTCCGCACCGCATCGTGCATCGTGCCGGCGAGCGCGGCACGGTGTGGACCGAAACCCGCGACAGCGGCGAGAAAGTTCTCTGCGTCGCCGGCGGCGCCGACCACATGGACCGCCGCGTCCATGATTACCTCAAGCGTGAAGCGCGCAAGGATCTGCACAAGGCATCATTGGCCTATGCGGAAGAACTCGGCGTCAGGGTCAAGCGGGTGTCGATCCGCGATCAATCGAGCCGCTGGGGCTCCTGCACCTCGGCCGGATCATTGTCGTTTTCCTGGCGGCTGATCCTCGCACCGCCCTTTGTGCTGGACTATCTTGCCGCCCATGAGGTCGCGCATCTGGTCGAGATGAACCATTCGGCGCGGTTCTGGCGGGTCGTCGCGAAAGTCTGCGGCCATGTCGAGCGCGCGAAGTCCTGGCTCGATACCCACGGCAACGACCTGCACCGTTACGGGGTCGAGGACTAAGTCGGAGAACCGGGCCCCATTCTACTTTGCATGGGGTTGTTTTCGCGATTTTGGGCCTGCGGCCTGCGGCCTGCGGTCTAGCGATTTCCGCCGAACACTCGGTCCATCAGCCATCCATCCAGTCCCGCGGCCGCCTCCGGGCGTGCCGATGGATTGGGCGGTGGCGCCGATGTGCGCGTCGGTGGCTGGCGATAGCCGCCGCCTGAGGGGATCGGTGCAAGCGGCACCGGCGCTTGCGCGGATGGCTGATACGATGGCTGTGGCGGCGCGTTGACTTGCGAGGCGGGGAACAGATTTGAGAGCAGGCCACCGCCGCCGGCTTGTGATTTCGGCAGGTTCGCAACCGGCACGCCCTGGTGGGCCGATCGCATGAAGCGGGTCCAGACCTCGACCGGCAAGCCGCCACCGGTGGCCTTCTTGGTCGGCGAGTTGTCGTCATTGCCAAGCCAGACGCCGGTAACGAGATTTGCGGTGTAGCCGATGAACCAGGCGTCGCGGAAATCCTGACTGGTGCCGGTCTTGCCGGCGGCCATCCAGCCCGGAAGCTCCGCCTTGCGCGCGGTGCCCGACAGCAGCGTCTCCTGCATCATGGTGTTCATCATCGCGACGTGCCGCGGCTCGATCACCTGGCTCAGCTGATCCGGCTGCCGCGCATACAGCACCTTGCCTTCATTGGTGCGGATTTTGGTCACGACATGCGGGGAAACCCCGAGCCCGCCATTGGCGAACGGCGCAAAGGCGCCGACCAGCTCGATGACCGAGACTTCCGAGGTGCCGAGCGCAATCGAGGCGTTGGCGTCCAGCTTCGAGGAAATGCCGAGCCGGTGCGCGGTCCGCACCACGCTCTTGGCGCCGACTTCGATGCCGAGCCGCACCGCCACCGTGTTGAGCGACATCGAAAGCGCCTGGGTCAGCGTCACCGATCCGAAATATTCATGGGTGTAGTTCTCAGGCCGCCAGCCCTTGATATCAACAGGCGAATCCTGCCGGATCGTCTCAGGCGTCAATCCCGCCTCGATCGCGGTCAGATAGACGAACGGCTTGAAGGCCGAGCCGGGCTGGCGCTTGGCGGTAACCGCGCGGTTGTACTGGCTCTCGGCATAATTCCTCCCGCCGACCATGGCGCGGACCGCGCCATCCGGCGTCATCGCCACCAGCGCGCCCTGCGTGACGTTGAACTTCACGCTCTTGGCGGCGAGTTCGTCGATGATGGAGGCTTCCGCCACGCTTTGCAGTTTGGGATCGATCGTGGTCTCGACCACGATGCTCTGTTCGATCTGGCCGACCAGATCGTCGAGCACTTCGCCGATCCAGTCGGCGACGTAATTGACGGTACCGGCGCCGACCGGCTTCACATTATAGGACGGGTGGCCGATCGAGGCTTGGGCCTGCGCGTCGGTGATGAATTTGGCATCCGCCATCGCCGCGAGCACGATCTGGGCGCGCGCTTCCGCGCCTTCCGGATTGCGGTTCGGCGCCAGCCGCGACGGCGACTTGACGAGGCCCGCCAGCATCGCCGCTTCCGCGATCGTGACGTTCTTGGCGGACTTGCCGAAATAGCGTTGCGCCGCGGCCTCGACGCCATAGGCGCCGGAGCCGAAATAGACGCGGTTGAGATAGAGCTCGAGGATTTCCGATTTGGAATGCTTGCGCTCCAGCCAGATCGCGAGTTCCACTTCCTGCAGCTTGCGCGCGATGGTGCGTTCCTGGGTCAGGAACAGGTTCTTCGCGAGCTGCTGGGTCAGTGTCGAGCCGCCCTGCGAGACGCCGCGATGCATGACGTTGGTGACCGCCGCCCGCGCGATGCCGATCGGATCGACGCCGTAATGCGAATAGAAGCGGCGGTCCTCGATCGCGATGAACGCTTTCGGCAGATAGGGCGGCAAATCCCTCAGCGAGACATTGGCGCCGGCCATTTCGCCGCGCGAGGCCAGCACGCTGCCGTCGAGGCCGACGATCTGGATGGTCGGCGGTCGTTTTGGAATTGCCAGCGACTGGATCGCCGGCAGGTGCGCGCCGACCCAGATGATGACGCCGACGATCGCGATCGCAGCCCACAGGCCGAGCACCGCGCCCCAATAGAACAGCCGGCCGATGCGGAATCCACCGCGTGATTTCGACCGGCGCTTGGCGCCGCTGCGGCCAGCGCGCGGCTTGCGCTCGCGCGGCGGCTCGTCGTCATCGTTTTCAGGTTTACGCTTGGCGGATGATTTTTTCGGCTTGTCGTCGCCGGACGGGACGCGGTCCTGCGGCGACAGCCGCAATTCGCTCAGCGCGGCGGCGAGCCCGAATTGCGGTTCCTTGCGGCCGCCGCTCTTTTTCCGTCCCCACGCCATACGCAAACGCTGCTCACATCCCGCCCGCCGCAAGCTAACGTTCGCAGTTTAAGGGGCGGTTACGGAGAGGTTAACGCGGGATTAGGAGGTGCGGCGGCGCGTGCTAAAGGAACAGCATATGTCAGCAAGGGAAGCCGCCATGGGCCACATCGATCCGACCAAGGAAGTGTTCGCGCAATTTCGGGCCAATGACCGGCCGGGCCCGATCCACATGCTCAATCTGGTCCGTCTGCGGGAACAAGCTGCCTATCCCGACGGCCGCAAGGCGTCAGGGGCTGAAGCCTATGCGGCGTATGGACGGGAAAGCGGGCCGGTGTTCGAACGGCTCGGCGGGCGGATCGTCTGGCAGGGACGGTTCGAACTGATGCTGATCGGGCCGGCGGAAGAGCGCTGGGATCATTGCTTCATCGCCGAATATCCAAGTGTCGCCGCCTTCGCCGAGATGATCCGCGACCCTGCGTATCGCGAGGCGGTGAAGCACCGCCAGGCGGCGGTGGAGGATTCGCGGCTGGTCCGGCACGCGGTGCTGCCGGTCGGAAAGACGTTTGGGGAAATCCCGAAATAACAACGCACAAAAAATCGGCGACCCCGAGGGACCGCCGATCATTCGTATCGATGGAAGCTGAGGCTAGCCCGCCGGGCCGGCGTCCTCGAGGATCGGGCCGAACAGTTCCCAACGCTCGCCGTTGAACTTCATCATCTGCAACTGCTTGTTGACGCGGTAGTCGTCGGGGCCGGTGTTGATCTTCATGCCCGGCAGGCCGAGGTCGAGTACGACGTCCTTCAACGAGGCCGCCTGCTTCATGACGTTTTCACGGGTCAGGTCATCGCCGCATTGTTTGAGCACCTGCACGAGCAGCTGAGCGGTCGAATAGCCGTAGGTATTCACCGTGTTCATCTTGTCGCCTTCCGGGAAGTATTTCGCCATGAAGTCGAGATACTTCTGCAGGCCCGGATCGCCCTTCCAGGTCGGATCGGCCGGATCCTTGCCATAGTTGACGCTGATCACGCCCTTCGACGCTTCGAGGCCTGCCGGCTGCAGCGTGGCGCTGACCGGGCTGGCGTTGATGTCGAGGATGTGGATCGGCTTCCAGGCGAGTTCGTGGATCTTCCGGATTGCCTGCGCCGCCTGCTTCGGCGTCGAGGCGCTGTAGAACAGGGTCGCGCCGGCGTCCTTGATCTTCAACACCTGCGAATCGATGGTCGGGTCGGAGACTTCGTAGGAAGACTCGGCCACGATCATCTTAGCCGCCTTGTCGCCCAGGCCCGCCTTCAGCCCGTTGACATAGTCCTTACCCAGATCGTCGTTCTGGTAGAGGATGCCGATCTTGGCATCCGGATGTTCTTTCAGAATGTACTTGCCGTAGATGCGACCCTCGACGAAGTAGTTCGGGTTGTAGCCCATGGTCCAGGGGAAGTTCTTGGGATCGGTGAACTTCGAGGCGCCGGTGGCGGCGAACAGCTGCGGCACCTTCTTGCCGTTGAGATATTTCTGAACGGCGGCGTTTGCCGCGGTTCCGATAACCTGGAAAGTGAGGAGGACTTCATCGCTCTCCACGAGCTTGCGGATCTGCTCGACCGTCTTCGGCGGGCTGTAAGCGTCGTCATACTGGATCAAATTGATCTTGCGGCCGTTGATGCCGCCCTGGTCGTTGATCATCTTCATGTAGGCGGCCTGCGTCTTGCCGATATTGGCATAGACGGAATAGGCGCCCGAGAACGGCACGGTCTGGCCGATCTTGATTTCGGTATCGGTCGCGCCGGTGTCGTACTTCTTCTGCGCGTAGGCCGACGAAGCCGACAGGGCAATCGCGAGCGCCGTGCCGGTGATCAAATGGAAAATACCATTCCTCATATTGCTCGTTTCCTCATGTGTTGATTGAGCCGATGATCTTGTCTTGGGACCTAATATGACCCGGTGGACGCCATCGCTGGTTGCAATAGTGGCGGAACGGATGCTGCAATGCAAGGCGATGCAAGTTGAAACGGTCCTGGATTTCTGGCTGGCGAGGGCAAGGTTAATTCGAGGGCAGCAATTGCTGTCTGCCCAAAAAGAATCCAATCGACATGTGCACGTTCCGAATGACACCGCATTGGGCATTGGAGCCCGCACGGGATACCGAAAACGGACAACGATGCCGTGCGGAACACGGCAGCGCCAGTTCCTTTCTGAACGAAGCGGCCCAGCCAGAACGGCCAGGCGTTTACGCCAACCAGAGCAGGATCAATGCGAGCGCCGCGGGCGCCGCCTGCACATACAAGATCCGACGGCTGACGGTCGCGGCGCCGTAGCTGCCTGCCACGATCACACAGAGCAGAAAGAATGCCTTGATCTGGAACGCGAAGCCCGGGTTTGGATGGACCAGGCCCCAGACCAGGCCAGCGGCGAGGAAGCCGTTATAGAGCCCTTGATTGGCGGCCAGCACCGCCGATTCCGTTGCCTTCTCGATCGTGTTGCGGAAGGTCTTCAGCCCCAGCGGCTTGGTCCAGAGAAACATCTCCAGCACCAGAAAATAGACATGCAGCGCGGCGACCACCGCGACCAGACAATTGGCGAAAAGCGTCATGTGGCGGCCCCCCAAAACCGACAGCGGAATTCGGGTGGACGCTAGCACGCTCAGCGTGAAAAGTGCGGCGGCGTGCCGATATTTTGCAGAGAATGATGAGGTCCGAAAACCGCGAGACAGGCGGGACGCGATATCAGATGCTTCGATCGAGCGACAGCGCGAGGAATCAATGGGAATGCGTACCGACAGAACATACGGCACCGTCAGCGTCATCAGGCGCAAGGAAATGAGCGGCCTGGAATTTGTCCAGGGGCTCGCGGATGGCACGCTGCCCCTCAACACGATCGCACGCACACTGGGCTACGATGTCACCGAAGCCGCGAGCGGGCGCGTGGTCATCACCGCCGAACCGAGTGACGACCATCTCAATCCAGCCGGCACCGTGCATGGCGGCTTCTCGGCCACGCTGCTCGACAGCTGCATGGGGCTGGCCATTCAGTCGACCCTGGAGAAAGGTCTGGGATCGACGACGCTGGAGTTCAAGATTTCGCTGGTTCGACCGATTACGCCCGAGACCGGCACGATCAGGGCCGAGGGCATTGTGCTCAGCAGCGGCCGGCGGGTCGGCACCGCGGAAGGACGCATCACGGATAGCAAGGGACGTTTGCTTGCCCAGGGCACCACGACTTGCCTGATTTTCGAGAACTGAGCCGCGCATCCGCGCGCAAAGCGCGGGACATGCCCTGCACGATGGTGGATGATTTCCTGATGGATATGGACCGTACCGCTTGCTACCGCGCGATTTCGACCCGGGATATCAGGTTCGACGGGCGGCTTTTTGTCGGTGTAAAAACCACCGGCATCTATTGCCGGCCGATCTGTCCGGCGCGCACCCCGAAATTCGAGAACGTGTCGTTCTATGCTTCGGCGGCCGCAGCCCAGGAGGCCGGCTTCCGTCCCTGCCTGCGCTGCCGGCCGGAAGTGTCGCCTGACCTCGCGTTCTGGCGCGGCAGCTCCAACACGGTTTCGCGCGCGCTGGCATTGATCGAATCCGGCGGGCTCGATGGTGACGATGTAGAAGGTCTGGCTAATCGGCTCGGCGTCGGCGGGCGGCAATTGCGGCGGCTGTTCCGTCAACACGTCGGCGCTTCGCCGATTGCGGTGGCCCAAACCCGACGGGTGCTGCTTGCCAAGCAGTTGATCCACGAAACGCCGCTGCCGATGGCCGAGGTCGCCCTGGCGTCCGGCTTCAACAGCGTGCGCCGCTTCAACGAAACCTTTTTGGAACTGTTCGGACGTCCGCCGGCCGCGTTGCGGCGTTCCCGCGACAAGACCAGGCGTGAAGCCGGTGCGCTGTCGGTTCGTCTTCCGTATCGGCCGCCCTATGATTGGGACGCGATGCTGTCGTTCCTCAGCGCCCGCGCCATTCCCGGTGTCGAGATCGTTGCCGGCGATAGCTATCGCCGCACGATTGCGATCGGCGGCAAGTGCGGCGTGATCAGCGTCGTGCCCGCGCCGAAGAACCGGATCGACGTCCGCGTTCGCTTCCCCGAGATGGCGGCCTTGCCGCAGGTCATCGCGCGGGTCCGCCGGGTGTTCGATCTCGCCGCCGATCCCGATACGATCGGCGCGCATCTCGCGCTCGACCCGAGGCTGGCGCCGCTGGTCGCGGCGCGGCCGGGCTTGCGAGTCCCTGGGGCATGGGACGGTTTCGAACTCGCGGTGCGCGCGATCTTCGGCCAGCAGATCACGGTTCCTGCCGCGACCAAACTGCTCGGCAAACTGGTGCAGGCCTTTGGCGATCCGCTGCCGCCTGCGATGACAGACAGCGAGGGTCTCAGCCATCTGTTTCCCTTTGCGGCGCGGATTGCTAGCTCCGATCTGACAACGCTCGGGATGCCCGGTGCGCGGGCGATGGCGGTGACCTCGCTGGCGCAGGCGATCTCGGCCGATCCCGCGATATTCAGCCGCGGCGCCAGCCTTGAGGATGCTATCGTGAAATTGAGGGCGCTGCCGGGAATCGGCGAATGGACCGCGCAATACATCGCCATGCGCGAGCTCCGCGAACCCGATGCGTTCCCCGCCGCCGACATTGGATTGCTCCGCGCGATGACCGACGGCGAAGGTCGGCGGCCGTCGCCTGCGGAATTGCTGACGCGCAGCGAGCGCTGGCGGCCGTGGCGCGCCTATGCGGCGTTGCATCTGTGGGCCGCGGGTGTACCGCATCCCGCCTTGTCCGGAAAAATCGATGAGCGCGAAGCCGCCTGAAACCTTCAATCTCGACCGGCTGCAAACGCCGATCGGAACCGCGTTGCTGGTGACCGATTCCGGCGGCGTGCTGCGTGCGCTGGATTGGGAAGAGCACGGGCCGCGCATGAAGGAGTTGCTGCGGCTGCAATATGGTCTGGTCGATCTCGAGGAGGCGCGATCACCGAAAGAGCTGAGGTCGGCGCTAACGGCGTATTTCAAAGGCGATCTCGATCGCCTCAACGCGATCAAGTGGCGCGTTGCGGGTACGCCGTTCCAGCAAAAGGTCTGGACTGCATTGCCGAAGATACCTGCCGGCACAACGATGAGCTACGGCGCGCTCGCAGCCCAACTGAACGCGCCAAAAGCCATGCGTGCGGTCGGTCATGCCAACGGCTCCAACCCGATCAGCGTCGTCGTGCCCTGTCATCGCCTGATCGGCGCCAACGGCGCGCTGGTCAAGTATGGCGGCGGCCTCGAGCGGAAGCGGTGGTTGCTGGAGCATGAGGGTGTAGTGATCGGCGCGTAATGGGCGTGCAATCTCTCAACGCGTCATTCCGGGATGCGCCTCTTGGCGCAGGCCCGGAATCCATACTCCCGATCGGGGTTATGGATTCCGGGCTCGCGCTACGCGCGCCCCGGAATGACGGAGACATGTCAGGTCCGTAAACCGCCAGACAGTCTGCCGCGACGCCCCTAGCGTCTCCCCACATTCCAACAAGGAGACGACCAATGACGGACGCAGAAATTCAGGAATTTGTGACGCGATTTGCCGCCGCCTGGGCGGCGCGGGACGGAAAAGCCTTTCTCGATCTCTGGCACCCCGAAGGCTCGCTGCATACGCCGCTGGTGGGCCGGCGCGTGGCGGGCAACGAACTCGACCGGCTGATGGAAGTGCAGACCGCGGCGGCGCCGGATTTCGTCTGGCAATTGCTGGACTGGACCTCGCGCGGCGACGTCGTGATCATCGAATGGCAGACCACGCGCAACGTAGGCGGCGTCAGGTTCGAGTGGCGCGGCGTCGACAAGTTCCGCATCAAAAATGGCAAGATCATCGAGGAGCGGGTCTATACCGACACGGCGCCGCTGCGCGCGTTCCGCAAGGGCGAGAAGCTGGAGCCGATCACCCAGTTCTGAGAGAAGAGTGACGGATCACGCCGCCGGCTGGGCGGCGTTGTCCTCGCTCGCGAGCAGGTGCAGCAGCGCGCTCTTGATCGCGGCCTGCCGCGTCGGCGCAGTGATCTGCGCACCGAGCAGATCGGTGACGTAGAACACGTCGCGGGCGCGCTCGCCGAAGGTCGCGACATGGGCGGAGGCGATGTTGAGGTTGAGCTTCGAGATCGCCGTCGTCAGCTGGTACAGCAGACCCGGGCGGTCGAGGCCGGAGACCTCGATCACGGTGTAGCGGTCCGACCATTGATTGTTGATGGTGACTTCAGGCTCGACCACGAAGGGCCGCACCTTGCCGCGCGCGGCCGCCTTGCGCGCCACCACTTCGGGCAGGCGCAATTTGCCCTCCAGCACCTGCTCGATCATCTCGCCGATTCGCGTGGCGCGGCGGCCCTCGTCCTCGTCGCGGTCGTATTCGCGGGAGATGGCGATGGTGTCGAGCGCGCGCCCGTCGGTGGTGGTGTAGATCTGCGCGTCGACGATGTTGGCGCCCGCCGACGCGCAGGCGCCGGCGATGATCGACAGCAGCCAGGGATGGTCGGTCGCCAGGATCGTCAGTTCGGTGACGCCGCGCGCTTCGTCGAAGCCGACATTGATCGCAAGCTTGTGGCCGGCCTGTTCGCTGGCCCGCAGGAAACGCGCGTGGCGGATTTTTCGCGGTAGCTCTACCTTGAGCCAATAGGCCGGGTAATGCCGCGCGATATAGGCGTTGAGTTCCTGCTCCGGCCATTCGGTGAAGGCCGCGCGGAATTCGGATTGCGCCACCGCGATACGCTGAGCGCGGTTCACTTCGGAGAAGCCGCCGGTCAGCACCGGCTCGGTTTCGTAATACAGCGTGCGCAGCAATTGCGCCTTCCAGCCATTCCAAACGCCGGGACCGACGCCGCGGATGTCCGCGGTGGTGAGAATCGTCAAGAGCTTCATCTGCTCGACCGACTGCACCACGGCGGCGAAATTCTCGATCGTCTTGCGATCCGACAGGTCGCGCGACTGAGCCACCGTCGACATGGTCAGATGCTCTTCGATCAGCCACGCTACCGTCTCGGTATCGGCGGCGTTGAAGCCGAGCCGCGGGCACAGCCGCCGCGCCACCTTGGCGCCGGCGATCGAATGGTCTTCGGGCCGGCCCTTGGCGATGTCGTGCAGCAGCGTGGTGATGTAGATCACCGCGCGGTGCTCGGGGCGAATTTTGCGCATCAGGTCGCTGGCGACGGTGAACTCGTCGTTGCCGCCGCGCTCGATGTCCTGCAGGAAGCCGACGCAGCGGATCAGATGCTCGTCCACCGTGTAATGGTGGTACATGTTGAACTGCATCATCGACACGATCTTGCCGAAGGCGCGGATGAAGTGACCGAGTACGCCGGTCTCGTTCATGCGCCGCAGCACGGTCTCGGCGTTGTCGGACGTCAGGATCTCCATGAACAGAAGGTTGGCATCCGGATTTTCCCTTAAGCCGGTGTTGATCAGCTTCAGCGAGCGCGTCACCGTGCGCATCGCGTCGGGATGGAAGGCGAGGTTGTTCTTCTGTGCGAGACGGAAGATCCGGATCAGATTGACTGGATCGTGCTTGAAGACGTCGGGCGCCGCGAGATTGATGCGATTGTTGTCGATGATGAAATCGTCGCTGTCGGGCACCCGGCGACGCTTGATGCTGGGCCTGAACCGCGCCACGACGCGGCTCAAGACCGGCGCCGGCTTGGCCTGCTCGTCTTCCAGCTTGGCGCACAGGATCGCGGTGAGGTCGCCGACGTCCTTGGCGACCAGGAAGTAGTGCTTCATGAAGCGCTCGACATCCTGCATGCCGGGATGCGAGGTATAGCCGAGGCGGACCGCGATCTCGCGCTGCATGTCGAACGACAGCCGCTCTTCGGCGCGGCCGGAGACGAAATGCAAATTGCAGCGCACCGACCACAGGAAGTCGGCGCAGCGGCGGAAGGTGCGGTATTCCTGCGCGTCGAACACGCCGCGCTCGACCAGTTCATCGGTCTCGCGCACGCGATAGACATATTTCGCGATCCAGAACAGCGTGTGCAGGTCGCGGAGGCCACCCTTGCCGTCCTTGACGTTGGGTTCGACCAGATAGCGCGACTGCCCGCCGCGGCGATGGCGTTCTTCGCGCTCGGCGAGCTTGGCGGTGACGAATTCAGCCGCGGTGCCCTGCACCACGTTCTTGTCGAAGCGCGCGACCAGTTCGTCGTAGAGCGGCTGGTCGCCGGTCAGGAACCGGGTTTCGAGGATGGCGGTGCGGATCGTCATGTCGCCGCGCGCCTGCCGGACCGATTCATCGACCGAACGCGTGGCGTGGCCGACCTTCAGTCCCATGTCCCACAGGCAATAGAGAATGGCTTCGGCGACCTGCTCGCCCCAGGCGGTCTGCTTGTAGGGCAGGATGAACAGCAGATCGATATCGGATTCCGGCGCCATCAGGCCGCGGCCATAACCGCCGGTGGCGACGACAGACATGCGCTCTTCGCCCGATCGGACATGCGAGCGATAGAGGTGCCGCGTGGCGGCGGAATAGAGAATGCGGATGATTTCATCCTGCACGAAACACAATCGCTCCGCGCAGCGGCGGCCGTGGCGGTCCTTCAGCAGCACGGCTTGCGCGGTTTTTCGCGCCGCGATCATCTCGGCCTTGAGCAATTGCGCCATCGCCGAGCGAAACACGTCCTCGCGCCCGGCATTTTTTTCGGCGAGCGCATCGATCGCGGCGGTGATCCGCGCGGTATCAAAACGATCATCCGCCACAGGGCGGTCCTCGGTCACAACGCTGTCCATGATCTATCCCGATATCGGACGGCGCAGACGCTGTCACGGATGATTGTGAGGCAACAGTAGTTCTATGCTGGATTCGCGTTGCTTTGGGCAAACCTGTTCCCAGGGCGCAGCTTTCGCGGCAGCTATTTTCTGGTTGACCTTGCGGTTTAACTCATTGAAATAAAAGACAGTTTTTTTTGGGATAAGAGGAGACCAGGGAATGTCCAGGATTTCACGGCGCGCGTTTGCTGCTGTTATCGCAGCCTCGACCTTGCTGCCCGGTGCGGCCTTCGCCGCCGACCCGCTCAAGGAAATTCGCATCGACTGGGCGACCTACAACCCGGTGTCGATGATCCTCAAGCAGAAGGGCCTGCTGGAAAAGGAGTTCGCCAAGGACGGCATCAACGTCGTCTGGGTGCAGTCGGCCGGTTCCAACAAGGCGCTCGAATTCCTCAACGCCGGATCGATCGACTTCGGATCGAGCGCGGGCTCGGCCGCTTTGGTCGCCAAGATCAACGGTAATCCGATCAAGTCGATCTATGTCTATTCGCGCCCCGAATGGACCGCGCTGGTGACATCAAAGGATTCCAAGATCGCCAGCATTGCCGACCTCAAGGGCAAGCGCGTCGCGGTGACGCGCGGCACCGATCCGCACATCTTCCTGGTGCGTGCGCTGCTCGGCGCGGGCCTCTCCGAAAAAGACATCACCCCGGTGCTGCTGCAGCACGCCGACGGCAAGACCGCACTGATCCGCGGCGACGTCGACGCCTGGGCGGGGCTCGATCCGATGATGGCGCAGGCCGAAGTCGAGGAGGGCGCCAAACTGTTCTTCCGCAAGCCCGACGCCAACACCTGGGGCATCCTCAATGTGCGCGAGCAGTTCCTGAAGGACCATCCGGACGCGGTTCGCCGCGTGCTCGCGGTATACGAAGAGGCGCGCAAATACTCGCTGGCCAATTACGACGACCTGAAGAAAACTTTCATCGGCATCACCAAGCTGCCGGACGCGGTCGTCGACAAGCAGCTCAAGGAGCGCACCGAACTGACCCACAGCCGCATCGGCGCACCGCAGCGCGAATCCATCCTCGCCGCTGGCCTCGCTTTGCAGCAGGCCGGGGTCGTTGCCGCCACCGTCGACGTCAAGGCGACGCTGGATGCGCTGATCGACGATCAGGTCCCGCTGCCGACGAATTAGCATCGTCGCCCCGGCGAAGGCCGGGGCCCATAACCACCAGCGGACATTGTTTGTGCGCGCCGGTCGTTGTTTCCTTTTTCGACAATTTCCGCCGCGGCGTATGGGTCCCGGCCTTCGCCGGGACGACGGGGACATGAGTTCACGCCCTCCCATCCGCCACCTTGCAATCCCTCGAAAGACGCGTTCTTGCTATGGCCATGACCGTTGAACTGCCAGCGCTGGAACGGACCGATGCGATGACGCCAAAAGCGTCGTCGGCGCGCCTGCGGCGTTATGCGGGGCCGGCGCTGGGGCTGCTGCTGCCGGTGGGACTCGCGCTGGCCTGGGAAATCGCGGTCTGGGCAGGCTTTTCCAACGGCCGGCTGGTGCCGCCGCCGACCAAAATCTTCGCCACCATGGTGGAACTCGCCAGGAGCGGCGAGCTCTCGCGCCATATCATCGCGACGCTGAGCCGGGTCGCTTCGGGTTTTGTCATCGGTGTCGTCGCCGGCACGTTGTTCGGCGCGATCTCCGGCTATTGGGGACTGGCGCGGCGGCTGCTCGATCCGACGGTGCAGGCGTTGCGCGCTATACCGTCGATCGCCTGGGTGCCGCTGTTCATCCTGTGGCTCGGTATTTTCGAAACCTCGAAGGTTGCGCTGATCGCGGTCGGGGTGTTCTTTCCGGTCTATCTCGGCGTGATGGGCGCGATCCTCTCGGTCGACCGCAAGATCGTCGAGGTCGGCCGCACGTTCCGGCTCAGTGGCCCGGCGATGATCCGCCGCATCCTGTTGCCCGCGGTGCTGCCGGCCTATGTCGTGGCGCTGCGCGTCGGCCTTGGTTTGGGATGGATGTTCGTCGTCGCGGCCGAATTCATGGGCGCTTCCGAAGGGCTCGGCTATCTCTTGATCGACGGCCAGCAACTCGGCAAGCCGGCGCAGATCGTCGCCGCGATCGTGATCTTCGCCATACTGGGCAAGACCACCGACTGGCTGATCGAGATCGCCACCGCGCCATTGCTGCGCTGGCAGGATGCGTTCGGCGGCAAGAGCGGAGCGGCCTGATGCTCGCGCTCGATCGTGTCGGAAAGACCTATCCGAACGGCGTCCACGCGCTGGAGCGGTTTTCTGCCGACATCCAACTCGGCGAGATCATCGCCATCATAGGCGGCTCCGGTTGCGGCAAATCCACCTTGCTGCGGGCCATCGCCGGCCTCGACCGCGCCACCACGGGCACGGTGACGCTGGACGACATTGCAATTACTGCCCCGCACGCCAAGATCGGCATCATCTTCCAGGAGCCGCGGCTGCTGCCGTGGCTCAGCGTCGCTGACAATATCGGTTTCGGTCTCTCCGACCTGCCTGCCGCCATCAGGCGCGAAAAGGTCGCGCGTGCATTGGCGCGGGTCGGCCTCACCGACAAGGCCAATGCCTGGCCGCGCGAACTGTCCGGCGGGCAGGCGCAGCGGGTCGCGATCGCGCGCGCGCTGGTGCCGCAGCCGGAAGTGCTGCTGCTGGACGAGCCGTTTTCGGCGCTCGATGCCTTCACGCGGCGGGACCTGCAGGACCATCTGCTCGATCTCTGGAACGATACCCGTCCCACGCTCATGCTGGTGACGCATGACGTCGATGAGGCCGTGGTGCTGGCGGATCGCGTGCTTGTGATGCGGCCGCGGCCGGGGCGGCTATTCGAGGAGATCAAAATCAATCTGGCGCGGCCGCGCGACCGCAATTCGCCGCACTTTGACAATTTCAAGCGCCGCGTGCTGACCGCGCTGGATCGTTCGCTCGACCGCAATGTGCCTGACGCCGATGCCAAATCGACCACCGGCGAGGCGATGTGGTGGTGACATCGGCTCCATAAGGCATTAAATCCGGACGTACAAAAACAGCCGGGAGAAAAAAATGGACGCCGCCGAACTTCGTGCGATGCAGGCCCCGATCAAGGAGCGCTACAAGTCCGATCCCTCAGCCGCCGTCATTACGCTCAAAGCCAAGGGCTCGATCGACAATGAAGGCCTTACCTGCAAGGTCGAAACCGGCCGTGCGCTGGCCGTTGCAGGCCTGCATCCCGCCACCGGCGGTTCCGGGCTCGAACTATGTTCCGGCGACATGCTGCTGGAGGCGCTGGTCGCCTGCGCCGGCGTGACGCTGAAGTCGGTCGCGACCGCAGTCGAAATTCCGCTCAAGTCCGGCCACGTCATCGCCGAGGGCGATCTGGATTTTCGCGGCACGCTCGGCGTCGACAAGGAAGCCCCGGTCGGTTTCGCCGAAATCCGCCTGCGCTTCGACGTCGAGACCGACGCCCCGCAGGACAAGCTCGATCTCCTGCTAAAGCTCACCGAGCGCTATTGCGTGGTTTATCAAACCATCCGCAACGGCCCGAAGGTCGCGGTGTCGATGAAGCGGGTGTGAGCCTCGTTTCACCCTCCCCTGGAGGGGGAGGGTCGACGCGAAGCGGCGGGGGTGGGGTGACGGTCTCTCCACGCGAGCGGTCGCCAAGTTGAGAGACCGTCACCCCACCCCGTCTCACACTTCGCTACGCTCCATGTGAGCCGACCCTCCCCCTCCAGGGGAGGGTAAGAAAGCGGCCCGGCTTTAAATGTCTCCCGAATCCATCTTCCTCCTGACGCTCGTCCTGCGCATGGTGATAACAGCGGCGTTCGTGGTGACGGCGTCCATCATCACCGAGAAGTCAGGCCCGGTGATCGGCGCGCTGATCGCGACATTGCCGATTTCGGCGGGGCCGTCCTACGTATTTCTCGCGCTCGATCATGACGCGGCCTTTATCGCCGAAGGTGCGCTGGCGAGCCTGCCGATCAACGCCGCGACGATCTTTATGGGGCTGACCTATGTCGTGCTGGCGCAGCGCCGGAGCGCGGTCGTCAGTTGCCTTTCCGCGGTCGCGGTGTGGATCGCACTTGCCTCGATCATTCGCTCGGTGCCCTGGACGCTGGCCAGTGGCCTGGTCGTCAATGCCATCGCCTTTGCAGTCTGCGTGCCGCTGCTCGCGCGCTACCGTCACGTCAAGATGCCGCCGGTAACGCGGCGCTGGTACGACATTCCCCTGCGCGCCTCGCTGGTTGCAACCCTGGTCGCTACCGTGGTCACGACGTCAGGTTGGGTCGGCCCAAAAATCAGCGGCATCATCGCGCTGTTTCCGATCGTGTTCACCTCGATGATGCTGATCCTGCACCCGCGCATCGGCGGCCCACCGACCGCAGCCGTGCTCGCCAACAGCGCCTGGGGCTTGATCGGTTTGGGCCTTGCGATTGCGGTCCTGCACGTCGCCGCGTTGCAGTTCGGCTCGGTGATCGGACTGAGCCTCGGGCTCGCGACCTGCGTCTCGTGGAATCTGGCGCTGTGGTGGAAGGGACGGCGGAAGGCTGTGCGGTGACGATCCCTTCTGTAATCCGAGTTGCAACATGGATTTACTGCGGCCAAATTGGTGAGTGCGTCCACCTTTGCCGAGAGCGGAACCGATGAGCCAATCCGAGGAGCTTTCGGCATATATGACCTTCGGACGAAGCGAGTGGGCAGCGTTACGCTTCAACACACCGCTGACGCTCTCCGAAGCGGACCTCACGGCACTTCGCGGCCTGAACGAGCCGATCACGTCAGACGAAGTCGCCGACATATACTTGCCGCTAGCTCGGCTGCTGAACCTTCATTTCACCGCGGCGCGTAGCCTTGCACATGTCAAGAGTGCGTTCCTGGGTCGTGCACCGCACAGCGCGCCTTATATCGTCGCGTTGGCGGGCAGTGTTGCCGTTGGCAAGAGCACGTTTGCCCGCGTGCTTTGCGCGCTTTTGGCGCGGTGGCCGGACCATCGCCGGGTCGAACTCGTTACCACTGACGGGTTCCTGCATGCCAACCGGGTTCTGGAGGAACGAGGGCTGATGCGGCGGAAGGGCTTTCCTGAGAGTTACGACCTGCCGAGAATGCTGCGGTTCCTGTCGGCGGTGAAAGCGGGCAGGGGCGATCTTGAACTGCCAGGGTACTCGCATCTGATCGGGGATATCGTGCCTTCGGAGCATCAGGTCGTTCGGCATCCGGACATCTTGATGTTTGAGGGCCTCAACGTGCTGCATGCGCGCGGCACGGCGCCCATGGTCGTCTCTGACTTCTTCGACTTTTCGATCTACCTGGACGCTGACGAGGTCGATATCCAGTCGTGGTACGTCGAGCGCTTTCTCAGTTTGCAGCGGACCGCCTTCCAGCAGCCCGCCTCATATTTCCACCACTACAGGGATCTGCCACCAAGCGATGCGCGCGAGGTCGCGAACAGGCTGTGGCGTGAGCATCATCGCGCAAATCTCCGTGAGAACATTCTGCCTACCCGCACACGTGCCGATGTCGTGCTCCGCAAGCGTTCCGATCACTCAGTTGGTGAGGTCTGGTTGCGAGAGACATAGGCGGCGGTATCAGGCATTTCGTCGCTGAACTGAAGATTGATGGTTACCGCCACCGGCAGACCCGCTAGGTTGCTGGCAGAGCAGAACTGGGGCGTGCGGTGGAGGGATTGTACAAGGTCGAATACGACATCAACGAGGGCTCCGGCCGCAGCGTGCTGTACGCCAATGCCGGAACGATGCTCGGCGGCAATACGGCATTCGCCCATTTCGGCAGCTACCAGATCGTGGACGGCGTCATCGTCGCCAGGCTCAGGACCCGGCGTCACAGCGCGTCGCCACGCCCGAGGTCGCTGGTCAGTTCCGACCAGGTCACGCTCAGCATACGCGGCAGGGCAGAGGGCCAGGCCTATCGCTTCGCGGGTGAAGTGGTGGAGGACGCCGGCTCGGTGTTTCGCGCCGTCATGACGCCGCTCGGCAATGACGACGTTCCGCCGCCCGGTATGGTCGGCGACGGCGGTATCGTCAGCGGACTCTACTCGATCGACATCCGGATGCTGGACGGCCTGGCCGGCGGGCATACCGGGGTGATGCTGCTGCATGACGGTCGCATTCTCGGCGGCGACGCGTTTTTCTATTATCTCGGGGCCTATAGTTCGGCGAACGGCAGCTGGAAGGGCGAGTTCGTCAATCAGGAACATACCCCGGCGAAGGCCGAGCATCCGCTGTTCGGCGGTTATGAAGTCGGCATCGGTTTCTCAGGGCGCTGCGACGCCAACGGTGCTGAAATGGAGGCAACCGCATTGGCCGGCAAGCGCAGCATCCGCCTCGCCGCCACGCTGAAGTTGATCCAGCCGTTCGCCGAATTGGGCCGCTAGCCCGCTGCGCCCCAGGGCAGTCTCCACTGAATGACGCCAAACAGGCGCAAATACAGCAGCGTTGTCGCCACCAGCGAGACCAATGCCACCGCCAGCGGCACGCCGGGCGGTGGCGTCCGCCAGTTGCGTGAATCCTGCATCAGGATCAGCGGCAACAGCGGCAGCGCGATCAATCCGAGAAACACGATTATCCGCCAGCCGCCTTCAAACAGCGCGGAGATCAACAGCAGCGCGGGCGGCGCGCCGTACACCAGCGCAATCCATGCGAACGCTTTCGCGGCGCGCCTCAAGCCTTGCGTTCTTTCGCCAGCGTCGTGAGCCGATAGAGCGCATCCAGCGCTTCGCGCGGCGACATCTCATCCGGATGCAGCGCCTTCACGGCGGCGAGCAATTGCTCAGCCTCGCTCGGCGGTGCGGGTTCGGCTGCGGCGCGCGAGGGCACCGCGAACAGCGGGAGATCATCGGCCAAGGCGCGCGCGGTCTGGCCGCGGTCCTGCGCCTCGAGCTTTGCCAGCACCGATTTGGCGCGCGCGATCACGGCCGGCGGCAGGCCGGCGAGTTTCGCGACCTGGATGCCATAGGAACGATCCGCCGAGCCCGGTAGCACCTCGTGCAGGAACACGACGTCGCCCTGCCATTCCTTGACGCGCACCGTGGCGTTGAACATCCGCGGCAGCTTGGCTGAGAGCGCGGTCAGCTCATGATAATGCGTCGCGAACAGCGCACGGCAGCGGTTGCTTTCGTGCAGGTGCTCGATCGCGGCCCATGCGATCGACAGGCCGTCGAAGGTCGCGGTGCCGCGGCCGATTTCGTCGAGGATCACAAGCGAGCGCTCGCTGGCCTGATTCAAAATCACGGCGGTCTCAACCATTTCCACCATGAAGGTCGAACGCCCGCGTGCCAGATCGTCGGCGGCGCCGACGCGGCTGAACAACCGGTCGACGACGCCGATCCGCGCGCGCGAGGCCGGCACGTAGCTGCCGATCTGCGCCAGCAGGGCGATCAGTGCGTTCTGGCGCAGGAAGGTCGATTTACCCGCCATGTTCGGGCCGGTGATCAGCCAGATCTGGCCGGATTTTTGGCCCGGCCCGGGCGAAAGATCGCAGGCATTGGCGATGAACGGCTGGCCGTCGCGCCTCAGCGCGGCTTCCACCACGGGATGGCGGCCGCCCTCGACGGCAAAACCGAGCGAGCCATCGACCTCGGGCCGCACGTAATTGTCGTCGACCGCAAGTTTTGCCAGCGCGGTTGCGACATCGAGCAGCGCAAACGCGTGCGCCGCGGCGCGCAGATCGTCGCTGGCGGCAAGCGCGATGACCGACAGCCGTTCGAAGATTTCCAATTCCAGGTTGAGCGCGCGGTCGCCGGCATTGGCGATCTTGGCTTCGATCTCGCCGAGCTCGGAGGTGGTGAAGCGCACCTGGCCCGCCAGCGTCTGGCGATGGATGAAGGTCGCGTTCAAGGGCGCGGTCATCAGCTTGTCACCGTGCTGCGCCGTCACCTCGACGAAATAGCCCAGCACATTGTTGTGACGGATTTTCAGGCCCTTGATGCCGGTGTCGTCGGCATAGCGGGCCTGCATCGCGGCCACGACGAGACGCGAGGCATCGCGCAGATTGCGGCTCTCGTCGAGCGCGGGCTCATAGCCTTCGCGGACGAAGCCGCCGTCACGCTTGATCAGCGGCAATTGTTCGGCGAGCGCCCGTTCGAATTCACGCGCAAGATCGCGCGAGGGTCGGCGCAGCGCCTCCATTACGGCTGATATCTCGGCCGGCGGCGCATCCAGTTGCGCCAGTCGCGCCAGCGCCTGGTCCGCGGCGAGGATGCCGTCGCGCAGCCCAGCCAGATCGCGCGGGCCGCCGCGGCCCACCGACAATCGCGCCAGCGCGCGCGACATGTCGGGCGCCGCGCGCAGCGTGGTGCGGATATCCTCGCGCGCAAAACTGTCGGCGACGAAGGTGGCGATGGCGTCCAGACGCCGCGCGATGGCGGCGCTGTCGGTCAGCGGGGCCGCAAGGCGCTGCGCCAGCAGCCGTGATCCCGCCGCGGTGACCGTGCAGTCGATTGCATCGAGCAGCGAGCCGCGCCGCTCGCCCGCCAGCGTACGCGTCAATTCAAGATTGGCCCGCGTCGCCGGATCGATCGCCATGGTGGTGCCGGCGGCTTCGCGCGACGGCGGCGACAGCGGCGGACGCTTTCCAACTTGCGTGCGGTCGATATAGGTCACGGCGGCGGCCGCCGCGGTCGCTTCCAGCCGCGACATGGCGGAAAGGCCGTCCATGGTGGCGACCGCGAAATAATCACACAGCCGTCGTTCCGCGGTAGCGCCGTCGAAGACGTCGCGGGTCAGCGGCGTCACCGCCGGCAGTTCGCGCAGCAGGGCGCCGAGATCAGCATCGCCGTAGAGCGCGTCGGTGACGATGACTTCATTCGGATTGATCCGCGCCAAGGTGGCTGCGACCTCGGCGGTCGAGCATTCCGTGACCATGAATTCGGAGGTCGAGATATCGATCCAGGCAAGGCCAATGCGGTCGCCGCCGCTTGATCCCCGCGCCCGCGCGATCGCCAGCAGGTAATTATTGGTCTTGGCGTCGAGCAGGGTGTCTTCGGTCAGCGTGCCCGGTGTGACGAGCCGCACCACGCCGCGGCTCACCACGCTCTTGTTGCCGCGCGCGCGTGCGGCGGCGGGATTCTCGGTCTGCTCGCACACCGCGACGCGATGACCGGCATTGATCAGGCGATGCAGATAATCCTCGGAGCGCTCCACCGGCACGCCGCACATCGGGATATCCATGCCCTGATGCTTGCCGCGTTTTGTCAACACGATGCCGAGCGTCCTGGAAGCGATCTCGGCGTCCTCGAAGAACAGCTCATAGAAATCGCCCATCCGGTAGAACAGCAGCAGCCCGGGATGGCCGGCCTTGATCTCAAGGTATTGTTCCATCATCGGCGTGACGCGCGCGGGCGCGTCGGCGGCCGGAGTTGCCTCGGGAGGCGGGGGTGCGGGGATGTTTTGCTGGATCGTCATTGCGGGGCGCAAACTACAAAATTCTGCCGTCCGATCCTATCGCTTTGCCCCGAGAATCCACGTTTTCCCCCGTCGTCCCGGGCAAGCGAAGCGCGACCTCAGATGCGCAATTGCGCATCGGGGGACCCATACGCCGCGGCCTCTCGGTGGGAAAATGGTGGCAGACGCCATTTTCCAACAATTTCCGCCGCAGAGTATAGGTCCCCCGATGCGCAATTGCGCATCTGAGTTCGCCGGGACGACGAGTGTCAATTGACCTCTCGCGGCACCGCTCCTAAAACTCGCCATCAATTCAGTGGGGTCAACGGCCCAAACGCGGCGTTCAGGGAGAGATTCAATGCGTGATGTGTTCATTTGCGATGCCGTACGGACACCGATCGGCCGTTTTGGCGGTTCGCTCGCCAAGGTGCGCGCCGACGATCTGGCAGCCGTCCCGATCAAGGCGCTGATGGCCAAGCATCCCAATCTCGACTGGAAAGCGGTCGATGAGGTGTTTTTCGGCTGCGCCAATCAGGCCGGCGAGGACAACCGCAATGTGGCGCGCATGGCGCTGCTGCTCGCGGGTATGCCGGACTCGGTTCCCGGCCAGACGCTGAATCGTCTCTGCGCCTCGGGCCTCGATGCGGTCGGTGCCGGCGGCCGCGCGATCCGCGCAGGCGAGATCGATCTCGCCATTGCCGGCGGCGTCGAATCGATGACCCGGGCGCCGTTCGTGATGGGCAAGGCGCCGGAAGCGTTTTCACGCTCTGCCGATATTTTCGACACGACCATCGGCTGGCGCTTCATCAATCCCTTGATGAAGGCGCAATACGGCGTCGACGCGATGCCGGAGACCGGCGAGAACGTTGCAGAGGAATTCCAGGTGTCGCGCGCCGACCAGGACGCGATGGCAATCCGCTCGCAGCAGCGTGCGGGCGCTGCGATCGCCGCCGGCTATTTCGCTGAAGAAATCACCCCGGTTTCCGTGCCCGGCGGCAAGGCCGGTCCGATCACCGTCGACAAGGACGAACATCCGCGTCCGGAAACCACGCTCGAAGGTCTGACAAAACTGAAGCCGATCGTGCGCAATCCCGGCACGGTGACGGCCGGCAATGCGTCCGGCGTCAATGACGGCGCCGCCGCGATGATCCTCGCCTCCGAAGCCGCCGTGAAGAAGCACGGGCTGACGCCGCGGGCGCGCATCCTTGGGTTAGCTTCGGCCGCGGTACCGCCGCGCATCATGGGCATCGGCCCGGTGCCGGCGACCCGCAAGCTGATGGAGCGGCTCGGCATCAAGATCAGCGATTTCGATCTGATCGAACTCAATGAAGCTTTCGCTTCGCAGGGCATCGCCGTGCTCAGGCAACTCGGCGTCAAGGACGATGCCGATTTCGTCAATCCGCATGGCGGCGCCATCGCGCTCGGCCATCCGCTCGGCATGAGCGGCGCGCGGCTGGCGATGACGGCGGTGCACGGCATGGAGAAGCGCGGCGGCAAGCTTGCCTTGGCAACTATGTGCGTCGGCGTTGGTCAGGGCGTCGCGATGGCGATCGAAAAGATCAATTGATGCAATGGGTTGGGAGGGTGCAAAAACACCCTTCCCCGAATTAGTTATGTCATATAATGATCTGGGCGGCAGGTTCACCGGCTAGGCCAGGGAGGAATTCGTCATGACATTATCCTATCCGCTGCAAAGCTTGACGGCGCATCCGCCGCGGCTGTCGCCCGGTTACAAGAGCACGGTGAAGCGCTCGCCCACCAAGCCGCTGATCCCGATGCGGCATACGCTGTCGGAACTGACCGGACCGGTCTACGGCCACGAGACGGTGCGCGAAAACGACAACGACCTCACGCTCCAGGGCAAGGGCGAGCCGCTCGGCGAGCGCATCATCGTGCACGGCCATGTGCTGGATGAAGACGGCCGCGGGGTGCCCAATACGCTGGTCGAGCTGTGGCAGGCCAATGCCTGCGGCCGCTATATCCATGTCGTCGATCAGCATCCGGCGCCGCTCGATCCGAATTTCACCGGCGCCGGCCGCACCCAATCGGACGGCGAAGGCTATTACCGCTTCGTCACCATCAAGCCCGGCGCCTATCCCTGGGGCAACCATCACAACGCCTGGCGCCCGGCCCATATCCATTTCTCGGTATTCGGGCATTCCTTCGTCTCGCGGCTGGTGACGCAGATGTATTTCCCCGGCGATCCGCTATTCCCGTTCGATCCGATCTTCAATTCGGTGACCGACGAGAAGGCGCGTAACCGGATGGTGTCCGACTTCGACCTGGAAAACACCAAGCCGGATTGGGCGCTGTGCTACCGCTTCAACATTGTGCTGCGCGGGCGCAACGCCACGCCGATGGAGACCAAGTAAGTGTCCAAGGCCCAGAACAAGCCGGAAGGCGTTACCCCGTCACAGACCGTCGGCCCGTATTTCGCCTACGGCCTGACATCGAACGGCAAGTATGACTGGAACGACGCTTTCTCGAACAATCTCGTGACGGCGGATACGTCAGGCGAACGCGTCCGCGTCGAGGGCCGGGTGTTCGACGGCGACGGCAAGCCGATGGTGGATTGCATGCTGGAGATCTGGCAGGCCGACGCGCAAGGCCGCTTCTCCGATCCGCAGGACAAGCGGGCGTTGCCCAATTCATCCTTCAAGGGATTCGGCCGCTGCGGCACCGATGCCGACGGTGGCTATGCCTTCGACACCATCAAGCCGGGCACGGTGCCTGATCCCGATGGCAAGCCGCAGGCGCCGCATCTCGTGCTCGCGGTGTTCGCGCGCGGCATGCTGCTGCATCTCTACACGCGGATCTATTTCGACGGCGAGGCGGCCAATGCCGCCGATCCCGTGCTGGCGCTGGTACCGATCGACCGCCGCGCCACGCTGATCGCCCAGCGTGCGAATTGCAATCCCAGCGCAGTCTATCGGCTCGACGTCCATTTGCAGGGCGATGACGAGACCGTGTTCTTCGACGTCTAAGCGCGGCGCCGTCGCGGCCGCAAGGAGCGCGGAATGATCATCGGGCGCGAGCAGGATGTCACGGTTGCAGCGTCTGCCGTGATGGAGCGGACCTCCGATCCGCGGCTGCGCGAGATCATGCTGTCGCTGGTCAAGCATCTGCATGGGTTTGTCCGTGACGTCAGGCTGACCGAAGCCGAATTCCGCGAAGCCACTGCCATTCTGGCTGAACTCGGCAAGCAATCGACCGACACCCACAATGAAGTCGTGCTGATAGCCGGCTCGCTCGGCGTTTCCTCGCTGGTGTGCCTGCTCAACAATGGCGATCAGGGCAACACCGAGACGGCGCAATCGCTGCTCGGGCCGTTCTGGCGGCTGAATTCTCCGCGCGTTGCAAACGGCGGCTCGATCGTCCGGTCCGACACGCCGGGCGCGGCGCTGTTCGTCACCGCCCGCGTCGTTGACCACGCCGGCCATCCGATTGCCGGCGCCGAGGTGGATATCTGGCACGCCTCGCCGGTCGGGCTGTACGAGAACCAGGATCCTGAACAGGCCGAGATGAATTTGCGCGGCAAGTTCACGTCAGACGCCGACGGGCGCTTCGCGTTTCGTTCGGTGATGATGGTCGGCTATCCCATTCCGACCGATGGCGTGGTCGGGCGGCTCTTGAAGGCGCAGGACCGGCATCCCTACCGGCCGGCGCATCTGCATGCGCTGATCTTCAAGCCGGGATTCAAGGTGCTGATTTCCCAGGTCTATGATCCCGCCGATCCGCATATCGACAGCGACGTGCAGTTCGGTGTGACCAAGGCGCTGATCGGCGAGTTCGTGCGGCATGACGAGGCGCATCCGACTGCAACCGATGTCGGCTCGCCCTGGTATTCGCTCGACTATGTCTACCGGATGGAAGCAGGTGAGGCCGTGCTGCCGCGGCCGCCGATCAAGTAGCACCCAGCTCGTTCGACTTGCCCGCGATATCCATCGCCGCGCGCCATGCAAACACCATGGCCGGGCCGATCATGGTTCCCGGACCGGGATAGGTGCCGCGGAAAATCGAGGCGGCGTCGGCGCCAGCGGCGTAGAGGCCGGGAATCGGCTGTCCTGTAGATGTCAGCACCCGGCCGTTGCTGTCCGTGCGCAGGCCCGCGCTGCTGGCGAGGTCGGAAGGCCAGACTGCGACTGCGAAATACGGACCGGGGCCGATCTTGCGCAGGCAGGGATTTGGCTTGTTCGTGGGATCACCGTTGAAACGGTTGAGGTCGCTGGTGCCGCGGCCGAAATCCTCGTCGACACCGGTCTCGGCAAAGCGATTGTACCGTTCGATGGTGCCGGCCAGCGCGCCGCCATCAACGCCGATGGCCTGCGCCAGTTTCGCGATGCTGTCGCCCTGGAACAGATAGCCCGACTTCAGGAAGCGCGTGAGGTCGCGGGTCCCGGGATGGATCAGGCCAAGGCCGTAATCCCCGACGAAACTCCGGTCGCAGATCAAATAGGACGGGATGCTGGGCACCGTTTGATGCGCCCGCAGCATCCCCTCGACGAAGTCATGATACGAATTGGCTTCGTTGACGAAGCGTACGCCTGATCTGTTGACCGCCATCAACCCGGGCTTGGCGCGATCGAGCATGATGTGGGGAAACACCGAGAGGTGGCCGTCGTCCTGCGGCATCACCGAACTCGGCATCCACAATGCCGGGCTCCTGATGTCCTGCGCGAGAGTGCCGTGCGCGCGTTCGCCGGCGAGAATGCCGTCGCCGGTGTTGCTATCCGGCGACATCGAATAGCGCTGGGTGTCGTCCGGAAACAGTCGGTTGCGCAACTCGCTGCTCCAGCCAATGCCGCCGGCCGCCAGCACGACGCCCCGTCGCGCGCGAATGCTGATGTCGCGATCGTTTGTCGTGAACACCGCGCCGATGATTCTGCCGTCGTCCTCGATCAGCTCGCTGAGCTGCGTCTGGTAACGGATGTCGATGGCCTGTTGCTTTAAACTGTAGAGCAGCCGCGCCACCAGCGCGTTGCCCATGATCAGGCGGGTGCCGCGCGGATGCTTGATCCGGTCCAGCGCCTGCCGCGTCAGCAGGCGCGTCGCGTTCGAAAAATTAGCCCAGGAGCGAAACGGGTGCAGCAAGGACGGAATATCCGTCTTGCCGACCATCATGCCGCCGAGCACCATGAATTCACGGCGCGGTGGCCGCACCCGCGCAAAGTCATCGCCGAGCTTTCGTCCGTCGAACGGCACGACGCCGAGCGCCCGGCCGCCAAGCGCGGCCCCGGGCTGGGCGTGATAGTCGGGATGAACCGGTGGCGGCACGAAAACCACGCTGGATTTCTGCTGGAAATAATCGAGCATCGCGGGCCCGGTCGCGAGAAAGGCGGCGAGCCGCGCATCGTTGGCGTCATCGCCCAATATCGCGGTGAGATAGGTTTTGGCTGATGCGACGCTGTCGGGCACGCCGGCCGCCCCGCTTTGCCGGCTGCCTGGTATCCAGACCGTTCCGGCCGAGGTCGCGGTGGTGCCGCCGACCATGCCGGACTTTTCGCAAAGAATGACCTGGAGGCCTTCGAGCGCACCGACCAGAGTTGCCGTCATGCCCGCGGCACCGGCGCCGATCACCAATAGATCGATCTCGGCATCCCACCGGCGATTATCTGTTTGGCGGCCGGTCACAACAACTCGACCGAACGGCTCATTTCAGCGTCCCGATCGACAGCGCGTGCGCCACGCAGCTGTTGATATGATCGGTCAGGATCAATTTCGCGCCCTCGACGTCGCGCTTCAGCGCGCAATCGAGCAGCGCCTGGTGCTGCGCGATGGTGGCGCTGCCGCGGTACTGCAGGGCGTAGCGGAAGTACTTGTCGAACACGACCGAGTGAGTCTGCATCAACTCCCGCGAGCCGCAGCTCGAGATCAGGGCCTGGTGGAATTCACCGTCATAGCGCTTGCGAAGTTCGGGATCGTCGCCCGCGGTGAGGATAGCGCGCTCGGTCGCCGCCAGCTTGTGATGCGCTGACACCACGCGGCCTTCCCACTCCATGTCGCCGGCCCGGAACGATTCGGTCATCGCATGATGTTCGAGCAGGATTCGCAGCTGCGCCAGTTCGCGCAAATTCTGGATCGAGACGGGAGCTACCTCGAAGCCGCGCTGACCTTCGGCAACGACAAAGCCTTCCGAGGCCAGCCGGTTGAGGATCTCGCGCAGCGTCGAAACGCTGAGGCCGTAATCCTCCTTCATCGAGTCGAGCTTGAGCCGTCCCGACGGGTTGAGCACGCCGAAGATGATGTCGGAGCGAATGCGGTGATAGCCGCTGTCGCCGGCCGACATCGGGGTCTGCTGCTGCTCCATGATCGTCAATGTCTATCCCGCTTTTTGGGCCTGCAAAGGCTGACGCGACTCGCCGGCGAGCATAGCCGCGAATGGCGGCCCCTTGCCGCAAACTAAAATCACATGGTGAATTACATAACATCATATATTTCCATGACTATCATTTGACAATCATTTCGTTATATGGTTTCCACCGAAAAGGACCGGCCAGACACCAAAAATCGCAGCAACAAGCCGCGGCTGGGCACCGGATCGCTAGGGGAGGATGAGATGAAGCTGTTTGCAGTTCTGTCCGCAGCCGTGTTCGGCGGGGCGCTTTTGGTCGGCACCGCATCCGCGCAGGAGGTCCAGGAGCGGACCATCCGCTGGGGACACCTCAACAACACCGATCATCCCGTCAGCTTCGGCGTGCAAAAATTCGCGGAAATCCTGCTCGCCAAGAGCGGCGGCAAGTTGAAAGTCCGCGAGTTCGCCTCATCCCAGCTCGGCAACGAGCTGCAGCAGCAATCGGCGCTGCGCGGCGGTACGCAGGAGATGCTGTCGGCGTCCACGACCTCGCTCGCGACCGTCATTCCCGAATTCGGCCTGCTCGACTTCCCGTTCATCGTCAACACCACCGACCAGGCCGATGCGCTGGTCCAGGGCGCATTCGGCAAGGCGATGATCGACGCGCTGCCGCAGCGCGGACTGGTCGGGCTCGGTTATTGGGGGCTCGGCTTCCGCAACGTCACCAACAGCAAGCATCCGATCGCCAAGCTGGAAGATTTCGCCGGCCTCAAGCTGCGCGTGATCCCCAACCCGGTCTATCTGGAGTCCTTCAGCGCCTTCAAGGCCAACCCGATCCCGATGGCGTTCGGTGAGCTCTACTCGGCGCTGGAAACGCGCACGGTCGATGGCCAGGAAAATCCCTACACCGTGATCCTGTCCAACAAGTTCTTTGAGGTCCAGAAATACGTCTCCGCCACCGGCCACACCTTCACCGAGAACATCATCATCGTCAGCAAGATTTTCTGGGACAAGCTGTCGCCGGCCGAACAGAAGATGATGCAGGAAGCCTACAACGAAAGCCGCGCCTACCAGAAGGAACAGACGCGGCTGCAGACCGAGAAGGCGCTCTCCGAATTGCAGGCCAAGGGCATGACGTACAACGCGGTGGCGCCGGAAGAGCTGGAGCGCATGCGCAAAGCCGTCCAGCCGGTGGTCGACAAGATTTCTGCGGCCCTCAAGCCTGATACGGTCAAGTTGTTCAACGCGGAGCTTGATCGCGTCCGCAAAGAGGTCAAGTGACGCGCCGCTGATATCGGCGAAGCAGGGCCGGTATCCAGCGGCCCTGCACGAACTCCAGCTCCAGACGGCGCCGATGGGACGGATACTCGACCTCTATTGCGCGTTGCTCAAGGGCGTGATCGCGCTGTGCCTCGCGGTCATGGTGGTGCTGGTGTTCGGCAATGTCGTGCTGCGCTACGGCTTCAATTCCGGCATCACGATTTCGGAGGAACTGTCACGCTGGATGCTGGTCTGGCTGACGTTTCTGGGCGCCATCGTCGCCGTGCGCGAGCATTCGCATCTGGGCGTCGATACGCTGGTGCGGATGCTGGGACCCCTGGGAAAACGCATCTGCTTCGTCATCAGCTACTGCCTGATGCTGTATGCCGACTGGCTGCTGCTGGCGGGTAGCTGGCGCCAGACCATCATCAACATCGACGATCGCGCGCCGGCGACCGGTCTGTCGCTCGGCATCTTCTATTTCGTCGGCGTGATCTTCGGCGTCTCGGTCGGGATCATGCTGCTCTATGATTTGTTCCGCGTCGTCTCCGGCCAGGCCAGCGAATCCGAGCTGGTCGCCGTCAAGGAGGAGGACATCTGATGGCATCGCGGGGGCGCCGCACATGACCATCGCGGTCTTCACCTTCTCGTTGCTCGGCGCCATGGCGCTCGGCATGCCGATCGCCTTTGCGCTACTCATCTGCGGGGTCGCGCTGATGAGCACGATCAACATGTTCGATTCCCAGATCGTGGCGCAGAACATCATCAATGGCGCCGACAGTTTCCCGCTGATGGCCATTCCCTTCTTCATGCTCGCCGGCGAGATCATGAACAAGGGAGGGCTGGCCAGGCGCATCGTCAATGTCGCCCTCGTTGCGGTCGGACATTTCCGCGGCGGCCTTGGCTATGTGACGATCCTCGCGGCCTGTATCCTCTCATCGCTATCGGGATCGGCCGCGGCCGATGCCGCCGCGCTCGCAGCCGTGCTGGTGCCGATGATGGTGGCGGCCGGACACAAGAAGATCTACGCGGCAGGACTTGTGGCTGCGAGCGGCGTGATCGGTCCCGTCATTCCTCCCAGCATCGGCTTCGTCATCTTCGGCGTCGCCGCCGGCGTTTCTATCTCCAAGCTGTTTCTCGCCGGTATCTTTCCCGGGCTGATGATTGGTGCCGGCTTGTGCGTCGCCTGGTGGTGGGTGGTCCACAAGGAAAACCTGACGCCGCCGCCGCGGGCATCGTTCAAGGAAGTTGCCCACGCCGTGATCGACGGCTTCTGGGCGCTGATGTTGCCGGCGATAATCATCGTCGGCTTGCGTTTCGGCATCTTTACGCCGACCGAGGCCGGCGTTGTTGTCGCGGTTTATTCGCTGTTCGTGACCACCTGCATTTATCGCGAGCTGAAATTCTCGCAGCTGTACGGCGTCTTCGTCTCCGCCGCCCTGACCACCAGTATCGTGATGTTCCTGGTGGCGGCGGCGCTGGTCTCTTCCTGGCTGATCACGGTGTCGGAGATTTCAGCCCAGGTGGTCGACCTCCTGAAGCCCTTCATGGCCAACAAGACGCTTTTGATGTTCGCGATCATGGTCATCGTGGTCATCGTCGGCACGGCGCTCGATATGACGCCGACGATCCTGATCCTGACGCCGATCCTGATGCCGATCATCAAGGCGGCCGGCATCGACCCGGTCTATTTCGGCGTGATGTTCATCATCAACAATTCCATCGGCCTCATTACGCCGCCGGTCGGTATCGTGCTGAACGTCGTTTGCGGCGTCTCCAGGATCAGCATGGAAGATATCATCAAGGGCGTCTGGCCGTTTATGATCGCCCAGCTTATCGTGCTGTTTCTGTTGGTGCTGTTCCCGGCATTGGTGACGGTCCCGGCCAAGTGGCTTGCCGGCTAGAAGCGGCATATCAAGCGAAAAGAGGGAGCCTCGATGGCCATCAAGATCATGATCCTGAACGGACCCAATCTGAATTTCCTCGGAATTCGGGAGCCTCACATCTACGGCCCGACCACGCTCAAGGAGATCCAGGCAAGCTGTGAGGAAGTAGCAAAGTATCTCGGGGTCACGGTCTCGTTTCACCAGTCCAATCTCGAAGGCGAACTGGTCAACTGGATCCAGTCGGCGCACGGCAATTATGATGCGATCATCATGAACCCGGCGGCCTATTCGTTCACCTCGATCGCGCTGATCGACGCGCTGAAAATATTCGAAGGCCCGAAGATCGAGGTCCACATCTCCAATATTCATGCGCGGGACGAATTGCACCGGCATTCGATCACGTCGAGCGCGTCCACCGCCGTGATCTGTGGTCTCGGTCCTTACGGATACATCGCGGCGATGCTGGCGGCCGTTCAAAAGCTGGGCAAGCTGCCGGATGCCGTTCCCGCCTCGTTGCATGGCCTCAAGGGGAGATAGCGCATGCGCGGCGCAGGCTTTCTGGCAATCTGGAGCGATGTCGAGCCCGACCATCTCACCGACTACCGGCACTGGTTGACGCGGGAGCACACCACCGAGCGTGTGACGACCAAGGGATTTTTGGGCGTTCGCGTGTTCCGCGCCGCGCGAACTGACATCGCCAGGTTCTTCATTCTCTACGAACTTGAAGCCCCCGAGGTGCTCGACGGCCCGGCTTATCTGGCGCGGCTCAACGCCCCGACGCCGTGGTCGCAACGCACCATGCCCCGGCTCGGCAATTTCATTCGCGGCGGCGGCGTCATGACCGCCCGCGCGGGTCGCGGCGAGGGATCGACCATCGCCGCACTGCGCATCGAACGTCTGCCGGAGAATCCCCGGCAACTCGCCGACGCGCTCGTCGCGCTCGACGGCATTGCCGCGGTGCAGATCGGGGTGACCGATCTGGCCCGCACCTCGGTGCCGACGGTCGAGAAGGGCATGCGGAAGGATGAGGGCATCTTTGCCGGCCTCCTGATCATCGAGGCGCTTGACGAGACGGCGCTTGGTGGCGCATTGCGTCGAGCAACTGAAATGGCGCCGGACTTGTTCAGTGGCGGTGAGCCGGAGGTCTATCAGGGCATGTTCGCACTCGACGCCCGTATCGCAGACTTTGAATAATGCCGTCGTTCTCGCTCGCCGCGCTGACCGTCCTCGACCTGGCGCCTCCTGCGCTGATCGAAATTGCCGCTAGCTGCGGCTATGACGCCGTCGGAATTCGCCTGCTGCCCGCGATGCCCGGCGGCATCGCCTATCCGCTGGATGACAAAGCGAGCCTGAACGAAACGCTGGCCCGGCTGGACGCGACCGGCATCAAGGTAGCCGACCTCGAAGTGGTCGCGCTCAGGCCCGAAACCGGGATTGCCGGCTTCTCCGCCTTCTTCGAGACCGGTGCGCGGCTCGGCGCCAAGCACATCCTGGTCGCGGGTTACGATCCTGATCTCGCCCGGTTCAGGGATAGCTTTGCGAGGTTTTGCGAGGCCGCCGCCCCATATGGGCTGACGGCCGATCTCGAATTCATGCCCTGGACCTATGTCCCGGATCTGGCGACGGCCAACAGCATCGTCGCGCCGATGGGGCAGGCCAATGCCGGCATCCTGGTCGATGCGCTGCATTTCGACCGGTCGAGGAGTTCCACCGCCGAACTTGCGCGCGTGCCCGTCCACCGGCTGCATTATTGGCAGTTATGCGACGGGCCGGCCGAGCGGCCTACCACGAACGACGAACTGATCCATGCCGCCCGCCATGAGCGGATGTTTCCCGGGGAGGGCGGCATCGACCTCGTCTCGCTGGCGCGCGCCATGCCGGCGGATATCACCGTCAGCCTCGAAGTCCCGACCGCCGAGCTTGCCAAGACCATGGGAGCAAAGGATCGCGCCCAGCGCGCGCTGGATGCTGCCAAGGCCGTGATCGCAGCGGCCAAACTCTGAGAACGACCCTGAGAAGGCGTTGATAAGGTCATTTGCGCCGATCGAACATGGGAGTATCTCTCAGGTTCACCTTCGGAGTTGCTGCACATGATGACGCTGCGCCAGGTCGAGGTTATCAGGGCCGTGATGATCACCGGCACGATCGGCGGGGCGGCAAAACTGCTCAACGTGTCGGCACCGGGCATCAGCCGGCTGGTGAAATATACCGAGCGCTCGCTCGGCATCCGCTTCTTCCAGCGCCAGAACGGGCGCTACTTCCCGACCTCCGAAGCGCATAATATTTTCGAGCAGATCAACGGCGTCTACAAGAAGGTCGACGACCTCACCGAAATCATTTCAAAGATCGGACGCGGCACGCTGTCGGAACTGCGCATCGGCTCGGTGCCGAGTATTTCCCAGATCATGGTGCCGCGCGCGATCGAGCGCATCCGTCGGCGCTACCCCGATCTGCACATCGACATCAACATCCTCAAGATCGAGGAGGCGATCGACTATTTGTTGCTCGGCAAGGGCGATTGCGTCGCCATGAGCTATCGGCTCGACCACCCCGGCCTCGATTTCATGCCGCTGGCGTCAGGTGAATTGTTCTGCATCGTGCCGCAGGGACACGAACTGGCGGGTCGAAAACAGGTCACCGCCGCGGAGATCATCCGCTACCCCCTGATCGGCATCGACCCCAACGACCCCTACGGGCGCATCATGGCCGAGATCTTCGCGCGCAATAAATTGTCCTACGACATCACGATCCGGGCGCGGTTCGGCACCACCGTCTGCGCGTTGGTCAAGGCGGGGCTTGGAATTGCCGTCATTGATCAGTTTACCGTCGCGCATGGCGGTTATCCCGGCGTGGAAATGCTTCGGATCGTGGAGCCCACGAGGTTCGACACGTATATCGCGGTGAAAAGAGGCGCCTCGCTTTCGCTGCATGTCGAGCATTTCATCGAATGCCTGCGGTCGGAAATGCGGGCGCTGGAGCCCAGCCGGAAAAGTCCGGCGACGGCGGCATCGCGCGGCCGGAAAAAATAACATCAAGTTATGTTTGTGGAATAAATGGGTAATTGTGTTATCTGGCGAAGGCGGTATCGTTTGCGCGGTTTTGGTGCTCTAAGCCGCGCGATCCATGTTGATACTGCGAGACCATAGCGACGTGTCCAAACGCCCAGCTTCGATCGGTCAAAAGTTTCTCACCGGCTTGATCGGAGCCCCGATTGCGCATTCGGCGTCGCCGGCGATGCACGAGGAGGCGGCCGCTGCCCTGGGTATCCGGTGTCATTATCAACTGATCGAGGTCGCGGGCCAGGGCTCGGCTGAATTGCGCACGTTGCTCGACAGCATCAAACGCATCGGTTTTGCCGGGGTCAACGTGACGTTTCCCTACAAGGAAGCCGTGATTCCGCTGCTCGATGATTTGTCGCCGGCCGCGCGCGCGATCGGCGCGGTCAATACGGTTGTCGTCAGTGGCAGCCGGCTGGTCGGATACAATACCGACGCCACGGGGTTCGAGCGTGCGGTCGCCAATCTTGTGAAGGCATCGGGTCATGGCCCCGTTGCCCTGATCGGCGCCGGCGGCGTCGGCAAGGCGATTGCGCATGCGCTCGCGGCGCTCGGTGTCGCCGAACTCAACATCTTCGATACCGACCGCGCCAAGGCCGAACAGATTGCGGCGCAGTTGCGCGGCCGCCAACCGGTGCGGATTGCGCAAACCGTGGAAGACGCGCTGCGCGGTGCCGTCGGCGTGGTCAACGGAACGCCGATCGGCATGCTGCCGGATCGCGGCACGCCGGTGCCGGAGGCGCTGTTGCGCCGCGACATCTGGGTGGCCGACGCGGTCTATTCGCCGCTCTGGACGCCGCTGCTGACCGCGGCCAAAGCCAAGGGTGCTGAAATCATGACCGGGCGCGATCTCGCGATCCACCAGGCCGCGGACGCCTTCGAGTTATTTACGGGAATGAAGCCGTCCATCGTCGAAATGGGAAATGCATTCGACGGCGTGATGGCAAGGCGCTACTCTGCGACATCGGACGCGTAGCCGGTCACCAGGCTCGCGTCGACAAGATCAAAAGATCAAGACAATAGGGGATGGAAATGAAATCAGGAATTTTGGCAGGTATCCTGCTCGCGACCATGACGGCTGCGGCGGCGTTGGCGCAGTCCGGTGCTCCCATCAAGCTCGCCAATGTGGCCGAACTGTCCGGCGGCGGCGCCACGGTCGGCACCAACTGGAAGAACGGCATCGATCTTGCGATCGAGGAAGTCAACGCCAAGGGCGGCGTGCTCGGCCGCAAGCTGGAAGTCACCCACGCCGATTCGCAATCCAACCCCGGCGTGGCGCGCGCCCAGGTCCAGAAGGCGCTCGACGGCGAGCCCTACGTCCTGCTCGGCCCCGGCTATTCCGGATCGGTCAAGGTCACGGCGCCGCTCGCGGCCGAAGCCGGCATCGCCCAGATCATGGGCGGCGAAGCCGCCGAACTGACGCAGGGCGGCAACAAATTCCTGTTCCGCACCTCGTTCGGCCAGCAGTCCTCGATGCCGAAGGTCGCCAAATACATCAACGACGAGGTGAAGGCGAAATCGGTTGCGATCGTTTGGGTGAATAATGATTTCGGCCGCGGCGGACGTGACGTCATCACCAAGGAATTCGCCAAGCTCGGCGTCAAGGTCGCCGCCGATCTTTCCACCGAAGCAGGTCAGGCCGATTTCGCCGCCGACGTCAGCAAGATCAAGGCCGCCGCGCCCGACGCGGTCTTCATCTATCTGAACGAAGAGGAAAGCGCCCGCATCCTGAAAGAGCTGAAGCGTCAGGGCGTCACCGTGCCCCTGATCGGCGAAACCACGCTGGTCGGCCAGAAGGTGGTCGAACTGGCGGGCGATGCGGCGAACGGTGCCCGCGGCCATGTCGGCCTCACCACCGATGCCCCGGTCGACCTGATCAAGGCGTTCAAGGAAAAGTTCGTCAAGAAGTACAATTACGTCCCTGACCATAATGGCCTCAAGGGCTATCTGGCGATCTACATGATCAAGGCCACCACCGAGAAGATGGGCAAGGTCGATTCCAAGGCGTTCGCCGATAACCTCCATGGCCTCACCATCAAGGCGGCCAGCGAGCCCGGCATCCTGATGGATGCGACCTTCGACAAGAACGGCGACATCGATCGCCAGGGTTTCCTGGTCGAGATCGTCGATGGCAAGCAGGTCATCAAGCAGGTGCTGCCGAAGCTCAACTAAGGTACGGGCCTCATCCTGAGGCGCTTGCCACCGGGTCCGCGGGAAGCGCGGCCCGATGATAAACTCCGCAAGCGTCTCGAAGGGTGGATAGCAAGGTGGTATCGCGGCCATCCTTAGAGGCGCGCGCAGGAGCGCTCTCCTCAGGATGAGCAAAGGTCAGGGTAAAGGCATGTCCAATCTGCTAGATCTTCTGATAGCGGGACTGGCGACGGGCGCGATCTATGCCATCGTCGCGGTCGGCTTCACGCTGCTGTGGCAGACGTCACAGACCATCAACTTCGCGCAGGGCGAATTCGTCATGCTGCCGGCGTTCCTGATGCTGGCGGCGATGCACGTCGGCGCGCCGTTCTGGCTCGCGATCGTCATCGGCATGCTGCTGTCGATGCTGCTGCTCGGCCTCGGCTTCAAGATGCTGCTGGTCGACCCGATGCTACGCCACGGCGTGTTGCCGCTGGCAATCGCGACCATGGCGCTGGCGATCGGCATCAAGGAAGCCGTGAAACAGTTCTTCAGCGCCGAAGCCTCGCCGTTTCCCTCCATCGTGCCGGCTGGTGATATCTCGATCCTCGGCCGCCAGGTCGCGTTGCAAAGCGTCGGCGTGCTCGCGCTCGCCATCGCCGCGGTGGTCGGATTGACCATGCTGTTGAACCGCACGTCCATTGGCCATCAGATGCAGGCCACCGCACAAAATCCGACCGTCGCCCGCATCATCGGCATTCCCGTCGAGCGGATGATCCTGCTGACGTTCCTGATCAACGCTTTTCTGGTAGCGCTGGCCTCGCTGCTGATCACGCCGATCTATCTCGCCAAATTTTCCAGTGGCGAAGTGCTGGGGCAGGCGGCGTTCATCGCAGCAATCGTCGGCGGGTTCAACCAGGTGCGCGGCGCGATCGCCGGCGGCTTGCTGATCGGCGTCGTCGACAATCTCGCGGCGGCCTATGTTTCGACCCAGTATCGCGCGGCCGTGCCGATGGTGCTCTTGATCCTGATCATCCTGCTCCGTCCGCAGGGACTGCTGGGCCGCGCCGAGGAGCGTACGGTATGAGCCTGCTCAATCGATATTGGCGTGTCGCGCTCGGTCTGGTCGTGATCGCGGCCCTGATCATCGCGCCGATGTACCTCAATCGCTACGGCCTGTTCATCCTGAGCCAATGGGCTGTCATGACCATCGCCGCGATGGGGCTCAATCTGACGCTGGGCTATGCCGGCCAGGTCTCGCTGGCGCAGGGCGCCTTCGTCGGCATCGGCGCCTATTCCGCGGCGATCATGACCGCGAACGGAATGCCGCTGATCGCGGGGCTCGGCGTTGCCATCGTCCTCTGTTTCGCTATCGGCTGGATCCTCGGCTATCCGGCGCTGCGGGTGCAGCATCATTATCTTGCCTTCGTGACGCTGGCGTTTTCCACGCTCGCCTTCCTGGTGTTCCGCAACGAGAGCTGGCTCACCAACGGCATCTACGGCATCAGCAACATTCCGCGCCCGACGATTCTGGGATATCCGACCAACCGGCCGTTGCCATTCTATTATGTCTGCCTTGGCTCGCTCGCCCTGGTGTCGTTCGCGACCTGGTGGCTGATCCGTTCGCCCTGGGGACGCGCCTTCGTGGCCTTGCGCGAAAACCCGGTGCGGGCGCTCTCGCTCGGCATCGATACAAGGCGCTACACCTTGATGGCGTTTGCGATCGGCTCGGCGCTCGGCGGCGTCGCCGGCACGCTGTATGCGCCACTGACGCAGTACATTGATCCCGTTCCTTTCAATCTGTCGCTTTCGCTCGATCTCTTGATGATGGTGATCGTCGGCGGTTCGGGCTTCTTCTTCGGCCCGTTCCTGGGCGCGATGATCGCGGTGCTGCTGCCGGAATGGCTGCGCTTCACCCAGGGTTATTATCTAATGCTCTACGCGGTTGCCGTGATCCTGCTGCTGATCTATTCGCCGACCGGCATTCTCGGCATTCTCGATCGCTATCTGACCGAGCGCCGCACCAAGGCCGCCTCCGCACTGCGCGCGGTTGCGAAATCAGGACTGGAGCCGGCGCCATGACCGCGGTTCTCGAGATCAGCAACATCAAGAAGAACTTCGGCGGCATCAATGCGGTCGATGGCGTCAGCTTCGACGTGCAGGAAGGCGAAATCCTCGGCCTGATCGGTCCGAACGGTTGCGGCAAGTCGACCTTGTTCAATTGCATTCTCGGCCAGTTGCAGCCGAGCGCCGGCGAGGTGAAGGTCGATGGCAAGGTCGTCACCGGGTTTCGGCCGTCGGATTTGAACCGGCTCGGCGTCAGCCGCACGTTCCAATTGCTTCAGGTGTTTCCAAAACTGTCGGTGCGGGAAAATCTCATCCTCGCCGGCCAGGAGCACCAGGGCAACATGCTGTCGCGGCTGCTGGGTCCATCCGATGCAGGCCTCAGCCAGGCGGCCGATCAGATGATCGAGTTTTTCAAGCTCGGCCATCTCGCCGGTGAACTGGCCGGCGGATTGTCCTACGGCCAGCAGAAACTGCTCGATGCCGCCATGGCCTTCATGGGTGGCCCCCGTCTGGTGCTGCTCGACGAGCCGGCCGGCGGCGTCAATCTGACGATGCTCGGCGATTTGAAAGCGCGGCTGGCCGAGATCAACCGCGAGAAGCGCGCCACCTTCGTCGTGATCGAGCACAACATGGAATTCGTGATGTCGCTGTGCTCGCGCGTGGTGGTGATGGCGGAAGGCAAGGTGCTGGCGATCGGGACGCCCGCTGAAATCCGTGCCAACAGCGCCGTCATCGACGCGTATCTCGGCCACTGAACCGGTGGGTGAGGGAACACAGATGAGCGAACCCATCCTCGACGTTAAAGGCCTGGTCGGCGGCTACGGCAAGATGACCATCCTCAACGGCACAAGTTTTTCGGTGCCGGCAGGCACCATCACCACGGTGATCGGGCCGAACGGCGCCGGAAAATCCACCGTGTTCAAGGCGATCTTCGGCCTGCTGAAACTGCGCGAAGGCAAGATCGTGTTCAAGGGCCGCGACGTCACCGGCCTCAGCCAGCGCGAACTGCTGACATCAGGCATCTGCTACGTGCCGCAGGGCCGCAATATCTTCCCGGAATTGTCGGTGCGCCACAATATCGAGCTCGGCGCGGTGGTCGCGGGGCGCGATATTCCGGACTTGCCGGCACGCATTGAAGCGGCGCTCGATCAATTCCCCGTGCTGCGCCGGAAGGCGACGCAACAGGCGTCGACGCTGTCGGGCGGCGAACAGAAGCAACTCGAAATCGCGCGCGGGCTGTTGCTCAATCCGCAACTGATGCTGGTCGACGAGCCGTCGATCGGGCTCTCGCCGCTGTTGATCCGGCAGACTTTCGGCATTTTGCAGGAATTGCGCGATCGCGGCGTTTCCATCCTGCTGATCGAACAGAACGCGCGCTCGGCGCTCGAGATCTCCGATTACGGCATCGTGCTCGAGCTCGGCCAGACCCGTCTGGTGGACAGGGCCGACAAGGTGCTCAGCAATCCCCGCGTCGGCCAGCTCTTTCTCGGCGGCGCGATCGATCAGCCATCCGCATAAAGCGATAACGACACAAAAATCACGGGGAGCGAAAACGATGTCGATCACACCGGGCAAGCGCATTTGGGCGGTCCTGCTGCTGGCCGCCTGCAGCCAGATAACGCCGGCCTTGGCGCAGCAACTTCCATGCGACGATGGCATCAAGACGGCCTTCAAGCCCGACGCCGACACCACGGTCGTGGCGGTTCGCCAGGTGAAGAAGGGCGAGGAACTAAAGGCGCCCGATGCGCCGCAGCCGGTGACGGCGGCGGCGGACCTCTGCCTGGTGAAACTGCTGGTGGGCCCCGGCGCCACCGCGGAAAAGGACAAGACCGCGCGCTCGTACTCCGAGGGCATCGGCATCGAGGTCTGGCTACCGGCGCCTGCCAACTGGAACGAGCGCATCCGCAATTATGGCGGCGGGGGATGGGTCGGCGGCGGACATCGCTATGCCGATCAGATCGGCAGCAAGGTTCCGGCCATCGTCAACGCCAATATCGGCTATGCGTCGGGCACCACCGATGCCGGGCAGCCCTGGTACCAGGACGGCTCGTTCACATTCCTCTCCGACGGCAAGCTCAATACCGAGTCGCTGCGCGACTTCTCGGTGCGCGCGATGGTGGAGCAGGCCAACAAGACCAAGGCGCTGGCCAGCCTCTATTATGGCAAGGCGCCCAAATACACTTACTACGACGGCCATTCCCAGGGCGGCCGGCAGGGCATGAAGGTCTTCCAGGAGTACCCTGAACTCTACGATGGCTATTTGATCGCCCAGCCCGCGCCGAATATCGCAAAGTTCGGAACGTCCGGGTTGTATCCGCAGATCGTGATGAAGACCGAACTGGGCTTCACGGCCGTGAACAAGGACGCGGCGAAGGCATTCGCCGCCAAGGTCGCCGCCGCCAACCAGCGCGCCGTCGCCGCCTGCGACACCGCCGGGCTCGGCTTCCTGCTCGATCCCTTTGCCTGCAACTACAACCCCGCACGCGACGCCGCGGCGCTGTGTGCCGGTGCGACCGGCGAGGGCGTGACCGGCAGCAATCCGGATGCCGCGACCTGCATGAGCGCAAAGGAGGCGATGGCGCTGAACCGGATCTGGTACGGCGCCACGCCGGATGGCAGTTTTGACGCCGCCCAGACATCAGACAGCCGGAGCGGCAAGTCGCTCGGCCCCAAGCAGGTCTGGTGGGCGTTCACCCGCGGGACCGGCATCGGCGGTCAGATCACCAGCGCCGGCGCTGACAGCGTGGCCCAGGCGATGCAGGATGTCAGCTATGCCGCCGACGCCAGCGCGACCTCGGCGGTACCGATCACCAACGCTTCGACAGCCGTGCGCAACAAATGGCTCGAACTCGATTATGCCGGATTGGCCGATGCCGTCGGCAAGAACGTCGCGCTGCAGCCGACGCTGTTCAGCAACCTCATCACCGATAAGGCTGACCTGGCAAAACTGCGCGACCTCGGCCGCAAGGTGGTGATCTGGACCGGCCTCGTCGACGATGCGATCCCGCCCGCCGGCAACGTCAACTACCATGAGCGCGTGCTGGCCGCGATGGGCGGGCACGCCGAGGTGGCGAAGTTCATGCGGATGTATCTGGTGCCGGGCGCCGCGCACTCCTCGCAGGGCCGGGCCTACACGGTCGGCGGCAAGAACGACACCGTGCCAATGCCGAAACTGCCCGGCAATGCCAACCAGACGCCGACGCGCGAGCAGGACCAGTTCTTCACCGCGCTGGTCGATTGGGTCGAGAAGGGCGAAGCGCCCGGCGACATCCTGCTGACCTCGCGCGACAAGAGCATCAGCTATCCGATCTGCGTCTATCCGCTGAAAACGACCTGGAACGGCAGCGGGCCGGTAACGCAGGCCACGAGTTTCGGCTGCCGCTAGTCTAGCGCAGGATTGATATTGCTAAGGCAGGCGGCTGACGACAGATCGGCCTTGTTGGGAGGGGAAATGCTGGCGACAATTCGAACCCGGCTCCTGTTGTCGGTGCCGCTGCTGCTGATCGTCACGCTGGTGTCGTTTGTCCTGAACAGCCTGTCGCCCAGCGACCTCGCGCGGACGATATTGGGAGCCGACGGTACGCAGGAGCAGTACCTCGCACTTCGCCACGATTTGGGGCTCGATCGGTCGATCTTGATTCAATATGCATCGTGGCTCGGCAACGCCTTGAGCGGCGATCTCGGCGCGTCATACCTTACCAAGGAACGCGTCTTGTCGATGCTCAACCCACGCCTTGGGGTTACGCTGTCGATCATGACCGGCGTCATGCTGGTCTGTGTGTCGCTTGGGCTCCTGTTCGGCGTATTGAGTGCGCTTCGTGGTGGCTGGATCGGCAAGGCGATTGACGTCTTGTCGCTCGTCGGATTGATGATGCCGTCGTTCCTGGCCGCGCTGCTCTTCATCATGGTGTTCGCGGTCTGGCTGCGTTGGCTCCCCGCGACCGGCTACGTGATGTTTTCGCAGGATCCCGCCGGCTGGCTGGCCAGCCTGGTCTTGCCAATCCTTTCAGTCTCATTCCTGCCGATCGCCAACATCGCCAAGCAGACCCGCGACGGCATGAATGACGTGCTGCGCCGTGATTTTATCCGAGCCTTGCGGGCAAGCGGCGTGCCCGAGGGCTCGATCATCTGGAAACACGCTCTGCGCAATGCAGCGTTACCGGTCATCACTGTCCTCGGACTCGTCATGATCGGCGCCATTTCGGGAACGGTATTCGTCGAGCGCGTGTTCGTACTTCCGGGCCTCGGCAGTCTGGCCGTCGACGCCGCGCAGCAGAACGACATAGCGGTCCTGCAAGGCGCCACGCTCTATTTCGGTTTGCTCGCGGTCGCGATCAACCTGCTAGTCGACCTCAGTTACGGCTGGCTCAATCCGCGGGTACGGCTGTCATGACGCAAGGCCAGTCTCCGATCGCTGGCGCGCTAGCGCTCGAAACCCTGCGGGTGCCAAAAGCATTGCCCAGGCCGGCCCGTTTCCTCGCGAGGCTGCTCGGTCGTCCACTTGCGCTCCTTGCGCTGATCTGGATCGCAATTGTCGTGGTCGGCGGTCTGTTCGCCGGCCAGATCTCGAGCTATGACCCGCTCGATCAGGATCTGCTCGCCATCAAACAGCTGCCGAGCGCGGAGCATCTGCTGGGGACCGACGCGCTCGGACGTGATGTTCTGAGCCGCCTGCTGCACGGTACGACCCCCAGCCTTGTCGGCGTCGTTCAGGCGCTGGCGGTCGTCAGCCTGATCGGCGTGCTGCTCGGCCTCAGCGCCGGTTATTTCGGCGGTTGGTGGGATCGCCTCGTCGTACAATATGTCAGCCTCCTGCAGGCCATTCCCGTCATTGTGGTGCTGTTGTCCGTATTGAGCATCTTCGGCCAGTCGATGTCCGCAGCCATGGTCACGCTCGGTATTCTTGGCTCGGCCGGTGTGTCGCGCGTCGTGCGCAGCGTGGTGCTCGGCGTCCGCGAGGAACTCTACATCGCCGCCGCTCGAATCTCTGGCCTTGGCGATGCGCGTATCATCCTGACGCACATACTGCCCCGCATTTTTGGCCCGGTGGTCGTTCAACTCGCCCTCTTCGCGTGCATCACGGTTGTTATCCAGACCGGCATAAACTTCCTGGGCCTCGGTGTTCCACCACCTGCGCCGAGTTGGGGCGGCATGGTGTTTGAGGCCTCCGCATCGATCAACGACTTTCCCTGGCTGCTGCTTCCGACCGGTAGCGTGCTGGCGCTGACAATTCTCAGTTTCGGGCTGCTTGGCGACAGCCTCCGCGACACGGCGGTCGAGACCTGGGCCGCAGCCGCGCATCGGCACACGCTACAGGTGCGAGTACCCGAGCCGATTACCGATGCGCCGGCCCACACGATCCTCGCGCTGCGCGATCTGACCATTGTGAGCGGTCAAGGTGAAAGTGCACGCACGCTGGTCGACCACGTCAATCTCGATCTTGCCAACGCAGAAACGCTCGGGATTGTCGGCGAAAGCGGCAGCGGCAAGACGCTGACCGTGATGTCGATGCTTGGCCTGCTGCCGGCAGGAACGCGCATGACGTCCGGTCGCATGAGCCTGGATGGCACGACCATCGATCTCGGCAACCAACGCCAGCTCGAGGCGCTGCGCGGCGGCACAATAGGCATGATCTTCCAGGAGCCTATGGCCGCGCTCGATCCGTGTTTCACGGTAGGTCATCACCTCGCCGAGGTAATCCGGGTGCACAAGGGCGGGTCCAGGGCGGATATCGAAAAGCAGATCATCGCATTGTTGCATCAAGTCAAAATTACCAACCCTGAAGAAGTCGCCCGTCGCTACCCGCACCAGATATCGGGCGGCATGGCCCAGCGGGTTGGTATCGCGCGGGCTCTGGCGGCAGAGCCCAGGATCCTGCTTGCGGACGAGCCAACGACGGCGCTCGACGTCACGGTGCAGGCCGAGATCCTCGAACTGCTCCGCGCCCTCAGCGCTTCGCGCAACATGGCGGTGATAATTGTGACCCATGATTGGGGTGTTGTGGCGGATCTCTGCGACCGGGCGATGGTGCTCTATCAGGGCCGCGCGCTCGAGACCGCAAGCGTCGTCGATCTGTTCGAGAGGCCAAGCCATCCCTATACCGCGGCTTTGCTGAAAGCCAATCCGCATGGGGCAAAGCCGGGCGAACCGCTGCCGACGATCGAAGAGACGCTGCGATCGATTCAGGAAGGTGTGGGATGAGCGGACCGCTTCTCAGCATTTCGGACCTGCACGTTCATTTCGCGCAGCGCAGCGCGCGGGTTTTTCGTGCCCTCAATGGTGTGTCCTTCGACGTGATGGCCGGCGAAACGGTCGGGCTCGTCGGCGAGTCCGGCTCCGGCAAAACGACGATCGGCCGCGTCATCCTCGGCCTGGCTCCGGCCACGTCGGGGCGTGTCATGTTCGACGGCGAGGACATCACGCATGCGTCGCGGCGCCGGCGCCGAGATCTGGCGCGCGAGATCCAGGTGGTGTTCCAGGACCCATACGGCTCGCTCAATCCGACGCGCACGATCGGCGACACGCTGGCAGAACCCCTGCTGATGGACCGTGCACTGTCGCGCACTGAGCGTGACGCCCGCATCAGCGACGTTCTGAACCGCGTCGGGATGCCGACCGACGCCGCCACGCGTTATCCCGCGCAGTTTTCCGGCGGCCAGCGACAGCGCATCGCGATTGCGCGCGCGGTCATTGCCCGTCCGCGCCTTGTCGTCTGCGACGAGCCGGTCAGCGCGCTCGATCTCTCGGTCCAGGCGCAGGTCCTGAACCTTCTCAGCGAATTGCAGAAGAGCATGGGTCTGTCGCTCTTGTTCATCTCCCACGACTTGACAGTCGTGCGGCACGTGTCTCACCGCACCGTCGTGCTTTACAAGGGTGAGATCGTAGAGCACGGGGATTCTCAGGCCGTCCACGAGGCACCTCAGCATTCGTATACACGGGCACTGCTGTCGGCCGCGCCCGTTCCGAATCCGAAGGAACAACGCCAGCGTCGCGAGGCGTGGCGCCGTCAAAAAGAAATGATTGCATCCGAGGCTGGAGGAAACCACTTATGAAAAATCTATTGGCCGCCCGGCGGCTTTTTCTTGCCGCCATACTCGCAACCACATCGCTCGCCGCGGCGGGCAGTGCCTTCGCACAGCAGAAAGTATTGACGGTTGGCAGTGCCTTTGTGCCGGTCAGCCTCGATCCCGCGCTGAGCGGTAACGGCCGCGCCGGCATGGCGATCGGACCGGCCTATGAGCCGCTGGTGCGCGTCGCCGCGGACGGCTCGTTCCGCCCGGCGCTGGCCACCAAATGGGAAATGTCCCCCGACAGCAAGTCGGTGACATTCACGCTGCGCGAGGGCGCTAAATTCAGCGATGGCGAGCCGGTCACGGCGGAAGCTGCAAAGAAATCGATCGAATATTTCCGAGGCAAGGGTGGCGGCTTCGCGACCAATCTGAAGACCCTGACGTCGATCGACGTGCTGGGGCCGTACCAGTTCCGTATCAACATGTCGGAACCGCAACCCGCCCTCGTCAACCTGTTCGAAGCCTATTGGAATGGCGGCATGCTGATCAGCCCCAAAGGCGTCGACAATCCGGACAGTCTCGCCAAGGAAACATTCGGCGCCGGTCCCTACAAGATCGATCCAGCGGCGACCATTCTCGGCAAGAGCTATACCTACGTTCCAAACCCGCATTACTACGACAAGAGCAGGGTGAAGTGGGACAAGGTCGTTATCTCGGTCTTTCAGGATCAGAACGCCGGCATCCAGGCCATGAAGGCGGGCCAGTTGATGCTCCTCAGCTCCGATCCGCTCACCGCCAACTCGAATGCGGCGAACCTTCCGCCCACCATACGTATCGTGTCGGAGCCGGTCGGTTGGACCGGACTTATCCTGAGTGATCGCAATGGCGAGGGTCCGCAACCCTATCTCAAGGACGTGCGCGTCCGCCAGGCGATCAACCATGCGCTCGACCGCAAGCTGATGTCGCAGGCGCTTTTCGGAAAATTTGCCGAGCCGACGGCGCAACTGCAGGCGCGCGGCTTTGTCGGCTACGACGCCAAGCTCGAGGAGCGTTACCCCTATGACCCCGCCAAGGCGAAGGAATTACTCGCGGCTGCGGGCTATCCGAACGGATTCGAACTGACGGTCGCCTACGTCAACAACTCCATGAGCCAGTTCCTGCAACAGGCCGTCGGCGCCCAGCTTCGCAAGGTCGGCATTACCGTCAAGGGCATCGAAGCCCAGCACTTTGGTGTTATGCGGAGCATGGCAGACAACAAGGCGTTCTCGGCCGCGGTCCTCAACTCGAACTCGGGTATTCCGAACCTCGCCAAGTTTCAGGTGCTCGATGCCAAAGGTGGCTTCAACTACTACTCCAACACGGACGACACGTTGACCAGGCTGATGGAAGAAGCCTCGAACCTGCCGGTAGACCAGGCCGGGGACGCCTGGACGAAGGTCTATGGCCACGTCGTGGAGGTCGCGTGGCTCGCGCCCGTTGCGGCGATACATGTCGCCTACTTTGCCTCGAACGCCATCAAGACGCCGCCGATCGGCCAATCGGTCGTGATCGATCTGACGAACGTCGAACCTGCAAACTGACGCTCTTGCCCGCGGAGATACCATGACTACAGAGAACCGACAGCCACTCGATCCCGCCATCGCCGAGATAGAGCGCAAGTGGAAGGAAAGCGGCATCCCCGATCTGTATGCCGGACGCAATGGCCCGGTCAGCCGCGAACGGGCGCGCAATATTCGCGCGTTTCTCTATCCCAAGCCCAATCTGCCGACGGGCAAGCTTGAAAGAACCAGCATTGCGGGTCCGAACGGGCCCATCACCATCGAGATCGTGCAGCCGGTCGAAGGCGCGCCGATTGGCACGCTCGTCTATTTCCACGGCGGCGGCTACATCGTCGGCGATATCGACAGCCACCAGGCCCATGCGATCCGGTTTGCCAATCGCGCGCGCGTCGTCGTCGTCAACGTTGATTATCGGCTGGCGCCCGAGCACCCCTTCCCCCAGGGCGTCGAAGATGCCATCGCAGGTGCCAAATGGGCGCACGCCAACCTTGACCGGCTCGGCGGAGCGGGCAAGCCGCTGGCGGTCGGCGGCGACAGCGCCGGCGGCAATTTCGCGGCCGTGACCGCCGTCAAGTGCCGCGATGCCGGTATCAAACTCGCTGCCCAGGTACTGCTCTACGGCGCGTTCGACGTGCGCAAGGACCGCAATCCGGACATCCGTGAGCCGTACTTCGGCAGCGGCGACGTTGAAGCGAAACTCAACGATGTGCGCGCATCGCCGATTCTCGCGGATCTCAAAGGCCTCGCGCCTGCGATCATCGGTGTCGGCCCGTACGACTTTCTCTATGAGCACAGCGTGAACTATCACGCCGCCTTGAAGGCCGCGGGCGTGCCGGTGATTTATCGCGAGTTTCCGACATTGAACCACGGCTTTTTCAGTTACACCTCGATCTCACCCGCTAGCGCCGCCGCTGCCGATCTCATCTGCGACGATCTCAGGGGGCTGCTCGCATAGAGCGGGTACGGCACCGCCCCCGACGAGATCCTGCTGACGGAACGGCAGCGGGCCGGTAACGCAGGCCACGAGTTTCGGCTGCCGCTAGAGCTGCTCGGATCGATGTGCTAGCTGACAGGGGCGGCGGGGCAGGACCGCGCCGACGGGAATGTCAGAAGCGATCGACCATGAGCGAACCACAAGCGGCAACAGGCGCGCGGACGCACGAAGTGCTGGGCCTGCTCGGCTTCCTCCTGGTCGCCACCGCCCAGGTCTCCAACATGATCCTGGCGCGCGGCGTGGCCGGCAGCGTTCCGCCGTTCTCGATCGCGTTCTTCCGCTGGAGCATCGTGGCGCTCGGCCTGCTGCCGGTCGTCGTGATGGCGCTGCGCGAGAAGCCCGCATCGTTGCGCGGGCAGTGGCCGGGCATCGCGCTGGCCGGCTTTCTCGGCATGTTCATCTGCGGCGGCCCGGTCTATGTCGCCGGGATCACCACGTCGGCGATCAACCTCGCGCTGATCATGGCGCTGTCGCCGATCGTCGTGCTGCTGTTCTCCTTTGCCACGGGGCGGGAATCCATTGCCCGCAGGCAAATCATCGGCATGGCGGTCGCGCTGGCCGGCGCGCTCCTGATCATCACCAAAGGACAGGCCTCGGTCGGGACGGGCCTCTCCACCGGCGATCTCCTGGCGCTGCTCGCGATGCTGGGCTGGGCTGGATACACGCTGATGCAAAACCGCGTTGGCCAGGGCGTCAGCTTTTTGGCGCGGATCGGCCTGTTCGCGGCGGCCGGCGCGCTGTTCTCGCTGCCGTTTGCGATCCATGAAATCTGGCAGACGCCATCAGCCGCCTTCACCGGCCGCGCCGCGCTCGTCTATCTCTTTGCGGGTCTCGTCCCCGGGCTGTTTGCCTACGGGGCCTATGCCTGGCTCGGGGGGCGCTTCGGCGCGGTATCGACTTCGCTCAGCCTCTATCTCGGCCCGATCGTCAGCGCGGTGCTGTCGATCCGCTTTCTCGGCGAGGCGCCGACAATCATCCATCTGATCGGCGGCGCGCTCTCGCTTGGCGGCATGTATTTGTGCCTGCGGTCAAAGCCGGGCGAGGCGCGATAGTCTCTACTCGATGACAGCATGATCCGGCGCCACCGACTGCGCACGCAGCGTCGCCTTGGTCGAACCGATCATGATGGCCAGCGGGATCGAGACCAGAACGAACAACATCACCAGCTGGTAGTCCTGCGAGAAGGCGATGATCTGCGACTGCGCCTTGACCATGGCGTCCGCCATGGCGCGGCCGGTATCGGTGCCAAGATCGATCATGCCGCGCACATTGGGCATCTGCAGGGCGTGGTTGAACGGGTTGATATTTTCCGACAGCCCCGCATAGACCCGCCGCGATCCCTCGGTCAGCTGCGAGATCACGATCGAAATGCCGACCGAGCTCGCGACATTGCGCATCAATGTCAGCATCGAGGTGCCGTCGGTGCGCAGGTGATTGGGCAGCGTGAGGAACGCCACGGTGGACAGCGGCACGAACACCAGGCCGAACCCGAATCCCTGCAGCACGCTGATCACGACGATCTCGGTGACGCCGGTCTGGTCGGTCCAGCCGGTCATGTAGAACAGCGAAATAGCCGTGATGCTGAGGCCTGTGATGATCAGATTGCGCGCCTCGACAAAGCGCATCATGCGGCCGACCAGCATCATCGCGACGAAAGTGCCGCAGCCGCGGGTCGCCAGCAGCACGCCGGCGGTGATGATGGGATAGCCGATCACGTTCTGCAGGAACGGCGACGACAGCGCCATGGTCGAAAACAGCACCAGGCCCATGACCGCCATGAACACGCAGCCGCCGACGAAATTCTTGTCCTTGAACAGCGCGAACTGGATGAACGGCTTCGAGGTGGTGAACGAATGCGCCAGGAAATAATAGAACCCGATGCCGGCGATGATGAACTCGGCGATGATCTCGTTGGATTCCAGCCAGCCGAGCTGCTCGCCGCGGTCGAGCGCCAGCTGCAGCGATCCGATCGAGACCGCCAGCGCCGTGAAGCCGAACCAGTCGAAGCGCAGCTCCTGGTCCTTTCCGGTCTCGTCCATGAAGATCATGAGGCCGAGCACGGTGAAGATGCCGAACGGCAAATTGACGAAGAACACCCAATGCCAGGAATAGGTTTCGGTCAGCCACGCGCCTAATGAGGGTCCCATGATCGGACCCATCATCACGCCCATGCCCCAGATTGCCATCGCCTTGGCGCGCTCATGCAGCGCGTAGGAATCCAGCATCACCGCCTGCGACAGCGGCACCAGGGCCGCGCCGAACACGCCCTGCAGCAAACGAAACAGCACCATCTGGTTGATGTCTTGCGCGAGGCCGCACAGCACGGAAGCAATCGTGAAGCCGCCCGAGCAGATGATGAAGATGCGCTTGCGGCCGAAGCGGTTGGCGATCCACCCCACCGGCGCGGTCATGATCGCGGCGGCGACGATATAGGAGGTCAGCACCCAGTTGATCTGGTCCTGCGAGGCCGACAGCGAACCCTGCATGTAAGGCAGCGCGACATTGGCGATGGTGGTGTCGAGCGCCTGCATGATCGTCGCCGTCATGGCGCAGATCGTCACCATGTTCCGGCGCAGGCCGGGAACCGCAGTTGGTGTCGGGCCCTGCGCCGGCATGGTCAGTCGGTTTCGTGGTTAGCCGCCGCCGGCGTCAAGCCGAGCAGGTGCGCGAGCGAGCGGCGATGGTTGGTGTCGATGCTGGCATAGACGCTCATGCCGGCTTTCAGCTTGCGGACGAACTTGTCGTTCTTGTCGAAATAGATCCGCACCGGAACGCGCTGCACCACCTTGACGAAATTGCCGGTCGCGTTCTGCGGCGGCAGGATCGCGAATTGCGCGCCGGTGCCGGGCGAGAGCGAGCCGACCGTGCCCTTGAACACGTGGTTGGGGAAGGCGTCGACGTCGAGCGTGACGCTCTGGCCGACCGCCACATAGGTGAAGTCGGACTCCTTCGGATTGGCGTCGACCCAGGGGTTGGCGACGTCGATGATGGAAAACACCGGGCTGCCCGCCATCACGAAGCGGCCGAGCTGGATCTGCTCGACCTGCGTCGCGACGCCGTTCATCGGCGCGCGCACGGTGGTCAAATCAAGGTTGCGCTGGGCGTCGTCTAGCGCCGCCTTGGCCTGCATGTAGGCCGGAAACGCTTCGAGCGGCAGCTCGGGATCGCCGAGCAGCTGGTTGAGGGCGTTGGATCGTTGTTGTGTGACCAGCTGGCGCTGCGCCTGTGCGGTGACCAGGGTCGTGGCGCTGTTGTCGAGATCGAGCTGCGAGCCGGCCTGGCTCTTGACCAGCGAATTCTTGCGTTCGACGTCCTTTTGCTTGAGCGCGATGCCGGCGTTGACCAGTTCGATGGTCTGCCCGTACAGCTTCACATTGGCGACAAGGGTGTCGTGGCTGACTTTGGCGTCGTCAAGTTTGGAGCGCGCCTGCGCTACCGCCAGGCGGAACGGCACCGGATCGATCTGGAACAGGGTGTCGCCGGTCGAGACCTGCTGGCCTTCCTTCACGGTCACGTTGATGATCTTGCCTGATACGTCTGACGTGATCAGCACCTTCTGCGCACCGACATAGGCATCATCGGTGGTCACGTAGCGGCCGCCATTGAGATAAAAGGTAATCCCGGCCACCGCGGCGACCAGCGGCAGCACCACCAGCAGCAGGAAACGGCGATAGCGGCGCATGCCGGCCATCAGCCGGCGGCGCGGCTCCGCGGCCAGTTTCGGGCGCGGCGTCGGCGAATCCGGACTGGCCTTCTGTTCGGCAGCCTTCTGCTCGGGGGGGAATTTGAGCACGGGATCAGCCATAGCGCTGTTCCTTCCTGGGCGGTTCACTGGGCGGATTCTGGACCGCGTTGCGAACGTTTTCCTTGATCAGATCGAGTTGCGACAGCAGGCGGTGGGCGTCGGCGGGATTGATGCCTTCGAGCGCGGTCGCGGTGAGTTCGGAGCGCAACCCGGCTAGCTTGCCGAGCAGCGGCCGCGCGGCCTTCTTCAGGTAAAGCCGGTTGACGCGGCGGTCGGTCTCGTCGCCGCGGCGCTCGATCCAGCCATTGTCGCAGAGCTTGTCGATCAATCGCGTCAGCGTGATCGGCTGCATTTCCATCAGTTCGGCGAGTTCCGTCTGCTTCAGGCCTTCGGATCGTTCGACCTTGGCCAAAACCGCCCATTGCGCGCGGGTGATGCCATAGCGCGCCGCCTGCTTGTCGGCATAGGCGCGCATCATCCGCTGCACTTCGCCGAGCGTAAACAGGAAGTTCATATCCACGGAACCGCGCATCGCCAGCCTCCATAAGCTTCGGATATTATAAGCTTGCTTATGAATTCTGCATGCCGGGTTAAGTGTTACCAGCTCCGCCCTCAGAACATGGCTGGTGTCTGCGGAACCACCGGGCTTTGGGATTGGGCGCCAAAATGCTACAAACCTGACGCAATGACCCTGGCAAAACCTACCTTTCCCGCACCCGACCACGATCACGGCCGCTGCGCCGCGGACGCGATCGCGCATGCCGAGCAGGTTTGCGCCAAGCGGGCGCAGAAATTCACTCCGATCCGGCGTCAGGTGCTGCTGGCGCTGCTGTCCAGCCACCGTCCGCTCGGGGCCTATGAGGTGATCGACGAACTCGCCAAGACGATGCCGCGGCCGGCGCCGATCACGGTCTACCGCGCGCTGGATTTCCTGATGGAAAACGGCCTCGTCCACCGCATCGAAAGCCGCAACGCCTTTCTCGCCTGCGCGCACGACCATGACGCGACCGCGATGGTGGCGTTCCTGATCTGCGACCATTGCGGCTCGGTCGGCGAAATTCCCGCGGCCCCGGTCGCGCAAAGCCTCAATGCGGCGGCGCGCGCGTCCGGCTTTGCGCCAAAGCTTTCCGTCGTCGAGATTGCCGGCACCTGCGCGCATTGTCAGAAATAAGAACGCGGCGCCAAGCCGGGCTACGAGGATAAATGTCGTCCAATCCTGTGATCTCTGCCGCCGGGCGTGCCCTCACCCCGGGCGCTATCGCCTTGATGCTGATGCTGTGCCTGAGCTGGGGTTTTAATCAGATCGCGGTGAAGCTGGTATTGCCGGACGTGCCGCCGATGCTGCAGGCCCTGGTCCGCTCGCTTGGCGCGCTGCCGGTGTTGCTGATCATCGGCTGGTTTCGCGGCGTCAGATTCTTCGAGCGCGACGGCACGCTGTGGCCCGGCATGATCGCGGGCGTCATCTTCGGCATTGAATTCGTGCTGATCTATCGCGGCCTGCTGCTGACGTCGGCGTCGCGGGCCGCGGTGTTCCTGTACACGGCGCCGTTCTTCGTAGCCCTCGGCTCCTATGTCTTTCTCGGCGAACGGCTGCGCGCCTCGCAATGGGGCGGGCTCGCTTTGAGTTTTGCCGGTGTCGCGCTGGCGATCGGCGTCCCCCAGGCCAATGTCGATGCCAAGGTGTTGATGGGCGATCTGCTGATCGTCGTGGGCGGCGCGCTGTGGGCGACCACGACGCTAATCGTCAAGGCCACCGCGCTGATCAAGGCGCCGGCGGAAAAGGGGCTCGGCTATCAGGTGGCGATCTCGATCCCGATCCTGGCGCTTGCGGCGTGGATTTCCGGCGAAACCATCACCCATATTCCCGGGCCGCTGTCGCTGGCGCTGCTGGCCTATCAGGCGTTCTGGGTGGTCGGCCTGACGTTCTTGCTGTGGTTTGCGCTGGTGAAAACCTATTCGGCCAGCAAATTGTCGGCCTTCACCTTCATCACGCCGCTGTTCGGCGTGGTGGCCGCGTATTTCATCCTGCACGACACGCTGACGATCGCGTTTGGCGTCGCAGCGCTGCTGGTCATCGCTGGGCTCTATCTCGTCAACCGGCCCGTGGCGGCAAGGGCGGAAGTAACACCCGATCCGAACGTGTGAGGGGGAGTTCGAGTGTATCCACGACGGCGCTGCGCTCCCTCTCCCGCTTGCGGGGGAGGGCGGGGTGGGGGTGTTGCCGCGAGTCGGACCGATCGTGTGGAGAGAGCCCCCACCCGGCGCTTACGCGCCGACCTAAGAGCGAGCTTCGCTCGTCTCGTCCCCCGCAAGCGGGAGAGGTGAAGCGAGTCTTCGGCCCGTCCGACAATCACCACATCTAATCCGTCTCGATCGGCAGCGCCTCGTCCTTGGCCCATTCGCCCATCGAGGCGTCGTAGAGGGTCAGGTTGTCGTAGCCAAGCCGGTGCAGCAGGAACAGGTCGATGGTCGCCGAGATGCCGCCGCCGCAATAGGCGATCACCTGCTTGTCCTTGCGCAGGCCTTGCGTCGCGAATTTCGCTTCGGCGTCCGCAAGCAGCACGAAAACGCGCGTCGAGGGATCGAGCAGGGTTGCCGCCGATACGTTGCAGCTGCCGGGAATCCGTCCGGGCCGGCCATAACGGCTTGGCTCCAGTCCCCGGTGGAATTGTGGGCCCAGCGCGTTGACGACCACGGCGCTGTGATCTCGGACAGCAGCGAGCACCTCGTCCTTGCCGACGAAATGACCGGGCCTCGGCTTCGCCTTGAAGGTGGCCTTCTTATATCCCTTGGGCGCGCCCGTCTCGATCTCCCGCTCCTCGGCCTTCCATTTGTCGAAGCAGCCATCGAGAACAGCGACATTGTCAAAGCCGAGCGATCTCAGCATCCACCAGAACCGCGTCGCCCACATCGGCGTGCCGATCGAATAGAGCACGACGCGGCTATCGGCACTGACGCCGTGCCGCCCGAACGCCGCCTCGAGCTGCGTGATATCAGGCATCATGAAGCGAAGCTCGATACCCTGTTGGGAGAATTCGCCCTGCAGGTCGAGAAAATCCGCGCCGGGAATGTGGCCAGCCGCGAAGGTCTGGTCGCCGGGCACCGCGATATAGGGCGCGTTGCTGCCTTCGGGCGCCGGTTCGAGATAGGTCGTGCAATCGAACAGCCGCAGGTTGGGCCGGTCGAGGATGCCGGCAAGTTCCGTCGTACTGATCAGCTCCGACATGCCTAAACCTCCCGTTATTTGAATGATGGTAGAGCAGGATCCGGAAAAGTGGGAACCGGTTCTCCGAAAAGATCACGCTTGAACAAAAAGAGGGTCTCCGACGTCACATGAAAAGCCGCCCTGCCCGGCCCATCTTGCCCTTTCAATCCGGCGATTCCTGTCCAATATAGCTGACAGGGAGGCCGAGTGTTGATCGCCTGCCTCCAACCGCAATGGCCGGATTAAGCCATTGAAAATACAGAGATAAAATTCAAATCTGGGTCCGGCCGGCTGGCCCATCCCCGTCCCCTTGGTGAATGTCACCAAAACCTGATATTCGAGACGCCATGAACAAGCCCGAAAAACCGCCGCAAGACGACGTCGCCGGCCCCAGCGCCCGGCATAAAACCACCCAGGTCATGGTCGGCAATGTCGCCGTCGGCGGCGGCGCGCCGATCGTCGTGCAGTCGATGACCAACACCGACACCGCCGATATCGACGGCACCATCGCCCAGGTCGCAGCCTTGTCGCGCGCCGGCTCCGAGATGGTCCGCATCACGGTGGACCGTGACGAGGCCGCCGCTGCCGTTCCGCACATTCGCGACGGTTTGCGCAAGCGCGGCATCACCACGCCCCTGATCGGCGATTTCCATTACATCGGCCACAAGCTGCTGGCGGATTATCCGGCCTGCGCCGAAGCGCTCGACAAATACCGCATCAATCCCGGCAATGTCGGCTTCAAGAACAAGCGCGACACCCAGTTCGCCGACATCATCGAGATCGCCAACAAGAACAACAAGGCGGTCCGCATCGGCGCCAATTGGGGTTCGCTCGATCAGGAACTGCTCACCAAGCTGATGGACGAGAACACCGCCTTGCCGAACCCGCGCGATGCGCGCGCGGTGATGCGCGAAGCCATGGTGCAGTCGGCGCTGCTGTCGGCGGCCCGCGCCCAGGAACTGGGCATGCCCAAGAACAAGATGATCCTGTCGGCGAAGGTTTCCGCCGTGCAGGATCTGATCGCGGTATACGAGGTACTCGCGGAGCGTTCGGATTACGCGATCCATCTCGGCCTCACCGAGGCCGGCATGGGATCAAAGGGCATCGTGGCGTCATCCGCGGCGCTCGGCATCCTGCTGCAGGAAGGGATCGGCGACACCATCCGCATTTCGCTGACGCCCGAACCCGGCGGCGATCGCACGCTGGAAGTCCAGGTCGCCCAGGAACTGCTGCAGACCATGGGTTTTCGAACCTTCGTGCCGCTGGTCGCGGCATGCCCCGGCTGCGGCCGCACCACCTCCACCACGTTCCAGGAACTGGCGCGCTCGATCCAGGATTTCATCAGGGAAGAGATGCCGGGCTGGAAAACGCAATATCCCGGCGTCGAAGCGTTGAACGTCGCGGTCATGGGCTGCATCGTCAACGGCCCCGGCGAATCCAAGCACGCCAATATCGGCATCTCCTTGCCCGGCACCGGCGAAGCCCCGGCCGCCCCGGTGTTCGTCGACGGCAAGAAGTTCCGCACGTTGCGCGGCCCTTCCATCGCCGCCGACTTCAAGGCGCTGGTGATCGATTACATCGATCAGCGTTATGGGGCGAATGCCAAGGCGCCGGTGACGGCGGCGGAGTAGCCATCGGTGTCGTCCCGGCGAACGCCGGGACCCATACGCCGCGGCCTTAATTTTGCGGAAAATATCTAACGCCAGCACCCTCACCGATAGGTCGCGGCGTATGGGTCCCGGCTCAAGGCCGGGACGACACCTATTGCATTGCGCTCGGCATCGCCTGCGCTACGATGCTTCCAATCAATAATGATTGGGAGAAACGCCCATGTCTTCACTCTCCAGCAAGCAGGGACCCCGCTACCGGCATATCGCCGGCGAGAGCGAACCCTACGAGACTATCGGCGTCGAAAAACTGACCCCGATCATCGGCGCGGAGATTTCGGGCGTCGATCTCGCTGACTCGCTGTCGAACCGCACGATGGACGAAATCCACCGCGCGCTCGCCGAAAACCTCGTGATCTTCTTTCGCGACCAGCACATCACGCCGCAGCAGCATCTGGCGTTCGGCCGGCAGTTCGGCGAGCTGCATATTCATCCGGCGGCACCACATGAGGGCGATGATCCCGCGTTGATGAAGATCTACGCCGACAAGGATTCACCGCGCGCCAATGGCGAGGGCTGGCACACCGATGTGTCCTGCGACGTCGAGCCGCCGATGGGCTCGATCCTCTACATCAGGCAGTGCCCGCCGCGCGGCGGCGACACGCTGTTCGCCAACATGTATGCGGCCTATGAATCGCTGTCGGACCGCATGAAGGCCTATCTCGACGCGCTAACCGCGCTGCATGACGGCGAACAGACCTATCGCGGGCTCTACGCCAATTACGGCGTCAAAGACCGCCCGGAATATCCGCGCGCCGAGCATCCTGTCGTGCGCACGCACCCGGTGACCGGCAAGAAGGCGCTCTACGTCAACCGCGGTTTTACGCGTTTCCTGATCGGCGTTCCCCGCGACGAGAGCGACGCGATGCTCGCCTATCTCTATCAGCACGCGGAAAATCCGCTGTTCCAGTGCCGCTTCCGCTGGACCGAAAACGCCATCGCCTTCTGGGACAACCGCTGCGCCCAGCACCGCGCGATGTGGGATTACTGGCCGCATACAAGGTCGGGCACGCGCGTGACCGTGAAAGGCGAGCGGCCGGTGTGATGAGCGCCGTAGGATGGGTAGAGCGCAGCGAAACCCATCATCTCACGGCGCGGATACAAGTGATGGGTATCGCTTCGCTCCACCCATCCTACGAACTGAAACGAAATAAAATCCGGAGGTCACGCCATGCTCCGCGCCGAAGACAACGCCTTCCTGACCGAGAGCGGGGCGGGAACGGGAATGGGCGAATTGCTGCGCCGATTCTGGATGCCGGTGCTGCTGTCGGCGGAATTGCCTGAGGCCGACGGCACGCCGAAGAAGATTATCGTCATGGGCGAAGAACTGCTGGCGTTCCGTGACAGCCGCGGCGTGGTTGGCGTGATCGATCAATATTGCCCGCACCGCGGCGCCAATCTCTGGCTCGGCCGCAACGAGGAGTGCGGCATCCGCTGCGTCTATCACGGCTGGAAGTTCGACATGTCAGGCAACTGCGTCGACATGCCGACCTCCTATCCCGATCTCAACGCCAAGGACCTGATCAAGATCAAATCCTATCCGGTGCGTGAATGGGGCGACATGATCTGGGCCTATATGGGCCCGGCCGATCAGGTGCCGGAATTGCCGGCGCTGGAGATGGCGCTGCTGCCGGCCTCGCACCGCTACGTCACCAAGAAATGGCAGGACTGCAACTGGGTGCAGGCGCTCGAAGGATCGATCGACACCGCGCACTTCACCTTCGCGCATCTGAGCTTCGAGAAGGAAGAGAACGAGATCCTCGACATCAAGAAGCATTTTGTGAATCCGCTCACGCGGGTTGCGACCGACCATATGCGCTGGATCGCCGAGGACCCGCGCCCGGTGATCAAGATCAGCCCGCACGCGGCCGGCCTCACCGTCGCCGGCGGGCGGCTCACCGGGTCCGACAACATCTACTGGCGCATTGCCCAGTTTCTGATGCCGGTGCATGCCTATGCGCCGAGCTCGATGCCGGGCGAGAACATTTTTGGCCAAAGCTTCGTTCCGGTGACCGATACCAGTTGCTGGATCTACACCTATGCGTGGAATCCGGAGCGGCCGCTGACGCAGGCCGAGCGCGACGGCTACGACCGCGGCAACGGCGTGATGTCGGAAGTCGACGAGAATTACGTTCCGCTGCGCAACAAGGCCAACGACTATCTGATCGATCGCAAGCTGCAGAAGACGAAAAGCTACACCGGCATCAAGGGCGTCTCCGAACAGGACGCCGCGGTGCAGGACAGCCAGGGCCCGATTGCCGACCGGACGCGAGAACATCTCGGCCCGACTGATTTGGGCATCATGCATTTCCGCAAACTGGTGATGGAGGCCGCCCGCGCGCTGCAGCAGGGCGAGGCACCGCCGCATGTCGCGCGTCAGGACCGCTACACCGTACGCTCCGGCGCCTGCGTCACCAGCAAGACGAAAGACCTCACCGCCGTGATGATCGAGCGCTTCGGCGATGCGGCGGGGTTCGTCGGCGGTCCCGGGCGGAATGTTGCGGCGGAGTAGGGGCGGGCTGCTTCTCTCGTGTCGTCCCGGCGAACGCCGGGACCCATACGCCGCGGCGGGCGTTGTTGAAAAAGAAAGACAACGATCAGCGTGTTAAAACAATGATCGCTGGTGGTTATGGGTCCCCCGATGCGCAATTGCGCATCTGAGCTCAAGGCCGGGACGACGTGTGGATGGATACGGGCCTACAACGGAATCCTCCGATACTCCCGATTGCTCAAACTCGCTTCCTCCAGATCGAGGTCGCGCTCGATCCGGCGCCGGGTCTCGTCGGTGATCTTGCCGTCGCGCAGCAAGGCGTGAATGAATTTACGCTCCGTCGAGATCAGCTCGCGGGTCAGTTCGGTGCCGGCCGCCGAGGCGTCCTGCACGTCGGGATCGAACGCATCTGGCAGCTGGTTGGTGCGGGATTCGTGCCGTGCGCGGAGCAGCTTGACGACTTCGTCGGTCAATTCGCGGTCGTTGGTGATGGCATCGAGCGATTTGAGCGCGGCATCGAGCGCCTCGCGCCGCGCTGCGATCTCGGCTTCGTGCTCGGCGATGTGTTCGTCGCGGCCGGCCTGCGTCAGGCCGAGCCACCGCACCACCAGCGGCAGGCCTGACCCCAGTCCGACCAGGGTGATGAAAATGACGCCGAAGGAAACGAACAGGATCAGGTCGCGATGCGGGAACGCGTCGCCATTCGGCAGTGCAAGCGGCAGCGCCAGCGCCGCGGCAAGCGACACCGCGCCGCGCACACCGGTGAAGGCGATCACGAATGTGTTTCGCCATGGAGGACTGGGATCGCGCGCCCGCAGGCGCGGGTTCAGCAGGCGCGGCAGATAGATGGCAGGAAAGACCCAGGCGAACCGCGCGACGATCACGATGACCGTGACCAGCGCGGTGGCGAACAGGATCTCGTCCAGCGGGAACGCCTTCGATTTCTCGAACAGCGAGCGCATCTGGAAGCCGGTCAGCAAGAACAGAAAACCCTCGACCAGATAGATCACGAGATCCCAGAAGAAGATGCCCTGCAGGCGCGTCGCCGATGAGATCAAAAGCGGCCCGTTCCAGCTCATATAGAGCCCGCAGGCGACGGTGGCGATCACGCCGGAACCACCGAAATGGTGGGGAATCCAGAAAGCGAGGTAGGGCGTGAGCAGCGACAGCGTGATCTCGACCTGCGGATCGCGGGCGCGGTGGCGCATGCGCAGGCTGAGCCAGCCTACCGCGAGACCGAACAGCAACTCGCCGACGACGATGACGGCGAACGTGCCGGTGGCCTTCGGCAGCGAGAACATGCCGGTCAGGATCGCCGCGACCGTGAAACGATACAGAATCAGCGCGGTCGCATCGTTGACCAGGCCCTCGCCCTCGAGCACGACCAGGATCCGGCGCGGCATGCCGAGCTTGCGGGCAATCGCCAGCGGCGCCACCACGTCGGGCGGTGCGACGATGGCGCCCAGCAGGAAGCCGACGGTCCATGGCAGCCCGATCAGGTAATGCGTGGCGGCGGCGACCGCGAAGGCGGTGAAAATCACGCAGCCGACGGCCAGCAGCGTGATCGGGCGGAGGTTGAACTTGAATTCGCGCCAGCTCATGGCGACGCTGGCCGAATAGATCAGCGGCGGCAGCACCACCAGCAGCACCAGTTCCGGCGGCAGTTCGATCGACGGCATGCCCGGCACGAAGGCGAGCACGATGCCGACGAGCATCATCAGGATCGCCGACGCGACATTGATTCGCCGTGCCAGCAGGGCGGTGCCTGCCAGCACGGCGAGCAGGATCAAAAAGATCTGAAATTTGGCGTCCATGATCTCCCCAATTCGCAGGGAAACCCCTCGGACGTCAATCCGGTCGGATGGACCCGCGGACGGGCGAGGCTACCCGCGCAGATCGTAGCGGTAGGACTTCGAAACGATCTTCCAGCCATCCGAGAGCTTCATCGCCACCAGATAGTCGGTGAAATAGAGCGGCGGCAATTGGCAGCGCACCTTGATGAAGGCGGTGGATTGGTCCGAACGGTCGATCGTGACGACGAAATCCTCACGCGGCTTGCCTTCGGCCTTCGCCGACGGCCGCTTGCGGAAGTAATCCAGCCAGTCGGGCATGGCGAGGACCTTCAGCCTCCCTTTCTCCAGCGAGCGCAGGTCGGCGGAAGGGTGGAAGATTGCGCCGAGCTTGTCGACGTCGCCTTCGTAGACGGCGTCGAAATAATGCTGGATCACGGCTTCGACGGTCGAACGGTCGTAGCTCACGGATCGGTCCTCATATGCAGGCCTAAGCAGGGGTCACTCGCGCAGATCGTAGCGGTAGGATTTTGAGACGATCTTCCAGCCGTCCGAGAGCTTCATCGCCACCAGATAGTCAGTGAAGTAACGCGGCGGCAATTGGCAGCGCACCTTGATGAAGGCGGTGGATTCGTCCGAGCGGTCGATGGTGACGATGAAATCCTCGCGCGGCTTGCCTTCGGCCTTGGCTGACGGGCGCTTGCGCACGCGATCCAGCCAGTCCGGCACGGTCAGCACCTGCAATTCGCCCTTCTCCACCCAGCGCAAATCGGCGGTGGGATCGAAGATCGCGCCGAGCTTGTCGGCATTGCCTTCATACAGGCCATCAAAATAATTCTGGACGACAGCTTCGACGCTCGATCGGTCTTCGCTCACAATAGTCCTCCCCAGGATGCAGGATTGTTCGAGTTGAAGTTAGCCACGAACAGATGCATTGCGCTATGGATGAGTTCAAGACCGCAGCAGGGAATTGAATCATGACGGGTTCAGCGAATTCGAATGCTCGCATTCTGGCCGGAGAATGCTTCTGCGGCGCGGTGCGTTACGCGGTGGCCGATTCATTCGAATATGCCCTCAATTGCCATTGTTCGAATTGCCGGCGGACCACCGGTTCGGCGTTCAAGCCGTTTGCCGGCATCGCACGCGACAGGCTCAGTATCACCGCGGGTGACGATATCGTGATGATCCATGGCGACGATGCCGGTCATAACGCGCACTGTCGGCGATGCGGCTCCTTGCTTTATTCGGTGGTGCGCGACGGCGCCTTCGTCCATGTCGCGATGGGGACGCTGGTCGATGCTCCCTCGATCCGCCCGTCCGCCCACATCTTCGTGGGTTCCAAGGCGCCCTGGTTCTCCATCACCGACGATTTGCCGCAGTACCAGGGTCACGTTGTCCCGCACTGAACGCCCGGAATAAGCGTAGCAATTGGCGTCGAGGCCGTCCGGATCAGTCCGGCGTCAAAACATGGCCTGCCACGCTAACCCGTGGCCTGTTTGCCGGATTGGCGGTAAAATGGCCGCGCGATCCGGGTCGATGCGGTTCGTGACCCAACTCACAAAGCCCGGCCCTATGCCCATGATAGGTATACCCGGTGCGAAAAAGTGCGAGGCTCCGGAAGCGTCATGTTCAGATCTGGATCTCTAAAATTGCATCGATGGGTGCTTGCCGCCGCAGCGCTGCTGGCTGTGTGCCAGCCGGCGTTTGCCGAGAAGCGCGTCGCTCTGGTGCTTGGCAATTCCGCCTACAGGAATGTCCCGCAGCTTGCCAATCCGGTTAACGACAGCGCCAAGATCGCCGCGACGCTGAAGGAGGCCGGCTTCGATGTCGTCGATTCCCGCCGCGATCTGCCCGCGGCCGAAACCCGGCGCGCGCTGCGCGACTTCGCCGACCGTGCCCGGGACGCCGACATCGCCGTCGTCTATTACGCCGGCCACGGCATCGAGGTGGACGGCTCGAACTATCTGATTCCGGTGGATGCAAAACTGGAACGCGACACGGACGTTTACGATGAGGCCCTGTCGCTGGATCGCGTGCTGATCGCGATCGAGCCGGCCAAGAAATTGCGGCTCGTCATTCTCGATGCCTGCCGGGACAATCCGTTTGCCAAGACCATGAAGCGGACGGTTGCCTCGCGCGCGATCGGGCAGGGCCTCGCCAAGGTCGAGCCGAGCAGCCCGAACGTGCTGATCGCCTATTCGGCCAAGGCCGGATTCACCGCCGCCGACGGCGACGGCCAGAACAGCCCGTTCACAGCAGCGCTGTCGCGCCACATCGCGACGCCGGGGCTCGACGTGCGCCGCGCTTTCGGATTTGTCCGCGACGAAGTGCTCAAGACCACCGGCAACCGGCAGGAGCCGTTTGTCTATGGTTCGCTGGGCGGCGACGACGTGCCGCTGGTGCCGGCCCCCGCCAAACCGGCGCCCGCCGCAGCGGCGCCTGCGCCCGCGCCCGCGCTCAGCGCGCAGGCCGAAGCCCGCCGCGATTACGAACTGGCGCTTCAGCTCGGCAACAAGAACGCGCTCGATGCCTTCCTCAAGCAATATCCCGACGGCTTCTATGCCAGCCTCGCCAAGCTGCAGCTCGACAAGATCGCCGCCGAGGAAATCCGCATAGCCGCCACCGAGAAGGCGCGGCTGGCCGAGCAGGAGCGGGCACGGCTGGTCGCCGAAGGGGCTCAGAGATCGGAGCAGTCGAAGGCCGAGGCTGATGTCAGGGCCACCGAGCAGGCGCGTATCGCCGCCGAAAAAGCCAAGCAAATTGCGCAGGACCAGGCCGCGGCGGCCGAACAGAAGCGCCTCGCGGTTGACGCGCCGGCGTCCGCCAAGGAAGCTGTCAAGGAAAAGGCCGTCAATCTCGCGGCCCTGCCCCCGGCATCGGCCCCGGCCGACATCACCAAGTCGGTGCAGGCCGAACTGCGCCGAGTCGGCTGCCTGACCGGCGCCGCCGATGGCGACTGGAACGCCGCTTCGCAGCGCTCGCTGACGCTGTTCAACCGCTACGCCGGGACCAGGCTTGATGCCAAAGTGGCCAGCGTCGACACGCTCGATGCGATCAAGCTGAAACCGTCACGCGTCTGTCCGCTGGTCTGCGAACATGGCTTCAGGGCCGATGGCGACCGCTGCAGCAAGATCACTTGCGCCCAGGGTTCGGTGCTGAACGACGACAATGAATGCGAAAAGCGCCGCGGCAACAAGCCGGTGGCCAAGCGCGATACCGATGATCGCCCCGAGCGTCCGGTGCGGGAACGGCCGCGGCCCGAGGTCAGTGCGCCCAGGCCTCAGGCATCCGGCCGGGCATCCGGCCAGGTCGTATGCGATCAGGCCGGTTGTCGCTCCGTGACCGCCGGCTGTCGCCTCGAATACAAGACGTTTGCCCAGGGCGGCCCGTATCCAAGCGGCGGCAATGTCGAGGTATGTCGCTGAGGCTCTAGATCGCACTCGCGGCGATGTTCACCATCAGTGCGACCAGCGCGGTATTGAACACGAACGAGATGATGCCGTGGACGGTCGCGGTGCGGCGGATGATCTTGTCGGTAATCCCGACATCGGAAACCTGCGCGGTCATCCCGATCACGAACGAGAAGTAGACGAAATCCCAGTAATCGGCGTCCTCATGCTGGTCGCCGCTCGGGAACTGCAGGCCGCCCGGTTTGCCGCCGCGGTAATACTCATGCGCGTAATGCAGCGAGAACGCCGTGTGTACCGCCGCCCATGACAGGACGATGGTCACCGTCGCCAGCACCAGCCCCGGCGCGCTGCGGTTGGAGGCGCCGAGTTCGAACACGATGGCGGCGATGCTGGCAAACGCGCCGAGCGCCGTCAGCAGCAGAATCAGGAAACGGCCGTCGTCCTGCAGCGCCGCGTTGCGGCGGATGTGCAAAATGCCGCTGCGAAACACCATGGTGAAAACCAGCACCAGATACAGCGCGACGAAGATGTCCCAGCTGGCCAGCAGCCGCGTTACCAGCCGCAGCGAGCCCGGAAGCAAAAAGAACGCAACGATACCGACTGCGATCGCGATGAAGGTGCGTGGCCGCCCATAGACCACACGGAGCAGAACCGGCTTTTTCCTGAACCGGTCGAGGAGCTCGTCGAGTTCCTTCTTCTGCGATGGCACGTCAGCTCTTGCGATCGGCGACGAAGCGCGACGCGGCCTTCAGTACGTCACCCTTGGCTCCGAAGATCGACAGCGCGGAATCCGCGCGCGCCAGCAAGTCGCGCACGCGCTGCTTGGCGCCGTCGATACCGAGCTGGGTGACGAAGGTGGTCTTGCCGAGCGCCGCATCGGCGCCGGCCGGCTTGCCGAGGGCTGCGGCGTCGCCTTCGACGTCGAGCAGATCGTCGGCGATCTGGAACGCCTCGCCGAGCGCGCGGCCGTAATCGTCGAGCGCCTGATATTCCTGTTGCGTGGACTGGCCGAGGATCGCGCCCGCGATGCAGCCATAGCGCAGCAGCGCGCCGGTCTTCATCTGCTGCAGCCGCGCCACGTCGACCGGTTCGCGGTCGCCGAACCGGCCTTCGCCGGCGAGGTCGAGTATTTGTCCACCGACCATGCCGCCGATCCCCGAGGCGCGGGCGAGCGCACGGGTCAGCAGCAGGCGCACCGTGGGATCCGAATGAATCTCGTCGCGGGTCACTATGTCGAACGCCAGCGTCAGCAGGCCGTCACCAGCGAGGATCGCGGTGGCGTCGTCGGTCTTCTTGTGCAGCGTGGGACGGCCGCGGCGCAGGTCGCTGTTGTCCATCGCCGGCAGATCGTCATGGATCAGCGAATAGCAGTGGATGCATTCGAGCGCGGCGCCCGCGAGCAGCGCCGCGTCGCGCGGAACGCCGAACACGGCCGAGCTCTCGACCACCAGAAACGGCCGCAGGCGCTTGCCGCCGCCGAGGCTTGAATAGCGCATCGCGTCCATCAGCCGCTTCGGCCGCGCGATCTCGTCTGATAACAGCGTATCCGACAGCAGCTTCGCCAGCAGGGCCTCGGTATCTTCGGCGGTCTGATCCAATCGTGTGGAGAAATCGGCAGTGGCGGTCGTCATTTAAGAATGGCTCCAGATCAATTTTGCCGGACAATCGTTGATGGCAGGGCGTCAGTCAATTCCGCTTCCCGGCTTGAGGCGCCTTAAAAGCGCTGGAAAACCCACGAAATATCATGGTGATGTCACCTATTAAGGGGTCTGTTGACCGATCCTTACGCCGGCTGGGCTGAACCGGAAGCATCCGAATTTGCGCTTTGTCCGAATCTTATTGCTGATTTTGCTGGTGCTGCTGCTGTTGCCGTATCTGGTGACGCCGTTCTATCGCACCGGCCATCCGGTCTCGACGCTGATGGCCTGGCGCTGGCTCAAGGGCGCGCCGGTGTCGCGGCAATGGATCGATTTCAAGGCGATTTCGCCGGCGCTGCCGCGTTCGGTGGTGGGCTCCGAGGACGCCAAATTCTGCGGCCATCGCGGGGTCGATTGGAGCGCGCTGCAGGATGCGATCGAGGATCACGAAGAAGGCGAGGTGTCGGGTGGCGGCTCCACCATCACCCAGCAGGTGGCCAAGAACCTGTTCCTGTGGCCGGGCCGCAGCGTGGTCCGCAAGGCGCTGGAGCTGCCGCTGGCGATGTGGATCGACCTGGTGCTGTCCAAGCAGCGGATTCTCGAAATCTACCTCAATATCGCCGAACTGGGCCCCTCCGGGCAGTTCGGCGCCGAGGCAGGGTCCCAATACGCGTTCGGTCGTTCGGCTGCGACCCTGTCGCCGCGCGAGGCGGCCCTGCTGGCGGCGATCCTGCCCAATCCGGTCAGGCGCAGCGCCCGTAATCCCGGCCCCGGGGTGCGGCGTCTGGCCGGCACCTACATGGCGCGGGCGAATGCGTCCGCGCTGCAGCGGTGCTGGAGCGAAAATCGTGCATTTTGAGCCAATTTTCGGCCGATTTAACCTTGGCAAAGCCTAGCTTTACGCCATCCCTTCCTCTATAAGCGCGGCCTTATCGGCATCACAGCCCGTGCTTTGAAGCGCTGGGCGGTCCGCTACCAGGACGATGCCCTCCGACAACACCCCTAGAGGACCGTTATGGCCGTTCCCAGAAGAAAAACATCGCCCTCGCGGCGTGGCATGCGCCGCTCGGCGGACGCCCTGAAGAAGCCGACCTATGCCGAAGACAAGGATTCGGGCGAATTGCGCCGTCCGCACCACCTGGACCTGAAGACCGGCATGTACAAGGGCCGGCAGGTTCTGAAGGCCAAAAAGGAATCCTGATCGGGCCCAGGCTTGGCGCGGCGATTCAGCCGTGCCTGCCTGAATTCGGCCAACGGATGGGGTAAGACGGTTCCCGGTGGCGAAGCGCGATGCTTCGCCTTAGGAGCGTTCAAGTTTCCTTTAGTAAGGCCTCGCCGATGTCCATGGTCGGATTTCCGCTACTCCTGATTCCGCTCGCGATCTACAACATCATCGCCTTCCTGATGCCGGAAGTCGCTTTCAGCACGCCGCTGCTGAAGCTGATGCTGTTGTCGGGCGTGGAATGGCAGGTGACGCTGAGCGACGTTCTGATCGCGGTCGGCATCTTCCTGTTGATGTTCGAAGTCATCAAAGGCGCGCGTCCCGGCGCGAAATATTTCACCGACCATCTGCTGTCGCTGATCGTGTTCGGCGCGGCCGCTGCCGAATTCGTGCTGTGGCCGAAGTTCGGCACCTCGACCTATTTCCTGCTGACGTCGCTTGCGCTGGTCGACTTCCTGTCCGGCCTTGCCTTGCGCACGCGGCGGCGCGCGGTCGTGGCGCCTGCGGTGTCCGCCAAGGGCGCCAGAAGACCTGAGCCGAAAGCTGAGCCGCAGGCCGAGCCGCCAGTGGCCGAGCCGAAACCCGAGCCTGCGCCCGTACAAACGACAGCGCCGCCCGCGGCATCGGTTGCTGAATCAGTGTTGCTGGATCACCCGGAACCGGCGCCCGCGCCGGCGGCCGCGCCCCATGCGGCCTCGCCGGAAGTCCCCTCGCCGGGGATACAGCCGGGTAGCGGTGCGACACCGTCGCCGGACAAGCCGCCGCGCTGACCGGTCCGTCGGATCAGATTTCTTGCTTCAGATGACCTGCCGGGTCCGCCGTGCCACGCTGCGGCGTTCCTGCGGGTGTGCGCCATAGGCGGCCTGCGCATCCTCGATCGAGGCACGTCGCATGCAGCGCGTTTGTGGGGCCTGGTCGGCGGTCGCGATCAGTTGAGTCAGAAAGGTCGGGTCGGGTCGCGCCATGGTCGCTTTCCGCGACCAGTGCACCGTTTGGGTCACCGGCACGAGCGCGACACAGGCCGGCGCGTCGGCGTCGGAGACGTCTACGTCCAAAATATCTTCTGATCGTTCGGTATCGAGCATCGCACTGAACCGGCTAAAACTGTCACGTTTTGGGACGTGACACCCTACTGCGATCTGCTCCTCGCAAGGCCTATGCCGATGCGTCCCGGTTGGTTCCCTCAAGGTTTGCGACAGCCGTAAAACGTGGTTTCCAGATTATTTATGAACTTTGCCTAGCGTCTGATTCGATAGAACCACTATCCTGAAGGTGCCAGAATCACCTTTGCCTGTCGTTGGGCTGTCCCGAATCGAGGCGACTTTGATGTCCGCTGTCCCGCAAGCCTCCAGCATCCTCGCTTCGCTCGGGCAGGCCACGTTCGTCTGGGATCTCGCCGCCGACAGCATCGCTTGGAGCGACAACGCCGCCTCGGTCTTTACCGACATCGCCCCGGAAGCGCTGGCCAGCGGCGCCGCGTTCGCCAAGCTGATCGAGCCGAAAGGGTCGATCCGGTCAGACGCGCTGGGTCACACCGCCCCGGCACGCGGCGGCGAAGGTGTCGCCTACCGGGTCGAATATGGCGTGCGGGCCTCGACCTCCGCGCCCGTGATCTGGATCGAGGAAACCGGTTGCTGGTTTGCCGGCGCCGACGGCAAGCCGGCGCGCGCGCAAGGCGTCGTCCGCGTCGACAATGAGCGCCGCGCCCGCGATGAGCAGCTCGTGCGGCTCTCGCGGCACGACCCGCTGACCGGCGAACTCAATCGCACCCACCTGATCGCAGCGCTCGCCGAGGCGATCGAGGAAGCCGCGCGCTTCCGTTCGTCATGCGCCTTCATGCTGATCGGCATCGACCATCTGGCGCGCGTCAACGACGCTTTCGGCTTCGATGTCGCCGATGGCGTGATCGCGGAAGTCGGAAAGCGCATTCGTGCGCGGCTGCGCGGCGGCGACGTGCTCGGGCGATTCTCCGGCAACAAATTCGGGCTGATCCTGCGCAACTGCACCGTCGACGACACCAATGTCGCGGCCGAGCGGTTTCTCGCCGGTATTCGCGACGAGGTGGTGCCGACCGTATCCGGACCGGTGTCGGTAACGGCGTCGATCGGCGCGATCAGCATCCCGCGTTACGCCCGCAGCGCCGATGAGGCCGTCACCCGCGCCCAGGAAACGCTGGACGGCGCCAAGAGCCGCCGGGCCGGATCGTTCTCACTGTGGAAGCCGAATGTCGAACGCGACGCGCAGCGCCGCGTCAACATCCGTGTCACCGATGAAATCGTTACCGCGCTGAACGAGCGCCGGATCGTGACAGCGTTCGAACCGGTGGTCGAGGCACGCTCGCGCCAGCCGGCGTTCTACGAATGCCTGGTGCGGATGGAGCAGGCCAACGGCCAGGCGTTGCTGGCACCGGATATCGTCCCCGTCGCGGAACGACTTGGCCTGATCCGGATGGTCGATCACCGCGTGCTGGAACTCGCGGTCGCCGAACTCGCGGCGTCACCGAACGTGCAGCTCAGCCTCAACATCTCACCCGACACCACGATGGATCCGGACTGGTCGGCTTCGATCGAATCCCTGATGCGTGCGCATCCGGGCGTGGCCGAACGGCTGATCGTGGAAATCACCGAGACCGTGGCGATCCAGGATATCGACGACATCAGAGGCTTCGTCACCAGGCTGAAGAATTTCGGCAGCCGGATCGCGATCGACGATTTCGGCGCCGGCTACACCTCGTTCCGCAATTTGCGCAAGCTCGGTGTCGACATCGTCAAGATCGACGGCGCCTTCGTGCAGAACATCGCGCGCTCGGCCGATGACCGCGCCTTCGTGCAGACGCTGATCGATCTGGCGCGGCGGCTGCAGATCAAAACGGTGGCGGAATGGGTGCAGGACGAAGAGTCCGCGGTCATGCTGCGCGAATGGGGCTGCGACTACATCCAGGGCCGCCTGATCGGCCTCGCATCACCGGAGCGGCCGTGGGCCGTGCCGGCCGAGACGGTGTTGCCGGCGGCGAGTTGATCAGCGTAGCGTTGAAATGTTTCCGTCGTCCCGGCGAAGGCCGGGACCTATACGCCGCGGCTCATCGATGGGGCGCGGTGGTAGACGCCCTCACGCGACAACAAAGATTTGTGGTTATGGGTCCCGGCTCAAGGCCGGGACGACGTATGGAGAGAGTGGAGCGCGGAAGAAAAACTACTCTTCCTTCTTCGGCTCTTTCGACATGCGCTCGAGGCGGTCCTGCATGTCTTTCATCTGACGGCGAAGATCATCGATATTGTCTTCGGCAGCCGCCGGCTCCGGCAGCTTCTCGGGTTCGACTGACGCCACGCCGCCGCGCGGCGGCACGAACGGCTTGAACATCGAGAACGTCTGCTGAAACAGTTCCATGTTGCGGCGGACGTGTTCTTCGAGCGGCGCAAATGGCGTTCCCGAGAACGTGTTGGTGAGCTGCTTGCGGAACTTTTCCTGCTCGCGCGTCAGCGTGTCGATCGATTGTTCCAAATATTTCGGAACCACCATCTGCATGCTGTCGCCGTAGAAGCGGATCAGCTGGCGCAGGAACGTGGTCGGCAGCAGATTTTGCCCCGCCTTGTTTTCCTGCTCGAAGATGATCTGCGCCAGCACCGAGCGGGTGATGTCGTCACCGGTCTTGGCGTCATAGACGAGAAAATCCTCGCCATCCTTCACCATCGCTGCGAGATCCTCGAGCGTCACATAGGTGCTGGTGCCGGTATTATAGAGCCGCCGGTTAGCGTATTTCTTGATCGTGGTGGGTTGGTCTGACTTGGCCATGGCCATGGGGCTCACACATCGATACCGAGAGCGGGGAACCCGACGGCATCGCCGGCGGGCAGACGAGCAACGCAACGCAGCAAAGTAAGCATTTTCAATGCGGCTCGGCTACCGTTTTGTGCGGCACGGTTAATTCCAAGGCATGGGTACTGCTATGGAAACTGCCAAGGACGCTATTTTGAATGCGCCGCGGCGTGATTTTCCCCTCTGGCCGATTGACACAGGATGCCTAGGTTAACAGGATAGTCCCAAGAGACAGGCCCGCCATCCGGCCGCCCGCCGTCGAGAAACCTCAAGCCCACAGGAGATGTCCATGTCAGACGATGTCGTCATCGTCAGCGCCGCCCGCACCCCGGTCGGCAGCTTCAACGGCGCGTTCGCCACCACCCCGGCCCATGATCTTGGCGCCATCGCCATCAAGGCCGCGCTGGAGCGGGCTGGCATCGAGCCGGGCCGCGTGTCCGAAGTCATCCTGGGCCAGATCCTGACCGCGGCGCAGGGCCAGAATCCCGCCCGCCAGGCCTCGATCGCGGCCGGCATCCCGGTGGAAAGCCCGGCCTGGGGCGTCAACCAACTCTGCGGCTCGGGCCTGCGCACCGTTGCGCTCGGCTATCAGGCGCTGCTCAACGGCGATTCGGAAATCGTCGTCGCCGGCGGCCAGGAATCCATGAGCATGGCCCCGCACGCGCAATATCTGCGTGGCGGCGTCAAGATGGGCGGCCTCGAACTGGTCGACACCATGATCAAGGACGGCCTGTGGGATGCCTTCAACGGCTATCACATGGGCAACACCGCCGAGAACGTCGCGCGGCAGTACCAGATCACCCGCGCGCAACAGGACGAGTTCGCGGTGCACTCGCAGAACAAGGCCGAGGCCGCGCAGAAGGCCGGCAAGTTCAATGACGAGATCGTCCCCGTCACCATCAAATCCCGCAAGGGCGACATCATCGTCAGCGCCGATGAATATCCGCGCCATGGCGCCACCGTCGATGCGATGGCCAAGCTGAAGCCCGCCTTCGAGAAGGACGGCACGGTCACCGCCGGCAGCGCGTCCGGCATCAATGACGGCGCCGGCGTGGTGGTGCTGATGACCGCCAAGCAGGCCGCCAAGGAAGGCAAGAAGATCCTCGGCCGCATCGCGTCCTGGGGCCAGGCCGGCGTCGATCCCAAGATCATGGGCACCGGGCCGATCCCGGCTTCCCGCGCCGCGTTGAAGAAGGCCGGCTGGAACATCGCCGATCTGGACCTGATCGAGGCCAATGAAGCGTTCGCGGCGCAGGCCTGCGCCGTCAACAAGGACCTCGGCTGGGATACCTCCAAGGTCAACGTCAATGGCGGTGCGATCGCGATCGGCCATCCCGTCGGCGCTTCCGGCGCCCGCGTGCTGGTGACGCTGCTGCACGAAATGCAGAAGCGCGATGCCAAGAAAGGCCTCGCCACGCTGTGCATCGGCGGCGGCATGGGCATTGCCATGTGCATCGCACGCGACTGAACCATAGCGTTTTCAAGCGAAGCGGGTACCGGTTCGCGTCAAGAAAACGCGTACAGATAAAAGGCAGATAGGATGCGTTGTTGATGAAAAGTTCATCTGTCAACCACGGCTCAAATCGATAAAACTGAAATGCCCGGTCTTGCGCCGGGCATTTTCATCTCTGGTGCGTTATCGAGTGAGAAAACGCACCGCACTTTGAAGAGCAGGCTTCGTCAAAAGACCGGGACAATTCCGGCTCGTAAAAAGACCACCAAGGAGGACTACGCATGGCACGTGTTGCATTGGTTACGGGGGGCACGAGAGGCATTGGTGCTGCGATCAGCAAATCGCTGAAGGCGGCGGGCTACAAGGTTGCGGCGAGCTATGCCGGGAATGACGCCGCGGCGGAGAAATTCAAATCGGAGACCGGCATTCCCGTTTACAAATGGGACGTCAGCTCGTTCGACGCGTGTGCGGCCGGCGTCAAGCAGGTCGAGGCCGATCTCGGCCCGGTCGACGTGCTGATCAACAATGCCGGCATCACCAAGGACGGCGCCTTCCACAAGATGACGCTCGAGCAGTGGAACGCGGTCATCAACACCAATCTCGGCTCGCTGTTCAACATGACCCGCCAGGTGATCGAAGGCATGCGCGCCCGCAAGTTCGGCCGCGTCATCAACATCTCCTCGATCAACGGCCAGAAGGGACAGTTCGGCCAGGTCAATTACTCGGCGGCCAAGGCCGGCGACATCGGCTTCACCAAGGCCTTGGCGCTGGAGAACGCCAAGGGCGGCATCACCGTGAACGCGATCTGCCCCGGCTACATCAACACCGAAATGGTGCAGGCGGTGCCGAAGGACGTGCTGGAGAAGAGCATCCTGCCGCTGATCCCGGTCAATCGCCTCGGCGAGCCCGAAGAAATCGCCCGCGCGGTGGTCTTCCTCGCCGCCGACGAAGCCGGCGCCATCACCGGCTCGACGCTGACGATCAACGGCGGGCAGTACATGGTGTGATTGCTGCGGTCCCGTCGGATCCTCGCAGCCACAATCTATCAAGAAGGCGTCATGCCCGGCCTTGTGCCGGGCATCCACGTCTTTACTACTCCATAACAAGAAGACGTGGATGGCCGGGACAAGCCCGGCCATGACGGAAAAATCTCGCACCGTTGCCGGCCAAGATGACTCCCCGTACCGCCACACTTATCGGACTGACCGCGATCCTGATGTGGTCGCTGCTGTCGGTCCTGACGGTTGCGACCGGGAAAATTCCGGCGTTTCAGCTCGCGGCGATGACGTTCGCGATCGGGGCGGCGGTCGCTTTCATCAGCTTCATCTGGCGGCCCGCGGCCTTCGCCGCGTTACGGCAATCGCCGACCGCGTGGGTGGTCGGCGTCGGCGGGCTGTTCGGCTATCACGCGCTGTATTTCCTGGCGCTGCGCTTTGCGCCGCCGGCCGAAGCCGGGCTCTTGAACTATCTCTGGCCGCTTTTGATCGTGCTGTTCTCCTCTCTGCTGCCGGGCGAGCGGCTGGCGGCGCATCACATCATCGGCGCGCTGCTCGGTCTCGCCGGCACGGTGTTGCTGTTGTCAGGCAATAGCGGCGGCGGCTTTGCGCCGGCGCAGATTCCGGGACTGGCGGCGGCCTTCGTCGCCGCCTTTGTGTGGGCGGCCTATTCGGTGATGTCGCGCAAGCTCAAGGCGGTGCCGACCGACGCGGTGGCCGGCTTTTGCCTCGCCACCGCACTGCTCGCGGCTCTCGTCCACGGCATGGTCGAGACCACGGTCTGGCCTGAAACGTCAGGGCAATGGCTTGCCATTATCGCACTCGGCGTCGGTCCGGTCGGCGCTGCGTTCTTTACCTGGGACATCGGCATGAAGCGTGGCGACATCCGCGTGCTCGGCGCGGCATCCTATGCGACGCCGCTGCTCTCGACCGCGTTTTTGATCCTCGCAGGCTTTGCCACGGCGAGCGCCACGATTGCGATTGCCGCGATCCTGATCGCCGGCGGCGGCCTGATCGCGGCAAAGGATATGGTGTGGAGAAAAAGACCGTAGGATGGGTGGAGCGCAGCGATACCCATCATCTCACCGCACGGACGCAACTGATGGGTATCGCTTCGCTCCACCCATCCTACGAAGAAGGCTCCCAATCCTTCGGCGCCATCTCGAACGTTGCAAAATCGAATCCCGGCGCAACCGTGCAGCCGACCAATGTCCAGTCGCCGGTGCTCTCGGCGGCTTGCCAGGTGTCGGGCGGCACGATCGCCTGCGGCTGCTCGCCGGCGGCGAGGTTCGGGCCGAGCCTGAAACTCCATTGCCCGTCATCGTCGGCGATTTTCAACGTCAGCGCGCTGCCGGCGTAGTAATGCCAGACCTCGACGGCATCAATGCGATGCCAGTGCGAGCGCTCGCCGCGCGCCAGCAGGAAATAGATCGCGGTGGATCGCGAACGGCCGTTCGCATCGGTGCGGGAATCGCGAAACGTCTCGCGATAATGCCCGCCTTCCGGATGCGGCTTCAGCTCGAGCCGCGCGATGATCTCGGCGGCACTTGTCTCGGCAGTACTTGCCGGAAGCGTCATCAGGACTTGTTCTTGCGTTCACGCAATTCGCCGAACACGTCGGCGGCGTTGGCGCCCTTCATGTGCAGCTTGGCGGCGACCGACGGCTCGTCGGCGCGCAGGAACACGTTGGCCTTCTTTTCCTCGCCGAGCAGGGTTGGAATCGTCGGCTTGTTCTCGGCGCGCAGTCTGGACACTTCCGCGGCACGCGCGACCAATGCGGGATTGTCGGGCTCGACCGTGAGCGCGAATTTGACGTTGGAGGCGGTATATTCGTGGCCGCAATAGAGTTTGAAATCATCCGGCAGCGCGCGCAGCTTCAGCAGCGAATCCCACATCATGGGATAGTCGCCTTCGAACACCCGGCCGCATCCGATCGAGAACAGCGTGTCGGCGGCGAACAGCGCTTTCTCGCTGTCGAACACATAGGAGATGTGGTCGAGCGTGTGGCCGGGCGTTTCCAGCACACGCACCAGGAGGCTGCCGACCTTGATGACGTCGCCATGGGCGGCGCGCAGATCGACATTGGCGATACCAGCGGATTTGTCGTGCGGGGCGACGACGCGGCAATTGTACTTCTGCTTCAGCTCGGCGACGCCGCCGACATGGTCGTGGTGGTGATGGGTGATCAGAATATCCGTCAGCGTCCAGCCTTCGCGCTCCAGCGCCTTGAGGATGGGGCCGGCTTCCGGCGCGTCGATCGAGGCGGTCGCTTTGGTCGCGCCATCGTGGATCAGATAGCCGAAATTGTCGTTGAGGCAGGTAAAGGTGCGAATTTCCGAAGCCATGGTATCTCCACGAACAGTATGAGTGATTTCTTGCCTGAGCATGATTTCTTCGGAAAACCGGGGCCCACCCCGCCATTGAAGTGCGGGGCGCGCCTTTCCCGATCAAGCTCTAACACGCCACATATGGGCAGGAAATATGGCGTTAACGCTCCTGCGGCAATGCAAATTTCCAGGCCCCGCGGGGAATAGCGGCGTGATAGATTGAACCCATGACCATCGACGTCATCGATCTCCGCGATTTCTATTCGCGCCGCCTCGGCATCGTGGCGCGGCAGCTGATCAATCGCGGCATCCGGGCGCGATGGCCCGATGCGGATGGGCTTCGCGTGCTCGGGCTAGGTTATCCCACGCCCTATCTCGGGCTGTTTCGCGAAGATTCCGAACGCTGCATCGCGTTCATGCCGGCGGCGCAGGGCGTGCTGAAATGGCCGACGGCGCGGCCGGCGCTGGCGACCCTGATCGATGAATTCTCGATGCCGTTGCCGGACGCCGCCGTCGATCGCATCCTGCTGGTGCATGCGCTGGAAATGTCGGACGATCCGGAACGTTTGCTGCGCGAGGTGTGGCGTGTGCTGGCGCCGTCGGGGCGCCTGATCGCGGTGATTCCCAATCGCCGCGGCGTGTGGACCCGCACCGACAACACGCCGTTCGGCCATGGCCGACCCTATTCGCGCGCGCAGATCACGCAATTGCTGCGGCAGACCTGGTTCACGCCGACGGCGTGGGGCGAGGCGCTGTTCCTGCCGCCGGTCGGCAAAGGCTGGTTCCTGCGTTCGGCGATGGCGTGGGAGCGCGTCGGCGCGGCGCTGTCGCTGCCGTTCGCCGGCGTGCACATCGTGGAGGCGACCAAGCAGGTCTATCGCGCGATTCCCGCGCATCGCGAACGCACGCGGCTGATTCCTTCGCTGCAGCCGGTGCTGGTGCCATCGTCGACGACGGCGACGCGGGCATGAAAAAGGGCGGGCACGCTTGCGCGATGCCCACCCTTTGAAAACTGCCTGTGCGCAGCTGGCGCTTACGCTAACTACTCATTCCCCGGATTGAAATCTTCGCTCGGGACCGGCGCGGCGGCTGCGTTGTCGGGACGCGGGCCGTGCGGCCGGCGGCGCCGGCGCGGGAAACGTTCACCGCCGCCATTGCCTTCGAAGGCGCCGGGTGCGGCGTTCACCTGCGGCTGCGGCCCGGTGATGAAAGACGGCAGGCGGTCGACACCGCCGGTATCGGCAATCACCGGCTGCGGCTGGGGCTGCGGCTGATATTGCGGCTGCGGACGATGTTCGCGTTGTTCGCGATGATGCTCGCGCGGCTGCTGGTCGCGGTCGCGCGGGAAGGGTTGCCCCTCACGCGGCTGGAAATCGCGCTGCTGATTGTTCTCGCGTGGCACGAACGGCTGTTGCTGCTGCGGCACGAAGCCCGGCTCCTGGCCGAAATGATTGAAGTTCTCGCCTTCTTCGTCGTGCTCCTCGGCCGGCATTTCGTTTTCGGTGCGCGGCTGCGGCTGGTTCTGCCGGAATTGCTCCTGGGCGGCAGCGATCAGGCGGAAATAATGTTCGGCGTGCTGGTAGTAATTCTCGGCCGCAACCGGGTCGCCGGATGAGCGTGCGTCACGCGCCAACTGGACGTATTTCTCCGCAACGTGGGAGGCGGTGCCGCGAATCTTGATGTCGGGTCCGTTCGATTCGAACACCCGGGTCATCGGGTTTTGACCGCGCCGGTTATTATTGTTGTTGTTGTTATTATTGTTGTTATTCCGGTTACGCATCCGCTTGTTGTTCTGACCGTTTCTCATGTCTCGCCTTTATTCCAGCCCTGAAGTTATGCCGTTGCCGTCGTAGCCTCACCGGATAGGGCACACGACTGTGCGCACCGATTCACGGTGTCGTTCAAATTCATGACGTCGATTTCGCCAACCCTCGCGTTCAACAAGGACGCGTTCCCCAACCGCCGGCGTTCACAGCCGGCCGGACCAAATTACTTAGCCTGCCAAAACCAGCCCAACAGAAACACGCCCGGCCGAAACAAGCTCAACAGCCGCTGGAGCACAGGCTCTACGTAACTGTTTTGCGTGACTGTTTCTTGCGTAGGTATTCAAGCGCAATATCAGGCTTTCGTTCGCTTTGCGGTCGAGAGCAGCACAGCTCAGGCTATTGCGCTCGATTGGACCTGCGTTTTGGAACCTTTCACTCGGCGGGCTCTCGTTTCGAGAACTCAGGCCTCCACCCGTTATTACGGGGGCGGCAACCCTGGACCGATGTTGTGAGCGGAACGTAGTCGCTCCCGGGCAATATTCCAAGCGGTTTTTTTGCGTTCCAATAGGGCCTTATCGGGGCATTTTGCCGCCCGCGACCGCCCGCGGAATGCCCGCCAGATCGGCTTTGGGGGCGCCTGCTGGGATTAGCCCCGCAGCCGCCATCAAGGCCTGGATTTGCCCACTTTGGCCCTCCCCGGCCTCCACAACCAGGGCCGCGCCCGGCGCCAGGAGAAGTGCGGCCTGCGGGATCAGCGCGCGGTAGGCATCCAGCCCGTCGGCGCCGCCATCGAGCGCCGCCCGCGGGTCATATTCCCTGACATCGGCGGCCAGACCCGCGATATCAGCCGAGCGGATATAGGGCGGGTTGGACACGATCAGGTCGAAGGGTGCGGACAACCCGGTGGCGTAATCGCACGCGACGAACGTTGCGCGATCGGCAAGGCCCGCATCCGCGGCGTTGGTCTCGGCGGTCTGCAAGGCCGCCACCGAAATATCGGTGCCGAACCCGTGCGCGCCTGGCAATTCCGACAACAGCGCTAGCAGAATCGCGCCCGAGCCGGTGCCGAGATCGGCGATGCGCAATGTGCGACCTGGCGCGCCGTCGGCACGCAGCAATTCCAGCGCCAGCTCGACCACCGTCTCGGTATCGGGCCGCGGCACCAGCGTCGCTGCCGAGAGTTTGAGCGGCAGGCCCCAGAACTCCTTGTGACCGACAATGCGCGCGACCGGCTCGCTTTGCAGCCGACGCTGCGCGAAATGGTCCAGCCGCGTTGCTTCATCTGCCGTGAGCTGCCGCTGTGCGGCCGTGATCAAACCAGTGAGATCGAGGCCAAGCACCGCGCCAATCAGCAAACGCGCATCGATTTCGCTGGAGTCGATCGCGCCGGTTTTGAAGCGCGCGGCGAGCGTGCGCCGCGCCGTCTCGACGGTTTGTCCGGCGAAAGCGTCGTCGGCGCTCACGCCGCCGTGCCCTGGGCGGCGAGTTGAGCGGCCTGGTGCTCGGTCGTCAGCGCGTCGGTCAATTCGCTCAAGCTTTCGCCCGCGATCACCTGCGGCAGTTTGTAGAGCGTCAGATTGATGCGGTGATCGGTGACGCGGCCTTGCGGGAAATTATAGGTGCGGATGCGCTCGCTTCTGTCGCCGGAGCCGACCTTCTCGCGGCGGTCGGCCGCGCGGGTCGCATTGATGCGCTGTTGCTCGGCGTCGTAGATGCGCGAGCGCAGGATGTTCATCGCCGAGGCGCGGTTCTTATGCTGCGAGCGGCTGTCCTGCATCATCACGACGATGCCGGTCGGGATATGGGTGATGCGGATCGCCGATTCGGTCTTGTTGACGTGCTGGCCGCCGGCGCCCTGCGCGCGCATGGTCTCGATCCGCAGATCGTCGTTCTTGATGTCGACGTCGACATCCTCGACCTCGGGCAGCACCGCAACGGTTGCCGCCGAGGTGTGGATGCGGCCCTGGGTCTCGGTGTCGGGCACCCGCTGCACCCGATGCACGCCGGATTCGAATTTCAGTTTGGCGAACGCGCCGCGGCCCTGCACCTCGGCGATGATTTCCTTGTAGCCGCCCATGGTGCCCTCGCTGGCGGAGATCACCTCGACCTTCCAGCCCTGCAGCGCGGCAAAACGCTCATACATCCGGAACAGGTCGCCGGCGAACAGCGAGGCCTCGTCGCCGCCGGTGCCGGCGCGGATTTCCAGCATCACGTTGCGGTCGTCCATCGCGTCTTTCGGTAACAGTGCGACGCGGATCTTCTGCTCGAGTTCGCCAACGCGCGTCTGCAGCGTCTCGAGCTCGGCTTCCGCCATGCCGCGCATGTCAGGATCGGCCGCGGAATCCGCCAGCAACGTCTCGGTGTCTGTTATCTCGGCGCGCGCCGCGCGATAGGCCTTGACGGCATCGATCAGTGGATTGAGCTCGGCGAGCTCGCGCGTGATCTGGACGTATTTCTCTGAGCTCAATTGACCGAGCAGCTCCGCCTCGAGCGAAGCGTGATGGGCGAGCAGGATATCGAGTTTGGCTTCGGGTAACATGTCGGAGTTCTCAATGGCGCAAAGGGAAGGGGGTGTTGCCGGGGCAGAGCCTCGCTACAACGACAACCCTTCGGCTTCCGCGAATTCCGTCAGCTTCTGCCGGATCGAGACGCTGCCGGACGGCGCTTCGAGTAGCGGCATCATGACGGCCTCGGCCTTCCTGGCATCGAGATCGAGGATCAGCGCTTTCACCGGGCCATGCGCGGTCGCCGACAGCGACAGCGAGCGGTAACCAAGCGCGATCAGCGCCAGCGCGCCGAGCGGTTTTGACGCCATCTCGCCGCACAGCGAGGCGCTTTTCTTTGCCGCATCGGCCTTGCGCACGATGTCGCGCAAGGCCCTCAAGATCGGCGCCGACATGGTGTCGAACCGTTCGGAGACCTTGGCATTGCCGCGGTCGACCGCGAACATGAACTGGAACAGGTCGTTCGATCCGATCGAGATGAAATCGACCTTCTTCAGGAGTTCGTCCATCTGGTAAAGCAGCGCCGGCACTTCGACCATGGTGCCGACGTCGATGCGTTCCGGCAGCGCGTGGCCGTGCTGACGCAGATAGGTCAGCTCGCGCTCGACGATGGCTTTGGCCTGATCGAACTCGGCGACTTCCGAAATCATCGGGAACATGATCTTCAGCGCGCGGCCGCCGCCGGCGCGCAATAGTGCGCGAATCTGGCCGCGCAACAGGCCGGGCCGGTCGAGCCCGAGCCGGATCGCGCGCCAGCCGAGCGCGGGATTTTCCTCGATCACGGTCTCCATGTAGGGCAGCGCCTTGTCGCCGCCGATGTCGAGCGTGCGGAACGTGACCGGTTTCGATCCCGCGGCGTCCAGCACCGTGCGATACAGCGCGAGCTGGTCAGAGGTGCGCGGCAGGCTCTGGCCGACCATGAATTGCAGTTCGGTGCGGAACAGCCCGATGCCGGCGCTGCCGGTGTCGTCGATATGCGGCAGGTCGATGACGAGGCCGGCATTGATCATCAGCTCGATCTTCTGGCCGTCTTTGGTCACGCAGGGCTTGTCGCGCAGCGCCGAATATTGCGCCTGCCGCCGCGCGCGGAACCGGACCCGCTCGGCATAGGCCGATTCGATCTCGGCCGAAGGGCGCACATAGATCGAGCCCGAGGTGCCATCGACGATGATGGCGTCGCCGGGATCGGCGAGCCCCGGCGCGTTCGGGATTTCGCCGACCGCGGGAATGCCGAGCGCGCGCGCCACGATCGAGACGTGGGAATTGGCGGTGCCTTCCTCCAGCACCAGGCCGCGCAGGCGCTTGCGGTCATAGTCGAGCAGGGCGGCCGGGCCCATCGCGCGCGCGATCAGGATCGCATTGTCGGGCAGCTGTTCGCGTGACGGCGCGTGGTCCTGGCCGACCAATTGCCGCATCAGGCGGTGGCCGAGATCTTCGAGGTCGTGCAGGCGGTCGCGCAAATAGGGATCGGTCGAACGCAGCATGCGCGCGCGGGTGTCGGACTGCACGCGCTCGACGGCGGCTTCCGCCGTGAGGCCGGTGGCGACCGCCTCGTGCAGCTTGTGCGACCAGCCATGGTCGTTGGCGAACATGCGGTAGGCTTCCAGCACCTCGCGGTGCTCGCCGCCCTCGGCGACGTCGCCGCGCTCCAGCATGCGGTCGAGATCGGCGCGCAGCTTGGTCAGCGCCGCGTCCAGCTTCTTGATTTCCTTCGGCAGGTCTTCGGCAATGTAATTGGTGATGACGACGCGCGGCTCGTGCAGCACGACGTGGCCGAGCGCGATGCCGTCGGACAGGATCGCGCCGGCCTTGTGCAGGGAATGCCGCGCCGCGGGTTCCGCGCCGGGCTGCGCCAGCGCCGCCAGCTCGCCGGAGGCGATCATCTCGGCGACCACCATCGCGGTGGTCTGCAGCGCCTCGACCTCTTCCTCGACGTAAGTGCGCTTGGCGCGATTCTGCACGACCAGCACGCCGAGCGTGTTGCCGGCGCGCAGGATCGGCACGCCGAGGAACGAATGATAGATTTCTTCGCCGGTTTCCGGGCGGAACGAGAACGCCGGGTGGGTTTGCGCGTCGGAGAGGTTGAGCGGGGTGGCCTCGCTGGCGACCAGGCCGACCAGGCCCTCATGCGCGCTCAAGACCGTTCTATGGACGGCGTCGCGGTTCAGACCCTCGGTGGCGTAGAGTTCGAGCGTGTTATCGACGCGCAGCACGTAGGTCGAGCACACCTCGGCCACCATGTTGGCCGCGATCAGGACCACGATCTTGTCCAGCCGCTCCTGGGCGGAGACCTGCTCCGCCATGGTTTCGCGGAGCCGTCTCAACAAGACGCGGGGGCCTCCCGACGTGCTCCGCATCTGTCAAAATCCTCCCCCGCGAGGCCAGCGTGCCGGGTGGCCGGGCGCTGGCGTGAAACTCAACAATAGCAACAATTTTATTCATTCGGCGCCGCCGCAAGCCGCCCCAAAACCATCGAATCGGGATCGCCAAACTGTGGCACAGTTTGCGGCAGCTCACCTGTCAGGCCGTATAGCCAATCGAGGCTTGCTTTGCCAAGCAAAACGCCTGCCAGTAGCAATAACGTCTGTGTAAGGCCAATGCTGCGGGCGCTAAGAGAAAGTAATTCTAGAGCAGAACCGATGCTCTAGGCCTGGTCGAGCCCATAGAGCGTGTGCAGCGTGCGCACCGCAAGCTCGGTATAGGCGGCGTCGATCAGCACCGAGAACTTGATCTCGGAGGTGGTGATGGCGCGGATATTGATATTTCGCGCGGCAAGTGCGGTGAACGCCTGTGCGGCGACGCCGGCATGGCTGCGCATGCCGCTGCCGATCACCGAAACCTTGGCGACGTCAGTGGCACTGTCCAGCCGCTTATAGCCGATCTTGTCCTTGGCCGAGGCGATGGTGTCCCTGGCGCGGGTATAGTCGGAGGCCGGCACCGTGAAGGTCAGGTCGGTGGTCTTGCCGTCCTCGGAGACGTTCTGCACGATCATGTCGACATTGATGTTGGCGTCCGCGAGCGGTCCGAAGATCGCGGCGGCAACGCCCGGCTTGTCCTCGATCTGGCGCACGGAAATCTGGGCTTCGTCCTTGGAGAAGGCGATGCCGGTGACGACGTGGTTTTCCATGATTTCCTCCTCGCTGCAGATCAGCGTGCCCGGCGGCGTGGCGTGCGGGTCGATATCCTCGGGCTTGTCGAAGCTGGAACGGACGAAAACCGGCATACTATGCACCATGCCGAGTTCCACCGAGCGCACCTGCAGAACCTTGGCGCCCTGGGAGGCCAGTTCCAGCATGTCCTCGAAGGCGATCTTGTCGAGCCGCCGCGCCTTGGGAACCACGCGCGGGTCGGTGGTATAGACGCCGTCGACGTCGGTGTAGATGTCGCAGCGGTCGGCACGGATGGCGGCCGCGATCGCTACCGCCGAGGTGTCCGAACCGCCGCGCCCCAGCGTGGTGATTCGGCCCGTCTGCGGATTGATGCCCTGGAAGCCGGCGATGACGGCGACTTCCTTGCGGTCCTTGAAACGGTTGATGATCTCGCTGCCGTCGATTTCGAGGATCCGCGCCGAGGCGTGCGCGTCCGAGGTCCGGATCGGGATTTGCCAGCCCTGCCAGGAGCGGGCCTGAATGCCGATCGCCTGCAGCGCGATCGCCAGCAGTCCGGACGTGACCTGTTCGCCGGAGGCCACCACCGCGTCATATTCGCGGGCGTCGTGCATCGGCGAGGCGTCGCGGCACCAGTCCACCAGCTCGTTGGTCTTGCCGGACATCGCCGACACCACCACGGCGACGTCGTGCCCCGCATCGACTTCGCGCTTCACGTGACGCGCGACGTTGCGGATTCGGTCGATATTGGCGACGGATGTACCGCCGAATTTCATCACGAGGCGGCCCATGACGACGCGTGCATTCCCTGTGAGGATAAGTATGGTGGCCCGCACGAAAATGGAGCGCCCGGGCCGAAAGCGGCGTATACATAGCGGCGCGTCCCGGGGCAAGCATCCGGGTGCATTTTCGGTCTAAAATGGCGCAAAATGCTGTGGTAGCGGGTTAATTCAGGTCGGGCGCAATTTAGGTCAGGTGCAAGGTTAGGTGTATGGGGCGTTATATCGACGATATCCTGCAGCCCGGCGAGAAGGTGCTGTATTCCACCAATGCACACTGGATCTTCTTTCTGCCGGCGATCGTGCTCTGGGCCGCGGCACTGGCGCTCTTCGTGGGCTCGGGAATGATCCCGGCGGGGCCCATGGTTTTGGTCCTCTGGTCGCTGTCGGCGATCGTGGCCATTGGCGCGTTGTACAAGACGGCTACCGCCTGGTTCCATCGCTGGACCACCGAAACCGACGTCACGAATTTCCGTGTCATCCACAAGACCGGTTTTGTTAAGCGGCAAACGTTCGAGATGAGCGTGGACAAGGTCGAGAGCGTCGACGTCAACCAGAGCATCCTCGGCCGCATCCTCAACTACGGCGACGTGACGGTGCTTGGGGTCGGCGAGGGTGGCAAGACCCTCGACACCATTGCTTCGCCGTTGGCATTTCGCAATGCCATCACGGCACGACCGGCCGGTGCGTAAATCATGGCCATGCAAACAAATCACGCCGGCGCATCGGGCAGCACGGTCGATCCTGCCGAAGTCGCAAAATTCTCAAAGCTGTCGGACGAGTGGTGGGACCCCAAGGGCAAGATGGCCCCGCTGCACAAGATCAATCCGCTGCGGCTGACCTATATCCGCGACGCCGCCTGCCGCAAGTTCGAGCGCAACGTCAAAAGCCTGAATTGCCTTGGTGGCCTGCGCATCCTCGATATCGGCTGCGGCGCCGGCCTGCTCTGCGAGCCGTTCACGCGGCTGGGCGCGCAGGTGATCGGGATCGATCCCTCCGCCACCAATATCGCGGCCGCCAAGCTGCATGCCGACAAGGGCCATCTGTCGATCGATTACCGCTGCACCACGGCCGAGGAGATGGACGTGCGCGAGCGCTTCGACATCGTGCTGGCGATGGAAGTGGTCGAGCACGTCACTGACGTCGGCGTCTTCCTCAACCGCTGCGCGGCGATGCTCAAGCCGGGCGGGATGATGGTGCTCTCGACGTTGAACCGCAACTGGAAGAGCTTTGCGCTGGCGATCGTCGGTGCCGAATATGTGCTGCGCTGGCTGCCGCGCGGCACCCATGAGTGGAACAAATTCGTCACCCCCGACGAACTCGCCCAGCATCTGGCCAACAACCGGCTTGCCATCACCGAACAGGCCGGCGTGGTCTACAACCCGCTCGCCGACAAATGGAGCATCTCGTCCGACATGGACGTGAACTACATGGTGGTCGCGGAGGAGATGTAATTTTACCTCGCCCCGCTTGCGGGGAGAGGTCGGCGCGTAGCGCCGGGTGAGGGGGTACAGGTCTAGCGATACATCGTGCTCGCGGTGAGAGCCCCTCACCCCAACCCTCTAAGAGCGAGCTTTGCTCGTCTCGACCCCGTAAGAACGGGGAGAGGGAGCAGATCGCAATCCTGTCATGCGCCGTTCCGGTTGACCGCGTGCGCTGCGCCCGGCACGGTGCGGTACCCCTCCGACGGTATCCCCATGTTCACGGTCGCCTCGCTCTGGATTCCCTTCACCATCATTGCTGCGCTCGGCCAGGTCGCGCGCAATGCGATGCAGCGGTCGTTGACGGGGCCGCTCGGGACCTGGGGCGCGACCAATATCCGTTTCCTGTTCGGCTTCCCGTTCTCGATCATCTTCTTTGCGGTTGTCGTGACAGTCACCGGCGACCATATCCCGTGGCCGACGGCGGCGTTCTGGCCCTGGCTTTTGCTGGGTGCGCTGAGCCAGATCGTCGGCACCGGCATGATGCTGCTGGCGATGAACGACCGCTCGTTCGTGGTGACGACGGCGTACCTGAAAACCGAGGCGATCCAGACCGCGATCTTCGGCTTCATCTTTCTGGCCGATCATCTGACGGTGCTGAAAGTGGTCGCGATCCTGATTGCGACCGCCGGTGTCGTCATCGCGGCGCTGCGGCCGGCTGGCGGTAAGGGTTTTGCCGACCTGAAGCCGACGCTGCTGGGCCTTGGTGCCGCCGCGGCATTCGCGTTATCGGCGGTCGGCTTTCGCGGCGCTGTCATCGTGGTGCCCGGCGTTTCCTTCGTGACGGCCGCGTCCTACACGCTGGTGTTCGGCCTGTTCGTGCAGACGCTGGTGCTGTCGATCTATCTGCTGATCCGCGCGCCCGACGTGCTCAAGAAAATCCTGGGTCTGTGGAAGCCCTCGATGCTGGCGGGCTTCATGGGCGCGTTCGCCTCGCAATTCTGGTTTTTGGCGTTCGCGCTGACGGCAGCCGCCAATGTGCGTACGCTGGCGCTGGTCGAGGTGCTGTTCGCGCAGGCTGTGGCGTATTATTCGTTCAAGCAACCGCTATCGGCGCGGGAATTGGCGGGGATCGTGCTGATCGTGGCAGGGGTGGCGCTGCTGGTGGCGGCGTAGCTGCCGTCATTGCTCACGCAAGCCTGGACAGCACGTCAGGCGCGATGGTTGCCAATCGGCCACGAAGCTCAGGGTTTGCAAGATCGTGATTGCGGCCGCTATTGTTTCCTCGTGGCCGGCTTCAGACTGAATATCCTCGCGGCATTCCACAAGGTTCGCCCACTCTTCGACGACGGCAGCGTCAATCTCGCCACGGACGAATCACTGCAGAACGGTAGCGATGTCCTGCCGTGCCAGTGTGATGGTTGGTTCAGCATCCCAGGAGATTGAAGCAAGTGCCAGCTTCAAGTCGGCCAGTGGCGCATCCAGATGGATCAGCGAGGAGAGGATCGCCTGTCGGCTCATGTCGGGGACGAGATCAGTTTCTGTCGTCCGGCAGCACCGGCAGCGGCGAGACCTCGACGCCTTCGTCGATCAGGGCGCGGGCTTCGTCGGGCGACGCCTCGCCATAGATCGGGCGGTGCTCGATATCGCCGTAATGCATCTTGCGCGCTTCGTTAGGGAAGCGCTCGCCGACATTATCGGCGTTCTTTACGATGTGATCGCGCAATTCCTTGATCTTGGCGCGCAGCTCGAGTTCCTGCGCCATCAACAGCGGCGTGGCCTCGGTTGCCGCGCCTTCGGTGCTTGCGACTTCTGCAGGCGGTACGGCGCGCGCGTCCTCGCGGCCCTTTTTGCTGACGATCTGCGGAGCCATGATGGCGCGCTCGACCTTGACCGAGCCGCACGACGGACAGCTCACCAGCTTGCGCTTCTCCTGGCTCTCATAGGCCGACGAGCTCTGAAACCAGCTTTCGAAAGCATGGCCCCGTTGGCAGCGCAGGCTGTAGCGGATCATGCCGAGCCCCGGACCAGATGCAGATGTTCAGGGCCGGCCTTGGGATCGGCGATGCCAAAGCGACGTCCGTGCTGCAGCGACGGCACGGTTTTGCGTGCGGTCTCGACTTTGGAAGTGTCGATCTCGGCGAGGAACACGCCGGGTTCGACGCCGCCCTCGGCGAGGATCTCGCCCCAGGGCGCGACGATCAGCGAATGCCCATAGGTCTCGCGCTTGTTCTCATGCAGGCCGCATTGCGCGGCGGCGAACACGAAGCAACCGGTTTCGATGGCGCGGGCGCGCAGCAGGATGTGCCAATGCGCTTCGCCGGTCTTGCGGGTGAAGGCGGACGGCACGGTGAGGAACGACGCGCCGCTTTCGGCGAGCGCGCGGTAGAGCGCCGGAAAGCGCAGATCGTAGCAGATCGTGAGCCCGATCCGGCCCCACGGCAGGTCCGAGATCACGGCGGTTTCGCCCGGCTGGTAATTGGCTGACTCGCGATAGCTCTCGCCGCCGGGCAGGTCGATGTCGAACATATGGATCTTGTCGTAGCTGGCGAGCAGATTGCCGTCAGGCCCGATCAGGAACGAACGGTTGACCGCGCGCTCCGGCGAGAAGCGCAGCGCGAGCGAGCCGACATGCAGATGGATCTTCAGCTCCGCCGCCAGCGCCCGATAGGCCTTCAGCGACTTGTCGTCTTCCTCAGCTGCCAGATGCTCGAACAGCGCCTTGCGGTTCAGCTGCATCATGTTGCTCACCTCGGGGGTTTGCACATAATCAGCGCCCTGCGCCGCCGCTTCGCGGATCAGTTTCATGCCCTGCTCGAGGCTCGGCTCCGGCAGCAGGGAGGTGCGCATCTGCACCATCGCGGCGGTGAAGGTCGTGGCAGCGCTCATGACGAGGCCTTTTCTCCCGCCAGCAACGCATCGAGCCTGCCCGCGCGATCCAGCGCGTAAAGCTCGTCGCAGCCACCGACATGGGTTGCGCCGATGAAGATTTGCGGAAACGTCGAGCCGGCGCCGGCCCGATCGTACATCTGTTCGCGATAGGAAGGGTCGTTGGATACGCTGAGTTCGGTAAACGCGGCATTCTTGCGCGTCAGCAGGGATTTGGCCGCGGTGCAGTAACCGCAGCCGGGGCGGGTGTAGATTTCAATGGCAGCGGTCATGGAGCGCTCTGGTTCGCAAGTTCCGGAAATGGCAAGTCTTTGAATTATATGGGAGCCCGGTGGGTGTCCACAACCCGCGCGAATACCAGCACGTCGACCTGCGCGGCCTTGGCGCGCAATAAGGCACGGGCGCAGGCGTCGGTGGTGGCGCCGGAGGTCAGGACGTCGTCGATCAGGACCACGCGGCGGCCCTGGATGTCAGCCGTGCGGTCGGCGGCGACCTTGAAGGCGCCCTGCACATTGCTGGCGCGCTGCGAACGCGACAGCCCGATCTGCTGTTCGGTCGCCCGGACCCGCCGGAGCGCCTCGGAGGCCAGTTTCACCCCGGTTTGACGCGAAATCACCCGCGCCAGCGCGCCGGACTGGTTGTAGCGGCGGCTCCAGCCACGCCGCCAATGCAGGGGAACCGGGACCAGCACGTCGGCTTCCCCAAGCAATTCCTGGCCCGCGCGGGCCATCCAGCGCCCCATCGCGGGGGCCAGATCGGTGCGGTCCTGGTATTTCAGCGAATGAACCAGCGTGCGCGCGACATCGTCGTAGCGCACGGCGGCGCGGGCGCGCTGGTAGGCCGGCGGATTGGCAATCGCCTCCATCGACAGCAAATCGGGCCCGGGGTCGTAGACAAAGGGAATGCCGAGCCGCGGGCAAAATGGCGGCGCGATGAACGACAATTTGGCCCAGCATTCCGAGCAGACGCCCTCGCCATCGACCGGCTCGCGGCAGGAAACGCACAGCGTCGGCAGCGCGATGTCGAGCGCCAGCCTTGGAATATGCGCAAACACGCCGCGCGCGGCGTTCAGCACGCCGCGCAAATGGGTGGAGATGGAGCGTGCTGGTGATGCCTCGGCGTCCATGGGGTGAGGCTAGCGCCGCGCGGCGCAGTGCTCAAGCGACGAAAACCGGTCTCCGTTCCCCGGATGCTGCGCAGCGCGCCGCACTTGCGGCGTGGTGCGCTGCTGATCCGGGGTCCATCTGACTGCGAGTCTGGGTCCCGGTTCTGCGAAGCACCGCTGCGCGCTGCATCGCGCCCGGGACACGAGATAGGCGCATCCCAGATTGCCAGAGACGCGCTAACCAGCGTACCAACCGCCATGGCTCCGAACCCGACCGCCGCACCCATCCTGTTCGACCGCGCGCTGTTGCGCGCGCGGCAGGATCGTGCGCGCCGCCTTGGGCCAGCGACGTTCCTGCTCGATCGCGTCACCGAGGATATGGAAGAGCGGCTGGCGGCGGTGACGCGGGATTTTTCCGACGTCGCCGAAATCTGGACGCCGGTCGAGCTGCTGCGCAAGCCGGTGGCGAATCGTTTCAAATCCATCACCCGGGTCGAACCGGATGAAACGGAAACGCTGCGGCTTGCGCCGGAATCGCTCGATCTTGCGGTCTCCGCGCTCGCCTTTCAATTCGTCAATGATTTGCCTGGCGTGCTGGCGCAGATCAGGCGCGCGCTGCGGCCGGATGGATTGCTGCTGGCGGCGATGATCGGCGGCGATACGCTGACCGAACTCCGGCAGTCGTTTGCGGCGGCGGAGGCCGAATGCGAGGGCGGAGTGTCGCCGCGCGTCGCACCCTTTGCCGATCTGCGCGATGTCGGCGCGCTGCTGCAACGCGCGGGCTTTGCGCTGCCGGTCACCGACGTCGATCGCGTCGTGGTGCGCTACGACAGCGCATTGGCGCTGACGGCCGATCTGAGAAGGATGGGCGCGACCAATATTCTGGTCGAGCGCCGGCGGGCACCCACCCGCCGCGCCACGCTGCTGCGGATGGCGCAGATCTACGGCGAACGCTTTGCCGATTCGGACGGCCGTATCCGCGCCACCTTCGACGTGATCTGGCTGTCCGGCTGGGCGCCACATGAAAGCCAGCCCAAACCGCTGCGGCCGGGTTCGGCGAAAGCCAGCCTGGAGGCGGCGGTGAAGGGGAAGACGAAGTAGAATTGTGATTCGTGAGCCGTCTGGTCAGGCTACGATGGAGGACAGGGTCAGCGTCGAAATCACCCCCGCAAGCAGGCCGAGGCCCGCCGCAAACCACACACGGTATCCGGCAAGCCACATCAGCAGGAGATGCCTGGCAGGAAATGCGCCGATCTGGGTCAGGATCGTGAGCATGTCAGCGCAGATCCACTCCTCGGCGATCTTGCCATCAGCAATGCGGTACAGTTCGCAGCTTTGGTAATCGACGCGCTTTCCGGTCGGCTGATTTCCCAGGAACTCGCCGGTGTGCGTTCCGGTAAAGCGAAGACGCACCGCCACCTTGTCATCGGCTGCAAACATGTCCTGCGCTTCGATCTGAATGTCGGGAAAAGCGTTGAAGAAGGCTTCCGAATTCCTTCGCCATATGCGCCGGCCGCGCATTTGATGCGGCACCCCGGCCAAGTTAATGATGAAGTCCGGCGACAGGAACTCGGCAGCAGCCACAATGTCCCTGCGGCTCAAGGCGGCGAAGGCGCTACGCATCAATGCGATATTTCCCTGGGATGCGGTATTGGTGGCGAGCACGACGGGACTCCAATTGACAATCGAATTGGTATAAAGCACATCGTGAATATGATACACAATGTAGATAATACATCACTTTGCAGCGACGTGCTGTCGCAGCTATTCCTGGTCACAACGCTGATGTCGGCGGATATGCAGCGTGGCTTGGCCGAGCGCGGCCTGACGCAGACAAGGGCGCAAGTGTTGTGGGTGCTGGGTGGGGCCGAGCGTATGACGCAGGCGGAACTGGCCGCGGAATTGAAGGTCACGCCGCGTAACGTAACCACGCTCATCGATGCGCTGGAGGAGACCGGTTTTGTCCGTCGCACGGCACACCCGACGGATCGGCGTGCTGCCGTCATTGTTCTGACGGCGAAAGGGCAAAAATCCTTCGCAAGACTGCAATCGGAGACGACCGAGTTCGCCAAACTGCTGTTCGGCAACCGGTCCGAACGCGATCTGAAGACATTCCAGGGGATACTTCACGACGTCGCTACGAAGCTGACCGAACTGGCGAAGGAAACTGGCGGCCGGTAGCGCCACCGGCGGCGGCTCTGACGATGGCGCTCATGTGCTGGTCCTTTCCTGACTTGTTCGCAGATGCCCGATCCCATCGGGAGACGTTGGCCTGGCTTTGCACGAGCGGTTGTCACGCCGCGCGAGGCCCGGACTATGCCGCCTTCAAATTCTCGATCGCGGCCTGCGGCGTGTTGCGAAAACTGATGGCCAGGCGGTTGTAGGCGTTCATCAGGCCGATCGCGATCGTGAGGTCGACGAGCTCGCGCTCCTCGAACACGGCGCGGGCGGCCTGATACGCCTGATCCGGCACGCCGGTATCGGCAACGCGCGTCACCGTCTCGGCCCATGCCAGGGCGGCGCGTTCGCGCGCATCGAACAGACTGCCGGCTTCCGCCCATGCCTGCAGCAGCGCGAGCTTCTCGATCTTCTGCCCCTTCTTGAGCAGGTCGCGCGTGTGCATGTCGAGGCAGTAGGCGCAGTTGTTGATCTGGGAAATCCGTAAGTAGACCAGGTCGACCAGCACGGGCGAAAGACCGCTCTGCATGACGTAGCCGTAGACGCCGCCCAGCGCTTTCACGCCTGCCGGTGCAACCTGGTTGTAGTCCAATCGCTTGCTCATGTTCGTGCTCCATCTTGTTTGGAAAGGTTGATCACTTGCGAACCGCGGTCTTCAGCGAGTCGACGAACACCCAGAAGGAGGCGGCGAACAGGCCGACGTCTTTCAGGAGGAACTGACCCGGCGCGACCGAGATCGCGGGGAAGCCGAGCTCCGGCACGACGACATCAGGCGTCGAGATCATGAAGCTGAGGGTCGTGACGAAGAGCCCGGCCGAGAGAACGCCGCCGGCCGCGGAAAAGATCGGGCTCGCCAATCTGAGGGCGATCAGCAGGCCGATGCTGAGTTCGACAAAGCCGAGGAAGGTGGAGAAGCCGCGGACCGAAAGCAGCGCATAGAACCAGCCGACGAGCGGACTGTTCTCCACCAGCGGCACCAGCCCGTTGGCCTCGTATTCGGTAAACTTCATCCCGCCGAACCAGGCGTAGATGACCGCGAGCGAGACGTAGAGGCCGGCGCGGCTGACCGGCTCGGCGTAGGCGAGCACGCGTTCGGCGTGATCGCGCCAGTTGGAGGCGGTGCGCGATGCCAGGGCGGGGGTCGGAAGCTGAGTTGTAATGTACGACATGGTGAACTCCGTTTTCAGGGTGATGGTTTCAATTCGATGTTCGGCTGGACTTGTTGCCCGTCGCCTAGGCGCTGACGCGCTCGTGGTTGCGCAAGTTGTAGCGGGGGGCCGGGATGGCGCTCGAAATCTTGTCCGACATTGCGCGGCGTGCCGCCTCATAACGATCCCATTCCGCCTGGTTGGGCAGCGACGGGATGGTCACGGTCTCGCCAAGGTCGAGGCCCGCAAGGGCAGCGTCGACTAGGTCGTTGGCCGACATCACCATCTGCTGCGGCAAATGATGAACCGGCATGCCGGCGACGTCCCAGAATTCGGTGGCCGTGGCGCCCGGCAGCACTGCCTGCACGCGCACGCCCTTGCCCGCGAGTTCGTGAACCAGCGAGTGGTTGAACGCGAGCACGAACGCTTTCGTGCCGCCATAGACACCGTTCAGCACCTCCGGCGCGATCGCGACGATCGACGAAATGTTGATGATCGTGCCGTGGCCGCGGGCAACAAATCCGGGGACCGCTGCATAGGTCAGGCGCGTCAGCGCTGTGACGTTCAGGCTGATCATGTCGTCCATCTTGTCGACGTCGGAGGAGACCAGGGGCCCGGTGGCGCCCACGCCCGCATTGTTGACCAGCATGGAGATGCCGGCGTTGGTCCGCAGGATGTCCCCGACGCGCCGGAGATCCGCAGCGACGGTGAGATCGGCTTCGACCGTCTCGACCTTGCGGCCGGTGTCGCCCGCGATCCGGCGCGCCAGGGAGGCGAGCCGATCCTTGTTGCGGGCGACCAGAATGAGGTCATGGCCGCGCTTCGCCAGCCGGTCGGCGTAGATTGCGCCGATGCCGGTTGATGCGCCGGTGATCAGGGCGATGCCTTTGGTCTGGATCGAGGTCATGTCGGTCTCCTGGAATTCGGGGTTGGGGCCAGCCGTTGCTGTGCGTTCGTAACTAGACCCTTCCGAAAACGATGGGTATCTGGTAAAATCGGGAAAGACCCTTCCACCAGATGGAAACATCCAATGGACCGCTTCGAAGCCATGTCGCTGGTGCTGGCGGTTGCCGAGGCCGGCAGCCTGTCGGCTGCGGCGCGTCGGCAGAAAACGCCGCTCGCAACGGTCAGCCGGAAAGTCTCCGAGCTCGAAGCGCACCTGCAGACCAAGCTGTTCAACCGCTCAAGCCGTGCGCTCGTGCCGACGGATGCGGGCCGCTCCTACATCGCCGCCTCGAAACGAATCCTCGCCGACGTGGCCGAAGCCGAACGCACGGCGTCCGGCGAGTACACGACGCCGCGCGGAGATTTGATTGTGTCGTCGCCGTTTGCGTTTGGCCGGCTACATCTGGTGCCGGTGATGGCGGAGTTCGTGGCTGTCTTTCCGGAGGTGGACATTCAACTCGATTTGCAGGACCGGCCGGTCAATCTTGTCGAGGACCATGTCGATGTCGCGCTTCGGATCGGGATCCTCACCGACAGCAGCCTGATCGCGATCCGGATTGGAGAAATCCGCCGCGTGTTGTGCGCGAGTCCGGCGTATCTGAAATCGCGGGGGACGCCCAAATCCCCTGAAGACCTGTCCACACACGACTGCATCAGCTTCCTGCCGTTCCACTCATCAACCACATGGACGTTCAAACGGGACCAGACCGAATATGTGGTGCCGGTGCGGTCGCGCCTCGTCTTGAACAACCTTGAAGCAACCTGCGATGCCGCGCGCGCGGGTATGGGGATCGCCGCGGCGTTCTCCTACCAACTTGCCGAATCGATCAAATCCGGCGAGCTCGTGCTGCTGCTGCAGGATTTTGAGCCGCCGCCGCTGCCCGTCAGCCTTGTGTACCCGCCCAACCGCTTCATGCCGGTCAAATTACGGGCCTTCCTGGACTTCGCGCTGCCGCGCCTCAGAGCGCGCATTGGCGACCTGCCGAAACGCGCCGTGCCGCGAGCGCGAGCCGGTTCGTCGCCATTGGAGTGAGGAGCGGTTCAATATTCGCTGCCGCGAGCGCTTGGCCAATCCCGACGGCCGGATCCAGACCGCCTTCGACGTGATCGGGCTGTACGGCTGGGCGCCGCATGAAATCCAGACCGAGCTAGGCTCGGCGGAAGTCTCGAGGCAGCGGTAAAGCGGACGTCGAAGCAGGCTACCCGTGCGAATAGCTTCTCCGCACCATCAGGACATTGCTTGCAGCAGGGCTGCGATCTTGATGGTCGCAAAGTTGGAGTAGGTGTCGGATATGGCGTAGGGCAAAATGATCTGGTCATTGTGCCGCATCGCGCCGCAGGTATAGACCACGTTGGGAACATAGCCTTCGCGTTCTGACTGTTCGGGATGCAGCAACGGCTCGACCGAACGCGCCAGCACCCTGGACGGGTCTTTCTTGTCGAGCAGCGCCGCGCCGATCGAATATTTCCGGACCGGACCGACGCCGTGCGTGAGCAGCAGCCAGCCTTCATCCAGCTCGATCGGTGACCCGCAGTTTCCGATCTGCACGAACTCCCAGGGGAATTGTGGTTTCAGGATCGCCTGACCGCCGTCCCACTGATGCAGGTCATCCGAATAGATCAGATAGAGGTTCTCATTATCCTGACGCGCGATCATGGCGTACTTGCCGTCGATCCTGCGCGGGAACAGGGCCATGCCCTTGTTGTGGGCCGCGGTCCCCTGCAGCGGCGACATTCGAAATGACAGGAAGTCGCTGGTCTCGATCAACTCCGATCGTATCGCTCTGCCGGTATAGGCGGTGAAGGTGGCGTAGTAAGTCTTGTGGTCACCATCGCTGAATTCGACGAAACGGGCGTCTTCGATGCCCTGGGATTGGGATGCGGTAACCGGAAATATCACGCGTTCGCTGATATCCTGTTCCTCCTTGAAGGTGATCTCAACCGCTTCGCCTGATGGTCCGGATACGCGACGTCCGACCCGGGGACTGGAGGCCAGCCGCGCGGTCGGATCGACGGCCAGGCTGCCGTCGGCGGCAATGGTGCCGGTGCGAAATGTCAGCGAAGACACGTGGCCTTCGCCAACGGCCCGGAGACTAAGCACGAAGCGGAGGCCGCCTTTCGGCGCTCCAGACTGGTCGGGATGCGGTACGATGCTGGGATTGAACAGCGCAGAGGCCTCGAACGAGTACTCGTTCAGGAAATAAGCACCGATCAACTGGCGCTGGACGCTGGAAAAAGCGCCGTGAGCCGCCAGCGCCTGTTCCATCTCGTCGGCGCGGAACTCGAATTCCTGCAGCAGGTTGCGATGCCGGCCTTGGAAGTTCTCCAGCACGTCGGCCAACAGGCTGGCTGTGACTTGCGGATCGAGTGCGAGCACGCGCTCGACGATGTGGTTGGCGCGGGTCTTGTCGGTCGGGTTGAGGTCGCGCGGTTCAGTCGTCGGCTTGAACGGGCGTACGATCACGCGCGTGGGGTCGGGGCGCAGATAGAGTGCTTGCCGATGCAGGAAAGTGGCTTGCAACAAGATGTCCTCGGTTAGTTGGAGGAAACTGGACTCAGGCGCCGATGGCGCGAAGCGCCACGGGGGGTGTCACGCTGACATTGACGCGCGCAAGCTGACGAATATCGGCAAGACCGAGCAGATAGGACACGACCGACTCGCCGCCGCGGTTTTCGTTGGCGCGGTCGGGATGCAAGCCATCCCGGCAACTGCCGGTCTCGGGATCGACCAGCGCGATCGATAAATCGTTGCGGCCGAGAAACCAGGCGAAAACGTTGTTTGCGATCGCCTTCCATTCGGCGTCACCCTCCGCGCGCCAGGCGGTCAGGCAGGCCGCGATCGTCGCCGCTGCCTCTACCGGCTGCTGGTCGAACGCGCGCGGCGCCTGGCGCAGTTCACCGAAGCCGGCGGTGCCGACGGGGCGGAAATGTCCCATCGAGGTCGTTTGTTGTGTCATCAGCCAACGCAGGGACCGCAATCCGGCAGCGAGGTAATCGGGTGTTTGCGTGGCCATGCCTGTCAGCATCAAGGCTTGCGGCAGGCGCGCATTGTCATACGCCAGGCCTTCCTCGAACCACGACCAGTCCGGCGTTTCGACCGACGCGAGCCCCGACATCAACCTGTCGGCGAGAACGCGCCGGATTTCCCGGGCGTGCGCATCATCGCGAGCAACGGCGCAATAGCCGTCCAGACCCAGCAGGGTGAAGGCCAGTGCGCGGGGCGAACTGAAGGCCTCGACGGCCGGCAATGCCTCGGCAAACAAGGCGGCGGCCCATCGGCGTCGCGACGGGCTTGCGTCCCTGCGCGCGCACTCACCCAGCGCCCATAAGGTTCGCCCGTGACTGTCTTCGGAGCCGCGATCTTCGAGCCAGGTTCGATTGAAGCCCATGAAATTGCGAAAGCGTTTGGTGTCCGGATTCCACGCATGCTGCACGAAGGCGGCAAAACGGGCCGTCAATACTTCGGACAAGCGCGTTTCGCCCGGATTGTTGAGGGCGCACGCCAGCAGCAAGGCGCGGGCATTGTCATCCACACAATAGCCGTGGGCGCGATCGGGCACCGAATGCACCGCATGCTGGAACAGGCCGGTATCGTCGCACATGGAAAGAAAGTGATCCAACTGCATGTCCGACGCCGCAGGGCTGTGCGCGATCGCGACCGGCCCGGTACGCGCCACCACCTTGAGCCAGTCCCCATGGCGCGCATGTTCGAAAGTGGCCATGTAACGCTCGGCCGTACGCTCCCATGTCATCGATCGGCTGATCGAGTAGGCACGCTCGCGCATTGCCTGCCGACGAGGGGCATTGGTGAGCAATTGCGCAATTTCCTTGCCGATCGCGACCGCGTTGCCGAAGGGAACGATGACGCCACGGCCGTCATCCAGCAGCTCCAGCGCGTGCCAATACGGCGTCGACACCACCGGCTTGCCCAATCCGAAGCTGTAGGCCAGCGTCCCAGACGTCATCTGCGCTTCATTGAGATAGGGTGTGACGTAGACATCGCACATCGAAATGAACTCTAACAACGTCGCCTGATCGACGAACTGGTCGAGGAATACGACATGGTTCTCGACGCCAAGTTCGCGCACGCGCGTCACAAGGCTCTCGCGATAGGCTTCGCCCTGGTCGCGCACCAGATTTGGATGCGTCGCGCCGAGCACGACATAGACCGCGTCCGCGCGACGTTCCAGGATCAAGGGCATGGCGTCGATCATGACCTCAATGCCCTTGCTGGGGGAGAGCAGGCCGAACGTCAGAATGACGGAGCGGTCGCTGAATCCGAGTTTGGCCTTTGCCGCGTCGGGCTCGACAAACGGAAAATCGGGAATGCCGTGCGCGATCACCTCGATCTTGTTGTCCGGTACGCGATAAACGCTGCGCAGCATCTCGCGGCCCTTGTTGGCCATCACAATGATCTTCGAAGAAGCATCGACGATGCGCTCCATGACCGCACGCTGGGCGGCGGTCGGCTTGGCCAGCACCGTGTGCAGCGTGGTGATGACGGGCATGCTGAGGCGTGAAAGCAGCTCGAGGATGTGCCCGCCGGCTTCGCCACCGAAGATTCCGAATTCATGTTGCAGGCAGACGACGTCGAACCGGCCGGCGTTCAGGAAGGCCGCGGCACGCACATAGTCTTCAATGGTGTCATCCTTGATCTGCAAGGCAACCGAAGCGGGATAGTCGTAAGCTTGTCCGTGGTCGTTCATTGCGACAATGCTGACCTCCAGATCCGGCCGTGAACTGGAAAGCGCGCGTTCCAGATCGGTCGTGAAGGTGGCGATACCGCAGCGGCGGGGCAGCGAATTGCCGATGACGGCGATGCGGCGAAGCGGCGTCATGTTCGCGCCTCCTTGGCGCCTTCAAACTGCGGAACAGCAGGAGCAGCCGGATTGGCAGCGTTGCCCGGTGTTTCACCAAGCCTTTGCAACAGGGAATCGATCGGACGGCTCGCCGGATACGCGATCAAAGCACTCAATCCATGGCTGCCGACCTCGATGCTGGTGCGACCGCCGGCAACGAAGATGGCCTCCCCGATCGAGGCCGCGACCAGTCCAATGGCGGCGTGACCGTTGAGAACAAGAATCCAGGTCTCCGGTTCGGCAAGCAGCGCCCAGCTTGAACCCTCGGGCAGCTCAACGCGCTCGAGAACGAAATGCCGGCTGGAGACGAGGACCGTTCGGTCCGCGGAAAGGCGCGTCGGATTGCAGGGCGTTCGAAGCGGCCATGGGTGAGCGACCGCGACCCCGTCGTCTTCGTGCAATTCGCGTTGCCGGCCATAGTCGAACAGGCGGAATGTCGCGTCACTGCGCTGCTGAATTTCGGCCAGCACAATACCGGCGCCGATGGCGTGGATGGTGCCGGCCGGGATGTAGATGACGTCGTCTTTCGCAACCGCTCGCCAGTGCATCAGTTCGGCGATCGACCCGTCCCGGATGGACGCCCGCAATTGCTGTGGTGTTACCTGGTGCTTTAATCCAGCGCCGATCTGCGTGTCGGGCTCAGCCGAAAGGATATACCACGCTTCGCTCTTGCCGTTCGGCATCCCGATCGCGCGTGCGTAGGTGTCGTCCGGATGTACCTGGATCGACAAGGGTTCGCTGGTGAATAGCAGCTTGAGGAGCAAGGCCGGGATAGGCGCATCCTTGTCGGCCCGCTCGAACCACAGCTCGCCGATGGCGTCACCAGAGCCGTCAATATTGCTCCAGGGGTGCAGATCACGGGCCCCCCAGGGCTTGTGGACGACCCGCACGGCGGCATGTTCGGTAGGCATAGGATGTCCCTGACCCATGACGCGCACGTCAGGGCGACGTGCCGTTGGCCGCGATCGTTGTTAGGATTTGGCGTGGCTAAGGCGTGGCGTACCCGCACGGGTGCTTAAAGCGGATCGGACGCCGAGTGTTCCTTAGGTGGCTACTCCACCACGCGATTACAACCTGTCGCGGCCTGTTTACTCTCCTTGCCCTCAAGCGGAAGCGGTCGCCTCCATTTCCCCGGAAGCGCAGCATCGATGGCCGAAAGACGCTGCCAATCGGTCTAACAGGGGAACCGGGACCGTTATGGCTGGTCGAGTGTCGATGGGGTGCCAAACTTTGGTCCCCAGGAGGGACGAGGCCCGGTCCACGCCGGGAGCGCATCCCATTCGGCCCATCGCATGCGGCGCTCCTCATTTCCAACCCTGACAAAAACGAAAGCAGCGTCATCGCTGCCCGTTTTTGATCCGGCGAACATGGCCGGCACGCCATACGCGTTCCTGACAGTTGCTTTGTTGGCCATTGCGACCTTCCGATGGGTTTGTTCTGCGGTCTTGCGTGGACGGATCAACTTTGAAAAATGACCGGGGCGGCGATCAGCATGACGAAAAAGTTCGGCAGCAGCACCGGAGGCACAAGCCACTCACGGAAGCCGGATGTTGGGGGATTTGACAACGGACCGCCTGCTTGGTTGAGGCGGGAGCGCAACGCTCTCAGTCATCGATAACTGCCGGGGGCGCGCGATGATATTCCACATATAGTCTCTTTTGCCCAAATAGCGAGATGGCAACCGGCTTATTTCAGCATTTGTTTGGACGATGCCTGCGGCACTGTCGGATATTCGTTAACTGCATGTGCTTACAGTTTCTGCACATGGTCACGATTTGTGTTTCATGAACGGATTGGCGGGATACGTGCAGCAGATCGAAACCAATGACCCTACCGAGGCCCGACGCAGCCGCTACGCCCAGTATCGAGGACAAGTGGCCACGCTGACCTTTGGCTCTGCGACCGTGAGGGGCATGGTCCGATCGGTCAAGGAAGACAGTTCCAGTATTCCCGTTCGATGGCTGGTTACCGTCGTTTCGCCATAGCGGCGACCAACATTGCAGATTGATCAAATGATGCCGCGCCTCACGTTGGTGAGATATGCACCTACGGATCCGGGTGCCGCCAGCTTCGTCTAGCCGCCCAACCGCTTCATGCCGGTCAAGTTGCGCGCCTTTCTGGACTTCATGCTGCCACGCCTCCGGGCACGCATCGCCGACCTGCCGAAACGTACCGTGCCGCGGGGACGAACCCGTTCGACCCCATTGGATTGAGGAGCGGCCGATCCTCGCTTCGGCTGCGACGGCGCTTTCGTTCGCAATACCCGTGGCGGAAGACCTTTGCAGGGCCTGGAATCCCTCACTTGTCTGGAAAATCACTTGCCATCCCAGGCCGCCAGCGATTTCAGGTACGTATCTGTCTGGTCGACGCTGAACTCGGTCCACATGATCAGGTGATCCGACATTTGGTAGGTGCGCCATTGCGGGAATGCCTTGGCGGTCGGTGCGCTCTTGCCGCCTTTGAATTCCTTCGGATCGTCAAAAACGTATTTGAAGAAGTCGAAGATGCCGGCATTCGTGCTCGTCACACCTACCTTCTGTTTGAAAAACGCGATCTGGTCATAGAACTTGTCCTGGGCCACGTTGCTTCCGGCGGGCAGTTTCTGCAGTGCGGCCGGCACCACGAACTTGTTCTTCGTGAGCGCCTCATACGTCTTGTCGGTGCGCGAGAAGATGTTGAAGTCGCCAAGCAACACAAGATGTTCGGGCGAATAATCAACCGGCGTCTTGGTGTTGATGTAGTCTTTCGCCTTTGCGGCAAGCAGCTTGGCGAGTGCGTTGATCTCGTCGACGCGCTTCGGATCCTCGGCCTTGCTCGTACCGTAGTAGATGTGAACCGTGCAGAGATTGAACTTGGCCCAGCCGACCTGAAAGCCACAGACGAACGGCGTGCGGGCGATCTGGCTCATGATCTCCGTCGCGCTCTTGCCGGGCAGGACCAGTTCACCGGCAAGGCCGGTAAAGCTGACCTTGGTCGTGTTGTAGACGAAGGCAAGCCGTTCGCCATTGCCGCTGTCGGCATAGCTGACATCCGTGAAGATGACGTTCCATTGCCGGCCTAGCAGCCGCATGATGTCCCTGAGCGCCTTGAGATCGGCTCGGACTTCCTGAACCGCAATCAGGTCGAAGCGGCTCATGCACTCCGCGATGTAATACATCGCGTCGGGCGTGCGTCCGCCGTATTTGGCGCCGCCGAACTCACGAATGTTCCACGTCGCCAGCAGCAGCGAGTGGTCGCTTTTGGCCGGCACCTTGCTTTTAAGTCCGGCGCGCAACTTTCTCAGCCCGGCTATGATGCGTTGCCGCTGCTTCGTATCCTTGATCCACCGCAGACCCGTGTAATTCACGACGCTCTCCCCCGTTGCGAAGGTGCTCTCCGATTGCGAAATGTGGTTATACAATCACTGATTTAGGCGATCCGAAAGGGGCAGTCGCGGAAAGCCACAACAACTTGTGCGGGGTGCCACCTCCGCAACATGCCCGTTATCCGGTCTTTCCCGGACCTGCGGGTATCGACGATAGAAGCTCTGAATAGGCGTGATCGATCTCCACCGAAGGCTCTGCTCGCAATGGCGGTGGCCGCAGACTTGCGAACCACGCGTGTCGCAATTCCTTGGCGCGAATTGCGAACACCGACTGCGTCGCCTCGCGCGCAAGCGCAATCTTGCGGTCCGGCTGCGACAAATCAACCCGACGGGCAAATCAGTTCTGATTGTCAGAAATCGCGTCAAGTCTAAAATTTCCGAAAATCAAAAATATTCTTGTTTCCATGCGACCCAAATCAGTGCACATTTATGCCCATCCCGTCCCACTCAGAGGGGCGTTGGCCATCGTCACAACGAGGGGCGGGTCGCGGTGGACGCTGATGTTGCGCTTTGACGCGTGCAGCATTGGCGTACGGTGAAGTCGTGTGGTCCTGACGCCCGTAACGGCGTCAAGTCCCGCGGGAGCTAACGCTTCCGAGGGGCGACGGTGGCAATAGAGGCCGTCTCACCGGGGAGAGCACGATATAAGCCGTAAAGCCATTGCGCAGGGAAGGCCGGATGCTCTCCGCTGGACCTGTATGCTCGTGTGCGCATTCTTATGCACAATTGCACACGAGACCGCGGGTGCAGCGCGCACCCGGTCTTCCCTGCGCCCTCTGATTTCGAGGGCAAGGAAATTTCTGGCAAAGCTCGGGCGCAATGCGTCGCGAGAACGTGAAACTGCGTTTACATGATGGTGCAAGGTGCGCGCGCCAAACACCGCCGTCGTCCCGGCCTTGCGCCGGGATCCATACGCCGCGGCCCATCGATGAAAGCGCTTGCGTTAGAGACCTTCGGTTATAACGACTGCCGCGGCGTATGGGTCCCGGCGTTCGCCGGGACGACGAGAGATTTATGTATGAGCTCGCTCGCTCACCTCACAACAGCAAGTCCAGCAGATGCGGGATCAGCGGAATGTCCGCGGGAGGCATCGGGTAGTCGCGCAGTTTGCCCGCGCGCACCCAGGCCAGTTGCTGGCCTTCGCGTGCGATCACCTGGCCTTCCCAGCGCCGGCAGATGTAGAGCGGCATCAAGAGATGGAAAGTCTCGTAGGCGTGGCTGGCAAAGGTCAGCGGCGCCAGGCATGGCTCGCTGACATCGATGCCGATCTCTTCATGCAGTTCGCGGATCAGCGTCTGCTCGGGCCGTTCGCCGGGCTCGACCTTGCCGCCGGGAAATTCCCACAAGCCCGCGAGCGCTTTGCCTTCCGGACGCTGCGCCAGCAGCACCCGTTTGTCGGCGTCGACCAGCGCGCAGGCAACCACGAGGGTTAGTTTGATGTCGGCCATGAGGGGCTGTTTGCAAGATTTTTGGGCAGGCGTGGAAGATTTCATTAACGAGCCAACCTCATGTCGCCAAACGATTTGTTTGCGGCTCGGGAACCCAAATTTAATTTGATGTTGGCAGGGTGCGTCCAGTTTCGGCCCAGAACAGGCATCCTATGCGCGCTTTTACTTCTCTGCTCAACCGCTTTCGTCGCGACCGCTCCGGCAATATCGCCGTGATATTTGCGATCGCGTCGCTGCCCATCATATCGGCGGTCGGATGTGCGGTCGACTATTCGCGGGCCACCCAGTTGCGCAGCAAATTGCAGGCGGCGATCGACGCGGCCAGCGTGGGCTCGGTCGCCAAGATCGCGCCCGGCTTCATCGCCGCGGGATCGATGACCTCGGATGGGCCGATCCCGGCCGGCGTCGCCGATGCCACCAACATCTTCAACGCCAACATGAACGGCGTCACCGGCTACACGCTCAACAGCATGACGCCGGCAATGACCAAGGCCGGGAGCGTCATCACCTCGACGGTTCAGTTCTCTGCCACGGTTCCGATGATGTTCCTCGGCGTGATAGGCAAGACCAGTGTCACCGTGACCGGCGCGTCGACCGCCACCACCAGCATGCCGCTCTATATCGATTTCTATCTGCTGATGGACAATTCGCCATCGATGGGCGTCGGCGCGACGCCGGCCGATGTAAGCAAGATGGTCAACAATACGTCGGACAAGTGTGCGTTTGCCTGTCACGATCTCAATAACAACAATAACTACTACAAGCTTGCAAAAACCCTCGGCGTGACCACGCGGATCGACGTGCTGCGCAGCGCGACCGAGCAGTTGATGGACACCGCGGCCGCTACCCAGACCTATTCGAGCCAGTTCCGGATGGCGATCTACGATTTTGGCGCATCTGCGGGCTCGGCCGGGCTAAGAGCCCTGTTTTCGCTGTCTTCCAGCCTGTCGAGCGCCAAGAGCGCGGCCGGCAACATCGACTTGATGACCGTCAACGGTCAGAACCAGAACAACGACCAGGACACCCAGTTCACCAGCATCATACCCGCGATCAACAGCGCGATCAGCGCGCCCGGTGCCGGCACGTCCTCGGCGCCGCTGAAGTATCTGTTCTTCGTGTCTGACGGCGTCGCCGACGAATACAATCCGGGAACGTGCATCAAGCCGACCACCAGCAGCGGACGCTGCCAGTCGCCGCTCAACGCGGCGCTCTGCACGGCGATCAAGTCTCGCGGCATCAAGATCGCGGTGCTCTACACCACCTATCTCGCGCTGCCGACCAACGCCTGGTACAACTCGTGGATCGCGCCGTTCAATACCGGGCCCTACGGGCCGTCGCCGAACAGCCAGATCGCGCAGAACATGCAGAGCTGCGCCTCGACCGGACTGTATTTCGAGGTCAGCCCGACGCAGGGCATTGCGGAAGCGATGAACGCGCTGTTCAAGAAGGCCATCGCCGACGCCCGGATCAGCGGCTAGGACCGCCGCCATTCGGGGCGATGCGAAGCACGAACCTCAGATGCGCAATTGCGCATCGGGGAATTTTGAGATTCCGGGTTCAGTCCTGCGGACTGCCCCGGACTGACCAGATCACGACCGGTAGTCGCCGTTGATGGCGACGTATTCCTTGGTGAGGTCGCAAGTCAGCACGCGGTCGCGGCCCTTGCCGAGGCCGAGGGAGACCTTGATCTGAATCTTCGGGCTTTTCATCGCCTCGGAAACCTCCGGCTCGTTGTAGGACGGATCGCGCGCGCCGCTCTTGGCGACGCGGATGCCGTTGAACGAGATCGACAGCTTGTCGCGGTTGGCGGGCTCGCCGGCCTTGCCGACCGCCATCACCACGCGGCCCCAATTGGCGTCCTCGCCGGCGATCGCGGTCTTGACCAGCGGCGAATTCGCAATCGACATCGCGATCCGGCGCGCCGAAATGCTGGTGGTCGCGCCCTCGACGATGACCTCGACCAGTTTTCGCGCGCCTTCGCCGTCGCGGGCGACTTGCTCGGCAAGATCGGCGAGCACCGCGCGGAATGCCTTTGTGAAGGCTTTCAGCCTCGGATCGCTGGCGCGCGTGATTTTTGGGGCGCCGTGGGCGGCGGCCGTTCCGGTGGCGAACGCCAGCAGCGTGTCCGATGTCGAGGTGTCGCTGTCGATGGTGAGGGCGTTGAAGGTATCCTGGACGCCGCTCTTGAGCAGCGATTGCAGCACGGCCGACGACAGCGGTGCGTCGGTAAACACGAAGGACAGCATGGTCGCCATGTCGGGCGCGATCATGCCGGCGCCCTTGGCCATGCCGTTGATGGTGACCTTGGCCTTGCCGAGTTTCACGGTCGCGGTCGCGACCTTCGGGAAGGTGTCGGTGGTCATGATCGCCCGGGCCGCGCCCATCCAGTCCGCGGGCGCAGCGCTGTCGGCCAGCGTGCCCAGCACGCCGTCGAATTTGGTGGCGTCAAGCGGCTCGCCGATCACGCCGGTGGAGGCGAGAAACACCTCATTTGGTTTGCATCCGACCGCCTTGGCGGCAATCGACGCCGTCAAGGTCGTGGCCTGCCGCCCGGTCTTGCCGGTGAAGGCATTGGCATTGCCGGAATTCACCACCAGCGCGCGCGCAAGCCCCTTGGACGAACCGCCGCCTTTGAGTTGGGCGCGGCACCATTCCACCGGGGCGCTTGGGCATTTCGATTGGGTGAAGACACCGGCCGCATTCGTTCCCTTGTCCATGATCGCGAGCAGCACGTCGGTGCGTCCCTTGTAGCGGATGCCGGCGGCAGCCGTGGCAAGCCGCACGCCCGCGATCACGGGCATGTCGGGGACTTCGGTTGGTGCGAGGGGGGAAACGGCTGATGACATGGGGGCGCCTTATCGACAGGAAGACTGGAAGCGATCTGGCCGGATCCGGAAAGCGCGAGGCGCTTAAGGATTCGCGGCCATCCACGTCTTCAGCATCCGTTGATGAAGGCCCTAAGACATGGATGCCCGGCACACCTGAGTGGGCCGGGCATGATGCCTAAATACTGAAGTCGGGTGGCGAAGTCGATTTTATTTCTTCGCCGGCGCCATCTTGGAGGCGTCGGGCTTGGCAGCCTCGGCAGGCTTCGCCGCCGGCTCGGCCGGCTTGTCCATGCGCTCGACCTTGGCGGCCTCGCGCAGCTTCGCCACGTAATCGGCCTGCGCCTTGCGCGTCACATAGGTTTCGATCTGGGGCTTCACCTGCTCGAAGTCGGGCGCCTTGCGGTTGCGCTTTTCCTCGACCTTGATGATGTGCCAGCCGAACTGCGATTTGACGGGATCGGAAATCTTGCCGGGCTCGAGCACGAACGCCACGGCCGAGAATTCCGGCACCATCTGCTCCTTGGTGAAGAAGCCGAGGTCGCCGCCGTCGGAGGCGCCGGGGTCCTTGGACTTTTTCTTGGCGAGATCCGCGAAATCGGCGCCCTTTTTCAGCTCTTCGGCGACCGCCTTGGCTTCGTCCTCGGTCTCGACCAGGATGTGCCGGGCGTGGACTTCGGCTTCGCCGGTGATCTGCTTGGAGGCCTCCTCATAGACCTTCTTCATGGCCTCGTCGGTGGTTGCCGCCTTGCCTTCGGTGGCCAGCAGGCTGTCCATCAAAAGACGGTTGCGCGCGAACGCTATGCGCCGCTTGAAGTCCTCGGAATTCTCGACCTTTTTATCCTCGGCGGCCTTGGCGACGATCTTGAGGTCGATCAGGAACGCCAGCACGTTGTCCTTCTTGGTCGCCGGGTCCATCTGGGCGAGGCTGGGGCCAAGTTCCTCTTCGGCCAGCGCGACGTCGCTCTGACGGATTTCCACGCCATTAACCTTCGCCAGAACGGGGTTGTCCTGGGCGCGGGCCGGCAGGCCGGCGGCCAGAACCGCAGCCAGGCAGGTCGTCAGGGCCAGGGAGGCCAAGCCGAAGCGCAGGCCGGTTTTCGTTTCCGGGAACGGGGAGGTCATGCAAAATCCTTGTCTTGAAGATGGGAATGCCAAAGGCGGCGGGACACTCGCCCAATCATGGCACCTTGGCAACGCGAAAAGTCTGTCAAAATGATGAATTCCTTGACATCTTGGCGACGTTGACAAGCCTGTGGCCCAGCCATATCTCTGCCGGAACCAATCGATGGCGATAGCACTTATTTTACTGGGCTTTTTGCCGTTGAACCTTAGCTTGCCTGAATCCCACTCACTTGGCGGATGACCCCCGGATCGGGGCGTTTGCCGCGACGCGTCACGGTGAGTTGATAGGCAACTTGGTGGATCACGTCACGGCCGCAACGCAAGACACGGCTTAGCAAGACACGGCATAGACAGGAACTCGGCATGATCGGCGCGCTCGCCCGCAAGTTTTTCGGCTCCGCAAATGACCGGCGGGTGAAGGGATACCAGTCCCGCGTCAACGCCATCAACGCGCTCGAGCCCACGCTCGCCGCGCTGTCGGACGAGGCGCTGAAGGCCCGCACCGCCGAATTCCGCGAGCAACTCGCCAACGGCAAGACGCTCGACGAACTCCTGGTTCCGGCCTTTGCCACCGTGCGCGAGGCGGCCAAGCGCACCCTCGGCCAGCGCCATTTCGACGTCCAGCTGATCGGCGGCATGGTTCTGCACGAGGGCGACATCGCCGAGATGAAGACCGGCGAAGGCAAGACGCTGGTCGCGACGCTTGCGGTCTATCTCAACGCGCTGGCGGCTAAGGGCGTCCACGTCGTCACCGTCAACGACTACCTCGCCCGCCGCGACTCCGAATGGATGGGGCAGATCTATAATTTCCTCGGACTGAGCGTCGGCGTGATCGTCCACGGCCTCGACGATGCCGAGCGCAAGGAAGCCTATTCGCGCGACATCACCTACGGCACCAACAACGAATACGGTTTCGACTATCTGCGCGACAACATGAAGTACCGCCTGGAGGACATGGTCCAGCGCAGCCACTTCTACGCCATCGTCGACGAAGTCGACTCGATCCTGATCGACGAGGCGCGTACGCCCCTGATCATCTCCGGCCCGCTCGACGACCGCTCGGAGTTCTACAACACCATCGACACCTTCCTGCCCAAGCTCGACAAGACCGATTACGACGTCGACGAGAAGCAGCGCACGGTGACGCTGACCGAAGCCGGCATGGAGAAGATCGAAACCCTGCTGCGTGACGCCGGCCAGCTCAAGGGCGAGTCGCTCTACGACGTCGAGAACGTCTCGGTGGTTCACCACATCAATCAGGCGCTGCGCGCCCATTCGCTGTTCAACCGCGACAAGGACTACATCGTCCGCGACGGCGAGGTCATCATCATCGACGAATTCACCGGCCGCATGATGCAGGGCCGGCGCTATTCCGAAGGCCTGCACCAGGCGCTGGAAGCCAAGGAGCATGTCCAGGTCCAGCCGGAAAACCAGACGCTGGCCTCGATCACCTTCCAGAACTATTTCCGGATGTACGCCAAGCTCGCCGGCATGACCGGCACCGCGCTGACCGAAGCCGACGAACTGTTCGACATCTACAAGCTCGAGGTCGTCGAAATCCCAACCAACGTGCCGGTGGCGCGCCTCGACGAGGACGACGAGGTCTATCGCACCCAGACCGAGAAATACGCCGCGATCCTGGCCGAGATCGAACGCGCCAACGCGCGGCTGCAGCCGGTGCTGGTCGGCACCGCCTCGATCGAGAAGTCGGAAGTGCTGGCCGAGTACCTGAAGAACCACGGCTACAAGCAGATCGATTTCGGCTCGGAATCCGGTATGGAGAAGCTCTATGCCGCGGCGCGCGCGGGCAAGCCTGCGAAACTGTTCGCGGTGCTGAACGCGCGCTTCCACGAACAGGAAGCCTATATCGTCGCGGAAGCCGGCGTCCCCGGCGCGATCACGATCGCGACCAACATGGCCGGCCGTGGTACCGACATCAAGCTCGGCGGTTCGCTCGAGATGCGGATCCTGCAGGAGACCGCGCACATCACCGACGAGGCCGAGAAGGCCGCCAAGATCGAGCTCATCAAGGCCGACATCGAGCGTTTCCGCGAGATCGTGCTGAAGGCTGAAGACGTCGTCGAAATCGAACCCGCCAAGGGTTCGAAGCCGGCCAAGACCATCACCAAGCCCGGCGGGCTCTACATCATGGGTTCGGAACGCCATGAATCGCGGCGCATCGACAACCAGCTGCGCGGCCGCTCCGGCCGTCAGGGCGACCCCGGACGCTCGAAATTCTTCCTGTCGCTGGAAGACGATTTGATGCGGATCTTCGGATCCGACCGGCTCGATACCATGCTGACGCGGCTCGGCCTCAAAGAGGGCGAGGCGATCATCCATCCCTGGATCAACAAGGCGCTGGAGAAAGCGCAGCAGAAGGTCGAGGCGCGCAACTTCGACATCCGCAAGAATTTGCTCAAATTCGACAACGTACAGAACGACCAGCGCAAGGTGATCTTCGACCAGCGCGTCGACCTGATGAAGGACGACAGCGTCGCCGAGACCGTCGCCGACATGCGCCACGCCTTCGTCGAGGACGTCGTGACCAAGCACGTGCCCGAACATGCCTATGCCGAGCAGTGGGACGTCACCGGCCTCAAGGACGAGTTGAAGCGCGTGCTCGACGTCGACCTGCCGGTCGATGAATGGGCCAAGGAAGAGGGCATCGCCGACGAGGAATTGCTGGCGCGCATCGAGAAGCATGTCGACGAGCGCATGGCGGCCAAGGTCGCGCAATGGGGCCCCGACGTGATGCGCTACGTCGAAAAGACCATTCTGCTGCAGACGCTGGATCATCTCTGGCGCGAGCATCTGGTGATGCTCGACCATCTGCGCCAGGTGATCGGCCTGCGCGGCTACGGCCAGCGCGATCCGTTGCAGGAATACAAGTCGGAAGCCTTCAGCCTGTTCGAGGCGATGATCGCGCATCTGCGCGAGGCGGTGACGGCGCAGTTGATGCGGGTCGAGATCGTTCCGCCGGAAGAAGCACAGCCGGCGTTGCCGGTGATGGAAGCGCACAAGCTCAACCCGGATACCGGCGAAGACGAGATGGCGTTCGCCAATGCCTCGCTGGTGCCCGAGGTCAGCGCCGCCGACCGCGATCCCAAAAATCCCGCCACCTGGGGCAAGGTCGGCCGCAACGAGGATTGTCCCTGCGGCTCCGGCAAGAAGTTCAAGCATTGCCACGGCAAGTACGGCTGAGCTGCTCGTGATCGTGCGTTGACGGCGCCTCTATCGTCGTCCCGGCGAAGGCCGGGACCCATAACCACGAATGTTGGTTATGGATGGGACCAAAGCCCCACTAATTTCGCGCAACATTGAGATCGGTGGCTATGGGTCCCGGCCTTCGCCGGGACGACAGCGATTTACTTCACTGCCCCGAAGCGGCTGTCGAACGAGTTCGACGAGACGATCGGCGCCGATCCGGCGACCTGCGCGGGAGCGGCCGGAGCCGGGGTATCGGTCACCGACGGTTTCAGCGGCGGCCGGGTTGCGGCTTGCTTGGGTTCGGCCTTCGGCGCTGACGTCTTCGGTATCGCAGCCTCTGCGCGCGGCGCTGGCTCGGACCGCTTGGCCTCGATAACTTTCGGCTTCGCGGGTGCGGGCGGCGGTGTGCTTGAGGTGCTCGCGGTTGCATCGCCGCCGCCAATGCCGACCTTGCGGGCCAGGCTGGAGAACCATCCGTCGGATTGTGCGGCCGGCGCGGCGTTGGCGACCCGTGTCGGGGCCGGGGTCGAGGCTGTCGGTCCGGCTGTTGGCGCGCTGGCGACCGCAGCAAGCTTCGGCTCCTGCGGCGCGCCGAGCAGGAGATTGTCGGAAGGCGCGCGCGGCGGGTTGACGTGGGAGGGGATGGTGCCGGGGGCGCGGGCCAGCGAGAGCGCCGCCAGTCCCTGGCTGTCGCCGCCTTCCGAGAGCCCGGTGCTGGCTTCAGGAACGCGCGCGGCGAATACCTTGTGCATGCCGCCGTCGATGCCGGTGTTGAGCCGCGCGACCGGCGTGCCCTTCGAAATCAGCTTGGCGGTTTCCGCGGCCTCGGTCTGCTGCTTCTCGCGCACAGCGTCGGCGACTCCCTCGGGGATTGCATAGGCCGGGCATTTACCTGACGCGTCGAACACCGGGTCGCGCGTGGCGTTGGGCGCCCTGATGGCGTCGAACACGTATTTCTTCTCGCAGAAATCGACCTTCGGCTCGTGCTTCGTCACCTCGAAATGATCGTAGCCTTGCTTGATCATTCTCCAGAACGGCATGTTCGGATTGTTGCGATGCTTCGCCATGTTGATTGGCGTCATCTTGAACGGATAGGCCTGCAGCTGGAACGATTTCTGGCCGCCGAAGAAGGACTCGCGCCCCAGCGAATAGATTTCCGCGATCTGCTCGTCGGTCATCGCGTAGCAGCCGCGCGAGGAGCAGTCGCCATGCACCATCAGCTGCGATCCGGTGCGGCCGAGCGCCTTGTCGAATGCGTTGGGATAGCCGGTGTTGAACGACAGATAATAGGCCGACTGCGGATTCATCTGCGCCGGCGAGATCGAATAGAAGCCTTCCGGCGCCTGGCGATCGCCCTCTTTGATCTTCGGTCCGAGATCGCCCGACCAGCGGCAGATCGGATAGGTCTTCAGCAGCGCGAAGCGGCCGGAACGATCCTGCTTCCAGATTTCGAGTTCGGCTTCCTGCTTGAACAGCCGGACCAGGATCGGCGAATTCAGGTCCATATCCTTGGCGACCATGTCCGCGATCAGTTTCGGCGGAACCGGCTGGTTGGCCTTGGCATTGTTGGCCAGCGAAATCTCGTCGCTGTTGCAGCCGGCCAGCATGACGCTGGCCGCGAGGGCAGCCGACGTGATGAGCGCGCGAACCAGCGAGCGATAAATCAAAAGCTAAGCTCCACACCCATCGGGCAATTTTCGCACCCCAACCACAGCGTCATGCCCTGAAGCCGATGTATAAAATCTTACCCTTTAGGCCGATTTGTCGCAACTCGAACTCGCCGCACACGCCGGTACCTTGGCGGGCATGGTCAACAGACCTTAAAGAACGCGGTCGGGGCATAATTGCGGCCAAATTCAACGATTTGGCGAAAAATCGGCGATTTTGCGATCGGACCTGCCGCTTTGGGGGGCTCGCAGCCACCTAATCTCCCCAAAAGGCAGGGAATCGAGCCCGTTCAGCCCAGTTTGCGGCCGATATCGAGGAATTTCTGCCGCCGCTGCTTGCGCACCGCGTCCGGATCGAGGTTGCGGAGGTCGTTGAAAGCCTGGGCGATGGCATCGCCGGTGGCGGCGATGATGGCGGCGGGGTCGCGATGGGCGCCGCCGGGAGGCTCTTTCAGGATCTGGTCGATGACGCCGAATCGCAGCATGTCCTGGGCGGTGATCTTCATGCTGGTGGCGGCTTCCTGGGCCTTGGTGCCGTCCCGCCACAGGATCGAGGACGCCGCTTCAGGCGAGATCACACTATAGATCGCGTGTTCGAACATCAGCACGCGGTTGGCGGTGGTGATCGCAATCGCCCCGCCGGACATGCCTTCGCCGGTGATGATCGCGACATTGGGCACGCCGAGCGACAGGCAGGCGTCGGTGGACCGCGCGATCGCTTCCGCCTGTCCGCGTTCCTCGGCGCCGATGCCGGGATAGGCGCCGGCCGAATCAACGATCGACAGCACGGGGATGCCGAACCGGTCGGCCAGCTCCATCAGGCGAACGGCTTTACGATACCCTTCAGGGCGCGCCATGCCGAAATTGTGCTTGATGCGGCTTTCGGTGGTGGCGCCCTTTTCCTGGCCGACCACGCAGATGGCTTCGCCGCGGAAGCGGCCGAAGCCACCCATCAACGCTTCGTCCTCGCCGAACTTGCGGTCGCCCGCCATCGGCGTGAATTCCGTGATCAGCGTGTTGATGAAATCGGTGAAGTGCGGCCGCTGCGGATGGCGCGCCACCAGCGTCTTCTGCCATGGCGTCAGGCTGGCATAGAGGTCGGTCAGCGCCTGCGACGCCTTGTCCTCGATTCGCGCAATCTCATCGCCGATGTCGCTGCCGGTTGCAGCCAGCGCGCGCAACTCGTCGACCTTGGCCTCGAGTTCGGCGACGGGTTTTTCGAAGTCGAGGTAGCTGCGCATCTGATCCGGCATCAAACCAATATAGGGAGGAACTTAGCTGCGGGCGAAGTGGTTTCGTCTTTGAGAAAGAAGATTAGTCTCTTCAACGATTTAGCTGACGTTCTGGGCGGAGGCCCATGGCGGGTAGCGATAGAGTGAGGCTGTTTCGGGGGAGAAGGCGTCGAAGTCAAGGCGGCATACGTGCTGGATACGCGGAAGTCTACTTCTCCGCCAGCGGATGCAGGTCGCGCACTAGGCTCTTGAGCCGCTCCTCGACCACATGGGTATAGATCTGCGTTGTCGAAATATCGGTGTGGCCAAGCAGCGTTTGCACGATGCGCAGGTCGGCGCCGTTGTGCAGGAGGTGACTGGCGAAGGCGTGACGCAGCACATGCGGCGAGACCAGCCGCGGCGCCAGCCCCGAGGCGGATGCAAGCTCTTTGAGGTCGCGCGCGAAATGCTGTCGCGTCAGATGTCCGCTTTCGCCGAAGGAGGGAAACAGCCATTTCGAGGCGGGGGCGTTTTTCTTCTTCTCGGGCTTCAGCGCTTCCATCGCGGCGAGGTAATCGGCCATCGCCTGCCGCGACGCCTCGTTCAGTGGTACCAGCCGTTCCTTGTTGCCCTTGCCGCGCACCACGATCATGCGGGCGTCGCGGCGCGCCGCCGACAGCGGCAACGCCACCAGTTCGGAAACGCGCAAGCCGGTGGCGTAGAGCACTTCGAGCAGGCAATGCAGCCGCAGCGCGCGAAGCCGCTGCTGAGGCGAGGCGTCGGTTTCGGTGAGCTCCTTGGACCGCGTCAGCATGCGGTCGACGTCCGCGATCGACAGTACCTTGGGCAGGCTGCGGCCGCGTTTCGGGCCGGACAGGATCGCCGCGGGATCGTCGCTGCGGATTCGCTCATTGAGCAGGAAGCGGAACAGATGGCGCAGCGCGGAGAGACGCCGCGCGACGGTAGTGGATTTGAAGCCGCGGGAATCGAGATCAGCGAGATAGTCCCGCAGCGTCTGGGTCTCGGCACCGGCAAAACTTTGGCCGGCGCGGCCCAAAAATTCGGAAAAATCCGTGAGGTCGCGGCGATAGGCGTCGAGCGTATTGTCGCCCGCCCCCTGTTCCGCCGCGAGCATGTCGAGGAACAGGTTGGTCAGCTTTGGGTCTGAATTCGTCTTCGAAGTGGTCTTGGAAGTGTTCCTGGGGCCCATCCTTGAGACCATAGCGCCTATTTCTTGAGGAACTTATCCGGAGGGATCGTCACGATCATTTCCCGTGGCTTCGGATTGACGAAATTCGCCAGGGCGAAGACCACGCCATAGCCGATCCCGGCGATAATGCCGACGACCGTCAAAAAGCGGAACAGACTGGGCATCAGGGCGCCTTGAGGGCGGGCTTGAGAGTGACCTTGGGCCGCGAATTAACCATTGAAATCATCGGGGTTGGACGCACCTGACTACCTACATGTTCCCCTTGGCGTTGCAAGAGTCTCTGGCATGGGTATCGGCGGGGGTAGTATAGGTGGCGCAGAAACGCGGAAAATCCGCAGCTGACAGAGTTTGGGATGCCCGAGACCGCCATACCGGCACAAGCATGCACCCCCCAGGAGGCCGAGATCGCGGCTGCACTGGGGCGGCGTTCGATCGTGCTTGTCGGCATGATGGGCGCCGGCAAATCCACCATTGGCCGTCGGCTGGCGGCGCGGCTGCGGCTGCCGTTTTTCGATGCCGATATCGAGATCGAGGCTGCGGCCGGCATGTCGATACCGGACATTTTCGCGGCCCATGGCGAGCTCTATTTCAGGGATGGCGAGGCCCGGGTGATCGCGCGGCTGCTCGATAGTGGGCCGGCCGTGATCGCGACTGGCGGCGGCGCCTTCACGGAGCGCGAGGAAACCCGCAAGAGGATCGCCGACAAGGCGGTGTCGATCTGGCTCAAGGCGGACATCGACGTGATCATGAAGCGCGTCAAGCGTCGCGCAGACCGGCCGCTGCTGCAGACCGAGGATCCGGTTGCGACGGTCGCCCGCCTGCTCGAAGCCCGCGAGCCGGTCTATCAGGGGGCTGATCTGACGATCCTGTCGCGCGACGTGCCGCATGACCGGATTGTCGATGAATGCACGGACGCCCTGCGCGGCAGGTTGTGTGGCCACGCCGCGCCGCCAGCCCAGGAGTCAACGACGACAGCAACGACGGCACCAAAGGACGGGATAAGCGCTACCTCATGACGGCACCACTGAAACACTCTGACCCCATCACCGTCGACGTCGCGCTCGGCGACCGCGCCTATGACATCATCATCGGCCGCGACGTACTGCAGACTCTGGGCGCGCGGATCGCCGCGCTGCGGCCGGGCGTGCGGACCGCCATCGTCACCGACCGCACCGTTGCCAAACACTGGCTCGAACCAGCGCAAGCGTCGCTGGCCGCGGCCGGCATCCCGACGTCGCATGTCATTGTGGAGGAGGGCGAGGGGTCGAAAACCTATGCCGGACTGGAGAAGGTCTCCGAGGCGCTGATCGCAGCCAAGATCGAGCGCAACGACCTCGTGATCGCGCTCGGCGGCGGCGTCGTCGGCGACCTCGCGGGATTCGCGGCGGCGATCCTGCGACGCGGGGTTGATTTCGTGCAGGTGCCGACCTCGCTGCTGGCGCAGGTGGATTCCTCCGTCGGCGGCAAGACCGGCATCAACTCGCCGCAGGGAAAAAATCTGCTCGGCGCGTTTCATCAGCCGGTGCTCGTTATCGCCGACACCTCAGTCCTGGACTCGCTGTCGCCGCGCCAGTTCCGCTCCGGCTATGCCGAAGTCGCCAAATATGGCGTGCTCGGTGATGAAGCCTTCTTCGCCTGGCTCGAGACCAATCACTCCGGCATCTTCTCCGGCAGCGCGGCGCGCGAGCATGCGATTGCCACTTCGTGCCGCGCCAAGGCCGCGATCGTGTCGCGCGACGAGCGCGAAACCGGCGAACGCGCGCTGCTCAATCTCGGCCATACCTTCGGCCATGCGCTGGAGGCCGCAACCGGCTTTTCCGATCGCCTGTTCCACGGCGAGGGCGTTGCCATCGGCACGGTGCTGGCGGCGGAATTTTCAGCCACGCTCGGCATGATCTCGCCAGCCGACGCCGCACGCGTCGAGCGTCATCTGGCTTCGGTGGGCCTGCCGACCCGGTTGCAGGACGTCGCCGGCTTCGCCCAGGAAGGGCTGGCGGATGCCGATACGCTGATGGCGCTGATGGCGCAGGACAAGAAGGTCAAGCGCGGCAAGCTCACCTTCATTCTGCTGGAGGCTGTCGGCCGCGCGGTGATCGCAAACGACGTCGAACCGGCATCGGTTCGCGCCTTCCTGCAACAGAAGCTGTCGGGATGAGAACGGGACTGTCAGGGCGCATCATGGAGCCGTCGCGCGGGCTTGGTGCCGTCGCGAGGCAGTCATGAGTTCGACCGCGTTCAATCTGCTGCTTGCGTTCCTCCTGCTCGCCGCCAACGCGTTCTACGTGGCGGCCGAGTTTGCGCTGGTGAAGAGCCGGGGGTTTCGCATCAGGGCGATGGTCGAGCAGGACCGGTTCGGCGCGCGCCTGCTGCAGGGCATGATGGGCAACATCGAGGCCTATCTCGCGTGCTGCCAGCTCGGTATTACCATGGCCTCGCTCGGCCTCGGCTGGGTCGGCGAGCCCACCGTTTCGGCGCTGCTCGAGCCGTTGCTGATCCCGCTCGGAATGTCGCAAGCCACGTTGCACTTCGTGTCGTTCATCGCCGGGTTCCTGGTGTTCTCCTCGCTGCACATCGTGATCGGCGAGCAGGTGCCGAAGACGCTGGCGATCAGGCAGCCGATGCCGGTTTCGCAATGGATCGCGTATCCGCTCTATTTGTCCTATCTGGTTTTCTGGCCGCTGAACTGGCTCCTCAACAGCGCGTCACGCGGAATTTTGCGCCTGCTCGGCGTGCAGGAATCCTCACAGCATGAAATCCTCACCGACTCCGAGATCGAGGGGCTGGTGGAGGAATCGGCCGTGCACGGCGGCATCGAAAGCGGCGAGGCCGAATACATCCACAATGTTTTCCGCTTTGGCGACCTCGCCGTGTCTGACGTCATGGTCCACCGCACCGCCATGGTGATGATCAATGCCGATCTACCGCCGGACGAACTGGTGCGCGAGGTGCTGGCGACCGAATACACCCGCATCCCGCTGTGGCGCGACAAGCCGGAAAACATCATCGGCGTGCTGCACGCCAAGGATCTGCTGCGCGCGATCCGCGCCTCCGACGGCGATACCTCGCGTATCAACGTTGCGGCCATCATGCTGCCGCCATGGTTCGTGCCGGAGATGCGGCCTCTGTCCGAACAGCTCAAGGCGTTCCGCCGCCGCAAAACCCACTTCGCGCTCGTCGTCGACGAGTATGGCGAAGTCGAAGGCATGGTGACGCTGGAAGACGTTCTGGAAGAAATCGTCGGCGACATTTCCGATGAGCACGACGTGGTCGTGGCCGGCGTCCGCGCCCAGCCCGACGGCTCCGTGGTGGTCGATGGTTCGGTGCCGATCCGCGATCTCAACCGTGCCATGAACTGGCATCTGCCCGACGAGGAGGCGACCACGATCGCCGGTCTCGTAATTCACGAGGCGCGTTCGATCCCCGAGCGCGGCCAGAGTTTTACTTTCCACGGCTTCCGCTTCCGCGTGCTGCGCCGCGAGCGCAACCGCATCACCGCCTTGCGGATCGTGCCGGTGCCGCGCGAGGCCGAAGAACAGAAGCCGAGGCGGGCGGGCACGGCGTTCTGAGCGCCGCCCGCGCAATGGCGGTCAAGCCGGGATGGCGCGGTTTCCGCGATAGTCATAGGCAATCGCCGTCTTGAAGTCGTCGATCCTGCCAATGATGAGTGCTCGATAATCTTCCGCGGAAATTCCGTGATCCGCTACCCGCGTCAGGCCGCGCGAGACCGGGATCAGCAGGTCGCCTGCCGTGTTGCCGCGCAAGGAGTGAATGGCCGCGGCATCGCCGCCTTGCGCGCCAAGGCCGGGACCCAGGATGATCGAGCGGGGCAGCAATTGGCGCAGGCGCCGGCCTTCATGCGGCACGGTCGCGCCGACCACCGCGCCCACCGCGTTCAAACGAGAGGCACTGCTGGCGTTGACACCCATCGCAGCAATGAGATCGGCGAAGCGGTCGGAAACAAGGCGATTGCCCGTCATCTTGTCCTGCAGCCAGCCCGCGCCGGGATTGGACGTACGGCATAGCACGAACAGCCCCTTGCCGAACCGGTTCGCGCACTCCACGAAAGGTTCGAGCGTATCCGGGCCCATCAAGGGATTGACGGTCAGGCAGTCGGCTTCGAAGTCGCCGCTGCCACCGGCGGAAGCCGGGGTCAGATAGGCGCGGGCGTAGGCGGCGGCGGTGGCACCGATATCGCCTCGCTTGGCGTCGAGAATGACGCCGATGCCCGCGGCCCTTGCTTTCTTGATCCCGGAAGCGAGTGCCGTGAGACCCGTCAATCCGCATGCTTCAAAATAAGCCGACTGGAATTTGACGAAGCCGATACGTCCCTCGATGGTTTCGATGGTGAAATTGACGAAGCGGTCGATCCAGCCGCTGTCGTGGCCGAAGAATTCAGGGATATCGGAAAGCGACGGGTCGATGCCGGCGACGAGATCGCCAAATCTGGCAACGTTTCGCTCGACCAGTTCAATCCATGAAGGAGCGTCCATCGATTGTCTTTCCGGAAGAATATGCCGTCACCGCTTTCAGCCGTGAGCGTTCGAATAACATTCCCCCGCAGGCCAAGGGGAATGAAGTTCGAGTTTCACACCGCTTATTGTCCCGGCACGAAGCCCGTTGCGGTTTCGGAGTATTCATTCCGCATGGTGGCTGCGCATTATTGAAAAATCCTATTCAATATCGATCGCAACGCCGCTGAGCTTCCACGTCCCTTCGGATTCGATGAAGCCAAGCTGGTACTTGACCTGCTTGGGCGCCGTCTGGAAACGGCCTTTCAGTTTCAACACGCCCTGCTCGTCGATCCTGGCGTCCTCGTCGGGAACCATCTTTTGCGCCACCACGGCGTCGAACACGGCGTGCTTTTCGACCAGGTCCTTGAACACGGCCCGCAGCTTTTCCGGCGGGAACTGCTCGCGAAACGGTTTTGAGATCTTGGCGTGGAGAATGGTGAAATTGTCAGCGGCGACCGCGTCGTTCAGCGTCACCAGGATGCTTTTCACCAGCACCTCCTGGGCGGCGGGACCGGGCATGTCGAGCGCGAAAGCCTCGATGGGACACGTGGCCATCAACGCCGCAACGGCTGCCGCCAACCCCTGATGTGCCCAATAGCGCATCGGACGACCCCATCACATGGCGATGGCATCGGGGTCAGTCCGACCCCGCGTTCTCATGGAAACCGCACCACCGCGCGACTGATTGTCTCACAAAGATGAATGTGCTGCCACCGTCCTGCGTCGATCTTCGCGTCGGCATGGCGTACGCTCAGGCCAGATAGCGGATCGCTTCCGCGAGTAACCGTTCCGGCGGCTCCGCCGAGGTATCCAGCGTCAGCCTTGCATCGGTCCACGCCTCATATTCGGCGCGCCGTTGTTCGACCCTGGCCCAGTCGATCTCGGCCATCCCGTCAATATTGCGGATACGGGCGTCGATACGGCGGCGGTGGATTGCCTGGTCCACGCAGATGCATTCGATGATCTTCAAATCCGCGCGATATTTTGCCGCAAGCTTTCGCCACGCCGCGCGCGGGGCCTCGACCGGATTGACCGCGTCGATCAGGACGGAATGATTGAGCCGCAATTGTTCTGCTGCCAGGGCTTGTGCGACCTCATAGGCCGCGATCCCCGTTTGATCCCGGGAGAGGCCGCCGCGCCACATCGCCGCCTCGATCGGATCGACCGACAATAGCGGCAGCGAAAAATGCCGGGAAAGGCCTTCCGCCAGCGTGCTCTTCCCGGAACCGGGAAGCCCGGCCAAAACAACGAGCTTCAGCGTGGTCATCGGACGCTTATATCTGTGGCAGGGGTGATAAAATCAGCGGCCCGTAGTTTCCCCGGGTGCCTGCGCCTTGATCGCCAGCGCGTGCACGGACCCCTTCAGTTCCGCCTCGAGCGTCGCATTGACCATGCGATGACGTTCGATCCGGCTCTTCCCTTCGAAGGCCGGCGACACAATATATACCCGAAAATGCGTCTCGCCGCCCGGCCTGTGGCCGGCATGGCCCTCATGCAGATGTGATTCGTCCGTTACGTCGAGGCTTTCGGGTACGAAAGCTTCACTCAACTTGTTTATGATATCGTCCTTGGTGCTCATGACGGCGGCATTACGTCCGGGACCGTTTTTCGTCAATGCCGGATCGGAACAGAGGTATTCGCAATGTCAAGACTTGAAGCCTCGGGCATTGCGTAGTCAAAGTCAGCCATGCCAATCGATTCATCCAAATTCTTCGACTCCATTCGCATCAAGCCCAACAAGCTGAGCGCGAAGCAGCAGGCTGCGGCGCGCGAAGAATCCGCCATGTGCGAATGGCCGGAGTGCAAGAACAAGGGGCCGCACCGCGCGCCCAAGGGCCGCGAGAACTCGAAAGAGTACTGGCACTTCTGCCTGAACCACGTCCGCGAATACAATCAGGGCTACAATTTCTTCCAGGGCATGAGCGCCGATTCCGTCGCGCGCTACCAGAAGGATGCGCTGACCGGCCACCGCCCGACCTGGAAGATGGGCGCCAATGGCGGCAAGAAGGGCAAGGCCGGCACCGAGCCGGACATCGACGCCGCGTCCGATCCGTTCAGCATGTTCTCGGAGCTCAACGGCCGCGGCCGCTGGCGGCCCGGACCGGGCGGCGCGGCCGGCGAGGTCAAACCTGAGACCCGCAAGGTGATGAACGCCGAGCGCAAGGCGCTGCAGGTGATGGGGCTCGGCCCCGACGCGACGCTGGAAACGGTGAAGGCAAAATACAAGGCGCTGGTGAAGCAGCACCATCCCGACGCCAATGGCGGCGACCGCTCCACCGAGGATCGCCTGATCGAGATCATCAAGGCGTATAATTACCTCAAGACGGTCGTGCGCGGCGCGACCTGATTTGTCGTCCCGGCGAAGGCCGGGACCCATAGCCACCAACGGTCGTTGGTTTGCGCGCTGGTCGTTACCTTCTTTTTCCACAAATACCGGCCGCGGCGTATGGGTCCCGGCCTTCGCCGGGACGACGCGTGGTTAGAGTCACGCCGGCATCGGCCCGATGTACGCTGAGCTCGGCCGGATCAGCCGCCCGCCGCGCTGCTGCTCGCGGGCGTGCGCGGTCCAGCCGGCGGCGCGTGCGACGGCGAAGATCGGTGTGAACGCCTGCCGCGGGATTTTCAGCGCGTCGAGCAGGATCGCGGTGAAGAACTCGACATTGGTGTCTAACGGCCGGTCCGGATTTTTCCGCTTCAAGGCGTCGCGGATATAGGCTTCGACTTCGCCCGCGAACGGCAGATCCATGCCGCCGCCGGCAAGCCGCTCGATCGCGCCCTTGAGCACGTCGGCGCGGGGATCGCGTACCCGATAGACGCGGTGACCAAAGCCCATCAGCCGCTCGCCGCGCGCCAGTGCGCTGTCGACCCACGGCTTGATGCGCTCGCTCGAGCCGATGGCGTCGAGCATTTCCAGCACCGGCTCCGGCGCGCCGCCATGCAGCGGCCCCGTCAGCGCACAATAGCCGCCCGTCACCGCCGCAAACAGATCGGCATGGGTCGAGGCAATGACGCGCGTCGTGAAGGTCGAGGCGTTCATGCCGTGGTCGCACACGGTGACGAAATAGGCGTCGAGCGCCGCCGCTTCGCGCCCGTTTGGCTTGCGGCCGAGCATCATCGACAGCGTGTCGGCGGCATGGCTCGCGGTTGGATCGGGCATCACGGGATCGTTGCCTTTGGCGCGCTGCACCAGCGCGGCTGCGATCACCGGAAACGCGCCGACGATGGTGGCCTCATGCTGCAGTCCTGCTTCGGCGCGCAGACCCGCGATGGCTGCGCGAAAACCATCGACGATCGACAGGCCTTGTGTGATTCCGAGCAACTCCGGCAGCCGGGCGAAGGCGCGTTCGCGCCCGGCGCCAAGCGCGGCACGCACCGCGGCCTCGCCGACCGGCTGGCCGGTACCGCCGCTCCACAGCCGGGCGGTCACGCCCTCGAACCCGGTCTTGCGGGCCAGTTCGCCGACGCGCTCGCCGGCAATGATCAGTTCGCCGCGCTCACCATCGACGTGGCTCAGCACGGTTTCGGCGGCGGGGACGCCATCGAGGCCGATCGGGGTCTTTGAAAGCTGAATGTTCATGGTCGGATCTCCTTTGTGCACCGCAAAGGTGGATCTTCTCGACAGATTGATCAATCTTGATTATATAAATCAATATGAAAAAATCCGCCGGCCTTTATCTCTCGGCCCGCGAGGCCTCCGCCGAACTCGCGATCTCGCAGGCGACGCTCTACGCCTATGTCAGCCGCGGCCTGATCCGCTCCGAGCCGTCGGCCGATTCGCGCAGCCATCGCTACCGCGCCGAGGACGTCCGCACGCTCAAGGAGCGGCGGGCGCCGGCGCCGGAGCCGCGCGGGATGCGCAGTTTCGATGCGGATTTGCCCGTCATGGATTCGGCGATCGCGACCATCACCGAGGACGGCCCGATCTATCGCGGCGTCAACTGCGTCGATCTCGCCGAGCGCGATACGCTCGAACACGCCGCGACGCTGTTGTGGGACGTCACCGGCGTCGATCCCTTTGCTCCGGACAATTGCCCGTCGATCTCGGATGAAATGCGCGCGGTGGCCGAGGCCGCCCGCGGCGCCAACGCGATTGATCGCGCCATTGCGGTGCTGGCGCTCGCGGCCGTTGCCGATCCGCGCGCCTTTACCCGCGCGCCCGAGGGACGCGCGATGGTCGGCGGCCGCATCCTGCGCCTGGTGGTCGCGACCATGCTGAACGCGAAGACCTCGCCGCAACCGCTGCACCTGCAGATCGCCAGGGCCTGGGCGCCCGATCACAAGCACGCCGCCGATCTGATCCGCCGCGCGCTGGTGCTGCTGGCGGATCATGAATTGAACGCCTCGACCTTCACCGTGCGCTGCGCGGCGTCGACCGGCCTAAACCTCTATGACGCGATGATTGCAGGCCTCGTTGCCCTGAAAGGTCCCAAGCATGGCGGCGCCGGCGTGCTGGCGGCGCAGCTGCTCAAGACGCTGGCGAAGGGCGACGTCGCGCCCCTGATTCGCGAGCGGGTGGCGTTGGGCGAGCGTTTCGCGGGCTTCGGCCACGGCGTCTACAAGCTCGGTGATCCCCGCGCGCAGGCCTTGCTGGAGGCTTTGGCGCGCTCGGGCGCAGAGCGCAAACTGACTCACGAAATCCCGGAACGCATTGCGGAAGCGACCGGCGAATTCGTCAATATAGACTATGCGCTGGCGGTGCTCGTGCACACGCTGGGCCTGCCGCCGGGCCATGAACTGGTGCTGTTTTCGATGGCCCGCACGGTCGGATGGATCGCGCATGCGAGCGAACAATTGCGCCAAGAGCGGCTGATTCGCCCGCGTGCGCGCTATGTCGGCCCCGCCCCGGGACGCGCCCGGATTACTTGACCGGCTTGGCCGGCTCGATCACGCCGGCGCCCTGGCGGCGGCGGATGAGCCAGATCGCAAGCGCTGCAACCAGCGCACCGCCCAGCACCGCGAGCATCCAGAGATGCTTGGCCGTGCCGTGATGATGCGGCAGCCCGAAATATTCGTGCAGCACGGAGATCGCGAATACCCCCGGCAGCACATGGGCCATCGCCCAGACCAGGATGGCCGGAATATTCACGCCGTAAAACCGCAGCGGCGGCATGCCCAGCGCGCCCGCCGTGACCGGTACGAAGGCGCGGATCGGCGGCACAAAGCGCGCAAAGAACACCGCAAGCGCGCCACGGCTTTGGAAGAAGGCTTCGCTTTGCGCCACCACGGCGGGGTAGTTCTTCAGCGGCCAGACGCTGAGAATCTCGCGCTGCGAACGATGGCCAACCCAGAACGCGGTGCCGTCCCCGAGTGCGGCCCCGGCAATCGCCGCCGCCAGCACCGCCCACAATTTCAGTTCGCCGCCGGGCACCAGCGCGCTCAAGGCGAGGATGATGGTTGATCCCGGCACCAGCGAGCCGACCACCGGAACAGCTTCCAGCAGGGCGGCGAGGAATAGCGTCAGGTAAGCAAGCCACGGATGGGCCGAGACAAATGCGATCAGAGGATCGAGGAAGGAGGCCACAAAATTCCCGTTTCAGCCGCGTGGGTTGCCTGTTTCCCAGACCTAACAACTCGCCAAGGGGGCGGGAAGGGCCGTCCCGAGGCGTCGGTTCCGCGGCGGGCTGGCCCGGCCGCCGGGCAAAAGTACGGCGTGATTCGCAGGGCTGCCCTCCAAAAATCGAGTTCAGTACCTATCTCAATGATAAGGCGCCGGAACTTTCATTGCGCGGCGGGCTTCTGCCGGCCGTTGCACTCTGCTAGGTTTGTGGCAACACCCATCCGCAGCCATTCAACAAATCTGGTTTCGGGAGCGCCCGGGACCTCGGAGGATTGATGACGACCGCCGCCATGCACAAAACTGTTGAGCCCGTCGGTTTGCCCGATATGAAGGTGTCGGTCCGGCAGGTATTTGGAATCGATACCGATCTCGAAGTGCCTGCCTATTCCGAAGTTGACCCGCACGTGCCGGACGTCGATTCGGATTACCGTTTCGATCGTGCCACCACGCTCGCGATCCTGGCGGGTTTCGCCCACAACCGCCGCGTCATGGTCACCGGCTATCACGGCACGGGTAAATCGACCCATATCGAGCAGGTCGCAGCGCGGCTGAATTGGCCCTGCGTGCGCGTCAACCTCGACAGCCATATCAGTCGTATCGATCTGGTCGGCAAGGACTCCATCGTCGTGCGTGACGGCAAGCAGGTCACGGAATTCCGCGACGGCATTCTGCCATGGGCGCTGCAGCACAACATCGCGCTGGTGTTCGACGAATATGACGCCGGGCGCCCCGACGTGATGTTCGTGATCCAGCGCGTGCTGGAAGTCTCCGGCCGCCTGACGCTGCTCGACCAGAACAAGGTGATCAAGCCGCACCCGTCGTTCCGCCTGTTCTCGACCGCCAACACGGTCGGTCTTGGCGATACGTCGGGGCTCTATCACGGCACCCAGCAAATCAACCAGGGCCAGATGGACCGCTGGTCGATCGTCACCACGCTGAATTACCTGGCGCATGACGAGGAAGTCGAGATCGTGCTCGCCAAGGCGAAGCACTATCGCACGCAGGAAGGCCGCGACATCGTCAACAAGATGGTGCGGCTCGCCGACCTCACCCGTAACGCGTTCGCCAATGGCGACCTCTCGACGGTGATGAGCCCGCGTACGGTGATCACCTGGGCGGAGAACGCCGATATCTTCTCCGACATCGGCTTTGCGTTCCGCGTTACCTTCCTCAACAAGTGCGACGAGCTGGAACGGCCGCTGGTGGCTGAATTCTATCAGCGCTGCTTCAACGCGGAGCTGGCCGAGAGTTCGGTCAACGTGGCGCTCAGCTAGCCCATGCCAACCATTTCCGTCGAGCGCACCATTGGAAAGACCAAGAAGGCGGTGCTCGGCGGACTCATCGGCTACAACAACGAGAAGATGGGGAGGCAGAAATACAAGCGCCTCGCCATCTCCTTACGCGAAGGCGACAAGATCGTCGGCGGGATTGTCGGTGAGGTCTGGACCACGGTGCTGTTCATACAGTTGTTCTGGATGGAGCAGAAACTTCGCGGCAAGGATTTTGGAACAAAGCTGATCAAGGCGATTGAAGACGAAGCGAGACGGTTTGGGGCCACGAGGTCCTATCTCGATACGATGAGTTTTCAGGCGCCGGGTTTCTACCGCGCCTGCGGTTATGAGGAATTCGGTTCGATCGAAGGTTATCCTGAAGGCGTGACGCGCCATTGGTTCACGAAAGCGCTATGAGCACATCCAACTCCAAATTCCGCACCGGATCCAAGGAAGCGCCGACCGAACCGTTCAAGCGCGCGGTGACGTCGTGCCTGCGCGCGATCGCAAAAGCACCCGAGCTCGAAGTGACGTTCGCCGCCGAACGTCCGGGTCTCGCGCCGGGCAAGGCCCGGTTGCCCGAACCTGCGCGCAAGATGACGAAACGCGATGCCGCGATTGTGCGCGGCCACGCCGATTCGATCGCGCTGAAACTCGCCTGTCACGATCCCAAGGTCCACCGCAAGCTGATGCCGGGCAATCCGCAGGCGCGCGGCGTGTTCGAGGCGGTGGAGCAGGCCCGCGTCGAAGCGATCGGCTCGCGGCGGATGGCCGGTGTCGCGAAAAACCTCACCGCGATGCTCGACGATCATTTCCATCGCGGCAAATTCGACGAGATCACCGACCGCGCCGACGCGCCGCTGTCGGATGCGCTGGCGATGCTGGTGCGCGAACGGCTGACCGGGTTGGCGCCGCCCACCGCTGCTAAAAAAGTAGTCGATCTCTGGCGGCCGGTGCTGGAAGACAAGATCGGCGCACGGCTAGATCAGTTGAGCCGCGTTACCGAAGACCAGGCCAAGTTCGGCGACCTCGTGCACGATCTGCTGTCGGCGCTCGACCTTGGCGACGACCGCAACGCTGATGCCGATGACGACGAGAACAACGAGGAGAATCAGGACGGCGAGAACGATCAGTCCGGCGCCGAAGGCTCGCCCGACTCTGACGCCGCGCAGGAAATGAGCGCCGATCAGGCCCAGGCCTCGACCGACGAGATGTCGGAGAGCGCGATGGAAAGCGCGCAGGCTTCCACGTCAGACACCTTCGACGATGGCGAACTCGGCGACGACGAAACGCCGGGCGAGGCGACGCGGCCGAATTCGCGCGGCGCCAATGAACCACGCGGGCCGGAATATCACGCCTTTGCGCCGAAGTTCGACGAGGTGATCGCGGCGGAAGATCTCTGCGATCATGACGAGCTGGAACGGCTGCGCAGCTACCTCGACAAGCAGCTCGCGCACCTGCAGGGCATCGTCGCCCGGCTCGCCAACCGGCTGCAGCGCCGCCTGATGGCGCAGCAGAACCGCGCCTGGGAGTTCGATCTCGAGGAAGGCATCCTCGACCCCGCGCGGCTGTCGCGCGTGGTCACCGATCCCTATCATCCGCTCTCGTTCATGCACGAAAAGGAAGCGACCTTCCGCGACACCGTGGTGACGTTGCTGCTGGACAATTCCGGTTCGATGCGCGGCCGTCCCATTACGGTGGCGGCGACCTGTGCCGACATTCTGGCGCGCACGCTGGAGCGTTGTGGCGTCAAGGTCGAGATCCTCGGCTTCACCACGCGCGCCTGGAAAGGCGGGCAGTCCCGCGAGGCGTGGCTTGCCGCCGGCAAGCCGGCCAATCCCGGCCGGCTGAACGATTTGCGCCACATCATCTACAAATCCGCCGATGCCCCCTGGCGCCGCGCGCGGAAAAATCTCGGGCTGATGATGCGCGAGGGGCTTTTGAAGGAAAACATCGACGGCGAGGCGCTGGATTGGGCGCACAAGCGCCTGCTCGGACGTCCCGAACAGCGCAAGATCCTGATGATGATCTCCGACGGCGCGCCGGTCGACGATTCCACCCTGTCGGTCAATCCGGGCAATTACCTCGAACGGCATCTGCGTCATATCATCGAGGAGATCGAGACCCGTTCGCCGGTCGAACTGATCGCGATCGGTATCGGTCACGACGTCACGCGGTATTATCGCCGTGCGGTTACCATCGTCGATGCAGAGGAACTCGGCGGCGCCATCACCGAAAAGCTTGCCGAGCTCTTCAGCGAGACCCACGGTGCCGCGCCCACGACAACGCGCCGGCCACGCCGTCTGCATTCCTGAGAGTATGCGCGCACCGGTGAGCCGCCGTCGCTTTCTGAAAACTGCAGCGGCGGGGCTCTCGGCCCCGGCGCTGCCTGCGATCGCGCATGCGCAGACCGCAGTTCAGCGGCCGCCGAAGCCGGCAAGCCCGGATGAATATTCGGTCACCGCGCCGGTCTCGATCGAGGTCAATGCAAGGCCGCTACCGTCGTTCGATACCCGCGACCGCTCACATGTGCGGTTTGGCTCGCTGGAATATCGCAGCGGGTTGATTCTGACCTCGCGGTTTCGCGGCTTCGGCGGCCTGTCGGGGCTGCGGCTCGACGCCAAGGGCGAGCGCTTCATCGCCATCAGCGACAAGGGCGGCTGGTTTACCGGCCGCATCGTCTACAAGGGCCGCGAGATGACCGGACTCGACGATGTCGAAGCGTCGCCGATACTCGGTCCCGATGGCAAGCCGATCACCGCGCGCGGCTGGTTCGACACCGAGTCGATCGCGCTCGATGGTTCCTACGTCTATGTCGGCATCGAACGGGTCAATCAGATATTGCGGTTCGATTTCGCCAAGGGTTTTACGCGCTCGCTCGGCGAGCCGCTGCCGTTGCCGCCGCCGGCGCGCAAATTGCCGTTCAACAAGGGGATCGAGGCGCTGGTGATGGTGCCGAAGGGCTTTGCCCTGGCGGGGACGCTGGTCGCAATCTCCGAACGCGGGCTCGACGCCGGCGGCAACATCATCGGCTTTATGATTGGCGGCAAGACGCCCGGCCAGTTCGGCATCCGCCGCACCGAGAATTTCGACGTCAGCGACGCGGTGTTGCTGCCCTCGGGTCAATTGCTGTTGCTGGAGCGCAAGTTTTCCATGCTCGGCGGCATCGGCGTCCGGATCCGGCGCATCGCGCCAAATTCAATCGCCTCAGGCGCCGTGATCGACGGTCCCACGATCTTCAACGCCGATCTCGGCAGTGAGATCGACAATCTGGAAGGCATCGAAGCCCATGTGACCGACGAGGGCGATACGGTGCTGACGCTGATCTCCGACGACAATTTCTCGATGATCCAGCGCAATCTGCTGCTGCAGTTCACGCTGGTGGATTGAGGCAGGCGGAGGGCACTGCGTAACGCTGTTTTCGGAACGGTTCTTGCAGCGATCCGGGCAGTGAAACCGGAGCATTTGATGACCAGGTCCTTTCGCGTAGTTCTCATCCTTTCGATCGTTTTCGCTGGCTTTGCCGCCCAGGCCGAAACCTGGCCCAGCCGGATGATCAAGGCGACCATCCCCTTTGGCGCGGGCAGTGCGGCCGACGTCGTGCCGCGGCTGCTGTTCGACCGTCTGGCGGTCGAGCTTGGCCAGCCGATCGTGATCGAGAACCGCGCCGGTGCGGGTGGAACGGTCGGTTCGGGACTGGTGGCGAAGGCTGATCCCGACGGCTACAGCATTCTCTCCAACTCCAACGCGTTGACGATTGCACCGGCGATCTTTCCGAATCTGGCCTTCGATGCCGCGCGCGACCTCGCCTCGGTGCTGATGATCGGCTCCACCGCCAATGTGATGATCGTGCCGAATTCGCGTCCGTGGAAGACCATCCGGGATTTCATCGCGGACGCCAAGGGCAAGCCCGGATCGATCTCCTACGGTTCGGTCGGCATCGGCAGCGCGGTCCATATCAGTTCCGAGAAATTCCGCCTCGCCGCCGGCTTTGAGGCCACCCACATTCCCTATCGCGGCGGCGGCGAGGTGATCGCCGATATTCTTGGCGGCCGGATCGATTTCTATTTCTGTCCGCTCGCAACCGCGCTGCCGCTGATCTGCGAGGGCCAGGTGCGCGCGCTCGTGGTATCGACGGCCAAGCGCGCCACTGAGCTGCCCGACGTGCCGACCCCGGTCGATGTCGGATTGAAGGATGCCGACAGCGCGATCTGGTTCGGCGTATTGGTGCCGTCGAAGACGCCGCGCGAGATCGTCGACAAATTGCATGCGGCAGGCACCAAGGTGCTGGCCGATCCGGTGACGCAGGAGGGCTTGAAAAAGCTCGCCATCGAGCCCATGCCGATGACCCCCGGCGAGATGGATGCACTCCTCAAGCGCGAGATCGCGGCCAATTTTGAGCTGATCAAGGCCGCCGGAATCAAACCGTAAGGGGAGGGTTGCGCTGGCGGCGGGTTGAGGGGAAGGAGGCGGCTCGCTACAGAGGAGGCCAGCATGCTTCCCCCCGGTCCGGATATCCCCCAGGAATCCCCCATGAGCAACCTGTTTTCCCCGATCCAGCTGCGTGGCCTGAAGCTCGCCAACCGCATCATGGTGGCGCCGATGTGCCAGTATTCCTCTGATGATGGCGACGCCAATGACTGGCACTTCACGCATATCAATTCGCTGGCGCTGTCCGGCGCTTCGATCTTCTGCATCGAAGCAACGGCGGTGGAGGCGATCGGCCGGATCACGCCGGGCTGCCTTGGCCTCTACAACGACGCCAACGAGGCCGCGCTGAAGCCGATCCTGGCCTCGGTGCGCAAGCGCTCCAAGGCTGCCGTGATGATCCAGCTCGCCCATGCCGGCCGCAAGGCGTCGAGCCACACGCCCTGGGACGGCGGCCAGCTGATCCCGGTGTCCGAAGGCGGCTGGCAGGCGGAAGGGCCGTCGGCGATCGCGCACAAGGCGAGCGAGACGCCGCCACTGGCGTTCGACGCGGCGGGTCTTGCCCGCGTGCGCGATGCGTTCGTCGCTGCCACCAAGCGCGCCGAGCGGCTCGGCATCGACGCCATCGAGGTGCACAGCGCCCACGGCTATCTGCTGCATCAATTCCTGTCGCCGATCTCCAACCAGCGCACCGATCAATATGGCGGGTCGCTGGAGAATCGCATGCGCTTTCCGCTCGAAGTGTTCGACGCGGTGCGCGCGGCGTTTCCGCACGACAAGCCGGTGGGTCTGCGGCTTTCCTCGACCGACTGGGTCGAGGGCGGCTGGGATCTGGCGCAGACTATCGAATACGCCAAGGCGCTGAAGCAGCGCGGCGTCGACTGGATCGACGCATCCTCGGGCGGGGTCAGCCCGTTGCAAAAAATCCCGCTCGGCCCCGGCTATCAGGTGCCATTCGCGCAAGCCATCAAGCAGGCGACCGGCCTTACGACGATTGCGGTCGGCCTGATCACCGAAGCCGGACAGGCCGAGGAGATCGTGGCGTCCGGCAAGGCCGACATGGTCGCGCTGGCCCGCGGCATGCTCTACGACCCGCGCTGGGGTTGGCACGCCGCCGCCGAACTCGGCGGCGAGGTGTTTGCGCCGCCGCAATATTGGCGTTCGCAACCCTCGACGCAGAAGGCGCTGTTCGGCGCGACCACATTCGGCACGCGGTAGCACTTTCTTCCTTCTCCTTTTGTGGGAGAAGGGAAGTAAGTACATCTCTAACGTCGTCATCCCGGGTTCGATGCTTCGCATCGCCCCGGGATGACGGATGCGCTTTGGCGCATCCGTCAATTCACTCCCGGCGGTGCATCCGTCGCCTTCACCTGCCAGAACCTGAGCATGCGCTGCGCATTGTCCAGCGTCAGCTTGGCGTATTGCGATTTGGCCTGCGCCAGTTCGTGCGGGCCCATGTTGCCGGACGCGAAGCGGCTGTCGAGTACGGCGGCCACGGTTTCCCAGCTCAGCCCCGCGACGCGGCAGGGGATCAAGAGGCCGTCGTCGCGCAGGCTTTGCATCAGCGGGCGGATGACGTCGATGCCGGAGCGCGACAGTTCGGCGAGCGCCGCCACCGTCTCCTCGTATTTGCGCTGCCTGGCAAAGCTCATCAGCGCGCCTTCGTTGAGCTGGCCGTTCTTGGCGAGCAGCGTCACGTAGCGCTTGGCGGAAGCAAAATCGCGCACGCGGGACATTTCGCGGCTGGCGCCGTCGGCGGCGGCCGCGATCGCTCCGCGGATTTCCTCGAACAGATGCGGCGGCGCGCGCGACAGCAGCCGCGTGCGCACGGCTTCAGTGGCGTCGCGCAGCAATTGCCGCCGGATATCCGCCGGGAGGTCGACGCGGATGCCGGTCTCGATCGCCAGCTCCGGATCGTGTTCGGCCTGCGCCAGCAGCACCGCAAAACCACCCGTGGAAACCTTTGCGCCGGGATTGGCGACCAGCTTGCGGCTGACGCTCGGGTAATGCCGCGCCAGCAGCGCGTCGGTGACGATTTCGGCGAGCCACCAGCGCCCGGATATCGCCAGCAGATGCGCCTCGCTTTTGGTCTGCGCGAGCTCGACCAGATCCTCCGCCGACAGCCGCGCGGATTCGGTCAGCACGGGCGCTGCGACCGAAATATCCTCGTTGTGGGCGAGGCGCCGGATCACGGCATGCGGCGCCTGCTTCACCGACGCGAGCTGGCTGCTCATTTCGGCGAGCGCGATGCGCGCGCTGATGTCGGCGATGGCGCGCAGCTCGATGGTCCTGATCAGCCGTTCGAGCACGTCGCCGAACAGCTCGATCTGTTCGCCATTGAAGCCGTCGGCCGAGGTCAGGAACAGGTCCGTGACGCGGCGGAAAGTCTCGAGGTGTTTTTGCGCCGAGCCGGCCTTGATGGCGGCCTCGACCTCATCGGCGATGGATTGTTCTAGCATCGCTCGTCCTGAGCGTTCGAAGCCAATTCTGGCACAGGGAAAAAGCGTATGGGCAATAGCTGAACAGTCGGTAAAATTCGGGGTGCTTTGCGGGCCTCTCACCCGTCATTGCGAGCGAAGCGAAGCAATCCATGGCGCGAGATACTCAGTGAAACTACGGAGATTTGGGTCGCCGCGTTCAATGCTGCGCTGATGGGGAAGGTGGGGTAGGGGTCTCGCGCCATTCTCCGCCGTCGTCCCGGCCTTGAGCCGGGACCCATACTCCGCGGCCGTTGTTGTTGCAGAAGGTCACTAAGGCCGGCGATCTCACCGATAGGCCGCGGCGTATGGGTCCCGGCCTTCGCCGGGACGACGTGGATATAGCTTCGCGTTCTCGCGGCACATGGCGCCCGAGGTTTGCAGGTAATCTTCGCCCCCCCAAATCCAGAGGGCGCAGGGAATGCCGGATGCGCGCTGCACCCGCGGTCTCATGTGCGTTCTGTGCTAAAAAGCTGCACATGAGCATACAGGGCAGCGGAGAACATCCGACATTCCCTGCGCAGTGGCTTTACGGCTTATGAGGCGCTCTCCCCGGTGAGACGGCCTCTATTGCCACCGTCACCCCTCGGAAGCGTTGGCTTCTTCAGAGCTTGACGCCGTTACGGGCGCCAGGACCACACGGCTCTATTTTGATACTCAGTGAGCGCTCCTGATACCTCCTGAGCACCAAAATGTCCTTTAAAAATAGGCCCTTTCGGAATTATGCTTATCCGGCAAGGCGATGGGCGCTCGCTGAAAAACCGCTGAGCTGGGGCTAGCCCCGGAGCCCACCCTTGCAAGACCGGCTCTCAGGATGGCCCCAGCTCGGCTTCAACCCGAAAACAGAGAGCTGAAGCATGTCCAATATCACCACCGCCAAGCGCGAGCGCAAGCACCGGAACATCACCGTCAGGATGATCGAGAAGCCGGTAGCCAAGCAAACCAAATACTACGACCGCGAGATCAAAGGCCTCTACGTCAGCGTCCTGCCTTCAGGCGCGGCGACCTTCAATTTGAAATACACCTGCGCCATCCTCGGCAAGCGCGCCTCGATCAAGGTCGGCATCTTTCATCGCGAGCTGTTCGGCGTCGATAAGGCGCGCATCATGGCGATGGCCCTGCGGGCGCGCATCGGCAATGGCGAGGATATCGCGGCGGCGCAGCGGCAGGCCAAGGCGCGGCGGGCCAAGCTGAGCGGAACCACCGTTGATGAGGTCATCGATCAATACATCGCATGGATACGGACCCCGTTGCGCAAGCCTGACGGCGAGATGCGACCCCGCCTTGAAAGCTGGCAGACGCTGGCAAGCCAGCTCAACCGCTTCGTGCGCCCGCGCCTCGGCAGCATGATCGCCTCCGAGGTCTGCAATGGCGATATCGCGAAGCTGCAGAGCGATATCCTCGAAGGCAAGACCGGCAACAAGCCTTCGCTGAGCAATGCGCGCCATATGCGCAAGGGTGTCTCTGGCCTGTTCCGATGGGCCGCGCAGCCGAGCCGCGCCTACATTCACAGAACGCCGTGCCATGATCTGGAGCCCCTCGACCGCGAGCATCCGCGCACGCGGGTGCTGAGCGACAACGAGATCAGGGTGCTGTGGCATGGCCTCGACCGCGAGGACTTGCCATGGGATCGCCGGACGCGGCTGGCGATCAAGTTCGCGCTGGTCAGCATGCTACGCTCGGGTGAGCTGCTGCCGATCCACCGCAGCGAGCTGACGGTCGAGAGCAAAGCCGGCCACGTCTGCGTCGGCATACCCTTCAAGCGGCTGAAGAACCGCAGGCACAGACCGAACCCGCACCCGATGAAGCAGCCGCTTTCCGATCTTGCGATGGAGATCGTCAGGGAAGCGGTGGCCAGCAATGAGCAGCGGTTTGTTTTCGAGAGCCCGATCTATCCCGGCCAGCCGCTGCATCGCCATGCGATGTCGGTGGCGTTAAGAGGCACCAAGCACGAGACCAGCAAGGGCAAGACCAAGACCCCCGGCCTCTGCGAGCTGCTCGGCATCAAGCCGTTCACACCGCATGATCTGCGCAGAACCGCAGCCACGCTCGCGGGCCGCTTGCGTATCCCGCGCTCGCAGATAGCCATTGCGCTCGGTCATGCTGACCCATCAGCGCCTGTCGTGACCGGCGTCTACGATACCGCAGACCGCACGCCCGAGGCCCGCGAGGTGCTCGAGAAGGTCGCGACAGAGATCAGGCGCATCATCGATAGCCCTGCCGACGCGGCAGCGCCTGACGCGCTGATGCCGCTGGCTGCCTGACCTGATATACAAAAAGTTCACAGCCGAAGGCCCGTCAGGAAGAATTCTGGACGGGCCTCTTGTTTTCCGCGAACCGAAGCAGATGGGGAAGTTCTGGGGATACCGGCGTTCACCGGAACAAAGCGATGCTTCAGGATGATAGGGTGCAGCTCGCTTATCGGGTCAGCGCGCCGATAAGGTCTTTACGCGAACCCCGGAACGCTCATGGCCTCAACGACATCGGCGACAAGGGAGCAGCTGCTGCGGTACCTCGAGTTGTTCGCCGCTGCTTTCGATGAACTGCATAGCGCAGTCGTAAAACAGGCAAAGGTGCCCACCCAGTATATCGGTCCGCACCACGACTACCCGGTCATGTCCAAGCTGGACAGTGGCTTCCCTTTCTTCAATGAGACGGGCTTTTATCGGGATAGCTCCCCAAGAGACTACGTGGGCATGTTGCGACCTCGCACCCTCGGCGGCATCTTGGGAGGTTACGCGCGACCCGAGATCGGCTTCCCAATGGGTGCTGAGCTGGCATCGTTTCTAAGAAGCCACGAAATTGGCAAAAGGCTGGACCTAAGCAGGCCGATCATCGACGACATCGTCTCGGATCATGCCATCGATGCCTTGGTCGGGGATGCAGTGGAGCGATACCTCCATCTCTATGGACTGAACGCGCCCATCATCGCTAAGCGTCGAGATGCTATAATTCGACCACTGGTTTTCGGAACCATTTTTCAAAGCCTTGATCTCCGGCTTGTCGTGCCCATTGCATTAACACACTTCGAGGTAGACCATTTCCCGCTGACCGAAACGACCTACATCGTCCGAATGCCTAAGAAACTACAACTGGGAAGAGCACAGATCAGCACGCGCGGGTCAGGGGCAGTGCGGACGGTTGTTGGCGCAGCCACCCATGCGTTTGTATCAAATGGCTGGACCCTCGAAGTCGATAACATCGACCAGGTACGTAGCTCGCTGAGACAGTCATCATCGAACGTCTTGGACGCTATCGATAGCTTCTTTGGCGCGCTCCGGATCGTGACCGGCATCAGTACCGGGTACGCGCAAATGCTTTGGGCTCCAAAGCGCTGGTCGCTGGACTATTTCTGCGATCTGACGCCAGTGTATGGAACGACGCTGCGCCGGTATCCGAGCGAATACGATAATTATGGATGGACGGGCATCGGGGCGACGGTTACTGCCGAGCAGCTCAAGGAGGTCGGTCGTATTTACAAAGCTGTTGTCGGCAGCTCGAGCGAAGCGATACGCCTCGCGTTGAACCGGCTAAATGGATGCCTCACGCGCACTGATGCAGCTGACGCCATTCTCGACGGAACAATAGGCCTTGAATTGCTTCTCGGCGACGACGAGAACCAGTCGCTGTCATACAAACTTCGTCTTCGCGCTGCAGCCCTCTCTATCCTGCACGCGGACCCTGCTTATCCAGCGGGAGAGGTCGCCACCAAAGTTAAGCGCCTTTATGAAGCGCGGTCGGCCATCGTTCATGGCCGGCGCCGAAAGCGTTCCAAAAAGGCGTCTGAGCCCACCGACACGAGCAATGCCAAGGAACGCTTACTTGCCTCCGACCTGCTCCGCTTCGTGCTCAATGTGCTGCTCACACACCCACAATATCAGGATCAGCCGTCGAAGATCGACGAGGGCCTGCTTCTTAGAGGTGACGAAATGTCGTAGCCCCGAAAGGAGCCTGCGAGGCGGCCAACCCCAAACCGGGCTGAGGAACGCTCAGTTTTGCGCGTGATCCTCGGCATCGAGATTAGGTAAAGCCGAACCTGTGTATCTGACAGGAACGGTCCCGCTTGTCCTCCGGGATGTACTCGGTCTGATCGATACCGATGAAGGCTCCCTTGATCTCAAGGTCGCTGCTAATGAAGGACCGCCGCCACTGACGCCCCTTCGCACTATCCTCCTCGTACTGCTCCCAGCGCAGCACCTTGAGCTGGTCGTCCACCCATAGAGGCTTCTGATCATCATCCCTTTCTCGCGGCCACACCTTCGCTGACAGCCCTTCAAGCGAAGCCTTGATGTCCTCGACGCTCATCGGCGCGCATTTTTTCGGCGGAGCTGGTGGCTCGTCCGCAAATGACATCAGGGTCAGCAGCAGGCGGTCGATCAGGTGCTTGGTCGCGGCGAAGCCATGGTCCGGGCTCTGCCAGTATCGACCGCGCATGCCGTCAGGCGCGTTGTAGAGCAGATCGCAGGTTTGCGGCGCTACGCGAACGACAAAGATGATCCGCCGCCCATCCTCCTCGCCGCGAGGAGCAGTGCAATAGGGCTCGATGCGGCTGCTGATGACCGTCGCGCTCTCGATCACGCGCGCAGCGATCTCCTTAAACGACAGACCGTCATCAAGATAGGTCCGCCCGTTGGCCACAAGCGCTGAGGTGTCCCATTCGGTTCTACTGGGTGGCTTGATCATGCGCATGCTTGGCGATCCGCCCCTGTCCAGCGATCACGATAAGTTTAGGCGGTACTGTCCCGCTCTGGCCCTTGGTGGCCAAAAGACACCAATTAGTTTATCATCCTTGGGATGCAATTGATATCAACGTTGACCTGCCCGACCTGCCAGCACCAAGCCACTGAAGCAATGCCGACCGATGCCTGCCAGTTCTTCTATGACTGCCAGGGCTGCGGCACACGGCTTAAACCGCTCGCTGGTGACTGTTGCGTGTTCTGCTCCTACGGCACGGTGCCATGTCCACCAGTTCAAGATAGCGGCAAAGGCGCGTGCTGTTAGCTGAGGCCCGTCCGTTGATCGGCCTAAGACAGATAGTCGAGCATAATTCGCAATTCGACGGCATGGATATTCCCGCTGTAATTCTTGCAGAAGTTAGGCGCAAATTGATCGGTGAGCCCTCGACTGACTCGCCGACTGCCGTAGGCGAAGTATAGACTTCAGAACAAACAAAAACGGCTCGATCCTTCGACGCAGCCGTTCAAAACTCTCAACTCGCCAATGAAGCGTAGCTAACCCTCAACTCGCCTTCTTTACGTACCCCGGCATGCCGACCTTCTTCTGGATCGCGTCTTCGCCTCAAGCTCCGGCTGGCCCCTGAGCGATAGCCACCACGTGCCGATCCTGTCCGATCGTAATGACGATGGTGTAGCTCTTTTGGCCACCGGCTTGGTCGGTTGGCGGAGCGATGTGCAACTGACCGCCGTACCATTCGCCTGGCATTAATGTGTTGTCCTTGATGACCGTCTGTTCGAGCGCGGCCATGTTGCGTTGCCCGGTTTCGACGGTGGCGGCGAACATTGCCTCGTTCTGCATGGCGGCATTGTTCTGTGCAATCACCGCGGCGGTCGGGCTGTAGAAGGTACCAGTGCGACCGCTGGGTGTCGTATAGCTCCCATGGCCCGCCTGAGAGGCGCCGTAGGCATTCGCGGCACCGGCCACGCCAGCGAGAACGGCTCTTGCTACCTGGCGGTTTCGTTCTTCTTGCTGCAGCATTTCAAAGGTGACGATCTGCATGCCGAAATCGGAGCCGCCGACGTGCTGCACGGCCTCCACCTGGGCTACGCGAAATTCGGTAGGCTGTTTTCCGACGTTGTTTATTCCGACGACAAACACCGGCCGCCCGTTCGCCTGCAGTTGGCGTGACGCCGGGCGGACCAGCACCAGCGAATTCTTCTGTCGTGAGACGAGGGCCGGTTGCCCGTCGCGCATCATCGCTTGCTGATTTGGATTTGAAGTTCGAAAGGCAATCGTTTCGTTGTTTGAAACGCAGCCACCTAACGCGGCGCACAGCGCCACGATCACCAGATTACGCATGAAAAAACTCCCCAGACCCGAGGTCATACAAGCGCAACCGGAAGGCGCGAACAAGCTCGAATGCGCTCTCGTCCGTGCAAATACGGTGAATACTAAAGACGAAAGACGTGGATGGCCGGGACAAGCCCGGCCATGACGGCAAAACAAAAACGGCCGGGTCTTTCGACCCAGCCGCTTGAAAATCTTTGCTTGGAGAGAGCCCCTCACCCCGACCCTCTCCCCGCAAGAGCGGGGCGAGGGAGATTTAGGCTCAGCTCGCCTTCTTCACGTATTCCGGTTTGCCGACCTTCTTCTGGATCGCGCGCTTCAAGTCGAGGGCGCGGGGCGACAGCACGTCGGCCTTGGCCTTGAGAAGGTAGCCGTCGAGGCCGCCATTGTGGTCGACGCTTTTCAGCGCATTGGTCGAGACGCGCAGGCGCACGTTGCGGCCGAGCGCGTCCGAGATGAAGGTGACGTTGACCAGGTTCGGCAGGAAGCGCCGCTTGGTCTTGATGTTCGAGTGGCTCACCTTGTTACCCACCAGCGGGCCCTTGGCCGTCAGTTCGCAGCGCCGAGACATCGCACAAAATCCTCTTCCATCCCCGCAACCTGGCAGCGCATCATGGCGCCGCGCGGGGGTCCAAAATCATGTCCATTTCCAGGAACCGCGGACGTATAGGGCGAGCGGCCCTAGGCGTCAAGGTTTTGCGGGGTTTCGCTTAAGATTTTGCGCACTCCTAAGAGGGCGGCATTGCCGGTTTGGAAGCCATTACAAGGGTTTAAGGATATCAAGACGTTAGGACCATATAAAGGGCGCAATCCCCGCCGACATCAGTGTTCCCCGCGGATTGAGCCGCCGCGAGGGACCAGCCACGCGTTGATTGCCGGTTATTTCTGACTACATAAACAAGAGCTCGCGCCAGCAGGACCGTCAGTTACGTGACCACACGTGCCATTTCGCATCGTTTCGGCCTGGTGGGCAGTCTTGCGGCCGGCGCCCTGCTGTGGCTGGCGCCGCTGGAAGCCTCCGCGCAAGGCCGGCTCGATGCCCATTACGAGGCGTCGCTGGCGGGCATTCCCGTCGGCAAGGGCACCTGGACCATCGAAATCGGCGATGATGCGTTTTCCGCCTCCGCGCAGGGCGGTTCCACCGGCCTGCTGCAGGCGTTTTCGGGCGGCAAGGGTTCCGGCGCCTCCCAGGGCCGCGTCGTGGGTGGCGCGCTGGTCGCCAACGCCTATACCGCGACCACCACGAGTTCGAAGAAATCCGAGACCATCCGCCTCGTGATCGCGAACGGGGGAGTGAAGGATTTTACCATCGATCCGGAACCGCCTGTTGATCCGGACCGCATCGTCGTTACCGAAGCGCATCGCAAAAACGTGCTCGATCCGATGACGGGCGCGATGATCCGCGTGCCCGGAACGGGCGATCCGCTGTCGCCGGAGGCCTGCCGCACCGGCACCGGCATCTTCGACGGCCGGCTGCGCTATGACCTCAAGCTCGATTACAAGCGCATGGAAAATGTGAGGGCCGAGCGCGGTTATCATGGGCCGGCCGTGGTCTGCGCGGTCTATTTCACGCCGGTCGCGGGCTATATCCCCGATCGGCCCGTGATCAAGCACCTCGCCGCCCAGCGCAACATCGAGATCGCCTTCGTGCCGATCGCGGGCACCCGGATCCTGGTTCCATTCCGCATGACGATCCCGACCCCGTTCGGCCCCGCGATGCTGGAAGCCACGAGTTTTGTAACAACGGCGGCGCCGCCCCGGGTGGCGAAGACGCAGTAACGGCCGTCGTCCCGGCGAAGGCCGGGACCCATAACCACAGGCATTCATTGTTGCAGCAGGTGCAACTTCGACCGGCTCAAACGGCACGGCCGCGGCGTATGGGTCCCGGCCTTCGCCGGGACGACGAGACCCAACGAATCCCATTGACTCTTCACCACTTCTGATTCGACTCCGAGCCCTCTCAACTTTTAAGGAATTCACTCAAAATCACCGCCTTGTGGAGCCCAGGCAAACTTGATCTAGTGCCGCATCATGAGCGCTAACGCTGGATGTTGCGGTGAACGAAGCCAGTTTAAGTAAGAGTCAGCGATTCGGGCGCGATTCGTTCTAGACTCGTTCCATAGCTTAAGCCGCGACCGCATCACCGTCGCAAACTGACACACATAGCAAGCCGCGCGGCGCCGCTGAGAATCAAAGAAACACCTGCAAATTATGGCTTTCTCCTACTCGTCCACGTTTGGACATGAACGCGCTCCCGGCGCCGGCGTTACCGCGGTGCTGGGGCCGACCAACACCGGCAAGACGCATCTGGCGATCGAGCGGATGCTCGGGCATTCGTCGGGGATCATCGGCCTGCCGCTGCGGCTGCTCGCGCGCGAGGTCTACAACAAGATCGCCGCGCGCGCGGGAGCAGATAGTGTCGCGCTGATCACGGGCGAGGAGAAGATCAAGCCGAAGAACCCGCGCTACTGGGTGTCGACGGTGGAAGCGATGCCGCGCGACATCGACGTGTCGTTCCTCGCGGTCGATGAAATCCAGATCGCGGCGGATCTCGAACGCGGGCATGTGTTCACCGATCGCATCCTGCACCGCCGCGGCCGCGACGAGACGCTGCTGCTTGGCGCTGCGACCATGCGCCCCATTATCGAGCGGCTGCTGCCGGGCGCGTCGATCGTCACGCGGCCCAGATTGTCGCAGCTTGAATTCGCCGGCGACCGCAAGATCACGCGCCAGCCGAGAAGGACCGCGATCGTCGCGTTCTCGGCCGATGAAGTCTACGCGATCGCCGAATTGATCCGCCGCCAGCATGGCGGCGCGGCCGTGGTGCTGGGCTCGCTGTCACCACGCACACGCAATGCGCAGGTCGAGATGTTCCAGAACGGCGACGTCGATTATCTCGTCGCCACTGATGCTGTGGGCATGGGCCTCAATCTCGACGTCGATCACGTCGCGTTTGCCTCCGACCGCAAATACGACGGCTATCAGTTCCGCCGCCTGAATCCTTCCGAGTTTGCACAGATTGCCGGCCGCGCCGGCCGCGCCACGCGCAATGGCACCTTCGGCACCACGGGCCGCTGCGCGCCGTTCGAGCCGGAACTGGTGAACGCGCTGCAGAACCACACGTTCGACAGCGTCAAAATGCTGCAGTGGCGCAATTCCAAGCTGGATTTCGCCTCGCTCGGCAGCCTGCAGGTCTCGCTGGCGCTCTCGCCGCAGCACGAAGTGCTGACCCGCGCGCCGATTGCCGAGGATTTGCGCGTGCTCGATCATGCGGCACGCGACGCCGAGGTCCGGGAAATGGCCCACGGGCCATCAGCCGTGGAACGGCTGTGGGACGCCTGCCAGATCCCGGATTATCGGCGCCTGGCACCCGCCGCCCATGCCGAACTCGTGACCACGCTGTACGGTTTCCTGATGAAAAAGGGCCGGATTCCCGACGAATGGTTCGCGGCCCAGGTCGACCAGGCCGACCGCGTCACCGGCGATATCGACACGCTGTCGGGCCGGATCGCGCAAATTCGCACCTGGACCTTCGTCGCCAACCGGCCGGACTGGCTGGGTGACCCCGATCATTGGCAGGGGATCACGCGCGAGGTCGAAAATAAATTGTCCGATGCGCTGCATGATCGGCTAACGGAGCGTTTCGTTGACCGCCGTACCAGTGTATTGATGCGCCGCCTGCGGGAGAACAGTGTTTTGAATACGGAAATCGGCAAGACCGGCGAAGTGATCGTTGAAGGCCATGTGATCGGCCGCCTCGACGGATTCACCTTTGCACCAGATGCGGCGGAGGCCGGAAGCGACGCCAAGGCGTTGCAGGCGGCAGCACAGCAGGTGCTGGCCGGCGAGATCGACACGCGCGCCGAGAAACTCGCCGCAGCGCCCGACGACGCGTTCGTGCTGACGTCAGACGGCACCATCCGCTGGACCGGCGATGCGGTGGCGAAACTGGTCGCGGCCGACGACGCGCTGCATCCGCGCCTGCGCATCATTTCCGACGATCGCCTCAATGGCGCCGCGCGCGAAGCCGTGCAAACGCGGCTCGATTTGTGGCTCAAAACGCATATCGAAAAGCTGCTGGGCCCGCTGTTCGGCCTTGCCAAGGCCGAGGACATCACCGGCATTGCGCGCGGCATCGCGTTCCAGTTGATCGAGGCGCTCGGCGTGCTCGAGCGTTCGAAGATCACCGCCGAGATGAAGGATCTCGACCAGCCCTCGCGCGCGACGCTGCGCAAGTACGGCGTGCGGTTCGGCGCCTATCACATCTATTTCCCGGGACTGTTGAAGCCCGCGGCGCGCTCGCTGGCGTCGCTGCTGTGGGCCGAGAAGCAGGACAATGTCGATATGTCGGCGCTGTCGGGTGCGCAGCATCTGGCGTCGAGCGGCCGCACGTCATTTGCGGTCGACAAGGCGCTGGCGCGCGACGCCTATCGCGTGCTCGGCTATCGCCAGTGCGGCGAGCGCGCGGTGCGCGTCGATATTCTGGAGCGTCTTGCCGATCTGATCCGCCCTGCGCTTGCCTGGCGCGAAAGCTCGCCGGGCGAAAAACCCGCCGGCGCGTTCGATGGCCGCAGCTTTGTGGTGACGCAGGCGATGACCTCGCTGACGGGATCGGCCGGCGAAGATTTCGCCTCGATCCTGCGCGCGCTCGGCTATCGCTCCGAGCGCCGCGCGCCGCTGCCGCCGAAGCCGGTCGCGGCGACTGAGCCGATTGTTGCAGCGGAAGCCGCGCCGGTTGAGGGCACTGATGCTGTGACCGATGCGGCCGCGCCGGCCGAAGCCACGGCAGACGCGCCGGTGGAAGCCGCGACTGAAGTGTCGGCTGAAGCGCCCGCGCAAACCGCTGACGAGACCGTGGCCCAGCCGGTCTCCGGCGACCCCGCGCCATCGGCCGCCTTGCTGCCCGAGGTTTCGCTCGCGCCGGCGCCGGCTGAAGAGCCCGCGGTGGAAGCTGAACCCGTTGTCGAAGCCGCCGCAGAGCCCGCGCCGGCCGAAACGCCAGCCGAGGTGCTGAGCGCACCCGAGGTGCCCACCGCGGCCGACGTGACGGCCGCTGTCGAGGCGGCCACGGCGCCCGACGCAATTGCTCCTGAAGCCATAACAGAAGCTGTCGCCGGCGATGCCGCAGCGACGGAAGCCGCCGCTGAAGCCAAGCCCGATGCGCCTGTCGTGCCCGAAATGGTCGAAGTCTGGCGGCCCGGTGGCCGTTCGGAAGAACGCCGTCCGCACCACGACCGCAACCGCCAGCGTCATCGCGGCCATCAGCAAGGTCGCGCGCAAGCTCCGCAGGACGGCGCTGCGCCCGCGGCGGCTGCCGCCGGTGAAGGCGGCGACGCTGCAGCGCCCGGACGCGAGCAGCGTCATCGCCGCGGCCGCCGTCACAACGAGTTCCGCAAGCCGCGCGAGGGCGCACCCGCTGATGCCAACGCCACGCCGCCGGCAGAGGGCGCACCGCAAGAAGCGCGTGCCGACAGCCGTCCGCCGCGCGAGCGCTTTGAAGGCAAGGGCCGCGACAATGACAACCGCCGCGACAACAAGGGCGGTGGTCGTCCGGAGAAATTCGGCGGCGATCGCAACAAGGGTGACCGCAACAAGGGCGGCGGGCGCGATAAAGGTGGCCGCGATTTCGGTGGGCGTGACAAGGGCGGCCGCGACAAGCGCGACTCTGGCCCGTCGCATCGGCAATACGCCACCAGCGCCGCGCCACGCGAGCGCGACCGGCCGATCGATCCCAATTCGCCATTCGCAAAACTGGCGGCGCTGAAGGAACAGCTCGCCGGCAACAAGGATCGCTGATCTTATTTTTTGACGCGTTTTCTTTACGCGAACCGGTACCCATCCCGCATCAAGTGCGGGACAGGCTTCGCTTGAAAGCGCTACGTTCGAGCAGGTTGATTGGATCGACAGCGTCTCGATAAATGGCTGTGGCATGCGCGGGTGGTGAAGGCCCGCACAAGTGCTGCCGCATTGGTCGAAGCCGGCCACGTCCGCATCAACGGCGTGCGCGAGAAAGCTCCGGGACATGCCGTGAAGCTCGGCGACGTCGTCACCATCGGGCTCGACAATTCGGTGCGGGTGCTGAAAGTAGCCGGCTTCTCCGAGCGGCGGGGCGATGCCGCGGCCGCGCGCGTGCTGTACGAGGATTTGCAGAACCGCAGGGAATGACTATCTGCAAACGAGCCCGTCGGGCGCTTGAAAACCCAAGCTCTCCGGCGCTGCGCCCTGCTTGTTGTTGCCTTGCTCTTCCCTTGCGGCTGCGCAGTTCATGCGCTACGCAAACCCCGGAAAAAGTTGACCGTTTCGGAGCCCTGGATGACTTACGTCGTCACTGATGCCTGCATCAAATGCAAATATACCGACTGCGTAGAGGTCTGCCCCGTGGACTGCTTCTACGAGGGCGAGAACATGCTGGTCATCCATCCCGACGAGTGCATCGACTGCGGCGTCTGCGAACCCGAATGTCCCGCCGACGCCATCAAGCCGGACACCGAGCCGGGCCTGGAGAAGTGGCTCGAGGTCAACACCGAATACGCCAAGGCCTGGCCCAACATCACCCAGAAGAAGGACCAGCCGCCCGATGCGAAAGAATTCGAGGGTGTGGAAGGCAAGTTCGAGAAATATTTTTCCAAGGAACCCGGTAGCGGGGACTGATTCGGATCGCCCCTTCCAGACCAGTTGAGACCGCTCCGGACCTAATTTGAACCTAATTCGGAGCCGCCAGACCCATACACAGCCTGCCGATTTAACCTTGTTGACGGACTTATGACCGAAAGGTCCCTGAGAAGGTCCGAAACAGGGCGTAAATCATTGATTTTTGCGGAAAATGTGCTATATTGGGCACATTACAAGCCGGATTCGGCCTTGCGTAACTTTGGCCCTCCCGGTGGTTCCGTAAAAACATCGAACAGGGGCGTGGCAGTTCCGCGCGCAGGCTGTGTCACAGAAAACGCGTAAAAAGAGTGTTTCAAAGACTTCGAAAAAAGCCGCTGCGGCCAGCCGCAGCGCAACCAAAGGCCGTGCCAAGGCGTCTGTAAAGGAAGCCAAGAAGGCTGCAGCCACAAAGTCCTCGAAAAACAAAAGAAGCTCAATGCCAGATAAGACTGCAAAAACCGCCGCGAAAGCGACGGCTTCGAAGGCCACTGCCTCGAAGGTCGCCGCCAAGACTGCCCCCAAAGCTGCCGCTGCTGCTCCCAAGGCTGCCGTTGCTGCGCCCAAGGCCGCTGTTGTGGCTCCGAAGGCCGCCGTGGTGGCCCCGAAGGCTGCCGCCCCGCGCGTGGAGGAGCCGAAGAAGGTCGTGACCCAGCGTCAGGGCTTCAAGGCCAATGAATTCGTGGTCTATCCCGCTCACGGTGTCGGCCAGATTCTGGCGATCGAGGAGCAGGAGATCGCAGGCGCCAAGCTTGAGCTGTTCGTGATCAATTTCATGAAGGACAAGATGACGCTGCGGGTGCCGACCGCCAAGGTCGCCAATGTCGGCATGCGCAAGCTGTCCGATCCGGCGCTGGTCAAGAAGGCCCTTGAGACGCTCAAAGGCCGCGCGCGCGTAAAACGCACGATGTGGTCGCGCCGGGCGCAGGAATACGAAGCAAAGATCAATTCGGGCGACATCGTTGCGATCGCCGAAGTGGTGCGCGACCTCTATCGCTCGGAATCGCAGCCCGAACAGTCCTACAGCGAACGCCAGCTCTATGAAGCGGCGCTCGATCGCCTGTCGCGCGAAATCGCCGTCGTCCAGCATTCGACGGAGACCGAAGCGGTCAAGGAAATCGAGAGCCAGCTCGCCAAGAGCCCGCGTCGCGGCGCCAAGACCGAAGCCGGTAGCGAAGCTGACGGTGAAGGTGATGAGGCCGACGCCGACGGTGACGATGCTGCCGTTGCGGACGAGGCGGCGTAAGCTACGCTACACAGATTGAATTGCGAAAAGCCCGGTCGAGAGACCGGGCTTTTTGTTTTGGGGCGATATCTAACCCCACGTCGTCCCCGCGAAGGCGGGGACCCATAACCACGAATGCGTGTTGTTAGAATTCGCCGTGGCTCCAGCTTCGCGCGAGAATAACCATCGGTGGCTATGGGTCCGCCGATGCGCAATTGCGCATCTGAGATCGCACTCGTTACGCTCGCTTGTCCGGGACGACGGAGGTCTTACGCAGTCTGCGGTGCAGGCCTATTGCGTGCGCATTTGACGCGATGTCGATGCCGACGCCGGCATTTCTTTGCGGAAACCCTATCTTGGCTCTGGCGTTGTCAATCAACGCAACTGATTGGAGCAAGAATGGCCACGGAACTCACACCGCAAGTTCCCCACAACGCGCTTATCCTGGTCGGCGACGGTCAAAAGGCGCTCTTCCTGCGCAACAAAGGCACCGCGCATCAAGTCCACCTTATCGTCGAACGCATTATCGAGCGCGACAATCCGCCGACCCGCGAGCAGGGTACCGATCGTCCGGGGCGCTCCAACGCAAGTGTTGGTGTGGCGCGGAGCGCCATGGAAGAAACAGACTGGCACCACATTGCCGAGGAGCGATTTGCCGGCGAGCTTGCCGACGCGCTGTATCGCCATGCCCACGCCAATCTTTTCGAGAAGCTTGTCATTATCGCCCCGCCGAAAGTGCTGGGCAATCTTCGCAAGGCCCTCCACGCGGAGGTCATCGCGCGCGTGATTGCGGAAATTCCAAAGGAACTGACATCGCATCCGGTTGCCGAAATCGAGCGGCTTGTCGCTGCTTGAGCCGCTTGCACCGTATTTCGGCAGGCTCGCGATCAGGAGCGAACGTGTCCTGAAATTTACCGTGAGAAGCCGGAACGTTTTCAGCGCGGATTCATTCGAGGCATGTGGCCGGCAACATTCAGAGCTTTGGCTGCACCCCGATCCACGATCGCACGCCCGGGAACGAATTGGATTTGCCTTGCCCTTGCCTTGGGCTTGTCCGATGCACGCGGGAACAGACAGGAGGGGAACACACCCAGACAGGGCAGAATCGCGCACCAACAAAATCGCGCACTAGTCTAGATGGAGCAGATCATGAAGTTGAGCTCGACACAGGTTAAACAAACCCTGAGCCAGTTCCAGGCCGAGGTTCTTCCCGACGATCATCCGGCGGTCCCGCAGCTGAACAATCTGTTCGGGAACCACACGTTCTTTCTGGATACCCGCGGCCTCAAGGTTCTCGAACCTACCGGGGCGCCGGAGACGGAGGCTCAGAGCGGCGAAGTCGTCAGTCTCGCCGACTGGAGCGATGCGACGCTCACCAGTCTGAGGCCGCATGAACCGGAAATGACGGGCGTGGTCGTGGTGCTTGAGCCGAGCAGGCACTGAGGCGCAATTGTCCTCAGGTGAGCGAGTAGACCGAGCGCTTGCCATACATTGATGCGTCGTCCCGGCGAAGGCCGGGATCCATAGCCACCAATGCGCATGGTCGGATCGGCTGCGGCTACAGCGTCCTGCAACAACGCAAATCGGTGGTTATGGGTCCCCCGATGCGCAATTGCGCATCAGGGATGACGCGCTTTTCGCGCGTCAATCCACCACGATCTTGACGCGGTCGCGGGTCTTGACCTGGGCGGTGGCGTCGAGGCCGTTGAGGATGCGGAAGCGCTGGGCCGGGCGGTCGACGCCGGCCATGCGGTGCGAGAGCGATTCCACGGTGTCGCCGGGCTGCACGGTGATGACTTTTATGCGGAGCGGTCGTGCCGCCTGAATCTCCTCGAGCGTCAGGCGGCGGAACGAGTTGACGGTTTCGCGCGCATTGCGCTCGCTTTCAGTGGTCTTCTGCTTGGCGGCAAAAATGAAGCGGTAGACGTCGCTGCCGAAGCGCAGCGCGTAGACCTTGAACTGCCACTGGTCGCCACTCGCCGAAGCCGACGCCGCCGGGAAGCCGTTGATGGTGAGGTCCTCGGTCGAGGCCTTCTCGACACCTTCCATCCAGCCGGAATTGAGGTAGTCGCCGAGCGTCTGCTCGGCCGGCACCCGCACCACGTCGAAGCGCATCGCCTGCGAGCCGCCCTCGCGGACGCCGATCACGGCCTGCGCGGTGTTGTCGAGCGTGAACGTGTCGGGGGCGGCAAACGAGAAACCGAGCTTGGGATGCAGGAAGCGCCGCCCGCGCACAAACCCTTCGCTGGGGTCTTCGCCATAGACGATGTTGTCGATCGCGGCGAGATAAGTCTCGCGGTCGCGCTCGCCGCCTTCCGGCGACGAGAATTGCCGGGCCGAGTTCTGCGCATTCTGCACGCGCTCCGGGGTTGCCGGGTGCGACGACAGAAAGTCCTGCGCGCGGGGATCGAGCGAGGTCTTGCCGGCCTTCAGCGCCGCGTTGCGCTCCATCGCGCTCAGGAAGCGCGAGGCGCCGTAGGGATCGAAATGCGCGCGCGCCGAAATGCCGACGCCGATGCCATCGGCCTCGAACTCCTGGGCGCGGGAGAAGCTCGCCATCGTCAGTTTTGTTTTTGCAAGCGCCAGCGCGGTCAGATCCGGATCGTTGCTCATGTCTGTCACGACGCGGGTGACGACAGCGGCCTGCCTGGCCTTGTCGTCGCGGATCGAGGCGTGCTTGGCCAGCACATGCGCCATTTCGTGGCTCAGCACCGAGGACAATTCCGAGGTGTCGCTGGCGAGCGCGATCAGGCCGCGCGTCACATAGAGCTGGCCGGTCGGCAGTGCGAACGCGTTGACCGCGCCGGAGTTCAGGATCGTAACCCGATAGGCCTGGTCGGGACGGTCGGAGGCCGCGACCAGCCGGTCGACGGTTTTGCTGATCAGCGCTTCCAGCTTCGGATCGTCATAGGCGCCGCCATAGGAGGAGAGGATGCGCTCATGCTCGCGCTCGCTCGCCGGTGTCTGCGCCACGGTGCGGTTCGGTTTGGCGGGCGACGTGGCCGTCGGCGCTGCTGTCTCGAACCGGCCGCCGACGCTGCCGCAGCCCGACAGCGTCAAAGCAGCGCACAGCACGGCCGACGCAGCCAAAAGGCGGCGGCCTGTACTTCCCTCGCGCCGTCCTGAACGCTTCGTCACGTCAGTCCACTCTTCTCTTCTGAAACGAGGGCACGGTCCGATTGGATGCAATCAGCTCGTGCAGCCCGTGCCCAATTCCTTCTTTGACGCGTTTTCTTCACGCGAACCGGTACCCACTTCGCTCGAAAACGCTTCAGTTCCCACCCAGCACTTCAATTTGCCCCACCCGCAGCAAGTCGATCCGTGGCCCACCCCGCGCCTCGACATAGCCGCGGACACGAATCCGTCGATTTTCGAAGGACTTAGGCGACAGCCCGGCCGCCTCGAACGCAGGCATCATGCGCCTTGAAATAGTCACAGCAAAGTCCCGTGTCCAGTTCCGGCCAAAATTCAGATAGGTCGTTGCCCCTGCCTGCCGCACGGACAAAACCTTGCCCTCGACCACCGAAAAGCGCCCAATCCCGGCCAAAATATCGCCGGGACTTTCCGCGTTTTTTATGGCCGCCGGGTCGGCCCAGGTTCCCCTTTTGGCCCGCCGCGCGTCGGCCTCGGCGGCCGCAAGTTCCGCGGCGCAGTCCTTGTCGGCCATTTCGGTCGAAACCAGCGCCTCGCCACGACGCAGCAGCTCGCTTTGTACCGGCGTCTCGGAACCCGGCAGGAACACGAAGGCGGACTGGCGGCCATAACGGTCCGGCGCGTCGTCGTCGCCGCGCAGCGTCACGTCGCGCCCGGTGACGATCGATGCCAGGGCTGCCGCGCCGTTCGCCTTGTCCGTGACTGACGGCACGATGCCGGCGAGGCGGACTTCGCGGCCGTCATCGAGGCGAAAGCTGCGCGCGTCGATCACGGCGGCGACGCGGCCTTCGCCTTGCGGTTCGAAGATGCAGCCGGCGGCGTTGGCGGGAGTGGTGGCCATGACGGCCAAGCCACATATCAGCATGACCGCGATGTGCGAACTGTGACGGTTTTGGTCCACGCGTCTCATACCGTTGGTGTCGGCTCCTTGTGTGATAGCATCATACCGCATCATCAATCCTCATGGTGAGGAGGCGCCCATGCGCCGTCTCGAACCATGGAGGCCCCAGTGGTCGCTCCTGGAGACTTGCTTTGTAGGCCCCTCAGAGTCTCTCTCAAAAAGAGATCCATGAAATCGCGCGTTGGTACCGAGCGTCGTCATGCCCGGCCTTGTGCCGGGCATCCACGTCTTTGCTTTAGTTGAACGCGAAAGAAGACGTGGATGGCCGGGACAAGCCCGGCCATGACGAGCTTCTCCCATCATCTCCATTCCGCTTAACGGAAAAACGCATGCGAGACACGCTTCGCACGCGCCTTGCCGCTATGGGTGCCATGCGGCATGATCGCGCCGAGTAAATTTCAAAGCCGCAGGTAATGCGGCACGCAAAAAAAGGGAGGCCTTCATGAAGCGGGTTGTCACGGGCATTTTCGCCGCTGTTCTGGCGATGTCGAGCACGGCTGCGCTGGCGCAAGCCAAGCCGCCGCTCAAGCTTGGCGGCATCCTCGACATGTCGAGCCTATACGCCGACATCACCGGGCCCGGCAGCGAATATGCGGCGAAGCTGGCGGTGGAGGATTTCGGCGGCGAGGTGCTCGGCCGCAAGATCGAGATCATCGCGGCCGACCACCAGAACAAGGCCGACCTTTCCGCCAACATCGCCCGTGACATGTTCGACAATCAGGGCGTCGAAATGCTGTTCGACGTCGCGGCGTCCGCAACCGCGCTGGCCGCCGGCGAGATCGCCAAGACGCGCAACAAGATCGTGATCTTCAACGGCCCCGGCTCGATCCGGCTCACCAACGAAGCCTGCGGTCCCCTGACCGTCCACTACGTGTTCGATACGTTCGGCCAGGCCAATGTGACCGGTTTGGCCTCCGTCAAGCAGGGCCTCGACAGCTGGTATTTCCTGACGGCTGACTACGCCTTCGGACATGATCTGGAAAAGGACACCGCCAATGTCGTGACGAAGTCCGGCGGCAAGGTCGTTGGCAGCGTGCGCCATCCGCTCAACACGTCCGACTTCTCCTCGTTCCTGCTGCAGGCGCAGTCTTCCAAGGCCAAGGTGATTGGCCTCGCCAATGCCGGCGGCGACACCATCAACGCCATCAAGCAGGCATCCGAGTTCGGATTGATGAAGAGCGGCCAGAAGGTCGCGCCGCTGCTCGCCTTTGTCACCGATATCGACAGCATCGGGCTCGAGACCGCACAGGGCCTGCTGCTTGCCGAAGCCTTTTACTGGGATCTCAACGACGATACCCGCGCGTTCTCAAAACGTTTCATGGACCGCATCAAGCGCGTGCCGACGTCGGCGCAGGCCGGCGTCTACTCCTCCGTCACGCATTACCTCAAGGCGGTGAAGGCCGCAGGTACCACCGATTCGGCGGCCGTCATGAAAGTCATGAAGGAGACGCCGATCAACGACATGTTCGCCAAGAACGGCAAGATCCGTGAAGACGGCCGCATGGTGCACGACATGTATCTGTTCGAGGTCAAGAAGCCGTCGGAATCGAAAGGCCGCTGGGACGACTACAAGCTGCTGGCGACCATTCCCGGCAATGAGGCGTTCCAGTCGCTGGAATTGTCGCGCTGCCCGCTTGTCAAAAAGTAGCCCCCTCATTGCCTGCAACAAACGCGAAGCGTTTGTGCAAGGGAGCGTAAGCGACGAAGCAATCCATCTATCCGTTATGCCGAGACATGGATTGCTTCGCTACGCTCGCAATGACGTCGAGAGAGCCAACCAATAACCACGAAAGAACCCGCACATGAGCCAGAACGAAATGGTCCTCCAGCAGCTCGACCAGGGCTTGCTCACCATCATCATGAACCGTCCCGACCGGCGCAATGCGCTCAATCCCGACATGACGCGTGGTCTCGTCGAGGCGGCGCGGCGCGCGGCCGAGGATCACGAGGTGCGCGCGGTGCTGCTGAAGGGCGCCGGCGGCACGTTCTGCGTCGGCGGCGACGTCAAATCGATGGCGGAGGGCCGGGCGCCGCTGTCGTTCGAAGCCAAGATGGTCAATCTCCGCCGCGGCATGGAAGTCTCACGCATCCTGCACCAGATGCAAAAGCCCGTGGTGGCGCAGGTCGATGGCGCCGCCGCCGGCGCCGGGCTCTCGATCGCGCTTGCCTGCGATCTCCGTGTTGCCAGCGCGTCTTGCAAGATCACGACGGCGTTTGCAAAAGTCGGACTGTCCGGTGACTACGGCGGCACGTATTTTCTCACCCAAATGCTTGGGAGCGCCAAGGCGCGCGAATTGTACCTGACCTCGCCGGTGCTCAGCGCGCAGGAGGCCTACAATCTCGGCATGGTGACCAAGGTGGTGCCCGACGCGGAAGTCGAGGCGGTCGCGCATGATCTGGCGCTGTCGCTGGCGCAGGGCCCGTCGATCACGCTCGGCTACATCAAGCGCAACATCAACAACGCCGAGACGATGTCGCTGGAAGAATGCTTTGATGCCGAGGCGATCCACCATTCGCGTTCGGGCGAGACCCTCGATCATAAGGAAGCGGCGAAGGCGTTCGTCGAGAAGCGCAAGCCCGTATTCCAGAATCACTGAGAGGGTCGCGATATGGCCGGCTATATGAGGCTGCGGCAGATCTGCCTGGTGGCGCCGCATCTGGAGCCCGTGATTTCGGACATTGCCGCCATCATGGGCCTGAACGAGTGCTTCCGCGACGGCAATGTCGCCAAATACGGCCTGGAGAATGCGCTGCTGCCGGTCGATACGATCCTGCTGGAAGTGGTGGCGCCGTTCCAGCCGGGCACCGCGGCGGGGCGCTTCATCGACAAGAATGGCGGCCGCGGCGGCTATATGGCGATCTTCTGCTGCGATGATCCCGATGCCTATGGCAAGCGCGCGAACGAGATGGGCGTGCGCACCGCAAACGTGATCACGCACGCGCCGTACCACGGCGTGCAACTGCACCCGCGCGATTGCCGCGCCGCCTTCATCGAGTTCAACCACACCGAAGGCAGCGACGACATTCTGGGACCCTATCCGCCGGCCGGTCCCGACTGGCAAAAGTCGATCGCTAAGGATGTGACGCTGGCCTTGCTCGGGGTCGAGATGGAAAGCCCGGAACCGGAGGTGCTGGCCGCGCATTGGGGCAAGATCATCGGCGTCGCCGTCAGCAAGAACGCGAAGGGCGAGCCGGAGCTGAAACTGCCCAATGCCAGCTTCCGCTTCGTCAACGGGCCTGCCGATCTGATGAGCGGGCTGACGTTCAGGGTCGCCGATATCGCCAAGGTGCGCGATGCAGCCAGGGCGAAGGGCTGCAAGGTGACCGGGGATGGGTTTGATCTGTGCGGGGTGAGGTTTAGTCTTACGGTGTGAGGATTGCCGCCGTTTGAAGTCGTCATGCCCGGGCTTGTCCCGGGCATCCACGTCTTTAAGGTCTGACAGCACGAAAGACGTGGATGGCCGGGTCAAGCCCGGCCATGACGGAGTAAATCATGCCGCATCCGCTCGACAGTTTCTTCGCGCCCGACAGCATCGCGCTGATCGGCGCCTCGCGCGATCATGAGAAGATTCCGGGGCGGCTGCTATCGATGCTGCGCAAGAACGAATATCCGGGCAGGATCTATCCGATCAACCCGAACTACCCCGATATCGACGGGCTGAAATGCTACAAGACCATCGCCGAGGTCGGCGCGCCGGTCGATCTCGCCATCATCATCATTCCCGCCCGCGCCGTGGTGGGCGCGCTGGAGGAATGTGCCGCGGTCGGCGTGAAGAATGCCGTCATCATCTCCTCGGGCTTTGCGGAGGAAGGCGGCGACAGCGCCGCGATGCAGGACAAGATCGTAGCGATTGCGAAGCGCACCGGCATGCGGATTTCAGGTCCCAATGCCGAAGGTTTCCTGAGCGAAGTGCAGAAGGTCGCGGCCACCTTCAGCCCGACGGTCGACGTCAAGCCGGGTCATGTGCCGCTGGTTGCGACCACAAGGCGGATCGCCATTGTCGCGCAATCCGGCGGCATCGGCTTTGCCATCAAGCATCGCGCCAAGGCGCTTGGCGTTGCGATCAGCTATTGCGTCAGCGCCGGCAATGAAAGCGATCTCGGCGCCGGCGAATTTTTGGATTACATGGTGCAGGATGCCTCCACCGACGTGATCCTGCTGTTCATCGAAGGCATCCGCGACGTCGACAAATTTCTCGCCGCCGCGCGCCGCGCCGCGGAAATGCGAAAGCCTGTGATCGTCACAAAAGTCGGCCGTTCCGGCGCGGGCGAGCGCGCCGCGGCCTCGCACACCGCCAGCATGGCCGGATGGTCGGCCGCCTATGACGCGGTATTTGCAAAATATGGCTTTATCGTCTCCAACGATCTCGATGAGGCGGTGACCATCGCATCTGTGCTGACGACGAATCCGCTGCCGAAGGGCGACCGCGTCGCGGTGCTGACCGTGTCCGGTGGCGGCGGGATCTGGGGCGCCGATACCGTCTCGATGCAGGGGCTGAAGGTACCGGAGCTGTCGCCTTCGATCCAAAGCGAAATCAGGAAGTGGATGCCGTCCTATGGCGCCGCGGGCAATCCGATCGACGTCACCGCGCAAGGCGCCAGCAGCGGCGGATTGCAAAAGAGCATCGATCTGCTCGCCGCCTCCGACGAGGTCGACGCCATCCTGGTGGTGCTGTCGCTGTCGAGCGAGGTGCGGATGGCGTTCAAGGAGGCCGAGCTGAAGCCGGTGATAGCGGCGCAGAACAAGCCGATCGTGTTCTATTCCTACACGCTGCCGTCGACGTTCGCGCGGACGGAGCTTGCGAAATCCGGCGTCGTGGTGTTTTCGGGCCTCACGCATGTCGGCGTCGCGATGCGGCGGCTGGTTGAAGTTGCGAATTTCAGACTGGCGCCAGCGGCGGATGTGGCGGTTTTGCCCGCGCGCGATCTCTCCGCATATCTGAAATCACTGGCGCTGTCGGAGTTCGACAGCAAGTCGTTGCTGCGTGGCGCTGGCATCGCGCTGCCGGACGAGATGCTGGTGACTGATCGAGGCGAACTGGATGCCGCGATCGCACGCGCGGGCTTTCCGCTGGTCATGAAAATCCAGTCGCGCGACATCCCGCACAAGAGCGAGGTCGGCGGCGTCCGCGTCAACATCGCGACCAAGGGCGAAGCGTTTACGGCCTATGGCATGCTGCTCGACAACGCGCGAAAACACCGGCCGGATGCCGCGATCCAGGGCGTGCTGGTCGGCCCGATGGCCAGAAAGGGCGTCGAGATCATCGTCGGCACGCTGACGGACAAGGTGTTCGGGCCGGTCATCATGGTCGGCCTCGGCGGCATCACCACGGAATTGTTTCGCGACGTGATCTACCGGCCGGCGCCGGTGAGTGCGGAAGAGGCGACGGTGATGCTGGGAGCTCTGAAAGCCGCGCCGCTGCTGAACGGGTTTCGTGGCGCGGCGAAGGCCGATGTCGCCGCGCTGTCGCGATTGATTTCAGAGCTGTCGGTGCTGGCCGCGCAATATGCCGAGAAAATTTCGGAGATCGAGATCAATCCGGTGCTGGTGCACCCGGAGGGGCAGGGCGTGACGATCGTGGATGCGCTGGTGGTGCGCAAGAACTAAGAACGGGTCGTCCCGGCGAACGCCGGGACCCATACTCCGCGGCCTTGATTGTCTTGGAAAGACATCTAACGCCGGTGCCCACACCGAGAGGACACGGCGTATGGGTCCCCCGATGCGCAATTGCGCATCTGAGCTCAAGGCCGGGACGACGTGTTGAGAGAGCAGCGCGCGCCTACAAGACCTCACCGCCCCTTGAAGTTCGCGACCCTTCGCTCAGCCGTGGCCTTGACGCCTTCCTTGAAGTCCTCGGTGGCACGCAGGCGGGACTGTTCGGCGAGTTCGTGATTGGTCGCGGCCAGCACGCGGTCGGCGAGACCGGCGCGCATGGTGGCACGGGTCGAGAGCAGGCCGAGCGGTGAGCATTCGGCGATTTCAGCTGCGAGCTTCATGGCTTCGGCGCGCACCTGATCCTGCGGCACGCAGAGGTTGGCGAGGCCCATTTTGGTGGCCTCCTCGCCGGTAACGCGGCGGCTGGTGTAGAAGATCAGTTCGGCGTTGTTCTTGCCGACCAGTTCGGGAAGCGTCGTGGTCAGCCCGAAGCCCGGATGAAAACCGAGTTTGGTGAAGTTGGCGGCAAAGCGCGCCTCCGGGCAGGTGACGCGGAAATCAGCCGATACCGCAAGACCGAGGCCGCCGCCGATGGCCGCGCCCTGCACGGCTGCCACGATCGGCTTCTTGGCGCGGAAGATGCGCACCGCGTGCAGATAAAGACTGTTGATCGAACCGAGGCTGTCGGCGGGATCGCCCTTTTTGGCTGCTGCCGCCTCGGCGGCTTCCTGCTCCTGCCGCTTTGGATCGCTGAAATTGGCGCCGGCGCAGAACGCCTTGCCCTGGGCCGCGAGAACCGACGCGCGGATTTCGATATCCTGGTCGAATTCCTCGAGCGCATCCGCGATCTGGTTGATCAGCGAAATGTCGAAGAAGTTCAGCGGCGGCCGCTGGATTTCGATCAGGCCGACATGGCCGTGCTTCTCGACGCCGATATCAGTGTATTTTGTCATTTTGTTTCCTCGTTGAATTAACGCAAACCCAGCCCACGGGCGATGATGCCGCGCAGCACTTCGGTGGTGCCGCCCTGGATCGTCAGTTTTGGTGCGGTCTTGATCGCAAATGAAAGCTGGTTTTCCAGCGTCTCGCGGTTGGTTGCGGTTTCCTCGACGAACGCCGCAAGGTCGCGCACCCGGTGCGGCAGCGCCTGCTCCCACACCGTGCCGATATCCTTGACGATGGAAGCTTCCACCACCGGCTCCTTGCCGGCCTGCAGCATGCCCGCCACCGACACCGACATGCGCCGCATCGTGTGCAACTGCGCGACCAGGCGGCCGATGCCCTCGGCGCTCCGGGTGTCCGGGTTCTTGCCGACGGCGCGGACCAGTTCGGTCAGCACGTAATAGGTCTCGAGAAAACGTTCGGGGCCCGAGCGTTCATAGGCGAGCTCCGAGGTCGCCTGCTTCCAGGCGCCGTCGACTTCGCCGAGCACGTGATCTTCGGGAACGAAGAAGTCGGTGAAAACAACTTCGTTGAACTCGTACTGGCCGGTGATCTGCTGGATCGGGTTCACCTCGATGCCCGGCTGCTTCATCTTGACGAGAAACTGGGTCAGGCCGTGGCGGCGGTTCTCTTTCGTGGGCGGTGACGTCCGGAAGATCGCGATCATGTAGTCGGCGATATGGGCCGACGAGGTCCAGATCTTGGTGCCGTTGATCAGGTAGCCGCCGTCGGTCTTGGTGGCGCGGGTCTTGGCCGCGAACAAATCGGAGCCGGAGTTCGGCTCGCTCATGCCGATCGCAAAGCAGACCTCGCCGCGGCAGATGCGCGGCAGGATATCCATCTTGATGTTCTCGGGCGCGTATTTCAGCAGCACCGGGCCGCTCTGGCGATCGGCGACGAAGAAGCGCCGCGTCGGCGCGTTGGCGACGCGCATCTCTTCGGTGACCACATAACGCTCGAGGAACGAGCGCTCATGGCCGCCATACTTCTTCGGCCAGGTCATGCCGAGCCAGCCCTTGGCGCCGACCCGGCGGGAGAATTCCGGTGCGTCGGTGTCTTCGCGGTTGGGCTGGTGCGGATCGAAGGTGCCGGCGGCGATTTCTTCGGCGAGGAAGGCGCGCACTTCCTTGCGAAGCTGTTCGCATTCGGGCGGCAGGCGGATCGGATCGAAACGGAGGGCTGCGGTCATGGTGCGTCTCTATGCAGGCAAGCGGTTATGAAAAATCAGCGCGAGGCCACCAGCGGCCACAATTCATCGGCGCCTCTGACGGCAACGAGCTTGCCGAGCTCGACCGCCCAGTAGCTTTCGGAGCCGAAATCGTCGCGCCATCCCAGCGCCCGCAGCGAGTAGCGATGCAGGATGTGTTCGATAGTGAAGCCGATCGCGCCATGCACCTGATGGGCGATGCCGCCGCCCTTTTCGGCCGCTTCCGAGCAACGGATTTTCGCCGATACCGCTTCGAGGAACACTTCGTCGTTGAATGAAGTGGCGTTGGCGATGGCATCTGCGGCCGAGGTCGCTGCGGCAAGCGCCGCTGCCGACTCGCCCGCGAGCCGCGCCAAATTGTGCTGCACCGCCTGGAATTTCGAAATCTTCTTCTCGAAGGCGACGCGCTCGTTGGAATAGCGCACGGAAATTTCCAGCATCGATTCCAGCGCGCCCGCGATCTGCAGGGAGCGGGCGACGCCGCCCATCAGCATCAGATGGGTTTGCTCAAAACCTTTCGGCGCCGGCCGGGTCGTGATCGGCTGCGCCTTGTCGAAGGTCACGGTGTCGCTGTGGTCACCGCCGAGGCCGAGGCCGGCATCGATCCGGCACTTGGCGGCTTCAACGAGCGCGATCGAGAGACCCTTGGCATCGCCGGCGACGACCGCGATGTGCTTGGCGGCCTTCGCAAACGGCACGCCGCGGGCCTTACCCGACAGGCTGCCATCGGCGTTGAGCGTGATGCGGTCTTTCGGGCTTGCGGGCGCGACCGTCATTTCGCCGTCGGGCGAGGAGATTTTCGCCTGCGCCAGCAGCCATCCCGCCAGCATGGTTTCGGCCAGCGGTACCGCGACCGCAAAACGTCCGGCGGCGCTGAGAACGGAAAAGCCTTCGGCAAGACTCGCGCCCGAACCGCCGCAATCCTCCGGCACCCAGGACAGCGGCAGGCCGGACTCGCTCAGCGCCTGCCAAAGCGGGGCCTTCCACGCGCCGTCCTTGTCGCGATTGATGGTTTGGGCGTCGGCGAGATCGGCGAAGATCTTCTCCGCGGTCTCGGCAACGATGTTCTCACTCTCCGCCACAGCGTTCCTCATCTTGATTGGCACAGCTTATTGGCACTGGGCCCGGCTGTTCCGCCAAGCTTAGGTGCGGTCTTTTCTTGCGCTTTATGATGCGGAAAAGCCATAGCCCTGACAAGCGCTGCCCGCAGGGCTGCCTGCGGCGGCGGCATGCGGAGCGACAGGCGAAGAATAAATTCCGCGCAACGGATTTCCCCGATTTGCAGGGGCTTTGCCGCGCGATATGGTAGACGCGGAAATAGGTTCGAACAAAGTTTCAAAACAAAAAGAGGAAATGCGGATGTCGAAGGATGGTTTGTGCGCGATCATAACGGGTTCGGCATCCGGCCTTGGGGCTGCGACCGCGGCCATTCTGGCCAAGGGCGGTGCGCGTATCGTCGTCAATTATTCCAACAGCAAGGCCGAGGCCGAAGCGACCGCTGACCTCTGCCGCACGGCGGGCGCCGAAGTCATCGTGGTGCAGGGCGACGTCTCGCGCGACGAGGATTGCAAGAAGATCGCCGCGGCTGCCGCATCCTGGGGACGGCTTGACGTCCTCGTCAATAATGCCGGCACCACCAAGCATGTGCCGCACGACAAGATGGATGATCTGACGGCGGAAGATTTCCAGCGTATCTATGCCGTCAACACCATCGGCCCGTTCCAGATGATCCGCGCCGCGCGTGCGCAGCTTGAAGCGGGCGCCAAGGCCTCCGGGCGGGCGTCCGCCGTGGTCAACGTGTCGTCGGTGGCCGGCATTTCCGGCGGCGGCTCGTCGGTCGCCTATGCCGCGAGCAAGGGCGCGCTCAACACCATGACGCAATCGCTGGGGCGCGCATTGGCGCCGTTGATCCGCGTCAATACGGTATGCCCGGGCTACATCGACACGCCCTGGTTCACCAAGGGTCGTGGCGAGGCTGGCGCCAAGGCGGTGCGGGATTCGGTGATTGCGAAGGTGCCGCTGAAGACGGCCTCAACGGCTGACGATATCGCGCAGCTCGTCTGCTTCCTCGCCTCGCCGGCGTCGGGACAGATGACCGGCGAGTTCGTGCGCATGGATGCGGGGATGCATTTGGTTTTGTGAGGCTCGTGCAATTATTCGTCGTCCCGGCGTTCGCCGGGACGACGGGATAGTTACCGATTACCCGGATCCGAAATCACGCGGCTGGCCACCAGCCGGTTCCAGATGAACAGCACGATCAGCGCGCCGATGGTGGCGGTGACGAAGCCGGCGCCCTGACTGGCACTGTAATAGCCCATCGCCTGGCCGATGAAGGTTGCGAGAAACGCGCCGGCGATGCCGAGCACCGTGGTCAGGATGAAGCCGCTCGGATTGTTGGGGCCGGGCGAAAGCAGGCGCGCGATAATTCCGGCGACAAAGCCGACGACGATGACCCAGATAATGCCACCCATGGCGATGGTCCTTTGCAATGTTCTATGAGGGAGAATGCGGCGCGAGCGCGCCGCGGCATCAAAGCCGGCCTGAGATTTCGTTCTCGTCCGGCAGCCTTCCGTCCGGCGTCAGGTGATTGATCACGTCGGGCAGATACTGGCTGAGACCCTGCAGCAGATCATCGCGCGACATACCGGTCTGCGAGGACAGCGATTCGATCTGGTCGGCGCCGAGCGCACTGGCGAGATCGCCCGGTGCGATCTCCTTGTTGGGGCCGTTGCTGACCCATGAACTCGCCGCGTCGCCCTGGCCCTTCTCCTGAAACTGCTTGAGCAGGTCGCCGAGACCGCCACTGAGGATGCTGCCGGCGGCGCCGCCGGCGAGCAAGCCGCCGAGGCCGCCCTTCATCAGATCGCTGAGGCCGCCTCCGCCCAAAGCACCACCTAAGCCGCCGGGCAGGCCCGCAGTCACGTTACCGGGCAGTTTCGGCGGGGCAGAAGGCGCCGAGGGCGCTGCACCGGGCTGACTGCCGCCGAAATGTTTCATGGCTTTCCAGGCCAGCAGAGCCAGGATCGCCATGGTCATCGGCGACATGCCCTCCTTGCTGTCCGATTGCGCGTTCGGGTTGCCGGGGCCGCGCGGGCCGTTCTGCATGCCGTTGAGTATGTCGAGTAAACCCATGGTAGTCTCCTGCAGCGTGTCAGCCCCCGGGCGAAACATAACGGTGGCCCATGACGGTTACAAGGCGCGCCCGGATAAGCGTTTGCGCCTTCGATAGGCACCGGGCGCCGGTTCTGCTATCGAACGGCCGGCAAAATAGAGGCAATTGAAGATGAACGCAGGCCGAACGATTGGCGTGGCGGGCGCGGGCAGCATCGGCTGCTTCGTCGGCGGCATGCTGGCGGCCGGCGGCCGCCGTGTCGCCTTGCTGGCACGCCCGCGCGTGATCGCCGAGATCGAGGCCAAAGGCCTGCGGCCGACGAGCTTTGAAGGCTTCGATCAAACGCTTGATGCCAGGAAGCTCACGCTGTCGGATAATCCCGCAATCCTTGGGGATGCCGGCGTGGTGCTGGTGTCAGTCAAAAGCGCCGATACCGCTGACATGGCGGATATCATCGCACGGCACGCTCCATCAGATGTCATTGTCGTCAGCCTGCAGAACGGCGTCGGCAATGTTGCGGTGCTGCGCAATCGCTTGCCCGGCCGGCGCGTGCTCGGCGGCATGGTGCCGTTCAATGTGATCACGGCAGGCGAGGGGCGGTTTCATCGCGCGACGTCGGGCGACATCGTGATCGAACAGGACGCCGCCGGTACCGCCGAAAAGCTTTCGGTGCCCGGACTGAACATGCGCCCGACCGGCAATATCGATGGCGTGCAATGGGGCAAGCTGCTGCTCAATCTCAACAACGCGCTCAATGCGCTGGCCGATTTGCCGCTGCGCCGCCAACTTGCGCAACGGCCCTGGCGGCGGTTGTTTGCCGACCAGGTGACGGAAGGATTGGCGGCGATGCGCGCAGAGGGCATCAAGCCGGTTTCGCCGACGCCGCTGCCGCCGGGCTGGATGCCGCATTTACTGCGTTTGCCGGATATGATGTTCGAAGCTGTGCTGGGACGGACGATGAAGATCGATCCCGAAGCGCGCTCCTCGATGTGGGAAGATCTGCAACGCGGCCGCCGCACCGAGATCGATTATTTTCAGGGCGTCATCACCGAGATCGCCGAGCGGCGCGGGCTGGACGTGCCGCTGTCGCGCCGGGTCGTCGAACTGATCCGCAAAGCCGAGGCCGCCGGCCAGGGTTCGCCGGGGCTGACACCGGATCAGGTCCGCAGCTGAAGTTGTCGGTTGCCTTGAAATGGCGCCGGTGCTGCGCGAGTTTTGCCTGGGAGCGTTCACTGGGAGAAGCGGCATGAAACCGACACGAACAGCCCCTCTGGCGATCGCCGCCTTTCTTGGCTGGCTATCCGTGCTTCCCGCGTATGCCGTGCCGCCCGTTGCGACGCCGTCGCCGGGCTATGAGGCGCGGCTGCAGGAGCAGCGGGCGGCCGCGGCGCGGGCCCATAGACCGGTCGCGCCAGTGATGAAGCCGCCGCGCCGCAGCAAGCGCGCGCCAGCGAATTGATTGATGCTGATGCGATCGTGATTGCGGATTGATGTTGTCGTCCCGGACAAGCGCAGCGCGATCTCAGATGCGCAATTGCGCATCGGGGGACCCATACGCCGCGGCCATGATTGTTTTATAAGGCATCTAACGCCAGAGCCCTTGCCGATGGGCCGCGGCGTATGGGTCCCGGCCTTCGCCGGGACGACGAAAGAAACTATGCCGGGACGACGGAAGAAATCAGCCCCGCTTCGGCTTGGCCGGCGGCGGGTTGAACAGCTTCTTCAAATCGTCGATGCTTTGCGACAGTCGCGGCCATTCGCAGGAGAAGGAATTTTTTGCGCAGTTGGAAGCCTTGATGCGCGCGGCCTGCTTGACCGGGCTTGCCACCGGCACCGGGATTTTTTCGACCTCGGTTCGCAGCGCCACCTGCTGCACGTCGCGTTGCGGTTCCGGTTGCTGCTGCTGTTGTTTGGCCGTGAAGGCCGCCGCGATGCTGCTGCGGCGCTGGCTTTCCAGATAGGCGGTATATTGCTGGTCGATCTTCTTCTGCTCTTCCGGCGTCGGGTTGGGCCCCGCGATGTCGAAGGTTCGGTCCTGCATGAAGTCGTAATAGGTGTAGCCGCCGCCAGGCTTGCGGCGGCCGGCGAACTTCGCGTTGCATTCGGCAAGCGCTGACGTCTTGTCTTCCTTGGTCTTCGCCTTCTCGGCGGCGTCAGCGCAAGATTCGAAGTCGACCGGCGTGCCGCGCCACCACTGCGCATGCGCATGCACCGGGCTCAGCACGACGAGGCCGGCGACGGCTGCGATAGCGAGCAGCGATGATGGTAACGCAATCACGGACGAAGTTTCCTCAACGTGAGTTCCAAAGTTGATTTGCGGTCATGGATTAAACCGATTGTCGCCATTTTGAGAGGCCTTGTCACCCCCGGAACCCGGCGATTTTCCAGCGCTGATTTCTTGCCTGTGAATGATGGAACCCACCGGCGGTTCATTGGAATTTATTCTGGAAATTCAACGCGAAAGGGGTTTGGACCCAATTGGGCGGAAGCCGGTCGGAGGCGGCTTCCGCCGCAGTCAGCCTGTTGACGCATTGTGGCAGGACTTTGCCATTTATTCCCTGTGCGGGTCCGGTGCGGTTTCGCCGAACAGCGTGCACAACGAAGGGGCGCGAGCTCACATCTGATGAAAATCCGTTCGACCGGCCGCCGATTTCCCGGCGAGCTCACGCGATCCCGATTCCAATACAGCCCAATGGAATAGAATTTTGGCATATCAATCTGTGCAAAAAGGTATTTGATTGCCCGGGTTTGGCGCTATCAAAGATGTCCGCGAACAAGAAGAAGCATCAGGGAAACCAACTGCATGAGCGTCACCATTGCCATGGATAGCGTGCCAAAGCCGGCGTCTGAGTTGATCGAGGCATTCAGGAGCGCGTCGACATCGATCATCAGCGACAACCTTGCCCGGCTGCCGGGCGCCGTGGGGCTGCGGCCGTTCCATCGCAGCGGCAGGCTGGTGGGCGTTGCCTTTACCGTCCGCACCCGGCCGGGCGACAATCTGGCCATTCACAAGGCGCTTGAGCTGGTTGGACCCGGCGACGTGATCGTGGTCGATGGCGGCGGCGACGAGAGCAGGGCGCTGGTCGGCGAGATCATGAAGACCATTGCCGAGTATCGTGGCGCTGCCGGCTATGTGATCGACGGCGCGATCCGCGACGTCGCCGCGTTTGCCGCGTCCGACTTTCCATGCTTTGCCCGCTCGGTCATTCACCGCGGCCCCTACAAGAGCGGCCCCGGCGAAATCAACGTGCCGGTCTCGATCGGCGGCTCGGTGATATCGCCGGGCGATATCGTGGTGGGGGACGAGGACGGCGTGGTGTCCTTTCCGGCCGCGATCGCACCCTCGTTGCTCGAGGCGGTGCGCGCCCAGACCAAGCGAGAAGAGGAAACGTTGGTGGCGATCCTCGAAGGCCGCTATCAGGGCTCCTACGGCAAATCATGATCGAGACGCAACGGACATTGGGACAACTGACGTTGAGGAAGCGACGATGAGTCAGAGGGACGAGTTTCACAATCTGGACAACCCGGATGACGGCCTGTTTCGCGATCTCGCGCCGGGTCTCACCACGCGCATCTTCGCCGGCGAGCAGGCCATGCTGTCGGTGGTGACGCTGGCGCCGCATTCGCAAGGCACCCTGCATCATCACCCCGAGGAGCAATGGGGCGTGCTGCTCGAAGGTTCGGCCGTGCGGGTGCAGGGCGATGAGGAAATCACGGTGAAGAAGGGCGATTTCTGGCGCACGCCGGGAAACGTGCCGCACACCATGCGCGCCGGGCCGGAGGGCGCCCGCGTGCTCGATATCTTCAGTCCGCCGCGGCCGGAATACAAAAAGCCGGGATCGGGTTTCGGCAATCAATAGCTCTGCGAAACAAAAAACAACCGCAGGAACAATCAGGGGGAGAGAAATGAAGAGGATCACGCGACGTACCATGCTGGCGGCGTCGGCCGCATTCACCTTCGCGCCGTCGCTGGCCTTGGCGCAAGCGGCGAAGAACATGACGCTGGTGGTGCCATTTCCGCCGGGAGGCTCCACCGACGCGCTGGCGCGGCTGCTGCAGTCTCACTTGCAGACCAAGCTCGGCCGTATCGTGCTGGTGGAGAACAAGTCGGGCGCCGCCGGTTCGCTCGGCGCGGCGCAGGTGGCCAAGAGCCCGCCTGACGGTTCGTCGTTTCTCGTGACCTTCGATTCTCACGCGGTGATCCCGGCCATTCTCGAAAAGCCGCAGGTCGACGTCGAGCAGGATCTGATGCCGGTGTTCCTCGTCGGCACAGCGCCCTATGTGATCGCGGCGAACGCCAGCCGGCCGTTCAAGACCTTTGCCGATATCGTTGCAGCGTCGAAAAAGGAGCCCGGCTCGATCAAATACGCATCCGTCGGCATCGGCACGCTCGGCCATCTCGCGATGACGATGCTGGCGAAGCAGGCCGGCGTGGAAATCACGCATGTGCCCTATCGCGGCGGCGGACCGGCCATGAACGACGTGCTCGGCGGACACGTCGACCTGATCGCGGGATCGGCGGCGCTGATCATGGCGCAGCTGGGGACCAATACGCTTCGCCCCATCCTGCAGCTGGGGCGCGAGCGGATGGCCTCGCTGCCAGACACGCAGACGGGAATCGAAGCCGGCTACCCCGATTCCGAGACGCTGGCCTGGTGGGGCATTTTTGCGCCCAAGGGTACGCCGCCTGATGTCATCGATGGCCTCGCAAAGCCGGTCCGCGAAATTCTGAGCGAGCCGGCGGTCGCGGCGCAGCTGCGCGAAACGCAGCAGATGTCGCTGCTGCTGGCCGACGCCAAGGATTTCGGCACGTTCTTCGCCAAACAGGTCAGCGCCTGGGGCAAAGTCGTGCGCGAGAACAACATCAAGGCGTAGGATCGGCTCTCATCCCCCCTGACCGATCCGGCGGCAGCCTCGCCAAATCTGCCGGGCGCCTTGCCGCGGCGGTAGCCCGTATGATTCCGGACCTATCCCAAAGACGCATAGGAAAAGCGGCCGACTCGTGGCGAACTTCCGGGAACCGCGCCCAACCTTTATGGCTTCCGCGCGTTGTCAGACTACGAAAAGTCACCGTTTCGGAGATCGTTGTGAACAGCACACTCACGTTGAAGCCCCGTCCCAGCAATACGGCCCTGATCGCCTGGCAGTTCACCGGGCAGCCGCTTTACGAATGGCCGAGCTGGGTACAATCGAGCTGCTCGCTTCACCGCAGCGACGACGGACAGCTCGAGCTTCGGCATGAGCGGCGGAGCGGCGCGCAGATCGTCTATCTGGGAGAGTGGCTGGTCCACGATCTCGACGGCGGCATCTGCTTCTACACCGACGCCGAAATCCGCAAGGAGTTCGATCTCGCCTGAGCGCTATTGACGCAGTCAACTTCGCGGCGAAGTGTGAACCACGCAACAATCTGACGCAATCTATAGGTTTATAGCTGTTGTCACTCACCCGGAGGGGCAATCCGAAAATTTCGAATTGCATTTTAAGGAACTAAGACGACTCAACTGGCGCCCCTCTCCTCATAGTATTTCCTGATTGGAGAAAGCGATGGCAACAGAAGTGAATGTCCAGCCCGGCCATGGCAAAGCTGGCCGTCATCCGACCCGACAATTTCTCGATACGCTTTCCGGGCACGACGATCCCGGCATGTTCGGTCGGATGTTTCCGAACCTCGATCCGCTGGCGGTCGATGACACGCCGCTGCAGGAACTCGCCGACGCGATGAAAGACCCGAACCCCGGCGATCCCGCCGGGAACAACACCAAGGTGCCGGCCGGCTTCACCTATCTCGGGCAGTTCGTCGACCACGACATCACGCTGGATCTGACGTCGTTCGGTGAAAAGGAAGCCGATCCCAACGCGGTCGAGAATTTCCGTACGCCCGCGCTCGATCTGGACAACGTCTATGGCCTCGGTCCGGATGGCAGCCGGCATCTTTACGCGCGCAATCCTGGCGATCCCGATGGCAAGGGTCCTGGTCCGAAACTGTTGATAGGCAAGACCATCAGCGTGCCGGCCGGCAATGTAACCATCACCCCTCGCAACGATCTGCCGCGCAGTCCCGAAGGCTTCGCGCTGATCGGCGATCATCGCAACGACGAAAACCTCGTGGTCGCGCAGACGCATCTGGCGATGCTGAAATTCCACAACAAGGTGTGCGATCAGCTGGCTGCGGCGGGCACGCCCGCCGACGAGATATTCGTGCAGGCCCGCCAGATCGTGACCTGGCACTATCAGTGGATGGTGCTGCACGATTTCGTCGAGCGCATCACCGAAAAGGGGATCGTTGCGAAAATCCTCGAACAGGGCCGCCGCTTCTATCGCTTCAAGAAGACGCCCTACATGCCCGTCGAGTTTTCCGGGGCCGCGTACCGGCTCGGCCACAGCATGGTGCGCGAGGTCTATAGCCACAATCGCATCTTCACGCCCGGTCCCGGCGGACTAATCCCGGCCTCGCTCGACCTGCTGTTCAAGTTCACCGGTTTGTCCGGCGGCATTGTCGGCGATCTCGCGCCGAATCCTGTCGTGCCTCCGCTGCCGATTCCATTGCTTTCCAGCAACTGGATCATCGACTGGCGGCGTTACTTTGAAGTGCTGGCCACCAATCCGGCTGACGTCAGGCTCAATCCCTCGCGCAAGCTCGATCCGTTCGTGGTGCCGCAATTGCATACGCTCCCGGGCGGCGGCCCCGTCGCCACCCGCAGCCTGCCGTTCCGCAATTTGAAGCGCGGCGTGCTGCTCGGATTGCCGTCGGGACAGGATGTCGCCAAGGCGATGCGGATCAAAAACCCGCTGACTTCGGCCGAGATCGCCAAGGGCACCGACGGCGCGGTGGCGAAGAAGCATGGCCTGCACGAGCACACCCCGCTCTGGTACTACATCCTCAAAGAGGCCGAGCAACGCGGCGGCGGCGAAAAACTCGGCCCGGTGGGCGCCACGATTATTTCGGAAGTCTTCGTCGGCCTCGTGCATGGCGACCGCCAGTCGTATCTCTGGCTCAAGGGCAAGAACTGGAAACCGACGCTGCCCTCCAAGACACCGGGTGATTTCACCATGGCCGACTTGCTGCGGTTCGTCGGCGATGTCAGCCCGATCGACGGGATTTCGACGGTGTAGAGCGTTTTCCAGCGAAGTGGCGTCCGGTTCGCGTCAAGAAAACGCGTCAAAACAAGAATCTGGAGCCCCGTTTCGACTCCCTCGGAACGGGGCTCCAGGTGGCAGAATCACCAGAAATCCTGCGGTTGCGCGTTCCAGATCACGGCGCAATCGCAGGCTGGCGATCAGGCTTCCGCTCTGGTATGGAATCGCGAAGCCTGCCTATTCGGTGGGTTCGCGGTCCCGTAGCTCAGCCGGATAGAGCGACGGTTTCCTAAACCGTAGGTCGCATGTTCGAGTCATGCCGGGATCGCCAGTTCAGAATCCAACAATCCAGATAAAGACGGGCATATCTCACCGTACGCGCTCCGGTGCATGCCGCGTTTTCGGTGTGAACGGGCCTTCCGGCGGTGACGTCATCAATGCGACCAGCATGAGCCCCAGAAGCGCAGCCCAGAACGTCAGCCAGAACCCGTCGATGTAGGCGAGAACATTGGCTTCGCGCCGGACCAAAGCAGCCAGGGTGCTGAGCCCCCGAGCTGTTGCGATATCCGATCCATGGCTGAGGAACGGCGCGGTGATCCGAGAGAGGGTCTGCGTTACACCGGCGTCACCGGCGACGACGTGTTGACCGAGCAGGTTTGAGTACGTCTGTTCGCGGACACGCAGCCAGGTCGTGATCAGCGCAACGCCGATTTCCGCGCCGCCGAGGCGCAAGACCTGGATATAGGCCGAGAACGCCGTCGCGCGAGCCGGATCGGCATTGGCGAAGGCGTACACCATGATCGCAAGGAACGTCAGGCCGTAACCGGCAGACTGAAAAAGTGCGACGGGCACGAAGGCGGCGGGATCCCAGTCGCTGGTCAGCTTTGTGCCGAGCAAGCCTGCGGCTGCAAATGCCGAGAGACCGAGGACCAGCACGAACCGGGCGTCGATCCGTCGCAGCAGGACGACGGCAATCGGAACCAGCAGCACGAGCGGCAGTGCGACGTAATTCAGCAGCAGCGGGCCGATTTGTTCGGGCCTCAACTGCCGAACGGTCGTGAGGAAGTTGGGTATCAGCGCGACGTTGGACAGGCTGGTCACGATGAAGCAAAGAGCAGCGAGCAGCATCAGTCCGATGTTGCGCGAAAAGATCACGCTCGCTTGGGCCCAAGGCTCCGGCACGACGGCCTCGTTCACCAGGAATGCCGCGATCAGCGCCGCGCCGCCGCACAGAAGGGCGAGGACCGTGCCGGAGGAGAGCCAGCCGAGCCGATTTCCCTGATCGAGTCCTGCGAACAGCAAAGTAAGTCCTGCGCCGAACAGCAGCATGCCGCCCCAGTCCGCCCGGCGCAGCAGATCGTAATTGATCGGCTCGGAACGGGCGCCCAGACAGGCGCACAGGGCCATCAGGGGAGCGAGCAGCGCGTCGCCCCAATAGACCCATTGCCAGCCGAGGGCCTGAACATACACGTCAACCAGCGAGATCCCGGCATTTGCCGTGAATGCCAGGCGAAACGCATAGAGCGCCATGGCTGGCAGCCACCATCGGGGTGGCAGGCTGCGCAGTATCACCATCATGGTGGCCGGCACGAAGACGCCGAGACACAGCCCGTGAACGATGTGCAGCGCAAGCAGCAGATCGTACGAGCGCACGAAGGGGATGGCGAGCGAGACGATGGTGTAGAGCAGCGTCGGGGCAACGAACAGCCGTCGGATGCCGACCGTGGATGCGAGCCAGGCGACGGCCGGCGCGATCATGATCTGTGACGCGGTTCCGGCCGTGCTGAGCCAGGCGCCCTCGTCGAAGCTCAGGCTCAGCGCGCCTTTGATGTCGGCGAGCCCGATCGCGAAGAAGCGGCTGTGAAAGCTGACGATGAACGGGCCCAACAGGACGGCGGCCACCGCGAAGAGTGGGCGGTACTGCGAAGCAGGCTTGTCGGCGGGGCCGGTATCGGCTGTCTCCGCGGAATCGCTCACGGCTGTGCCCGCTGATTTCGGGGCGCTTCGGTATGGATACGCGTCGTGACCGACATGCCCGAGCGCAGGCGTTCAAGCAGCTTCTGGTCCGGTGCAAAGCCGATCCGCACGGGAATCCGCTGGACCACTTTGGTGAAATTGCCCGTCGCATTGTCGGGAGGCAGCAGCGCGAACTGCGAGCCGCTCGCGGGAGAGAGGCGCTCGACATACCCGCGCAGCAACTCGCCGGGGAACGTATCGACGGCGATGTCGACGGCCTGTCCCTCGGTCACCCGCGTCAATTGGGTTTCCTTGTAATTGGCGATCACATGGAGTTTGGGGAGCGCCGTAACCGCGATCAGCAGGCTGCCGACGTTCACATAGTCGCCCTGCTGCACCTGGCGTTCGCCGACGACGCCATCGAATGGCGCGGTGATCCTTGTATAGCCGAGGCGCAGCTGCGCTGCCGCGAGAGCGGCCTCGGCGGCCTGCAGGTCAGACGCGCGTTGCGCCTTTGTGCCGGTCAGCACGTCGAGCTGTCGTCGCTGCGCGTCCACGGCAGCTTCGCTCGCCCGCAGGTCATTCTGGGCCTTGACGTGCTCGGCTATGACCGTTTCGATTTTTTGCTGCGTGCTGAAGCCTGACTGTGCGAGCTTCTCTTGCCGCTCGCGTTCCTGGCGTGCCTGAATTTCGTGCGCCACCGCAGATGCCTGTTGCGATTCGGCCTGGGAAATCGTGGCGCGCTGCAGCGCGATCTGGTTATTGAGGTTGTCATGCGCCGTTCTGGCTGCGGCAACGGCGGCCTCGGCCTGTGCGACCTGGACGGCATAATCAGCGGGATCGATTTCCGCCAGCAGGTCGCCCGCCTTGACACGCTGGAAGTCTCTGACCGCGACCGTGCGCACCATGCCTGCGACCCTGCTCGCGAGGCGCGTCATCTCCGTTCGAACGTATGCGTTGTCGGTTTCCTGAACCGCGGCCTGGCCGGTCCACCGGTCCCATCGCGTGATCGCGATGGTGACAAAGCCCAGAACCATCGCAAGCGCGAACAGCGGGATGCCAAATCGTCCGAGCGCGCCCCACGAGGTGGGCGCCTTTGTCTGTTCCGCTTTCGGATGCGACGTGTGCTCGGAGGGCGGCGGCTGCACCTCGGCGGACTGTGCGGGAAGCTGGGGCAGGGGCGTAGACATTTTTTGCGCCGATCATCCGCCGCTGATGGTGCCGGCTCGCGTGGCGGGCGCATGGCGATCCACGAGAAAGGCAACCAGGGTGGAGGGACGAATGGCCTTGATGGCCGGAAGCGGGGTCTCGTCGTCGGCGAGTGCATCTCCCTTCAAAAGATGTGCGGTGCCGGCATTGATCTCTCCGTCGAAGACATACAGCAGCTGATCCATGCCATCGGCCCGGGGGATCTCGATCTCGCGGCCGGCCGGCAGGTGCGCGTCATAGACCGTGACCTGCTGGCGGACCTTGAGCGGCGCGTCGCTTGCCTCCGGCGCGGCGATGAGATGCCAGCTGCCGTCGGCAAGAGTGTCGTCGCGGTCGTGGAACTGAACTTCGCCGGGCAGATCCGCCTCGCGGGGGCGGATGAAGATCTGAAGCATTTCGATGGGGTCTGAAGGCGCGGATTCCTCATGCCAGAAGCTCCGGCCCGCGTTCATCATCATCAGCCTGTCCGGCGATAGCGCCACGCGGTTGCCCGACGAGTCCTCATGCACCATGGTGCCGCGCCTCATGTAGCTCAGGATCTCGTCGTTGACGTGCTCGTGGAAGCGCACCACGGTGTCGACGCCAAGATTGGCGTGATCGAGGACCGCGAGCGGCCCGAAGGCCGGATCGGCGTTCGATCCGAGGACAAGGCCAGGCCGCACGCGCCGGATCTTGAACGATCCGTGCTCGAAGCCGCGGCTGCGCTCTGCGCGTAGAATTTTCAACATTCGGCAACTCCATGCTGAGACTCGTGGACAGGAGTCCCGGCGTTGTTTGAGCCGGGATCATGTCGAATGAGCCGTCCTGATTTCGTGCGACCTCAACGGTGGTTACGACTGGATGGCCGGGCGCCGGTGGTGGTCAGTCGAGGGGCGGGCCGACGAATTCGACGCTGTATTTCGCAGCGATCTCGTTCACCCGGTCCATTCCGTCCTTCGATGACAGCCCTTCTTTCTCGACCTCGCGGAAGAAGCCTTCGCCTTTTCCCGGGGACAGCATGACGAGCACGCGGGAAGTGCCGGGGCCGATGCCCTTGAAGGCGTGGCACGCGCCGGGCGGGATCAACGCGGTCGTTCCCGCCTCAGCCACGGCTTCCGTCCCGTCGCAGTGAAACTTCACCGACCCGGACAGCACCGTGAACATCTCGTGCTCGACATGGTGGATGTGCAAAGGAGGGCCTGCCCCTTCTTCGATTTCCTCCTCGAACACGCAGAACGCGCCGCCGGTATCTTCGGGTGTGATGCGAAAATAGCGCTTGAATCCGAAAGCGCTGTTGGCCTCACCTGCTGCGGGCGCATGGACGATCGGCGTCTGTTTTTGGGTCATGTTCCGTTCAGCCTTCTTGATCTGTGGTGGGATCGAGACGCGCGTTCTTTGACAAACACGTCTCGTCACCGGTTACGACTGGATCGGCGGAAGCACCTCGGTGAACAGCAACTGGATCAGCTGTTGACCGTGGGGCGTGCCCCAGTTCTGGGCCAGTTCCGCGAGCATGGTGTTGGTGGCGGTCAGGACGACGCCGGCGTCTTGCATGCGGCGGCGCGACATGTCCTCGGACAATTCGAACGGCGATCCCGAAGCGTCCATCACGGCCTGCACGTTGTAGCCTTCGGTCACCGCATCGATGGCGGGGAAGACGAGGCAGACGTCGGTGGTCACGCCGGCCATGATCAGGTTCTTCCGCCCCGTTGCTTCCACAGCCGCCTTGAAGTTGGCGTCGGTCCAGGCGTTGACGACGCCTTCGCGCTTGACGCGCTTCTCGAAGGCGTCCGGCAGAATGTCCTTCAGTTCCGGCAGCAGCGGCCCCTGTAAACGATCCTCCTGGCTGGAGGTCAGCACGGTCGGGATGCCAAGGATTTTGGCGGCTTTGGCCAGCACGAGCGACATGCGCTTGGCCCGCGCGACGTCGATATTCTTGATGAGCTGCATGGTGCCGACCTGGTGGTCGATCAGCAGAAGCGCCGAGTTCTTCGGGGTGAATGTCGTGGTCATAACCAGTCTCCGGTGCCCGTTGCGAGCCTAATTGCTCGCATGGAGGCTACATTTGGAACGAATTGCTGAGGAGACTTGATGTTTGCTACCTTATGTTCCAAAAATGAAACATGAAAACCTTCGGTGATTTTGACGGCCTCGCGCTGTTCATCCGCATCGTGCAAGCTGGCGGCTTCGCCTCAGCTGAACGCGCGACGGGCATCCCGAAGGCCACGCTCTCGCGCCGGCTGTCGGCGCTGGAAGAGACCCTGAATGTCAGGCTTGCGCGCCGGACCAAGAAGGGCGTGATACTCACCGAACAGGGGCAGCAGCTGTTCGAGCGCGGCCGGTCTGCGTTCATGCTGGCTGAGCAGGCTGTCGCCGAGGTTCAGGACGAGCGCGTCGCGCTGTCGGGCACCGTTCGCTTGTCGCTTCCCCCTGATATGGCGACCGCGGTTCTTGGCCCCGCACTGATCGGCTTCAAGACCAGATATCCCGACGTTACCATCGAGATGACGCTCACGGATCGCAGGGTCTCGCTGATCGAGGAAGGCTACGATCTCGTGGTTCGCATGGGGCCGGTGGCAGACTCCGAATTGATGTTCCGTAGAATCGCCGATTTGCCGCGCGCCTTGGTCGCAAGCCCCGCCTTCCTCGCTGCACATCCCGATCTCTGCACGCCACAAGATCTGGAAATGCTGCCGGCGCTCGCGATCCGCCGCGATCTCATCGAATGGGATCTGAAAGATGCTCAGGGGATGCGCGCCATCATACGTCCCGCGATCGGCTTTGCCGCAAACCGCCAGACCATTCTCGTCGACGCTGCCCGCGCCGGTCTCGGCATCGCCAATCTGCCGAAATTCCTGATCGAGGATGCCATGGCAACCGGCGCACTCGTTCCCGTCCTGCCGGATTGGGAGCCGTCACCCGTAGAGATGACTGCGCTGTGGCAGAAGGACAGGATCAGCGGACGTCTGATCAAGGCCATCGTCAGCGCATTTGAGGAAGCGCTACGCGCCAAACCGATCGAGGTCTAGAGTGTGGCGCTGTGCGTAGGCGGACCTTCACGGGACCGCAATCCACGGCGCTTCTTCCCGGCCGCCGTCAACGCTCGTAGCTTGCCGGGTCCGCGCTGTCAGACGGATTTGCGAATGCGTTGCGCAAAACCACCGGCATCGGATTGCGAAAATTGAGGCCGCTCGGCGGCACCGGTGATTCGAACCACTTCTTGTAGATCACCTCGATCTCGGGGCTGCGGTACAGGTTCGCGGTCGCGCGATCCGCCACGGTCTTGAACGGTGCATCATCCTTGCGCAGCATGATCCCGTAGGGTTCGGCCTTCGAAAATGCCTCCTCGCTGATGATGTAGGCCGACGGGTCCTTTGATCGCGCGATCGCGACGGCGAGCTGCACGTCATCGAGGACGTAGGCGGCGGCGCGGCCGGTCTCCAGCATCAGAAACGCCTCCGCCTGGTCCTTGGCGGCCAGCACCGCAACACCGAGATTTCGTGTGGTACTGGCCTGGGTGAGCTGCACCATATTGGTCGAGCCTGAGATCGCGACGACAGGCTTGCCTTTCAGCGCGTCGATCGTGGTGATGTTGTCGGCCTTCCTCGCCGCAAAGCGTGTCGCCGACAGGAAATGCGAGTTTGTGAACGCCACCTGGCGCTGGCGCTCCGCATTGTTGGTGGTGGACGAGCAGACCAGATCAACCGTTCCATTCATCATCAGCGGAATGCGATTGGACGACGTCACCGGGCTTGTCTCGACTTTCAGGCTGGAAAGCTTGAGCTCCTGCTTCACCGCGTCCACGATTTTCATGCAGATATCGACGGCGTATCCAATCACCTTCTGGTCGCCGTCCAGATAGCTGAACGGCACCGAGGCTTCCTGGATGCCGAGCACGACCCGGTTGGTCTCCTTGATCTTCTGCAGCGTCCCGGTCAGCTCGCTCGCATTTGCAGAGACGGTCATCAGAATAGCTGCAACCATGATCGCTGGCAGTCGCATCGGGTTTACTCCGTGGATATCGACAAGTCGGGAAGGACGTGATGCGGGGTGAAAACCGAGTGCATCAACCCATCGTGTACTTCTAGCCGACACCGCCCGATCGGGATACCGAAGCCTGCACATAGCAGCTATAGAGCTATTCTATCGTGGAGTTGCGGCCAGGAACGATACGGTGGTGGGCAAGGTCGCTGCTGTCGGGACCGTGCGCCGATCCGCTGCCAGTTTTTGCGGTCCGGCCAGGCCAGGCCTCGCCACGCTGCCCAATTTGCCGGCGATGGTCGTTTCGACCCCGCGGGATCAGTATCTGATGACGGCTATGATTGCGGCGACAATGAATGCCGCGACAAGCGAAAGCGCGCGATCGAGTGTTTTCGATCGGGGCGTTGCGGGCGAGTCGGGCGGTTTCATGACGTTACGTCGGCGGTTGCAGTTCGCCAACGAGCCAGCCAACATCGCCGGACTTCATGGGATCTGATGCGATAACGATTTTTTCGACGTTGCCGCATCTGGAACAGTCGAACGTGCGAAGCTCAAACCCGGTGGGTCCAGGTGATATCTGCGCAAGGTTCATGCGCGTTTGACATGTTTGGCAGCGGAGGCGCTGTATGGCGAGCAGCGGAATTGCGGCTGGGTAAGCGGTCATTGCAATCCACCCTTTGAGTCAGGCGGGAGCGCAAAGCTCTCAGTCACCGGAAGATGCCGAGGCGGGCGGTGATGGAACCAGCATGCTCGCCTTGTATTGGGAGCGCTGGTCAATATCGCTCAGGTTCCGAAATAAATTAAACGCAAACCATGTTCCGTTTCGAAGCCGAGGCCATGGCCCCGACTTCGGTCATCGCAAACGCCGGCCAGGAAATTTGCCCGCATGATCAAAATTGAACAGACAGTTTAGATCCCACCGCCGAAGATGGATTTGGCGGCGGGTAGGCGCAATGAGGAAGAGATGGACACCGCCAACGCGCCATCTGCATAGCACTGAGACGGCCCCAAAGTGCAACCGGGCAAGACAGACTGCCGCCAGTGTCTTGTCAGGCCTACGAGGGAGTCCTGCATTCACCTGCAGGACTCCCTCTGGCCGCTTAAATCCCGCTCGTTTCCGTTGGTGGTGGCCCTAGGTGCCATGCTGCCGGTAATCGAAAGCGGTCAGGTCATGGATCGCACGCGCGCATATTTTGTCGGCGTCGCGCTCGCCACTCTCGGCGGCCTGCAAAACCTTTCGGGCGATGATCTCACGATCCACTTCGAGCTGACCGATATTCTGAAGCGTTTGACATGCAAGGTCGTACGCCTGGTTCACGGCCAAGACCTCCTCTGGATCGAGCGAGCGATTCCGGGAACGTGGATTGGATATGGTCATGATGCTCCTCGTGACAGCTGCGAGCGCAGTCTCTCGCATGCTGGAAAAAATGAACGAATTGAGGGGGCATCGGAAAAGGTCCCGCGATGCACAGGCGACGTTGCTCTGACATCGCGGGGCAAGACCTTTCGATTTGCAGTGATCTAACGAATTACAAGAACTATCGGTTCGTCGAATTGGTCCCGACGCCGAAGCCGCCGAATGGTTTGTAGGACTGCTTGGCAAGATCGCCGTACAGCGCGCCAATCTTCTGCGACTCGGTTACGAATGTTTCGTAAGCCGTCTTCGCGTACTCGGTTTGAATTTCAATCGCCTTCTCGAACGACTTCACGCCCGAGAGCTTCTCGACGAACGACCTGGTGTCTTCAAACGATTTCTTGGTGTAGTCGCCGTACGCCGTGGCAAGCGCCTGAAAGCCGGCGGGGAAGGTAGTGGATGACGCGGTCGCTACGTCGACCCGTTCTTTATCAGCTTCTTGCGTAGAGTTCTGATTCGAGTTGTTGCGGTTTACATTCGACATTTTTGATGTCCCTTTGTTTCCTTGACAGCGAACCAATGGCTCGCATCGGCAATGGTTGCCCCAAAGCAGCAGTTCCCGCTTGGTCATTGGGCGTTGCTTGTGTGTTCGTATGATGATTCCGGAACCCTGGTGCATGCCGGCCGCGTCGCACCAGGGCAATCGCCGCTCAATCCGGGGCAATCGCAAAACGCGGCAAAACGAACGGAAGCGACAAACGCGAATGCGCCCGCCTCGCCGTCACATCGTGGCGGCAACGCGAACTGCCGATTTTCTTTGATCGGAACGTCGCGGACTTCGATCCGTTGTTACGACGTTCCCATGAAAGGAAACGACATGACGAACCAAAACCAACCCGGTCAGCAGAATCAAACGCCGGGTCAGAAGCCTGGTCAACAGCAGGGCGGCGGTCAGAATCCGGGCCAGCAGAGTCAGGCTCCCGGCAAGGGTGACAAAGATCCCAAGCTGGCGCCCGATCAAACCAGCGACACCGATACCTAACTGACTGAAACGGCCCGCCTCGGCGGGCCGTTTTCGTTTGGCCGAGCCAAATGTCGTTGCGCATTATTGCGCGCCCTCACGCTCGCGGCTCGGCGCACTCCCGTAATTATACCGTTCGTCCATTAAGCCCGCCTTAGCCCCTGTTTGCGTATTTTGGCGGTCTCCACGGCAACGGAAACAGAACATGCGAATCGGTCGGCTCTTTGCGGTATCAATGCTCTCGGTGACGGTCCTGTCGGTGATCCTTGGTGCAGGGGTTCTCGTTCCGCAGTATCGTACCTTTGCAAGCAAGAATGAAGCGATCAAGGCCGTGGAGGCATTCGGCGCGGTTCTGGCTGTTGGTCAACAGGTCGCGGCCTATCGTGCGCCGTATCTCAGTCCGCTGTTCCAGGATGGGACCGCAACCCCGGCTCAGCTCGAAGCGATTGCAAAGGCCGTGCATCAGGCCGATGCCGCTTTCGCGAACGCCCGGACGGCGGTCGGCGCCCTCAGCGATGGCGCCACGATCGTTGCGGGCCTCAACCAGGCGGCGACCAAGCTTGCCGATATTCGCGCCGCGAACGATCGCGCGCTTGTCGTACCCATGGCTGCGCGTGATGCGGCGGTGGTCAAGGGCTTCCTGCCCGGCGTTGCCCAGGTCGTCGCGATTGTCGAACCGCTCTTGAACCGCCTTGAAAATCAGGTGGCCACCGCCGACGCGTCGCTGACGGCGCTGATGAGCATCGCTCGTACGGCCCAGGATATGCGGATCTCCGCCGGCGGCCGCGCCGCTTCGATGTCTCCTGCGATCAGCGCGCGCCGCCCGATGACAGTGGCCGAAATCTCTTCGTTCGACCGTGCCCAGGGCCGCGTGGACCTGAATCGCGAGCGACTCGAAGCCGGCGTGGATCAGATCGGCAGCCCGGCAAGGCTCGTCAAACCGCTGAAGGATGCGATCGATCTCTATTTCGGCAAGGCCGCGCCCTGGCTTGAAAAAGAGATGCCGGCCGCGCGCGGCGACGGCAACTATGGAATCAAATCCGATGTTGAACTCGCCGCCACGATTGTGCCGGCGGTGCAAAGCTTCTTTGCCGTGCGCGACGCGGCATTGGCTGAAGCCGCCGAACGCGCCGGCGCCGCGCGCGATGGGGCGCTGACGATGCTGGCGCTGGCAGGCCTTGCCGTTGTGGCACTGCTCGGCGTGCTCGCCGGCGTCACAATGATGCTGCGCCGCCGGGTGATTACGCCGCTCGCCAATCTGACCGACGTCGTCGGTGACCTCGCCGCCGGCCGCCATGATGTCGCCATCCCGACGATCGAGCGCGCCGATGAGATCGGCGCGATGGCAGGTTCATTGCAGGTCTTCAAGGAAGCCCTGATCGCCAAGAAGGCCGCCGATGAGGCGGCGGCGGTGGAGGCCGATTCCAAAATCCAGCGTGGCCAGCGCGTCGACACGATTACCCGCGACTTCGAATCGATGATCGGCGAGATCGTCGAGATCGTCTCGACGGCCTCGAGCGAGCTCGAAGTATCGGCCGGTACGCTGACCTCGAACGCGGACCGTTCGGAGAAACTGGCCACCACGGTGGCGGCAGCCTCCGAAGAAGCCTCCACCAATGTGCAATCGGTCGCCTCCGCCACCGAAGAGATGGCATCGTCGGTCAACGAGATCAGCCGTCAGGTGCAGGATTCGGCGCGGATCGCCTCTGAAGCGGTGGAGCAGGCGCAGCGAACCAACGATCGCGTCGGCGAGCTGGCGAAAGCGGCGGCCCGGATCGGCGATGTGGTCGAGTTGATCAACACCATCGCCGGCCAAACCAATCTGCTGGCGCTGAACGCCACCATCGAGGCGGCGCGGGCGGGCGAGGCGGGACGCGGTTTTGCCGTCGTGGCCTCGGAAGTGAAGGCGCTGGCCGAGCAAACCGCCAAGGCGACCGGCGAGATCAGCCAGCAGATCAACGGCATCCAGGCCGCGACGCAGGAATCGGTCGGCGCCATCAAGGAAATCGGCGATACCATCGGGCGGATGTCCGAAATTGCGTCCGCGATCGCGGCTGCGGTCGAGCAGCAGGGCGCGGCGACGCAGGAAATTGCCCGCAACGTGCAGCAGGCCGCGCACGGCACCCAGCAGGTCTCCTCCAACATCGCCGATGTGCAGCAAGGCGCCAGCGAGACCGGATCGGCTTCTTCCCAGGTGCTCGCGGCGGCAAAATCGCTGTCCGGTGAAAGCAGCCGCCTCAAGCGCGAGGTCGGCCAGTTCCTGAGTTCGGTCCGGGCGGCCTGAAGACGCGACGGCCTCACGGCTTTTCGCCGAGCCGCGCGCCGCGGGCGATGGCCGCGGCCGTCTCCAGGCCGACGTGACGGACCAAGGGATCGGCATGGCGATGGACCAGCTGCCATTCCGAACCGTGCTTGCGATAGACTTGGGTGACGCGGAGTGACCAGTCCTGATCGGGCAGGCCGCCGACCTCGCCATGCTGGCGCTCGATCATCACGAGAACCACCAGACCGTCGGATGCGTAGCTCTGCACAAGCTCGAGTTTCGCATCGCCATTTCTGAAGTACTTGGCGAGCTGTGTCAGGCGTTCGGGGCTGGCATTAAAGCCGTGGCTGGCCGGTCCGCCGAACGGCTGCATCAACGTGAAGTCATCGGCGATTCGAACCATCCTGGACCATTCGTCCATCTCGCCGCGCATGAAGGCGACCGCCTGCGCTTCGGTGCGCTGGATCAGCTCAACGGGCGGATGTCCCGCGCTGGCGGCTGAATTGGCCAGGCATTCCGAGGGCCGGAAAGACAGCGATGCGCTCAGCGCGGCCGTCATCGCCGCGCGTCTCGACATGCCGGCGAGCGGGCAAGCAGAAGGTTTACCTTGGTCCAATGGCCGTCGTGTCCTGCGCAAGAATCCGAACATGTGAGCACTCCCTTTGATTTCGGCCGGATCTTGGACGTCCGGCGGGGTGCATTTGCCACTTCATCGCAGATGAATAAAATGATATGATTTCATCGATATGATGAACAAAACTGATCTATCCAGGGCCGACCTGAACCTGCTGGTGCTGTTCGAAATCCTGATGGAGGAACGCCACGCCGGGCGATCCGCCGAGCGGCTGAACCTGTCGCCATCGGCGGTCAGCCATGGCCTTGGACGCCTGCGTAAACTGCTTGCTGATCCCTTGTTTCTCAGGACGCCCAAGGGCGTGGTGCCGACCGCGCGGGCCAGCGAACTCGCGGCGCCCGTTGCCGAAATCCTGACCCGCATCCGGGGCGTGGTGTCGAGCAGCGCGCCGTTCGATCCGGCGCGCTCGACGCGCCGCTTCGTCATCGGCGCGCCGGACGGAACGTCGGCGGTGTTCCTGCCGCCATTGCTCGAAGCGTTACGGAAGACCGCGCCGGGAATCGACATCGGCATCCGCCAGATTCTGCCGACGCAGGGCCAGCCCACGCCCGACCTCGCCTGGAAGGAAGCGCTGGCCGATCTCGAAGCGCGCGACATGGATATCGCCGTGATCCCGTTCGACGATGTCCCGGTGCGCTTCCACAAGCAAACGCTCTACGAGGAAGAGTTCGTCATCGCGGCGCGCGCGGGACACCGCTTCGGGAAGGCACCCAGCCTGCGGAATTACTGCGAGATGCAGCATCTCGTCGTCTCGCATACCGGGGATGCCTATGGCTTTGTCGATGTCGAACTCGCCCGGCAAGGGTTGTCGCGCCGCGTCGCATTGACGGTGCCGAACTTCATCTTTGCCCTCGGCGTGCTGGCCGAAACAGATCTGGTCTCGGCGTTGCCGCGACGGTTCGTCGAGATGCACGGTCCACGTTTTGGAATCGTCGCCGCCAAGGCGCCGATCGCGCTGCCGCACTTCGCCATCAATGCGATTCTCCCAAAGATTGCAATGATGGATGCTGGCGTTGCCTGGCTTGTCACGGAGCTTGAGCAGATCAAGGCGCCCAGGACACGCAAGCCGAAGCACTCCATTTGAGCGATCGGGCGCGAAAACACGTCCTCATACCTGGCTGCCTGCGCGAGATGGCAACGGCGGCCGGGTATTCAGGTGTTCCAGGTCAACTACAAAGCTCAACAATATCAATACAACCGAGTCCCCGGTCCAACCAGCGCATGCTTAAAACTTCGCTAACAAGTCCCGGCTATGTTGAAGCGGTTATTTTCCGTCCCAGGCCCAGGATTTGACCCGATGTTCTTTTCCCGCATCAGCTTCAAGCTTGCCGTCATGATTGGTCTCAGTCTTGCCGGCATGGTCGTGATGGCCCCGATCGCGCTCTACACGATGCGCGGGCAGATGATGACGGACCGCCAGGTCAAGACGCAGCAGATGGTCGACATCGGAAATGGAATCCTGACCCATTACCAGAAGCTGGAAACCGACGGAAAGCTGTCGCGCGACGACGCGCAGAAGGCGGCGATCCAGGAAATCAAAAGCCTGCGCTACGACAAGGTCGAGTATTTCTGGATCAACGACATGTCGCCGAAGATGATCATGCATCCGATCAGGCCCGAGCTTGACGGCAAGGACCTCGGCGAGATGAAGGATCCGAACGGCAACCGGCTGTTCATCGGATTCGTCGACGTCGTGAAGTCGAAGGGCGCCGGCTTCTACAGCTATCTCTGGCCAAAACCCGGCTTCGATCAACCGGTGCCGAAGATTTCCTATGTGAAAGGCTTCGCGCCCTGGGGCTGGATCATCGGCACCGGCATCTATCTCGACGACGTCGATGCGGTGTTCCGGCAGACCGCCCAGATGTTCGCGCTGGTTTGCCTGGCCGTGTTTGCGCTGGTGCTGATCAGCTCGTTCTTCATTGGCCGCAGCGTGACGCGGCCGCTCACGACCATCACCAACCTGACCGACCGGCTGGCGTCCGGCGATACCGCTTTCGAGGTGCCCTATACGCAGCGCAAGGATGAGGTCGGCGCGCTCGCCAAATCGCTGCGCGTCTTCAAGGACAATGCCGAGGCGGTCACCAAGATGCACGCCGAGCAGGCGCAGCTGAAGACCGAGGCCGATGCCGAGAAGCGCAAATCGATGATGGATCTGGCCAGCAAGTTCGAAGCCAGCGTCCAGGCCGTCGTCGGTGACGTCATCAAGGATGCGAGCGAAATGCAGGGCACCGCGCAAGGGATGTCCCATACCGCCAGCCAGGCCAGCGACCGCTCCAAGGCGGTGGCGATGGCTTCCCAGGAGGCGTCGTCGAACGTGCAGACCGTGGCGTCGGCCGCCGAAGAACTTTCCGCGTCGATTTCCGAGATCACCCAGCGCGTCGGTCACGCCGCCCAGATCGCCGACAAGGCCGCCGCCGACGGCCAGCGCACCAACGAGACCGTCCAGGGTCTCGCGATTGCCGCCCACAAGATCGGCGAAGTGATCGGCCTGATCAACGACATCGCGTCGCAGACCAATCTGCTGGCGCTCAACGCCACCATCGAGGCGGCGCGTGCCGGCGAGGCCGGCAAGGGCTTTGCGGTGGTCGCCAGCGAGGTCAAGTCGCTCGCCAGCCAGACCGCCAAGGCCACCGAAGAGATCAGCGCGCAGATCAACGCCATTCAGGCCGAGACCCAGCAGGTGGTCGAAAACATCCAGAGCATTCGCTCGACGATCATGGAAGTGAACGAGATCTCGTCCTCGATCGCGGCCGCTGTCGAACAGCAGGGCGCCGCGACGCAGGAAATCGCCTCGAGCGTGCAGAAGGCCGCGGCCGGCACCAATCAGGTCTCGCAGAACATCTCCGACGTCACAGCGGCGACGACGGAAACCGGCGCGAAGGCGCAGATGGTGCTGGAGTCCGGCGACCGGCTCGGCCGCAAGCTAAAGGCGCTGCAGGACGAAGTGTCGAGCTTCCTGGCCGGCGTAAGAGCGGCGTAGGCGGCGCTCACGCCGCCGCTTATTCCTTCGCGCGCGGTTTCGATCGCGCGCGGTTCGGCGGCGATTTCCGCTTTGGCTTCGCGGCGGCTTTCGTCGCTTCGATCTCGGGTTCGATCGATCCCAGGCTCTGATAGATTTCGCGGAACACGATCTTGAGGCGCGAGACTTCGGCCTCCGAATAGTTTGATACCGCAACCTCTTCAAAATGGACGGCAATCGGCATCAGCTCCTCCAGCAAGAGCTTGCCCTTTGCGGTGAGATTGATCGCAACCGTGCGGCCGTTGTCTTCCAGACGGCTGCGCGAGACCAAGCCCCGGCGCTTCATGTCGCCGACAAGCCGCGACAGTGTCGAAATCTCCGTCGTGGTCACGGTGGAAAGATCGCTCAAGCGCTGGTCGCCATTTTCCCAAAGTGCCGCCATCACCCGGTACATCGGCAGCGTCACGTCGTATGGCGCGATGCGCCGCGAGAACAGCTCGCCCATCCGCACGCCGACCCGGTTGAGCAGATACGGAAACGAATTCGAAAGTCTGTACAAGGCTTTGGCTCCGACATGCCGCAACAATTGCGCGCTGAGAAGTAGCCGAAATGTCCCGATTCCAGCAAGTGAATTGCATTCGTAATTTTTGGTTGACAAACATTTGCGTTTGCAAATATTGTAATTGAAATCATCCGACACAGAAGCGGATCCTTTTGCAAAATTGGGAGGGGACCATGTCCCTGGATGCCGCAACCGACGACCTCCGTTCATCGTTCAAGCTTGCGATGCGCCGCTTCCCCGCGGCCGTCACCGTCATCACGTCGGCCGACCAGACCCGCCGTCACGGCATGACGGCGACCGCGGTGACCTCGCTGTCGATGGACCCGCCGTCGCTGGTGGTCTGTGTCAATCAGTCGAGCCTGCTTCACGACATCATGCTGCTGGCGCGCCGGTTCTGCGTGAATCTGCTGCGCCGGGACCAGGCGGCGCTGTCGGCCGCCTTCAGCGGCGCGCTGCCGCCGGAAACCCGCTTCGGCCTCGGCGACTGGGCGATTTCGCCCGATGGCATCAGCTATCTCGAGAGCGCCCAGATCAACATCTTCTGCCGAAAAGCCGCCGCCGTTCCCTACGGCACGCACACCGTATTCATCGGCGAGGTCGAGCGCGTCAACGTGCACGATCCCGTCGATCCCCTGATCTATCAGGACGCGACCTACTGCTTTTCCGTGCCGACCGAAACCAAAGCCGCCTAGCCGAGCGGCCTAACGCCGCCTGAAAACCATGGACTACGGAGGAACCGACATGAACGTTGCCGCGCAGACCATCGAAAGGCGTCCGAGCCAGCCGCTCGGAAAACGCCCGACCGTCGCCGAACTCAAAGCCCGCGTTCAGGGCGTCAGCCCGCAAATCAAGGCGCGGGCGCACACAACGGAAAAAAGCGGACGGGTGCCGGCGGAGAACATGCTGGCGCTGAAGAACATCGGCTATTTCGAGATCGTCAAGCCGCGCACCTTCGGCGGCTACGAATATGATTTCGACGTGCTGGTCGATCTGAACATCGAACTCGCCAAAGTATGCGCATCGACCGCCTGGGTTGGCGGGCTGCTCGCGGCGCATCAATGGCTGATCGCGAGCTTCCCCGAACAGGCCCAGCGCGACGTATGGGATGCGAATCCCGAAGCGCTGGCGTGCGGCTCGTACGCGCCCGCTACCAAGGCCGTCTCTTCCGACGGTGGCTACACCTTATCTGGACGTTGGTCGTTCGCCAGCGGCTGCGACAACGCGCAATGGTCGCTGTGCGCCGCACTGCTGCCGTCGCGGACCGAAGCGGACCGGTTCACGCCGGCGTTCCTGCTGGTGCCGGCATCGGATTATACCATCGACGACAACTGGAACGTGGTCGGCCTCGGCGGCACCGGGAGCAAGACGCTGCAATTGAAGGACGTGTTCGTTCCCGAGCACCGCGTCCTGACGTTTCAGGAGACGACATCGGGCAAGACGCCGGGCGCGTCGCTGTATGCGGACAATTCCACCTTTTCGATCCCGATGCTGTGCAACATTCCGTCCTGTCTGGCCTCAGTCGCGGTCGGTACCGCCGCGGGCGCGCTCGAGGATTATCTTGAAGTCACCAGCAAGCGCGTCACGCGCGGCGCAGTGGCTGGCAGTAACAACCGGATGGCGGAATTCCCGACCATCCAGCTCCGCGTCGCCGAAGCCGCTGCCTCCACCGATGCCGCCCGGGAAATCCTGCTGCGCGATCTGCGCGATCGCGCGACGGCGGTTCGCGCCCACAAGCCGGTCTCGATCGAAGACCGGATCACCAGCCGCCGCGGCCAGGCGTTTGCGGTATCACTGGCGATCCGGGCCAGCGAAGCGCTCAATGCGTCGACCGGCGGGCAGGGGCTTGATCTTGCGAATCCGGTGCAACGCGCCTGGCGCGATGCGAACGCGGTCGGGCGCCACATCAGCATGAACTGGGATGCCGTGGGCACCATGTACGGCCAGCTCGCTTTGGGCCTGCCGCCGCAAGGTCAGTACTGAAAGAAACCGAAAGGGAGAATGGCAATGCAAGGCAAGATCGCGCTTGAGGAACACTTTGCAATCCCGGAAACGCTGATGGATTCGGCGGGCTTCGTGCCGGAAAGCTACTGGCCCGAGCTGAAAGACCGTTTGCTGGATATCCAGGACAAGCGGCTGAAGCAGATGGACGAGCAGGGCGTCGAGATGATGATCCTCTCGCTCAATGCGCCGGCGGTGCAGGCGATTCCCAACGCCAAGAAGGCGAACGAAATCGCGGTTCGCGCCAACGACTATCTGGCCGAACAGGTCGCCAAGCGTCCCGATCGCTTTCAGGCGTTTGCGGCGCTTCCGATGCAGGATCCCGATCTTGCCATCGTCGAACTGGAGCGCGCGGTCAATACGCTCGGCTTCAAGGGCGCGCTGGTCAACGGCTTCTCGCAGGTCGGCGACGCCAGGAACGCCGTCTATTACGATCTCGACCGCTATTTGCCGTTCTGGGCCAAGATCGAGGCACTCGACGTGCCCTTCTATCTGCACCCGCGCAATCCTCTGCCCGAGGATTGCAAGATTTATGAAGGCCACGAATGGCTGCTCGGGCCGACCTGGGCCTTCGGCCAGGAAACCGCCGTCCATGCCTTGCGCCTGATGGGCTCCGGATTGTTTGATCGCCATCCCGGCTTGCGCATTATTATCGGCCATATGGGAGAAGGGCTGCCCTACAGCATGTGGCGCATCGACCATCGCAACGGCTGGGTCAAGACGCCGCCGCGCCACAAGGCGAAGAAGAAGATCTGCGAGTACTTCCACGAGCATTTCTACCTGACCACGTCGGGCAACTTCCGCACCCAGACACTGATCGATGCGCTGCTCGAAGTCGGCTCCGACAAGATCCTGTTCTCGGCGGACTGGCCGTTCGAAAACGTCGATCACGCCGCGCAATGGTTCGACAGCGCCAGCATCAGCGAGGCGGACCGCAAGAAGATCGGACGCGACAACGCGCGCAAGCTGTTCAAGCTCGACGACAATCTTTCGCAGCAATCCAGCAAGGTCGCTCAAGCCGCAGAATAGCCGGCAGGCGTCTTTCAAGAGTCAAAACGACATCGGGAGGGTAATATGAGTTCGCAAGCAATCGACGTTCACGAGGAACTCGCGGACGCCAAGGTGGGGGCTTTCCACTGGCGTCTCGGCGCCATCATGGGGTTGCTGACCCTGTTCGACGGCTACGACACCTTCAATCCGGCTTACGTCATCCACTATGTCGCGGGGCCCTGGGGCCTCAAGGCAGGACAGGCCGGCCTTCTGATCTCCAGCGGTCTGGTCGGCTTCCTGCTCGGTGCGGCCCTGCACGGGGTCGCGGCGGACAAATTCGGGCGCCGCGGCACGCTATTGGCGGGACTCTGGATCACCAGCATCTTCACGCTGTTGACGGCGGTGCTGGCGAACTCGTTCATATCCTTCTGCGCGTTGCGGCTGCTCACCGGCCTCGGTCTCGGTGTGCTGTTGCCGCTGGCGACCACCTACATCAATGAACTCGCGCCGCGCCGGGTGGCCAACACCTTCGCGCTATGGGGCGTCGCCCTGGGCTGGGCGGCCGGCGGCACACTGGCCGGCGTCGTCGGCGTGTTCGCGACGCCGACGCTCGGGTGGACCAGCCTGTACTGGATCGGGTCGCTCTCGTTCCTGTTGCTGCCGTTCATGCATGTGATGCTGCCGGAGTCGCCGAAGTTCCTGGCAATCCAGGGACGGGTGACGGAGATCCGCGAAATGCTGGCCAAGCTGCGTCCCGAGCGCGCCCATGTCTATGCGTCGGCGACCATTGCCGCCGACAAGAGCCAGGCCTCGGGCAATTCGATCCTCGAATTGCTGCAACCGAAATATCGCAGGACCACCATCGCGATCTGGGCCACCGCCTTCCTCAGCCTGTTCTGCATCTTCGGGCTGTCAGGATGGATCCCGACCGTCATGATCCAGCGCGGCGAGACCTTTGCGGCGAGCTTCGGCTTCGGCGCGCTGATGCAGATCATGTCGTTCGTTGGCGGCATCGTTCTGGGGCATCTCGTCGATCGCTTCGGCCATAGCAGAGGCCTGCTCGGCCTGTGGTGGGCGTTCGGCGGCGGCGCGGTGCTGACGCTTGTGTTCCTCAATGATCATGTCGTGAACGTGACTTGCGTGGCCGCAGCCGGCTTCTTCATCATCGGCGCGCAGTTCGTGCTCAACAATTTCACGGCGGCTGCCTATGAGACCAATGTGCGGGCGACCGCCGTCGGAATGGAATTGGGCGTCGGCCGTGTCGGCGCTATCCTGGGGCCGTTCGTGGCGGGCGCGCTGCAACAGAATTACCAGAGCTCGCTGCCGATGTTCGTCTCGATCGGTCTTGCGGCGCTCGCCGCGGGCGGGATCATCCTGCTGGCCAACCGCTCGAGCGCAAAGGCAAGCACCGAACGCCTGGCAACGTCCACGGCGGCGTAGTCGGACACGCTAACGGGTGCGGGCGTCCGTCGTTCATCGGGCGTCCGCCCAGCTTCCGCAAGGAACGATCCGATGCAAAACTTCACGTACCAGGCCGCCCCGATGCGGGTGATATTTGGAACGGGAACGCTTCGTGAGCTTCCAGCCGAGCTGGCGCGCCTTGGAATTGGGCGCGCGCTGATCCTCGCAACGCCTCATCAGGCGCGGCAGGCCGAGGAGATCGCGGCCATGATCGGCCAGCGCGGCGTCGGGACATTTGCGCAAGCCGAAATGCATACGCCGGTGCATGTGACCGAGCGCGCGCTGCTCCGCGTCAATGAGCTCGACGCCGATGGCGTGGTGGCGATCGGCGGCGGATCGACCACGGGGCTCGGCAAGGCGATCGCGCGGCGCACCGACCTGCCGCAGATCGTGGTACCGACCAGCTATGCCGGCTCGGAGATGACGCCGATCCTCGGCGAAACGCAGGACGGATTGAAGACCACGCAATCCAGTCCGAAGGTGTTGCCGGAGACGGTCATCTACGACGTCGACCTCACCCTGACCATGCCGCCGTCGCTGTCGGCGACGTCAGGGCTCAATGCAATCGCGCACGCGGTCGAAGCGCTCTATGCCCGCGATCGGAATCCGATCATTTCGCTGATGGCGGAGGAAGGCATCAGCAGCCTGGCCCGGGCGCTACCGAAGATCCACGTTGACGCCGCCGACGTCGAAGCGCGCACCGATGCGCTCTATGGCGCCTGGCTATGCGGCTGCTGCCTCGGCGCGGTCGGGATGGCTTTGCATCACAAGCTTTGCCACACGCTCGGCGGCACCTTCAATCTGCCGCACGCCGAAACGCATGCGGCGGTGCTGCCGCACGTGCTCGCCTATAACGCATCGGCCGCGCCGCAAGCGATGGCACGGATTGCGCGGGCGATCGGCCGGGAGGATGCGGCCGGCGGGCTGTTTGAACTTGCCGGAGCGATCGGCGTTCAAAGGTCGCTGCGCGAACTCGGCATGCGGGAACAGGATATCGACCGGGCAGCCGGCCTCGCCGTCACCAATCCCTACTGGAATCCGCGCCCCGTGGAGCGCGAGGCGATACGCGGGTTGATCGCGCGCGCCTGGGCGGGAACAGCACCGGTCGACGACGCCAGGCATTCCTGACCGTTAGCTTTGGGGAAGACAACAAGTGCGCAACTTTGATGAGTTCACGATCACGGAAGCCGTGCTGCAGCGCGTGGCCGCGGCAAAGGACCTGCGTACCCGGCAGATCAGCGAAGCGCTGGTCCGGCACCTGCATTCCTTCGTCCGCGAAATCGGACCGACGCAGGGCGAATGGGAAACCGCGATCGATTTCCTGACGCGAACCGGCCAGATGTGCGACGACAAGCGGCAGGAGTTTATCCTGCTATCGGATACGCTCGGCGTCTCCATGCTGGTGGATGCGATCAACCATCGGATGCCGGAACAGGCGACCGAGACGACGGTGCTCGGTCCGTTCTTTGTCAAGGACGCGCCTGAACTCGCCTGTGGCGCCGATATCTCCGGCGGAATGAATGGTGAGCCCATGCTCGTCACCGGATCGGTGGCCGACGCTCGCGGCAAGCCGATTGCCGGTGCTGTCGTCGACGTCTGGCACTCCGACGATGATGGCTATTACGACGTGCAGCGCAAGGACGCCGTGGCGGCCGCCATGCGCGGAAGATTCCATACCGACAGCGACGGCCGGTTCTGGTTCTGGTCGATCAAGCCGGCGGCCTATCCCGTTCCGCATGACGGGCCGGTCGGCGAGATGCTCGAAGCCCAGGGCCGTCATCCCTGGCGGCCTGCCCATGTGCATTTCATGATCGGCGCACCCGGCTGCGAGCAACTGGTGACGCATCTGTTCGTGGCCGGCGACCAGTATCTCGATTCAGACGTAGTGTTCGGCGTCAAGGACAGCCTGATCCGCGAGTTCAAGGACATGCCCGCCGGCATCGCCGCCGATGGCCGGAAGATGGATCAGCCGCATTGCCATCTCCGGCACGTCTTCAGACTCAAGGCGCGCGCGTCCATGCGCCCTGCGCAAGCGGCGTCTTCCTAACCGTCGCTCGATAATCCCTATTTTTCGAAAGCGCCGTAGACGATATTTTTCAGAGCGATGCGGAGCCTGCCGCGGTGCACGACCGTCTGCGACATGAAGACGACGAACATGTTTTCCTTCGGATCGACCCAGAAGGTCGTGCCGCCGGCGCCTGACCAATTCATCTCGCCGACCGATCCCTCGATCGGACTGACGCCAGCGTCGGTGCGGACGGCAAAACCCAATCCAAATCCGAAGCCGGGTCCCGGCGAATAGACGGGTCCCGGGGTCACGCCTGATCCAGGCCCGATGTGGTTCGAGCCCATATAGGTGACAGTCTTCGGGCTGAGATATCGCTTGCCATCGAGCGTGCCGCCATTGGCCAGCATCGCGGCGAAGCGCGAATAATCGCCGATGGTTGACATCAGGCCGCCGCCGCCGGACTCGTACCTTCGCACGACGCGCGGGTCGCCCATTTCCGCACCGGGACCGATCTTGCGGTCGCTCGGAAAGGGTTCGGCGATCAGGGATTGCTTGGCCGTATCGGTGACGTAGAAGGTCGTATTGGTCATGCCGAGCGGATCGAGCAGGCGCTCCTTCATGAACTGAAGGAGCGATTTTCCGGAGACCACCTCAATGACGCGGCCGAGGATATCGGTCGATTGGCTGTATTCCCATGTCGTGCCGGGCTGATAGACCAAGGGCAATTTGGCCAGCCGTTCGGCAAACAGGGCGTTGTCAGGATCGCCCTCGGACAGGTTTGCCTCGCGATAGAGCTTCTTGACGGCGCCGTCACCGAAGACCCCGTAGGTCAGGCCAGAGGTGTGGCGCATCAAATCCTGAATCGTCATCGGTCGCCTGGGAGCGACCAGATCGAGTCCGATCTTGCCGTCTTCGCCCTTCTTTTCGACGCCGACCTTCACGTCGGCGAAAGCCGGGATGTATTTGGACACGGGCTCGTCGAGCTGGAGTTTGCCTTCTTCGACCAGCATCATCGCAGCGACCGTGGTGATCGGCTTCGTCATCGAATAGATGCGGAAGATGGTGTCAGGCGTCATCGGCGCCTTGGTGCCGGGATCGCGCACGCCAAAACTGTTGAAATAGGCGGTCTTGCCGTTGCGCTGGATCATCATGATCGCGCCGGGAATCTTGTCCGTGGCAATTTCGTTCTTGAGATAGGCATCGATGCGCGCGAGCCCCACGCTCGAAAACCCCGTCTCCTCAGGCTTGGCGGTGATGGGGCCTTCGGCGTATGCGCCAAAGATGGATGCGAGCAACAATGCGGCGACGGCAACGCCGCGCAAGCGGATGGATGCGAGCATGTCTATCCTCCCTGGTCGGATCTTGACGTCCGAACGCCTCCGGCCGCACCTGACGGTGGCCCGATGATGCGGGATAGTTGCCTAGCTCGATGGCGCTGACAAGGGGCCGCCGTGTTTATGCGCCTGCTTCCAGCAGCGTCTTGAAATCGGCGCGGGCGCGTTGCGCTTCGCGTCGGGCCGCCTCGGAGGCCTCTCCGAGCCCGAAATAGCCGTGGATCAGGCCTGGGCCGTCATAGTATTTGGTGGCGACGCCGGCGGCGATGAGCGCATCCGCATAGGCCTTGCCCTCGTCGCGGAGCGGATCGAACCATGCCGTGGTGACGATCGCGGGCGCCAACCCGGCGAGGCTTTTTGCGCGGAGCGGCGAGACGCGCCAGTCGGCGCCATCAGCGGCGCTCTCAAGATAATGGCCGCAGAACCATTCCATGACGGCGCGCGACAGGAAGTAGCCCTCGGCGTTTTCAGCGCGGGAGGGAAAGCGCGCGTTCTCTTTGGTATCCGCGAAATTGCCGAAAACATCGGTGACGGGATAGACCAGCAATTGCGCTGCGAGCCTGATGCCGGCATCGCGGCAGGCGATTGCGGTCGCCGCCGCCAGATTGCCTCCGGCGCTGTCACCGGCGACGCCGACGCGCTTGATGTCGCCGCCGAACTCGGCGATGCGCTCGATGATGTCCCTGATGGCGGCGAACGCGTCCTCGAACGCGCCGGGGAAGCGCACCTCCGGCGGCCGCCGGTAGTCGACTGAAATGACGACGGCGCTGGTCTCGATCGCAAGCAGGCGGGCTTGCCGGTCATGCGTTTCGAGATCGCCGGCGACCCAGCCGCCGCCATGGAAGAACACCACCGTCGGCGATTTTTCGTCTGTGTTGCGATAGACCCGCGCGGCAAGGAAACCGGCAGCACCCTTGACCTTGATGTTTTCAGCAGCTGCGACCGGAGGCGGCGGCACCGCGGCACGGGCATCCGCCAGCGCGCGAAGCGCATCGCGCGCGCTCTGCGGCGTCATCGTCGTGGGATCGCGCAGCGGCAACAGCGGAATGATCTGGGCGATGACGGGATCGAGCGGCGTAACCATGCAGACTGCCTCGCGTTGGACAGGCCGCACCTTAGGTCGCGCGCAAAGCTGCCGCAATTACGTTTGCCGCATGGCCGGACGCCGAACTGCCGCGCCCGCTCATTTTGGCGACGCAGCATCGAATGGAAATGCTGCCGAGTTTGCTAAATTGCGAAGAATTCCATCAAGCAGAATTTGCGCGCGCCTTGGTAGGCTGGTTCTCCGTTTACCGCTGATTATCCATCAGGCCTGAGCACGAGGAACGCTCGGTCCTGCCGTTCATTGCTCCTCTGAAGGAGACGCGCGATGAAGGAAGTTGCCGCGATAGACCGTGCGATCGATGAATTGCTGGTGCAGCTCGGGCAAATGGTTCTGAGGCTCTCCAGCCCGCAGGTGACGAAACGGGCGGACGAGCGGCGCGCGCTGGTGCGTTCGGTCAATCAATACTCGGTGTGTGCCGCGCGTTCCGACGATCCGCGCGTGCACGAGCTCAAGGCCGAACTCGACGAGACGATCAAGCCGCGATTGCGGCTGGTGGTCTCCAGGTAAGCGCTCCAAAGTAAGCGCCTCAAACCACGGGTACGCGCCGGGCGGCGACCGCCGCAGGCGAAATGACGTCGATGTCGAGCGGGACGCGCCAGCGCTCGGTCAGCCGCACGCGCGGTGCTTCGTTGCGCGGGTCGGCACCGTCGATCACAAAACCCTCAAAACCGTTGCTCATGACCTCGTTGCATTTCTGCACGTAGATCGGAAAGCCGCCGATATAGGGCATGAAGACGCGCGGCCGGCCGGGGATGTTGGCGCCGACATACCAGGAACTGCAGGTCGAGCGCAGCGAGATTTTTGACACTTCGTTGACGTGCTCGACCCATTCATCCTGATATTGCTCGATGGGCTCGATTGTATCAGCACCGATGTCGCGGATATGCGCCATGCAGTCGGCCATCCAGTCGACATGCTGTTCGATAGCCTGGATCATGCTCGCCAGCACCGACGGGCTGCCCGGCCCGGTGATGGTGAACAGGTTGGGAAAGCCCACGGTCGCGACGCCGAGATAGGCGCGGGGGCCGGCGCGCCATTTCTCTGATAGCGTCTGCCCGTTGCGCCCGGTGATGCGGATCTTGTCGAACGAGCCGGTCATGGCCGCAAAGCCGGTCGCGGAGACGATGGCGTCGAATTGATATTCTGACCCGTCGACCTCGATGCCTTTGCTCGTAAAACGTTCGATCGGCGTCCTGGACACGTCGACCAGTTTCACATGCGGCAAATTATAGGTTTCGAAATAGCCGGTATCGACGCACAAACGCTTGCAGCCGAACACGTTGGAAGGGCACAGCAGCCCGGCGGTCGCGGGATCCTTGACGATGCCGCGGATCTTGTTGCGCGCGAATTCGGCGATGGTGTCGTTGGCCTCCTTCTCGAACAAGAGGTCGCCGAAGGCGCCGAGAAACGGCAGTCCGCCGCGTTCCCAGGCTTCTTCATATTGCCGCTCGCGTTCCTCCGGTGAGGCTTCCAGCGCCGGCTTCATGTTGAACGGGAAATAGAAGCCGGTCGGCCGCGCCCGCGCTTTCGCCCGAAGCGCCGGATAATCCGCCTTGATCGATTGGCGGTATTCCGGCGTCAGTTTCGCGTTCCAGGCCGGCACGGAATAGGTCGCGGTGCGCTGGAATACGGTAAGCGCGGAGGCCTGCTGCGCGATGATCGGAATCGACTGGATCGCCGATGAACCGGTGCCGATGATGCCGACGCGAAGCCCGGTGAAATCGACCCCTTCATGCGGCCATTCGCCGGTGTGATAAACCGGTCCCCTGAAATCCTCGCGTCCTTTGAAGGGCGGATGGTTTGCCGCCGACAGGCAGCCGATCGCCATGATGCAGAATTTGGCGAACACCCTGTCGCCGCGGTCGGTTTCGATGCGCCAGCCTTTGGCGGCTTCGTCAAAACTTGTGGAGGTGACGCGGGTGTCGAACAGGATGTGTTGGCGCAGATCGAAGCGGTCGGCGACATGGTTGGCGTAGGCGAGGATTTCCGGCTGCGGCGCGTATTTCTCCGACCAGTCCCATTGCTGGTCGAGTTCTTCCGAGAACGAAAACGAATACTGCATGCTCTCGACGTCGCAGCGCGCGCCGGGATAGCGGTTCCAGTACCAGGTGCCGCCGACGCCGCCACCGGCCTCATAGACCCGCGCGGTAAAGCCAAGCCCGCGCAGGCGGTGCAGCATGTACATGCCGGCAAAACCGGCGCCGACGATGACGGCGTCAAACACCGCGTCAACCTCGGCCGGACGTTGTTGTTGATCTTGCTTGCCCGCAACCATGCGCTTTTCCCGGTGAAGACGAAAGCTGCGCCTACATCAGACCAAAGCGCTGGAAGCGTCAATCGCGCCACCGCATGGGCGGGTTGCGCACGGTCGCGGCCGTTCGTTTCCGCAAGCGTGTTGCAGCGCGGCCGGAGTCGGTCCGGCCTGCGCGGCATCATGTCTCAGAGCGTCTTAAGGTACTCGATGATCGCCTTGCGCTCGTCGGGAGCCAGTTTCTTGCCGATCACGCCCTTGGTTTTCGGTGGCTTGTCAGCGAATTCGTGGCCTGTGTTCCAGTTTCCGCGGATCGAGGTGTCGAATTCGAAGCCGTTGGTGAGCTTGTCGTATTTGTAGCCGAGATTCACCGGGTCGTACTCGCGGTTGCCGAGATAGAATTTCTTCGGCCTTTCGTCGACCGGAGACAGCAGCGCGTAGACGTTTGGAACCGAACCGTTGTGGAGATAGGGCGGGGTCGCCCAAACGCCGTTCAGCGGACGGACCTTGTATTCAAGCTTGCCCTGGATTTCGTTGGGCATGTTGCCGTTCAGGGCATTGCGTTGCTTCTCGTCCAGTTTCCGCTGGTCATAAATGACGTCGACGGTCTTCTGGACCAGTTTGCCGAGCGCGAATCCGAATCCGGTCTCGGTGATTCCGAGATGCGGTGGGGTCGCGACCGTCCGGGCGATCATATCCGCGGCCTGGGCCGGATCGGTGCCGATGTGCTCGATCGGGATGTTTTCGATCTTCAGGACTGGCTGGCCGACCTCGTTCCTGGTCCACCAATCCTTGTTGTTGAAATCGAAGAACGCCTTGGTCGAGACCGGCGGACGGTGACATTCCTGACAATGCACCTTGTAGAGTTCGCCGCCCTGGGCCGCGAGCTTCTCGTCGATCGGCGGCAGGATGTCGCTCGGCCAGCGCGGTGACTTCAGGCCCGAGAAGCCTTTTTCCAGGCTCGGCGGATCGCCTGCGATCATTTGCTCCATTTCGTTGAGGCTGTCGACGTTGACGCTCGATTTGAACAGGCCCTTCGACGGGTCGAGCAGATTGAGCTCCGCCGATACGCCCAGCGATTCGCCGGCATTGCGTACCATCGGCTGCATGATGGAGCCGTTATACTGCACCCAATCGAACCAAGGCGTGTTCCAGATCCGCGGGTAATGCACCGGCGCCGAGGAGCCCGCGTAGTTTTCCGGCTTCTTCAGGTCGATTGAAAACACCTGATTGCCGATCCGGTTCAGCGCGTCCAGCCGGCCATAGCCTTCGAGGACGCTCTGGGAAGCGACGGCCTCCTCGAGATTCTTGACGGCCTTCAATTGCGTGAGGACCTGGTCGATCTGGTATTTCAGGATCTCGCGATCCGCGACCGCCGAGTCCGGCCCCAGGATCCGTTCGGCGAACCGATCGAAGCGCGTGGGGATCAGTCGCGTAAAGAGCAGCGCCACGCCCATTCCCTGCTTCAGCTTGAACAGATCGGTCAGCGCCGGCCCGCCATCGATGATGACAGCCGTATCCTTGTAGGTGAACCGCCCGGTATGGCAGGCCGCGCAGGTCAGGCCGACGCCGGTCATGTCCTGCTTGCTGCGTGGATTGCGCCATGGCGCGCCCGACGGGTCGAGCATCGGACCGCCCTGCGCAATGCCGATCGGAAGCGCCTTCTTGCCGGGGATGATGGTGTCCGGAATGAAGCCGTAGCGATCGAGATAGGCCGGGTCGCTCAACGGGTCAGCCTCGGTGAAGACAAGCCACGGAATCGTCGGCTGCTCCAGGGCCATGAACCATTCAAAGGGCATGCCGAAGGTCCGCGTTCCCTGGTCGGCGTGATAGAACCAGCTGAGTTTTTCTTTGCTGATGCCCTGGTCGAGCCAGACGGTCTTCTTCGGCTGCGGGTACTCCGCGATCCTGACGTGAAGGTTTTCCCAGAGTTTCGCGATGTCGTCCTTGAAGGCGACGTAACCGGCGGCGGCGATCAAGGCTGCGATAACAATTTTTGTCCTGCCCCGCATGATCAGCCCCTTGTTCAATTGCGCCGCCTGAGCGCGAAATATGCGTATCTCATTAAAAAATCGCCAAACACGTACTCAGCCTTGGCGTGCGATCAAATATTGCACCATCTTATAGTAGCATAACTCGGCTGTCCATAAAGCCGGTTTCGCGGGTCGTTCCATTTTGCGGGAGCGGAAGGGCGCCGTTTTCGAATCCGCCGGGTGGGTTCGCGCGTTTGCACGCGCCGCCCCTGAATGTAGAATCAAGCGATAGCATAACCCGGGATCGCCGATTTGAAAGCCGCCACAGCGCAACCGCTCAAAATCGAAATCACCTCTGCGGACCCGGTGTCCGCGTTGCTGATCCATCCGCCGCAGGCGCGCGCGTGTTACGTGTTCGCGCATGGGGCAGGCGCCGGCATGGCCCATGCCTCGATGGAGACGATTGCGACAGGTCTTGCCGACCGCGGCATCGCGACGCTGCGCTATCAGTTCCCCTATATGGAAAAGGGCAGCAAACGGCCGGATGCGCCTGGTGTGGCGCACGCCGCCGTGCGGGCCGCGGTGGCGGAAGCGGCGCGACGTTACATCGGGCTGCCGCTGATCGCGGGAGGCAAATCCTTCGGCGGGCGCATGACCTCGCAGGCGCAGGCGATCGATGCCTTGCCGGGCGTTCGCGGGCTCGCCTTCTTTGCCTTTCCGCTGCATCCGGCGGGAAAGCCGTCCAGCGACCGCGCCAAACATCTCGCCGCGGTCGATATACCCATGCTGTTCCTGCAGGGAACGCGCGATGCGCTGGCCGAATTGAGCCTGCTCGAACCCGTGGTCAAGAAGCTGGGCAAGCCGGCGACGCTGCATCTCGTGAAGGAAGCCGATCATTCCTTCCACGTGTTGAAGAGTTCAGGCCGCAACGACCGCGAGGTGATGACCGAGGTGCTGGATGCGTTCGCGGCGTGGGCCGGCAAGATCGACGCAGGATAGCATTGGCAGAACGGCGCAGCGGATGCTAATCAGGCCGAATGGCCAAGATCCTCATCGTTAATCCCAACACGACCGCGTCGATGACGAAAACCATCGGCGAGGCTGCGCGCGCGGTCGCGGCATCAGGCACCGAGATCGTCGACGTGACGTCGGCGATGGGGCCGGTCTCGATCGAGGGATTTTATGACGAGGCCTTCGCCGTTCCCGGCTTGATCCAGGCGCTGTTGAATGCAAGGGATGCCGATGCCGGCATCATCGCCTGCTTCGACGACACCGGCCTCGATGCGGCGCGATCGGTCGCACCGTTTCCAGTGGTCGGGATTTGCGAGGCCGCCTTGGTGACAGCGGGGCAACTGGCAAAACGCATCGGAATAGTGACCACGCTGCCGCGTTCGATCGTACCGCTGGAAGAGCTGGTGCGGCGTTACGGCTTTGCGGAACGCGCGCAGGTCACCGCCTGCAATGTCGCGGTGCTCGATCTCGAAAAGCCCGGCTCCGGCGCGGAAGAGAAGCTCGACGCCGAGATTGCGCGGGCGCTGGACAGGGGCGCGGAAGCCATTGTGCTCGGTTGCGCCGGGATGGCCGATCTCGCCGCAAAACTTTCGCAAAAATTCGGTGTTCCCGTCGTCGACGGCGTCGCGGCCGCGGTGAAGCAGGCCGAAGCGCTGGTCGGCCTGAAGCTCAAGACATCGCGGCGCGGTTCCTACGCGCTGCCGGGCGCCAAGGACTATACCGGCCTGCTGGCGCCGTTTGCGCCCAAGAGTTGAGAAGGCTTCAGGCCGATTGCGGCGGGCCGTAGATCTTGTCTCGCAGCCGCCGCATGCCGGCCAGCCAGCGCTCCCGGCTGGAAGCCTTGCGCAGCATGTATTCGGCGACCTGCGGGTGCGACAGAATCAAAAACCGTTCGGCCTCCATCGCCTCGATCACCATGCGTGCGACTTCGGGCGCCTGCAGCACGCCATCGACCCGCGCGGCGCTGGGACCGGGCGTCGTCATGCCTGTTTGTACCGACTGCGGGCAAAGCACCGACACGCGGATGCCGCGGTCGCCATATTGAATGGCGAGATGTTCGGCGAGCGCCACCGCGGCATTCTTGGTGACGCCGTAGGGCATCGAGTTCAGCGACGCCAACAAGCCCGCGGCAGATGCGGTGTTGAGCAGATAGCCTGATCCTCGCGCCAGCATGGCCGGCACCAGCACGCGCGCCGCGAACACGTGGCTCATGACATGGACCCGCCAGCTGACGTCCCAATCGGCATCGGACGCGCCTTCCTGTCCCTTGCGCGACAGGCCGGCGTTGGAAAAGAACACGTCGACCGGGCCGTACTTGTCTTCGGCGGCTGCGATCAGCGCCTTGACATCCTCTTCAAGGCCGACGTCGGCGGTAACAGCCAATCCGTCGATATCGCCGGCGACCGCAGCCAGCCGGTCGCGCGAGGTTTTCAAATCGGCGACGACAACGCCGCGCGCGCCGGCCTCGGCATAAGCACGCGCGACCGCTTCGCCAATGCCGCTTGCGGCGCCGGTAACGACACAGACCTTGCCTTTGACGTTCATGTTGAAGCCCTCTTTGTTCGGCGTGTTCCGCGCGTGGTGTTCAAGTCCGGTAAAGCCCCTTGTCGCACGCCTGGCGAATCGCGAGTCCCGCCATCAAATCGAGCATCGGCGTCGAAAGCCCGGCCGCCCGCGCGAATGTGGCGGGTGCGCGGACCAGCACGTCGATCTCCATGGCGCGGCCGAGCTCAAAGTCCTGCAGGATCGACGGCTTGTGGGCGGGCGCGGGGCCGGAGCGCGTGACGCGCTTGACCTCGGGGTAACAGCTCTGGGCGATGCTGTTGGCTTCATCCAGCAAACGCGGGATCACCTCGGCGAGCGCCGGCTCGTCCCGGACGCCGCGGGCGGTCTGGCCGGTGAGCAGACACAGCACCGACATCGACATGTTGGTCAGGAGCTTGGACCAGATCGCTTCTCTGATCTCGGCGACATCTGGCGATTCGACACCAGCTTCATTGAGCGCTGTGCGAAGCCGCGCGATCCGCTCGCTGTGGCGGTCGTCGCATTCGCCGATCAGGAGCCGGTTCCGATCAGGCGAGAGATTCGCGACCACACCAGGCGCGATGATCTCATTGGATGAATAGATCACGCCGCCGATGATCCGTTCCCTGGGTATCGCGGCACGCAGCTGGCTGTTCGCGTCGAGGAAGCCGAGATCGGGCGTCGGCGGATGTTTTGCGGGAAGCCCGATATCGTACCACCAGGGAATTCCGTTCTGGGCCAAAACCACGGCGGTATTATCGCGCAACAGCGGTTGCAGACCGGCGGCAAGCGCACTCACCCCCGTCGCCTTCAGCGTGCTGATGACGACATCCTGCGGACCTAGATCAGCCGGGTCGTCCGAGGCGGTCACCTTGGCTTTGAACTCGGCCTCGCCGACACGCAGCGTCAGGCCGTTGGCCCTCACGGCTTCGAGGTGCGGGCCGCGCATCACGCAGGAAACGTCGTGTCCGGCCAGCGCCAACCGCACCGCGAAATGGCTGCCGACGGCGCCCGCACCGAAAACGCATATCCGCATCGAGTTGATGTCCTGCTGAGGGGAACCGTAAGGTGCCAGTTTCCACAAGCTGGCACCGCAGCGCAACCGCCGATGCCGTTTGCATCGCAGGCATCACGGAAAGGGATAGATCAATCGCCGGTGGGTCGGCATATTGCCTGACGACAACTGCAACCAAAAAAGGACCGTCAATGTCTGCCAATCCGGTTTTGTGGGATCTCGATCAACGCGGCGTCGCGACGGTCACGCTGAATCGCCCGGAAGTGAACAACGCCTACGACGCCGGCCTCATCAATGGCGTGCTGGCGGCGATGGATGAACTGGGCAAAAAGCCCAACCTTCGCGTCGTGGTGCTGAAGGGCAACGGCAAGCATTTTCAGGCCGGTGCCGACCTGAAATGGATCAATGGCGTACGGCCGAAATCGCCTGAAGAGAACGAGGCGGTGTCGCAGGCCACATTCGAGGTGGTGCAGCGGCTCAATACGCTGCCGATCCCGACGGTGGCACTGGTGCAGGGCGGCTGTTTCGGCGGCGGCACCGGCGTGATTTCGGCTTGCGACGTGGTGATTGCCGCCGACAACGCGCTGTTCTCGATCACGGAAGTTCGCTGGGGGCTGACGGCCGCGATCATCATTCCGCAGCTCTGCGATTCCATCGGTGTCCGTCAGGTGCGCCGCTACGCGCTGACCGGCGAGCGGTTCGGCGCCGAAGACGCGCGCCGTATTGGTCTGGTGCATGAGGTGGTGCCGCTGGCGGAGCTTGAAGCGTCGGGCGCAAAGGTCGTGGAGCAATTGCTGGCCAACGGCCCCGAGGCGCTGGCCGAAACCAAGACGCTGGCGCTGGAGAGTTCATTCGGCGGCATGAGCGTCGATGACGACGCTTATGCGCGGCTGGTCAAAATGCATTCGGACCGGCGGCGGACATCGGAGGCGTCCGAAGGGCTGGCCTCGTTCGCCGAAAAGCGCGCGGCTAAATGGGCTGGTCGGATATAGACGGCAATATCGCTGCGCATTCCAAAAGGGTGCATAGCCGTTCGGCTCAACCTTGAATTTTATCGGACCGCCGTGCACACTCATTTGCGCCGGGACGCATTCGCCGTCCGAGAAGGCCGGAGGAAACAGCCATGAGAGCATCGTCCCTCTTCCTAGCGGGATTAGCCGCCGCAATCATCTCAAGCGCACCGGCGAATGCCCAGGACGCGAAGAAACCGGCTGCTGTGTCGCAGGCAGACTCCAGGACATGGAAGCAGCTCACCAACTATGTTGACTGCAAGGATTTTGCGAGGGGAAGGGGTTGGACCGACTTGGAAGGTTGGTACGGCTGCACCGCGCGCAAGTTCAAAAACTGACCGAGCCGCGTCGCCGGGGTTGCTCAACAGCCCCGGCAGATGCCGTTCACACTCCGGTACACCTCGGCATCGTCGCGCCGCATCTGCTGCAGCGATTCGATCATCCGAGCGTCCGTGCTGCGTGTGTCGATGGCGCTTGGCTCGGGCTTGCGCTTGGCCGCCAGCGCCGCTTCCTGCCGCGTGTAGCAGGCTTCGCGCTCGGGCTTGGCCTGGATAAACCGGCATTGCTCCACTTCCGCCAGCGCAGGTGCCGCGCCGAATATGAGTCCGAGCAGGAGGGAAGGGAGGATTCTCAAACCGGTCAGTCCTTTCGTCCCCACTTTCTCAATTCCGCGCGGCGGGAGCAATGTCTTCCGTCACTATTTCAACCGTTAGACACGTAGCCAAAATCGCCCGTGAAGGGCATGATGCCGGCGCTTCAGCCGGGAACCCCAAATTGCCCTCCAAAACCATCACCGAGCCTGCGCGCCAAATTCCGCTCTATGGTGAATATGACGTCGTCGTGCTGGGCGGCGGTCCGGCCGGCATCGCGGCTGCGGTCGCCGCCGCGCGCGCGGGCCGCCGTACCCTGTTGATCGAACGCTATGGCTTCCTCGGCGGCATGGGCACGGCGGCGGGCGTCACCAATTTCTGCGGACTGCATGCCAATGTCCATGGCGAGATGCATCGGGTGGTGCAGGGGATTGCGACCGAACTGCTGGATCGGATCGACCGGCTCGGCGGGCTCAACGCGCCGCATCTGATCCTGGGCAAGATCTTCGCACAGGCCTATGACACCGCGGCCTACAAGATCGCGGCCGACGATCTGCTCGCCGCCCACAAGGTGGACATTCTCTTTCATGCGCTCGGTGCCGGCGTGGTGATGCATGACGAGAGGCACATCGACGGGCTGATGGTCGAGACCAAGGCAGGCCGGCAGGCGGTGCGCGCGGGCATCTACATCGATTGCTCCGGCGACGGCGATCTCGCGGCCTGGGCCGGCGCGCCGTTCGAGGTCGGCGATAATGCCGGCAGCATGCTCTACCCATCGATGATGTTCCGTCTCAACGGCATCGACCCCGAAAGAGCCGGCAATGCCTGGCAGACCATTCCGGCGCTGATGGAAAAGGCCGAGGCCGCAGGTACGCACAAGTTTCCGCGCAAGGCCGCGATCGTCCGGCCACAGCGCCACGCCGTCGAATGGCGGGTGAACTTTACCCAGCTCGCGCGCGAGGACGGCACGGCGGTGAATGGCCTTGAGCCTGACGATATGACCCGCGGCGAGATCGAGGGGCGCCGCCAGGCGGTGCGGGCGTTCGAGTTCCTGCGCACCGTGCCTGGCTTCGAAAAATCCTACATCGTCGATCTGCCGCCGCAGCTCGGCATCCGCGAGACCCGCCGCGTTGTCGGCGGCTACATGCTCTCCGGAGAGGACGTGCTGGCCTGCGCCTCGTTCGAGGATTCCATCGGTGTCAATGGCTGGCCGATGGAATCCCATGTCGCGGGTGACGTGGTCTTCAAGTTCCCGCCGATCCCGGAATCACGTGGCTTCAACGAGCTGCCGTATCGGATGCTGGTGCCCGAGGGCATCGACAATCTGCTGATGGCCGGGCGCTGCGCCTCGATGACCCATGACGGCCAGTCGGCGGCGAGGGTTTCCGGTGCCTGCTTTGTGATGGGCGAGGCGGTTGGGATCGCTGCCGACCTGGCGCTATCAGGCAACACGATTCCACGCGACATTGCCGTTGAAAAGTTGCAACAAGCATTGCAACAACAGGGCGCTTTTATTGGCCGCGGCCAGAACGTGCCCGAAGGGCTGTAAGAGAAGTTACGGAGGAAACGGAATGACGGGATTTGCACGGCTTGCTGTGGCTGCCCTGCTGGCGATCGCGGCAAGCGGCATCGCGCGGGCCGATGATGCGCTGAAGGCCAAGATCGGCGTGCTCAGGCTGTCTTCGTCGGCGCCGGTGTTCATCGCGCAGGACAAAGGCTATTTTCGCGAGGTCGGCCTCGACATCGAACTGAAATTCTTCGACGCGGCACAGCCGATCGCGGTGGCGACCACGTCGGGCGACGTCGATTTCGGCGTCACCGCGGTCACCGCAGGGCTCTATAATCTCGCCGGCAAGGGCACGCTGAAAGTGATCGGCGGCATGAGCCGCGAGAAGGCCGGCTATCCCCTGATCGGCTACTTCGCCAGCAACAACGCCTATGCCGCCGGGCTGAAGACACCGAAGGATCTTGCGGGAAAGCGCATCGCGGTGACCCAGGTCGGTTCCAGCTTCCATTATTCGTTGGGCCTGCTCGCCGACAAATACGGCTTCAAGCTCGCGGACATCAAGGTGCTGCCGCTGCAGTCGCTGTCGAATGCCGCCGCCGCGCTGAAGGGCGAGACCGTCGATGCGGCATTGTTGCCGGTGTCCACCGCGCGCACGCTGATGGATTCCGATGGCGCCAAATTGCTCGGCTGGGTCGGCGACGAAACGCCGTGGCAGCTCGGTGCTGTGTTCGCTTCCCCGAAGACACTGACCAATACTGCGCTGGTGACGAAATTGCTGGGCGCGCTGGTCCGCGCCGACCGCGAATATCATGACGTGATCCTGGCCTCCGTGAAGGACGGCAAGGCCGCGATCAACGACAAGACAAAACCGCTGCTGGAGATCATCGCCAAGTACACCAATCTGCCGGTCGAGCAGGTGGTCGGCAATTGCGCCTATATCGATCCCGACGGCAAACTCGACGTCAAGAACGTCGCCAACCAGATCAGCTGGCTGCAGGAACAGGGTTTCGTCGACAAGGGATTTGGCGTGGATGCGATCATCGCCAAGGAATATGTGAAGGCGGATTGATTTGAGGTTACCTCTCCCGCTTGCGGGGGAGCATAGGCCGCCGTTGGCGGCCGTGCTTAGATAAGAACGCCGAAGCTGTGCTTCGGCTATGGCGCTCGCTAGAGCGCGGCGGGTGGGGGAAGGTCTATCCACTCGGCGAGCCTGCCGTGGGGAGAGACCCCCACCCCAGCCCTCCCCCGCAAGCGGGAGAGGGAGCGCAGTGGTGCAAGGATTCGAACGGGCAGCCAAATGGACCTGATCGCCGACCATATCAGCCACCGCTTCGGTACGCTGGACGTGCTCGATCAGGTCTCGTTCACCGTGCGCGCGGGCGAGGTGGTGGCGATCGTCGGGCCATCCGGCTGCGGCAAGAGCACGCTGCTGTCGATATTGGGGGGATTGCTGCGGCCGCGCGAGGGCCAGGCCGAACTGCGCGGCGCGCCGCCGGCGGGCAGCCTCAACCCGCTGACCTTCGTATTCCAGGATTTTGCGCTGCTGCCCTGGTGTACCGTGGAAGCGAATGTGGAATTTCCGCTGGTGCATACGGCGCTCGGGATAAGCGAGCGCCGCGCCGTGGTCGACGACGCGCTGCGCCGCACGGGGCTCACCGATTTTCGCGGCGCCTACCCGAAGCAATTGTCCGGCGGCATGCGCCAGCGTGTCGGCATTGCGCGGGCGCTCGCGGTGCGGCCGGCGATCCTGCTGATGGATGAGCCACTGTCGGCGCTGGATTCGCAGACCCGCGAATTGCTGATGGAGGATTTTATCCGTTTGCTCGCCGACGGTTCGATGGGCGCGGTCTACGTGACGCATAATCTCGAAGAAGCGGTGCGCCTTGCCGACCGCATCGTGGTGCTGTCGCGTCGTCCCGGCCGCGTCCGCGAGGTCGTGACCATCCCGATGACGCGCGATGAACGCGGCGACATCAATGCCCGCGGAAAACTGCTCGCGATACAAAATGATCTGTGGTCGCTGATCCGTGAGGAGGCGATCGACGCCGAGCGTGAGGTCCAGCATGCTTGACCGCGCGCCGCAGGGGACGCAGGACGAGACCAGGCCGCGGCCGGTGGCGTTTCGCGGCGCGGGCTTTACGCCGAGCGCGGGGCGTTATTCGGGCTGGATCGCGCTGGCGCTGGTGATCGGGTTCTGGCAACTCGCGGGCAGCGCCGGCTGGGTCAATGCGCTGTTCCTGCCGCCGCCCTCGGCGATCGTTGCGGCGATCTACAAGCTCGCGCTGTCGGGCGCGCTCTGGCAGCATCTGTCCTGGTCGGTGATGCGGATTGGATCGGGCTGGATCCTTGGCACGGCTGCCGGTATCATCGTCGGTTTCGGGATCGGGTTATCCACGCTGGCGCGCGGCGTCGGCATCACCTTCATCTCGGCGCTGTTTCCGATTCCCAAAATCGCGTTGCTGCCGCTGCTGATCCTGTGGCTCGGGATCGGCGAGGAGCCGAAGATCGCGACCATCGCGCTCGGCGTGTTTTTCTCCACCGCCATCTCGGTCTATAGCGGCGTCGATGCGGTGCCGCGCAATCTGATCCGGATGGCGCAGAGTTTTAATGTGCCGTTCCACCTGATCGTGCGCCGCGTGATCTGGCCGGGCGCGCTGCCCTCGATCCTCGCCGGTTTTCGCATCACGGCGTCGGTCGCGCTGCTGCTGGTGGTGAGCGCGGAAATGATCGGCGCCCAATACGGCATCGGCGCCTTCGTGCTGCAGGCCGGCAATCTGATGCAAACCGATCAGCTGCTGGCCGCCGTTGTGATCTTGTCGGTGTTCGGGCTGGTGGTGGGGAAGGGAATTAATTTGCTGGAAGCGAGACTGCTGCACTGGCGGTAGGTGTCGTCCCTTGCGAGGCAGGTCGTTGCTCCAAAGTAGTCTCGTCGTCCCGGCCTTGAGCCGGGACCCATACCGCGTGATCTCTCGAAAAAGCAAGGTGGCTGAGACCTTCCGCAAAACGAAGGCCGGTGGCTATGGGTCCTGGCTCAAGGCCGGGACGACATAGTCACGCATTCCCGCGGTCTTCGCGGAAAAGATCCAGCTTCTGCTGCACCGGACGATCGGAGAAGCTGAACAGCACGGAATCGACGTCGGCCTCGTGGGTGACCCACTGCCAGCTAGGCACCACGAACAGATCGCGCGCGCCCCATTCAAACGTCTGGTCGCCGACCCGCGTGCGGCCCTTGCCCTCGATCGCCGCGAACACGGTCGCGTCGGTGGAGCGATAGCGCGCCGTTTTAAAACCCTTCGGCAGCATCTGGATGAAGGTGCCGATGGTCGGCATCGCGAATTCGCCGGTTTCGGGGTTGGAGAATTTCAGCTTCAGCCCGTGGCAGGCGTCCCATTCGTTGCGGATCTTGGCCTGCTCCAGCGCCTCGCGGGTGTAGCTGTAGGGATAGTTGAAGATCGGTGAGGTCTTCGACTTTCGCTTCTCGTCGACGGGGAGGAGGTTGCGCCCGTAGCGGGCAAAGCTGTCGCCGGAGGGGCGGGTGATCTTCTGCTGGTCCTCGTTCGAGCCTTCGGCAAAGGACGCATCGAAGAACTGCACCATCGGAATGTCGAGTCCGTCGAGCCAGAACATCGGCTCGGAGGTTTCGTTGGAATGATCATGCCAGGTCATCGACGGCGTGATGACGAAATCGCCGGGCTCCATCAGCGTCTTCTCGCCGTCGACCGCGGTTGCCGCCCCCTTGCCTTCGAGCACGAAACGAAGCGCCGACTGGCTGTGGCGGTGCGCCGGTGCGACGTCGCCGGGGACCACCATCTGCACGCCGGCAAACAGCGAGGTCGTGATCTTCGACTGGCCGCGCAGGCCCGGATTTTCCAAGACCAGCACCCGCCGCTCAGCTTCCTTGGCGGTGATCAGTTTGCCGGCCTCGGTCATGTAGTCGCGGATCTGGTCGAACTTCCACAGATGCGGCCGGCAGGCGCTGCGTGGTTCGGGCGTGATCAGATCGCCCATCACATTCCAGAGTGCGGAGAGGTTCTCGCCATCGATCTTCTTGTAGAACGCCTCGCGTTCCGGGGTCTTCTGCACGGCTTCCATGGATAGCCTCCCGTTAGTCTTGTTCGTCCGGTTCTTGTCATCTCGCTTGATTGACAGCATACTTACAATATGGATAGCGTCAATGCGGCCTTCGGGCCCACATGACAAAATGACGGGAGGTTCCGATGAAGCTGCATGGCTACTTCCGCAGCAGCGCGTCCTACCGGGTCAGGATCGCGCTCAATCTCAAGGGCCTGAGCACTGAGCACCTGCCGCATCACCTTCGCAACGGCGAACAACGCGCGCCCACCTATCTCGCGATCAATCCGCAAGGACTGGTCCCGACCCTGGAAGATGACGCCGGCACCGTGCTGACCCAGTCGCTCGCCATCATCGAATGGCTCGACGAGACCCATCCCACGCCACCGCTGCTGCCAAAGGATCCGCTGCGCCGCGCCAAAGTGCGCGCCTTTGCGCAGGCGCTGGCCTGCGACACCCACCCGGTTCAAAATCTCAAAGTGCTTGCCCGCCTGCGCCAGCTCGGCCTGGCGGAAGAGAAAGTGACGGAGTGGGCGGCGTGGGCCAACCGCGAGGGGCTTTCGGCCTGCGAAACGCTGATAGCGGGCGAGCCCGGGCCGTTCTGCTTTGGATCTGCGCCGACGCTCGCCGATCTCTGCCTGGTGCCGCAGCTTGCCAATGCGCGGCGCTTCGGCGTCGACGTCGCGGCCTATCCGCGCCTGCTCCAGGCCGAAGCCGCGGCAAAGGAAATCAAGGCGTTCGCCGACGCCGCACCGGACAAGCAGCCCGATGCCGAGTAAGCCCACGCCCATCACCATGGACGCCGTCTACGCGGCGCCCGGCTATTTGTTCCGGCGGATGCAGCAGATCGCGGTCGCGATCTTTGTCGAGGAATGCAAAGCCTTCGACCTGACGCCGGTGCAATATGCCGCGCTGGTTTCGATCCACACCCATCCCGGCATCGACGCGACGCGGCTCTCGGCGGTGATCGCGTTCGACCGCTCGACGCTCGGCAACGTGATCGAGCGGCTGGAATCCAAGGCCCTGGTCGAGCGCAAGCCCGGGCGAGAAGACAAGAGGGTAAAACTGCTTTATCTGACCAGGGCGGGCGCGGCCACGCTGCGCGAGATCATGCCGTCGGTCGAGCGCGCGCAGGCGCGGATGCTGCAGCCGCTGAAGGCCGCCGACCGCAAGGTCTTGCTGACGCTGATGACACAGCTCGTCGATCTCAACAACGAGGCCTCGCGGGTGCCGCTGCGCGCCGAGGACGCGCTCGAGCACCTGGGCAAGTCGGGTTGAGGGAGCGTCAGGCCGACGGCGCATCGTCCTGCGGCTCGAAACCCGGGTAAATCTTGAACCGGGGCAGCACGTCGGCGATATCGTACCACGGCGCCTTCGAAGCCACGAAGACATGCCGCTCGGGCCGCGTGTGCGGGTCACCATCGACGGTGCCGAGGGTGACGACCGTGGACTCTGGATGGTCGAGGCGCCGGATGAACAGCTGCGAACCGCATTTTGAGCAGAAGCACTTTTCGCGGTTAGGCGACGATTGGTATTTTGAGATGAACTCTGCACCGGACGTCAGGATCAGTGCTTCCGTCGGAACCAGCGCGTTGGTGGAGAACGCCGCACCGTGCGCCTTGCGACACATCGAACAATGGCAATGTTCGGCGATTCCGAGTTGCGCGCGGATCTCATAACGAACCGAACCGCAGAGACAACCGCCGTGGAGCGGGGTGTTTTCCATGGGGTTTAGCCTTTTCAACCTCGTCGTCCCGGACAAGCGAAGCGCGATCCGGGACCCATAACCACCAGTGTCTGTGCTGCGCGAAAGTCGTCCGGCACCTTTTTTGAACGATAGGCCGCGGCGTATGGGTCCCCGCGTTCGCGGGGACGACACTGAGGGTGTTGCTACATCCTCAACAGCGCTTGCCGGTCGATCTTGCCCGTACCGGTCTTCGGCAACTCCTCGATGAATCGCACCTCGCGCGGATATTTGTAAGGCAACAGCTTTGCCTTGACGAAATCCTGCAGCCGCTTCGTTGCATCGCTGGCATCGAATCCGCTGCGATTCATCACCACCACCGCCTTCAGCGTCATACGCCGGTCCGGCAGCTCGGCGGCGAAGACGGCGCATTCCCGCACGTCGGGGTGTTCGGCAAGGCACAGTTCGACTTCGAGCGGATAGACCCATTGGCCGGAAATCTTGATCAGGTCGTCGGCGCGGCCGCGAAAAAAATGAAAGCCGTCGGCATCGCGGACAAAGCGGTCGCCGGTGTAGATCCAGCCGCCTTCGCGGATCGTCTCCGCTGATTTGTCCGGCCGGTTCCAGTACAGCGGCGTGTTGGAATCGCCGCGCACCCACATGATCCCTTCCTCGTCGTCATCGACGTCGCGACCGTCCTTGTCCCTGAGCGCGATTTCATAACCGGGGACGCGCAGCCCTGCCGCACCGAGCTTCTTGTGATAGGGCCGGTTGGAAAGGTAGATGTGCAGTGCCTCGGTCGAACCCAGGCCTTCAATGATCTCAAGGCCGGTCAGCGCCTTCCAGCCGTTGAACACTTCACCCGACAGCACCTCGGCGGCGGACAGCGCCATCCGCAACGACGAAAAGTCCGCGGCCGCTGCGCCCTCGGCCTTGGTCAATGACGTATAAAGCGTCGGCAATCCGAAAAACACGCTCGGACGGTAGCGGCCGATCGCCTCGAAGATCGCGGCGGGCTTCGGCTGGCCGGGCAGCAACAGCGTGGCGGCGCCGACCGAGAAGGGGAAGGTGATGGAATTGCCGAAGCCATAGGCGAAGAAGATCTTGGGCACCGAGAAGCAGATGTCGTCGGGTCCGAGCTTGAGCACGTTGCGCGCAAACGCAGCTTCGCTGTAGGCCATGTCGTGCTGCAGATGCACGATGCCCTTGGGGCGTCCGGTCGAGCCCGACGAGTACATCCAGAACGCCATCTCGTTGCGGTGCGTATCAGCCTCCGCGAGTTCGGTGGGCAAGGCCTTCAGCCAAGTATCGGCAGCAAGCGTCTTCGGAACGGCGTGTTCGCCGGCGGTGCCGTTGACCACGACCAGCGTGTGCAGCGGCGTGTCCTTGCAGGCGACAGCGTCGAATCTGGAAGTGAACTCGGCATCGGTGACCGCGACGGCGGCACCGGCGTCCGAGAGATAGAATTGCAGCAGGTCCGGCGGCGTCAGGGTGTTGATCAACAGCGGCACGAAGCCGGAGCGTACCGCGCCGAAGAATGCGGCCGGGTAAGCCGGCGTATCGTCGAGGAACATCAGGATGCGGTCGCCGCGCTTCAGCCCCAGCGACTGGAAGCCGTGGCCCCATTGCGAGGCCTCGCGGCACAGCTCGGCATAGCTGCGCGTGCCGGCAGGTCCGGTCAGGGCCAGGCGTTCGCCGCGGCCGTGCACGAGATTGTCGAACAGGATGCGGCTGGCGTTGTAGCGCTCCGGGATCGCAAAGCCGATTTCGCGCGCGCCGGGATTTTCCAGAGGTACCTGATCGTCGATCATCATGACCGGCTCCCGCTGTTCTTTGCTGCCTCGTAACGCGCCATGAAGGCCGGCGACATCGCGCGCAGGCGCGCATCGTCGATCCGTCCGGAGCGGGTGATGTAGCTGTAGGCAAAATCCATCAGATCGAGCTTCATGTGTTCGGGGAAATGTTCGTACCAGTCGGCGCTGGTGCGCGCCGCCGTCACCAGTTTCTTCACGATCGGCTTGCGTTCGCTCTGGTAACGGGCAAGGCCCGCGGGAATGTCCGCTTCCGCCTCCAGCGCCTTGGTCAGCGCGATGGCGTCCTCGATCGCGAGCCTTGTTCCCGAGCCGATCGAGAAGTGCGCCGAGTGCAGGGCGTCGCCGATCAGCGCCATGTTGCCGTGCGACCAGTTCTCGTTCCATATCCAGGGGAAATTCCGCCACACCGATTTGTTCGACACCAGCGAATGGCCGTCGAGCGTGTCGGCAAATATTTCTTCACAGATCGCCTGCGATTGTTCGATGGTCTTGTGCTCGAAGCCGTAGGCCTGCCAGGTCGCTGCGTCGCATTCGACCAGGAAGGTGCTCATGGCAGGCGCATAGCGGTAGTGATGCGCGTTGAACGACCCGAGGTCGGTTTTGACGAAGGTCTGCGACAGCGTGGCGAAACGTTTGCTGGTGCCGTACCATGCGAATTTGTTGGTCGAATGCGAGACCGAGGCGCCGAATTCCTTCTCGAAGCCGCGGCGCACCAGCGAGTTCAATCCGTCGGCGGCGACGATCAGGTCATAGCCTTTGAGTTCATCCAGCGACTGGATGATGGTGTCGTAGCGCGGCGTGATGCCGGCGGCGCGCACGCGCTGCTGCAAAATGGTCAGCAATTCGAGCCGGCCGATCGAGGAAAAGCCGACGCCGTCGATCTCGACGCTCTCGCCCCGCAAATTGAGCGTGATGTTCTTCCAGCTTTCCATCCGCGGCGTAATCGCATCGACCGTCTCGGGGTCGTCGGCGCGCAGGAATTCCAGCGCCTGTTCGGAGAACACGACGCCAAAACCCCAGGTCGCGCCTTCGGGGTTCTGCTCGAACAGGTCGATCTCTGCGTCCGGATGACGCCGCTTCCAGAGATAGGCGAAGTAGAGACCGCCGGGGCCTCCGCCGATGACGGCGATACGCACGGGTTCCCCTCCCTAATTGACAGTATACTTACTAGTTGGAGCCACCCTAAACCGGACCGGGGAATGGCGCTACCAAAAATTTTGCCGGAATTGGTCCGGGTCAACCCTGTCCGTGGGGCCGCCCGGAACTAGTTCTGCTTCGCCGGCCCTTCCGCCAGCATCTGCCGGCGGCGATAGATCGAATCTTCCAGCCGATGCGCCATTGAAACCAGCGTCGAGATATCCTGCGCGTTCTCGCTTTTGATCGCGCTCGCCATCTCGGCATCCAGTGCCTGGTCGACCTGGTTTTCGATCTCGGTCAGTTCGGCCTCGCTCTTCACTTCCCTGATCCGCCGCGGCAAGGCGAACAGGCTGCGCAACGTCGTCTCGGCCGGTTCCTGCCGGCCGCCAAGAAACCGCCATGCGGTTGCGAAGATCGAGGCCAGTGCGCCCAGCACCATCGGCGTCAGGTAAATCCAGTTGCCGTACTTATCCATGAAGCTTTGCTGGGTCCCGTTATAGTAGGCCGCGGCCCCCGGATGGACCGGGATATAGGCGCCGGGATCGGTATCGGGCGCCGTCAGCCCGGCCAGCAGCGGCTGGTCGCGCACGAGATCGTTGCGGGCAGTGACCAGCGCCTGGGTCAGCGTCGTGATCGTGTCCGGGTCGATCTTCTTGTTGGCGACCAGATACGTCGCGACGCGCAGCGTGGTCAGGTCGGCATCCGGTACCGGCGGGCTGCCGCGCAGCGTGCCTTGCGGAATATCGAAGCTCTCATAGGCGCCTTCGACATCGGCGATGGCGCCGGCCGATTCAACCGGGATCAGGGTGGGGAAGGAATTATGCCCGCCCCGGAAGAAGCGCCTCACCAGCGAGAGGTACTTTTCGCTGAGCGGGACGACCAGCACGAACGCGCTCGCCGCTTTCGACTGGATCGCGCCGGGCGTATCCGCCGGCGCCATGTTCCTGAAGATCACCCTGTCGCCGAGGTCATATTCCTTTTTCAGGGCCTCGACGATCTTCTGGTTGATCTCGCCACCGACGACGCCGACGGTGTGGCCCTTCATCTTCTCGATGCTGGTCACCTGCGATCCCGGCAGGGCCAGGATCATCAGGACCGATTTGGTGACCAGCGCCACGCTCCGCGCCAGCGAGAGATCGCCGACATCGGCGCGCACGATGGCAAGGTCGGTTTTTCCCTCGGCAAAGATTTTTGCGGAATCGAGTACGTCCTCGGTCGGAACGATCTTCAAACGGACCGCGGATTTGGTGGCTTCCAGCCGGGCGGCGATGACCGACGCGACCTTGGCCGCTTCGCCGTCGAACGACCCCACGGCGACGCTCAGCACCGTCGGTCTGTCGTAAAAGCGATAGGCGATGAGGCCGGCACCGAGGACGATGCCGGCAACGCCCGCCAGCAGGAGCACCCGGGCCCAGACTGGCAATGCGATTGAAAAATTACTCATTCCGGATTCATGGCCATCGAATGCTTCGAAGCCGTCGATGCTGGCACATCAATTGCGATCCGGCAAAAGCAAAACAGGAATCGGCAAAGCTCGGCCGCTGCGCCGCCAATGACGGCAGGCAGCGGCCGGCAGGTGCAGGTGTCTTCAGTTCTGGGCCGGATCAACTTCGATCAGGTGCAGCGGCGAACCTTGACGCCGTTCACGATCACGGTGCGGCACACGACCGCCGGCTTCGGCTTTTTGACGACGACCGCGCCTCGAGGTCCCGCACAGCCGGCGCGAACGACGCCGTCGGCGCAGACAGCCGCGTTGGCATCGGTCGACTCGAAGGTCATGGCGGTGCCAATGGCGAGCAGGGCGGCGGCAATGAGCAGAAATGAACGCATGTTTCTCTCCCGGACTTATCTTGGTGTTCAGGTTTCTTCTGGAAGGTGCTGCGGATACGTCTCAGACCGCGCGTCTATTTCTTCTCCGCCGCCTGCAACACTTTCTTGCAAGCAGGTGTCAGCTTGTCGCTCTCCTTGGCGAGACAGGCGATGATCCGCCCGCCGCCCGGCGTGACGCTTTTGCAATACTTCTCGTAATCGCCCATGCAGGCGTCGCGCTGTGCGGCAGTCATCTCCTGCGCGAACGCTTGCGACGCACACAACAGGGTGGCTGCAGTCAGGATGGCACGTAACATCTGTTTTTCCTCCTCGTTGATGATTGTTGTTCTCAAAAGGTCAGGCAGGGCGCCCGCTTGCTTCTCGATCTCGCCGTATTGAAGCTCCCTTTTCTTGTTGCGAGATCAGGAGAACCCATGGCGGAGATCAGAGCCGAATGGCTTTCATTCTGTGCCGATCATCTCGAGCCGGCTTCCAAGGAAATATTTCCGCACGTCGAAAATTGATCATCGGGACGTTGATCGTATCGGCAGGGCAAAGGTCAACTGGCACGTCGCGTATCAGATCGCGATGACGATTTGTTATGTCGCCCTGTCGGTACGGTTGGTTCAATTGATCCTGGCGTTTCGCGTCGAGTAGCTGGCCGCAACCCTGCATGGAATGGCGGGATGAGTATCATTTGGGCGTGAAGTTGTCATCCGGAGTGCCGTACCGCAGGCTAATTCCGAGGCAGGCGATGACAAAATAAGGAGCAGCGCGGGGCATTGCCTGATCGTTGTGCATCGGGCAGGGTCCCGCACTGCGAAGGGGATCCGAAGACATCGGCCGAACGGACGGCGATGTCGCGATGCACAGGGGACATAGGATGTTGTCTAGGAAATCGATGATTGCCGCGGCTTTCGCGGTCGCCACCGCCGCGCTGACCACGCCGGCCCATGCCGACGCGCTGGACTCGATCATGGCGGCCAAGGTCATCAAGGTTGCAGTGCCGCAGGATTTTGCGCCGTTCGGCTCCGCCGGGCTCGATCTCAAGCCGCAGGGCTACGACATCGACATGGCCAACCTGATAGGCAAGGCGCTCGGGGTGAAGGTCGAGATCATCGCCGTCACCAGCGCCAACCGGATTCCCTATCTGCAGACCAAGAAGGCCGACATCGTCATTTCCAGCCTCGGCAAGAATGCCGAGCGCGAGAAGGTGATCGACTTCTCCGTCGCCTATGCGCCGTTCTTCTCCGGCGTGTTCGGTACCAAGGAAATCAAGGTCGCATCGGCCGATGAGCTCAAGGGCAAGACGATCGGAGCCACCCGCGGCGCCATCGAGGAGCAGGAACTGACGAAGCTCGCGCCGGCTGACACTACCATCAAGCGTTTCGAGGATAACAACGCCACCATTGCCGCCTTCGTATCCGGGCAGGTCGACCTGATCGCGACCGGCAATACGGTCGCCGCCGCTATCGCCGAGAAGGTTCCGGCCCGGGCGCCCGCGCTCAAATTCGTGATCAAGGACAGCCCGTGCTTCATCGGGCTCAACAAGGAAGAGCCGAAGCTGCTGGCCAAGCTCAACGAGATCATCGCGCAGGCCAAGACGTCCGGCGACATCGCCAAACTGTCCGAGAAGTGGCTGAAGGCACCCTTGCCGCCGGGCTTTTGACCTGGTCGCGGGGGCCAACCCGTCATGAACTACAAGCTCCAATTCGGCGAATTGCTGCCCCACTGGGATGTGCTGCTGTGGGGGTTGCTGTTCACCGTCGTACTGACGGTCGTATCGACCGTCGCCGGTATCGCCGTCGGCACCGCCGGCGCATCGGCGCGCACCTTCGGCCCGAAATGGCTCGGCAGCCTGGTCGCCGGCTATGTCGAGGTGATCCGCAACACGCCGTTCATCGTTCAGTTGTTTTTTATCTTCTTCGGCCTGCCGGCTGCCGGGCTGAAGCTCAGCGAATCGACCGCGGCATTCCTCGCCATGACCATCAATCTCGGCGCCTATTCGACCGAGATCATCCGCGCCGGCATCGAGGCGGTGCCGAAAGGCCATATCGAGGCCGGTATCAGCCTTGCCATGACCAAATGGGAAGTGCTGCGCCACATCGTCCTCAAGCAGGCGTTTGAGAAAATCTATCCGGCGCTGTCGTCGCAGATCATCATCGTCATGCTGGGCTCGGCCGTGGTGTCGCAGATCTCGGCGCAGGACCTGACCTACGCCGCCAACCTGATCGCCTCGCGCAATTTCCGCAACTTCGAGGTCTATCTGCTGGTGGCTTTGGCCTATCTTTTGCTCGCCATGCTGACGCGTTCGCTGCTGCGCGGCCTTGGCCGCATCCTGTTCAAGGCGAAGTGAGCCATGTTGCAGTTCAGCCTCTGGGACATCCTGTCGAACCTCTTGATCGCCACGCAGTGGACCATCGTGCTGTCGCTGATCGCCTTTGTCTGCGGCGGCGTTGTCGGGCTGATCCTGCTGTTCATGCGGACCTCCAGGATCCCGGCGCTGGAATGGTCCACCAAGATCTACATCGAGCTGTTCCAGGGCACGCCGCTCCTGATGCAGCTGTTTCTGTTCTTCTTCGGCATCGCGCTGTTCGGCGTCGAGGTGAGCCCGTGGATGGCCGCGACCCTGGCGCTGACGTTCTGGACCAGCGCCTTTCTCGCCGAGATCTGGCGTGGCTGCGTCGAGTCGATTCCGAAGGGCCAGTGGGAAGCCTCCTCCAGCCTCGCCATGAGCTACATCGAGCAGATGCGTTACGTCATCCTGCCGCAGGCCTCGCGGATCGCGGTTGCGCCGACCGTCGGTTTCTCGGTGCAGGTGGTCAAAGGCACCGCGCTGGCCTCGATCATCGGCTTCGTCGAGCTGACCAAGGCCGGCACCATGCTCAACAACGCGACGTTCCGCCCCTTCGTGGTCTATTCGCTGGTCGCGCTGATCTATTTCTGCCTGTGTTTCCCGCTGTCCTGGTGGGCGAAAAAAATCGAGAGCCGCCTCAATGTCGCTCGTTAGCATTCGTGACGTCAGAAAGAGTTTTGGTCCGAACGAGGTGCTGAAGGGCGTCTCGCTCGAGGTCGCCAAGGGCGATGTGGTCGCCATCATCGGCCGCTCCGGATCGGGCAAGAGCACGCTGCTCCGCTGCATCAACGGCCTGGAGACCTATCAGTCCGGCGCGATCATCGCCGACAGCATCGAGGTCGGCGGCTCCACCACCAATCTGCGCGAACTGCGCCGCCATGTCGGCATGGTGTTCCAGCAGTTCAACCTGTTTCTGCACCTGACTGCCGCCGAGAACGTGATGCTGGCGCCGACCGTCGTCAACAAGGTGTCGGCCAAGGAGGCGCGCGCCACCGCGGCCGAGGTGCTGGCAAAGGTCGGGCTGTCCGAGAAGATGGATGCCTATCCGAACCAGCTCTCCGGCGGCCAGCAGCAGCGCGTCGCGATCGCGCGTTCGCTGGCGATGCGGCCGAAAGTATTGCTGTGCGATGAAATCACCTCGGCGCTCGACCCGGAACTGGTCAACGAGGTGCTGCGCGTGGTCGAGCAGTTGGCGCGCGAAGGCATGACGCTGATTCTGGTCACGCACGAAATGCGTTTCGCCCGTGACGTCGGCACCAAGCTCGTCTTCATGCACCACGGCAGGGTGCATGAAGAGGGCATTCCGAAAGAGGTCTTTGCCGCGCCGCGGACGCCGGAACTGCAGCAGTTCGTCGGGACCGTCTCGCACGCATAGTCCGATCGCGCCGTTTTCACGGCGCGAACCGGGTAGCGCGGCCTGCTACTGCGCCTTGAACTGGGCCAGCACGTCCTGGCAGGCTGGCGACAGCCTGCCCGCGTTGGTGGCGAGGCACTGCACGATGCGGCCACCGCCCGGCTGAACGCCACCGCAGATCGTGCGGACATCGGCGCCGCAGGCCGACCGCAGCACCATCAGCTCTTCGCGCGGCCGCATCGGTCGCAGCACGATCACGGTGGGCGCGGCCGGTGCAGCAGCAGCGCCTGCCGCTGCCGGAGCTGCCGCCGCCGCGGGAGCGGCGCCCGCTGCCGGTGCGGCACCACCGCCGACGGCCGCCGTGACCGCCTTCTCGCAAGCCGGCGAAAGTTTTGCCTTGTTCTTGTCCAGGCACTGCAGCGCCGGGGCGCCGCCGGTCGGCACGCCAGCGCAGACTTTTGGATAGTCGGAGCGGCAGGCGCTGCGGACCGCGGAGATCTGCGCGCTGGACGGCTGCCCCGCGGCTGCAGGCTTGGTATCGGCCTTGGGCGCCGCGGTGGTGGTGGCAGGCTGTGCGCCGGCCGCGGCCGGAGTGGTTTCGGGCTTGGCCGCGGGCGCGGCGGCAGCCGGCGCTTGCACGGCGCGCACCGCGCTTTGACAGCTCGATGACAGGCTCGACATATTCTTCTGCAGGCATTGCAGCGAAGCTTCGCCGCCCGGCGGAATACTGGAGCAATGCGCGATATAATCCGAGCGGCATTGGGTCTTGATCGCGTCGCGTTGCGCCTGGCTCGGCGCTTGCGCAGATAACGGTGCTGCACTTGCGAATATCACTGCCGTCATCAACGCCCCGAGCGTTGCCGCACGTGTCAACGTGTTGATCATTTGAATAAATCCTTTTTGTCGTCGCTGGAGCCGCCGCTTCAACAGAAGTAAAATCATGAACGAGAAAGCGAAGAAAATTTCGCGCGCGGCATCATTTTCGGTTTCCGGTTCCCCTGCAAGTGGATTGTTGCTATTTTTATGGGATGGTCGAACGCCATAATTTGAATAGAACGCGCTTTGCAAGAACAAACGTATTGAGGCACGCAGATGAAGTCTGAGCGTTCGCTGGCATGCAGCAGACCACATGACACCTTCAGACAGAGAGGCGCCATTGCGTGTCGTGCGGTCCTCGCCATTGCCGCATTCGGCGTCTTAAGTGCCTGCGAACAAAATACTTTTGTGCCGCCGCCGCCGCCGAAAGTTGAGGTCGCCGTGCCGGTGCAGCGCAGCATCACGCGCTATCTGGAGGCGACCGGCAATACAGCGCCGATCAAGAACGTCGATCTGGTCGCGCGCGTGCAGGGCTTCCTGCAATCGATCAATTATAAAGACGGCACCTTCGTGAAGGCAGGCACCACGCTGTTCACGATCGAACCTGAAACCTACAAGCTGAAGCTCGATCAGGCGCAGGCCGCCCAAACCGGCATGGAGGCCTCGATGAAGCAGGCCGAAGCCGATTTCAAGCGGCAGTCGGAGCTGGTGCAAAGACAGGCGGTCTCGCAGGCGACGCTCGATACTTCGACGGCGGCGCGCGAGAACGCGCAGGCAAACCTGCAGCAGGCCCAGGTCAACACCAAGATTGCGGCCGTCAATTACGGCTATACCAACGTCACGGCGCCGTTCGACGGCATCGTCAGCGCGCATCTGGTCTCCATCGGCGAACTGGTCGGCGTCTCGTCGCCGACACAGCTCGCCAACATCGTGGCGCTCGACCCGATCTATGTGAATTTCAACGTCAACGAACAGGACGTGCTGCGGATCCGGGAAGAAGCCCGGAAAAGGGGCATCTCGGTCGAAGAACTCCGGAAGCTACCGGTCGAGGTCGGATTGCAGACCGAGACCGGCTTTCCGCACAAGGGCAACCTCGACTACGTCTCGCCGACCCTGAATCAATCGACCGGTACGCTCGCCGTGCGCGGCGTATTGCCGAATCCGGACCGAGCGCTGTTGCCGGGATTCTTCGTCCGGGTCCGTGTGCCCTTCGATGAGCAGGTGAACGCATTGCTGGTGCCTGACGTGGCGCTCGGCAGCGACCAGGCTGGCCGTTACGTGCTGGTCGTGAACGCGGAAAATGTGGTCGAACAACGCAAGGTACAGACCGGGCCGCTGGAGGGCGACCTGCGCGTCATCGAGAGTGGCCTGAAGCCGGACGACCGGGTGGTCACGGCGGGGCTGCTCCGCGCGATCCCCGGTCAGAAGGTCGACCCGCAGGTCAAGAAAATCGAAGCGTCGCCGGCGCCCACCAAATAAGGACCGGCCATGATTTCGAAATTTTTCATCGAGCGGCCCGTCCTTTCCAACGTCATCGCGATCCTGATGATCCTGATCGGCGGGGTGTGCCTGTTCCGCCTCGCGGTGGCGCAATATCCTGATGTGGTGCCGCCGACGGTGCAGGTGACGACGCGCTATCCCGGCGCCAGCGCAAAGACCGTGATCGATACCGTGGCGCTGCCGATCGAGCAGCAGGTCAACGGCGTCGAGGACATGCTCTACATGCAGTCCTACAGCGGCGCCGACGGCACCTATTCGCTGACCGTGACGTTCAAGATCGGCACCGACCTCAACTTCGCGCAGGTGCTGGTGCAGAACCGGGTGTCGAGCGCGCTGGCGCAGCTGCCGCAGTCGGTGCAGAACCAGGGCGTCACCGTGCAGAAGAAGTCGACGGCGGTCCTGCTGTTCGTGACGCTGACGTCGCCGAATGCGACCTATGACAGCCTGTTCCTGAGCAATTACGCCACCATCAACATCAGGGACGAACTGTCGCGCCTGCCCGGCGTCGGCAACGTCACGGTGTTCGGCGCCGGCCAGTATTCGATGCGGGTCTGGCTCGATCCGAACAAGCTGCAGGTGCGCAACCTGATGCCGCAGGATGTCGTCTCCTCGATTCAGCAGCAGAGCCAGCAGGTCACGGCAGGCCAGGTCGGCGCCCCGCCGGCGCCTGCGGGACAGGCGTTCCAGTACACGCTGAACGTCAACGGGCGGCTCAGCGACAAGAGCGAGTTCGAGGACATCATCGTCAAGGTCGGCAGCAATGGCGATGTCACCCGTGTCCGCGACGTCGGCTGGGTCGAGCTCGGCGCCCAGACCTACAGCCAGGCGTTCTCGCTCAACAACAAGCCCGCCACCGGCATCGGCGTGTTCCAGTCGCCCGGCGCCAACGCGCTCGAGGTCGAGAAGGCCGTCGAGGCAAAGATGGCGGTGCTCGCCAAAGCGTTTCCGCAGGATGTGAAATATGACACGCCGTTCGACACCACGAAATTCGTCTCGGAATCGATCAAGGAGGTCTACAAGACGCTGATCGAGGCCGGCTTCCTCGTCCTGATCGTGATCCTGATTTTCCTGCAGGACTGGCGGGCAATGCTGGTGCCGGCGACGACCGTGCCGGTGACGATCATCGGCGCCTTTGCCGCGATGGCGGCGCTCGGCTTTACCGTCAATATCTCGACCCTGTTCGCCATCGTGCTCGCGATCGGCATCGTGGTCGACGACGCCATCGTCGTGGTCGAGGGCGCGGCGCATAATATCGAGAAGGGCATGTCCGGCCATGACGCCGCGATATCGGCGATGGACGCGCTGTTCGCGCCGATCGTCGGCATCACGCTGGTGCTGATCTCGGTGTTCCTGCCGTCGGCCTTCCTGCCGGGATTGACGGGGCGGATGTATTCGCAATTCGCGCTTGTCATCGCGGCGACCGCGCTGCTCAGCGCCATCAATGCCGCGACGCTGAAGCCGACCCAATGCGCGCTGTGGCTGCGCCGGCCGGCGCCGCCGGAACAGCGCAATTTCTTCTACCGCGGCTTCAACGCGGTCTATGACCGGGTCGAACGCGCCTATGCCCGGCTGATCGGCCGCCTGGTCGCGCACAGCAATATCTCGGTGATAGCAGCCCTCATCCTGATCTGTGGCGCCGGCTACGGCCTGTCGCGGGTGCCGACCGGGTTTATTCCCATTGAAGATCAGGGCTATCTTCTGGTCGCCGTGCAACTGCCCGACGGCGCCTCGCTCGACCGCACCCAGCAAGTGCTCACCCGCGTCAGCGACATCGCCAGCAAGCACCCCGGCGTCGATCAGGTCATCAGCATTTCCGGCATCTCGGCGCTGGACAGTTCTTCCAGCCTCGCCAATGCCGGCGTCGCCTATCTGATCCTGAAGGAGTGGAGCGCGCGCGGCGAGGGCGAGGACCTGCGGTCGCTGTTCGTCGGCCTGAACGAGAAAATGTCCGTCATCGAGGAGGCGCGCATCCTGGTGGTTCCGCCGCCGCCGATCCAGGGCATCGGCAACGCCGCGGGTTTTGCGATGCAGGTTCAGTTGCGCGACGGCAATGCCGACTACGGCAAGCTGCAGGCGATTGCCGGCGCCATCGTCTCCAACGCGCAGACGCAGAGCGCGCTGCAGCGCATCAGTTCGTCGTTCCGCTCGATGGTGCCGCAATTCGACGTCGAGGTTGACCGGGTCAAGACCCAGACCCTGCATGTCACGACCGACCAGATCTTCTCGACGCTGTCGTCCTACATGGGCTCGACCTACGTCAACCAGTTCAACAAGTTCGGCCGCACCTTCCAGGTCTACGCCCAGGCGGACGCGCAGTACCGCCTCACCCTGCGCGACATGCAAAACATGATGGTGCGTAACAGCAATGGCGACATGATCCCGCTCGGCACGGTCGCCAAGATCACGCCCTCGGTCGGCCCCTCGCTGATCAGCCTGTACAATCTCTATCCGTCCGCAAGCATCATCGGCCTGCCGGCCACGGGCTACAGCTCGGGCCAGTCGATGAAACTGATGGAGGAGATCGCCGAAAAGACCCTGCCGCCGGGGACCGGCTTTGAATGGACGGCGATGTCGTACCAGGAGAAGGTCGTCGGCGGCCAGATCTACTGGGCGTTCGGGCTCGCGCTGCTATTGGTCTATCTCGTGCTGGCCGGACAATATGAAAGCTGGTTTGCGCCGATCTCGGTGATATTAGCGGTGCCGTTGTCGCTGCTCGGTCCGATGATCGTGCTGACGGGCCTGCGGATCGAGAACAACCTCTATACCCAGATCGGTATCATCCTGCTGATAGCGCTGTCGGCCAAGAACGCCATTCTGATCGTCGAGGTCGCGCTCGAACTGCATGTGCGCGACCGCAAGCCGCTGCTGGAATCCGCCGTTGAGGCGGCGCGAGCCCGGTTCCGGCCGATCCTGATGACGTCGTTTGCCTTCATCCTCGGCGTGGTGCCGCTGGTGCTGGCGACCGGCGCCGGCGCCAACGCCCGCAAATCGATCGGCATCACCGTGTTCTCGGGCATGCTGGCCTCGACCTGCCTCGCGGTGCTGTTCGTGCCGACGTTCTTTGTCGTGGTGCAGCGGTTCGAGAACTGGCTCAGCGAGCGGAAGCGGAAAAAAGCGAGCGCGCAGGTGGCGCCGCAGACGCCGGGTGCTGCGCATTAGATCTGTTTGCTCCCTCGCCCCGCTCTTGCGGGGAGAGGGTTGGGGTGAGGGGCTCTCTCCGCGAAATTGGTGCGAGTTGATAAACCTGTACCCCCTCACCCGGATCACATCTGCGATGTGATCCGACCTCTCCCCGCAAGCGGGGCGAGGTGAAACGAGAGCCCTACACCTTCACCATCCGCTTGCCGCGGTTCTCGCCGGCCAATAGTCCGATCAGCGCCTGCGGTGTGTTTTCCAGCCCGTTGATGACATCTTCCTGCACTTTCAGTTTGCCGGAAGCGACCCAGGACTGCAGGTCCTTCAGGGCCTGATCGCGCTCGTTCATGTAGTCCATCACGATGAAGCCCTGCATGATCAGCCGTTTCACCACGATCAGACCGGGCACCCCGCGCGGGCCGGTCGCCGACGGCACGCCGTCATATTGCGAGATCGCGCCGCAGCAGGAGATGCGGCCGCGATTGTTCATCAGCGCGATGCAGGCCTCCAGAATGTCGCCGCCGACATTGTCGAAATAGACGTCGATGCCCTTCGGCGCTGCTGCCCGCAGCGCCTTGTAGGTCGCGCCGTCCTTGTAATCGACCGCGGCGTCGAAGCCGAGTTCGCTGGTGAGCCAGTTACATTTATCCTTGCCGCCGGCGATGCCGACGACGTGGCATCCCTTGATTTTTGCAATCTGGCCGACGATCGAGCCGACCGAGCCGGCCGCGGCCGAGACCACGACGGTTTCACCTTCCTTGGGCTTGCCGACATGGAGCAGGCCGAAATAGGCGGTGAGGCCGGCGATGCCGTAGACGCTGAGCAGATGCGTCATCGGCTCCATCCGGGGCATTTTTGTCAAATGCTTTGCGGGCACCGCCGCGTAATCCTGCCAGCCGGTATCGCCGAACACGATGTCGCCGGGGCTGAGGCTAGGTGCCTTCGAGGACACGACCTCGGCGATGCCGCCGCCGGCCATCACGGTGTTGGCCTCGACCGCGGCGCGATAGGTGGCGCCGTGCATCCAGGCGCGGTTGGCGGCGTCGAGCGAGATATAGCGCGCCCGCACCAGCACCTCGCCGTCCTTCGGCTCCGGCACCGCGCCCTCCGACATCTTGAAATGCTCGGGCCCGAGTTTTCCGGTCGGCTTTTCCACCAGCAGGATCTGGCGATTGACGGTAGCGTTCATGGCGTTCCTTCCCTCGGATTGATCGTTCTTGATGCAGTTGATCGCATATCAGGCGACCGATTGCACATGTTGTGCGCTGCACCGAACGCTAGTCGCCGTGCGCGAGATCCACAACGGAAACATTTCGGCAAGTGTGTAAATTGTCGCAAGTTTGTTGCGCCGCCCTCCAAATCTGCCAAACTTAAGGTTGCCGGAAAAACGGGGGTCAGAAAAAATGTCGAGCAGGTTCACACAATACATCCTGATCGCGATGGCGCTTGGCATCGTGATGGGGACCGTCGTTTTCAATTACATGCCCGACAATCGGGTGGCGATCGCGGCTGATGTAAATCTGGTCGCAATGCTGTTCCTGCGCCTGATCAAGATGATCATCGCGCCATTGGTGTTCGCCACGCTGGTCGGCGGCATCGCCCATATGGGCTCCGGCTCGAGGCTCGGCCGGATTTTTGCGAAGACCATGGGCTGGTTCGTCACCGCCTCGTTCGTCTCGTTGCTGCTCGGCCTTGTCATGGTCAACCTGCTGGAGCCCGGAGCGAACTTCCCCGGCACGCTGCCCGACAAGTCGCAGTCGACCGGACTGCCGGTGTCGGCGTTCTCGTTCGAAAAATTCCTGATGCATCTGATCCCGACCTCGATCGCCGATGCGATGGCGCAGAATGAAATCCTGCAGATCGTGGTGTTCGCGGTGTTCTTCGCCGTCGCCCTCGGCGCGATGCCGGAGGAACGCTCCAAGCCGATCCTGTCGCTGATCGACGATCTCGCCCACATCATGCTCAAGGTCACCGGCTATGTGATGCTGTTCGCGCCGCTGGCGGTATGGGCGGCGATCATGGCGACGGTGGCGAAGAACGGCCTCGGCGTCCTGTGGAAGCTGATCGTCTTCATGGGCGGCTTCTATCTGTCGCTGGCGATCCTCTGGATCATCCTGATCGTCGTCGGCTTCATCGTGATCGGGCCGAGATACAAGAACCTGCTGCGGCTGATCCGCGAGCCGCTGATGATCGCGTTCTCGACCGCGTCGTCGGAGGCCGCCTATCCGAAGACGCTCGAAGGGCTCAACCGGTTCGGGGCGTCGTCGCGCATCTCGAGCTTCGTGCTGCCGCTGGGTTACTCGTTCAACCTCGACGGCACCATGATGTACTGCACCTTCGCGAGCGTGTTTATCGCGCAGACCTATCACATCGACATGCCGCTCGGGACCCAGCTTGCGATGCTGGCAACGCTGATGATCACCTCGAAGGGGGTCGCAGGCGTTCCCCGCGCGTCCCTGGTGGTGATCGCCTCGACGCTCAGCCAGTTCGGCATTCCCGAGGCGGGCCTGTTGATGATCATGGGTATCGATACGTTCCTCGACATGGGACGCAGCGCCACCAACGTGATCGGCAATTCGCTCGCCACCGCCGTGGTTGCGAAATGGGAAGGCGAGCTCAAACCCGAGCACGAGCTTGGCCCCGATGACGTGGTCCCGACGGATGCCGTTCCCGGCGAGCCCATCCCGGCCACGCATTGACGGGAGAGATGCATGCATCAGTTCCCAAGAGGGCCGACAAGAGGACCTGCAAGAGGACCTACAAGAGCGCTTGCGCGTAGGCGGATAGCGGCCGTTGGCCTGTTGCTGGCAGCTGGTCTGCTGGCAACGCCGGCGCGGGCCCAGACCGTGAGCGAGGGGCTCAGCCCCACGCTCGCCAACATCAAGAAGACCCATGTCGTGCGGCTCGGCTATCGCGAGAGCTCGCCGCCGTTTTCGTTCCTGGACCAATCCAACCGACCGATCGGCTATAGCCTCGAATTATGCGAGGCGATCGTCGAGGAAATCGGGGTCGAGGTCGACGATGCGAACCTCAAGATCGAATACGTCAAGGTCACCTCCGACGACCGCATACCGGCGGTGACCGACAACAAGATCGACCTCGAATGCGGGTCGACCACGGCCAATGCCGAACGCGCCAAGCTGGTGGCGTTCTCGCCGCTGATGTTCGTGGCCGGCACCAAGCTGATGGTGCCAAAGGCCTCGACGATCTCGGCGCCGACGGACCTGAAGGGCAAGACGTTGGTGGTCACCAAAGGCACCACCAACGAGCAGGCGATGCATAATGTCGACAAGAAGTTCTCGCTCGGCCTCAATATCCTGACCTCGCCCGACCACGAGCAATCCTACCAGATGCTGGTGGACGGCAAGGCCGACGCGTTTGCCACCGACGACATCCTGCTCTACGGCCTGATCGCACGGCACAAGGCCCAGGCCCAGTTCAAGGTCACCGGTGAGTACCTGTCCTACGATCCCTACGGCATCATGTTCCGCAAGGGTGAGCCGCAGTTGAAAGCGGTGGTCGAGCGTACCTTCCGCAAACTCGGCTCGGGCCGCGATCTGGTGCCGCTCTACAACAAATGGTTCGTGGGGCGGTTGCCGACCGGCGAGAAGCTCGGCGTTGCGATCTCACCGCAGCTCGAGGAGGCTTTCAAGGTGCTCGACGACTCGGCCGGGGGAACCAACTGACGCAGTCATTCCGGGGCGATGCGTAGCATCGAACCTCAGATGTGCAATTGCGCACCTGAGGTCTGGTCCTTCGGACCATCCCGGAATGACGAAATCAAAAAAACCGCAAATCCTGCGCGCGGCCGCCACGGGCGGCCGTGGCGTATTCGATCGCCAAGAACAATCCGCCCGCGACATATAGTTTGCGCTTTCGAGAGCCCGCTAACGCACCGGCCAGCCGAACCGCATCCTCGATCGTCGCGGTGACCTGAATATCCGCCGCGGGATTGGCGAGCCGCGCCGCGGCGGCGATGTCGTGCGGGTCGGCGCCCTTGTGGTACGCCGCCGTGCAGATGATTGTGTCGAAGGCCGGCGCCAGGCTGCCTACGATCTCACCGGCCTTCTTGTCGCCGGACGCGCCGGTGACGAGAATCCAGTCATCGTCGCCGTGGATCGCCTTGAGACTTGCGAGCGATTGCCGGATGCCGTCGGGGGTGTGGCCGACATCGATCACGGTCAGCGGATCTTGCGCGATCACTTCGAGACGGCCCGGCCATTGCGTGTCCCGCAGGCCGGTACGGATAGCGGATTCGAATTTCTCCGGCGTCTGGCCCAACAACCTCTTTCGTCCCCACAGCAGGAACAGCGCGGCGGCGATTGCGGCATTGTTGAACTGAACCGTGCCGAGCAGGTTCGTCTCCAATCCCCGATATGCGCAATCACCGAACAGGAAATTGAAATCGAACTGCTGCCCTGACGCCGACGCCAGCTCACCGCTGATGCCGACTTGGTGGCGGACGAACAGCGATGTGACATCACGATACCGGTTATATTCGTAGAGATGCCGCTGCAACGGTAGGCAGTTCTCGCCGTAAATGATAGTGCCGCCAGCGGCACAGGCATCGCTCTTGTCGGAGACAATCTGCTCAAGACTGTTGCCGAGCAGTTCGACATGCTCGTAGTCGACCGAGGTAACGCAGGTTTCCCGTGCGCCGACCAGGCGGACGGGATCGTAGCGACCGCCGATGCCGGCCTCGAACACCATGAATTCGCAATCTGTCTTCACGAAATGCAGGCATGCCAGCCCGAACAGCGCCTCGAAGGCGCCAAAGCGTTCGCCGCGCAGGTCCGTAATCACGGCAATGCCCGCCTCAACCTCTTGCTTCAAACGGGCAAAGGCCTCGTCGCTGATCGGCACGCCGTTGACCTGGATTCGCTCGTTGAAACGCTCGAGATGCGGCGACGTGAAGAGCCCGGTGCGCAAGCCCCAGGCGCGGCCGATCGCGGCGCACATCGCCGCCGTGCTGCCCTTGCCGTTCGAGCCGGTCACCACGATCGACCGGGTTTGCAGCCATCCGCCACTGAGACGGAGCCTATCCATCAAATCGGCCAGGCGCGCGAGGCAGATGCCGTCGCCATACTTAGGCAGGTCAAACATCTGTTAATCCCATCGTCGAAAACGTGTGGTGCCAGATTTCGAGGATCAGATCGCCGCGATCGGATTCTTCCAGCAGCCGGATCGATGGATTGGAATTGACCTCGATCACAATTGCCGCGTCGGGCTCGCCGCCAATGCCGGCGAACAGATCAACGGCTGCGACACGAAGCCCGAGCGCGCGTGCGGCTTTTCTCGCCAGCGCGACCGCTGTTTCGGAAGGCGCTGCTTCCAGCACCATCGTTCCGCCTGCGCTCAGATTCATCCGGCCCGGAATGTCGCGGCGTTCGCCCTTCGCCGGCACCGCGTCGAGCGATGGGTCGCTATCCCCTGGCGACACCGGCGAGAGACCGCGGGCGCGAAGGGCATCGTTATGGGCAGCGAACAATTCGCGCAGCGTGTGCACGCCGTCGCCGCGGACGAAGGGCGGATATTTGCGCGCGCAATACAGCGCATCATCGTCGAGAAGGAAAATCCGGTACTCGACGCCTTCGACGATCGGCTGGATCATGACCGCGTCGTAGTATTTCGCGACGTCGTCGAGATGCTGGATCAGCGAAGCCTCGTCGTGGAGCCTTTGTGCGAAATCGCCGCGCGATCCCGTCAGCGGTTTGGCGAAGGCGGATCCGCCCAGCTTGCGAAAATACGCCAGCGCGTCGGCGCGCTCATGGCCCAATGGTCGATGCGCACGATAGCGATCGTGCAGGAAGAAATATTCACCGCCGATCGTTCGCACGCCGGCTTCGTCAAGGATTCTGCCGGTGAAGTATTTGTCGGAAGCCAGCGTCGAGGCGGTGGCGTTGTTCTGCGGATACCATGAGCAGCGACCCGCGCCGAAATGCAGGGATTTTGCCTCTGAAGCCACGCTGAAGATCAGTCCCGAGCCGCCGTCGAGATCGCGAAAAGTTAATCCGAATTCGGCGCAGGCGAATTCGGCATAGATCGACTGGTCCGGATAAAAGCCCGGTTTACCTTGTCGAAATTCTCTCACGCTTCGCATGCGGGCTCTTTTGACGCGTTCTAAGATTGCGTAGCAATTTATTGCCAGATTGGTGCCGATTTCAGCAAGTTAATTGCGCGCGTGATCTCTGTTAACGAAGACCAATCGAACCTTTCTGCAAAATAAACCGACTGCCATTCCGAGTTCTCAATTGTACGCCAATTGATCTTGACTATCTCTGTCATTGGCGCAATTGAAGCGACAAATCGCCAATGATTTCGGGGGTTTTCGTCGTTTCGAGACCCGAAAAACCGGATTGTTCTACACCAAGACGTCAGGAAAAACGAAAACACATGAGCGCGTTCTATAGAGAGAAAGTTCTTTCTGTCCGTCATTGGACCGATACACTTTTCAGCTTCACCGCCACCCGCGATTCCGGCTTCCGTTTCCAGAATGGGCAGTTCGCGATGATCGGCCTCGAGGTCGAGGGCCGTCCGCTGCTGCGTGCCTACAGCATGGCGAGCGCCAATCACGAGGAGGAACTCGAGTTCTTCTCGATCAAGGTCGCGGACGGGCCGCTGACCTCGAAGCTGCAGAAGATCCGCGAAGGCGACACGATCCTGGTCGGCCGCAAGGCGACGGGAACGCTGATCACCGACAATCTGATTCCGGGCAAGCGCCTGCTGCTGCTGTCGACCGGCACCGGGCTCGCGCCGTTCGCGAGCCTGATCAAGGACCCTGATGTCTATGAGCGCTATGAAACCATTGTTCTGGTTCATGGCTGCCGGCAGGTTTCCGAACTCGCTTATGGCGAGGAACTGGTCGCGAAGCTGCGCGACGACGAATTGTTCGGACCGCTATTGTCCGAGAAGCTGCTGTATTATCCGACCGTGACCCGCGAGCCGTTCCGCAACCGGGGCCGCATCACCGACCTGATCACCTCGGAACAGCTGTTCAACGACATCCACCAGCCGCCGCTCGATATCGCGACCGACCGCATCATGATGTGCGGCAGCCCGGGCATGCTGGAAGAACTGCGCCAGCTGTTCGAGACGCGCGACTTCCTCGAAGGCAGCCACAACCAGCCCGGTCACTTCGTGATCGAAAAGGCGTTTGTGGAACGCTGAGGTTTCCATCGGTTGTCGTCCCCGCGAACGCGGGGACCCATAACCACCGGCCTCGTGGTTATGGCGAGCTGTTGCTCCAGTTGTTCCTCACAACCCAGATCGGTGGCTATGGGTCCCGGATCGCGCTTCGCTTGTCCGGGACGACGTGGGGATAGAGCGTCGCGCCGCCAGTAGCCCATCCCCTTCCCCCGCTGCTATAATCCTCCCAACGCCTTGCGGCCTGTGCCGACGCGGCGATCGGGGAGTTCACGTGTTGTCGGTACGCGATCAGATCGGCCCGGTGAAGACCGCCTTTGTGTTCGCCGGCGGCGGCAGCTTTGGCGCCATTCAGGTCGGCATGTTGCATTCGCTCGCCGCCCACGGAATTTCCGCCGATATGGTGGTCGGCTCCAGTGTCGGCGCCCTCAACGGCGCCTTCTATGCCGGTGATCCGACGCTCAAGGGCGTGGAGCGGCTGGGCGACATCTGGCGCGGACTAACGCGGCATGACGTGTTTCCGATGAATTGGCGCACGGTGCTGAGCTTTCTGTGGCGCCGCGATTTCCTGATTTCCCACGACGGCATCCGCAAGCTGATCGACGACCACATTCCCTATCGCAATCTGCAGGACGCCAAGGTGCCGGTGCATATCGTCACCACCGACATCATTTCCGGCGACAGCGTTGTGCTGTCGGAAGGCTCGACCTCGGAGGCGATCGTCGCTTCGACCGCGATCCCCGGCGCTTTCGCGCCGATCCCCTACAAGAATTACTATCTCGCCGATGGTGCGATCTCCAGCAACACGCCGATCCAGGTCGCGGTTCAGAAAGGCGCCAAACGGCTGATCATCCTGCCGACCGGGCACGCCTGCGCCACGCAGGCACCTCCCGTCGGCGCGGTCGCCAATGCGCTGCACGCGCTGACGCTGCTGATCGCGCGACAATTGGTCATTGAGCTGGAGGGCCTCGACCCCGGCATCGAATATTTCGTGGTGCCGCCGCTGTGCCCGCTGGTGGGATCACCTTACGATTTTTCGCGCACCGCCGATCACATCGACCGCGCGATTGCCACGACAGATGCGTGGCTGGCCCACCATGGCCCGCAACAGGGTAAGATTCCCGGGGAAATGCGGCTGCACAGCCACTGAGACACGACGGTTACGCTGCACTGCAAAAGCAGCTTCCGATCAATTGATTCAACCACCGCCGGCTTCGGCAAATCTTTTGCGATCCCCTGTCACGTCCGTGACGGCTAGACCGTATATCGTATGGTGCTTATTCCAATGGTTGGATTAAGCTGCTGGCGAACAAGAATATTCCGCAAGAATATTCCGGCTGAGGGGATGTCATGGAAACGCTGTTGATGCCGTTCTCGCCACGCTACATCGTGCTGACGATCTGCGCGGTCGTCACGGCACTGCTGATCGGCATCGGCATCTTCGATCAAAATTTGAAGGTGTGGGAAATATTGCTGATTCCCATCGTGGTCTTCGGCGGGCTTACCCTTCTCGGCATTCGCGACCTCACGCAAGAGAGCCACGCGGTGCTGCGGAATTATCCGATCTCCGCGCATATCCGTTTTCTGCTGGAAGAGATCCGGCCGGAGATGCGGCAGTATTTCTTCGAGAGCGAGAAGGACGGCATGCCGTTCTCCCGCGATACCCGCGCGCTGGTCTATCAGCGCGCCAAGATGCAGCTCGACAAGCGGCCGTTCGGCACCCAGGAAGACGTCTATCGCGACGGTTATGAATGGATGCATCATTCGATGGCGCCGAAGGCTCGCGCCGTCGAGCAGTTTCGCGTCACCATCGGCGGTCCGGATTGCACCAAACCGTATTCGGCCTCGGTGTTCAACATTTCGGCGATGAGTTTTGGCGCGCTTAGTCCAAATGCCGTACGCGCGTTGAATGCAGGCGCCAGGAAAGGCGACTTCGCGCATGACACCGGCGAGGGCGGCGTCAGTCCCTACCACCGGGAGAACGGCGGCGACATCATCTGGGAAATCGGATCCGGCTATTTCGGTTGCCGCAACCGCGACGGCAGCTTCAATCCCGAATTGTTCGCGCGCATTGCTTCCGACGACCAGATCAAGATGGTCGAACTCAAGATCAGCCAGGGCGCCAAGCCCGGACACGGCGGCGTGTTGCCGGCGGCCAAGGTCTCGGAAGAGATTTCAAAGATCCGGGGCGTGCCGATGGGCGAAGATTGCATCTCGCCGGCCACTCACCGCGCGTTTTCGACGCCGCTCGAAATGATGACCTTCATCGGTGAGATGCGGCGGTTGTCCGGCGGCAAGCCTGCGGGCTTCAAGCTGTGCATCGGCCACCCCTGGGAGTTCCTGGCCATCTGCAAGGCGATGCTGCAGACCGGGATCTACCCTGATTTCATCGTCGTCGACGGCAATGAAGGCGGCACCGGCGCAGCACCGCTGGAATTCATGGACCATCTGGGCATGCCGATGCGCGAGGGTGTCAATTTCGTCCATAATGCGCTGGTCGGCATCAATGCCCGCGACCGCATCCGCATTGGTGCCGCCGGCAAGATTGCGACCGCCTTCGACATGGCGCGCGCGATGGCGATCGGCGCCGACTGGTGCAATTCGGCGCGCGGCTTCATGTTTGCGCTGGGCTGCATCCAGTCGCTGAGCTGCCATACCGACCGTTGTCCGACGGGGGTGACCACCCAGGACCCGCTCCGCGCCCGCGCGTTGGTGGTGCCACTCAAGAGCGAGCGGGTCTACAGCTACCATCACGCCACCCTGCACGCCCTGTCCGAACTTCTCGCCGCCGCTGGCCTCGACCATCCGCAGCAGCTACGGCCGATCCACTTCTCGCAGCGATCCTCCACGAACGACACATTGACGTTCGCGAAACTTTATCCGCCGTTGCGCCCGGGCGAGCTGATCGACGGCACCAGCGACCCACGCTTCCGCGACGCCTGGGATATGGCCCGGGCGGATTCGTTCCAGCCGGTGGGGTGAGGATACTACTCGTGTCGTCCCTGCGAACGCAGGGACCCATACGCCGCGGCCCAACGGTTGAGCGACGGAGCTAAACACACCCTCCCTTCAGCAACAACCGCCTGTGGTTATGGGTCCCTGCGTTCGCAGGGACGACGACGGAGATTGGCTTCGGGACGACAGCTATAACTCGCCGCAGGCCCGCTGCTCTGATAAAGCCTCTCTCCATGTTGGAATGACCACCCGTAAAAAGGGAGACAATGCTTTATCTGGAACTCGGGATCGTGACGGTCCTGATCATCACCAATGGCCTGCTTTCAATGTCGGAGCTTGCCATTGTCTCGTCGCGGCCGGCACGGCTCGCCGCGCTGGTCGAAAAGAACGTCACGGGTTCCCGTCGTGCACTTGCGCTGGCGTCTGATCCCGGCAAGTTCCTGTCGACGGTGCAGATCGGGATCACGCTGATCGGCGTGCTGTCAGGTGCGATTTCCGGCGCCACGCTGGGCCAGCGCCTGACCAGCCTGCTGGTCGAATCCGGATTGTCGAAAGGCCTGGCTGACGCGATGGGCGTCGGCGTCGTGGTGAGCGTCATCACCTACGCCTCACTCATCATTGGTGAGCTGGTGCCCAAGCAAATCGCCCTGCGTGACCCGGAATCGGTGGCGGTGCGCGTGGCGCCCTACATGATGCTGCTCTCGAAAATTTCGTCGCCCCTGGTGTGGCTGCTGGACCGCTCGGGCAAGGGGCTGTTGTGGCTGCTCGGTCACCGCGGTGAAGCCGAAGAAAAGGTCAGCGAAGACGAAATCCGCACCCTGGTGGTCGAGGCCGAGAACGCCGGCGTGCTCGAGCCCGGCGAGAAGGAAATGATCGCGGGCGTCATGCGTCTCGGCGATCTTCCGGTCGGCGCCGTCATGACTCCCCGCCCGGAAGTCAGCATGATCAATCTGGCGGATACGCCTGACGTCATTTTCGCGGCGCTCGCCGGCCGCAACCATTCCCGTTTTGTGGTGTTCGACGGGGATCCGGATGCGGCGCTCGGCATTGTCCAGGCCAAGGACATGCTGGACAGCTATCTGTCTGGGCAAGCACCGGACATTCGGAAGCTGGTCCGGGATGCGCCGATCATTCCCGAATTCCTGGATGCCAGGGATGTCGTTGCCATCCTGCGCGACTCCGCGGTGCATATGGGATTGGTGCATGACGAATACGGCGTCTTCCAGGGCGTGGTAACCAGCGCCGATATTCTCGAATCGATCGTCGGTGGTTTTCATACGGAGGAGGGGCCTCCCGAAGCGGCGGTCGTGAAGCGGGACGACGGCTCCTACCTGATCTCGGGCTGGATGCCTGCCGTCGAATTTGCGAATTTGCTCCAGATCGTCCTGCCGTCGTCGCGGCAGTATCAGACCATGGCCGGTTTCCTGCTCCAGCAGTTCGGCGCAATTCCGACTGTCGGTGAGCAGGTCGAGGCGCAGGGTTGGCGCTTCGAGATCGTGGATCTCGACGGCCGGCGTATCGATAAGACATTGGCGACACGAATCGACGATGGGGCCGCCGACGAGCAGGCGTGATGGCGCGATGCCGATTTTTCTGACGTCGGGGCTCAGAACTCGCCGTGCAAACGGCCCGAGAAGATCGAGGCCGGGCCACGGTCGCCATTATAGGCGGGGTTTGCGATCAGCTGATAGTCGGCGGTGAAGGTAAAGGTCTTGTCGAGCGCGAACGCGTAGTAGGTCTCGAAGATGCTTTCATTGCGGTAGTTGAGCCGGCCGTCGCCGATGAGGAGGCCGAGGCCGCCCGCCGCCAGGAAGTCGCGATGGGCAGATGAAAGCCCATTGACGGCGCCGCCGATGCCGAACGTATCGCTCGGCCGGCCCCAATAACTGCCCTTGACCGACAACCCCGCGGAGACGCTGCGATCCACATCGGTGAACGACAGGATTTCGTTGCGCCCGTCGTTCCAGCTCGCGCGGGCGAACATCCCGACATCCTTGACGATCTGCTGCTCGGCGTTGATGTAGAATCCGTACTTGGTGTTTTCGCGCCTTATGCCGACGATGACGTCGTTGATATCGAGCGTCGGGTCCGCCGCTGCTATCCCCAGCGCGTTTCGGTAGCTGCCGGTGTTGCCGCGATTGCCGAAAATGCCGAGCCGGAGCTTGCCGGGCTGATCGAAGATCGTGTGACGTTCCTCGAATTCAACCACCGCGCCGCCGGACTTGAACACGAGGACGTCGCTGTTGGGCGCGTTGGGGACCTGGAACAGGCCGGCCCGGATCGCCCAGTCCTTGCGGTTGAGTTCGACCACCGCGCCGCGGGTGAAGCCGGGAAGGTCGGCAGGGAAGTCGTAAGCCGCGGCCGACCACATCGCCCAGTTCATGAAGTCGACGCGGGGATCCTTGGCGTAGGAATTGCCGTCGAAATAGTCGCCGACCGCAAAACGGCCGATCGTGACCGTGACGCGGTCGATGTCGCGCTTGCCCGCGAGTTGCATCGGAGCGTCGGCGACATCTTCCTGTTCGCCGCCGAGGCCGAAGGTCTGGCGAAAGACGTAGCGCTGCGGGCGATATTTTGGATAGGGCGCACCACCTTTCTGGGCTTCACCGTTGGGAAAGCCGGCAAGGCCCAGCGTGCTGTTGAGGCCAAAACCCTGCGCCAGTTCGGGGTTGAAATAGAACTCGCCGCCCTGCCACAGCCGCCAGCCAATGAATGCATCCGCAGTCCATGTCTGGCGGCCCTGGCCGCCGCCCGGAAGACTGTTGGTGCCCTCATAGGGCGAGCGCATGCGGGGATAGGCTTGCGCGATGACCGTGGTCTGCCCGTGCACATTCCAGTTTTTCGGCTCGGCAAGCGCGGTGCGTCCATCGACCGGTGTGGGACCTGCCCAAGGCGGCGTCTCCCACAGCCGGTAATTCAGTCCGAGCTTGATCAAGTGAATGTTGGGATCGACGTTGACGCGCGGCAATCCGACATCGGTCAGGTCATAGGTCCGCCGCGCCAGGTCGACGTAGTCGTATTCGGCCTTGACGGTCCAGTTGCCGCCGACCGCCACCTCGATGCCCAGCCCGGCGGTCCAGCCGACATGCGTGAGGTACCGCTTCGGCGGGATGATGATCCCGAGGTCGTTGAGGCTGACATGGGTGCTCCCCCATGCGAGGCCGCCCGTGACGTAAGGCATCCACGTTCCCATCGCGTAGCCGACTCGGCCGCGCGCGGTTGCGATGTAATCGATGGTGCTGTTGAACGGCACCTGCGCGAGCCGCGGAATGTCCACCGGGCTGCCGAACGATATGTCGGCCTCCACACCGAGCACGACCTTGTTGGCCAGCTGGTGGTTGTAGCCGGCCTGGTAGCCGCCGGTCAGTCCAGTCACGCTGTGGGGGAGGAACACGCCCTGCAAGGGCTCGGTGTTGGTGCCCGGGCCAAGGCTGCCGGCGCCGTAACCGACATGGCCGCCCACATAGAAACCGGTCCAGCTGTAGACAGCCTTGAGCGCGGGCGCCTTGAGCGACATATCGGCCGCCAGGACGGGACTGGCGAGCGTCATGGCACCGACGGCGGCGCCAGCCAAAACATGCTGCAGGGATTGGCGGTACGAACCCATGGTGCGGCCTGTTCGAGCGCGAAGTGGGCTGCGGTCTCGCACCATCACTGCAGATTTGAACGCCTGCCGCCACCCAAGAAATGAAGTCATCAACCCCGCCGCCCCCGGTCGGCTTCTTCCCGATTCGTCCGCTCAAAGCCAGATCGGGAAAACGCACCATACACCCCCAATCCCAGTTGCAAATAATTCGCAACAATAAGGCGATGGAGTCCGTCTTGGATGGCATTGCTACATGACAGTTTTGCAACAGCGGTGGCGCAGGGATGGTTGGCCCAAAAAAAGTGACCCGCCCGGGGGGACAGCCGGGCGGGTCGGGTTCGGCACAGGGTGGATGAGGCGCCATGCCGGACACAGGAACCACGAGAGCAGCCGTAAGGCGGTCATCGTGGTCCGCACCCAGTTGGACGGAGCCATCCCGATTCCGGTTCGAACGAAGTTTCGGGATCCGGATTGAAGATGATTCTGCAGTTAATACAGCCGCTTAGAGGATGTAATCCGGGCCGGTCGCCAGCCGCTTCACGTCGAATTTATCGACATCCCCGAGCAATTCGCAGAACGCGCGGGCGCCGTGATCGAGCAGCTTTTCGCCCTTTTCGGCGGAGGCCTGGGTAGCGTCCCCGACGGCGCCGCTGCCGTGCAGGTCCTGCGCCTGCCAGGCGAATGGCGCGGGCCGCTGCGTGGAAAGCCAGCGATGATCCTTTTCCATCGCGATACTGGTGGGCCGAAAATCCATGATCGCCTCCTGGCGCACGGTTTGCGGATATCGCGCCAGCATGATCGAGGTCTCAATCGCGCCGCCATGGATGCCGTGGCGCAGTTCTTCCGCCGAGAACAGTCCGTCCGGCACGCCGAACCGTGACCAGCTGGTGGTGACCACGAGCAAACCATGTTGCGCGCGCAAATCCTGCGCGACCAGCGTCATCGCCGCGCTGTTGCCGCCATGGCTCGTCACCATCACGAGCTTCCTGACGCCGGCGCGCGCGACGCTTTCGCCGAGCGCCATCCAGCTCTTCAGCGCGACTTCAGTGGGTAGCGTCAGCGTGCCCGGATAGTCGACATGTTCGGTGGAAATCCCGACCGGCTGCACGGGCAGGAACGTGACCGGAACGCTCGCCGGCAGTAACTCGCGGACCCGCGCCAGATAGGCCTCGCCGATCATGACGTCGGTGCCGACAGGCAAATGCGGGCCGTGCTGTTCGGTTGCCGCCAGCGGCAGCACCGCGATCCAGCGCTCGGGGCCGCTGGCTGCGATCTCGGGCCAGTGGATGTCGGTCCAGTTGCGGGGCGGAACAGGCAAAGTCATCGAGCCAAGCGTTTCTTTGAATGGATTTGCAGGGTAGTTTGTTAGTCAACCAGGGACGATATCTCCCTCCTTGGGGGCGTGATCCACGTCCACACCCTCCTTATCATGGGCCAGAATGATCGACGGAGTCCAACCATGAACCCGGCCTTTTTGCCGCGAACGTTAACCGCAGCCCTGTTGGCGCTGGTGGCCGCGCTGGTGCCTGCGCGTGGGCAGACCCTCGATAAGGTCTCGTTTGGAACCAACTGGGTCGCCGAAGCCGAGCATGGCGGCTTCTTCCAGGCGGTCGCCGACGGCACCTACAAGAATTACGGGCTTGACGTCACCATCGTGCCGGGTGGCCCCAACAGCAACAACCGCATGCTGTTGATCGCCGGCAAGCTCGACTTCTTCATGAGCGCGAACACGCTGCAATCCTTCGATGCGGTCACCAACAAGGTGCCGCTGGTGGCGGTCGCCGCCATCTTCCAGAAGGATCCGCAGGTCTTTCTGACCCATCCGGAATTCAAGATCGGAAAACTGGAGGATCTCAAACCGCTGACGCTGCTGGTGTCGAAGGAAGGCGTCGCAAGCTATTTCCAGTGGCTGAAGTCCGAATATGGTTTTAGCGAGAGCAAGGTCAAACCCTACACCTTCAATTCACAGCCTTTCATCGTGAACAAGCAAAGCGCGATGCAGGGCTATGTCACGTCAGAACCGTACGCGGTCGAAAAAGCCGCCGGCTTCAAGCCGAACGTCGTGCTGCTGGCCGATTACGGCTTCAACGCCTATTCGACGCTGATCGAGACCCGCACCGAGATCGTCGACAAGAAGCCCGACCTGGTGCAGCGCTTCGTCGATGCGTCCATGATCGGCTGGTACAACTATCTCTACGGCGACAACACGCCGGGCAATGCCATGATCAAGAAGCTCAATCCGGAAATGACCGATGAACTCTTGAAATACTCCACGGCCAAGATGAAGGAATACGGCATCGTCGATTCCGGCGACACCTTGAAGGACGGCATCGGCGCCATGACCGATGCGCGCGTCGCCAGCTTCTTCGACAAGATGGTGCGCGCCGGCGTGGTCCGCCGCGATATCGACTACCGCCAGGCCTATACGCTGCGCTTTATCAACAAGGGCGTCGGCCTCAATCTGCGGCCGAAGAACTAGGCGTGATGGCCGGACCCGCTTTGTCTGAAGCCGATGCGATGGCGGTGCGCCTTGGTGACGTCACCAAGGTCTATGACAACGGCGTGGCCGCGCTTGGACCGCTCGACCTCGACGTCAAGCGTGGCGAATTCGTCTCCTTGCTTGGTCCCTCCGGTTGCGGCAAATCCACCGCCTTGCGGCTGATTGCGGGACTGACGACGCCGAGTTCAGGTGTGGTCGGCGTTTCGCAACCCGCGAACGAAACCCGCGCGGGTCATGCCATCGGCTTTGTGTTTCAGGAGCCGACCCTGATGCCGTGGGCCAGCGTGCGGGACAATGTCCGGCTGCCGCTGAAGCTTGCCGGCATGCCGCCGACGGAAGCGGACAGGCGGATCAGCGAGGCGCTGGCGCAGGTGGCCCTGTCGGAGTTCGCCGCTGCATACCCGCGCGAATTGTCCGGCGGCATGAAGATGCGGGTATCGCTGGCGCGGGCGCTGGTCACCCGTCCGGATATCCTGCTGATGGACGAGCCGTTCGCCGCACTCGACGAGATCACGCGCTTCCGTCTCAACAACGATCTCTTGGAGCTGTGGCGCAAGCTGAATATGACGGTCATCTTCGTCACCCATTCGGTGTTCGAGTCGGTGTATCTGTCGCAGCGCGTGGTCGTGATGTCGTCACGGCCCGGGCGCGTCAGCGCCGAATTTCGTATCGACACGCCGGAGCCGCGGGTCGAGGACTTCCGGATGTCGGCCAGCTATGCCGCCTATTGCCGCGAGGTCTCACAGGCGCTGGTGCCCTCCTATTCGGGGCCAACAAGCGTATGAGTTCTTCACGGGATTTTGTTCGCTTTTTGCTACCCGTCGTGGTGCTTGCCGCCGGCATCGCGCTGTGGGAACTGGTGGTGCGCGTCAACGACATCCAGCCCTATGTGCTGCCGGGGCCATCAGCCGTGTTCCAGACGCTGGTCGCGGACTGGCCGGTGCTGTCGGAATCCCTCGGCGTCACCTTGCTGACCACGCTGGAGGGCTTCATCGCCGCCGCCATCGGCGGCGTTGCGCTGGCGCTGTTGTTCAACCAATCGAAATGGCTGGAATATTCGCTGTTTCCCTATGCGGTGATCCTGCAGGTCACGCCTGTGATCGCGATCGCACCATTGCTGCTGATCTATCTGCAGCAACAAACCGCGGTCATCGTTTGCGCCTGGATCGTCGCCTTCTTTCCGGTGCTGTCCAACACCACGCTCGGGCTCAATTCGGTCGACCGCAATCTGGCCGGCCTGTTCAGCCTCTATGGCGCGTCGCGGCTGCAGACGCTGCGGTACCTGAAATTGCCGGCAGCATTGCCCTATATTCTCGGTGGATTGCGGATCGCAGGCGGACTATCCCTGATTGGCGCAGTGGTCGCCGAAATCGCGGCCGGCACGGCGGGAGCAGGCTCGGGCCTTGCGTTCCGTATTGCCGAGTCCGGCTACCGTCTCAACATTCCCCGAATGTTCGCCGCTCTGCTGTTGCTCTCCGTCGCCGGGATTGTCATCTATGGGCTGCTGGCGCTAATTTCGCATCTGGTACTGCGGCGCTGGCATGAAAGCGCGCTTCGAAAGGAAAACTGATGGCTGCCGGGAATATTTCGTCCGAAAAGATCGATTTGCTGGTCTATGGGCCAATCAGGCCGATCCTCGAAAACGGCTTTTCCGACCAATATGTACTGCACAAGGCGGAGAGCCGGGCGGATCTCGAACGGTTGACGCCCGACGTGCTGGCCAAGACCCGCGGCATGGCGGTGACCTATCATTCGGTGCCGGCCGACGCCAAGGCGTTGTCGCATTTTCCCAAGCTCGAGATCATCGCCAGCTTCGGCGTTGGCTACGACCACGTCGATTGCAACTATTCGCGTGAACACAATGTGGTGGTCACCAACACGCCCGACGTGCTGACCGAAGAGGTCGCCGACGTCGCGATGGGGCTGTTGATCTCGACCTTGCGCGAATTCGTCAAGGCCGACCGCTATCTGCGCTCGGGCCTGTGGCAGACGCAGAACTATCCCTTGAGCGTCGGCTCGTTGCGCGACCGCAAGGTCGGCATCGTCGGCATGGGCCGCATCGGCCAGGCGATCGGCCGCCGGCTGGAGGCTTCGCTGGTGCCGGTCTCCTATCATTCGCGCAATCCGTCATCGGCCGTCTCTTACAAGCACTATGGCGACCTGATGGAGATGGCGAAGGCGGTCGACACGCTGATCGTGATCGTGCCGGGCGGCGCCTCTACCGCGAAGATGATCAATGCCGACGTCCTCAAGGCGCTTGGGCCGCGCGGTGTATTGATCAACGTGGCGCGCGGCTCGGTCGTCGACGAAGAGGCGCTGGTCGCGGCGCTGAAGTCGGGGACGATCCTGGCGGCGGGGCTCGACGTGTTTGCCAACGAGCCGAGCGTGCCGGACGATCTGAAAGCCATGCAAAATGTCGTGCTGCTGCCACATATCGGCTCAGCCTCGGTGGTAACGCGCAATGCGATGGATCAGCTCGTGGTCGATAACATCAAGAACTGGTTTGCCGGCAAGGCGCCGCTGACGCCTGTGCCGGAAACACCGGTGAAGGGGCGCTGATGCAAGCTGGCTGCCGCCCGGGCGTCGCAGTCGCCGCGTTATCGGCGCTGCTCGCCGTTCTGCTTGACCCTGGATCGCCGGCGCGGTCGCAGGGGACTCCAAACCTGCAGAAGGACATGGTCGGCCAGTGGGAGCTCGCGACCACCGAGCGCAGCAAGACCTGCGTCGTCACGTTCAAGGGCGATGCGACGCCGCAGGGCTTGAAGCTCGAGCTCGAGCCCGGCTGCGCGGCGGCGCTGCCCTTCACCAAGGATATCACCGCCTGGAATATCAAGGGCCTTGGCGATATCGTGCGGATGCAGGACGCCGCCGGCCAGCCGGTGATCGATTTCACCGAAGTTGAGAGCGGTATTTTCGAAGGGCTGCGGACCGGCGAAGGCGTCTACATCCTGCAGAATCTGGCGGCCGCCCGCTCGCTCGCCAAATCCATGGACCAGATGATCGGCGACTGGTCGATGGTGCGCGGCAATGGCAAGGCCATCTGCGGCCTGACCCTCACCAACACCGAGGCGACTGGCGACAATTTCCAGGTGTTTTTGAAGCCGCGCTGCGATCCCGCGGTGGCCGCGTTCGCGCCTAACCAGTGGCGGCTCGATCACGGCCGGATGATATTGATGTCGGCCAGCGGCCAGACCTGGCAGTTCGAGGCCGACGACAATGCGCAATGGCGGCGGGTGCCCGACAGCGCCGATCCCCTGATCATGATCCGGGGCCAGTAGGCACCATCGGCGCCGGTCCCGACGACAGGAGGGTCCGGCGGAACCTTTTCGCTGTCGCCGCCTTTCTTCGAACCACCAAGCCACAGCGATCACCAATTGGTGTCGCCAGGTCCCGCGTACGCGGTCCAATCGTGTGGAAGCTGAACTGCGGCGGGCCGGGAACCATAGGGATCAGTCATGTCGCTCTTCCGCTATGTCAGGCGCATGTTGATGGCGCCCATTACGCTGCTGGTTTTGACGGCCGCTGGATCGGCATCGGCGCAGTCATCGGTTCCGCCCCACCTTGCGGGCTGGTGGATCGCGGTCGACAACGTCGCCTTTCCGCCGCTGTGGCGGGACGGCACCATCGTGCCGATGGAGGAGCTTCTCATCATCGAGAGCGACGGGCGGTTCGAGAACCGCATGATGGGATTCTATGGTGTCGACCCCGGCTATTGCGCCAAGGAAAATCTCTGCAGCGATGCACCGCTGGTGGCTACCGGACGGCTCGCGCTTTCCGGTTCGGCCCCCGCCACCGGCAAGGAACAGATCCTTGCGTCCGGAAGCAAACTCCTTTTCAGCGACGTCCGTACCGCCGCGAACCGAATCGACTCGCCGCGCGGCGATCCGATCATCCGCGCGCGCAGCGTGAGCGCAACCAGTGCCTGGATGGTCGAGGGTCGGCTGGATGTGGACGACGGCATGCTTTTGTTGCGTCGGACCGCAGGCGAGGAGCCGCGTGCCTTTGTCACGATTGCACCCGAGAAATTGCGACGGCTGCGCGCGGGCCTCATGGCGTCCGATCTCTCCGCATTGGCGCTGCTATCTCGCTTCGGCCACCGGCGGAGACGTCAGGTTGATGCCGCTGCGCAATGACAAGCCGATGCCGCCCGCGGTCCGCGACTACATCGCCGCTGCGCACTATTATTTGACCGCACTGACCTACGCGAACCGCCCAATGGTCGATGATCCCGATCCCGCCCAGCGCCGGCTTGCCGGGGTCGCGCTCGAGAACCTGATGGTCGGTTCGCTGGCAAAGCTGCCGCAGCCCAGGACCGTTCAGGAGCGGCGCGAGGTCAAGGCGGTTGCAAGATATCTCACCGTGGTGATCAAGGGCGAGCAGCCCGAGGCGGCAAAGGCCATGATGGCGCGGGAATTCCCCGGCGTCCCCTTGCGCCAGGATTTGACCGAACCGGAAATACTGGCGTTGACGACCTATTTGCGCGGCGGCGCAGATCGAAACCGGCTGTTTTGCACCGGGTGAGACCGGTATTATGGCCGGGCTTGCGCTGATCCCGGATCGACGCGTCCATTAGTCCCCTCGAAAAATTGTCAAAACCCCTGTCGATTCCCGGCAATCCCGTTCGTCGTCTCAAATAGCGGGACAGTTCCGCGGGCTGGGTGCCTGCGGCTCGCCTCAAACAGGAGTTTTTCATGCGCTTCATGTCGATCGTCATGTCGTCCCATCCGCCCGCAGAGCCGCCGGCAGCAATGATGGAGGCGATGAACAAGCTCGCCGACAGGGAAATCAAGGCCGGCCGCATGCTGGACACCGGCGGGTTGATGCCGCTCGCGATGGGCGCGCAGGTGCGCATCACCGACGGCAAGCTCAGCGTAGTCGATGGCCCGTTCGTGGAGGCCAAGGAGGTGATCGGCGGCTACGCGATATCAGAACTGCGCAGCAAGGAAGAGGCGGTGGCGCTGGCGAAGGAATTCATGCAGCTCCACGTCGATCACATGCCGGGCTGGGAAGGGACCTGCGAGATTCGCGCGTTCTTCGATGGCGCGCCGGGCGAGTGTTCCTGATCATCGCTGTTCGCCATCCCGGCCGCCGCTAACCAGCGATAGCGGTGGCTACCTCACAAGGGAGTTCTTCACATGCGCTTCATGTATATCGTTACGCCTGTCCACCCCACACCGCCGACGCCCGAATTGATGGCGGCCGTGCACAAGCTTGCCGAACGCGAAATCAAGGCCGGCCGTATGGTCACCAGCGGTGCGCTACAACCGCGCACATTGGGCGCGCAAGTGCGGATCACGGACGGCAGGCTTGGTGTCGTGGACGGGCCGTTCGTGGAAGCCAAGGAGGTGATCGGCGGCTATGCGATCTTCGAACTCCGCGACAAGCAGGAAGCGATCGAGAAGGCGGTCGAGTTCATGCAGGTCCACTGCGACTACATGCCGGGCTGGGAAGGCACGTGCGAAGTCCGCGCTTTTGTGACGGCGGATTGGGAGGCGGCCTGCTCGGTCAGTGCGCGGGCCGCCTCTTGAGGCCCTCACCGTGCAAGCAGCGTCGGCGGCGATGACCGCCGCCGACATCCATCGCACCGTCGTCGCCGTCTGGCGCATCGAGCAGCCGCGGCTGCTCACCAGCCTGTCGCGGATGCTGCGCGACGTGCCGCTGGCCGAGGACCTGACGCAGGAAGCGCTGCTGGCGGCGATCGAGCACTGGCCTGTCACGGGCGTTCCGGAAAAGCCCGGCGCCTGGCTGATGGCGATCGCTAAGCGGCGGGCGCTGGATCATCTGCGCCGCCGCCAGATGCTCACCCGCAAGCACGAGATCGTGGCGCGGGACATGGAGCAGGAACAGCAGGCCATGCCCGATTTCGACAGCGCGCTCGACGACGATATCGGCGATGAATTGCTGCGGCTGATCTTCACGGCCTGCCATCCGCGCCTGTCGCGCGAAGCCCGCGCCGCGCTGGCGCTGCGGATGATCTGCGGCCTGACAACGGACGAGATCGCGCGCGCCTTCCTGCTGCCGGAGGCGACCATTTCTCAAAGGATCGTGCGCGCGAAGCGGACGCTGTCGGAATCCGGGCTCGCTTACGAGACCCCGCGCGGCGAGGAGCTTTCCGAAAGGCTCGCTTCCGTGCTGGAGGTCGTCTACCTCATCTTCAACGAGGGCTATACGGCGGCCCGCGGCGACGAATGGCTGCGGCCGCAGCTTTGCAACGATGCGCTGCGCATGGGGCGCGTGCTCACCTCGATCGCACCGCAGGAATCCGAGGCGCACGGCCTGCTGGCGCTGATGGAGTTGAACGGGTCGCGCACAGCCGCACGGACGGATCAGGCCGGCGATCCCATCCTGCTGATGGACCAGAACCGCGGACTGTGGGATCAACTCCAGATTCGCCGCGGCCTGCTGGCGCTGGCGCGGGCGCGCGATCTCGGCGGCGCCGGTGGTTTCTATGCCCTGCAGGCGGCGATCATCGCCTGCCACGCGCAGGCGTCGGCGCCCAATGAAACCCCCTGGTCGCGCATTGCAGAACTCTACGCCGAACTGGCCGCGTTGGTGCGCTCGCCCATCATCGAACTCAACCGCGCCGTTGCGGTCGGCATGGCCGAGGGGCCGGCGGCAGCGCTTGTGATCGTGGACCGTCTCGCGGGCGAACCCGCGCTGAAGACCTATCATTTGCTGGGGAGCGTTCGCGGCGATCTCCTGCACAAGCTCGGACGCTTCGAAGAAGCGCGCGCCGCGTTCGAGGCCGCTGCCAGGCTCGCCGGCAACAAACGCGAACAGGAATTGTTGAAGCGGCGCGCCGTCGAAGCAGGCAGCGGCGCGCCGGCTTGAGCCTAGATGAAGCGGAACTGCGACCGTTCACGCTTCGCAAGTTTTGGAATCGCCTGACCCTGGATGATGTTCTTGAAGTGCGGCGTTTGCTGATGATCGGCGAACGCTGCTTCGCCAGCGAACACCTCATAGAAGAAATATTTGCGCGGCTCCGCCAGGTTCTGATGGATCTGGAATTCCTTCACGCCGGGCTCGCGCTGCGCCTGCGGCAGGAAGTCTTTCAGTAGATTCGCGACCGCCGCTTCCTCGCCCGGATTGACTTCCCAGAACGCGGTGACGACCAGGCTTTGGTTGGCGTTGTCGATTGCTGCCATGTTGTTCTCCTGTGAATGCAGCGCCGGTTCGATCCGGCGACTGCGATCATCATGGCAGGGGTTGCGACTCAATGCTTCGACATCAATCGAATTGTCGTATGAGGACGGCGTGCGGAACCCGCGAAAGGATTCGATGCGACGACAGCGCCCCGCGCCAATCACCAACAGTACGGCATCGTCTCCGCCGGTTCGAACATCCTTCCCGCTAGCTTGCGGAGCCCGTGCGCGCGCTCGCACGCTTCTTTCGGTAGTCGAGCACGGGAAGCCCGCCCCAACCCCAATTTCCGGTGTCGACTTCGTCGATGACGACGAAGGTCGATTCCAGCGGCTTCTTGAGCACGTCAAGCAGCAGCTGGCTGACGCCTTTGATCAGCGCGGCTTTTTCTTCCCTTGTGGCCGCGTCGGCACCGGGTTCGGTGCCTTCGCGGGTGATCTGGATGGTGACGATGGGCATGTTCATTGTCCTTGCTGGAGTGTTCCGAATGGCTGTCAGTGACCGGCGCTCTGGCCGCCATCGACATGCAGGATTTCGCCGGTGACGAAGGCGGCGCCTTCCAGGAACAGCACGGCGTCGACGATGTCCTTGGCTTCGCCCATGCGCCCGACCGGATGCAGATTGGCCAGGAATTCATGCGTTTCAGGTTTGTGCATCGGGGTCTTGATGACGCCGGGGGAGACAGCGTTGACGCGGATGCCCCGCTTTGCGTACTCGATCGCGAGCGATTTGGTGGCGGCGTTCAATCCGCCCTTGGTCAGCGAAGCCAGCACCGAGGGAACGTTGCTGCTGGCATGATCGACCAGGCTGGTCGTGATCTGCACGATGTGACCCGAACCCTGCTTCAGCATCTCGGCCGCGGCGAGCTTGGAGAGGTGGAAGAAGCTGCCGAGATTGATTGCAATTACCGATGCGTAATCTTCCGCGCTGTACTCGGTGAAAGGCTTGGCGATGAAAATGCCGGCATTGTTGACCAGGGAATCGATGCGGCCGAAGCGCTCCAGCGCCTGCGACACGATTTTCTGCGCGGTCGCTGGATCGGAAACGTCGCCTGCCACAGCCAGAACATCCGGATCGCTGGACGGCTTGATCGAACGGGAATTGGCGACGACGCGGTAGTTGCGGTCGCGATATCCCTTCACCAGATCCGCGCCGATGCCCTGCGATGCGCCGGTGATGATGACGACTTTCTGTTCCTTACCCATGGTAGCCTCCTGATCTCTGTGAAGCGGCAGGTTTGCCGCCGGGCCGTGTGGCGCCGATTGAGATCAGGCTAGTTCTTCCGGATTTCGGTGCGAATGCCCGCTATTCGGAAGGCACTCTTCCGTTGCGCGAACGAATGGCGCTGGCATTCTTGTCGGCCTCGTTCGAAAGCCGGGTGAAATACCGCTTCAGGCGCGGCGCGGCGAAATCGACAAAGGCCCGCACCTTCGGTACCGACAAACGCCCCTGCGGCGCCAGCAAATGAACCGGCAGCGGCGGGTGTTCGTCCTTGCCGAGCAGCAGTTGCAGCCGGCCGTCGCGGATTTCGTCGGCGATGTGATAGGAGAACAGCCGCGTGACCCCGTGCCCTTCCGTCACCGAGGCGATCGCCGCGCGAACCGTGTTGACGACCAGCCGCGGCGCGAACTGGACCACCCGTGGAACGGAGGATCCCTTCAGCGGCGGGAAGCTCCAGGAATCCAGCCCGAAATGGGTGATGGCGACAATCCGGTGCTTTGCCAGGTCGGCCGGTTCGCGGATGACGGGATGCCGCGCCAGATATCCCGGTGACGCCGCGATCACGCGGCGAACTTCGCCGACACGCACTGCGACGAAATTCGAATCGGCGAGATGCGCGATGCGAAGCGCAACATCGATGCCCTCGTCGATCAGATTCACCGGCCGGTCGAGAAGAACGAGTCGCGCCGACACCGCCTGATATTCGTTCATGAAGGCTTCGAGAATCGACCGCAGGATATCTTCACCGGTGATGATGGGCGCGGTGAGGGTCAGCGTGCCGCGTGGCGCCGAGCGCTCGCTGCCGGCGACGAGATCGGCCTCCTCGAGTTCGACGAGAACGCGGCGGCACGCAACGACATAGCGCTCGCCGGCCTCGCTCAGCTTCAGCGACCGCGTGGTGCGATGAAGCAGTTCAGCCCCGACATGGTTCTCGAGGAAGGCGATCGCGCGGCTCACGGCGGCCGGTGACCGGCGCAGGCGTCTGCCGGCACCGGCGAGGCTGCCCTCGTCGACGGCGGAGACAAAGACTTTCATCGCGTCGATGCGGTCCATTTGTTCTTCCGCCGAGGGGAACACTGGCCGTCCGGTCATAGGCATTCTTCCGCAGATCGGCAAGGTGGGTAACCGGCTGACGAAATGTAGCTCCGGTGCCGACCTCGGTTGCGGTGCGCAACGGCGATTGACATTCCGATCCCAGGTCGCACAAGTTTGAGCCCACAATCAAGCGGCGAGGCGTTCATGCCAAACATACGATCTGCCGTTTCAGGGTCCGCGCTCGGCATGCTCGCTCTGGCGGCCCTGATCTGCGGCCCCGCAGCATTTGCGCAAGCGGAAGCAGAAGGCGTCTGGCCAACCCGGCAATGGCAAACATCCACGCCGGAAGAGCAGGGCATGGATTCGATGGCGCTCGCCAATCTGCTCGATTTCGGGAAAACCCGCAGCCTCGACAGCCTCCTGCTGGTTCGGCATGGACGTATCGTGCTGGATGCCTATTACGCGCCCTATACATCAGACATTCCGCACCGGATAAACTCTTCGACCAAGGCGGTCGTCGGGACGCTGGCGGCGATTGCCCACAAGGATGGTCTGCTTGATAGCTTCGACCATCCGGTGCTGGATTTCTTTGGCGATCGCAGCGTCGCAGATGCCGACGACAGAAAGAAAGCCATCACGGTTCAGCACCTGTTGGATATGACATCGGGAATCGACTGGAAGGAGCCGCTGGACGGGCGTCCGGAGTCGGTCATCGAAATGAGCCGCCAGCGGGACTGGATCAAATTCATTCTCGATCGTCCGATGTCGAGCGCGCCGGGAGAGGCCTTCAACTACAACAGCGGCGGCACGCACCTATTGTCCGGCATCATCACCAAGCTCACCGGCATGAGCGCGGCGGACTATGCGAAGGCCAAGCTGTTCGGGCCGCTCGGAATCACCGTCTCGAACTGGTGGCGTGATCCCCAGGGTAACTCGACCGGCGGATACGGTCTGGCCTTGCTGCCGCGCGACATGGCGAAGATTGGCTATCTGTATTTGCGCAACGGCCAATGGGAGGACAAATCGCTGCTTCCACCCGGCTGGATCGACAAGGTGAGCCACGCCACCGTGAACATGAATATGCCGAGAGCGCCGGATCTGCGGTACTCCAATTTGTTCTGGGCGCTTCCCGACAAGCACGTCTACATGGCGAACGGATACCATTGCCAGCTCATCATGGTTTTGCCCCGGCTTGATATCGTCGCGGTGACGACGGCCAGGGACTTTTGTCCGCTAGGCAGGCTGGCTGATCTGATTTCTGGCGCCGTCAAATCCGAAACGGCATTGCCCCCTGACACCACCGCCTCGAATCGGCTCGCGGACAAGATTCGCGAGATATCGACCGAGAAGGCGACGGAAACTGGCGAAACGCCGGGGACCGCAGCCGCGGTCTCGGGACGCTCCTACAAGTTTTCGGCCAATGCGCTGAACGTGAAATCGATATCGCTGATCCTCACTCATCCGAGCCCGCACTACGACCTCGAGTTATACGCATCCGATCCGAGCCAGCCGTCACGCCGGTTTATCGGTCCGATTGGACTTGATGGTCTGTATCGCAAGGCAGACTCGATCGTCGGCGGCGTATTTGCAACCAAGGGGAAGTGGTTGAACGGCTCCACGTTTGAGATTGAGCGGCAGGCGGTGGGAATGGACGAGCTACAGAAGTGGACCCTGTCGTTTGACGGCGACAGGCTTCACCTTCGCGGCAGGGACAGGGCCGGCCGCGAGGTTTCCGCTGATCGCGAAGCTGGCGGCTAATCGGGCAAAGTCTGTTGTGCGGCGGGCGTTTGGTCGAGGCCTCGATATCGCCGCGCAGAAACTATTCGCTCGGGCTGATCGCGATGACGATCGCATCCGACGGGACGCCGCTGACCTGCAGCGTGAACGGGGTGGCACCAAGCTCCAGGCGCAGGCTCTTGCGCAATCCCGGGCAATCGCTTCGCCCGGTGCTGCCGACGGAGCGTGCATAGCGTCCGTCCTGGACGATGTCGATCCACGCGTCCTCCGAGAGGGTCACCTGATAGATGCCTGGCCGCTCAGTCGCCGGAAATCGAACGGCGCCGCCAAACCATCGCTCGATCCGCGGCTTCCGCTCCGGCGGCATTTCGAATACGGCCTCACCGGCCGGCTGCAGACCAATCGCAATGGCGGCCTTCGGAAATGCGGCGAGCGTTGCGCCGGACGCGACGCTCACTTTGTCGGATGCCGCAAACCATGCGCGTTCACGTGCCAGCGACCACGCGAATTTTTCGCAGCCGTCGTCAGCCGCGCTCGCGGGTGCAACCAGAGCAAGGAGCGTGATGCCGAGCAGGCCGATACGGCGCATCTTCAATCCATCCCCTATGGTGCCGCGCCCGGCGCTGCAAAACCGTGCTTTGCGAGCAGCTGCTGGCCCTCGGTCGAAAGAATGAACAGCGCAAATTTGTAGGCAGGCGCCGACGCGTCGTTGATCACGGTCAGTCCGTAATCGGCGCCGACCGCCAGCGCGTCGGGAAGGCCGACGATCTGCTGCTGCGGATTTTCCTTCTGCGCCGCCAGCGCGCCGGTGCAATAGGTCAGGAAGATGTCGGCGGCGCCCTGTGCGAGCAAATTGCCATAGATCGTGCGGTCCGGAGGTGCCGGAGGGCTGGTCGGGCCACCGGTGAGCTGCAGCGCTTTCTTGTCGAGCAGGGCGTCGGCGCCGGGTTTGATCTTGTCGGCCTTGCGAAACACCTCCCAGGCATAGTCGCCTGACGGGTCGGCGCGCGGCGTCGAGGTGCCAAGCTTGATCTCGGCGTCGAGCATCCGGTCGAGCAGCGTCGCGGGCTCGACTGCGAGCCCTGGCCTCACCAGCGCGCACAGCTTGTTGCGCGCGAACAGCACCACCGGGCCGCTGCGTTTGGCGAGCGCCAATGCAAGTGGGTGTTCCATGTTGGCGGAAGCGAACACTTCAGCCTTGGCGCCGCCGGCGATCTCGTCCTTCAGCAAACCGGATGCGCCGAATTTTGCCTTTACCTTGGTTCCAGTTGCGGCCTCGAAACTTGCCGCAACGTCGGTCAGCGCGCCGCGCAGGCTGCCGGCGGCATGAAGCAGCACCAGATCTTCCGCAATGGCTGGTGCTGACATCAACGCGAGAACCGCAAGGCTTGCAAAAGGGCGAATGCGCATCAGGCGCCCGGATCGCTGGCGTTGGGATAGAACAGCTGCTCGCCGTTGATCTTGAAATCGGCGATCGCCTTCTGGCCCTCGGACGAAACCAGCCAGTCGATGAATTGCTGGCCGAAATCCTTCTTGACGGTCGGATGCTTCGCCGGGTTCACCAGCATGACGCCATACTGGTTGAACAGCCGCTTGTCGCCTTCGACCTCGATGACGAGTTCGCCCTTGTTCTTGAACGAAAGCCAGGTGGCGCGATCGGTCAGCACATAGGCGTTTGAAGCCGCCGCGGTGTTGAGCGCGGCGCCCATGCCCTGGCCGATCTCCTTGTACCAGGGGCCTTTGTCCGTCGCGATGTCGATGCCGGCGACCTTCCAGAGATTGAGCTCGGCCTGGTGCGTGCCGGACTTGTCGCCGCGCGAAATGAAGTCGATGCCCTTGTCCTTGAGCGTCTTGAACGCGGCGACGATGTCCTTTGACCCCTTGATGCCTGCAGGATCGCTTTTCGGGCCGACCAGGACGAAGTCGTTGTACATGACAGGGTAACGCTTGACGCCAAAGCCTTCGCTGAGGAATTTTTCTTCCGCCGCCTTGGCGTGGACGAACAGCACGTCGGCGTCGCCGCGGCGGCCGGTATCGATCGCCTGGCCGGTGCCCTGTGCAACCACCTTGACGTCGATGCCCGTCTTGGCCTTGAACATCGGCAGCAGATGGCCGAACAGGCCGGAATCCTGCGTCGATGTGGTCGACGCCACCAGGATCGATTTGTCCTGCGCGAAAGCGGAGCCAGCGAAAACGACGCTGACGGCGATCGCCATCAGCAAGCGGCGAGTAAACATTTCATGTCCTCCAAAAGATCAGTCAAACGAGCAGTTCGCCGGCGATGAACGTTTTCGCTTCGCCGGTTTGTGGTGTGTTGAAGAACGCTGCCGCCGGACCGGTTTCGATCACGCGGCCGCGGTGAAGCATGACGATGTCGCCCGCCAGCCGCCGGGCTTCGCCGAGGTCATGGGTCGCCATGACGATTTTGATGCCGCGCTGGCTCACCGCGTGGACGATGTCCTCGATCGCCTTGGTGGCGGCGGGGTCGAGGCTCGCGGTCGGCTCGTCCAGAAAAAGGATGGCGGGATCGCGGGCGAGCGCGCGCGCCAGCGCAAGCCGCTGCTGCTCGCCGCCCGACAGCCGGCGCGCGGGACGATCCGCCAGTTGTCCGAGGCCGACCAGTGCCAGCAGCTCATCGATCCGGCTTTGCTGCTCCGTCCGTCCGACGCCCGAGGCGCGCAGGGCGTAGCGGATATTGCCGCTTGCGCTACGCCGCAGCATGGCCGGGCGCTGCAGCACGATGGCACGCCGCGTCGGCGGGACATTTTCCCGACCGCCCCACGTCACGCGCCCCTGTGATGGCCGCACCAGTCCCATCGCCGTGCGCAGCAGCGTGCTCTTCCCGGAGCCGTTCGGGCCGATCAGGATGGTCGGCGTCCCCGGGTTCAGCGTGAGGCTGATGCCATCGAGGATCGTCACCGCCCCGGCGGCGACGGTGACGTTCTCGAAGCTGATTGGCACATCGGAAACTGGCGCGCGCATGGTCACCCCGCCATTCGCTCGCCCGCGCGGCGGGCGGTCCAGGCGAGCGCGTTGACCGCGATCACGATCACGATCAGCACCATGCCGAGTCCGACGGCCAGCGGCAGGTCGCCCTTGGACGTTTCCAGGGCGATTGCGGTCGTCATGGTGCGGGTGAAGCCGTCGATATTGCCGCCGACAATGATGATGGCGCCGACCTCGGCTGCTGCCCGGCCAAACCCGGCAAGCAATGCGGTGACGAGACTGAAGCGCGCATCCCAGATCAGCGTCGCTACCCGGCCGACCGGGCCGACATTCATCGCGTTGAGTTCGTCGCGGTATTCGAGCCACAGATCTTCGATGGTCTGGCGCGTGAGGGCCGCGATGATCGGGGCCACCAGCACCGTTTGTGCGATGATCATCGCCTTCGGCGTGAACAGCAGGCCCCATGAGCCGAGCGGACCCGCACGCGACAGCGCCAGGAAAACCGCCAGCCCGACCACCACCGGCGGCAGGCCCATCAGCGCGTTGAGCACGACGATGACGGCCTGACGGCCGGGAAACTGGATCAGTGCCAGCGCGGCGCCGAACGGGATCCCAATAAGGGCGGCAAGGACGACGGCGGAAAGGCTCACGATCAGCGATAGCCGCACGATCGCCAGCAGCGCCGGGTCACCGGTCAGCACGAGCTGGAGTGCAGAAGCATCGCCAATCATCCCAAATCCATCCTTTGCGCATCTTGTGCAGAAGCCGCGATTATGGTCAAACTTCGTAATAGATTCATATATCTGCATGTTCATGCTGGTTCGTAATGGCCGATCTACTCACCACTGACGAGGCCGCGACCTACCTGCGGCTGTCCGAACGCAAGCTCTATGAACTGGTCGCGCAGGGCGCGGTGCCGTGCACCAAGGTGACCGGCCGATGGCTGTTTCCGCGCGCGGCGCTCGACCGGTGGGTGACGGCCGGCCTGATCGCGCCTGCCGCGCTCAGCCACGTCGCTGCGCCCCCGATCGTTGGCGGCAGTCATGATCCCCTGCTGGAATGGGCGCTGCGCGAGAGCCGCTGCGGCCTCGCGAGCCTGCCGGAAGGAAGCGAAGAAGGATTGCGGCGGCTGACCCGCGGCGAGGTGATGGCCGCGGCGATTCATTTGCACGCCCAGGGAAATGGTGAGGATGATGAGCAGGTCAACATCGCAACCGTTGCCGGCGCTCCGGGGTTGCACGATGCCGTCGTGATCTCGTTTGCGCGGCGCGAGCAAGGCATCCTGGTCGCCCCCGGCAATCCACTCGGGCTGAGCGACATCGCCTCGGTCGCGCGGTCCGGCGCGCGCATGGCGCAGCGTCCGCTCGGCGCCGGCGCGCAATTGCTATTGCTCGCCTTGCTGGCCCGCGCCGGCCTTGCAGCGCATGATCTCACTTTGTTGAAGCCGGCTTGCCCGACCGGAGCCGACATCGCGCAGGCGGTGCGCTCCGGCCGCGCCGATTGCGGGATCGCAACAAGGTCGGTCGCGCTTGCCGCCGCGCTCGAATTCCTGCCGCTGACATGGGAGAATTTCGATCTGGTGCTGCGGCAGCGCGATTACTTCCTGCCCGGGCCGCAGCGCCTGTTCGGCTTCCTGCGGTCGGCGGCGTTCCGCGAGCATGCGACAGAACTTGCCGGCTACGACATCGACCGTGTCGGCGAAGTTTTGTTGGTGAATTAGGCCGTGGACTCACAAATCGAGTTTCATTAGCGCGGCGTAAGCGAAAGCATCTCTCGATTTATGGTGTGGAGAGAATGCTATGTGATCCTGATAAACTTCGCGTCGCCGAACCAGTCGGACCAACAAAGCCCGTCGATTTCATTCTCGGCAGCACGAAACCGGACCTGAGCGCGTTCACCCCGCGGTACCTCTGCGGCTGCTATTGCCGGCCAAGCCATGGCATCGCGATCACCCTGGTATTCGAAGCTCAAATCGGAATAGCGAACCAGCGGCCCGTCAAAGCCAGACAATCCATCGATCCGAAACCACAGATGATCGTTTCTCGGCTCGATATGCAGAGAACCAAAACCTTCGTGCTGGTAGTTGCCAATGAAGTCGTCCAGCCTCCAACGAGATGTGGAAACCGGCTCCTCGAATCTTTCCTTGTCGAAGCGGGCGATACGCTCGTTCAACTCGCCTTTTGCCATTTCGTCAAAATGCGCGATCCAGTCGGTAACGGCTTCTCCGCGTATGGCTTGAATTATACGATTGGTGATCGCGAATTGAGCGAAGCCGGAACCGAGATTGGTCGTGACGAATATGCCGAGGCCGCCCGCCAGATCACACCAGATGTTGGTGCGAAATCCGCGAACGGCTCCGTCGTGCTGGATGCGCCGGTTGCGAACATGCCAGCCAAAGCCATATCCGTCGTTCGCAGCTTGATCTCTGCGCGCAACCTGCAAAAGGTGCGTTTCCCGTAGCTGTTGCGGAGAAACGAGCCGGGTGTCTTGACGCGTCCCCTCATCAAGGTGAAACGCGAGCCATCTGGCTGCATCGCGCGCGCTCATAGCCTGGCCAATCGCTCCCGACAGGTTGTCCGTGGACATGGGCGGGACCACCTGAACCTTGCCGGCGACCTTGTAGTGCGGGGCCGCAACATTGCTGGTTGCCGTGCTCTGCACTTCGGAGACGGTGCTGGGCGTCACCCCAAGTGGCCTCCGAAGGTATTCGTCCATCACATGATCAAAGGGATGACCAGCCGTCAGCGCCATGGCCTCGGCGGCAGCGGCGTAACCGACATTGCAGTAGGTGAACTGATCGCGAAAGCCGGCGATCGGCTGGATGTAGCGGGCCTGATGCAACAGCTCTGCACGGCTCAGGTCGGACCCATATTCTCCAACGCTTGCGCGCGACAATCCTGTCCGATTGGCCAACAAATCCCGGAGCGTTACGCGGTCGCTGATCCAGGGGTCATACAACTGGAATGATGGCAGATACTTCCGGATTGGATCGTCCCAATCGATCTTACCGGCATCTACCAATGCTGCGGCCAACCCGGAAGTGAAAGCCTTTGAACATGATCCGATCGCAAAGGTCGTATCGACATCCGCGGGAGCGGAACTGGTGACGCTACTTACGCCGTAGGCATGCACGTGCAGTGGCCCATCGCGCCGCACTATCGCTACCGCGACGCCAGGTACCTCCCAACGCTCTCTCACTTCCGCAACGAAGGCATCGACGTGTGAAGACAGTGAACTCAACTGGCAAACCTCCGAATGTCGGCATGACAAGATTTACATAACGACCGGTTATCGCACCGCCTGGCACTTCTCGAAGTGAGGGCTACCCAGACTTCCCTTCCAGGTTAGTTCCTGCCGGGCCGTGCCCAATGCTCCCTTGTCAGCATCAGGCGCATCAGTTCAGCCTGACGCGTCGTGCCGGTTTTCGCAAAGATGCGATGAAGATGGGTCCGCGCCGTCGCAATCTTGATACCGAGCTGGCCCGCGGCGGTCTGAAGGCTGCTGCCCTGGATTAATTCGTGAATGAGCCCGACTTCCGCCGGCGTAAGCCCGAATTTCTTCTGCAATTGCTTGTCGTCCGGCAGCGCCGCATTGTCCGGATCGGTGATGAAAATGATCGCCGCCCGATTATGTCTTGCGATCGCTTCGGTCTCGAATCGCAGCGGAATGACCAGCAGCGAAAGCGCGCTCTTGAACTCACCGCGCGAGATGCCAACCGAGTCGCGCATGTCGCTCTCGCCGGCCTGCGCGCTGGCCGCAATCGCCAGATGCAGACGGGCCGTCTCCGCCGAGGAGGCGCCGCAAAGCACGCCGTCGTCGAGGCGCAGGCCATCGGCGAACGCGCTGTCGCAGGCCCGGTTGGCGAACAGGACGCGCGCCCGGGCATCGACGACGAGCACGCCGTGGCCGATGCTGTCGAGCGCGGCGAAGGAATAATGGCGATCGAGCGCCAGGGTCTGCAGGCGATGGTTGAGCTGCACCGCCCGTTTCAAATGCGGCGCAATCGCCTCATAAAGCTTCAGCTGCGCCGGCCCGAATTCGTCTCTGCCGGGAACGACGAACTCGACGCGCCAGTCGTCGTCGGCCAGCAGCGTTGCTCCCATCACCGAGAGATACCCTTGCGGCCGCGACCATTCGTTGAAGAACGGGCTGGAACGCAGCGTCTCCTTTGGCAGCACCATGCGGTCGGTGACGACAGTCCCGACCGGCAGGCTCGCCGCCCGCTGCCAGAACAGATTGAGCGGGTGGTAGTACGCGCCATAGCTTTGCAGGAACGTCGGATCGGTGCGGGGAGCCACCAGCCACGGGACGTCCCGCTGCGAGACCGCGCTGAGCGAGGCGTCGCCGGCGCCGAAAGCATCGGCGATGGTCTGCAGCACCACGGGCCAGCGGTCGATATCGGCCGCCGCGCCATAGATCTGGTCGATCAGGGCGAGCAACTCGTCCTGGTTCATCGGCCCCCCGTGCCGCCATCGCGGCGGTCGCAATCGCATCAAAGCTTAGAGGCGGCCCGACGGCTGGCAAGGGCCCGCGTACGCAATTGATGGACGCCGGAAACGAGGCGGGTGGCCGTTCGTGTCATATTGGATCACGATCTTTCGCTTCGCAACCGCTTGGCGGATGGAACGATGACGTGCAACATGTTCCGTCGGGCCGCTCGAGACCGGTCGGGCGCGTAAGGCGTTGCATCGAGAAAATCATCCGGAGTGTTTTCGGTCGTGGGCAGCAGCGGTCTCTTGTCGATCGACCTCGGTCTTCGTGGCGCGGCGGCGGGGTTAGCGTTGCTGATCGCGGCTGTGGGGCTGCGGGATCTCCGTGACAGCACGGTCGCACGCCTCGGTGCGGCGGTCGCGATCAGCGCCGCCGCTTCCGCAATCTGTTCGGCGCCGAATTTTCCGCGGCCCTGGCAATGGTGGAGTCTGTTTCTGCTGGCGTTGACGGCCGGTAGCTCGGTCTTGTTCTGGCTTTGGGCGCGTGCGGCCTTCGATGACGACTTCGTGCTGCGGCGCTGGCATGGCGCCCTGTGGGTCGCGATGGCCGGCACCGAAGTGCTCGTCGCCGGCGGGGCCATCGAGTGGCCCATGCCCGGACAGGCGCTCGACCGTGCGGTGCAGGTCGCGTCTCTTGGCCTGGCTCTGTTGGCCGTGGCGCAGACGCTTGCGACATGGCCAGCGGACATGGTGGAAGGACGGCGGCGGCAGCGGCTGGTCGTCCTGATCGGGGCGTCGGTCTATATCGCCATTGTGACATTACTGAACATTTTTCCGTCGCCATTGGCTTCCGGTGCGTCGATAGCGAGCGTCGGTAAAGCTTTCGGCCTCTGCGTGCTGATGGGCCTCTATGGCTGGTTTCTGTTACGGGCGGTCGGAATGCCGGAAGGCCCCCGGCCTCTCCCGGCGACGGATATCCTCGGCGATATCAACGCCGTCGCATCTGACGCGGAGGACAAACCTCCCGTCGTCGAGCCGGCCTTGTTGCGCCGGCTGCAGCAACTGATGCTGGTCGATCGCGCCTATCGGCGCGAGGGGTTGACCATTGGCGTGCTGTCCGCCGAGCTTGCCGTGCCGGAATACCGGCTGCGGCAGCTCATCAATGAAGGCATGGGTCACCGCAACTTCAATGCGTTCCTCAACCGCTACCGGATCGAGGAAGCCAAGGCGGCGCTGGCCGACCCCGGACAAAAGGAAGTACCGGTCTTGACGATCGCGATGGACACCGGCTTCCAGTCGATCGGGCCATTCAATCGGGCCTTCAAGGCCGCCACCGACCTGACCCCAACCGAATTCCGGCATCTTGCCATGGCGCGAAATGCATTGATCCCGTTGAATGCGGGCGCCAGTTCAGCAATCGGCAAGCCGGACTGAGGAATCGGCTAACCGCATTTCAGGATTTGGCGAGAAGGAACCAAAACGATCGGGCAGGCTCTCCGGGCGAAGTATGGGAATCCCGGTTTGGGATCGTCTGAAAGGCTCCCCAATGAAAATCATCCAGGCATCCTGCGTGGCCGCGCTCACACTCTGTCTGGTGGGTACGGCGCTTGCTGACGATCTGCAGACCGTCGGCGATCCCGACGCTACAGGCTTTTCGGCGCGGCGCCTGGCGCGCATGACCTCGTGGTTCGAGGCGCAGACCAGAAACGGCGATCCCTCCGGTTTTGTCGTGGCGATTGCCCGCGGCGGCAAGCTCGCCTATCTGCAGCCCACCGGCTTTGCGGACCACGACAGGAAAATTCCGATGCGGCCGGATTCGATCTTCCGCATCGGCTCGATGTCCAAGCAGATCACCAGCGTCGCCACCATGATCCTGGTCGATGACGGCAAGCTCGAGCTTGATGCTCCCGTGGCGCAATATTTGCCGGAGCTGAGGGATATGCAGGTCGTCAAGAAGGATCCGGCGACCGGAGATGCAACCATGATCGAGCTTGAACCGGCCAGGCGGGCGATGACCATCCGCGATCTCCTGCGCAACACGTCCGGCCTTGTCTATGCAAGCCCCGACTATGCCGATCCCGGATTTGGCAATGCGGCGATACATGCGCTTTACGGCATCAAGGCGCCGATGCGGCGCGACAAGACGATCGCACCCTTTGTCGCGAGTATCGGCACTCTTCCGCTTGTGCACCAGCCTGGCGAAGTCTGGGAATATTCTTTGGGATATGATGTTCTCGGCCGTGTCATCGAAGTCGTGTCGGGCCAGCCATTCGACCAGTTTCTGCAAAGCCGCCTGTTCGCGCCGCTCCATATGGTCGATACCGGCTTCCACGTGCCGGAAGATAAACTCTCCCGCCTCGTCGCCCTGCCGGGCGCGCAGCCCGCACCCCTGACGGATGGCGACGTCGGCAAGCCGCAAACGTTCTTCTCGGGTGGTGGCGGGATCGTTTCGACGGTGCCGGACTTCCTGCGCTTCTGCCAGATGCTGCTCAATGGCGGCGAGCTCGACGGCGCGCGTATCCTGAAGCCCGAAACGGTCCGGCTGATGACGACAAATTCGCTGCCACCGGACATTCACCTCGCGGGGCACGAAGCCGGTCCAGCGTTTGGGACGGGGTGGGGGCACGGTTTCGCGGTTCGCACCAACCCGGATTTCAGTTGGATTCCGGGCGCGGTCGGCAGCTACAACTGGCAGGGAAGCTGGGGTACGTTTTTCTCGGTCGACCCGGCCCAGAAGCTGATCCTTGTCATGATGATGCAGCGACGGCAGTACAGTCTAAACGGATTCTATTTCAACGCGATCCGCCGTCTGCCCTATGCGGCGTTGAAGGTTCCGGAAGTTTCCGCACCCACCGCGTCAACGCAATTGAATCCGCGCGAGCTTACCGAATATGCCGGCCGCTACGACTTCGGCGGATCCGCAAGTTCATTGGACAAACAGACCTCGCTTCTCGTCGATGGCTACGGCTGGACCGGTCTTGAGTCCGTTGTCGCTGAGACGGATGGCCTGAGGGTGATCAAACCGGCCAATGGGGGCCCCGCCGCGAGAGCCGGCGTGATGGCGGGAGATCTCATCACCGCGATCGACGACCGGTCGATCAAGGGCCTGGCCCTGGAAGCAGCTTTTCGACGGATTTCGGGTCCGTTCAACGCCCCGATCAAGCTCAAGATCATCCGTCAGAAAGAGACCGATCCACTCGTGATCGCCTTTGCCCGGGAGGCGGCGCCGTCGCACAGTGTCGAGCTCCAGGTCCGTGTCGCGGGCGGCAAGCTTGTGGTTGAAGCGACCGGCACCTGGTCGATCCTTGATTTCGACAAGGGCCATGCGACGCCGGTGGCGGTCCGTTCAAAGGATGAATTCCAGGTCGAGAGTGGCGATCATACGCGGATCGCCTTCGTCAGAGACGCCGCCGGCAAAGTTAGCGGCGCGGTTCTCAATCCGGGACCATGGGAGCAACGCGGCGCGCCCGCCCAATAGGGTCACACTGCGAGCTGACGACATGACGCATCGCCGCGAGCTTGCGGGCTCAGATCAGCCGCATCCCCTTCAAGCTCGAGTGTCCGTTCTTGCCCACGATGATGTGGTCGTGCACGGAGATGCCGAGCGGGGCGGCGATGTCGACGATTGCCTTGGTCATCTGGATGTCCGCCTGCGAGGGTGTCGGATCGCCGGAGGGGTGGTTGTGCATGAAATTACTGCTCCGAACATGTTATTGAATGTACGATCATTTTCGCACAAGCAGAGACGGTAGGGGGCGCGAATAGGGGACGGTTAGCGGTGACGGCTCGTGATCATCACGTTGCGTCAAGGATAGTCCTAAAGCGGGTTTCTTGATCACGAGCGATCCCCAACATAGTTGAACGAAGCTCGACACTCAGATTTATGCACTGTTCTGCGTGGCGGCCGGAGGATCGTCTTCTTTCTTTCGCCGACCACGTTTTGGCTTCTCGCTTTCGCCGATGAGTTGAGCAAGCTCGCAGTCAACCTTTTCCTTCTCTTGGATTAGTTCTTTGATCCGCTGCAATTTAGAATTCAACATATTCGTCTCCTAGTTACATTTCCAGTGTGAGTGGTCGTCAAGACTTGTTAGGTGTTGATTTCAATTTTCGTCAGCTAGTGCTCTGCTGCAGAGCACTAGGTTTTTCCGATCCCAAGCATCCAACTCCTCAACAGGATAGAGAACCGCTTTTCCTATCTTGATAAACGTCGGACCAATCCGAGCAACGCGCCAGTTGCGCAGCGTGCCCACACTGATCTCGCCTCGATATCGTTCCGATACTTCTTCAGGCGTGAGATATTTGTCAGCCATCAGGAATACTCCCGATGCTTCGTTAGTTGAGAGCTCATGGGCTCCGAAACAATGTTTTTTTGCTCCTCCGTATCCACCTCACCCTCTAGCCGTTCCCCGCGCCGACGGGCACGCCAAATGCGCTTGAGGGTGGAGAGCGTGATCTTGACGCCGGTGTTCTTCCAAGCGCTAGCCAAAGCAGATTTAAGTTGACCCCCACCACTTCGCTTAGGACTGTAGGGCTTTCCATGGTTAGTCAGGAAAACATTACCGGTCCTGAGCGCCGACGGGGTCTGCTGCAGCCTTGTGACGGCCATCTCGTCCAGACTGATCACGCGAGTCCGACCTGTCCCGCTCCTCAATCGCGCCGTTCTTCGGATCATATCGACATCGGCCCAGTACAAGTACAATGTCTCTGAAACATCGGCTCCGGTGCGAACCAGAAAGATTACTATATGCTTGAGGTGAGGCTGGCAGCCATTCACGAATTTCCGAAGGTCAGCAGTACTTGGTAGTGGAGGGGGGTCCTTGCGAAGTTGCTTCGGCCGCCGAAGACGCCAATATGCGCACCAACCTCGCTTCGCCGAGAATTTGGTGACTGCGCTGATCGGCGTATAACAAAGTCGGTTGCGAGTTTGCGCAGGTGCGGACGGCCAAATTTCCGTTGCTGCGCGGTCAACAAAGTCCTGATCGATCTGGTGCACAAAAATTGCACCTATTTTCTCGAGGAGCCGGCGGTCGATGTGTAGGCGTGGGTTTCCTTTCTCCCGAGCGTAGGCGTCCCACGCATCAATAAACGGAGTTGGCTTAAAGTCTGCCTCAGGATCGCTGAGCGGCTTAGTTAATCGACAATTACTAGTAGTATTGATATCCTTTCGAGCGCGTTGGTGGTGCGACATGGCATCTTTCCAGAGTCTGCCGTGAAGCGTCGTGACGCCAACTGAGCCACCTTCCGTGGCTCTTTTTTATCGATTTCATTGGAGGACGCTCCACTGACCCCGCGCCGCTTAGACGCGTGAGGTCTTCAAAAATGAAGGGGTGAAAGGAGCTGAGAGCTGCGCACGCAGCGGTTCGCTCCCGCTTTAGGAGCGACTATTCTAGTAACGTCATGCGATCCTCCTAGAGAGGTATCGCCCGATCCGACCTTCGATTGGATGGTCCCAACAATCGAAGTCGGTCGTTCAGGGCTCCGATAGCTGCAGACCCCGCCGCCGTCTGCTCGCTGTCAGTAGGTTGATGGTCTCGTCCCCGGACCTTCATTCCCAACTTAGCAAGAAATCTCATGCGTGCAAATCCTTACCGTCTAGGATGTTCTTCTCTAGAAAAAGGCCGCCGTTTGGTCGGCGGCCAGTTGCATAAGCCCTATCAGCGGCGCCGCTGGCTCGAACCACTGGCCGATCGATCCCGATCCGGCGATCGATCGTCCGACTGCTCTTCCTTCGGAGGACGCAGCACGATTTTGCAAACTCCGTCGGGGCCAGGCAAAGGCAACGCCTGCAGTATGACGTTGTAACTACCATCCGAGTTTTCAAAGGCTGCACCAAGCGGCTGCCAAAATGGATCTCGACCTTCTCGTTCGATGACGCTGTATGCTCGATACGCCGGATCGTGGCCCTGTCTGGACATGTGTACTCCTTTCACTGGGGAAATTTGATGGTGTCGCGGATCACCGCGAATGCATCATCAAGTGAAGTGACGTGATGGTTACCGAGGTCAATCTGCGAAAGGCCTTCGTCCTCGCAGATGGTGCCACCGATACCAAGAAAAAGGCCACCGCCAGCGGCGGCCCCGAGTTGTATGGAAAAGAACTCTATTGCAACAGCGGCGGTGCTGGGCACCGCTGCCTGTGTGGCCGCCTCAAAATCCGGCATGCTGAAACTCCGTCACGCGTGCCTAGCAGCCCGGAATTGAGATGCTAGGCGACACGACGGAGCCTGCTTGAATCATACCGCTCAGCCGCAGGCGAGCAAGGATGTGCTGGTGATCATTCACTAATGCATCGCAATGACCGCAACCTTGCTTGCCGGACCACTCACCAGCACCTCTGAATGGCGAAAGCCAAACAAAAGGAGGGAGACATGGCGAAGTATCAAACGATATTCGGCCTTGAGGCGATTGCGTCATTTTTGCTTTCCTTCTTCCCGCACCCTCCGGGTTCGATCCTGCAGTGTCTCACTCCGTTATTCCTCGTGGTCGGCGCCTTCGCAACACTTTGTTGGATTGCAGGCTTCTTCGATAGCCGCGGTCCAACAGGACCATGCAACTGCGCTGAGTGCATTGCTGCCCGATATGAGCAAGAGGCGCAGCTCATGCGGGGGATCACCCAACACCAGGACGCGCACACAGCAATGATGCGCGGTGAGATTGATCACGCGCGCACATATGGCGAGTATCGCGAACGCCCGGACATCGCGGAGCACGAACAACGGCTGCGCGAGCTGCGCAGCCGCCTGCGGTAGGGAGGAAATCATGACGAAGCATTACCTCCGAAACGAGATCCAGATTATTCCACCGTCACGGCCGGTGCCGAATGTGACTGCTTCGCCGTCGAGTTCGACGCCGGTGCCGCTCCAGCATCGACAGGTGCCTGACGGCATTGTTGGTGGCGTAGTCAATCGCTGGGTGGCCAACAGCCAAGCCAGAACGTACGACTCATACAAGAGCCGTTCGGTCGCTCAACGTGGTTTCGTCGAAGCCGACACAGCGCTCGGCCTTGCGCTGATCGACAATCAGCGCATGCGGCAGCAGTTCTCGGAATTGCCAATAGTCTTGGCTGCAGACCGACAAATGCGGCAGCTAAAGCGCGGTGAAGAAATAAGTACGCTTATGCATCAGATTGAGATCGCCGAATCTCAGCGCGAGCGCGAGCGGGTTTATGAGCAGGCCCGGCGGAGCGACGCGCGGCGAACAGCGCTAGATGCCGAGCAGCAGCTTGATGCACAGCGAGAGTACGGGCCTCGCCTTTACGTCCTCCAATGGGAGCATAAGCTCAACGAATGGGAGATGCAGGTGGAGGAGCAGCGCGTCGTGCTCGGCGAACACCGTCGTCAAAGTGGACGGGGTGAACCCAGCCTCGACGATCTACACGCCGCTCGCGAACAAATGAATGCTGATGGCGTCGACACGACTCCAATCGATCTTGCCATCGCGCGCGCGGTGGTCCGTCAGCAAAAGGTGCGCAAATGAAAACGATCAGCGCGAGAGCCTTGGCCCTTCGCACTGAATTGCGGGAGCGCCTTCTTCTGGCGCATCCCGCACTGCGGCCGAGAGCAATTGTACCGAATGATCATGGCGCCATCGTGCTTGGCCGGGATACTGCCGGATGTCCTGTGTGCCTCTCGGTTAGAGCGAGACTGGAGCATATGCACGTGGTGGGTACCACTGGGGGCGGTAAGACGCGGCTCATTCAACACTGCGCCTGCCAAGATATCGCACAAGGTCGCGGTGTCTGCATCATCGATCCGCACGGAAACCATCCAGACAGCCTGTACCGCTCGATGCTCGCGTGGCTCGCCCAGCGTCCTTATCTAAATGGCCGCACGATCCACCTGATCGATCCCAACGTCGGAACACATGTCACCGGGTTCAATCCCTTATCCCTGCCCTCGGCGGAATACGACCCGACCGTGATCGCCGAAGCGATGCAACAGGCGCTGGAGCGGGTGTGGGGCGAAGAAGATATGAACACCAAGCCAACGATGCAGCGTGTGCTCTCGACGATCCTCACGACGTTAATAGAATTGAATTTAACCATTGCCGAAGCAAGTCTGTTGTTCGATCCGAGCGACCAAAGCGGCGTACGCGCCTGGGCGATCCGGAACCTCGCGAACGAGGAAGCACGCGATGAGCTCGAATGGCTCCACGCGATCGGCTCGGAAACTCGCGGGCATCAAGACTTCCGGCAGGAAGTGACGGGGCCGCGAAATCGACTTTCCAAGCTTACGCGAAGCCAAGCGGCAAAACTGATCGTCAGCCAGAATGTGAACGGTATCGATTTTCGGGCTGCTTTGGATGAGGGACATATTATACTTGCGAATCTTTCGCCTGGCCCACTCGCCGGGGACAAGGCCGTGGAAATGCTCGGCCGGCTCCTCACGCGGTCAATTTTTTTTCACACCGTCCGGCGGCGCCGGCCGGATCGCCCATTCTTCCTGTACCTCGATGAATGTCAGCTCTACCTTTCCGGCGACGTCTCTCGAATGCTCGCCGAGGCGAGAAAGTACGGAACGGGCGTTGTGCTTGCGCATCAAACGCTTTCGCAGCTGCGTGCTGCCGGCGAAGACGTGCTCAATGCCGTAAAAAGCATCACCAACATCAAGGTCGTCGCACGGATCAAAGATCCAGCGGAAGCGGCTGAGCTCGCCGACATGGTGGTGCGCCACAATCTCGAAATGCCGGTGAGCGTGCTCATCAAGCCGACACTGGTGGGGCATCAACTCGTGCGTCGTAAGTCAGAAAGCGACTCGTGGCAAAACGCCACAACCAAGTCGGCTGCACGCACGGTCGCCGAAGGTGTGACGGAAACCGCGTCTGTAACGGATTCTATTAGCGACACAATAAACGAGAGCTCCGGCACCGCTGACGGTGACAATTGGGGCACGTCCGAATCCAGATCAGGTGGAAGCGCGGCCGCCGACGGGCACGGCACGTCGACTGCAATCAATCTAGTGCCGGGTGACATCATGTCGTTACCGGCCGCCGCGTCCGGCAACACGATCGGCGAAAGCGCCGCTGCACGTTCTAGCATGAGCTGGGGATCGCCTAATCAATTTCTGGTAGGCGGCGCTCACCTTGAGCCGGCGGTAGTGGCATCGGTGAGTATCGGCGAGAATCGGCAACACACGTCTTCCACCTCGGACGGGTGGCAATCGGGAAGCAACCGATCGAAAAGCCGGACCAGGAATGTGCAACGGGGAACAGCAAGAACAATCGCCGGCGCCCGAACGCACGGTATCGCGCACTCAACTTCCAAAGCCCTTACCGAGGGCCTCGCACACACTCACGGCCGCGGCGGCTCCAAAGGTTGGAGCGAAGCGCTCGAGCCGATCCTCGCTGATCGGCCGACGGCCGTGCACAGTCTCGACAATGTGCGGTACATGGCGGGCGAAGTGTTGCGCGACTTCGCCGCCGGCTACGCGGCGATCAGTCTTGTCGATGGCGACGGCCTCAAGACGGCCGTTCTCAAGGTGGCACACGTTCCTGACTGCAAACTGACGTCTGAGCAATTCGACACACTTCGCCTCGCATTCCTGCAGCGCAGTCCCTCTGCGGTTCCGATCGAAACAGCTCTCGCCACGCTCGCTGCGCGGCAATCAAACTTGCTGCAGCGCGCCGGTCAGCTCCGTGATGCCGAACCAGAAGCGCCCCAGCAATTCCGGACGAAACGGAAGCGCAAAGAAGCAGAAAAGGCCGTCGATGCGCATGGTGAGAAGTCTCCACCGGAGCCGTCGCCTGTCAAGGGTCCCGATCGCCGGAGGCGACGGCCGTAGGCCGCCCTTGACTGGCAACGGCCCGGCGGTACGGGGCTAACCATGCGCACAACGGAATCGTATGACGAACGGTACAATCAATGACATGGAAGCGAAACGATCGCGGGGCAAATTGTTCACGCGTCCGGAGAAGCCGCGCGAAATCAGCATCACTGATCGCAATGTGGCACACCTCAAACACCTTTCGCGGTTACGTCTCTGTTCAACTGCGCAGCTCGCAGCGCTCGACGGTGGTAGCAGCCAGAAGGTCGAACGGGCACTGCTCGGATTGTGGGAGAACGGTTACATCGAACGACCCGAGTCGCAGGTCACGAGCAGGCGAAAAGAAAAAGGCTCGCGGCCCCTGATCTACGGATTATCCCGAAAGGGTGCGTCGTACCTTCGGAGCCACGGCTTCGAGGTAACGCGGCCGTTGCTAGACGGCATCGACAAGCACAAGGCCGCCGGGTGGCGCTTCATCGAGCATTCGGTAGGGATTTCCGGATTTTTCGTCCAGCTCGAACTCGCGACCCGTAGCCAACAGGGTCTACGAATTCTGGAACGAGCTGAGATATTCACCGATGCACCGACGCCGGTGCGGCGTGTCCGACTGGAAGCGCGAATTCCGATCAACGGATCGTCGCGAAGATGCACGGTCATTCCGGACGGGTTTTTCGGCCTGCGATTCGCAGCAGCAGGTGAGGAATCATACTTCATGTATGAAAAGGATCGCGGCGAAATGCCGGTGACGCGGTTCCGAACTCAGTACGGCACATACGTTGCGAAGAAACTGCACATTTACCTAGAAGCTAGTCGGCAGCGAAAGCACGTCAATGAGCTGGGCATTCCGAACTTTCGGGTGCTCATCGAAACGACGACGCGTGAACGCGTCGTTCAGATGATCGAGGCGCTAGAAGAATTAACCAGTGGCCGTGGTTCAAACCTCTTCCTGTTCATCGACGAAGCGACACTCGCTGGATCCGACCCGCTGAACGCTCGGTGGGTCAGCGGAAAACGCAATCATGTTCGCTTGGTTGATTAAGACTAGCGCGGGCGCATTTGCTACGCGGTCATCGCGGTCATGCCTCAAGGACTGCAAAGTTCGGAAGATAGCGATAGAGGTCAACGAAGTGCTTCGCATCCCCCGGCGGCACCTGGCCGCATTCTAATGGAATACCGGCATTCAGCGGGAGCTGACTTTCAAGAGATCGAATTTCCTTTACCGTCAAGAGAGGAACGGAAATGCGTATAGGCTTCTGCTCCTTTTCGAGAAAATCAAGGGAGTCGAATTTGCAGGAGAAAAGTTTGTCAGCGTCACGCTCTGCAACAAAAATACCAACCAAGGTTGTCATTCGTGCGCCGTCCTTATACTCAATTTCGCAAATGCGATGAAAGCTAACCACATCCGCCGGTTCTGCTTCGATGTTTCGTAGAGCAAGGGCAGCTTCGATTTCGGTCAGGATCAGTCTTCTTCCTAGGGATGCGAACGGCCAACCGTAAAGATCGTCCTCTCCAACGTCTTCTGGCACCCGCTCCCGGCCGAAGCGATCTCTGAATAGATCAACAGCGTCTAGCTCGTCCGTGCCGTTTGCCTCAGCAATCTCGCTGGCGCGATGGCAGTTGAACGATACGGCGACTACGGACCCCGAAACCGCCCTGGATGCGACGATCTTGGCATCGGCCAACATATCGGGGCTGAGCGCATCATCGTAGTCAAGCCAGAGTATGTGGTGCTTATCCCACGGCAAATCAGGGAGCGCCTCTGCAGAACTGCGATTGTCAATCTTGATATTGAAAGGTGCGTTCTCTCTTACGCGAGCAATCCCATCCGTCTCGCGCTCGATCGAGATCATTTCGCGCATACCAAGAGTTCGATGGAACAAAACAAAATCACTGAATGCCACGGCACCGAAGCCGACATAAACATAGTCGGACACCATTTGAAACGGCCATAAGCGACGAAACACCTCAGACAACATTCGACGTTCGGTGTGCTTCGCCGGTCGAAGCGAGTAATTGATCTTATCGAAACTTGAGCTCATTTACTCCTCTGCTGCTGTCTCTTGAGAACTAACTCGAACGTGCGTTCGCCGACAGCCCGAGCTGAATTAACTTCGAGCGCTTCCTTTAAAAATTCAACTTCGCGCACGGGCTTGGCGTACTGGACTTTGACTGTCCGAGGCCCGCGCTTTGCCGCGGTCGCGCGCGTGGGTGCCTTAAATGCTTTCTTCTCGACAAAAGTATCGGCTCTCACAGCGTCTCCTTTCTTCAAGTAATCTAGCATTGGGCTCTCGTCGCGCGTGTGTTCGTCAATGTCTGCATCGAGCTCATTGAGAAAATCGATAACCGGCCGCATCATTTCCATCATGCGAACGAACGTCGATTGCCAAATTGCACTATCTTGATCAACGCCATTCTTAGTGGTGTTCCAAGGAACGCGCGAAGAATCATCTGAATCAAAAGAGACAATTCCGCGAAATCTCGCAAACTGGTTGTGAAAGGACGGCACATAAACTCGTCCAGCACTTTCCTCCAACAAACCCCACCCTGTTATCTCTGACCGATCAGCTTCCAATATGACGCGCCCATTGCAGATCACGTACCACCCCGCCTGCCGTGGGAGCGAGGTGCCAATTCCTACTATAATTCGTACGAGTACCGCAGCACGGCCACCTCGATCAAACTTCAGATCGTCGACACCGGGTTGTAGAGAACCATCCTGGGAGACTAACAAGAAGAGATCGCTGGCGTCGACATGTCTCCCATTTACTGAGATCGAAAGGCCGTTGACTATAAATTGTCGGTGCTTCGACTTTATCAAGCCGATAATGTCATTGACGAACTTTTCTGTTCCAAATTTTGCAGCCACTTCTGATCGAAGTTTTTCGACGATGATTTCTGTACCGGGTTTTTTCTGCGATAGCTGAGTGTTCTCGAACTTGGCCCAGGGGAATTGCCAGCCGGGCTGGCCTTCCCATTTCTCCACGTCAACGTCGACGGCCCAGGCCTCTTCCTTTGTTGCGGAGCGGACCAAAAAGTGGTGCCCCATTTTGAAAAGCGCCCGCTTCATCCCGACTCCGAACTGACCGATGGAATGAGCGGTTTTGGGCGCCTCCTTTGGGCGACCAAACCGAAAAGCATACAATCGCGCGACTTGGCGATTGAAACCACCGCAAGTATCGATCATACGAAATCGCTGCTTCGAAAATTCAATTGCTACGGAGCAGCCCTCGAATCGCTTGTTTCCAAAAGTCTGCTTTGCGCCATCAACGCTGTTATCGACCAAATCAAGGATGGCAGTTTCAAGAGGGATGTCCCGTACGAGCATCTCAACGAAAAATGTCTTTGTCGGTTCTGCGCTAATCGGAGCATTTACATCATCAGTATTGCTCGACATGGTCACTCCGCGGCTGAAAGGCCATCTCGGCCGGAAACATAGAAATCTAGATGAACAAGATAAATGAGTTTAGCAAAAAGCGCGCATTGGGAGATTACGCCTCGCCACAGATGTAACCACGATGAAATACCAACCGCAGATAGCGAAACGATACGAATGCAAGCAACTGAAGTCAACCCGCGCTCCGATACAAACGACTTTCGACGATTTGCCGGTGCCGACCGAACCGCTCCCGACTTTGCCTCCGGATGGCTGCGGCGCAGTTGCGTGCGGGAAATAACTTCGGCTCAACTTCGATACGATTCCGGCCGCCATTAGACCGGCGCACCCACGCCGTGAACGGCATCTGATCGGTCAGTCCGCCCGCCTCCATGGGATGCAGCTCCGGTGCGAGTATTTTCGCGTCAGTGCTGCCAACGCGAAAAACAACAAGTGAGCCCACGTTACCAAGCACGGCCGCTCGCACGATCGGCGCGACTTGGTCAAGAAACTGGTTCACGAGAGTGAAGCGGAGTTTAAACTTTCTGCTTTCGCTGAGCAGCGTCGCAAACGTATCCGAGCTGAATGTCTGGAATTCGTCGACGTGGATATGAAAGGGGACACGATCCTCTGGCGGCAACGATCCGCGCTCCATCGCGATCAGCTGCAGGTGCGATACCAACAGAGATCCGAGCAAGTTCGATGCCTGCTCGCCGATCATGCCTTTTGCGAGGTTCGCAATGAGAATGCGTTGGTTATCCCCAAGGGGGAATCGAGCATTTCATCGGCCCGATGAACGACTGGCGTAGGTGGTTAGCTTGAAATAAACGTGTGGAAAACGCGACCGGTGCTGGACGTTTTTTGCTCATGGCAATGAGGTAGGTAATGGACACACGGACGCCGGAACAGCGCAGCCGGATCATGCGAAGTGTCGGGAGCCGGCATACGGCGCCCGAGATGATCGTCCGTAAGCTGATCCACGGTCTTGGGTTTCGATTCCGCCTTCATCAAAAAAGGCTGCCGGGGTCGCCCGATCTGGTCCTAGCACGGCACGGGGCTGTCATATTTGTGAATGGCTGCTTTTGGCATGGCCACGACTGTTCAAAAGGGCGACTGCCCAAGACGAGGCTTGACTTTTGGGTTCCCAAGATTCGACGCAACCAAGCCAGAGATACCGATGCAACTAAGGCTCTGGAAGCCGACGGATGGCGCGTTCTGACGATCTGGCAATGCGAAACCAAGGATTCACAACTGCTGCGTCGTCGGCTAAAGAAGTTCTTCGGCCGGAAGCAGCGCGGTCGACTTTAGTAGGGGATCTGAATGACACGCCCGATAGCGGTTGACCTGTTTTCCGGGGCTGGCGGGATGAGCCTTGGATTTGAACAGGCGGGCTTCGACGTGGTTGCCGCCGTTGAGATCGATCCCATTCACGCGGCAGTGCATAAGTTCAATTTCCCCAGTTGCGCTACTCTGTGCCGGGATATTTCCAAGCTCTCAGGTCAAGAAATTCGAGACGTCGCAAAACTCGGGAAACGTAAGGTCGACCTAGTTGTTGGAGGCGCTCCCTGTCAGGGTTTTTCGTTAATTGGGCATCGCGCACTCGAAGATCCCCGAAATTCACTGGTGAATGACTTCGTGCGGATCGTTTGCGAACTCGGCGCGAGATATTTCGTTTTTGAGAATGTGAAGGGCCTCACCGTCGGAAAGCACAAGGCGTTTCTAACGGAGTTGATCGCGTCGTTCGAAGAAAAAGGTTATTCGGTCGGGCAACCATGGCGGGTGCTAAACGCAGCTGACTATGGGGTTCCGCAGAGCCGCGAACGGTTGATCCTGTTCGGTGCTAAAAAAGGATTGAAGCTCCCCAAATATCCGTTGCCCTCGAAAACCTCATTCACGTGCAAAGACGCGCTGGACGACCTTCCGAATGCCGACGATTATGCAGAGCTAAGAGAGATCGACGAAATCGTTCTCCCTGCTGGTGCGTTCAAGAGGGCTGGCGCATACGCACGGGAGATGCGTTGTCTCGCTAACGACTCTTGGAGATATGGATATCGAAGAGTATGGAATCCGCGAATTCTTACTTCGAGCATGCGCACGGAGCATTCGACCATTTCTCAGCGACGCTTTGGCGCGACTAACGAAGGTGATGTTGAGCCTATTTCACGTTTTTTTAAATTGCCGTCTAAGGGCATCTCGAACACGCTTCGGGCCGGTACCGACGGTGCGCGTGGTGCGTTTACCTCGCCGCGTCCGATTCACTACAAGTATGACCGCTGTGTAACCGTTCGAGAAATGGCCCGCTTACATGGATTTCCTGATTGGTTTCGATTGCACGAAACCAAGTGGCACGGTGCGCGCCAAATCGGGAATGCGGTCCCTCCGCCTCTCGCACGAGCGATAGGAAGCTCAATATTGACCGCGCTCGGATTGAAGCCCGAACGACCGAAAGCCGATGTCGATTTGGGAGATACCGACCTTCTTCGAATGAATACGAAGGCTGCCGCTGAGTTTTGGGGAATCGATAAGCCCAACAGTCGACGGGATAGAAAGAGCGGTTCAAAGAAACGGAGTCAGTCGCAAATCGAATTGGACTTGCAGGCGCATCTGTCTCCCGCGGAGTGAACGACTTGAACTGAAAGTCGCTCCTCTCCACCGCCGCATTAGCCCGATTTTATTTTTTGCGGGGATCAAATCCAATACCTGGCACACAAGGTCGAAGCTCGAACAAACCTTCTGCTGCGAGAACCAGGTCTGGCAACGCAGCCTCATCCAGCTCAGCTTGTGATGGAAGCCACGGCTCGAATTCTGCCACATAAATGCAGCCGGCCGGTTCGGTCAGGGCTTGAATCGCGATCGGGAGAATCAACTCAACCTCGATACCTGCAAGTTTTACGCTGCGATTAGCGGCCACGACTTGCCCGACAATTTGATGCCCAACGATTCTTTCGCTCTCTTGTTTAGCTTCGCATGTAATGAGTGTGCTAAGTCGTTTTCCGCCAATTTCACACGTTGCAAGAAAAAGTGCGTCTACTTCGCTCTTGCCAAACTTAACACCCGTTTGCAGATGGGTGACCTCCAATACTTCGGGCAATGTTTCAGATTTCCGAACGGCCAGGTGTTGCTCGACAACACGCAGTGCTACGGTGACTTGAACCAGCCACGACTCATCTTTACGACCCAATCGCTTTGCGGTAAGCGGCAAGCTGATTGATTGCAGGGGCACTGGCACAAGGTCGGCGCTTCTTGTAAAACTGTTTTCAAATGCATCGGTCTGGTCGGGTCCATACGGGACAAACTCCAAGGCACGGCCGCCGCCAACACGCTGTCTTCCGCCAATCTTTTTTCCTTTTAGACTCTCAGGCCAATTGCGCGAGGCATTCTTTCCTCGAACTAAATCCTTCATAAAATTTGCTGGGTTGGACGTGCTTAAACTGAGCCCAAACTGCGCGTTGCATGTCACAATCGCTTGCTGAACGTCAGAAAGCATCGCGACGGTGCGTCCCTCCGCCGTCAACTTCTCATAGAGATACTCTATGACTCTTATCTTCTCTGACTTTGGCTTTGTTGCCATCCGCCCCCCGAATCGGGGGCATAATAACAAAACTTGCGGTTCCGAGTCTCACCTGTTGCTTTAATCCGTGACAGGTCGTCCAGCGAGCGAGGTGAAGTCCGAGAGCCCGACTGTATCCGACGCATTCACCAGGTCGCAATAAAAAGCGGCGAGACCAGCGGCTGGAATACCGTGCGGCTAATCTCCCGCCATTATCCCTGCCGGGTCGACGACATCCACAACAACACCAGCCATCGCCAATATCCGTTCGGCGTGGCGATAGTGGTCAAGCCACTTCTCGTCCCTTACTGGATCTTTTTCAAGACCAAGGACGACTAACCGAGAAAGCCTGGCGGCTACAATCGCTCTTGCACAGTCCGCGCATGGAAAGAGAGTACTGTACATTGTCCCGCCTGCAATGACTTTACCTTGGCCATACGCGGCAAAAATTGCGTTCCGCTCCGCATGCTCTAGCACAAAGTACTTCCAGGTCCGATCCTGCCGCACTGCCTCATAACTCTCCGCACGCGTCAGGTTTAGTGAGGATGGCGGCGCATTGGTACCCACGGCAAGAACATCGTCAACGCTATCTGTGATAACCGCGCCGACCTTTCGGTCTGGGTCGTGACTGTTCTCACGAACTTCGAAACACATCTGAAGGTAGTGGCGGTCTTGTTTGGCAATTGCCATCAGGGATTCCGTGCGGTACCAGTCACACCATAAACGAACGGGGGCGAACATGGCATTAATAGCGGGCAATTCGTTGGATCCAAAGAAGTTCTTCAAGAGCGGACAGCCTGCAGTTCAGGGTTCCAGCTTTGATCTTACGATCGGCTCTATCTTCGACCATGAGGGTAAGAAGGTGGACGGGCCTTTTACCATTAAGCCGGGGCACATGGTTCAAGTGGTGTCCTCTGAGGTGTTCAGCCTCTCTGATCGCGTGACCGGACACGCAACGTACAAGACCACGTTGACCAAGAAGGGCATCTGGGCCCTCACAGTTGGCATCGTCGATCCGGGGTGGGAAGGCCCCATCGCTACAACCCTGCTTAACTTCAGCAGGGTCGATCATGCCATCGCTGAGGGCGATGCTTTTCTTCGTGTCAGTCTGTTCGAGCACGAACCAGTGCCGGCCGAAAGAATGCGGAAGTCCCCTGCGCTGGACGCGTATCTGAAGGATATTCAGAAGACTGCTGCTTCCAGCTTTCCAAATACGTTCCTTGACACTGAAAAGATAGCCGAGGCCGCGGGAGGTAAAGTGCTGACCCGCATCCGAACAGAAGCGCTGGGATGGGTGGCCAGCATAGCGGTGCTGTTCACGCTGATGCAATTCGTCGTGAACGTTGGCTCGTACCGACCTTATTGGCTCAGCACCGAGGTGAGCACGCGCGACCTAAACGATTTGCGTGCCGCAATGGATGCGATGCAGGCGAAACTACTCAAATACGAACAAGTGGCTCCGCCTCCACCCTCACAACCCAATTCCCAGGCCGTGCCGCCGACCGCTCCCAAAAATCAGTAGCGAAATCCGAACCGAGCGTCGAAGGCAAGCGACTGAACCGCCTTGTGTATGCGGAGGCGATGCAAGCTTCTGGTCGCGACAAGTCGCGTCATGCCACGTCCGCCCGCGGCGTGTCGATTCTCGTCGCGGCTGGTCGCTCACAATCGTGGCGAGCCGCGGACAGTCACGCGGCGATTGATACGCCGGGCTTGGCGAGAAGACACTCGACGAACGCGTTCCACTTCTCCATGCCGGCGCGCTTCTCGGGCATGTAACTCCAGCGGTCGTAGCTCTTCGAGCTGACGTCCTGGAAGGCGTGGTTTTGGATGCGGTCGCGAATTTCTTTCGGCAAGCCGGCCTTTCCGGCGAGTGTCTTCCACGTCCGCCGAAGATCGCGATTGGTTACAGATGGAATGACATCACGCTGTCGCTGCCGCCACATGAACGAATAGAGCGTGTTCGCGCTCACCGGTCGTGTGGGGTCCATTGCGGAAGGGAAGAACCAGCCGTACTCGTTCGGCCTGATACTCGCGATGAGATCGGCCGCAAGTTCCGGCACCGGGATCGCATGCGGCTTTCCGTTCTTCGTTTTCGACCAGTCAATGATGCGTTCTGCCGCATCCCATTGATCGATGTGCAGGCGCGCAATCTCCTCAACGCGCTGGCCAGTCAGCATAAGCGCGCGAACGGCGCGCGTGTACGGAGGATGCACAGGAGTATCTGGACATTCGAGCCAGCGGTATAGGCGAACAAATTCGTCTTCGCCGAGCCAGCGCGTGCCAACTATCTTCGGTTCGGTCGGAATGCCGGCGGCGGGATTAGCAACGACTTTGAAGCGGCGAGGGGAGGTCGTGCGATAGTCGTGCTCCGATTTGATCGCCCATGAATACGCCGATCGAATGTAACTGCGGACATGATCCGCCATCGCTCGCTTACCGCGCGCGTAAATTGGTCGCAGTACCCCGAGAACATCATCGGCCGTGATATCGCGTGCAAGCCGGTTTCGACCGAGAATTTTCTCAACACTTTTCAGGCTCTTCTCGATCGCGACCCATGAGCTCTGCTCGTTGCTTTTGAGATGCTCCACATACGCATCAAACAGATCGCCGACAGTGCCCGGTCGCGCGTCGGTGGCGGTCTTGATGCTGCGGCCTTGCATAATAACGCTCGCAAAATCGCGTTTGAAAATATCTCGGGCATCCGAGAGCGGCATGGCGGGATACGAGCCGATCTTCGATTTTACCCGGCGCCCGTCACGCCATTGCTGTGCCATCCATTCCGCAGTGACTCGGCTCGGCATCGGCTTCAATATAAGAACAAGTCTTCCGGTGCCGCGACCTTCGCCATCGGCAAGCAATTGTTGCTTGCGAGACTTCGCCACATGCTTGATCGCGATTTGGATCGATCGGTCGGTAAGGGTTGCCATGCCGGTAGCCCGTGCGTCCGAAGTGGGGACGCTTTGAGGGACGGAAAGTGGGGACTGTTACGTTCCCGCTGCCTTCACCGAATGTACCTCAAGCACGAACACGCGATCAAGAAAAACGCAGTGATTGTAAGTGATTAAGCGTGAGCAAACGTGCACATCAACGTGTGAGTAGGATGGTTGTGCACCAGGATCAGCGCGGTCGCGGATAATTCCAGCGCGCGCTTGATCACCTCGCGCGGATAGACCGGGGTGTGGTCGACGGTGCCGGTCTGCTGCACCTCATCCGCAATCAGCTGGTTGCGTTTGTCGAGGAACAGCAGGCGAAACTGTTCCTTGTCGGCGAATGCCATGCTGCTGCGGCAATAGCCGATCACGTCGTTCCAGGACGACAGCGCGATGCTGCGCTTGATCTCGCCTTTTGCCACCCGGCTCGCGGCCGCCGCGAGCAGCTTGATCTGGTGGATGGACGCATCGCCGATGCCATCGACTTCGCGCAGCCGCGCTTCCGGCGCGTGGACGACTTCGGCAAAGGAGCCGAACTTCTTCAGGAGCAGTTTGGCCAGCGGCTTGGTGTCGCGCCGGGGCAGGGCGGGGAATAGCGCCATCTCCAGCAGCTCATAATCGCTGAGCGCGTCCGGCCCGGCGCTGTAGAAGCGCTCGCGCAGCCGCTCGCGATGGCCGTGGTAATGCGGCGTTTCGTCGGGTTCGGGATTTGGGTCGCGCGGCTTGGCGGGCATCGGCGTCAAGCATGCCGTGCCGGCCAGCTTTTGCAACTCTGAAGTGCGGGGCGGCGGCGGATTTCGGATAGAGAAAAGGCGCCGCACGACATGCGGCGCCTTTCATTTTTTTCGGACCAGCCCGCTATCAGGCCTTCACGGCCGCGAACGCATAGCCATTGCCATCCTTCGACAGGGTGCCGACATTCGGGAAGCCGAAATGATAGCCGGCGATCATGCCCTTTTCGGCAATGACGCGATCGAAGAAAGCGCGGCGCGTGGCTTCCGCTTTCGGCCCATCTGCATCGAAGCTGGAGAACCAGCCGGGATTCCTGACGAACAGCTGGTGCATGCCGGTGACGTCGCTCTGGATATAGAGCTGCTGTCCGCCGGATGCCACCAGGAACGACATGTGTCCGACGGTGTGACCAGGCGTGGCGATCGCCTTGACGCCGGGCGCGAGGTCGGCGCCGTCGTTGTATTGCTTGACGTTCTTCCAGGTCGGGAACGTCGCCTGGATGCGCTTGACCATCGGACGGTTGGCTTCCGGCACCTTCTCCACCAGCGCCGGATCGGTCCAGTACTTGAACTCGACCTCGGGCATCATGATTTCCGCGTTCGGGAACACCGGCGCGCTCGTCTCCTTCACCCACAGGCCGGAGATGTGGTCGCCATGGAAATGCGAGATCACGACGGTGGAGACGGTCGCGGGATCGAGGCCGGCGGCCTTCATGTTGTCGGCGAGTTTGCCGACCGTGGCCGGACCGTTGCCGCCAAAGCCGGTATCGAACAGCACGACCTTGCCGCCGGTCCGGATCGCCGTGACGGTAAAGGGATTGTCGATCTTGTCAGGCCCGATGCCCGCCGCGCTCAGCGCCTTCTTGACGTCGTCGAGCGAGGCGTTCTTGACCATCGCTTCAGTGACGGTGCGCTCGACGGATCCCTCATGCAGGCTGAAGACCTCGATATCCCCGACCTTGTATTTGAGGCTGTCCGCGGCGCGCTGCGCGTGCGCCGCATCGATGAACGAAACCGGTCCCTTGAGGCCGAAAACGAGCGCGGCCCCCGTGCTTCCGAGAATCAGATCTCTGCGTGAAATCTCGAACATTGTTCTTGCTCCCTTGGTTGATCGCCCGTCGGAGGCTCGACCGAGAGCGTCCGCGTGAGTTCTACACCGTCGCGCGCGGCGTATTCCGCAGGGATTCAAGTTAAAGGACCGGCATCTTGCCGCAGGATATTGAGAACGATTTGCAACTGGGATTTTGGCCATCGTCCTCATGGCATCGGCATCCAGAATTTCGTGCTGTTGCAATCATCAATTGCCGCAACGGCAGGAAATCAGTTGGCCGGGGTTTCCATCCACCCGATGATCTCCCCGACCTGATGCAGGTCGATGGCCACGCCGATGCAAAGCGCCGCAATCTCCGGCGTCGGCGCTACCACATCCGGCACCATGATCACCATGGCGCCGGTGGCGTGTGCCGCGCGAACGCCGTTGAAGGAATCTTCGAGGACCAGGCAATCGCGAGGCTCGAACCCCAGCGCCGACATCGCCTTCAGGTGAACGTCCGGGTGCGGCTTGCCGCGGGCCGCGTCGTCTCGCGCGGCGACGCTGCGGAAGAAGTGTTCGACCTCGCAGTGGTTCAGATGATGAAGCGCTTCCTTCCGCGTCATCGAGGTCCCGACCGCCATTGGCATTTCTGCCCTTGCCAGTGCTTCCAGCAATTCTGATGCGCCGGCCTTCAAGGGAACGCCGGCATCCAGGATCGGACCAAGCCGTGCCGAGACCGCGGCCATATAGGCAGGGAGCGGAAACGCCGCGCCATGATCGGTGCGAAGCTGCGCTTCCAGCTCAAGGCCGAGCAGCCCGACCAGCGACAGCGCATAGTCTTTCGAGACGACGTGTCCGACATCATGGCCGGCCTCGACCATGGCGCTGACATAGGCGGGAATAGTGTCGATCAGCAGGCCGTCCATATCGAAGACGACGGCCTTGGGCTTGCGAGGCAGGGTTACGCGCCGGTCCAATTACGCCTTCGCCAGCGGCTTCTCGGCATGGCGCTGCGACAGCGTGAAGATTTCGACGCCATCAGCGGTCACGCCGACCGAATGCTCGAACTGCGCCGACAGCGAGCGGTCGCGCGTGACAGCGGTCCAGCCGTCGGACAGGATCTTCACATGCGGCTTGCCGAGATTGATCATCGGCTCGATGGTGAAGAACATGCCGGGCTTCAGCGCCACGCCTTCGCCGGGCCGGCCGATATGGATGATGTTCGGCTCGTCGTGGAACATGCGTCCCAAACCATGGCCGCAGAAATCGCGCACCACGCTCATGCCCTGCGGCTCGACAAAACTCTGGATGGCGTGGCCGATGTCGCCGGTGGTGGCGCCGGGTTTTACGGCGGCAATGCCGCGCATCATCGCCTCATAGGTGACCTCGATCAGCCGCTCGGCCTTGCGGGCGATCGGGCCGATCACATACATGCGGCTGGAATCGCCGTACCAGCCGTCGACGATGAAGGTGACGTCGATATTGACGATGTCGCCTTCCTTCAGCGCGCGATCGCCGGGCATGCCGTGGCAGACCACGTGATTGATCGAGGTGCAGGTCGAATAGCGGTAGCCGCGATACATCAGCGTTGCCGGGTAGGCGCCGTGGCTGAAAGCGAAATCGCGGACGAATTCGTCGATCCGCGAGGTGGGAATGCCTTCCTTGACGATGTCGGTGAGCTCGTCGAGGCATTTGGCGACCAGGGCGCCCGCCTTGCGCATGCCGGCGAAACCGCTCGCGCCATGCAGCTTGATCTGTCCGGTCTTTCGCAAGGAGGTATCTGTTGCTTCGATATAGCTCATGGGCGGGTCATGCTTCGGGAATTGAGGGCGTCAAAGGCCTAATTTAATGATCGCAGCTGGCAGTGCAAGCCAAGGTTGGCGGGCTGGAGGGCATCTAAACGCTTGATTTCAGCTGGAAACCTCCACCACGGATTCGACCGGCAGCGCGCCGCCCCGAACCCGGATTTCACGCACCGGATAGGGAACCCGGATGCCCTCGCGTTTGAAGGCGTCCCACAGCGCCAGCATCACGTCGCTCTTCACGGTGTCCATGCCGTCGGGGTCGGCGATCCAGAAGGTCAGGGAGAATTTCATCCCGGCCTCGGCGAATTCGGTCAGGATGCAGTTCGGCGGCTTGTTCTTGATGGCGCGGGGCGCGGCCGCGGCGATCTCGATGGCCAGCTTGCAGACCAGCCGCGGATCGGCGTCGTAATTGGTGCCGAACAGCACCTTCACCAGCGTGTTCTTGTCGGTATAGGTCCAGTTCACGACCTTCTGGGTCACCAGATCCTCGTTCGGGATCAGGAATTCGCGGCCGTCGCCGGCGGCGACCGAAATGTAGCGCGTCTTCATCGCGCTGATGCGGCCCGAACTGTCGCCGATGGTGACGAGATCGCCGGGTTTTACGGATTTGTCCGCCAGCAGGATGATACCCGAGATGAAGTTGGCGACGATCTTCTGCAGGCCAATACCGATACCGACGCCGACCGCACCGGAGAATACCGCGAGCGCGGACAAATTGATGCCGACGGCGCTGAGCGCGATGATGATCGCGAGCACCATCAGGCCCATCCGGATCATCTTCACCAGCAGCACCTGGATCGACGGCGTCAGGTCCGCGGAGCGGGTGATGCGGCTTTCGACGAAATTGCTGGCGATGTTGGTCAGCCACAGCGCCACGATCAGCAGGGCGCCGAGCTTGATCAGGACCAGCGGCGTCAGCCGCAATCCGCCGAGCACGATCGAGGCCGCATCCGAATCCAGCAAGTCCAGGGTCGGTTGAAGCTGGCCGACGACGCTGAGCGCCGCGACCAGCCATGCCGACAGCGACACCAGGCGGACGATGAACTCGTTGCGAATGACCGACGTCACGAGGCGAATGACCAGCCAGGCCAGCGCCAGCTTGGCGCAGACCGCCAGCAGATAGCTGCGGCTCGGCCAGGTCGAATGGTACATCGTGATGCGGGCGGCGATCATCAGAACGGCGAACACCGCGGTGGAGGCGCTAAAGACCAGCACGCGGGCGAAGTGCCTGAGCGGCAGCGGCAAGCCCATCGCGAACGAGGTCATGTCGACGCGCGAACGAATGGCCGCGTCGCTCGCATAGGCGATGCCTGCGCCGGCGAGGATCAGGCCAAACTGCAGATAGAACCAGGGTGAGGTGACCTCCGCGCCGAGCGACCGCGCGGTGGTGTGCAGCAACTCGATAATCTCTTTCGGATCCATCGGCAAAATCTCGTTCGGGGCCAGCTTGCTTATCAAGCTGCCCCATCATGCAAAATTGATTCGAAGCGCTGGCAGATTCCCACAAGCCCGCTGCGGATGCCATCGATACCAGACGTCCGCAAGGGCAAGTTAGGCCGATAAACCGGGCACATTGCCGCTATCTGGAGAAATGGGTTGGCGTTCAACTGTGGCGACGATAAGGATGCAATTGCAAGTATTTGCCCAACGTTGCAGAGCTGCAAATCTTCTCTAGATTCGAGGCTTTCCTAAATTTATGGCTTCTCTCGATTCAGTAAGTCTGGCGATTTTGCTCGGAGCCGTCCTGATAATGGCCGGAATTCTCTCGAGCCTGCTGGCGCTGCGCTTTGGCGCGCCGTTGCTGCTGGTCTTCCTGCTGATCGGCATGCTGGCGGGCGATTCCGGGCCCGGCCAGCTGAGCTTCGATGACGTGCGCTCGACCTATCTGGTGGGATCGGTGGCGCTGGCGCTGATCCTGTTCGACGGCGGTCTGAAAACGCGGTTTCAAAGTATCCGTGCGGTGCTGGCGCCGTCCACGGTGCTGGCGACGGTCGGCGTATTGCTCACCGCCCTGGTCACCGCGCCGTTCGCCAAATACGTGCTCGATCTGAACTGGAGCGAGTCGCTGCTGGTCGGCGCCGTCGTCGCCTCGACCGATGCGGCGGCGGTGTTCCTGCTGGTGCATGCGCAGGGCCTGCGGCTGCGGCCGCGGGTGGGTGCGACGCTGGAAGCCGAATCCGGCACCAACGATCCCTTCGCGGTCTTCCTCACGCTGATGCTGGTCCAGTACATTTCACTCGGTCAAAGCTCGGCCGTGCATATCGCGCTGGAATTCATCCGTGAAGCCGGGCTCGGCGCCGTCGTCGGCGTGATCGGTGGCCGTCTGGTGGTGGTGGGGCTCAATCGCGTGGCGCTGCCGCAAGGCCTGCATGCGCCCTTTGTCGCCACCGCGGCGCTGGTGATTTTCGGGGCGGCGCAGATCGCGCATGCCAGCGGCTTTCTCGCGGTCTATCTCGCCGGCATCATCATCGGCAACCGGCCGACGCGCGCGCATAATTCGGTGGTGACGTTCCTCGATGCCGCGACCTGGCTGGCGCAGATCGTGATGTTCGTGATGCTCGGCCTGCTGGTCTCCCCACAGCGGCTGGTCGACAGCATCGGTCCGGCCGTGCTGGTGGCGCTGGTGCTGATGCTGCTGGCGCGGCCGCTGGCGGTGTTTCTCTGTCTCGCGCCGTTTCGCTTCAACTGGCGGGAAAAGCTCTTCATCGCCTGGACCGGCCTGCGCGGCGCGGTGGCGATCTTCCTGGCATCGATCCCGATGCTGGTGGGGCTATCGAAAGCCTATCTCTATTTCGACGTCGCCTTTGTCGTCGTCTTCATCTCGCTGCTGCTGCAGGGCTGGACGCTGGCGCCGGCGGCGCGGCTGCTGCATGTGGCGTTGCCCCGCGCGGACCGTGGCCCGCGCCGCGTCGAGCTCGATCTGCCCGGCCAGCTCGAGCAGCAACTGGTCGGCTATCCCGTGCGCTCAAAGAGCCTGTATTTCCGGCGCGGGCTGATCCCGTCCTGGTCGAAGCCGACGCTGGTGATCCGCGACGAGCGGATCCTATCGCCCACCGAGGCCGACCCGATCGCGCCCGGCGATTACATCTACCTGCTGGCGCCACCGGAAAAGGCCGAGGCGCTGGATCGGTTCTTTGTCGATATGGCGCCGAGCACGACGCCCGATCCGCATCTGCTCGGCGATTTCACGGTGTCGGGCGAGCACACGCTGGGTGAACTCGCCGAGATCTACGGCGTTGCGGTCGGTGAAGAGCAGGCCAAGCTGACGCTGGCGGATTATTTCGACATCCATCTCGACCACGCGCCAAAGGAAGGCGCGGAGCTGGTGCTGGATCCCATCGTCCTGGTCGCGCGCAGCCTTGGCGGCGGCCGGGTCAACGTCATCGGCCTTCGGCTGCCCGAGGAAGAGGAAGTGGCCGTGCCCTTGACGCGCATGCAGGCGTTCAGGCGCAAGCTCGCCGAGATATGGTCGCAGGTCGCGGGGGTCTGAGGCGTCGTCTCGAAAAGGCACAACCCGTTAATCAAACATGGCCGGGATCGAGCGACTTTTAGTCTGAGGCTCAAAAAAGCCTTTCAACCTCTCCGTGTAAATTCGGGTCCGTAAGGTCGCGCTCCCACCGGCGGCCATCGGGGCCGTTGATGAGTGTGACGCAAACAGATCCTCCGCCGCGACCGCCGCTGCTTGATCAGGTCATTCGCTTTCTTGTCTGGTTCACGGTGCTCGGTTTTATCGCCACGCCGCTTGTCGTGCTGACGATGACGTACGGGCACGTGCTCGGCTCGGTCGCCGGTCGCAACAATGACAGGTTTCAGCAGATTCTGGAGCAGGCCGGTCCCCGCGACGAGCCGGCATCGAAGCCAGGCATCGTCACTTCGGTGTTGGATAAGGAACGCGGGCGGCAGATCGCGAGGCTCAGGGCGCTGACCGGCAGGCCGGAAATGGCCTCCGGCACGACAGCATCGCTTCAAATTATCGCGGTCGCATTCGACAGCACAAAGCCGGGTGGCGGGGGAACGTCGTCGCAGGCGCGACAGGCTGTCGATCAGGACGGCTATCGGATTCTGCAACTCGACCTCAAACAGGCTCCGCGCGATGCGGTCGTCATCATCGCCGATCAGCCGATCCGCTGGCGCCTGCAAGGCTTGACGCCGGGATCGGCGCCCCGCGTCGGATTTGAAGGCTATGCGGCGTTTGACGTTCTCGACGCTCAACCGGGCTCGCTGGCGGGCTTTCGGATCGGCGCGTTTGGCGCTCCCAGTTTCGCGCGCCCCGTGGACCCGACCGGCGGCGAAGTCAGCAACCGTCAGGGATTGTGTACGTCGTTGCAGAACTGGGCCGATCATTTTGGTCTGCCGTTCGATGCTATCCGCTACACTCTGTTGCTCAATCCATCCCGCATCACGCCGACTTCGGGTCTGGCACAGAGCGACGGCTCTACCGACAAAACCATGTACGCCGGCGACCTGGATCGCCTGTGCAAGCAGCGCGCGCGCCGCTGATCGAAAGGGAAAGACCATGAGTCGACAGAACGGCGATTTCGGCCGGCGAGGGATACAGCCGGCGCCGGAGGCGTCGCGGCCGATCCCGGCGTCTTCCGGCGGCGGGATGCCGCCGCTGGTCAAGCAGGTCGGCGGCATGGCGCTCGGAGTCGCACTGGCATTCGCCATCGGAGGCGCCAGTGTCTACTTCATGAAGCAGGCGGGTAAGGCGCTCGACCGGGGTTTCGTAGAAACCGCCAACGCCGGCAACCCGGCGGCGGCGATCGAGCAGGCCGGCGGCGGTGACGCGCTGTTGCAGCGGGTTCATCGCATCTGCACCGACCGCGCCGCTACGGCCGAATTGACTGCGACGCAGAGGAACGCAGCTTTCGATAGCCTCTATATCGTCGAGCACCGGGTCGTGCGCGGCGGCGCCTATGTGGCGTGCCTGACCAGGGAACAGCCGCAGCGCTTCTGTCAGAAGCCGCATCGGGATCATTTGTACGAGGCGGTTCGGCAGTATGCCAAGCTGGTCGTTCAGGCGCGTGAAGAATGGCAAATACAGGCGGGCAGCCCATCGGCAATGATTGCCGGCGGGCCGATCGATTACAAGCAAGACGCGGCCGGCATGCCCAGCGCCCGGATCGATCCGCAACTCAAGGAAGGACTGGTCGCGCTCGAAGCCGACGGTTACATCCCGGCCAGCGATGTTGCCCGGCTCATGTCGAACCGAACGCCGGGCGTCTTCGGAAGTCCGCCGCCGCCGCGCGGGATGCCCGCGATGCCTGTCGTAGGCCCTGCTCAACCCAGCAAGAACGCATGCGGATGAGCATGCTCGAACAAGGCTTGCCTTCGGGCTTCTTCACCCGCTGGCGCGCGGTGGCCACGGGTCTGGCCGTCGGCGGCATCGCGATGGTCGGTTTCGGTGTTTTCGCTCGCGTGGAGAGATACATGTCCGAGCCGAAGACGGCGCCGGCCTGCTACGGCCGCCAGCACGTCGCTGGAACGAAAGCCATTCCCTCGCGCGGCTCGCGCGACCGCGGCGGGCGCTCGATCGATGATCGTATCGCCAACTTTGATCCCGACAAGATTACGCTGGCTTTGCGTGTCTGTACGCCGCAGTCCTGCCCGAAAGACGCCTTGAAGGAATACCGCTCGGCGATGTTCTGGTATCTGTCCTCGCGCTTGCAGCACACCTCGAATCTGTACCGCGACTATGGCGATTTGGGTTTGTTGCGTGCGCGCGAAATCTTCCGTGATCCGATCGACGCCAGGGTGGAACAAGGCCTGCGCGAACGCTACGCCGCCGGAATCTTCCGCCTCAACGATTTCCGGCAGAATCATGCGGCGGTCTCGATCATCGTGCTCAAGGGCGGCGATGCCTTGCGCCCGTGCAGAATTGGTGAGCCGGCCGAGGAGGACGACTAGGTCGCGCCGCGCTGCCGTGTTGCCGGCACGCGCACGGCAAAACAAGGTACCAGCCCCCGGTTAGGGCCTGCTGTCCCGGCCGTGGCGCGCATGGTCATTGGTCCTGGCTCGTGCAATATCCGCTGTTGAGGAACAGGCTGACTATCACTAGCTTAGGCTCAAGCCAGATCAGCGCCCTCACGGTGGAAACGCAGGAGACACAACAATGTCCGGCTCGTCCGACGATCAACTGGGCTTTGCGCCCGACTACGATTCCGCGGTCCCCTATATGCAGCGGACCCGCGATTATTACGCGGCGATCGGCTACACCACGGCGTACCGCTGGGCGCATTACGTCGATGCGCCATTCCAGCCGCTGAAAAAGCCGCTGGCGCAATCGCGGGTGACCATCGTTACGACCGCCGCGCAATATGATCCCGCCAAGGGCGATCAGGGTCCGGGTGCGGCGTATAACGGCGGCGCAAAATTCTACACGGTCTATGACGGCGATACTTCGAAACAGCACGATCTGCGGATCTCGCATATCGGCTATGACCGCAAGCACACGTCAGCAACCGACAGCGGCACCTGGTTTCCGCTGCCGCAGCTTCTGAAGGCGCAGGCCGCGGGGCGGATCGGCGAGGTGGCGCCGCGCTTCTTCGGCGCGCCGACCAATCGCAGCCATCGCGTCACCATCGACACCGACGCGCCGGAGATTCTTGAGCGTTGCCTCGCCGACAAGGTCGATGTCGCCGTGCTGGTGCCGAACTGTCCGGTGTGCCACCAGACTTCGGCTTTGGTCGCGCGCCATCTCGAAGCCAACGGCATCGCCACCGTCGTGATGGGCTGTGCCAAGGATATCGTCGAGCACGCGGCCGTGCCGCGCTTCCTGTTTTCGGACTTTCCGCTCGGGAACTCCGCCGGCAAGCCGCAGGATGTGGCCTCGCAGGCGCAGACGCTCGAACTGGCGCTGCGCCTATTGGAAACCGCGTCCGGCGCGCGCACCACGATGCAATCGCCGCTGCGCTGGAGCGACGATGCCTCCTGGAAGCTCGACTACAACAACATCGCGCAGATGAGCCCGGAAGAACTGGCACGGCGTCGCGCCGAGTTCGACAAGCAGAAAGAAATCGCGCGCGGCAACCGCGCGGCGTGAGGCTCTACTTCCCTTCTCCCCTTGTGGGAGAAGGTGGCGCGAAGCGCCGGATGAGGGGTCTCTATCCTCATCTCGAAATGTTGCCGTGAGGAGAGAACCCCTCACCCGTCACGAACGCGCTCTCGCGCGTCCGTGCCACCCTCTCCCACAAGGGGAGAGGGGAGAAGAGCCAGGGGAGAGAGCAGACGTGACCCGACCCTTCGAAGGCGTGAAGATTCTCGACTTCACGCAGGTGCTGGCCGGCCCCTATGCGAGCTACCAGCTCGCGCTGCTCGGCGCCGATGTCATCAAGGTGGAGCGGCGCGAGGGCGAGGACATGCGCCGCACGCCGCTCTCCCGCGAATGGGCCGAGCGCGGTCTCGCGCCCGGCTGGCAGGCGATCAACGGCAACAAGCGCAGCCTGACGCTCGACCTGCAAAAGCCGGAAGCGATCGCGATCGTCAAGCAGCTCGCGGCGCAAGCCGACGTGGTGATGGAGAATTTCCGTCCCGGCGTGATGGACAAGCTCGGAATCGGCTATGCGGCGCTCTCGGCGATCAATCCACGGCTGATTTATTGCGCGATTTCGGGCTTTGGCCAGACCGGCCCGGCGCGGCTTGGCGCCGGCTATGACGGCAAGATCCAGGCTCTATCAGGCATCATGTCCATTACGGGCCATGCCGAGACCGGACCGACCCGCGCCGGCTTTGCGGTCTGCGACGTCTTGTCCGGCTCGACCGCGGCGTTCGGTGTCTCCAGTGCGCTGTTCCAGCGCACCCATACCGGCAAGGGACAGATGGTCGACGTCTCCATGCTGGAGGCGACGCTGGCGTTTCTTTCAGGTCAGGTGGCGGATTACGCGGTCGCCGGCCATCGCCAGCAACTGTCAGGCAATCAGGCCGTCAGCCGCCGGCCGACCGCCAACCTGTTCAAGGCTGGCGAAGGATATTTGCTGCTCGCCGTCAACAGCGAGAAGCAATATCAGTCGCTGATGAAGGCGCTCGGCCGCGCTGATGCGCTGGAGGACCCGCGCTTCGTCGACTGGTTCGCGCGGCAGGAAAACGAGCCGGCGCTACGAGCCATCATCGAGGACGCGCTATCGAAAAAAGATCCCCGCGAGTGGGAGACCATCCTGGAAGCTGCCGGCGCGCCCTGCGCCAGCATCTGGAAGGTCGAGGAAGTGATCGATCATCCGCAGATCGCGGCGCGCGCCGCCATTCAGGAGATCGACACGCCCTATGGCCGGCTTCGTTTCGCCGGCAGCGGATTTCAGCTCGCCCATGGCGGTGGCAAGCTCGACCGCATGGCGCCCGAACTCAGCGCCCATACCGACGAGGTGCTGGCCTCGCTCGGCTACGATGCGGCCGCGATCGCAGATTTGCGCGCGCGCGAAATCGTTTAGGTGGCGGCCTCGATGATGATGAAGTCGGCATCCGCGTTCGCCTGGCGGATCGCCTTTGCCTTCTGATATTCGTCGCTGCGGTAGCAGGCGGTCGCCGTCGCGAAATCGGCGAACTCGACGACGACGTTGCGTTCCCGCGCCTGTCCCTCCATCAGTTCGAACGCGCCGCCGCGTACGACAAACCGGGCGCCGAATTTTTCGAGGGCCGGACGCGCTGCGGCGAGATAATCCGGGTATTGCGCTGGCTGATGAACGCTGACACGCACGATCCAGTATGCTTTGGGCATGGTAGTTTCTCCGTCCCAGGGGTTAAGCGGCTGCAGCGATGAGAACTCAGATCAGTCCGGTTGACTTGGTCGGCCGCGCGTAGCGCTTGGCGGAAAGGCGTACCTGTTCGTCGATGTAGCTTCTCGCGATACCGATATCTCTCAGCGAGTAGTCGCTCAGGCTGTGCAGTTCCGAGGCCGCCAGCCGCTGCTGCCGCCAACGCCAAAGTCTGGCGCAGACCGTTCGCAGGGCACGAAAGGCGTCCGCGGCAAGAGAGCCTGTGTTGAGTCGAGCCGGCTTCATGATGGTGATCAGCATGGTCGCGTCTCTTTCGGAGTTTGCGCCGGTGGTGGCGTCGGGGTCACTGATGGTGATTGGGATGGTGCGTTCGGCTGCCTTCACGCGCCGGCATGAGGGTGTCGCGCAAGGCGAACGCGGTGCGGACCACCGACACCAGCACGCGCACGCCGCGCACTGCCCGCGTGAACGTTCGAACGACAGCGTCACCGATCGCCGCGGCCCGAGCGGTCCGCGCCTCTCGGGCGATCCGCTCTGTCAGCAAGAGAAACTCGGCTGGCGAGGCCCGGCGGATGTCGGACGGGCAGCCCTGCATTCCATGTCCTGCTGGCATCGTGACCTCCATCGATCGCGATTGGCGCCTCCATACTTCCGGGCGTTGCGACGGGGTCTCTTTACGACGTGGCGATGATCACATAAAATGAATAATAAAGATGATTATGATCCCGTGGAGAGATGTATGGATCTGTCCGATTTGAAGATTTTCAGCGCGGTTGTCCGCGAGGGTGGCGTGACGCGGGCCGCGGAGCATTTGCATCGCGTTCAATCCAATGTCACGACGCGCATCCAGCAGCTCGAGGACGACATCGGCGTTCCGCTCTTTATTCGCGAGGGCAAGCGCCTGCATCTTTCACCGGCGGGGCAGGTGCTGCTCGACTACGCGGACCAGCTGCTCGCGCTGGCCGACGAGGCGCGCAACGCGGTGCAGGATCCGAGGCCACGCGGAATCTTTCGGCTGGGGGCGATGGAGAGCACCGCGGCCGTCCGCTTGCCGGGACCGGTCAGCGAGTATCATCGCCTTTATCCGGAAGTGGAGCTCGAACTTCGCACCGGCAATCCCCCGACGCTTTCAAAGGCGATCCTGGCCGGCGAGCTCGATGCTGCGCTGGTGACGTTGCCGATTGCGGATGCGTTGTTTGAAAAGGTTGCGGTGTTCGAGGAAGAACCCGTGATCGTGTCCGCTGCCGGCACGCCGGCGATCGGCCAAGGCAGGAGTAAAGGCAAGGACAAAGGCAAGAAGGAGTATTTCCCGCGAACCATCATTGCCTTCGAGCATGGTTGTCCGCATCGCAAACGGCTGGAGGATTGGTACGCGCTTCGCGACCAGATGCCGGAGCGCACGATTGAGCTCGGCTCCTATCACGCGATGCTCGGATGCGTCGCTGCAGGAATGGGCGTCGCGCTGCTGCCCAAAAGTGTTCTCACCACGTTTCCGGAGAGCAAACGCTTGCGGGTGCACCGGTTGCCGCCGGGCGAGAACAGGGCGGATACCTACCTGATCTGGCGCAAGGGCGCGGGTTCGCCGAAGATTCAGGCGCTGCGCGACTTGCTGGGTGAGCATCCTGCGGGCAAACGCACGAGCTAGGATGTCGCTTCGCCAAACTTCGTCACGGCGAGCGCTGCAGAAAGGGAGAAGGCCCCAGCCTTCGGCTGAGGCCTTCTTGCGATGGCCGTCAGCTTACAGATAGCGACCGCAGACGTAGATGCGACGCGGTCCGAAGTCGGACCACACCGTCTTCCAGCAGCTTCCGCCGATGTAGAACGATCCGAAGTGATGATGACCGTGGTGATGATGGCCGTGATGGTGATGATGGCCATGACCGTGATGATGATGACCATGATGATGGCCGTGATGGCCATGACCGTGATGCCCACCATGACCGTGGCCACCCTTACCACCGGCCGAAGCCGGGGCAACAGCAGCAGCGGTCAGAGCGATCGCGGCAGCAGCTGCAAGAGCGATTTTACGGAACATAGTTGTAGTCTCCATTGTGCTAGGCGTGATTGCCTGATGCGTTTATGAGACGCGTCGCCCGCGAAAATAGTTCGAAAGATTTTTCTGAACGGGTGTTCAGGAAGTGCTTATAAACACTGGATTTCTTGAATTTCGCGCCGATCGAACGTGATCTGGATCACGGACGAAATCAGGCAGGCGTGCTGCTCGTCAGCACCTTGACGCCGCCGAGCGCGGTGACGCGTCCGTTGCGCAGCATCACGATCTGCGTTGCGAGCTGGCGCAGCTCCGCGGCATCGTGGCTGACATAGACCATCGGGATGCCTTCGTCGCGCAGTCGGATCAGATAGGGCAGGATTTCGATCTTGCGTCCCTCATCAAGCGATCCCAGCGGTTCATCGAGCAGCAGCAATCGAGGCTTCGACAACAGCGCGCGGCCGAGCGCGACGCGCTGACGCTCGCCGCCGGAGAGTTTTCCGGGCCGGCGATCCAGCAAGCCGCCGATGTCGAGCAGGTCGGTGATGCGCGCATGCTGCGCCGGATCCTCGGCGAGGCTGTTCATGCGCCGGCCGTAGTCGAGATTTTGCCGCACGTCGAGATGCGGAAACAGCCGGGCATCCTGGAACACGTAGCCGATGCGGCGGCGGTGCGGCGGCACGTGCGCGCCCGTCGAGGTGTCGTCGAGCGTTTCGCCGTCGAGAATGATGACGCCGCGGTCGGGCCGCAGCAAGCCCGCGATCATGTTGATCAGCGAGGTCTTGCCGGCGCCGGACGCGCCGAACAGGCCGGTGACGCGGCCCTCGCTGGTGAAGGAGGCTTCCAGCGAGAACTCGCCAAGCTGCTTTGTGACCTCGACGCGCAGCATGGTCAGTTCCCGTGCAGGCGCTGCGTGGCGCGCCGTGCGAACCACTCGGATGCGATCAGCGCGCCCATCGCGATCACGATGGAGATCAGCACCAGCCGCCCCGCCGCGCGGTCGCCGTCGGGCGTCTGGATCAGCGAATAGATCGCCGAGGAAATCGTCTGGGTCTCGCCGGGAATATTCGAGACGAACGTAATGGTGGCGCCGAACTCGCCGATCGCCTTGGCAAAGCCGAGCACCATGCCGGCCAGGATGCCCGGCAGCGCCAACGGCAGGGTCACGGTGGCAAACACCTGCCACGGTGCCGCGCCGAGCGTGCTCGATGCCTGTTCCAGCCGCCGGTCGATCGCCTCGATCGACAGCCGGATCGGCCGCACCAGAAGCGGAAACGACATCACGCCGCAGGCCAGCGCAGCTCCGGTCCAGCGAAACGCGAACACGATGCCGAGATTGTCGGCCAGCCACGCGCCGACCATGCCGCGGCGGCCGAAGGTGAGCAGCAGCAGATAGCCTGTGACGACCGGCGGCAGCACCAGCGGCAGATGGACCAGTGCGTCGAGAATGGATTTGCCCCAGAAATTGTGCCGCGCCAGCAGCCACGCCAGCGCGATGCCGAACGGCGTCGCCACCAGCGTTGCGATGATGGCGACCCGCAGTGAGAGCAGGATCGCCGTCCATTCCGTCGGCGAGATATCGAACATCAGGTCGAGGGACTGACCAGGAACTTGAAGCCGTATTTTTCAAGGATGTTCTTGGCCGCGGTCGAGCGCAGGAAGGCAAGATAATCCGACGTCTCCGGCCTGGCGGTCGTGGTCGCTGCGACCGGATAAATGATCGCGGGATGGGAATCGCCCGGGAAGGTACCGACGACCTTGACGCCGGGCTCGACCCTGGCGTCGGTGGAGTAGACGATGCCAAGTGTGGCTTCACCGCGCGCCACCAGCGTCAGCGCCGCGCGCACGCTGTCGGCCATCGCGAATTTCGGCTCGGCCGCCTGCCAGGAGCCGAGTTTCTCCAGCGCGGCCCTGGCGTACTTTCCGGCCGGCACGGATTTGACGTCGCCGGTCGCGATCCTGCCGTCACCCGCGAGCTTGGCGAGGTCGAAGCCCGCGCCGATGCTGACATTGTCGATCTTGGAATCCTTCGGCGCGATCAGCACGATGGAATTGCCGAGCAGGTTGACCCGGGTCGGCTCGTTGATGGTTTTCTTTCCGATCGCGTAATCCATCCAGTCGGTGTCGGCGGAGATGAAGACGTCGGCCGGCGCGCCCTGTTCGATCTGTTTTGCCAGTGCCGAGCTCGCGGCATAGCTTACCGTGACCTTGACGCCGGTCCTGGCGGTATAGGCGGCGTCGATGTCGTCGAGCGCATTCTTCATCGAGGCGGCGGCGAACACCGTGATGGTCTTGTCCTGCGCCGCAGCGGGCGAATGGATCGCGCCAAACAGAATGAAAAAGGCGGCAAAAATTCCGGCGGGACGATACATGTTGGCGCTCCGTGCGAGTCTGCGGCGCGGTTGGCGCGCGCAAATCAGGCATTGGTTGGGTCAGGGATGCGACAGGCGGAAGCGCCGTTCCGGCAATCCCGATGACTTACGGTCGGTCGGGATATCGCTGACCGGAACAATAGCAGGCTGACCGGCCGGGTAAAGAGACCTCAAAGGGACTTCTCGTCTCACACCTTGGCCTATTCGGTCGGCAGGATCGCGATCGAGATCGAATTCTCCCTGGTCCCGCTGATCTGCAGCACGAACGGGTTCGCCGACAGCTCGAATTTCATGGTCTTGCGGATGCCGTCGCAGTCGGTCGCGCCGCTGTGCGCCTTCGGTTTCAGGAAGCTGCCGTTTTGCACCACGTCGACCCAGCCGCCCGAGGACAGGCTGATGCTGTAGAGGCCCGCTTTCGGCGGCGCCTTCACGCTGACGAAGCCGGCAAAGCTGCCTTCCTTCGGCGCGCGCTCCGGCGGCGTCGGCAGCCTGGCGTCCGCGGGCGCGACCATGGCGAGTGTCAGGCCCGTTGACGGCAATGTCCCGAGTTCAACGCCTGACGCAAGCGTGGCGCGATCCGGCGCGGTCAGCATCGCGCGTTCGCGCTCGATCGGCCATTTGAACTTGTCGCAGCCGCTCGGCTCTTCGGCGGCAAGAGCGGGCGCGGCGCCGAACAGCAGCGCCACCAGCAGGATTACGCGCATGTCAGTCCACCGCGATCATGACATCCGAGGCCTTGATCACAACGATGGCCTTGCCACCCGTCTTGATGCCGAGGTCATCGACGGCTTCGTTGGTGATCGAGGAGGTGATGATCTGGCCATTGCCGATATCGACGCGGACATGCGAGGTGGTCGCGCCTTTCCTGACTTCGACGACGGTGCCCTTGATCTGGTTGCGTGCACTGATGCGCATGACGGTCCTCACGAATTGATGCTGCGCGCAGCTTGGCCGCGCACAGGGTGGCTATCGGTTGAGATGTGAAGCTAAGGACCGTCGTCCAGGAAGTCCGCCCGCGCTTACGGCGTGAGGCGCTTCAACACTAGCGCATTGCGGACGAGAATGAAATGGCGGCTATTGCTTTGCATCCGGTGCGGTCAGCACCGCTTTGCAGGCCGGGGGGAGCTGCGCCATCGTCATCGGCGGCTTTGGTTTCGGCGGGATGAGCGGCGGCTTCGGATGGAGCACGGAATCCTTGAACCAGAAGGCGAGGTCGCCGGCGCTGCAGCCTTCGCCTTCGGTCGGATCGGGCTGGCTCTCGCATTCACCGGCGCCGGGCGGGCATTTGATCCGGATGTGGAAATGATAGTCGTGGCCGTACATCGGCCGCACCTTGTGCAGCCAGCTGCGATCGCCCTTGGCCTCGCGGCACAGCGCCTTCTTGATCGCGGCATTGACGAAGATGCGCTGCACCGTCGGCTCCTGCGCGGCGGCGCGGATCACCACCAGATGGCTTGGTGTGAACACTTTGGGATCGATGTCGAGCCGGTCGGAGCGCACCATCATGACCGCCGACGTTTCCTCGCGTTCGTTGCGCGAAAAGCGGCGGTTCGGCATCGGCGTCAGCCAGATGTCGGCGTCCAGCCCCACTTGATGGCTGGCATGGCCTGTCAACATCGGGCCGCCGCGCGGCTGCGACATGTCGCCGACCAGAATGCCGGGCCAGCCGGCATCCTTGTGCGCCTTGTTGGCCAGCCGCTTCACCAGCGCGACCATGTCCGGATGCCCCCAGTAGCGGTTGCGCGACAGCCGCATCACCTGCCAGGTGTCGCCGTTGATCGGCAGTCCCTCCGCGCCCGCGATGCAGCCATGGGCGTAAAAGCCGAGCACCCGCGTCGGCGCCGCCGCCGGCAGCAGCTTGCGGCCGAACAATTCCTTGGCGCCGATGTTGGGGTCGTTGGGGTTGGCCAGCGGCGGCAGCGGCTTGGGGTCGACGCTGCCCTTGTCCTGCGCCCATGCCATGCTGGCATTGGCGAGACCGATCAAGACCAGGAGCGGGATCAGAATCAGGCGGGGTGTCATCGGATCACTCTAGCTGCCCAAGACGTAACATGGAATCGGCAGCGCGGGACAACCGTGCCAATCGCAATTGTTTGATCTCCCACAGCATCTGCTCGCGGCATTTCCACGCTATCCCGGTTGCCCCGGGTTAAGATTAATTCGGACCCTTTGCGCCCGGCCGGCCCGCCGCTCTTTACAAAGGCGCGTTTCCAAAACACATCATGCCGCCATTAGAGAGTTTTCTGGGCGGCAGGGCTCATTATGAAATTTCGGTTGGGTATGCGGCTGTCATTTGCGGCCGCGATTTTCATGTCGGCATTGGCACTGAGCCCGGCACGCGCCGCTGTCGTGGTCCAGATCGATAAATCGTCCCAGCGCATGGCTGTCAGCATCGACGGCGCGACGCGGTACAGCTGGCCGGTCTCGACCGGCCGCAGCGGCTATGGCACGCCGAGCGGGATATTCCGTCCGCAATCGATGCATCGAAGTTATTTCTCGCGCAAATATTACAATTCGCCGATGCCGCACGCGATCTTCTTCTATTACGGATTCGCCATTCACGGCACCACGGATATCAAGCGGCTCGGCGGCCGCGCCTCGCATGGCTGCATCAGGCTGCACCCGTCGCATGCGGCGGCGCTGTTCGCGCTGGTCCAGCGTAACGGCCAGCGCAATACGCGGATTCAAATCAACTAGGGCCGTGACCTGGGCCGCCAGCGCGCCACTCGTTTGATGTCTTATTGCAGCTGGATGTTGGCCGACTTGATCACCGCGGCCCATCGATCGACTTCCTCCCGCATGTATTTGGATGTCTTGTCGACGGATCCGCCGAAAATATCGGCGGACAGTTTCCGCAACTGCTCCTGTACTTCGGGTTGACGCAGTACCTCGTTCACGTCGGCATTGATCTTGTCAGTGATGTTCTTCGGGGTGTCCGGCGGCGCCACGATGCCATACCAGGCGACCGCCTCGAAACCAGGCAGCGTTTCGGCGATCGTCGGCACGTCGGGCAGCGCCGGCAAGCGGGCGGGCGAGGCGACCGCCAGCAATTTCAGCTTGCCGGCCTGGACCAGCGGCAGCGAGACGCCGAGATTGTCGAACATCACGTCGACGTCGCCGGCGAGCAGGCCCTGCAATGCCGGCGCCGAACCGCGATAGGGAATATGGCGCAGTTTCACCCTGGTCATGAGTTGAAACAGTTCGGACGTCAGATGCGAGGTCGTGCCGTTGCCTTGCGTGGCGCAGGTAAGCTTGTCGGGATTGTTGCGCAGATATTCGATCAACTCGGTCACGCTCGACGCCTTGACCTTGTCCGGATTGACGATCAGCGCGTTTGGCACCTGCGCCATCACGATAACAGGCTCGAACCTGGTCGGATCGAAGCCGAGCTTCGGGTACAGGCTTTGGTTGATCACCAGCGGTGGCGGCGGTGACGAGAGCAGCGTGTAGCCGTCCGGCGCCGAACGATAGGCAGTTTCGGAGCCGATGTTTCCGGCCGCACCCGTTCGGTTCTCGATCACGACCGGCTGGCCCCATTTTCGTGACAGCCATTCCCCGACAATCCGGGGAACGGCGTCAGCGGTCCCTCCGGCGGGAAAGGGCACAACGATCTTGACAGTGCGATCCGGATAATCTCCGGCCAATGCCGGTGCGTGAACATGCGCGGATAAAGCCAGTAGCAATGGCAGCACCGCCAAATGCCGGCCGTTCGGGGCCAGAGCCGTAAAGCCGTGCATTGAAATGCTCCCGCTGTCGCTTCTCTTCCGCCGGTCTGCGCTGCCGGCGATGGCGCTTGGTGTTTCCTGCAGGGAAGGATAGCCTGAACGGACAGGCTTCCGAAGCCTTTTCGGTTTCGGAGCCGAAGGATAATACGATGCAACGAAAACGGCTCAGGGTTGTCATCGTTGGCGGTGGAATCGGCGGGTTGTTCGCGGCGAACGCGCTGATCGCGCGCGGTTTCGATGTCTCAGTCTACGAGCAGGCGTCCGCGCTCGGTGAAATCGGGGCAGGCGTGTTTCTGACGCCAAACAGTGTTCGCCAGCTGCAACGGGTGGGCCTCGGGCCATCGGTGGAGAAGTTCGGCGTCAGGGTCGGCTCCGGTTCGCATTATTTCCGTCATGACGGAGCGCCCATAGCGCCGGTTCAGGTGACCGACTCTTCCGGCTGGAACGCGACATTCGGCATGCACCGCGCCGACATGGTCGAGCTGCTGGCGGCCGCGCTGCCTGAAGGTATCGTGCGCACCGGACACCGCGGCGTTGGCCTTGAGCAAACCGGCGACGTCGCGCGTGTATCGTTTGCCAATGGCGCAACTGTCGAAGGCGACATCGTCATCGCGGCGGATGGCATCCACTCCGATCTCCGCCACTATGCCGCGCCGCCGTCGCGCCCGGTGTTTCATGGATCCGTCGCCTATCGCGGCGTGCTTCCGCATCACCTCATTCCGCACTGGCCGGCCGATCGCTGGTTGATGTGGCTCGGCAAGGCGAAACACTTTCTCACCTTTCCGGTGCGATCAGGCGAACTCATCAACTATGTCGGCTTCGTGCCGGCCGACGCGGAGATGAAGGAATCGTGGTCGGCGCCGGGTGACCCTGACATGCTCCGCCGCGAATTCGAGGGCTGGGACCCGCGGATCGGGACGCTGCTCAGCCAGGTTCAAAAAACATTCCGCTGGGCTCTGTACGATCGCGAGCCGTTGCCGGCGTGGACCAAGGGTCGGCTGACGCTGCTCGGCGATGCCGCGCACCCGATGCTGCCGCATCTCGGGCAGGGCGCCAACCAGTCGATCGAGGATGGCATGGCACTGGCGACAATTCTGGCGCGTGCCGGGCCCGTCAACGTTCCGGCGGCACTGCTGGCCTATGAGCGCCTGCGGCGCGAGCGGGTGGCGGCGGTTCAGCGCGGCGCGCGTGAGAACGGTATGCGCTACAACTCCTCCTACGCTGATCTCGGCGTACGCGACGCCGAGATAACGGCGCATGCGGCGTTTCGCAGACAGCTCTACGATCATGATGTCGTACCGGAGGCGGAAGCCGCAGCAACCGCGCTGACGCCAATCGCTGGCGCCTCACCGGCATCTTAACCCTTCGATAACCTTGCCGGTCACCGCAAGAATTTCGGACACTTGTCGCTGATCCGCGCAAGTGACGATTCTGCTTTGGGTATTTCCTGGGTAGCTGGTCGATCGCCTTGTGCGGCCATAGGTGCAACCCGGCCGTGAACCTCGCCTCGATTCAGCAACCGTACAAATACGCACCGGTCAAATCATTAATCTGTTCTGAAGCTATCGGGTGCACAATCGCAACGCAGTGTTGCTGTGTCGTCATGCCAGCGATGACCCGAGCCAGCAGATCCGTTCGACCATTACACCCGCCAAAGGACAATTCATATGCGAGCTATTCCGTTCAACGCCTTCCTTGCTGCGTCGGCTGTTCTCCTCGCGACGAGCATTCCCGCATCCGCCGAAAACGGCGTGTCGGCCGACAAGATCGTGTTTGGTCAAGCCGCGGCGCTTGACGGTCCGGCCTCGGCCTTGGGCCAGGGCATGAAGATCGGGCTGGAAGCTGCCTTCGCCGAGATCAACAAGGCCGGCGGCGTCAAGGGCCGCAAGCTCGAACTCAAGAGCGTCGACGACGGCTATGAGCCGACCAAGTCGATCGAAGCGGCCAAGAAGCTGCTGGAGGAAGACAAGGTGTTCGCGCTCGTCGGTGCGGTTGGCACCCCGACATCCGCCGCCACCCAGCCGATCGCAACGGCGGCAGGCGCGCCTTTCATCGGTGCCTTCACCGGCGCCGAATTCCTGCGCGAGCCGCACAAGCCGCTGGTGATGAATATTCGCGCCAGCTACTTCCAGGAAACCGAAGCCATGGTCGAACGGGTGACCAAGGACCTCGGCGCGACCAGGATCGCGATCATGTACCAGGACGACGCTTTCGGTCAGGCCGGCCTTGCCGGCGTCAAGAAGGCGCTCGAAAAGCGGCAGATGCAGCTTGCCGGCGAAGGCACCTTCGAACGCAACACGGTGGCCGTGAAAGCCGCGCTGCTGGCCATCAAGAAGGCCGAGCCCCAGGCCGTGATCATGATCAGCCCCTACAAGCCCGCGGCTGAGTTCATCAAGCTGGCCAAGCAGATCAAGCTCGACGCCACTTTCGTGAACATCTCCTTTGTCGGGTCCGATGCGCTTGCAAAGGAACTCGGCGCGGCCGGCACCGGCGTCGTGATCACGCAGGTCGTTCCGTTCCCGAAGGATGCGGCGATCCCGGTGGTCGGGCGCTACCATGCTTCACTCAAGGCCAGCGCGCCCGACGCGCAGCCCGGCTTCGTTTCGCTCGAGGGTTACCTCGTCGGCCGTGCGATTGCCGCAGCGCTCGAGAAGGTTGATGGCGACCTCACCCGCCAGGCCATGATCGACGCCGTGCAAAAAGCCGGCAGCCTCGATCTCGGCGGCTTCAAGCTCTCCTACAGCCCCACCAGCAACCGCGGCTCGAATGAAGTGTTCCTGACCGTGATCCAGGCGGACGGCAGCTTCAAGGCAGTCGAGCGGCTCGAGAAGACCGGATCGTAAGTTCAGAAAGCCGCGAGCACCGGGGTAACGCCCGGCTGCTCGCGGCACTATTTTATTTTGCCGTTGTTATTTGGAGTTTTGCGATGAACGCTGGCATGTCGTGGTATCGCCTCGGCCTTCGCGGTCGCTTGTTTATGGCCTTTGGCGTCGTCGCTGCGCTCACGGTGCTCGCAAGCGGCAGCGCGATCATCTCCTACGACAGCCTCGGGCGTTCGCTGGGCGCGATCTCCGAGAAGAGCCTGCCTGAGATCACGCGGGCCTCCGAGGTCGCCAGGGCCGCCGGCGACGTCGCCGCCGCGGCACCCCGTCTTCTCGCCGCGACCGATCAGGCCGAGCGCGATCACGCCTCCAAAATTTTGACCGCGGCGCGTCAGGAGCTCAAGCAGAGCATCGGCGCGCTCGCTCCCGATGACGTTGCCAAAGTCAGCAAGACCGCCGATCGCATCCTGGTCAATCTCGACCGGCTGCTGCAATCCGTCACCGAGCGCCAGACCATTGCCGCCTCGCGCGACGCGCTGGTCGCGAGCCTGCGCAAATCGCATCAGAAGCTTGCCGAAAAACTGTCGCCGATGGCCGATGACGCCGGGTTCAGCCTGACGATGGGCCTGCAGACCGCGGCCGACAACAAGGATCTGGAAGTCATTCAGAAGACGCTGTCCGCGCTGGCCGACAACGAACTGGCATCGCTGCAAGCCATTCTGGACCTGCGCGCGGAATCCAATTTGATACTGGGAATCCTGGTGGAGGCCGCCGACCTGCCGTCCGCCGATCTGCTGCCGCCGGTCAAGGACCGCTTCACGGCGACCGCAGGCCGCCTTGGCAAAGCAGCCGCGGCCTTCAAGAATCCCGAGGCGTCGAAACTGGTCGATGAGCTGGTCAAGACCGGCAAGGACGCCGGCAATATTTTCGAGCTCAAGCAACGCGAACTGGTGGCCGCGAAGGCCGGCGCCAATGTGGTGACGGAGAACCGCACGCTCGCCCAGGAGTTCGAGAAGGAAGTCGCCAGCTTGCGAAAGCGCAGCGAAGCGGGCGCTGCCACCGCGGTCCGTGAATCGGAGGCGGAGATCGGGCAGGGACGCATCATCCTGATCAGTCTTGCGCTCGTCAGCCTTTTAACGGCGCTGGTCATCGGCTGGTACTATGTCGGGCGCGGCGTCGTGCGCCGCCTGGTGCATCTGCAGAACAGCATGAAGTCGATTGCCGCGGGCGATCTGGCGACCAATATCGCGACCGGCGGCTCGGACGAAATCGCCGACATGGCGGGCGCGCTGCAGGTCTTCAAGGACAACATGCTGGAATCGAACCGGCTGCGCGCGGAACGTTCGGAATCCGAAAAACACGCGCATGCCCAGCGAAGGGCGGAAATGCAGAAACTCGCGGCCGAGTTCGAGGCCGCGGTCGGTGAGATCGTGCAGACCGTATCCTCGGCCTCAACGGAGCTGGAAGCCTCGGCGACCAGTCTGAGCCGGACCGCCGAAGAGACGCAGCAGCTCTCCGGCAGGGTGGAGGCGGCGTCTGAGGAGGCCTCCTCAAACGTCAGATCGGTCGCCGCCGCGACGGAAGAAATGACCGCCTCGGTTGCCGAAATCAGCCGCCAGGTCCAGGAGTCGAACCGGATCGCCGGCGAAGCCGTCAATCAGGCTGAAATGACCGACGCCCGCATCAACGAGCTGTCGAAGGCAGCCTTGCGGATCGGCGACGTCGTCAACCTGATCACCACGATCGCCGAACAGACCAATCTCCTGGCGCTGAACGCCACCATCGAGGCCGCGCGCGCGGGCGATTCGGGACGGGGCTTTGCGGTGGTCGCCCAGGAGGTGAAAGCGCTCGCCGCGCAGACCGCCGGGGCCACCAAGGAAATCAGCAGCCAGATTGCCGGGATGCAGGTGGCGACCCAGGAATCGGTTCTGGCGATCAAACAGATCGGCACCACCATCGGCCGGATCTCGCAAATCGCGGCGACGATCTCGACCTCGGTGGAGCAGCAAGGCGGCGCCACGCAGGAGATCGCGCGTAATGTCGAGCAGGCCGCAGTGGGCACTTCCGATGTCGCCACCAACATTGTCGATGTGAACCAGGGCGCCCGCCGGACCGGCTCCGCTTCCGCGCAGGTTCTTTCCTCGGCTCAGTCGCTGTCCGGCGAAAGCAACCGCCTCCGGCTGGAAGTCGGCAAATTCCTCGACACGGTGCGCGCGGCCTAAGCTTTTTAGACGGCTTGCACTGTGCGGCGATCAGCTCCGGCTTAACGCTTCAATAACCCTGTCGACCATTGGCGCATATTGATGCGCCAGCGCGAGATTTCGCGCATTCCGTGTGCAATCCGAATGCGTGTCGCGTGTTCTTCGTGCGCTGGTTGAGATTCTGCGTGTGCATTTGCGTTTGGTCTCGCGCGCCTGTTGCAGCAACACACGCATAGCGTGAACCAGCCTTTTTAGCGGGCACCAGAGAGCCGGGCACGGGGCGCTTCGAATCGGCAAGAGATACCATTTTTTCAGACACTTATCGGAGAACATTGCACGCAGAAGGCGGGTGAGGCGCAGCAATGCCGAAGATAAGGCCAAAGACAATCAAGAAACCAAAGCGGACCTCGATTGCTCGCCTTTTCGGTCGACCGGTAAAACCCAGCCCAAAGCTTTCAGGTAATCGCCGCCATGGCCCCGCCGAGCGCAGCGAAATCGTGCGCACGCGCGCCGAGGCGGAGGCTGCGATTGCGGACGCGCGCAAATCGCATGAACGGCTGCGCGAGGCGATCGACATCCTGCCCCAGGGCATCGTGTTTCTCGACGCCGAAGGCCGCTACATTCTCTGGAACAAGAAATATGCGGAGATCTACACCCGCAGCGCGGATCTGTTCAGGCCGGGTGCGCGGCTGGAGGACACCATCCGCGTCGGCGTCGAGCGCGGCGATTATCCGGAAGCGATTGGCCGCGAGGAGGAATGGCTCACCGAGCGTCTGACCAGGCTTCACCAGCCCGGCGATCGTCACGAGCAGACGCTGGCCGATGGCCGCGTGATCCTGATCGACGAGCGGCTCACCGAAGACGGCGGCGTCATCGGTCTGCGCGTCGATATTACCGAGCTGAAACAGCGCGAGGCGTCGTTCCGCCTGCTGTTCGACAGCAACCCGGTGCCGATGATCGTTTGTTCGCTGGATGGCGAGCGCATTCTCGGCGTCAACGACGCCGCGCTCCAGCACTATGGCTATAGCCGCTCCGAGTTCGAGCGACTGACGATCCGGAGCCTGCAGGCGTTCGATCCGGAATTGCCGTGGGCGGGCGATCGCAGCAGTGACGAACAGGCGGCACGGACCTGGAAGCATGTCAGGGCCGACGGCGCGCTGATCGATCTGGCGATCTATTCGCGCCAGCTGGTTTACGGCGACCAGCCAGCCGTGCTGCTGGCGTTGATGGACATCACCGAACGCAAACGTGCCGAAGCGCGGCTTACCTTCATGGCCCAGCACGACGGCCTGACCGGATTGCCGAACCGCACCCTGCTGCGTCAGCAGATGGACGACCTCCTGCTGCATACGCGGCGCAGCGCCGAGAAGGTGGCGGTGCTGGTGCTCGGCCTCGACAATTTCAAGGCGGTCAACGATACGCTCGGCCATGGCATCGGCGACAAGCTGCTGCGCGGCGTCGCCAAGCGCCTGCGATCGACGCTGCGCGAGGAAGACGTGCTGGCGCGCCTCAACTCCGACGAGTTCGCGATCGTCCAGAGCGGGGTGACGCGCCCCGAGGACGCCGTGCTGCTGGCCAGGCGCCTGCTGGAGGCAATCGGCGACCCCTACCTGCTCGACGGCCATTCGGTGGTGATCGGCGCCAGCATCGGCATCGCGATGTCGCCGGGCGACGGCGACGAGTCCGAGAGATTGCTGAAGAATGCCGACATGGCGCTGTCGCGCGCCAAGAACGAGTTCCGTGGCACGTTCAGCTTCTTCGAAGCCGAAATGGACGCCCGCGCCCAGTCCCGCCGCAGGATCGAGATCGAGCTGCGCCACGCGATCGAGAACGATTTGCTGCGGCCGCATTATCAGCCGCTGGTCGATCTTTCGACCGGTCGCGTCACCGGCTTCGAGGCGCTGGTGCGCTGGCCGCATCCCGAACGCGGCATGGTCTCGCCCGGCGAGTTCATCCCCGTTGCCGAAGAGACCGGCCTGATCAACGCCGTCGGCGGCTTGATGCTGCGCCGCGCCTGCATGGATGCGGCGCAATGGCCCGACGACGTCCGCGTCGCGGTCAACCTGTCGCCGCTGCAGTTCCGCGTCGGCAATCTGCTGTCGATGGTGATGGAAACGTTGAAACAAACCGGTCTGGCGGCGACGCGGCTCGAACTCGAGATCACCGAGACACTGGTGCTGGAAAAGAGCAGCCAGGTGCTGGCGACACTGCATGCGCTGCGCTCGCTCGGCGTCCGCATCTCGATGGACGATTTCGGCACCGGCTATTCCAGCCTGAGTTATCTCCGCAGCTTTCCGTTCGACAAGATCAAGATCGACCAGTCGTTCGTGCGCGATCTCGGCTCCAACCGTGACGCGCAGGCGATCGTGCGTTCGATCATCAGCCTCGGCAAGGGCCTCGGCGTCACCATCACCGCCGAAGGCGTCGAGACCGAAGCCGAACTGAGCTGCCTGCGCAACGAAGGCTGCCACGAAGGCCAGGGTTTCCTGTTCAGCCGCGCGCGGCCGAACGCCGAGATCGTCAGCCTGTTGAAGGCGCAGCGCGGCGAGGAAGCCGGCGGGGATGCGGCGCTGGTGGCGTAGCTCAACCGTTCCGTCGTCGCCCCGGCCTTGCGCCGGGGCCCATACGCCGCGGCCCATCGGCTAGAGCGCTGGCGTTAGAGACTTTCCGCAAAACGACCGCCGCGGCGTATGGGTCCCGGCGTTCGCCGGGACGACGCGTTGATGGAATTTGGAACGCAGCGGAGAGTCATTTCGTCCCACCGCCCTTCCGCTTGCCCAGATGATACGTCAGCAAGTTCGTAGGATCGGTAGAGCGAAGCGAAACCCATCATTTCACCCCGTGCAAGCATTGATGGGTATCGCTTCGCTCCACCCATCCTACGCGCCCCGGAATGACTGCGACAAATTAACTCGACGGGCAAATCAGTTCTGATTTACGGAAATTGTGTCAAGCCCTAAAATAAAAAATATTTCTGTTTACCAGAAGGGAAATCAGGTGCATATGTTTGCCCATCCCGTCCCACTCAGAGGGCGTCGGCCGTCGTCACGGACGTTGGACGGGTTGCGGTGGACGCTGGTTTACGCCTCGACGACGGCGCGGACTAAGCGTACGGCAAAACCGTGTGGTCCTGGCGCCCGTTGCAGGTGTCAAGCTGTCGGGTAGGCGAGAGCTGAACGGCAGCGACGGAGTCAACCAAGAACTCGTCTCCGGGGAGAGCACGGCATAAGCCGTAAAGCCATTGCGCAGGGAAGGCCGGGTGTTCTCCGCTGCCCTGTATGCTCGTGTGCACCTTGTTTTGTGCAAACCGCACGCGAGACCGCGGGTGCAGCGCGCACCCGGTCTTCCCTGCGCCCTCTCATTGGAGGGCAAGGAGATTGAATGGCAAAGCTCGGGTGCTGTGCGCCGCGAGAATGCTGAACTGCGTTTGGATGACGGTGCAACAGCAAACACCGCCGTCGTCCCGGCCTTGAGCTCAGATGCGCAATTGCGCATCGGGGGACCCATAACCACAGGAAGAAGTTATGCGAAAGGTCTCTGCGACCAAGTCTTCATCGAGAGATCACGCGGTATGGGTCCCGGCTCAAGGCCGGGACGACGCGCGGAACGAGCGTTGTGCGTCCTCACAATGACGGCGAGTTACTTCGCACCGTTCTTCCGCTTCCCCAAATGATACGTCAGCGCCAGCGCCACGCAGTGGCGCAACTCGGCCTCGGGCACCTTATCCTCCGCGCCAAGAAGGATGGCCCGGTTTCCTTCGTAACGCAGCTCCGGATAGAGCTCGCGAAACGTCTCGACCAGATTGGTCTGGCAATGGAAGTAAACCGCGTACTGGCCGGCCTCAGCCTTGACCTGGTCGATCCGGATCGTGCTGCCGCTTTTGGTCTCCGCCGTGAGATAGCTCGGCTGCCCCCATTTCAACGTCTCTTCCAGCGCGCCGACGCCCTTGGTGGTTTTCGCGGTATCGAAGATGAGCCGGCGCAGCGCCAGCAATCTGGCTTTGACCGGTTTCGGATAGGCATTGAAGACGGCTTCGACGGCGGGGGCCGAAGCTGCCACGGGTAGTCTCTTTGCGGTGCCGCTCTTTGCCGTGGTCTTCATCGCGGTCGTCCGAATATCCGAGCATGCCATTGCTGAAACAGGATAGGGCAGTTGGTCGACGAGCGGAAGCCGCGCCAGAGCCGTTCGCACGATAGAACCACGATTGTCCTCGTGCCGTCTCATGGGAGGCTCTCCATTACAGGGAGCCTGCTGGACTCGTCTCTTCTCAAGTTTATAGAATATGAGCCAGAATCAAAATCGAATGTCGCATATGCCCCTTGATGCCGCCGCGTCCGCTCCACTCTATGCGCGATTTTCTCGCCGCTTTCGAGGGATCGTGGTCGACTGGGCCATCGCCATGGCCGTCCTCTTCGGTGCGGTTATGCTGGCGGTTTCGGTAGAGAACGATAATTTTTCCCGAGCACTGGGATGTCTGGTGATTGCCACGTTGCTGCTCTATGAGCCGATTCTGGTGTCGTTCACCGGCGGCACGCTGGGGCATCATTTGACCAATCTGCGCGTTGTTGACGATCGTAGCGGCGGCAACGTAAGTTTTCTCAAGGCCTGCGCCCGCGTCGTCCTCAAAGGTGTGCTTGGCTGGTACTCGTTCGTGATCCTGGCGGCGACACGCCGCAACCAGGCGGTTCACGATCTGCTGACGCGGTCGACCGTGCAAATCCGTGATCCTGCCAAAGCGCGATCTGGCCAATACATTACCGAACGCGTTGAACCTGTGGCCTTGGGCATGCCGTCCCCGGTGCGGCGGGCTGCAGTCATTTGCGTCTACTGGCTGTTGCTGTTTGTCAGCTTGCTGGTCATTCTTGCGGCAATGGCTGCCGCTGGATTGATGTCGCGTAGTTGTGTCTACGGGGATTACTGTTCGGGCGTCGACAGGATGTTGAACCTTGTCACCAGCGTCGCGTTCCTCGTGATGCTGGCGGTCGTCGTTGCGCTGGGTTGGAAAGGTAGACTGTTCGGCGCGCGCAAGGCCTGATGCGGTTCGTTCCCTCAACGTGCCGTCGGCGGCGCGTCGAGATTGGCGAGCAGAATCGCCTTGCCGGCATCTTCGTAATGGGTATCGCGGGCCTGGATCTGCTGCGCGATGGCGTGCATGTCGCGAAAACGCCGTTCGAACTTGTTGGCGCTGAAGACGGCGGTGGCGCCGGCCATGTGATAGGCGGTGTCGACCACGGAGGTCGATTGATGAATGGTCCAGGTCGCGGCAATGCGCAGCGCAATGCGATGCTGTTCGGTGATGGCGTCGCCGCGCGCCAGATCGCGCCAGACCTCAGCCGCGGTGGTGTAGAGATAGGCGCGCGCGGCGCGCAAGCTCGCCTCGGTGCGCCCGATCAGGCCCTGCACGGCGTTGTTGTCGCGCATCGCCTTGAGGCCTTGCGGCGTCTTGCCGCGCGCCAGATCGGTGGCGGCATCCAGCGTCGCGCGCGCGACGCCGAGCGAGGTCGCGGCAAAGCCCATGCTGAACACCATGTTGGTGGAGAGCTTGTAGAGCGGGCCGTTTTCGCGGAGCGCCGAAGGATCGTCGCGCAGCGCGGCGAATTTGTCCGGGATGAAGAGGTTGTCGACCGAGTAGGAGTCGGTGCCGGTGCCGCGCAAGCCGATCACGTCCCAGACGTCATACATCGTGGCATCAGCCACCGGAAACAGGATGGTGCGAATTTCCGGCGAGCCGTCCGCCTTGCGCCGCGGGCTGCCGTCGGCCTCGACGATCCTGACATGGGCGCCGAGCCAGCTCGCCTGCCGGGAGCCGCTGGCAAAATCCCAGCGCGCGCTGGCCTTGTAGCCGCCGGGCACGACCTGCACTTCATGCTTGATGGCGCCCCAGGCGAGGATGCCGGGCGCGACGTTGAAAATCTCGCTGGCGGCATCGGCATCGAGATAGGCCGCGGTCATGGCGCAGACGCTGCATTGGCCGAGGCACCAGGCGGTGGAGGCATCGGCCTTGGCGATTTCCTCCTGCATCTGCATGAAGATCTCGAGCGGCAATTCGGCGCCGCCGAGGCTCTGCGGCAGCAACGAACGATAAAGCCCGTTCTCGATCAGGGCGGTGGTCACATCCGGCGTCAGCCGCCGCGTCCGCTCGATTTCGTCGGCGTCGCGCGCGATCAATGGCTGCAGCATGCGCGCGCGCTCGACGAGGTCGAGGCCGGGGTGCTTGTTCATGCGCTTCCTCGCATTGTCTTGTTTTGTTTGCGCGAGGGGCGATGGTGGCCCATCCGCCGCCTCCGATCAAGGCGGCGGAGGATACGCGTCTCAGGCTGCGGCGCGTCCGAGATCGAGCGACGGTTGCGATGGCCGCTTCGCCGACGGGAAACTCAGCGCCACCGCGACCGCGGTAATGCCGATCGCGAAGGAGCCGACATAGAGCCAGTTATAGGCGTGGAAAGTGTCGAACACCCACCCGCCGGCCAATGGCCCCAGCGCCATGCCGAGGCTGGCAAAGGCGGAGACCGCGCCGAACACCGTGCCCATGATGCGCGCGCCGAAATATTCGCGCACCAGCACCGCATAGAGCGGCATCACGCCGCCATAGGCGAGCCCGAAGATCACAGACAGCGCATAGAACTCGCCGAGCTGGCCGACCGCGAGATAGGTCGCAACCGACATCGCCTGCACGAACAGCCCGCCGACCAGTACCGGCTTGGCGCCGAGGCGGTCGGCCATGATGCCGAGCAGCAGACGGCCGCCGAGGCCGGAGAATCCGGCAAGGCTGTAAACGGTGACGGCGGTCAGCGGCGCGATGCCGCAGATCATCGCGTAGCTCACCATGTGGAAGATCGGTCCCGAATGCGCCGCGCAGCAGGCGAAATGCGCCAATGCCAGCGTGATGAATTGCGGGGTCCGCAACGCCTGTCCGACGGACCACTGCATTTCCGGCGCATCCGTCCCGCCGCTCGCAGGTGCTGCGGCCTCCGGCGCCGGACGGACCAGGAACGACGCCGGGATCAGCAGCGCCCAGGATGCGATGCCGATCACCAGCATCGCGGTGCGCCAGTCATAGGCGGTGATCAGCCAGCTTGCGAATGGCGCGATCGTCAGCGGCGACACGCCCATGCCGGCCGACACCAGCGCCACCGCAAGGCTGCGGCGATGTTCGATCCAGGCGCTCGCCACCGCGACCATCGGCGCATAGAAACTCCCCGCAGCGATCCCGATCAATACGCCGAAGAAAAACTGGAATTGCCAGAGACTCGTGGCCTGGCTCGCGCCGACCAGGCCGATACCCAGCAGCACGGCGCCGGCCAAAACCACGATGCGGGTTCCGAACCGGTCGGACAGCGCGCCCCAGAAGAACGCCGCAAATCCCATGGCAAGGAAATCGATCGTCGCCGCCGCCGAGACGCCGCTGACCGACCAGCCCGTATCCGTCGCAATCGGCTGCAGGAACACCGCCAGCGACAACATCGTGCCAAAGCCGACACAGGTCATCAGCGCGCCTGCGCCGACGACGATCCAGCCATAGGAGAAACCGGGCTGGGAGAAACCGGCGGGTTTGCTCATGCGTTTCCTCGCGCTTGTAATATTTTTTGTGTGCGCGGGACGATGGTGACCTATCCGCCGCGGCAGAGCAAGGCGGCGGATGAATGGCCGGTCACAGGTTTTCGCAACTCACCGCCAGGGTCGGGCGGCGCAGGGTCGTCGAGCCAGCGGGCAAAGTGCGCGAAGCGGGCCTCAGCTATCCACCTTCAGCGCGGCAATGAAGGCTTCCTGCGGGATGTCGACCTTGCCGAACTGCCGCATCTTCTTCTTGCCTTCCTTCTGCTTCTCCAGAAGCTTGCGCTTGCGCGTGATGTCGCCGCCGTAGCATTTCGCGGTGACGTCCTTGCGCAGCGCGCGGACGGTCTCGCGGGCGATCACCTTGCCGCCGATCGCAGCCTGGATCGGAATCACGAACATGTGCGGCGGGATCAGTTCCTTCATCCGCTCGACCATGGCGCGGCCGCGGCCTTCGGCGCGGGTGCGATGCACCAGCATCGACAATGCGTCCACCGGCTCGAGGTTGACGAGGATCTGCATCTTGACGAGATCCGCGGGCTTGTAGTCGGTCAGATGATAATCGAACGAGGCGTAGCCCTTCGAGACCGATTTGAGCCGGTCGTAGAAATCGAACACGACCTCGTTGAGCGGCAGATCATACTTCACCATCGCGCGCGAGCCGACATACGTCAGCTCCTTCTGCGAACCACGGCGGTCCTGGCAAAGCTTCAGCACGCTGCCGAGATATTCGTCCGGCGTCAGGATGGTGGCTTCGATCCATGGCTCCTGGATCTCGGCGATCTTGACCACGTCGGGCATGTCGACGGGATTGTGGATTTCGATCTCCTGACCGTCAGTCAGGTGCATCTTGTAGATCACGCTCGGCGCGGTCGCGATCAGGTTGAGATCGAATTCGCGCGACAGCCGCTCCTGGATGATCTCCAGATGCAACAGCCCGAGGAAGCCGCAGCGGAAGCCGAAGCCGAGCGCCGCCGACGTCTCCATCTCGAACGAGAAGCTTGCATCGTTGAGGCGCAGTTTGCCCATCGCTGCGCGCAACGTTTCGAAGTCGTCGGCATCGACCGGGAACAGGCCGCAGAACACCACGGGTATCGCGGGCTTGAAGCCCGGCAACATCTCGGTGATCGGCTTGCGGTCGTCGGTGATGGTATCGCCGACGCGGGTGTCGGCGACTTCCTTGATCGCGGCGGTGATGAAACCGATCTCGCCGGGGCCGAGTTCGTCGATCTGCGTCATCTTCGGCGTGAAGAAGCCGACGCGCTCGACGTCATAGGCGGCGTTGGTGCCCATCATTCGGATGCGGCTGCCCTTCTTCATCACGCCATCGACGACGCGAATGAGAACGACGACGCCGAGATAGACGTCGTACCAGCTATCGACCAGAAGCGCCTTCAGCGTCGCGTTGCGGTCGCCCTTCGGCGGCGGCAGGCGGGTGACGATGGCTTCCAGCACGTCGGGAATGCCAAGCCCGGTCTTGGCCGAGATCATCACCGCGTCAGCGGCGCTGATGCCGATTACGTCCTCGATCTGCTGCCTGACCTTTTCGGGTTCGGCCGCAGGCAGGTCGACCTTGTTGAGGACCGGCACGATCTCATGACCCGCGTCGAGCGCGTGGTAGACGTTGGCGAGCGTCTGCGCCTCGACGCCCTGGCTGGCGTCGACCACCAGCAGCGATCCTTCACAGGCCGCCAGCGAGCGCGAGACTTCGTAGGCGAAGTCGACATGGCCCGGCGTGTCCATCAGGTTGAAGATGTAATCCTTGCCGTCCTTGGCGCGGTAGTTCAGCCGGACCGTCTGCGCCTTGATGGTGATGCCGCGCTCGCGCTCGATATCCATGGAATCGAGCACCTGCTCCTTGCCCGCCATTTCGCGATCGGTCAGCCCGCCGGTGGTCTGGATCAGGCGGTCGGCCAGCGTCGATTTGCCATGGTCGATATGGGCGACGATGGAGAAGTTGCGGATGTTGGAAATCGGGGCAGTTGTCATGGGGCGCGGGATAGCATTCACATCCCCGTGCGGCAACCATATTGCTGTATTTTAAGGGGCATTCTTCACGCCAAGCTGATTCCACGCGCGCCAAAAACGCGCTACGCACTCCTCCATGTCGACTGCATCAATTTTACCCGCCGCCGCGCGTTCCCGGCGCAGATTGTCCGTCCGGCGGCTGGCGGCATGGCTGGCCTCATGCGCCAGCGACCCCAAGGGCGCTTTGTGGCTGGTGAGCGGCTTTGCCGTGGTCCATGCCGCGCTCTGGACGCTGATCCTGGTCAATCTGAAGACCGGCCAGGATATCCATATGGACGTCGCCGAGGCGTTCGGCTGGGGCCAGAAGTTCCTGTTCGGCTATGGCAAGCATCCGCCGCTGTCGGGATGGGTGGCGGGCGCCTGGTTCAGGCTGTTTCCGGTCACCGATTGGGCGACCTATGCGCTGGCGATGGCGACGCTGGGCTTGGGGCTCGTGATCTGCTGGCTGCTGGCGCTGCGCGTGGTCGATCACCGCCGCGCCTTCCTCGTCGTGGTGATGCTCGCGCTCTATCCGATCTTCAACTTCAAGGGCTTCAAGTACAATCCGGACCTGCTGCAGCTGGTGACGCTGCCGCTTCTGGTGCTGGCCTATCTCGACGCATTCGAGAAGCGCAGCGTGAAATCCGGATGGTTGCTTGGGATCGCCGGCGCGCTGGCGCTGATGACCAAATACTGGGCGCTGACGATGATCGGCGCCATCGGCCTCGCCGCGCTGATCCACCCGCAGCGCCTGCAATTCCTGCGCTCGCCGGCGCCGTGGGTGGCCATCTTCGTGCTCGTCGTGGCGATGGTCCCGCACTTCCTCTGGCTCCGGGACGTGAATTTCGTCCCGTTCACCTATGCCGGCGAGATCTATTCGATCAGCGACCGCCGCATGATCGACAACCTCGCGCTCGGTTATGTCGGCCATAATCTGGCGCTGCTGGCGTTGCCGGTGGTGCTGGCGGGAGTAGCGCTGGCGTGGCCGTCGCGCTGGCGCAAGCCGTCTTTTGCGTTCTGGTCGCGCGGCGCGAATGCCAGCGTGAACACCACGCAGGCGCTCAATGTCTGGCTGATCCAGGCGGTGGTCGCGATCGGGCCGCCGCTCGGCGCGGTGCTGTTCCAGATCTACATCAAGACCGATTGGGGCATCCCGCTGTTCTTCCTGGTGCCGCTGGCGTTGATCGCGATCCCGGCGCTGCGGGTGCGGCAGTTGGCGCTGCTTCGGCTGACCGCGACCTGGCTGGTGCTGTCGGTAGCGGTGTTGATCGCATCGCCGCAGATCGCTGCCTATGATGCCGGCCAGCATCGCAACGAGGGGGCAAGCTACCGGGCGCGCTCCGAACTCGCCCGCGAACTGACGGAAGTCTGGCACCGGCGGTTTTTCTCAGCCTTGCCGGTGGTTGCGGCCTATAGCGATATCGGCCACCCCGTTACATTCTACAGCGCCGATCATCCGGCGGTCCTGACGCCGTACGAGCCGTGGTCGTCCGGGCTGACCTCGCTCGAAGAGGCCAAGCGATCCGGCTTTATCGGGATCTGCGAAACCGGCGACTGGAAGCTGGAAAAATGCGAGGCATGGATGAATGCCCATGCTGCCAATGGCGAGCGTATGGTGGTCACCACGCGAAGGTTTTTCTCAGGGGGGCCGGGCCCCGCCACGATCTGGAACGTGATTGTGGTGCCGCCGGAAAAGAAATAGGCGGCGAACAAGAAGATTTGGGCAAGAAAATTTAGGGGAACGCATGAATCTCGATCTGACTGGAAAGACCGCGCTCGTCACCGGCTCGACGCGCGGCATCGGGCTCGCAACCGCCATCGGGCTTGCGCAGATGGGCGCGGAAGTCATCGTCAACGGGCGCGAGCAAGCTGTTGTCACCGAGGCCATGGCAAAGGTCCGGCAAGCTGCGCCTGCCGCCGAGGTGCACTCGGCGGCGGTCGATCTCGGTGACGCCGAAGGCTGCGCCGCGCTTACAGCGCAATTTCCCGAAGTCGACATCCTCGTCAACAATCTCGGCATCTACGAGCCGAAAGGATTCTTCGATATCGAGGATTCCGACTGGACCAGGATGTTCGAAGTCAACGTGATGAGCGGCGTGCGCCTCACCCGGCATTATCTGAAGCGGATGCTGGACAACAAGGATTGGGGCCGCGTCGTGTTCGTCTCCAGCGAATCCGGCGTCTTCATTCCCAAGGAGATGGTTCACTACGGCTTCTCCAAGGCCGCCCAGCTCGTGGTGGCGCGCGGCGCCGCCGAACTCACCAAGGGGACCAACGTGACCGTCAATTCGGTCATGCCTGGGCCGACCTGGGTCGAGATGGCGCCGGTGCGGCTGGCCGCGCGTGCCAAGGGCATGGGAACGACCGTCGACGACCTCGTGGCGCGTACCTTCAGCGAACGGCGGCCGGCCTCGCTGTTGCAGCGCTATGCCGAGCCCGAGGAGATCGCCAATCTGATCTGCTACGTCTGCTCGAAGGCCTCCAGCGCCACCAACGGCGCCGCATTGCGCGCCGACGGCGGCATCGTCACCAATCCGTTTTGAGATGGCGATGATCTGGATGGATGGTGGGCACGGCGCAGCTGCGCCTTTGCCCACCCTACCAGAGCGCAGCGCTACGAGCGTCTAGCGCTCAAACGCCTTCTTCGTTGAACTTGTCGGCGACGAGACCCGCGATCGCATCCACCGCGGCCTGCGCCTCGGGGCCGGTGGCGGAAACCGTCACCGTGGTGCCGGGGCCCGCGGCCAGCATCATCAATCCCATGATCGAGGTGCCGCCGACGGTCTCGTTGCCGCGCGTCACCCAGACCTCGGCGTTGAAACGCTCGACCATCTGGACGAACTTGGCCGACGCGCGCGCGTGCAGTCCGCGTTTGTTGATGATGAGAAGTTCGCGGGAAATGGCGCCGGCCGGCACGCTCGGCCCGACGTCGTTTCCGGGCGCGGCCTCGTCGCTCATTTGCCGGCGAGTACGCGGCTGGCGATGGTGACGTACTTGCGACCGGCTTCCTGGGCCATCGCGATGGCGTCCGGAAGCGAGCGCTCTTCGCGCACCTTGGCAAGCTTCACCAGCATGGGAAGGTTGATACCTGCGAGTACTTCCACCTTGGGGCGGCTCATACAGGAGATCGCCAGGTTGGAGGGTGTGCCACCGAACATGTCGGTAAGGATAGCAACCCCATCGCCACTGTCGACGCGATTCACCGCTTCGATAATGTCGCTTCGACACAAATCGGAGTCGTCCTCGGCCCCGATCGTAATCGCTTCAATTTGTTTCTGCGGACCCATGACATGTTCGAGCGCCGCCCTGAACTCGTCGGCAAGGCGCCCATGGGTCACAAGCACTAGACCAATCATCGGAAACTCCTCGCGGGTGCTTTTGGTGCACCGCACGAACGCGCCACTTTGACCATCCAGAGGCCCCGCGCAAGAGGGCATCTTGGCTATTCTCCCGGAAACTTGGTGGCAGAGAGGGGAGCCTGCGCCGGTCTTATTCGGTCGCGATAGTGGGGCTTATATGGTTACCAAACCCCTTCACACAATCGGCCGTATTATTACCGGAAGGTGAACTTTCAGTTGTCGTTAGCGCGGCGACAACCAGCGGAAGGGGCTGAAAGCCGGTTCCGACAGGGATTCTTGGTATCATAACACCATTAAGGCTGACTACAAGGGCTTCGGGCGGTGGCAGCCGTTCCGCGTCATCAGCCGCGAGATCGACAACCAGACCGACTACCGCCTCGCTGACGCAATCACAGCGACGAATCCCGAGGCCCCGGATTTCGATCAGGCCGGCCAACTCAGCCGCCGGGCGGACCCACAATTCTCCGGCCAGTGTGTCGAGATGGACACGGTCATCGCCCACCAAAATGGCCGGTGGAACCTGGCCGGTACGGCCGGCCAGAATCAGGTCGAAGGCCAGCCGTGACTTGCCGGAACCCGACGGCCCGCGGATCAGGACGGCGCGGTCGCCAACCAGCACGGCGGAGGCGTGCACGCTAGCATTCTCAGTCATGGCGCTGGCAGCCTGACCACGAAGCGCGCGCCAGCGACCGTCGGGTTGCCGTCGGCGTCGGCCGGACCGGCGCGGTTTTCCGCCCAGATACGCCCGCCATGGGCCTCGATGATCTGCTTGGAGATCGACAGCCCGAGGCCGGAATTCTGGCCAAAACCCTGATGCGGCCGGTCGGTGTAAAAGCGCTCGAAGATGCGCTCGAGCGCATCCTCGCCGATGCCCGGGCCGTCGTCATCGACCACGATTTCGATTTCCGAGCGGACGCGGCGGCAGACGATGCGCACCTTGCCGCCGGCGTGGGAGAACGATTGAGCGTTCGACAGGAGGTTGGAGATGACCTGGCCGAGCCGCGAATCATGGCCGGGCACCGAGAAGGTATCGGTCGGGGTGCGGCCCTCGAAGCGCGCCTCGACGGAGACGTCGTGGCCGAGCTTGGTTTCATTGGCGACCGAGGTCAGCGTCGTCAGCAAGCGCCTGAAATCGACCGGCGCCATATCCTGCCGCTGCAGTTCGGCATCGAGGCGGCTGGCGTCGGAAATGTCTGATATCAGCCGGTCGAGCCGCCTGACGTCGTGTTCGATGACGGCGAGCAGGCGCGCGCGGCTGTTTTCATTGCGCGCCAGCGGCAGCGTTTCCACCGCCGAGCGCAGCGAGGTCAGCGGGTTCTTCAGTTCATGGGCGACGTCGGCGGCAAACATCTCGATTGCCTCGATGCGGCTATAGAGCGCGTTGGTCATGTCGCGCAGCGCGCCGGAAAGATGGCCGATCTCGTCGCGGCGGCGGGTGAAGTCGGGAATTTCGACACGGGTCTGGATGCGGCGGCGAACGCGCTCGGCGCCGTCGGCCAGTCGCCGCACCGGACCTGCGATCGTGCTCGCCAGCAGCAGCGACAATACGATCATGACGGCGGAGGCGACGCCGCCGATTTTCAGGATCGCCCAGCGCTCGGCGCCGACCATCTGGTCGATGTCGTCGCCCTGGGTCGTGAGCATCAGCGCGCCACGCACCGCGCGGAAGTGCTGCACCGGCACGGCGACCGACACGATGACCGCGCCGCGCTCATTGACGCGGACCATGCTGCTCTTCTGACCGCCCAGCGATTGCGCGACTTCCTGATAGCCTTTGCCGCCCTCGGGGCCGAGTTCGCGATAGATCGGCAGATCGCCGCGATTGAACCAGGTGCGGATCGCGGTCAGCGTCCGCTCCGCAATATTGGGCTTGTCGGCCGACGGGGGCGGCAATTCGAACCGCAGCACGTCGCCGCGGGCAAACAGATTGCGGCTGTCCAGGATAAGCCCGCCTTCGCGGTCAAAAATACGTGCGCGCGTCTTGGTCGGCGCGATCAGGCGGCGCAACACCGGCGCGACGCGCTCCGGGTTGATCGGAAAGTCGGAATACTCGTCCGGTATGCCATAGCTTTCCCCGGGCTTCAGATCGAGCAGGCGGTCGGGATCGACGGTGATGGTGCCGCCCTCGACGGTGGCCGATGTCGCGATCGCTTCGGAGATGATCTCGGCATACACCAGCAAGCTCTGCGCGCGCGCCTCGATCAGGCCGGCGCGGAATTGCGACAGATAGAGGATGCTCGCCACCAGCGCGACGAGGCCCGCCAGATTGAGCGAGACGATACGGCGGGTGAGACTGGAGAAAGAGAGTGCAAAGAAGAATTGTCCGGCGCGACGCAACCAGCCCAGCGGCCGCCGCCAGCCCTGGCTCTGCGCCTTGTCGTCGGCAACGTAATCCCGGTCGAGGGACGCAGATGCATCCTCGTTGTTCCGGCCTCGATCAGGCTGCGTTCGATCTAGCAATGGCTAAAACTGCCGGTTGTCTCGACTGTCCCTGCAAGCGCTGCTCGCGCGCTCAATCCTACCCCAGACGCGCCAAGGCGTCAGTTAACGAGCCGCTCGAGCATGATCCGGAAAAGTGGACACCGGTTTTCCGAAAAGATCATGCTCAAACAAAAAAGACCAGAAGTGCAGATCAGGCTTCCTTGAAGCGATAGCCGACGCCGTAGAGCGTCTCGATCATCTCGAAATCGTCGTCCACCACCTTGAACTTCTTGCGCAGCCGCTTGATGTGGCTGTCGATGGTGCGGTCGTCGACATAGACCTGATCGTCATAGGCCGCGTCCATCAGCGCGTTGCGGCTTTTCACCACACCGGGCCGCGTCGCCAACGCCTGCAGGATCAGGAACTCGGTCACGGTCAGCGTCACCGGCTCGTTCTTCCAGGTGCAGGTGTGACGCTCCGGATCCATTCGCAGCAGGCCGCGGTCGAGTGCACGTGCATCCGGCTCCTTCGGTGCGGCGGTCGGATCCTTGGGCTGTCCCCGGCGCAGCACGGCCTTGACGCGCTCGACCAGCAGGCGCTGGGAGAACGGCTTGCGGATGAAATCGTCGGCGCCCATCTTGAGGCCGAACAATTCGTCGATCTCTTCATCCTTGGAGGTGAGGAAGATGACCGGCAGATCGGACTTCTGCCGCAGCCGCCGCAGCGTCTCCATGCCGTCCATGCGCGGCATCTTGATGTCGAGGATCGCAAGGTCCGGCGGCGAGGTGCGGAAACCATCGAGCGCCGACGCACCATCCGTATAGGTCATGATGCGATAGCCTTCGGCTTCGAGCGCGATCGAGACGGAAGTGAGAATGTTGCGGTCGTCATCGACCAAGGCGATTGTGGGCATGAGCCTGCTTTCGAAAGAGAAGTGGCTTAAACGGCGGGCAATCCAGCCATGCGCCGTATAAATGGGCTTCGTATTCGGTCTACGAGCAATGCAAGCTGGGCTGAAGTGTGACCGAGTTCCGCAAAAACATTCCGCGGACGATGCGTAGCACCCATATAGCACCCTCAAGGCCTGAGCAAAGGGCCTTTTTGCAGTAAAATGGCTGGAAAAACCCATGCAACCGACGGCTGATTTTAACCCTTCCAAACTGGCCCGCTCGCTGCTGCGGCGCAGTCGGCAGGGCGCGTTGGGAACCCTGATGGCCGGCAGCGGCGATCCCTATTGCTCGCTGGTCAATATCGCCTGTCATTTTGACGCCTCGCCGATCCTGCTGATCTCCCGGCTGGCGCTGCATACCAGGAATATCCTGGCCGATAGCAGGGTCTCACTGATGCTGGACGAGCGCGCCGCGGGCGACCCGCTGGAGGGCGCCCGGATCATGCTGGCGGGGCGGGCCGAGGAGGCCGCGGGCGACCGGGCTGAGATCCTGCGCCGGCGCTACCTCAACGCCCATCCATCCGCGGAAGTCTTTGTAGACTTTAAGGATTTTTCGTTCTTCCGGATCGCACCCATAGGCGCCCATCTGGTCGCCGGGTTTGGCCGCATCATCGACCTGACCCCCCAGCAGTTCCTGACCGATATCAGCGATGCGGAGGGGCTGTTGGAGGCCGAGCAGGGCGCCGTGGAACACATGAACGAGGACCACCGCGAGGCGATGAACCTCTACGCCACGCGCCTGCTCGGGGCCGACACCGCCGACTGGGCCTGCACCGGCTGCGACCCCGATGGCATGGACATGCAGGCAGGCTCCGCCACGCTGCGGCTGGATTTCCCGGAACGGGTCACCAACGGGACTGCCTTACGCAAAATGCTGGTCCGGTTGGCGGGCGAGGCGCGGGCCCAAGAGCCCGCCAAGCCCTAGGCAGCCACGCGAAAGCGGAATTTGAACGGCGGCGGCTATTCGCGCGACCTAATCGACGCCCGCGTCGAGATGGCCAAAGGTCAAGTCCGCATCATGAATTCCCGCAATCGTTTGGTATTTTCGCTGTGCCTCGCGCTGCTGGCGACAACTTGCCTCAGTGCGCCGTCCTCGGCGCAAAAGAGCGAGACCGCGGCGGTCAGCGCCAAAATCAACGAGCTCAGCCGCGCCGGAAAATATGCCGAAGCTGTTGCGCTGGCGCAGGGGCAGGTCGAATCCCTGGAAAAGAAATACGGCCCCGCGCATCGCGACGTCGGAGCCGCACTGAACAATCTGGCGCAGCTCTATGGCAGTCAGGGCAGGGACGCTGAAGCCGAGCCGCTGTCCAGGCGGGCCATTGCGATCCTGGAGAAGACGGCTGGCGCCGAGTCGCCGGACATCGCTGCGGCGCTAAACAATCTCGCTGCGCTCTATCAGCGCCAGGAGCGCTACGCCGAAGCTGAACCGCTGTTCAAGCGGGCACTGGCGATCCGTGAGCGGTCGCTGGGATCCGGGCATCCCGACGTCGCGCAGTCCCTGAACAATCTGGGCACCCATTACGAGAAGCAGGGCCGCCACGACGACTCCAAGCCGTTGTTCCGGCGCGCGCTGGCGATCTATGAGAAAGCGGCGGGTCCGGAGCATCCGGCGGTCGCGACGCTTCTGAACAATCTCGGTCAGGTCGAGAAGGTCGAGGGCCACTTTGCCAAAGCGGAGCCGCTGATCAAGCGCTCGCTGGCGATCCGCGAGAAAGTGCTCGGCCCCGATCATCCCGACGTGGCGCGTTCGCTCAACAATCTGGCGGAGCTTTACGATGGGCCGACGGACCGTGTCCGTGATGCCGAGCGGCTATTCGAGCGGGCGTTGGCGATCCGTGAACGCGCGGTCGGCCCCAATCATCCCGATACCGCCAGATCCATGAACAATCTGGCGCTCTTCCAAGCAAATACAGGTTACCCGGAAAAGGCGTTGCCGCTGGCGCTGCGGCTGATTGCGAGCGGGCGCGGGGAGCTGCGCGCCGTGCTGCCGGTGCTGGCGGACGCCGAGCGCAACCAATTGATACCGACCGATCAAGCGCTGGATGCGATGCTCAATGCGATCCAGCGCGGCACCCAGTCGTCGGCGGCGTCAGCCGTCAACAAGCTGGCGGTGCGGCTGGCTGCCGGCAACGATCGGCTCGCCGAACTGGTGCGCCGGGATCAGGATCTCGCCGCGGAAGCGGAAGCGCTGGACAAGGCTCTGGTGGCGGCGGTCTCCAAAGAGCGATCGAAGCGCGACCTTGCTGCCGAGCAGCGGACCAAGGCCAGGCTTGCCGCCATTTCGAGCGAACGCCCGTCGTTGCAAAAGACCTTGTCTGCGGAATTTCCCGATTACGCCGCGCTGTCGAATCCACTGCCAATGACGGTGAAGGAGATTCAGTCGCTGTTATCGGGCGATGAGGCGATGGTGCTGCTCGCGGTCACGGTAAAGGACAGCTACGTCATTGCGATCACGCGCGAGGGATTTGACTGGTCCCCGATCGGGCGTGGCTCGGAAGGGCTGCATGAGTTGGTCGCCGATTTCCGCCGTGGACTGGATATCGCCAATGCCAGCGATTCGTCGGGAAAATCCACGCTGTTCAATCTCGAATTCGCACACTGGCTGTACAACCACCTGCTGGGCCGCGTCGAGACACGGCTGAAGGACAAGCGCAGCCTTCTGATTGTTCCCACGGGCGCGTTGACGGCGCTGCCGTTTCATTTGCTGGTGACGGAGAAGCCGCCGGCCGCGATCCCGGAAAAACTCGACGGTTATCGCGATGCCGCCTGGCTGCTCAAGCGTCACGCGGTGTCGGTGTTGCCGTCGGTCGCAAGCCTGAAGACGCTGCGGGCGATTGCCCGCAAGGATCAAACCACCAAACCGATGACCGGTTTCGGCGATCCGCTGTTCAATCCGTTGCAGGATAGCGCTGGCGACAAGCGCGGCGCAGCCGGGCCGGAGGCGATCAAGTCCGCGGCGCGCGGCGTCACCAACGTGGCCTATACCGACTTCTGGCAAGGCGCCGGTGTCGATCGCGCGCGGCTCTCTCGCGTGCTGTCGCAACTGCCTGATACCGCCGACGAACTCAATGCGGTCGCAAAGGATCTCGGCGTTTCCGAAAGCGATATTCATCTCGGCGAGAACGCCAGCGAAACCAATGTGAAGCGCGCCCGGCTCGCCGATTACAGCATCGTCTATTTCGCGACCCACGGTCTCGTCGCCGGGGACGTGAAGGGGATCGCCGAGCCCTCGCTGGTGCTCAGTATTCCGAAGCAGCCGTCCGAACTCGACGACGGCCTGCTCACGTCGAGCGAAGTGGCGCAGCTGAAACTCAACGCCGATTGGGTGGTGCTATCAGCCTGCAACACGATCGCCGGCGACAAGCCCGGCGCCGAAGCGCTGTCGGGATTGGCGCGATCGTTCTTCTATGCCGGCGCGCGTGCATTGCTGGTGTCACACTGGGCGGTGGATTCCGCGGCCGCGACGCGGCTGACGACATCGACCTTCGATCGCCTCAAGGCTGACCCGAAGCTTGGCCGGGCCGAGGCGCTGCGCCAGTCGATGCTGGCCTACCTCAACGATACTTCGTCGCCCCGAAATGCCTATCCGGCATTCTGGGCGCCGTTTGCGCTGATCGGCGAGGGTGCGCCGCGCTGAGCTTTACCGTGGATTGTGCGGCGCAAACCAAATGGTAGCGCTATCGCGCGGCTGATGGTCGCGTGTTGAGCGCTGCAAAACGCCCCGCGCCGCAACAAGTGTTTGATCCAGATCAAAGCCTTGGCTGGAATAAACCAAAATGCGCGGGATCGGCTTGGCAAGCACGGCGTTGCCAAGTATTAGGTCGCCGGACCGGAGCCGGAAGGCTATATTCAGTGGTCACCGCGACAGAAGCGCGTTTAGCGGCATTCGCGCGATCGAGATACGCGGGTTCGAGGAGGTTCTTCGTGCAAGAGACGGGTCTACGTAACGGTGCCTTTGGCGCCGATAAATTTGGCTTAAAGAAACTCAAAGAGGTGCATTGGAACCTCGGAGCGCCGCAGCTCTACCAA
>NZ_JAFCMB010000052.1 GCF_018130145.1 Bradyrhizobium sp. AUGA SZCCT0176 | reverse complement strand
TTAAAGATTAGATCATAGGTCATGATGGTTGCACCAGAGTTAGTAACTCCTGTAGTGCCCCCTAAAACACTTGACATAATGACAACATATAAGTTCATGGATTTACCATATTGAGATGCAGATGATTGATATGAAAAATCCTTTTGGAGTTGGATAGCATCCTCGAAATTTTTAATTTCTTGAGTATTAGCAATGTTCGAATTAACTTCGATAGTGCTATCATAAATAGTTGTGAAGGCCTTTGGATTGACAATAGAGCTGGTGCGGAAGGTGGACCCTGTGTTTGGAAGGAAGAAGTCAGCAATGGCAGCCCCGGACACAAAGCCTGTGGCGGCGTTATATTCCTCAGAACTATAACCTATAAGGAGGCGCAGGGTATAAGCACCCGTAGCAGCGTCAGAATGGTAGACCCCTTTGAACTTGAGTGCCTCAAGATAGATTTTATCTCCAATACGTCCATCATTGCCAGTTCCTTGAGTGATGGCCTGAGTAGGTGAAAAGGTGTAAATTGTGTTGTGCTTATGCGCAACAGCAAGATCACTATCTTGCACACTATCGTGAAATGCGGGCTTGATGGCGAGCATCTTTTTCTTGAGAGTATTAGAACGGCCCATCTTCTTTTTTCTTTTAGTGATTGTTTGAGTTTGGGTACGACTGCGTGCAGTTTTTGTACTGGTTGAGGTACCATAGTTACTTGCAGCAAGAATAGTAGCGGCTGCTGCTTTCAATGAAGGTCTGTTAAACATTACCATTTTGGGAAAGAATATTTCTTTTTTTTTTCTTTTTATAGGGGTGGCGAGCACCCCTAGGGAGACTCGGGTGGACGGTAGACGTCGCTCTTGTAAGTAATACTAGCCTCGGGGGATACTCCCGCCGGGCGGTGTTTACAAGAGCGATAAGTCACGTGACACGTGATGACGAACCCTAACTAACTCTAACTAACGTTAACCCTAACCCTAATTTTGTGAAGTCTGAATTTTTTGCTGGTGGCCTCCCCCACTCACGCGGGGGCCCCCAAGGGCATTTTCCATAGTACTGATTTTTATTAGCAGTTTTTAAAGATTAGATCATAGGTCATGATGGTTGCACCAGAGTTAGTAACTCCTGTAGTGCCCCCTAAAACACTTGACAT
>NZ_JAFCMB010000051.1 GCF_018130145.1 Bradyrhizobium sp. AUGA SZCCT0176 | reverse complement strand
CCTTTGGCGCCGATAAATTTGGCTTAAAGAAACTCAAAGAGGTGCATTGGAACCTCGGAGCGCCGCAGCTCTACCAATATTCGCTGTCATCCGGCGAAGCCGTGCTGTCCGCCGATGGCGCACTGTGCGCCGACACTGGCGAGTTCACCGGCCGCAGCCCGAAGGACAAGTTCACGGTGCGCGACGCCTCCACCGAGAAGATGTGGTGGGCCGGCAACCAGTCGATCACGTCGGAGCAGTTCGACGCGCTCTATGCTGATTTCCTGAAGCACGCCGAAGGCATGACGCTGTTCGCGCAGGACCTCCATGGCGGCGCCGATCCGAGCTTTCAGATCAAGACCCGCGTCTTCACCGAGCTCGCCTGGCATTCGCTGTTCATCCGCACGCTGCTGATCCGCCCCGACGCATCGGATCTCGCCAGCTTCGTGCCGGAGCTGACCATCATCGATTTGCCGAGCTTCCGCGCCGATCCCAAACGTCACGGCTGCAAGTCCGAGAACGTCGTCGCGATCGATTTCGCCCGCAAGATCGTCCTGATCGGCGGGTCTTATTATGCCGGCGAGATGAAGAAGAGCGTGTTCACGACGCTAAACTATTATCTGCCCGCCAAGGGCGTGCTGCCGATGCACTGCTCGGCCAATGTCGGCCCCGACGGCGACACCGCGATCTTCTTCGGCCTGTCCGGCACCGGCAAGACCACGCTGTCGGCCGATCCCAAGCGCACGCTGATCGGCGACGACGAGCATGGCTGGGGCAAGGACGGCGTCTTCAATTTCGAAGGCGGCTGCTACGCCAAGTGCATCAAGCTGTCCCCGGAAGCCGAGCCCGAGATTTTCGCGGCCTCCAACCGCTTCGGCGCGGTGCTGGAAAACGTCGTGCTCGGCGAGCGCACCCGCGTGCCCGATTTCGACGATGGTTCGAAGACCGAAAACACCCGTTCGGCCTATCCACTCGACTTCATCCCGAACGCCTCGCGCACCGGACGTGCCGGCCAGCCCAAGAACGTGGTGATGCTGGCGGCCGACGCCTTCGGCGTGTTGCCGCCGATTGCAAAGCTGACGCCGGCGCAGGCGATGTATCACTTCCTGTCCGGCTATACCGCCAAGGTCGCCGGCACCGAGCGCGGTCTCGGCAACGAGCCGCAGCCGGAATTTTCCACCTGCTTCGGCTCGCCGTTCCTGCCGCTTGATCCGTCGGTGTACGGCAACATGCTGCGCGAATTGATCGCCAAGCACAATGTCGATTGCTGGCTGGTCAACACCGGCTGGACCGGCGGCAAATACGGCACCGGAAGCCGGATGCCGATCAAGGTGACGCGCGCGCTGCTCACCGCGGCCCTCAACGGTTCGCTGCGCAATGTCGAATTCCGCACCGACAAATATTTCGGTTTCGCAGTCCCGACCGCGCTGCCCGATGTGCCCAGCGACATCCTCAATCCCGTCAA
>NZ_JAFCMB010000006.1 GCF_018130145.1 Bradyrhizobium sp. AUGA SZCCT0176 | reverse complement strand
GAGATCACGGCATAAGCCGTAAAGCCATTGCGCAGGGAAGGCCGGGTGTTCTCCGCTGCCCTGTATGCTCGTGTGCATTTTGTTTTGTGCTAACCGCACACGAGACCGCGGGTGCAGCGCGCACCCGGTCTTCCCTGCGCCCTCTCTATGAGAGGGCGGGAAGTTTCTGGCAAACCTCGGGCGCATCGCGTCGCGAGAATGCGAAGGTGTGTTCAGTACAGTGCAAAAACAAATACGCTGTCGTCCCGGGCTTGACCCGGGACCCATAGCCACAGGAAGAAGTTTTGCGAACGGTCTCTGTTACCGCATCTTCATCGAGAGATCACGCGGTATGGGTCCCGGGTCAAGCCCGGGACGACGAGTGTGGCGCCGTTCATTGAATCGTCTCACAGCATCCCCGTTCTTCCTCGTCCGCCTGGCTTACGGCACCTTCCTGCGCGGCACGATGAAGATCATGGTCGAGGCGCAGGCGATCGAGATCGCGAAGATCGCGGCGGTGAGCGGCAGTGTCGTGGCGGAATGGCCGCCGAGATAGGCGCCGAACTGCGACACCAGCGAGCCGATCCCCATCTGCAAAAATCCCATCGCGCCGGATGCGGTGCCGGCGGCTTCGGGGCGGACGCTGAGCGCGCCGGCCGCCGAATTCGACATCACGAAGGCATTGGCGAACATCACGATCATCTGGGTGCCGAACAGGAACGACGGCGCCTGGTTGGTTCCCGCAAGACTCCACACCAGATTGAGCAGGCTGCCGCCGAGCTGCAGCGCCAGCCCGAACCAGATCAGCTTCTCCAGCTGATAGCGCGGCGAAAAGCGCACGCAGAAGAGATTGCCGACCAGATAGGCGAAGCCGGTTGTCGCAAACCACGCGCCGTATTCGGCGCTGGTGCGGCCCATTTGCGTGACCACGACATAGGGCCCGCCGCCGGCGAAGGTGAAGATGATCTGCGAGGCCAGCACCTGGCACAATGCGTAGCCGATGAACGCCCGCGACGTGATGAGGCCGCCGATGTCGCGGCGAAAGCTGCTGCCGGCGGCGCGCTCGCGGCGGGTTTCCGGCAGCATGATCGCGATGCCTACCGTGATCGTCAGCGAAGCCGCGGTGATCAGATAGAAGATCGCGCGCCAGCCGAACGCGGTTTCCAGCAGGCCGCCGGTCAACGGGCTCAGCATCTGCGCGATCATCATGACCGCAATGACGAGGCTGATCATGGAGCTGATGCGGTCGCGGCTGTAGAGATCGCGGATGATGGCGCGGCTGACCACCATGCCGGTGGCGCCGCCAAGCGCCTGCAAAAAGCGCGCGGCGATCAGTTGCGGCAGGGTTTCGGCGAAGATGCAGCCAACGCTCGCCGCGACCATCAAAGCGAGCCCGCACAGCAGCACCGGGCGGCGCCCGAAGCGGTCCGACAGCGGCCCCATGATGATCTGCGAGCAGGCGATGCCGACCATGAACAGCGACACCGTCATCTGCGCGATCGAAATATCGCGCCCGAACGTCGTTGCCAGCACGGGCAGCGCCGGCACCAGCAGGTACAGCGAGATCGGGGCGACGCCCGTCATCGCGACGAGCATCAGCAGCATCATCTTCGACGTCGCGATGCCGCCGGTGTCGCCAGCAGCACCGGGCGGTTTGCCCATCACGCCATGCATTCAGGTCCGATCCAGTTGTGTGAATGGGACTGTAGCGGGATGGCTCACGGCGAATACGGCCGTTTCGGCATGCGGCTATGCCGGGATCGGGAGGCGGCATGGTGATGTTTCGTCTCGTGCAACAACCCCAACTGTCATCATCCGCGAAGGCGGATGATCCAGTATTCCAGAGGCCGGAGTTATATGCGGATAAGCCGCGGCGTACTGGGTCCCCCGCCTTCGCGGGGGACGACAGTCGGAGAGACGGGGCGACTATTAAAGCGGCAGCAGCGCGGCCGTCGCGTCGTCCAGCCACAGCTTGGTCGCGTTGTCATCGAGGTGCGGTCGTACCTCGCGGTTGACGCGCTCGTGGTAGTCGTTCAGCCATTTCAGTTCGGTCGGGCTCAGCATGTGCACGTCGATCAGGCGGCGGTCGATCGGGGCCAGCGTCAGCGTCTCGAACGCGTTGATCGGCTTTTCGGCGCCGGCAACGTCGGTGCCGACGACAAGTTCGAGATTCTCGATCCGGATACCGTAAGCGTCGGTCTTGTAGTAGCCGGGTTCGTTGGACAGGATCATGCCGCGCTTCAGCGGCGTGGTGCCGAGCTTGGAAATCCGCGCCGGACCCTCATGCACCGAGAGATAGCTGCCGACGCCGTGGCCGGTGCCGTGCTCGAAATCGAGACCGGCGGCCCAAAGATATTGCCGCGCGAAGCTGTCGAGCTGGGCGCCGGTGGTGCCGTCGGGGAATACCGCGCGCGCGATCGCGATATGGCCGCGCAGCACGCGGGTGAAGCGGTCGCGCATTTCGTCCGTCGGCTCGCCGATCGCGATGGTGCGGGTGACGTCGGTGGTGCCGTCTTCATATTGCGCGCCGGAATCGATCAGCAGCAGGTCGCCGGACGAAATCCGCCGGTTGCTCTTGCGGGTGACGCGGTAGTGCACGATGGCGCCGTTCGGCCCGGTGCCGGCGATGGTCGGAAACGAAACGTCCTTCAGGGCGCAGGTCTGGCGGCGGAAGGTCTCCAGCGCCTCGACGGTGTCGATCTCGGTCAGCGCGCCCGACGGCGCCTCGCGGTCGATCCAGGCCAGAAACCGCGTCAGCGCCACCGCGTCGCGCCGATGCGCGGTGCGGGTGCCTTCGATCTCGGTGATGTTCTTCACCGCCTTCAAGAGACTGACAGGATCGTTGCCGCGCACCGGCTTGCCGCCGGCGGATGCGATCATGCGGCTCAACGCATCGGCCGCGGTGGCGCTGTCGAGGGCGACTGCGGCGCCCTTTTGCGCGAGTTCGGTCAGCATCGGCGTCAGCGCGTCGGGCTCGCGGACGTCGGCGGATTGTTCGAGATGGTCGCGCGTCAGGTTCGAGAGCTTGCGGTGGTCGATGAAGATGGTGGGACGGCCGTCCTTCGGCACCAGCGCGTAGGACAACGGCAGCGGCGTGTGCGAGACGTCGGCGCCGCGGATGTTGAAGCTCCAGGCCACCGCGTGCGAATCCGACAGCACCAGCGCATCGACGCCGAGTTTTACGATCTCCAGCCGGATGCGCTTGAGCTTCTCGGCTTCGATCTCGCCGGAAAACTGCGCGCCATGAATGGCGACCGGGCCGAGCGGCGGGGCGGGGCGTTCGGTCCACACCGCGTGGAGCGGGTTGTTGTCCACCGCGACCAGCTCCGCGCCGGCCTTGGCGCAGGCCGCCGCCAGCCGCTCGGCTGCCGCCGACGTGTGCAGCCATGGGTCAAAACCGAGGCGATCGCCGGGGCTAAGATGCTTGGCCAGCCAGTGCTCCGGCGGCGGATCGGCCAGCGGCTCGATATGCCAGGCCTTGCGGTCGACCTGCTTGGCGGCCTGCAGCGTGTAGCGGCCATCGACGAAAACAGCGGCTTCCTTGGTCAGGACGGCGGCCATGCCGGCCGAGCCGGTGAAGCCGGTGAGCCAGGCCAGCCGCTCTTCCGACGGCGGCACATATTCATTTTGCTGCTGATCGGCGCGGGGAATCACGAATCCCGTCAGCTTGCGCCGCGCCAGTTCCTCGCGGAAGGCGGCCAGCCGTGCGGCCAGCGCCACGCCGCTTTCGAGGTCTTCGAATGTCTGGAAATGGGCTTCGAACATGGCCGGGTCACTCAGGGGTTGGGTGCAGGTCCGCACAACATAGCCATAATTTGGCATAATCTGTGCTTCAATATCCATGTCCGCGTTAGATCGGACGGAACGGTTTGCCGGGCAAGCCGTTCACGTGATGCTACCAGGGGAAATTCCAGGAGTGTTTCATCTCAACGAAGAGGGGATACACGATGCCTGCCTTTATGTTTGAGAAGATCTCGCCGCCCGTCCGCCGCGGCCCAGCCCCTCCGATCGCCAACAAGAAGCAGCGTGGCGTCATCGTTCAGATACTGGACCGGTTCGTCGAGGCGCGGGTCAAACGCACAAAGCAGGAAGAAGAGAAGGGCGTCATCGCCCGCTACAAGCCCCCTGAATAGGAGCGTTTTCGAGCGAAGTGGATCCGGTTCGCGTGAAGAAAACGCGTCAAAACTAAATGAGTTTCTAGCCCACGTTGCGCAGCAGCAGGCTGCTCCAGCCTTCGATGCGCAGATGCCGCACCGGGACCATGCCCCGCGCACGATAAGCGGCGATCACCGAAGCCGCTTGCGGCGTCAGCAGTCCCGACAGGATAACCAGCGCCGATGGTGCCAGATGCCGCGCCATCGGCGTTGCCAATTGCCGCAACGGATTGGCGAGGATATTCGCCAGCACCAGATCGAACGGGCCGGCCTGCGCGAATTGCGGCGCCGAGAAGCCGGTGGCAGGGATCGCCTGCACCAGATGCCCTGACACGTTCAGCCGGGCGTTCTCCTGCGCAACCCGCACCGAGAGCGGATCGATGTCGCTGGCCAGCACGTTCTCCTGCAGCGCCTTGGCCGCCGCGATCGCCAGCACGCCGGTGCCGGTGCCGAGGTCGAGCACGCGCCGAGGGCGGTGCGCTTTGAGGACATGATCGAGCAGCAGCAGGCAGCCGCGCGTGGTTCCGTGGTGGCCGGTGCCGAACGCCAGCGCCGCCTCGATCTCGATGCCGATCTTGTTGGATGGCACTCGCGCGCGGTCGTGGTGGCCGTGCACGACAAAACGCCCGGCCGGGACCGGGACGAGGTCCTCGAGCGTGGCCTTGACCCAGTCCTTGGCCTCGACCGTGTCGAAGGCGATATTCTTGGCGATGTCTGCGCCGGCGGCGTTGGTGACGAGTTCGCGCACCAGCGCCTGATCCGGCGCGACGGCAAAATGCATGGAGACATCCCAGCGGCCGCCCGGACCTTCAAACGCGGCGATGGCGGCCTGCCCCTCAAGAAAGACTTCGGTAAGTATATCGACAACTAGCTTGGCGGCGGTCTCAGTGCCGACCGCGAAGGCCGCACGGGAGGTAGCAGGGGTGGAGGTCATTGGGGAACCACGAGAAAACAGCGGGAAGGCTCAAACTTAAGCAAGTTTCAGTTCGTAAGGTCGGGAGAACCTACCACTGGCGGCGGCCGGCGGAACCGGTTCCGTGGCCTCTCTGAAGTACCTCAATCATGGCTGATCTTGCCAGCCCCATTTCCAGCATAAGAACCACTCTCCTAATTGCGTCGAGGACACCCATCGCCTCATTCCCTGATTGATTGAGCGGTCGCCGCCTGGCGTGCGGTCGCGCTTGCACAGTTTATCGACCCTTGACGCAACGCTTATCCACAAGGTCATGCACCGGAACATACAGGAGGCTTCCACAGGCCAGCACTGCCGGTTTGCACCGCCGATGCATCAGTTTCTCCACCGGTGGTCCAACGGTTTTTCCACACCTTGTCCACGGCGGAAGCGATCGCAATTTTCAAGGCTTGTTAGCCAATTCACCGCCGATTCACAGCGTTTGCTGATCGGCGCCGCGACCGGGGATGCGGGAACCCGGCGTTAAACGGGCGCATGCCAGGATCGGTGCCGTAAATAAATATAACAAGGGGGAAATTTGAAATGGCCAGGATTACGGCAGTTATTGCAGTCATGTGTGCGTTGTGCGCTTTCGTCAGCTATCCGTCGGCTGAAGAGCGCCAGCAGTCCGCGATGGAGACGATCTCGCCGCTGGCGATGATGCAGACCGCGCGGGTGCTTCCGACCGAAGCCTACGACGCCATCTAGCCACCGAGCAGGGCGCGGCACCGGTAGCGGTGTTGCGCCCCTCAACCAAACAGCGCGCGGTGATCGCCCAGGATCGCCTTGGCGGCGTTGTGGCCGGGGGCGCCGGTGACGCCGCCGCCGGGATGGGCGCCCGAGCCGCAATGGTAAAGGCCCTTCAGCGGCCCGCGGTAATCGGCATGGCCCAGCATCGGCCGCGCCGAGAACAACTGGTTCAGCGTCAGCGCGCCGTGAAAGATGTCGCCACCGAGCAGACCGAACTGGCGCTCCAGATCGAGCGGCGACAGCACCTGTCGGCCGACGACGCTTCCCGCAAAGCCCGGCGCATATTTGTCCACCGTCGCGATCATCAGGTCGGCCACTTCCTCGCGATGGTCGTCCCACGATTTTCCGTCCGGCAATTGCGGCGCGACGTGTTGGCAGAACAGGCTCGCGACATGCTGGCCGGGTGGGCAGAGCGAATCATCGAGCGTCGAGGGGATCAACAACTCGACCACCGGCTCGCGGCTCCAGCCCCGCTCGCGGGCGTCCTGCCAGGCGCGGTCCATGTAATCGAGACTGGGGGCGAGGATGATCCCGGCCGTGAGATGATCGCCTTCGCCCGGCAGCGCCGTGAACGAGGGCAGGGCGGTCAGCGCCACATTCATCCGGAAGGTGCCGGAGCCGTTGCGCCAGTGGGTGATGCGAGCGAGGAATTCCGGCGCCAGCGCTTCTCGTGGCACCAGCCGCGTGTAGAGCAATTTCGGATTGACGCCGGAGACGACGTATTTCGCGCGCACGGTCTTTCCATTGTCGAGGATGACACCAACCGCGCGGCCGCCTTCGACAATCACCTCGCGCACGCCGGCATCGAGTTCGATGTCGGCGCCATGGCCGCGCGCCGCGCGCGCCATCGCCTGCGTGATCGCGCCCATGCCGCCGATGGCGTGGCCCCACACGCCCTTTTTGCCGTTCACCTCGCCGAACGCATGGTGCAGCATCACGTAAGCCGAGCCTGCCGCGTAGGGGCTGGCGTAATTGCCGACGATGGCGTCGAAGCCGAACAGCGCTTTTACCAGGTCGCTCCCGAAGCGCTCGTCCAACATCTCGCCGGCCGAGCGTGTGAACAGATCGAGCAGGCTGCGCTGCTGTTCCAGCGACAGCTTTTTCAGGATACTGGCGGTGCCGAGCGCATTGAAAGTCTCGCGGATGGCGCCGAGGCTGAAGCCTTCGACGATGTTCGGCGGGGCGCGTAGCACCAGTTGCCGCAATACATCCGCAATGCCCTCCAGCTCGTGTGCGAACGCATCGATGCGATCGGCGTCGCGTGGGCTCAATCTGGTGACTGAATCCCGGGTGCGGCCCTCGCCGGTGAGGAGATAGCTGCCATCGGGCGCGGGCAGGAAATTCTGCGCGCGGCGTTCAACGATGCGCAGGCCGTGCTCGGCCAGCTTCAAATCGGCGATGATCTGCGGGTTGAGCAGGCTGACGGTGTAGGCGGCCACCGAATTGCGGAATCCCGGGTGGAATTCCTCGGTTACGGCGGCGCCGCCGACCACCTTGCGGCGCTCGACCAGCTTCACGCGCAGGCCGGCCATCGCGAGATAGGCCGCGCAGGTGAGGCCGTTATGCCCCGCACCGATGATGACGACGTCCGTTTCGTTCATGTGCGCTTCAAGATCTGTGTGGTCATTCCGGGATGGTTCGCCGGAATCTCGAGATTCCGGGTTCGCGCTTTCGCGCGCCCCGGAATGACGTTCCTCCATAGCGAAGATGTGAATGTCCGCACAGCATCAAATGAGGGATTTGACGTCCCGGCCTGCATTGCCGACGCAGGTACCTTATGCTCCATTGCGCTCTCGCGGCGCCCTGTCGCCAAGAATCCGCCCTCCGGCGCCCGCCGGGTCCATGCCGGAGCTCTCATGAGCCTTTCTGAACCGTCCGCCGCCACGGACCTGTCGTCCGATTCCCGGAACCGGATGGTTCTGGTGGTCTACACCGCGGCGATCTTCGTCAGCGCGCTGCTGCTGTTCTCGGTGCAGCCGCTGTTTACCAAGATGGTGCTGCCGCGTCTCGGCGGCTCGCCGGCGGTGTGGTCGGTGGCGATGGTGTTCTTTCAGTCGCTGCTGCTGGGCGGCTATGCCTATGCGCATTTTCTGATGCAGCTCCGCAACCGCGCCGTCCCTGTGGCCGTGCATCTGGTGTTGCTCGTCGTTGCCATGCTGACGCTGCCGCTGTCGATCTCGAGCGGCTGGGGCGAGCCGCCGAATTCTGGCTATGCGGTCTGGCTATTGGGTCTCTTTGCGGTATCGATCGGGCTGCCGTTCTTTGCGCTCGCCGCCAACAACCCGCTGCTGCAGGCCTGGTTCGTCCGCACCGGCCATCCCAGCGGGCCCGATCCCTACTTTCTCTATGCGTCCTCGAACATCGGCAGTTTCCTGGCGCTGTTGTCCTATCCGGTGCTGCTGGAGCCCATGTTTACGCTCCGCGCGCAAAACCTGATATGGACTTGCGGCTATGGCGTGCTGATCGTGCTGATCGCAAGCTGCGCAATGTTGCTGCTGCGTTCGCCGGCCAATGCAGCTGACCTGAACATGCCTGCCGACGATGCGGATGCGCCGGCGCCGTCATGGATGACGCGCGCGCGCTGGATTTTCCTCGCAGCGGTGCCGTCGGGTCTGCTGATCGCGGTGACAGCGCATATCTCCACCGACGTCGCCGCGGCTCCTCTGTTATGGGTGCTGCCGCTGTCGCTGTATCTGTTGACCTGGGTGCTGGTGTTCCAGTCGCGGCCGCTGCTGCCGCACAAATGGATGTTGCTGGCGCAGCCGCTGGCGATCGCCGGCGTCGTCGTGCTGCTGGCCTTCGGCGGCGAGCAGAATTTGCTGCTGACGCTCGGCGGACACCAATTGTGTTTCTTCGTCATCGCGATGGCCTGCCATGGCGAACTGGCGCGGACGCGGCCGGCCGCCAAGTATCTCACCGGCTTCTATGTCGCGCTGTCGTTCGGCGGTATGGTCGGCGGCCTCTTCGCGGGCCTGATCGCCCCCTTCACCTTTTCCTGGATCGCCGAATATCCGATCCTGCTGGCACTGGCGGCGTTGTGCCGGCCGACGGGTAACGAACGGTTGCCGAGCTGGAGCGATTGGTACTGGCCGTTCCTCGCCGTGCTGGCGGTGGCGCTGATCGCACCGTCCTGGTCACCAGGCAAGGTCATGCACTGGCTCGACGATCACCGCGTCTGGATGATCGGCGCGGTCGGCGTGCTCTCGGCATTGCTGGCACTTGGGCTGAACGCCAGCCGCTGGAAGATCTTTGCAACCGTGGTGGTGGCGCTGGTGCTGCTGCGCGCCTACCCTTCCGACGACGGGCGGGTGGAGACCGTGCGCAGCTTCTTCGGCGTCCACAAGATCGTGGTGACGTCGAACGGCCAGTATCATGTGCTGATGCACGGCACCACGATCCACGGCGCCGAAAAATTCAAGAACGATGACGGCACGCCAGTGATCGGCCGGCCCGAGCCGATCACCTACTACCACAAGGATGGCGGCATCGGGCAGGCGATCACGGCGGTGCGGGAGCGGAAAGGGGCCGCGCTGCGGGTTGCGGTGATCGGGCTTGGCTCGGGCACGCTGACCTGCGCCTCGTTGCCGGGCGAGGACTGGAAGTTCTTCGAGATCGACCAGACGATGGTCGATACCGCGCGCGATCCGAAATATTTCACCTATATCAGCAAGTGCGAGCCGGACCTGAAGCCGGTGATCGGCGATGCGCGGCTGACCTTCGCGCGCGAACCGAACGGTGTCTACGACCTGATCATCGTCGACGCCTATTCGTCGGATGCAATTCCGATTCATCTGGCGACCGAAGAGGCGATGGAGATCTACAAGGAAAAGCTCGCGCCGCAGGGTGTGGTCGCGATGCACGTTTCCAACCGGCATCTGGAGCTGTCCAGCGTCGTCGTCGGCATTGCCGACGCCAACGACATGAAGAGTTGGGTCTACAGCGAGGATTCCGGCCGCGACAGTGAGTACATCTTCTCGACCTCGGTGGTGGTGTCGGCGCGGCACGAGGCGGATGTTGGCGCGCTCGCGTCATCGGACAAATGGGCCGAGACCGAGGCCGAAGACCACCAGCGGGTCTGGACCGACGATTACTCCAACGTGCTGGGGGCCGTTTGGCGCCGGATGCGCGACGGCGACCAATAGGCCCATTGCGATAATTCGTTGCAGGTTTATGGTTCGGCGCGCTTTCCAAACGAACGGAATTTCGCCATGGCCAATTTCACTCCCGTGTCGGCCGCGATCGGCGGAGCGCTGATCGGCCTTTCCGCCGTGCTGCTGATGCTGCTGACCGGCCGGATCGCCGGCATCAGTGGCATCTTTGCGGGGCTCCTGAATATCAGGAGCGAAGACAAGGCCTGGCGCATCGCCTTCATCGCTGGGCTGATGCTGGTTCCCGTTATCGCCGGATGGATCGGCTACGGCATGGCGACACCCAAGCTGCCGGCGAACTGGGCCGTCATCGTGGCGGCGGGGCTATTGGTCGGTTTCGGCACGCGGCTCGGCGGCGGCTGCACCTCCGGTCACGGCATTTGCGGGATTGGACGGCTGTCGGTGCGCTCGATCGCGGCGACCATCGTCTTTATGGTGACGGCGGTTATCACCGTGGCCGTCACCCGCCACATGTTGGGAGGCTGAGCCATGGAAATCATATCGCGGATCATCGCGCCGTTGTTGTGTGGCCTGATCTTCGGAACCGGCCTGCTCGTCTCGGGAATGGTGCAGCCGACCAAAGTGCTCGCATTCCTCGATATCTTTGGCGCGTGGGATCCGAGCCTCGCCGTGGTGATGGCGGCGGCATTGGCTGTCGCCACTCCCGGCTTCATGCTGGCAAGGCAGCGCGCGCGGCCGGTGCTGGCCGGGCAGTATTTCTGGCCGCGCAAATCCGACATCGATGCGCCGCTGGTGCTGGGCGCAGGAATGTTCGGAGTAGGATGGGGTCTCGTCGGATTGTGCCCGGGACCGGCGCTGGAGAGCCTGGCGACGCTGTCGCCGGGCGTGATTGTGTTCGTCGTGGCGATGGCCAGCGGGATGCTGCTTCACGACACATGGCAGGCGTCGCGGCCACCGTTGCAACCGCAAGTCTCGATCAATCCTGATAGGTGAACAGCCCGCGCCGCTGGTAATATGGCTGCGGCTGCGGCTGGTAATAGCCCTGCGGCGCCGGCGCGTAGCCGCGGTTGTCATAATATTGCGGCTGCGGCTGCGGATAGGCCTGGGCGCCGTAGAGGCGGCGATCGCGCGGCGCCGGATAACGCGCCTCGCTGGAACTGCCGTCGGCCGGATAGATGTAGCCGTCCTCGGCGCGACCCTGCGGCGCCATGCCGGGCTGCGGCGTGATCACGACGGGATCACCAGCGGCGTTGGATTGCTGCTCATATTGCTGCGCCGGAGCACGGCGTGCGACGGCGTTGGTGCGCGGCCGCGGATTGCGCGCCAAGGCGACCTGGGATGAGCCGGTCAGCGTCACCGTGGTGTTGAGCACGCCTTGCTCCTGCACCAGCGCATAGAGCTTCGCGGCGTTGTCGCGCGACAGCCGCACGCAGCCATGCGAAGCCGGAGAGCCGAGCCGGTTGACCGAATCGGTGCCGTGAATGGCGTGGCCGACCTTCGTGAAGAAGATCGAATGCGGCATCGGCGCTTCGTCAAATTCCTTGGAATAGTGATCCGCTTCCATGCGGAAGGCGCGGAAGCTGCCGTTCGGCGTTTCATAGGAGGGAAGGCCGCTCGACACCGGCCAGCGATAGCGCTCGACGCCGTCGACGGCGACGGTCATCTGCTGGCTATCCTTGTCGACGGTGATGGCGACTTTGGCCTGCGCGGCGCTGGTCATGAACAACATCAGGCCGGTGACGGCAACGAGGAAGGAACGCAATTTCACTTTGGCCTCCAGGCCGTTTTACCGCAGCGCCATGAATGCAAGCGAAGCGGCTCTCCGTCCCCCGGCATCCAATATGCCCGGAATCCGGTCGCCGTTCCAGCGGCCTGCGGACCCATCGTTAATGTGCCCCACGGCGCAAACAAGGCGGAGAGGGGGCTGAATCACGCTGATAGTGCTGACTTTTTCGCGAGCGGGCGGGGGAGTCCGTCAATTCTTGAGCCGGTACCCCGTCCTGAAGATCCACCACACCATCACCATGCACACCGCGAGGAAGCCCAGCGTCATGCCGAGGCTTAAGCCGACGCTGACGTCGGCGATTTCGTAGAAACTCCAGCGGAAGCCGGAGATCAGATAGACCACCGGATTGAGCAGCGTGATGGTGCGCCAGCCCGATGGCAGCATGTTCACCGAATAGAAGCTGCCGCCGAGGAAGGTCAGCGGCGTCACCACCAGCATCGGGATCATCTGCAGTTTTTCGAAACCGTCGGCCCAGATGCCGATGATGAAGCCGAACAGGCTGAAGGTCACCGCCGTCAGCACCAGGAAGGTCAGCATCCACCAGGGATGCATGATGTGCAGCGGCACGAACAGGGCGGCGGTGGCGAGGATGATCAGGCCGAGGATGATCGACTTGGTTGCGGCGGCGCCGACGTAACCTAGCACGATCTCGAAATACGACACCGGCGCCGACAGCAGTTCATAGATCGTGCCGACGAATTTCGGAAAGTAGATGCCGAACGAGGCGTTGGCGATGCTCTGTGTCAAGACCGACAGCATCACCAGTCCCGGCACGATGAAGGTGCCGTAGCTGACGCCGTCGACCTCGGTGATGCGCGAGCCGATCGCGGCGCCGAACACCACGAAATACAGCGAGGTGGAAACGACCGGCGAGACGATGCTCTGCAGCAGCGTGCGCCAGGTGCGCGCCATTTCGAACAGATAGATGGCTTGAACGGCCCGCCAGTTCATGGTGCCCTCACCAGGCTGACGAAGATGTCTTCGAGCGACGATTGCGTCGTGTCGAGGTCGGAGATGCGGATGCCGGCGTTACGGAGGTCGCTGAGCAGGCTGGTGATGCCGGTGCGGTCGCCCTTGGTGTCGTAATTATAGGTCACCGCGCGGCCGTCCTCGGACAGTTCGAGATTGTAGGCGGCAAGCGCCTCAGGGATCGCCTCGACCTTGCTCTGCAAATACAGCTTGAGATGCTTCTTGCCGAGTTTTTGCATCAGCCCGGCCTTGTCTTCGACCAGGATGATCTCGCCCTTGTTGATGACGCCGATGCGGTCGGCCATCTCCTCGGCCTCTTCGATGTAATGCGTGGTCAGGATGATGGTGACGCCGGAGGCCTGCAGGGTGCGCACCACTTCCCACATGCCCTTGCGCAGTTCGACGTCGACGCCCGCGGTCGGCTCGTCGAGGAACAGGATCTGCGGCTCGTGCGACAGCGCCTTTGCGATCATGACGCGGCGCTTCATGCCGCCGGACAGCGTGACGATCTTGGAATCCTTCTTGTCCCACAGCGACAGGTCTTTGAGCACCTTCTCGATATGGGCGGGGTTCTTCGGCTTGCCGAACAGGCCGCGGCTGAAGCTCACGGTCGCCCACACCGATTCGAAGGCGTCGGTGTGCAGTTCCTGCGGCACCAGCCCGATCAGCGAGCGTGCGGCGCGGTAATCCTTGTTGATGTCGTGGCCGTCGACGGTGACGCGGCCTTCGCTCAAGTTCGCGATGCCGCAGATGATCGATATAAGCGTGGTCTTGCCGGCGCCGTTCGGTCCCAGCAGCGCGAAAATCTCGCCGCGGCGGATATCCAGATTGATGCCGTTCAGCGCCTTGAAACCCGAACCATAGGTCTTGGACAGGTTGGCGACGGAAATGATCGGGGACATGGAGAGCATGGTCGCAGTCTGATCTGAAATTGTGGCAACTGAGATGGCGCAGCGCTGCGGCCGCGTTAGCGCGGGCGGGGGCAGCGGGAACTTTCAGATAGGAATGCGCGGGCCGCTTCGCAATCGGCGAATGGAATTATAATCTCTTGCTACTGCTTTTTCTTGGCCGGTTTTTTCGCAGCCGCGCCTTTTGCCGCCGCGGCCGGCTCGGCCTGCTCGGGCACCTTCGCCAGCGTCATGATCTGCGTCTGCGCATTGACGGGTCCATTGGGACGGGCGGGATCGAGCAGTTGCTCCTCGCCCAGTCCGACCGACTGCAGCCGCTTCGCCGATATCTTGAAGGTGTTGACCAGGATGTCGCGGATCGCGTCGGCGCGGCGCTGGCTGAGGAAGACGTTGTGGTCGCGCCTGCCGGTCGATTCGACATGGCCGACGATCAGGAACGTGTAGTTCAGCAATGCGGAGTTGACCAGCGTATCGGCCAGCCGTCCGATGGTCTGATAGGATTCCGGCCGCACGATCGGGGTGTCGGTGTCGAACTGGATGTCGACATTGAAGCTCGGCAGCTTGCTCAGTTCGGGCGCGATCGGCGGCCTTTTGTTCGGCGGGGGTTCGTTCTTGCCCCGTTGTTTCGAGCGCTCGAGGACTTGCTGGCGCAGCGCGGGGATATCCAGCTCCAGCGGTGTTTCCAGCCCGCTGAGCTTGGTTGCGACGTCGTCCTGCGCCCGGTAGCCGACATCGGCGATGGACTTGGTGCATCGCGCGCTCACGGTCGGCAACGCCAGCAGGCAAGCCAGGGACTTGAACACCTCGCGTCCCTTGCCGCCGCACTTCTTGACCACTTCGAACTCGCACTCCCGCCCGACGGTGGCACGCGCCGCGATGCGTTTCTGGATCGCATCGAACGCCCGGGGATAATCGGTCTTGCACGCCGCCGACATCACGTCCTGGTTGCGATAGAGACACTCCTTCAGGCGGGTGGAGTCGATGTTGACGCCGCGGCAATTGGCGGTGATGTCGGGGGCGCAGCTCTTGCCGAGAATGGCGGCCCCCTCGCCAAAGCTGATGGTCTGCGCCGACGCCAGCGACGGCGCCGTGAGCGCAAGGATCAGCAGGATGGATTTGCCCCGGAACATGGTTGCATCTCAACCGATGAATCCGCCGTTGGTCAAGGGCTTGGGCGAACAGAATGCCGTTCTGTCATATTGTCCGTTGTTCATAGTGTCTCCCTTCGCTCGGCAAGCCGGCTCGCCGTGGTCCCGGCTGGAATACGGGGCCCGGCAGGTCGAGCCCGATTGACCGGGCGCCCTTGGCGATTCGGACTTACATGTCGAACAGCGGAGGATGTGAATCCGCGTTCTCGCGGCGCGATACGCCCAAGGTTTGCGTCCGTTCGACCCTCCGAGGAATCAGAGGGCGCAGGGAATGCCGGATGCGCGCTGCACCCGCGGTCTCATGTGCGGTTAGCACAAAAAATGCTGCACATGAGCATACAGGGCAGCGGAGAACATCCGACATTCCCTGCGCAATGGCTTTACGGCTTATGCCGTGCTCTCCCCGGAGACGAGTTCTTGGTTGACTCCGTCACTGCCGTTTCCGCTCACGCCTCTCCGACAGCTTGACGCCTGCAACGGGCGCCAGGACCACACGGTTTTGCCGTACGCTTAATCCACGCCGTCGTCAGACGTGAACCAGGCGTCCACCGCGACCCGCCCCTCGTTGTGACGATGGCCAACGCCCCTCTGAGTGGGACGGGATGGGCAGAATGTGCCGGTGATTTGGATCGAAGGAAAGGGGAATATTTTTGATTTTCGGAAATTTAGGGCTTGACATGATTTCCGAAAACCAGAACTGATTTGCCCGTCGGGTTATTTTGTCGCAGCCGCCGTATCGAGATCGCTATTGCGTACGAGGCGACTCAGTTCGCGGAGCGCGTAGGTGAGTTATTGCGTGAATCCAAAAATTCAGGATGGTCTACGGACGTCCGCTTTGCTGCGCATTCCGGACCCAAGTCGGGCATCGCGTGAGAGTTGGCCCGGCGCTCAAGCCGTATCTGCTGCAGATGGCGCGGACGTGTACCGGTCAGGTTGATCGGCTCGAAACCAAGCATTGAACAAGGACGGGTCGGCGTCTTCGCTGCAGCCCTGTCATCTCGGTCGCTTTTGATGCGCGCTGCTCATTGACGTCGTCTGCCTGTATAAAATTGACCACCTCGTCGCCGAATAGCTTCCCTGGCCGTTGGAACCTACTTGCAGACAGGAACGTTCCTTGTTGGAGCGCCGCGCTTTCATGCTGAAATCGCGCGTGCTTCAATAGGAGTACACCATGAACATTTTCTATATCATCGGCGTCATCGTCGTCATTCTCGTCGTCGCCAGCTTTCTCGGGCTGCGTTGAACGGGATAGTTGGTGGGCCGCGCGATTATGAGTTCAGGTCGCGAATTCTGAACCCAAGCACGGCGAGCGAGAGCGTTGCCCCGGTCGAATTGGCGAGACCCGATCGTCTTTTCGCAACGCCGTAAACCGAAAGGCATAGACCGGTCGAAAGTGCCGCCAGCATTTTCAATGTCTGATCAGACTTGGAGTGTCGCGCTATCGTTTTCTGAAGCTGCGGTCGATGCGATAGCGATGTCGATGCCGCTGCCAATACTCAAAGAATGTGGGCTCTGTATTGCACGGGACGGCAGGCCGCTAGCTCAAGCGACTTAGCGCTTCTTCGGTCACGATCCGCTCAAAATTCTCTTCCTTGCTCTTGACGCGATATCGAAGGCGCCCGTCGGCCTCCACGGGCAGCAGTGCGAGGATCGTATAGACATTGCTCTGCTCGACGACATCGCGGCCCTGCGGTCCGTCAACCTGGCGGAAGACATCGTCGTCGATATGATAAGCGTGTTGCATCATGTGCCTCGATTGCGAGAGTAGGCCGCAGCTTCGGATTTTCCTGCTGCTCAACGGATTTTGAATCGGCTGGGGACAATGCTGCAGCATCTATTCAGCGTGCGGGTTACCAAGGTTGCCGGATTTCTCCGCCCGACCTCGCCATAACTCTATGGCCGTAGTCCACGCTGCCCAGCCGAAAATGTCGAAGCGGGAATCTGGTCTGATTGCTCGAAACCAACAGGCCGTAATGGCTAAGGTTCCCGGAACTTCCTCGCGCATGCGGTTGTTGAGCGGCTATTCCGTTGAGAATGGTTGCGGTGCGGTTGGTACGGAATGAATGGCGCGCCCGGGTAAAGTCTTCGATATAGCCGCAACCGCTTTGCACTACTAACGTTCGGCCGCGAACAATCTGACCGTTTCTGTGAGGCCTTTTAGGGAATGACTACCTTCGTCATGAAACCTGATGTTTGATCCTGCGACAAGATCACGGACTGTATTCGACACCAGAACTTGCCCGGGCTTTGCCATCGTCGCGACACGCGATGCAATGTGGACCGCAATTCCGCTCAGATCGTCATCGGCCATTTCGACCTCGCCGGTGTGAAGGCCGGCCCTTACCTGCAGTCCAAGAGCTTCAACGCCTTCATTGATCGCCAGAGCGCACCGGATTGACCGAGCCGGCCCGTCAAAGGTTGCCAGGAAGCCGTCTCCCATTGTTCTCACCTCATGCCCTCGATGTCGCGAAATCTCCCGCCGCACGAGCGCGTTGTGCCGATCCAGCACATCATGCCATGCACGATCTCCGATCTTCTCGGCACGCTTGGTTGAGTTCACAATGTCAGTGAACAGAACCGTCGCGAGCACGCGATCAGATTCGATTGCGGACCGCGAGCCTGTCAGAAATTCTTCGACCTCATCCAATATCCGTTCTGTCGCGCCAGTCCACAACATGTGATCGCTGCCGGGCAACTCGAGATATTTCGCGTTTGGGATTTGCCGGGCCATGAACCGCCCCGCTTCAACGTTGACGCGAACGTCCCCTTGTCGATGTATGATGAACGTCGGCACCCGGATCGACGGAAGGATTGGACGCACATCGATTTCGCTGTTCATTCGCATAAGCGCGACAACTGCGGAGGGACTTGCACCCAGGCGTTCAAAACGGGCCCATGACAGCTTGAACGTCTCATCGGATGCCACACTGGGGGCGAACAAACGGAGGCTCTCGCCGGTGCCCCAATTTTTCTCCAAGCGTTCCAGGGCGGCATCTATCCTGTCCGGGGGTATAACCCACGAGAGGAAGTGGCCATAGGTGCCGTACAGGACCAACGCTCGGGTGCGCTCCGGGTAGGTTGCTGCGAACAAGACTGACATCGCGCCACCTTCGGAGATGCCGAACAGGGCAGCCTGTTGCGAGCCCGCGGCATCCATGACCGCGCGAACATCGTCCATGCGCTCTTCGAGGGTTGGCACACCAACTGTTCTGTCGGAAAGCCCGGTGCCGCGCTTGTCGAACATGATCAGGCGGGCGAAGGCCGCCAAGCGGGTCCAAACCCGCGCCCGATATGGCTCCTCCCAGGCGACGTCGAGGTTCGAAATGAAACCAGGAACGAACACGAGGTCGAACGGCCCTTCGCCGACGACCTGATAGGCGATGCGAACATCACCGCTCTTTGCGTATTGGGTTTTCGGAACCATTGCGCATCACTTCACATAAAGTGGCGTGATCGGCTTCGTCGCATTCCGTGAGCAGGTTCGACCTAAATCTTACCAGTTTGCCGCGGTACGCGGAAGTCAAAACCGCGTAGCCCAGCCTCAGCATGCGGTAATCGGCTGCTGCCTCAATCAGGTATCACTCAAGCTAATTTGGATTTGCAGGTGAAGCTTGCCAGTCTGGGCGGCACGGCTCTTGGCGGATCCCCCGCCGATTCGCCAAACTAATCTCGGACTAGGTCAAGAAATGGAGGAAGGTGGTTTTGGCGGCCAACATCAAACGGGAATGAGTAGCAAGCGGAGTCGCCAAACTGACGGGATTTGGCCCAACACACTTGATTCCGCTTCTCTCACACGATTAGCTCAAGCCGAACGTTCGGGAAAATCAGATGCCGCGCATTGTTGTCCTCGGTGCTGGCTTCGCGGGGCTCTGGGCCGCCCTGGGTGCGGCGCGCAAGCGCGACCAGATCGGCGCGCCGGCGGCGGATGTCGAGATACTGGTCGTCGACCGCAACCCCTACCACAACATCAGGGTTCGCAATTACGAAGTCGACATCGGCGAGGCGGCGATACGGCTCGCCGAACTGCTCGACCCGGTCGGCGTCGATCACAGGGTTGCCGAGGTGAGGGCGGTCGATCCCGTCAAGCAGCGCGTGAGCGTCACCACGAATGGCGGCAGCGAGGTCATCGCCTACGATCGGCTGGTGCTGACGCTCGGCAGCCAGCTCGCGCGCCCCGCGATACCGGGGCTGGCGGCCTGTGGCTTCGACGTGGACAGTTATGCGGCGGCCGTCCGGCTCGAGGCGCACCTTGCCGCATTGGGCGGGCAGGCGGATGCCGGAGGCTGCGCCACGGTGGTCATCGTCGGCGCGGGTTTTACCGGCATCGAAGTCGCGACCGAGATGCCGGGCAAGCTTGAAAAGGCAGGCCTCACCGGCGAGCGACGCATTATTCTTGTTGATCCCAACCCCGTTGTTGGCGTGACACTCGGAGAACAAGCGCGCCCGATCGTCGGTGAAGCGCTGGCGGCGCTGGGTGTGGAAACGCGGCTCAACGCAAGGGTCACGGCGATCGATGCGAATACCGTCACGCTGAGCTCCGGCGAAGTCATCCCGACGCGGACGGTGGTGTGGTGCGGCGGGATGCGGGCAAGCCCGGTGGCGCAAACAATTGATGTCGAGCGGGATCGGCTCGGCCGTCTCCACGTGGATCAGTTCATGCGCCTCACCGGTGCGACAAACATCTTTGCCGCCGGCGACGTGGCTTCCTGCGTCGTGGACGGCGAACATGCCACCGTGATGTCCTGCCAGTTCGCGAGGCCGATGGGCCGCTTTGCCGGAAACAACGTTGTCGCCGATTTGCTTGGGCAGCCGATGCTTCCGCTTGACATCGATTGGTATGTCACCGTGCTGGACCTCGGAGCCTGGGGAGCGCTGCACACCGTCGGATGGGATCGCCAGCTGCACGCCTCCGGCGCGGCTGCCAAGGCGACCAAGCAGATTATCAACCGGCAGCGGATCTATCCGCCGCGGACGGGTGTACGCGCGGACATTCTGGCCGCCGCCGCGCCGACGGTGCAGAAGCCGCCGCCAACGGCACGCTAGCAGAGGGGATAACCCTCAGCGCACTGCCGCATCACCGCTTTCCTTCGATCTCGATCTCGACGAGATAGGGGCGATTTCCCGCAATGGCTCGCTCCATGACCGCGGCAATGTCGCCGGCCTTCTCGACCCGTGTGCCTTCGACGCCCATGCCGGCCGCCAGATGCACAAAATCGAGATCCGGTCCCGTCAGGTCCATCTGCTGATAGGGATGCTGCGTTCCCGCCTCGAAGTTCTGTCGCCAGACGTCCACGTTATGCTTGAGGATGCGATACTCCCGGTTTGAAAGAATGACGAACACGATCGCAAGCTTGTGGTGGGCTGCGGTCCACAGCGCCTGAATGCTGTACATCGCCGAGCCGTCGCCGGAGACGGCGACCACCGGGCGATCCGGCATCGCGACCTTCACCCCGATCGCGCCGGAAAATCCCTGACCGATGCCGCCGCCGCGACCGCCGAAATAATCACCGAAGCCGCGATAATCGAACGATCGCGCCAGGTCGAGGCTGGCGGTGATGCTTTCGTCCACGATGACGACATTGTCAGGCAGCCCCCGCCGAAGCTCGGCCGTCACCCGTGCCATCGAGCTTGGCTCGCGGTTCCAGGCTTTCTCCAGCCGCGCCCGGTACGCCTCCCGGTCGCGGGCGCTCAACTCGGCCAACGCCTGATTGCGGCGCTCTGCGGCGAGCCTGAATGCGGCGCTTTGCCGGCTGCTTATGATGTCAGCCAGTGAGGCGATGCTGGCCGCCATGTTGCCGACGATGCCGCCGTCGAGGCGGTGATTGAACGCCAGACGCTCGGGCGATTCCTCGATCTGGACAACAACGGCGCCGTCGGGGAAATGGCTGCCTTCCGCATACCAGATGTCCTCGAAGAACGGCCCGCCCAGCAGCAAGACGAGATCGGCATCCGATAAGGCTTTACGAACCTGCGCGGCGTCGGCCGGGAGCGATTGGCGATAACTCGGATGGCTGGTCGGAAACGGCGCATGGGCGCGCAACCCTTCGAACCACACCGGCGCGCCGATCGCCTCCGCCAGCGCGACGAGCGCTTGAGAGGCCCCTGATCGGGCGACGTCATCGCCGGCGACGATCGCGGGGCGCTGCGATTTCAGAAGAAGCGAGGCCAATTCCTCGATCCCGGCGGGGTCCGGTTGTGGCGAGCGCCACAATTTATCTGACGCGATCGCCCCGACATTGGTTTCCTGCTCCAGCACGTCGATCGGAAGCGAGACGAAGACGGGTCCCCTGGGCGCATCGGTCGCGACCTTGAAAGCGCGCCGCAGCACGGGCGCGAGCTCATCCGCACGTTCCACCTGCACGCTCCATTTGGTGACCGGCGCCGCCATGGCGACGAGGTCGTGGCCCAGCACCGGGTTGGCCAGCCGCATGCGCGTATCCTGCTGGCCGGCGGTCACGACGACAGGCGAATTGGCCTTGAGCGCGCCGTAGATCGCGCCGATGGCATTGCCGAGCCCCGGCGCGACGTGGAGATTGGCCACAGCCGCGCGGCCGGTGGCCTGCGCATGGAAACTCGCCGCGCCGACCGCCACGCCCTCATGGAGGGTCATGACATATTCGATCTGCGGATAGCTCATCAGACTGTCCAGCAACGGCGTTTCTGTCGTCCCGGGATTGCCGAAGATGTGGCTCACGCCGTTCGACACCAGCGAATCCATCACTACACGCCGTCCGCGCATTACTTGCTCCCTTTCAGGCCTCTTTTTTTTGGACGATAACACGCAGGCAGCGTCCTCAATACCGTTGTTTGTGGCGAGCGGCCGAGCGTGTGCCGTGAAGCGATCTCCCGGGCGCGTATGTGGGTTCCTCCTGACGCCTACGATTGTTGGAACAAACCTGGGGCAGGCTGGTTTCGTTTGCTCAATTGGAGAGAATGCACCGATGAAGAAGCTCTTCTTGACGGCGTTCGCTGCTGCGCTTGCAAGCAGCACTTTCGCGCTTGCTGACACCCCCGTGACACCGGCCGAGGCCGAGAAGATCAAGGCTGTCCTGGAAGGCCTTGGCTGCACGGGTGGCAAGATGGAAAAGGAAACCGAGGCCAGCAGCTATTTTGAAGTCGATGACGCCAAATGCAGGGATGGGCAGTACGACATCAAGCTCGACAAGGACTTCAAGCTGATCGCAATGATCCGCGACTAAGCGGGGCGGGACAGAGCTTTGGTGATTTGCCCGTCGGGTTGAAGTGGCCACGAGGTGACGCCGCCTAAATAGCCATCAAAAAGCTGGCGCCTGTGTCGCACCCCGCGCATTCGAACGTGCGCAGTTCGATGTGGGAGCTGCTTGGTTCGATGAGGGTCAGCTTCATCGGCTTGCCGCATGTGGCGCACGGCAGCTCCGTGGTTTGGAAATGGGTACAGCTCGGCGGTGGACGCGCGATTTTCATGGTTGCCTCTGTCGACCTCGCAAGCCTTGTTCAATCCTCCCGGCCGACGCCGCCAGCTCTGTTCAAGACGTCAAGGGCAGGGTTTGAATTATCCAAACCGCGCCCTGGTCAGAGCTTACTCTGCTCGACGACATCGCAGCCCTGCGGTCCGTCAACCTGGCGGAAGAGACCGTCATCGATATGATAAACGTGTTCCATCATGTGCCTCGATTGCAAGACTCGATTGCAAGAATAGGCGCAGCTTCGTATTTTCCTGCTTCTCAACGGATTTTGAATCGGCTGGGGACGATGCTGCAGCACCTATTCAGCGTACGGGTTACCAAGGTTGCCGGATTTCTCCGCCCGACCTCGCCATAACTCTATGGCCGTAGTCCACGCTGCCCAGCCGAAGGTCGAAGAGGGAGTCTGGTCGGATTGCTCGAAACCAACAGACCGTTATGGCTAAGGTTCCCGGAATCCCCTGACAAAGGCCGGATTGATTTCCCAGACAGAGCGACATTGATCAGGGCGGCCGCCGACATATAGCCGTCCCAAAGCCGGGTCAGTTCGACGACTCAATCGTCGCGGGCGACCAAGCTGCCTTCGCTTGCGATCTGAATGGTGCGGTGGCCGAACATTTCAACCGCATACCGGAGCCCACCGGCCCGATCCTTGAATATCGCAACGACCGTTCCCTCGGCGTGGTTGCTGAATGCTTGATGGACCTTGTCACCGATTACGAATCTGGAAGCCATGGCGAATCCTCCACCCGACAGGCTTTGCCTCCAGTCAGGCTTATGTGCGGCTTCTTTGCGATCCATAAGTTGTCCCCGGCGATGTGAAGTGCCCGGGTTCGGTCCCAGGGGCAGACTCGGACATGGGCTAGAACTTCGCGCTTCAAATGGGGACTGACGGATTCAATTTTTTCGGATTCAATTTTTTCCGACTGAGCTAAATTGACCATGCGGTGTTGCCGAAGCAGGCCATACTCAGACCATGACCTGGAGGCGACAATGCTGACCCATCAAGAATTCGCATCGCTGCTTGCGGTTGGCCATACCGCCGTAAATGACCGTCCGGCGGTCATCCCTGCCGAACACAGCGCCCGACTGATCGCGTTAGGCTACATGGCCGATATCGATGGCAAGTTGCGCCTAACCACACCGGGCAGAAATCGGATTGCTGCCGGAATCGCAGCTTTGGCCTCGTAGCGGCGGTGCGTCCGGGCGCAGCTGTCACGTCGGGTATTCCGATCATCGCTCAATATGGCGGTCAAGCAATGATAGCGCTGACGGGTTCGTCGTTAGTGCGAAAAGAGGATCGGCACGGGTGGCTTCGATAACAGGCTCTTGGTAGCGCCTCCGAGGATGAACTGCCTTAGCCGCGAGTGGCCATAAGCACCCATCACAAGCAAATCCACCCCGTGGGACAGCGAATACGATTCAAGGACGCTGCCAATCGGCTTGCCCTTGGCTTCGATCCTTTCCAGCACAACATCGATTTCGTGCCGAGCCAAGTTCTTTGCAAGTTGCTCAGCAGAATGCTTTGTGTCCATGTCCTTTTCACCGACAATTGTGACCACATGGACCTTTCTCGCTTTTTCAAGAAGCGGAAGAGCGTCCGATATCGCGCGGGCGGCAGCTCGGCTGAAATCCCAAGCCACAGCGATCGTGCCAAGCTCGAACGAACGTGACCGGGGAATTTTCGGCAAGACCAGGGTAGGCTTACCTGATCCAAAAATAACCGCCTCCGCGTACATTTGATCGTCCGAGTCCATAACTGGCATGATGGTCAGATCGTGCAGCCGGGCATAGTCGACAAGCAGGTTCGGGACCTCAGTCGGGGTACATTTCTGAAGGATTGCTTCGTGAGGAACGCCAGCCCTTTCCGCGGCTTTGTCGCATGCCGCGAGCAGGGTCTGGGCATTGTGCCGGCTCTTGGCGCCTTCACCCGCAATGATCTCGGGAAGATTGGCGAACGAGCCCGAAAGGAAATGTCCGGGCACCTGAACGTGCGTTTCGCAGGACAGCGCTGCGAGATGCGCGCCGAGGACCGCAGCGATTGAAACCGCATCGTCGACTACCGATGAAGGAGACGGCTCGGGATAGCTGGTCAATGTCACGAGAATATCTTTGAAAGCCAAGACTTCCTCCTCATAGCAATGCAGCGATCGCCCAAATCCTGGGCGAGGTGCGCGATGATGATGGCGGGAGCGCCGTGGCTCTCAGTCACCGATAGCGGCGAACAACGAACGCGATGATAACTCCTATATGGGCACCAGACTCGGGAAAGCGAGCTGAAGAGTCCATGTCCGAGATGGGTCAAATCGCCACTGGTCGCACGTTCGAGTCCAGACAGCGAGTTCTCGCTAACGCCGATCGTTGTACTGGCTAAGGCTCAAGCGATTTAAGGAAGCTGATGAAATCGCCAACTTGCCCGGGATCCAACCTGAACTCGGGCATATTCGCATGACCGGTGGAAAGCCCTTCGCCAAGCGCTTCTTCGAGCGACTCGACGCGATACCGCAGGTGGAGAGTTCGAAACGGCGGGGCAATGGCTAAGGAACTCAGGGTGAACTTATCGATGGAATGGCAATGCGAACAGTTGGCTTGAGCAAACGCCTTGCCCGCAGCGGCGTTGGGTTCGGCGCTGCATAAGGTTGCATTCACCAACACGCTTAGTGCGATAGCAACAGAGGATACGATACTCACCTTGAGTTGGTGTAAGTAAATCAAATAAGACGCTCCCGGCCAACGTGCCTGTTATGTCTGTCCAGAGGCCCGTGACACCCTCTATGCTAACTGCGTCGGCGTTGCGGGATGAGCCGTTTTCGGATGGTGGTCGTGCAGGTACGACGCCAGATGTTTTCCGACGATAATGTCCCCGGCCATAGCGGTTTCGAAAAGGTTCTCCTGCACGTCGCGAGGGAGGTCCGGCCACAATGCGAGCGCGGCCTTGCCCAGCAAGCGCTCGAACTCGAGAGTTGAGTTAGCTATCATCATTGGACCACTCTATTTAACGCGGGCAGGGGCAGTCGGCCCTGCCGCCTTTATTCCGGTTCGCGGTGAACAAACTCGCGATAAATCTCTTTTCCACTTTCGTTGACAACCAATATCTCAAGGTCCTGGTCGTCCCGCAGGCTGTTGTCCCGGAAGTCCTGCGCGATCTCCTTGCAGTGCCTGATCGCTTCGGCATTGGTGTTGAACTCGATGCCGATGCGGTCTCTCATCGGGACGCCGTCTTTCATGTCAAAAAAGAACTTTTGCATGGTCAATGCTCGATTGCAGGGATCGTGGCCAATCAAACGCGCTACTTCGGTATCAGGCGCCCATCATGAACTTCGTGAGTGGCCACGTATTCGCGACGGGCGTCGATGGCGCGTTGATGCCATACGATTGCTTCGTCGATCCAGTAGTCATGACGTGTTGGATCCTCGTGCGCGTTCTCACGACAGGTTGACGCTTTGGCGATGCACTCGTGGCGCCGATACATCAGGCTATCAATCCGCCACGTTCCAACCATGCATCAGTCACCGCGCTTTCGATGATGTGCTGTTGAACCCTCCTGCAATGCGGGCAAGTAAACGTTCGCAGGTCCTGGCCCGTATCGCTCGGTTCGATAGCGGTCAACTTCATGGGAGAACCACAAGCCGTGCATTGTGGACCCTGGCTTTGTCTTTGCAGCATGGACGTTACCTCAGTTCGGTGTTCTGAGTTCTCCCCCGAGCCATCCGACCACCTTCGACTTCAAGGGATCCGACACAATGACGCTTGTCTGCACGCGATCGCATTTAGGGCATTCGAACAGCCGGTGTTCGAAGCCGATCGGCCCCGGCCAAACGCGCTCCAGCATCATCCGCGTTTGGCAGTGGAGACAGCGCGGGCGCTCGATCGCGATCAGAAATTGTTGGGATGAAGTCATGATGCTTCCCTGAATTGGGCGGGAGCGTTCCAGAACTCTCAGTCACCGGTAGGTGCCGAAGCGGGCCGGTGATGGAACCAGCTTGGCACTCCCCCGGTCCCCCCGTCTGTTCCATTTTGCTCACATTCCGAAAGTTAATGAGTTGGAGGCCTTCCAAAATGGCGATGCACAAGCGTCGCGTCGGGGCCGTCCCAATCAGGACCCGGCATATCTGTTTCGCATAGTGGTCAAAATTGAGCAGCGCCAAAGGCAGGGATGTGCTGACATTTGCATAGGACGGGTGCGCCATTCGGCTGCGCCCGGCTCTCAAAGACCGGCCCCAGCAGGAAGCCAGCCCCTGGCTGGGGCCGCTCTCATCGCGGCGCGCCGGCCGATCACATCGCCATTGCGATCACCAGAAATCAACGAGGCCGCATCGCGGCGCGACGTCGTTTCACGTTCACGGTCGAACGTGCTGAACTTGGACAGAATGACCCCGGCGCTTGGGCTTGGGGGCTGGTCCGCGCCGGGGCCACGCTTGGAAACGTCGCCGTTGCGGACAGCGACGTTCGGCTTCAAGCCGATCACATTCGCTGCGGCGGCGCTGTTCTCTTTTGCTCACTTCCAACTATGGGGACCAGAAATCCGGCAACGTTGAACGTCCGTAAGGTCCTGGAACTTGTGCGAGGGGCGGCGGTTGGTCCGCTCACAGGAGAGTTCAATGCATAAGGATGGAAAGCAAATAGTCGAGACAGCGGTGGAGGCCAGAGGTGGTCTCTTGGGCAGACCCGTTCTCCTGGTGCTCATCGTGAGCTGCGTTCTGGCAGTTGCCGCACTTGTCGTGACGTATTCAGGGGCGTGAAGAGGTCCGTTGAAGCGACGCGCTCGATCGTTACGGCTCGCGCTTGATCTCGGGTTTGTCGTACAGGACCGCATTCAACAATGAACTATTGACCTCAATTTTTCCGTTGTAGCTGATGAAGCCGAGCTTGCGGAATTTGTTCATGAAGAAGCTCACCCGGGACCGGGTGGTGCCGATCATCTCGGCCAGAGTCTCCTGGCTGATATTTGGGATGATCGGCTGGGGACTGCCTTCCTTGCCGAAATTCGCCAGCAGAAGCAGCAGGCGCGCCAACCGCTTTTCGCTGGAGTTGAAGAGCTGATCGATCAGGTCTTCCTCAATGCGGCTGTTGCGGGTCAACAGATAGGCCATGAACATCTCGGAAAACTTCGGTTGATCGTGAAGGGCTGCGAGCATTGCGGCCTTCGTGATAGTGGTGACCAGGCAGTCTTCCATCGCGGTCGTGGTCGCAATCCGCACCGAATGGCCGTTCATGCAGCCTTCGCCAAAGAACTGGCCGGCTCCAAAAATCCCGACCACCGCCTCTTTGCCTTGCTCAGATATGACAACAACCTTGACCCGTCCGCTTTGAATGTAAAAGACGGTGTCTGCCGCGTCGCCCTGGGCGAAGACGACCTGATCCTTATGAAATTCAAGGATCGTTTTGCCCTCGCCCACGACGGCGAGAAACGCCTTGGGATCAAAGGCAATCTGATTGGTGTTGTTAGCCATGTCCGGTTTGATCCCGCGGCAGGACATCTACCTTAGCCGTTTTGGCCGTAGCGGTCCGGAATTTAACTACGTCCGAGGCGGCCCTACTTATGGCCATCCACGGCATGGGCGGCCAGCCACTTTTTGTCGCAGGCGAGCGAGCGCATCGAAGCCGCAATCTGCCGGTGCTCATTGCGGGCTGGCCCGGGCGGCATGGAGCGCGAGTGCCTGATAAGTAGCCGGCGCAGTTCGTAAAGCTCCGCCATCGTGTAGCGCTTGGTTTCGACGGCGTTATTTTCCACAAGCTCGCGAGCCCATGTCATCTGCCTGATCTTCCGATGTGGGGTGACGATAGCATCATGCCGCGTCGCAACACCGACTCGCTGGTCAAAATTGCTCACATTGCCAAATAACGGGAAGGGGAACCCCCTTCGGGGCATCCGCGGCGGCTCACTTCGGAGATTGCAGGTGAACGAGGCGTGAACCGACAAATTCAAAGTGGTCCACGGCGGTTCGCGTTGCTCCGAAAGTGCCCAAACCGTACGCTCACTCCACGATTTTCCAGTACGAATCCTTGCGGATCACCTTGCCGTCGCGGAACGTATAGAAGTCACAACCCTGGACTTCCTTTCGTGCGCCCTCCCGGGTGGTCCCCGTGAGGGTCCATTTCGAGATGCCGGTATCGGCAGCCGCGTCCACAAAATGCGCATCGTTGCCGTAATGGACATCGGGCAAGCCTTCAAAGCGCGTCGCCAGCGCTTCCCGTACATTCCGCTTGCCCTCGAAACGGGAGCCCCACGGGCTGCTTCCCCTCGGCATCTCAAGGATACAATCGTCAGCAAAGCATGCCATGATGCGATCGAGATCGTGCGCGTTGAAGGCTTCACACAGCTCCTTCAGTGCGGCGCGAATGTCCATCTGCCGTCTCCATCCCGTTTGGACAGTCCTGCCTGCACGCGCATCAAAGGCCAAGCGTGATCTCGGCCCAGCGCATCACCCGATCGCCGTTGAGGAATTCGATCACGCTGGGCTCGGTCGCCGCCGGCCGGTCGTGGCCGAGCACGGCGGTTGCGGCGATCATGTCGCAGCGTTCGTTGAAGACGACGGATATCGCCGTCTTGCCGAGCGGATTGCGCGCGTTGAGCGCGTAGGCGCGGCTGCGGCCTTTCATCCACGCAATGTTGATCGGACGACCGGCGCCGAGCGGCGCAACGTCGCCGACGAGAACGAGATCTCCCATGCGATCCAGATCTTCATCATCGGCGACGCCGGTCGTGCAATTGCAGAACCCGATCTTGGCACGCAGATAGAGGCTCACCTCGGCGCCGCAGTCGGCCGCCTTGCAGCGGAACGCCTTGCCCTTGCCCCACTGATCGATGGGGAAGGGCCAGGCCACCTCGGTCCAAACAGGCGCCGTCGCAGTTGCCGCGGCGTGCCGTGGCAGACCGGACCACGCCAACGCCGCCGCGAGTACGCACCCCAGCGCTGCTGCTGCGACGGCGATAGCTAGCCTTCTCATTGCACCACCGTTCTGCTCGCTAGCCGGATCATGCTCTAGTTGCTGGCGAGATACGTCTTTGCCGCCGCTACCTCGCGCCGCTCCGTGTCGGCGTTCGCCGCGAGCGCCATGAGTTGCTGATAGTTCTGTCGCGCCGCCGCCTTGTCACCGAGCGTGTCGGCGGCCTTGGCCGCACCGGCGTAGCCCTGGAAGCGGTTCGGCTCCTTGGCCTTGGTGGCCTCGAATGCCACAAGCGCCTCCTTGGCCATGCCGCGATCGAGCAGCATGGAGCCGTAGAGCTCGCGCGCCGGCGCCATCGGACCTGGCGTGACCACATGCTTCTCGGTCAGGTCCTCGGCGTCCGCTGCCGCACTCATGGCCTTGAGAGCCTCGTCGTACTTGCCCTCCGAGTGAAGCACCCAGGCAACGGCGACCTGATGCTGGATGTCGACGATCTGCGACCAATAATTATCCTTGGCGTCGCGTAACTTGTCGCGCAATTCCGCGAGCTTCTGGATGTCGGCCCTGGCCGCTTCCGGCTTGCCGGAGCGCGCCGAGCCGAGCGCGCGTGCGAAATGCGAGATCGCCATCGCGTAGTTCAGGCCGCTCGGCCTGACGGACAGTTGCGAGGCCGCGTCCCAGTCGCCGCGGTCGATCGCAAAGCGGGCCGGCGAGGCCGCCAGCGCGTAGTCGGCGGCCGCGACCGTCACCTTGAAGTCGGTCTCTTTGATCATGTCGTCTATGACGGCGCGCGCCTGCTGGTCCTGGGCGAGCTGAAGATGGGCATAAACCATGTAATCCTGCGCGTGCAGGTAATTGCCCACCGACTTCTCGGACTTCGCGGCTTTCACGGAGGCGGCGTTGGAGACGATCGATTCCTTCCAATAGCCGACGCGGGTGTAGATGTGCGACGGCATGTGCTGGGCGTGCGGCGCGGCCGGAGCGATCTTGGCGTAGCGGTTGGCGGCGTCGAGGCCTTTTTGCGCAGTCGCCGGATAGTCGTAGAGGTGGATCAGGTAGTGCGTCACGCCCGGATGCTGCGGCAGCCGTACGGACATCGGCTCCAGGATTGCGGCGCCCTTGGTCTGCTGCGCGTAGGTCTTGTCTTTCAAATCCGCCGAGGTGTTGAGCGTGATGGCGTAGGCAATCTGAGCCTCGTCATCGTCTGGATATTTCGCTGCGATGTCGGCCTGTTTGTCGCGCAGCGCGCGCATGCGCTGGGCATGGGGGATCGTTTCGTGGTCTGCATACATCACCATCATCGCATCGATATAGTCGCGTTCGCGCTCGGTCTTGGCTCCGATCTCCCTGGCTTTGGTGATCGCGGCGAGGCCGGGCGCAAGATTCGGCCGCGGAATTGCGGCGTGCGGATTGTCCATCATCGTGAGCGCGATGCCCCAATACGCCATGGCGCATGTCGGATCAGCCTTGATGGCCTCCTCAAAGATCTCCTTGGCATTGGTGTACCAGAACGAGTGCTGGTAGCGCATCGCGCGATCGAAGCGACGCTGCGCAACATCGTTGCAAGAGGTTTTGAAGCTCACGTTACCGAGCTGCTGATCCACGTCGTCTTGCGCGGCGACCAGCGGCTGAGGCGTAGAAAGCATAAGAGCCGCGACGGCGACACCGAATGGAGACTTCCGCATGGATTTGCTCCCTCTGGCTCATCTGGCAAGAATGGATGCCACTATACGACTTTCGGTCCTTTGCCGGAACCACTCGCATCATGGCAGTGTAATTGACCTTTCGGTCCCTCCGGGCATTCGGCGTAGATGCGTCCCGGCGAGTTGCTTTTGGGCTCCACTCGATCAGCTGGTCCGCGAGCACAAGGATTGTCGGCGGGAATGTGAGCCCGAGAGTCCGCGCAACCCTGACATTGGCGATCAGTTCGGTCGTTCCATAGCGGCGAATGGCCAGATGTCGGCAATTGGGCGATCTAGATGCCACGCATCTTGTGATCGGCCCAGTTCTTGAGATCGCGTACCGTTAGGACCTCGAGGAACGGGTTAGCCCTGACAAGTTTCTGGCGGGTGGTTCGACCGGTCGCGTCAGCGGCCGCCATGACGGACGCGGCGTCGGCATGTTCGGCGCCGGACAGCAGAGCGACGGCGCCAGCCGGTCCGGCAAAATAGGCCAGATAAAGCGAACCGGACGTGAGGGGCAGACCGCGCTTATTCAGTGTCCTGGCATATTGCTCAAGCAGCCGCGCAATCATCTCCCGCGTAAGTTCTGCGTCCTGCCGTAGCTCCAGGAGTTCCTTATCGCTGCGACCCTTGATCAGATCGCGGCGATGCTTTCGGATGGCTTCGAGCCATGTGTCATCGAGAAATTGACCAGCCCCTGTGGCGCTGGAAAGCTTGTTCTTTTTGTTCGCAATTCCCGCCGATTCGACTTTGATGATGCGCTCCACCAGAGCCTTGACGTCGATTGACTCGATTGTCTGCCGGTTTGAATAAGTACTGCGAAAGATGTAGGCGCCTGCGATACCAGCCAACGCAATCGCCGCCGCTAACACGATCGCGACGATTGCCACGTTGAACGGATCTCGCGATCTGTCAGGTGCGCCCCGCTCGTCCGGGCGAGGTGGCCTGATTTCGTCCACACGCGCTCCGCCCCCAGATCTACGAGCGAGGTTCGCCGGTTCGGCGCCGGCCAACGCGACATTGCACGAAGGCCATTGCGCTAGGTCTGGCATCGGGAGGACAAGTTCAATGCTTGAAGAAGACCATCGAAAGCATTCGGACGACACGGCCTGGCCTCGCCCATCGGCTTCGGCCGGGCCATCCTTGCAGCTTTGTTGGGATCTGTGGATTGAGGCTTGGGTTTGTCAGGCTCCGTGTATTTGGATCCAGGTCGTAACTTCCCGGCAACGTGCTTTTTGCCGCCTGTAGCGCTCCCGACAGTGCTCGGCTCCTTTTCTGGAGTTAAAGCCGTTGCATCCGGCGGCGGTGTTCGTTCGACGGATGAGATCGGCTGAACCGGTGCTTCATGCTGCAAACGGTGGACTTCGTGCCGGTCAGTCGTCTCCAGGGTGTCACCTGATTCGCTGACGCCGATGGTCAGTTGCTCGAACCGATCTGGCGCAGTTGTCTTGGTGCGTCGCGGTGTCCCCAGCTCCATGATGGTCAGAGCGCTGAGGCCGACAACGAGGAGACCTGCCCTCATCATGATCTGCTCTTCCAGAACGAAGGTGCTTGCCCCGTATAGGGGGAAATAGTCTGCCCAACGTCGCAGAACGATTTCTAGGATCCAATGCGGCGGGTTAGCGGCAGAATTGACTTGCGCGCAGGAGCGACGAAGTAAGTCTGACAACAGGGTTAATGCACGGAGGCGCGAGTGTCTCTGCGCACGGGCTCAATGAAGGTTGAACAGCTCTCTCACCAGCTGCCCGGAAATGATGTTCGCGAACGACAACCTGGTGGGCGCTGCGACCGGTGCCGGGCTGCCACTCGCGACCACAGGCGTTTTGATTTGCGTATGGGGCGATGACGGGTGTCTGGCTGCAGCCTCCTTCACCATTCTCTTCGTGGCTTTTGGCTTGCTTTTTTCCACGCCAGTAACCGACGCATGAGAAGTTATCGGCGCGTATGATTGTGCTTGCGCGGGCGGCTCGTCCGGCATGGCATCGGCGGGCGCGGGCGGCGGAACGATCGTCGGAAGGTTGGTGTCGATGACGATCCGCTCCGGCGGCTGCTGCAGAGAAGCGATCCGGATGACCGGCCTGTTAACTTCGTCACCGGCGGGCTCCGCCGAGGGTTGCGGAAAGAACCAGTTGGCCACGAACAGCAACACAAGCAACGATGCGCCGACCCAGGCTATGTATCGTCCGAGAGGCATGACCATCTCCGCCACAGAACCTGACGAGAGCAAACGCCGTAATTCCTGACAGTCCGTAACTGAACGTGGTTACTGCCGGAATTGCTGTTGCCGAGTTCGATCACGAACTTCCGTGAGCTACTCGGTGTAGATTTGATGGGAGTTCGGCAGGTCCGGGAATTGACTGCCTGCTACCGATGAACCGGCATACGCGCATACCGCGATGACGAGCGCCCTGATGATCGTGAACATTTGCTGCCTCTTGCTGTTGGAGGCAGCCTAGAGCGGATTTGTTTCGGACGGCTTAGGGAAGGTGGTTTTCACGTCATTGACCGACTTGGTAAACAGTCTGCTTGTATCCATTTTCCGTAGAGACGCCGTCGGCGCAGCCCGTGCTGCACCGCATCAGGACCGCCAGCGCTTCTCCTGCCCGTGCAGCGCAGCGGACCTCGGCCCCTCAGACGTGCCAGGTCTTTTCAATGCCAAGTCGGCCTGAACGATTTAGCCACCGCCAGCGCAGCCCACTCGTCGGTTTCCAAAGCAATTTTCTGTGCGAGCATGACGTCGCCGGGCACCAGTGGCTGGTTTGGTACAAAACACCAACCGGCTTTCGGGCGCCCATATTGGTCAAGTTCATGAATATTTGTCGCTGTGCCATAACAGATCCGGTATCGCTTGCCGGTCTGGCAGCCCGTGACTTCGAAGTACCCGTATTTGTTGAACTGAACCAGTTGTTCGGGCGATAGCCACGCTTGCAGCAACCTTATGCCGCGCACCTCCCTTTGAGGGCAGCCCAATTCCCGATATTGAGCCCGCAGCAATTGCCAGCGGTTCGCGCTATCCGCCAGCAATTGCCTGATGTTACGGACCGCATTACGTAGCGTTGTCTGCAACATGAGACGCTAACCGCCGACTAGCCTTGGATAAAACAGGGTTTCTTCGGCTTTCGGATCGAACCTGCGGGTTACCGTCGGATCGCCAGAGGAGTTTCTGATTGCCGCTGTGAAGCCGGCGCCTGTGAGCTGTTCGAAGCGCTTTTCCGCTTCAAACAACGCCTTCGCGTCGTTCGCATCAAACTCATGGCGGGTATCGCCAGTGTGGTCCATAACGATGTGGGTTGCCATTGCAAACACTCCTTGGGGTTCGCACCATCAGCAAATCTGCAATGGCAGAAGTTCCGAAAAGTTCCAAAGGCTCGCCAAAATACAATTGCCGCCCGCCGGCGAGCTCAAAAATGGGCGATTCATTTTCGAAATGCGGGCAGGATGCAATTTTCCGCCGCGCTGGTCGAAATTGCTCACATTCCGAACCGGGATAGGGCCGCTCAGGGTAATCCGCGTCGCTTTTGGTACAAGTATGGGCTGGGTGGGCGGCTACCCAACTGCTAATGAAATAGGCCTGCCTCCGTCGTAACCATCACCGGCTGGCACACCCGACAGGGTGTCGCTTGACCTCACTCCGCGCGCTTAACCTCACCACGCATATGGATGCGAATAATGACCCTGACGACCTACTTGCTGTACCTGGCCGCCGTAGCCGTGTTGGTGCTGTCACCCGGCCCAACCATGCTCACTTGCATGACGACGGCGCTGAACGAAGGCAAGTCAGGCGCGCTGGCAGCTGCGGTTGGCAGCATCAGCGCGGTCCTCGGAGTCATGGCGCTTTCGGCGCTGGGCCTCGGTGCATTGCTCGCGGCATCGGAGCTTGCCTTCACCGTGGTCAAGGTGATCGGTGCGATCTATCTCATCTGGCTCGGCATCAAGACGTTCGGCAGCACCGCTGAAGCCGTCGATATCAAGAGGGCTCCAGCGGACAGCGGCCGGCGCTTGCGCACGCACTATGTCAGGGGCTTCCTGGTCGGGTCGAGCAATCCCAAGGCCATCCTGTTCTTCACCGCGTTCTTCCCGCAGTTCCTGAACCCGGTCGAGCCGTTCGCGCCGCAATATGCCATCCTCGCCGTTACCTTCATCGCATGCGAATTCAGCGTGCTGGCGATGTGTGCCTTCGGCGTCTCCGCGATCGCCCCCGTCCTGCGCTCCAGCTGGCACATGCGCTGGATCAACAGGGCAACAGGAGGGCTGTTCGCAACGATGGGTGGCCTGTTGTTGTTCAGCCGGCGTCACGCCTGATACTGAAAATTCAGTGAGGCCGGTCCACGTCCGCTTTGCACCCGCGACGACCGAGCCCGGGCCAGGCCACTTCTATCCGGCGAACATCAACCGCGCCGCGCCGCTTCGATCGCGGCTACGTCGATTTTCTTCATGGTCATCATGGCATCGAAGGCGCGCTTGGCTTCGGCGCCGCCGGCCGCCATCGCGTCCGTCAGCGTGCGCGGCGTGATTTGCCAGGAAACGCCCCATTTGTCCTTGCACCAGCCGCATGCGCTCTCCTGGCCGCCATTACCGACGATGGCGTTCCAGTAGCGGTCGGTCTCTTCCTGGTCGTCGGTGGCGATCTGAAACGAAAACGCTTCGGTTTGCTTGAACATGGGGCCACCGTTGAGGCCGATGCAGGGAATGCCGGCAACCGTGAAGTCGACGGTCAGCACGTCGCCCTTCTTGCCCGAGGGGTAGTCACTCGGTGCGCGGTAGACGGCGTGCACGGCGCTGTCGGGAAAGACTTCGGCGTAGAAGCGGGCAGCCGCCTCGGCGTCCTTGTCGTACCATACGCAAATCGTGTTCTTGGCAGTCATCTTGGCCATTTCTCATCCTTTCGCTTCGCTTGGTGCCGCTTGCGGTGTCCAGGCCGGCCCGATCGGCGTGGCGAAACGACGAACGGGGTCGGCCGAATCCGACATCGTCCTGCGGTTTTTTTTGGATTATTTTACAGGGGCCAACCTGTGTCTTCCACGCCCGACGACGCGGAACCTCCGCGGCATCGAGGCGCAAGCGGCGACGGGGCATGTCAGCCAAACACGCCCGACCATGCCAGTCCGAAGCACACCATCAGGGCGCCGCCGAGCGCCAGGCTCGGCCGATCGGTGACGGCAAACGCCACGGGATCGTCGTGCAGCTCGCTGCGGCCGCATTTCAGCCAGATCCGGCACACGAACAGGAACAGGATGGCCGGAAAAGCCCAGAGCCAGGCGGTGTTGCCGTAAAAACTCTGCCGGAAGGCGTCGTTGATGATGTAGAGCACCATGATGAGCACGGCGGCTACCCCCGTCGCCATGCCGATGCCCATGATGAGCGGCAGGTCGATGGACTTGTAGCCGCGGCCACGGACTTCGGTGCCGCCGCGCTCGATGACGCGGGCGACCTCGGTGTGGCGCTTTGCGAAGCTGAGCGAGGCGAACAGGAACATCGCGAACACCAGCAGCCAGGGCGACGGCGGCGCGCCCGACGCCACGATGCCCGCGCCGAGGCGCAGCGTGAACAGTCCGGCCAGCACGAAGCCGTCGAGAATGGGGATACGCTTGAGCGCGAACGAATAGAGCAGGGTTATCGCGAGATACAGCAGCACGACGGCAACGGTTGCCGGTCCGGCCAGCGCCGCAACGGCTAGCCCTGCGAACAGCCCGATCGGAACGGCGGCGATCGCCGTTGCAAGCGGCAGGCGTCCACTCGCCAGCGGCCGGTTTCGCTTCGACCAGTGGCTGCGGTCGTCGGTCAGGTCCCAGATGTCGTTGACGAGATAGGTGGATGAGGCGACCAGGCCGAGGGCGAGGAATGCGCAGGTCGTCGCGTAGACGGCGTCAACGTGGGAGACCAAGCCTGCGAGGATGAGTGGCACGAAAACCAGCGCGTTCTTCGCCCATTGGTGCGGGCGCATGCTGCGCACCAATGCACGGATCCGGGACGGTCGCGGGAACACCTTGGCGACGGTCGCGACGCTTGCGGCGGCGTGCTGCACCGACGTTGCCGCCTCGACGACGATGGCGTTTTCGGCGCGGCGCCAGATCGGAATGTCGGCGCGCGCATCGCCGGCATAGTCGAAGCCGTCAGGGAATCGTTCGGCGAGAACCTGTGCCTTTGCTTCGCCTTTCAGGTTGCGCAAGCCGTCGCTGCCGATGACGCCGCGAATGAAGGCAATCCGCCGCACCACCTTTTCCGCGACCTTGGCGTCGGCGGCGGTGGCGACATAGACCGGCCGCCCGCTCGCCGCGATATCGGCCGCATAGGCCAGGAGTTCTTCATTGAACGGCAGAACCTCCGGCTCGATGTTGGTCTCCTCGGCGAGACGGCGCTTCAGATAGGCGCGGCCACGCAGCATCCACAGGCCGATCTCGAACAGCCGCCACGGCGCGGCACGAAGCAGCGCGAGCACGGTTTCAAGCAGCATGTCGGCGCGCACCAGCGTGCCATCGAGATCGAGGATCAGCGGCCGCGGTTGCGGCGCCTCGCGCGGATCGGAGAGTGCAAGCGGCAGGGGTAAGGTGGACATGCGGGCCCTTTCAGCGGGTACGGCTGTAGAAATCCCAGCAGGGATGCAGCTTGTGGCGCGTGAACTCCCGTTCCAGCACGGTACGGAAGGTCGCGGGATTGGTGTCGGTCGCGCCGGGGAGAACACAGGTGCGGAAGAACACACCGTCCGCGTTCGCCAGATAGGCCGACGCTTCGGTCACGGAAAACGCAGGCACCGTGCGCCGGAAATCCATCGCCAGGGTGGTGCCGCGCGCGGGCGTCAGGCCGAGCAGCCGCGGAAAGGATTCGGCGAAATCGATGGTCGTATAGCGCTGCGCCTTGGTCGCGTAGCCGAGCCGCTGAAAGTTCGCGCCGGCCTCGGCAACGCTGACAGCCCACGCCGCGCGCGTCGCCGGGCTGGTGCTGCCGGGATCGCCGTCGAGGTCAAAGCCGTTGTTGGCGGTCTCGTCGAGGAAGGGCAGCCATTCGGATTGCAGGCGCGTCATCAGCCGGGAGCCGGCGAGGGTGGCTGTTGGTACGCGCATGCCCGGAAGGAATGTTGAAAAGCCGTGGTCGGTCGTGCCCTGCTTTTCCCTTACAAAGGTCGAGACGACGCGCTTTTCGACGACGTCGGCCATCGGCAGCACGAGTGTCGCGCCGAGTACCGCTGCGGCGATCAGGCGCCAGCCACGGGTAGTGCGCAGGCTCGGGTGGAGAAGTACGGCCGCGGCGGCAATCAATCCGACGCCGCCGGTGTTCTGACTCTCCGCGGCCAGCGCTACAGCGACCAGCAGCGCTGCGTCCACGACGAAGGCTTCCCGGGCGATGGTCTCGCGCACGAAATTGAGCGGGCGCCTGACCGCCGCGATGAAATCGAGTTCGCGGGCCGCGAGCACGACGATCGTGATCGTGACCACAAGCGGCAGCCAATTGCGCGCCGAGGAGGCGGCGAGCCGGAAAACGGCGCCGCCCCGGTTCAAGGCACTCATCGAGACGATGTCGTGCAGGTAGCCGGAGACGAGCCCTCCGGTCGCCAGTTCGACCAGTCCCGCCAACGCTGCGGTAACGAACAGCATGGCGAACAGCGCGGCGGGTCGCGCGCGTCCGAGCAGCACGGCCGCGACGACGAGGCCGAGCATTGCGATAGCGGCGGTGATCTTGATGAAGATCAGGGCAGTCAGCAGGTAACCCAGCAACACGCCGTCGCCACGGGCCTTCGGCAGCACATACCACAATGCTGCCAGGAACAGGATCGCGGTGGCGAAGCGGTTATAGGTGGCAAAATAGCTGATCTCGGAGAGCATGCTGGAGTCGAGCGTGTAGGGCACGAGAACCACCACGGCGAGAACCGCGAAGCCGGCGGCAAATCCCCAGCCGAACTGAATGCGCGACGCGATGACGGCGAACGGCGGCACCACCATGAGCCACGCCAGCGCGTGCAGCCCGATGAACGGTTGCCCGCCTGGAAACAGGCGTTCGGCAAAATGGGTCAGGTAAAGCGTGAGCGGGCCGATCGGCGAAGCAAAGTCGACGTGCGGAACTTGCCCGACACCGATGCGATAGGCGCCATCGAGGATGAAGACGAAATCCCATACCGCCCGGCCGTAAGGCACGACGTGGACCAATGCCGCAACGGCCACGACCAAAACCGTGAACGCAGCAATCGCAGTGATCCGCCAATTGAAAGATGCTGCCCGGGACCTGATGAGATCGTAACTTGCTTCCGTCATATCGAACCCTCAGCTATCGCGCTTTGGTCGATATGGTCTTTTGGAGCGAGCGCAAACCCGTTTTAAAAAACACGGTAACTATTTAAGATGAACGCTCGCCGCACTGCTTTTCGGACGTTTCAGAGTGACGCTGTTGGCACAACAGTGTCGATGATTGGCACACAATTTTCGGCGATCTGTCGCTGCTCCATTTGACCGGCAACGCCTCCGTGGGAGAACGGCCGGAGGCCTCCATTTGCGTTTGCGCTGAAGTTGCAATCAGCGGCCCGCGAACCGTCCCAGCGTATTGAATCGCGCCTTCTGCTCGCTGGCCAGCGTGGCATAGAACTCATCGAGCGCCGGCTGCACCAGTTTGGCCGACTGCATCATGGCCTCTAACCGCTTCTCCATCGCCTCCAGCCGCCCAACCGGCGTGAGCGGTACGTCCACCGGACAGGCCGCCTGCAGCGTCTGAACGGCCTTCTCCGTGGCCTCGCGCAGGCGCTCGAGCGCTTCCTTCTGTTTGCCCGCCGGACGTATCACCGTTTCGATCCGCTCGATCGGCAGGTTGGTCAGGCTGGGCTTTGGATCGCCGCAGCTATCCGGCTGCGCGTTCGCTTCCTGCTGCGGCTGCGAACGTTCGCTGATGTCGGGGCCGAGCGCGTTGAAGCGGGCCTGTTGCTCGTCGCTGAGCGAGCTGTAGAATTTCTCCAGGGCCGGCCGCACGATCCGCACGGACTCGAGCGTGGCGCTGAGGCGGTTCATCATCGCCCGCAAGCGGCCGGGCGGTGTCATCGCAAACGAGTCGACGCAAGATTCCTTGAACGCATCGGCGGCCATTGCTGCCGCGTTCTTCAAATCGTCAAGCACTGCGCGCTGTTCGGGCGTCGGCCGCACCGCCTCCTCGATCGAAGCGATCGGCCAGGCGGTGATACCCTTTTCGGGCTCCTTGCACAGTTGCTTGAGAGCCTGTGGACTCATGCCCGCGCTTTCGCGCGGCCGGGAGCCGCCGATTGCGCCGTCGCTCTCCCGGGAATCAGTCGAGCCGAGCCTGGCATAGGCGGAATATGGACTATCCGCGCCCCAGAACACGGTATCGACGAAGTCATCGTAGGCGTAAGCCCAGTATCCGACGTCGTAGCCGGAGGGCCAGAACGTGTATTCGAAAATGTCGGAATAGGCATAGGGCCAGAACACGTGGCCGGCCCACGGCACAAACGCCGCGCGCAGGCCACGCTTCCAGGCGTGGCGGGGAGCCCAGCCGTGCCGCCCGCCCTCGAGCGCCGCCTGGACCTGCGGATCAGGATTGCTGCGGAAGCGCTCGGCAAACCGCCCGCGGGCGGCGGCCTGCACCGCGGCAGCGGCGGTCTCGGCCTGCCTGCCGGAGGGCGGCATTCCCAACTCCTGCCGGCGCGCCAGGTCGCGTTGCTGCAGGCGCTGCTCATGCTGGAGTTGTCGCTGCCCGGTTTGCAGCAATCGTTGCTGCGCGCGTTGTGCCCGCACGCCATCCGGCTGTCGCGACTGCAGCTCCTGCACGCGCCGCTGCAGTCGATCGATGCGCTGCTCGCGTTGCGCGCTTTCTCGCGTGAGCGTATCGCGCTGCCGTTCCTGCGCGGTTTGCTGGAGCCGCTGCAGACGCTCTTCACGCTGGAGCTGCCGCTGTTCGGTTTGCAGCAACCGTTGCTGCGCGCGTTGCGCGCGCTGGCCTTCCGGCTGTTGGGACTTCAAATCCTGCACGCGCTGCTGCAACCGGTCGATGCGCTCCCGGCGCTGCGCGTTTTGGGGCGAAAGCCCGTCGCGCTGCCGCTCCTGCATCGCCTGCTGCGGCGGCTGAATGCGCTGCTCGCGCTGGCCGATCCGATCCTGCCGGGATGGGCTCGCGGCAGCTGGTGCGCTGGGGCGCGACGGTGCTGCTACTCTCGGAGCGACGGGGCGCGGTGGCGCGGCGATCTGTGGCGCCGGACGGGGCGCCATCGCCGGCCGCTGCTGCGGCGCGGCCGGACGGAACGCCGGCGCGGCGGGCCGCGCCATAGCGGGCGGCGGGGCAGGGCGCGCCATCGCGGGAGGTGGGGCAGGCCGCGCGATGGCGGGGGGCGGTGCAGGCCGCGCCATGGCGGGGGGCGGTGCAGGGCGCGCCATGGCAGGAGGCGGTGCAGGGTGAGCCATGCCGGGCGGCGGTCCCGCAGGCCGGCCCGCGGCCGCAGGCGGTCCATGCCTTTTCTCCTGGGCGGCGGAAGAGCCCACGCTCCCCGCTACCATCGAAACGCCGAGAAGAAATGCTGAAAGGCGAAGGCTGGGTGCAAGCATGATCGTCGCTACCTGGCAGATCGTTAGTCGCCCGTCACTCTCAACGCGCGAGCGCGGCAATCGATCTAAAATTCTCATTGCGGCGTTGCGACGCAGGCTGCCGACGCACAAGCCTGACGAAACTCAAAAACCTGACCAAATTCAAGATGGGCGCAAGACCGTTTTACGGTTGGCGGGTCGATTGCACGTCGAGCCGCTCGGCCTCAGCGGTCGCAACCACCGCCGCTGTCGCAGTCACGGCCAGGGCCACGATTGCAAAGGCAAGTCCGATGAGTCTCAAGCCTCGCCTGTCCGCCATCGCTCAGGTCCTTATCCAAATGCATACCGAAGCGACGTTGCGACGCCGGCCGCCATGAGAGTTGCAATGGCGGCCAGCGTCCAATCCGGTCGCGCGCTTTGTGTGACGAGTCCGCTCAGGGTCTTTGCAAAGCTTGCCATCATGCCTTCACCAACTCTCGGATCCGAGGCGATCCAGATACGAAAGTCCGGAGCATGTCAGTTCTTCGGGATCGCTTTCACCAGCTTGCCATTTTCCGCTCAGGTACCTCTCAAGCGAGCAACGACGCGGATCGGCCGCGTCAACATCATCGTGCGTGGCCAGGTGCACGGTCCAGGCTCGATCAACGGCAGTCTTCAGCGGAAACTCGTCATCCATTTTGAACTCCCAATCTTTCGCGCTTGCTTTCAATTCGATCGGGCGAAAAAAGTTGCCGCTTTTTCCCGAAAATATGATTCGTCCTGGCGGGCCGGATAAAGGCCCGCCGCTGCCAGGCCCACCGGGTATGTCGATCGAGGAACCGCAGACGGGGAGCAACGTTTTGTTCCCGTCAACACACGGAGAATCGTCATGCGTTCAATCGTCCTCGTTCTAATCATCTTGCTGACCGAGACTTCGCTGTCGTTTGCACAGGGTCAGAAGGGTACACCGCAGGAACAGCAGGCCTGCACACGAGATGCACAGCGCTTTTGCCGGCAGCAATTGGGCGATGACGGGGCGGTTCAAACATGCCTGCAACAGAACAGGGCCAAGCTGAGCACGGGCTGCCAAAAGGTATTTGCCAGCCGCGGCATGTGAGGCGCTGTGTTCTCGCCAAGTCGGGTTTGGACCGTAGCGCACTTGCGGGCGCTATTGTTTGCTCAGCGGATCACCCAGCCGGTCCCGGAATGAAGCAGCGCAACATAGGGATCATACTTCCTCGGGTGTCGAAGCGCGGCCACCACCAAACCATCGCGATGCCGCTGAGGTTCGGCTGGTCGATCACGACGGAGTATGGCACGTCGAACCATTGCCCCGGTTCGGTTGGCCGATGCGGATGCTTCAGCAGGACCCTATAGCCACCTTTGGCCATGTCCCACTCGGCCTCCACGTGCTGGCCATCTCCGGAGTCACAACACCCTACGCCCGCCTTGTTCTTGAGACTCTTGAACCACGTGTTGAGTTCTGGCCGCATCGCGTCATGTGGATAGGCTGTGCTGATCCCGAGAAAAGCAGCCGCACTCAATCCTGCCACGCGAGCTGCGATCAACCGATAGAAACGCGTCGGTCGTCCATTGGAGTTGGTCATGGAAACCTCCGTTTCCCCCAAACCCGCTTTTGTAAGTCATCGAGCCTACGCGGCCTTTCAACCGGAGGCGTCGCCACCTGGGGGTACTCCGTATGGCTGACCTGACCGGGAACAAGTGGCAGTTGGGCTGTCGTGCGGGACAACGCTGCTGGGGATCTCAGCTTTCGGTCGAGGCCAGCGCCGCCTGACCGGCAATCTCGTCGGCTCGCCAGCAGCGGACCGCGTGTCCGTCGGGACGCGCTTCAAGCGATGGCCGGGGCTCGCGACGACACACGGCTTCGGCATAACGACAGCGCGGACTGAACGCACAGCCGTCCGGCGGGTTGAGCGGATTGGGAAGCTCGCCCGGTGTCGTAGCGAGCGGCGCGCGGCGCAGCGGATCGGGAATGGCGGATATAAGGGTCTGCGTATATGGGTGCGCCGGCCGTTCGAAGATCTCGCGCCAGTGGCCGGTCTCCACAATGCGGCCGAGATACATGACGGCGACCCGGTCGCTCATGTGCTCGACGACGCCGAGGTCGTGGCTGATCATGATGTAGGAGAGGCCGAGCGTTTCCTTCAATTCCAGCAGCAGATTGATGATCTGGGCGCGGATCGAGACATCCAGCGCCGAAACGGGTTCGTCACAGATGACAATCCTGGGATTGAGTATCAGCGCGCGGGCGATGCCGATGCGCTGACGCTGGCCGCCCGAGAATTCATGCGGGTAGCGGCCGGCTTGCTCGGGCCGCAGGCCGACATGCCTGAGCATCGCCGCAACGCGTGCGTCGATTTCGCTTTTGGCGGTTACGCCGTGCAGGCGCAGCGGGTCTTCCAGCGTGCGGCGAACGGTCTGGCGTGGATTGAGCGAGGCGTAGGGATCCTGAAACACGATTTGCACGATGCGGGCCAATGCCTTTCGATCGCCCGATTGCCGGCCCGTCACGACCTGGCCGTCCAGCACGATGCGGCCCCGCGTCGGCGCCTGCAGGCCCAGTATCGAAAGCGCCACCGTCGACTTGCCGCATCCGGATTCGCCGACCAGACCGAGGCATTCACCGCGCTTCAGTTCGAGATCGACGCCGTCGACCGCACGGAGCAGCCGTCGGCCGCCGCCCAGCAAGCCGCCACCGACCGGAAAATGAACCGCGAGATCCTCCACGCTGAGGATGACATCGTCGCCGGGCCTCGCCGCAGGTTCATGCATGGTGATGGCACCTGACTAACCCGCCTGCATCGAGCCAGGTCGTCTCCGGCTCGGTGGTCCGGCAAATGTCGGTCGCCCGCGCGCAACGTGGATTGAACCGGCAGCCGTCCGGGAAATCCGTGATCGCCGGGACGACGCCCGCGATCTCCGTCAGCCGCGTCCGGCCAAGCGCAGCGCGGCTCCCCAGCCGCGGCAGCGAGTCGACCAGGCCTTGCGTATAGGGATGCGCGCTGGCGCGGAAGATGTCGTCCGAGCCGCGCTCCTCGACGATGCGGCCGGCATACATGACGGCGACGCGGCGGCAGACATTGGCGACCAGGCCGAGATCGTGGCTGATCATCAAAATGGCGGTGCCTCTCTCGGCGCATAGATTGCGCATCAGCTCAATGATCTCCGCCTGCACGGTGACGTCGAGCGCGGTTGTCGGCTCGTCGGCGATCAGAAGATCCGGCCCGCATGCGAGTGCGATGGCGATCATCACGCGCTGGCGCATGCCGCCCGAAAGCTGGTGCGGGTAATCCTTCACCCGTCGTTCTGGTGCGGGGACGCGAACGCTCGCCAGCGCCTCGACCGCCAGCCGGTTGGCTTCCCGCCAGTCCTTGCCCTGGTGCAGCACGAACATCTCGGCGATCTGCCGGCCGACGGGCGAGACCGGATTGAGCGCCGTCATCGGCTCCTGGAAGATCATGGCGATGCGATTGCCGCGCAGCGCGCGTTGCTCGGCCGCCGAAAGTCTCTGGATCTCCCGGCCGTCAAATCGTATGGCGCCGGCGCCGATCGAAAGCGGCTGGCGCAACAGGCCGATCAAAGCGAGCGCCGTAATACTCTTGCCGCAGCCGGATTCACCGACAAGGCCGAAGGTCTCGCCACGGTCGATGCGGAATGAAACGCCCTCGACCGCCGCGACATGGCTGGATCGATAGTTGAGATCGATACGCAGATCCTCGACCTCGAGCAAAGGAGAGCCCGTCATGTGCGCCGGCTCCGCGACTGTGGATCGAGAATGTCACGCAAGCCATCGCCGAGCAGGTTGAGGCCGAGCACCGTCAGGAAGATGGCGAGGCCGGGGAAGATCGAGAGCCACGGCGCCGTCGTGATCTGGTCGCGGGCCTCCGAGAGCATGCTGCCCCAGCTTGGATAGGGCGGGCGGACGCCGAGGCCAAGGAACGAAAGTGCGGCTTCGGCCAGTATCGCGCCGCCCATGCCGAGCGTGCCGATGACGATGATGGGGCCGACCATGTTCGGCAGCAGCTGCGTGATCATGATGCGAAAATCGCCGTAGCCAAGCACCCGTGCGGCCTGCACATAACCCTGGCTCTTGAGCGACAGCGTCGACGCCCGTGCGATCCGGCAGGTGAAGGACCAGTTGGTCAACCCGAGCGCGATCAGCAGGCTGGTAAGGCCGGGTCCAAGGACCGCCATGATGGCAAGCGCGAAGATCAGCGACGGGATCGCGAGCATGAGATTGGTCAGCCCGTTGACGAAATCGTCCCACCAGCCGCCCCAATAGCCCGCGGTCAGGCCCAGTGTCACGCCGATGACGCTGTTGACGAGCTGCGAGACGATGCCGACCGTCAGCGAGATGCGCGCGCCGTGCACGACGCGGGAATAGATGTCGCGGCCCTGCGCGTCGGTGCCGAACCACCAGATCCAGCTCGGCGGCTCCTCGGCATTCAAAAGGTTGGCATCCATTACGGGATCGGTATGCGCCAGCCAGGGCGCGAGCAGGCCGACGAAGATCGCAAGCGCGAACAGCGCCCCGCCGATGACGAGATTGGCGCCGAGCTTCATCGCGGCGACCCCGCCGCAGGCGGTACAGTCAATCGTTCGCAGGCGTGCTCGGGCCGGCTAGAGCCTTTTCCGTTCCGATGGAATCGGAACGGGGCTCCAGATTCTTGATTTGACGCGTTTTCTTCACGCGAACCGACGTCCACTTCGCTGGAAAACGCTCTAGTGCTCATGCGTATCTGATCCTGGGATCGATCACGGCGTAGAGCAGGTCGATCATCGTATTGATGGTCAGGAAGAACAGCACCACGACGAGGATGGAGCCCTGGACGGCAGGAAGGTCGCGCTGCAGGACACTGTCGACGAGCAGCGAGCCGATGCCCGGCCAGGAGAACAGTTTCTCGACGACGACCGCCTGTCCCATCAACGCGCCGAATTGCAGGCCGATCGTGGTGAGGATGAGGACGAGCGCGTTGCGCATCACATGCCACTTCACGACCCGGGTCTCGCTCATGCCCTTCGAGCGCGCGGTGCGGACAAAATCCGCGGTCATGATCTCGAGAACCGCGGCGCGCGTCGTCCGCGCCAGCAGCGCCATCGGCGAGACACCGAGCGTCACGGCAGGCAGGACCAGATATTTTAGCCCCCCGTCGCCATAGCCGAAACTCGGCAGCCAGCCGAGTTTCAACGCGAACAGGTACATCAGCAGCAGCCCGAGCCAGAATTTGGCCATTGAAAGCCCGGACACCGCCAGGACCATCGAGAGCGTGTCGACGAAGCTGCCCGGCCGCAGCGCTGCGATGAAACCCAGCGGTACCCCGATCACGATCGCAAACGTCATCGACGCGAAAATCAATTGCAGCGTCGGCCACATCCGTTTGGCGAGCATCGTCGTGACCGGCTCGCGGGTCCGGAACGACGTCCCGAAATCGCCGGTCGCGAGCTTGGCGACGTAGGAGCTGAAGCGGATATAGACGGGATCGTCGAGGCCGAGCTGTTTCTTCATGCGCTCCACGACCTGCGGGTCCGTCGGACCCCGTCCGTCATCGTTCATGCTCGATATGATGCTGCCCGGCACGACGCTGAACAGCACGAAGATCACCAGCACGACAGCCAGCACGGTCGGAACGGTTTGCAGGATTCGACGGATAGCGAACGAGAGCATCAGACCTGTTCCTCCCTCCCTCTATCGTTTTTTGTGTTTTTGCGATGGAGGGAGGGCGAGAGCGCGTGTCACTTGTAGGTCACTTGTAGGTCAAGTCACTTGGCGGGCGAGGTCTCGTCGACCCAGAGGTCTTCGACGTTCTGATGCGTCAGTTCGGTCGCGTTCAACTGAATCCCCTTCAGCCACGGCTGTACCGCCATGACCGCCTTGTTGTAGTTGAAGAACCAGACCGGCGCTTCGTCATAGAGCAGGGCATTGGCCTTTTGCAGCAGCTGGACGCGCTTGGCGGCGTCGTCGGTCTGCCCGGCTTCATCGAGCAGCTTGTCGAAATCCGCGTTCTTGAAAGCCGTGTAGTTGCAGGCGGATTGCGGCGTCGCCGAGTGGAAGCATTTGAGCGCGGCCTGAGGGTCCGGGCCGGTGGCCTGGGAATAGATGAAGGCCTGGAATTCGCCCTTGCGAGCGACCTCCGCCAGCACCGCGGTCTCGACCTGCTTGACCTTCACCTTGATGCCCACCCGGTCCAGCATCGGGATGATGGCCTCGACGATCGGCAGGCCCCAGCTTTCATTCTGGCTCGCCGTCCATTCGAATTCAAAGCCGGTGGGATAGCCTGCGTCCGCGAGCAACTGCTTCGCCTTCGCAGGATCGAAGGCGTAGGGCTTCATGGTCTTGTCGTAGGCGGGTGAGGTCAAAGGCAGCCAGCTGGTGGCGCGATAGGCCTTGTTCTTGACCAGCTTGCTGATGATCAGATCGGCATCGATCGCATGGTTGATGGCCTGCCGCACCCGCTTGTCGGAGAACGGTTTGAATGAAGGATTGATGCCCATGTAGCGCGTGAAGACCTCGGCGACTTCGACGATGGTACCCTTGAGGGCGGGGTCGGCCTGATAGGCGACGTACTGCGCGGGCCCGAGCACCGAGGTGTCGATTTCCTTGTTGCGGAAGGCGACATCGCGCGCCGCGGCTTCGCCCATGATCGACACGATCATTTTGTCGGCGTACGGCTTGCCGGGCTTGTAGAACTTGTCAAACCGCTCCAGCACGACGCGCGATCCCGGCACGTGCTCGACGAACTTGAACGGCCCAAGGCCGATCGGCTTCTGGATGAAGCTGTCCTTGGCACCCTCGTCGGCCGGATAGATCGAAGTCAGCGCGGTGAAGAAGTAGAAACCCGGATCGACCTTCTCGGTCAGCTTCATTTCGAGCGTGAAATCGTCGATTTTCTTCAGGCCGGAGATTTCCTTGGCTTTGCCCTTCTCGACCTCGGAGGCGCCCTCGATCATTCGGACAAAACGCGCGCCGGGATAGGCCTTCGCGCCGTCCATGATGCGGTTGTAGCTCCAGATGACGTCGTCAGCCGTCATCTTGCGACCATGGTGGAAATAAGCGTCGTCGCGCAGCTTGAAGGTATAAACAAGACCGCCGCCCGAGACGATGGCCTCCTTGGCAAGCTCCGGAACCGGCTTACCCTCGGCCGAGTCCCAAATGTAGAGCGACCGATGCAGGCCCTTGGCGAAGATCTCGTCCTGGGCGCGTTGCGTCGTATGAATGTCCATGCTGGTGAAACTCGAGCCATAGGGCGCCGTCATCCGAATGGTGCCGCCCTTGCGCGGCGTCTGGGCCTCCGCCGTGACTGATAACGCCAGTCCCAAACCAGCCACGATCGCAATCTTCTTGAACATCATGTTTTTCTCCAACCGTGCAGGAGCATTCCGGTCCGAGAGTTGATCACTCGCGGCATATCGAGCGCAAGGTCCTCGTTTCGTGTTGCTGACGATCTTGCAGCCTCAAGACGAGAAGGGACGACCGCAGGAAGACAGCACGCGGTGCGCCATCTGGTCCGGGATGTCTTCGCGTTCGCCGGAATCGATTTGACCGCTCCCGCTCCCTGGCGCGCAACTTGCGCGGGCGTGTAAGCGATTGCGATTGAATGGATTTTCGGTTCCGTGCTGGGCCCGTAAAGCCGGGGTTCCGAAAGACGAAATAACCGTCGTAAGCCTTGATGCCGGTTCCTGATGGCGGTCCACCCGGGCCGGCGCCATCACCAAGCCAGAAATCTCAAGACTAACCGCCGCTCATCGCGAACTCCCAATACTTGTCCCAGCCGACCTGCCGGTAGATCGCACGGACTGTGCCAACTGGCATATCCCGCTTCGGATGAGTGATGATGGTGATCTTGTTCGATACCGGATGACGAAACTTGTGATGCGGAATTTATGCACTCCGGCCGGGTGGGAGGACGACGACGATCGCGCCTGGCTTCACCCGATTCACGAGATCAATGACGTCCTCATTGGTCATGCGGATGCAGCCGGACGAGATGGCATGGCCGATATATTCCGGCTGGTTGGTGCCGTGGATGCGGTACAGCGTGTCCTTGTTGCCTTCGTAAAGGTAGATGGCCCGCGCGCCCAGCGGGTTGGCCGGGCCTCCGGCAACGCGCTTGGGATAAGGGCCGAGCCTGGCTTGGATCTCCGCCGTCGGAATCCAGTCCGGCCATTCAGCCATACGGCCAACCGTAGCGACGCCGGACCAGGCCAGCGCTTCCTCTCCCACCGTCACGCCGTAGCGGATAGCCTTGCCTCCCGGCAAAACGTAATACAGAAAGCGTGAGTTGGTATCGACCAGGATCGTGCCCGGCTGCTCTTTGCGCATGTAGTCGACAATATGCCGGCGATAAGTCTCCGGAATACTCGCCTGCGCATAAGGCGCGTCGGCCAGCAACTGCCGGTCCCTCTGGGTCAAGCTGGCATTCGACGACGGAGCGAGCGTCGCTTGCATGCAGCTGCTGAGTAAAAACCCAAGCAACCCTACTAGGATCAACGCCAGTCCGGATCTCGGCACCGCGACCCCCAAAGCGCTAGACCGATCTATTTGCAGCTCAAATAGTGCTAAAATAATGGCGTCGTTGGAAAGCAACCCCGCGATAACGGGGGGCAACCATCGATTTCCGCGCTCGAATCGTCGACCTGCGTGCACTTGCGGATCGTGAAGCCGAGTCTCAGACTCTCGTCGAACTTTCGAATGCTCCGCTCGAAGATCGGCAATGTCCGATGAGATGGTCAGGGCCTGGACGAACAGAAAGCCCTTGGTTCACACCCGCTCGACAAAACTGTCGACCACCTTCTTCTCGCCGGCCTTCTCGAAGGCGATGGTGAGCTTGTTGCCGTCGATCTTCACGACGTTGCCGTACCCGAATTTCTGGTGGAAGACGCGGTCATCCAGTGAAAACTCCGAAACGGTGCCGGTGGATTTGGCGACCAATTCGCCCTCGATCACCATCGGTCCGCGCTTGGTGCGGGAGAAGCCGCCGCCGAAGGAGGTATCGCTGCGCGAACCAGAGGTTTCGCCGCGCGAACCTGAGGTATCGCTACGCGAACCCGAAAATGGCGACTGGCTTTCCTCAAAACCGTCGCGGGTCTGGCCGTGACGGCCGCCCTGATTGTTGCGCGCGCGATTGGCCTGCGCGCGCTGCCAGCCCGGCGTGGTGTAGCTGGAGCCGAAGGATTCCATGTTGTCGAAGCGCGAGGCGCCGTAGCCGCCGCTGCCGCCCCAGCCCGAGCCGCCCTTGGATTCCGTGATCTCGACATTAGGCGCGGGCAATTCGTCGAGGAAGCGCGACGGGATCGTGGTCGTCCAGGTGCCGTGAATGCGGCGGTTGGTGGCGAAGTACAATTTGGCGCGGCGGCGGGCGCGGGTCAGCCCGACATGGGCGAGACGACGTTCTTCTTCGAGGCCGGCGCGGCCCTGTTCGTCGAGCGTGCGCTGGCTCGGAAACAGGCCTTCCTCCCAGCCGGGCAGGAATACGTTGTCGAACTCCAGACCCTTGGCCGAGTGCAGCGTCATCAGCGACACGGCCTCTTCCTCGGCGCCGCCGTCGCGGTCCATCACCAGCGAGATGTGTTCGAGGAAACCCTGCAGGTTCTCGAACTCCTCCATCGAGCGCACCAGCTCTTTGAGGTTATCGAGCCGACCGGCGGCATCCGCGGAGCGGTCCTTCTGCCACATCTCGGTATAGCCGCTCTCGTCGAGCACGATTTCGGCGAGCTCCGTATGCGCGGTCACCTCGCGCTGGGCGCGCCAGCGGTCGAAATGCAGGATCAGATCGCGTAAGGACCCGCGCGCCTTCGGCTTCAGCTCGTCGGTCTCGACCACGGCGCGGGCGGCCTCGAACAAGGGGATGCGGCGCTTGCGGGCGTGGTCGTGCAGCATCTGCACGGTGGCATCGCCGAGCCCGCGCTTGGGTACGTTGACGATGCGCTCGAAGGCAAGATCGTCGGCCGGCGAATTGATCACGCGCAAATACGCCAGCGCGTCGCGGATTTCGGCGCGCTCATAGAACCTTGGACCGCCGATCACGCGATAGGGCAGGCCGAGCGTGACGAAACGATCTTCGAATTCGCGCATTTGGAACGAGGCCCGCACCAGGATCGCGACCTCGTTGAGGTTGTCGCCGGCACGCTGCAGTTCCTCGATCTCCTCGCCGATGGCGCGGGCTTCCTCTTCGGAATCCCAGGAGCCGGTCACGGTGACCTTCTCGCCGTCGACATCCTCGGTGCGCAATGTTTTGCCGAGCCGGCCTTCATTATGCGCGATCAGATGCGAGGCGGCGGCGAGGATATGACCGGTGGAGCGGTAATTGCGTTCGAGACGAATGACTTTCGCGCCGGGGAAATCGTGCTCGAAGCGCAGGATGTTGTCGACCTCGGCACCGCGCCAGCCATAGATCGACTGGTCGTCGTCGCCGACGCAGCAGATGTTTTTCGGCGCGGTCATCGCGGGAAGGGCGCCTCGCTCGTCATTCCGGGGCGCACCGCCAGGTGCGAACCCGGAATCTCGAGGTGAGTCCTCTTCACTTCTAGATTCCGGGTTCGCGTCTTCGACGCGCCCCGGAATGACGGAGGAGGTCGCCCCCGGAATGACGGGCGTATCGATGGCCCCCGGAATAACGGAAGAAAGCGGCACGCTTGGCTTGCTCGGCGCCTGCGACAGCAGCCGCAGCCACAGATACTGCGCGACGTTGGTGTCCTGATATTCGTCGACCAGGATGAATTTGAACCGGCTCTGGTATTGCCGGAGCACATCCGGGTGCTCGCGGAACAGGCGGATGTTCTCGAGCAACAGATCGCCGAAATCGGCTGCGTTGAGGATCTTCAGCCGCTCCTGATAGCTGGCGTACAGCTTGCCGCCCTTGCCGTTGCCAAACACGGCGGCTTCGCCCGCCGGCACCTGCGGCGGCGTCAGGCCGCGGTTCTTCCAGCCGTCGATCAGCCCGGCCAGCATCCGCGCCGGCCAGCGCTTGTCGTCGATGTTCTCGGCCTGCAGCAATTGCTTCAGCAGGCGGACCTGGTCGTCGACGTCGAGCACGGTGAAATTGGATTTCAGCTGCACCAGTTCGGCGTGGTAGCGCAGGATGCGTCCGCCGATCGAGTGGAAGGTGCCGAGCCACGGCATGCCCTCGACGGCCTGGCCGAGCATCTGGCCGAGCCGCAGCTTCATCTCGCGCGCGGCCTTGTTGGTGAAGGTCACGGAGAGGATTTCATGCGGGCGCGCCCGGCCCTGGCTCAGGATATGGGCGATGCGGGTGGTGAGCACGCGCGTCTTGCCGGTGCCGGCGCCGGCCAATACCAGCACCGGGCCGTCCAGCGTCACGACGGCGTCGCGCTGCTCCGGATTGAGCCCGTTGAGATATTGCGGGGCCGCCGTGGCGCGCGCACGCGCGGCGATGCCGCCAGCTGCGGGCTGGTGCTCGGGAACGCCGTGATGGGGCAGCTTGCTCGGCTCTGTCATGCGAATCGTCTTGTCCCCACGATGGCACCGTGAGGCGGTGAAGGGGAGCCTTCTTAGCAGGGATTAGGCGCCATATAGGGCCTGTCCGGCCGTTTTGACAGGTTTAATCCGGCGTTATCCCGGGACCGTTTTTCGCAGGCCTCCGCGATTTTGTTCCGCCTTATTGACAAATATTCCCGGTTTCGCACCCAGGAACCATCGCTGCCGGGACGGATTGTTTTGGCATGAGCTGGCGCGATCCTTTCTAACCGCGCCGATCGCAACCAAACAGAGGTCGTGTCATGCTAAGCTGGGTCGTTACGTTTCTGGTCGTCGCATTGATCGCAGGTATTTTGGGCTTCGGTGGTATCGCCGGCGCCTCCATCGAAATCGCCAAGGCGATCTTCTTCATCGCCATCATCCTGTTCCTCGTCTCGGCGGTGGTCGGTCTGGTGCGTGGACGCACGCGGGTTTAGCCGCAAGCGTTACTTCCAGGCGCTATTTCGAGGGCATCGCCACTTTCCGGCCGGTGCCCTCGGGACGTGGAACGGCCGCATGGCTATCCACCACAGCCTGGATGCGGGCGCGGATATCGGGCGGAAACGGCGCGGCCTTGCGCGCGTTCATGTCGATGTGAATGGTCATGTTCTCCGAAGTCGCGGAGATCCAGCCCTCGGTGGCGTGGCGCAGCTCTTCAAACGTATGAATGCGCTTCTCGTCGGCCGCGAGCAGATAGACCGTGACCTGCACGGGATCGCCGAGGTGAATCTCGCGCAAATACCGCACATGGCATTCGGCGGTGAAGGTCGAGCCGTGGCGCTCCTTCATGTACGCAGGGCCGATCCCGAGATGCAGCCACATTTCATCGATCGCGCGGTCCATCATCACGTTGTAATAGGCCATGTTGAGATGGTCGTTGTAATCGATCCATTGCGGCTCGATCTGCATCACCGACGACAGGAATGGCGCAGAAGGCAGGGGCATATCGGATAGCTTGTCTTTGGCGGCTGAAGCTGAAGTCATCATCCATCCCTGTTTGGCCGATCTCTCTTGACCCCTCATATATCCTTTGCCACGGTCCGCTCAAAGCCGGGAGGAATTTTGCGTGGCGATGACGATATCGGGCAATGAGAAGCGGCCGGAACCGCAGGCGCTGGCAAGCGCGCTTGAGGCGCTGGCGGCGCGGTTCGGCAACCGGCTGATCACCTCGCAGGCGGTGCGTGAACAGCATGCCCATACCACCACCTGGCTGCCGACCCAGCCGCCCGACGCTGTCGTGATGGCGCAGGAAACCGCCGATATCCAGGATGTGGTGCGGATCTGCGCCAAGCATACCGTTCCCGTGATTGCGTTCGGCACCGGCACCTCGCTGGAGGGGCAGGTTAACGCGCCGGCCGGCGGCATCTGCATCGATCTGCACGACATGAGCAAGGTGCTGGAGGTCCATGCCGACGACCTCGACTGCGTGATCCAGCCCGGCGTGACCCGCAAGGCGCTGAACGAGCATCTGCGCGACCAGGGCGTGTTCTTCCCGATCGATCCGGGCGCCGACGCCTCGCTCGGCGGCATGGCCTCGACCCGCGCCTCCGGCACCAACGCGGTGCGCTACGGCACCATGCGCGACAACGTGCTGGCGCTGAAGGTCGTGCGCGGCGACGGCGAAATCATCACCACGGGCACGCGGGCCAAGAAATCCTCCGCCGGTTACGATCTGACGCATCTGTTCGTCGGCGCCGAGGGAACGCTCGGCATCATCTCCGAGCTCACCATCAAGCTGCGCGGCATTCCCGAGACGATTGCGGCCGCCGCCTGCTCGTTCGAGACCGTGCGCGGCGCCTGCCAGGCGACGATCCTTGCAATCCAGACCGGCATTCCCGTTGCGCGCATCGAACTGCTCAACGCCGAGCAGGTGCGCGCCTGCAATTCCTATTCGAAACTGACGCTGCCGGAGACGCCGTTGTTGCTGCTGGAATTCCACGGCAGCGCCAATGAGGTCGCGGAGCAGTCGAAGAACTTCAAGGAAATCGCCGGCGAATGCGGCGGCGGTGATTTCACCTGGACCACCAAACCGGAGGACCGCACCAAACTCTGGCAGGCGCGGCACGACGCCTACTGGTCGGTGAAGGCGCTGCGTCCCGGCGCCGGCGTGGTGGCGACCGACGTCTGCGTGCCGATCTCGCGGCTGGCCGATTGCGTCACCGAGACCGAGGAGGATCTGAAGCGGCTCAACCTGCTGTCGCCGATCGTCGGTCACGTCGGCGACGGCAATTTCCACTGCTCGCTGGTCTGCGACGTCGACAACGCCGACGAGATGGCCCGCGGCGAGGATTTCATGCACCGCCTGGTCGAACGCGCGCAGGCGATGGGCGGCACCTGCACCGGCGAACACGGCATCGGGCAGGGCAAGCAGAAATACCTGAAGGCCGAACTCGGTGATGAGGCGATCGACGCCATGCGCGCGCTGAAGAAGGCGCTCGATCCGCAAAACATCTTCAATCCCGGGAAGATCGTGCCGGCGGTTTAGGGCCGGGCGCAAATTCTCCCGCGAATTCCCTGAAGGCTCGTCCACTTGCCGCCTCGCAAGTGGAACTTTTGCTCCCCGTCGGCGTCAGTCTGTTGCCGCAAAACGTCAGCGAGTGGCGCAAGGGAGCGTGCCATGCCCAAACCGGCAATCGGAATTGTGGTCTTTGTTCTGGCGGCCCTGCTTTCGAGCGTGGCGATCGGCAAAGGTGGAGGTCACGGTGGGGGCCACGGCGGTGGTCATGGCCACGGGCATGGCGGGGGTCACCATGGCCGGGCCCACGGTGGCGGGCACGGGCATTTCGGCGGGCATCACCGTCATTTTCGTGGTCACCACGGCGGCGGCAAGTTCGCCATATCCCGTTCGTATTCGCGGGGCAGTTTTCGCGGCCATCGCTTCGCCCCGAATCTCAGCCAGATCCGCAACGCTTCGGTACGATCCGGAAACTTCCGCCATGCGATGAATTCGCTGTCGCGCGCCAGCGGGTTGCGTGGCGGGCGTCTGCTCAGCAATCCCGCGGCGCGGGCACAGATCGCCGCCGGTCTCGCCGTCGCGGGCTGGCATCAGGGCCGCGGCGGAGGCGGGTGGTGGCAACACGGTAATGGCGGCTACGGGTGGGTTGGTCCGCTGTTCTGGCCGTTCGCCTATCACGACATCTACGATTACACGATCTGGGGAGACCGCAGCGGCTTCTGGGACTACGGCTACACCGATATTTACGCCGGAATATTCGCGCCCTACGGCTACGATGCGTTGACCGGCTATCTGGCACAGCGGCCGTCCGGCCGCAGACATCGCGGGCCCGCCCCGCTGGCGCAAATGTGCGGTGACGACAGGCGCGCCATCGCCGGGCTACCCATCGATCAAATCCAGCTCACCGTTCTGCCGACCGAAACGCAATTTGCCGCGCTCGACGAACTCGGCAACGCGTCGATCGCGGCTGCGCAGAACATTCGTGCGGCATGCCCGTCGCAAATCGTATTGACGGCGCCGGGCCGGCTCAGCGCCATGCAGCAGCGGATCGAGGCGATGATTTCGGCGGTCGCCACGGTGCGGCCACCGCTGGAGAAATTCTATGGAATGCTGGACGACGAGCAGAAGGCCCGCTTCAACGCGCTCGCGCAGGACCAGCGCAGGATATCCGTGGCCAACAATGCGAGGAACCAATCTGTCCAGGTGCCTGCGCAAGGGACTGCACAGGGCTGTGGCGTGGCGCAGTCTGCCGCCATGGCATGGCCAGCCAGCGAGATCGAAACCAGGTTGCGTCCGAACGAGACCCAGCGCTCCACCCTGCAAGTGCTTCAGGATACCAGCGCCGAGGCCGCCGAGATATTGAAGGCGGCCTGTCAGCCGGGCGATGTGATGACGCCGCCAGCGCGGTTCGCCGCCATCGCCAAGCGGCTCGATACCATGCTGCAAGCCGTCAAGCAGGTGCGCGCTGCGCTGGAGGATTTTTACGCCACGCTGGACGATGAACAGAAGGCGCAGTTCGAGGCGATCGGACCAAGGCGACCATCGTAGACGGTCGCCCGAGATCATGGAGGCCGGCTGCACGCCACGAGCAACGAACCGGATTTGCAAACCTCTGTTGCCGGAATGTCACCACCGATTGATTTTCCCGGATGAGAATGCGGCCGCTGATCGCACGATCGCATTGTTTGTCCTGAAAACGCGCTGGCTGTTGATACCATGCAATGGTTCAAAAACGACGCACCCAAGGAGAAGGAGATCTGGGACGAGCCCATCGAGGGGCCGATCGGCGATATCCAGGCTGCGCACAAGATACGGGAAATCTGCCGTTCTGCGGCCAGCAGTGCGGAAAAGATCAGCGGTGCTGCCGACCGTTCGCACGCGAAAATCAAGTCCGAAGTCGAACGTTATGAGCGCGCGGCGAAAGTCGCTATGGAAATCGCCATGAAGATTTCCGATGGTCTGTTGCGTGACACCGCAGTGCGCCAGATCCTCGAACTGTGCCTTCAGGCCAATCACACCACGACCGCGCAAACGCTGTTTCGCGCCATCCAGTCCAAATCGATCAGTGACGACGTGCTGAAGCAGCATCCTATTCTGGGCACGGCGTAGCAGCACCGCTATTTCGCGCGCGGCGAAGTGATGGCTTTGCGGATCGCCGCCAGCGGCGCAGCGTCGTCGAATTCGAGGCTTTCGCCCTGCGGCTTCAGGCCGAGGTCGCGCCACAGGCCCGCGAGATCGGGCGTCACGGGCTTTGAACCCATCTCGCCATGAAGCGTAGCCAGAACGTCGACGCCGACGGCCTTGTCGGCGGTGGAGAGAATGCGATCGAGCGGCCAATCCTTTTCATGATTGCCGCCCGCGGCGAGGACGCCGCGCATGGCGTCCTGCAGGCCGAGGCGATTATTCGTTCGCTTGCGGATTTCAATGTCCGCGAGCAGGCAGAACAGCGCGCCGCCCCAATATCTCCGGCCCCAGGTGTCGGTATTGTCGAGGCCCTGATCGCCGGCCTGCGGCAGGCCCTTCGGCATGTCGCGCATCATCGCCTGCCAGATCTCCGCTGCCGTGAGGTCCCCGGCCTGCACCCGTGCCACCGGCTCGATATAGACGGCAAGACCTTCCGACAGCCACGTGTGGCGATGGTTCAGATCGGGCAGGGCGGTGTGCACCATCTCGTGCACCATCACCCAGTCGCGCCGCAAAACCTCTTCGGTGGAATCGCGGCCGAGCGGAATGCGGATCGCGGCGCCGCGATAGCCCCATGTCGTGCCGCCGCGAATGCGGGCGCCGTCGACCGGCACCAGCAGCAGCCGCAGTTGTTCGACGGGAAACCGTCCATAATAGGTGGCGACTGCCTTCGCCGACATCCGGACCCAACCCAGCACCTTTTCTCGCGGCAGCGTCATCTCGCCGGGCGCGAAGCCGACATGGATGGTGCTGCCTTCGATTTCGATATCGGTCTTGGGCATCCGGTCGAACGCGTCATACGGCATCCGGTCGCCGCGCATATAGTCCGACTGCGCATCGGCGCGGCACGAAATCAGGCTTGCCGGCATGGCGGTGAGGACGGCGGTCAACACGATCCAGCTGATGCCGCCGAGCGTTTTCATCGTGACACGCTTCTGGTCGTAACGGATCGATCGGTATCGGTGCCCATGTCTCGGGCCCTTTTTAATCGGCGGAAACCGCCGTCAAGGTTGCTGATGTGATCCAGCCGTGCAGATATCCGGCGCCGCGCGCCGCCGCACCATCGGGATCGTCATAGGTCGCGAGCATCTCGCAGAGCACGCCGAACGGAATGCCGTTCGCGGCCTCGTCCCACATCATCGCCTCTTCAGCGGGGAGTTCGCGGAACATCGGCGTGGTGTCCTGGCGCCAGACCAGGATGCGCGCCGGTTCTTCCAGCGTGGCCGCGTCCGGTGGCGTCTCGTTGTTCTTGAGCGCCATCCAGACCGCGGATGCGTTGGTCGACAAATCGAGCCTGGCCGCGCTCGGATGCGGCCGGAATGTGAGGTCGTTCCATTGCTCCGGCGCAAACGCGGCCATGGCGGTGAGGTCAAGCAGCTCACCTTCCGCGGCGTCGAAGGCGTCGTTGAGCGCTTTCTCCAGCGCTGCGAGATCAGCGAGAACAGGATGGTCGCAATAGGGTTCTGCCGATCTCAAAAACTCCGGCAGGCCTTGCGAGAACCAGCGCAGGTTCGGATGTTCTGAGGGGCGCGCCTTGACATAGGCATGACCCATCTCGTCGAACGTCTCATCGCCGAGATACGAATGCAGCAGCTCATGGTCGTTACGAAGCGCCTCCACCAGCCGCGAGCCATAGGCATAGCGATAGACGCCGTACAGCGTCTCGCGTTTCTCGCGGGGGCTGTCGAGGATTTCGGCGAGCACCGTGTCGTCGCCGGTCAGGATGCCGCGCTGGAAATCAGCCTGCTGCCGCGCGAAGTCGCTCATCCCGCCTGCTTGCCCAAGGGCGGCAAGACCTTCTTCGCGATCTCGCGGGTGCGGTTTACTTCCAGAACAAGCTCGTCGAGCGGCGGGATGTTGTCGTCGCGCTCGATCATGGTCGAGACCCGGCCGAAGCGCTTGATGGCCGCGACATAGAGATCCCAGACGTCTTCGCAGACGGGATGATCGTGGGTGTCGATGATGTGGGTGCCCATGTGGCTGTGGCCGGCCATGTGGAATTGCACGACGCGGTCCGCAGGAATCCCGTTAAGGAAGGTCATGGGGTCATAGCCGTGGTTGAAGGCGCTGACATAGACGTTGTTGATGTCGAACAGCAGCCAGCACCCGGAGCGGCGCGACAATTCCGCAAGGAATTCCCATTCCGTCATTTCGGAATTGTTGAACTGGACATAGGTCGAGACGTTTTCGAGCACGATGGCGCGGCCGAGGAAATCCTGCACCAGCTGCACGCGGCTGACCACGTGGTCGAGCGCCTCTGATGTATAGGGGATCGGCAAGAGATCGTGCAGGTTCTTGCCGTGGACGCCGGTCCAGCACAAATGGTCGGAAATCCATTTTGGTTCGACGCGCCTGGCGAGATCTTTCAGGCCCTGCAGATATTCGAAATTCGGCGGCGCGGTCGATGCGATCGACAGCGACACGCCGTGCATCACGACGGGATAGCGTTCGCAAATCCGGTCAAGTACGCGCAGCGGCTGGCCGCCGGGCAGCATGTAGTTTTCGCTGATGACTTCGAACCAGTCGATCGGCGGGTTTCCGCCGAGGATCTCGTCGTAGTGTTGCGCGCGCAGGCCGAGCCCGAAGCCAAGGAAGGGAGGCTTATCCGACTGCAACGGACGCTCAACCGCCGCCGGGGAGTTGGGCAATCTGCTTGCGACGTTCATGTCGTCTCCGCTTCGCGCATCGCGATCAGGCGATGGGTATTGCCTCAAATTATCATGGAAACGGGACCCGGCATACACCGGGCCCCGTTCCCGGAACGGAGCCCCGTTCCGGATTATCGCGATCAGGCGGGCGAGTACTTGCCCTTGGCAGCGTCGCACTTCTCCTTGGTCATGGCGGAGAAGCCCTGACCCTTGCAGGCGTTCTGTCCCTTGCAGGCGCTCGCGCCGCTCTTGCACGCGCTCTGGCCCTTGCAGGCGTTGGCGCCGACGCATTTGCCTTCGCCGGCGGCGTAAGTGACGGTCGACATCGTCGCGCCGGCCAGGAACAGAGTGGCTGCAGCGGCGGCAATCGTGGCGCCGGACTTGGAAGTCATCTTCATGGACGTCTCCTCGAAAAGAAGTGTGAAGGTGCACCACCCGCAATCAGGACCGACAGATGGTACCCGGGGATAAATACGCGGCGGGTTTGGCTTGGTTACACGGCCGGATAAAATTACTTTAATAATCGGCCAACTTTTGGGTCAAACAAGGGCCCGGCATCGATGCCGGGTCCTTTTCGCGTCAATTCGGGACGATCAGGCCTTGACGAACTTGCCGCCCATGGCGGTGCACGCCTTCTCGGTGGTCATCGAGAAGCCCTGACCCTTGCAGGCATTCTGACCCTTGCAGGCGCTCGAGCCGCCCTTGCAGGCGCTCTGGCCCTTGCAGGCGTTGCCGACCATGCACTTGCCGGCGGCGGCGTTTGCCGACGTCGACCCGGTCGACACAACCGCGCCAGCGAGGAACAAGGTGGCCGCGGCGGCTGCGAGCGTCGCTCCGGATTTTGTATTCAGCTTCATGACGTTCTCCTCGATGATTGTTTGACGACAACAGGACGCCGTGAGCGTTCGATGACTGTGAGATCATCGAGCCGCACAACGCTAATGAAACAACGGATGCCAATCCGATCGCGGTGGCGCGTGAAGGGCGCTCGCCTCCGTGATGAGAGTGCTCATCCGAAAACAGCTACGGGGCATCGGTCGATTTGGTTACAGAATTTCGAAAGAAAGTTTTCTTTTTTCGATTTGGGCGACCCGGTCATGTCTAACCGCGGTGTCCCGGGAGCATTTCGTTGCGTTGCACAACGGAATTGTTGGGTGGTGCGCGTTTACGGCGTGTGTCCCATAGACGCCGGCGTGCCATCCGACCTCAGACGGTGGCGCCGAGCTGAGCGAGCAATTCTCCGATCAGCTTGCGCCCGTCGGCATCCTGCGTCATCGCGAGCGCGTTGCGATAGTCCGCGATCGCAAGGTCGAACCGCCGCATCATCCGGTAGGTCAGCGCGCGGTTGCGCAGAAAGGCGGGATTTGCGGGATTGATCTCGATCGCTTGCGTGAAGTCGGCGATGGCAAGGTCGTATCTGCGCAAGGTATGATGGAGCTGGCCGCGGTTGCTGATGGCGCCGGCGTGTCGCGGCGCGATCTGCAGCACCTTGCCGTATTCCGCGATGGCCAGCTCTTCGAAGCGGCCCTCGTTGACGAAAGCGTCGAAATCGGAGCCGGCCTTCTGCTGCAACGCCGCTGCCCGGCCGAAGTAAGCATTGACCCACTTTGGATTGAGCACGATCGCGGCGTCGTAGTCCTGCATCGCGCGGTCGGTGCGGCCCTTGTCCCGGTAGGCGTCGCCGCGGTTGGTGAGAGCAAGGGGATCGTTAGGATTGAGCCGGGTTGCAGAATCGAACTCCGTGATGGCGCGGTCGAGCTGCTTCTGGCGCAGGAACGCGACACCGCGGCTGTTGAACGGGCCAGGGGCGGTCGGGTGGGCCCTCGTCGCCGCGTCGAAATCCGCCACCGCCCGGTCGTAGACGCCGAGGGCCAGATTGGCGTTGCCGCGGATGAGGTAGACACGGGCCAGTTCCCTGGCCTCGGCGGGCGGCGCATTCGTGATGACGAATGAGCAGGCCGCAGCCCTCGGGGCGGGCGGGGTGGCATTGTCCAGGCAGATGCGCTGCTGCGCTTCGGCCTCCGCGCCTGATGGCGCCAGGATGATTGTGACGGCGGTGAGAAGCAAACTGGCAAGGGCCCGCATCGCGCGCTCCATGTTTCCTGACTGTCCCGTTGCTGATTCGGGCCGCTGCGTCGCTTTCATGTCACGAGCGTCCCGGCTGGCGCGCGATCGTGTCGGAAGCCGTCTGGGGCGGGGACTTGGCACGCGCTTCGTCCAGCAGACGCCGGTTGGTCTCGGCGTTGCGGCGTATGAGCGTGTCTATTGCCCGCGCGATTTCGTCGTCGTGCCGGCCGAGCACGCAGCCGCCCATCGCGATCGCGCCATAGTCGAGCACCGCGTGACGCTTCGGGTCGGTGGCTTCGACGAGGAGGTGGGGGACCACATGGCCGGCCTGTCGCAGGGTCTGCACCATGGGCGTCTGCTGAACGGCGGTCGGCACTTGCTGGTCGTTCGGGTCGCTGATAACCATCATGCGCAAGGCGCGGTTCTGCGCGAGCCATTGCACCTTGCCCGTGATGTCGAAATAGGTCCTTGCGGGATCGCCGGGCCTTGCGGGACCCCGGGTCACGATCTGTCCCGAGCCGGAAATCAGGCAGGCGACGTCGCGCCGCATCTCGGCCAAGCCGAACACCAGCCGGCCTCCGCCGGACTCTCCGAACAGATGGAAGCCTTCGAACTGGTAGCGTTGCCGGAGCGCCTCGAGCGCCATGTCCATCAGGTGCAGCTCGACGAGGGTCTTGCGTGACAGATGGGTGCCGGACGTGCCTTCGACGCCGATGCGTCCAAGATAGATCGCCGTGGTCTTCGCCATTTTTGAAAAATGGTCGGCGATAGCGACGAGTTTGTCGGTGTTGACGTCACTGGCCTTGGACGGATCTGCCCAGGTCCAACGGGTCGGATCAACCGGACCGTTGTGATCGCCGTTCAGAATGATGACCGGGCGCGAGCCCTGGCCTCCGGCGGTGGAAAGATAATAGCGGACGCAGAAATCCTGGCTGTAGACGTTGAGCCAGAAGGTCTGCGGTTTCGCGGCGCACTCCTCGCGCGTCATCGTGATCCCGCGCAGCGAGTCTTCCTTCCTGATAATCTCCGCGCCGGCAGGGTCGGTCGCGAACACCGAAACGGCCAGCAGCAACGCTGCGAGCGAGCCGCGCGCCACATTCGACCAGCAAGCATATTTTGAGCAAGCCATGGCGACCAACACCCGGTTCATACCTGTTGGCCGTTTGTCGCTTGAAGGGGATGGAGGCGCTGTGATGCCGGTCACACAGAATGGAGGTGGAGGCGGGTGGGACAGGTCAGATAGCAACCGCGAAGGAAGCGCGCCCCCTCTGCTTGCGGGAGAGGGGCAGCGAGGTCGCCGCTCGGCCGATTTAACTTACCTTCATCGCGCCCTAGTTCATCGCGGCGCGCGCGGGTTTCAGCTTTGCCATCTGTTTCACCGTGGCCTGCAGTTCCTCGGCATTGAACGAGGGGAACGAGCAGATCCGGTTGTTGCAGGCGAACGCTGCGGGCTCGCCGAGATCGGGATACTCGACGTCGGGATTGGGCAGCTTGCCTTCGCGCAGGTCGAGCCACTCCAGGCGCTTGTAGCGGGCCGGCAGCGCCCGCGCGAGGGTGTGCAGCTCGCGTGCGCCGGGCGCATCCTTGTGGCCGACGATTGTCATATGAGTCGGCTCGATCGCGAGTTCTTCGTCGGCGAGCAGCACGCCGGGCAGCGGTCTCATCATCTCGGCCGAGGCGCTGCTCGCATAGCGCATCGCATGTGAGGCGTGCTCGCGATAGGTTTCGTCACCGTAATAGCGGTTGAGCAGGTTCATGAAGCGCGCGACCTGCACCTGGTCATCAAGCAGTTTTGCCGGTTTTGCCAATACGCCGGTTCTGCCTTCCGCTGTCCTCGACGTTACGAAGCCACCGGCCTCGTCGCGAAACGTCGCGACGAAATCGCCGGCCTTGGCTGCGGAGGTGAGCCACTCGCGGTTGCCGGTGGCGGCGTAGAGATCGAGAAAGGCCTGGCCCATCGCCAGCGTGTCGCCGAGGAAGGGGCCGCCGCGATCCTTCTCGCCATGGCGGAATCCACCGCCCGGCAGCGCGCGGTTGGCGTTGACCCATTTCGCCGCGCGTTCGGCAATCGCCAGCGCTTTTGCGTCGTTGGTGATGTTGTAATAGGCGGCGAGAGCCGAGATCGCCCAGCCGTTCTCGCGCGCATACAGATTCTTGTCGATGCGCGGCAGGCCGAGCTTGCGGCGCCCGGCATCATCAAGCGCATAATATGTGTGCCCGTCGGTGTCGTGATCGAGATCGGCATCCTGGCTGACATAGAACGCGCCCTCGGGACCTGAGAGAAAGGCCGCGAGATAGCGCTCGATATCGCGGGCCGCCTTGAGATATTTCGGGTCCTTCCACAGCGCATAGGCCTGGCTGTATTGCCGCAGATATTGTGCCTGGAACGACATGATCTTTTCGAAATGCGGTTTGCTCCAGGAGCCGGCTTCGGAATACTGATACACGCCGCCCCACACCGGATCGATCAGTGCGATTGCAGCGTCCAGCGTCTGCCTCGCGCGCTTGATCGCTGTGGCATCGCCGGCCTCGGCCCGGGTGATCGCAAGATCCATGCTGTCGGCGTCGATGAATTTCTGGTTCTCGCCCCAGCCGCCGAGCTTTTCGTCATAGGACTCGTCGACATTCTTGGTTAGGTCCGCGCGCTGCTGCTTGCTGAGGAAGGCCGAGGCTGAAGGTTTGACTTCAAAGGCCTCGCCGACCGAAGGCCCGGGCGAGGGATCGTCGATGATGGCCTTGAGCAGCGCCCGCATCCGCTCCGGCTCGATATAGCCCCGGAGCTTGGCGATCTCGGTGCCATCGGGTCCGAACACGATCGTCGCCGGCCAGCCCCAATCGCCATAGCGGCTCGACAGATCCGGGTTGGCGTCCTGGTCGACACGCACCGGCAGATATTTCGAGGCCAGCAGATCCTTGACCTGCGGATCGGCATAGGTGGTCTTTTCCATGACGTGGCACCAGTGGCACCACACCGCCTCGAGATCGAGAATGACAAAACGCTGTTCGGCGGCGGCGCGGGTGAACAGATCGTCGCTCCATTCGCTCCATTTGATGCCATCGGATGCGTGGGCCGAACCTGCCGCGAGCGCGGCAACGGCGAAGACGGCGAGGCGGACGAGTTTCATGGCGGCTTTCCGGAAGCGCTGGTGTCTCGACAGCTACGCGCGCGCCAAAATCCGGGCTCAGACTTATCCGCGATGTCACGGCATTGTGAGACCGTGGAGGAAGGGGGGTTTCGTCATGCCCGGCCTTGTGCCGGGCATCCACGTCTTTGCAGTCAGGCAGCAAGGAAGACGTGGATGGCCGGGACAAGCCCGGCCATGACGGGGGTAGACATAACGCGCTACGTCATGGGCTTGTTTGAGTCAGGCTCTCAGGTCGATGCGCCGGCGTGCCCGGCCGCATTGACCAGCAGCCGGTCGAGGGAGGCGGCACCAGGGCCTGCGATCGCGAGCCACGTGAAGGCGGCGAAGTAGGTCATTTCCTCGAAGCCGAGCAGCGTTTGCAGCGAATCGACGTCGCCCCATTTGGCCGACTTGATCGCGACGAGCATGGTCACCGCCAGCATCGCGGCGGGGATCCGGGTGAACAGGCCGAGGATCAGCATGGCTCCGCCAAAGCACTCGACGCCTGATACGAAAGGGGTGAGGATTTTCGGAAACGGAATGCCCCAGCCGATAAAATTCTCGGTGACCTGCGGCAAATTGGTGAGCTTGCCCCAGCCCGCCAGCATGAAGGTGTAACCGACGACCAGCCGCATGATCAGCGGGCCGGCCCAGGAGAAATATGAGGCGATCTGCGCCGGCAACAGGATCAGAAGATTGACGATGAAATTCATGCGGACCCCCTCCAATTATTATCGTGACGCGAGGCCGCACCGGCGGCCTCTCAAATCAAGTGCGCGCGAAAAACGCTGCGGCCGCGCAGGGCGGCAATCTGGTCATGGCAGGAGTTTCGCAACGGATAGCCCGCTTGTTACGGGGCGTTAGCCGAAATTTTGCAGTGCGGGGAACGTTTCCAGCAGCCAGATGCTGATGCTGGTGACGGCGCCGGTCAAGAAACCGATGCCGGTAATGACCATCAATACACCCATGGCGCGCTCGACGCTGGTGAGATGCCGCTTCATCCGCGCGAATAGCTCGGAGAATTGTTCGATCATGAAGGCGGCCAGTAGGAACGGAATTCCAAGCCCGAGGGAATAGACCGCGAGCAGGCCCGCGCCCTTGGTCACCGTGGCTTCGGCGGCGGCGATCGACAGGATCGCTGCGAGTATCGGCCCGATGCAAGGGGTCCAGCCGAACGCAAACGCAAGTCCCATGACATAAGCGCCCCACAGCCCGACTGGCTTCGGCGCGGTCAGCCGTCCCTCGCGCATCAACAGCCCGATGCGGGTCAGCCCCAGGAAATGCAGGCCCATGATGATGATGACGATGCCGGCGAGAATCGAGAGTTCTGCCGACCAGGCGCGGATCAGGCCGCCGATGATGGAAGCGCTGGCACCGAGCGCCACGAACACGGTGCTAAAGCCGAGCACGAACATCAGCGCCGCGGCCATCACCGCGCGTTTCGAGGCCTTCGTCGCCCCGTCATTGTTGACCTGCTCGATGGTCGCGCCGGTCAGGTAGATCAGATACGGAGGCACCAGCGGCAGCACGCAGGGCGACAGGAAGCTGACAAGTCCGGCAATCAGGGCCGCCGGGATGGAAACATCGTGCATTGCATGACCTTCGAGAACCGCCGCAAGGCATAGCGCCGTCTTGGCTTGTACGGAACAGGCAATCGGTAAGTTTCGTCGGCTTCCGGCTCAACTCTGGTCACAGAGCCGTGTCCAAGGCATATGAACACGCCGGGATAGCCTCGCCGGTGAAACAGACGCTAGTATCGTTCCGTATTGCGGTAACCGACCCCGCGAACCAGGACCCCGCAATGCGCATCGGCATTCGCAACGCCATCTCGGCCCTCGTGCTGACGTCGATCGTCGTCAGCGCCGTCGGCGTGCATTTGCTGTGGTGGCGGACCGCCCAGCAGGTCAGCCAGACCCTTGCCGACACCATCAACGACCAGATCGTCTCCGCAGTCGGCGACGAACTGCAATCGATCACCTCGGAAGCGCGATCGTCCATGTCGGCGGTGCGCACCTTGTTGCTCGGCAAAGTGTTCGAGGCGCGCGACGCCGAGATGCGCGAGGTGGTGATCCGCTCGCAGTTGCGGTCGCAACCGACCATTTCCTGGGTGGCGTTCGGATGGCCGGACGGGACGTTCTTTGCCGGGCACAAGCTTGGCAATGGCGTCATCGAAATGATCGAGATCGCGGGCGATCGAAAGGCCAAGATCAACCGTTATGAGTTTGGAGGTGGCGACACGCTGCTCAAGTCCAGCCGCGTCGAGGACACCAATTATTCCTTCACCGACCAGGAATGGTTCCGCGAAGTGGTCGCCTCCAACGACGAAAACTGGTCGACGCTGACGAAGCATCCCAACGGCGAACGCCTGGCGGCCGCGTTCTCGGCGCCGATCCAGATCGATCAAAAACCCGCCGGCGTCATCGCCATCATTATCGAACTGACGCGGGTCTCGAACTTCCTGTCGCAGCTCACGGTCGGCAAATCCGCCGGCGCTTTCATCCTCGATCGCGAGGGCGGCGTGGTCGCGGCGCCCGATCCCGACGCCAGCGAAGTGACGCCGCTGAAGACCGATCATCCGCTGTTTGCGGTTGCGGTGGATGCGATGAAGAATGCCGGCAGCGCCTACAATCCCGGCGAAGGCGAGCCGCTGAAGCGCCAGGTGACGCGGGACGGCAAGGTCTATCAGGCGGTGCTGACGCCGATCTCGTTTCCGGGCTGGTCGCTGGTGACAGTGGTGCCGGAGTCGGAATTTCTGGGCCCGGTGCAGATGACGATCCGGAACCTGCTGATCGGGCTTGCGGTCCTGATCGTGTTTGCCGGGCTGCTGTCGGCATGGCTCGCCCAGCGCCTGATCGCGGCGCCGCTGATCAAGGTGGTGGGGGAGATCAGACACGTCGAGCGCTTCGATCTGGACAAGGTCGAGCGCCATCCGTCGCGGCTGACCGAGATCGAGAACCTTTCCGGCGCCATCGGCGACATGGCGCAGGGGCTGGCCGCGTTCCGTAAATACATTCCCGCTGATCTGGTGAAGCGGCTGATCAGCGACGGCAATGGCGCGCGCCTCGGCGGCGCGGTGCGGCCGATGAGCGTGATGTTCATCGATCTCGCCGGCTTCACCGGGATCTCGGAGCGACTCGGCGACCGCATCATCCCGCTGCTGTCGCGTTATTTCGATTCCGTCTCGGCGCAGATCCAGGCGCAGGGCGGCACCATCGACAAATTCATCGGCGATGCCGTGATGGCGTTCTGGGGTGCGCCGGCGCCGAATCCCGAACACGCCGTCGATTGCTGCCGCGCCGCTCTGGCCTGCCAGCGCGCGATGGCAGAAATCGGTCTGGTCGACGACCATGGCCAGCCGGTCAAGATCCGCATCGGCATCAATTCCGGCGACATGCTGGTCGGCAATATCGGGTCTGAGGTGCGGCTGAACTACACCGTGATCGGCGACGCCGTGAACATCGCGAGCCGGCTGGAAGGCACCAACAAGGTCTACGGCTCCACCATCATCATCGGCCCCGAAACGCGGCGTCTTGCCGGCGACCGCATCGTGGTGCGCGAACTCGATCGCCTCGCGGTCTACGGCCGCGCCGGGGGCTTGCAAATCTACGAATTGCTTGCGATGGCGGACGCGGCCGGCGGTACGATCGACTGGGTGAAGGCCTATGAAGCCGGCCTCGCATCCTGGCGGGCGCGCGAATTCACGGCCGCGATCGCGGCGTTCGAACAGGTGAAGAAGATCAAGGATGATGCGGCGGCATCGGTGATGATCGCGCGCTGCAGGGAGCAACTCGAGAATCCGAGCGACCAGGAATGGGACGGCACGACCGTCGCCAAATCCAAGTAGGCGCCAAAGCCGACAAACGGGTGCCGGCCGCGTTACGCGATATCGCCGGCGCATCCCGCACGATCGCCAAGGTTTTTTCCAAATACCCTTGCGCGGGCTTTCCGTTTTGTTCATACATTTGGACAAACAGAGCGGCAGATACCTCAACTGCACAAAACAAAAAAACTGGGAGAAGTGCGCCATGAAGACTGGGGTCATCAGCCGGCGCGTGTTCTTGCAATCCTCCAGGGCAGCGGCCGCGGGCCTGCTGCTGTCGCCGGCCATCATCGGGCGGGCGCAGGCCGCCACGCTGAAACTGAAATGTTCGTCCTCGCTGCCGAACGATCCCAAATATGCCAACGGCCGGGTCTATTACGACAATTTGGTCAAGAGCCTGAAGGCGAATGGGCTCGGCGAGCAGATCGACGTCACGTTTTTCCCGGACAATCAGCTCGGTCAGGAAATCGACGTCATCAATTCCGTGAAACTCGGCGTGATCGACCTGATGCTGTCGGGTTCGTCGATCTCGGCCAATCTGGTGCCGCTGGTCGGCACCTTCGACCTCGGTTATCTCTTCTCCAGCTTTCCGCAGCAGACCAAGGCCTTCGAGGCCGGCGCGGCCAAGCCGATCGAGGACGCACTGCTCAAGGGCGGCAATATCCGGATTATCGCCTGGGCCTATAATTTCGGTTCGCGCAGCGTCCTGGCCAAGAAGGCCGTAAAGGGTCCCGAGGATCTGACCGGCCTCAAGATCAGAACCCTGCCGAACCCTGTTATCACCGAGTGTCTGCGCCTGATGGGTGCCGCCGCTACGCCGCTGGCGTTCGGCGAAATCTACACGGCGTTGCAGGCCGGCGTGCTCGACGGTCTTGAGCATGACCCGCCGACCATCCTCGCCAGCAAGTTCTACGAGACCTCCAAGCACTACGCGCTGACGCAGCATAATTTCTCGCCGCTCGCGATTTATTTCAGCGACGCGACGTTCAAGCGGATGGATCCGAAGCTGCGGGAAGGATTTCTCGACGCCGCCAATAAAGCGGCGGCCGATACCCGCGCCCACGGCCTCGAAATGGAAAAGGAAGCGCTCAGGAACCTCGTCGACAAGGGCGTCACGATCGTCGAATGCGACAAGGATGCCTTCCGCAAGCGCGTGCTTCCCCAGACCGACAATTTCATCAAGGCGCGCCCCGAGGCGAAGCCCGTGGTGGACATAATCCGCGCGACGCAGGCCTGAGGTAGCAGGGCATGTCAGTCGCGGTGCACGCGCCAAGCGGCGGCCTGCGGATATCAGCCGCACTTCTCGCGGTGAGTGACGTTACGGCGGCGGTGCTGCTGGTCGCTGACTTGCTGGTCGTCGTCGTATCCGTCCTGTTGCGCTTCCTGTTCAACGCGCCGGTCGAGTGGGCCGACGACGTCGCGCGCGGCCTCATGGTCGGGTCGAGCTTCTTCGGTGCGGCAAGTGCGCTGGCGCGGAGCGAAAATCTCGGCGTGGCGTTCTTCATCGACATGCTGCCTGCTAGCGCGAGGCGTGTGGTCGATTCCATGGGCGCGCTGCTGGTGACGATCATTTCCGCCTATGTCGCCTTCAACGCCATCAAGATGGGCTGGCTGACGACGGGACAGACCTCCGGCTCCGGACTGCCGCTGGAATGGACGTTCTATCCAATGGGCCTCGGCGCGCTGTTCATGACCGTGTTCGCGTTCGATCTGTTTTGCGCGCGTCCGGTGCGCAACATGGTCGCCGGTGTGGTAGCGACCGCCGCCATCGCCGGGCTCTATCTGGCGTGGGATTTCCTGGCGCCGGCATCCGTGCCGTCGTCGGGCACGTTGATGTTCGTCGGCTTCTTTATCACGCTGTTCGGCGGATTGCCGATCGGCTTTGCGCTGGCGCTGGCGGCGCTGATCTTCATCTGGGTGGAGGGCACGCTGCCCGGCGTGATCTTCGCCCAGCAGATGGCGCGCGGCATCGACAATTTCGTGCTGCTCGCGATCCCGTTCTTCATCCTCGTCGGCTACCTGATGGAAGCCAACGGCATGTCGGTGCGGCTGATCGAGTTGCTGCAGCGGGCGGTGGGGCGCATGCGCGGCGGGCTCAACGTCGTGATGGTGATGTCGATGGTGCTGTTCTCGGGCATCTCCGGCTCCAAGATGGCCGATGTCGCAGCTGTCGGCTCGGTGCTGATTCCGGCCGCACGGCGCTCCCGGCAGAACCCGGGCAACGCGGTGGCGTTGCTGGCGGCCTCCGCCGTGATGGCGGAAACCATTCCTCCCTGTATCAATCTGATCATCCTCGGCTTCGTCGCCAATCTGTCGATCGGCGGCCTGTTCGTTGCGGGCCTGCTGCCGTCGGCCCTGATGGCATCGGCCCTGATCATCCTGTCGATCATCCTCGGCAAGCGACCGCCGCCGATCGAAGAGTCCGAGCCGCAGATCCCGGTTTCCGGCCTGTGGAGCGGTGCGATTGCCTCGTTCGGGCTCATCTTCATGATCTTCTTCGGCTTCAAGAGCGGCTTTGCGACCGCGACCGAGATTTCGGCCTTTGCCGTCGTGTACGCGATCGTGGTCGGAAGCGTCGTGTTTCGCGAGCTCAGCTTCAAGTCCGCCGCGCATAGTTTCGTGCAATCGGCGACGCGTTCGGGGCTGGTTCTGTTCATCGTCGCCGCCGCGCAATCGCTGGCGTTCGTTCTGACCCTGCAACAGGTGCCGCATACGGTCGGCGAAATCATGCTGTCGCTGTCGGCGTCGCAGGGCGTCTGGCTGTTCATGCTGCTGTCGATCGTGGTGCTGATCGTGATGGGGTCGGTGCTGGAAGGCGCTGCCGCGCTGATCATCTTCGGGCCGCTGCTGCTGCCGGTGGCGGTCAAGCTCGGCATCGATCCCTTGCATTTCGGCGTGGTGCTCGTGATTTCGATGGGGGTGGGTCTGTTCGCGCCACCGCTTGGCCTTGGGCTCTATGGCGCCTGCCTGATCGGCAAGGTGCCGATCGAACAGACCATCAAGCCGATCATGGGTTATCTCGGCCTGCTGATGCTATGCCTGTTGGTAATCGCGTTCGTGCCCTCGATCAGCACAGCGCTGCCGCGCGCGTTCGGATACTGACGTGAAAGTCCTGCTCACCCATACACCGCAGGCGAGGGCGCAATATTACGGGGCGCGCAGCCTGAGCGGATTGCAGGCGATTGCGCAGGTGCAACTGCACGAGGGTGACAATGCGCTGGATGCGTTCGGCTTGATCAACGCCGCACGTGACGTCGAAATTATCGTCGCCGACCGGCTCACCGCCGGACCCGGCGAGATATTTGCGCGGCTGCCTAAGCTGCGCGCCTTCGTTCGCTGCGCGGTCGACATTCGCAACATCGACGTCGAGCAGGCTTCGCGCGCGGGCGTGCTGGTCACCCAGGCCGGACCCGGCTTCGTCCAGTCGGTGGCCGAACTCGCTGTGGGTTTCATGGTCGACCTGTCGCGCGGCGTCTCGCGTGCCAGCGCCGACTATCATGCCGGGCGGAAGCCCAAGGTGATCATGGGCCGGCAACTGGCCGGCAGCCGCATCGGCATCATCGGCTATGGCAGCATCGGCCGTTACCTTGCCGGGATCGCCAGGGTGCTGGGCATGGAGATTCTGATTGCCGATCCCTTCGCGAGCATAAGCGAGCCGGACATCCAGCATGTGCCGCTCGACGATCTGCTCACGCGTTCCGACTTTGTCGTCTGTCTCGCGGTCGCCAATGAGGCGACGGAAAATCTGATCGGGCAGGCGGCGCTGGCGCGGATGCAGAAGCATGCGTTCTTCATCAATCTGTCGCGCGGCAATCTCGTCGATGAGGCGGCGCTGAGCGCGGCGTTACGCGACAATCGCATCGCGGGAGCCGCGATGGATGTCGGGCGTGCGCTGGACCAGATGCCGACACCGGAACTGGCGCAACTGCCTGATGTGATCGCAACGCCGCATATCGGCGGGTTGACGCCGCCCGCGATCGAAAGCCAGTCACTGGAGACGGTGCGGCAGGTCGAGAAGATCATCGCCGGTGAGATTCCCGTCGGCGCCGTCAATGCCATCAGCTGGACGCGACGTCCTTGATGCTCTGCAGCATTCGTGAGCTATTCCTGGCTGACCAGATGCCTCGGCGCTTGAACAGTTGCGAAAGCTCTTGACCCCGTCATTCCGGGATGGTCCGAAGGACCAGACCTCAGATGTGCAATTGCACATCGGGGAATCTCGAGATTCTCCTCGCACTTCGTGCGCCCCGGAATGACATCCTGATGCGTCTTCCTTTCTTTTACGGCTGGATGATCGTCGCGGTGACGTTCGTTACCATGGCGATCGGCGTCAATGCGCGGACCGCGTTCTCGCTGTTCTTTCCGCCGATCGTCTCCGAATTCGGCTGGGAGCGCGGTGTCACCGCGGGCGCGTTCTCGTTCGGCTTTATCGTATCCGGCGGCGTCAGCCCGCTGATCGGCCGCTTGATGGACCGTTACGGCCCGCGCGCGGTGATGGAACTCGGCGTCGCGCTGATGGGCTCAGGCCTGCTGCTGGCGCCGCTGACGACGCAGCCATGGCACCTTTATCTCACCATCGGCGTGCTGGTCGGCGCGGGCAGTGTGTGCCTGGGCTATTCCGGCCAATCGCTGTTCGTGCCGAACTGGTTCATCCGCCGCCGCGGCCTGGCGATGGGGCTGGCGTTTGCCGGCGTTGGGATCGGTTCGGTGACCTTGCTGCCCTGGGTGCAGTTGATGATCGACCAGACCGGCTGGCGCACCGCCTGCACCGCAATGGGCATCGTGGTGCTCGTGGTGCTGGCGCCGATCAATCTGTTGCTGCGGATGCGGCCCGAGGATATCGGGCTGCTGCCGGATGGCGACGCCGCACCGACGGCGACTTCAGCAAAGCCAATATCGAACATCGTCGATCCCGTCTGGGCCGCTACCGACTGGACGCTAGGTCGCGCGCTGCGCACCGCGCGGTTCTGGTGGATATGCCTCAGTTATTTCTGCGGACTGTACATCTGGTACGCGGTGCAGGTGCACCAGACCAAATTCCTGCTCGATATTGGCTTCTCCGCCAATGTCGCGGTCTGGGCGCTCGGCGTGGTCAGCCTGCTCGGCATTCCCGGCCAGATCTGGCTTGGGCATCTCTCCGACCGCATCGGGCGCGAATGGATCTGGGCGATCAGCTGCCTGGGCTTTGCGATCTGCTTTGCGGCGCTGATCGCGCTGAAATTCACGCCTGTCTTGCCGTTGGTCTATCTGATGATCGTGACCCAGGGCGTGCTCGGCTACGGCCTGACCTCGGTGCTGGGCGCGGTGGTGCTCGAAATCTTCCAGGGCAAGCACTATGGCAGCATTTTCGGCACCATCATGCTGGCGGCCTTGGCCGGCGGCGCGGCCGGCCCGTGGGCGACCGGGTTTCTGTTCGACCGTTACGGCAGCTACACGCTGGCCTTTGCGATCGGCATCGCCGTCAGCGCCTTGTCTGCGTTCGCGATCTGGCAGGCATCACCGCGCAAGATCCGCGCCGTCGCGGGGCAGCTGCATAAGATGCAAGGCGGCGGTTAGTATAGTTAGGCCGACGCCGCGCCGATGGCGCGCTGCAGGTCGCTGATCGCACGCAGAAAACTGTCTGATGGCGTGGTCTCGGGATCGATCAGGCGGTGCAGGCGGAAGCCGTCTTCCATCGCCAGAACGATAGCCCCCCACCAGGCCGGATCGAGCACCGAATCCTTGCCGCTGTTCTTCGCCGTGGTCTCGACGATGTCGGCGATCAATTTTCGGCGAGCGCGCAGCCGCTTGGCGAGTTCAGGCCGGCGCTTCTCGGCGCGCGCGACGAACAGGATCATCTCCATGTGCAGCAAAGGCGAGCGACCGAGCGGATCCTGCTGGCTGCGGTCCATGGTCTTCAGCGCATCGATGAAATCAGGCAGGCTCTTGTGCTTCGCGAGCAGATCGTGAAGGCGCAGAATCGATCGCTCGACGTGATTCTCGAGCATGGCGATGATCAACTCATCCTTGCTCGTGAAATTCGAATAGAATGCGCCGCGCGAGAAGCCGGCCGCGGCGGCAATGGTTTCGATGCTGGCGCCGCCGATGCCCTGTTCCTCGAACACGCGCGCAGCCGCCTCGAACAGCTTCTCGCGGGTATCGTCCCGGGTAGGTCTGGTTCGCAACCTTGACATCGGCCCATTTTAGGTCAGAATGCAACTCAATACAACAGTGTATCGAGTTGCGTTGGCCGGATCACGAAGTCCGGCAACTGAAAATGCGATACGCTGACAAAGCCAATAAAAACTGCGGTGTGGAAACCAATCGAGGTCATCATGAACGAGCACGTTCAGGCTGCGACGAGCGAACCGCTTTTCAATCCATTGTCGCCCGAGTTCATCCGCAATCCCTATCCGCATTACGAGCGGATGCGCAACACCGATCCCGTGCACCTGACGCCGCTCGGCCTCTATGTCGCCAGCCGGCACGCCGAGTGCAGTCTGGTGATCCGCGACAAGCGCTTTGGCAAGCAGCATGTCGAGCGCACGATCCGGCGCTATGGGCCCAACATCATGGAGGAACCGGCCTTTCGCAGCCTGGGCCTCATGATGCTGCAGCAGGATCCACCCGACCATACTCGTCTGCGCGGACTGGTGGTGAAGGCATTCACCGCACGCCGGGTCGAGGACATGCGCCCGCGCATCCAGCAAATCGTCGACGAGACGCTCGACCGGATCATCCCGCAGGGGAAGATGGACCTGATCGAGGATTTCGCCTTCCGCCTGCCGGTGACCGTCATCTGCGACATGCTCGGCATCCCCGAAGAGCATCGCGAGGCGTTTTACACCAGGGCGCGCGGGGGTGGCCGCATTCTCGATCCGGTGCCGTTGTCGCCGGAGGAGATCAAGCAAGCCAACGAAGGCACAATGATTTCCGAGATGTATTTCCAGCAACTGTTCGAGTTGCGGCGAAAAAACCCCGGCGACGATCTCACCACGCAGCTGGTGCAGGCGGAGGAAGACGGTCACAAGCTCTCCAACGAGGAACTGACGGCCAACATCATCCTGCTGTTCGGCGCCGGCCATGAGACGACCGTCAACCTGATCGGCAATGGCCTGCTGGCGCTGCATCGCAATCCGGACCAATTGGCGCTGCTCAAGGCCAGGCCCGAGTTCATGACCAATGCGGTCGAAGAGTTCCTGCGCTACGATTCCTCCGTGCAGCTGACCGGCCGGGTGGCGCTGGAAGACATCGACGACCTCGGCGGCAAGCCGATTCCAAAAGGCGAGACCGTGCTGTGCCTGCTGGGTTCGGCCAACCACGATCCGGCGGTCTACCCTGATCACCCCGAGCGTCTCGATATTACCCGGCCTAATGTGAAACCGCTGTCCTTTGGCGGGGGCATCCACTTCTGTCTCGGCGCCCAGCTGGCGCGCATCGAGGCGGAGATTGCGCTTTCCACCCTGCTGCGCCGGATTCCCGACCTGCGGCTGGATGACGCGGTGAACCCGGAATGGCGGCCGACCTTCGTGCTCCGGGGCCTGAAGCATCTGCCGGCAAGCTGGTAACCATATCGCCTCGACATCGACGAGCCCTCAGGTTCTGAATAAATCGGAACCGGCGGGACTATGGCGCTGATGCCGCTGTGACTTCGCCATACTTCTCTCTATATATTAGGCTGCTCCGGCCCTGAGTTCGCGTGGCGCGGTCTGTGCCGGAGCGGTTCATGGGGAGACACCGTGCAGACGACGCTGCTCGGCCTGGCAATCGCCTTTATCATTGCGCTGGTGGCCGCGCTTGTCGGGCCGTATTTCATCGACTGGAATCAATTCCGGCCGCAGTTCGAGGCCGAAGCGAGCCGGATTATCGGCGCGCCGGTGCGCGTCGGCGGCAAGCTCGAAGCGCGGTTGTTGCCGGCGCCGTCGTTGCAGTTGCGCGGGGTGACGGTCGGCGGCGCCAATGACCTTGGCAAGGTGCGCGCCGACAAACTCGACGTCGAATTCAGCCTGGGTTCGCTGATGCGCGGCGAAGTGCGTGCCACCGAGCTTTCCATCAACGGCATGTCGCTCGATCTCGGGCTCGATCCAAAGGGCCGGATCGACTGGCCGGCCTCGACCGGAACGCTCAATCCGGGCTCGCTGGCGATCGATCGGCTCAATCTCACCGGCCGGATCGCGCTGCACGACGCTGCCAGCCGCAGCACCCTCGAACTGAACGACATCGCCTTTTCCGGCGATGTGCGTTCGCTGGCGGGCTCGATCCGTGGCGACGGCAATTTCGTGCTGTCGGGCACGCGCTATCCGTTTCGGGTTTCTTCCGGCCAGACCGCCGACGGCAACGGCACCCGTGTCCATCTGAACATCGATCCCGGCCCGAACACGCTCTCGGCCGATCTCGACGGCATATTGTCTTTCGAGACACGGGCGCCGCGTTTCGACGGCACGATGGTATTGGCGAGTCCGCCCCGCCCAAAGGCCGGCGACTTCGATACGTCGCCGCCATCCTGGCGTGTCAGTTCCCGCGTCAAGGCCGATTACTCAACCGCACGGCTTGATGCGCTCGAAGTGACGTATGGCGCGGACGAACGCGCGCTGAAACTGGCGGGCAATGGCGACGTGCGTTTCGGCACCTCGCCGCTGCTGCGGGCTTCGCTCGCCGCGCGCCAGCTTGATGCCGACAGATTCTTCGCCAAGGACAGCAAGGACGTTGTCGCCACCGAACCGGTCCGTGTGCTGCCGGCGGTGCGCGCGCTGATGTCGGGCCTTCCGCAAGTCCCGATCGCGGCGCAGATCGGATTGGCCTCCGAGCAGGTGATGCTGGGCGGCCGTCCGTTGCAGGACATCGCTGCCGAACTCCATGGCGATGCGAAATCCTGGAGCGTACGCAAGCTGGAGTTTCGCGCGCCGGGCACGACGCGGGTCTCGCTGAGCGAGGCGATCGCAAAAGGCGCGTCGCCGGATCAGTTCAAGGCCGCGCTCAACGTCGACTCGTCAGATCCCGACGCGTTGATGACCTGGCTGCAGGGCCGCGGCGACATCGGCTATCGCAGCCAGAAGCCGTTGCGGCTGCGCGGCGACGTCACCATTGCGCCTGATGGATTTGCCATCGATGCGATGAAGGCCGAGATCGATGGCGGCGCCGTTGAAGGCCGTATCGCGGTGTCACACCGGCAAGCGGGCAGCGGCTCGAAGATCACGGCGGAGTTGAAGGCCGAGCGCCTCGACCTCGATGCGGCCACGGCGCTGGCGCGTTCGCTGGCCGGCCCGCAGGCCGAATGGCCGGACGAAGGGCGGCTGTCACTGGATATCGGCCGCGCCATTTCCGCCGGCCAGGAGTTGCGGCCGCTGGTGGCCAGGCTTGGTTATGGACCGAAGGCGTTTTCGCTCGACCAGTTGAATATTGGTCAGCCTGACAAGGTCGCGTTGGAAGGCATCGGCCGTTTCGATCGCTTCGCTTCGATAGGGAAGCTGGAGTTTCATTCGACGGCGTCGTCGTTTGGCCAGATCACCGCGCTGGTGGCGCCGTTTGCGCCGTCGCTGGCCGCGCGGCTTAATGCGATGGGGGCGAGCCCGGGGCCTGCGCGCGTCAAACTCGCGCTCGAACTCAACAAGAGCGCCGGGCAGGCCGATCTTGCCAACGCGCGCGCGGTGGTCGACATCGAGGCGCCGCAGCTCAAGGGTATCACCACGATCACCGCAAAGCCGGCACTGACGGCGATCCAGGGCATCGATCTGCAGGCGCTGGGGCGCAGCGAAATCGGGATTGATTCGAAGATGTCGTCGGGGCAGGGCCGTGCCTTGCTGGCGCTGCTGGGGCTGGATCGCGCGATGACCGCCGGCGACGGCCCGGCGCAATTCGAAGGCTCGGCGACGGGAGCATGGGGTGGATCGCTGCGGCTCAAGGCGAAGATCTCCGGAAAGGGTCTGGACGCCGATGCCGACGGTACGGCGGAGCCATGGGAGGCCAAGGGCAGTTTCTCCCTGAAAGTTCGCAGCGCCGATTTCGGGCCGTTGCTCGACCTCAAGCCGACGGACACGCTGGCACAGAATATCGGCCTGTCCTCGCGCGTGTCGCTCGCAGGCAACAAGCTCACGTTCGACGATCTCGACAGCAGCATTGCCGGTTCACGGCTGCGCGGACACGTCGCGGTTACCTTGGGCGATGAAAAAAATATCGAGGGTGAAATCGGCCTCGACCAAATCGCGCTGGCGCCGGCCTTTGCGTTGGCGATGGGGGCTGCCGGACACGATGCTGCGGAGCCGCTCACCGCGGGGCTGGTCAAGGGCTGGCGCGGAAAGGTCGCGTTCCAGGCATTGCGTGGCTTGCTGCCGGGCGGCAGCGAATTGCAGCCGGTGAGCGGGATTGTGAAGAGCGATGGCCAGTCGCTGACCTTCGATTCCATCAAGGGCAAGATCGGCGGCGGCGAGGCCACGGCCACGATCGACGCCAGGCAGGGCCCAAATGGCATTGCGCTGAACGCGAGCGTGCAGCTCAGTAGCGTCGATGGCACGGCGCTGCGCTATCGCAATCTCGCGATGCCCGGCGGCCGCGCGTCGCTGCAGATGGCGTTGGCAAGCCAGGGCCGCAGCGCGGCGGCGCTCACGGGCGCACTGTCCGGCAGCGGAACCGTGACACTGGAATCCGCGAGGATTGCCGGGCTCGATCCGCGCGCCTTTGAGGTAGCGGTTCGCGCCAGCGATGGCGGGCAGGCCAAGGACGATGCGAGGCTGAAGCAAATCGTCGAACCGGCGCTGCTGGCCGGCGCATTGTCGGTCGGCTCGGCGCAAATCCCGTTCAACATCAGGGATGGCCGGCTGCGCGTCGGCGCCACCACGCTCGACGCCAATGGCGTGCGGGCCACCGTCTCCGGCGGCTATGACATTCCGGCCGATCAGGCCGACATCCGCGCCGCGCTGGCGCTCACGATGGTGGGGCCCGCGACCGGCCGCCCCGAGATTCAATTGTTTGCCGTGGGCACGCCCGATGCGCTCAATCGCAGCGTCGATGTGACGGCGTTGTCTTCCTGGCTGGCGGTACGGACGATCGATCACGAAACACGAAGGCTGGATGCGATCGAGCGTGGCGAACCGCCGCCGCCGATGCCGGCGCCGATATCGTTGCCGCCGGATGCGGTGGTGCCATTAGCGCCGGAAGCGGCGTCGCCGAGCGAGGCGCTGTCGCCAGTGCCGGTGCCCGGCCGCGATCCGCGTCGACCGCCGGCAGCGAAGCCAAAGGCCGCCACACCGCCGCGCCCGCCGGCGCCGGTTGCCACCGCGCCTGCGCCCGCGCCAAATCCGCCGGCGCCGCTAGCGAGCCAGCCGCAGGTTGCACCGCTGCCGCCGCCGATCGAAGTCAGGCCGGCGCCCGGTGCTGCGCCGGTAGCCAAACCGAGGCCGAAGCCGCCGCTGTCGCTGACGCCGCAGGTCGCCAATCCACCGCCGCGGCCGGCGTTGCAGAATAATTAGAGCACGATCTCGCGCTGGATTCCGATCGCCTGCAGAAATGCCTGGTCATGGCTGATCACGATCAACGCGCCGTCAAATCCACGCAGCGCAGTTTCCAGTTCCTCGATCGAGGAGAGATCGAGATGGTTGGTCGGCTCATCCAGCAGCAGCATGAAGGGCGGTTGAGGTCTTGCGAACACGCAGGCCATTCCCGCGCGCAGCCGCTCGCCGCCGGACAGCGTGCCGGCGATTTGCAGCGCCGCACGGTTCCGGAAGGCAAAGCGGGCGAGGGCTGCGTGCGCCTCGTTGCCGGTCAGCTCCGGATTGAGGCGGCGCAGATTGTCGAGGATCGATGTAGCCGGATCAAGCAGCCCGACATGCTGGTCGAGCACGGCGATGCGATCGGTCAGGCGGGTTATGTCGCCGCTCACGGCGCTCAGTTCGCCCGTGATCAGTCGGAACAGCGTGGTCTTGCCGGAGCCGTTGGCGCCGTGGATCGCGATCCGCTCGGGCCCGCGCACCTCGAATGACAGCGGGCCGAACAAAGCGCGACTTTCAAAAGACATCATCACGTCCTTGAAGGCGATGAGTTCACGCCCGCGGGGCAGGTTGGTCTCGGGTAAGTTGATCGCGAGCGGCGTCAGGACTTCCACTTTGGCGCGCGCCTCTTCGAGCGCGTCGGTGCGGTCGCCGAGCAGGCGATCGGCAAGACGACCCTCGCGGGCGCTGCTCGCTTCCGCGATCTGCTTTTGGGCACCCAACATTATCCTTGCCTGGCTGCCCGAGCGTGCGTAGTCGCGACCGACGCTGTCGCGGCGTGCCTTCTTCTCGCGCGCCTTCTGTATAGAGCGTTCGGTGTCGCGCAGCGCGTCCGACGCGCGCTCGAGCTCGGCTCCCGCGCGTGCCCGGGCGGCATCGCGCGCCTCGGCGAAGGTGGACCACGCGCCGCCAAACACGGTAATGCCGACCGGCGTCAGTTCGACGATGCGGTCGACGCGCTCCAGCAGCGCGCGGTCGTGGCTGGCGACGAGCGCGCCGCCCTGCCAGCGTTCGAGCAGTTGCGCCACCGCTTGCCGTCCATCGGCGTCGAGATTGTTGGTGGGCTCATCGAGCAACAGCAGGTCCGGCGCCTCGATCACGAGGCGCGCCAGCGCGACGCGCGTTCGTTCGCCGCCGCTCAGCGAGGCGACCCCGCGATCGAGCGGCATCGCGGGCAGGCCGGTTTCGACCAGCGCGGTCTGCAATCTCGCTTCCAGCGTCCAGTCGGCATCCGCGGCATCGTCGAGCGAGCCCTCACCGCGTTCGAGACGGCGCAGGCGGGCGAGGTCGCCGGCAACACCGAGCGCTTGCGCGACCGTCTGCCGGTCATCCGCCAGCTGCGCGAGCATGCCGATCGAGCCGATGCGTTGCACGGATCCGCCGGCAGGTTCGCTCTCGCCCGCGATCATGCGCAGCAGGGTGGATTTGCCGGAGCCGTTGCGTCCGACGAGCCCCGTTCGCTCGCGCCCAAGCGCAAGCGTCAGTGCGTCGAACAGTGGCCGGCCGTCAGGTGTATTGAGGGAAATCGAATCCAGAATGAGAAAGGCGGGCATGAAGAGCTTCCGAAATGGACAGGGATCGCGGCGCGGTGTGCATTGCGATGTCCATTGCTCTCTCCATGTGTCCGTGTGGCTGGATCGGCATTTCCTAGAAACTTGCCGGCCCCAAGGCAAGGGCGTCCTCGCCGGTCTCTCCGATTTGTGAGGACGCCCCGACCAAGTCGGGGAATGTACGGTGCGAAGCGGGGTTGATGGATACGGCTGGAGGAATTCCTACCCTCGAGAGCAGGAGGCGCGCGTGGTCAAATCCGTGATCAGGTTAGTAACACTGGCAATGTCCTTGATGGCGCTGGCCGTTGCGGCACCGCCGGTTCCAGCCTTTGCCGCCGGAGGTGGCGGCGGCGCCGATTCACCGATGGCGACGACCCCACCGCCGGAAACCAGGTCGGCGCCGCGGCCCGCCAGAAGCAGCACCCAAAAGGCCAAGAAGAAAGCCAAGGAAACCAGCCTCGGCGACCCCGCCTTTATCCAGGGGTATCGTGCAGCCTATGCGACGATCTATGACCGCAACGAGTATGCCGGCGCCATCGAGCAGCTGAAGGCGCTCGGCCACGACGATCATCCCAACGTGGCCAATCTGATCGGCTATTCCTATCGCAAGCTCGGTGACTACAAACTGTCGCAAGCCTGGTACGAGCGCGCGCTCAAGGCGGATCCGAACCACGTGCTGACCTGGCAGTACTACGGCCTATGGCAGATCGAGCAGGGCAACCGTGATTCTGCGCAATATCATTTGAGCCGGATCGCTGCGATCTGCGGCACCGAATGCACGGAGTATCGTTCGCTCGCGGCCGCGCTTGAGAAGCCGCCCGGTTCGAGCCTCGTCTATTGAGGTGTGCGAGACAATCGCCGCGGGCATATTCCCTTGCGAGAAGCGCCTGCGGCTAGTTTGGGCTGGCGATCAGCTTACAGCCCGACGAAATGCGTTCTAGCTTTGCGGTCTGGCCTCAGGAGCAGCTGCGGCCGCCGGCATCGCGCGGGTGCGGAAATAGTCCAGCACGAACAGACGTATCGCCGAGGACAAATTGCCCTGCTGGCGGTTGCTGTCGATCTCGCCGACCAGTTCGGACAGCGTCATGTTCCGCAGGCCCGAGATTTCCTTCATGCCGTTCCAGAACGCCTCTTCGAGGCTGACGCTGGTCTTGTGGCCGGCGACCACGATCGAGCGCTTGACGACCGGCGACTTCATGATGCGTCTCCGCCGTCGATGCGATGTTGATCCAGCAAGTTCCCGGCGCGATCCTTGGCCTGCTCGTCGAGCGCGCGTTCGGATTTGGTACGGCCGAACCGCGCGCGGTTGGCGTCGGCCTGCTTGGCCGAGGCTTCGCGCTCGTTGCGCTTCTTGAAGCGCTTCAGGTTGACCACGTCCCCCATGCTCGCCTCCATCATCCGGCGACTTGAAGGTGTGAAAATCCATTACGTATGCAAACGTGATCACGCCGCGCGCGTGCAAAATCGATAGTCATCAGAATCCCCGTGTAGCGCTCTCTGATAGCATCAAAAAATAAGCTTCGCTCTGCGAAAACCAAATATTTTGTGCTCGTACCTTGTGTCCGCGAGATGGCGATCGATGAGCAAACTCAATCTTTGGGAGTTATGATCAATAATCACGTCACGCACGTCCGTAGTTTACCGGGGTCGCGCGACCGTTAGCCCGGGTGTGTCATCTTGTCGGGCTGGACCAGGCGATCGAACTCGGCCGCAGTAACGAACCCAAGCCGCACAGCCTCTTCTTTCAACGTGGTTCCGCGCGCATGCGCCGATTTGGCGACCTTGGCGGCGTTGTCATAACCGATCTTGGGCGCGAGCGCCGTCACCAGCATCAGTGAACGCTCCATCAAATCGCGGATGCGCTTTTCGTCGGCGCGTATTCCCACCACGCAATGCTCGGTGAAGGAGCGAACCACGTCCGACAACAATTGGATGGAATTCAACATACAATATGCCAGCACGGGCTTGTACACGTTCAGCTCGAAATGGCCCTGGCTGCCGGCAACCGTAATGGCTGTCTGGTTGCCGAACACCTGGCAGCAAACCATCGTCAGCGCTTCGCATTGGGTCGGGTTGACCTTGCCCGGCATGATCGACGAACCCGGTTCGTTTTCGGGCAGGATCAATTCGCCGAGGCCGGAGCGCGGGCCCGATCCCAAGAGGCGAATATCGTTGGCAATCTTGAACAGGCCGGTTGCCACCGAGTTGATCGCGCCATGCACCAGCACATAGGCGTCGTTGGAAGCCAGCGCCTCGAACTTGTTGGCGGCACTCGTGAACGGCAGTTTTGTAATCTTGGCGACGTGCCTTGCGAATGTCCTCGCGAATTTCGGCTTCGAGTTGAGGCCGGTGCCCACAGCGGTGCCACCTTGCGCCAGCGGGAATAGATCCTTCACCGCCACGCGCAGCCGTGCGATGCCGCTTTCCACCTGTGCGGCGTAGCCGGAAAATTCCTGACCCAGCGTCAGCGGCGTCGCATCCTGGGTATGGGTGCGGCCGATCTTGACGATCCTGGCGAACGCCTTTTCCTTCTTGCGCAGTTCGCGATGCAATTCGCTCAGGGCCGGGATCAGATCGTCAATAATGCGTCCGGCGGCGGCGATATGCATCGCGGTCGGGAATGAATCATTCGACGACTGGCTCATATTAACGTGATCGTTGGGATGAACCGGCTTCTTGGCGCCGAGGTCGCCGCCGAGCATCTGGTTGGCGCGGTTGCCGATCACCTCGTTGAGATTCATGTTGGTCTGGGTGCCCGAACCGGTTTGCCAGACCACCAGCGGAAAATGATCGTCGAGCTTGCCCTCGATCACCTCGCGCGCGGCGCGGGTGATGGCGGCGGCGCGGCGCGCGTCGAGCAGGCCGAGATCGCGGTTGGTCTGCGCGGCGGCGAGCTTGACGATGCCGAGCGCATGGACGAGCGCGGTCGGCATGCGGTCATGGCCGATGCGGAAATTCTGCCGCGAGCGCTCGGTCTGCGCGCCCCAATAGCGATCAGCGGGGACATCAATGGGCCCGAAACTGTCGGTTTCGCTGCGGGTGGATTTGGATCGCTTGGGTGTCGCTGGTCGGGCCATCAATGAATTCCGTTACGCGTGGATGCGGAACGGTCATTGTAGCGCGCCGCGGATTTTCCCGCGCGTAGATTGTCTCCAGTTATTTCTTGCGGAAACGATCGAGCCGCACCACTTCCGCGCCCTCGCTCGGCTTGGCCGGCTCGTCCTTGCTCTCGTCCTTGCTTTCGGCGGCTGTAGCCGGTGCAGGAACGGGCAGGCTGGGGGCTGCGGGAACGGCGGTCAGGTTGGCGGTGGGCGTTTCGGCGGCCTCGTCGGATGGCTCGAATTGCAGCCCGAACTTCACCGAAGGATCGAGGAAGCTCTTGATCGCCGCGAACGGAACCACCAGCCGCTCGGGGATGCCGCCGAACGACAGGCCGACCTCGAAGCGATCCTCGCTCACCACCAGATCCCAGAACTGGTGCTGCAGGATGATGGTCATCTCTTCCGGATATTGCGCCAGCAGCCGCGGCGACAGTTTGACACCGTCGGCGGTGGACAGGAAGGTGATGAAGAAATGATGCTCGCCGGGCAGCCCGTGTTCGGCGGCGTCGGTCAGCACGCGGCGCAGCACCCCGCGCAGCGCGTCGCGCGCCAGCACGTCATAACGGATGTGGTCGGTCGCCATGGTGGTCCTGTCACGTTGAGATGGTGGCTGCCGGTCGCCCGACTCGCCATTTTGACCCATGCTACCCCGGCGGGGGCCGCAGGTCAGCAGGCGTCATGAGTGGAATTTCCGGCAGAAGCGTTCCGCCGGGCGGCAAATCGCAAGAAAACTCACAAGAAAACTCACAAGAAAATCTCGCAGGAAAAGCAGGCGCAAACAAAGTGGAGGCTTCTGTTGCCAGGTGCCTCCGAACCCCGCCTAGCGGAGCTTAACCCACCAGGACTTTAGACTTGGTTTTTCAAACTGCGTTACGCAGCCTGAGCAACCGGAGCATAGTTGTCGTTTGCAACTATTGCATAGCCCGATAACGGCGGAACCATACCGAGAAAAAACACGCCCTTTACGCCCTCGTCGATCCTGTTTCGCCCCCGCCGAAACCCGCCGTCAGGGGGTGGGCTTGGGTGGAGGCGCCGGGTACTGCCCCCGGGTCCGAATGGTTTATTGCGACGGCAATTTATTTCCATAGCCGGCGAACCGGCGCCCCTAATATAGGGGGCAAAGGCTGAGAAAAATAGTGCCGGGATGGGCGTGGAAAGCGCGGGAACCGGCCGAATTGGGATTGGCCCTGGCGGTGCCGCCGTTCTAGATTTTGGGCCATGCCTTCGAAAAAATCCCCGGCTTCGGAATCCCCGCCGGCCGCCGTCCCGGCGCCGGATCTTCCTGCATCGCGCCCGCCAAACCAGCCTGGCCTGCTTGAGCTGTTCGTGGCGTTCGCGAAAATGTCGCTGGCTGGCTTCGGCGGGGTGCTGGTCTGGGCCCGGCGCGGCATCGTCGACCAGCACCGCTGGATGACGGCGGAAGAATTCAACGAAACCTTCGCGCTGTGCCATTTTCTGCCAGGGCCCAATATCGTCAACCTGTCGGTCGTGTTCGGCTCGCGCTTTCGTGGCATTGCCGGCGGCATCGCAGCCTTTGCCGGGCTGGTCGGCCCGCCCATGGTGATCGCCACGATCCTCGCGGCGCTGTATGCGCGCTACGGCGAGATCGACGCGCTGCGGCGGATCCTGGCCGGCGTTTCCTGCGCGGCGGTCGGGCTTCTGATGGCGGTCGTCTTCAAGATGATGATGCCGCTGATCAAAAAGCGCGACCTGGTCGGGCTCGTGATCCTGCTCGCGGTGTTCATAGCGATCGGCCTGCTGCGGCTGCCGCTGCAGACGGTGCTGCTGGTGGCGGTCCCGCTCAGCCTCGGCGTTACCTATTCTCTGCGCCAGCGGGTGGCCGCATGAATTCGGACGGCAATCCGATTGCGACGCTCGTTTGGACTTTCGGTTTGATGTCGCTGTTTGCGGTTGGCGGCGCGAATTCGGCCATACCCGAGATGCACCGGATCGCGGTCGACGTTCACCACTGGATGAATGACAAGCAATTCGCCGACATCTTCGCCATCTCCCAGCTCTCGCCGGGGCCGAACGTGCTGATCGTGACCCTGATCGGCTATTCCGTCGCTGGGGTGGCCGGCGCGCTGGCGGCGACCCTGGCGATGTGCGGCCCGACCGCCATCCTTGCCTATTATGTGAGCCGCCTGCTGCAGCGGTCGAGCCAATCCCGCTGGCCCGCCATTATCCAGGCGGCCCTTGTTCCGCTTTCGATCGGCCTGATGGGCGCCAGTGGCCTGATTTTGGCGCTGACTTCGGACCTTAGCTGGGTGGCCGGCCTGATTACGGCGGCCGCCGCGGTTCTGGCCTTTGCGACGCGGCTCAATCCGGTCTGGATATTGCTGGCCGGAGGTGCTTTGGGTTTTGCTGGCGTTGTCTGAGGAAAATCGCTAGGCAAGACCTTGGGACTGTGCACAAACGCCATCCAATCAGAAACGCCATCCAATCAGAACGGGCGGGAAGCCCTGTCGGGGGGGGAGATATCGATGAGTGATACGCCGAGCCACGCGCCGGTCAAATCTATCATGCCGAAATGGGTTCGCGGTCCGCAGGACTTCGTCGGCGGGGTCGCGCTGATAGCGATCGCGCTGTTCGCCCTGTGGGCGTCGAGCGATTTGCAGGGCATGCGGGGATTCTCGTTCGGAGCCGGAACCGCACCGCGCATGTTCGCCTTTCTGTTGCTCGGATTGGGCGTTGCGGTGATGGTCGTCGGCCTCCTCACCGAGGGCGCGCACCTGGCGAAATACCATTGGCGCGGTCCGCTGTTCGTATCGCTGGCGATTCTGTCCTTTGCGCTCATGATCCGCCCGATGGGCCTGATCGTCACGGCGTTCTCGAGCTTCCTGATTGCGGCATTGGGCACGCCGGAAACGAAATGGACGGAAACCATCATCGTCGCCGTGTGCCTGACGGTGTTCTGCAGCCTGTTGTTTCCTTACGCGCTGGGTCTGCCCTTGCAGATGCTGCCCAAATTTATGATCCGGTGAGGGTGTGATGGGTGACGTTTTTTCAAACCTTAGCCTCGGCTTCGGCGTCGTATTCCAGCTGGTGCAGTGGACCCCCGCTTTTCTTGGCGGCGTGTCCATTCCTATTCCCGTCAACATTCTGCTCTGCCTGATTGGTGCGCTGGTCGGAACGCTGGTCGGCGTGCTGCCGGGCATCGGCACCATCGCCACGGTCGCCATGCTGCTGCCGATCACCTTCGGCCTGCCGCCGGTCGGCGCACTGATCATGCTCGCCGGCATCTACTACGGTGCGCAATATGGCGGTTCGACCACCTCGATCCTGGTCAACATTCCAGGCGAGGCGGGCTCCGTGGTGACCGCGCTCGACGGTTTTCAGATGGCCAAGAAGGGACGCGCAGGTCCGGCCCTGGCGATCGCGGCGATCGGCTCGTTCTTTGCGGGCTGCGTCGCGACCGTCCTGATCGCCGTGCTGGGTGCGCCACTCACAAAACTCGCGCTGGCGTTCGGGCCCGCCGAATATTTCTCGCTGATGGTGCTCGGCCTGATCTTCGCGGTGGTGCTTGCCAAGGGCTCGGTGCTTAAGGCGATCGCGATGATCGTGTTCGGCCTGCTGTTGTCGATGGTCGGGTCCGACATCGAGACCGGCGCATCGCGGATGGCTTTCAACATCCCCGAACTCGCGGACGGCCTCGGCTTTGCCACCGTTGCGATGGGTCTGTTCGGCTTCGCCGAGATCATCCGCAATCTCGATGCGGGCGGCGAAACCGACCGCCAGCTGGTGCAGCAGAAGGTCACCGGCCTGATGCCGACCAAAAAAGACCTGTTGGATTCCACGCCGGCGATCCTTCGTGGCACGGTGCTGGGATCGATCCTCGGCATTCTGCCGGGCGGCGGCGCGGTCATCGCATCCTTCGCCGCCTATACGCTGGAAAAGAAGGTATCGAAGCATCCGGAGAAATTCGGTCACGGCGTGATCGAGGGTGTCGCGGCGCCTGAAAGCGCCAACAACGCGGCGGCCCAGACCTCGTTCATTCCGCTATTGACGCTCGGCATCCCGCCGAACGCTGTGATGGCGCTGATGGTCGGCGCGATGACCATTCACGGCATCGTGCCGGGACCGCAGGTGATGCAGAAGCAGCCCGAACTCGTCTGGGGCATGATCGCTTCGATGTGGGTCGGCAATTTGATGCTGCTGATCATCAACCTGCCGCTGGTCGGGATCTGGGTGCGGTTGTTGCGCGTGCCCTATCGGCTGATGTTCCCCTCGATCGTGGTGTTCTGCGCGATCGGCATCTATTCGGTGAACAATGCGCCGACGGACGTGGTGCTCGCCGGCGTGTTCGGGCTGGTCGGATACTGGCTGATCAAGCATGATTTCGAGCCGGCGCCGCTGCTGCTCGGAATGGTGCTCGGACCGCTGATGGAAGAGAACTTGCGCCGGGCGCTGCTGATCTCGCGCGGTGACTGGTCAGTGTTCCTGACGCGTCCGCTATCGGCGGTTTTGATGGCCATCGCTGCAGGTCTGCTGGTGCTGGCGGTACTGCCATCGCTCCGCAAGAAGCGCGATCAGGTGTTCGTGGAATCCGAGAACTGACCTGCGTCGGCTCGCCACAGTCCGAAGTCGAATCGACTTCGTTCGTTCTTTCGTGAAATGGAAATGCCGGCCGATCGGGCCGGCATTTGCTTCAATGCTTAGCTGGGAGAATTAGATGAAACTGTATGGTCGTCGCTCTATGGCGGGTGGTTGCCTGGCCATCCTTGCCGGGCTGGTCGCGCTTGCCGCGCCGGCGCACGCGCAAAACTACCCGACGCGCAGCATCACCATGATCGTGCCGTTTGCGGCGGGCGGTCCGACCGACGTGATCGCGCGCATCGTCACCGGCCATATGGCGCAAACGCTCGGACAGGCCATCATCATCGAGAACGTGGTCGGCGCCGGCGGTACCACCGCCACGACCCGCGCGTCGAAGGCCGCCAATGACGGCTATACGCTGATCACCGGGCATATGGGCACGCATGCGGCCTCGGTGCCGCTCTATCCCAAACTCGCCTATCATCCCGAAAAGGATTTCGAGCCGGTCGGGCTGCTCGCCGGCACGCCGATCCTGATCCTGGCGCGCAAGGATCTCGCGCCCAAGGACCTCAAGGAATTCATCACCTACGTCAAGGCGAACGAAACCAAGGTCAACGCGGCGCATGCCGGCGTCGGGTCGGTTTCGAACGTGTCGTGCGAGTTGCTGAACTCGGTGCTGGGGGTCAAGCCGGTCGGCGTGCCCTTCAACGGCACCGGACCTGCGATGAACGCGCTGGTGGCCGGACAAGTCGATTACATGTGCGACCAGATCGTCAACGCCGTGCCGCAGATCAATGGCGGCACCATCAAGGCCTATGCGATTGCGACCGCCGAGCGCAATCCGTCGCTGCCCGATGTTCCGACCACCACGGAAGCCGGCCTGCCGGCCTTCCAGGCCCAGGCGTGGAATGCGATTTTCGCGCCCAAGGGAACGCCGGCGCCGATCATCGCCAAGCTGAACGAGGCGATCGTCAAGGCACTCGACGACGAGAACGTCAAGAAGCGCCTGCTCGAACTCGGCAGCGTGATCCCGGGCCCCAAGGATCGCACGCCGGAAGCGCTGGCCGCTCTGGTGAAGAGCGAGATAGCGAAGTGGACGCCGGTCCTTAAGCCGGCAGGTTAATCAATCTGATCAGGTAGATAGGTGAGGGGCGGGACGCAGGTTCCGCCCCTCGTCGTTTTTCGTAGCGTTTTCAAGCGAAGTGGATACCGGTTCGCGTGAAGAAAACGCGTCAAAAACAAGAGGCTTTGGCCCGGAAACATCACTTTTCCGGGTATAATCGGGGCGTAGCCGAATCGGTGCTGTCGATTGCCGCGTCCGGCCGCTAAATTCGCCTTCCCGAAAGGCTTGCGAAACCGACGCCAAGAAGGCTCCTTGATCAAGAAGACTCCATGAATCAGTACCACGACCTGCTCGAACGGATCCTTGCTGACGGCACGGAGAAGCACGACCGCACCGGCACCGGCACGCTGTCGATCTTCGGTCACCAGATGCGCTTCAGCTTAAGCGCCGGGTTTCCGATGCTGACCACCAAGCGGCTGCCGCTGAAGGCGATCGTGCACGAATTGCTGTGGTTTCTGGCCGGCGACACCAACATCAAATATCTCAAGGACAACGGCGTTTCGATCTGGGACGAATGGGCCGACGCCAATGGCGATCTCGGCCCTGTCTATGGCTCGCAATGGCGATCCTGGCCGGCGCCTGACGGCCGCCGCATCGACCAGATTTCCAATCTCATCGACATGATCAGGCGCAACCCGGATTCGCGGCGCCTGATCGTGAGCGCGTGGAATCCGGCCGACGTCGACAAGATGGCGCTGCCGCCCTGTCACTGCCTGTTCCAGTTCTATGTCGCCAATGGCAAGCTGTCGTGCCAGCTCTATCAGCGCTCCGCCGACGTGTTCCTCGGCGTGCCCTTCAACATCGCGTCCTACGCGTTGCTGACAATGATGGTGGCGCAGGTGACGGGATTGAAGGCGGGCGATTTCGTGCACTCGCTCGGCGACGCGCATCTCTATTCCAACCATCTCGAACAGGCGCGGCTGCAACTGACGCGGCCGACGCGGCCGCTGCCGGTCATGAAGATCAATCCGGAGGTCAAGGACATCTTCGCTTTCCGTTACGAGGACTTCGTGCTCGAAGGCTACGATCCGCACCCGCATATCAAGGCTGCGGTGGCTGTATGAGATGCCGTGTGAGCGATTGAATGGCTCTTGCGATCCGCCGCGCACGTCCCGATGAAGCCGGGCTTGTCTTGTCCCTGGTTCGCGAACTCGCCGAGTACGAAAAGCTGCTTCACGAGGTCGAGGCCACCGAAGCTGACATCGACGCCGCGCTGTTCGGCAGCCATCCGCGGCTGTTTTGCGAGATTGCGGAGTGGGAGGGCGTGCCGGCCGGCTTCGCGGTCTGGTTCGTCAATTTCTCAACGTTCAGCGGCCGGTCCGGTATCTATCTTGAGGATCTGTTCGTCCGGCCGGCGCAGCGCGGCAAAGGCATCGGTAAGGCGCTGCTGGCGCAGCTTGCGAAACAATGTGTGGCCAACGGCTGGTCGCGCTTGCAATGGTCGGTGCTGGACTGGAATACGCCGTCGATCGACTTTTACAAATCGCTGGGCGCGGTCCTGATGGACGAGTGGACGGTGTGCCGGGTAAGCGGTCCGGCGTTGACGGCGCTGGCGCAAGGGACGCGTTGATGGAAATTGTTCTCATTGTCGCGGTCGCCGAAAACGGCGTGATCGGCGCTGGCGGCGCCATCCCGTGGCGGCTGAAATCCGACATGCAGCGGTTGAAGGCGATGACGATGGGAAAGCCGATCGTGATGGGCCGCAAGACCTTCGAGTCGATTCCGCGCCGGCCGCTGCCCGGGCGGACCAATATCGTGGTGACGCGCGATGCCACCTATCGTGCCGCCGGCGCCGTGGTTACGACTTCCTTCGCGGACGCCAGCGCAATTGCCACCGGCGACGCGCTGCGACGTTTCGCCACTGAGATCGCGATCATCGGCGGCGCGGAAATCTATGCGCAATGGATCGATCGTGCCGATCGGCTGGAAATCACCGAGGTGCATGCCCGGCCCGACGGCGATACGCGTTTCGCCGCAATTGCGGCTTCGGACTGGGTAGAGGTCGCGCGCGTGCGGAATCCGGCCGGACCCGACGACAGCGCCGACTTCTCCTATGTGACATTTCGTCGGCGCGGCACGCGTCAATTGTCGCATTAACCTCGCTAGCCAATGTTTGCATTGACAATTTTGGCCCCAATCATAGCTGCTTAAGACCATAAGCTTGCGTTGTAAGGGCCCGGGCGGTCCCCTATAAAGCCGGTCGGACATGCGAGGCCGGGCATTTTGCCCAATCAGGCGGACCCGGGCCCGCGGAGGAGACTTTTATATGCCGTGGAAGAATCAAGGCGGGGGCCCGTGGGGCTCGGGTCCGAAGGGACCGTGGGGCAACGGACCTCAATCGGTTGGGCCGCGCCCGCCCGATCTTGAGGACCTTCTGCGTCGCGGCCAGGACAAGCTGCAGAATCTTCTGCCCGGCGGCCATTTCAGCGGCATGGGCATCGCGCTGGTTCTGATCGGCGCGCTGGCGATCTGGTTCCTGTCGGGCTTCTTCCGCGTTCAGTCGGAAGAGCTCGGCGTGATCCTGCGCTTCGGCAAGCACATCAAAACCGTGCAGCCCGGCCTGAACTACCATCTGCCGTATCCGATCGAGACCGTGCTGCTGCCGAAGGCGCTGCGCGTTTCCACCATCTCGATCGGCATGACGCTGATCAGCGATCCGAGCGGGCGCGGCCGCACCATGCGCGACGTGCCGGAAGAAAGCCTGATGCTGACCGGCGACGAGAACATCGTCGACGTCGATTTCACGGTGCTGTGGCGGATCAAGCCCGACGGCGTCGGCAATTTCCTCTTCAACATCCAGAACCCTGAAGGCACCGTGAAGGCGGTCGCCGAAAGCGCGATGCGCGAAGTGATCGGCCGTTCCAACATCCAGCCGATCCTGACCGGCGCCCGCACCACCACGGAAGCCGGCGTGCAGGAGCTGATGCAGAAGACGCTCGACAATTATGGTTCGGGCGTCCAGATCACGCAGGTGCAGATGCAGAAGGTCGATCCGCCCGCGCAGGTGATCGACGCGTTCCGTGACGTTCAGGCCGCACGCGCCGACCTCGAGCGTCTGCAGAACGAAGCGCAGACCTACGCCAACCGCGTCGTTCCCGACGCACGCGGCCGCGCCGCGCAGATCCTGCAGGTCGCCGAAGGTTACAAGGAACAGGCGGTCGCCGAGGCCAAGGGCCAGAGCGCGCGCTTCCTCAAGGTCTATGACGAATACAACAAGGCGAAAGACGTGACGCGGCAGCGGATTTATCTGGAGACAATGGAACGTATCCTCGCCAATGCCGAGAAGCTCGTCTATGACGGCGGTTCGAATGCACAGAACATGGTGCCGTATCTGCCGCTCAACGAGTTGTCGCCGCGGCGTGCACCGGCGCCGCCCGCCACCGGTCAGCAGCAGCAGCAGGGAGGCAACCGATGAGGTCTCCCGTCACAGGCATTGTCCTCCTGATCACGCTGTTCGTCGTCGTCATCTTCGGCTACAGCTCCGTCTTCACCGTGGACCAGACCCAGCAAGTGCTGGTGGTGCGGCTCGGTGAGCCCATCCGCGTCGTCACCGAACCGGGCCTGAACTTCAAGGCGCCGTTCATCGACACCGTCATCACGATCGACAAGCGCATTCTCGATCTGGAAAATCCGTCGCAGGAAGTGATCGCCTCGGATCAGAAGCGGCTGGTGGTCGACGCCTTCGCCCGCTACCGCATCAAGAACGCGCTGCGCTTCTATCAGAGCATCGGTTCGATCCAGGCGGCCAACATCCAGCTCACGACGCTGTTGAACGCGTCGCTGCGCCGCGTGCTGGGCGAGGTCTCCTTCATCACGGTGGTGCGCGACGAGCGCGAAGCCCTGATGCTGCGTATTCGCGAACAACTCGACAAGGAGGCCGACGGTTACGGCATCCAGGTCGTCGACGTGCGAATCCGCCGCGCCGATCTGCCGGAGCAGAACAGCCAGGCGGTCTATCAGCGCATGCAGACCGAGCGGGCGCGAGAAGCCGCCGAGTTCCGCGCCCAAGGCGGACAGAAGGCGCAGGAGATCAGGTCGAAGGCCGATCGTGAGGCGACCGTCATCATCGCGGAAGCCAATTCGACGTCCGAACAGACGCGCGGTGCCGGCGATGCCGAGCGCAACCGCCTGTTCGCCGAGGCCTATGGCAAGGATCCCGACTTCTTTGCGTTCTATCGCTCGATGTCGGCCTATGAAACCGGGCTTCGCAGCAACGACACCCGCTTCCTGCTGCGGCCGGATTCGGAGTTCTTCCGCTTCTTCGCCAATTCGGCCGGTCACCCGCCGGCCGCCGCCGCGCCAGCCGCGCCGAAGCAATAGCTCTCGGCCGGCCACACCATATCAGGCGAAGCGGACCCCGCTTCGCCTGCGATAAAAGCAAGAACTGCGTTCAGCGGGAGGTTGCCATCCGATGAGGTCCATAGCGTTTGCCGACTTCCTCATCGGCCTGGGAATCCTGTTTGTGCTGGAAGGCCTGATGTTCGCGGCGAGCCCGGCCTGGATGCGCCGGGCGATGAAGAGCGCGATGACGACGCCGGACAACATTCTGCGCGCGGTGGGCATCGGGTCTGCGGTCGTGGGCCTGCTCCTGATCTGGCTGGTTCGCCGCTAGCGCGCCAGCCGAGCCGACCTTGGCAAATCGCCTGCGGAATCAACGAAATCGTGAGCCGCCGATGGCCGGTTTTTCGCCGAAATGCCCGGTTCAAATGCTTGCGCCTCAGACCCGTTCGGGCGCACTGTGGACCCCAAATCGACCCGTTGGAGAGAAGCTGACATGACCGGAGCCAGACCCGCTTTGAGCCGTCGCCTGCGCATGATGGGGGCTGCGATTTCACTCGGCGCTGTCGGCGCTCTGGCTTCAGCGCCGGCTTTCGCGCGGGGCCCGGACGGCATCGCCGACATCGCCGAAAAGGTGATCGACGCCGTCGTCAATATCTCGACCTCGCAGAACGTCGAGGCCAAGGGTGGTGGTGGCGGCGACCGGCAGGCCACGCCGCAATTGCCGCCGGGTTCGCCGTTCGAGGAATTCTTCGACGACTTCTTCAAGAACCGGCGCGGCGGCGCTCCCAAGGGGGGCGAGCGAAGCGAGATGCAGCCGCGCAAGACCAATTCGCTCGGCTCCGGTTTCATCATCGATACCGCTGGCGTCGTCGTCACCAATAATCACGTCATCGCCGATGCCGACGAGATCAACATCATCATGAACGACGGCACCAAGATCAAGGCCGAACTGGTCGGTGTCGACAAGAAGACCGATATCGCGGTGTTGAAATTCAAGCCGGTGAAGCCGCTGGTCGCGGTCAAGTTCGGCGAGTCCGACAAGCTGCGTCTCGGCGAATGGGTGATTGCGATCGGCAATCCCTTCAGCCTCGGCGGCTCGGTGACGGCCGGCATCGTCTCGGCGCGCAACCGCGATATCAGCCAGGGGCCCTACGACAGCTACATCCAGACCGACGCCTCCATCAACCGCGGCAATTCCGGCGGTCCGCTGTTCAACCTCGAGGGTGAAGTGGTCGGCGTCAACACGCTGATCATCTCGCCGACCGGCGGTTCGATCGGCCTCGGCTTTGCGGTGCCTTCGAAGACCGTGATCGGCGTAGTCAATCAGCTCCGGGAGTTCGGCGAGTTGCGCCGCGGCTGGCTCGGCGTCCGCATCCAGCAGGTCACCGACGAGATCGCCGAAAGCCTCAACATCAAGCCGGCGCGCGGCGCGCTTGTCGCCGGCATCGACGACAAGGGTCCGGCCAAGCCCGCCGGGATCGAGCCCGGCGACGTCGTGGTCAAGTTCGACGGCAAGGACGTCAAGGATCCGAAGGACCTGTCGCGCGTGGTCGCCGACACCGCGGTCGGCAAGGAAGTCGAAGTCGTCGTCATCCGCAAGGGCGCGGAGGAAACCAAGAAGGTGACGCTCGGCCGGCTCGAGGATAACGAGAAGGTGCAGCAGGCCGCCGCCAAGTCGAAGGACGAGCCCGCCGCCGAGAAGCCGGTGACGCAAAAGGTGCTCGGTCTCGATCTGGCCGCCCTGAGCAAGGATCTGCGCGGAAAATACAAGATCAAGGACAGCGTCAAGGGCGTGGTCATCACCGGCGTCGACAATGCCTCCGATGCCGCCGAGAAGCGGCTGTCCGCCGGCGACGTCATCGTCGAGGTGGCGCAGGAGGCGGTGACGAACACCGCCGACGTCAAGAAGCGGGTCGATCAGATCAAGAAGGACGGGCGCAAGTCGGTCCTGCTGATGGTTGCCAACGGCGAAGGCGAGTTGCGCTTCGTGCCGCTGCTCGTGCAGTGATATGTCGTCCCGGCCTAGTGCGCAATTGCGCACTAGGCCGGGACGACGCCGAAATCCCACCTCCACAAATTCATCTCGACGATACCGCCGCGCATGCGCGCCTGATCGTAACCCAATCCAGCACGACCCGACCTCGTGACCGGGGTGCGCAAGCACCCCTGCGTCACGTCGCGCCTGCCCGCGTCCAATGTCGATTAATTGCTTCCTTGGACGGCGGCCATAACCGACGATCGGCATCTCGGAAAACAGCGGGATCACCTCAACGGTCCCAACAGGCTGGCCGGGAGGTCCAAAGGGAGGACGCGGGGCTTGCGGGTGGGACCGGTCAGGGGCCGGCGCCATCATTGTCACCAAGCATGCCGTCAGAGCCCCTGGCGGCCCATGGAGATCACTCATGCCGCGCGCCAGATCCATCCCCGCCGCCGCGTTTGCGGCATGTGCCGTGCTCTGCTGGTCGATCGTCGGGCCCACGATGGCGGCGGCGCAGGATCTTGTGAAAGCGCGGCTGGCGCAGAATCTCGGTCCGATATCGGGCCTCGTCATCGTCGCCAAGGCGAAGGGAATGTTCGAAAAGCAGGGGCTCGACATTACCGTCGCCAACTTCACCTCGGGCAAGCAATGCCTGGATACCGTGCTCGGCGGCGGCGCCGATTTTGCGACCACGGCCGAAGCGCCGGTGACCGCCGCAGCGATGGCCAACCAGCCGATCGCGTTCGTCGCCGGCATGGAATACTCCGACCTCAAGACCATGACGGCGGCAAAGGCCGGGATCAAGACCAAGGCCGACCTGCGCGGCAAGAAGATCGGCTTCACCGCGGGCACCGGCAGCGAGGTCTACACGGCGACGCTGCTGAAGGCCGCGGGCCTGACGCCGGGCGACGTGACGCTGGTCAACCTGCGGCCGCAGGAAATGCTGCCGGCGATGGCGGCCGGCAGCATCGACGCGTTCGATACCTGGGAGCCGCATATCGCCAACGCCAGGAAGGCCCTCGGCGAGAACGCGGTGCTGCTGGACACCAAGGGTCTGTACTCCGAGACCTTCAACATCGTGGTGACGCGGCCCTATCTCGACGCCAACGGCCCGCTGGTGCAGAAATTCTTGCGGGCCTTGCTGGACGCCGAGGCCTGGCTGAAGGCGAACCCGGACGAGGCGATCACGACCATCGCCGACATCGTCGGCATGAAGCGCGACGAACTCGCTGCGATCTGGCAGGACTACGTCTACCGCGTCCGTATCGACGATCAGTTGCTCGGCATTCTCAAGCTGCATGCGGCGTGGCGGCTGGAGAGCGGCAACCACCCGCCGGGCGCGACGATGCCTGACTTCGCCAAGGTGCTGGCGCTCGAGCCGCTGCGCGGCATCGATGCCGGCCGCGTCACCGTCTCGGTCAAATAGCAGATGAAGCGGCTCAATATCCTGGTCGGCGCGCTTTCGATCCCGCTCTTTGTCGTGGCATGGGAAGTGATCGCACGGTCGGGGATCGTCAACGCCGTACTGTTTCCGCCGCCGTCGGTCGTCGCGGTCGCCGTGCTCGAATGGGTGCGAAGCGGGCAGTTCTTCCTCGATCTCGGGGCGAGCCTCTATCGCGTCGTGACCGGGTTCGTGGTGGGGGCGGCGCTGGGCATAGCGCTCGGCGTTCTCACCGGGCAGTTCGCGCTGGTATCAAGCCTGCTGTCGCCGCTGTTTCATATCCTGCGGCCGATACCGCCGATCGCGTTCGTTCCGATCGTGATCCTCTGGTTCGGCCTGTCTGAAACCGGAAAGCTGTTCCTGGTGGTCTGGGGCGTCTTCTTCACGGTGTGGCTGTCCACGCATATCGGCGTGCAGAAGGTCGATCGCGGCCTGATCCGGGCGGCGCAGATGCTCGGAACGCCGCGGCGCCAGATGCTGCAGGAGATCGTGCTGCTCGGCGCCTTGCCCTACATCGTGGTCGGGCTTCGAACCGCGATCAGCATTTCATTCTACACGCTGGTGGCGGCCGAGCTGGCGGGCGCCTTTGCCGGCATCGTCTACCGGATCGAGATAGCGCAGCAGAATCTGCAGACCGGCCAGGTGATGGGCGGATTGGCCGCGCTCGGATTGATGTCCTTTGTCGCCGACCGCCTGTTCGCGGCGGTCGCGGAACGCACGGTGTGGTGGCGATGAAGCAGATGGTACATCGGTCCGACGCCGCGTTGACGCTTGCGCATTCGCGGCCATCCCTTGCAGGAGAACGCGCGGTGGCCCGCACCATCATCAGCGTCGCCGATCTCAGCATCGTGTTCGACACGCCGCAGGGGCAGGTGATTGCCGTCGATCGGGTGACGTTCAGCGTGGCTCACGGCGAGTTTGTCTGCATCGTGGGTCCATCCGGATGCGGCAAGTCGACGGTGCTCAACACCATCGCAGGCCTGGAGACGCCGTACAGCGGCGCGGTGATTGTGGACGGCAAGCCGATGCAGCGGCCGCGACCCGATGTCGGCATGGTGTTCCAGCAGCCGCATCTGTTTCCCTGGAAATCCGTCCGCAAGAACATCGCCCATGGTCCGCGCATGCTGGGGAAGTCGCGGAGCGAGGCCCGGGCGATTGCCGATGGCCTGATCGAGATGATCGGTCTCAATCGTTTCGCCGACGCCTATCCGCACACGCTGTCCGGCGGCATGCAGCAGCGCGTTGCGATTGCACGCGCGCTTGCCAACCAGCCGCGCGTGCTTTTGATGGACGAGCCGTTCGGCGCGCTCGACGCCCAGACCCGCAGCGTGATGCAGGACAGCCTGCTCGAATTGCGCGACCGTATCGATGCAACGGTCGTGTTCGTCACCCACGACATCGACGAGGCCATTCTGCTGGCGGACCGGGTCCTGATCATGAGCGCGGGCCCCGGACGCATCCTGCGCGATCTTGGCGTCGATCTACCGCGGCCGCGTTCCAACGCCATCATGCTCGATCCTGCCTACCTCGCGCTGAAGAAGGATTGTCTCGACCTGATCCGGTCCGAAGGCCGTCGCGCCTTCGATCAGTCGAGCGCCGGCTAGAGCGTTTTCAAAGCGAAGTGGATACCGGTTCGCGTTAGAGAAAACGCGTCAAATCAAAAATCCAGAGCCCCGTTCCGATTCCATCGGAACGGAAAAGGCTCTTGCGGCGCCAAATTGCGCCTTCTTGGCACGAGTCTTGAATTGATCAGCTCAGTTCAAGGAGGCGACCATGACAGCAGCCCATGCGAGAGCCGCGGCCGGAATCATGCTGGCGGAATCGGACAGCCTCGTCCGCCCGCTGCCGGGTCTGCTGGATGAATTGTGCGAGGCAGATCGGCAGCGCCTGCGCGGTATCGGCCGCGACAAGCCTCTCGAAACCGGCCAGTTCGTCTGGCAGCAGGGCGATGGTCAGACCGGAATCTATTTGATCCGATCCGGCCGCATTCGGAGCTATTACGTCGCGCCGTCAGGGCGCGAGGTGACGCTGGCCTACTGGTTTCCGGGCAACTTCGTCGGCGGCCCGGATTTGTTCGGCACCGGACCGCATATGTGGACGTCGGTGGCGGTTGAGGCGAGCGAGCTGACGTTTCTGCCGGGACCGGCGCTGAAGAAAGTCGCGCTGGAGTCAGCCCCACTGGCGGTGGCGTTGCTGGACGCGCTCGCGTTCAAGGCGCGGTGCTATTCGGCGATGGCGCAAATGCTGGGGACGCGCTCGGTCACCGAGCGGCTGCATCGCCTGCTGATTTTCCTGTCGCGGATACACGGCATCCGCAACGGCCGCGAAACCACTATCGCGGTGCCGTTTACGCATGGCGACCTCGCCAACCTGATCGGCTCAACCCGGCAATGGGTCACCGTTCAGCTCGCGCGCATGCAGCAGCGCGGCATCATCCGGTATCACCGGGGGTTGATCTCGATCCTGAACATGCCGGCGCTGGATCTTGAAGTGGTCTAGCGCGGGATGAGATGAGGTTGGGCCGTGACGATGGACCATCTTTCTCGCACCCGGGACACAATCGTGGCGTGCTCGCGAGCCGAGGCACATTCCCTACTTTGCATGGGGTTGTTTTCGCGATTTTGTGTCGAGCCGCCCCGCCAGCGCGATCAGCGCCCGGTCGGACCAGGCCGGCGCCAGCAGCGTCACCCCCATGGGGATGCCGTTCGGCAACACGCCGTTCGGGATCGCTACCGCGCAGAGATCCAGCAGATTGGCGAAGTAAGAGTAGTGGCCAAGGCGGTTGTTCAGCGTGATCGGATCGCTGTGCATCTCGTCCAGCAGGAACGGTCGCGGCGCCGTGGGCACCACCAGCGCATCGACACCGGCGAGAAGGCCTTGTGATTGCCGGCGCAGCCGCAACAACCGGTGCATCGCGGTGAAGGCGTCGATCGCCGAATAGCTGGTGGCCGTCCGAAGCACGGTTTTTGTAACATCGAGCAGGCGATCGGTATCGACCTCCATCAGCGCTGATATCGAGGCGCGTCTTTCCGCGACCCAGGGTCCGGCGAACATCATCGCGCCGGCCTCGGCGAACGGCGCAAAGTCGATCTCGACCGCGGTACCGCCGAGGGTGGAAAACCTGTCGCAGGCCTGCTCGTAGAGCGCGCCGCATTCGGGCATGCCGAAGAATTCGAGATCCTTGGCCATGAGGCGGCCGAACCTGAACTTGCCGCTGGCGCGGGCGCTGACGGAGGCGGGCGCGAGCCGGCTGTACGGATCCTCGGGATCGAAGCCTTCCATGACGTCCAGGATCGCGGCGCCGTCCTGTACCGAATTGCAGAAGATCGAGACGCAATCCAGCGTCGGGCAATTCGGCACCAGGCCACGCGACGAAACCAGCCCGACCGTCGGTTTGATGCCGACGACGTCGTTGAACCCGGCGGGAATGCGGCCCGAACCGCCGGTATCGGTGCCAAGCGCGAACGTGACGTGGCCGGCGGCGACCGCGACCGCCGAGCCCGAACTGGAGCCGCCCGAGACATAGCGCGGGTCTGCGACGGCAGCGCATGATCCGTAGGGCGAGCGCGCGCCGGAGAGGCCGGTGGCGAGTTGATCGAGATTGGTCTTGCCGATGCAGATCGCGCCGGCCGCGATCAAGCGTTCGACGCTTTCGGCTGATCGTGCCGGCATGTAGCTGAACGCCGGAACGGCGGCCGTCGTCGGCATGCCCGCAACGTCGATATTGTCTTTGACGCCGAACAGGACACCGAGCAGGGGGAGGGTTTCGCCGGAATCGGCGCGTGCCATCAGCGTGCGGCAATGATCCCGCGCCTCCGCGATCGGGCGGACATGGATCCAGCAGTTCCGGTCACGCTCGGTCTCGATCCGCCGATAGGCCGTCTCGATGGCCTGCAGCGGGTCGCTCCCGGCAGGGGAGGACGTTGCGAATCGTAGATTGATTTGGTTCACCTGAAAGAACTCCACCCGCGCTGCTCTCTGCAAAACTGGGCGAGCGGGTCGTCACGAACAAGCAATTAAATGCTTCGTGTTCAGGTGCGGCGGTGATTCACGCCGTCACAAATTCATCGCGCCGATAGCCCTGCGCATAGAGCAATGCGGTGAGATCGCCGTGGTCGATCCGGGCGGCGGCGGCCGCCGCCACGGCCGGCTTGGCGTGATAGGCGACGCCGAGGCCGGCGGCCTCGATCATGCCGAGATCGTTGGCGCCGTCGCCGGTCACCAGCGTGTCGATGTCGTCGAGATCAAAGGACTCGGTGAGTTCGACCAGCGTCGCGAGTTTGGTGGCGCGGCCCAGGATCGGCTCGGTGACTTCGCCCGTGAGCTTGCCGCCCGACACCTTCAACTCGTTGGCGCGGTTTTCCTGGAACCCGATCATCGCGGCGACCGCGTTGGTGAACAGCGTAAAACCACCCGAGATCAGGCAGGTGTAGGCGCCGTTGGCGCGCATGGTCATAACCAGTTCGCGGCCGCCCGGCGTCGCCGTGATGCGCTTTTTCAGCACTTCATCGACCACGCCGACCGGCATGTCCTTCAGCAGCGCGACGCGCTCGCGCAGCGCCGGCTCGAACTCGATTTCGCCGCGCATCGCGCGTTCGGTGATGGCGGCGACGTGCGCCTTCAGTCCGGCAAAATCGGCCAGTTCGTCGATGCATTCCTGGCCGATCATGGTGGAATCCATGTCGGCGAGAAAAAGCTTCTTGCGCCGGAAGGCGGCAGGCTGCACCACAATGTCGATCGGCAGGTCGCCCCGCGCCTGGCGCAGGCGGGCCTCGATCGCCTTGATATCCTCGCTGCCGGTGAAGGGGATATCGACCGCAACTTCGTCGAACAGCCATTGGGCCGTGCCGGGCGAGGGCAGGACGGCCAGCGCGCCGTCGACGATGGTGGAGTCGAGCGCGGGGTTGACGGGATTGCAGATGAGCGTGGCGACGAGGGACATGCAGGCGAATTCGCGTTTGGGGAATAAGGCCGTGCTTATCGCAGGGCCGACCGCCAGCGGCAAGTCGGCGCTGGCCCTTGAGCTGGCGCAAAAGACCGGCGGCGTCGTCATCAACACCGATTCCATGCAGGTCTATCGCGATCTCCGCATCATCACGGCCCGCCCGACGCCCGCCGAAGAGGCGCAGGCGCCGCATTGGCTCTATGGCCATGTCGATGCCGCCGTGAATTTTTCCGCCGGCGCGTGGGTCGCGGACGCCGCCAAAATGCTGTCGGAAGCACAAGCCGCAAAACGCCTGCCAATCTTCGTCGGCGGTTCCGGCCTCTATTTCAAGGCGCTGACGCGCGGCCTGTCGGCGGTGCCGCCGATCCCGGCCGAAGTGCGTGACAGCGTGCGCGCGCGGCTGGAGCGCGATGGCGTCGAAGCGTTGCATGCGGAGCTCGCAAAGCGCGACCCGGCAACGGCGGAACGCCTGAAGCCGCGCGACCGCGCCCGCATCGCACGGGCGCTCGAAGTGGTCGAGGCCACCGGCCGCGCGCTGACCGACTGGCACCGTGAAGGCCTGCCGCCGCTGCTGCCGCAAGGCGAGTTTCACGCGTTATTTCTGGCACCCGAGCGCGACCAGCTCTATGCCCGGATCGATGCGCGGTTCGATGCGATGCTGGCAGCAGGCGCATTGGAGGAGGTGGCCGGACTGGCCGCCCGACACCTCGCCCCTCTGCTGCCGGCGATGAAGGCCCATGGCGTGCCGGCGCTGATCCGGCATTTGAAGGGCGAGATCAGCCAAGCGGAGGCCGCCGAGATCGGCCGCGCCGACACCCGCCACTACGCCAAGAGGCAGTTCACCTGGTTCCGGCACCAATTGCCGGAGTTTGAGTGGGTGGCGCCGGAGGCGGCGCGGGGGTGGGTGGCCACCGTCATTCCGGGGCGCGAAGCGAACCCGGAATCTCGAGATTCCGAGGGGGCGCAATAGCGCCCCTGAGGTCTGGTCCTTCGGACCATCCTGGAATGACGGAGACGTCGTAGGGCCCCGCGCATGGCAGGGAACAGCAAATTCGCACTCGCCGAACGGCTGGAACCCCGTTACACTTCCTTAATCGGGCTGAAAGCGTCCTTCCCTTGACTTCCGGGGTCCGATCGCTATAACGCGCGTAATCTTCGGGAAGTATGGACCGTCCTATGCGTAATATTATTACCAAGCTCCTTATCGTAGTCGTACCCTGGCGCACCGCCCGGGATGGCTGAGGCCATCCAATTGCAGGCGGTGTGCATAGGGCCTCTGGGGCCCTTTTTTATTTCCCAAATCCAAACCGACGAAGCCGCGCAGACACAGCGCATCCGGAGCAAGCCAAGGAAAACGTCATGACCGACAAGAGCCACGATCCGAACCAGATGACCGGTGCCGCGATGATCGTGCGCGCGCTCATCGATCATGGCGTCCAGCATTTGTTCGGCTATCCCGGCGGTGCGGTGCTTCCGATCTATGACGAGATCTTCCAGCAGAGCGAGGTCGAGCACATCCTGGTGCGGCACGAGCAGGGCGCCGGCCACGCCGCCGAAGGCTATGCGCGCTCGACCGGCAAGCCGGGCGTCGTGCTGGTGACTTCCGGCCCCGGCGCCACCAACATGGTGACGCCGCTGACGGACGCGCTGATGGATTCGATTCCGCTGGTCTGCATCACCGGGCAGGTGCCGACGCATTTGATCGGCAATGACGCGTTCCAGGAATGCGACACCGTCGGCATCACGCGACCCTGCACCAAGCACAATTGGCTGGTGCGCGACGTCAACGATCTCGCGAAAGTGTTGCACGAGGCGTTTTACGTCGCCACGACCGGCCGTCCCGGACCCGTCGTGGTCGACGTGCCAAAGGACGTGCAGTTCGCGACCGGCACCTATCATCCGCCGCGCAAGTCCGACGTGCATGTTTCCTACACGCCGCGGGTCAAGGGCGACGCGTCGCAGATCCGCAAAGCCGTGGCGCTGCTCGCCGGCGCAAAGCGCCCGGTGATCTACAGTGGCGGCGGCGTCATCAATTCCGGACGCGAAGCCTCGAAACTGCTGCGCGAACTGGTCGAAGTCACCGGCTTTCCGATCACTTCGACCCTGATGGGCCTCGGCGCCTATCCCGCGACCGGCAAGAACTGGCTCGGCATGCTCGGCATGCACGGCACGTATGAGTCCAACATGGCGATGCATGATTGCGACGTCATGCTGTGCGTCGGCGCGCGCTTCGACGACCGCATCACCGGCCGCACCGACGCGTTCTCGCCGGGCTCGAAGAAGATCCACATCGACATCGATCCGTCCTCGATCAACAAGAACATCCACGTCGATGTGCCGATCATCGGCGACTGCGGCAACGTGCTCGGCGATCTGTTGCAGGTGTTCAAGGCGGAAGCGAAAAAGCCGGACATCAAGGCGTGGTGGCAGGAGATCGCCGTATGGCGGGCGCGCAATTCGCTCGCCTACCGGAAGAACAGCGAAGTGATCCTGCCGCAATACGCCATCGAGCGCCTGTTCGAGGCGACGCGCGGGCACGACACCTACATCACGACCGAAGTCGGTCAGCACCAGATGTGGGCAGCGCAGTTCTTCGGCTTCGAGGAGCCGCACCGCTGGATGACCTCGGGCGGGCTCGGCACCATGGGCTACGGGCTGCCGGCCGCGCTCGGCGTCCAGGTCGCGCACCGGGACAGCCTCGTGATCGATATCGCGGGCGACGCCTCGGTGCAGATGACGATGCAGGAGATGTCGACGGCGGTACAGTTTGAACTGCCGATCAAGATCTTCATCCTGAACAACCAGTATATGGGCATGGTGCGGCAGTGGCAGCAGCTGCTGCACGGCAACCGGCTGTCGCATTCCTATTCGGAGGCGCTGCCGGATTTCGTCAAGCTGGCGGACGCGTTCGGCTGTGTCGGCCTGCAGGCGATCAAGCCCGGCGATCTCGACGGCGCGCTCAAGGAAATGATCTCGATCAAGCGCCCGGTGCTGTTCGATTGCCGCGTCGCGGCGCTGGAAAATTGCTTCCCGATGATTCCGTCCGGCAAGGCGCACAATGAAATGCTGTTGCCGGCGGAAGCGACCGACGAGGCGACCGCGGCGGCCTTTGCCGGCGGCAAGGCGCTGGTGTGAGGTCAGATGTTTGATCTGGGGCAACTCGAGCACGCGCACAGGATCGTCGGGGCCGCGATGCCGCCGACGCCGGCGCATGCGTGGCCGCTGCTCGCGCAGCGGCTCGGCGCCGACGTGGTCGTCAAGCACGAGAACCACACGCCGATCGGTGCCTTCAAGGTGAGGGGCGGGCTGGTCTATGTCGAGCGGCTGCAACGCGAGCGGGTGCAGACCTCAGGAATTATCTCGGCGACCCGCGGCAATCACGGCCAGAGTGTCGCTTTCGCCGCACGCCGTTTCGGCGTACCGGCGACGATCTATGTGCCGCATGGCAATTCGGTCGAGAAAAACCAGTCGATGCGCGCCTTGGGCGCCAACCTCATCGAGCATGGCGAGGATTTTCAGTCCGCCCGCGAGGAATGCGAGCGTCACGCCGAACGCGAGGGCCTCGAGCTGGTGCCCTCGTTCCACCGCGACCTCGTGATGGGCGTTGCCACCTACGCGCTGGAATTGCTGCGTGCTGCTGATGATATCGATGTGCTCTATGTGCCGATCGGGCAGGGCTCCGGCATCTGCGGCTGCATCCTGGCGCGTGATCTGCTCGGGCTAAAGACGGAAATCGTCGGCGTGCAGTCGACGGAAGCGCCGTCCTATGCGCTGTCGTTCGCTGCCGGCACCGTGGTGAAGACCAACAGCAGCAACACGCTGGCCGACGGCATGGCGACGCGCGTCCCCGACGCCGAGGCGTTGGCGATCATTCGCAAGGGCGCCTCGCACATCGTCCAGGTGACCGACGACGAAATCGCCGATGCGGTGCGCGCCTACTGGACTGATACCCACAATCTCGCTGAAGGCGCCGGCGCCGCCGCGCTTGCTGCTGCCCTGCAGGAGAAGTCGAAGCTCCGCGGCAAGCGGGTTGGACTGATCCTGTCCGGCGGCAATATCGATTTCGATCTGTTCTGGAAATGGATCGCCCGCAACGAAAATGTCACCGCCGCCAAGGCACTGGCGTAGCCAAGATTTGGGAACGACAATGAATCAGCCCGCATCCGCCTATTTCCTCGAAGAGCGCCACGATCCGACCGAGTCGCACACGCTCTCGGTGCTCGTGCAGAACGAGCCGGGCGTGCTCGCGCGCGTGATCGGGCTGTTCTCCGGCCGCGGCTACAACATCGAAAGCCTCACCGTCTCCGAGACCGAGAGCCAGAAACATCTCTCCCGCATCACCATCGTCACCACGGGCACGCCGATGGTGATCGAGCAGATCAAGCACCAGCTCGACCGCATGGTCCCGGTCTATCGCGTCGTCGACATGACGCTGACCGGCCGCTCGATCGAGCGCGAGCTTGCGATGGTGAAGGTGCGCGGCGGCGGCGACAACCGCGTCGAGGCGCTGCGGCTGGCGGACGCGTTCCGCGCCCGCGTGATCGACGCCACCACCGAAAGCTTCGTGTTCGAGATCACCGGCAATTCCGCCAAGGTCAGTCAATTCATCGACCTGATGCGACCGATCGGCCTTGTCGAAGTGTCGCGCACCGGTGTTGCCGCGATCGGGCGCGGGCCAGAGGGGATGTGAACCATGCTGGCGCGCGACTGGTATTACAATCAACGGCGGCAACTCGGGCTCGATTCCGCGGTCGCCTCGATCTACGACCGGCATGACGACAGCGACATCCGCGCCCGCGCGGCGCTGACCATGCTCGGCGTCGAGCGCGGCTGGCGGATGGCCGATATCGGCTGCGGCAACGGCGTATTGGCGGTCGAGGCGGCGCTGATGGGCGCCGAGGTCGACGCCATCGACATCTCGCCGGCGATGCTGGCGCTCGCCAACATCCAGGCGCGCGACCGCAAGGTCGCGGTCCGCACCCAGCCGGCGGGCATGCTGAGCTTCGCCTATCAGCCGAATTCCTACGACCTGATCGTCAGCGAGTTCACGCTGCATCATCTGCCGGATTTCTGGAAGGCGGTGGCGCTGGCGCGGATTTTTGCGGCGCTGAAGCCCGGCGCGAATTTCTACCTGCGCGACATCGTCTTCGTCAGCATGCCCGACGGCGTCGATCGCGACGTCGAGGCGTGGGCCGATTTCTCGATCAAGAACCACGATTTCGAGCGCGAGAGCGTGGTCACCCATATGCGCGACGAGTACTCGACCTTCGGCTGGGTGATCGAACGCATGCTGACCGATGTCGGCTTCACGCTGGAATCGGTCGACTACCACGCGCCGCTGCACGGCACTTATCTTTTGCGCAAACCGAAGCCGGACCACCAACAAAGCTAAAAAATGCAACCGGCCGATGTCGGCTTCGCCATCGTGCTGCTGGCGAAGCGCTTGCAGGCCTCATCAGAACAGTTCTGCCAAAGATCGCGTGAGGCCACCATGTCACATTCGCTCCTGATCGCCTTCGTGCTGTTCGCCACCGTGATGTTCTTCACGCCGGGGCCGAACAACATCATGCTGCTGTCCTCGGGGCTGACTTACGGGTTCCGCCCGACCATCCCGCACATCGCCGGGATCACCGTCGGCTTTGCCTTCATGGTCGGCGCGGTCGGGCTTGGCCTTGGCACCATCTTCATCGCCTATCCGGTGCTGCAGACGGTCCTGAAATATGCCGGCGTCGTTTACCTGATCTATCTTGCCGCCGCGATCGCGATGTCCGGGCCGGTTTCGGCCGACCAGGACAACCGCCGCGGGCCGATGACCTTCTGGGGCGCGGCCATGTTCCAATGGGTCAACGCCAAGGGCTGGGTCATGGTGATCGGCACCATCACGGCCTATGCGGCGATCGCGGCCTATCCCTGGAACATCGCGATCCAGGTCGTCCTGAGCCTGTTGCTGGGGGTGCTTTCCTGCACCGCCTGGGCCTTGTTCGGCAGCGCGCTGCGGCCGGTGCTGACCTCGCCGAGGGCGGTGCGGGCCTTCAATATCGTGATGGCGGTGCTGCTGCTGGCCTCGCTCTACCCGGTCTTCATGGACGCATGATGCCGCACCGCGCCATGCAGAAACGGGTTTCCTTTGACGCGAAAAATGCTCTAGACAACGCCGGAAATTCGCGGGCGACCGGCGCTCCATCTTAACCCAAATGCCTGATTAACCGGCCTGATTTGGCCACCGATGAGGAAACGACTATGCGAGTTTATTACGATCGTGATGCCGACCTGAACCTGATCAAGGGCAAGAAAGTCGTCATCGTCGGCTACGGCAGCCAGGGCCACGCCCATGCGCTGAACCTGAAGGATTCCGGCGTCAAGGAAGTGGCCATTGCGCTGCGCAAGGGCTCGGCTTCGGCCAAGAAGGCGGAGGCCGCCGGCTTCAAGGTGATGGAAGTCGCCGAAGCCGCCAAATGGGCCGATCTCGTCATGATGCTCACCCCCGACGAACTGCAGGGCGACATCTACCGCGAGCATCTGCACGACAACATGAAGAAGGGAGCGGCGCTGGTGTTCGCGCACGGGCTCAACGTGCATTTCAACCTGCTCGACCCGCGCGCCGATCTCGACGTGCTGATGATCGCGCCGAAGGGCCCCGGCCACACCGTGCGCTCGGAATATCAGCGCGGCGGCGGCGTGCCCTGCCTGATCGCGATCGCCAAGGACGTGTCCGGCAACGCCCACGACCTCGGCCTGTCCTATGCCTCGGCCGTTGGTGGCGGCCGCGCCGGCATCATCGAGACCACGTTCAAGGAAGAGTGCGAGACCGATTTGTTCGGCGAGCAGGTGGTGCTCTGCGGCGGCCTGGTCGAATTGATCAAGGGCGGCTACGAGACGCTGGTGGAAGCCGGCTACGCGCCGGAGATGGCCTATTTCGAGTGCCTGCACGAAGTGAAGCTGATCGTCGACCTGATCTATGAAGGCGGCATCGCCAACATGAACTACTCGATCTCCAACACCGCCGAATACGGCGAATACGTCACCGGCCCGCGCATCGTGACCGCCGAGACCAAGGCCGAGATGAAGCGCGTTCTCGCCGACATCCAGAGCGGCAAGTTCGCCCGCGACTGGATGCTGGAGAACAAGGTCAACCAGACCTCGTTCAAGGCCACCCGCGCCAAGCTCGCCGAACATCCGATCGAGGAAGTCGGCGCCAAGCTCCGCGACATGATGCCGTGGATCAAGAAGGGCGCGCTGGTCGATAAGACCAAGAACTAAGCGGCTTTAGGTCAAAATGGAAGTCGGGGCCGCGCATTGCGCGGCCCTTTTCATTTCTTCGCGCTAGGTGCGATCAGCGCCCGCCTACCGCTCGATCCTGTTGTGAAGTTGCCAGAAGCGCACGGTGCGCTGGGCGGTCTCCATCGACAGTCGCTTGTAGTCCCGCTGGGCGACGGCCAGAGTCTGGTCGTCGATGCGGCGCTTCACCGGGCGGTTGCGCAGGATGCTCTCGACCGTCGGCCAGTTCAGCCGGGCCGACCGGCAGGGAATCAGGATGAGGTCGGAGCGGGGCCCTTCGATCAGGCGGGCCATCATTTCGGCCGGCACGTCGTTGAGGACCGCGAGCGAGACCATGACCTCGTCGAACTTTTTGCTCTCGGCGAAACCATAGACCGCTGCGTCGTCCAGCTCTTTCAATTCCATCATCAGCCTGACCAGTTCTTCGGCCACGCGGAAGTCGCGTCCGGACGGAGGTCCCTCGCGCACGATGTCTTCGATCACCCGCCGGATCTCTTCCTGGAGTGCGGGCGGCGCAAGGGCCAACAGCCGGGTGCGAACGGCGTCCTTGGCGCGGCGCAGCAGGTCGCGCAGGAACTTGATCGGAAGATCGAGGCGCAGGCCGAGGATCTCGACCAGTTCGTCGTCAGCTTCGGAATGGGCCACCATGCCGGAATAGCCGGCTTCGGAGAACCGCGCGGTTGCGTTCTTCGCGAGCCTGCGAATGACCTTGGTTTGGCCGCGATCGACGATCACGTCGGTGACGGCCTCCGGCAAGTTGTCGCGCGCCGAAATTGCGAGCAGATGGTCCTGGCCCTTGCTGCTGGCGATCTCGACCAGCGCTTCGACGCTGATGCGGCTGGAATGGGTGAGCACCTCGCCGGCGACCGCGATTTCATCGTCCCATGCGAGGTATTGAATGACTTCGAACGGCGCATAGTCGAGCGGCGCCAGCCGCTTGCTGAGCTCGGTTCTTGCCCGTGTCTCGACGCGTGCGATCAAGAGGCAGAGCACGTCGTCAAACACCTTGACCTGGTCTTCGCTGAGGCGTTCGCCGTCATTGAGGAAAAGATCAGTGACCTGACGGAGGGTTTCGACGCGCCGGGCTGGCGATCCACCCCTTACGGCATCTTCGAGTTCGGCGATAATCGAGTGAGCCGGCTGTTGCGCCATTGTGGCGGCCTGTTTGTTGTTTCAACTTCAGCACGCACAATGGCGAACGCGGTCTTTCGCGAGCGTTAAGGCGAAAGCCCGTAGAAATGCGGAACGGCAGCACTGAAAACAGGCAATTGCGAAATTCGCAACCATTGTCGCGAATTCGCCGCAGAACATTGTCCGCTTTGCATTCCCGATTGCTTTACCACGCACGCGACGCTGCGTGCCGTTATATTGCGCCGTGATCAGCGCCCAACCACCGACATTCGCATGATTTGCGCCGTTTCCGGTATTTTGACCGGCAGCTATCCTCTCCAAACCGTTGCGAAAAAAACTCGAAGGCGAAGCGCTCCGACAACAGGCCATCAAGCCCGGTCCGCTGCCGAGGAGGCGGTCCATGATGCGCGGCGCTAAGGATTTTTTCACGATGAATTCTGTTAAGGCTGCCGGAATGCGTTCTTCAACCTCCCGCGCAAGAACGGGGGCGTGCGCGCGCACCGTCGTGACGGGAATTTTGGCCGCCGCCGCCGCGCATTGCACTTCTCTCGATCCGGATTACATCAGCCCCGCTTCACAGAGGGGGAGACAATCATGAGATCCGTCGTCATCACCGGTGCATCCACCGGCATCGGCTGGGCTGCCGCGAAACTGCTGCTCGATCGTGGCTTTCGCGTGTTCGGCAGCGTGCGCAAGCAGGCCGACGCGGACCGCCTCAGGGTTGAGTTCGGCGACAATTTCACGCCGCTGCGGTTCGACGTCACCGACGAGGCCGCGGTGCTGGCCGCGGCGCGCGAGGTGCGCAGCCAATTGAACGGCGAAACGCTCGCGGGCCTCGTCAACAATGCCGGCATCGCGGTGGCAGGTCCCGTGCTTGAACTCGCGGCCGACGAATTCCGCCGCCAGATGGAGGTCAATGTGATCGGGCCGGTTATCGCGACGCAGGCGTTCGGCCCGCTGCTCGGCGCCGATCCGTCATTGAAGGGACCAAAGGGGCGCGTCGTCATGATCTCGTCGGTCTCGGGGAAAAATGGCGTCCCGATGACGTCGGCCTATGCGGCCTCCAAGCACGCGATCGAGGGGCTGTCGGAGAGCCTGCGCCGCGAATTGATGCTGTTCGGGATCGACGTCATCATCATCGCGCCCGGCGCGGTAAAAACGCCGATCTGGAGCAAGGCCGAGGACGTCGACATATCCGGCTACAAGAACTCGCCGTTCTTTCCGGCGCTGCAAAAGGTCCGTGCCTACATGCTGCAACTTGGTTCGATCGGATTGCCCGCGGAGAAAATCGCCGCGAAGATCTTCGACGCGCTGACGCTGCCAAATCCCAAGGTTCGCTATTCGATCGTGCCCGATCCGCTTCAGGTGTTGGCAGCGGCGCTGCTGCCCAAGCGCACCATCGACAAGATCATCGCCAGGCGCCTCGGCCTGACGCCACAGGCATGACGACGCGGTGACAGAAACAATCGGCAAGACCAGCGCGGAACTGACCGAACTCGTCAACGAGGCGCTTGGCGATCAACCGGGATGCGAAACGGCGCGCATCACCGGTCTTCAACCGGTGCCGGGCGTCCGCGGCGGCCGCAACTGGGAAATTCCGAGCGTCGCGCTCGGCGACAGCCTGATCAGCGACGTCGATCGCGCCGTGATCACGATTCATCGCCGATTGGGCCGCACGTTTCATCTGATCTGATATGACCGTACGAGCGCGCAGGCGTTATGGCCGTCATCCCGCCTGCACCGTGTGCGGCGTTCGCGCCGCGGCCATGCTGATCATCCGCAAAGCGAACACCGCCAGCAGCGGGATCAGGAACACCGCGTATAGCGGCATGTCGGGAATTCGCTTGCCGAACGAGACCATGAATTGAAACAGCAGATAATAGCCGCCGATCAGATGCAACCTGCGCCAGGCGCTCGCGCCGAGGGCTTTGGCTGACCGGTCGAATGACGTTGCCGTCATCGCGATGATGACGGCATAGCCGATGCCGCCGAAAATGTAGGAGGCGAGCGAGGTCGCGGCCGCATAACCCGCGGGATCCATCATTGCGAAGGCGGCGATCGCAATCGCATGAATGCCGTGCGAGGCTGCGAAGGTCACGCCGAGGTAACGGCGGTTGCGGCGCTGCCATCGCGTCCAGGCGTTGGGCCAGAGCCGCGCCAGCGCAGCGGCGCTGAAGGCGAGACAAAAGAACAGCAGCGAGGTCCGCGCCGTGAAGCGGATCACCATGCGCACGCCATCGACCTCGAATTGCCGCATGCCGGCGATCCAGACGCTAAGCGCGAGCAGGGTCAGCGCCAGCACGGCAAACAGCCGCCAGCCTTCGAACCAGTTTCGACGGCTTTCCGACATCGCTCTCCCCCCGCAAGTTAATGTAATCATCAGTTACATATGCGTGTCACGCATCGTCAACCCGTGTAATCGTTGCTTACATTCACAAGAGGGTGATGTTAGGAGGGACGATGCGTTCTTCGGCCAAGCCTCCGTCCGCCAAACTGCCGGCCAAGCCGCGCCGCCGCACGGCGCGCGCGCCGGCGGCAAAGCCCTATCATCATGGCGATCTCCGCCGGGTTCTGATCGACGCCGCGCTGCAACTGGTCGGCGAGGGCGGTCCTGACGCGGTCAGTGTCCGCGAGGCTGCCCGCCGTGCCGGGGTGTCGCCGGGGGCGCCGTTCCGGCATTTTCCCAGCCGCGACGCCCTGATGAACGCGGTTGCCGAGGAGGCGCAGCGCAGGTTCCGGGCCGAGATCGAAGCGGCGCTGGCCGAGGCACCGGCCAGCACTCCGGCCAACAAGCCCTTGGGCCGGTTTCGCTGCCTGGGGCTCGCTTATCTGCGCTGGGCGATGAGGAACCCGACCCATTTCGAGATCATTTCCAGCCGCCGTTTTTTTGATCACGACGAGGCGGCCGGCGTCTCGCAGGACAATGCCGAACTGATCGACCTTACCGAGCGCACGCTGGCGGAGGCGTTTGCGCAGGGGCAATTGCGCTCGGCGGACCTGAAACAGGTGCAGATCGCCGGCCGGGCGCTGGTCTATGGCTTCGCCCGGATGAATATCGACGGTCATTTTCCGCGCTGGGGCGTCGCCGGCGCGGACGCCGAGCGCACCGCGGAAGCGATCCTCGATCTCTTCATCGAAGGTATCGCCAAAGTTCCCGGCAAATCCGCTTGATGCGTTTGAGGAGCTTTCCGACGCGCGTAACGCACGAAGCCGGAACCGGCAATCTCGCCGCGCGTTGACAAGCGCGGCAAGGCGTTCCGCCACCGTTCGCTGCTGCACAATTCAAAGACTGCATCCTGAACCGGGAGGACGCCCGTGGTCAGAGAAGGTCCTGCGCAACCCGCACCACCGCCAAAAGAACCCTATCCCGCCGACAAGGCGCGGGGCGTCGAGGTGATCCTCAATACGCCGCTCAGAAAGTGGATCTTCTTTGGCGGGCTTATCGGCGCGATCCTGCTGGTGCTCGTCCTGAGCCTTGTTCGCCTCGGAAGCGGCTAACGGAGACTGCCATGAAACGAAGCCTGTTCTGCGCGATCTTCGTGCTGACCCTGAACGGTGCCGGTCTCGCCCAGCCTGCGGGAAACGTTCCCGCATTCTACATCGTGCTGAACTCGCTGACGAAGACCTGCACGGTGGTCGACAAGACCCCTCGCACCGATACACCTAACATCACTGTGGCCAGCGATACGATCTATAAAACGCGGGCCGAGGCGGAAACCGCGGTCAAGGCGCTGAAGCCATGCAGCCAATAGCGCGGCATCCGCAACGCATCAGCCTGACGGTTACTTCTTGAGAGGCCCGATCAGCCTTTCGTAATGCGTCTTGACCGAACCGTAGCATTCGCAGGCACTCGCCTGCAGCGCTTCTGCATCCACGATCTGGATCTTGCCGCGGGCATATTTGATCAGACCCGTCTCCTGCAATGTCCTGGCCACCGCGGTCACACTCGTTCGTCTGACACCCAGCATCTCACCGAGATATTCCTGCGTGAACGGCAGGTAATCACTATCGGACAAATCTCTCGCGCGCAGCAACCAGCGGCAGAACCGCGCTTCCACCTGGTGCGTGGCAAAACATGCGGCGGATTGCTGGGCCTGGGCGTAGACCGTTTGTTCGTGCCGCATGAGCAGGGCAAGCAGTTTCGGGCTTTGTATTGCGACCGATTTCAGGGCTTCGATGTCGCATACCACAATCTCACCGCTAAGCTGAATGATGCCGCGGCTCACCGCTATCTTCCCGTCAAGCGCTGCGGAAGCACCCACCACACCGTCTTTGCCGATCATGGCCGCTTCGACCATTTCGCCGGTCGAAAGCGTGATCACGAGCGACACCACGGCGCTGGTCGGAAAGTAGACGTGGCGGATTCGCTGGTCCGCCTCGAACAACACCCGGTGCTGGTCGAATTGTGCGGCCTTCAAATGCGGACCGAGAAGTTTCATGTCGGACGGCGGGAAAAGGCTGAGCAATTGATTGTTCATGAAATGCGCTCCTGCTGACAGGCGGGAGCGCGAACTACTCTCAGCTATCGGTGCTTTCGCGGGATACCCGATAATTGCCGGACGGTACGTCAACTACCGGACATAGCAAGAAAATAATCCCACTATGTCGGGTAGCGAACAGACGCCGGACCTCATTTGGCGAACGATCCGACAGGCTTACAACGGGCTCGGGAACCTCCATTTTGCAGGATGCCGTTTGGCGCGCCGCGACGAGCAGGGCCCGATCAAACCAGCCGGCGAGATGTGCATGAAGGAAGGATCATGTCCAAAGTGCCGGACGTTCCCCTTTCCTCGATCGAACGGCCGCGCTGCGGCAGGTGCCTCACCCGGATGATGCTGGTCCGACTAGCGCCTTTGTCTGACGGGTCGGAGGAGCGGACTTTCGAATGCCCGAAATGCAACGCGATCGAGAGCAGGACGGTTGCCGACCCGCTGAAATCGGAAGCCGTCGTGCGGCTGACGACCAATGTCCGGCCGCCGGTTTGACGAAGACCTGAGCTTGACGGAGATCGCGATCCGGGTCGCAGGCGCCTCTGCGTGGACCGTCGTGATCGCCGTCTCGATATTCTTCGCGATCCTATTTTTCCTCGGGGCGGGCTGACGTTTTCCGTGGCTGACGGTCTGGCTTGGCTCAGGTCTTCGGTGGCCGGCCTCGTTTCGCAAACAGCATGCCCTGCATGTCCACGGCGTTTTGCAGAATGCCTGCGCGTTTCATCGCTTCGGTGCGCTCCGGGCCGGGGGCCATGGTGCGGGCTGCTTCAAGCGCGGCCAGCGCTTCGGTTTCGAGATCGAGCCTGGGGCGGGGATTCTTGATCGGTCTGGCCATGGATCTAACGCTTCGGCTGGGTTTTGGTCGGATTATCGATGACCGGGCCTGGCGCGGCTTCCTGAGGGGGCAACCGTCCCGGCTCGAGACCTGTCCGATCCACGGCCGTCGTATCCAGCGGGTCGATTGCCTCGATCCTGGTTTCGGCATGGGCGCACTTCGGGCATTGATAGTTTCGATGCTCGAAACCTTCCGGTCCCGCCGACACGGCAACCGTCAGCATCCGCGTTTTGCAGTCAGGGCAGCGCGGACGGTGGATGGGCAACAGCTCTGGATCAGCTCTGGTCCCGGGCATGGCAAAAAATACCGCCGTCCGAAAACGGTTGTCTGTCTGATACCTGACCAAGAAAGTCACTAAAATCAGGTTCCGCCCGCGACGGTCCTTCGCCTTTGGTAGGCAGCGCGACGGGCTGGCGGGAAGTTAGCGGCGTGGGCCAGCGTCAGCCGGATTCACTAAAGCTTTGCGTTGCAACGGCAAATTCATTGCCTGTTCATGACGTTTACACTACGTTTTCATGACACGGCCAGGTTCCGGCTGCGTCGTGCGTCTCCTGGCCGTCGCCAGCCAAGGCATTTGCATTGCGCCGGGTAGTGTTGCGTCCCGCCCATGGCGCCCGCGCCAAACCCAGGTCCCTCTGCCACCGCTGCGGTTACCGCCGGCATTGCCGCGATCGGCATATGGCGGCTGTTGGCCGTCGCCGCGCCGCATATGGCCGCGCTGGCGATCATGCTGCAGACCGAGGCCGATTTCGGTTCGCGCCTGTGCTTCGCACTGTCGTGGGGCATCCTGAACTTGCTGTTCATCGCGCTGCTGCGCCGGCCCGCGCTGTCGGGCGCGCTGTCGCTGACGCTGGTGGTGGCGCTAGTTCTGCTGTCGCAGTTCAAGCACGGCGTCGTGCAGATGACCGCGAACTTCGTCGATCTGATGGTGATCGATCGCGACAGTGCGGCTTTCCTATTTACGATCTTTCCGAACCTGCGCTGGTCGGTAATCTCGGCGGGCCTTGTGACGATCCCGCTGATGTATGCGCTGTGGTGGCTCGATCCGTTCCGGATCCGCCGGTTGCCGGCGCTGGCGGGGATGCTCGCCTGCCTTGCCGCGCTCACCGGATACGCCTTTGCCTGGCCGGACGAGGCCTGGCGCGGCTACTATCCCGACGGCTATCTGTCCAAATTCGCCCGTTCCGGCGTTACCGCGGTCTCGGATTTCGTCAACTACGGCTTCATGGAGTCCGACGCCGTCTCCGCCGGTCGCCTCAAGCTGCCGCTGGTGGATTCATGCGCCCCGGCGGGGCGGCGGCCGCACATCATCATGGTCCATGATGAGTCGAGCTTCGACATTCGCCAGGCGCAGGGCGTCAAGGTCCCGGCGGGCTACGGCAGTCATTTCGACTCCTTCGACGGCAAGGCGCGCAAGTTCGTGGCCGAAAGCAGCGGCGGAGCGAGTTGGTTCACCGAATACAACGTGCTGGCCGGGCTTTCGTCGCGCTCGTTCGGCCGGTTTTCCTACTTCGTGACCCGTATCGCAGCGGGCCGCGTCGAGCGCGGCTTGCCGCTCGCGCTGCGCCGCTGCGGTTACAGCACGACCTCGCTCTATCCCGCTCACGGCGCGTTCATGAGCGCACGCGGCTTCCACACCACCACCGGCATCCAGAAATTCTACGATGCACGCGATCTCGGCGCCAAGGGCATCGAGCCCGACAGCTTCTTCTATGACAAGGCCCTGAACCTGTTATCGCAGAACGCAGCATTGAACCCGCAATTCATTTTCGTCTATCTCGCCGCCAATCACTTCCCGTGGGAGACGCCGTTTCGTGCGGACCTGACGCCATCCTGGTCGAAGCCCGGCAACGCGCCCGTGGTCGATGAATATGTGCGCCGGCAGACCATGAGCGCCAACGACTACGCGGCGTTCGTCGCGGGGCTGAAAAAGAAGTTCCCGGCGCAGCCGTTCCTGATCGTACGCTATGGCGACCATCAGCCGGAATTCTCGTCGCATGTTCTCGATCCCGGGATTGACGAGACCGCCGCCGGCAAGAAATTCGAGAGTTACGATCCACGCTATTTCACGACCTATTATGCGATCGACGCCATCAATTTCGAACCGGTCAAGAGCCCTGCGGTGATGGAAACCGTCGACGCGGCCTATCTGCCGCTGGTGGTACAGGAGGCCGCCGGCATCCCGCTCGATCCCTCCTTTTCGGAGCAGAAGAGCATCATGCTGCGATGCAAGGGCGTGTTCTATGCTTGCAAGGGCGGTGCGGAAGCCCGACGCTTCAACCGGCTCCTGATCGACGCCGGTTACGTGAAAAACCTCTAGCAACAAGGGAGGGCAGCATTCCAGCCTCCGCCAAACCTGCAGCAAGCCGGACCGGCGATACAGCATCGCGCGGGGTCTGGTTCTATGCCGGCGTCGGCGTGGTCGCCGCATTGCATCTTGCGGCCCTGGCTGTCCTGCTCAGCACGGAATACGGATTCGTTGGGATCACGCTCGCGCTGCTGGCGTGGGTTTTTGTGAACTGCCTGTTGCTGCTGGTGCTGCGGCGGCCCGGCGTCGCCGCGGCGCTGGCGCTTGTTCTGGTGGTGCTGCTAATCGTGCTGTCGCGCTTCAAGTTCGACATTTTGCAGCTATCTCTGACGTTCCTCGATTTCCTGATCATCGATCGCGATACGTTTTCGTTCCTGCTCTCGGTGTTCCCACAGTTGCGGACGCAGCTGATCGTGGCGGCGGTGATTGCCGTTCCGCTGCTGTGGGCGATCTGGCGCGCCGATCCGCTTCGCGCAGCTCGCGGGCCTGTGCTGGCGCTTCTTGCCGCAACCACCGTGTCGATGTCGGCGATGTCGGTCGCTGCGCCCGAGCAGCCTTGGGAGCCGTTCCAGGGCATCAATCATATTTCCAACCTCGCGCGCTCGGGCGTGGTCGCGGTGTCGCGGCTGGCCTCGACCGGATGGATCGAGGCCGATCCGCCGGCGAACGGCTCGCTTGGCCTGGCCCCGGGTGCGCACGCCACGGCCCGGCCGGCGCTGCCGCCAGACGAAAAATGCGATACCACTGCCAAGCGCCCGCACATCATCATGCTGCTCGACGAGTCGAGTTTCGACATCACCGCAGCACCCGGCGTCAAGGTGCCGCCAGGCTATTCCGACTACTTCAAATCCACCGACGGCAAGCGACGGACCATGATCGCGGAGGCGACAGGCGGCCCGACCTGGTACACCGAGTTCAATGTCCTGACCGGCATGTCGGCGCGCTCGTTCGGCGATCTGAAGTTCTACGTCACGAGGATCACCGCGAACCGCATCGAGCGTGGCCTGCCGCAAGCGCTGCAGCGCTGCGGCTACAAGACCGTCTCGCTCTATCCGACCTATGGCGACTTCCTCAGCGCGCGGGCGTTCCAGAAGGGTGTCGGCGTCAACAGGTTCATCGACATGGCCGACATGGGCGTCGATGAGGACATGCAGCCCGACAAGTTCTACTTCGATCAGGCCTTGAAGGCGTTTGCTGACGAGCAAGCGTCACAGTCGCCGGTCTTCATGTTCGTGTATCTCACGGCCAATCATTTTCCCTGGACCAGTGTCTACCGGCCCGATCTGACGCCGGACTGGAAACCGCCGGGAAATACGCCGGAGATCGACGAGTATATTCGCCGCCAGAGCATGACGGCGAACGACTACCGCGATTTCACCGCACGGCTGGCGCGCGACTATCCGGACCAGTCGTTCCTGGTGCTGCGCTTCGGCGATCATCAACCGGCAATCTCGCAGAAACTGCTCGAGCCCGGCATCGACCGGAAACTGCTGGGGCAACGTTTGATGAGTGCGGATCCGCGTTACTTCTCGACCTACTATGCGCTGGATGGAATCAACTTCCAGCCGCCCGATTTGTCGTCGGCCCTCGCAACCCTCGACGCCGCCTACATTCCGCTCGTCATCCAGGACGCCGCCGGCATTCCGCTCGATCCCTCGTTCAAGGAGCAGAAGAGCATCATGCTGCGATGCAAGGGCGTGTTCTATGCCTGCAAGGACGGCGCAGAAGCCAGGCGCTTCAACCGCCTCCTGATCGACGCCGGCCTGGTGCGGGGACTGTAGTGGCGTAGGGTGGCAAAGCGCTAGCGTGCCCACCATTTAATTCGAAGAGCAATGGTGGGCACGGCGCTAAGTGCGCCTTTTCCCACCCTACGTTTCGGCATCACTTATTTCTTCTTCACGGCGGCAAGGATGCGGTCGGCTTCCACGCGCCAGTCGGGGCTGCGGGCAAACGCGTCGGTGCCTTTCGCACCGAACAGGCCTTCGTCGGCGAGATCAGCGATGAAGGCCTGGCGTTCGGCGGTGCCCTCCGCCGACCATGGTGTGAGGCCAACCTCGCGCACGGTCTCAGCCACTTCGCGAACCTCTTCGCTGCGGCGACGGCCATGCTCGATCACGCGCTGGAAGAAATAGGCGCCCTGTTTTTCCCAGTCGATGGCGGGAAAGGTCTCCGTGAGCGACGCCAGCACCGCGTCCTCGACGCCATAGGCGCGCGCGGTGGTAAAACTCTCGATCACCATCGCTTCCAGGCCCTTGATCATCACGCTGCGGCACATCTTGACCGCCGAAGCGACGCCCAATTCCCGGCTTGCCACCTTGGCGTCAAAGCCGAGTTCCACCAGCAGCGGCGCGAGCGCCTCGGCACCGGCGCCGCCGAGCAACAAGGGCACCTTGATGCGGTACGGCGGGATCGAGGTCATCACCGCGCCTTCGACGTAGCGGCCGCCCTTGCCGTCGATCAGGCCGGCGGCGCGCTGCTTGGCGCCCGGCGATGCCGAATTGAAATCGAGGAACCAGGCATCCTGCCTCACGGCCGGCGCGCAAGCCTGCGCGACCGGGACAGCCTGGCTTGCGGTAACGGCGGAAACGATGAAATCGGCTCTCGCGGCAAGATCGGCATGGGACGCCGCAAGCGCGACACCATGCGCGAAAGCATGGTCGCGCAGCGCGGAACCTGTCTGATCGCTGCGCAGCTTGATATCGTAGGCCGCGACCTTCACGTCCTGTTTGCGCAGGTCCTCGGCGAGAATGCGACCCACTTCGCCGTAGCCGACGAGACCCACATTCCAGTGGCGGGGATTGGTCGAGGGTGCGTTCATCAAGACATTCTCCAGATCGGTGGCCCGGTGAAGGGCAACGCGGCTACCGGTGTTGAATTCCGGCTTGCTCGATCGCTTCTTGCCAGTCTTTGATGCCGGATTTCAAGCAGGCTCCCGTCCCGCACAAAAGCCTACGGCTTCAGCACGCTTGCAAAGAACGCAATCGCGCGTGCGATTGCGTCGCGGGTCGCGGACGCATTGGCGACGTCGCTCTGGCGCGAGGAACTGGGATCGTCGAAACCATGCGCCGCATCGGGGTAGAGCTGGAACTGGATGTCGCCACCGATCGCGCGGCTTTTGGCGACGAAGTCGGCGCAGCGCCGCGGCGAGACTTCCTCGTCGGCCGATCCATGCAACACGCGCACCGGAGCGTAAGGCTTGATCCCGTCGGCGAACTGGCCTTTCAGGCCGCAGCCCGGGTAGAACGCCAATCCGGCCCGGAAGCCGGTTGCGGGCGTCGGCGCTGTGATGCCGGGCGCGCTCACCGACATCGTCGCCAGGGTGGCGCTGCCGCCGTTGGACCAGCCCTGCAACGCGACCCGATCGGCGATCACGTCACTGCGTGTCCGCAGGTAAGCCAGCGCGCCATGGGCGTCGAGCGGGCGAATGGTGATTTCATTCAATTCATCGGGCCGGGAATCGTAGCTGAAACGGGGAAAACCAGTTGGATAGCCGCGCGGACCAAAACCATCGACCAGGATGGCGAGATAACCTTGCCGGGCCCAGATGTGCCCCCATTGCTGATTGCGTTTCGAAAGCGTCGAGGCGTCATATTTGCCGTTGGCGGCCGAGGAATAAACGCCGGCGCGGCCATGCATCATCACCACCGCAGGCGTGCGCGCTGCATGCGGCACCTCCGGCAAAAAAACATAGCCGACCAGTGTCGTCCGCCCGTCGGCACTGGCAAAGGTGACGCGCGCGGGCAGGGGTGCTGCGGTGGCAACGGTCGTTCCGGATATCAGTACCGACATCGCAGCGATACCCACGGCAGGCAGTACGAGAGAGCGCGAAAAATTCACGGCGCGGTTCCATGTGAGCCGGAACACCTTAGCGCAGGTCACCTACTTCGTCCCGATCTTCTCCCACAGCCACCTCGCCACCGCATCGGGCGATGAAGTCGCGTCGTTGCCGGCCGCGCGCAAATTCGCCTCGCGCATCGCGGCGATATCGATCTTGCCGAGCAGCGGCTGCAGCGCCGCCCGCAACGCCGCATCGCCGGCGCGCCTGGGGGCGAGCAGCACCATCGCATCATAGGGCGGGATCGCGTGCCTGGGATCGGCGAGCACCACCAGATCGTATTTCGCGATCAGTCCGTCGCTGGTATAGCCCGCGATCACGTCGACTTCGCCGGAAGCTGCCGCCGCATACATGAAGTCCGGTTGCATCTGCCGCTGCGCGCGGAACGACAGCCCATAGGCCTTTTTCAGCCCGGCCCATTCCGGCCGTGAAAAGAACTCGTAGTCCGCGGCCATCGACATTCCTGCCGCGTGCGGCGCCAGATCGGTGATGCTGCGGATGCCGAGCTGCTCCGCCCGTTTGCGCGGCATCACCAGGGCATAGGCGTTTTCAAAGCCGAGTTCGCCGAGCAGTGTGATGTTCTGTTTGGCAAGCATGGTCTTCAACTCGTCGAGCACTTCCTGGCGCGGCCTGATATCGCTGCGCTGGAACTGATTGGCCCACAGCGTGCCGGAATAATCGACGTAGAAATCGATGTCGTTGGCGGCCAGCGCCCCGAAGATCACGTTCGAGCCGAGGCCTTCGCGCGAGCTGGCGGAGAGGCCGGCGGCCCGCAGCCGCTGCGCCATCAGCGCCGACAGCACATACTGCTCGGCAAAGGTCTTGGCGCCGATGACATAGCTGGTTTGCGAGCGCGTCATGGTGGGCACCAGCGTCGCCGCGACCAGCATCGCGATGCCGGCGCCGCCAAGCATGGCGCGCACGCGGCTGCGGTGGCGCAATCCGCTTTCGATCAGTGCCAGCAATTGATCGACGGTTAGCGCCAGCACCGCGGCCGACAGGCAGCCGAACAGCACGAACACCCAGTTCTGGGTCTGCAATCCCGCGAAGATGTAGTTGCCGAGGCTGGTCTGGCCGATCGGCGTCGACAGCGTCGCGGTGCCAATCACCCAGACCGCCGCGGTGCGGATGCCCGCCATCATGACCGGCAATGCCAGCGGCAGTTCCACCGTGAACAGCGACTGCCGCGGCGTCATGCCGACACCCTGTGCGGCTTCCAGGATCGCGGCATCGACGCCCTGCAGGCCGGTGATGGTGTTGCGCAGCACCGGCAGCATCGAATAGAGCGCCAGCGCCAGCACGGCGGGGAGGAAACCGAAGGCGGAAAATCCAAATCCGAACCACGACAGCGACACCGCCGCGAGCGCCAGCAGCAGCGGATAGAACAGCGCCAGCAGCGCCAGGCCCGGAACGGTTTGCACGATGCTGGCAAGCCCGAGCAGCGCGCCGCGCAGTGCTCGACGATTGCGTGCCGCAATCGCGAGGGGCAGGCTGACCGCGAGCCCCAGCGCCAGTGCGGTGACGCTGACGCGGACATGGTTGCCGAGATAGTCAGGCAGATGCCCGAGCGCCTCGCTCCAGCGTGGATCGGCGAACAGGTTCATGCCGCGCCATCCCGCGGCAGGAGCGCGCCGAGCCGTTCTGCCTGCCGCCGCGGCGTGCGCAGCAACTCGCCGACGTAAGCGTCGCTGCTATCAGAGAGTTCGGCGGGCGTGCCTTGGGCCAGAAGCCGTCCGCCGCGCATGATAGCGATGCGGTCGGCGAGCAGAATGGCCTCGGTCATGTCATGGGTGATCATGACCGTGGTCAGCCCCAGCCGGCGGTGCAATTCGCGATAGTCGTCGCCGAGCGCGTCGCGGGTGAGGGGGTCGAGCGCGCCGAACGGCTCGTCCATCAGCACGATGCGCGGTTTCGCGGCAAGCGCCCGCGCCACGCCGACGCGCTGGCGCTGGCCGCCGGACAATTCATGCGGCAGCCGGTCGCGATGCTGCGCGCGGTCGAGCCGCACCAGATCGACCAATTCATCGACCCGCGCCGCGATTTCGTCCGCAGGCCAGCCGAGCAGCTTTGGCGTGATGCCGATATTGCCGGCGACGGAAAGATGCGGAAACAGCCCGCCGCTCTGGAACACGTAGCCGATCCGCCTGCGCAGACCGATCGGGTCGACATTGCGGACGTCCTCGCCTTCCACCGTGACGTGGCCCTCGTCGGCGTCGATCAGCCGGTTGGCCAGCCGCAGCAGCGTGGTCTTGCCTGACCCGGAGCCGCCGACAATGGCCAGGAACTCACCCTCGGCGACATCAAGCGAGACGTCGTCGACCGCCACCACGCGGTTCGCGCCTCGGCCACCGTCGAAGGTCTTGCCGACATGCGCGTAGGAGATGAGAGACGAGGCGGGCATTCGGCGTGGATTCTCTGCAAGGGAAATAGCGATAGCCGAACAATCGGCTAATCGTGAGCCGGGTGCCAACCTTTTTCTGCCGCCGGCACGCGGTAACGCCATTCGATGGCCTCGTCGGCCGGCAGGCCATTGAGGTGACGCGGTCAGTCCTTCGGGATCATCGCCGAGGCCATAAACGCTGCGACGGCAGCGGAATATTCCGCCAGTCCCTCATGACTAAAATGCATATCGTTACCTCCCCAATAGAAGCGCTCGGGGCGCGATCCGGACCGCTTCTTCAGTGCCTCGGTGGCATTGAAGAAAAGAAAGCCGTTGGCGACGCAAGTCTTTTGCACCGAAGAGCTGACGAGATTGTTCCACAGGCGGCCCTTGGCGTCGGGTTTGAGGTGCTGGAGATGTGGATGAGAGATGAACAGCACCCGGCTGCCGTCCTTGGTGTAATCCTTCAGCACCTCTGCCAGCTCCTGCAGATTGTTCCTGAAACTCAGGAGCGGCTCTGCATATTTCCGTTCGAGATCGGCGCCCTGGTCCTGCGAATAGGAAAAGAGGGTGAAGTCCGTTCGGTTCTTCTCAACCACCGCTGGCATATGGACAAAGGAGTGCCAAAGCTTTGCCGCAAAGCGCATCAGGTACAAGGGATGCTTGCGAGCTTCCATCAGGCCGAGACTGCATTCGCGTCCAATGGGTGAAGCCTTGACGCCGACATTTTGTCCGCGTTCGTTGCGGACAATCAGCCCGCGGTATCGGGCGAAGTCGTCGTACAGATCGGTTTCGTCCACGTCGACCACGATATAGTCGGGACGCAGCACCGGCAGCAGCTTCTTGGCCTGCGGCACGAAGATGGCCGGGGAATACGAGGTATATCCCGCATTGTAGGTCTTCAGGCAGGAACCGCGCTCTGTCTTGAAGTATTTTGCAACGTGATACGGCAGCGTGTTCTTGTCATCGTAGCCTTCCATAAAGGAATCGCCGAGGAACAGGACCGAAACCGGGTTTTCGCACTCGGCCTGCTGTGCCGTATCGTCGGTGATCCTGATGCCGTTCGCGTCAAACGATCGCTTGTAGCTGAAGCCGGTCGAATCGCCGTAGATGCACAGATTCTGGTCTTGCGGTGTCGGCTGATGGTTCACCACGTCGGATTGCCAGTTCAAATTGACACCAGCCATTTCGAGATCGTACAGCGGACCGAAATACTGCTGCAGCCGAAACCCAATCTCAAAGATCACGGCCCACGTGATGACCAGCAGTACCGCCGATCCGACGAGGTGAAACCCCCGCTTCATTGAACGTCTCCGGCATGAATTCCGAACAGATCAGTAGATACCCAAATTCGTTGCATGGCGATGGGTCTGTCGATTGGCGATCACCAAAGCAGACCGGTCGAGCTGGCAAAAACAAGCGGTGACCGGGGTGGCGGCCCGGCCTCCAGCAATGGCAATAAGATCAATTACCACGTTGCGGTGCCGCGTTGAACTTATCGTTCGTAACCGCTAAGGCATGACCCAAATTGGGGAGGGGACGCAGTGGATACGGTACAGCCTACGGCGGTCGCGCTTGATGAGGCGACGGTGGCATTCCGCTTGGCCGACGCGCGGGTCTATACGGCGGTGGAAAAGGCCCGGCTTTCGGTCGCGCATGGCGAGTTCGTCGCCATCGTGGGTCCCACCGGATGCGGGAAATCGACGCTGCTGAACGTCGCCGCCGGCTTGTTGAAGCCGGCCGCGGGCGCGGTGCGGATTTTCGACCAGCCGCTCACCGGGCTCAATCGGGACGCCGGCTATCTGTTTCAGGCCGATGCGCTGTTTCCCTGGAAGACCGCGATCGACAATGTCGCCATTGGCCTCGAGATCAAGGGCGCGCCGCGGGCGATGGCGCTGGAGCGCGCGCAGGGCTGGTTGACGTCGGTCGGGCTCGGCGCGTTCGGCAATCGTTATCCGCATATGCTGTCCGGCGGGCAGCGCAAGCGCGTTGGGCTCGCGCAGGTGCTGATCCGCGATCCCAAGATCCTGCTGATGGATGAGCCGTTCGGGCCGCTCGACGCCCAAACCCGCCAGATCATGGGCAATCTCTTGCTGGAACTATGGACCGCCGACCGCAAGGCGGTGCTGTTCGTGACCCACGATCTCGAAGAGGCGATCGCGCTGGCCGACCGCGTGGTGATCATGTCGGCGGGACCCGGCGCGCGCATCATCGGCGACTGGAAGGTGGCCTTGCCGCGCCCGCGCGACATCTCGGAAGTGCGGATGGAAAAGCAGTTCCACGAGCTGCACCGGGAAATCTGGAGCGTTCTGAAGGATGAAGTGATGAAGGGTTACGCGCAGTCTTCGCAAGCGGCGGAGGCCTCCTGATGTCCCGCCTGACGCTGCTGTTCTGGCAATTGATGGTCGCCGTGGTCGCGCTCTCGCTGTGGCAGTTCTTTGCCACCGTGCCGGTGTTCGGCCGCATGCTGCTGCCGCCGTTCTTCTTCTCGACCCCGGTCGATGTCGCCAGCCAGATATACAAATGGTTCGCGACCGGCGTGATCTGGAAGCATCTGATGATCACGCTGTGGGAGTCGGTCTTGGCCTTCGTGATCGGTTCGGTCGGCGGCGTGCTGGTCGGCTTCTGGTTCGCGCGCCAGCCCCGCGTCGCCGCGGTGTTCGATCCCTATGTCAAGATGATGAACGCGTTGCCGCGCGTGGTGCTGGCGCCGATCTTCGCGCTGTGGCTCGGGCTCGGCATCTGGTCCAAGGTCGCGCTCGGCGTGACGCTGGTGTTCTTCATCGTGTTCTTCAACGTCTATCAGGGCGTCAAGGAGGTCAGCACCACCGTGCTCGATAACGGCCGCATGCTCGGCATGAGCGAACGGCAGTTGACGCGGCATGTGTACTGGCCCTCGGCGCTGTCGTGGATGTTTTCCTCGCTGCATACCGCGGTCGGTTTCGCCGTGGTCGGCGCCGTCGTCGGCGAATATCTGGGATCGGCGGCCGGCCTCGGCTACCTGATCCAGCAGGCCGAGGGTGTGTTCGACGTCGGCGCTGTCTTCGCCGGCATGTTCGTGCTGTCGGCCTTCGTGATCCTGATCGATTTCGGCGTGACGCTGGTCGAGCGGCGGCTCTTGGTGTGGCGGCCGGCGCCCGTGGCGCGGGATTGATCGACGCCGTCGGAGGCCGCGGCCTTGTTACAGACGTCTGCTTAATTGTTACTCGCCTTCGGCGAGCGAACTGACGCATGATCAAGCCGGGCCGACCCATGCGCGGCTTCGATCGGCGCGACCGCGCGAAAGCAAATGATCCCCGCACAGGACGCAGGCCAATCCGATGAGACCTTGCTGCGCTACGCCGGCTGGCGCGTCGTGCTCGCCTGTTTCCTCATGGCGCTGTTTCTGTTCGGCTTCGGCCTTTACGGTCATGGCGTCTACCTGGCCGAACTGCAGCGTCTGAACGGCTGGCCGGCCGCGCTCATTTCGGGCGCGAGCACGGTGTCGCTCCTGCTTGCCAACATTTTCGCGACGTTTACCAACGAACTCATGACCCGGCTGGGTCCGCGGCGGCTCGTCTTGTTCGGAATTGCGGCACTGACGGCGTCGATGACGCTGCTCGCGTTCGCGGCCACCCCCTGGCAGCTCTACATCGCGTTTGCCCTGATGTCGCTCGGATGGATCGGGATGGGGACGATCGTGAGCGCGACCATCGTGAGCCTCTGGTTCGTCCGCCGCCGCGGTCTCGCCATCAGCCTGGCCTTCACTGGCGCCAGTTTTAGCGGCGTCATCGTGACGCCCTCGCTGGTGTATCTGGTCGAACGGTTCGGCTTTGCCGCCGCGATGATGACCGGAACAGCGGTCATGGTCGCCGTTCTCGTACCTGTCACGGTCGCCTGGATCGGCCCGCCATCGGCCGGAGGTCCGGCTGATCCGCTGCATGCCGAAACGCCTTCTGTCCCGAGCGATATTTCGCGCGCAAAGCTCATCCGCCGCGTCGCGTTCTGGACCATCTCAATCCCGTTTGCATTGGCGCTCGTGGCCCAGATCGGTTTTATCGTGCACCAGATCGCCATGCTCGAGCCGAAGATCGGCCGCGCCAATGCGGGTCTGGCGGTTTCGGTGATGACATTGATGGCGATCGCCGGCCGCTTCGGCCTCGGCATGGTCGTCGACCGATTCGATCCGCGGCGCGTCACCGCTATCTCGATCGTCAGTCAGGCGGCAGCACTCCTGAGCATCCTGCATTTCGATGCGATTCCGATTGTACTGGCTGCCTGCGCGGTATTCGGCTTTTCGGTCGGCAATCTCATCACACTGCCGCCGCTCATCATGCATCGCGAGTTCAGCGCCGCGAGCTTTGTCGTCGTCATGGGGCTGTCGAATGCGATCAGCGGAACCATTGGCTCATTGGGGCCCGCCTTTCTCGGTGTCGTTCAGAGCTGGACCGGCGGGTACGAGACGCCCATTGCGCTCTGCATCGCGCTACAGCTGATCGCGGCGGTAATCGTGGTCCAGCGCGGGCGGCCGGCCGCGGCGGAGGGGCGGGGGTAGGGTCTCTCGTCGTCCCGGCCCTGAGCCGGGACGACGGTGATACCCTCAGTTCAAGATCTTCGTGTCATCCGGCGCCTGCGGCGGGGTCTTGATCGCGATCGCCTTGATGGTGCGGCCGACAGGCTTGGTACCGCCATGCGGGGTGCCTTTGGGGATGACGACGAGGTCGCCCGGCTTCACCGTCACTTCCTTGTCGCCAAGCCAGATCGTTCCGGTGCCTTCGAGGATGTACTGAATCTCGTTGGCGTTGGCATGCAGATGCTTCGGCGGGCTGCCATCCTGGATCGCGATGGTCACGCCATCCGCGGAGACCAGCATTTTGTTGCGCATGCCGCCGGCGTTGAGAGGAGACAGCTTGTCCCCTTCGAGATCGCCGGTCGAGATGACCTGCGCGGTGATGTTTTCGGCGGCAAGGGCAGGGCGCAGCAGATGCGTGACGCCGCAGCCGGCGGCAAAGGCGGTGGCAATTGACAAGGTGATGGCGATACGATTCATGGATAGTCCTCCCAGGGAAACTTTTGCGGCGGAATGCTACGCCGCGAAGCCGCACTTCGCCAGCGCGACGAAAGACCACGCATCTGCGATGGAATAAACCGCAGCGAGCGGACCAGCGTTGCAATAATGGCCCTCGCATTGTCGGCAAAGTCGCCTTCTCAAGGCCTGTGCACTGCATTATCCTGTCGGCAACCCATCGGAGGAAACCATGAAGAAAATTGTTGGCCGGCTGGCCGGGGCGCTGCTGGCGCTGGTCCTGACGTCAGGCTTTGCCGCAGCGCAAAGCAAGGTCACCATCGCGATCGGGGGCGGGTCCTGCCTGTGCTATCTGCCGACGGTGCTGGCCAGGCAGCTCGGCGAATACGAAAAAGCCGGCCTTGCCGTCGAGCTGGTCGATCTCAAGGGCGGCTCGGATGCACTGAAGGCCGTGCTGGGCGGCAGCGCCGACGTGGTTTCCGGCTATTTCGACCATTGCGTCAATCTGGCGGCCAAGAAGCAGGAGCTGGTGTCGTTCGTGGTCTATGACCGCTATCCCGGGCTGGTGCTTGTCGTGTCGCCCTCGCACAACAAGGAAATCAACTCGATCAAGGATCTCGCCGGCAAGAAGGTCGGCGTCAGCGCGCCGGGATCCTCGACCGACTTCTTCCTGAAGTATCTGCTCAAGAAAAACGGCCTTGATCCGACCAGCGCCTCGGTGATCGGCGTCGGCCTTGGCGCCACCGCTGTCGCGGCGATGCAGCAGGGTCAGATCGACGCGGCCGTGATGCTGGATCCATCGGTCACGGTGCTGCAGGGCAGCTATCCCGACCTCAAGATCCTCAGCGACACCCGGACGCAAAAGGATACGCTCGAAGTGTTCGGCGGCGAATATCCGGGCGGCTCGCTCTACACCACGGCGGCATGGATCAAATCCCACGAGAAGGAAGTGCAGGCTTTGACCACGGCGATCGTCAACACGCTGACCTGGATTCACTCCCATTCGCCGGAAGAGATCATGGCGAAAATGCCGGAAGAGATCGTCGGCAAGAACAAGGAGCTGTATCTGGCGGCGCTGAAGAACACGATCCCGATGTATTCGCTGAACGGCAAGATGGACCCGAAGGGCGCGGATGCGGTGCTGGCGGTGTTCAGCGAAAGCTCACCCGAGGTGGCAAAAGCCAACATCGACGTCACCAAGACCTACACCAACAAATATGTCGATCAGGTCAAGAAGACGACCGGCTCGAGCGCCAAATAACACGTGAAGTCGTGCGTGACGCAATGTCGGAAGTGATGCGGCGATGAATGGCACGACACCACCGGTCATTCATCGCGTTACCTCGCTCGATCTGCCGGTCGAATCCTGGTCATGGCCGTTCGCCGCCGCGCGGCGGGCGGAGATCGATGCGCATTTCGCGCAGGCGCAGCGCGACAATCCCGAACTGTGGAACGGGCGCGTGCTGCTCGGACGCCATCCTGTGTTTGCCGGCAGTCACCTCACGGCCGGCTATTTCGAGACTGATTTCGCGAGCTTCCTGGCCTGGCGTGACTGGGGCTTTCCGGACCGGGACGTGTTCAACGGTTTTGGGATGGGCGCGCTGCGCTGCGCTGACGGCGCATTCGTGCTCGGCGAGATGGGCCAGCACACCTCCAACGCCGGACGAATCTATTTTCCGTCAGGCACGCCCGATCTCGACGACGTCAGGGATGGCGCGCTCGACATATCCGGCAGTGTGGCGCGCGAGCTCGAGGAAGAAACCGGTCTCGTGCCGGGGGAATACCGGAGCGATCCGGATTGGCATTGCGTCTACACCGGCCCGGCGCTGGCAATGATCCGGCTGTTGCACGTCGATATATCGGGCGAGGCATTGCGCAGCCGGATCGAGGCCAATCTCGCTTTGCAGCAATCGCCCGAATTATCGGCCATTCATCTGGTGCGCGGAACGCGCGATCTCACCTCAGCGATGCCACGCTTCGTGACGGCGTTCATTGAGGCGCAGTTTGCGGCGTAGCGAGGACATGGGTCGAGCGTTTTATACTACGACACGTGGCGCTTTCGCTTTTTGTTGGCGCTCGCCTTCTTGACGATTGCTCTTTTCGTTGGCGTGCTTGCGACCGTGCCGGCCGACCGTCGCTCGGCGGCGGTCGCCGTCTTGCGGTTCGACAGTTTGAATTTGGTGTAGCCAAGCACCCGCTCCATCGCGATCCGCGCCTTCTCGGCGTCGCCGCTCTCGATCGCGCGTGCGGCGGCGGCATGATTGGGCATATTGTCCCGGAACCAGCCGGCGCTGCCCACCGCGACAATGAAGACCGTGCTCAGGATGGTGTCGATGGCGCCACGGAAGCCTTGCAGCACCGGGTTGTGCGTGGCGTCGAGGATCGCGAGATGAAACGCCTTGTCCGCGGCGATGGTGCTCGCCTGGTCCTGCGCGGTTTCCATCGCGGCCAAAGCCGCATTGATCCGCCAGCGGTCGTTCTTGGTGGCGCGCTCGGCGGCGAGCGCTGCGGCCGCCGGCTCGATGATCGAGCGGACTTCCTGGATTGCCAGCAGAAGATCGCGGCCCGGCTCGTCCTTGCCGACCAGCCAGCTCAGAACGTCGCGGTCGAGCAGGCTCCATTCACTGCGCGGAAGCACGTGGGTGCCATGCCGGGGGCGGACGCTGACCAGTCCCTTTGCGGCGAGCGTCTTGATGGCCTCCCGCACCACGCCGCGTCCGACGCCGAAGCGGGTTTCGAGATCCGGCTCCGGTGGCAAGGCCGCTCCGACCGGAATGAGATCCTGCGCAATTTCGCGGCCGAGTGTCGTCAACACGTTGCGAATGCGCCCCGGCTTGACACGCTTGTCGGCGCTCTTCGGCTTGGCCACCTCCTTCTCCTCTTGACGTTGTTGAGATTTGGCTGAGATTTGCGATTTGCTAGCATGGGTGATGTATGCTAGCAATCATCCGATGTTTAACATCCGATGATTGAGCAGCTGCGCGCATCGGTTGTGCTGCGACTGATATTTTTTTGGATGCCGAGGTGCCGCGACAGTGTAACCTTGGTTATTGCCTTGACATCACACGGCGCTACCCGTGTGATGTCGAAAAAAGATACGACAAAAACAAAAAGGTGCATCGCACCATATACAGGGAGGATTTGATGCCGGGGCACAAGGTTGCACGCCTGTTTGTCGGGCTGTCCGCCGCGGTGGCGGTGCTGGGGATGGCGGTTGCCGCCGAAGCTCAGGAAAAGAAAATCAAGATCGGCGTGATCTACGACCTGACCGGCCCGCTCGCCGGCGGCGGTTCCGAGCTGCAATACACCGGCGCCAAGATCATGCTCGACCATTTCAGCAAGACCGGCGTCGAAGGCTACAAGATCGAGGCGGTTTACGCCGACGCGCAGAGCAAGCCCGATGTCGCCATCAACGAGGCGATCCGCCTCGTCGAGCAGGAAAAGGTCGACATGCTGCTCGGCTTCTTCTCGTCGGCGCAATGCGTGCCGGTGGCCGCCCGCGTCGAGCAGCTGAAGAAGTTCATGTGGATCACCACCTGCATTTCCTCGGCGGTGCTCGCCGACAAGAATTTCAAATATATCTTCCGCCCGCAGGCCAGTGGCGATCAGTTCGGCCTGATGACGATGGATTTCATCGCCCAGAACTCCAAGGAAAAGTTCGGCAAGGAGCCGAAGGACCTGCGGGTTGCGATCATCCATGAGGACGGCGCCTATGGCGTCGACGTGTCGAAGGGCAACGAGGCGGGCGCCAAGAAGGCCGGCTTCAACGTCGTCCTGAAGGAGGGCTATTCCGCCACAGCGCCGGATCTTTCCGCGCTCGTCACCAAGCTGAAGCGCGGCCGGCCCGACGTGGTCTTCCACACCGGCTACAACCCGGACATCACGCTGCTGCTGCGCCAGGCGCGCGAGCAGGGCTTGAAATTCGGCGCGCTGGTCGGCCATGGCGCGGGCTATGGCGTCTACGAGAAGCTGAAGGAAGGCCTCGGCGCCGACGTCAACTACGTCTTCAACACCGACCCGATCTCGATCTGGCTTGCCAACCAGAAGTCGATGGATCCGAAGCTGCCGCCGATGATCAAGATGGTGGGTGAGGAGTTCGACAAGGCCAAACCCGGCGTCGCCATCCGTTCCGCCCATGTCGGCATGGCCGCGTCCAACACCTACGTATTCATGACCGAGGTGCTGCCGCGCGCGATCAAGAAGTATGGCGGCGTCGATCCCGAGGCGTTGCGCAAGGCCTCGCTCGAAGTCGATTTGCCGGAAGGCGGCACCATGCTCGGCTTCGGCGTCAAGTTCTACGGCGAAGGCCAGCAGATGGCCGGCCAGAACGAACGCTCGTTCCCGGTGGTGATCCAGTATGTCGACGACAAGTCGTATGTGGTGTGGCCGAAGAGCCAGGCGCAACGCGAGGCCGTGTTGCCCCTGCCGAAGGGCACCACCTTCAGCAGCCAGTAGGTTAGCGGAGTATCTGGGGTGCTGACGGTGAACGGGTTGGTGAAGCGCTTCGGCGGCTTCACCGCGGTCAACAACGTATCGTTCCGGGTCGAACAGGGCGAGATTCTCGGCCTGATCGGGCCGAACGGCTCCGGCAAGAGCACGATCTTCAACATGCTGTCGGGCACGCTGGTCCCGACCGCCGGCTCGATTCTGTTCGACGGCGCGGAGATCGCGGGCGTCGCGCCGCATCGCATTATCAACCGCGGCATCGGCCGCACCTTCCAGATCCCGCGGCCGTTTCACCGGCTCAGCATCTTCGAAAACGTGGCGCTGGCCGGTTACTACGGCCAGGGCAGCCACAGCCGCGCCAAGGCCGATGAGGCCGCCGAAAAGGCGCTTCATATGGTCGGCCTGACCACCGATCGCCATGCCACCGTCGACGGCCTCGGGGCCGCCGGCCTGAAGAAGCTCGAACTTGCGAAAGCGCTGGCGACCGGGCCGAAACTTCTGCTTGCCGACGAGAGCCTCGGCGGCCTCGACGAGAAAGAGATGGATGCTGCGGCGGACATGCTGCGCAGGATCCGCGACGAACTCGGCATCACCATCATCTGGGTCGAGCACATCATGGGCGTGCTGATGCGCGTGGTCGATCGCGTCATGGTGCTCGACCACGGCGAAAAGATTTCCGAAGGCTTGCCGAGTGCGGTGTCGAGCGATCCCCGCGTGATCGAGGTCTATCTCGGCACCGATGCGGATTCGACTCTAGCCGCGGCCGGGGAAGCGCGCCGGCGGGCAGGGGACTAGGCATGCTCGAATTGAAATCGGTCGATGCGGGTTACGGCACTTTCCAGGCGTTGTTCGGCGTTAGCCTCGACGTCAAGGCGGGCGAGGCGGTCGGCGTGATCGGCCCCAACGGCGCCGGCAAGACCACGCTGATGCGGGTGATCTCCGGCCTGATCCGGCCCACCAGAGGCTCGATCTCGATGGAAGGCACCGACGTGCTGGCGACCCCGGCGCATCGCATCGTCAGCCTCGGCATCGCGCATGTGCCGGAAAACCGCCGGCTGTTTCCGCGGCTCACGGTTGACGACAATCTGAAGATGGGCGCCTACATGGAAGGCGCCCGCGCCAAATATGCCGAGCGGCTGGAATTCGTGTTCGACCTGTTTCCGCGCATGAAGGAACGCCGCAGCCAGATGGCGGGCACCATGTCGGGCGGCGAACAGCAGATGTGCGCGATCGGCCGCGCGCTGATGTCGAACCCGAAACTGCTGCTGCTCGACGAGCCGTCGGCGGGTCTGGCGCCGGTCGTGGTTCAGCAGGTGTTCGAGCTGGTGAAGCGGATCCGCGCCAGCGGGCTGACGGTGCTGATCGTCGAGCAGAACGTGCAGCAGGTGCTGCGCGTGGTCGATCGCGCCTACCTGCTCGAGGCCGGCAGCATCCGCGCGTCCGGTACCTCGGCGGAGATGATGAGCAACGATACGATCAAGCAGGCGTATCTCGGGGTTTAGCATGATGACGTTTGGCGCGTTCAGACAGTCTCTCGTCATCCCCGGGATGAACGCAATTGCGTTCACCCGTAGGTGCGCGCTCTTGCGCGCCTCGAAGGATGAGTACCCGTGGCCCATCCTTCGAGGCTCGCTGCGCTCGCTCCTCCCGAGTGAGCGCGAATGCGCTCATCCGGGGATGACGGCTGCGCCAACTCAACCAAATGTCGTCACGGTCTAGGGCAAAGCGATGCAGGGATTTCTTGATATCTTCGACATCTATCTGCTGGAAGCCGTGGTCAACGGCATCCTGCTCGGCGGGGTGCTGGCGCTGTTGGCGCTCGGGCTCAATTTGATCTTCGGCGTCATCGACGTGACCTGGATCTGCTATGCCGAGCTGGTCATGATCGGCATGTACGGCATGTACTATCTGGTCCAGTTTTACGGCCTGCCGTACTGGGCGGCGGCGCCGCTGACCATTTTGCTGGTGGCGCTGCTGGGGGCAGCATTGCACTACATTGTGATCGCGCCGCTGCTCACCGCGCCGCCGATCAACCAGCTGCTCGCCACCGGCGGCGTACTGTTCATCCTGCAGAGCTTTGCCACTGTCGCCTTCGGCATCGACTTCCGCAATCTCGGCATCCGCCTGCCGGTACTGGCGCTCGGCGAGATGCACTTCAGCTATTCGCGGCTGTTGTCCTTTGCCGCAGCCCTGATCGGCATGGTCAGCGTCTATTTCTTCATGACACGCACCTATACCGGCACCGCGATCCGCGCCATCTCGCAGGACCGCCAGATCATGTCGCTGATGGGCGTCGACACCAAGCGCATCTACCTCGTCACCTCGGCGCTGGGCGGTGCGCTGGCGGGGCTGGCTGCCTGTCTCCTCGTGCTGCAATACGACGTGCATCCTTTTGTCGGCCTGTCGTTCGGGCCGATCACCTTCCTGATCTGCGTGCTCGGCGGGCTCGGCAACTTTGTGGGCGGCTTCATCGCGGCGTTCGTGTTCGCCGAGATCATTTCGCTCGGCGGCCTGTTCTCCGACCTCGAATGGGGCTACGTGCTCGCCTTCGCCTTCTTCATCGTCATGATGTTCATCCGGCCCGCCGGCCTTTTCGCGAGGCGCTCGTGAACGCACGAACCATTGCCTGGGTCGTTGGAATAGCGGCGCTGATCGCGCTGCCCTTCGTCTACCGCCAGCCCTATCATCTGCACATCCTGGTGCTGATCCTGATCTGGTCGTTCGCCTACACGTCGTGGTCGATCATGGGCCGCTTCGGCCTGGTGTCGCTCGGCCATGGCGGCTTCATGGGAGTCGGCGCCTACGTCACGGCGCTGTTGTGGAACCATCTCGGCGTCTCGCCGTGGATCGGCATTCCGCTCAGCATGGTGTGCGCGGGTTTGCTCGCGGTCATCGTCGCCTATCCCTGCTTCCGCTACCGCATCACCGGGCACTATTTCGTGCTGGTGACGCTGGCGCTGTCCGGCATCGTGCTGCAGGTCATCACCGCGACGCGCGACTACACCGGCGGCTCGCTCGGCTACACGCCGAACCGCACCAAGGGCAGCCAGTTGCTGGCGCTGCAGTTCGACGACAAGACGACGTGGTACCTGATCGCGCTGTTCGTCTGGGTGGTCGGACTTCTGATCTGGCAATGGGTCGACCGCAGCATGAGCCGCTACGCCATGGAGGCGATCTCGGACGACGAGGACGCGGCGGCCGCCGCCGGCGTCAACGTGACCTTCGAAAAGCTCAAGATCACCATCATCAGTGCGCTGATGACTGCGCTCGCAGGCGCGCTGTACTGCCAGTACCAGATGTTCATCTCGCCCGACACGGTCAGCGGCATTGCGGTGTCGCTGCAGATGGTGTTCGCCGTCATCGTCGGCGGCGTCTACGTGTCGTTCGGGCCGACGGTCGGAGCCATCATCACGATCCTGCTTGCCGAATTTTTGCGCATCTGGTTCGGGACCAAGGCGGTGGGCTGGGACAATCTGGTCTACGGCGTGCTGCTGGTGCTGTTCATCATATTCCTTCCCAAGGGCATTCTTGGTAGCGTCATGGATCGGTTCAAGACGCAACCCGGGAAGAAGCCCGTAGCCTCATGAGCAAGAAATCACAGCAACCGCTTGGCGATACGCTAAAACCCTTTGTCGCCCCGTTTCGCGTTGACGGAACAGGAGAGTTTCACCTGAAATCGCACAAGACCAGCGAGAAGGGCGGTCTCGACAAAGACAAGGGCGAGAAGATCATCGAGGCCAATCGCAAGCGGCTGAGCGAGTATCAGGAAAAGCTTTACGCGCAGGACAATTGGTCGATGCTTCTGGTGTTTCAGGGCATGGACGCCGCCGGCAAGGACTCGGCGATCAAGAGCGTGTTCGACGGCATCAACCCGCAGGGCTGCGAGGTCACCTCGTTCAAGCAGCCGTCGACCAAGGAGCTCGACCACGATTTTCTCTGGCGCAGCATGATCGCGCTGCCCGAGCGCGGCCGGATCGGCATCTTCAACCGCTCCTATTACGAGGAATGCCTTGTCGTGCGCGTGCACACCGAGATTCTCGGCAAGCAGAAGATTCCGAAAAAACTGGTGACTGGGAGTATCTGGCGCGAACGGTTCGAGGATATCTCGGCCATGGAGCGTTACCTCGCGCGCAACGGCACCGTGATCCTGAAATTCTTCCTCAACATCTCCAAGGCAGAGCAGCGCGAGCGCTTTCTCGCCCGGCTGGACGAGCCCGCCAAGAACTGGAAATTCTCGCTGGCCGATATTGCCGAGCGGAAGCTGTGGGCAAAGTACCAGGCCGCCTATCAGGACATGATCCGTCACACGTCGGCGCGCCACGCGCCATGGCATGTGGTGCCGGCCGACCACAAATGGTTCGCCCGCGTCGTGATCGGCTCGACCATCGTCAGCGCGCTCGACCGGCTGGATTTGCGTTTCCCCGAGGTCGACAAGGCCGACCGCAGCGAGTTCAAGCAGGTGCGTGAGGCGCTGCTGGCGGAGGAGAAGGGCGAGGTTGCGAAGAAGTAGGATGGGTAGAGCGCAGCGAAACCCATCGAGGCTTCCGCGGGTGAGATGATGGGTTTCGCTGCGCTCTACCCATCCTACTGACCCTCAGTCCCGACCACCCTCCAGGCCGTACTCCCGGTAGATCGTCTCCGGGTCGGTTTGTGGGAACAACCGGCACTTCGCCTGGGCCAGATGCAGACCCTCGCTACCGGGGGCGCAGCCGGCAATCAGGAGTTTCCGAAGATCCTCCATATGGGGTCGCGGCTGAATCTTCTCCGGAAGCTGTTCGAGCGCGACCAGGGCCGTGGCGAGTGCCTGGGTCACCACCCACTCGTCATGGCCCGTAACCCCCTTCTTTGGCATGAGACAGCCTCCTGTCGGATCGGTACCGGCAGCTTACGTCCATAAACCGGCTTTACGCAAAAGTTGAGGCAGCGGCTAACGCAACAATGCACCTTCAGCTGTCACCCCGTCAGGTCCGATCGGGTTTGCCGCCTTCGCCTTCATCGCTCTCATCCTTGACGAGCGTCAGGAGGCGCAACGTCAGGAAGGTGAAAATGGCAACCGTGACGGCGACGTCATAACTGCCGAGGCCGACGGAGACGCCGATCGCGCCGGTCGCCCACAGGCTTGCCGCGGTCGCGGTGCCGTGAACGGAGGTGCCCTGTTTGAGAATGGCGCCGCCGCCGATGAAGCCGATGCCTGTAATCAGCCCTTCGATGACTTTCGCCATGCCGTCGGGGGAGTGCACGAGCAGGTTTTCGCTGGCTTGCACGAAGCCGCAACTGGCCAGGGCGACGAGCGGAAACGTCCTTAAGCCGGCGCTTCGTGCGCGCTTCTCGCGATCCCAGCCGATCGGCACCGCGAGCGCGAAGGCGGCGGCCAGCGCAATGATGTGACTACCGATCTGAAACCTGTCCAAACGCGTGCCCCGTCCATGAACCGATCACCGGTCATACAGTCGGCATCCGCGTATCACCATGCGGCTTTAAGCGCTCAGGGATGGTGGAACAAATGTGGCATCCGCGTAAGGCGTATCCGCGGCGCTCAACCCCGGTGCAGCGGTTGTGTGATCGCGGACGTTTGGATGTGCAACTGCCGGACCGTTGTGAGCGTTGCAAACAGAACCGCAAGGCCAAAGGCCGCCAGCAAGGTCAGCAGGAGAAACCGAGGGCTCATGCGCCGCTCCATTTTACAAATCTCCACCCTGGCTAGAGATGGTTCGCGCGCCCTGGCTTTCAACCCGGCGCAACGACGGGGAAGGGGAGGCTGACCCCTCACGGCTGCGTGTCCGGGGGATGCTAAGGGGAGGGCGCCGTTTACCCTGCGATGCTTTTGCCCCGTTAGGTCATCCATCCTGACCATCTTTTGGCATTGCGGCCGGCCATATTTCTCGTCTAGAACGGCCATGGAACGTGGTCCCGGCAACGAACTGTCAATGGTTTTGGCTAAGGATTTCGTCTCCTCAAGGGTCTGGCAATGCTGATTCGCAGCGAAAATGTTGGAGTTCAGGGTGGATCGGCCTCGGCCGTTCGTACCTGCGCGATTCCGGCTGCGTCCTTGCCCACCCTCCTTATTGGCGGGCTTCTGCTTCTTATCGGCCCCTGAGGGCCGTCTGGGCGGTTGCGCCTGGGCACTCAGGGGTTGCGTGAGATCAAGGAACCCTTCAGCGCCCAAAAAACGGCGCACCACCCAAAGGAAGTTGCAGATGACCACAGCCAATAAGTCCGAGAAGGACCGCGTAATCGTATTCGACACCACCTTGCGCGACGGCGAGCAGTGCCCCGGCGCCACCATGACGTTCGAGGAAAAGATCGAGATCGCCGAGATGCTCGACGACATGGGCGTCGACGTCATCGAGGCCGGCTTCCCGATCACCTCCGAAGGCGACTTCCAGGCGGTCAGCGAGATCGCCCGCCGCTCCAAGAACTCTGTCATCGCAGGTCTGTCGCGCGCCAATCCGAAGGACATCGACCGCTGCGCCGAAGCGGTGAAATTCGCCAGGCGCGGCCGCGTCCATACCGTGATCGCGACCTCGCCGCTGCACATGCGCGTCAAGCTGAACATGACGCCCGAGCAGGTGATGGAGCTCTCGATCGCCAACGTCACCCGCGCCCGCAACCAGATCGACGACGTCGAATGGTCGGCCGAGGATGCCACCCGCAGCGAGATGGATTATCTCTGCCGCATCGTCGAGGCCGTGATCAAGGCCGGCGCCACCACGGTCAACATTCCGGACACCGTCGGCTACACCACGCCCGAGGAATACACCCGCTTCATGCGCACGCTGATCGAGCGGGTGCCGAATTCCGACAAGGCAGTCTTCTCCGTGCACTGCCACAACGACCTCGGCATGGCCGTGGCGAATTCGCTGGCCGGTATCGCCGGCGGCGCGCGCCAGATCGAATGCACCGTCAACGGCATCGGCGAGCGGGCCGGCAACGCCGCGCTGGAAGAAGTCGTGATGGCGATGAACGTCCGCAACGACGTGTTTCCGTGGTGGAACAAGATCGACACCACAATGCTGACGCGGGCCTCGAAACTGGTGTCGGCGGCGACCTCGTTCCCGGTGCAGTACAACAAGGCGATCGTCGGCCGTAACGCGTTTGCCCATGAAAGCGGCATCCATCAGGACGGCGTGCTGAAGGACGCCTCGACCTACGAGATCATGCGCCCCGAGATGATCGGCCTGAAGAAGTCGTCGCTGGTGCTCGGCAAGCATTCCGGACGTCATGCCTTCGTGCACAAGCTGGAGGAGATGGGCTACAAGCTCGGCGCCAACCAGCTGGAAGACGCCTTCGTGCGGATGAAGGCGCTGGCCGACCGCAAGAAGGACATCTACGACGAGGACATCGAGGCACTGGTCGACCAGGAAATCGCCAACTCGCATGACCGCATCAAGCTGACGTCGCTGACGGTCATCGCGGGCACCCATGGGCCGCAGCGCGCCACCATGAAGCTCGACATTGGCGGCCAGACCAAGATCGAGGAGGCCGAAGGCAATGGCCCGGTCGATGCGGTGTTCAACTGCATCAAGGCGCTGGTGCCGCACGAGGCCAAGCTCGAGCTGTACCAGGTCCACGCGGTCACGGAAGGCACCGACGCGCAAGCCGAGGTCTCGGTGCGGCTAGCCCATGAAGGCCGCTCGATGACCTCCAAGGCGTCAGATCCGGATACGCTGGTCGCTTCGGCAAAAGCCTATCTCGGCGCGCTCAACAAGATCGTCATGAAGCGCGAGCGCGACATGCCGTCGTCGGCGGTGGCGAGCTGACGGCGCTAGTTGCGCCGTCATTCCGGGGCGCGAAGCGGACCCGGAATCTCGAGATTCCCCGGTGCGCAATTGCGCACCTGAGGTTCGTCCTTCGGACGCCCCGGAATGACGGCGAATGAAATGGGAGAAAACGAAACGCGGCGCCCTCGGCGCCGCGTTTTTGCTTTGCCCTCGGGTCGAGCGCACTCGCTCGATGACACCGTGATTCCGATCACAGCACAAACATCCGGTTTTGGTCAGCCTCGATGCCGACCCTCGACGATCTCGGTCCCTTGGATGGGCGTTGAGGGATGGACGGCCTATTGAAGGAGACAATGATGGCCAACACGCAAGCAACTCTGAACGCCGACGGCCTTGCGCCGTTGCCGGATGCCAAGCTGGAGCAGGTCAGCGGCGGCTGGTTTCCCTTCATCGCCTTGGGCGTTGCATTGGGAATCGGCTACTGCATCGCGGATGGAACGCTCGACCCAAAGCCGGGCCCGAAGGGCGATTTCCCGATCGGCCCCAAGAACGTCGGTTGATCGGTCGGCCAAGGTTGCCGCAAAGCGACGCCGCGCCGGACAGGTGCGGCGTCGTGCGTTTGAACGTCGCGAGACGTCGACTGGCGCAAGCGCGCTCTACTTCCGGTCGGCGGCAGGCAGCTGGACCGGGACGTGCGGCGAGGTGCTGATCACCCGGGTGCTGCCGTCCGAATAGGTCGGGCTTCGCTCGGCCTCACTCCGGAGGGTCTCCAACAGCAGAAAGAATTTTTCTGAAAGCATGGCGTGTTCCACTTCGTTGAGGATGCCACCGCTGGTCTGGTGAAATTGCTTGTTCAGTAACGCCTCAGTATGCCTGACAATGGTTTCAGGAAGTGTTCGCCAGATCACTAAAATGGCTTCGTCGGTGGACAGAATTGTTTCATCAAAGCCGTTCCGCGAAAAACTTATCACGGAAACGCGACGGCCGACGCCCGTAAGAACCCGGTGATCTAGCTCGCATCAAGCCGCCGTCTTGCGGCCCCGCACCATCAGGACGAAGATGACGGCGAGGCCCGACGTCACCGTGTACATCGTGAACGCATTCAGATAGCCGATCATCATCGACTGGCGGGCGATCTCTTTTGCCACCTTGGCAAGGCCCGGCACGGTGTCGAAATTCCACCCGCCGGTAAGGCCCGGCGTCGTCAGCGCGCGGTTATAGGGTGAGATCATCTCGGTCATCCGGCTGTAATTGGCGCCCGAGGTACGCACGATTTCGGCGATCGACAGCGAGATGAAGAAGCTCGAACCGATATTGCGCAGCAAATGGAAGATCGCGGATGCTTCCGCATAATGCTTGGCGTCCAGCGTTCCGAACGCCACCGCCGTGATCGGCACCCAGACGACGCCGACGGCAAATCCCTGGATCATGCTGTTGATGACCAGGATCTCCATCGTGACGTTGAGGTCGAAGGTCAGCATCCACAGCCCCGCCACGGTCTGCAGGCCAAAGCCGAAGGCCATGGTGAGGCGCGGATCGAGCCGGTTCATCAAGCCGGCGATCATGAAGCCGACCAGCATTCCGAGACCGCGCGATCCGATCACCTGTCCGACCAATGCGTCGGGATAACCGGCCTGCTGCTGCAGCAGCGGCGGCAGCAACACCATCGGCGTGAAGTTCAGCATGCCGTAGATCGTCACCAGCGCCAGCCCGATCGCATAATTGCGGTCGGTCAGGAGTTTCAGGTTCACGAACGGATTGCGGGCGTCGAGACTGTGGATGAGAAAAACATAGAACGCGATGCCCGCAATCAGGCATTCGACCACGATCTCGGTCGAGTCGAACCAGTCCAGCCGTGCGCCGCGGGCGAGCACCAGCTGAATGGCCGCCAGCGCGGTCGCCAGCGCGATGAAGCCGGTCCAGTCGAAGCGGACCTTGGTCAACTGGTTGTCGGAGGGCAGCGTCCAGGCCATGCCGATCGTGGCCGCAATCCCGATCGGCACCAGCATGTAGAACGACCAGCGCCAGCTATGCGCCTCGGCGAGATAGCCGCCATACACCGGGCCGAACACCGGCGCGACCGCGACCGCCATGCCGAAGATCGACATCACCATCGAGTGCTGGCGGCGCGGGAAGGTCGCGAACAGGATCGACTGCGACAGCGGTACCAGCGGCGCCCCGGCGCCGCCCTGCAGGATGCGCCACAGCACCAGCCCCTCGAGCGATTGCGCCATGCCGCACAGCAGCGTCGCCAGCGTGAACCATCCGACCGACCACACCATCACGCGCCTGCTGCCGAAGCGGGACACCAGCCAGCCGGTCATCGGCGTCACGACCGCGGTCGCCAGGATGTTGAAGGTCATCACCCAGGCGACCTCGTCCTGGGTCGCCGACAGCGCGCCCTGCATCTGCGGCAGGATGGTCGACGTCGTCAGCAGCGCCGTGCCGTACAGCGAAGAGCCGAGCACGACCGTCATCAGCGTCAAATATCGCTGCGCCGTGGACATGGTCCCGGCAGGGTCCTCGGCCTCCATGCTGGTGGAACTCAGGGTGATGTCCCTTGCGGCAGCTGATGTCAGATACTAACCTAGCTTACTAATTTCAGGGCGGCCACAACAGCGCCATGCCGAATACCGACGAATATATTGGGGTTGTGATTTCGGACGTTGCCCGCCTGTTGCGGACCGAGTTCGATCGCCGCGTGCGCCGCCTCGGCATCACGCGGGCACAATGGCTGGTGTTGACCCGCCTGCACCGCCGTCCCGGCGCCTCGCATTCCGAACTGGCCGAGATGATGGAGGTCGAGAAGGCCACCGCCGGCCGCATGATCGACCGCCTGGTGGCCAATGGCTGGGTCGAACGCCGCACGCAAGCGGACGACCGCCGCGTCAAGCGCGTCTATCTGACCAAGGAGGCCGAGCGGGTCCACAAGCGCATCTGGCGCGTCGCCGAGGACACGGTCGATGCCGGGCTCGCCGATCTCGCAGGATCCGAGCGCAAACAGCTGATGGCCCTGTTGCAGCGCATCAAGAAAACCCTGGTGTCGGCCGATGACGGCGAGGCCGCGCGGGGCGAGTTGGCGACGGCCCCGCGAAAGCGAGTTCCATTGGCGACAGGCCGGCTCAACGGCAGGGCCGCGCCATGACCAAGCGGATGAAGCGATTGGCGCTGGTCGGCGTGCCTCTGTTGGTCCTGGTGGGCGCGCTGGCCTTCTGGCTGCAGGGCGGCCGCCACATCTCGACCGAGAACGCGTTCGTCAAGGCGGACATCGCCCAGATCGCCAGCGAGGTTCAGGGCCGTATCACCGAGTTGCGGATCCGCGATCATTCGGCCGTCGCCGCCGGCGACGTGCTGCTTCGCCTCGATCCGACGCAATACCAATTGGCGCTCGCCAAGGCCGAAGCGGAAATTGATTCCGCGCGCGCCGCCGTCGAGCAGCTCAAGGCCAGCCTGCGCGAGATCCGGGCCGAGACAAAGGAGGCGGAGAACAAGCTGGCGTATCTCCAGTCCCTGGCCAGGCGCCAGCGTGAGCTGTCCGGACGCGGCGTCGCCTCGACCGCGAAGGTCGAGCAGACCAACAGCGAGGAGCAGGAAGGCGAAGATCGCGTCGCCGTGCTGCACCAGCGCATCGCGCGCGTCGAAGCAGCCCTCGGCGGCAAGCCCGACCGGCCGACGGATCAGTTCGCGGCGGTGCGCGAAAAACTGGCGGTGCGCGATCGTGCCGCGCTCGACCTTGCCTATACCGAGATCAAGGCGCCGAAGGCGGGCGTGGTGGTCAATTTCAAGCTGCAGCTCGGCGAGCAGGTCAAGGCGCAGACGCCGCTGTTCGCGCTGGTCACCGACCGCAGGCCCTGGCTGGAGGCCAACTTCAAGGAGACCGACCTGACCTATGTGACGGTGGGGCAGAAGGCCAAGGTCGTGCTGGATATGCATCCCGACGTTACCTGGGACGCCGTGGTGGAGAGCATCAGCCCGGCGACCGGCGCGGAGTTTGCGATCCTGCCGGCGCAAAACGCCTCAGGCAATTGGGTCAAGGTCGTGCAGCGCCTGCCGGTGCGGCTGCAGCTGGTTGAACGATCAGGCGAGCCGCCGCTGCGCGCCGGCATGACCGCCTATGTCAGCATCGACACAAGGCGCGCCCGCAGCCTCGCAAGGCTGCTCGGCGGCGGACCTGCGGTTGCGGCGAATCCTGCAACGCAAGAGACCAGCAAGTCGGAATAACGCGGATCAACGCGCGCTGCCCTGGCCCGTCCGGCAGGAAGGGCGCGCCGGGCATTCGTGATATTCGTCACGGCAGCAATCCTTGCAGCACCCTAACGTTGCAGTTGTTGGAGGTCGGGAATTCCCCCGCCGATATGAGAGCGCGACATGAGCAAGGAAATCAACGAACTGACCATGGACGAACTCGATGCCGTGAACGGTGGCGCAGTCACCGTCGTCGTCGACAAGGGCTACGTCGGAATCGAAATTACGGTTGGAGGCTACGGGTTTGGGGTCTGGGTTACCGGTGGTTCGCTCTGCGGCGCCCTGTTTACGCCGGGGCACCGTGGCGGGACCTGCATCCCATAATCGCAGTATGCGTGACGCCGTGGGCTGGTCTGCTGGGTCGATCTTTTTGTTGTCAGCCCGGCAGAAGCCGCTTCACGCGTTTCCAGGCGGGCGCCACGGCATATCCGATGATCGGGATTGACGCCGCGCCGACCACCAGACCGATCACGCCTGAGATGGCCGCCTCGACGATCCATTTGAACAAACCGGCGACCGCCGGCAAGGCGTGAGCCGCAGCGTCGGTCGCGGCGTGGACGGCATGACCGATCGAAGGCGGGCCGTACGCCTCGATGCCATGCAAGATGATGCCGCCGCCAACCCAGATCATGGCGGCGGTGCCGACGGCGCTGAGAAATATCAGGAAGACGGGCATGCCCCGGACAAGAGCATGTCCCAATCCGCGGCCGATGCTGGCAATGACCGAAACATTGTCGTTTCGCGCCAGCGCCACACCGGCGTCGTCCGCCTTCACGATCAGAGCCACCAGGCCATACACCGCGACGGTGATTCCGATTGCGACCACCGCCAGCACGATGGCCTGCTTCAGGATGCTCCCAGCGGGCAGGGCCGCCAGTGTGATCGCCATGATCTCCGCCGACAGGATGAAGTCGGTCTTGATGGCGCTCGCGACCTTCTGGTCCTCGAGCGTCTGCGCCTGCAACGCCACCGTGCCGAGCTCGGCCTCATGCTGGTGCGCATGATGGGGCATGACGGCTTCGTACAGTTTTTCAACGCCTTCGTAGCAGAGATAGGCCCCGCCAAACATCAGCAGCGGCGTGATCGCCGAGGGCAGGAAGTAGCTGAGCGCCAGCGCAACGGGAAGCAGGATCAGGAGCTTGTTGCGAAGCGATCCGGCCGCGATCTTGCCCACGATCGGCAGTTCGCGCTTGGCCGCGAAGCCGATCACGTAACCAGGCGTGACCGCGGTATCGTCGATGACGACGCCGGCCGCCTTTACCCCCGCCTTGGCGGCCTGGCTGACCACATCGTCAAGGGAAGCCGCTGCCACCTTTGCGATCGCCGCGATATCGTCGAGAAGGGCGATCAGTCCGACGCTCATCGATAAATCCCGTTCATTATTCGCGGGTTCCTCGCCGAGCGTGACCCTCCGCAGATTGAGCTTTGACAGCGGATCAGCTTTTACAGCATCGGGCGGCGTTTCACGACCTGCTTTTTCGACGCAATCCAGACTTGCAGTTCAGCGCGCGAGGTTTCAACGCACAGAGACGTCGGCTATAGCGTTTTCGAGCGAAGTGGATACCGGTTCGCGTCAAGAAAACGCGTCAAGAACAGGGATCTAGGGCAAGATCGGTTCTGATTTGATCAGGACCGATCTTGCTCTAGTGTGCGCGCGATCCAATGGGGAATGTCATGAACTTTTCTGCAATTTTTGCGCGCATCGTCGCGCTGATCGGTGCTGGGGCGCTGTTTTGGCGCAAACTGCAGGGCGCGGCGCCTGCGCCTGCCTGGGGCAGCACGCCCGTGGTGCCGGAAGCGAAGCCGCAGGGCGCCATTCCGACGCTCAAGATGCCGTCGGCGAGGGGCTGGGACGACGGGCAGAAGCCGACGGCAGCACCGGGGCTCAAGGTCAATGCATTTGCGACCGGCCTGAAACATCCGCGCTGGATCAACGTGCTGCCAAACGGCGATGTCCTGATTGCGGAATCGAACCAGGTCGCAGGTCCGGTCAGAAACGTGTTCGGCTATGCGATGCAGGCCACGATGCGACGGGCCGCGGCGCTTGGCGATAGCGCGAACCGCATCACGCTGCTCCGCGATGCGGATGGCGACGGCGTCGCCGAAAAGCGCGGGATTTTCATGGAGGGGCTGAACCAGCCGTTCGGCATGGCGCTGCTCGGCGACACCTTTTATGTCGGCAACACCGACGGCTTGGTGGCGTTCCCCTATGTGGCGAACGCCGATCGCATCACGGCAACAGGGCGCAAACTCGTCACCTTCAAGCCGGGCGGGCATTGGACGCGGAGCCTGCTGCCGAGCCCGGATGGCAAGAAGCTCTACGCCGGTGTTGGCTCGCTCACCAACATTGCCGACAACGGCATGGAGGTGGAAGAGGGCCGGGCCGCGATCCATGAGCTCGATCTTGCCAGTGGCTCCAGCCGCATCTTTGCCGGCGGCCTGCGCAATGCGGTGGGCATGGCGTGGGAGCCGCAGACCGGCGTGCTCTGGACTGTCGTCAACGAGCGCGACGGTCTCGGCGACGAGACGCCGCCGGATTACCTGACCTCGGTGCGCGATGGCGGCTTCTACGGCTGGCCCTATTGCTACTGGGGCCAGACGGTGGACGACCGGGTGCCGCAGGATCCGGCCGCGGTCGCCAGGGCGATCACGCCGGACTATGCGCTCGGCGGTCACACCGCGTCGCTCGGTCTTTGCTGGGTGCCCGCTGGCACGCTGCCGGGTTTTCCCGATGGCATGGCGATCGGCCAGCACGGCTCCTGGAACCGCAGCACGCTGAGCGGTTACAAGCTCGTTTTTGTGCCGTTCGAGAACGGGCGTCCGTCAGGGCCGGCGCGGGATATTCTCTCCGGCTTCCTCGCACCCGACGAGAAGGAATCCTATGGACGACCGGTCGGGGTGGTGGTCGGTCCCGACGGCCGGTCGCTCCTGATGGCGGACGATGTCGGCGACGTGATCTGGCGCGTCACCGGCGCGTAGCAGAACTGAGCGCGCCCGCGACGGCTGGATCGGCGCGAAAGCGCTGGCCGGCCGTCACCGGATGTGGCGGTAATCTTGTGTTGCGTAGCTTGCCGGAAGCGTTGAGAATTAGCGCTCATGTTTGGCAATTGAATTTGGCCCTTGTTGCCGAGAAGGCCTGTTAGTGCGCGTTGCCGGGTGGATATTGCTGATTGCCGGGGCTCTGCTTTGCGCCACTCTGGTATGGGCGACGGTTGGGTTCCTGCTGATGGGCGTCGGCCTGCTGTCACTTCTGGTGGCAGAGAACAACCGACGACGGGTGAGTGTCCCACCGTTAAGCCGCGCGCCAGCCGATGAGCGCATGGCGCAGCCTCCGGTTCCTGAACCGCTCGTCTCTCGCGAACCCCCGAAGCCGATAAGCCCACCGGCGGTTTCCTATGACAGTCAGGCATGGCGTCAGCTTGTTGAAAGCGATGTCGATCTCGCGCGGATAACCTCCGTGTTGGCCGACTACGGCCAGCAATATGTGGACGAGCTAGCCGGCGAATACCTCGCTGACATCGACAAGCAGCGCCTTCCCGCCATCGTTGACGGCATCATCGGAAGAGCAAGCAAGAGTGTTGTGCCGCGTGGCAATGGCAGGCTGGCTGTCGACGCCAGGCCGCCCAATCCGGTTGGCAGTGCAACGGCGGCCCGTCGGCCGGATCGGCCATCGACGCCTTTGCGGGAGCCGACATTAAAGCTTTCCGAAAAATCGTCCGATTCCGCTTCCTCGCCGGTCGAACCGGCCAGACGACTGGAAGCTATTGGCGCACCCGCCGAGCCGCCGACTGCAGTGGATCCTGCACCGGGCGAGGGAGACAGCAACAAGACGATCATCAGCGCCGATGAGGAACTCACCGTCATGCTCGGCAAATTGTCTGCGGACGCGGCCACGCCAAGCAAGAGCTGAGCGCTGCCGCGGTTCAGCCATCACATTGCCGGGATCGGCCGGCCAATCTTGTAATAGCCATACTTCGACCACGACCAACTGGCTTGATTTGCGCGCACCCGAAAACAAAACGGGAGATCGCAATGAAGCGAGATATCGGGGTGATAAGCGGCGCGACGCTCGCGATTGGCGTGGTCATGTGGGCGTTTGTGGGCAATCCGGCCAGCACGAAGCGAACCAATATAGCGCAGCACGTGACCCAGACGATGGACGTTGCGCCCGAACTCAAGCATGTGACCGAGCGCAGCCCGTATATGCGGTCCGAGCGCTGACCAGGCTGCGACAAATCGACGATATTTCCTAACCTCGTGGCGGTATTGCCGGCCCAGCTGCGACAGCATCTCGCACGGGCGACGTGGTCGCCTTGCCTGCGAACGCAGTGAATTCACCCCCGGATGTTGCTAGGCTGCTCCAGAGATCGGTGACCCGAGTCGTTGGATGCCGTCATGTCCACGCGAACGGCGCACCGTCTTTGACGACCCCCACAAAGGGGAACGTTTCTGAATGCAGCCAGCGAGGCAGGCCATGGTGAAACCGTTTCCGTCCAAGACCCACATCGGCAACCACATGCTGCATCCGGAAACGCTGATGCTGAACTACGGCTACGATCCGCAATTGTCGGAAGGCGCCGTCAAGCCGCCGGTGTTCCTGACCTCGACCTTCGTGTTTCGGACCGCCGAAGACGGTCAGGATTTCTTCGATTTCGTCTCGGGCCGGCGCGAGCCGCCCGAGGGGATGGGCGCGGGCCTGGTCTATTCGCGGTTCAATCATCCCAACAGCGAGATCGTCGAGGACCGGCTTGCGGTCTACGAGCGCACCGAGAAATGCGCGCTGTTCTCGTCCGGCATGTCGGCGATCTCGACGGCGATCCTCGCCTTCGTCCGCCCCGGTGACGTCATCTTGCACTCGCAACCGCTGTATGGCGGCACGGAAACCCTGTTCACGAAAACGCTTGCGGGCCTCTCGATCGGCTCGGTGGGTTTTGCCGACGGCATCGACGAAGCCGCGGTGCAGCTGGCGGCGGAGGACGCCATGCGCAAGGGACGGGTTTCGATGATCTTCATCGAGACCCCGGCCAACCCCACCAACGGACTGGTCGATATCGCGATGGTCCGCCGCGTCGCCGAGAACATTGGCGAGGCGCAGGATCACACGCCGATCGTCGCGTGCGACAATACGCTGCTCGGACCGGTGTTTCAGCGGCCGATCGAACACGGCGCGGATCTGTCATTGTACTCGCTGACCAAATATATCGGCGGCCATTCCGACCTGATCGCGGGCGCCGCGCTCGGCTCGAAAGCCCTGATGAAGGACATCAAGGCGCTGCGCGGCGCGATCGGCACCCAGCTCGACCCGCATTCCTGCTGGATGCTTTCCAGGTCGCTCGAGACCTTGAGCATCCGCATGGAAAAGGCCGACGCCAACGCGCGGCTGGTGGCGGATTTTCTGCGCGACCACGCCAAGGTGGCGCATGTCCATTACCTCGGCCATCACGATGCGAACTCGCCGGCCGGGCGTCTGTTCGCAGGGCAATGCACCGGCGCGGGCTCGACGTTTTCGTTCGACATCGTCGGCGGCCAGGCCGCCGCCTTCAAATTCCTCAACGCGCTGCAGATCTTCAAGCTGGCGGTCAGTCTCGGCGGCACCGAGTCGCTGGCCAGCCTGCCGGCGAGCATGACCCATTCCGGCGTTCCAGCCGACATCCGCCAGAAAATCGGCGTGCTCGACTCCACGATCCGGTTGTCGATCGGCATCGAGCATCCGTCCGACCTGATCGCCGATATCGCGCAGGCCCTGAACGCGGCGTAGCTGTGCGCCTCGCGTGATGCCTGCTTGATGCCCGGGGGAGGACATTCCCTCTGGGGCAGCGTTGCCGCGGGCCGAGCCCAACGCAACCTCCATGGTTAATGAAGTACGACCGCATTTCTTAACATCCGATACAGCACGAGGGCAAAACGCTCACCCATTCCGCCGTTGCTGTTGTAGAGGCAACGCGGCGTTAAGCCCTCCATGGAAATTTGCTCGGATCGGAGCAGCCTTAAGATGATCACCAGCCGGCGGGAAATTGGCAAAGCACATATCCCGTTGTGGGCGGCGGGATTTGTGGCGTTGGCTTGCGTTGCAATTCTCGCGCTAAGCGGCTGGCGCGAATGGGAGTCCCGGCAGGTCGATTTGAAGAATGCCGAAGTGGACATGGCCAACCTTGCCCGTTCGCTGACGCAACATGCCGAAGATACTTTTGATCTGGCTGATACCATCCTCGCCGGAATGGCCGACCGCATGGAGACCGGAGGAACCGGTCCCGCCGCGGTCGAAAAAATCCAGACGTTTCTCAAATCGCGCAAGTACAACCGGCAACGTATCCGCGGCATCTTCGTCTATGATGAAACCGGTCGCTGGCTCGCAACGACCGAAGACATCAATCTCGCCGGTCTCAACAACGGCGATCGCGACTACTTCCAGCAACATCGCGCCTCCACCGACCGCGGGACGCTGGTTGGCCGGCCGGTCAAGAGTCGTTCGGGAGGACAGTGGATCATCACCCTGTCCCGTCGCTTCAATCATCCCGATGGCAGTTTTGCCGGCGTGGTGTTGACCAGCATCGACGTGGCCTATTTCACGCAATTCTACCGGCGGTTTGACATCGGGCCGAACGGCTCGGTGTCGCTGTTGAGTGCAGATGGCATCATGCTGGCGCGCAGCCGCGACGAAGACGGCAGCAATGTCGGACGCGATATGTCCAAGGCGCCATTGTTCCGGAACCTGAAAGACCGCCCCAGTGCCAGCGTCTATTACTTCAAATCGCCGCTGGACGGACTTGAGCGGTTGAGCTTCTACCAGCTGAGCAGCCGATATCCCATCCTGGTTCTGGCGACCAAGGCGCAGGACGATGTGCTGGAGCCATGGCGCCAGCAATCGTTCACACGGCTGGCTGTCGTCGCAGGCCTCTTGCTGGTGATTGCGCTGACCGGCTTTGCCTTCGTGCGTTACCTGCTGCAGCGCCAGCGCATGGCGGCAGCCCTTGTGGCCAAGGAGGCGGACTTTCGCCTGCTGGCCGAACAGTGCAGCGATGTGGTGATGCGTATCGGGCTGGATGAGCGGATTCTCTACGTTTCGCCATCATGCGCCCGCGTTTTCGGCCACGACCCCGCCAAGTTGCTGGGAGCGCCGGCCCTTGCGGCAATCAATGAGGAGGACCGGCCGCGGGTTGAGCAAGCCATCGCTTCATTGAAAAACGGCGAGGCCGAAGAGGCGCGGCTCATCTATCGCGTCCGTCACCGCGAGAAGAACGAAATCTGGGTCGAGACGGCGCTGCGCGTGACGCGGGCGGCCGAGACCAACAAGATCGACGGCGTGGTCGCAATCTCGCGCGACATGACAGAGCAGCAGGATTTGCAGAACAAGCTGGCGGCGCTTGCCACGTCCGATGGCTTGACGGGATTGGCCAACCGACGGCATTTCGACGAGCGCCTGTCGGAGGAATGGGCGCGCGCCAGGCGCGATGGCACGCCGCTATCGCTGTTGTTGATCGACGTCGACCATTTCAAGAAATTCAATGATCACTATGGTCATCAGGCCGGAGACGCCTGCCTGCGCGCGCTGGCGCGGATCCTGGACGCGCAAATTCGCAGGCCGGCAGATCTGGCAGCCCGCTACGGTGGCGAAGAGTTCGTGCTGCTCCTGCCCAACACCGATTCGGAGGGCTGCATGCAGGTCGGCGAGAAGGTGCGTGAAGCGCTTCTTGAACTCGGCATGCTGCACGCGCTCAACCCGCCTTCCAAACTCATTACGGTCAGTCTCGGCGGTGCGACGAATGTCCCGGCCCAGAGCATGACCGAGCACGCGGCCCTGATTGCCGCAGCGGATCGGGCGCTCTATTCGGCCAAGAATGGAGGACGTGATCGGCTGGTCATGTCAGGACAAGTCGTCGCCTGGCCTGATGTCAAAAGCGCTTGATACAAGACCGCGTGAGGCGAGACGCCTCGCCATTTTCGATCTGGCGCTTGGCTGACTTCACGAAGTCTTTTTGGCCCTGACCGAATACGACAACGGCATGCGCGGCACGTCATCGGCAAGCCGCCACAGCCTTTCCGATGCCGGCACCAGGCTTGGCAGGCCGCGCCAGGGCAACACTTCGTGCTCCCTGAACATCGTAATCGTCAGTCCGGCATCGATCAGGCCGCCGAGCACGGCCGAGAGCGAGTGGATCCACTCGCGGGTCGATCGATGCGACATGATCGTGGGATCGCCGGTGTAGGTTGTTTCATTTGCGAAATGCAGCGGCCGGTCGGCAGGCGTTTGAAAATCGTAGGTGGGAACAAGCCTGCCGGCGAATTCTTCCAGCACCGTGAAGCTGGGATGCGCGTCCGCGAAATAGAGCTCGCCACCCGGCGCCAGCACGGTCGCAATGGTCTGTGCCCATTTCTTCATATCGGGCAGCCAGCAAATGGTGCCCCAGGTGGTGAAGACGAGATCGAACGGGCCCGGCGTCAGGGTAGGGGCCTGATCGACAGCCCCCTCGACGAAATCAGCCTTCAGCCCGGTCTCATCGGAGAGGCGCCGCGCTACCTCCAGCGCGGCCGGGGAAAAATCCAGCCCGGTAACCGTCGCGCCGCGCCGCACCAGGCACAGCGTGTCGCGGCCGATATGGCACTGCAGATGCAGGACGCGCTTTCCCCTGATGTCGCCGAGTTCCGCCACTTCAATCGCACTCAGCGCATCCTCGCCCGCCCGAAACCGGTCGAGCATGTATTCACCGTTGGTATCGCGTGCATGAATGACAGTGCGCTCGTCCCAGTTCCGGCGGTTGATGTCGACGGGGTCGGTCATGTCTGCTCCATCTTGATGACCCCTAGCAGATTTCAATGTCCTTCGCGAATGTCCGCTTTCGCCATCGTGGACGTCGATTCATTCCTCTGGCATCTTGTCGAGATGTCGTTGGCCCTGATCATCCTGATCGCTCTCGCCGTGCTTTGGTTTGCGGAGCGCAGCCTTGAGCACCTTGCATTGGCTGCGGCCGCGCTGTGTTTGTGCACCGCAATGCTGCTGTTTGTCGTTAGCGATCTGGAACGCGCGATCCTGTTGTCATCCATCGTGGCGGCGGCAATTTTCGGAGCGTCGAGAGTTAAATATAATCACAGCGGGATCAAACTCATTGCAACCGATTTGCCGCTGGCTTTTGCGGGAACAGTTCCATTTTTATTGGTGCAATATCCGCTCGCACTGACAGCTGCTCTGGCGGGAACCATCGCACTCATGCTGGCCGCGGTCGCGACCCTGATTTACGTGCGCGGACCGCCAGTCCCGTTTGAACTCCAGATCATGTTTTTCGGCATGGCTTGTATTGGCCTAGTGGCGGCCTACAAAGCGAGCGGCGGGCCGGTAACTTTCCAGCGCAATGCGGCGCTCCGCCGCTGTTTTCTTTCCAGCTTCATCGCTTCGCTTCTCAACCCGCTTTCCTGGCGGCCGTCCGGCGGGCTCGCGCTGAGCGACATCGCCAAAGATCCGCTGCCGCTGATGGCGGCCGTACCGGCGCGCAGCCTCGACTATCCCGACATCATCGTGATCCAGCACGAGTCGATCTTCGATCCACGTCTGTTTGGTCTCCCGGTTGAGCCGATTGTCGAGTCGTTTCTGTCACCGAAAGACGGACTCCATGGCAGCCTCAACGTGGATATTTTCGGCGGAGGATCGTGGCAATCGGAATTCAGCCTGCTGACCGGCCTTTCAAGCGCGAGCTTCGGTTCGAACGCCTATTTTCTCTTCAAGCGCGGGGCCGGCCGCTTCCACAGCAGTCTTCCAGGGACGCTCTCGGCGCTTGGATACAGAACAATGCTGACTTCGAGCTGCCGTCGCAGCTTTCTCAGCTATGACAGGTTCTACCGTTCAATCGGGATCAACGAACGTCTCTTCACGGATGATTTTGAGCCGCCCTTCGACGTCGATCGTTTCGAAACCACAAATTCCGATGCGTTGTTTCTCGGCGCCGCGCTCAATGCGCATATGAAAGGCATGGCGGACGATGCCTCACCTCGCTTTCTATACGCGCTGACCAACTTCAATCACGGCCCGCACAACCGAAACCTGGTTGCCCCCGGGCGCTTTGAAGGCGAGCGGGCGTTTGCTGCCGCGAGCCTTCCCGATGCACATTATGCCGAGTATTACGCGCGGCTGGTCGAGACCGCCGTGACCTGGAATAGACTCAAGTCCGAGCTTTCCTCCCGTTTTCCCAAGCGTCCGACACTCATTGTACACTATGGCGATCATCAGCCCGTCATGACCCGGCGGATCGAGAAAAAACTCAAGCTCGGCTCGGACGCGAGGCGGCAGTTCCGCACGTTCTACGCCATGGAAACCTTGAATGATTTTCCTGATCGAATTCCGCGTGGACGCGGCCCGGACCTGGATATCGCCTTTCTCGGCACCGTGGCCTTGCAGCATGCCGGTCTGCCGCTGGATGAAATCTTCGCGACGCGAGCGAGCCTGCTTGAACAGTGCGGCGGCGCCTACTTCGCGTCATCGTCGGAACGGAAACGCCGGTTTCACCGTACCCTGGTCGATCTGGGCGTGATCGACGTGGCACCAGCGGTGCGATACCAGCGCTAAACCTTCCCCGCAGGGCCCACGTCGTCCGCTTGCCGAACGTCCGCTACTGCGCCAGCAGCTTCGTCCCGCTCCGAGCTTCGCGAATGCTTGTCACTGTGGGATACGGCCCATGCTTGGTTGCTTCAGCAAGATTTGTTGCATACCCTCGTGAGGTTCATCGTTAGCTTCCTTTCAGGCGAGATCATAATTTAAGCGATACGGGAGAAGTTGGTGGCTGCGCGATTGCTGTTTACGAGCGCGGGTAACGGTTCGAGTAATAATTTGGTCCGCAGCATCCGGGCCGGCGCCGGCTCTTCCTTTATTGCTGGCTGCAACGACGACCAGTTCGCCCTGAAGAAATCCGACGCCGACAGAAATTACCTCGTCCCGCCCGCCGACCACCCGGAATGGAGCGAGGTGCTGCGCTGGATCATGAAGACCGAACGCCTGCATCTCATTATTCCGACCGTTGATTCCGATGTTGAGAGCCTGTCGCGCGCACGGAAGACCCTCGGCGAATATCTGTTCCTGCCAGGCGAAGCTGTGCTGAGTGTTTCCCGCGACAAGTACCGTCTCGTTTCACTGTTGCGCCGCAACGGCATCGACGCTCCCGAAACCTATCCGGTGGAGGACCTGAAGAGCGTCACCAAAATCTTCCAGCAGCTCAAAGGCGGCAGACCACTATGGTGCCGCGTCCGGAGCGGGGCCGGCGCGCTCGGCGCGCTGCCGGTCCAGACCGCCGAGCAGGCACGGAGCTGGATCAGGTACTGGAAGGAGATGCGCGGCGTGCCGGTTACGGCTTTTTTGCTGTCGGAGTTTTTGCCGGGCCGGGATTTCGGCTGCCAGAGCGTCTGGAGGGACGGCGAGCTGGTGCTCATCAAGACCTACGAACGGCTCTCCTATCTTGGCATGGGCAGCCAACCATCGCGGGTCTCCTCGGTGGCGGGGCTGGCAAAGACGGTCTTCGAACCGAAAGTCGTGGACACCTGCGTGCGGGCCATCAAGCTGCTTGATGCAAGGGCGTCCGGCGTTTTCAGCGTGGATCTCAAGGAGGATGTGCGCGGCATTCCCTGCATCACGGAAATCGGCGTCGGCCGGTTTACGTCTTCGACCAACATTTTCGATATGGTCGGAAAGCACAACATGGCCAGGACCTTCGTTCAGCTGGCGCGAGGCCTGAAGGTCAAGATCGAAGACAGCTACGAGGCCACGCCGGACTGGTACATGATGCGAGACCTCGACGGCGCGCCGCGCATCTTCCACGCCTCCCAATTCGCTGATAACATTCGAAGTACTTGGCAAGGGGCCGCCTCGGGTCGGGGCCGCCTGAAAACAACGGGAAGGGGCGAGAGCGGATGGCGTACATTCAAGTCAACAAGAAGATAAGCACCACAGGCCGTACCTATATTCGGGTGGCGGTCACGCCGAAGAGCGCCGAAGGGAAGGCGATGCTTCGTCAGTTCGTGGCGGGAGTGAAGGATTTTGAGAAAAAGTGGAAAGCGACCGCGGCCGCAAAAAAGGACCGCCTTGCAAGGGAAGCAAGAGTCAAGAAGAGAGCTGCCAAGAAAAAGAAAGCCGCCAAGAAGTAAGTCTCCCGAGATCCGGGATCCGGTCGTCACCGCGCTCGCAATCGATGGAGGCCTCGATAGCCATGAGCTCGAGGCCCTTCAACTCGAACTGCGAGCGCTCGCCAGCGCTTGCGGACTGGAGGTCACCGCCCTGGAAGTTGCAGCCCCGGAAGCCAAGGCTGCGAAGCAGCCCCCGAAGCCAAGGCTGCGAAGCGCCGCTAGGACATGATGCGTTTAGGTCGGAGCGACGGATCCTTACGATGCGGCGCACGTCAAAAGCAGTTTGAATGATCTCAAGGAATTGAAAGAGGAAAAGGATAATACGAAAACGCCCCCTCCAGGGGCGCCTTTAAGCCACCAGTGCTTGAAGCTCTACCGCCTGTTCCCGGTTATGCACGGCAATAGCGGTGTGACTATAGAGGGCATTCGACTGAAGGGTAGCGAGGCGGTCAAGCAAACTGCTGCCCTTGACGACGTGCAGGCCCATTCCCTCTTCCGAGGGGAAGATACCCAAAACAACATCATAGGCCGCGACCACATCCCTCAATGCGGCGGCCGGGTTTTTTGAACTTTCAATGAATGTGCGAACGTCCGCTGCGAGATCGCGCAGCTCGTCAAAATTTTCCAAAGCGGTACTCCAACGCAACTAACTGCCCGAATCTTGAATGCAGAAGATTACCGAACCATCAACAAATCCCTCGCAAGGGGGTTTTGCGCTGGATATGGCGTCTTCCTTTTCCGGCACTTCTCTTCGACCTTGGACTAGGACAATGAAGCAAGCTGCGACTGCGTCTGCTCCAGCCAGAATTGCATGCCAAGTTGCTGGAACAGGGCTGCGGCCGCATTGAGATGCTGCTCGGCGCTTCCGCTCTGGCCGGCCGATCTGTAGCGTTTTCCGAGCCCGAGGTGACATTGAGCCGCCAGGGGGCGCAGATCGAACGCCTCGGCCTTTCGGAGGGCTTCGTGAAAATTGGTTTCGCTCTCGTCGAGGGGGGAGGGGTCACTCAGTCCAAGCTCGGCAAGGAGCCGGAGCGCGTAGGCTTCATAACCGTACTCTCCCTGTTTGCGCGCAATCAGGAGTGCTCGCCGGGCGGTTCGCTCTGCGTCGGCCATGCGGGCGCCCCGAAGATAGGCTTCGCCCAGGCGGACCAGAATCATGGCGTGGCCACCGAGGCGATGCATGGTGTTTCCCTCGCGTTCGGTTTCCTCCAGCAGCACGATCGCCTCGTCCGCGCGATCCGCCAGGCAATAAGCGTGCCCGAGCGCTACGCCGATGAGCGGTAGCACCAAGGGAAGCGTCCACGAGCGGCCGAGATTGAGGGCCTGCTCGAGGACCGCGATGCTTTGCGCCACGTTGCCCTGCAGCGCCAGAACGGTGCCTTTGCAGTAATAGGAAAAGGCGAGGCTGTAGACCTGGTTCGCGCTTTCGGCGATTTCGACGGCCTCCTTGGCGAAAAACGCAGCGCGCTCAAACTCGCCGAGTTCGGCGAGCGAGCACGCAAGATATCCGCGCATGAATACGCCAAGAACCCCCGTGGTGCCCATCATCTCGGTGGCAATGTCGCCGCGAAGGCGCTCAACGGCCGCGTCCAGTATCTCTGCTGCGCGACGGTGATTTCCCCTGGCGGCGCACAGGGCCGCAAAATGTCCGCTCACCACCATCCGCAGCGGCAGTTCGTCGAGCTCTTCCGCGATCGCCATGGCGCGTTCGCCGGCTTCGGTGGCGGGATCGAGCTCCCCCATCAGGCGGTAATACTGACACAGGAACGATGAAGCTTGACCGAGTCTTCGCTTGTCGCCGAGCTGCGTGGCCTGCACCTGCACCTTCTGAAGGTGTTCCAGGCATCGCTCGAGGTAGCCCAGCGGGTGAAGCGAGTTGCGCAGATCAAACCGGATATCGATGGAAAGTTCGATATTCTCTCTGGTTTCGGGCACTTTCTCGAGGATGGAGAGTGCCTGTTCGAACCAGACCCGTCCGTTCTCGAGCGCCGAACGCGACAGCGCTTTCTGTCCGGCCTGCCGGAGGTATCGAACAGCTTTCTCCAGCAGCTCACCACGAACGGCATGCTGCGCCAGGCGCTCGATGTGTTCGCCGAGCCGATCCCGATACAAGGTCTCTATCGCATTGACCAGTCGCGCATGGAGCGAGCTCCGCCGTGCCCGCAGCAGCCCATTGTAGGTCACTTCGTGGGTGAGCGCGTGGGTGAATGAGTATTCAACGTCTGGGTAAAGTCCGGTCTCAAAGAGAAACTCGGCCGTCTGCAGGTGTTCGAGCGCATGATCGAGTGCTTCTTCGGTAAAATCGGCCATGGGTCGAAGCACCGCTAGCGGAATCTCCCGGCCCACCACGGAAGCGATCTGCAGCAGATTTTTGTCGCCGGGGAGAAGCCGATCGATGCGCGCCGCCAGAATGGCCTGTACCGTGGGTGGAACCTGGATATTTCCAATCGGGCGCATCAGCCGATAATGACCTCGGTCTCCCGACAAGGCCTGTGTTTCCACCAGGGCACGGACAGTTTCCTCGAGAAAAAACGGATTGCCGCCGCGCCCCATGAGAAGCTGCTTGAGCGGGTCAAGTTCGGGATCCCGGCCAAGCAGCACTTCCAGCAGATCATGGGTGTCATGGGTCGGCAGCGCGCTTAACCTGACCTGACGGTAGTTTGGCCTGGAGCCCCAGACGTCCTGGTAGCCGGGACGATACGTGACCAGCAGCAGCAGCCGGGCCGAGCCGAGAGCGCCCGCCAGGGCGTCGAGCAATGCTTGCGTCTCGTTGTCCACCCAATGAAGGTCTTCGAAGATCAGGAGAACCGGCTGCTTGCGAGCTGCCTGCAGTATCAGGCCTCTTACGGCGTCAAGATGGCGACGCCGGCGCTGAGCCGGATCGAGCGCGTGCCAGCCGGCGTCATCGACGGGGATGTCGAGCAGCGCCAATAGCGCCGGAAGCGTCGGTTCAAGCCCTTCGTCGAGCGCGATTGTTTTCTCGACTACCTTGCGGCGTATTTCGTGCTGCTCGTCCCGGTCCTGGATCGCAAAATAGCTCTTGAGAAGCGCGACCACGGGCAGGTAGCTCGTTCCGCGTCCGAGCGAGATCGCCGTGGTCTCAAGCACCAGCCAGCCAAGCAGTCGATGCGAGTGGGTGAACTCATGAAGAAGACGCGATTTGCCAACGCCGGCCTCGCCGATAACGGCGACCAATTGGCCCGCCCCGGTGGCCACTGGCTGCTGTGCACGGCGGAGCTGATCCAGTTCGGTCTCGCGGCCAACGAACTGGGTTAAGCCCCGAATGGTTGCCGCCTGCAAGCGGGTGCGCGCTGGGCCTGCGCCAACGAGTTCATAGACCTCCTCGGGCTCGGCAAGTCCCTTGATCGTCATCGGGCCGAGAGATCGCGCGGTTATGTATCCTTCCGCCAAGCGGATGGTCTGTGTTGTCGTCAGGATCGAGCCGGGTCGCGCCATCTGCTCCATGCGAGCCGCCAGATGCGCGGTCTCGCCAACGACGGTGTATTCCATATCGAGATCTTTACTGATGGCACAGACGACAATTTCCCCCGAGTTGATCCCAACGCGAATTTTGAGCGGCTGTTCGGCACGGTCGGCCAGTTCGGCGGCAGATTCCTGTATCATCAGCGCGGCGTAGCAAGCGCGCACGGCATGATCCTCGTGCGCCAATGGCGCGCCAAAGATCGCCATGATCCCGTCACCCAAAAGCCTGTTGACCGTCCCCTCATAGTAATGGACGGCATCAATCATCTGCTCGAGCACGGGATTGAGGATCGCCTGCGCACTCTCGGGATCGCGGCCGTATATCAGCTCCAATGACCCCGTGATGTCAGCGAACAGCACGCTGACCTGTTTTCGCTCGCCCTCGACTTCGGCTCTGGCAGTGAGGATTCTTTCGGCGAGGTGGCGCGGGGTCGGCGGTCTCAGCGCCAAAGAGCGTGAAGACAAAAACGTCGGCACACTCCGGCCCGTGGCGTGACCGCAATGCGAGCAGAACTTGGCCGTGGGCGACAGCTGGTTGCCGCAACTCGTACAAACAGGTGCCAGGGCGAAAGCACATTCCTCGCAGAACTTCGCTTCCGCGCTGTTTTCGTGCTGGCAACCCGGGCAGATCATTTGAGCTTCCAGGAAAAATAGCGTGGTCGAAAAAATCGAGCAAACGAAGGTAGCGTCCAGCATCACTGGCAACAAGTCAGTATTTCGCGCATCGCTCAATTGGCGAAAGCTCGCTTTGCGCCAGAAGCGGGCATACCCTCCAGGTCAGCTTTTGGCCCGGAGCGGACATTGGCCAGCATCTCATGTTGCAGCGAGCCCGGTTTTAACCTCTATCAAGGTGTCCGTTTGAGCAGTTATGATGCTGCCTCCGAGACGGGGGTGTGCATGAGGCGCCGCGAGTTCATCGGTCTCATCGGCGGCGCGGCGGCGGCTTGGCCGGTAGTGGCACGTGCGCAGCGGTCGGGCACGCCCAAGGTTGGCTATGTCTGGATCGGGGAACGTAGCACGGACGTGAGCGGCGCCGGGCTGCGTCAGGGACTAGTCGACAAGGGCTATGAAATCGGGCGCAATCTCGCGTTCGAAGACCGATACGCCCACGGCGACATCGAAAAGATCCCGGCACTCATTGCCGAGCTTCTCGCGCTCAAGGTCGACGTTCTTGTGACGGTGGGTACGTCCATCAGCCTTGCGGCGCGGCGCGCGACCTCAACCGTGCCGATCGTTTGCATATCCGGCGATCCAGTCGGCACGGGTCTCGTGGCTAGCCTGTCACGGCCGGGAGGCAACGTCACCGGGCTCTCGCTGCTTGCGGCTGAATACAGCGAAAAGTGGCTGGAACTGCTGAAAGAGGCGCTGCCGAAGCTGCATCGCGTTGCGGTGCTGTGGAATGCCGACAATCCGAGCATCGTCCTGGAAATGGAACGGTTGCAGGCAGCGGCGCGTGCGCTTGGCCTCGATTTGACCGCGTTCTCGGCGAAGCCCAACGACATCGAGGTTAGCTTTGCCGCAATCGCAAACGGCGGCTTTGACGGTCTTGTTGTGACCACCGATGCCTCTATAGAACCAAGTACACCTCGGATTATTGCATGGGCTGCGGAGCACCGACTGCCGGCGATCTATCCATTCAGCACCGCCGTCCAGCAGGGCGGCCTGATGTCCTACTCTGCTGACTTTTTTAAACTGTGGCGGCTTGCGGCGAGTTATGTCGATCGCATTCTCAAGGGCGAAAAGCCGGCCAACCTTCCCATCGAGCAGCCGACCGCGGTGACCCTGAAGATCAATCTGAAGACGGCGAAAGCACTCGATCTCGCCGTGCCATCGACGCTGGTTGCCCGCGCCGACCAGGTCATCGAATAGGCGGCAGGTCCGTTCATGGCACTTAACGGACGTCGACATTTGGCCGAACGTCTGCTGTGCGCCAACAGTGGCCATTCCGGGAGGAATTCGGATTTGAGCCGGACCGCGAAGCGCCGCCAATGATATGATTTCCCGCGGTTGGCTGAGAATCGTCGGGCGGGTTGGTTGTTGGCAGGAGTCAACAGGCTGGAGGTCACGTGACAGATCGGACAGTGGGTATCATTGGACTGGGCATCATGGGGGGCGCCATCGCCCGCAACCTCGCCACGCGCGGCTGGGCCGTCGTCGGATTCGACACCGAGCCGGCGCGCAGGAGCGAGCTTGCGCTTGCCGGCGTTGATATCGTCGATGGCACCAGCGCCGTCGCCGCCCGCGCCTCGACGATCATGACGAGCCTGCCCAACGCCGGGGCTGCCCATGCGGTTGCTGCGGAAATCGCCGCGTGTGCGCAGGGTGAGCGCATCGTGGTCGAACTCAGTACGTTCACCATCGCCGACAAGGTGTACTTCAAGCAAATTCTCGAGTCTGCAGGTCATATCGCGCTCGACTGTCCGCTCAGCGGCACAGGCGCCCAGGCCGCGGTTCGAGACCTCGTCGTCTATGCGAGCGGCGATAAAGCCGCGATCGCGCGCTGTGGCGGTCTGTTTGCCGACTTTGCCAAGCAAAGTGCCGATCTCGGCGAATACGGCAATGGCAGCCGGATGAAGTTCGTCGCCAATCACCTGGTCGCCATTCACAACGTCGCCTCGGCGGAAGCGATGCTGCTCGCGGAACGGGCCGGCCTCGATTTGAATCAGGTGATCGAGATGATCGCTCCCGGCGCGGGCGGTTCGCGGATGTTTCAGATGCGGGCCCCGATGATGGCAAGCCGCAGCTATGAACCGGCAACGATGCGGATCTCGACCTGGAAAAAGGACATGGCCATTATCGCGGAGTTCGCCAGCGACGTCGGCTGCGAAACGCCGCTCTTTGCAATGACGCAACCGGTTTACACACAGGCCATGGCGATGGGATTGGGCGATCAGGATACGGCCGCGGTGTTCGAAGTGTTGAAGGCAGGCGGCCCGTAACGGGTCAGCGCCGAACGGCCGTTTGGCGCCCGGAGCGGTTGTTCCAGCACCTGCGGCGAGGCGACCCCCGCCGGAAATGACGATGTCAGCCCGGTCGCACGATATGTGCCCTAAACCAAGGGATAGCCGACTCCATCCCAATTGCGTAGGGGGAGGCTACCTCGGGACGGCCGAACCATACCCGCGTGCAATGGTGTCCGCCGACGCGTCGCGCTACCAATCCAGCACGACGAAATGCAAAGCAACGGAACCGGACCCCCGAGCCGGCAGTTGCAAGACAAGGTCGGCGGCGTAATGCCCGCCGGCCTTTTTCTTTTTATCGCGCCGCGCGCCGAACTTCTCGCCATTGCGATTCATGATGCGTTCTTGATGGCTTGCAACGAATGCCCGCGGGGCGCGCCAGCAGCAGACGTTCCCTCTGGTCCTTCTTGACCCTAAACGGACTTCACGCTGTTCTGGGACCAGGTGCAAAATACAAAAAAACAATCTACGCTGGGGATATCGCTCTCAGTTGAGAAAGGCCGCGATGTCCATTTCACGCAGACAGTTGCTTCAGACTTCGTTACTTTGTGCTGCAGGAATGGTCCACGGATCGTCCCCGGCTCTTCCTCAGGAGTCCGCCCCGGCACCGACGCCGGATGAGCGCAAGAGGTTGGCTCGGTTGGCCGCCGCTTTCATGGAAACCTATGAGGTTCCGGGTCTCTCGATTGCGATCGCAATCAGGGGAAAGCCTGCCTACGTTGAGGCGTTCGGCGTTGCAGATCGTGACACTGGCGAAGCATTAACGCCGCAACATCGATTTCGCGTAGCGAGCATATCGAAGCCGATTACGTCCACCGGAATTTTCACACTCATCGAAGCAGGAAAATTGCAGCTGGATCAGCGCATTTTTGGACCAAATTCCATTTTTGGTGATGATTACCCGTGGTCGGCCGATGGATCTGAAACACGAATTACAATTGAGCATCTGTTAACTCACACCACCGGTGGTTGGAAAAACGATGCTCGCGATCCAATGTTCTTGAACAAGCAACTGAACCATCGGGAACTAATTACCTGGACATTGAAGCAAATGCCTCTTGCCGTCCCTCCAGGGACATCCTTTGCCTATTCCAATTTCGGCTACTGCATACTTGGGCGCGTGATTGAAAAACTTACTGGTCAGACCTACGAACAATTCATCAAGGAAAACATTCTAAAGCGCTGTGGAATAAACGATATGCAGATTGCCGGAAATACGTTGACGGACCGAGCGATCAACGAGGTAAAATACTATAGTCCGGCTGGGGGCGATCCTTACGGGATGAACGTCGCCCGAATGGATTCTCACGGTGGTTGGATTGCGACACCGAGCGAGATGACAACGTTCTTCGTTCATATCGATGGGTTCAAGACTACGAAACAACTGCTGACCGACGACACGCTCCGCACAATGAGCACCCCTACCGCCGCAAATCCCCGTTATGCCAAAGGCCTGTTCGTTAATTCGGCCAATAATTGGTGGCATGGCGGTTCGTTGCCTGGAACAGAAACCCTTTCTGTACGAACAAATAGCGATTTTTGCTGGTCCGCGTTTACCAACACGCGGCCCAAATTCCGGGACATGACCGCCGCTCTTGATATGTTGGGATGGCATATGGTGCGTTCGGTGGCTGACTGGCACCCATGAGAAATGGGCCCGGACCGTAATACGCTCCGGTCGCTGATGCCTTCATTTCAGTGTGCGCATGTCCGTTCATGGTAGCCAGCCGCAGCCATTCGGCCCGGTGGAACGCCGAACCTCCGACTGCCGTGGAAGGAACAAACTTCAGAACTCGGCCGTTTTACATACCACTTTCCGATCAACCAATCGTCCAGCTACTATCGGTCCCGTGGCCCGACCCTGCCTTCCGGCAAGAGAAGGTGTCGGGGCATGCGTTGTGGTTCCCAGGGAGGACAAAAATGGCCATCGTCAATGAACCGCTTTCACGCCATGCGCTCGCCTTCGTTCTTGCGGGCGGTCGTGGAAGCCGGCTCCTGGAGCTGACCGACAGGCGCGCCAAGCCGGCGGTCTATTTCGGCGGAAAATCGCGCATCATCGATTTTGCCCTCTCCAACGCGGTGAACTCCGGAATTCGCCGGATCGCGGTTGCAACCCAATACAAGGCCCACAGCCTGATCAGGCATCTGCAAATGGGCTGGAACTTCTTTCGTCCGGAGCGCAACGAGAGTTTCGATATCCTGCCGGCGAGCCAGCGCGTCTCGGAGACGAACTGGTACCTCGGAACGGCGGACGCGGTTTATCAGAACATCGACATCATCGAGTCGCACGACGCCAAATTCATCGTGCTGCTCGCCGGAGATCACATCTACAAGATGGACTACGAGCGCATGCTGAAGCAGCATGTCGAGCAACGCGCGGACGTCACCATCGGCTGCCTGGAAATGCCGCGTGCGGAATCCAGCGGCTTCGGGATCATGGACGTGGACGACAATGGCATCGTGAAATCCTTTCTCGAGAAGCCGGCCGATCCGCCGCCGATGCCCGGCAAGCCCGACAAGTCATTGGCCAGCATGGGGATCTATGTATTCGATTCGAAATTCCTGTTCGACGAGTTGCGGCGCGACGCGAACGACCCGAATTCGAGCCATGATTTCGGCAAGGACCTGATTCCCTACCTCGTCAAGAACGGCCGGGCGGTGGCGCACCAATTCTCGACCTCCTGCGTCAGGTCCGACGGCGATCCACGGAGCTATTGGCGGGACGTCGGAACTGTCGATGCCTACTGGGCCGCCAACATCGACCTCACCGACGTTTTACCCGAACTCGATATTTACGACCGTGCATGGCCGATCTGGACCCATGCCGAGATCACGCCGCCCGCCAAGTTTGTTCACGATGAGGAGGACCGGCGCGGACAGGCGGTGACTTCGCTGGTCTCCGGAGGATGCATCATATCCGGCGCCGCATTGCGCCGCTCCCTGCTGTTCACCGGGGTGCACGTCAATTCCTATGCAAACATGGAAAATGCCGTCGTCATGCCTTATGTGAATGTGGGCCGGCATGCGCGGTTGAAGAATGTCGTGATCGATCGCGGCGTTCGAATCCCGGAAGGTCTCGTGGTCGGCGAAGATCCCGAATTCGATGCGAAACGGTTTCGAACCACGGCGCAGGGTATCACGCTGATCACGCAGCCGATGATCGACAGGCTTGATGCATGACGGAGCTTCGCGTCCTTGCGGTCGCCTCTGAAATCTATCCGATCGTCAAGACAGGAGGTCTTGCCGACGTCGTCGGCGCGCTCCCGACTGCGCTACAGGCGCATGGCATCGAAACGCGGACCCTGGTGCCGGGATATCCCGATGTCATCAAGGGGCTTGCGGTCGCGGAGGAGTTCCTTCATGTGCCGGAGTTTTTTGGCGGACCGGCCCGCCTGCTCGGTCGCGTGCATGGCAACCTCAATCTGCTCGTGCTCGACGCGCCGCATCTCTTTGCGCGGCCCGGCAACCCCTACGTCACCCCTGATGGCAAGGACTGGCCTGATAACGGCGTGCGCTTTGCCGCGCTTTCGAAGATGGCGTCCGAAATCGGCCAGGGCGCCATTCCGTCGTTCGTGCCTGATGTGGTGCATGCCCATGACTGGCAGGCTGGCCTCGCGCCTGCCTATTTGCACCTTACCCATCAGCGCCGGCCCGCCACCGTGATGACGGTCCACAATCTGGCCTACCAGGGCAAGTTTCCGCATCACATGCTCAGTGTGTTCGGCTTGCCGCCCGAGTCTTTCTCGATTCACGGCGTCGAATATTATGGTGAGATCAGCTTCCTGAAAGCGGGCCTGCAATTCTCCGATCGCATCACGACGGTTTCGCCGACCTATGCGCGCGAGATTCAGACAGATGAGGGAGGTATGGGGCTGGGTGGGTTGCTGCGCGAACGGTCGCAGGTCCTGAGCGGCATCATCAACGGCATCGATATGTCGGTCTGGAACCCGGAGACCGACCCCGACATCGCCGCGCGTTTCAGCGCGAACGAGCTGGATCCCCGTGCGGCAAATAAACTGGCCCTGCAGCGCCGGTTTGGTCTTGATCCATCCTCAAACGCACTGCTGCTCGGCGTGGTGAGCCGGCTGTCCTGGCAAAAGGGACTGGATATCCTCCTCGAGAACCTGCCGACCATCCTCGGGGAGGGGATGCAACTCGTCTTGCTCGGGAGCGGAGAGGCGGATCTCCAGCATGCTTATCAGGCCGCCGCAAAAGCGCACCCGGGCCGGATAGCGGTTCTGATCGGCTACGACGAAGCTGTCGCCCATGTCATTCAAGCCGGCGCCGACGCCCTCGTCGTGCCGTCGCGCTTCGAACCATGCGGCCTGACCCAGCTTTGCGCCTTGCGATATGGCGCTGTTCCGATCGTATCGCAGGTCGGCGGCCTTTCGGATACCGTCATTGACGTAGGTGAGGCAGGTGGCGCAGCAACCGGCTTGAAGTTTGGGCCCGTCACGGCCGACGCCCTCGCTGGCGCGCTGCAACGAGCCAATATCCTGTGGCACGACCAGCAAGGCTGGCGAAGGTTGCAGTACAATGGCTTGTCGACGGATGTATCATGGCGCAGTCGGGCGAGCCGCTACGCCGCCCTGTATCGCGATGTCGTCGCGGCCCGCCGGAATCAATAGCACCGCATTTGCTGAGCGGCCGCTTTGCGCCAGAAGCGGTCGTACAGATGACGCCCGTTTTGATGCCAAGCGGCACTGCGAACCTGTGGATGAGCGTTCGCGACGAACGATGCCGCCGCCGCCGGCGAGTTCTTTCACGGGCGTCGCTTAAGGAACCCGCAATACTTCAAGGTTATGTTTAGAATCCTTGGACGGAATGCCGTAGTGGGCGGATCTTCGTCTAGTTCGCCTTCTGGGGCGGCTCTCGCTGATCTCGTCGCGGGACGCGATCAATGCTTCCATTAGTGAGAATTTCGGGCCTGTTGAAGGTTTCCGCAGAAAGTACTGAAGCGCAAAACACGACTGCCGCCGGCACCGCATCTGCCGAAGCGGTCAACATGATTAGAGAACTCCGCGATGCGGCGCGCGAGATCCCAACGAGCCAGGAATATCCGAATTCAAAGATCAGTTTCTAAACTAACTCATTTTCCGACTTGTGTTCTTTCAACCGGGGAGACCGGTTATGGTCGAAACTCGTATTGCGCCCCGCTATCGTGTTACGAAGCCCGCGAAGATAGAACACGGCGGCGATAAGATCGGCTGCGTAATTCGCGACATCTCGGCAACTGGGGCAGCGATCGAGATATCTGATCTGGTTCGAGTGCCCAGAGAATTCACATTAATAATTCCTGAAGACAGACTGAAGCTGCGGTGCCGCGTTGTTTGGCGCAAAGAATACCGGATTGGCGTTGCATTCGATTAGTGCAATCCGGCCGCGATAGGTGGAAGCTCCGGCTCCGCATTCCTGTGGCCCACATACGTGATGCACGATGTCTACGAATGCAGAAATTGCCTGAGCACGCAAAGCGTTGTCACTGCCGTCTTACGGAAAGGTTCGCACATAGCGAACATCGCCGGTTTGTCAAATGACCGCTTCGCGCGGCCGATAGCGGTCGGCGCAGCGACGCGCCCGGCGCTGTCGGTTGGTCGCCATTCGATTTCAGCAGATTGACCCCCGCGGTGACAATATCCATATGGGGGCAGAAGAATCGGATGAAGCCTGCCGTTTCGGACTAGCAAGCATGCGGCCTTGTAGCTCGGGCGGCGTCATTTCAAGTGGTTTCGTTCGGGAGTTTTCATGACTGCACTGTCCATCCTCGATCTCGTCCGCGTCACCGAAGAGACCGATGCGCGCGGCGCGCTCTATAACGCCCGCGATGTCGCGGTTCATGCCGAGGCCTGGGGATATCGTCGCATCTGGGTGGCGGAGCATCACAACATGGCCGGCATCGCGAGCGCCGCGACGTCGGTCGTGATCGGTCATATCGCAGCGGGAACAAAGACCATCCGGGTCGGCGCGGGCGGCATCATGCTCCCGAACCATGCGCCCTACGTCATCGCCGAGCAGTTCGGCACGCTGGCGCGGCTGTTTCCCGGCCGCATCGACCTTGGGCTCGGCCGCGCCCCCGGCACCGACCAGCTCACGCTGCGCGCCTTGCGCCGCACGCCAGAAGCTGCCGAAAATTTTCCGCAGGACGTTCTGGAGGTGCAGGCCTTCCTGGCGCCGGCCGGTCCCAACCAGCGCATCCAGGCGGTGCCGGCGGCAGGAACGGAAGTGCCGCTATGGATTCTGGGATCGAGCAATTTTGGCGCGATGCTGGCGGGCGAACTCGGGCTTCCCTATGCCTTCGCCTCGCACTTTGCACCCGAGCTCCTGATACCGGCGCTGCAGATCTACCGCAGCCGCTTCAAGCCGTCCGAGCAGCTCGACCGTCCCTACGCGATGGTCGGCGTCAACATCATCGCCGCCGGCAGCGATGCCGAAGCGCGCCGGCTGGCGACGACGCAGCAGATGTCCTTTACCAACATCTTCCGCGGCGCGCGCGGCCTCAGCCAGCCTCCGATCGACGACATCGAGAGCTATTGGTCGCCGGCGGAAAAGAAACAGGCGATGGGCATGCTCGCGCGCTCCATCGTCGGTTCGCCCGATACGGTTCGCGCCGGCATCGATGCGCTCGTTGCGGAAACCGGCGCCGACGAACTCATGATCGTGTCCGATGTCTACGATCACGCCAAGCGGCTGCGCTCCTTCGAACTGATCGCCGGCGCCGTGGGGATCGCCGGCTGAATGATACATTGTTGCCGGTTTTTCCGGGCACGGTTTGATTCTTGATCCAACTCGGAAGCCCGCCGGAATCTCATATTGCAGCAATGAGTCGGATTTCATCCTATCAAAGCACTCGTCTCAACCGCTAACATGCCGTCTCCAGCATCTGGGGCACGACATGCGGCGCCGTGATTTCATGACACTGCTGGTCGGAGCTTCGGGTGTGGCTTGGCCGTTTGCCGCGGACGCCCAGCAGGCGGCCAGGATTGCGAGAATAGGCTACCTTGCGACCAATCTAATCAACCAGGGCCTGCTTGAAGCTTTCCGTCAAGGACTGCGTGACCTCGGTTACGTCGAGGGACGTAACGTCTTGATCGAATACCGGGATGCCCAGGGAAAGCTCGAGCCGCTCCCGGCCCTTGCGGCCGAACTGGTCGCGCTCAAGGTGGATGTCATTGTGGCCTCAAGCACGGCGGCCGCTCAGGCCGCCAAGCAAGCGACCGCGGTTATTCCCATCGTCTTCGCGACGGTTCCCGATCCGGTTGCGACCGGGTTGGTCACCAGCCTTGCGCGACCGGGCGGCAATGTCACGGGGTTGTCTAACCTCAACGCAGACCTTGTCGGCAAGTGTCTAGAATATCTCACGCAGGCCGTCCCGCGGGTCAGTCGCGTCGCGGTCCTCTGGCAGCCAGGCGCCTTCGGCGAACGCACGGAAAAGGAAATGCTGCAGGCAGCGGCAGCCGCCGCGCAGGCGCTCGGGATCCAGCTTCAATTCGTGGAGGCGCGAAGTCCCGCCGATATCGACAAAGCTTTTTCGGAAATCACCGGCGCGCGGGCGGATGCGCTGACTGTACTCGTAAGCGGCATGCTGCTTGGCGAGCGACGACGCATCGTGGACCTCGCTGCCAAGAACCGGCTGTCGGTCATCTACACATTCAGAGAGCTGGTAGATGCCGGCGGCCTTATGTCCTACGGACCGAGCCTGGATGGTTTGTTTCGGCGCGCTGCCAGCTACGTGGATAAGATACTCAAGGGGACCAAGCCTGCCGACCTGCCCGTTGAGCAGCCAACCAAACTCGAGCTGGTCATTAACCTGAAGACCGCGCATGCGCTCGGTCTCACCGTGCCGCCGACACTGGTTGCTCGTGCCGACCAGGTGATCGAATAGACTTGCATGCAGCGGTGGTTGGCGGTGGCAAGACCGCGTCACCCGTACACCTGCGTGGGCGATCAAGCGGCCACTCAAGCCATTCCCGCCGCGCGACAAGAAGCAGGCGACCACGGGGCCGGGGATCGCGGCTCGCTAGATTTCGCAGCCGGCTGTATTCAACGCCTTACGCAAACCACCAAACGCGCTCAGCCGGCAGTGCAGGGGCTCGCTGGCGGCGGCTTTTGAGCGCTCGGCACTGGTAGTGCGTCTGATATCGGCAGTTCGCCTGATATCGGTGGCCTTTGGCTTCGGCTTGGGAAGGGCAGCGGTAGTGACCTTCTTTGATTTGGTATCGTGCCGGTGGCGGTTAATCCTCGGGGCCTCCGAAGGCCATATGAAGGTGGCTTCCGGAGGCGGCGAGGGAGAAACGCGTTCGTTGACCAGAGCAGGCTGCGCTGGCGTCTCGGCTTTCGCATAGTTAACTTCAAGCTTATCAGCCTTCGCCAACGCACCATGTGAATCGGACATGCCGACGGTTGTTTCGGCAGGGGGCTGAACGACCGCTACTGCAGTACGCGGCGGAGTTCTGAGTTCCATTGCCGCAAGTGCTCCTATGCCCAATGGGATGAGGAGGCCCAACAACACCATTCTCAACATGATGCTTCTCCGGCCATTATAGTGCCGGTGCAAATTCTCCGATCTAATGGGGCAACTTGGCGGCGGACCACGCAGGAACCTCACCCACGTGCAGGATGTTTGCCGACAGGGTTAACCGCCCGCCGATGTCGCCTTACCGAGAGTATCAGCCGATCAAGTATCAGCCGATCAGATGAATGGTGGGCGCGCCCATCACACCGGCCTTTTGCATCGCAGCCTTCAAATCATCACTCGCCGTCCAGGCGCGCGCCTTGGCCAGGTCTGACACGTTGGCTACGATTACAAGGTCATTAGGGTCTTCCGCGTTGCGGTAGACGCGGCAGTGAGTGACTCCAGCCGCGGTCCGGCTCGATTCGTGGGCGTCATAGCCCGGACGCCATGCTGCGTAGTCGCGGACTCTGTGATGGATAATCATCGAAGCCATCGGTCCCTCCCGCATGTTGTTTTCCAGCGAACGGCTGCACCGGTCGCCGGTCAAGATCGTAAGCGTTTTTGTACCTGGCGTCTAATGGATGGCCTGCTGCACCGCAATTGCGGGTCGATATGGCGCTTCGATCAGCAACGACGCGCGCCGCGATTGGAGCGGGCCCTCCGCCCGAAAGAGTGTAGCCGTTATGACGTCTATCACCCGAAGCGCTGCAATCCGAATTGGCGACTCGGCTTTTGACTGGCGCAGGGCGACATTCCTTCCTTGGGTCGGGAGAGTCCCGTCGAGTTGTGCAGTGCGATTGCGACGAGGGAGGCGACCATGAATTTTTGGCAGATGTCCGACGGAATCCGGCTGCATCATCAGCAGCCCCCTCATCATGACGGGTACGACGGCCACGACGTTCGAGACGTGGCATGGCTGGATCCTTCACTGAATTTCGCGATCGGCACCCGTTACAATGGCGCTGGCGACGGCGGCTATGGCTCCTTCTTCGGTGCGGAGATGCACCCGCCTGTCGCGCGTTCTGATTGGCTTGATGCAGAACACGGAGGTATTCAAAGCAAGGCCGATGCCCAGTCCAATGCGGTGCACGCCGATCAACACGCCGGCCAGACGGGCCGCAACGATGGAGGCGGCAGCGCGACGACTGGCGCAGAGGTATCAGCCCTCAATTCTGGTTCTGGCCCAGGCTATGGCTGGCTTGATTCCACCACGATCCAGAGCGGGGCCAATCAGGCGGGCAACGGCGGAGATGGATATTTTTATGGAGGCATCATCCACGCCTCCTTCCTCATTTATCAGCCGATCAACATCGCGGTGGCGGTCGGATATGGCTCCAGCGCCCACGCTGAACAAACCAACAATGTGAGTATCGATCAATCAGCCGTTCAGATCGCCGGCGTCGGGGGAAACGGCGGCAATGGCAACGCCGCATCGGGGGGAAACGTCGGCAGTTCTTCTTCTGGCGCCGACCTGATCGCGACCGGCGGCAATGGCGCTGGCAATGGTGGCGACGGCTACTTCTTCGGGAGCCTGGTGAACGCTCCCGTCGTTATCTACCATCCAGTAAATATTGCCATCGCCGGCGCTGGAGGCACGGCCGTGGCTACTCAGTCCAATACGGTTGAGATCGATCAGTCCGCCGTCCAGATCGCAGGTGTCGGTGGCAATGGCGGTAACGGAAATGCGGCAGGCGGCGGCAACGTATCGATGCTCGGACACACCTCCGGATCGGGCAACGGCGGGACTGACTGGCTCATACATACTGGCGACAACCATGCGGGCAACGGCGGCGACGGTTACTTTTATGGAGGCCTCGTCCACGCATCCTTCGCGATATATAACCCGGTCAACATTGCGGTGGCTGGGTATAATTCCAGTGCGCACGCCTTCCAGGCAAACAACGTGCAGCTGGATCAGTTCTCCTTTCAGATGGCCGGCCTTGGAGGAAATGGAGGCAACGGCAATGCCGCAGCGGGCGGAAACGTCTTCTCCGGCTTCGGAGGTGGCTCCAATGCCATCGCAACCGGAGACAACACTGCCGGCAACGGTGGCAGCGGCCATTTCACGGGCAGCATGATCGATGTCAGCATCGCGATTTATGCGCCGATCAACATTGCGATCGCCGGCCCCAATTCGACGGCCCAAGCCGACCAGATCAACAATGTGATGCTCGACCAGAGCGCGGTCCAGATCGCGGGAATAGGCGGGTACGGCGGCCACGGCAATCTTGCGCTGGGTGGTGATGTCGCCACGCATCTTCTGTCTGAACTTCATTTGATAGGATAGGGCGAGAATTCGCTGCCGCTCCGATGGTGAGGCCGAAGCCGCTCGCGTCCCGCTGATCGACCAGGAGCGCTCGCGCTTCGCCATGCTGCGTCGCCATCGGGAGGCGCCAAGGCATGTAAAAGGCATGTAATCCTTTCGTGTGTAACGCCTACCGAACAGGATGGCACTCCATTTGCCATCTATCCGGCTCATGCAAGTGGGGATCAGACTTGTTGACACATCCGCTATCCTGATCCGGACGGATGGTGCGTGAAATTAAACACAGGACGGAGGCTGACATGATGGCCAAGGCAAAGGGATTAATCAACGTTTCCGACTCCATCGAGTTCAAATCGATCAACACCGGGGGCAACAACGCCGGAAATGGCGGCGACGGTAGCTTCTCGGGAAAAATCGTCAACCAACCGAGCATCAGCTTCGATCCATACAACAAGGCGAGCGGTGCCAGCGTGGACGTGAAAACCGGCGATCACGTCAATCAAAAGGCGGGATGGGATGCCGGGGGCGCAAACGGAAAGGCTTCGTGGTTTGCGAAGGCCGAGGGAGGAAAGGCCACGTCGAACGGAAACCAGGACTCCGACAGCGGCCATAATACCTCCAAGGTATACGCCAACACGACGGCGCAGCAGTCAAACTCGCTGAAGGCGGACATGCATCAGGAAGTGGTGGCTGGTATCGGCGGCGACGGTGGAAACGGCAACATCGCGCTGGGTGGAGACGTCCACTTTGAATTCGATACCTTCTGATCGGCAGCTTGTCCGACTGGCAAGACCGGCGGCAGTGGCCGCCGGTCCACGACTCGCCGCCGATCAATGCGGCGCCACGCCGGACTGACGGTGGAACGAGAAGGTCGAATCCTCAGGGCTCTGGCGGTGACGACAATGCTGATGCCGCCCCTCCGATTACACCTCGCAGCACAGCCACAGACAAGGCTGCAGGCGGCGCTCTGGGCCTGCGCCAGCACGCTTGGCATCGTGTTCGCGTACAGTTGCAGCTACAATTTGCTGCTCTTCGCTCCGTCCATCTACCTGCTTCAGATCTATGATCGGGTTTTGTCGAGCCGGAGCGGCCACACGCTTCTGATGCTCACCCTGATCGTCGCGCTCACCGTTGTGGTTGGTGGCGTACTTGACGCGCTGCGCCGCGCCGTGTTGGGGCGGCTCGGGGCATGGCTCGAAGATCGCCTTCGTCCCTCCGTGCTCTCGGCCAGCCTCGAATGCGCCAACCGCGGCAACCCGGCGCAGGCATCGCAGGCGTATCGGGATCTCACTGTTCTGCGTCAGTTCGTCGAATCCAATGCATGCCCGATACTGTTCGACGCGCTCTGGGTACCTTTGTTTCTAAGTGTGCTTTTTCTCGTACATCCTTTGCTGGGAGTGATAGGAGCCTGCAGCGTGCTCTTCCTGTTCGGCCTCGCTCTTGTCGGCGATGTCCTCACCGAGGATGCGCAGGCCAGGTCCGGAACCGCCTGGGCCAGAAGCCATAGCCGGTTCGCGACGGCTGTCGATAATGTTCAATTGATCCAGGCCATGGGGATGCGCGACCGCGCCGCGCGCCTGATCTGCCAGGCCGCGCAGGACGCGCGAAGCGAGCACGACGAGGCCCAGCGGCGATACGAGATCATCATGCTTGTCGCAAAGCCGGCACGCGCATTGTCGCAGGTCCTGATCATGGGAGCCGCCGCGTGGCTGGTGCTCGACTACAACAGAAGCCCCGCCATTATCTTTGCCTCGACACTGCTGTTCAGCCGCGCGCTCGCACCCGTCGAGGGTGCCATTGCTGGCTGGAAAGCTTTCGCGACGGCCTTGAGCGCCTATCGGCGGCTCACGGACGTCCTTGTCGTCATCCCCGCTGTCCCGGAGAGCGCGGGCATTGCGTCGAACCGGTGCCGTCTCGTCGTCGACAATGTCGGCGTGGCACTGCCAGGCTCCGGCGGATTCCTGCTGAGGGAAGTCTCGTTCAGCCTCGCGCCTGGTGAATGCCTTGGCATTATCGGTCCGTCCGGCTCCGGCAAATCAATGCTCGGCCAGATCATTGCCGGAATCTCGACGCCAACTCAGGGGCGCGTCCTGCTCGACAACGTCGACGTATCGGTCTTGCGTGAGGGAGGGGGCGATCGTCACCTCGGATATCTGCCGCAGGACATCAACCTGTTTGGGGAGACGATAACGGATGTCATCGCAGGGCTGGATGATAGCGATCCGCAGAAAGTCATCGCAGCCGCGAAGCTCGCCGGAATCCATGACACCATCGTGGGGCTGCCACAGGGGTATGACACCGTCATTCCCGGCGGCGGCTGTGCTTTTTCGCGCGGGTATCGCCAGCGTCTCGGCCTTGCGCGGGCTTTCTTCGATGACCCGCGCCTTGTCGTGCTCGACGAGCCGAACGCCAGCCTCGATTACGTAGGCGAGCGCGTGCTGTTCGATGCCATCGAGCAGCTGAAGAAAGCCAACATCACGGTGATCATCATCACCCATCGAATGGGTATTCTCGCGGCCACGAACAGAATTGCCATCATGCAGGGCGGCGCCGTCATGGCATGTGGCGAAAGCGAGGAGATTTTCGAGAGGTATTTGAGCCGACCGCAAGTCGCATCACAGGTCACGTTGCCCGAGAGTACGCCCGCAGCCGCCAACGTGTCACCTCAGCGAGTTGTCCCGTGACCGACGTTCCAGACAAGCCGCCGCATTCGTCTTCCCTCGTCCCGGAGCGGCGAACCAAGGTCGTGATTACCGCGATCGACGATATCGAGCCTCTGGAGTTTGCATGGTGGACGGCCCCGACGCCAGCTTCACCTCGCTCCGCACTCCGCGGCTTCACCTGGGCAGGCAATCTGCTGGTCGTCTGCTTTGTGCTGGGCCTGGGAATCTGGTCGGGCTTTGCGCCACTCGAGAGTGCCGCGATCGCTTCCGGCGTCGTGGAAACGGAATCGAGCCGGAAGACGATTCAGCACCTTGAGGGCGGCATCGTCAGGGAGATTCTGGTTGCCGACGGCGACGCGGTGCGCGCCGGGCAGGTGCTGATCTGGCTGGACGACACCAGGGCCCGCGCCGAGGTGCAGAGCCTTCAGGGCCAATTGTGGGACGCAACGGCACGTGAAGCAAGGCTCCAGGCCGAGATGCAAGGGCAAGAGCATGTGTCGTTTCCGGCCAGGATGGCGACTGCGGGGAAAGAGAATTCATCGGCCGCAGATGTCCTCACCGCGCAGCGAAACATCTTTGAAACGCGCCGGCAGGTCTTCCGGTCTCAGCTCGCCGTCGTCCGGGAGAAAAGCCTCCAGGTCGACAAGGAAATCCTGGGCCTCAAGGCGCAGGAAACCGCCGTCGCGCAGCGGGCGGCAATCGCCCGCGAGGAACTGGACATGGTGGCCACCCTCGTCAGCAAGGGGCTCGAACGGCGGCCGCGCCTTCTGAACCTCGAACGGGAAGTGGCTGAAATACAGGGGCGGCGGGGCGAGATCGCCGCGCATATTTCGCGCGCCGAGCAGGTCATTAGCGAATCGCAGGCGACGCTGCTCAAGCTCGAGAGCGACCGGCAAAACGAAATCGCGCAGTCGCTGCGCGAGGCACAAAATCAGATGTTTCAGCTACGCGAGCGATTGCGGGCGGCCGAGGACCAGCTGTCGCGAACCGAGGTCAAGGCTCCCGAGGACGGCGTGGTAACCGACCTGCGGATTCATACCCCCGGCGGCGTGATCGGGGCTGGTGCCCCGCTTATGGATATGGTGCCCCGGCAGGATCGCCTCATCGTGACCGCGCGCATCAGGCCCGAGGACATCGATGTGGTTCATCCAGGACTGAATGCCGACGTGCACCTGCTGCCCTACAATCAGCGCCGCGCACCGCGTCTCAGTGGGACAGTGACGCACGTATCCGCCGATCGCCTCGTCGACAAGCGTACCGAGCAGCCCTACTACGCAACCAAAATTCGCGTGCAGGATGCGCGGATCGCCGAGCAAGACATCCGGATCATCCCCGGAATGCCGGCACAGGTGTTCATCACAACCGGGCGCAGCACCGTGGCACTCTACGCCCTGAGGCCCCTGCTCGACAGCTTCAACGGCGCGTTCAAGGAAGATTGAGCTACGATCTGCCTCAAGATGCGCCTGGGCTGGTATCGCGTTCATGGCCCGACAGCCGGCCGCTCCAGCGGAGCACCGCCTCAGTGCGGTTGCGAGCGGCACACTTCCGCATGATATGATGAATATGCATTTTAACGGTGTTTTCCGAAAGATTCAGTTTAGCCGCAATCAGCTTGTTCGGAAGACCGAGTTCCAGTTCCGCAAGCACGTGTTGCTCGCGAGGCGTGAAATCGATCAGGTGTTTTTCTGCCACGTCTTTCGCAGCGTCGGCGGCCAGGTACCCCGACGGCAACTCGGCAGCAGAGAGCAATTCCGGCGCTGTCGTCCCATTTTGCGCGATGATCGGAAGTGGTCTGTAGACCCCGCCGGCGAGAACAAGACGCAGGCCGGCAACCGCGACCTCGACCGGGATCGAGGTCGGGAAGAAGCCCCGTACTCCCCTGTGCATTGCGGCCAATGCCGTGGCCTCGTCGTCACGGTTCGACAAGAGCGCGATGGAGGCATTGGGGCAGTAGTCCACGAGGAGAGCAAGATCGTCCTCGACGGATGGATCGGCGATGGACTTGTCCCCGGTACTCAGCGCCACCAGGCAAACATCTCGTCCCGACACGAAATCCAGACCGTCCGTGGTCGCCATTTCGACGATTTCGAACCCCGGCAATTCCCGCCGGAGAATGCTTAGAATGCAGGTACGCGTTAACGTGAGAGGCTCGATGATCACCAGGGCCGGCATTTGCGGCGATCCATTGAGCCGTTCAGCGTGGTTGACGACTTGGTCCATAATAACCCCGAATTCAAAAAGCTGTTGGGCCACCCCACTGATTCCAAATTTCCACCGATCATAATCGCGTGGCGCCGTGTCCATGAGAGATGCCCGATTCAGCAATCGGTGCTCAGAGATCTCAGGGATATCCACGACGCTACAGTTGCAGGAGGAAATTCTTTCCACACAACTTCACTGCCGGGCACGATGCGATTTCATCGCACCGCGCGCATTCTGGCTTCTGATTGAGCATGATAGAACCGGTATCCGCAATCCCGGATCATGCCTTAGTTGCAGATGTTACGATACGCGATCGCCGCCGCTGAGTCTGCCTTGCCAGCAACGACGTATGCATCATCCTCCTTCACGAGATATAGAAACGGCCTGTCTCCGGTATCTGAACCGGACGCATTCTTCCCTCTGACGTGACCGCAGATGGTGTCCACCGGACGCCCCCACATATTCAGTCTGACGGCCCGCTTCATGTCGCCAAATTCGGCGGATGCCGGATCGTCCATCTTTGCGGCGACTGAGATCTTTGCCTTGGCCAGGACGGGATCCGGGCGTTCGGCGGATCGATAGCTTGGCGAGGCCGGGGTCGTCGATGGCGCGTGTGCGGTCTTGACGATTTGAGCCCGTCCGCGCGACCCGGCCGATGATGGTTTCCTGGACTTGGCCGCAGCGGATTTCGCTCCAGCTGTTGCGGGATATGGCTTGGGCGCCGCTGACTTCTGCGCCATCGGCGGACCGGTCGGGGGTCCTTCGAGGCAGCCTTGTGGCGCGCACTCCCGGAGGCTTGCCTGCGACGGGCCAAGCCCATAGCCGATCAGGAGTCCAGCCAGTACGCCAATGAAAAGCAGTCCCATGCAATTCCCCTCCTCGAGGGCGGAATTCCCATTGCACTCTTGCCGCAACTTCTTGATTTTACTGCTGAGGAGCTATCTGTTGCGCAAAAGCGTTAAGCGCTCATTAAGCGTGCATCCCGTGCGAAATCACCCTCCCGCATGGTTAACGTTGACGCACCGCCGAGCGGTCGATTGCCTGACGGATCTGTCCGCTCAATTCAAATCTGACCGGCTGCCCGGTTTACTTTGTTGGACCGTTGCGCGATCGGCCGCGTAGCCGCTCGCAGGTGGCGGTTGCTTCGTCAGCCTTTTCGGTGAATGTCCCGCTGTCCCGCTCTGCGCCAGGAGCAGCCATGGCCAATAGCTGAGCCCGGTTGCGCCATTTCCCGGCTCGATGCCCAGCGAAAAGTGCTAGGCTATCGCGTGGGGGCGCACCGGACATCAATCAAATGGATCGGTATCCAGGCGATCAATTCCCTTATGCGGCGTTCTTCTGGCCTGCGATGGTCGCTGCATCGGCCGCTGAAACCGCCTCGTCCGTCGCCGCGCAGCTTCTTGGATTCTCAGCCGACGCTGGTGGCGCCAATCCTGCGCAGGAGCCGGAAGGAGCCACGCCAAGCACGATCGCGCTGGAGCTGCATGCCGTCCGGCTTCGTGACTTTACTGTGGGCGGAAGCGGCGTTCCCACCCTGCTGTGCCCACCGCTCGCGCTGCATGGAGCCGCTATCGCCGACCTTGCAGCCGGCCACAGTCTCGTTGCTGCCCTCCATGGCGCTGGAATTGAACGGCTGTTCATGGCCGATTGGCGCTCTGCCAGCGCTGACATGCGATTTCTCGGAATCGACGAATATCTTGCCGATCTCAATGTCCTTGTCGATCATCTCGGCGGCCTGGTCGATCTCGTGGGGCTTTGCCAGGGCGGCTGGTTATCCCTGGTCTATGCGGGACGCTTCCCGGCCAAGGTACGCAAGCTTGTGATGGCCGGCGCGCCGGTTGATATTGCCGCGCGGCAATCCGGTTTGTCTGTTATCGCCGAGGCGACCCCACGGTTCGTGTTTGAGAGCCTGGTCAAGTCAGGTGATGGTCTCGTTATCGGCCGCAACGTCGCGCCGTTCTGGGGGAACGAGACTGATCCGAACGATATCCGCAACTCTCTGCAGACTGTGCAGCCGATCGGCTCGCCGGAATTCACCCGACTCGAAGCCATCTTCAAGAACTGGAATTCCTGGACGATCGACGTTCCCGGAAAATACTATCTCGAAGTTGTCGAGAAACTGTACAAATGCAACGCGCTCGCCAGCGGAAATTTCGTCGCCCTGGGAAAAGAGATCGACCTCTCGCGGCTGCTGCTTCCGATGTATCTTCTGGCCGGGAGCGCCGACGAAGTGGTCGCCCCGGAACAATTGCTTGCAGTGGAACGGCTCGTAGGAACGCCGGCGGAATCTCTGCGCCACGCGGTCGCCCCGTGCGGCCATCTAAGTCTGTTCATGGGGAGGCGCACGCTTGAGGAGTATTGGCCCGGGATTGTGCGCTGGATGAAGCAAGCTGAATGAGCCCGGTGGTCATCCCGTGCAACTGCTTGAGTGCGCTCGGCTTGAAGCTGGTTGTGGGGTCATGGAAGTCCGATACCGTCACTGTAATTGCAAACTGATCATTTTTTTGCTGCGTTGCGTTCGTCTGCATCTGGCTCTTGGCGAACATGTTCAGTGTGTGGAGTGTCCGCCTTGCGCCAGGTACGGACCTCCCTGGGAGGTCAGGTTTTTTCACCCATCCCAGGTCTCGGTCAGCCGCCACGCTGCTGCTGCGAAGCTGAGTTCAACCCCTATCGACGTCCCCGGTTGAGCAGTACGATGCGGATTGAATGAAGCGGCGGAAGACTGCTCGGTGGCGGCAACGAGACAAAGGGGGCGGCAATGGTGCGGCTGGAACATGCGGTGCTGGCGGCGGCGATGATGGCGGCGATGGGCACGCCCGTCGCGGCGGAAGTGCTCGACGCCACCTATCGCGGCACCATGGTATGCGACAAGCTGCCGTTTACCAGCGACAAGATGCGCGAGGCCATCGAGGTTACGATCAGCGGCAGCACCGCGCGCTACACGCATGTGGTGCGGCTGCGCAACGCCGCCGTCGAGGCCACCGCCGAGCAGGGGACCGGAAAAATAGACGGCCAGAAGATCGATCTTCAGGGCACCTGGAAGAGCGGGAGCCGGGCGTACGAGGCGAAGTACAGCGGCAGCTTCGTGCGGCGCAGCGCCGGGCTGAAGGGCACGCAGACCTGGACCGACGGCGGCAAGACCGTCACCCGTGCCTGCGCGGGCGCGATCAAGCGTCCGCTCAAGCCATTCCTGCCGCGCGACAAGAAGCAGGCCGCCGCGAAGTGAGGAGCGGGTGCGGTCGCGGCAGCCAACTTCTCGATGGGCTTGTAGGCGCCCCGCAGCACCCCCGTCATCTGTGGGCAAGGAAAGATCTCGCCTCCTTGGCCAGGGGAGGCGAGACCAGGCAATTCAGCTCTCGGCTTGCTGAAATCAGCTGCGGGGGATCGGGGGGCTGAAGCCGCCGTTGAACGAAAGCAGCTTTGCGATCTGCTGCGGCGTCAGCAGGTCGTGATTCCGGGGAATGTGCGGATGCGCAATGGTGCTGGTGCCGATCAGGGAAGTGACGCCACCTGAAGCGATCGCAAGCTCGGTGTCGTTCAGAAGTCCGGTATGGCTGGTCATCGGTTTGCTCCTTCGTGTCCGACCGGGGCGATCATCGCTCCGTTTCATCGGTGAGCCGCACAATACCCCCGTCTGCCGCGCCGCGCTGTTCCCTGGGGAACAAGCCTTGCGTTGGGCGCAGTCTGCTTTTGGCAAGAGCGGCATCAGCCAGTCATCGCTTCTCCTGCGTGCGCGCACGCACAAACACGACTCACCTTCGCGGCACAGTGAAGACTTCGCATGAGGAGAGGCACCGTGTTTTTACGGGGTGCGAGGCTTGGGCCGTTCAAGGTGCATTCATCATCGACTGCCTATTCAGCGCCTGGGGCGGCAGACTGCTTGTGATGGGAACGTTATGTCGCTTGCCCCTGATGACTTCGATCCGCTGGCCGTTGTTATTGACTGGCTCGACGCATGTCGATCAGGCGACCTCGACGCGTTGCTCGATCTCTACGACGAGCGCGCCACTCTTGAATGCGATTGTGAGGGTGCGCGCCTGACCGGGCGAGAGCCGTTGTCGGCTTACTGGACCGGCAAACTTCAAAATCTGCTCCCGACTGCCTTTACCCTCGACGATCTCACGGTGACGGAAGACGGCATTTGGGTCGATTATCGGAACAACAAAGCCAGTCTGGTGCGGGCGCATTTTCGTTTCAGCCCGTCAGGCAAGATTGAGCGCACCCACTGCGGGCCGGTGGACCGACGTCTGTCGGCATAACCGACGTTCGCGAACCGTCGATGATCGCTATCAGGTTCAAAGCGGACGGCGATTAAGCGACAGACTTTCCAGAGAGTATCCTGCCGGGAACAAGTGGCAATCCGGGACGTTAGTGCCGACGCTAATACGCTCGCAGACCCTCGATGGGCCACCAAGTCCCCTCTTGCCGTCCGTCGACTTCTCTGCGTGATCCCTGCCGAGCACCCGCTCGGCAGGGCTTTTTATAATGCTCGGCAGCGCTGCTCATCATCGCGACGACAAGCTTTTTCGGACACTGCATCAGCATGCTCGAACGAGGCGCAAACCTCAAGCACGCCTTCTCCGCTATTGAAGTAGAGGATTGGTATACAGCGAGAGTCATTGATCTCAACATGGGAAGCCACGTTCTGAATTGCGCCGCGAGTCGTGCACAAGCACTACGAGCGGGTAAGGATAGCGGAGGCAAAGGAAACGCCGGTTACCTATTTTTCCCGGCTCGGAACCTATCTCGAGATCACGGTGTTGACGTGCATTCTTGGAGACACGGTCATGGCATCTAGCGCGCGCATTTTTTTCGCAGGGGTGGGAACTACTTTTGTCATCCTGGGAGTTGGCTTTGGCAGCGGACTCCTGATGGCTAACTCGGCGCTCAAGGAACGCTCCGGCTACCAGGCACGTACGACCGCGGAACTGCCGTCCGCCGTCAGGGTCATCCTGCCTACCACGGCCGAGGCGGCCCAGCCGCCGCAGCCGCCCCAACAGACATCGCAACAGGCTGCGGTGGTGGACTCGGCACCCGAGCCGGTGCAGGCAACGCAGCCGGAAAAACGCATTGAGAAGCCAGACGCGAAGAAGGCTGAAGCCGAAGTGCGTGAACGCCGCAAACGCTACGCCGAACGCAAATCCAGGCGCGAGGCTGCCCGGGCGAAACAGCGACTGGAACCACGAGAGCACGAAGAAGCCCCGGTCATGGCTTTTGGTAGTGACGCCACTTCGCGCCTGGTGATGTTCGGCAACTAGACGCCGCGAACGCTTGAACGCGTGGGCGGCTCCTCAAGCTCGTCCGCCTATTTGTCCGTAAAAAACGTCAGTAAGACTTTGCCCTTTTCGCCGATCAGGCAGAGAAAGGTTCGGCGCGTGTCCTGCTTGCCTTTTTCGAGATAGGCATCGCCAATAACAATGGTTTTGATGGGCGTGTCCTCGACCTTCGTATTGGCCTTTGCAACCGTCATTCCGTCAACGTCGAGAGTCACGTCCTTGATGCCGGGATTGCGCTCTCTCAGTGCAATTAAACCCGTCGACCGGCACGCCTCCAGTTCGGGGTTCGCAACTTGAGCTGATACATTTTCGACGGAAATGCCGATAAACAATGTCGCGAGAGAGATTGCAATTTTTCCAACGCGCATTTTGGTCTCCAACATGAAGTTTCAATACGAACAAGTGCCGGGATGTCGCCGCTGCTGGCCAGGGGGAAAGTTGCGCCGTCACCGCGGATTCGTGTCAGAGACCCGTGAGCGGCACCGTGGATGCCCACCGCTGTCGCGTTTTCGAGCGAAGCATGTCCTCGGACTTGATCCGGGGTGGATACCGCTTCGCAGAGCAATCAAGTTTACGCAGATTGCTTAAACTTATCTGCGGTAGAAAACGCGTCCAAGACAACAGTCTGGAGCTTCGGTTCTCATTCAATCAGAACCGATAAGACTCTAGGCCGCAGCGATCGTCTTTTCGATATCGTGCACCGCATGACCGGTAAGGTCCTTCGAGATCTCGCCGCGAAGAACCTCCGACAGCTTTTTATGATAGCTCTTGCGAAGTTCGCCGAGGGTGCGCGGGGCGGCGATGATTATGAGATCCGAAATTTCGCCATCCAGAACCCGTTTGTTGAGTAAACCCGCTATTCCGCCGGCGAAGCCGTCTTCCGCGGCCTGGCTTTCGTCAGGATTGGCGGAACTGCTCTGATGGCCCGCGCCGGACCCCTTGTTTACGTTTTCGATCTCCGATTCAGGCATCGCCGTCAGCGCTGGGCTGGCCTCATCGCCGGTATTGCTAAAGAGGTTGAACTTTTCTCCGTCGGCGACGGCCACGATTGTTCCCTTGGGAAGCAACATGAAATCTCCAGAGTGTGAGGAATGCACTGAGATGCAGGCTGCACGTCAATCGATCAGGGCGCGCTTGGTTCCGGCCCGGTAATGGCACGGTTCGCACGAACGAACTATTTGCGGGGTGTCCGGTCGCTTTTCGACTGTATCTGCTGGCGGCAAAGTACTGCGCAACTTCCGTTTAACGATCACCTTCCCGGTGGTGGGGGCAGTAAGCGTGACATGCTCCAATGCGATCCGTCTATGGCTTCCGGGCGTGACTGCGCAGCCCCGGAAGACCGACGGGGAGGAAGGTCGCGATGCGACAAATTGGCCCGACGGGCAAATCACTTCCGATTTACGGAAGTCATGTCAAGCCCTGAAATAAAAAATATTTCTGTTTACCAGAAGGCAAATCAGGTGCATATGTTTGGCCATCCCGTCCTACTCAGAAGGGCGTCGGCCGTCGTCACGGACGTTGGGCGGGTTGCGGTGGACGCTGGTTTACGCCTCGACGACGGCGTGGATAAGCGTACGGCAAAACCGTGTGGTCCTGGCACCCGTTGCAGGTGGCAAGCTGTCGGGTAGGCGAGAGCTGAACGGCGGCGACGGAGTCAACCAAGAACTCGTCTCCGGGGAGAGCACGGCATAAGCCGTAAAGCCATTGCGCAGGGAAGGCCGGGTGTTCTCCGCTGCCCTGTATGCTCGTGTGCACTTTGTTTTGTGCAAACCGCACACGGGACCGCGGGTGCAGCGCGCACCCGGTCTTCCCTGCGCCCTCTCATTTTGGGGGCAAGGAATTTCTGGCAAAGCTCGGGCGCATTGCGTCGCGAGATCGCGAAGTTGCGTTTGGATGATGGTGCAATTACAAACACTGCCGTCGTCCCGGCCTTGAGCTCAGATGCGCAATTGCGCATCGGGGACCCATACGCCGCGGCCCATCGGTGAGAGCGGTGGCGTTAGAGACCTTCTGCAAACAATGACTGCCGCGGCGTATGGGTCCCGGCGTTCGCCGGGACGACGAGAGGATGCTACACCGTTACTCTGATCGCCGTGCATACACCCTGCCCGCCCAACGGAGCCTTGCAATTGACCTCTGCCTCCCTCACGCCGCTCAACCGTCTCCGTCAGCAATGGCGCGAGAAGCGCCCGACCTTCGGCGCCATCGCGACCATCCCCTCGCTCCAGACGGTGCAGATCATGGCCCGCACCGGGATCGACTGGATCATCGTCGACCTCGAACACGGCCCGATCGATCTCGGCTCCGCGCATGCGATGATCACGGCCACTTCAGGCACGCCCTGCGTGCCGATGGTGCGGATCGCGGCCAACGAGCCGCATTTGGCGAAGGCGCCGATGGACATCGGCGCGCTCGGCATCAATTTTCCGATGATCTGCAGCGCAGCGGACGCCGAAAAGGCGGTGCGCAGCGTGCGCTATCCGCCGAAGGGCGACCGGCTGTGGGGCCCGTTTCACGCGCCGTTCCGCTGGGGCGTGTCGATGCCGGACTACATGGCGACCGCCGACGATGACATGATCTGCATGATCACCATCGAACATGTCGAGGCGGTCAGCCGCATCGACGAGATCATGGCAACGCCAGGCATCGACCTTGCGGTGATCGGCCCCGGCGACCTTGCGACCTCCATCAACAAGCGTGGCCTGCCCGACGATCCCCAGGTGGTCGCGCTGATGCAGCGCGCCGAGGAAGGCATCCTCAAGAGCGGCGTGCCGATCGGCGGCGTCGCGCGATCCGCCGAACAGGCCAATAAAATGATCGAGCGCGGTTATGTGGCGCTCGCGCTCGGCTTCGACTGGTCACTGTTTCAGCGCGGCATCGCCGCGAGCTTTGAAGGGATCAAGCGATAGAGCGTTTTCGAGCGAAGTGGCTACCGGTTCGCGTGAAGAAAACGCGTCAAGACAAGAGTCTAGCTGCCCGCCCCGCTTTGCCCACCGCGGTGTCGCTGCTAGTCTTTTCCGACAGGGAGAACAAACATCATGATCAGGAAAATTCTGCTCGGACTGACCGTCATTGCCTTCGCCGGCGCCGGGGTTGCGATTGCCCAGCAAAGCGGCATCAAGCGCACCCCGCTGCAAAAACTCGATTTCCCGCCCGGCTACAACACCGTCACCGCGATTGCGGAAGTGCCTGCCGGCGGCGCGGCCGGCCGCCATACCCATCCCGGCGCCGAGACCGGCTATGTGCTCGAGGGCGAGCTTGAGCTCATCATCGACGGCAAGCCGCCCGTGAAGATCAAGGCCGGCGAATCCTACCAGATCCCGGAGGGCGCCGTTCACGACGCCAAGGCCGGCGACAAGCCCTTCAAAGTGCTTGGGGTTTACGTCGTCAAGGCGGGCGAACCATTGGCCAAACCGGCGCCATAAGGCTGTACGTTTTCCAGCGAAGCATGCCCTCGGACTTGATCCGTGGGTGGACCCGGTTCGCGTCAAGAAAACGCGTCAAAAATAAGGACCCAGAACCCCGTTTCGATGCAATCGAAACGGAAAGGCTCTGGCGTCAAACCGGCCGGTTCGTGCTACATCAGGGGATTGGCGGGTCGTTGGGCCCGCCGGTTTTTCTGATTTGTTGATTGCGGGAAGTTGAGCGGAGCCATGCGCGGAACGGTTCGAAAAATAACATTGCCGCGCCGTCTCATCGCTGACCTCATGCATGCGTCGAACCGCGTGCCGTTTGTCTCGCTGGCGCGGCCGCTCAATATCCGCGGGCTGCTGGAGGCCCGCGCGCAGGCCGCCGTGCGGCCGGGTTGGGCGGCGATCTTCGTCAAGGCGTTCGCGCTGGTCGCCAAGGAGCAGCCGGTGCTGCGCACGCTCTACGTCAAATGGCCAACGCCTGCGTTCTACGAACTGCCGCGCAGCGTCGCGATGGTGGCGATCGCGCGCGTCGAAGACGGCCAGGATTGCGTGCTGCCGCAAAAGGTCACCGCCCCCGATGAAATGTCGCTCGCGGACGTCGATGCGATGATCCGGCATGCCAAGGAGGCGCCGATCGAACAGGTGCCGGCGTTCCGGAAAATCTTGCGCACGACCCGGCTGCCGCTGCCGGTGCGCCGGCTGTTCTGGGCGATCGGGCTCAATTTCGGCCGCCAGCGCGCCAATTATTTCGGCAGTTTCGGGGTCACGTCCGTGGCCGCCTATGGCGCCGGCCAGCTCCACGCCCTGAGCCCGGGCCCGTTCGTCCTGAGCTACGGGGTCGAGAAACCGGACCAGACGATCGACGTCGTGCTGCGCTGGGACCACCGGATTACCGATGCCGCCCTGATCGCCAAGGTGCTGAATCGGCTGGAACAGGTGCTGAACACCGAAATCGCCGGCGAATTGCGCTCGAATCGGCAGCAAACCGAGCCAAAAGCGGTCCGGGCGGTCGCGACTTGACGGCTTCTTGGCCGTCGTCCCGGGGGCGAAGCGAACCTCCGGGGGTGCAATTGCACCCCGGGGGATCTCGAGATTCCGGGTTCGCTTCGCGCCGCGGAATGACGTGCCCTTCGCATTGACAGAACGGCGCTTTCTCCCTAATAACCCGCTTGCTCGCGGGCCGTTTTCGGCCCGCGTTGCGTTTCGCGACCCGTGGTTCTCCTTGAAGCTTTCGAGGCGGACCTGTCGGCACCGGGAAGTTCCCGGCGCACAGGAGGGCGCGTCTCCTCAAAACCCAAACTTATCAAGAGGACGCGATGACTAAGCGCAGTGAGGCGAAATACAAGATCGATCGCCGTATGGGCCAGAATATCTGGGGCCGCCCCAAGAGCCCCGTGAACCGCCGTGAATACGGCCCCGGCCAGCACGGCCAGCGCCGCAAGGGCAAGCTGTCCGACTTCGGCGTGCAGCTCCGCGCCAAGCAGAAGCTCAAGGGCTATTACGCCAACATTTCCGAGCGCCAGTTCCACGGCATCTATGTCGAAGCCGGCCGGATGAAGGGCGACACCGGTGAAAACCTGATCGGCCTCCTCGAGCGCCGCCTCGATACCGTGGTGTATCGCGCCAAGTTCGTCGCCACCATGTTCGCCGCGCGCCAGTTCATCAACCACGGCCACATCAAGGTGAACGGCCGCCGCGTCAACATTTCGAGCTACAAGGTCAAGCCCGGCGACGTCGTCGAGATCAAGGAATCCTCCAGGCAGCTCACCCCGGTGCTGGAAGCCGTCCAGCTCGGCGAGCGCGACGTGCCCGACTTCATCGAGGCCGATCACTCCAAGATGACGGCGAAGTTCACCCGCATCCCGGCGCTGTCGGACGTGCCGTTCGCGGTGCAGATGGAGCCGCATCTGATCGTCGAGTTCTATTCGCGCTGATCGGAACGCATTTTCGAGTTATTAAAGGCCCCGGGAAAACCGGGGCCTTTTTTCTGCCCCCAATGGGAACGCCCCATGCGCCTGAGCGACTGCCACAACTTCCATGATTTCCGCAAGCTGGCGCAACAGCGCTTGCCCGGCCCGATCTTCAATTACATCGACGGCGCCGCCGACGACGAGGCAACGCTGCGCCGGAATACCCAAAGCTTCGAGCGCTGCGATCTGGTCCCCAACGTCCTGCGCGGCGTGGAGGCCATCGACATGTCGGTGACCGTCATGGGCCAGAAACTGGCGATGCCGGTCTATTGCTCGCCGACCGCGCTGCAGCGCCTGTTCCACCATACCGGAGAGCGCGCGGTAGCCGCAGCGGCGGCGAAGTACGGCACGATGTTCGGCGTATCCTCGCTCGGCACGGTGAGCCTTGAGGAATTGCGCAAGGCGCACGATACGCCGCAGGTCTATCAGTTCTATTTTCACCGCGATCGCGGCCTCAACCGCGCCATGATGCAGCGGGCGAAGCAAGCCGGCGTCAACGTCATGATGCTGACGGTGGACAGCATCACCGGCGGCAACCGCGAACGCGATTTGCGTACCGGATTCTCGATTCCCTTCCGCCTGACGCTTGCCGGCATGGCCCAGTTCGCAATCAAGCCGATGTGGGGCATCAACTATCTCACCCATGAGGGCTTCAAACTGCCTCAGCTCGACGAGCACGTCGATATGAGCGGCGGCGCCATGTCGATCGGGCGCTATTTCACCGAAATGCTCGACCCTTCCATGACCTGGGACGACGTCGCCGAAATGGTGAAGCTATGGAACGGACAATTCTGCCTGAAAGGCATCATGTCGGTGGCCGATGCCAAACGCGCCGTCGAGATCGGCTGCACCGGAATCATCCTGTCCAACCATGGCGGCCGGCAGCTCGACGGCTCGCGGGCGGCGTTCGATCAACTGGCTGAAATCGTCGATGCCGTCGGCGACCGGATCGACGTCATCATGGACGGCGGAATCCAGCGTGGCACCCATGTCCTGAAAGCATTGTCGCTGGGGGCCAAAGCGGTTGGCGTCGGCCGCTTCTATCTTTATCCTCTCGCGGCAGCCGGCCAGGCCGGCGTTGAGCGTGCGCTCGGCCTGATGCGGGCCGAGATCGAGCGCGACATGAAGCTGATGGGGTGCAGATCGATCGACCAGTTGTCACGCGAAAATCTGCGCTTCAGATAATTCCCTCCTCTCCTCGCCGTCTTGCAACTACCGAGAGCCAGCCAATGACCTATTACACCCCTCCTCCGCGCGATCCCAAGGCAGCGCCGGTCCGTATCAACCTGCTGTCGGATACCCAGACCCGCCCCACGCCGGCGATGCGCGAGGCAATGGCGCGGGCCGAGGTTGGTGACGAACAGATCGGCGACGATCCGACCGTCAATCTGCTCTGCGAACGCGTCGCCGACCTGCTCGGCAAGGAGGCGGCCGTGTTCATGCCGTCGGGCACCATGTGCAACGTCGCGGCGACCTTGTCCTGGTGCCGGCCGGGCGACGAGATCCTGGCGCATGTCAGCGCGCACATCATCGCCCGCGAAGGTGGTGCGCATGCCGCGCTCGGCGGCTTCCAGATCACGCCACTGCCGGGCGACGACGGGCAATTCTCGCCGGAGACGTTTCTGGCCGCGCTTCACCCACGCTCGCGCTACCAGCCGCCGCAAACCGTCGTCAGCGTCGAACAGACCGCCAATATCGGCGGCGGCACGATTTGGAAGAAGGCCGCGCTGGATGAGGTCGTCGAAATCGCCAAGGCCAACGGGCTCGTCACCCATATGGACGGTGCGCGGCTCTTGAACGCCTGCGTCGCGTCAGGCATTTCCGCGCGCGACATGGCTGCGGGCTGGGATTCGGCCTGGATCGATTTCTCCAAAGGCCTCGGCGCGCCCGTCGGCGGCGCCATCGCTGGCTCGCGCGATTTCATCGACAATGTCTGGCGCTGGAAGCAGCGGCTGGGCGGCTCGATGCGGCAGGCCGGCATTTGCGCAGCGGCCTGCGTCTACGCGCTCGACCATCACGTCGACCGCCTCGCCGACGATCACGCCAACGCGCGGGCGCTGGCGCGCGGGCTGTCGCAGATCAATGGCGTCGAGGTGCAGCAGCCGGAAACCAACCTGGTGTTCTTCAAGCCTGACGGTGCCGGCATCCCGGGTGACAAGATGATCGAGGCTCTGCGCAAGCGCGGCGTGCTGCTGGCGATGATGGACGGCAGGATCCGTGCCTGCACCCATCTCGATGTGACGGCCGCGATGATCGAGGAGACGGTCGGATTCGTGCGCGAGATTGTGCGCGGGGCCTAACGCTCATCTCCCCAACGCTTGATAGATCAGCGTCTTCAATGCAAGCTGAATACGTCCGCGCTGCGATGGCGTCTGCACCATGCAGATCGCGAACATATCGTCCTTGGGATCGATGAAGAAGAACGTGCCCGCGACGCCGTCCCAACGGTACTCGCCCAGCGGCCATGACGTGTTCGGCGGCACCGACGTGCGTACTGCAAAGCCAAGCCCGAAGCCGCTCGTTTCGCCGGGGTAGTAAGCGTAGTCGCGCGCGATTTTCGTTTCCGCGCCGATGTGGTCGGACGTCATGAGCGCGATCGTCTCGGGCCTGAGGTAACGACGGCCTTCGAAAGTGCCGCCATTCAGCAGCATCTGCGCGAAGCGTGCGTAGTCGCCGATGGTACCCACCATGCCGCCGCCGCCGGACTGCATCCTCCTCGGCTCCATCGGATCCCGAACGTTGGTGACCGGGCTAATCGCGCGATCGGTCGGCATCGGCTCGGCAATGCGTGGCCGCATCGCCGGATCGGCGACGACGAACGCCGTCTCGTTCATCCCGAGTGGGCCGAGCAAGCGTTCCCTTTCGAATTCAAGCAGGGATTTTCCCGACGCCACCTCGATCACGCGACCCAGTACGTCGGTGGAATAGCCGTAGTCCCATCGCGTGCCTGGCTGCTCGACCAAAGGCAGTTTTGCGACTTGCTCGGCAAACTCGGCATTGGTCAGGTTGCGGCGGATGAGACCAGCCTCGGCGTAGCGGGCGCGTACGAGACCTCCTCCCATGTAACCGTAAGGCAGGCCGGAGGTATGGCGCAGCAAATCGGTGATCGTAATGGGCCGTTCGAGCGGCTCCTCGACCAGCGTCAGCGTACCATCGTCGGCGCGCTTCTCGACACCGACTTTTGTCGTCGCAAAGGCCGGGATGTATTTCGAGACGGGATCGTCGAGCTTTAATTTTCCGTCCTCGACCAGCATCATCGCCGCCACCGAGGTGATCGGCTTCGACATCGAATAGAGGCGGAAGACGGTATCCGCGGTCATCGGCAATTTGGTCGCGACGTCGCGGACGCCGAAGTTCTCGAAATAGACCGGCTTGCCGTGCTGCTGGATCAGCAGGATCGCACCGGGGATTTTGCCGGTCGCGATTTCGTTGCGGATATAGTCGCCGACGCGCGTCAGGCCTTCGCGCGAAAAGCTTCCCGCGCCCGGCGCAGGCTCGCTGGCACGCACGACATGCGACGAGACCAGGACGACGAATGCGGCCAGCGCCGCGACGAAAAGACCGCGGAGCCTCACGCCGTCAATTCTCCATCGCTTCATAAACCAACTGCTTGAGGGTGCGCTGAACGCGCTGCCGTTCGGTGGGAGTCTGTTCCAGCAATACGAAAAGCATTTCCTGCTTGCGGTCGATCACCATGTAGCAACCCGAGGCGCCGTCCCATTTCAATTCGCCCAGCGATCCCGGCGGCGGAGGCTTGGCGTTGCCGGGATCGGTGCGCACGGCAAACCCAAGCCCCATGCCGAAGCCGTCACCGGGAAAATAGAAATAGTCCCGCTCGACGCCGGAGCTCTTGCCGGTATGGTCCGATGCCATCAATTCGAACGTCTTCGGGCTGAGATAGGTCTTGCCCTCGAACGTCCCGCCGTTGAGCAGCATTTGCGCAAAGCGCGAAAAGTCCGACATGGTCGAGACCATGCCGCCGCTGGCGGATTCCCATTTCTGGCGAACCTCGGTCCGGTACTGGCGGCCGACACGGAAATCACTGTCGTTCGGCACCGGCTGGGCGAGCCGTTGCAACCTCTCCGGTTCGGTGACGAAGAAGCCGGTGTCGGTCATGCCGAGCGGATCGAGCAGCTTTTCCTTCTCGATCTCGAGCAATGATTTTCCGGACACGATCTCCATGATCCGTCCCAGGATGTCGGTGGAATGGCCGTATTGCCAGAGCGCGCCCGGCTGGTTGTGCAGCGGCAGCTTGGCGATCCGTTCGGCGAACTCGGCAAGGTCGAATTCGCCCGCATAGATGTTGGCTTCCTTGTAAGCCTTGCGCACCAGACTGTCGCCATAGAAGCCATAGGTGATGCCGGAGGTGTGACGCAACAGGTCGAGAATGGTAATGGGCCGGGTCATCGGCACCAGTTCGAGCGTCCTGTTGCCGTCCTCGGCCTTTTTCTCCACCCCGACCTTCATGTTTGCGAAGGACGGAATGTATTTCGAGACGGGATCGTCGAGCTTGATCTTGCCGTCCTGGATCAGCTGCATCGCCACGACTGATGTGATCGCTTTGGTCAGCGACGACAGGCGGAAGATGGTCTTGTCTGATATCGGCGTCTTGGAGACCACGTCCTGCACGCCGAAGGTCTGATGATAGACCGGCTTGCCGCGCTGCTGGATCAGCACATTCGCGCCGGCGATCTTGCCGGTTGCGACCTCGTTCGCGAAGAACTCGCTGATCTTGGCGAGTTTTGCTTCACTGAAACGTGCTCCCGCAGGCATGTCGAAGGTGCCTTGAGCGCGGGCGAGCGGCGGCGCCCCCAGCATCAGCGCGCCACCAACGAACGCGCACAGCACTTGACGTGAATTCATTGGACCCCTCCCCGGAATTCGCCCGGGGAGTGTAGCGGTCGCGTGTCATCAGGCACAAGGGCTCCCGAAGGCAGCCAGCGCCGATTCATGCAGGCGAGCGCTATCCTCGGAGAAGCAGCAAAAAATCACGCTGGTCATTTCAGGTGCCGTGGCCAGCGCATCGACCACGGTTGCGACCGCGATCCCGGCCGCGCGTTCGGCGGGGAAGCGATAGATGCCGGTTGAAATCGCCGGAAAAGCCACGGAGGCAAGACCGTGCTTCCGGCAAAGTTCGATCGAGCGGCGATAACACGAGGCGAGCAAATCGTCTTCGCCAAGGTTACCGCCGTTCCAAACCGGTCCAACTGTGTGGATCACATGTTGGGCTTTCAGCCGGTAGCCGCGGGTGATTTTGGCATCGCCAGTCGCGCAACCATTCAGGGTGCGACACTCGGCCAACAGCTCAGGTCCAGCCGCCCGATGGATCGCCCCATCGACGCCGCCCCCGCCGAGCAGGGACGAATTCGCGGCGTTGACGATGGCGTCAACGCGCAAGCTGGTGATGTCGGCAATGATGACTTCCAGCCGCGCCTTGCCGATCTGGCGCGCGGTTGAACTCAGGCTGAAGCCGCCGTGTTGACGGTAACGCCTTTGTCGGCCAGCAGCTGCTGCAGTTCACCGGCCTGGAACATCTCGCGGACGATGTCGCAGCCGCCAACGAACTCGCCCTTGACGTAGAGTTGCGGAATGGTCGGCCAGTTGGAGTAGGTTTTGATGCCGTCGCGCAGATCGGCGGACTCCAGAACATTCAGGCCCTTGTAGCCGACGCCCACGTGATCGAGGATCTGGACCACCTGCCCCGAAAAACCGCACTGGGGAAACTGCGGTGTTCCCTTCATGAACAGCACGACGTCGTTCGACTTCACTTCGTTGTCGATGAATTGCTCGATGCTCATATTCGCTTCCTTTTGGGGCACGGCCCCCTGCGGCTAAGCCTTGCGGGCCGGCTCGTCCGATTTAACCCGATCCTGCCTATATATGTAGCCCAAACCGTTGTGCATCCAAAGTAAAATGGCGAGGAGCTGGCATGCGCGGCCTTGACGCGGGGCCCAAAAGGCCGGGCGACTCATAGTCTGATGGCATCAATATCATGGCGCCGGGAGGCTTTTTTCCCGGATGGGAACCCCTATCTAGGACGGACTGTCCGTCAGGAACCTGTCTGCCAGAGAAACGTTCTCTCCCGAACCGGAGCCACCAGTGACGAAATCAGTAGCCGCGGCCGCGTTTGCCACCCCCATCCCGTCACTCTTTTCCGATTCCGGCACCCTCGCCCAGCGACTGGTCGACGCCTATCTCGCTGTCCGGGACGAGACCGAGCGCCGGGCCGCACCCCTGTCCCCCGAGGATCAGCTGATCCAGTCGATGCCGGACGCCAGCCCGGCAAAGTGGCACCGCGCTCATACCACCTGGTTTTTCGAGCAATTCCTGCTCGGCGAGCATTGCGAGGGCTATCGGGTTTTTCACCCCGACTACGCCTTCCTGTTCAACTCCTATTATGTCAGTGCCGGCCCCCGCCATGCCCGCCACCAGCGCGGTCACCTCACGCGCCCGAGCGCCGATGAAGTCACCGCCTATCGGCGCCATGTCGATGCCGCCGTCGTCAAATTCTTCCAGACCGCGCGCGAGGACGTCCTTACCGGACTGGTACCGCTGGTCGAAGTCGGTCTCAACCACGAGCAGCAGCATCAGGAATTGATGCTGACCGACATCCTGCACGCCTTCGCCCAGAACCCGATCCCGCCGGCCTATGACGCGGCGTGGCGCTTCCCTGCCCCGACACGGGGCGGTGACGAATGGATCGCCCTGAACGAAGGCATCCATACCGTCGGGCATAGCGACGACAGTTTTCATTTCGACAATGAGAAGCCCGCCCACCGCGCGCTGGTCGGCCCCGTGAAACTCGCCCGCAGCCTCGTCACCAACGCCGAGTGGCTCGCCTTCATGAAGGACGGCGGCTACGCAACGGCGACGCTGTGGCTGATGGACGGTTTTGCCGCCGTGAACAACGAGCAATGGCAGGCGCCCGGCCATTGGCGCCAGGTCGACGGCGAATGGCGGATCATGACGCTCGGCGGATTGCAGCCGATCGATCCGTCCGCTCCGGTCAGCCATGTCAGTTATTACGAGGCGGATGCGTTCGCGCGCTGGAGCGGAAAGCATCTGCCGACCGAGATGGAATGGGAAGTCGCGGCACGTGCCGGCCTGTTGAACGATGCGTTCGGCATCGTCTGGCAGTGGACCCGCAGTTCCTACTCGCCCTACCCCGGGTATCGCGCCATCGAAGGCGCGCTCGGCGAATATAACGGCAAGTTCATGGTCAACCAGCTGGTGCTGCGCGGCTCCTCGCTTGCAACTCCGGCCGCACACAGCCGTATCACCTATCGCAACTTCTTTTATCCGCACCACCGCTGGCAATTCACGGGATTGCGCCTTGCAGACTACGCCTGACTTTTCTCAAGCATGATCCGGAATGGCGCGTAACGCCTTTCGAAACCAGATCATGCCCAACCGATGATCAAGCGCGCCGGGAAGCGCGTTCAGGAGAGTATCATGAATGTGCACGCCCCCGCTTTGGCCCAAACGCACGAGTTCGACGAACAGACTTCCGCATTTGCGGAAGACGTGATCGGCAACCTCGCACAGCATCCGAAACGGCTGTCGCCGAAATATTTCTACGACGTCACGGGTTCGGAGCTGTTCGAACAGATCACGGTGCTGCCGGAATATTATCCGACCCGTACCGAACTGGGCATTCTGCGCGACCGCGGCGATGCGATTGCCGCGATCATCGCGAAGGGGGCGGCGCTGGTGGAATTCGGCGCCGGCGCCACCACGAAGGCGCGCCTGCTGCTGGAACGCAGCGACTTCGGCGCCTACGTCCCGGTTGATATATCCGGCGACTTTCTCAAGGCGCAGGCCGATGCCCTGCGCACGGACTTCCCCGGTCTCAACGTCTATCCGGTGGCCGCCGATTTCACTGCACCGTTTGCGCTGCCGGCCGAAATCGCCAATATGCCGAAGCTCGGCTTCTTTCCGGGATCGACGCTCGGCAATTTCGAGCCGCATGAAGCCAGCGCCTTCCTGCGCACCGCCCGCGAAATCCTCGGCGATGGCGCGCAGATGATCATCGGCGTCGATCTCGAAAAAGATGAGCGCGTGCTTTACGACGCTTACAATGATTCGGCGGGAGTCACCGCGCGCTTCAATCTCAATGTGCTGGTGCGCATCAACCGCGAGCTCGGAGGCAATTTCGACCTCTCCGCCTTCACCCACCGCTCGATCTACAATCGCGACCGCCATCGCATCGAAATGCACCTGATCAGCCGCAAGGCGCAGAACGTGCGCGTGCTCGGGCACAGTTTCTCGTTCCGTCCCGGCGAGAGCATCCATACCGAGAATAGCTACAAATACAGCTTCGAGCGTTTCACCGCACTGGCGCGCGGGGCGGGCTGGAAGGTGCGGGAATCCTGGACCGACAAGGGCGGGATGTTCTCGGTTCACGCGCTGGCGGCTTCAAGCTGAGGCCGCTTCACGTTTTCGCCCCGGACTTGCCGCGAGCCGACCGCGGCTTGCGCGTGGGTATGATCCGTGGCGAAGGCATCATCCAATGATCGGACAATCGCCCGGCGCCCAACAGCCAGCCGTGAATGATGCGCCATTTGTCCTGCCCGCGAGATTGGAAATCCAACAGCGGTGACCCGTCGTCCTGCAGCTCGTAGAAGAATCGCAGCGAGTCCTTGCCGGTGGGTCCGCCAGGATCGATCGCGTGCGTCAGTATCCAGTCATCCCACTGCTGGAGTATCAGGGCACGTGCTTCGCTTTGTTTCATCGGCGCGCGTTCTCGGCCACGGGCATGCCGTGGGAACTGAGTTGACCGCGCTGGTCAGATTTAACTTGCAAAAAAGGTGTCCGCGCCGCCGCGCTACCTGCACCTTCGTAATCCGTATGAAAGCAAATGCTTAACAAATTTGCAATTTCGGCAATCTACGCCAGCAATTCGCTGCAGCAGCGCTGTCGTTTCCCCTTCGAAATGTCCAAATTTTGACGCCGACTCAGCCAATCCTGCGCATACGACTTGGCTGGGGTGAGTTCGTGCCAGGGGATCTAGTTATGGGGAATGCGTATCCGACGTCCGGGAACCAGAAGCACCGCTTCGGACCTTCATCGGCGCTCGACGATGAAGACGAGGGACCCGATTCCGACGTGAGCGCCGCGCTGGCGTCGCTGATCGAGGAAAATGTCAGGCTTCGTGCCCTTGTGGTCCAGTTGTCCGACCTCGTCCTGAAGAACCTCGTCGCCCAGAAGTAGTGCTTGCAGTTCGCGATGGCGTGCCGGTCACGCGACCGGCACACGCCGTTACTCCGGCGTGTCGGACCTGAGCGAGATTGATTCCCACACCGCGACCACCACCATGATCGCGGTCGTGAGCAACGAGAGCCATAGCGGCGACAGGTCGTGCGCGAACCAGGCCAGCCCGCACAGCACGATAATACCGACACCGTGCGAGAGCTGCAGAAAGCCGCGAAAACTGTGCTTGAACAGGATCGTCCCGATCAGGAACAGCAGCGGTCCGCCGGTCGCGCTCAGGACCGTCCTGAGATCGGAATGACCGCCCGGGTGCTTCAGCACGAGTTCGTCGGCCACTGCCGTGACGATAATCCCGGCCACGATCGGCATGTGCAGGTAAGTATAGGCGAGCCGCGCCAGCCGCCCCGGTTCGCTCGATTTTGAAATCTCCTCGGATCCCGCTTCGGCGCCCTTGTTGAAGTAGATCCACCACATCGCCAGGGTGCCGACAAAGGCTGACACGAAGGCCGCGACGTTTTCGATCGTCCAGGTCAGCTCGGCAAAAGTAACACCCGTCACGATGATGGATTCGCCGAGCGCGATGATGATGAACCCCGCGCAGCGTTCGGCCATGTGGCCGCCCTCGATCACCCAATCGGCGACCGAAGACGCGCCGTACCGGGGTATCCAGAACCGCACCGCCGGCGACAGATATTCGATGACGAGCGCGATCCCCCACAGCACCAGCCGGGTTTCGCCCTTCGCAAAGCCACCCGCGATCCAGAACACCGCCGACAACGCCAGCCACGACGTGATGCGGATCGCATTCATCCGCGCCAGGGGACGCGACGGTGGCGTCGCGACCCACAGGAACACGGTCTTGCCGACCTGCATCGCGGCATAGGCCAACGCGAACCACAGCCCGCGGTCGTCAAACGCCTTCGGGATCGAGGTCGAGAGCACGAGCCCGCCGAGCGTCAGCGCAAACAGCAGCAGCCGGACCGGGGTCTTTTCGGGATTGAGCCAGTTGGTGATCCAGGAGGTGTAGACCCACACCCACCAGACCGCGAGGAACAGCATCGTGACCTGCAGCGCGCCCAATGGCGTGAAATGGCCGAGCAGGCTGTGCGAGATCTGTGTGACCGCAAAGACGAAGACGAGATCGAAGAACAGCTCGGCGTAGGTCACCCGGCTGTGCTGGTGCGGCACGATCGGTCGAAACAGCGCGCCGTGTGCATCCGCCGCCATCGGCGCGCCTCCGAGGTTCGGTCAGCCTTCGGGCACCCCGGTTTGCAGCGCCAGCGCGTGCAGCACGCCGCCCATCTGCCCCTTGAGCGACTGGTAGACGATCTGGTGTTGCTGGACCCTCGACTTGCCGCGGAAGGACTCAGAAATCACAGTCGCGGCGTAGTGGTCGCCGTCACCGGCCAGATCGCGGATCGTCACCTCGGCATCGGGTATGGCTGCCTTGATCATCGATTCGATATCGTGGGCGTCCATCGGCATTCCAGCATGTCTCCGTCAGATGTTGCGAATCACGGCCAGCTCTCGCGACCGTGACGGCCAAACCTAGCGCGTACGCCCTTCTAGGTCATCCTGCCCGGCACTATATCCCGGGTTCAAACCTTTTAAACCATTCAGGTTGAGGCGTCCGGTCACATCCGGCTGACCCAAAAAGAGGCAAAGAAGCATGAAACTTCCCGGTCCCGACCATCCGATCACGATTGCGGCCAATCCCAAGCGCGTCCGGGTTTCGGCCGGCGGCGTGGTCATCGCCGACACCACCCAGGCCCTCACTCTCAAGGAGGCGCGCTATCCGGCGGTGCAATATGTGCCGCGCAGCGACGTCAATATGGCGCTGTTGGCCCGCACCGAGCGGACCACGCATTGTCCCTATAAGGGGGACGCGAATTATTTCAGCATCAACGCCGACGGCAAGACACTGGAGAACTCGATCTGGACCTATGAGACGCCGTTCCCGGCGATGGCAGAGATCGCCGGCCATCTGGCGTTCTATCCGGACAAGGTCAAGATCGAGGAAGTCGTCTGAGGGCCTGATCCGCCGGCCAAGGCGCGGACGGCTGGATCATCTGGCGCGAAGCCGCACTTGGCGCTTTTGCCGCTTAACGAAATTCCAGATCCTTTTCAGCCGCGAGCTCGCGACATTCTCATCGAGTGAACGACGATGCCTCGCTGCGGGGTTTGATGATTGGCCTTGCTGATCGGGTTCCCGGCTGCAACATTCCGGACAAATAGCCTGGCTGGGGAGGCACGCATGACATCGATTACCGCCGCGGGGCACGCCGACGCTCACGCGGTGCCAAAAACCAAAACGCGAAACCTTTCGCTTGATCGCGCCCGCACCTTCCTGACGCTGGTGGTGCTGCTGCACCACGCCGTCATCCCGTATACTTACTACGGTCACACCGACCCGAAGTCATTCTTCGGCTTCGACATGATCGTGCTCGCCACCGACAGTTTCTTCATGGCGATGTTCTTTTTCCTGTCTGGCTTGTTCGCATGGTCCGGCATTGCGCGAAAGGGACCGCTGAATTATTTGCAGGATCGCCTGTTTCGGCTTGCCCTGCCATTCGCGATCTGCGCGCTGACCGTCATTCCGATCGCCTATTACGCCATTTCCCTGCGTCAGCATCCCGAGGTCAGCTTCGCTTCATTCTGGTGGAAAACCGTCACCGTCGGACCCTGGCCGAGCGGACCGATCTGGTTCCTTTGGGTCTTGCTCGGCTTCGACCTGGTTGCTTGCCTGCTGTATCGGCTGTCACCCAACCTTCTCGATCCGATCAATCGCCTCTCGCTGCACGGTCGCCGCCGGCCCGCGGTGTTCTTCGCGGTCATGCTTGCCGTCACCGCTGCGTTCTACATTCCCGGGCGGATTTACTACGGAGCAGGCAGCTGGTTCGAGTTCGGACCGTTTTCCGTCCAGCACGGGCGCGTGATGCTCTACGCAACCTACTTCTTTTTCGGCGCCGGCATCGGCGTTGCGATGATGGATCGCGGGCTGCTCGCGGCTGACGGCCGGATGGCGAAGGTCAGCTGGGATTGGATGATCCTAGCGATCGTTCCGTATTACCTCATGTGGGTGCTGATCTCCATCAAGCGCGAAAACCTGGGGAATCCAGCAGACCTACCCGACTGGTATGAAGGGGCCTATGCTGTCTGCTTCACCGTCTTCAGCGTGGCCATCCTGTTCCTGATCCTGGCCTATTTCCTGCGGTTCGCCCACTCCGGCAAGAGCGTCCTCGATCCGATGCAGGGCGACGCCTACGGCATGTTCCTGGTGCACTATCCGATCGCGCTGTGGCTGCAGTATTGGCTGTTCGATTTCAATATGCCTGCGACCGTGAAAGCCCCCATCGGCTTCGTATTGACGGTCGCGTTCAGCTGGGCGCTGACGCGCGCGCTACGGCAGATTCCGGGTGCGAAGCGGGTGCTGTGAGGGCCAGTAGCCCGTAAGATCAGGACGCCTTGCCGCTCATATAGGCCGGGAGCCAGCTTTCGAACGCCGTATTGAGCGACGTCACCGCGACCGGTGCTTCACCGGCCACCGCAATTGCATCACCACCGGTGGTGCCGACCCGCGCGCAAGGCACCCCGGCGCCCTTCATCTTCGCCAGCACCAGTCCGGCATCGGCCGCCGGCACCGTCACGATGTAGCGTGCCTGGTCTTCGCCGAACCAGTAGCCGTGCGGCACGATCGAGGCCGGTGCCGCCAGCAATTGCGCGCCGATGCCGCTCGCAATCGCCATCTCCGCGAGCGCGATCAGGAGTCCGCCGTCGGAAACATCATGCACCGCGGTTGCGGTGCCGGCGTGGATCATGCCGCGCACCACGTCGCCATTGCGCTTTTCGGCGGCGAGGTCCACCGGCGGCGGCGCGCCCTCTTCGCGACCACAGACATCGCGCAGATAGACGGACTGTCCGAGCCAGCCCTGCGTGTCACCGATCAAGAGGATCGCCTCGCCTGCCGCCTTGAAGGCGAGCGTCGCGGACTTGGTGAAATCGTCGAGCAGCCCAACGCCACCGATCGAGGGCGTCGGCAGAATGCCGCGGCCGTTGGTCTCGTTGTAGAGCGAGACGTTGCCGGACACGACGGGGAAGTCGAGCGAACGACAGGCTTCCGCAATACCCTTCAGGCAGCCGACGAACTGACCCATGATCTCGGGCCGTTCCGGATTGCCGAAATTCAGATTGTCGGTGATCGCGAGCGGCCGTCCGCCGACCGCAGTGATGTTGCGCCAGGCCTCGGCCACCGCCTGCTTGCCGCCTTCGAACGGATCAGCCTCGCAATAACGCGGCGTTACGTCGACCGTGAGCGCAAGCCCCTTTGGTCCGTCCTGCACCCGCACGACGGCGGCGTCGCCACCCGGGCGCTGCACCGTATTGCCGAGGATGACGTGGTCGTACTGCTCCCAGACCCAGCGCCGCGAGCACAGCTCGGGCGTCGCTATCAGCTTTTCCAGCGCGGCCGAAATGCCGATCGGCGGCTTGACGTCCTGCGCGCGCACCACCGGCAACAATGCGGATGCGACATGCGGCCGGTCGTACAGCGGCGCCTCGTCTCCCAATTCCTTGATCGGCAAATCGGCCATGACGTCACCGCCATGCTTCACCACGAAGCGTTTGCTCGGCGTGGTGTAGCCGACAACGGCAAAATCGAGCCCCCATTTGCGGAAGATCGCCTCGGCCTCTTGTTCCTTCTCGGGCTTCAGCACCATGAGCATGCGCTCCTGGCTTTCCGAGAGCATCATCTCATAGGCGCTCATGCCGGTTTCGCGCGTCGGCACTGCATCGAGATTGAGATCGACGCCGAGGTCGCCCTTGGCGCCCATCTCGACCGCCGAACAGGTCAGCCCGGCCGCGCCCATGTCCTGGATCGCGATCACGCAATCGGCTTCCATGATCTCGAGGCAGGCTTCCAGCAGGAGCTTTTCCGCGAAGGGATCGCCGACCTGCACGGTCGGGCGCTTTTCGGCGGAATCATCATCGAATTCGGCCGATGCCATCGACGCGCCGTGAATGCCGTCGCGGCCGGTCTTGGATCCCAAATAGACGATCGGCATGTTCACGCCGGAGGCCGCGGCGTAGAAGATCTTGTCGGTGTCGGCGAGGCCGACGGCCATCGCGTTGACCAGAATGTTGCCGTCATAGCGGGTGTGGAAACGCACCTGCCCGCCAACCGTCGGCACGCCGAACGAATTGCCGTAACCGCCGACGCCGGCGACCACGCCCGACACCAGATGGCGGGTTTTGGGATGCTCCGGCGCGCCAAAGGAGAGCGCATTGAGGCATGCGATCGGACGCGCGCCCATCGTGAACACGTCACGCAAAATGCCGCCGACACCGGTGGTCGCGCCCTGATAGGGCTCGATATAGCTCGGGTGGTTGTGGCTCTCCATCTTGAACACGACCGCCTGGCCGTCGCCGATGTCGATCACCCCGGCGTTCTCGCCCGGGCCCTGGATCACCCACGGCGCCTTGGTCGGCAGTCCGCGCAGATGGATGCGCGAGGATTTGTACGAGCAGTGCTCGTTCCACATCGCGGAAAAAATCCCGAGTTCGGTGAAACTCGGCACCCGGCCGATCAGCTTGAGGATGCGCTCATACTCGTCCGGCTTGAGACCATGGCTGGCGACGAGTTCGGGGGTGATCTGGGGCTCGTTCATGGGTCCCTTAATAGGAAGATCGGGGGGCTGCGAAAAGGCCTTTTAGGACGCATTTCCGCCCTGTCCAGAGCTTTACGGCAGGCCAGCCGGGATCGGCGTTTGCACATCACGCCTGGATCGGATTTAAGGGCTTAAACCTGCAAAGGAAGGCCCCATTTCGTGAATGACCTCTCCACGACCCCCTTCGTCAAACGTCCCGACCTGTACGTTGAAACCGAGGGCGAATTCGCCGGCTGGCGCACCTGGACCCGTGACAATTTCGAGACCAATAGCGGGCCGTTCTGGCACCGGGTGGAGGAAGACGGCCGGGTCCGCTGCGCCTTCCGCGTCGAGAAAAAACACCTCAACGGCCAGCGCAACGTCCATGGCGGCTGCTTCATGACCTTTGCGGATTACTGCCTGTTCGCCCTGGCCTCGCCGGTGCTGCAGGGGTCGGGCGTGACGGTCGCATTTGGCTGCGAGTTCCTCGATGCGGCACACGAAGGCGAACTGGTCGAATGCGAGGGTGAGATCACCCGCGCCGGCGGCTCCCTGATATTCCTGCGCGGGGTGCTGAAATCGGGCGAGCGGTCGCTGTTCACCTTTTCCGGCACCATCAAGCGGGTGAAGAAAAAGCCGCGGACGGACGCAGGCGCCGTTGCCACCTAGCATTCCCCCGGGGAAGCACAGCTGGCGCGATTATGCCTTGCTGCTGGCGCTGGCGTGCTGCTGGAGTTCGACCTATCCGCTGACCAAGATCGGCCTCGGCTCGATCCCGCCGATCACCTTCATCTCGGCCCGTTCGCTGATCGCGGCCGCATTCCTTCTCGTCATCCTGTACGCGCGCGGATTGCGTCTCCCGATCGATGCCAAGGCCTGGAAGCTGTTCGCCTTCCAGCAGAGCATCAACTCGACCATCCCGTTTTTGATGATCACCTGGGCGCAACAATATGTGCCGGCATCCAGCGCCGTGGTGCTGGCCTCGACGACGCCTATTTTTGCCTTCCTGATCACCTGGGGCATCACGCGGCACGAGCCGGCGACGCTGTTGAAGCTGGTTGGCGCCATCCTCGGCCTCGCCGGAACGGCTGCGATCATCGGGCTCGACGCGCTCGGCGGTCTCAGCAAGGACGTGTTCGCCGAAATCGTCATCCTTGTCGCCACCCTCTCCTTTGCCTGCGCCACCATCTTCGGGCTGCGGCTGACCGACTACGATCCGATGGTGGTGGCAGCGGGCTCACTGCTGTTCGGCGGCTTCGTGCTGCTGCCGGCATCGCTGATCGTCGATCACCCCTGGACCTTGCAGCCGACGGCGGAAGCCCTGGCGGCGACCGTCGCGATGGGCATCTTCTCGAGCGCGTTCGGGCTGATGCTGTTTTATATGTGCCTGAGCCGGCTCGGCACGCTCACCACCAACGCGCAAGGTTATCTGCGCATACCGATCGGCGTCGGTCTCTCGGTGCTGCTGCTCGGCGAATCCGTGCCGGCGAATCTGGCGCTTGGACTGGTACTGGTCATGGCCGGCGTCGCCGCGATGACCATTCCCGGCGATCGCTATGGCAAGTGGATCGACCGGTTGCGCGGCCGGTAGAAGGCTGCGCTCGGCACGTTGGCGCGGGCAATGAATCCGGACGCTTCTCTACTGCAAATTGACCAGGGTGAGATCGACGAACCACGACTGCGGCGAGACGAAACCCTTGACCTTCGGGCTCATCGCACGCGGGTTAAGATCGTGGACGATGAAAAGCCAGGGAGGATTATCGACGATGCGTTCGTGCGCCTTGCGATAGGCGGCCGAGATGGCTTTCGGATCAGTCGCCTCGGAAATCGTCTTGAGCGCATCCTCGAAATCATCGTCCTTCCATTGCTCAAAATTGAATCCGTTCGGCGAAAAATTGGCCGCCGCAAAGTAACGCGCCATGACACCGGCATCTGACGATGGCGAGCTGATGTTGAGCACCATCGCCCCTTGCAGGCTTGCATGATCGGGTGTGGCGCGGGCCGCCGTCAACAGAACCTGCCATTCGATCACGCCGACTTCCACATTCACCCCGCAATTTTCTTTGAGGTTCTGCTGCAGGAATTCGTTCATCGGCAAAGGCAACATTTGGCCCGAACCGGAATTCGAGATCAGCGCCTTGAACGATAACGGTTTCGCCGGTGAGTATCCCGCTTCGGCAAGCAGGGCTTTGCCTTTGGCCGCGTCGAACTTGTAGCGGTTGACCGGGCTTCCGAAATCGGGATCGCTGGCCTTGAGCCAGCCTACCGACGGCTCCGCGGTCCCATTGAGAAGCGACACCAGCCCTTCACGATCGATGCAATAGTTTAGAGCCTGGCGAACCCTGACGTCCTTGAAAGGGCTGTTGGTCGCGCCGATGTTGTAGAACCAGGGCCAGACATGCGGATATGAGCCGGTCGTGATGGTGAAGCCCGCCGATTTCAGTGAGGCGAGACCATCGGGCGGCGGCACTTCGATCCAGTCGACCTGGCCGGCGCGCAACGCAGCCAGCCGCGAATTCGCTTCGGGGATCGGCATCAGCACGACGTTGTCGACCTTCGCCATCCGGCTGGGGTCCCAGTATTTATCCCACCGGGCGAGATTGGCTTCCTGCCGTGGCACGATCTTGGTGATGCGGAATGGACCGGTGCCTGCAGCGGGCAACGTCGCGACCTTGGCCCACTCCCGGCCGGCCTTCTCGAACGACGTAGGCGACGTGAACAGAAGGTACACCGCCATATAGGGAAAGTACGACGCTGGCTTGGTCGTGGTGATGGCGACGGTGTCGTCATCGACCTTCTTGTAGCTTCCCATGATAGGGACGCGGGCGCGCGAAATTGCCGAGCTTGGCGGCTCAAATTGTGGGCTGCTATTGTTGAAATAGCGATCAAGGTTCCAGATCACGGCATCCGCATTGAAATCGGTGCCGTCGTGGAATTTCACGCCGCGGCGCAGATGGAAAATCCACGTCTTGTTATCGGCTGGGTCCTGCTCCCATTTCTCCGCGAGCCCGGGCCGCAGGGTCGCCAACCGGTCGGTTCTGGTCAAATCCCACAGCACCAGCCCTTCAAAGATCGGATACCCCATAAAGCGCATGCCTTCGAAGCCATTATTTGGCATTCCCGTTGCGGTCGGGATATCGGACGCCGTCATCGCGATGCGCAGCGCAGTTTCGGCCATCGCCGGTTGGTACGACAGCAAAGCGGCCGCAAGCGCAAAGGTACGGGAAAGCTTGATGAGCATGACAATCCTCCGTCCGACGATCGGAAAGTCCGCGTTCAGCGGGTAGCCAGAGGATGCAGGAGCAAATTTCAGGCCAGCCGGCAGGGCGCAGCGAAATGGCTGGAAGCCCGTGCCCGCAGATTGCGCCTCAGAATTCGCGTATGCTCCGCGGAAATATCGAGACCGGGGAGAGCGAGATGGACGTCATTGCAGCGATCCACGGGCGCCGGTCGGTGCGCTCCTATGATCCCAAACCAGTCGAGCCCGAGCTGATCGAAAGCGTGATTGAGGATGCCGCACAGGCGCCGCCGCCTTTTCGCGGTCAGGTCCCCTGGGCGTTCAATGTCGTGCAGGGCGTCGAGCGCATCGCGGCCTGTGGCGCGCGCGCGATGGACTATGCGAGAGACCATCATCCCGACGAACCCGGCTGGGACTGGATCGAACGGCCCGGCTTCAAGATCTTCTGGGACGCGCCGGTCGTCGTCATCATTTCCGGACCGGTAGGAGATTGTTGCCGCGCCGGTCAGAACCTGATGCTGTCAGCGCATGCGCGCGGATTGGGAACGTGCTGGGTCGGCTCGCCGATGCTCTGGCTCAGCACGCCAGAGGTAAGGAAGGAGCTGGGAATTCCGGCCACGCTGGCGCCGGTTGCGGTGTTATGCCTCGGTTATCCCGTGGCGATTCCGGAAGCGGTAGTCCACGACAAGCCGCCTATCGTATGGGTGTCGTAGTGGCGCGCTACTTCTTCTCTTCCAGCAGCTTGCGGTATTTCTCAACGTCGCGCGTCACCAGTTGCTGCAGCACTTCCGGAGTGTGCTCATTGGCATCGGGGGCAACGGTCGAGAGATCGTGAAAACGCTTTTTGACGGCATCGCTCTCCACCGCGCTCTTCGCCGCGGCATTCAATTTCGCGATGATCGCCGGCGGCGTGCCTTTTGGCGCGAACAGACCGTTCCAGCCCTGCGCCTCGAATTCGGGAAGCCCCGCTTCCGCCGACGTCGGTAGTTCCGACAAGGTCGCGAGCCGCACCGTCGAGCCGACCACGACGCCCCTCACCAGCTTGTCGTCGATCGCCTGCGACACGGACGCCGCGGCATCGCAGACGCCGTCGATCTGGCCGCCGATCGCATCCGTCAGCGCGGGCGCCGCGCCACGATAGCCGACCAGCGTGACATCGATGCCGGCGGCCTGCGCAAAGCTCTTGCAGATCAGGAAATTCGATGAGCCGACGCCGGCATGTCCGAGATTGATCTTGCCGGGATTTTTCTTCGCGTAGGCGATGAACTCCTGAAGGTTCCTGGCCGGGAAATCCTTGCGCAGCGCGACGATGCCGAAGGTCTTCGCCACCATCGCAATCGGCACGAAGGAGTCCGGCGTGAACGACAGTTTCGGATAGATCGTATAGGTCGCGGCGCTGGTGCCGGCATTGCCGATCGCGATGGTGTAACCATCGGCTTCAGCGCGCGCCGCCCGCGCCAGCGCGATCGAGCCGCCGGCGCCCACGATATTCTCGATCACGATCGGCTGTCCGAGTGGCTTGGCCATCTCTTCGGCAACCACGCGCGCGATCACGTCCGAAGTGCCGCCGGCCGCGAACGGCACGATCATCGTGACGGGACGTTTTGGATAATCCTGCGCGTGGGCGCTCGTGACGAAAGACAGCGACGCAATGACCGCCAGCAGCCACTTCGTCATTTTATTGTGACGCGTTTTCTTCACGCGAACCGGTTCCCGCTTCGCCTGAAAACGCTATGGGCAATCACGCCGCTTTTTCCAGATGCGCGACGAGGCCCGCGAACAGGCCGCGGCCGTCGGTGCAGCCCATGATGTCTTCGACGTGGTTTTCCGGATGCGGCATCATGCCGAGCACATTGCCGCGCTCGCTGACGATGCCGGCGATCGACTGCGCGGCGCCGTTGATGTTGGAGCTTTCGTCCACCACGCCATCTGCGGAGCAATAACGGTACAGCACCCGCCCCTCGCCTTCGAGGCGTTTAACCGTCTCTTCATCGGCCTCGTAATTGCCTTCGCCATGCGCCACCGGCACGCGGATGACCTGGCCGGCATTGTAGCCGCGCGTGAACGGCGTGTCGGAGCGTTCGACCCGCAGGTGCACATCCTTGCAGATGAATTTCAGCCGCGCGTTGCGCATCAGCACGCCGGGCAGAAGGCCGGCTTCGCAGAGGATCTGAAAACCGTTGCAGACACCGAGCACGAGGCCGCCACCCGCCGCAAAGTCCCGCACCGCGTCCATGACCGGCGCACGCGCGGCAATGGCGCCGCAGCGCAGATAATCGCCATAGGAAAACCCGCCGGGCACCACAACGAGATCGGTGCCCTTGGGCAGCGCGGTCTCGGCATGCCAGACCATCGCGGCCTCGTTGCCCGATGCGAGTTTAAGCGCCCGCGCCATATCGCGCTCGCGATTGATGCCAGGGAAGACGAGAACGGCTGATTTCATGGGAAGCGCCTAGAGCAGTTCGACCCGATAATTCTCGATCACGGTGTTCGCCAGCAGCTTGTCGGCGGCGTCTTTCAACGCCGCCTCGGCCTTGGCCTTGTCCGAGCCTGATAGCTCGATGTCGAACACCTTGCCCTGACGGACGCTGGCGACACCGTCGACGCCGAGCGATTTCAGCGCGCCTTCGATGGCCTTGCCCTGCGGATCGAGAATGCCGGACTTCAAGGTAACGGTAACACGTGCTTTCATATTCTTGGCCCAATATTCAGGACGTCACCCTGAGGTGCGCGGGCGAAGCCCGAGCCTCGAAGGGCGACCTTGTATTTCATCTCCATCCTTCGAGGCTCGCCGAAGCCGGCGAGCACCTCAGGATGACGGTGACCGATCAGCTCTTCACCAGCACCGGACCCGTACCCGCCGGCCGCTCGTTCTCCATCAGGATACCCAGACGCTTTGCGACCTCGGTATAGGCCTCCAGGAGACCACCCAGATCCCTGCGGAAACGATCCTTGTCGAGCTTCTCGTTCGACTTGATGTCCCACAGCCGGCATGAGTCGGGCGAGATCTCGTCGGCGACGATGATCCGCATCATTTCGTTCTCGAACAGGCGGCCGCATTCCATCTTGAAATCGACCAGACGGATGCCGATGCCCAGAAACAGCCCGGTCAGGAAGTCGTTGACGCGGATGGCGAGCGCCATGATGTCGTCGATTTCCTGCGGCGTCGCCCAGCCGAATGCGGTGATGTGCTCTTCCGAGACCATCGGGTCGTTGAGCTGGTCGTTCTTGTAATAAAACTCGATGATCGAGCGCGGCAGCTGGGTGCCTTCCTCGATGCCGAGGCGCTGCGACAGCGATCCCGCCGCTACGTTCCGCACCACCACCTCCAGCGGCACAATCTCGACCTCGCGAATCAGCTGCTCGCGCATGTTGAGGCGGCGGATGAAATGGGTCGGCACCCCGATGTCGTTGAGGTGCTGAAACAGGTACTCCGAAATCCGGTTGTTGAGGACGCCCTTGCCCTCGATCACCTGGTGTTTCTTGGCATTGAACGCGGTCGCATCGTCCTTGAAGTGCTGGATCAGGGTTCCCGGCTCCGGACCTTCATACAGGACCTTGGCCTTGCCTTCATAAATGCGGCGTCGACGGCTCATAGGGATGTACCGTGTTTTGTTGAAATCCATGAATTTGGTGTGCTCCGGATGACAAGGGTTTACGACCACGACGGAGCTGCCGTGAAGGCCAGGAACCTGATCTTAACCATCTGGAAACAGAACAAGAACCAAGCCTGTTGGCAACCTATCCGATTGGCCTATCCAGCACAATCGACACGGCCCAATTGGGCCCAACTTATACCTGTAGACTGCGGCTTAACGGCCCGTTGTTTTGCCGATTCGCCCCCTCTATCTAGGTAGGCGACGGGGTCGCCACAACGCGGCCCCCGCGTGCATCTGGCAGGGATTGGAACTCAAATATGAGCACTTTCGACAAGCGCGAAGAAGGTTTCGAGAAGAAATTCGCTCTCGATGCGGATCAGAAGTTCAAGGCCGAGGCGCGCCGCAACCGGCTGCTTGGAACCTGGGTCGCAGAAAAGCTCGGAATTACCGGCGACGCCGCCACTGCCTACGCCAAGGAGGTGGTCGCCGCCGATTTCGAGGAAGCCGGCGATTCCGACGTGCTTCGCAAGGTGATGGCCGATATCAAGGCCAAGGGCGTTGCCCTCACCGAGCAGGAACTCCGCGCCAAGATGGACGAGCTGATGGCGACCGCCGTCGCCCAGGTGAAGGCGGGAACGTAAAGCTGGCGTCATTCCCCGGGCGGTGCGAAAGCACCGCCCCTCAGATGCGCAATTGCGCATCGGGGAATCTCGAGATTTCGGGTCTGGTCCTAACGGACCATCCCGGAATGACGGCTTGAATTATCGCTTCGACGCTTTCACCCGCCGTATGCCGCCCGAATAATCTCCAAGAGCCGCCGCGAGGCCGCGCTGAGAAAGCCGCCGCGGCGCGTCACTGTCACGATGTCGTGGCTGGCATCGAGGTCACCGACACGGATAGTCGAAAGCGCCGAGGATTCGAGCTCCTCGGCGGCGTTGATTTGCGATAGCAGCGCGATGCCGAAACCGGCCTCGATCAGGCGCTTCTGGGCGGTCAGGCTATCGACCGGCGTCCAGGCGACGTCGCCCAATCCGCGAGTCTGGAATAGCGCGAGGATATGCGACGCGGCGATCTCGCGGCGTCCCGGCGCTTCGGGAAATGCGATCCATCGTTCGCCGCGCAGGTCGGCAAGTATTGCGACGCGGCGGCCGGCACGCGGGTGATCGGTCGCGCAAACGACCTGGAGCGGCTCGGCGAACAGCAATTCGCAGTCGAGATCGCGCGAACCGTCGCGATCAAAGCGCAAGCCGATCGTCGCCTCGCCGCGGCGGATGAGGCCGCTGATCTCGGCACTGGTCGCGGTTCGCAGGGACAAATCAACGCCGGGATGCTCGGTCGCAAAACGCTTCAAGATGGCCGATAGCCTGCCGCCCGCCAGCGTGCCGACCACGGCGAGTGCGACCGGTCCCGAATCCGGCCGCGCCAGTGCGCGCACCGCATTCTCCGCATCCTGCGCGGCGGCGACCGCACGCTCTGCGTACGGCACCATCACCCGCCCCGCATCGCTCAGCATCGTCCGTCCAGCGATCCGCTCGAACAAGGGCATGCCGAGTTCCTGCTCCAGGAGCGCGATGCGCCGGGATATCGCCGGCTGCGAACGGTGCAGCGCCTTGGCGGCGCTCGAGATTCCACCGCGGCGGTGAACCGTCAGGAAGGTGCTGAGCGCGTCGCTGTCCATTTTCCAATCCATGCAAAAAGCTGATGATATGAAGATAATTAACAAATTAGGCTGATGGACGGAAGCCTCCTATGTTTGACCGCGAAGCAACCAATTGAGGGAAACGACCGATGCGCAGCCAGATGGAAAAAGCCGAACTGTTCCGCGCCCTGCACGCGCGGCCCGGCGCCTTCATCATCCCCAATCCATGGGACGCCGGCACTGCCAAGCTGCTTACGGCGATGGGTTTCGAGGCGCTCGCGACCACCAGCCTCGGGCTTGCCAACACGCTCGGCAGCGCCACCGTCAGCCTCGATGCCATTATCGAGAATTGCCGCGCCATTGCTGACGCGACCGACCTGCCCGTCAATGCCGATCTGGAAAATTGCGGCGCGGATGACCCGAAGACCGCCGCCAAAGCCATCGCGCGCGCGGCCGAAGCCGGCGTGGTCGGCGGCTCGATCGAGGATTCAACCGGCGATCCCAGACGGCCGATTTACGATTTCGCGCTCGCGGTCGAGCGGGTGCATGCGGCGGTAGAAGCCGCCCGCGCGCTGCCTTTTCCGTTCACGCTGACCGCGCGGGCCGAGAACCTGCTGTATGGCCATAATGATCTCGACGACACCATCAAGCGGCTGCAGGCGTTCGAAGCCGCCGGCGCTGACGTGCTCTATTCGCCTGGCGTGCACGACATCGACACCATCCGCACGGTCGTATCGTCGGTCGGAAAACCCTTCAACCTGGTGATGGGTTTTGCCGATCCGACATTGACCGTGCCGCAGATTGCCGCCGCCGGCGTCAAGCGCATCAGCGTCGGCGGCGCGATGGCGCGCGTTGCGCTCGCCGCCTTCCTCAAATGCGCCCGCGAAATGAAGGACCAGGGCGCATTCACCTATGTGCGCGAGATGGCGCCAGTGAAGGAAGTCAGGGCTGCGTTCGCTGCGGCGTGAGGGTGAACTCCGCCGTCATTGCGAGGAGCGTAAGCGGCGAAGCAATCCATTCTCTCTTCGCGTGGCGATATGGATTGCTTCGCGGAGCCTGTCATCGGGCGCGCATTCGCGCGACCCGTTGGCTCGCAATGACGGTCAGGGCTGGTTCAGCCTTCCTTGAAGCCATACTCCGGCACATTCCCCGTGGCGCCATAATATTTGTAGGGCAGGAATTTTCCGGACATCGTGATCTTGACGCGGTCGCCCTTCGGATTGGCGACGCGCTCCATCGCCATGTCGAAGTCGATCGCCGACATGATGCCGTCACCGAACTCCTCCTCGATCAGCGCCTTCCACGCCGGGCCGTTGACCAGCACCATTTCGTAGAAGCGATAGATCAGGGGATCGGTCGGCGGCATCGGCGTGCCGGTGCCGCGCATCGGCACTTCGTTCAGCATCGCTACTTCCGACTTCGACAGCCCGAACAGTTCGCCGGCGTTCGCCGCCTGCGGTTTTGTCAGCTTCATCTGGCCGAGGATGGCGCCGACGATCAGCACTTCGGAATAGCCGCCGATCTGTTCGCAGATGTGCTTCCAGCTCCAACCCTTCTCGCGCTTGATGTCGAGCAGCTTTTCGGTGAGGTCTTCGCGTTTCATGTCTCGTCTCCTGGTGAATGTTTAACGGGCGATCGTCTGAGCCGGGCTGGTCTCGATCATTTTCGGCGACGCGACGATGGTCGGCTCGCTCAGGCCCGGCCGCACGATCGGCACGTTGCGCGGATCGTGGTTGGTTACCGTGGCCGCAAAGGTCTTGCTGCGGCTGACCAGGAAATCGACGATGTGATTGCGCAGCGCGTAGTAATAGGGATGGCGGTGCAGATCGATGCGGCCGCGGTCCTTTGGCAGCGGATTTTCCACGATCTCGGCGAGCACCGCGCCGGGGCCGTTGGTCATCAGGAAAATCTTGTCGGCGAGATAGATCGCTTCATCCACGTCATGCGTGATCATGAACGCGGTCTGCCCGGTCTCAAGGCAGATGCGGCGCACCTCGTCCTGCAGCGTGCCGCGCGTCAGCGCATCGAGCGCCGAAAACGGCTCGTCCATCAGCATGATCTTCGGGGTGATCGAAAGCGCGCGTGCGATACCGACGCGCTGCTTCATGCCGCCAGACAATTCCGACGGGCGCTTGTGCTCGGAGCCGGTCAACCCGACCAGATCGATGAACTTCTGCGCATGCGCCTTCACCTTGGCGCGGTCCCAGTTGCGCCATTTCGAGGTGACGGCATAAGAGACATTGCCGAGCACCGTGCGCCACGGCAGCAGCGCGTGGCTCTGGAAGATCACGGCGCGGTCGAGGCTGGTGCCTTCGATCGCCTGCCCGTCGACAATGACGGCGCCCTCGCTGGGCTCATCGAGGCCGGCGAGGATGTTCAGCACGGTGGTCTTGCCGCAACCGGAATGGCCGATCACGCAGCCGAATTCGCCGCGCGACATCGACAGCCAGAGATCCTCGAACACGCTGATCTGGCCGCCATCAGCGCCGGGATAACGCCGCGCGATGCCCTCGATCGAGATGAACTTGTCGGTCATCGCTCTACTCCGGGAACGTGACCATGCGCGTGAACCGCGCAAGGATCTGGTCGAGCAGCATGCCGACGATGCCGATCAGCAGGATGGCGATGATGACATTGGTGATCGAAAGGTTGTTCCACTCGTTCCAGACGAAGTAGCCGATGCCGGTGCCGCCGACCAACATTTCGGCCGCGACGATCACGAGCCAGGCGATGCCGATCGAGATCCGCATGCCCGTGAGAATGGTCGGCGCCGCCGCCGGCAGGATCACCGTGAAGGCGCGCCTGACGGTGCCGACTTCGAGCGTGCGGGCGACGTTGATCCATTCCTTGCGCACGGCGGCGACGCCAAAGCTGGTGTTGAGCAGCATCGGCCATACCGAGCAAATGAAGATCACGAAGATCGCGGAAATGCTGGAATCCTTGATGGTGTAGAGCGCGAGCGGCATCCAGGCCAGCGGCGAGATCGGCTTCAGCACCTGGATGAACGGGTCGAGCGCCTTGCTGAACAGCGGCGACATGCCGATCAGGAAGCCGAGCGGTATCGCGACGATCACAGCCAGGAAATAGCCGAGGCCGACGCGGGCGATGGAATAGCCGAGCTGGATTCCGAGCCCCTTGTCATTGGGCCCGTTGTCGTAGAACGGGCTCTTCAGGTGTTCCCACAGCTTCGCGCCGACATCGAGCGGTCCCGGCATCGCCGACTTGCCGGCGGTCGCGGTCAGCCCCATCAGCTTGGCGTATTCCGGCGTCATGTTGGCGACGGTGCCGGTGCCGCGCGTCGAAATGTGCCAGATGCCGAGGAACGCGGCGAACAGCACGATCGACACGATCGCCGCGCGGAAACGAAGAGATGAGGTCATCGGGCGAAATCTCTCAACACGTCGTCCCGGCGAAGGCCGGAACCCATACTCCGCGGCGGTGATAATGAAGGAAGGTCGCTGACATCATGCCCAATCGAAATGACACGGCGTATGGGTCCCGGCCTTCGCCGGGACGACAGCGGCAAACGTAGTTGCGCTCCCGCCATCACGAAGCCTTCCTGATCTTGAAGCTGGCGAGGTAATCCTCGGGCTTGGCCGGATCGAAGGTCTTGCCCATCACCGAAAAACTCTTGGTGGTGGTGGTCGGCGGCGTCAGCCCCGCCTCTTTCATCAGCCTTGTGGCGTCGGTGGCGAGATAGACTTGCGCCGCGATGCCGGCATAGTCGACGTCGCCCTTGAGCTGACCCCAACGCTTCATCTGCGTCATGATCCAGATCGCAAAGGACTGCCAGGGGAACGGATCGAAATCGACGCGGTTCGGCTGGGTCACGACATTGCCAAGGCCATCGGCAAACGTGCCGGTGAGAATCTGCTCCAGCACGATCTGCGGCTGGTTCAAATAATTCGCGGGCGCGATGGCCTCCGCGATCTGCTTGCGGTTCTCGGCCTTGTGCGCAAACGCAGTGGCTTCGATGATCGATTTGAGCAGCGCGCTGTAGGTGTTCGGCATCGAGGTGATGAATTCCTTCGATGCGGCAAAGGCGCAGCAGGGATGCCCCTCCCAGATATCCTTGGTCAGGATGTGGATGAAGCCGACGCCGTCATAGACCGCCCGCTGGTTCATCGGATCGGGGCCGAGGAAGCCGTCGATATTGTCGGCGCGCAGGTTGGCAACCATTTCCGGCGGCGGCACCGCGCGGATCTGCACGTCGGCATCCGGATCGATGCCGTGCTCGGCGAGATAATAGCGCAGCAGATAATTGTGCATGGAGTAGTCGAACGGAACGGCAAATTTAAAGCCCTTCCAGGTTTTCGGGTCGCGCTTGTCCTTGTGCTTGACCGCGAGCGTGATGGCCTGACCGTTGATGTTTTCGACCGCGGGCATCGTATAGGGCAACGGATTGGAGCCGACGCCCATCGTGATCGCGAGCGGCATCGGCGACAGCATGTGGGCTGCGTCGTATTCCTTGTTGATGGTCTTGTCGCGAATGACGGCCCAGCCGGCGGTCTTGATGACTTCGACGTTGAGGCCGTTCTTGGCGTAAAACCCCATCGGCGCCGCCATGATGATCGGCGTCGCGCAGGTGATCGGAATGAAGCCGACCTTGAGGTCCTTCTTCTCCAGCGGCCCGCCTTGCGCGAAGGCCTCGGTCGCGGTTTTGAGCGGGAAGAATTGCGACAGCGCGGCGGCGGCGGTCGCCGCTCCCACCGATTTCAGGAAGGCGCGGCGCGCCACATCCTGCGGAAACATCGCGCGCATCACGGCGGATGCGACCACGTTCTCAAAGCGGGCCTCTTCGGAAGCCGCCACCGCCGGCTGCAGCGCAAGCTGCGCGTCGGCATCATGTTCGGCATCGCTAACGTGCCTGCCGCAGCAGCAACCCTGGGCATGGAGTCGGCGGGCGGGATCGAACGGATTGTCGAACGTGGACATGAAACCTCCTGCGTGACGCTGGGGTCAATTACGCAAGGAGTGTGCCAGCCATATCAGACCGCGTTTATCGAATTGACGCAGTGATTTAGCTGGTTTGTTGTCGATTACGAAAAATCGTGATACACGAAAACTCGTAGCTAAATTACGAGTTCTCGGAGTTTTGGGAATGGACTCGACGCCGCATTTGCATGCCGCAACGGCGCGCGATCTCGATCTGCGCACCCTCACCTTCGACTATCTGGTCGAGCCGACGTTGCTGCTCGACCCCGACACCGACGAAATCATCGATGCCAATCCCGCCGCTTGCACCCTGCTCGGCTACGACCGCACGCTGCTGCGGGAAACCAAATTCAGCGCGCTGCATGCCGGGCAAGTGCCTGCGCTGATCGTGTTCAGCCAGGCGGTGCTCGACAAGGGTGCCTACTGGACCAACACACTGACGCCGCGCCACGCCACCAGCCAGAAGCTGCGGCTGGAATATACGGGATCGATGCTGCCGCATGATGGACGCGCGCTGATCCTGCTCACGATGAGCGATCTCGAACAGCGCCGCCGCCGCTATGTCGATGCCACCGCCGAGGACCATATGCGCGGCGGGCTCGCCGCCTGGCAGCGCGTCGAGCGCGTGTTCCAGGACATCGAGCGTGAGAACCAGTTGATCCTGCGCGCCGCCGGCGAAGGCATCTACGGCGTCAACGCCGAGGGCAAGACCACCTTCGTCAATCCGGCCGCAGAAAGGATGCTGGGGTGGACCGCCGAGGAACTGGTCGGCAAGGCCATTCATCCAATCGTTCACCACAGCCACCACGACGGCAGTCATTACCCCGATGAGGACTGTCCGATCTATGCGGCGTTCCGCGACGGCGCGGTCCACAACGTCGATGGCGAGGTGTTCTGGCGCAAGAACGGTTCTCCGGTATGGGTCGAGTACACCTCGACGCCGATCCGCGACCGCGGCACGGTCGTCGGCGCCGTGATCGTGTTTCGCGACGTCAGCCACCGCCGCGAAGCGGACGAAAAACTGCACGCCGCACTCACCGAAGTCGACCGGCTGCGCGAGCGGCTGGAACTGGAAAACGCCTATCTGCAGGAAGAAATCCGGATCGAGACCAACCCGCGCGGCATCATCGGGCAGAGCGAAGCGATCCAGAAGACGCTGCGCCAGGTCAAACTGGTCGCGCCGACCACGGCCGCCGTGATGATCACTGGCGAGTCCGGCACCGGCAAGGAATTGATCGCGCGCGCCATTCATGAAGCCAGCAACCGCCGCGACCGGCCGCTGATCCGCGTCAATTGCGCGGCGATCCCGCGCGAACTGTTCGAGAGTGAATTCTTCGGGCACGTCAAAGGCGCCTTCACCGGCGCGGTGCGCGACCGCATCGGAAGGTTCGAACTCGCCGATGGCGGCACGCTGTTTCTTGACGAGGTCGGCGAAATCCCGCTGGAGCTGCAGGGCAAGCTGCTCCGCGTGCTGCAGGAGGGAAATTTCGAGCGCGTCGGCGAGGAGCGCACCCGCACCGTCGATGTGCGCGTGATCGCCGCCACCAACCGGAACCTGAAGCAGGAAGTGCAGCGCGGCCGCTTTCGCGAGGATTTGTATTTCCGGCTCAACGTGTTTCCGGTGGAGTCCGTGCCCCTGCGCGACCGCCGCGAGGACATTCCGCTGCTGGCCCAGCATTTCCTGATGAGCGAGAGCAACGAGCTGAAGTCCGATTTGCGGCTGTCGGAGGGCGATGCGCGGCGGCTGCAGCGTTACGACTGGCCGGGCAATGTCCGCGAACTGCAGAACGTGATCGAGCGCGCGGCGATCTTGTCGCAGAATGGACGGCTGCGGATCGACCTGCCGGATTCGGTTGGCGCGCATTCGCCGGCCAGCGCCAGCCGCCAGAAGAGCGACGTGCGGCCGGCCGTCATGACGTCAGCCGAGATGCGCGATCACGAGCGCGCCAACATCCTGGCCGCCCTTGCCGCCTGCAACGGCAAGGTGTTCGGCGCCGGCGGCGCCGCCGAGCTGATCGACCTCAAGCCGACCACGCTGGCGTCGCGCATGAAGGCGCTCGGGATTTCGGCCGGCCGTTCGCGGCAGGCCAGAGCCTGATCGGGACTGACTCGTCTTAACCAGGCTGACGCAGGCTGGCCTCCAGCCGCCCGAGTTCGGTCTCCAGGTCTCTCTCCACGTCCGCCACCCGCATCTCGACCACCCGGTAGTCGCGCGCCTCCAGCCAGCTCCGCCGCGCGGCACGGTCGGCGACGATCGCCTCCGACTCGGACGAGTTGACCAGTTCGATCGCGACCCGGTGCACGAAGGTGACGAAGTCGGGGATGTGGCGGCCGATCGGAGTCTGGCGTTTGAATTGGCCGGCGAAGCGGCGGTCGCGGGTCAGCGCCTGCCACAGCATGCGCTCGGCGTCGGTCGGATTGCGGCGCAGCAATCGGGCCAGGCCACGGACGGTTCCGCCGCTCTCCGACGGCGAAGCCGCCTGGCCATGCTCAGCCAGCAGGGCGCGCAACCTCGTCGCCTGCTCGCCGTCGAGCACGCCGCCCTTGGCCGGACCCTTGCGCCCCTCGGCGATCGCCATGACAACCCCGTGGAGGGTGTGCATGTCCTGCTTGGTCGGGTCCATCCGGGTAAAGATGTTGCGCAGGTTGACCAGCATGGTGTCCCGCTTCTCGGCCGGGCGCAGGAACTCGACCTTGTCGAGTTCCCGGACGAGGTTGTCGAAGAAGGCCTGCATCTGATGCTGGGAGGCCGGCTCTGACCTTTCGGGCATCGCGAACGGGAGCGCGCCGCCGGTCGAAAGCTTGAACCACTCATAGCCGATCAAGAGCACCGCCTGCGCTAGGTTGAGGGAGGCGAAACCAGGGTTGACCGGGAAGGTGATGATCCGGTTGGCGAGCGCGACCTCCTCGTTCTGGAGACCGTAGCGCTCCCGGCCGAACATGATGCCGACCCCGCCTCGGTCGGCGACATGGGCCACGATCTCAGCCGCGGCATCGGCAGGTGCCACCACCGGCTTGGCCTGGTCGTGAGCGCGGGCGGTGGTCGCAAATAGCAGGCTCAGATCCGCGACCGCCTGCTCGACCGTTTCGAACAATTCAGCGCTTTCCAAAATCTGATCGGCGCCGGCCGCCGCGCGTTGCGCCGCCACGTTCGGCCAGCCGTCGCGCGGATTCACGATTCTTAAACGGGAAAGAGCGAAGTTGCCCATCGCTCGCGCGGCCATGCCGATATTCTCGCCGAGCTGTGGTTCGACAAGGATCACAACAGGTCCAGCTAAGTCCAAACCAGACTTGGTTTTATCGGTCCCAGACCCGGACATTTCTCGCGTCGCTTTCTGATTCAAGTTCGGAAGCTGATTCAACTTCTGAAGGTTTTGAATCAGGATGCGAAGCACCTGATTCAAAACCTCATTCCATGTCTCGATGACCGGCCACAACAGCGGCCAGAATTCTCAAGCCAGATAACGGGCTTAGTAGCGTTTCCGAAAGTTCGGTCAAAGCCTGAATTGGGCTTGATCGCTCGCAGCTTGTACGCCCACGGCTTTCGGATAGGCTAACAATCACACTCAAAGCGAAGCTGCAAACAAACAGGCGGCCGGTTCAACGGCTGAGGCCAAAAGAGGAGACGTCCATGCGCGGCAGATGGTCGTTGGCGATTGTCGGTTTCCTCCTCATTCTGGCCGGCGGACTGCTGGCCCATTTGACCCAGACGTCCGGCGGCATCCGGATCCAGGAAGTCAGGTTCAAGGGCGCCAAGGGCAACACCATGAGTGCCCTGCTCTACATCCCGGCAAATGCCACGCCGCAGATTCCGGCGCCGGGCATTCTGGCGGTCCACGGCTACATCAATTCGCGCGAGACCCAGGACGGCTTTGCCATCGAGTTCGCCCGCCGCGGCTATGTCGTCCTCGCCCTCGACCAGACCGGCCACGGCTATAGCGACCCGCCCGCCTTCGCCAACGGTTTTGGTGGTCCGGACGGACTGGCCTATCTGCGCAGCCTCGACTTCGTCGACAAGACCAATATCGGCCTCGAGGGTCATTCGATGGGTGGTTGGACCGTGCTGGCCGCAGCGACCGCCATGCCCAACGACTACAAGTCGATGGTGCTGGAGGGGTCGTCGACCGGCAAGCCGTTCGCCGCCGACGGCACCCCGACCTGGCCGCGGAACACGGCGCTCGTGTTCGCCCAATACGAGGAATTTTCGACCCTGATGTGGGGCGTCGATCGGGCCCGCGACGTCGCCCAGAGCCCAAAGCTGTGGGCGATGTTCGGCACCCAGGGACCGGTCGAGCCCGGCAAGGTCTATGGCGACATCGCCCAGGGAACCGCGCGGGTGCTCTACACCCCCGCCATCACCCACCCGGCCGAGCACATCTCCCATGAAGCGATCGGCTACAGCCTCGACTGGTTCGCCAAGACGTTGAAGGGCGGCACGCCGCTGCCGGTCGACGACCAGATCTGGTTCCGCAAGGAAATCGGCACGCTGATCGCCCTGCTCGGCTTTGTCGCCCTCCTGATCGGGGCCTTCGACGCCCTGCTGGAAGCCAAAATGTATTCCCGCCTGCGGCTGCCCGAGATCGCCGACGGCACCATGCCGGCACATTCGGCGGCAGACGGCCGGCGCTGGACCACCGCCTTCATCCTGACCGCGTTCATCCCGGCGCTGACCTACTATCCAGCCTTCGCGCTGGCGGGCACTTTTGTAAAACCGTCGGCCTGGCTGCCGCAGGGGATTACCAACCAGATCATGGTCTGGGCCGTCATCAATGCCCTGATCACGCTGGCCCTGATGCCGTTCGCGCCCAAGCGGGCCAGCCGGGCCGGTATTGTCGGCCAGTCGGTCATCATCGCGGTCGCCACCGTTGCGATCGGTTATGCGGCGCTGTGGCTGGCCGATCTCGCCTTCAAGATCGACTTCCGGTTCTGGATCGTGGCGATGAAGCTGATGAGCGCCAAGCAAGCGATGATTTTCCTGATCTACCTGGTGCCGTTCACGGCCTTCTTCGTGGTGGCGCTGCATGTGCTGCACCGGAATTTCTCGACCATGGCGGCGGGGCGTGCCGGGCTTTACCTCACCAACATCCTGGCGCTGACGCTGGGCTTCATCGTGCTGCTGGTATTACAATACGGCACGCTTTGGTTGACCGGAAAGCTGTTCAACCCGCTGCCAGATCCCGGCTTCGTGCCGCTGTCGACCATCGTCGCCATCCAGTTCGTGCCGCTACTGGCGATCTGCGCCGTGGTCGCGACCTTCACCTGGCGGCGGACCGGCTCCAGCCTGCCCGGCGCCCTGATCTGCGGCCTGTTCGTGACCTGGTATGTGGTGGCGGGAACAGCGACGCAGGCAGCGTTCTGAGGGAAATCTTGCTGCGAACCGCGTCCGCGCGCACCGCGACAAAGCTTCATGTCTTCGCAGCAACAGCGCCGTCCGCATACGCCCAGGCCTTCACATGCGTCCCTGATCGGACGTCAGCAGGCGGGACAGTTGGCGCCGACCGACACCGCCAAGGCGCTGCAGGCGGCGCGCGGCTGCCCCGATGCGTGGTATCGCGTTCAGGCTCTCGCCTCGGTTGCGGAATACGCGGACCCAAGCGCGGCCCTGTCTATCCTGGAAGAGGCCGCGCGTGAGGCGCCATCATGCCATGACGCCTATGGCACAGTGGCCGTGATGGCGTGGCCGATCGGCGTAGCGTTCAAGCAGGGGCGACTTGTCTTTGCCGAGCGCGAACTCAAAAAGTGCCTTGATCTGGCCTCTCGAATTGAGCCCCACGCATCGAAGGCCTACGCGCTTGAGATTCTCTGGGGCGCCTGCTTCGCGGAGCATCCCAGCCATGCCAATGCGGTGTGGCGCAGAATTCTGGAGCTTTGCCATCCGGACCGCAGCTGGCGTGCCGCCCGGCTCTATCTGCACATCGCCGAGATCCATCACCGGCAGAACCGCGGCGCCGCCGCCGTGATCCGCGCCATGCCACCCGGCAAGGCGCGAAGCTGGCTGGAACGGCGTTTCGGGCTCGCCTGAAAACCAGCCATATCCGCACCGCCAATCGCCTTCCAGCCCGCGTTTTCGGATGCTATAGCGACGGCACCACCATCCCATCCGCCGCTAAACGCGCGGTTTTCCAAAAAAGGCCCCCTCCGTCATGGCAAAAATCAAGGTGACCAACCCCGTCGTCGAACTCGATGGCGACGAGATGACCCGGATCATCTGGCAGTACATCAAGGACAAGCTGATCAACCCGTTCCTTGACGTGAACCTGATGTATTTCGACCTTGGGATGGAATACCGCGACAAGACCAATGACCAGGTCACGATCGACGCCGCCAACGCCATCAAGAAGGTCGGCGTCGGCGTCAAATGCGCCACCATCACCCCGGACGAGGCCCGGGTGAAGGAATTCGGCCTCAAGGAAATGTGGAAGTCGCCCAACGGCACCATCCGCAACATCCTCGGCGGCGTGGTGTTCCGCGAACCGATCATCTGCAAGAACGTGCCGCGCCTGGTGCCCGGCTGGACCAAGCCGATCATCATCGGCCGTCACGCCTTCGGCGACCAGTACCGCGCCACTGATTTCAAGTTCCCCGGCAAGGGCACGCTGACGATGAAATTCGTCGGCGACGACGGCCAGGTGATCGAGCGCGAAGTCTACAAGTCGCCGGGCGCCGGCATTGCGCTTGCGATGTACAATCTCGACGACTCGATCGCCGATTTCGCCCGCGCCTCGTTCAACCAGGGCCTCGCCAAGAGCTACTCGGTCTATCTCTCGACCAAGAACACCATCCTGAAAACCTATGACGGGCGGTTCAAGGACATCTTCCAGGACATCTACGACAAGGAATTCAAGGCCAAGTTCGAGGCGAAGAAGATCACCTATGAACACCGCCTGATCGACGACATGGTGGCGGCGGCGATGAAGTGGTCCGGCGGCTATGTCTGGGCCTGCAAGAACTACGACGGCGACGTGCAGTCCGACACGGTGGCGCAGGGCTATGGCTCGCTCGGCCTGATGACCTCGGTGCTGATGACGCCGGACGGCGACACCGTGGAAGCCGAGGCCGCGCATGGCACGGTGACGCGGCACTACCGCGAGCACCAGAAGGGCAAGGAAACCTCGACCAACTCGATCGCCTCGATCTTCGCCTGGACCCGCGGCCTGTCGCACCGCGCCAAGCTCGACAACAACGAGGAACTGGCGAAGTTTGCCAACACGCTGGAGAAGGTTTGCGTCGACACCGTCGAGGCCGGCTACATGACCAAGGACCTTGCGCTCCTGGTCGGCGCCGACCAGCGCTGGCTCTCCACGACAGGCTTCCTCGACAAGGTCGCGGAGAACCTCACCAAGGCGATGGCAGCGAAGTAAGCCGCCTCGTCATCGGCAAGACTATTAACGTCATGGCGAGCGAAGCTTCCGCTTCTCGCCATGACGAGTTCGGAGTATCGCCATGCCTCCTCTTCGGATTGCCGCGATTACCCTCCTGCTGCTTGCGAGTTCAGCGACCACACGCGCCGCCGAACCGCTTCCCGAAGCCATCGGCGCACCAGGCCAAAGCGTCGTCGTGACCCTGCATGCCGAAGGCGCGCAGGTCTACGAATGCAAGGCCGGCGCCGACGGCAAGGCGATCTGGTCGTTCCGCGAACCGATCGCGACGCTGCTCGCCGACGGCAAGACCGTCGGCCGCCACTACGCCGGACCGAATTGGGAACACAGCGACAGCAGCGCGGTGGCCGCCAAGGTCGCCGGCAACGCCCCCGGCGCGACCGCAAACGACATCCCTTGGCTGAAGCTCGAAGTGACCTCCCGGCGCGGCAGCGGCGTCCTGGCCGATGTTACCACGGTGCAGCGGATCAACACCAAAGGCGGCAAGCACGAAGGCGCATGCGAGACCGTCGGCAGCTTCCTCAACGTGCCTTACTCGGCAGACTATGTGTTCCTGCGCAAGGGCTGAGGACGGGGCCTAGTACATTTGGCCCTTCTGCCGGCATGCGCTCGTGCCGCTGGGCTTTGTCGTAACCAAACTAAGCGCCCGCCATGGCCTTTTCGATCGCCGACAACGCCGCATCGGCCTTGGCGCCGTCGGGCCCGCCGGCTTGAGCCATGTCGGGCCGCCCGCCGCCGCCCTTGCCGCCGAGCGTTGCCGAGGCGATCTTGACGAGATCGACTGCGCTGAAGCGCGAGGTCAGGTCGGCGGTGACGCCGACCACCACGCCGGCCTTGCCATCCTCGGTGACGCCGACGATCGCAACCACGCCGGAGCCAATCTGCTTCTTGCCGTCGTCGACGAGACTCTTCAGATCCTTGGTCTCGACGCCTTCGACCGCACGCGCCAGGAGCTTGACGCCGCCCGCTTCGCGCACGCCGCCGGTAGCCGCAGCGCCATTGCCTCCGCCGCCGCCCATCGCGAGCTTCTTGCGTGCATCCGACAGGTCGCGCTCGAGTTTCTTGCGCTCTTCCACCAGCGCGGCAATGCGCGCCGGCATCTCTTCGACCGAGGTGCGCAGCTCGCCGGCCGCGTTCCTCGCAAGCTGCATGGTGTCGTTGGCGTGCTTGCGCGCATGCCGTCCGGTCAGCGCCTCGATGCGGCGAACGCCGGAGGCAACCGCGCTTTCGCCGGTCACTGAAATGAGGCCGATGTCGCCGGTACGGCGAACATGGGTGCCGCCGCACAATTCCACCGACCAGCCGAGCGTGTTCTGGCCCTGGTCGCGGGCCTGCTTGCCCATCGACACCACGCGCACCTCATCGCCATATTTTTCGCCGAACAGTGCGCGCGCCCCGGCCTCGCGGGCGTCGTCTACCGCCATCAGGCGCGTCGTGACTTCGTCATTCTCCAGCACCACCTCGTTGGCGATATCCTCGATGCGCGCGATTTCTTCCGCCGTGATCGGCTTCTGGTGCACGAAATCGAATCGCAAGCGATCGGGCGCCACCAGCGAGCCGCGCTGGGCGATGTGGTCGCCGAGCACCTGGCGCAGCGCCTCGTGCAGCAGATGCGTCGCCGAGTGATGCGCCCGGATCGAGGAGCGCCTGATATGGTCGACCTCGAGCTGCAAGGCGGTGCCGACCTTCAGCGTGCCCTGCTCCACCGTGCCCAGATGCACGAATAGATCGCCGGCCCGCTTCTGCGTATCGGTGACGCGGAACTTGACGTCCTTGCCGATCATCACGCCGGTGTCGCCGACCTGGCCGCCGGACTCGGCATAAAACGGCGTCTGGTTGAGAACGATCGATCCTGTCTCGCCGGCCTTGAGGCTGTCGGCATCCTTGCCGTCCTTCACCAGCGCGGAAACCACGCCCTCGGCGCTCTCGGTTTCATAACCGAGGAACTCGGTGGCGCCGAGTTTTTCGCGCAGCGGAAACCAGACGGTCTCGCTCGCGGTATCGCCCGATCCCGCCCACGACGCACGCGCCTTCTCTTTCTGCTTTTCCATCGCATCAGTGAACGAGGCGAGATCGACGCTGATGCCGCGCGACTTCAATGCATCCTGGGTCAGATCGAGCGGGAAACCGTAGGTGTCGTACAGCGTGAAGGCGGTATCGCCGTCGAACATGTCGCCCTTCTTCAGCGAACTGCTCTTCTCGTCGAGGATCGACAGGCCGCGCTCGAGCGTCTTGCGGAAGCGCGTCTCTTCCAGCCGCAGCGTTTCCTCGATCAGCTTTTCGCCTCGCACCAGATCCGGATAGGCCTGGCCCATCTCGCGCACCAGCGCCGAAACGAGACGATGCATCAGCGGATCGCGCGCGCCGAGCAACTGCCCGTGGCGCATCGCGCGGCGCATGATCCGGCGCAGCACATAGCCGCGGCCTTCGTTCGAGGGCAGCACGCCGTCGGCAATCAGGAACGACGATGCGCGCAGGTGATCCGCGATCACGCGGAACGACGCCACGTTCTGCTCCTCCGGTCCGTGCCCGAGCGCGGACGCGGTGGCATCGATCAGGTGACGGAACAGATCGGTTTCGAAGACGCTCTCGACGCCCTGCAGGATGCAGGCCATGCGCTCCAGCCCGAGGCCGGTGTCGATCGAGGGACGCGGCAGCGGCACGCGCTCCTCCTTCGTCACCTGATCGAACTGCATGAAGACCAGGTTCCAGAATTCGAGGAAGCGATCGCCGTCCTCCTCCGGGCTGCCCGGAGGCCCGCCCCAGATGTGCTCGCCGCGGTCGATAAAGATCTCGGAGCATGGACCGCAGGGACCGGTATCGCCCGCGGCCCAGAAATTGTCTGATGTCGCGATGCGGATGATGCGGTCGTCGGAGAAGCCGGCGATCTTCTTCCAGTAGCGCGCCGCCTCGTCGTCGTCGTGGTAGATGGTGACGAGCAGCTTGTCCTTGTTCAGCCCGAAACCCTTGGTGACCAGGTTCCAGGCGAGCTCGATCGCACGCTCCTTGAAGTAATCGCCGAACGAGAAATTGCCGAGCATCTCGAAGAACGTGAGATGGCGCGCGGTGTAGCCGACATTGTCGAGGTCGTTGTGCTTGCCGCCGGCGCGGACGCATTTCTGCGACGTCGTAGCGCGCTGATAGGCGCGCTTCTCGATGCCGGTGAAGACGTTCTTGAACTGCACCATACCGGCCGCCGTGAACATCAAGGTCGGGTCGTTGCGCGGCACCAGCGGCGACGACGGCACGATCTCGTGGCCGTTCTCGGCAAAATAGTCCAAAAATTTCGACCTGATCTCGTTGACGCCGCTCATGTTCATCCAATCGGAAATAGGACCGGGTCAGGCCGCAAATAGCCTTCTCTGCCGGCGCAACGCTTTTAGACAAGGCCAAAGGCGGTGTCCAGAAACTGTGCAGGCGGATCATAGGCTTGCCGCAGCACACAAGACTGGTTGATAGCTGCCGCCGTGCGTTGACAGCCATGGTGGCGCCGTGTTTTCCTGCCTATGTTCAAGACGTCACGTCGGGAGAGATCGGCTTAAGCGCCGGCGCCGAAGGAGCAACCGCCCCGGAAACTCTCAGGCAAACGGACCCCGTGACGGACTAGCATCTGGAAAGAGACGCCGAAGGGCTTTGGCCCAGGGGTGTCCGCCGACGGGATAATACTCTCAGGCACAGCGACAGATGGGGCTTTCTTTGGGTTTTCGGGGGCTGGTCCCCGAACCCTGGAGGGTCCTTGGGATGCTGGCGAGCGACGAATCTCCTTTACATCACACACCCTTGCACGCGCTCCATGTGGCACGCGGCGGCAAGATGGTTCCGTTCGCCGGCTATGAAATGCCGGTGCAGTACGCCGCCGGCGTGCTCCGGGAACACCAGCACACGCGCAGCGCTGCCGGCCTGTTCGACGTCTCGCATATGGGCCAGCTCGCGCTACGGCCGAAATCCGGCAAGGTCGAGGACGCCGCACTGGCGCTGGAGCGGCTGGTGCCGCAGGACATCGTGGCGGTGGCGCCCGGGCGGCAACGCTACGCGCAGTTCACCAATCCCGATGGCGGCATTCTCGACGACCTGATGGTGGCGAATTTCGGCGACCATCTGTTTCTGGTGGTCAACGCCGCCTGCAAGGCCGAAGACGAGGCGCATCTGCGCGCGCACCTTTCGGATGTCTGCATGATCGATTCGCTGGCCGACCGCGCGCTGATCGCGCTGCAGGGGCCGAAGGCCGAATCCGCGCTGGCGAAGTTTTGTGCAGATGTCGGCGGGATGAAATTCATGGACACCGGTCCGCGCAAGGTCGCGGGCTTCGACTGCTTCGTTTCGCGCTCCGGCTATACCGGCGAAGACGGGTTTGAGATTTCGGTTCCGGCTGAACACACCGAAGCGCTGGTGACCGCGCTGCTGGAGAACAGCGACGTGCTGCCGATCGGATTGGGCGCCCGCGACAGCCTGCGGCTCGAGGCCGGACTTTGTTTGTACGGCCACGACATCGACACCACGACCAGCCCGGTCGAGGGCGCGCTGGAATGGTCGGTGCAGAAAAGCCGGCGAACTGGCGGCGCGCGTGCCGGCGGTTTCCCCGGCACTGAGGCCATTCTTGCCCATTTTGAAAAAGGCGCCGCGCGCCGCCGCGTCGGCCTGCGGCCCGAAGGCCGCGCGCCGGTGCGCGAAGGCGCGGTGTTGTTTGCCGATAGCTCCTCGGCCCAGCCGATCGGCAAGGTCACCTCAGGCGGTTTCGGCCCGAGCCTCAATGCCCCCGTCGCGATGGGCTATCTGCCGTCGTCACTCGCCACAACCGGCACGCAAGTTTTCGCCGAAGTCCGCGGCCAGCGCCTGCCGCTGCAGGTCGCGCCCATGCCATTCGTTCCCAACACCTATAAACGCTGAAGGAAGTCTCATGACGATCTTGTTCACAACTGACCATGAATGGCTCCGCATCGAGGGCGATGTCGCCACCATCGGCGTCACGGATTATGCGCAGTCGCAGCTTGGCGACGTCGTGTTCGTCGAACTGCCCAAGGTCGGTCGCAGCCTGAAGAAGGCGGAGGCCGCCGCCGTGGTCGAATCCGTCAAGGCCGCCTCCGACGTCTACGCGCCGATCTCCGGCGACGTGCTCGAAGTCAACGAGGAACTCGCCGCCGAACCCGCGCTGGTGAATTCCGACGCCGCCGGCAAGGCCTGGTTCTTCAAGCTGAAGATCAAGGACAAGAGCGAACTCGATGGCCTGATGGACGAGGCCGCCTACGCCAAGCACACCGCGTGAGAAGATGAAGCGCTTCATAACCACATATCCGGTGTCATCGTCCGCGAAGGCGGACGATCCAGTACGCCGTGACATCTCGATTCAACCGCTGAAGCCAGTGATTACTGGATGCCCCGCCTTCGCGGGGCATGACGGCGAATAAAGAGGAATAGCCATGAACGCGCCGCTCAAGCATACCAACGAGGCCGCCACCGATTTCGTGCGCCGCCACATCGGCCCCTCCCCCCGCGACATCGCGGCGATGCTGGAGAGCGCCGGCGCCAAGAGCCTCGGCGAGTTGATGAGCCAGACGCTGCCGTCCTCGATCCGGCAGAAGACGCCGCTCGATCTCGGGCGCGCGTTGAGCGAGACCGAAGCGCTGGCGCATATGGGGGAACTCGCCGCGCAGAACCAGGTGTTCACCTCGCTGATCGGCCAGGGCTATTCCGGCACCATTCTGCCCGCCGTGATCCAGCGCAACATCCTGGAGAGCCCGGCCTGGTACACGGCGTACACGCCGTACCAGCCCGAGATCAGCCAGGGCCGGCTGGAGGCGCTGTTCAACTTCCAGACCATGATCTGCGATCTCACCGGCCTCGACGTCGCCAACGCCTCGTTGCTCGACGAGGCCACGGCCGCCGCGGAAGCGATGGCGCTGGCGGAGCGCTTCTCTGGCGTGAAGAGCAAATCGTTCTTCGTCGATGCGGACGTGCATCCCCAGACGCTGGCGCTGCTCCGCACCCGCGCCGAGCCGCTGGGCTGGAAACTGATCGTCGGCGATCCCCTCGCCGATCTCGACAAGGCGGACGTGTTGGGTGCGCTGCTGCAATACCCCGGCAGTTCCGGCGCAGTGCGTGATCTGCGCCCCGCGATTGCGTCGCTGCGCGCCAAGGGGGCGCTTGCCGTCGTCGCCGCCGATCTGCTCGCGCTGACGCTGCTGGCCTCGCCCGGCGAACTCGGCGCGGACATTGCAATCGGATCGGCGCAGCGCTTTGGCGTGCCGATGGGCTATGGCGGACCGCATGCCGCCTATATGGCGGTGCGCGACGCGCTGAAGCGCTCGCTGCCCGGCCGCATCGTCGGGCTGTCGGTGGATTCGCGCGGCGAGCCGGCCTATCGCCTCGCGCTGCAGACCCGCGAGCAGCACATCCGCCGCGAAAAAGCCACCTCCAACATCTGCACCGCGCAGGTGCTGCTGGCGGTGATCGCCTCGATGTACGCGGTCTATCACGGCCCCGAAGGACTGACGTACATCGCGCGCCAGGTGCACCGGCGCGCCGCCGTGCTGGCGGCGGGATTGAGCAAGCTCGGCTTTGCGCCGGCGTCACAGAATTTCTTCGACACCGTCACGGTGGCGACTGCTGCGAAGCAGGACGAGATCGTCGCGCGCGCCCGCACTGAGAGGATCAATCTGCGGATCAGTGACGGCACGCTCGGCATTGCCGTGGACGAGACCACGACGCCGGCCGTGATCGAGGCGGTGTGGCGCGCGTTCGGCGGCAAATTGTCCTACGCGGAAATCGAGATTGGCGTACGCGAGGACCTTCCGCCCGAGTTGAAGCGCGCCACCGCGTTCCTGACCCATCCGGTGTTTCACGCCCACCGCTCCGAGACCGAGCTGCTGCGCTACATGCGCAAGCTCAGCGATCGCGATCTCGCGCTCGACCGCGCGATGATTCCACTCGGCTCCTGCACCATGAAGCTCAACGCCACGGCGGAAATGATCCCGCTGACCTGGGCCGGGTTCGGCAGCCTGCATCCGTTTGCTCCGAACGAACAGGCCAAGGGTTATCACGCGCTATTTGCGCGGCTGGAAAAATGGCTGTGCGACATCACCGGCTATGACGCGATTTCGCTGCAGCCGAATTCCGGCGCGCAGGGCGAATATGCCGGGCTGCTCGCGATCCGCGGCTATCACGCCGCGCGCGGCGAGCCGCATCGCAAAATCTGCCTGATCCCCTCCTCCGCGCACGGCACCAACCCGGCCTCCGCCGCGATGGTCGGCATGGACGTGGTGGTGGTCGCCTGTGACATCAGAGGCGACGTCGACGTAGATGATCTGCGCGCGAAGGCCGAGAAGCATTCGAAAAATCTCGCCGCGATCATGATCACCTATCCCTCGACGCATGGCGTGTTCGAGGAGCATATCCGCGATATCTGCGACATCGTGCACGGCCATGGCGGACAGGTCTATCTCGACGGCGCCAACATGAATGCGCAGGTCGGCCTGTCGCGGCCCGGCGATTACGGCGCCGACGTCAGCCACCTCAATTTGCACAAGACGTTCTGCATTCCGCATGGCGGCGGCGGGCCCGGCATGGGACCGATCGGCGTCAAGGCGCACCTCGCGCCGTTCCTGCCCGGCCACCCAGCGACCGATGGCGCTACCCCGCATCCGATCGGGCCGGTATCGGCCGCCCCGTTCGGCTCGGCATCGATCCTCACGATCTCCTACATCTACATCCTGATGATGGGCGGCGAAGGCCTCACGCGGGCGACCGAGATCGCGATTCTCAACGCCAACTACATCGCGAGCAAACTCGATCCGCATTTCCCCGTGCTGTACAAAAATGCAAAAGGCCGCGTCGCGCATGAATGCATCGTCGATCCCCGCCCGCTCAAAGCGACCAGCGGCGTCACCGTCGACGACATCGCGAAAAGGCTGATCGACTACGGCTTCCATGCTCCGACCATGAGCTTTCCGGTGCCGGGCACGCTGATGATCGAGCCGACCGAATCGGAATCGAAGGCGGAGCTGGATCGCTTCTGCGACGCCATGATTGCGATCCGTAACGAGATCGCCGAGGTCGAAAGCGGCCGCTGGAAGATCGAGGCCTCGCCGCTGCGCCACGCCCCGCACACCGTGCACGACATCGCCGACGATGCCTGGGCCCGCGCCTACAGCCGCGCCGAGGGCTGCTTCCCGGCCGGCACGTCGCGGACGGACAAATACTGGTGCCCGGTCGGCCGCGTCGACAACGTCTATGGCGACCGCAACCTGGTGTGCTCGTGCCCGCCGGTGGAGGATTACGCGCAGGCAGCGGAGTAAGCTTCGTCGCGCAATATCACTCGTCATGCGCGGGCTTGACCCGCGCATCCATCTAGAAGATTCCTTCGAAGGAAATGGATTGCCGGGTCAAGCCCGGCAATGACACCAGCAAAACGGGCACTGAAGACGTCGGCAACTCAACGTCCTCAGCACCCGCTATGTCGAAACCCGGATCATGCGATCCGAGGTCCGGAAAATCCTACTCGTCGGCCGGCTCTTCGCCGTCGGCGTCGCGCTCGGGGGGACCGGCCAGAATCTGTTCGGCGATCAGGCCGGAGTTCTGGCGGATCGCGGCCTCGATCTTTGCGGTCATGTCGGGATTGGCCTTGAGGAACGCCTTCGAGTTCTCACGCCCCTGCCCGAGCCGTTGACTGTCATAGGAGAACCAGGCGCCGGACTTCTCGACGATGCCGGCCTTGACGCCGAGGTCGAGGATTTCGCCCATTTTGGAGACGCCCTCGCCATACATGATATCGAATTCGACCTGCTTGAACGGCGGCGCCAGCTTGTTCTTTACGACCTTGACGCGGGTCTGGTTGCCGACGACTTCATCGCGCTCCTTGATCGCGCCGATACGTCGGATGTCGAGGCGAACCGAGGCGTAAAACTTCAGCGCATTGCCGCCGGTGGTGGTTTCCGGCGAGCCGTACATCACCCCGATCTTCATGCGGATCTGGTTGATGAAGATCACCATGGTGTTGGATTTGTTGATCGAGGCGGTGAGCTTGCGCAGCGCCTGGCTCATCAGCCGCGCCTGCAGGCCGGGCAGCGCATCGCCCATCTCGCCTTCGAGTTCGGCCTTCGGCACCAAGGCGGCGACGGAATCCACCACCAGCACGTCGACCGCACCCGAGCGCACCAGCGTGTCGCAGATTTCCAGCGCCTGCTCGCCGGTGTCGGGCTGCGAGATCAGGAGCTCGTCGATGTTGACGCCGAGCTTGCGGGCATAGACCGGGTCGAGCGCATGTTCGGCGTCGATGAAGGCGCAGATGCCGCCCTTCTTCTGGGCTTCGGCCACCGTATGCAGCGCCAGCGTGGTTTTGCCTGAGGATTCCGGCCCGTAGATTTCGACGACGCGGCCTCTCGGCAGGCCGCCGACGCCGAGCGCGATGTCCAGCCCGAGCGAGCCCGACGAAATCGTCTCGATATCCATCGAGCGATCGTTCTTGCCCAGCTTCATCACAGAACCCTTGCCGAACTGGCGCTCGATCTGGGAGAGCGCGGCGGACAGGGCCTTGGTCTTATCCATGGAGGATCCTTCGACGATACGCAGGGCAGTGGCGGACATGGGTGCTCCTTATGGCGGGGATTCGCTAGCGGGACAAACGGACGACGAGGATCTCAGGGGATTCGACTGACGGTGAATGCTTGTACCACCTTTGTTCTATGTTCGCAATATGTTCTTTTAGAGAGATCGGTGCTGGCCCCTCTCAACCCCATTCTAAGTTAATGATCCCTTGTGATTTTTGAGGTGGCCCCTTTTGGCCCTCACCAGCGCCGCGATGTTGCCGCGCTCTGTTCATCCCCCTAAATGGGTAGGCCGAACCGGCCGGTACTGGCTTGTTTCGACCCCTAGTGGTGGCCGAAGTTGAAATGCGCAGTGGCCTTTTTTGGAGTGTTCACTTCGGAACCGACGTCCGGGATTGGAATTTTATAGGATCGGACATGCAAACCCTACGGTTAGGACCCGTCAGCAACGAGGTTGTATCATGCAGCGTCGCCGATCCGTTCCTCACACATTTGAAGATCGAATTGCAGCTGAGAAGGCCCGGTTGGAAGCACAGGTAACCAAGCTCAAACCTGGTCCTCAGAAGGAAGTGCTGCTCAGGAAGATCAGGCAGCTAGAGACGGCCTCTCACATCAACGAGTGGCTTTCCTCTCCTGGACTTCAACCACCAGAACCAGCCTAGAAAAGTAAGGCCGCCCTCAGTTGGCGGCCCTCTTTCCTTTGCAGGAACGCTTTCGTGACGACTGTCACAGTCGCCCCGATAGCCGCCCGACATACTCGCTCCAGATCAACGGCGCACAAGGGCGCCGCAACGCGGAGCGGGACCATGAACAACCAGAATGAAATTCGCGAACTGACCGATGCGGAGCGACTGACCGACGATGCGCTTGAATCGGTCTCAGGGGGTAAAGTCATTTCGAAGGGCGTCATCAATTCGAGTGCAATCAGCCTTCCGAAACCCAGCTACCCGCCCGTCGCGTAAACGAGGCCGCCCGAGTCGGCACTGCCCGTAGTTCTCCGACCGTGAACAAGGCTCCGAGGCCGCCTCCGTTGCCGGCCCCTTCTTCGTCATCGTCCTCCAAGACTTCCTTTTGCTTTTGGCCTCGAGCAACTTTGATCAAGTTTGCCGATCTCTATCGGTCCATCTTCCCTTCGACCAATAACCGCACATTGATTTCGCGAACGACTTGTTGCGCATCCAACCCGCAGCCAGCGTATTGCGATCCTGATCGTTGTATCTCTCACCAGCAAAGGGCGCGCTGCCACCATCATTCGGGAAACTGGCTATCGAAGCACTGGCGCTTGCCGTGCCCTCGAAGCTGTCTTAAGCGCGCCCAAAGAAACGGCCCCAGCCTCGGGGAAGAGGCACTGGGGCCGCTTGTGCCGCCGGGGCAATTGGGACTGGCAGCGCCTTCACAACTCCGCCCATTGCCACTTGTTCCCGAAATTCTGTGTCCCTGTTCAGCAACCTTGTCCTGTCCCGGACGTATACTCCAGGCTGGGGCATTGCAATTTCCAGCTCGGGTGCAGCGCCGCCAAGCATTATTCAGCTTGGCGGCGTTGTGCTTTTGAGTGGCTACTTTGCCTTCACGGGTGTCCCATTTCGGCCAGTACCCGACTCGGCATCATCGGCGGGGCCTATTCTACTTTGCATGGGGTTGTTTTCGCGATTTTGCGTCTGAGCCGTCGTGTGACGGTCATCACAGCGGTGCGTCGAGGGTCAGCCTATCCCTGACATCCAGGGTGGCGGGAATGGTCCTGCCCACGCAAACAGGAGACGGACATGACCGAACTCAACAACGAAATCTGCGAAATGTCGTTTGAACAACTCGAACAGGTCAGCGGCGGTGCCATCCTCGACCGGATCGTCGACGCGTACCTGAAGGCTTTGGGCGCCCGCTTGCTGGACGCCGTGCACCAGCCGCTGGTATCGCCGCAGAAGATGACCCTGCACATGCGATAGTGCCGGTCCGGCAAACCGGAATTGAGAGGCCGCCTTGCTTGGCGGCCTCTTTTGTTTGAGGACGCCGCCAGCGCCATCCAAGAATGCCTGACGTCCTATTTCGGCCAGTTGCGAGAAGCTGTGCTGACCGCGTATCCGCTCAACGCAACTTGTGCGGCAATGATCGGCGAATTGATCGGTGCCTTCGCTCGACGCGATTTGGAGTGTGCCAGCCGTCACAGCCAACGGGAACATCCGAGCGCACCCTTGCAACGTGATTGTCGTAATCCCCATCAAAGGAGAGACGCATGATTGAGATTGGCCAGAAGCCTATCGATGAACTGAACGTCGGCGAACTGACCATCGACGAACTGGACGCCGTGAACGGCGGCGGCCGTTTGAGCGATCTTTACCACCATGTCGTAGCCGTCATTCGCTTCCATACCGGTACCATCAGGAACATCGCGACAACCCTGCCGTAACCGACGCTTTGAAGAGGCCGCCTTTCATTGGCGGCCTCTTGGGCGACCTGAAAAATGCGTTCAAGGCGGGATCCGCAAAGGCTCCGGCGAGCGAACCTTAATGGGGCGCCAGGCCGTCGTCGCAAGGCGGCCTTCCCCCGTAGTTCTCCGGACAAGAACAAAGTTCCCAACCGGATGGTCGCCAGTTTTTCGCCTTGTGTTCGCGCCTTACCCCCGCGCGAACCCGGACCCACCATCCATTTGCAGGTGAATCAGTGCTATAATGAGATTCTATGGACGAGACCCGGATCGCACCGCGGCGTCGCACGTTGAAGGCCGGAACCATCGAGTTCGGCGGCGGCGGGATTGATTGCACCGTTCGGAATCTCTCGGCCTCCGGCGCAGCGCTCGAGGTCGTGACCCCGCTGTTCATCCCGGACCGCTTCACATTGTTCGTGCCATCAGAACAATTGAAGCGGCCGTGCCATATCGTCTGGCGCAAGGATAAGCGCATCGGCGTCACGTTCGATTAAGCCGCGCGCCGGTCGCGTCGCCAGAGCAAAACGACCCCGCCGCATGGGGCCATACAGACGGGGTCGCCGACAGCGGGGAATAATCTGGAGGACCACCCCACCGTCAGACAGATACGGCGGCAGCGATGCTTCGTTTCAGCATCGGATTTTTTTAACAGCAGACGTTGAACCTTTTGCAGGGCCGCCAAGACATATTGCTGCCTGGGACATTGCATCACTCGGGGTATAAGCCTGCGCCGCCAAGCGAGTATATTCCGCTTGCGCGGCGCGGTGCGTTTTGGAGAGGTCAGGAAGGTCAAAGACTGCCTCCGCGGGCATTCCAGGTCGCTGCCGGCAAGCAACAAGCCGCGGCTCGTGGGCGCGCCGGCAAGGCGGCTTGGCCACCCCAACTGCCGAACGCGGGATTGCCCTTCGCATAGCGATCACCGCGTGTCACAGGCGCGCTTTATCGTTAGACGACCGCAAAGTACGCTAATCGGACAAATGGAAACTTTGCCCGCCCAACTCAGTTAATTCAGTTGGCGTATGGGGAGATTCCCTATGAATCACAAAGGTATAGAATATACGCTGACAAGATCGGAAACCCCGGGGATCTGGAACTGGCAATTCCGGATCGGTGACCTCGTCAGGTCGGGAAGAACGGAAGCGAGACTGCTCCTGCTCGCGATGCGCCGCGTTCAGCTGAAGATTGACCGCGAGCTCAGGCACACCGGGCGCGGAGCGACCTCCCAGTTCGGGGCCCCGCACCCGCCCATTCCCTCAACGGGCATCAAATAATATTTACAATCTAAAGTGACAATCTCGGATTGAATGCGGCTTGGGTCGGACAGGGCTGCTTCATGATCTACAAGGGCGTCGAATATACCGTGACTGCGGTTGCTCCGGGTATCTGGAAATGGCAATTCCGGATTGACGACAGGGTCGTCACCGGCAAAACCGAAGCCAAACTCTATCTGCTCGCGGTGAGACGGGTACAGCTGCGGATCAACCGCGAGCGGAAAAAAAGCGCATCTGGCTAGTTCGCCGTTCCCTGCATTGCCAGCACCATCTCGACGACCAACCGGCCGCCTTGGCGGTGGCCGCGAACAAGCGCTGGGCTCCAAGTGCTGGCCCGCAGCACTAGACTTGCGACCAATGCCTGATTTTCTAGTCCGCGCTGGGAAGCCGCCGCATCGTGAATTCGATGTCGCCGCCGGGTAGTTCGCGCCAGCTCTCGACCGCGCTCAAATAGGCCGCCTTGGGATAGCGGCTGAGGAAATCGCGCGCCCTCGTCCGCGCTACCTCGCGCGGCAGCGTGAAGGTCTCGCGCAGATAGCCATCATCCGGCTTGCGCCGGGTGGCCATCCGGCTGGCCAGATCGCGCGGGCGCATGACCATGCCGCAACTCCGAAACACATGACGACACGTTCAGTATAGGGCCGGCGGAGAACGATTCCGAGTCTGCGCTATGGGGGCTTTCGGCTAGCGAGGGGTATTGGCCGCACTGCCGGTCTTCGGCTTGGCTGGCGCAGCCGCCTTGGGCGTGTCGTTGCTGCGCACGGTTCCCCACGGATCAGAAGAGGCCTTGGAGTCGGGAATCTTCTTCAGCGATTCCTTGTAGGCCTTATCCCTGACCGCATCCTGTTCCTTCTCCTCCGGAGTCCTGGTGGCGACTTCAGGCATCAGGTTGAGATTGGGCATTTGCGCGTAAGCGGGGGCCATCAGCAACACCATCATCGCGGCCGCGCTCAGAATTCTCATAACAGGCTCTCCTTTGGGACGCTCTCCCCCGGCGTTTTCGGGCGGTATAGCACCGCCGCAGCCGCGCCGCCAAGCGCGCGCCCACGGTGGATCAAAGCCGGTCCGACTTGCAGGATTTGGGGGATTGCATCCAGTCGTCCCAGATCGGACCGCATTTGGTGCAGCCGCTAAGCGCAAGGCCCACGGCAATCAGGCCCGAAATCAATACCACCCGGCGAAACATGAACGCGCCCCACTCCCCGAAGCGGCGATCATGCCCCTCAAGTCTGGCATTTTCAAGCCAATGCAGGCGGTCGTTTGGGAATGCCGACCGGGCTTGCCATGGTCATTTCGGCCGAATGCCCCTTACAATGGGCGGATAAATATCGTCCGAGGAACAACCATTCATGCAACAGGAACAGACCGCGGCATTCGGCATCACGGAAGCAAAGCGGGTGCTGGACGAGGTGTTTGCACCGTGGGTGCTTGACCTCAATCTATCGATCGAGGGTTTCGACTTCACCCCGCCGTCGGGTGGACCGGCCGACTGGCAGCCCGGTGCGATCCTGCGCATGCCGTTCTCGGAACGGCTGTGCCGCAATGGCGGCGTTGTCTCCGGCCAGGCGCTGATGGCGTTTGCCGACACCGCGATGGTGATTGCCAACGTCGCCGCCAATCGCGGCTATCGCCCGATGACGACGGTCGATCAGACCACGCATTTCATGCGCGCGGTCACCGCCTCCGACGTGCTGGCCGATGCGCGCGTTGTTCGCCTCGGGCGCACCATGAGCTTCGGCCGCGTCACGCTCTCCAGCGCCACCGACAACAAGCCGGTGGCGATGGTCTCGAGCGCGTTCGCGATGCTGTAGTTATTCAGGCGTTACTTGCCGAGGACCGATTCAGCGGCATTGACGATGCTCATCGTCGGATTCTTTCCGCAATAGGTGCCGAACTTCTTGGCGTTCTCGACGAACACGTCGGTGTCGATGATCGCCTCGTCGGAGTCGCCCTTGTACCAGCCGTCCATCCAGGTCAGCACCATCTTGATGGTGTCATCACCACCATCGACGAACTGCTTGCAGGTCATGGTCGACAGATCGAGCACGACGGCATGCGCCGGAACGGATGACAGCGTAAACGCCGCCGCAAACAGGATCGAAACAGTCGTCTTCATGATGCTCTCCCTTGGCGCATGACAGCGAAAGCCGGCACCAATGCCGGAAAACCGCGCCAGCACGTTTCCCGGGCAATGTCGTAATCGAAATCCGAATGCATGCGCAAGCACCGCTTGTGCTCAATCGAACATCCGCAATTACGCTGCGCTACATGGGATTCTCAAACAGAGCACGATAACGTTTCGCACGACGGCGGCGGCGCCAGCGCCACGCCGCGAGCACCAGCAGCGCGACAACGAGGGCGAGGCGAACAGGCCGATCAGGCTTCGGATGCTATCTCCGCAAGGAGAAGCGCCGCACGGGCGGCGCTCTCCTGCAAGATCGATTACGTGATTGCCGCTTCAGTATCTACCCCGGCCGCCCTGATGACCGCCGCCGCCATAGCCGCCGCCACCGATGCCAATCCCGATGCCGACGCCGACAGGCGGCCCGACGGGCTCATACACCTCGCGCGGCGGCGGGCGGCGATAGACCACTTCATCATCATAGTAGTCGGGCCCGCGCCCCCGCTTCGGCGGCGCACGCTCGACGCGCTTGGGCGGATCCGGATCGACGCGCTTGATCGGCGTATTGTTCTTCTTCAGCTGCGGCGCTGACGCCGGCGGGGTGCAGGGACAGGTCAGCGCGACGTTCTGCGGCGTAGCGCCACCGCTCACCGCCACCGCCGGGATGATCTCGGGACGGTTGCGCAGGCGTTCTTCCATCGTGCGCGCGGTCGGCGTCAAATCGCTGTCCGGGAATCTTGTCAGGAAGGCGCGATAGCCCGCCGCGGTGTTGGCGATGACAGCATTGTTCCACGCCACCATGCGCTTGTGCCGATTGAGCCAGTCGCGGGCCAGCGCACCGAGCGGAGTCTGCGCGTACAGATTGGCAAACGCCTCGTAGGATTCATCGGTGCCATCGGCGACGATGATTTCATTCGCGGCCTCGACCGGCTTGCCCTTCAATTCGCGCGTCCACTCCTCGACGGTTTTCTTGGTCGCGGCCAGCTTCGGGCCGGCCACTGGGGTGCCGGAAAATCTGAAATCCTCGGTCAGCGAGGAGCTGTCCCACGGCGTCTGCCGACCGTCGGTCGCCTTGTTGACCGACACGCGCGTGCGCTTGAAGGTTTCCTCGATCGGAATGTTGGTTTCCTTGGCCGCGGCGATCAGCGCGGTGGTGTAGGGACTGTTGCTGCCCGTGCCGTCCTCGGCCACCGCACCGGGTGAGGTCGAGAACGACAGGAACGTATTCGGCGCGCCGATCTTGGCGTCGATGATCGCGAGCCCGCCGCCCGCACTCTTGGCTATGCTGGGGAACGGATTGTTACGGCAGGCATCGAGCAGCAGGATACGCATCTTGCTCGGCGCCGAGGTCAGCGTGTTCAAGACGTCGTTCAGCCGAATCGCCTGGATCGGAATGTCGGATTCCCGCTTCGGATCGATGTCGACCGGCACCAGAAAATTCTCGCCGTCGATCTGCACGCCATGTCCGGCGTAATACACCAGCGCGATGGAATCGCCGCCCTTGGACGCGACCTTGCCGGCGAACTCGGAGAGCTGGTCGCGAATCTGGCTTTGCGACAGATCGGAAGCGGTCGAAACCTCGAAGCCGGAATCGATCAGCATCTGGCTAACCGCCTTGGCGTCGTTGATCGGATTGGGCAGCGCCGGAACGGATTTATAGGCCGATTGACCGATCACCAGCGCGAGACGGCTTTCGGCGGAGGCGGAATGCGCGCCCAGCAGCAGCGCCGCCGGAAACACCAGATGGAAAAGCGCGTGACGAAACATGGGGCCACCTCCGGCAATGCAGGCTGCAAATTGGTCAAGGTCTTGGTGGTAAAGGTTCAAGCAAGTCAGGCAGTGTGAGGTGGGACACAGACTCAGTTCAACGACGAATTTGTCGCAGGCATAAAGCCAACGCGATTGATGTAATCAATTTGGTTTACTTGGATTACTTGGATTTCCTGGCGGGTTCCGCCGGGCGCGCGACGCCCCAGGGATCGTATTTTTCCTTCGGTTCGGGAATCCGCTCGAGCGCAGCCTTGTAGGCTTTCTCGTCCACCTTCGGCTTGGTGTCCTGCTTCGCTCTCGTTTCCTCACCACCCCCTTGCTGTCGCCGGCCCTGGGCGTGCGCCGGCATCGCAAGCAACGCCAGAATGAATGCCGCAATCGTAATGATCTTCATCGCCCCTGCTTTCTTCGCCATCTCGGCGACGTTCCGTCGGGATGATGGCAATCCCTGGACCGGGGGCATCATAGCCTGTCCGGATGCGCTGTTCAGCAAATGTTGATCGGCGTGACCCGATCGGCCGCACAATTTGATCGCCGCCGGGGGGCGCAATTTTCGCCGTCCCGGGGTAGAAAGCCGGCGATGGGGCGGGTCATTGTTCACATTGCGTTGATCGCGGGCGTTGCGCTTGTGCTGGCAGGCTGCGGCTTTGCCGACGTCCGCTCGCCGGTGCCGGAATTCATGCGCGCCAAAGCACCCGAACCGCCGCCGCTCGAGGCACCGCCGGACGTCAAGCGTCTGCTCAGCGAAAAACTGGATTCGGTGTTCCTGGCGGCGTCCAATCCGAGGGGGGTGCAGGTCTCGACGCCACGCCCCGAGCTGCGCGGAACGGGCTGGACCGCCTGCGTCAAGGCCGATCTGACCTCGGTGAACGGCAAGCCGCTCGGCACGCAAACCTATCGTATCACGATTTCCAACGGCGCGATTTTCGATCGCCGCCACGTCGAGGCGGAAGACACCTGCGCGACGGAGAGCTACGAGCCGATTTAGCGGAGCAGTTGCAACGGATTTCAATTTCAAACAACGCTGTCGTCCCGGCCTAGTGCGCACTTGCGCACGGGGGGCCGGGACCCATAACCACCGGCGATCATTGCTTTTGCACGCAGGTCGTTATCTCCTTCTTCAACAACAGGAGCCGCGGCGTATGGGCCCCGGCCCCCCTGCGCAAGTGCGCACTAGGCCGGGACCACGAAGATACACCTTCGCATTCTCGCGACGCATTGCGCCCGAGGCTTGCTTGAAGTTCTCACCCTCGAAAATCAGAGGGCGCAGGGAATGCCGGATGCGCGCTGCACCCGCGGTCCCGTGTGCGGTTAGTGCTAAGTAGGCTGCACACGAGCATACAGGGCAGCGGAGAACATCCGACATTCCCTGCGCAATGGCTTTACGGCTTATGCCGTGATCTCCCCGGAGACGAGTTCTTGGTTGACTCCGTCACTGCCGTTTCCGCTTGCGCTTCTCCGACAGCTGGACGCCTGCAACGGGCGCCAGGACCACACGGTTTTGCCGTACGCTTAATCCACGCCGTCGTCAGACGTGAACCAGGCGTCCACCGCGACCCGCCCCTCGTTGTGACGATGGCCAACGCCCCTCTGAATGGGACGGGATGGGTGAGAATGTGCTGGTGATTTGGGGTCGAAGGGAAGTGGAATATTTTTGTTTTTCAGAACTTCTAGACTTGACATGATTTCTGAAAATAAGAACTGATTTGCCCGTCGGGTTGATTTGTCGCATCCGTCGCGCGCAGAACGAAGGCACCAAAAGATTGCTGCGGCAGCATTAACTTCCGCGTGGCAGCGAGCAGGTTAAGAACCGCAGGGCAAACAGGCGTTAGACGGCAAGACCCCATCGAGCCGTATACGTCGCCACAGCCGTCAACAAACACTTGTGCAGGTAATCGTCGGCATCAAAATTTTTCGCGAGAGTGCGTAGAACCGTCGAAAAGCGGTTCTGGTATTTAATCGCCTCCTCGGTTTCTCCCATACTCATGTAGATTTCGGTAGCGGCGCTATAAACTCTCCAGGCGGCGAGAGGAAAATCGGCATCGTCGACAATCGGCAAGGCGCGGGACAAGTGATCCCGTGCCTCCTCCCAGTCGCCTGCCGCAAACGCAATCCGGGCCAACAGACCATGGGCGAGCGCCAGATGATTGCGATCGGGCGCCGGAGCGGCGTAGTCGCGAAGCTGGATGGCCCAACTACGCGCCTTATTCAATTCGGCAATCCGCAGACAATATTCACCCAGGCAATAATAGAGTTGGGTGAATATCGTGAAGTCCAGCGGGACGCCATCCTCCTCGAGGCGGTGCTGGACATCGTCGAATTGTTTGCTTGCTTGTCCCAGGTCGCCCAGTCCTACGAAGGCCTTCGCCAAGACCGCTCGATGAATAAAATAGGCGAACTGATTTCTGTTGAGGATCCTGTCGTCGACGCTTTCGCAGAGCGCCCGGGCTCCATCAAAATCCATCGCCTCGGCGTGCATCCATGCGAGTGTCAAACGGCACAACGCACTGGCCGGTGCGTTTGCGTTTTTCGTCGCCAACTCCATGGCCGTCGTGGTTTCGAGCTGCAGTTCCCGCCACTTGCCCAGATGGATTAGCGCGGTCGAGTCCAGGATGTTGAAAATGACGAAGACGTACACATCTCCGGCCTCGCTTGCCAAGCGTTTTCCATGCGCGGCGGAGCGACGACACTCCTGGTACCGCGACCTCCAACAGTCGAGAATGCCCTCGATCCCGTAACGACGGAGCAGCGTGCCGTGGTCTTGCGCGCCTTCGCTCAATTCCATCGCTTTCCTGCAAAGAGCGGCATCCTTGTCCTGCCATCCCTTGAGATACAGGTTGATGCTGGCGCTGCTGCCTTGGACCATAGCCTTGAAGGCGTCATCCTCGAGGTTTTGGCTTCTGGCCAGCACATCTTCAGCTGCCTTGAGGCAGGCTTTCCGATCGGCATGCAAGCAGTACCGACTAAGCGCGAGAAGCCCGGCGACCTCCTGCCGAAGCTCGCCGGCTTGTCGTGCGCAGGCAATCATTTCGTTGAGATCACTTACGGAGCCGGCGAGATTGCCACTTGAGCGAAGGGCCAGGCTACGCTGTCGCAATACGGAAATGCGCGCCCGGAACCGGTCGGCCGCATCGGAGCGATCAAGAATACTTAGACCGCGCGTCAGATAGCTGGCCGCTTCCGAGTGGCCGAGCCGCTTGGCGGAACTTTCCGCCGCTTGTGCGAGATAGCGCAAGGCGCTTGCAAAATCGCGGCCTTGCTCAAAATGGAGCGCGAGCACCGATGCGATTTCCGAGGTGCGGTGATCAAACGCCTTTTCCAATCGATTGCCCAAGCGCCTGTGCAATTGCACGCGCTCTCCCGTTGCAAGATGCTGATAAATGACATTTTGATAGAGAATATGACGGAAGGCATATGATCCCGAATACGTGCCATCCGGCCAGTCGGTTGCACTCGCCCGGACCAACATATGGTCCTTGCGGGCTAATGTATCCAGGTCACGTTCAACCTCGACGGTGTCGCGCAACAAGCCCGCGGCCACCAGCGCCGCAGAAAACTCCACACCGGCCACGCTGGCGACGTTGAGCAGCCGCCGCTCCTCTTCCGTAAGGCGGGTTACCTGATAGGTGATCATATTCAGCAAGTCGTCCGGCACATCATCCTGAGAAATCGCCTTCTCCGATGACAGGCGCCAGACGCCGTCCATTTCGACGACCGCCCGCTGATCGATGTAATGCTTGAGCAGCGATGCGATGAACAAGGGCTGCCCTTGGGTTCGCTCGAACACGGCGCCGGCCATGGCTGGAGCGAACGCGCTGTCGCCAAATCGCAGCGCAACATATTGCTCGACTGCCGCGCGCGACAATCGATCTAGTCGCAACTCGGTGCAACACCCGTGGATCTCCAGATCCTGATGCAACCGCCGGATTGGATGACCGCCAATAGCACTATCAGCCGGCCGATAAGAACCCAGCACCAGCACCGACGCCTTGCGAGTGCCTCGCGCAAAGCGAGACAGCATGTCCAGCGTTGCAAAGTCGCTCCAATGTAAATCCTCAAGAACAAAGGCCCACGGACGAATTGTACTCAGCGCTTCCAGAAGATCGCAAAATTCGCGCAGCATGCGCTCGCGGGTGGCGCCAAATACTTCACTTTGGAGCGCAGCACGCTCGGCCGCATCGACCGCGCCCGGTATGTGCAGCAGCCAGGTTGGCGCGTGGTTACGAATTGCCGTCAGCAGTTCTTCACCACCTGCCGCGCGACAGCGGGTTACCAGAGCGTCGATCAGGGGCAGGAAGACTTCATCGGTTCCAAACCTCTCCGTGCAACGCCCGTACAACAAATCGACGCCGTGCTGCGTTAACTGCGCCACGGCCATTTCGATGAAGGCCGTCTTACCGATTCCAGCCTCGCCAGTGACGAGAGCGATTTGTCGCTGCCCGGTCAGCATGCGTTGGGTTATCCGTTCCAACGACTGGAGTGTGGCGTCACGCCCAACCATCTGGTGCGATCTCGGATCGGTCAGCACTGAAAGAGCCGGCGCGTTTTGGTCGCCGGCCATTGGCTGGGGTGGCCTTTCTGATTCAGCCGTGCCAGTAGCAGATCGCACTGCAAGTGGTTCGCGGAAAGCCGTCTGACCATCAAGTGCAGTGGTTGGACCGTTTGGGCGAACCCGCCAGACGTGTATCGGTTCGGCGATATTCTTCAACGTCCGAGAACCCATATCGTCGTAATCGAGGCCGACCTTGGCCCGAATCTGTCGGCGGGCATCCTCGGAAATGCAGATGCCACCCGGTTCTGCAATCCCTTCGAGGCGCACAGCAATATTGACCGCGTCACCATAGATATCATGCTCTTCTATGATGATATCACCGACGTGAATGCCTATACGAATCTCGATCCGCTCGTTCTGTGGCACGTTAACGTTTCGTTCGGCCACACCGCGTTGAATTTCGTCGGCACATCGCACGGCGTCGACCACACTAGCGAACTCGACAAGCGCGCCGTCACCCGTGTTCTTGACGATGCGTCCACGATACTCGGTGACTTTGGGATCAAAGAGGACCGCTCTCAGAACCTTGAGTTGCTCTACGGTCCCTTCTTCGTCGATTCCTATCAAGCGGCAAGAACCCGCAACATCCGCCACCAGAATCGCCGCGAGTCGCCGCTCTAAATGCTGGTTGCTCAAGGGCACCCCCAAGGCTCGGAAACTAAACCGTCAGTAGCATACTTGGTGGCCGGTGTCTGGCTATGCGCATGTCAAGGCCGCGTCAAAAGCCGCGCTCGGAGGCCAAACTCGCCGGTGTGCCGATGGGTCAGAAAGGGAAAACAGGCCAGATTGGCTGACTCTACGGTGTTCGTGTCTCCGAATTCGTTCTTCGTAAAGCGCGGACCAATAAAAGGAGAACCCCTAACCACACAGCCCAAAGAACGGCCGTGATCACCGCGAACCAAGGTGCATCGTTGGGATTGGTCAATTGGCTTGTGATGTACGTTGAAAGGAGAGCCACCAAGGTCAAAATAATAAAGAACAGGATTCCGATAGCGAAGAAACAGCCCCTCTCCATGCTGGTTAGTTTTGCCGAATCGGCCATGAAAGCCTCGTGAACGCAGCGCGGGTTATGGCATAGGGATAGCCGCACAACATTGATGATTTGTTGCCGAGAGGGCCGCTCCTGAACTCAGTAGATGCCGACCGAATGTCCGCTTTGGTTCAAAGTGAGACCTTGGGCCGCGTCTAGGCTAGGTCCGTTCATAGCGGCAACAGCTCGGTTTCGTGCCAAAGGCGGACGGATGGCATATTGCGAAGAATAAACATAAGCTCGCCAACTAGTCAGCGTGCGTCCTTCTCCCTCTGGAATTTTCGCATAGCACTTACGATGTTTTCTTTTGGATTGTCTGGGCAATATCGGTCAAGCCAAACAAACATCTCTTCGATTTCCGCTGGGCTTCTCCCGAGAAATCCACCGACGACCTTCGCATCGAGCTTCGGCCTGCTCATCAAATGCGATTCGCAGGTCGTATAATCAGATAGCGCACGATCCACCATCGAACCGGCGCAGATAGCAGCGAGAAAAACCACTGCCCGTATACATGTGCGCCTCATCGCACCCCCTGGATCACCTCAGACTCGAACGGCTCAATGGGGCTCAAATGCGGCCAGTTCCAAGAATTGGATCGTTCGAGCGGAGGTCAGCTATGGGTCCACAAGGCAACCTGACCGAACTGTCCGCTTCTGGTGGCAAAGCGGACATTCGCTATATGTCGATGTCCGCCAGGCGCCAACAGCGGACACCAAAGGGCGGACGTACAGGGATCATGCGTGCGTAGCCGGCAGCATGGAGCGCCTTCTCGTCAATTCGGCACGTTCCGGCTGATGCAAGGCTCGGAGAAGGCGGAGACTGATTGGCAGCTCAGCCTCAGACCGCTTCCGTCCAGCTTTCCGAGAATGCCAACGCCGACGTCGAGAATGGCCGCCCCTCGCGCTCCCGCGGCCAGGATCGGCCCTGCGCCTCGACGCCGTTGCGGACGAGACGCGTGCCGAGCGCCGGGATCAGCACGGTGCACACGCCGTAGCGCCGGTCGGGAATCTGGTTCGGCTGCGAGTGGATGAGCAGCGGTTCGCCGATATCGAACCAGGTAAGTGAGATGTCTTCGCCGTGCGACTTGATATGTTCAGTCCAGAAGTAGCGCGGATCTCCGGCTTTGGAGAATTGCGCGTCCGCACAAGGGATGGCTGTGTCGGAAAGTTCGGCATTGAGCATGCCCTGTACGGTAGACTGCAGCCACCGCGCCATCGCGATGTTGTCGGAGTAAATACGCCAGCGACCTTCCGTCAGTTCGCTCTTCAAGTAGAGAACGTGTCCGGGACCAGCCGGCGAAAAAATGATCCGCCAATAGCTCGCCTCTGTCGAGTTCGGTTCGCCGTCCTTCGGGCTCAAGCGGATAAACGGGTTCTCGCCCGTCAGGATCGTTTTGTTGGGATCGGCGATGCTCATGTAACGGGTCTCCCTCTCAACTTCTCATGATACGTCGTTGTATGTCTGCTTTACGCCCCAGGGCGGACATTGCGATCATTCCGCGTGATACTAACGGTTCGCGTCATCGCTGCAAGGCGTACGGCTGACGTCCGCCTTGGATCATCCCCGTCGGTTTGACCGGACCACGGCGACTTCCGGTCTACCGCGGTGAACGGACATACCAGCGGCCAACTACCGGCGTAATCGGGCGCTATCGCGCTGGATACGATGATGTGCGAAGCCGTGCACCAAAGGGCGAGCAACAGTCGCTGGCCGGAAGTAACCAGCGGCAGTTATAGGGTTCGACTGCGCCAACCTTCGCAGACGCGGGACCCTGCGCGCAGCGGCGTCCACCGAAGCGACCTTCAACTGCGAAAGGAGTGCCTGATTTGTCGCAGCATCGACATCGTACCGTCGGTGTACCTGCCATTACAGAAGTACTGATCTAGCTGCGATGCACCAAGCATAAGCAAGACTGCAATCACGAAGCCCTTGAACATAGTGGGCCTCCTATGGAGACCGCCAACCGGGCCGGTCGGATTAAAGCGTTTTCGGAAATTCGCTATCGCTCGTCGCGACCTATCTGCAATGGCGGCAAGCTTGACAATGACTGGTAACTAATCCCTTAAAGGGCAGCACAGCGCGCGTTGGCATCGCAAAGCCCGGGCTGCCGTTTGGAACGGCCGTCCCAGACGGAAGAACAAGCGACTTGATAAAAGTCCGACCGGCCAGCGTGAGCAAATCGCCTGGAGGCGGCATGACATATTGGACCGTTGGTGTCGTCGCAATCTTGTTGGCGGTCTTTCCCGTCGTTGCGAGCGCGCAGGTGAACTGCGAAGCAATACCTCACGGACCCGCGCGCACCGATTGCTACCTCGGCCTAAGTCAGTTCTATCGTGGACAATCCAATCTTGCCGCTGACAGAGCGCGCGCACAATCAGACGCCGCGTGGTATCGCGCAATTACTGGAACAGACCCTCCTGAGCCCAAACCACATCGGCGACGGCACAGACTTGGCCGTTGATCAAGATGTTGGGCTCTGAGCCCCAAACAAGGCGAAAACGGCCCCAGCGGCGGGGCAGCGACTGGGGCCGTCTTTTCATCGGGTACACTGTGGGGGACGTTGCACCCGGTCGTGTAGAATCAAGCAATCTCGGCAACAATCGTTCCATTGCTAGAAAGCGTGCCCCGTTCGGCTCGGCCTCATTTCGCCGCCTATGAACTGGTCCAGATCAATCTGCAGGTCTCTCAGCGCGCCGCTGCGTAACCTCCGATAAGAGGAAACCATCATTGCGAGAAAATCATGATGGTCATGAATACAAATACGACCGCAGTCGCGACGACCCCATAAACTAGATCGCCGCGTTCGCGTTTCGTCATGCTTTGGATCCCAACGGTCAGGCCCCGAACGCGACGCCGATGAAGTCAGCGTCTCGCCAGACCAAGCGACACTCCCGAACCGTCCGAAAATTATCGAACGACAGATCGAATTCCACCGGCAACACGTTTAGCTGCTCCAAACGAACGCCGGCTCCAGAATTCGTCACGTCGCGAACGCAACAAGGAAGGACACCGGCCCCGCCATGAAAGTATAACAGCGCGCCCCGATTGATGTGCGTCCGGCCGATCGCGCGACGCTCTCGACCTGCGGACTTTAGCACTTGCTCGACAGTCGACATGGCAGTCCCGTGAAGCGTGCAGCAGGATCAATTTGAGCGGGACGCCGCCTACAGCGGCGCCCCTAGTCGAGCGGTACGCTGGATTGGTGATCTGGACACCTCTCAAATCCGCACGACTACCCGGAATGATAGGCCTGCGTTCGCACGCGGCAACGAAACTCGCGTATTAAGCTTGATACGCTCGCTGCGGGTTAATTCTGGAACCGGATGCGGCCGTGGTCTCAAACCTGACGTCCGCTCTTTTCCAAACAGCGGACATCACGCGTCGAGGCCGCCACTTCCGAAAAGTGCCAACAACGGTCATTCCGGTATGCTAACGATCCGGAAAGCCTGCGCCCATCTTTCGATATGGTCAGGTCGACGATATCGCGCCAGGATTCCGGAAATGCGCAGGTTTGGATCCAGTTGCATTGCGTGCGCACAGGCCTCTCGTGCTTGATCGACCCGTCCGGACATCACATGGCATGCCGCCAGAACGTATTGTCCGGCCACAAATTTGGGTTGTTGTCTGGTAGCGGCTGCCGCCCACGATGAGGCATCCTCGTTGCGGCCAGCTAGAAAATAGGCCATGGCCAGCCCGTTCTGGGTGTTGAACATCAATGGATCCAATGGGCTCAAACGCAGCGCGATCTTGAATTGCTGGGGCCGTGATTATCTGCTTGACCTCCCATGACGACGAGATCTGTCGAGTGCCTTTCAATCCGGGTGTGCCGCTTCCCAATCTTTTGCGGCCATCACCGACTCTTCGAAAGCTGCGCCGCTTTCAAGTAGCGCACGTTTGAGCGCAGGTTCGAGCGGCTGCTCGGCGCCGCTATCGTCCAGCGGCATCCTGTCCTCACGCACCGCCGTCATTAGCCGCGCAATCTCGCCTGCCGCGTGGGCCGGTGTGTGCATAAGCACCAAGCGGCGCATCGGCATGGGGTTGTTCGGTACGTGACAACTGTCGCATTGCGCGTCGCGCATCCGCAACGCCAGCGTCCTGTAGGTGGAGTCGAGCCTTGGCAGATGGGGATTGTTATGTCGGAACAAACCGTCGAAGAGCGTCACGCGCGGCTGGATGCTTCCTTCCTTGTCCATCCACATCCATTTGCCGTCAAACTTGGGCCATATCGGTTCGGTGGAGACAACAGGGCTATCGCTGCCCCGCTCGGTAAATTGCCCGATGACGATCTTCGCGGTCTTAGGATTGACCCAGAGCAGAACCGAATTGGCGGTCTGATAAACACCCCACTTCGCCTCTTGATGCCAGAACGGATACGGAAACTGCCCAGGCGGCAACAGGTTGCGGAACCCTGCACGCAGACGGATCAGGTACAATCGCTCGCGCTCGACGTACTCGGTGCCGTACTCACCGCTGAACATGAACAGCGGCAAGTAGAGGCCGGCAATGACATCGGGCGCGAACTGCGTGAGATTGGTGTTATTGAGCGTTGCCCCGGCGTCCTGATTTCGGCGGCCCCACAGGAGTCTCGTCGCGAGGCTGCGCCGCAGCGCGGAGTCGCCGAATAGGCTGCGCCGGCATTGGTCGAAGGCTGCCTGGTCCGAGGGGGCAGCAGGGGGACAGATCTGCTGCAACTCGAGCGCGACCTCCAAGGCCATCCCTTTGATCTGGTCCACAAGGTCGGGCATATCGTCGTCGGTCTCGGCCGCATCAGCGGCAAGGAACACGGAGAGCAACAACGCGCCGCCAGTAAGCAGGCGCCTTGAGATGGCTCCGAGCATGGGCCTACCTCGTCGGCCTCATGTAGTTTGCCACGAGATGATCAGCGACCTTGCGACCCATCGCATCTCCGACGTCCAGCGAATTGCGGAAATGAATACCGCCCCAGATGCGCACCTCTTTGTGCTCCTGGGCCAGTTGCGCAAAGCTGGTGAATTTGCGTGAAAGGCGGGCGTCGGAAATGTCGGTCGCGACGAATTCCTCCGTCCCGTTGCCGAAAACAGCTTCCAGAACGGTTCGCGCCGCACCCGCGTTGATGCCCGCCTGCGACGGGTATTCCGGATGCATCGGCGTGGTGTTCAGAGGCTGCCACCCGGCGTCGCGTTCAGTCGCATCGTTACTGTCCTGGTCGCCGTTGCGGATCGCGGTGATCGGCCGCCAAAAATTGTATTGGAATTTGGCGTCCCAATCGAGGATGAAGCAGTTGGCGAGAGCCATCGACATCAGTGCGAACACTCGCGCACTTTCTGGCGGGGAGAGGTTATGACGAGCGGAAGCCTGCCTGGCAGCCTGGAACCATGCGGGCCCAAGGTTGGCCTGTGTCCAGAAGCGCACGACGTCGGACTGCGCGTCGGTGCGCTTCGTGCTTTTCACTCCGCCCATTTCCTTGGTTTCGTTGTAATCGCGCGCATAAAGCGCACTGTTGAGTGCCGGGGGCGGACCCGGGCGGAACTGACTCGCGCTTTCCATGCCCCAAGGCTTGGCCGTCGCATACTGAGGAAAGAGCGGCGGCGTGGTCGGTACCCACACGCCAGGCGTCGTGAGCGGACGATATGTGTCGGGCGTGTTTGTCGCGTCGCTCTGCCGTTCCGTGAAAACAGCGTCCGCAACTTTTACACCTAAATCAATACCCGCAGCCCGTGCGGGATTGTCCGGAATGGTTTTCATCGTTTCTGCGAAGGCCGCTTCAATCCGCTCCTTCTGGCCAGGATACTGGCGCAAGAGAATTTCGCGGGCAGCCGCGGCGGCCGCGGCCTCGGCCGAGGCGTTCGGGTCAGTTGGAAGCTCTGGTACGTAACGGGAATATCGGTTCTGCACCGAGTTGACCGCGTCGGACATGGATACATTCACCAGGGCCATGCTGCGCGTCCACGGATTACCGCCAACGTTGACTGCCTTCATCACGTCCACTGCCGTGGTGTTCCAGTCGCCGATGACGTCCGCGCGGACCAGCGTATTGGCTGAAACCAGGACCACGCCGACGATTGCAGATTTCAGTACGTTCATCGTTGCCTCCTTCGAAAAGTTGGAATTTCGAACGACTGCCAGTGTGGTGTGAATGTACCTCCCTGATCATCCCGTCGTGCACGCGGCCGGATACCCAATCGCTAAGGTCATTACAAATTTCGTCCAGCACACCCCGATGCGGCGGCACCTAGCGATCCGCGAGCGTGCGCTCAGGCGTGCCAGTTGTCGAAGTTGACATCGCGAGCCAGCGATCGTCAAAACTCGCGGCCGGAAGCTTGTTCGCGTCAACCTCGAGGCCCTTCAACATGGTTGTGCCGGTAGAGGCGACAAAGCCGTTTGTCCAAACCGAGGACGACCTCATGGTGGCAGCGGTTGCGGCAACAGCGAGCAGAGCGACAGCGACGAACCCGGTAATCGTTCGATGCTTCGTCATCAGAACCTCCTATGGTCCCAAAGCCCCTTAGTGTGGGTCACGGGAACTTCGCGAAGGTTCAACAGCAATGCAAAGCGGTATGGATTGCGAGAATGTACAGATCGGACAACGAAGGTGTCCCAAATTCAAATTGCCCCTAGCAGACGTCGGCGGCCGTGGCTGTGATGGTCTGCTTTATCCCCGTGAGCGGCCATCGTCAGCAAAATCGACTCGCGGTAGACCAAAGCGAAATGAGCAAGAAGACAGCTGGCAGAAACGCGCGCATTATCCCCTCCTCTGACCAGTCTCTCGGCGAACTTGGACGAAAGGACGAAAGCTCGGATCGGCAGAAATGTCCGTTTAGGGTCCCGGAAGCAGACAAGCCATCGATCGCCTGGCATCCATCGGCGACCAGGAGCGAAGGACCAATACCCCCGGACGCTGCTGAGTACGCCTCGTCAACGACGCGGGTTGAGCGGCCGGCACACCCGTTCACAACACTGTTATTGCGCCCTGTCGCGCGCTTCGCCTCCCTCAACTGGGCCTCTCGCGCTTGTTGTTGTACTCTGGGCGGAGCAACTGCACGGTCGCGAGAAGGAATTTACATGAACACCTTCGTACTCAACCGCCGCAACCTCCTCGCCGCCGGCGGCTCCGTCCTGGCAACCGGGGTTTCCGGGCTGCTGTTGCCCGCCCGCGCGGAAGGCCTCGCACCGACCCCTTCGATGCCGGGCGGAGCCAACAACTACCTCAAGGGCGCGCCGACCGTGGATCGGATCGGCAAGGGTGGCTTCTGGATGACCGGCACCGTACGCCGCGCAGGCGACGGGGCCCCGCTTGCCGGGCAGCGCGTCCAGATCTGGGCGCACACGACCGAAGGGCGGGAGGGAGACCAGCGTAGTCATGGGGCCACGCTCACCGACAAGAACGGGGCATTCCGCCTCGAGATGCCGCAGATCATTCCGATCTTTGGCCAGCCGCATGGTCACCTCGCCTATGACAGCGGTGAATTCAAAACCGTCTTTCTACGTCCCGTGATGCGCAGCGCCAAAGATACCAGCCTCGAGGCGCACTTCGTCCTTCAGCCGGCCTGATCGAGTTGGGAACACGGGGATGAGATTGGCGAAGGTGACCCTGATCTGGGCCGCCCTTGCAGCAGCCATTTGCGTGCCGATCGCCGCTGCGGCAGCGAGCCCGCTGCTCGCATGGCGCGATCCGGTCTACATACTGGCCGGGTTCGCAGGGATTGTCGCACTGGGTCTTGTGCTCGTTCAGCCTTTGCTGATTGGCGGATACTTACCGGGACTGTCGGCTTATCGTGGACGGCGTGCACATCACTGGATCGGAGGCGCGCTGGTCGTGGCGGTGGTGGTCCACGTCGGGGGCCTCTGGATCACCAGTCCTCCCGACATGATTGACGCCCTTCTGTTCTCATCGCCGACGCCGTTTTCCCCCTGGGGTGTGGTCGCCATGTGGGCAATCTTCGCCGTCGCAATCATAGCTGCACTTCGCCGGCGATTGGGACTGCGGGCGCGAACGTGGCGTGTCGTCCATATGCCCCTCGCGATTGTCATCGTCGTCGGGAGCGTGGTCCACGGCATCCTGATCGAGGGGACGATGGAGACGATGTCGAAGGCCGCGCTTTGCGCGCTGGTCCTTGCGGCGACCATAAAAGTCATGGCTGACCTGCGGGTGTGGAGAAAACGAGGGACATCGCGCGGAGAGAGCGTTACGTGAGAGGCCGCCAACTGAGGCGGCCCATTCCCTTCATTTTGGCCCGTTCTTAGGGCAGTTCGCCGCGGAACAGTTTTTGACATTCTTCGCCCGTTCTTTCCCTGTCTTCCCGCAGGTGTTTAAGGGACACCTAACCGAATCTCCTCTGAGCCCCGCTTTTCCCTGGGCGTTTGCCGCGCCAACATTGAGCAGGAACGGCGCTATCGCGATGGCTGCAAGGGCTATGAACTTTAGCATTCCCAAATACCTCCAATGGTCGCCACAGGTACAACTAGGGGAACGTAGCGGCAGGTTTCAAATCAGGCCACTGCGATTCTCAAAACCGGCACTGAGGCCGGAAATGGGCCAGTACCCCCTGAGCACTTGGCGAAGGCCCAGGATGTCGGATCCGGCGGACAAGTCGGCTAATCTACTCTATGGGATATGGACCGGGAGACACCCCATGACCATTGCCCCCTACCCCGATGGAGCCGGTTACGTCCGGGGACGCTATGTTCCGATCGCCGAGGCGACGCTGCCGGTGACGGATTGGGGATTTACGCGCTCCGATGTCGTCTATGACGTCGTGCATGTGTTCAAGGGTGGCTTCTTCCGGCTCCGAGACCACCTCGACCGGTTCGAGCGCTCGATGGAAAAGCGCAGAATCCATCCGCCGGAAGACCGCGCCGCGATCGAGGCGATCCTGCATCGCTGTGTCGCGCTCACCGGCCTGGCGGACGCCTATGTCGCGATGGTGGCCTCGCGCGGACGGCCGCGGGTTATGGGATCGCGCCGGCCGGCGGATTGCGAAAACCATTTGATCGCGTATGCGCTGCCCTGGATCGACGTCGTGCCGAAAGACGTGCAGGCGCGCGGCGCGCACGTATTCATCGCCTCGACGCCGCGGGTGCCCGACGCCTCGGTCGATCCCACGGTCAAGAACTATCAGTGGAACGACCTGACCTCCGGCCTGATGGAGGCGCACGATGCCGGTTTCGACACCGCCGTGCTGTGTGACGCGCAGGGTTTTCTCACCGAGGGGCCGGGCTTCAACGTCTTTGTCGTCAGGGACGGCCGGGTGAGCACGCCCGACCGCGGCAGCCTGCGCGGAATCACGCGGCAATCGGTGCTGGACCTGTGCGCCGAACTCGGCATCGAGGCGGCAGTCGAGCCGATCCCGCGGTCGGCGCTCGACCACGCGGACGAGGTCTTTCTCGCGACCACCGCCGGCGGCGTCATGCCGGCGTCGCGCATCGGCGGGCGCATCCTCGGCAACGACCGGCCCGGGCCGATCTCGACGCGGCTGAAGGATATCTATTGGCGCAAGCACGATGAGGGCTGGCACCACACACCGGTCCGGTACCAGCTGGCCGAAGCGGGCGAATGAAGACCGGTAACCTCACATGGAACCCGAACGATTATCGGTGACATCAGGCACAGACGGCCGCGTGGCCAACGACTGCGCAGCCTAGTCCAACCGGCTGGTTTTGGCCGTCCGTTGCCTCCTGGCGGTCCGCCCCGGCGGGTTTTCCTTGCGGAGCACCCTCAGACCGACCTAGGTTGTCGGCCTCGATCAAAACAGGGAGTGCGGACGTGGCGACAGGTACTGTGAAGTGGTTCAACGCAACCAAGGGATTCGGGTTTATCCAGCCCGACAGCGGCGGCAAGGATGTGTTCGTGCATATCTCGGCGGTGGAAAAAGCCGGACTGAGTTCCCTGAATGAGGGCGCCAAGGTCAGCTACGAAGAAAAAGAAAACCGTGGCAAGACCTCCGCGGAAAATCTGAGAGTTGGCTAACGAAGATACTTCCCGCCGGTTCACGCCGGCGGGGGCTACGTCCCCACTCCTGCGATCCGGGCCGTCAAGACAGCCGCTTGCCCGGCCGGAGGTGGTTGAACGCTTATCCTCGCAGCATCTGCCCGGCGGCGGCATGCTGAATCAGCCGTTAACATAACCGCTCAAATCCGAGCGCGGCCCCACCGGCATTTTCCATTTCTCTACGCTAGCGTTGCCCCCAGAACGTGGTGGAAGCAGGCGGCACCCTATTGGTGCCGCTCTCGACATCGCGACCGGGGAAACGGGGAAGTGGCCGAGATTGCAGAGACATCGGTAGTCCGTCGTGCATCGCCAGGGGATGCCGCACGCACGCGCGCGCCGGTGGCGCCTGCCGGTGCGCTGACGCCGCTTGCCGAAATGCCCGCCGCCCAATGGCGCGCGCTGTCGGAGCGCGTCGCCGAGCCCAACGGCTATTACCTCCCGGAATGGGAACTGGCGGTCAACGCTTCCGCGCGCGGACGCGTCGGTGCTTCTGCATTGAGTGCCTGGAGCGATGCCGGCGAGCTGACCGGGTTGATGCCGGTTATTTCGATGTGGCGGGCCTACAAGATTCCCCTGCCCGTTTGGGTCAGCGCCGACCCCTATGGCTCGCTGTCCACGCCGCTGCTGAGCCGCGATCATGCCGAACAAGCAGCCGGGCGCCTGTTGGACGGCGCCCGCAAGGCCGGCGCCCACGCGCTGATGCTGCGCGACATGTCGCTGGACGGCGCCGCGATGAAGGCTTTCACCGCTGTCCTGGCCCGCGACGGTCTGACGCCGCGCGTGCTGCAGTCGCATGTCCGCGCCGCGCTCGACGCCACCCTCGACCCCGATGAGTTGCTGCGCGACGGGCTGGGACCGAAGAAACTCAAGGAATTGCGCCGGCAGCGCAACCGGCTTGGCGACCATGGCGAGGTGCATTTCGACATTGCGCGCACGCCCGCCGAGGTTACGGCGGCGATCGAGACCTTCCTCAACCTGGAAGCCAGCGGCTGGAAAGCCAAGCGCGGCACGGCGCTGGTGCAGCACGCGGGCGATGCCGCCTTTGTCCGCCGCGCCACTTCGGCGCTCGCAGCCACCGGCCAATGCGAGATCGTAACGTTGCGCGCCGGCGAGACGCCGGTGGCATCAGCCATCGTGCTGCGGCATCAGGATCGAGCGTTCTATTTCAAGCTCGGCGTCGATGAACGCTTTTCGAAATTTTCGCCGGGCGTGCAGCTGACGCTCGACCTGACCCGGCATCTCTGCGCCGATCCCAAAATTGCGCTCGTCGATTCCACCGCCAACGCCGACCACCCCATGATCAATCCGATCTGGCGCGGACGGCTTGCGATCGGCGACGTGCTGTTTCCGCTGCGGCGGGGCGACGTGGTCGCAACGCTGGCGCAAGCCGCCTTGACGCTGCGCAAGCTCGCCCGCGAGCCGGCGCGCCGCGCCATCCGCCTCATCAGGGAACGCCAGGAGAAATCCTCATGAATACCCAGACCGCCGTAGCACCGGTCATCGCCGCCGATAACGACGCGCTGCGCCGCGACTTTCCGCTAAAACCGTTCGCGATCCGCCACAAGCTGGCCGGCCATCCGCTCTTGATGCTGCCGCGCATCGCGCAGCTCGCGGCCGAACTGCCGCGCGATTTGATCGAATACAATTCCGGCAAGGTCGCGATCAGCCAGGATCCCGACGCCATTCCCTCGGTTGATCTCGATCCCGTGGAAGTGGTGAAGAGCATCGAGACCGCCGGCGCCTGGATGGTGCTCAAGCGGGTGGAGAATTCGCCGGAATATCGCCAGCTGCTCGAAGACACCCTGCTCTCGGTGGCGCGCGCCCGCGGCTTCAACAGCTTAGGCGACGCCGGCTTCGAACAGCTCGAAGGTTTTCTGTTCGTGTCCTCGCCGAACTCGACCACGCCGTTCCATCTCGACAGCGAAGACAATTTCTTCGTGCACATCCACGGCGAAAAGTTCTTCACCATCCTGGACAATACCGACCGCAGCATCGTCTCCGACGACGAGATCGAGCGCTCGATGACCAAGCACCGCAATCTGAAATATGACGAGAGCTTTGCCGCGCGCGGCAAGGAGTTTCATCTGTTCGCGGGCGACGGCTGCTACGTGCCGTATCAGTGGCCGCATTGGGTGCGGACCGCGGACTCGTTCTCGATTTCGATGGCGATCACCTGGAAGACGCGCGAGGTGCGCCGCCTCAACGATTTGCACTTCTTCAATTCGATGCTGCGCGGCATTGGTATGCCGCAACAGCCGCCCGGCAAGCAGCCGGTGCGCGACGCGCTCAAGCTCGCCTTCTACCGCACCGTGACGACCGCGATCAAACCGCTCCGCGCCTCGATGGCGATGCGCCGCGTGCTGCGCCGCATCGCGCTCGGCAAGCGCGCGAATTATTATTTGAAGGGGACGTAGGAGCCTGCCTCTGCACCTCTCCCCGTCCTTTACGGGGAGAGGTCGGATCGCCCTTGCGATCCGGGTGAGGGGCGAGGCACACTGCCAATCGCGACACCGCATCAGCGGAGAGAGGCCCCTCACCCCGACCCTCTCCCCGCAAGAGCGGGGCGAGGGAGAAGGCCCCTCACTTCAACGGCGAGTGCGGCGCCGGCAGCAAGATGGTCGAGTGCATCTCCTCGAGGAAGCCCGGGCCCTTGCCGAGGAATTCCTGCCAGGCCGGATCCTTCATGGTGTTGGCGCGTACTTCAGCACGGGTGTTGAGGTCGGGATAGGCCCAGATGTGGCAGGCCTCGTTGGGCTGCCCCGCTTCGGTCGTCCACAGACCCACGATCTTTGAATATTTTTCACGCGCCGGCAGCACCGCCGTGAATGCATCGAGCCATTGCTTGAGGCCGCCGGCCGGCTTGCCGCGATAATTGCGCAGTTCGTAGATATTGCCTGATGATGCCGGAGCCACCGGCGGCTTCACCGCGTTCATCAGGCGGACGTCCTGACGGACCAGGAGCGGGCGGATCAGCGGAATGTACTCGGCCGTCCAGCGCGGGTTCTTGGCCAGTTCGGCGCGAAGGCGTCCGCGCTCCTCGAAACTGTTGTAGCTCCACATATGCAGGACCTGGTTGAGCGGACCGATCTCGGTCATCCAGTAGCCCTCGAGCTTGCCGTAGTCGTTCTTGCGGATGTCAGCCGACACGGTGCTCGCCGCCTTCACCATGTCCCCCAGCGTGCCGGGCTTTACGGTGTAGGTTCGCAGTTCGTAGATCATGGCGTTTTCCTGTGGTTTCTTGGTTCTGTCTGGATATCAGGGCATGAAAGAGGTGCGGAGACAACCGCTATGGAGGGGATCGCCGTTACCTGCGTTCCCCGGATGCGGCGCAGCGCGTTCAGGATCGCGCTTCGCGCGACTCCGACGGTGCGCTGCTGATCCGGGGTCCATCGTGCGTGTGTCCTGGCTCTGCGGTGCACCGCTGAAGAAGCGCTGCACCGCGTCCGGGACACAGAGCTATTCCGCCGCCTGCGCGTTGATCTCTCCCGACACCTGGCGGATGGCGCGGGCGAGTTGGTCGGCGGGCTGGGCGCCTGATATCGCGTATTTCTGCGCCAGCACAAAGGTCGGCACGCCGGAGATGCCCTTCTCGGACGCTTCCTGCGCCTGGCCCGAGATCAGCGCGACGTCCTCATCGGTGGCAAGGCGCTTGCGCACGTCGTCGGCGTCGAGGCCGACATCGGCGGCGGCCTGCACCAGCACGTCGACATCGGTGAGATCGCCGCCGTCGCGAAAGTACAATTCCATCAGGCGCTGCTTCATCTCGCCGGATTTGCCTTGCGCTTCCGCCCAGTGGATCAGGCGATGGCAATCGGTGGTGTTGGGCTGGCGCTTTACCAGCTCAGGCCGGTAGGTCAGGCCCTCTTCGCCCGCCGCCGTGACGACGCGGCCGGCAATGCCCTTGTAGGCTTCGACCGAGCCGAACTTGGCGGTGAGATATTCGTCGCGGCTGATGCCCTCGCGTGGGACCCAGGAATTGAGGAAGAACGGCCGCCAGCGCACCTCGACCGGCACGTCAGGCACCAGCGCCAGCGCGTTCTCGATCCGGCGCTTGCCGATATAGCACCACGGGCAGACCACGTCGGACACGATGTCGATCTTCAGCGGCTTTATGGTGTTCATGGGCGCGTCCTCGGGCTTCAAATGATGGCCGGAAAGTAAGCCGATTGAGGCCCGGGGCAAGGGCCCGGGCCGCATGCCGCCATTACATAACCTCCGCGGTTATTGTGGCGGCGGACGGGTCTTCGTAGAAATCGGGCAACGATTCAACCGCGGAGCCCGATATGACCGCCATTTTCAAGCCGGAAGGCCGTCTCTACCGCGCCACCGAGCACGCCGGCGGGCCGTGGTCGCCCGATATGCTGCAGGGCAGCGCGACCACCGCGCTGATGACGCGCGAGGTCGAGCGGCTGGCCGAGAATAGCGGATTTGCCGTGCGCCGCCTCACCTTCGACCTGTGGCGGCCCGCAGGCTTGCGTGCCTTCGGCTTAGAGACCGAGATGCTGCGCGACGGCCGCAAGGCCAAGACCATCCAGGTGCGGCTGGTGGACGGCGACACCGAGATCGGCCGCTGTACGGCGCTCTTGACGGCGCAGGGCAGCGAGTCGCCGGCCGATCCTTTCTCGAAAACATTGAGCGACGATGCGCCGCCGGAATCCGGCACCCCGCCGCCTTCCTTTGCGCAGAAATGGAGCCGCTACTTCCAGAACGTCTCCGTGCGGCTCATTGAAGGCGCGCTGGAAAAGCCCGGACCCGCGGCGGCGTGGATGCGGCTCGACGTGCCCATGGTCGAGGGTGAGACCAACACGCCGCTGCTGCAGGCGGTACAGGCCGCGGACTTTGCCTCAGGCGTCGGCCAGATCGTCGACATGCGCGAATGGACTTTTATCAATCCCGAGATCAGCCTGTATTTCTTCCGCCCGCCGGAGGGCGAATGGATCCTGATCCGCTCGCGCACCCGCGCCGGCGCCAATGGCGCGGGCCTCACCATGGCAACGCTCAGCGATCGCAAAGGTGCATTCGCTGAAGTGCTGCAGGCGATGACCTTCGAGCGGCGGGAAGCGCAGGCTCAGGCGTCTTGAGGTTGGTGCTATACCGGGATGACCGGCGCGTCCGCAGGCCCGGTTCACCTCTCCCGCTTGCGGGGGAGGTCGGATCGCATCGTGAGATGCGATCCGGGTGGGGGAAACTCTCTCCACACGAACACTCTGACTCGCGGCAGCACCCCCACCCCAGCCCTCCCCCGCAAGCGCGGGAGAGGGAGCGCACCGCCCTCGCGGAATCTCATCACCCTAAGGCGCCAGATACTGCAGCAGCCTCGGATCGTCGCGGACTTCCTGCGCCGATCCCGATAGCGCGACCCTGCCGCGGTCGAGCACGAAGGCGCGGTCCGCGACGCGAAGCGCGAGGTCGAGATGCTGCTCGACGATCACGATCGCGATATCTTTGGCGAGCAGGATCAGGCGCTCGGTGATTTCCTCGATCACGCCGATCCAGACGCCTTCGGTCGGCTCGTCAAGCAAAAGCACCCGCGGGTTCGACAACAGCGCGCGGCCGATCGCGAGCATCTTGCGTTCGCCGCCGGACAATGTGCCGGCAACCTGGTCCATGCGCTGCCCGAGTTTTGGGAATATCTCCAGCACGCGGTTGACGGCCTGGCTGTCACGGTTGGTCAATGCGCCGACGGCGAGATTGTCGCGCACCGAAAGCCTGCCGAACACCGAGTGCTCCTGCGGGACGTAGCCGACGCCGAGGCGAATGCGCTGCTCGGTCGGCAACGCGCCGACACTGCGGCCATCGAGACTGACGGCGCCGCCGAGCAGCGGCAATTCGCCGACGATCGCCTTCATCAGCGTGGTCTTGCCGGCGCCGTTGCGGCCGAGAATGGCGACGCCGCCGCGCCACGGCACGGCCATGCTGACGCCGAACAGCACCTGGCTGCGGCCATAGCCGGCGTTGACGCTCTGGATGTCGAGATATCTGTCCTGATCAGGCACGGCGGAGATAGACCTCCTGAACCCGGGCGCTCGACTGGATATGCGCAACCGATCCGCAATCGAGCACGCTGCCCTGATCGAGCACGGTCAGCCGGTCGCAGATGTCCCTGATAAAATCGAGGTCGTGCTCGACGATGACGAGGGAGCATTTTTTCTTGATCGGCTGCAGGAGTTCACCGGTCACCCGGCGCTCCTCGAGGCTCATGCCGCCGGTCGGTTCGTCCAGCAGCAGTAGTTTTGGCTCGGGCGCCAGCGCCATCGCGATCTCAAGCCATTGCTGCTGGCCGTGCGACAGCGCGGACGCCGGCTCCGCCGCGCGATCCACCAGACGGAACTGTTCAAGCATGGCCATGGCGCGATCGTGCAGCACGCCGCGGCTGCGCGAAAACACCAGGCTGGGCAGCGAGCACTGCGCTTGCAGCGCCAGCAGGATGTTGTCGTACAGCGTCAACGCCGGCAGCACGCTGGTGATCTGGAACTTCAGACTCATGCCGGCGCGCGCCCGCTCCGCTGGCGAGGCTTGCGAGATATCGCGACCGCCGAACGTCACGGTGCCCGAGGTCGGGATTTCCGCGCCGGCGACGCATTTCATCAGCGTGCTCTTGCCCGAACCGTTAGGTCCGATCAGGCCGTGGAATTCGTTTTCGGCAACGGTGAGATCGGCGCCGTTCAGCGCCGTCAGCTTGCCAAAAATCTTGATCAGGCCGCGCGCTTCAAGAAGAGCCACGATCGCCCTCCTCCGGAAGCCGGCCGAAATTGCCGACACGCTCGCGCTCGCTCAGGATCAGGCTGATCAGGCCTGCGGGCCGAAACAGGATGACCAGCAGCAGCAATACGCCGAGGATGATCGGCCAGATGTCCTGATAGGAGTTCGACAGCCAGAAACTGACCGCCTCGATCGCGACCGTGCCGATCACCGCGCCGATCAGCGTGCCGGAGCCGCCGAACAAAACGTAAAGCACCACCTGCGTCGAGATCACCACGCCCAGCATGTTGGGCCAGACGAACCCTTCGTGAAACGCATAAAGACTGCCCGCGAGGCCCGCGACGGCGCCGGCAAAGGAAAAGATGATCGCCTTGAGGCGCTGCACCTGATAGCCGAAGAAGGCGATCCGCTGCTCGTTCTCGCGTAGACCTGCCAGCGCCAGACCGAATTGCGATCGCACCAGAAAACGGCACAGCAAATAGACCGCCAGGAGAATACCGAGCGTCATGTAATAATAGACCGGCCCCTCCGTGATGTCGTAGCTGCCGAGGCTCATCGGCGGGATCGAGGGAATGCCGTTCTGGCCGCCGAGATAATACCAGCCCCGCGCCACGCGGTCAGCCGCGTAGGAGCCGGTCAGCGTGCCCAGCGAAACAAAAATCACGCTGGATGGATGACGTCCGAGCAGCAGAAACCCGCCGAGCAGCAGCGCAAAGGCAAAACCAATCAAAAGGCCGGCCGGCAGCACCAGCAGGATGGACGTCACGCCGAGATCGCGCGCTATCAGCGCCACGCCGTAACCGGCGGTGCCGAAGAACACGGCCTGCCCGAAGCTCATGATGCCGGCATATCCCCACACCAGATCGAACGAGAGCGCAAACAGGCACAGGATCAGAACCCGCGTGGCATAGATCGTCAGGTAGTCCTTGAGGACGAATGGCAGCAGCACGGCGATCGCCAGCACCACGATTTCAATGATCGGCAGCACTTGCCATCGGCGCTGGTGGCCGACCCGAACGGGAAGCGGCAGCGACGTCGTCGGTGTCGTTTCTGTCATCAAATGGCCAGCAAACCTGCTCCTGACTTGGCGGCGGCTTGCTGCCGCCGCGCGATGCTCGGTGTTACCTTTGACATTGCATCAGCATTCCTTCTCAGCATTCCCTTTTAGCATTCCTTGGGATCGACGAGGCCGGCGCTGCGCGCGACGATCTCATAATTGCCGCCCTTGGCAACCGCCGTGTACATCTTCATCTTGCAATGCCGCTTGCCGGGAACCATTTCGGCGGGTCCGCCGGGACCTTCGGCGATCTTGGCATGGTCCAGTGCCGCCGCGACCCCGTCGCGATCGATCTTGCCGGCTTCCTTGACCGCCGCCTCCCACAGTTTGAGGCCACGATAGGTCCCGGTCGCGGCGCTGCCCGCGGCGAACAGGAAGGTGCCCGGAAACTGCTTTTCGTAGGTCGCATGAAGCTTGGCGCTGAACGGATCTTCCGGTGTGAGCGCCTTGAAATAGTCGAGGCAGCTTGCAAGGCCTTCGATCTCGGCCGCCTGGTTGATGTTGAGCGTGTTCTCGTCGTAGTAGACGCAACTTAGCCGGCCGCCGTTCTTGAGGAATCCCGCCTCGTACAGCTGCTTGAAAAACGGCCCGACGCCCGGCGGGATCACGGTGTTGAACACCACGTCGACTTTGTTAGAGATGACCCGGTTCACCGTGGCGCTGAAGTCGATCTGGTCGAGCGGATAATATTCTTCGAAGACCACCTCGCCGCCATTGGCCTCGATCACCTTGCGGGCATAGACGTTCAACGTGTGCGGCCAGACGTAGTTGGCGCTCGGCAGCGCGAACCGCTTGCCGCCGTTCTTGATCAGCCAGGGAATGAATTCGTCGCACTGCTGCGCCGGCGTCGGGCCGGTGCAGAACAGATAGGGCGTGCATTCCTTGCCCTCGTAGAGCTGCGGGTAGATGTAGAGCGTCTTGCCGCGGGCGACGATGACGTCCTTGATAGCGTTGCGCATCGAGCTGGTGATGCCGCCCAGCACCAGATCGACCTTGTCGCGCTGGATCAGTTTTCGGACGTTGCCGACCGCGACCGATTCATTCGAGGCGGTGTCCTCGATGAACAATTCCAGTGGCCGGCCGAGCAATCCACCGGAGTCGTTGATTTCCTTGATCACCATTTTTGCGACGTTCGCATCCGCGTTGCCGGCGTAACCGATCGGACCGGTCAAGTCGGTCGCGATGCCGACCTTGATCGGGGCGGCCGCGGCGTTCGCCCAATCGGGACGAACGACCCAACTGCCGACGCCGGTGGCGATGGCGGTGCTGGCAAAGGCGAAGTTGGAAAGAAACCGCCGGCGGTTGAGATGGCTGCGATCGCTGGACATGGACTAGACCCCTTTTCCTGAAATCAGGCCTTGCGGCCGAAACTTGATGAAGATGATGGCGAGAACGAACACGAGGACGTCGGCGATCACGGGCGGAATGATCCAGGGCAGTGCCGCGGCCAGCGTGCCGATCACGCCGGCGCCCGCGACGGGTCCCGCGAACGAGCCGACTCCGCCGACCATGACGGCGACGAACCCCTGGATCAGGAAGCGCAGGCCGAGATCGGCAAACAGCGAGAACACCGGCACGATCAGCGCGCCCGCAAGACCTGCGAGCGCGGCGCCGAACGCAAAGGTGGCGCCATAGATCGCATTGGTTGAAATGCCGGAGGCGCGGGCCAGCGCGGGGTTTTCCAGCGAGGCCCGGATGCGCAACCCGAAGGCGGTGCGCGCCAGCAGCAGATAGCTGCCGATCATCACCAGCGCCGTGATCAGGATGATGACCAGCCGCCAACTCGAAAAGTGCATGGTCCCGATATTGACCGAACCGCCGAGCGGCTCCGGGACCGACAGATAGAGCCCGCCGATCAGGCCGCGGACGATTTCGCGGATAATGAGTCCGAGCGCGTAGGTGCCCAGCATCGCCACGATCGGTGCCGCGTAAAATCGCCGGACGATGCTCCGCTCCAGCACAAATCCCAGTGCACCGACGGCAAACGGTGCGGCGACCATGCCGATCCAGACCGGCGCGCCCGCGCTGTGCACGATGTAGGTGACGTAGGCGCCGAGCAGGACGAACTCGCCCTGCGCGAAGTTGAAGATGCCCATCATGCTGGCGATGATCCCGAGCCCCAGCACGACCAGAACGACGATCGCGCCGAAACTCAGGATCTCGAACAGTGCGACGAACAGATTATCCATTTGGCATCCAAGCAGCGTTTGCAGGTTCGGCTGCTTACATTTTCTTCCAGTCTGCCGCCTGCTCGAAGGCGTGCGCCGCGCGATAGATGGTCATCTCATCGAAGTGCCGGCCGACCAGCATCAGCCCGACCGGAAGGCCATCGACCATGCCGCAAGGTATCGACATCGCCGGGTGGTGCGTGATGTCGAACGGCGCGGTGTTGGTGATCATCTCGAAGGCGCGCTGGCACACCTCCTCCCGGGAGGCCCCGGGTGCAGGCAACGGCGTCGCCTTCATCGGCGTGGTCGGCATCAGCAGGAGATCGTAATTCGCCAGCACCTTGTCATAGGCCGCGGTGATACGCCGCGAGATGTTGACGGATTTGCCGTAGTAGCGCGGCCCGAAATTATTGTTGATGTAGACGCCAAGCATCAGAAAAAGTTTTGTGGTTTCCGAGAGCGAGTCCGCCTGCCCGCGCCAGCCGCGATGAAAATCCATCAGCGACGTCGAGTACAGATCCGAGCGGCTGAGACCATAGCCGTCGCCGAACATCATGGTCTGGGCGATGCCTTCGGCGCCGATCGGCGTCCAGACCGCCGGTGCCACCATGTGCATCGGGATTGAAACCTGTTCGACTGTCGCGCCGAGGCTCGCCAGCCGCTTCGCCGCTTCCATCACGCTCCTGTTGACGTCGGCTTCGGCGCCGGCCTGCTCAAAACCTTCCTTGACGATGGCGATCTTCATGCCCTTGATACCGGCGCCCAGCGCCTTGGTGTAATCCTCCACCTTGGGCGACTTGATCCGCGGGTCGTAGCCGTCGTCGCCGGCGATCACTTCGAGCAACAGCGCGTTGTCGGCGACATTGGCGGTCATCGGCCCGGTGTGATCGACGAAAATCTCGATCGGCATGATACCGGTATAGGGCACGAGGCCCCAGGTCGGCTTCATGCCGTAGGTGCCGCTGAAGGACGACGGCATCCGGATCGATCCGCCCTGGTCGCCGCCGATCGCCATATCGACTTCGCCGAGCGCGACCACGACCGCGCTGCCGGACGACGATCCGCCGGCGGAATAACCCATCTTGTGCGGGTTATGCACCGGACCGGTCGAATTGGTATGACTGCCGCCGGAGATGCAGAACGATTCGCAATGCACCTTGCCGGCAATCTCGGCGCCGGCATCGAGCATGCGCGTGACGATGGTGGCGTCGAAATCCGGCACATAGCCTTCGAGCGTCGCGGAGCCGTTCATCATGGGCACGCCGGCCAGCATGATGTTGTCCTTCAGCGCCACGACCTTGCCCTTCAGCTTGCCGCTGGCGGCGCCCTTGACGGTCGATTTGCGGTACCAGGCGTTGCGCGTATTTTCTTCCGGCGACGGGCGATAGCCAGGGGTCCGCGGGTACTTCACGATCGGGACTTCGTCGGCCATTGCGCCCACGGCGTTGTAGGCATCGACCGAGCCCTGCATCAACCCACGGAAGGAAGCGACGTCCTCATCGGTCAAGGCCAGACCGCATTGGTCGGCAACCGCGCGCAGTTGGTCGGGAGTAGGAAGCGCTACTGTCACGATGGATTCTCCTGTTTCTTTGACGGCTCGCGAAGGAAATTGCGAAGGGCCCCAACCCCACTCCCATCACTAGAAACGGAAATGTTTTCCTTTTCAAGGATTATTTTGCAACACCTCCTTTTGCGAAGCGTTACGCGTTCGAGGTCAGAACTGTTTGATCAGCCTGAAGTCCAACCCATTGGCGGCTGCAAGATAGATCGGCATCCTGGCGCTGCCGCGGCGAATGCCGACGGTGCCTCGCGCGCCCTGATAGTCCACATTCGCAGCCGCCGAGAGCAGCGGCTTTCTCGCCAGCGATCCTGCGCGCGCCGCGACCGTCTCGAGAAACCGCAACCCTTCGTAGTTCGACTGCGCGATCGAGCCGATCGGCGGCGCGTGGCGACCGAACGAGGTTTCGTACTGGCAGCGGAAAGCGTCATTCTCGCGCGAGGCCTTGTCGATGAAATAGCCGGATGCGCAGAACAGGTTTTCGGTATTGTCGGCGCCGATCCCAAGCAGCACGGTCTCGTCCATCGCACCGGCCAGACGCAGCATGCGTGTGCCGAGCCCCTGCTCGCCAAAGGTACGGTTGAAGACGACGCTGTCGGCGCCGATCAACGTGATCAGAACCACGTCGGGCTTCGCGGCCCGGATCCGCGCGAGCTGGTTACTGTGATTGTGCTCGCCGATCGGCACGAACTCTTCGCCGACGACACGCCCGCCGGCGTCCGCGATGTATTTCTTGATCGCCCTGTGGGACAGCCATGGCCAGACATAGTCGCTGCCGATCAGGTACCAGTTGGCCGCCTGTTTGGTGTTGGCGAGCCACTCGATGGACGGGCGCCACTGCGCCCCCGGCGTCTCGCCGATGGCCATCACGCCAGGCGTTCGCTCGCCGCCCTCATAGACCGGCGTGTACAGGTATGGAATCTGTCCGGCGACGACTTTCCGCAGCGCCACCCTGACCGCGCTGATATGCGAGCCCATGATGAGATCGGCGTCTTCGGAAGCGACAATGTCGGAAGCGGTGCGCGTCACGTCGTCGATATCGCCGCCGGTGTCATGGAACGCGACTTCAATCTCGCGGCCGAGAATGCCGCCGCGGCGGTTGATCTCGGAAATGCCCAGCAGCGTACTGTTGATGGAGGCCGGGCCCCAGATGCCCGATGGGCCGGACAGTCCGACGAAATTGGCAATCCGCAATTTCTTGCGGTCGCGGCGCGCCCGAAACGGGCCAAGCGCCGGCTCCGAGGTGCCCGTCCCTATCCCCGGCAACCCCTTAAGCAGCAGTTCCGGCGGCATCGGCGGCCCGCCGAACTTTTGTAATTGCGACAGCGAGAGCAATTCGCTCTCCTTTCAGCTTCTTTTAGTCCGGCGCCATCAGACTACCATCGGCAAGGTGATCGGCAACAAAAATCCTAGTGGAAAATATTGAATATTCAACGATTCCCGTGCATAGAGTTCAAGCAAGAGCGCTAAATATTCATCCAAAACTCCATTACGCAGTTCAAAGCCTTGGCCAAATCGCCCAGTAAACCCATCACCGAGCATCTCGCCTACCTGCTTGCGCAGGCCAACCGGGAGATCAATCGCCAGCTCGACGCGCGCTTTCGCAAGGAAGGCGTGCCGGTCGAGCAATGGCGCATCCTGAAGGTGTTGTCGGACGGGAAGGGCCACTCTATGGGTGAACTTGCCGAAGCGGTGCTGCTCAATCATCCGACGCTGACCAAGATGGTCGACCGGATGGTGTCGGATGCCCTGGTCTACCGCGTTCAGGATGCCGACGACCGCCGCAAAGTCCTGATGTTCTCCTCCGACCGCGGCAAGGCGCTGACCCAGCGCCTGAACTCGCTGGCGCTGAGCCAGGAAGCCTTCATCGCCGAGAATTACGGCAACAAGGCCACGGCGGATCTGAAGCGCCTGCTGGAAAGCCTGATCGAGAAGGCGAATTGACTAGTGCTACGCCGCCAACGCGGTGAGCGTAGCTTCCGAATCCGCATCCGCCGGCATGAACATTTCCACGCGCAATTCCTGAAGCGTGACGTCTTGCGGCGTGCCCAATGTCAGCACCGCACCGATCAGGCCGATGCTCACATCGCCCTTGCGCAAGCGCACCTCGCATAGCGGGCTCGGAGTTTCGTGCTCGTCGAACTGCGCGACCGGCAGGTCGGGCAATTTCAACAATTCGCGCCAGGTCGATTGCAGCGCCAGATCGAGCGGCGCGGCCATCGCCTCGTGGCGGGCGCGGACCAGCAGTGCGGACGCGACCTTCGGCCAGTTTTCGACATAGGGCCGCAACTCGTCGGGTGAAAGAAACATCCGCATGTGATTGAGCGGACGCGCCATGCGCTCGGCCCCGAGCAGCATCGTCATCAGCCGCGTCGCCGCGCCGTTGGCCTGCAGCACGTTCCAGCGCCGGTCGGTGACGATGGCGGGAAACGGTTCGTGCCGGCGCAGCAGCAGGTCGATGGCGCGTTTGGCGTCGGCGACTTCGGGCGCGGACAAATCGCGCTCGCCATATTGCCGCGCAAAGCCGCCGGATTCCAGCAGCGCGTTGCGGTCGCGCAGCGACAGGCCGAGCGCGGAGGCCAGTTGCAGCAGGATCTCGCGGCTCGCTACCGCCTTGCCGGTTTCGACGTAGCTGAGATGCTTGATCGAAATGCCGGCCTCGAACGCCAGATCGGCCTGGCTCATGGCCCGGCGGTTGCGCCAGCCGCGCAGGAGATCGCCGACGGGATTGGCGGGCAGCCGTGCATGTTGGCGGGAGTCCATCCGGCGATTATGCGAAGGGCGGACGCGCCTGTAAACGCCCGCGGTGTCGCGGTCAGGTGAGCGCTGCCGCGATCTCCCGCACCCGCCGCGTGGTCAGGTCGTCCGCCGGGAAAAACGTCTCCAGCGCCAGTTCCGACAGCGTGACGTCGACCGGCGTACCAAAAATCATCGTGGTCGAAATGAAGCTCAGCACCTCGCCACCCAGCCGAAACTTGAAGGGAATCGCGACATTGTCCGGCGAGAGCGGGCCGGATCGCGCCGGCATCGGATAGGCCTTCAGCTCCGCGTAGAGTTTTAGGAGTTCGGGATCGGCGGTCGCCTCGCATTGGCGGTGCAGCCGTTCCAAGAGATGACTGCTCCATTCGGCGAGGTTGACCGTGCGCGGCGCCAGCGCTTCGGGATGAAAGGCCAGCCGCAGGATATTGAAGGGCTGGCCCAGCAGCCGCGCCGGAATGCCCTCGAGCAGCGGCGCCACCATGCGGTTCGCGGTGACCAGATTCCAGTGCCGGTCATAGGCCAGCGCCGGATTGGGCTCGTGCGCCTTCAAGACAAGGTCGATCGCCGTCCGCGCCGCTTTCAGCGCGGGATCGTCCAGCGAGCGCTGCGGAAAGGCGGGAGCAAAGCCGGCCGCCACCAGCAAGACGTTGCGTTCGCGCAAGGGCACCTCCAGGCGTTCGGCCAGCTTGAGCACCATCTCGCGTGACGGCGCGGCGCGGCCGGTTTCGACGAAACTCAAATGACGCGCCGAAATCTCGGCATCGCCGGCCAGATCGAGCTGGCTGAGATGACGGCGCTGCCGCCATTCGCGCAGGTGATCGCCGATATGGACGGGCTGGGGACGTTCGGCTCGCGCCGTGGAAGCATGTGCGTTCATGGTGGAAACCTACCATGCGAATTTCTCAGCTTCCATTACCTCCGACGTAATCGAATTGGGTCGCGGACGGGGTCATCTTCGTGAGCACAGGAGATGACCCATGCTGATGCTTCCTCTGTTTCTGCTCATTGTTCGCGCCCTGCACAGACTGGCGGTCTGGGCGCTGGCCCGTTCCCTCAACATGCCGGAACCGTTGATACACGACACCGGCGTCTTCGTGGTGGCGCAGGTGCAGACGATCGAGAACCGGATCGGCGAGGCGCTGTCCCCGATGCGGCGCTGGCGTCAGTTCCAGTCCTGGTTCCGCTAACCCCCAACCACCCACCCCGTAAAACTAAAAGGAGAGAACTATGATCAACCCGTCTTCATTCCTGAGCCGCGCTCTGCTTGCCGACGCCGTCTTCAGCGGCGTCGCGGCGGTGCTCCTCACGCTCGGCGCCGGCGTGCTCGCGCCGTTCCTCAATCTGCCGGAAGCCCTGCTGCGCGAGAGCGGGCTGTTTCTCATCGCCTACACCGCGCTGGTCGGCTGGCTCGGCACACGGCAATCGGTGCTGAAGGCTCTGGTGCTGCTGGTGATCGTGGGCAACGCCGCGTGGACGCTGGGCAGCATCGCCCTGCTGTTCTCGGGCGCAGTCAGCCCGAACCTGCTCGGCATCCTCTTCGTGGTCGCGCAGGCGATTGCAACCGGCGTGTTTGCCGAGTTGCAATATATCGGACTGCGCAAGAGCGGCGGCGAGGTGACCGCCTGAGCTGAACGCGAATTGAGAACGCGCCCGATGACAGGCTCTTGTCATCGGGCGCGAATTCGCGAGGGCCGCTGGCGCCCTTGCTCCCTCCCGCTGAATGCATAACCAACGGGGTATGGTAATTCTCGGCCGCCCCACGTCCTGCCCAGGTACGCCCACCTACCTTCACTGGCTCATATTGGCCGCGGAACCTGCTTCTGACACAATCTTTCAGCCGCTCCTCATTCCCCGCTTGACTAACATATATCCCGATGGTTATACGTCGACCCATAGCCACCGGGTTATCGATCCCACATGCCTGATGTTCATGATGTGCTGTTCCGAACACTCGCCGATCCAACGCGGCGGGCGATCTTCGAGCGGCTGTGCCGCGACGGCGAGCAGACGGTCGGGGCCCTGACGGCGCGCGCCGGCGTCTCGCAGCCGGCCGTCTCGAAGCATCTCGGCGTCCTGAAGCAGGCCGGGCTGGTGCGCGACCGCCATGAAGGACGACAGACCCATTACAGCGCGCAGCTCGGCGCGCTTTCGCCGCTGATCGACTGGACCAGCCAGATGGCCGGCTTCTGGCAAAACCGGTTCGACGACCTCGAAGATCTCCTCAAAAGGATGGACCAATGAACACTGCGACCGAAACGCGCTCCGTCATCGTCGAACGCGAAATCCCCCATCCGCCGGAAAAGATCTGGCGGGCGCTGACGCAACCGCATTTGATCGAGGAGTGGCTGATGAAGAACGACTTCAAGCCCGTCGTGGGTCACAATTTCAATCTGCGCGGCGAGTGGGGCGGCGTGCTGGACTGCGAGGTTCTCGCCGTCGAGCCGAATAAAAAGCTGACCTACACCTGGAATTTCAAGCACGAACAAGCGGCCTACAATCTCAGCAGCGTCGTCGCCTGGACGCTCACGCCGACACGCACCGGAACCCTGCTGCGCATGGAGCAGTCGGGCTTCCGGCCGGATCAGCCGCAGGCCTATGGCGGCGCCAAGGCGGGCTGGCAGGAGTTCTTTGCAAAGCTGGAGCAGATGCTGGCGAAGGCGGAGTGAAGCCTGCAGGCTACGCCTGAGGGTTATTCAAGGTACGTAACAAGAGGAGATTCCATTGAACGGGAACATCTGGATTCGACAGATCCACCGCTGGCTGTCCCTTGCCTTTACGGTGACCGTCATCATCAACTTCATCGCCGTGGCAATGGGGACGCATGCCGACTGGCTCGGCTTCCTGGCGCTGCTGCCGCTCTTCCTGCTTCTGTTCAGCGGTTTGTACTTGTTCGCGCTGCCCTATGCCGCCAAATGGCGCAGCGGCTGATGCAGGAGCGGATATGAAGGCGGGCAAGACGTCGCGGAAGCCGGCGAAGAAGGTTGCAAAGAAGACAGTTGCAAAACGGGTTGCCGCGAAGCCGAAGCTGCTATCGGGCGGCAATCCGCAAATCGCCAAGGCCTACGGCGACGCTCCGGTGCAAGCCTATATCGCGGCCATGCCGGGCTGGAAAAGCGATGTCGGGCGCCGCCTCGACGCGCTCATCACGCGCACCTTCCCCGGCGTGTACAAGGCCGTTAAATGGAACTCGCCGCTATACGGTATCGAGGGCGAGGGCTGGTTCCTCGGCATCCATGTCTTCACGAGATACGTCAAGGTGGCGTTCTTCCGCGGCACGTCGCTGCGCCCTGTTCCGTCCGGCGCTTCCAAGCAGAAGGAAGTGCGCTACCTCGACATCCACGAGGATGACCAGCTCGACGAAGCTCAACTCGCCGCTTGGGTGAAGCAAGCCAGCCAATTGCCCGGCGAGCGAATGTGAGCGGGTGAGCGGATGCCAAGTGAGCAGCTCGCGACCAGCGATACTGATGTAACAGACGAGGGAAAATGACCGCGAAGAAAGCAACACCGGCCAAGAACATCAGCAAGAGCGCATCGAAGGAAGGAAACGAAGGCGAGTCCCCTTCCCGGCTGATCGACATCAAGATCAAGGAACTGGGCGACTGGCGAGGCAAGACGCTGGCCGGTGTCCGCGCGCTGATCAAACAGGCCGTGCCCGATGTGGTTGAGGAGTTGAAGTGGCGCGGCGTTCCGGTCTGGTCGCACGACGGCATCATCTGCACCGGCGAGACCTATAAGAGCGCCGTGAAGCTGACTTTCGCCAAGGGCGCTTCGCTCAAGGACCCGTCAAAGCTGTTCAACTCCAGCCTCGAAGGCAACACCAGACGCGCCATCGACATCCATGAGGGCGTTGAAATCAATGCGGAAGCCTTCAAGACGCTGATCCGCGCCGCGGCGGCACTGAACAGCTGGAAGAAAAAGGCGCGCTAGCCTGGTCCGGCTACACGCGTTGGCGGCTAGCTCAACGCCAAAGCCGCGAACATTCCTCCCAGCGTCAGGACTAGCCCGATGACAAGCATCGGCACGAGGCTGTTGCCGGAATAGGGATCAGCCTGATCCTTGCTTGGTATCGCACGCGTCTGATTGGTCATTGAACCGCTCCTGTTTCGTTGCGCCGAAATCTCTCGCCGGGCGCGAGCATGTCGCCCTGCCCACTGGCGATTCCAAGTTCGAGGCTTGCCGCGATCCGCTGCGCCCGTTCGACGAAATGGGCCGCGGCCACCGGCGGACAGATTTCGCTCGCCGCAGCCTCGAACAGTTCGAGCCAGCGGTCGAAATGACCGGCGTCGACCGGCAGCGGCATATGCTTGACCATGGGCGTGCCGTGATAGCGGCCCGACATCAGCGCCACCGACGACCAGAACGCGCACATCTGCTGCAGATGCGGCTCCCAGTCCAAAATGCACGCCTCGAACACCGGCGCCAGCATCGGATCACTGCGGACCTTTGCGTAGAAGCCGCGCACCAGCCGTTCGATCATGGCTTCGGTGATGCCAGTTCTTTCCATGATCTCGGCGGTGATCGCCTGACGCCGTTCAGCCCCTGTCACAACAGGTCTCCTTAAATAGGTATTTTAAATACCTATTTAGATTGCTATAGATGATCTGCCAAGTCACATTTTTGAGGGCCTCCCATGCGCCTGACATCGTTCACCGATTTTGCCCTGCGCGCCCTGATGCGGCTGGCGGGCGAGCCGGCGCGCTCGTTCGCCACCAGCGAGATCGCGGCCGAGTTCGGCATCTCGCGCAATCATTTGGCCAAGGTGGTGCGGGATCTCGCCGATGGCGGCTTCATTTCGACCCAACGCGGCGTCGGCGGCGGGTTCACCCTCGCGCGGCCGCCGCAATCGATTACGCTCGGCGAAGTCGTGCGCGCGCTGGAAGGTGAAGCGCTGGTCGAGTGTTTTCGCGAGGATGGCGGTTGTTGCTCCCTGCTGCCGCGCTGCCGCCTGAAGGGGAAGCTCGCCGCGGCGCGCGAAGCCTTTATGCGCGAACTCGACGGCACGACGCTGGCGGAATGCGCCTATCCCGCGCGATCCAAAGCGAGCCCGGCGCGAGGTGCCGCATGAAGGCGATCGAGTTTTCCGATGGCGAAGTCGAGATCGACGCGTCGATCGTCGCCGAAGGCCTCGGCATCGCGCTGCCGCGGCTCAAGGAAGGCATGCGCGCGGGCACCATTACCAGCGTTTCCGAGCGTGGCGTCGATGCGGATCAGGGCCGGCATCGGCTGACGTTCTTCTCCGAGCACCGGCGTTTTCGCGTCGTGGTCGACGCGTCGGGCGCGATCGTTCAGCGCTCGGCGGTAGATTTCGGGGTTTCGTCGTTGCCGCAGTCGGCGCGGAAGCCGGGCTAGTAATCGTCATTCCGGGGCGCGAAGCGAACCCGGAATCTCGAGATTCCCCGATGTGCAATTGCACATCTGAAGTCTGGTCCTTCGGACCATCCCGGAATGACGGACGGATTTACGCCGTCGCCCGGCTTTCCCTGGCTTGCTGCGGCTTTGCCAGAATACCGGACCGTGCAGTCGGGGTCTTGCGGGCGTGTCCGTTCAGCGACTTGCCGTTCAAGGCCTTGCCGTTCAAGGATTTGCCGTTGAGCCTGGCGCCGTTCGTCTTGGCTCCATTCGCCTTGGTGCCATTCTTGGCAACCAGCTTCTGCTTGTCTTTCTCGCTGGCCTTTGCTTTGGCCTTGCGCGCCCTGGCGGCCTTCGCCTTTTGCTTCTCGGCTTCCTTCAGCGCCTTCCGCTCAGCCTTGGCCTTGAGGCGAAGCTTCTCCGCCCTCGCCTCGGCGCGCTTCTTCTTGCGCTTCTTTTCGCAGGCCACGCATTTGCAGCCGATCGGCTTCAGATAGGCTTTGAAATAGTCGGTGCCGTAATCGTAGTTGATCTCGTCGCCGGGCTCGATGTTCTTGATGGCGCGGATGATGACCTTGCGCTTGCGCGGCTTGACGTCGGATTCCGCGTTCGGCTTGCAGGCATGGTTGATATAGCGGGCGACGTTGGCGCGCACCGAACCGTCGATGGTCCAGCGGTTGGTCAGCTCGAACAGATATTTGTTCTCGATCGCGTCGTCTTTTTTCTTCTTCGAATCCAATAGCGGCCCAAAATAGCGGACGATCTTGGCGCCCTTCTTGATCGGTTTGGTGGCGAAGAGGCCAAGCCCGGTGCGGGAGCGGCCGACGCGATAGGGTTTGTTCGGAGATAAGGTAGCCATGACGATTGAATTACTGACACGCTCGTGAGTGAAAGGAATGGCGAAGCAGCCCTTCTAGGACGATTCCGCGCCGATGTCAGGTATTTCGGTTGGCTTCCTTGAACCTTCCCCAGATTGCACACGTCACAATGTCATGGTTCCCTAAAAGCCGGGGACGGCCAGGGGACCTCAGGGGACGTCAGGGAACGCCAAGGGATGAAACGCCTCCGCAATTTGCATTTGATGGCGTTGGCCGGTGCCGCATGCGCCGTGCTTGGCCTGTTTTCACCGGCCAATGCCCAGACATTCAGCAGCCTTTATACGTCCACGGCGCCGAAGGATTGCCGTATGATCGGCAAGCCCAGCGAGCTCGACGGCAGCACGACGCGGGTCTGCCCCGGCATGGCCGGCCTCATGGTGCTGGTCAGCGAAGGCGACTTACGCGAAACCGTCTCGGTCGGCCGCAACCGCGCCGCGGCGGCCAAGGAGCCGGCTGCGCAAAGCTGGTTCGGCCCGTTCAACTCGACCACCACCACCGTCGAATGGCGGGCGATGGACGGCAAGCCGTTCGCGATCATCCAACGCTGGCACATCGCCGACAACCGCGATCCGGACAAGGAAGGCCGCCCCACCGCCAAGCCGATGCTGGCGGTGACCAGGCTGCCGCCCGGCGCCGTCTGCCACGTCGCCTATATCGACGCCCAGGCCAACCCAAATCCCAACGAGCTCGCCCGCAAGGCCGCAGACGAGATCGCGCGCAGCTTCACCTGCGGCAAGGACGAAGTGAAGGTGATCGGCGAGACCGGCCGCGCCGTGAGCATGGCGAAGCGTTAGCGGAAGACGTCGGGCGCCTGGCTCCGTTCTGACACGCGCCCCCACCGGCCTTCTCTCCATGGACGCGCCAGGGTTGCGGCGCCAAGTCGCGTGTACCGGCGCTGTAAGACTACCGCAGGCCCTCAAAAGCCGTTATGGTTCCCGACCAAAAGGGGGACGTGGATTTGCGGAAACGGGCATCCAACCCGGTTTGCCCTCAAAAAACACCCCTTCAATCGATTACGACACAGTCTGATTAGATCACCGTATGTGGTTTCCGATCATCGCCTGGATAGTGCTGTTCAGCGCTTGCGCGTTTTTTGCAGGCGCGACATTGGGACTCGATCCAGCCCAAATATCGGTTCAGCTTTCGGCGTTGCCAGGTCCCCAGCGGTTCGCGCTCGGCGCCATCATGTTGACCACCCTATCGCTGATCGGCTCATCCGTCTGGCAGACTTACGGCCTGGCGCGCCAGAATAAATTACTGCGGGACCGCCTCAGGGGCCTGCGACAAGGGGTTGTGGCCGCGCATGATGCGCAAGCTGGTTTCGAATCGTCGGTCCAGCATCTCGCCAAGAGCGACCCCGAAGAAGCCATCGTGTCGCTTCAGGCGACGCTCGCGGACACCGAAAAACGGATCGCCGTACAGCAGAGCCGGTACGACTCCGTCGATCTCCATGAGCGGCTTGAAGAGATCCGGCGTCGCCAGCAGGCGCTTCGAGAGACGGTCGGCGTCGTGTCGGAGAAGCGACGTGTCGCCGAGCCGGTATTCAGCGAATTGAAGGACCGGCTGCGTCAGCTCGAGCGGTGGCTCACTGAGCTGGAGACCGACGACAACAAGAAAAACCTCGGCGATCGCGTCAACGAACTGGACCAAAGCGTATCAGCGATTCACGACCGTCACGGTGTGCTGCAGCAGTCACTGGCGACGCTCAACCGCTTCAAGGAAGAACTGGCCAAGACCCACGCAGAGCTTGTACCCGTGCGCACGCCGGAAACGGGGATCAACGCCCTCATTACCGAGCTGCGCTCATCCGGCGACCAGTTGACCAGGATGCTGGATGAACTCGAATCCAGCGGGGATGAAAAGCTCAGCCTGCGGGTCGAGAGCCTCTCGAAGAACAAGGTCGAGATCGAGCAGCGGGTCGCGCACGTTGATGATTGCCTCCATATTCTGGACGCTATTCGCCTTGACCTGGAAGAGCTCAGGGAACGTCGGACGCATCTGGAGCGCTCACTTGCGGCGATTGAGACGGATTCCAGCGGCGCCAGCCTGCTCGACCGCCAGAACGCGCTGAACGAATTCATCGTCGACTGCCGATTGCGTCTCCGGAGCTTGCAGGATTTTTCGGCGACGCTGGGTCAGTTCAAGGAGGAACTGGCGACGTCGCAGGCCGGACTGGCGCCGCTGCAGGGACCGGTCTACGGGATCGAGGCGTTGATCGCTGAAGTGAATATCGGTCACGCGATCCTGAGCAAGACGCTTGGCGAGATCGAACTGAAGGGCGATGAAGGGCTGGCCTCGCGCGTGGACGCGATCGCCACCAACAAGACCGAGCTCGACGTGAGAATTTCCAAGATCTTCGAAGATTTTCAGAAGCTCGATTCGATGCGGAAGAATATCGGCGAGATGTTCACGAGCATCCGAGGCACCCTCAACCGAATAGGCTGACCTGCTGGATTGCTACGACGATGTTCGAACTGCCTAGCAAAAAGGCAAAATCGCTCGCCGTTGCATGTCCGCTTCGTGTGCAAGAAGCCGACACGACGCCACACAAGCCAGCACGTGCGCGCTATCGTCACGTCCGCGCAACACTTGGCAGCCAAGGAAACCTAAGTTACGTTATCCAGCGTGAAGCTGCCCGGAAGTGAGGACAACAAGATCCACAAAGGGACATATCGACATGATCGAGCTCACGGTCAATGGGACCAAGCACCAGGTTGACGTCGTTCCGGAGATGCCGTTGCTTTGGGTGTTGCGCGACGAACTCGGTGTCACAAGTCCCAAATACGGATGCGGCGTAGCGCAATGTGGCGCCTGTACCGTCCAGATAAACGGAGCGGCCGTCCGTTCCTGTCAGTCGCGCATCGGCGACGTCGCCGGCAAGTCGGTCACCACGATCGAAGGGTTGGCCAATAGAGACGCACACCCGGTTCTGCAGGCCTGGATCGAACATCAGGTCCCGCAGTGCGGCTATTGCCAGACCGGCCAGATCATGCAGGCCATTTCGCTACTTGAACTGATCCCCAAGCCAACGGACGAGGACATCGATGTGGTGATGTCCGGCAATCTATGCCGGTGCGGCACCTATCCGCGCATTCGCGCCGCGATCCATGCGGCTGCCGCAAAGATGGGGGCGAAGTAACATGGGCGTCATGCAGAACCTCTCTCGTCGCGCTTTCATCGTGGGCTCCGCCGCTGTAGCCGGCGGCATCGCTTTCGGCTCCTACAGTCATGCCGAAAAGGCCGTTGCGACCGCCCACAGCAATCCGTTGGCCGCCGGCCTCGGGCCCAACTCCGTGACCTTCAACCCGTGGGTCGAGATAAGCCCGGAGAAGATAACGCTCATCGCACAGCATGCCGACATCGGTCAGGGCGTCGGTTCCGTGCAGCCGATCATGATCGCCGAAGAGATGGACCTCGATCCCGGTCAGTTCGAAATAAGGTTCGCGGGGCCCAGTCCCGCCTACTTCAACTCCGGCTTCGCAGATGAGCTTGCGCCGTTCCTGGCGGCGGACCAAAGCCCGGCTGCTGAGGAAGCACGCGCCGCCACGCTCGAATATCTCAGGAAGTCCGGCCTGCAGATGACGGGCGGGTCGAGCACGATCCCGGACACTTACGAAAAGTTGCGCGTCGCCGGCGCGGTCGCGCGCGAGACGCTGAAGGCTGCGGCGGCCAAGCGTTCGGGCGTTCCCATAGCTGACATCCGCACCCAATCCGGCCATGTGATCCTGCCTAACGGAAGCAAGATTGCCTACGTCGAACTCGCGGCAGAAGCCGCGAAGATTCCGCCGGTGCTGGATGCAAAGCCGCGCGATCCGTCGACATGGCGAATGGTGGGCAAGCCGATGATGCGGCTTGATGTTCGACCGAAGGTCATGGGCGAGTTGAAGTTCGGTATCGATCTGAAAATGGACGGCATGCTGTTCGCGTCCGTCAAGCTGAACCCCAACAAGGGTCAGCCTCTGAAGTCGTACAATGCAAGCAAGGCGCAGTCGATGCCGGGGGTCAAGAAGATCCTCGAAATCAAGAACGGCGTCGCTGTCATCGCGACCAACAGCTGGTACGCGATGAAGGCCGTCGAAGCGATCGATTGCGAATGGGCGCCCTCGACGTATCCCGCCGAGCAGGCCGACCATTGGAAGGTTCTGGAAGCGTCGTTCAAGCCGGAATTCCTCGGCAAGGAGTGGCGGAAAATCGGTGATATCGACGCCGGATTGAAGGATGGCACGCTGGTCGAGGCGGAGTACCGCGCACCCTATCTGGCGCATCAGCCTCTGGAGCCGCTCAACGGGATCGCCATTGTTTCGGACAAGGGGATGGAGATTTGGGTTAGCCACCAGAGCCCGCAGGCCGTGCAGTCCACCGCGGCGACAGCGATTGGCCTCAAGCCGGAGCAGGTGACCTTTCACAATCAATGGGCCGGTGGAAGTTTCGGGCACCGTCTCGAGTTCGAGAACGTCCGTGTGCTGGCTGAGATCGCAAACCAGATGCGCGGCACGCCGATCAAGCTCGTGTTTTCGCGCGAGGAGGATTTTCTCCAGGATATTCCGCGACAGATTTCGCTCGCCAGGTACAAGGGCAGCATCAAGAACCGGAAGATCGTCGCGGCCGACCTGAAATTGGCATCGACCGCACCCCTGAAGGGGCTGCTCGAACGCATGGGCGCTCCCTCGAAGGATCCCGATGCCCAATTGGCCGCCGGCCTGTGGAATGTCTACTACGACATCCCGAATTTCCGGGCCACGAGCTATGAAGCGCAGGGACTGTCGCCATGCACCACGTGGCGCTCAGTCGGCGCATCGACCGCCGGTTTCTTCACCGAAAGCTTCATCGACGAACTGCTGCATGCGGCAGGCGTTGATCCCATGAAGGGCCGCATCGAGATGTGCGGGGTCCCGACCTACCGGAAGCTGCTGGAGACGCTCGCGCAGATGTCGGACTGGAAGGGACCGCTTGGCAACGGCCGGGGGCGTGGCGTGGCGTTCGTCGAGTCCTTCGGGACGCCGACGGCTGAAGTCGTCGAAGTGACCGCAACGGACAGAGGCATCAGGATCGACAAGGTTTGGGTCGCCGTCGATGTCGGCAAGGTCGTCGATCCCGTCAACTTCGAAAACCAGGTGCAGGGCGGGGTCATCTGGGGCCTCGGCCACGCCATCAACTGCGAACTGACTTACGCAAAGGGCGCGGCGCAACAGACCAACTACAACCACCACGAAGCGATGCGGATCTATCAATGTCCGGTAATCGAGGTTCGCGGGCTTGAGAACGATCCCAAGGTGAGAGGCGTCGGCGAGCCGCCGGTTCCTCCTGCCGCACCCGCGCTCGCCAACGCGATCTTCGCTGCGACCGGAAAGCGGATCCGCGAAATGCCGTTCAACAAGTTCATCGATTTCGTGTGAGGGCGGGTCATGAAGAGATCACTGATCGCGCTCGCGTTCGCCGCTTCATCAATCGTGGCCCTCACGGGAATTGTCGTGGCCAAGGACGAGGCCGCCAAGGATGTGCTGCCGCCGGGCAGCGTCAGCCGTGCCGAGGGGCTGGAAGCCTGGAAGAGGATTGAAGCAGTTGTGACACATCCACGTTGTGCCAACTGCCATGTCGACGCCAAGGCGATTCCGATGTGGACGCCGGCAGGCGAAAACAGGCCCCGGGTGCACGGCATGAATATTCATGGCGGAGCGAGCCGCATCGGGGCTGAGACAATCCCTTGCTCGACGTGTCACATGACCTCCACCCTGCCGAACGATCCTGCACCGGCGCCGCTGCGCGCCGGCATCGACTGGCAGCTTGCGCCGGTGGCGTTCATCTGGTTCGGCAAGAGTGGCGCCGAGATTTGCGCGCAACTGAAGGATCCCAAACGCAATGGCGGTCGAGACGCCGTTGGTCTCCTTGAACATCTGCGGCACGATGCATCGTTAAACGGCTTCATCCCCCGGGGGTGGGCACCCGGAGCGGGCCGCACCACGCCGCCGGGCACCTTCGAGAGTCATGTCAAGGACATGGCCCTGTGGGGAGCCGCCGGGCAACCTTGTCCGAATTGACGAATTCGGTGTCGCCCGCAAGCAGGACGATGGGCCGGAAACGCTTTTTAGAACGCCTTCTCCGCCTCCGGCCGGTGCTTGTTCTTCGGCACGAAGCCTGACCTGGTTGCTTCGCGGGGGTAACGTACCCAGACTTCGCGGTTCGGGTGCAGGCCGCCGCCGCGGGTGGCCGGCACGGCAGAGAGCCGCGCGCGGTGCAACAGGCGGGTGTCGGCGACGCCGCAGTTCGGGTGCAGGCCGCCATTGGCCGCCACCACCTTGTCCCAGGCCGCCTTGCGCGCCTTCAGAACGGCCGGATCCGCCAGCGCCGTGCAATTGAGTTCGTTCTTGTTGAGATCGGCGATGATCTCGTCACCGTCCTCGACGAAGGCGATGGGGCCGCCGAGGCCGGCCTCAGGGCCGACATGGCCGATGACGAGGCCGACCGATCCGCCGGAGAACCGCGCATCGGTCATCAGCGCGACCACGATGCCGCGCTCACGGCACAGCGTGGTGATGCGCGAGGTGGGATCGAGCATTTCCGGCATGCCGGGCGCGCCGCTCGGACCCTCGTAGCGCACGATGATCATGTCGTTGTTCTGGAAAAGGTCGGGCGTCTTGTCGAGCGCCTCAAGTAGCCCCCGCTCGCCTTCGAACACGCGCGCTCTGCCGCGGAACAGGTTGTTTTCCAGCCCGCCTTCGACGCCAGCCAGTTTCAGAATGGCGGAAAATTCCGGCGACAGATTGCCGCCGAGAACGCGCAGGCCACCGGTCGGCTTGTAGGGTTTTGCCACGGTGTAGATGACCGTGCCGTCGGCGGGTTTGGTTTCGAGGCGCTTGACCTGCTCGGCCAGGGTTTCGCCGGTGCAGGTCATCACGTCACCGTTGAGCAGTCCGGCCTCCAGCAATTCGCGAACGATCACCTGCACGCCGCCGACGGCATCGATGTCGACCATCGAATATTTGCCGTACGGCCGGGCGTCGGTGAGGACAGGCACGACGTATTGCGACAGATGATTGAACTCGGCCGGCGTCATCACCTCTTTCCAGAAGTCCGCGAAGCCTGCGGCGCGCGCGATCTCCGGCGCATGCAGCGTGACGTTGGTCGAGCCGCCGATCGCCATCGCGACGATCACGGCGTTGCGGATCGAGTCGCGGACCACGATGTCGCGCGGCTTGAGGCCCTTCGCGATCATCTGCGCGAGGTAGCCGACGAGCTGGTCCGGAAACTCCTTGAGGCGGCGGGGATCGTCGGACGGCGGCGCCACCATGTGCAGCGGCTGCATGCCGACGACGCCGATGAAGGTCTGCATGGTGTTGTAGGTGAACATGCCGCCGCAACTGCCGTAGCCGGGACAGGCATGGCAGGCGATGTGGTGGCGGTATTCCGCATCAGGGTTGCCGGCGACCTGGTAGGCGCTGACGATGTCGAGCTTCTCGCCGGTGTTCGGATCGGTGCCGGGATGGATCGCGCCGTCGGACATGATGATCGCGGGCTGATTGTGCTCGAGCAGCGCGGCCAGCGTGCCGACCGGCGGCTTGTCGCAGGCGACGACGGCGATGGTGCCGAGGAGCCCAGTGGCCTCCAGATGTTCGCACAGCGCATCGTGGGTAATTTCACGCCCGATCAGCGAGTAGCGCATTTCGCGCGTCCCGTTGCGGATGCCGTCCGAGGTGGCGATGGTGTATTCCGGCTGGACCAGGCGCAGCTTCATCTGGCCGGCGCCCTTGCCGACATGGCTCTTGAGGCTGGCGTGGATCGCATCGACCTTCGCCATCACCCCCATGTAGCACTGGCTGTCGCCCTTGGTGCCGACCACGCCGACCGACGGCTCGTGGATCAGGTCCTGATCGGCGCCAAGTACGCGCGCGATCCCGATGGTCTGGGCCGTGCGGCCGGGATGACGATCGATGAGGACGGCTTTGGAGTCTGTCACGGCTAGTTCCTTCCCGGCGGGGCTCGTTCGGTCGATATTAGAAACGATTTAAGCCGCACCTTATAGAGCGCCGACCTGCGGGAAGTCACGCGGAAGTCACATGCCCGATAGCTGGTATGCTGCCACCTAGGCCCCCGGCGGCCGGGGCACGGCCCCGCGCAGCATCGCGTCCAGCAGCTGGTCGGCGGACGTACCCTCGGGCAACCGCTCCAGAATGCCCGTGAGCCGGCCGTCAAGCAGCAGCGTGGTAAAACCATGCACCAGCGACCACGCGCGTGCGATGGCGGCGGCCTGATCCAGCGAGATTCCATCCTGTGGAATCTGCTCGTGCCGGCTGGCGCCGACACCGCGGGTCAGCCCTGCGAACGCGGCATCGGAAGCCTCATGCAGCGAGGGACGCGAATAATCCAGCCGTGCGCTGCGGAACATCACGCCGTACATACCGGGATGCGCCTGCGCGTAGGCGACGTAGGCTTTGGCGCTCGCCAGCCCCTTCATGATCGGCAGCGTCTCGCTGTTGCCGGCGGTGACCATGGCCTCGTTGAACATCCGAAAGCCGATCGCCGCGAGTTCGCTGACAAGGCCGGTGAGATCGCCGAAATGATGGGTCGGTGCGGCATGTGAGACGCCGGCCTCGCGCGCCACCGCGCGCAGCGTCAGCCCCGCCAGTCCGTCGCGCTCCAGCACCCGCTCGGCTGCCTGCAGAAGGGCCTCGCGCAGGTCGCCATGATGATAGGGGGTATCGCCCGGTGATTTGCGCCGCCGCACGGCGGGCCGTTCGGCAGCCGCCCTCGCCGGTTTGCGGGTCCGCGCGACGGTGCGAACGACTTTGTTTTCTCTCGATGTTTTGGCCATTTGAACCCCTTGCGAATCCTTATAGCCGCAATTTTTACACTGTAAAGATTTTGCTTGACGATGGCTGGCATGCCCTGTAGTCATATCTTTACGTTGTAAAGATCAAACCGGGAGGAAGCGACGATGCTCGATCAAGTGGCGACCAACGCGGCGCGGACCAATCTGGCGCCTATACCGATGGAATGCGACGCACCGTTCCTGAAGGTGACCGGCGAATTGCCGCGCGAGCTCAACGGCACGCTTTATCGCAACGGCCCCAACCCGCAATTCGAAGCGCCCGGCGCGCACTGGTTCGTCGGCGACGGCATGCTGCACGCCTTCCATCTCGAGAACGGCCGCGCCAGCTATCGCAACCGCTGGGTCCGCACCCCCAAATGGCAGGCCGAGCATGATGCCGGCCGCGCGTTGTTCGGCGGCTTTGGCCGCAAGCTGCCGGGCGCGCCCGCCGATGTCACCAATGACGGCGGCGTCGCCAACACCAACATCATCTTCCACGGCGGCCGCCTGCTGGCGCTGGAAGAAGGCCATATGCCGACCGAGATCGAACCGGGCACCCTGGAGCGTATGGGCTATTGCGACTACAAGGGCGCGATCGCAGGCCCCTTTACGGCGCATCCCAAGATCGACCCCGTCACCGGCGAGATGGTTTTCTTCGGCTACAACGCCGCGGGGCCGCTAACCCCTGCCCTCTCGTTCGGATCGGTCAACGCCTCAGGCGTGGTGACGCGGTTCGATCGCTTCGAAGCGCCTTATGCCAGCATGGTGCACGACTTCATCGTCACCGAAAACCACATGTTGTTTCCGATCCTGCCGATCACCGGCAGCATGGAGCGGGCAATGCGCGGCAAGCCGCCTTACGCCTGGGAGCCGGAGAAAGGCGCCTATGTCGGCGTCATGAAGCGCACCGGCTCGGCGAAAGACATCGTCTGGTTCCGCGCCGAGAGCTGCTACGTGTTCCACGTCATGAACGCGTGGGAGGAAGGCGGCCGCATCGTCGCCGACGTGATGCAGTTCGAGGAAGCGCCACTGTTCACCCACCCCGACGGCTCGCCGACGGACCCCGAAAAATCGCGCGCACGCTATTGCCGCTGGACCTTTGATCTCTCCGGCAATACCGACCGCTTCACGCAAACCTATCTCGACGATTTGACCGGCGAATTCCCGCGCATCGACGATCGCCGCGCGGGCCTTGCCAGCAACCACGGCTGGTACGCCTGCGCCAATCCTGACCTGCCGATGTTCGGCGCGCTGTCCGGCATCGTGCATGTCGACGGCAAGGGCAAGCGGCTGGGCAAATATCACCTGCCCGCCGGCGACACCATTTCCGAAGCCGTGTTCGTCGAGCGCGGTGAAGATGCCGCCGAGGGCGATGGCTGGCTGCTATCAGCGGTCTGGCGCGCGCGGGAAAACCGCAGCGACCTGGCAGTGTTCAACGCCAAAGACGTCGAAGCCGGACCGGTGGCGCTGGTGCATCTCGGGCATCGCGTGCCCGATGGCTTCCATGGCAATTGGGTGAGTGCGACCTGAGGGTCCTCCCGTCATTCCCCGATGCGCAATTGCGCATCTGAGGGCATCGCGCAGCGATGAACCCGGAATCTAGAGATGATAGAATACGATAATCTCGAGATTCCGGGTTCGCGCTAACGCGCGCCCTCAGATGCGCTATTGCGCGTCGGGGAATGACGCTATGAGTCGTCTCGGGGGACCCACACATGCACATACCCACGATCACCGGCTTCTATCTCGCCATTCTCGCGCTGCTGTATCTCGTGCTCGGCCTGCAGGTCTCGCGCCTGCGGCGGGGACATCGCATCGTGTTCGGCGACGGCGACAACATCAAGCTGCGCAGCGCCATTCGCGCGCATGGCAATTTTGCCGAATATGTCCCTGTTATCGTGTTGCTGGTCGCGCTGCTGGAAATGTCTGGTATGCCGACCGCGCGGGTGCACCTCTTGATGGGAATGCTGCTGGTGGCGCGGCTGCTGCATCCGCTCGGCATGTATGTCGGCCCACGCACCTTGCAGTTTCAGATCTGCCGGGTCGGCGGCATTCTGCTTACCCTGCTTGTGCTGCTCGCAGCCGCGCTTCTTGCGCTGGCGCGCTTCTGGCCGTTATAGTCCTCGCTCAATTCCGCGCAACTAACTGTATTAATTGACTATTTCGCTACAATTCATTTATTTTGACACTGTAAAGATTTTCCTTGACGCCTCCCGCCCTTACCCCTACGGTATCTTTACGATGTAAAGATAAAGCCGGAGAGGCTGCCATGACGATCCTCCTGATCCTCGCCCCCTACGGTGCCTTCGCCCTGCTGATGCTGGTGACTTCGGCCGACGTCGCCCTGTTCGGCGCTGCCGCGATTTGCCTCCCGGCGATCGCCTACGACATGGTTCGCGGCCGCTCGCTGAAGATCCTGGGCGTGGGCTCCGTCGTGGTCTTTACCGCGATCGGCGGTTACGTCACCGAGATCGATCCTGACCTCAGCGTCTCCGGCGTCAAGCTCGCGGTCGATGCCGGCATGTTCCTGGTCACGCTGGGCTCGATCATCGCTGGCAAACCCTTCACGCTGCAATATGCGCTTGAGGTGGTCGATGCCAAGACCGCGAAGCTGCCCGGCTTCATCAAGGCGAACTATATCATCACCTGGGCATGGACCGGCGCGATGGTGTTGATGATGGCCGGCAATGCCGCGCTGATCTATGTGCCGGGCCTGCCACTGTGGGCGGGACTGCTGGTCGCGTTTGCCGCACGCAACAGCGCGGCCTATTTCACCAAATGGTATCCCGAATACTGCAAGGCGAAGTATGGCACCCCGCCCGCCAACGCTTTGCCCGGCACGCACTAAGATATCGATCTCTCCGAGCCACCGCATTCAACAGAAAGCAGCGCGATGAAAGACGTATTCGCAAGATTAGGCGCCGACTTTTTCTCCACCATCGTGTTCATCGCGATCTATCTCGCGACCGACAACGTGTTGCTGGCGACCGGCGTCGCGATCGCAGGCGCCATCGGCCAGGTGATCTATTCCCGCATCAAGGGCAAGGAACTCGGCTACATGACCTGGGCCAGCCTCGGCCTCGTGATCGTGCTCGGCGGCGCCACGCTCTTGACCCACGACCCGCGCTTCGTGCTGGCGAAACCCGCGATCGGGCATTTTGCGATCGGCCTCATCATGCTCAAGCGCGGCTGGATGCTGCGCTATATGCCGCCGATCGTGACCCAGACCATCCCGGAATATGCCACTGCCGCAGGCTACGTCTGGGCCGGGCTGTGCTTCGTGCTCGCCGCCGGCACCATCGGCGTCGCGATGACCGGCGACATGAAGCTGTGGACGTTCTATGTGACCGTCGTCCTGATCGGGGCCAAGATTGCTCTGTTCGCCGTGCAATATGTCGCGTTCCGCGTCCTGGTCGGCAGCCGCCTGCGCGCGGCCGCCCGCGCGTAAGTACCGTAGGCAAAGCGTTTTCAAGCGAAGTGGATACCGGTTCGCGTCAAGAAAACGCGTCAAAAGGAAGGCTACAGGGTTGGGCTTGCGCGGCAAGATGGGTTATACCGCCGCCGGGAGAACTCAGAACCATTCCGGTTGCTGGGAAATGTATTGGGGAGACCAAGATGGCCGTGGACGGAAACTGGGATATCGTCATGACCACGCCGATGGGCGAGCGCAAGGCGACGCTGACGTTGAAGAATTCCGGCGGCACGCTGACGGGCACGCAAGGCGCCGACGGCAATTCCGGCGACATCTTCGACGGCACCGCCAATGGCGACGACGTCGCCTGGAAGATCTCCATCACCAACCCGATGCCGCTGACGCTCGCCTTCACCGGAAAAGTTTCCGGCGACAGCATGTCCGGCGAAATGGGCATCGGCCCGATGGGCAGTTTTCCGTTCACGGGCACCCGGGCCTGATACGGACGGAGCAGCTTCGCTCCCTCGTTGTTCGATCCATGCAAAAGACCACACTGCTTTCAATCGCCGTCGTCGCCTCCCTGGTGACGGCGGCGATCGCACAATCCGCGCCCGAGCCCGAGCCGGCATGGCGCGCCAGCGCGCTCGCTTTGGTGCCGGCGGGCTATGTCGCGGGCGAAGCCTACCGCACCACTGATATGACCGGATACCTCGCGGTCTATCCGGCAGGCGCGAACGACCCCAAGTCCGCTGCCAGCGTGTTCGCAGCCCGCCAGGTGCTCGTCATCAAGCTCGACAAGGATGAGCGGCGTGCGCTGTCGGCGGAATTGAAGCCGCGCAGCGACGCCACGCGCGGCAACCGCGACACCACGATGACCGATCCCGACGGCCAGGAAAGCGAGTTCGCAAAATCGCACGCCGAACTCGCGGCCAAACGCGCGGCGCAGCCTGATGGTACCGAGCCCTGCAATCTCGGCGCCTGGTCGGAAGATCGCGATCCCAAGGGCCTCAACGTCCGCGCCGAGCCTTCGGTGAAATCGCGCGTGCTCGGCACGCTGCCGCCGCCCTATCGCCTGAAGATGGCTGGCAGTGAGAACACACCCGAAGACGGCTGGCTGACCGAATTCCGCGTCATCGGATTCAAGGACGGCTGGTTCCTGATCGAAGGCGCGACGCCGCCCGGCAAGGAATATGAGGACGAAAAGAAATATCCGCGCAACGCGCCAAAACCCTATTCGGGGCGCGGCTGGGTCGCCGCGAACAAGGTCGGCGCAAACTACGCCAATGGCGGCACGCGGATGGGCGGATTATTCCAGGCGCCGTTCGCCGATGCGAAGTGGACGCCGGCGCAGCGCAAGCTCGGCGGCCCCCTCGACACCGACGGCGGCCCGAAGCGCCTGCTCGCCTGCAGCGGCTATTGGGGCCTCGTCGAAAGCCAGGACGGCGTGCGCGGCTGGTGGCGCAGCCTGTGCTCCAGCCAGGTCACGAATTGCAGTTGAGGGGTCGATGTCGTCCCGGCCTAGTGCGCACTTGCGCACGGGGGGCCGGGACCCATACACCGTGGCGATTGTGAATTGGCACGATGGTCGATGACTTCCTTCAAACAACAGATGATCGGGGCTATGGGTCCCGGCCTTCGCCGGGACGACAAGTGAGACGTCCGCTGGCGCCGTTAGAACCAGATTTGCATCGGCAGACCGTCGGCGTCCGGTAATGGCGATCCGACGCTGCCTGCGGGTTCGCGCGCGGCAATCGCCACGGCGCTGGCGTCCAGGACATCGTCACGCTTCGCGCCGGTGCCGATCCGCGCCTTGCCGAGCCATTGCTCGATATCGCCAAGCCCGCTCCGCTTGAGCAACATCCGACGAAGCGAATCTCCTTCCTCGGATTTCTTCGACGGCAAGGGTTTGTTTGCGTTCAACCGCAGAAACACCAGCTCGGGATGGACCTCGCGGACATCAAGCGCGCGATGCGCACGCAGGAAAGCGTCTACCTCCATGATCTTCGGTCCGAGATGCCAGAGCTGGCGCGATATTCGCTTTTGGCCGCGCCGCAGGCATTCCCTGTTCGCTTCGTCGGGGTTGTTGAAGCCTTGCCAAATCCAGCGCCGCGCGCCCGTGAAAACACGCGAGGTGTGCGGGCGCAATTCGTCGCGGGCGAGCAGATCACACGCGCGCTCGCCGTCGTCGGCCATGCCGATGGGGATATCGATCCCTGCCCGATCGAATGGGCGCGACAACGCTTCCGAGACATCGCGATGGAAGGAAATTTCGTGCGTGCCGCCTTCAAGACGCACGGCGACCCAGCCGTTGCCAAATCCATCGAGGCCGACGGCTCTGCAGCTCCCGCCCCCGCTCACTTCGGCCGGCTTGGCACGATCGCAATCGGATTGAATGCGTAGACCGCCTCGCCGCGCTGATTATAGGCCGTCCATTTGATGCGAACGACGCCATGCGGCTTCGAGCGTGAAGGCACCAGTTCGACCAGTTCCCCTTCAAGATGAATCGTATCGCCGGGCCGCACGGGTTTCAGCCAGCGAAGATCATCGACACCGGCGCCGAACAGGGGATGTGGTCCGAACGGACGACAGCTCGACGCAAGCCGCATCGCAATGGCAGCCGTGTGCCACCCGGAAGCGGCGAGGCCGCCAAGTATGGTATTCTTCGCCGCTTCCTCGTCGAGGTGGAATGGCTGCGGATCATACTCGGTCGCGAAGCGGATGATGTCGTCCTTCGACACCGTCACTCCGTCGCTCTTGAAGCGCATCCCGAGCTTCAGGTCCTCGAACCATTCGACCATCACACCCTCGCTCACAATCTGGACGCCGCCTCACCCCAGATTCAATTCCTTGAAGAAATCATTGCCCTTGTCGTCGATGATGATGAAGGCCGGGAAATCCACCACCTCGATGCGCCAGATCGCTTCCATGCCGAGTTCGGGATATTCCACGACCTCGACCTTCTTGATGCAGTGCTCGGCGAGGTTGGCCGCGGCGCCGCCGATCGAGCCGAGATAGAAACCGCCGTGCTTCTTGCAGGCCTCGCGCACCGCGACTGCGCGGTTGCCCTTGGCGACCATCACCATCGATCCACCCGCGGCCTGGAACTGGTCGACAAAGGAATCCATGCGTCCCGCGGTGGTCGGACCGAACGCGCCGGAGGCGTAGCCGTCGGGCGTCTTGGCGGGACCGGCGTAATAGACCGGATGGTTCTTGAAGTAATCCGGCAGCGGCTCGCCCTTCTCCAGCCGCTCGCGCAATTTGGCGTGGGCGGAATCGCGCGCGACGATCATCGTGCCGGTCATCGAGACCCGCGTCTTGATCGGATGCTTTGAAAGCGTCGCCAGAATATCCTTCATCGGCTGGTTGAGATCGATTTTTACCACCTCGCCGCCGAGCGCTTGCTCGACCGCCGGCAAATACTGCGCGGGGTTGTGCTCAAGCTCCTCGAGATAGACGCCGTCTTTCGTAATCTTGCCGAGCACCTGGCGATCGGCCGAACAGGACACGCCGAGCCCGATGGGCAGCGACGCGCCGTGACGCGGCATCCGGATCACGCGCACGTCGTGGCAGAAATACTTGCCGCCGAACTGCGCGCCGACGCCGAGCGACTGCGTCATCTTCAAAATTTCCTGCTCCATCTCCAGATCGCGGAAGGCGTTGCCATCGGCCGATCCATGGGTGGGCAGCGCATCGAGATAGCGCGCGGACGCCAGCTTCACCGTCTTCATGCAAAGCTCGGCCGAGGTGCCGCCGATCACGATCGCCAGGTGATAGGGCGGGCACGCGGCGGTGCCGAGGGTCAGCACCTTCTCCTTCAGGAACGCCAGCAGGCGGTCCTTGGTCAGCACCGACGGCGTCGCCTGGAACAGAAAACTCTTGTTGGCGGAACCGCCGCCCTTGGCCATGAACATGAACTTGTAGGCGTCATCGCCCTCGGCGTAGATCTCGCACTGGGCCGGCATGTTGTTGGCGGTGTTCTTTTCCTCATACATCGAAATCGGCGCCACCTGCGAATAGCGCAGGTTACGGCGCAAATAGGCGTCGCGCGCGCCTTCCGAGAGCGCGGCCTCGTCGTCGCCGTCGGTGATCACGCGGGCGCCCTTCTTTCCCATGATGATCGCGGTGCCGGTGTCCTGGCACATCGGCAGCACGCCGCCGGCGGCGATGTTGGCGTTCTTGAGGAAATCGAACGCGACGAACTTGTCGTTGTCGCTGGCTTCCTTGTCCTCGAGGATGTTGGCCAGCTGCTTCAGATGGCCGGGGCGCAGATAGTGGTTGATGTCGCCGAAGGCGGCCTCGGAGAGCGCCCGCAGCGCATCGCGCGACACCACCAGCATGTCCTTGCCCAAGACCTTCTCGACCCGCACGCCCTCCGTCGTGATCTTCTTGTAGGGCGTGGTGTCCGCGCCCAGCGGAAACAGCGGCGTGTGCTTGTAGGGCGGAACGGGCTTTTGGTCGGGAAAGGCGGTGGGGGCGTTCATGGGCTGGGCTCGCAAGGTTTTGGGGGCGGAAGCGTCCACGGGACACCCCGGCATTTGAACCGTTCTAAGCACTTTTGACACAAAAGGAAGGTTCCCGAATGGCCATCAGCAATCGAAATCGAGAATGACGACTGTTCCCACCGCAGTGTCGACCGAGACAGTGGCCGCCCCTCCCCCGGTCCCGTCCGCGGCTAGCCTGTCCGGCCTCGGCGTCGCCCTGATCATCATCACGGTCCTCGAACTCCTCGACGGCATTTCGGTGGCATGGGGGATCTTCGGTGATCCTGAAATCGAGGTGCCTGCCGTCAGCGGCGCAGCTAGCCTCATGCACCCGTTGCTGGCGCTGGCGGCCTTGGTGTTCGCCGGCTTCGGGCGCGTGCGCCCCGCGATCGTCATGCTCGGCGCTGTCATCATCGTGACCTGGCTGAAATACATGCCGACCGTGGTGTCGTCAGGAATAGACGCGGTCGGCTTCGGCGCGATCTGGTCGCCTGCACAGATCATCGTGTTCCCGCTATTGGCTGTCTGCGCGATCGGCCTTGCCGCGCGCAACCGTCGGCTGCTCGTTGCCACCGCGTTGGCCAGCCTTCCCACCTTGTTCAACATCGCCGCCATCATCGCGATTGCCATCGGCCTCGCCATACGCGGGGCCTGATGCACAATGCCGGCAAGCCAATGGGGACACCGATGACCGCGGCCGAGATGCGCGCGGCTGCCCCGGCGGCCGGGATCGCGCCTGCCACGTCAGCGCCGCCCCGGATCGGCCTGCGCATCGCGCTGTCTGTGATCGCGCTGCTGGAGCTCTACTGGGGCATGTCGAGCGCACCGACGCTGCTGGACGATATGTCGAAAATCCCGGGTCCCGGCATCGGCGCGGCCGTCATCAAGCTGCATCTTGCCGTCCATCCGGTGCTGGCGCTGTCGGCGCTGCTGTTCGCGGCCATCGGTTACGTGCGCCACGCGGTCATGGCGCTCGGCGCGGTCATGCTCATGACCTGGCTGAGCTACATGCCCTCGGTGATCCGGCACGGGCTCGCTTTCAACGGCCCTTACGCGGCTCTGGAAACATCGGTGCAAATCATCCTGTTCCCGCTGATGGCTGCCTTTGCCATCGCCTGTGCCGCGCGCGACCAGCGGCTCGGGGCCGCCACGGCGCTGGTCAGCACGCCGACCCTGCTCAACCTGTTCACCACGACGGCGTTCTTTATCGCAATGATGATGCGCGGCTTCTGATTGACATTCGAATAGGCCTCTTGCAGGAAGCTGCCGCGCAAGCTTCAATGGGGCCCAGAGGGGCATTTACAAATGACATCACGACGACACTTTCGCCGATCGGTTCTGGTCGCGACCGCGCTGGCGCTGGCCGCCTTCTCGGCCTCACCGGCCCGCGCCGACCGCTGCGACGACGTCGCCAAGCAACTCGCCAGCCAGGTCGACGGGATCAAGGTCAACTTCAAGGCCGCCAACATCGTCTATCTGACGCACCCCTCCGCGAAGGAACTCTCGATCGGCTGCCGCGGCAAGAGCTACTCGCTCGAGCTCTATGCGAAGACCGACCGGAAATTCAAACCGGAATTTCTCGACATGGTCGCGAGAGCCGGCGCGCTCGTCTTCACCATTCCGAAGCCCGACGTCGTGACCGGCTCGACGCGCTGCATGAAGCGGATGGGCATCCTGCGCGGCGACAAGGTCTCGATGCGCTTCCGCCGGCTCAACATGGAATGCACGCGGACCAAGACCGAGGCCTCGATTGCGGTCACCCGCGGCAAGGACGAGTAGCGGCCCCCCTGCGGAATCCGCTGCATTCTAATGAATTTTCGAGCGCCCCGTTCACCATCGGGCGGGATCACCGGCCGGGATTCACACATCGTTCGCTTCAATGCCTCCAGTGTCGGAGGCAACGAAAAGGATGATGCCGATGGATATCTCTGCTGTGTCCGCGCCGGTGCAGATCAAGCCGCCTGAAGCCAGCGCGCCCAAGCCAGATTTAAAGCCCGCCGACGTACAAAACGGCGCCGCCGCCGACGGCACGCGCCTGCCGAAGCCGACGCTGCTTGCCGCCCTGCCGCCTGGACAGGGAACGCGGATCGACCAGTTCGCATAGAGACTGCTCGCCCTGGCCTTGTCGGGCCAAACGCCGCAAGTTTGCCGAAAAATCACGCGATCATGATGCCCCAGGCAATGGGGATACGCATGATCGCGAAGCTGTTGCTGCAGAACACTTTCTTCGTCGTCGGGATGGGTGCGCTGCTGTTTGCCTCCGCCGGCACGCTGCATTGGCCCGGCGCGTGGGCGTGCCTTGCGACCTCCGCGGTGCTCGGCCCGGCCTGCGGCCTGTGGCTTGCGAAAACCGATCCCGCGCTGCTCGCCGAGCGGATGCGGCTGACGGCACGCGAGGAACAGCCGGCCGCCGACAAGAAGTTCATGCTGGTGTTCGCCGCCACGGGGTTGATCTGGTTCGTCGCGATGGGACTGGACCGGCGCATGCAGGCCTCCCACGTCCCCCTGGCCCTGCAGGTGCTGGGCCTTGCCATGTACCTGCTCTCGACAGCCTTCATCATGTGGGTGTTTCGCGAAAACACGTTCGCGGCCCCCGTGATCAAGGTACAGGCCGCGCGCGACCATCATGTGATCTCGACGGGACCGTACGCCTTTGTCCGCCATCCCATGTACAGTAGCATCATGCTGTTTTTCGTCGGCGTGCCACTGCTGTTGGGATCCTGGTGGGGCGTGGCGCTGGCGCCGCTGTTCGCCATCCTGTTCGCGGTACGCGCCCGTATTGAGGAACGCGCGCTGATCGCGGGCCTGCCGGGCTATGCTGACTATGCCGCGCGCGTGCGCTATCGTCTGGTTCCGGGAATCTGGTGAGGGACACATGCCTGAAAGCAAGACCTACACGGGCGGCTGCCATTGCGGCCAAGTTCGGTTCGAATGCACCACCGACCTGGCGATGGTGACCGCCTGCAATTGCTCGATCTGCACCAAGAAGGGCCTGCATATCACGTTCCTGGCGCCGAAGAGCTTTCAGCTCCGCGCCGGCGAGGACAATCTACGCGAATATCTCTTCAACAAGCACGCGATCCGCCACCAGCTCTGCATCGATTGCGGCGTCGACGTCTTTGCGCGCGGCACCAGGCCTGATGGCAGCGAAGTGGTGGCGCTCAACGTGAGCTGCATCGACGGCATCGAATTGTCGAAGCTGACGATGACGCCGATCGATGGGAGGAGCAGATGACGGCAACGCCGTCATTCCGGGGCGATGCGAGAGCATCGAACCTCAGATGTGCAATTGCACATCGGGGAATCTCGAGATTCTCAGGCGCGCAATTGCGCACCGCAGTTCGCGCTCCGCGCGCCCCGGAATGACGAGGTTAGAGATCCAGCGCCTTGTAGCGCCGGAATATCCCGTCCTCATTGAACGCAATCCGCCGCTCGCTGGCGAGATAGGCCTTGATGTTCGGCCGTGCGGCGACGCGGTCATGCAGTTCGACCAGGGCGGGAATGTTCTTTTCAAACGCTTTCATGCGCTTGGGAAAGGCGTAGCGCAGCCCCTCCACGATCTGGAACAGCGACAGGTCGACATAGGTCAGGCGCCGGCCGGTGACGTAGCCGCCGCCATTGGCGGCCAGCAACTCCTCGAAATAATCCAGATATTTCGGCACCCGTGATTTCCAGAATTCGGCGGTGCGCTTTTTGGCGGGCGCCTTCTGCTCCTCGTAATAGAGCGACTGGCCGAGCGGATGATGGGTGTCGTGAACTTCCAGCACGAAATCCGTAATGGTGAGCTGCAGCTGGTGCACCCACAGCCTTGCCGCTTCCGCCTTCGGCGCCAGCCCATGGCGCGCGCCGAGATAGAGCAGGATGTTGGCGGTCTGGCCGATCACGAGGTTTCCCGCTTTCAGGAACGGCGGCGCAAAGGGCGGCGTGCCCTTTGCGGTCTCCATCATCTTCATCATCGCGCTGGTGCCGTTGCCGCTTCGCGCCACGTCGGTATAGGCCGCGCCGGCTTCTTCCAGCGCAAGCCGGACATATTCGCCGCGGCCCTGAATATGCGGCCAGTAATACAGTTGATAGCGCATCGACGGCATCTCCAGGGACCCTGTATCAAGGACCCTGTACCAAGAGCCCTGCTCGCAGCCATAACACATCAGTCCGCATTTCGTTCGTCACAATGCCGGCCGGCCCTGACGCCCATCGCCACGCAATTGCGTTTCGCACGGCGTGAATTCTCACAGGCGCGAATCTGTCCGAAGGCGGGAGGCCGTGTTAGGTTCCTCCTGGGTGCCGGATTCCTTAACACGACAGGAGCATGGGATGGCGGATAACAAGAAGAAGCGCGGCGGTGCCGATGCCGCGCTGATCGCAATGAGCGAAGCTTACGAAGTCGCCTATTGGTCGAAGAAATTGAAGATCACGCCGGCCCAGCTGAAAGCCGCCGTCAAGAAGGTCGGCCACTCCGCCAGGAAAGTGGAAGCCTATATCGGGGAGCAGAAGCACAAGGCCGCCGACCGCGCCCTGATCGCCGTCAGCCAACCCCACGAAGTCCGCTACTGGTCGAAGAAATTCAAGGTCACCCCGGCGAAACTGAAGGCTGCCGTCGCCGCCGCCGGGCATTCGTCGAAAAACGTCGGTGTCTATCTGGCCAAGAAGAAAACGACCAAGAAGAAAGCCGCCAAGAAGACCGTCAAAGCGCCTGCCAAAAAGAAGGCTGCAAAAAAGAAGACCGCCGGCAAGGCGTCAAAGAAAAAGGCCGCCTGAAAGGCGGCCTCAAAGCCGGGCATGGCTTCTTCGAGCAACAGCGCCGCGATCGCGGACCCGTCGCGCCGCACCGGGCGACGGCTTCAGGCGATGGCGGCTTGCGTGAGGCTCAATAACCGCAGGTGGCGCAACGCGGCGCGACCGGCGCATAATAGGCACGGGCCGGCGCAACCATTTCAACGCGCTGCTGGACGGCGTATCGCGGGGCTGACCGTTCATAGTGGACGCGGCCGGGCGAGACCATCACGGTCTTCGGCACCATCACAGTGCGATAGCGCGCCGGGGTGCGATACGCGGTGACGCGGCCGGGCGAAACCATCACGGTTTCCCGCACGGTGCGGTACTCCGCCGGGACCACCTGCTGCACGTATTGCTGACCGCAGCAGGGCTGCGGCTGGTAGCAGGAATAACAGCCGGCGGAAGCGGCGGTCGGGATGACGGCGACGGCGAGCGCGGTGGCGAAGGCGGCGGCAATAACGCGAGACATGATTATACCTGCTGGCTTGAAGAAAATTCGTGAAGTTGCACGCAACTTCGTCCGTTTGAATGATCTAGCCGAGCAACACCATGCGTCAACTTGAAAACAATATTTACCTTGACGAACATCGCTAACGACTCGTGAACAGCGATCTAGCCTTCCGAGGCGGGCGCGGAAGTTTCACGACCGGTAGGGACGCGTCGCGACATGCTCCTGACAACATAGAGCAGGGCAACCGCAAAAGCCGGATAGACGATGACCCGATATGTGAACGACTCCGGACCGTAGGAACGGCGCAGAGCGATCGTCAGAAGCGTTGTGGAGACCACGGTAACCGCCGTGAAAACGACGACGCTCCATTTGCCAGGAATCCGCGATGAAACGAACTCTGCCATTGTCAGGAAGGTGATGATCAGCATCCAAAAAGGAGCTTGCGTGATAACCGCGATCAACAGGGCAATGACGATTGCGCCAGACGTGACTGCGCCCCCGCCGGTGCAGCATATCTGGTAGGATGCGACCAGCCACCACAACACGGCGGCGCCTATGCAGGTGATTACTCCCATTCACAAAGCTTAGGGTTGAAAGGTGACTGACGCCTAAAGGGGCAGTCCTTTCCGATCAGCGCTGGTTTACGTTTGCTTCATTGGCTTCACGAGACCACGCCGCTACCCGCGCACGCTTGCATAGTCCCAGCCGATCCAGTCGCAGAGCGCGCGGCCCATCACGTCTTCCAGATCGGCGCCCTTCAGCCACGGCAGCTCCTCGGTGAAGAACGTGACGCATTGCCGGTAGCTGCAGGGCATCCGCGTGATGTCGGTGCCCCAAAACATCCGCTTCGGCCCATAGGCATCGAAGATACGATGCAGCCCGTCATGGATGTTGCGGAACGGATAGTACTCGGTCGAATAATGCGGCGCACCGGTCGCCTTGACCGCGACGTTCGGCAATTGCGCCGGCGCGAGCAGCTCATCGAGATGGACGAACGCCGCGGCATCGCGCCCGTGCCGGTTCAGGCCGCAATGATCCAGGATCATCTTCAGGCCGGGATGCCGTTCGGCGATCTCGCGAAATTTCGGCAGGAACAGTCCGCCCATCATCGCCAGCGGCAGCCCCTCCTGCTCGGCCGCGGGCCACAGCCAGTCGAGCGAGCCGTCGTAGAGCCACTTCTGGTGCTCTTCCAGCAGCAGCGGCCAGCGCAGCCCCATCATGCCGGACTGCTTGCGCCAGCCATGGATCAGCTTGCGGTCGTCAGGATCTTCGAGGGCAAAATTGCCCATGATGGCAAAGCGGTCCGGATAATTCCGGACCGCCTCGATCGCCAGCGCATTGGAATCGGGATCCCAGCCGGCTGGCGGATGGATCAGCGCGGCATCCACACCTGCCTCGTCCATCTCGGCCAGGACTTCCTCGGCCGCGAACTTCGCGACCTTGCGATGCAGCCCCGACGTCGGCGTCACGGTTTGCGACCAGATGTGAACCTGCGAACCCTCCCCCGTCATTCCGGGGCGATGCGAAGCATCGAACCTCAGATGTGCAATTGCACATCGGGGAATCTCGAGATTCCCCGATGCGCAATTGCGCATCTGCGATATGGTGCTAACGCACCATTCCGGAATGACGTCGTCAGTTCACCGCGAAGCAATACATCAGGCCGTCGCCGCCGGTGCTCTTCAGATCGTTCTGCGAACAGCCGCCATCCGGTCCGCGCGACGGATGCGACGAATTCCAGGACTTCGAGGCGTCGTCGTCTCGCAGGCCGACACGGTCGATGTGCCCGACCAACGCCGCCCCCTGCGTGCTGCTCGTCCAGTTCTTGCAGGTGCGGTCCTCGCCGGCTGCAAAGGCCGTTCCGTCCGGCTGCGAGCCCGTCAGCACGTCATGCCGGTTCGGCGTATCGCCGCGGCCATTGATGACATCGCCCTTCTCGCTGAGCGCGGTCTGTTTGGTGAGACCGTTGCTGCCGTGCAGTTCGGCGACGTCCTTGGCGACCACCGCACCCTTGGAATTCTTCCATGGTCCGTTGCCGATGCGGTCGCGCGCATTGACGGCGGGCTTGCCGTCGGCGGCCTGGGTCGAGAGATAGGCGCGCCAGGTCTTACCGCCCGCGCCGGCAGCCTGCGCCAGCGTCTGGCATTGATTATCGGCCCCGGCGAGGCCGCCGAGATTGCCGCCATTGCCGATGCCGTTGCTGGTCACGAAGAAGCTGGTGTCGGCCGATTGCGCCTGCGCCGGCGCTGCGGCGAGAAGCGAGATCGCCGCGAGGACGAAAGCGGCCGGTGAGATCATCCTGGAAACGAGGTTCATCGAAGCCTCCCTTTTTTCTTGTTGGTACGTCGTCAAAAACACGCCGCGGCGATCATTATTCCGGAGGCATAGCGTTTTCGAGCGAAGTGGATACCGGTTCGCATAGCAATCAAGTTTGCGCAGATTGCGTAAACTTATCTGCGGTAGAAAACGCGTCAAAATAAGAATCGGCGGCAAAGCAAAAGGCGCCGCGGAATTAACCGCGGCGCCTTGTATGTTTTAGCGTTTAGCAGAAGATCAGTTGGTCTGCTGGATCGCCGAGAGTTCCCATTGTCCGCCGGATTGCCGGGCAAAGGTCCAGACTTCCGTCGCCTCGATCGGGGTCTCGCTGCCCGAGACCAGACGGTTGGTGCCGCGCTCCAAGGTCTTGTCGACCAGCGAGAAGCGCATCGCGACGCTCGCATAATCGGTTTGGCCTTCGCGCCAGGCTTCTGCGAGGTCGCCCTGCAGCAGCTTGACGTCGGAGGTCTTGTTGACGTCGTTGTTGGCCTTGTTCTGCTCGAGGTCCTTGGTGAAGTACGACACCATCTCGGGCGTTGCGAGCGTATGCAGTTTCGCGACGTCCTCGTTCGACCATGCGGCCTGGACTTCGCCAAGCAGCCGTTCGAACGCCTCGTAGTCGGTAGGCCCGATCTCGAGCGGTGCGGGGGCGCTCGATCCCAGACCAAAGCCCATTCCGGAGCCGAAGCCGGTCTGCGGCGGGGCTGAACCCGCGGCAGGTCCGGCACCGGAATTGGCATAAGCGTTCGCCGGCGTGTGGCGGCGCTGCCACCACGACATCGCCAGCTTGACCACGATCAGGATCAAGCCGATCTGCAGCACCAGGCCGATGATCGACATTATTCCGCCGAGGCCGCCGGCCAACCCACCACCGGACAGCATGCCGAACAAGCCGGCGCCGAGGAAGCCTGCGGCGAGACCGCCCATCATCATGCCCATACCGGGCCGGCTGAAGAAGCCACCCTTGGCTGCCCCTGCGGCGGCTCCAGCGGCCGCCGGTGCGCCCGGCTGGCTGAAGGTACGGTTCATGGGCTGCGCCGCGTTGGGCGCCGTGGTGGTGCTGGGCGGAGCCGAATAGGTCTTCGATCCCCGCGAACCGGAACTGTTGCCGCCGCCCACCCGGGCGTCAGCCGCCGTGATGGCCATCGCGGCGGGAACCGCCAGCGACAGGACGATGGCGAAGGCCCGGACAATTCCGCGCGTGCGTTGCGAGAAATTCATATCTGTTTCCTCAATTCCCCGGCATGGGGAAGCAGCCCCTAAGATGGTCAGAGCTGCTTAAAAGTGAAGCCGTAAACGGGAACAAGCGCTGCGGCCCTCAGTCGCGGGGATGTGACGATTAGGCCGGTTGTACGATTGAACCCGTTGGAACTCAGAAGCTTTCCGCGCTGACCTAGCGAGTCGGATGGGGATCGGCCGCGACGGGTCGAAGGACGGGTGCAAGGACCGGCCCGAGGATGCTTAACGCCACCTCACCGACCGGCGATGGATGCGATGTTTCCTCGGCCACGAGGGCCTGATCCATGGTGTGGGCCCCGAGCTCGCACATGGCCTGGGTTGCGACATCGCCGCGGCGAACACATTCCTTGGCCAGAAATTCGAATTGCGCCCGCGCCTGGCGCAGGGTCTCTTTCGGCACGACCGCGCTGTTTTCTCCGGGCGCTGAATCCCGGTCCGGCGGTTGAACCGGAGGCAAGCCGCCTTGGGCTTCCGCGCGCGGGTCGGCGGCCGCAACGCCGAGCTGGCTGATCCGGTCAAAGGCCGACCGAAGCTCCTCCCGCTTGGCCTCGAGCACCTCGATCCTCTGCTGCAGCTCCTCGTGTTCGTTCGCGGTCGCGACGCGGATCGTCGCAAGCTCGTCCTCGCGTGCTCGCAGCCTGGATTGCCAATCGTCACGTTCACGATCAAAGGCAAGCCTGAACTCGGCCATGACGGCCTCGCTCTGCGACAGCTTTGCCGAGAGCTCGTCGCGCTCGCGCAGATGCTCGCTGCGCTGCTGCTCGATTTGCTTGATGCTCGCATCCAGGCTTGCCTTCAGCGCGACACGCTCCTGATCGAAGCTCGTACCAAGCTCGGCCAGGGCGGATTCATGCGCCTGCGATTTCGTCGCGGCCTCCTCCTGTGCACCCTCCAAGGTTTCCTGCGCTCGCTTCAACGTGTCGCCGAGCTCGAGCAGCTCCGCCTCCCGCCCCTGCAGCGTCGTCTTGAGCGTATCGCGCTCGGTGATGATGAAACTGGAAAGCTTTACATGCCGCTCGACGTCATGCCGAAGGCTTTCGCATTCGGTTTCCAGCTCGTCATTCTGGTGGCTCACGGTTTCGTACTTGTATCGCCACAGCTGTTCCTCATCGAAGGAGCCGGAAACGCGCGCCATCAGGCCGTCGATCAGATCGGCCGCCCGCAGCAGATTTTCGGCGTTTTGCCCGTTGGACATCATGTCGGCGAAACGGCGCAGAAAATACGCTGTTTCCGCGGCGTCAGCCGCCTCGGGAACCGTGGCAGGATCGGTCATGCAACATGCCTTCGTGAGCAGCGTCGGTGCCGTATGCGGACACCTTAACCCCGTTCAGAACGGCAAATGTATGGTCGCGCGGGTTTTCCGGCCCAAGCGTCGGGAACAAGGGCCGTTCCCGCCTCGCAACAAATCCTGAAATCCGGACCGAAGACCGAAAGGCCTTACGACGCCGTCATCGTTTCCTTCACCTTCGCGACCAGCGCGCTCAGCGCGAAGGGCTTGGCGAGGAAGGCGAACTGCTCGTTTTCCGGCAGGCTCTTGTCGAAGGCCTCTTCGGCATAGCCGGAGACGAAGATAATCTTGAGGTTGGGATTGCGCTGCCGCATTTCCTTGAGCAGCGTCGGGCCGTCCATTTCCGGCATCACCACGTCGGAGACGACGAGATCGACCGCGCCGTTCTTCTCCTCCAGCGCTTCCATCGCCTCAATGCCGTTGGCGGCCTCGATCACGCTGTAGCCGCGCGAACGAAGACCGCGCGCGTTGAGCGAGCGCAGGCCGTCCTCGTCTTCCACCAGCAGGATGGTGCCCTGCCCGGTCAGATCGGCCTGCGGCTTCGGCGGCTCCGCCACGGCTTCCTTGGCGGCGCCATTGGTAACCTGCGGTTCGGGCGCGGCTTCCAGTTCCGGACGGTGCCGCGGCAGGAAGATGCGGAACGTGGTGCCCTCCCCCGCTTTCGAATCCACGTAAACAAAGCCGCCGGTCTGCTTGACGATGCCGTAGACGGTCGAGAGCCCGAGGCCGGTGCCCTTGCCGACCTCTTTGGTGGAGAAGAACGGCTCGAAAATCTTGTCGACGATCTCGGCGGGGATGCCGGTGCCGGTATCGGCAACGTCGATCCGCACGTAGTCCGCCGCCGGCATGCCCTTGTAGGACAACAGCGCGGCTTCATCCGTCGTGACGTTGCTGGTCTTGACCGTCAGCTTGCCGCCATCGGCCATCGCGTCGCGGGCGTTGACGGCGAGATTGACGATCACCTGTTCGAATTGCGAGACGTCGACCTTCACCGGCCAGAGATCGCGGCCGTGCACCAGGTCGAGCTTGACCTTCTCGCCGATCAGGCGGCGCAGCAGCATGGTGAGATCGGAGAGCGCGTCGCCGAGGTCGAGCACCTGCGGCCGCAGGGTCTGGCGGCGCGAGAACGCGAGCAGTTGCCGCACCAGCGTCGCCGCCCGGGTCGCGTTCTGCTTGATCTGCATGATGTCCTGGAACGACGGGTCGGTCGGCTTGTGCGCGTTCAGCAGGAAGTCGTTGGCCATCATGATGGCCGAGAGCACGTTGTTGAAATCGTGTGCGATGCCGCCGGCGAGTTGGCCGACCATGTCCATCTTCTGCGACTGGTTGATCTGGTTCTCGAGCGTGCGCCGCTCGGTGGTTTCCAGCATGTAGACGATGGCAGCTTCGGTTTCGCGCTCGTCCTCCTCGACCGCGGTGACGAAATATTGCGCCCAGCGCTCCTTGGCGCCGTCGAGCATGGCTTCGACCGGCGCGATGTCGCCCTGCCCTTCGGCGGCCTGGTTGATCGCCGCTATCAGCAGGCTGCGGTCGCGGGCGTTCACGCTGCGGAAGATCGACTTGTTGGCGGCACCATCCGCACTCAGGCTTTGCGCCAGCTTGGCGAAGCGGGCATTGGCGCGCACCACCGCGCCGGCGCGGTCCACGGTCGCGATCGCCATCGGGGTATGGTCGAAGAACCGCATGAAGCGCACTTCAGCGGCGCGCTCGGGGTCGGAATGCTCGTCGCGCGCGCGGCTGATCACCAGCGTCCGCGACGCGCCGGGCACGCCGTCGGCGCCGAACGCCAGCTTGTGAAAGAGCCGCACCGGCATGGTCTTGCCGCTGCGCATGCGCAGATCGATGTCGAGCACTTCGGTTTTGACTTCGCCCGGCACCGCCACGATCGAGGTCAGCAGCGACGCGCCGTCGCCCGATACGATATCGGTCAGCTTCAAGCCGCCCGATCCGATCTCGGCAAGGTCGTGATCGAGCCAGCCCGCTAGCGTCGCGTTGACATAAACGACCTCGCCTGAAGGACTGACCGAGAAGAAGCCGCAAGGCGCGTGATCGAGATATTCGATCGCGTGCTGCAATTCCTTGAAGACGTCCTCCTGGCGCTCGCGATCCCGTGTGATGTCGGCGATCGACCACACCGAATATTTCGCCTCGCGCTTGCTGGCGCCGAGCGGACGGACCCGCATCCGCAGCCAGCGGCCATGGGCGCCGTCGGTCCCTGCGATCCGGACTTCCTCCTGCTGCCGCTTGCCCTCGCGCGCCGCCTTGAGCAGGCGGAACACCGCCTCCGACACATCGGGATTGCCGATGAAGACGCGCTCGATCGGGCGCACCTCCTGGGCGGTCGCGGCCCCCGTCAGCGCCAGATAGGCGGCGTTGGAATAGACCACATGGCCGCGCGAATCGGTGACCGCGAGCCCGTCATAGGCATGGTCCGCGATCCGCCCCATCACCGGATCGTCGGTGCTGCGGTCGGTGAACCGGATGATGCCCGCGGCGAAGGCGAACAGATTGAACAGGCCGACCATGGCCAGCAGCGCCAGCACGCCGAGGATATAGGGCTGGGCCTGGGCGCGGCCGATGGTCATCAGCACGACCGCGATCGCGACGATGCCGGCGGCCACCAGCAGCACCAGCACGATGCTGCCGCCACGCCGCGCCGGCTCATGGGCCGCGAAGGGCTCGGGGGACGGATGGCTGTCGGTTTCGGCGGTCATATCAGGGGACGCAAGCCCGTCGGCATCGGATGGCGCGCTGATCTGCGCGCCTCCCTTGAGTGCCTGAATCGGACCGGCAAGCGCAAGTCCATCAGGCGGCTAATTGGCATCAATAGCGGTTTCAAGCGAAATGAGCACCGGTTCGAGTGAAGAAAACACGTAAAAAATTTCGTCCAGGGCTTTATCCAACGCATTTCAAGGCAATTTCCGACCCATCCGTCAGTTGCGCCGGCCGGCAGCGTCGCGCTTCAACCCCATGACGAAGCCGATGATTTCGGCAACCGCATGATAGTGCTCGACCGGGATTTCCTCGTCGACATCGACGGTGGCATAGAGCGCGCGCGCCAGCGGCACGTTCTCGACGATCGGAATGTCGTGTTTCTTGGCGATCTCCCTGATCTTGAACGCGATATTGTCGACGCCCTTGGCGACGCAGACCGGCGCCGACATGCCGCGGTCGTAGGACAGCGCCACCGAATAGTGGGTCGGGTTGGTGATGATCACGCTGGCCTTGGGCACATCGGTCATCATCCGCTTCTTCATGTTGGCCTGGCGCAACTGCCGGATCTTGGCCTTGATGTGGGGGTCGCCTTCGGACTGTTTGAACTCGTCCTTGATCTCCTGCAGCGACATCTTCTGCCGCTCGAACCACTGCCGGTACTGGAAGAAGTAGTCCGCGATCGCCACGGCGGCCAGCATCGCCACCACCGCGCCCATCAGATGCAGCGTCAGACTGGTGGTGACGCCCATGATCGCCGTCGGGTCGAAGGCCAGGAACGATTCCAGCCGGTGGCGCTCCGGCCACAGCACCGCCATCATGACGGCGCCGAGCGCGACCAGCTTGAACACGCCCTTGAGGAAATTCGCCAGCGCCTGCTTGCCGAAGATGCGCTTGAAGCCGGCGCCGGGCGACACCTTGCTGAATTTGGGCGTGAGCGATTCCGACGACCACACCAGCCGGTGCTGGATCATGTTGCCGGCGATGGCCGATAGCATCAGCATCAACAGCGGCACGCCGATCGCCGCCAGCACGGCAATGCCGAGCGTATTGCCGAGCTGCAGCAGCGCCGAGCCGTCGGCGCGCAGCGTGCCGGCATTGGCGATCAAATTGCGCAGCGGCATCAGGATGCCGCCGCCGATCGAGCCCGAGAAGGTCGACAAAACAAGCGTCGCGCCCGCGATCACGAACCAGGTGTTGACCTCCTGGCTCTTGGCAACGTCGCCCTTCGCATGCGCGTCGTCGAGGCGCTTTTGCGTAGGGTCTTCTGTTTTATCGTCGCTATCGTCGGCCATCGCGGTGCCTTGGCTTTTTTATTTGAGCATGATCTCCGCGCAAACGCTTCGCGTTTGTCGCGAGGGAAAACCGGTGCCCACTTTTCCGGATCATGCTCTATCTAAGAGGTGTGAGCTCGTGCATGACGCCGGTGAAGTAGTTCAGATAGGTGCCCATCATCGCCGTGAGGACGCCGGCGAAGATCAAGAAGCCGATCAGGATCGATAGCGGCACGCCGACGAAATAGACCTGCATCGCCGGCATCAGCCGCGCCAGAATGCCGAGCCCCATGTTGAAGACGATGCCGAACACCAAAAACGGCGCCGACAATTGCAGGCCGATCTTGAAGGCGGCGGCGAAAGCCCGGGTCGCAAGCGCCGCGACATCGCCGGTCGGCATCGTCTCGCCCGGCGAGAAGATCCGGTAGCTCTCGTTGAGCGCTGCAATGACCAGGTGATGGGTGTCGGTGGCGAACAACAGCGTGATGCCGAGGATGGAGAGGAAGTTGCCGATCAGAAGGCCCTGCTGGCCCTGGGTCGGATCGACAGCCGTGACGAAGCCGAGGCCGAGCTGCTGGGCGATCACCGATCCTGCGACCGCCAGCGCCGACAGCGTCACCCGCGCGGTGGCGCCGAGCACCACGCCGATGACGATCTCGTGCACCATCAGGACGCCCATCGCGCTCATCGAGGTCAAATCGACCTGATAGGCGGCGCGGTGCAGCGGCAGGATGATCAGCGTCAACAACAGCGCGATCGCGAGCTTGATCCGGACCGGGATGTTGCTCTCGCCAAATCCCGGCAACAGCATCACCATCGCCCCCACGCGGGCGAACACCAGCATGAAGGTGGCGGCAAGGGCCGGCAGGAACGAGACATCGATGCGCATGGCTCAACCACAGTGCATCATCCGCCTATGATTCGCGACGATATCCGCATCATGTAGCCCTGCAGCGAATCCGCCATGAACGGCAACGCCAGCAATAGTGTCACGAAGATCGCCAGGATCTTCGGCACGAAGATCAGCGTCTGCTCCTGGATCTGCGTCAGCGCCTGGAACAGCGACACCACGACGCCGACCACGAGACCGACCACCATCAGGGGCGACGACACCACCACGATGGTCCAGATCGCATCGCGCGCCACGTCGAGGGTTTCAGCACCGGTCATTTTTTGTCTCGTTTCTATCCCGCCTGCACAATTGCCTTCGTCATTCCGCGATGGTCCGAAGGACCAGACCCGGAATCTCGAGATCCCAGGTTCGCGCTTACGCGCGCCCCGGGATGACCGCTTTCGCGGTCAAATCGGCATCTTCATGATGTCTTCGTAGGACTGGATCACCCGGTCGCGTACCGACACCAGCGTCGAGACCGCGACGTCGGTCTCGGCCACCGCCGTCACCACGTCCATGACGTTGGCCTTGCCCGAGGTCATCGCGATGGTCTGGGTGTCCGACTTCTTGCCGGCTTCCATCACGCTGCCGACGGCATCCTTGAGCAGCGCGCCGAAGGACGGGCCGCCCGAAGTCTGGCCGCCCTTCTCGGCGCCGCCGGTCTCCATGATGCGCGAGAGCGCGGCGTAGGCGTTTGCAGCAACGGTCGGTGAAGCCATGGTCTATGATTCCTGTTTCAGGCCTTGAGGATGTCGAGCGTGCGTTGAATCATCCGGCGCGTGGCGCTGATGATGTTGAGGTTGGCCTCATAGGACCGCTGGGCTTCGCGCATGTCGGTCATTTCGACCAGCGGGTTGACGTTGGGGTATTTGACGTTGCCGGCGGCGTCCGCCGCCGGGTTGCTCGGCTCGTGCTTGATGCGGAACGCCGACTGGTCGGTGCGCACCTTGCCGAGCGTCACCACTTTGGCATCGATCGTGCGGTCGAGCGCCGAGGAGAAGGTCGGCACCTTGCGGCGATAGGGATCGCCGGCGGAAGTCGGCGCGGTGGAATCCACGTTCGCGATGTTTTCCGAGATCACCCGCATCCGCCCGGCCTGCGCGCGCAGGCCCGAGGTCGCAATGCTCATCGAGCGGGCGAAGTCGCTTCCACCATCATCTGCCATGATCCGGTTCCCCTAAATGCGGCGCGTCAGCGCTTTCCGATCGCGGTTTTGAGAAGTCCGAGGCTGCGGGTGTAGAGCGAGGTGGCCGCCGCATAGTCCATCTGGTTGGCGGAGACCCGCATCATCTGGTCTTCCAGGTTGACGGCGTTGCCGGCCGGTCGGGTCAGGAAACCGCTCTTGCCGCCATCGCCGTCGAAGGTCTGGGCGCCGCCGGACACGCCGATATGGCTCGCGCTGGTGCGCATCATCGCCATCGATCCGAACCCTCCGCCGACGGTGGAACCCTTCTTGTCGAATTTCGGTTCCACCAGGTCGCGCGGCTTGAAGTTCGGGGTGTTGGCGTTGGAAATGTTTTCGGCGAGTACCCGCTGGCGCTCCTGATGCCACTGCATCTTGGTGCGCAGCGCCGACAGGATCGGAAGATCGTTGATGGCCATCGCGAGCGGGTCCTCGTTAACCTCTGGCAGGCGCCGCGAGGTAGGCAGAATTTGCCCGGTGTATGGTTAACGGCTGGTTAAAATCCGCAGAATCAGGCCGTGGACAACGCGCTTGCACGGGGGCCGGCGCCCAAAAGAGCGCATTTTCGCCACGAAACCTGCGTTAACCAGCAACGGCCAACGCGGCCGGGGGCGCTCAGAAGTCGTTTTGGATCAAGCGATTCTTGGTCTATTAATTAATGGGCGGCAGCGTTTGCCGTGGGGAACTAAGGAATAGGGCTCATCTCGGGCGTGATTCGCCGGTCGACGGATCGCTTCGGAACATGAATATCGTTTCGGAACATGAATCCGGAAGAATCATGTTCAACTTGGAAGATCAGGTCCGCGCACCTCGAAGCAAGCATGTGAGAACGGCCTGAGGCCGGGGACTAGAGAATGCAGACAGCATATTTCATCTTCGCATTCATCGCCGTGCTGGCGCTGATCGGCGTTGCCGCATGGCTGGTGCGGCGCTTCGCCACCAACCGCCTTGGTGCCAACCCGAATCGCGGGCGGATGCCGCGGCTGGCCGTGATCGACGCCGCCGCGGTGGACGGCCGCCGGCGCCTGGTGCTGGTCCGGCGCGACAATGTCGAGCATCTCCTGATGATCGGCGGCCCCAGCGACATCGTGGTGGAACCCAATATCGTCCGTGCCATGCCGGGCCGTGAGCAGATGGCGCCGCGGCCTGCGGTCACTGGCGAGCAGCCGCCGCGTATCGCCCCGCTGCCGGATGCCGGCTGGAACGACGAGAGCGCGCGCGACCCGTTCGATCACGCCGAGCCGCAAATGCCCGAGCCGCCGCCGCGCCCGGCACGGCCCGCTTTCGCCGACGAACTCCGCCGCCCGGCGCCGCCGCCGATGGCCGAGCGCCGCACCGATCCACTGGCAAGCTTCGCGCCGGAGCCGATGGGCGGCCGGCCGGAACCGCGTCCCGATCCGGTCCCGCCGCGCATGGCGCGCAATGAACCCTTGATGCCGCGGCCGCAGCGCCAGATGGAGCCGCCGAAGGCGCCGCCGCCGGTCCGTGCGCCCGAGCGTGCCGCAGCACCGCCGCCGCCACCCCCGCCGCCTGCGCCTCCGCCGCAGTCCGCCGACCAGAATCTCGCCGAGATGGCGCAGCGGCTCGAAGCTGCCTTGCGCCGGCCGGCCGATGCCCCGATCGCGCCGCCGGTCGCGCCGGAGCCGCCGCCTGCCCGCCCCTCGCGCAGCGAGACGCCCGCCCCGCCCCCCGCGCCCGCGCCGCAGAAAAGCGGGTTTGAGAATCTCGAAGACGAGATGGCCTCATTGCTGGGCCGCCCGAAGTCTCCTTCGTGAGATCGGCGAAAGCCCCGCGTAGAGTTTTATTTTTTGTCACACTGATAGCCGCCGGATCGCTCGCCGATCCGGTGCTGGCGCAGGACATCAGCATCAATCTAGGCCAGGGCGGTGGCGGCGTCACCGAACGCGCGATCCAGCTGATCGCGCTGCTGACGATCCTCTCGATCGCGCCGTCGATCCTGATCATGATGACGTCGTTCACCCGGATCGTGGTGGTGCTGTCGCTGCTGCGCACCGCGCTCGGCACCGCGACCGCACCGCCGAACTCCGTGATCATTGCGCTCGCAATGTTCCTGACCGCGTTCGTGATGGGGCCGGTGCTGCAAAAATCCTATGACGACGGCATCAAGCCTTTGGTCGCCAACCAGATCGGCGTCGAGGACGCGCTGCAAAGGGCGTCCGTGCCGCTGCGCGGCTTCATGATGAAGAACGTCCGCGAGAAGGACCTCAAGCTGTTCCTCGACATGTCGCGCGAGCCGCCGCCGGCGACGCCGGAAGAGATGTCGCTGCGGATTCTGGTGCCGGCCTTCATGATCTCCGAGCTGAAGCGCGCCTTCGAGATCGGCTTCCTGTTGTTTCTGCCCTTCCTGATCATCGACCTCGTGGTGGCGTCGGTTCTGATGTCGATGGGCATGATGATGCTGCCGCCGGTCGTGGTGTCACTTCCGTTCAAGCTGATCTTCTTCGTGCTGGTCGACGGCTGGTCGCTGGTGGCGGGAAGCCTGGTGCAGAGTTACGGGACGTAGCTGATTTGATCCGCGCCGGTGTCACGGACGGTCGGATACGCGGTCGCGCCGGCCTTCTCGACGACAGCCGTCGTGATCATACTGATACCGTTGTCCGCGACCACGTCTTTGGTCCGCAATTCCACCGCGAAAAACGCGGTGCCGATGATCGCGACCACGACAGCTATCGCGACCGGAACCAGCGTTCGGTGTGTATTCCTGGGATGCATAAAAATTAGTCCGTCTCTCGTACTACTTGGCTGCTTGGGAAGCTACGATTTGGGATCGAAACGGTTTCAATCAAGGAGCTCACGGATGACAAGTGCGCGACTGGTAAATGCCAGCGATCTCGACGCGCTGCTGGCGCTGTTTGCCGAGTCCGACGTCAGCCGGAGTGCCGAACCAGAACGAGCTAGAATAATTTGGGCGCAGATCCTCGCCCGCGAAGGAGTAATGATCTTTGTATCGGACGAAAGCAGCAGAATCGTTTCAACCTGCACGCTCATCACCACGCCCAATCTTCTGCGCGGCGGTCGTCAGTTCGGCATTCTCGAGAACGTCGCCACCCATCCCGACTTCCAGGGACGCGGCCACGGCCGCGCGGTGATCGCGGCAGCCCTTGCCGAGGCGTGGAAGCAGGATTGCTATCAGGTACTGATGCAAAGCGGCCGGGCCGATCCGCGTGTGCATCGGTTTTACGAGGCTTGCGGCTTCGTGCCGGGACTTCGTACCGCCTACGCTGTGCGCAATCCTGCGAAATAGGAAAGGCGCGCAACTCCTCGCGGTCTACTCACCCTTGAAATCATACTGCTTGCAGAGGTGGTCGCCGATCTGCACCAGCATCGCGACGCATTCGGGATAGCCCGGCTTGTCGATCGTCGCCTGTTCGGCACTGACGCGAAACTCCCAAGAGTCGCCGTCGCGGAGCACGGAGATCACCATTCCATCGGGGCAATCGTTATGGACCTTCAACTCGGCCCTTGCCATCGCAATGAGTTCGGCTTCGGTCTTGGCTGGCTTGCTCATGGCGATAGTTCCCCCGGTGGCGTCTTTGATTTTGTGCGCGCAGGTTGCCGGTTCGGAAGCCGTCTGTCGAGGGGACGAGACCGCGGCGCGATACCTTGCCGCGCCGGCCGCTATTTCGGGATGTGCTTGGTGAATATTCTGACGACATAGCCCTTCACGGCCGGCGCCGCGTCGAACATGTCGGAGGCGATGCGCTCGACGGCATCTCGCAACGCCAAAAACTGCGCCTGTCTTGCCAGGCTCTCGGTTCCCTTGACGCCTGCAAGCTCGTCCATGGCGGCGTCACTGATCTGGCATTCGATCGGCTCGTCCCCATTTTGCATGGTGAACTTGAACGCCAATCGTTCGTTGTCGTGTCCTACAATTCGGCCCCGGGTCAGCGGCATCGAACGACAAACTTCCATACGGCTTGATGTGTGGATTTCGCTTAACCGACGAAACGCTGGCGCGCAAACCCCGCCGGGGGTTGCCTGAACTACTATTTTGCCGCTCCGGCGGTTTTGTGTCCTGATATCGCGGGCAGCGAACCGGTGTGGACCGGCTCGCCCCTGGCCATTTCGGGCGAAATCGGCGCGCGCGCGGTGGCGTCGGGGAAGCGGACCTTCATTTCCCGGATAAAGCCATCGAGCGTGTCGACGCCTGCCGCCATCTTGGCGATCGAGACAAATTCGGCACTTGAGGCAGCGGCCGGCTTGCTTGCGATATCGAACGCCATCCGGTCGGTATCGCCCAGCATCAGCGGCGCATATTTCTCGCGAAAGCGCGACAGTCCAATGGCGTCCTCGGCGAGCGCATATCCGACGACAGCGCGGATCACGTCGCCCTTCTCCACCGCGTTCAGCGGTTTGAAGTCGCGCCAGCGATCGGCATAGTACAATTCGATCTGTTCGGAGGCCTCGCGCCACTGCCGTGACGCCCAGTAGATGTCGGAACGCAGGCGGATCGCCTCGCGTCCGGTGATGTTGGAGATGATGTCGAGCGCGAGATCATGGCGTCCGACGTCGCTTTGCGCGCGCGCCTCCAGCAACAGGCGCTGCTGGCGCAACTCACCGGAGAGATCGGCGATGCGCGTGGTGCGCAGCGCCGCGACAGCGCGATCCGGCTTGCGGTTGGTCAGATAGACCATGGCAAGGCGCGCCGCCACCTGCGCGCGCGCGGCGCCCTCCAGCCGTTTGTCGATCTGATACTGCAGCAGCTCGGCGGCCTGATCGAGCAGGTCGACCGCCACCAGGCGGTCCGCCAGACGGCGGATCATCTCGTCGCCGCGGCGGCCGATCGGCGTCAGTTCGCGATATTCGTAGAACATGCCGAGCGCATCGATCGGCTTCATGTCCTCGCCCTTGGGGCTGAGAAAGAGCTGCGCAAACAGCGCGGACGCGGCGTCCTGGCCCTGCCGCGCCAGTTCGGAATTCGGCTGCAGCCGGGTCGCGGTCTTGGCCGCCGCGAGCGATTCCTCGTAGCGGCCCGCGTCAGCATATAGCTGCGACAGTACAGCAAGGGTCTTCAACTCGATCGCGTCGCCACGCCAGATCGCCGACAGCGTTTCCAGTTCGCGCAGCACCTCGGCTTGCCCGAGCTGGCCGCGCCGCTGGCGGAGCAAGACCTCCAGCAGCTTGGCTTCGGCCGCGGCGGGCCGATCGGACGAATTGGCGGCGAACCGGTAGGCGTCGAGTGCGTCCTTGTCGTGGCCGAGCGCCTCGGCCAGCCGTCCGCGCAACACCGCGATCTCCGGCTTCATTTCCTTCGGCACGCCGACGACCTCGAGTTCGCTGCGGCGGCGCGAGGCTCCGGCATAGTCCTTCACCTCGAGCGACGCCCGCATCGCATCCGCGGTCACGATGCGCTGCATTTCCAGCGGCAAGGCCGCGATCGAGAATTCGGCGTTCTTGAACTTCTCGCGGGCGTCAGCCCATTTGCCCTGGCGGGCAAAGGCGAGCGCCTTCCACAATTGGGAGTCATAGCCGTTGCCGATCACCGGACTGGCCAGGCCCTTCAGTCCCCGCTCGGGATGGCCGATCAGGATGCTGGCGACCGCATTGACCATGACGACGCCAGCGTCTTCACTTCCAGCCTTGGATTCAGAGAGGATGAGATTGGTCACTCCCCTCGCTTCCTGAAACATCCCCCGCGCCATATAGAAATTGGCAAGGTCGAGCCGGGCTTGCGCCAGCCCGTCATCGCCGGCCGCGGCCGCCGCCTTGATCAGCGCATCCAGCCGGCCCAGAAAATTCTCCTCGCGGTTCTTGCGCCATTCCTTGGCGTCAAACAACGACCGCACCGCCGCGGTGGCGCGTTCGGCAGAGACGTCGGCCGACGACAGCGTCAGCCCGCCCGGCCGGCCGAGCATGACCTTGTCGGATCCGACCTCGGCGGTGATATCGTCGGAATTGGGATGAACGACGACGCCGTGGACGGATTCCAGCAGCGACAGCTCGACGAAGTCCTGCCGCTTGATGAAGCCGCGGGTCGGCGGCGGCGCGGTGACCACCAGCAGCGTGTCGCCGGCGTCGGGGTCGACCAGCCGATGCATGAGGCCGGGGTTCGCCAGCGGCACGGTGACGTTGGCCAGCGCCGGATCGGTGATGTTGCGCAACACCTGCAGCGGCAATGGTGGCGCTTGCACACGATCGGCAAATGTCAGCGTCCAGATCATGCCGTTGGCGCGGCCATCGCTTTCAAGCGACGGCATCTGCGGCCGGTTGAGACGAATGCGGATGGCCTGGCCTTTTTCCAGCGGCAGCCGGCTGACGTCGCCGATGATTGCGCCGCCCTTGGCGCGGATCTGCTCGACATCGATCGGCCCGGTCTGGTCGAACACCAGCCACACCGTGTCGGCGCGGCGGAACATGGCCGCAGGCGTCGGCGCGGCAAAGGAGAACATCACGCGCAGGCCGTCGCTGTCCCGCCTCGCCTCGACGGCAGCCGCCGGTGGTTCGGCTTTCTTCGGCGCCTCAACGGCAGCAGAAGCGGCCTTCTTCGGTGCTGCGGGTTTTGGCGTCTCGATCGCGGCGGCCGGCTTTGCTTCCGGAGGCTGTGCGGCTTTCGGCGTCTCCGCTGGCGCCGTCTTCTCGGCCGCAAGCGCCGGCTTCTGAGGTACAGCCGGCAACTTTTCCACGGCGGGTGTGGGCGCTGCAGCCTGCGGCGCCGGCTTCTCCGCTGCAGGAGCAGCCTGCTCGACGACCGGCATCGCGCCCGGCGTTGTTGCGGGGGCTGGCGGCGCTGTTTCCATTGCGGGCGGCGCCTGCTGCGGTTCGCCGGGCTTGATCTCGATTTTGGCCTGCTCGGCGATTGCCTCCGACGTAACCGGCGGCAGTTGCGGGAGATGCTGCGGCGGGATCGAATCGTTCAGCGGCTTGCTGTGGGCGATCGCCTGGGCAGCGGCGATCTGCGCTGCGACCCCCGACCTGGCCGTCGGGGCATGCGCTACAGCCGGGGTATTCGCGGCAGCCGGGGCTTGCGCCTGTTCCGCCGCCGGCTTGTCGACCTGCTGGAAGGCGACGTCGATGACGTAGTTCTTCTCTTCGCGGAAGGAATGCACGTCGACTTCGCCGATCAACACGATATCGACCGCGGAGGCATCGCCATCGGTCCGCTGCGTGATCGAGGCGATATTCGGCGGCGCCGCCACCTTGGCGTCGGCCAGATCGAACGCCAGCACGCCGTTGAACTGCAGCGTCAGCTTCTGCTCGTTCAGCACCGAAGAAACGTTGACCCCGTTGGGCATTTCAAAGACGAAGCGGACAAAGGTCGGCTGCACCGAGGCGCGGACGCGCACCGGCGGCTTCTTCTTGGCCGCGGCAACCGCAAGCTGGGCGCGCAGCGCGCGTTCGGCGGCGCGGGCCCGCGCGGCCAGTTCGCGAATGACGTCGGCCGGCAGCGTGGGCGGCGGGCCGGTCCAGCTGTCGGGCAGGAAGTCGACGAAGATCCGCTCGCCGGCCGTCATGGTGTTGATCGTCGCCCGCCGCGCCAGCGACAGCCGGATCGCCGAACCATCAGGGTCGCGCCGGGCTGAGCCGACATAATCGGGCACGGCGTCGCTCAGTTTGTCGACGGGAATGTCCACCGGACGCTTGAAGCGGATCACGATGATCGAGCCGGCCGTGATGACGTCGGACTCGACGTCCTCGGCAAGCTTCAGCACCAGCCGCGCATAGCCGCCGGACGCCGTGAACGTTGCTTCGCCCTTGACCAGGTCCTGCGCCCGGCACGGCCAGGCCGCCGTCAAGCCGGCGAGTACCAGCAGGATGGCAAGTGGCGAACGGAGCCCAAGAGATCGGTTAAGAGATCGGTTAAGGGTTACATCAAGGCAGCGCCGGGCCATCCGCGCCAATGCGCGGCCTTGCGACCCAATTCCAGCGGCAGCCCTTTGCCCCATCCAGGATGTCTCTTGGCCTCAACGATTGCAGCAGCGAGGCGCCGTCGCCTTCGCGGCTGAATCTTGAATTGGCCGGCTTAAGGTATTGTTAAATATCCCCGTCAATTGGGCTTTTGCGACAGCATCTTGCCCTCAATTTTGGGCAATTCGGCCGTCGAGGCGGATTTGTCGGGTCCGGCGCGACGCGCCAGTTCCACGGTCAGCCGCTCGGCCGCCTCCGGCTGCATCAGGCCGAGAATGTCGGACATCTTGCGCGGCGCGATCTGGGAAGCGATTTCGTACAGAACGGACATTTCGAGCCGGTCGAACACCTTGGCGGCGTCCTTTGGCTTCATGCCCTCATACATCGTGATGATGCCCTTGAAGCGCGCGGCTTCGGTTTCGGCCTTCTGCCCGGTCGCGGTCGTGATCCGCGCCTCGGTGGCCTTCATCTCCTCGACCCGCCCCTCGATGCGCTTCTCGGCCGATTTCAACAGGCTCTCGCGGATCTCGATCTCTCGCGCGCGCTGCTCCAGTTCCTGCCGCCGCGCCTGCAGCCGCTCGAGAATGGCGCGCTCCGACGGCGATACCGACTGCTGGTTGGGTTCAGGAAAGATCACCGTGCCGCTTTGTTGCGGCGGCGGATCGGCGGCAGCGGGGGCCGCCGGCTTCGGCGCCTCCTCCTTGGGCTTGGGCACCGAGCCTGTGATGTCGTCGGGTTCAGGCTTGGAGGCGATCTTGGACGCCGCCTTGGAGCCGCCGCCCGGGAAATTGAAAGTATCCTGCGCCCACGACTTCTTGGCCGGCTGCGGCTGATAGTCGAATACGTATCCTCCGTCGATGACGAGGCCGGCCACCTTCAGCACCGCAAGGCCGAAGACGGCGACCAGCACCACCGGAATGACACGTATGTCGCGAAACGATTTCATGCAGCGAGGCCACTAGCCCTTCGGCGTTCCGAGAAAGCTTCCGCGGCAGCCGCGACTGCTCTTGCGCTCGATACCTTGGGAGCGGCGGCTTGTTCCGGCTCCGACGTCAGCGGCCGCGCTGCAACGGCGATCTTCGAGAGGCGGCGGATGATGCCGTCGCCCTCGGCCAGCATGCCCTTCAGCTGCGTCGACATCTGGGAGGCCGCGGTCAGCTGGCTGCCGAGGTGCTCATTGACGTCGCGAACGGTATGCTTGAGGCCGCCGATCGCACGCTCGGCGATTTCGGTGGCGGTGATCAGTTCGCCGATCGTTGCCTTGAGCGAATGCTCGTCCGCCTTCAGCCGCTTGAGGCGCGCGTTGAGCAGGATGCAATAACCGATCGTCAGCAGCAGCAGCACCGCCACCAGACTCTCGATGATAATTCCGAGGGAATGACTCATTGTGCCTCCATCAACTTGGTTTGCTCGTCGGCCTTCTCGAACATCGCGAAGGTGGTATTCGGTTTGCGCAGCTGCTTGGTGACGCGGATGGCGACGCGGTCGCCGACCCGGCCCATGCGGCCTTCGGTCAGCACGACGTTGCCGCAGCGGACCGACACCAGCGCGTCCTTTTTCATTTCCAGCGGCAGCGTGTCGCCGACCTTCAGCTTCATCAGCTGCTTGAGCGGCACGTTGGCTTCATACAGCACGGCGTCGACGGAGATCTCGGCTTGCGCCACCTCCGTGGCAAAGTGGCCTTCCCAGATCGGGTCGCGGCCAAACTTTTCGCCCATGAACATCTGCAACAGCACCGGCCGGATCGGCTCGATGGTCGCATAGGGCAGCAGCAGTTCGATATTGCCGCCGCGGTCTTCCATGTCGATGCGCAGCCGCACCAGGATCGCGGCGTTGGCAGGCCGCGAGATCGCGGCGAAGCGCGGATTGGTTTCCAGCCGGTCGATCGAGAACGTCACCGGCGACAGCGGCCGGAACGCCTGCTCGGCATCGGCCAGCACGACCTCGACCAGCCGCTTGACCAAATTGGTTTCGATCGTGGTGTAGGGGCGGCCTTCGATGCGCAGCGAAGTCTGGCCGCGGCGGCCGCCGAGCAGCACGTCGATGATCGAATAGATCAGGCTTGAATCGACGGTCGCGAGGCCGAAGTTTTCCCACTCCTCGGCCTTGAACACGCTGAGCACTGCGGGGAGCGGAATCGAGTTCATGTAGTCGCCGAACCGCACCGAGGTGATGCGATCGAGCGAGACTTCTACGTTGTCGGAGGTGAAGTTGCGCAAGCTCGTGGTCATCAGCCGCACCAGGCGGTCGAACACGATTTCGAGCATCGGCAGACGCTCGTAGGACACCATCGCCGAATCGATGATGGCGCGGATGCCGGAATTGTCGTCGAGATTGACGTCGCCGACGGTGAAGCCGAGCAGATTGTCGATTTCTTCCTGCGACAGAACCCGCTCGCCGCCGGCCTTGTTGCCGAAATCGCGGCTGCCGTCCTCGACCATCGCGGCCCATTGCAGGGCCATGCTCTCCGAGAGTTCATTGGCCGCAGCTTCTTCCGCCGCCGCCGCAGGATCCTCGGAATCGAGCGAGGCCTCCCATTGGGCGGCAATTGCGTCCTGGTCGAGGTCTTTACCGTTGGCCATGATTATGAGACCTGCTGAGTCACTGGACCAGGATTTCCTTGAACAGCACCGCGCTCACCTGTTGCGGCGCCAGCGCGATATTGACGCGCTTGGTCAGCTCCTCCTTGAGGCGAAACAATCCGGCCGAGCCGTTGATGTCGCTGGGGCGCAGTTCGCGCAGATAGGTCTGGAACAGATCGGTGACGCGCGGCAGCGTCGGCTTGATCGCCTCGAGCTGCTTCTCTTCCTTGAACTCGAGCACGACCTTGACCTTGAGATATTGCACGCGCTCGCCGGGGGCGCCGACCAGATTGACCATCATGTCCGGGACTTCGACAAAGGACGGCGGCTTCGGCGGCGGCGCCTCGGCGTGCTTCTCCTCGCCGTGGCCGCGCATCAGGAAGAACCAGCCCGCGCCGGCGCCAAGGATGGCGACGAACCCGACGGCGGCAATGATCACCTTGAGCTTGCCCTTTTTAGCCGGGACGGCTTCCGCGCCTTCGGCAGCACCTTCTGCTTCGTTGTCCGCCATTGCCCCGCCCGATCCAATTGGGAACGAACACGGTTGCCACCAGCCGGGCCGTACGAGGCCCCAGACGCGATACAAAAGCCGCCAGCGCACACGCGCTCTCTTCAAATGCAACGCTAGGGTAATAATGGTTAACGGAACCTTTCCATTGGCCCTCAACTAGGAAAAAGTTGCCGGGCAAACATGGTCAACAAGACCTTTCTGCCGTCCGTAATCGCCCCGGCAAAACGCCTAACTCCTTTAAAAATCGTCGTTTTCCAAACTGGCACGGCTTTCGCTGAGTACTTGGCGGACCACGGGCTTGGGAGAGCCTGGGCGGTTCGAGAGATCGGCGGGCGGCTTGGGAGAGCAGCACGCGGATCGATGAAGGGGAGAACCACCGATGGAGAATACGCTTCTCGTCGGACTATCGCGGCAGATGGTGCTGGAACGGCAGATGGATGTCGTCGCCAACAACGTCGCCAACGTCAACACCAACGGCTTCAAGGCCGACCGGTCGTTGTTCGAGCAATTTCTGCGCTCGCCCGCGCATGAAGACAATTTCCAGCGCCCCGACCGCCAAGTCGCGTTCGTGCAGGACCGCGCCACCTTCAAGGATTTCGCGGCAGGCAATACCGAAATCACCAAGAACCCGCTCGACGTCTCGATCGACGGCAAGGCCTTCCTTGCGGTGCAGACCGCGGCCGGCGAGCGCTACACCCGCGACGGTGGTCTGCAGATCAACAATCTGGGCCAGCTGGTCACCGCCGGCGGCAATCCCGTGCTCGGCACCTCCGGCCCGATCGTGTTCCAGCCGACCGACAAGGAAATCAACATCGCCGCCGACGGCAGCATCACCGTGGTCGAGGGCACCGGCCGCATCGACTCGGTCCGCGGCAAGCTGCGACTGGTTTCTTTCGCCGACGCCCAGCAGCTCGAGAAGGAAGGCAGCAACCTTTATTCGGCGGGCCAGGGCGTCGTCGCCCAGATCGACACCACTTCAAGGGTTCGTCAGGGCTTCATCGAAAAGTCGAACGTCAATTCGGTGACCGAGATGAGCCGCATGATCGAGATCACGCGCGCCTACACGCAGATCTCGGCGCTGCTGCAGCAGCAGAGCGATCTGCACAAATCCGCAATCGAGAAACTCGCCGAAGTTCCGGCATAACCTGAAAGTTTTGATCGATGCGCGCACTCTACACAGCCTCGACCGGCATGGCGGCACAGGAACTCAACGTTCAGGTGATCTCCAACAACATCGCGAACATGCGCACCACCGGCTACAAGAAGCAGCGCGCCGCGTTCCAGGACCTGATCTATGACCATGTGCGCCGGGTCGGCGCGCAGGCGTCCGATCAGGGCACCATCCTGCCCGTGGGCGTCGATATCGGCGGTGGCGTCAAGACCGTCGGCACGCCGCGCCTGATGAGCCAGGGCACGCTGCTGCCGACCGGCAACGAGCTCGACATCGCGGTCCGCGGCGAAGGCTTCTTCAAGATCCAGATGCCTGACGGCACCTACACCTATACCCGCGACGGTTCGTTCCAGATGGACGCGCAGGGCCGCGTCGTGACCTCGCAGGGCAACCCGGTGCAGCCGACCATCACGATCCCGCAGAGCGCTTCCGGCCTCACCATCAACGCCCAGGGCCAGGTGTCGGTATTGCTGCCCGGATCGACCACGCCGTCGACCGTCGGCCAGATCGGCCTGACCCGCTTCATCAACAAGGCCGGCCTCAACCCGATCGGCGACAATCTGTTCACGGACACGCCGGCCTCGGGGCCGCCGCAGGACGGCATCGCCAACACCGACGGTTTCGGCGACATGCAGCAGTCCAACCTCGAACAGGCCAATGTCGAGGTCGTCACCGAAATCTCCGACCTGATCGCGGCGCAGCGCGCCTACGAGATGAACGCCAAGGTGATCAGCGCCGCCGACCAGATGCTGCAGTCCACCTCCAACATGTTCCGCTGAGGAATTGTCATGATCGCCCGCGCGCTCCTCGTTGCCTCCGCACTGCTCGCCGCCTCCGCGGCGACAGCGGTCGCGCAGACCCGTGGCGACGTCATCGCCGCACCCGCGCTGCGCGCCAGCGTGACCGTCACGGGCGACCTGGTGCGGATCGGCGACATCATCGACAACGCCGGCAGCGCTTCGCAGATCGCGATCTACCGCGCGCCGGATCTGGGCACCACCGGTTCGCTGCCGGTCGCGCAAGTGCTCAATGCACTGCGCTCGCATCACGTGATCGGCGTCGACACCCGCGACCTGAAGGAAATTTCGGTGACGCGGCTGGCCCGCACGCTCGAGGGCAAGGACATCGAGCAGCAGATCGCGCGCACGCTGGAGCGCAAGAACGGCCTCGGCGAGGCCGCCAATCTCAATCTCACCTTCGACCGCGATCCCGGCGATGTCAGGCTCGATGCTTCCAACAGCGGCGGCATGCAGGCCGCCATCGTGCGCTTCGATCCGCGCAACGGCCGCTTCGACGTCACCTTCGAAATTTCCAACGACAGCGGCACGGCGCCGATCAAGCTGCGCTTCACCGGCACCGCGATCGAGACCATCGAGGCCGCGGTGCTGGCGCGCGCAATCGAGCGCAACGAAGTTCTGAAATCCTCCGACGTCGTGGTCGAGCGCCGCCCCAAGGCCGAAGTCGGCGCAGATGCCGCCACGCGCGACCGCGCGGTCGGCATGCAGGCGCGCCGCCAGCTGCGCGCCGGCCAGGCCGTCCGGGTTGCCGATCTCGCCAAGCCGGATCTGGTGCAGCGCGACCAGAACGTCACGCTGGTCTACGATTCCCCCGGACTTTACCTCACCGTGCGCGGCAAGGCGCTCGAAAGCGGTACCGAAGGCGACGTCGTCAACGTCATGAATTTGCAATCCAAGCGCACGGTGTCCGGCACCGTGATTGGCCGCGGCCAGGTCTCGATCACGGTCGCCGCGCCGCGCCCTGCGCCTGCCGCCGCCGATACCACCTCCTCGCTCGGCAGCACCGGACAAGCCGCCCCCGTCGCCGTCGCCAAACTCAGTTCGTCAGTCGCTCCAAAAGCCGAGTAATGTAAATGTCAGTCTCCCGTATCAACCGCTTCATTCTCACCGGCGCCTTGCTGGCCGTGGCAGCGTTCGCAAGCGGTTGTTCCTCGATCGACCGTCTCTCCCAGATCGGCGAAAAGCCGAAGCTGACCGAGATCGAGAATCCGACCACGCAGCCCGGCTACAAGCCGGTGCAGATGCCGATGCCCAAGCCCGAGCAGGCCTCCTACAATGCGAACTCGCTGTGGCGGAACGGCTCACGCGCGTTCTTCCGCGACCAGCGCGCCGCGCGCGTCGGCGACATCATGACGGTGACCGTCAACATCACCGACAAGGCCAACATCGCCAACCAGACCCAGCGCAGCCGCTCCAGCAAGGAAGACTCCGGCGTTACCGACTTCCTCGGATCCCAGACGATCACGCAAGCCAACAAGATCCTGCCGGGCAAGATCCTGACGGCGGACTCGACCGCGTCGACCGACGGCAAGGGTTCGGTCAACCGCCAGGAAGCGCTGCAGACAAACGTCGCCGCCGTGGTGACGCAGGTGCTGCCGAACGGCAATCTCGTGGTCGAAGGCAAGCAGGAGATCCGCGTCAACTTCGAAATCCGCGAGCTGATCGTCGCCGGCATCGTGCGCCCGGAAGACATCCAGAGCGACAACACCATCGATTCCTCGAAGATCGCGCAGGCCCGCATCGCCTATGGCGGCCGCGGCCAGATCACCGACGTGCAGCAACCCCGCTATGGCCAGCAGGTAATGGACGTGCTGCTGCCGTTCTAATTCGTAATCCCGAGCTCCCACACCTCGTTGCGAACCTAGGCGCGACGATGTGTACCAACGCGGCCCTTGTCAGCTCCCCTGACGAGGGCCGCGGTCGTTTTGAGGAAATGACGGAAAGCGCGAACGTCAAGCCGACTTGCGCACACGGCGCTTGCGGGCCGGCTGCGGCGTCTCGCTCTCGCGCAGGTCCTGCGCGCCGGCGAACGCGGCGAGCACTTTGTCGGCCGACACGACGCGGTTGCGGCCGGAATATTTTGCGGCGTAGAGCGCCTGGTCGGCCTGCCCCAGCAGCCAATCCGCGCGCGTATCCTCGCTCGGCACCAGCGTCGCGATGCCGATGCTCAGCGTCACGAACGGCGGCACACAAGGCGCGCCGTGCGGCAGCCGGCCCCGCGCCAGCGCATCGCGCAGCCGCTCGGCGAGTTTTCGCGCGCCGGCGGAATCGGTCTCGGGCATGATGATGGCGAACTCTTCTCCGCCATAGCGCGCCGAAAGATCGGCCGGGCGAAGCGCGTTCTTGCCGATCGCGTCCGCCACCGCGCGCAGACACTCGTCGCCTTTTTGATGGCCGTGCAGATCATTGTAGAGCTTGAAATGGTCGACGTCGCACAACAGCAGCGACAGCGGCTTTTTGGTCCGTTGCGCACGCGCCCATTCCATCGCCAGCGCCTGGTCGAACGAACGGCGGTTGGCAAGGCCGGTCAGGCCGTCGCTCGCGGCCAGCGTCTGCAACGCCAGCTCCGCACGCTTTTGATCGGTCATGTCGCGCAGGGTCTCGACGACAGCGATCAGTTTGCCGTCCTCGTCGTGGATCGGGCCGGCGTCGATGGCGAGATACAATTGATTGCCGAGCTTCGGCATCACGCACCAGTTTTCGGCGGAAAAGCCGACGCCGTCATCGGGGATGGTGTGCTCGGGATAGAGCTGGCTCAATTTGTCGGGCCGTCCGAGCGCGACCAGATCGGCCAGGCAATAACGCTGCTGCTGATAGAACGCGCGCCAATGATCCGATGTGCCGATGACGTCAGCCGCGACGACGCCGGTGAGGCGCTCACAGGCCCGGTTCCAGATCACGACGCGCCGTTTCGGATTGAGCACGAAGGTCGGGACCACCAAATGCTGCATCAGCCGCACGGCATAGCCCTGTGCGACGTCTGCACTTGCTTTGGCTCCGGTCTTCAAGTCCTCAACCCTCGTATCGACAACGCTGGAGGCTATGGGTATCAGGCCAGCGATGAATGGAAGCCCGGTTAGGAATCCCAGTTAGTGTCGGGTTAAAAGGGCCATGATTCCCCGGTGCAGTGCGGCAGATTGCCGTGTTTTTCCGGCAAAAAGTTCCATCGAAACGACAAAGTGTTCCACCAGAATGCGATTCGAACTGATATTCCCTCGGTGCCTGACCGGGCCAATTCTCCTGAACCGGACATGACGATGCGCTTGTGCTGGCCGTTCCTTGTTGGCGTTCTCTGTGCGGCAACGCCATCGTTGACCGCGGGCGCGGTGGAACGTGAAGAGCCCGACATCGACATGTACGCGCACATCTCGGGCAAGTGCACCAGGCTCAAGATCGCCGGCAGCGATTTCGGCTGCAAGGCGGTAGCCTATTTCCACGGCCAGCAGGGCCGCGCGCATTTCACGATCGTGCTCGACGATCCCAAGGATGACAGCCACATCATTTCGTTCTCCGGCGAAACCGGCCGCCGCGAGCAGGACAACGTCTATGAACTGCAGGTCGACCGGATGCTGCTGAACTCCAAGGAAAGGCCGAAGGTCGACGGCCTGCCGGTGCCACTGGTTGAATCATCGACCGGCACCTGCCGTCAGATGGGGATCATCGCGACGCGGCAGGTCTCCAGCATCACCTGTGCGGCGACCGCCAGGGATGGCCGGAAATACGAACTGCAATTCGAGTCCGACGGCGAGCCGGTGACGCTGCGCCGGATCAGGCAATCCTCCCTCACCGAGGAGAAGGCGAACGCCAAGAAGGCCGAGCAACTCGAATGCCGGCGCAAGGCCCATCTCGCCAAGGTGCTGCCGCGCGACTGGACCGCTTTTGTCATCCGGTGCCTGGCGGATGACGATCAGAAGCCGGCGACGGCGGAGCAGCGCTGAGGCTGCCTGTGGCGCTGATCCTGCGGATCGTTACCACGCCATTAACCCTTCGTTAACCAAGCCGTCTCATCCTCGAAAGTCCAGGAGAGGATCCAAGGGATTGACCAGGTCGGGTCACCTGGCCGGCGCGCAGGCGTTCCCTCTCCTGCCCACTCGTATTGATCACGGCTGCAAACATGAACGCTGAAAGCAATAGCAACATCGCCTGGCACCGGGTTCAGCTCAAGAAGAACCGCGAGGCCGTCAAGGAACTGGAAATCGCCCGGTTCCGGGTTGGCGAGATGACCGGCGCGGCCGGCCATGCGCAACAAAAAGCCCTGGCCCAGCTCAAGCGCAAGATCGCTGAATCGCAGCGATGCATCGCCGCGCACGAAAGGCAAACCAAGCGGCCGCTGGCGACCGATCTGCGCAGCCTCGCGCAGGTGAGCTGGGGCAGCTGGGACGCCTACAGCGTATCGCGACAGGCGTCGTCGCGGGCGTAAGGACGTATCTTACGAACCGTCATTTGAGCACACTTTGCGCGAACCCGCTGGGGTTGCAATCGGCGAGCCTAATTGCATCGCGTCACTCGCGGTGACATAAACGTCGGCATCGCTATCGTCTCCCCAAGGAGAACCGCCATGTGCCGTATCTGCGATGCCAGCCGTGCCATTGAAGTTCGTGAAACCTCACGCCGCCGCTTTCTTCAATTCACAGGCGGGATCGCCGCAACTCTGGCCTTTGCGCCGGCGGCCTTTGCCAAGGATCCTAAAGCCAAGGATGCAAAACCGCCGCCGAAGCCGCAGAACCAGATGTCTCCGGCCGCGGCCCTCGATCGGTTGATGAAAGGCAATGCGCGTTATGTCGAAGGCGTCTCGCGCCGGCACGATTTCAAAAGCGAGCGGGAAGCTCTTGTTGGCGGCCAGAATCCCTTCGCCAGCATTTTGAGCTGCGCGGATTCCCGCATCGCGCCGGAATATGCCTTCGACAGCAGCCGGGGCGATCTGTTCGTCTGCCGCGTTGCCGGCAATTTCGCCAATGACGACACGGTCGCGAGCCTGGAATATGGCGTAGCCGTGCTCAACTCGCCGCTGATCCTGGTACTCGGCCACGACAGCTGCGGCGCCGTCGATGCCACGATCAAGTCGCTCAAGGACAACACCACTCTGCCCGGCCACCTGCCGTCGCTGGTCAACGCGCTTGCGCCTGCCGTCAAGGCCAGCGCGGACAAACCCGGCGACAAGCTCGCGAACGCCATCCGCCAGAATGTCATCGACGTTGTCGCCCGGCTCAAATCGGCGACGCCAATCCTCAGCGCCGCCGCAGCCGAGGGCAAGATCATGGTTGTCGGTGGTATTTATCGGCTGGACAGCGGCAAGGTCGAATTGGTCGGCTGAACGTCAGGGCCAACAGATGATGCAGCTTAGCTGGGCGCGTTAGCGACCTGTCTGCCGTAGCTCAAAGAGCGAAAGGTGGAAGCGTAACCCACCATCTTGGTCTTCGAGACTGCCGCACGACAACGTTGTCGTCCAATCGATACAGGCTGTACTCTTAGTCGTCTAATCGGCCCAAGTGCGCTGTCCGCACTTGCATTCGAACATGTGGACGATGCAGCCGGTGCTCGGGCTCACCATTGTTCGAACCAGCCTCAACCTCTCGCCACAAGAAGGGCAATCCTTGTCCGTCTCACTCTCCACAACGGCCACCATCTCAGCCCGAAATAATTCCATGGCCCGCTCCGTACCGACTGGGTTCCGGAAATACACGCTTGGTCCGGGAAATACTAAGGAGATTTTCTTGCTCGGATGACATTCCGTCGGGGCGTTGCCTTTCTGCATCGCGTGTCCTCGGCGGACGTGAGATTTCAGCTGTCGCGGCAAATCCCAGCGACTTGACCGCCGATGCCGAAAGCTTTGTCGTCGTGTGGCTGGTTTTACTCGCTTTCCCACGCTTGGCCGCGTGTTCATCAGTGACGATCAATGCTGCGCTGCGATACGCAGCTTACTTGCGTTGCGGAGTCCGGTATTACTCCGGAGATTGTTCACAGGGTTGATCCGATCTAGTCTGATCCCTGCGATTTGACGCTTTGCTTTACTGAAGACGATTTTTTTCGACTTATCGAATAGCCATAATGATTGACCAGAAAGCCGACAGAATTTTTGTCGGCACCCGTTTCAAGATGAGTAAACTTGGAGTCGCTCGGTGCCCCGAGCTGGCTGACCGGGCTGGCATTGTCATTGAGCTGAGCCCTCGTACCACCGGCATCACCGTGCGGTTCGATGGCGCCCAAAGACCAACTTGCCTGCACAGGGACTTTATATCTCCCGCCTTGGGTTGACGAGCGCAGAAACATCAACTTCCGAGCGCGCACCACTGCTGTGCATGACCGTTTTGCGTTGCCTTTCAGCCTACGGATGCGCCCGCCTTTGCCCGGCTGATTCCGAGGGCCAGAATGCGATTTAGCAGGTCGGGGTAGTCAAGCCCGTCATGCCGGGCGGCTGTAGCGAACTCCTGGCTCTTCGCTATTTCGGGATTGGGATTCGCTTCGATGAAATACGGAGTGCCGTCGGCAGAGAGCCGAAAGTCGATGCGTGCGTATCCATCGAGCTTCAGTGTACGGTAGATGCGTTTCGCGGTTCGCTGAATGCGGGCAGATACCTCCGGCGCAAGGTTCTTGGCCGGCCCGTCTACAATTCCGACGCGTTCCTGGTAACTGGGATCGTGTTTGACCTTTTCGGTGGCAATCTGCCGTGCCCCCTGGCCACCCATGCTGCCGAATTTCAATTCCCAAACCGGCAGAACTCGCAGCCGATTATTGCCGAGCACGGCGACATAGAGCTCACGTCCCTCGATGTACTGCTCGGCGATGGCGGCAGTTCCCATCCGTTCGTGGACGAACGCGACTCTCTCTGCGAGCTTCTCGTCCGTATCGACGATGGATGCTTGCGAGATGCCGAACGATCCATCCTCGTTCAGGCTCTTGACGATCAGCGGCAGCGCAAGACGCGTCGGCCGTTTGACTTTGCGGCGCATCGGAAACACGGCGAAGGCCGGCACCGCGATCCGGCGATGGTGCACCAACGTTTTGGACAGGTCCTTGCCGCGCGCCAGGACCAGGCCGCGCGGGTTACAGCCGGTATACGGGACTTTCATCAGCTCGAGAAAGCTCGCGATGTGCTGGTCATACCCCGACGTATAGTGGAACTCCTCCAGCAATGTGTACACCACATGCGGCTTGAAACTTTCGATCGCGTCCCGGACCGGCTTGATTTCCTCCTGCACGCCGAGCGGGCGCACATCGTGGCCTGCCGCGCGCAAGGTGCTCACGACGTCGAATTCGGTTTTCCATCGGTTGATTTCCTGCGCGGTGTATCCGTCGGTCGAGTCCGGCGGCAAGAAGTCCGGATGCATCAGGACTAGAACGCGCAGGCGTCTCATAGCGCGATCCATTTGCGGCGTGACGGGCCGAACAGCGCGTGCATGGTCTTGGCGGTCAACAGAATGGTGAAGTTGATCACAAGCTTCCGTTCCGAGCCCGGGGCCCGGAGACCGAGTTCGCGGCAGCGGGAGATCATGTCATCGAGAACGGCATCGAGCGTAAGCTGGTTCTCGCCCGTCCATAGCGCGACCAGCTGCCTGACTTGCGCGCGGTGCCGCCTGATGAAGGACGCCGCCGGCTGCGCCCGTCGATGTCGTTGATCGGTGGAGAACAGACGGGATAGGTCGCGGTCATACGTCTTCGGCGGCTCGAAAGCGTAGAACGCCTGCTTCTTCTGGTAATGCTCGCCAAGCGTTTGGCTGAGCCCGGACAGCGGATCGACACGCTCCCGTGATGTAGTCGGCGGCCGCTCGCCTGCAATCTCGCTCATCAGCTCGTCGACATATTCGAGCTTCTTCAGCGCCGGCCAACCGGCATAGCGTGCCCGCCATTTCGACCGCGGTCGCAGCCACACCGCAAAGGTTTCGGCGAAATCCTCGTCCGGATGGCTCTGCGCGTACCAGCGCCGAAGATGCTGGACGTAACGCCGGCTGGCCGGATTGGGCCGGTAGTAGAGCGGATAGTGTTTCGAGGACGGGCCGAACAACTGTTGCCAGCGTCGGCGGCGTTGCAACTGGTAAGCGTGCTGCACGGCATGGCCTGCCTCGTGACGGAGGATGGCCATGCACTCCGACCAGGTACTTCCCTCTACCTCGAGCATCATTTTTTTCTCGAGTTTCATCAGGCGGGGATGGGCAAGATAGAATGGGATGGCAATGCCGGGCACATCTGCCGGACTGAACCATTCGCTCGATATCCACGCGTGCGGCCGCAGCCGTATGCCCCGCGCCTGGAGCTCTTCGTTCAGAGTGCCGAGACAGTCCTCGAGCCAGGTGCCCTTGATCTTGACCTTCAGGCTGCTGAGACGCTGTTTGAGCAACTGCTCATCCGACAGCTTTTCCCAAGTATATTTCCGAGGTGGCATAGGCATCCAGAGATCATGAAAACGCGGTACCTGGATGGTGTCATAGGATGCTGCTGGCAACAACCGCCTAGTCTTCGCGGCGTGCCGTTCGCGGAGGTCCGAGTAGCGCGTTGGTCATTACCGCTGCTGTCCCCGACCACCAGCGCCCTCACCCCGGCTTGATCCCGGCCGCCTGCATGATCGGCAGCAGCCGCTTTTCCTCGTCGTCGCGGAATTTGCTGATCTCGGCTGATGACGCCGGCCAAGGCGTGGCGCCAAGCTCTGCGTAGCGCTCCTGCAAGGCGCGATCGGCGAGCACCTTGACGGTGAGCGCACTTACCTGCGCGACAAGATCGGCCTTCATGTTCGCTGGCCCGATCAGCGCGGTCCACGACGTCATCGCATATCCCGGCAGCACCTCGGCCATCGTGGGCACATCAGGAAGTTCGGGAATGCGTTTCAGCGAGGTGACGGCAACCGCCTTGACCTGGCCTGCGCGCACGCTCGGCAATGAGCCAGGCAGATTGTCGAACAACAGATCGACGCGCCCGCCGAGCAGGTCGGTCAACGCCGGCCCGGCGCCACGATAGGGAATGTGGTTGACCTCCACGCCGCCCATGCTGTTCATCATCTCGCCCGACAAATGCAGCGTGGTACCGAAGCCCGCCGAAGCATAGGTGTATTTCTTCGGCTCCTTCCTGAACGCGGCCAGCAATTCCCTGATATCCGAGGAGAACAGATCCTTCCTCGCCACCAGGATATTGGGCAATTGCCACATGCCGCCGATGAAGGTGAAATCACCGCGCGGATCGTAGGGAAGTTTTGCGTAGCTGCCGATCGCCAGCACGTTGCTGGCGATGCCGCCGAGGCCGAGCGTGTATCCGTCGGGCGGCGATTTCGCCACAGCATCGGCCCCCAGCACGCCGCCCGCGCCGGCCTTGTTCTCGACGACGAAGGTCTGTCCGGACAGGTCGCTCATCTTCTGGCAGATGATCCGCGACAGCGTATCGGTGGCGCCGCCGGCCGGGAAACCGTTGACGTATTTCACCTGCCGCGTCGGCCAGGCCTCTTGCGCGAACGCCTCGCGCCTTACGAGATACGGCGCGGCAATCGAGCCGCCGAGCATGGTCAGCAATTTGCGGCGGTTCACAGGCGTGAGCTGCGGCATCATTTTCCCCTCCCTTGCGCGGGTGCCTGCTTGATTGGTCGGACAAGGCTTGCTGCGCTGGCGACAGCGTAGTGCGTCGTTCTCCGACGTGAAAGAGCCGAGTTGCGCTCTGGCAAGTCAAAAACATGCGGCCTATTGGCCCGTCGGCCGCGCCCGGCGTAGCCTTGGCGAAGCGGGGGCAAATCAGTTCTGATTTACGGAATTCGTGTCAAGCCCCGAAAAATATTTCTGTTTACCAGAACACAAATCAGGGGCATATATCTGCCCATCCCGTCCCTCTCAGAGGGCGTCGGCCGTCGTCACGGACGTTGGACGGGTTGCGGTGGACGCTGGTTTACGCCTCGACGATGGCGTGGACTAAGCGTACGGCAAAACCGTGTGGTCCTGGCACCCGTTGCAGGTGTCAAGCTGCCGGCTAAGCGCAAGCTGAACCGGTGGTGACGGAGTCAACCAAGAACTCGTCTCCGGGGAGAGCACGGCATAAGCCGTAAAGCCATTGCGCAGGGAAGGCCGGGTGTTCTCCGCTGCCCTGTATGCTCGTGTGCATTTTGTTTTGTGCAAACCGCACGCGAGACCGCGGGTGCAGCGCGCACCCGGTCTTCCCTGCGCCCTCTTATTTCGGGGGCAAGGAATTTCTGGCAAAGCTCGGGCGCACTGCGTCGCGAGAATGCGGAAGTGCGTTTAGACCACGGTGTAACAACAAACACCGCCGTCGTCCCGGCGAACGCCGGGACCCATAACCACAGGAAGAAGTTTTGCGAACGGTCACTGTTACCGAGCCTACGATGCGCAATTGCGCATCTGAGCTCAAGGCCGGGACGACGGTGTAGCTGTGACCTCCCGCACATTCGAAGAGCCGCTGGCCCGCCGAAATGAACCCATGTGCATTCCACGACAACTGACGCATGAAACAGTGTGACAACGCGAGACGAACCAATGCCGGCAGCCACAACAAAAAAAGCAGCAATCCTGTTCGCCGTGCTGGCGACCGTGTTCGCCGCATCCGGCGCGGTGGCGGCTGAACCCTGCAGCACGACGCCGGCGCGTTTCAACATTGCCGAGACGCTGTGGCACGCGGCCGAAGAACATCCGGTCCATGTCACCTTCACGACCCGGACCGAGGGCGTGAAAATGCCGGGATATCTCCTGGAAAAATATCCGAACGAGATGACCGTCGTCCTGCAATATGAATTCGGCAAGCTGGCCGTGAAGGACGACCGCTTCGAAGTGCTGGTGTGGTTCAAGGGGTATCCGGAACGGTTCGTCGTCCCCTTCAACGCCATCAAGGCGTTCTACGACCGCACCGAGTTGAAGTGCTCGGGTAGCTGATGAAGAATTCGTAGCCCGGATGAGCGCAGCGATATCCGGGATTCACATAGGCAGCCGTCCCGGATGTCGCTCCGCTCATCCGGGCTACGAGATCCGTTCACTCAGGCGTGGCGCGGCGGATCAATGCGCAGAGCCCGGTCATGCGGGCGATCGGATGCTCGACGAACAACCGGCAGGATTTCAGCACGCCCGCAAGCGCGTCGGGCGGCGCTGCAGGTTTCAGCTGCTGCGCCAGCATCGCGCCATGCGCGTGCCCGAGCGCGCGTGTCGAACGCGTCAGCGCATCGAGCCGGCCGTCGGCTTGCAGCGGCGCCAGCAAGGTTCGCACCAGCGCCAGATACGCCGGCCAGTACGCCAGATGCCGATACATGCTCGCAATCAATTGCGGTTCGGTGTCCTCGCCAAAACCGTTCAATTCGCCAACCAGCCGCGCCACCTCGGGATCGAGCGCGTCCATCGGCGGCAGTTCCGGAATCTTGACGTCGGAGGGCGGGGCTGCGGAGCTGGCGGCCGTGACTGTAACGGCCGGGCGCGGATCGAAATGCGCGAGCAACGCCGACAGCACGGTCAGCGCCAGCGCGTTGGTATGTTGATAGCTGTCCAGCACGTTGCGAATGATGGCCTGGTCGGATTCATCGATTCCGGCGGCGAGCAACGTGTCGGCGGAAAAGCCGGGCAGATCGGGCAAGGCGATCGTGCGCCTGACGGCTTCGGCATGCAGCGGTGCGGCGCCGAGATAAAGCGGCCGCACCGTGGCCCAGGTCCAGGGCAGCGCGCCCGGCATGGTCGCGAGGTTGCGCCAGATCAGATTGACGACGCTGGTGCCGAGCACCTTTCGGATGTCGGCGTAGATGTCGGCGATTTCACCGCGCGCGTCGGCCTCAACGATCGAGGGAACGCTCTCCTGCCCTTGCATGATTGCCGCTCAGTCCCGAAAACTCGCCGCCACCGTGCCGAGCCCGTCGAGCTCCATCACCACCTTGTCGCCGGCGTTGAGCCACACGGTTTTGACCAGGCTGCCGGTGAGAACGATCTGCCCGGCGTGCAATCCCTTGCCCTCCTCGGCCAGGTGATTGGCGAGCCAGGCCAGCGCATTATGCGGATGCCCGAGCACATCGGCGCCGGTGCCGCGCCCGACTTCGGTGCCGTTGACGATGGCGCGTCCGACCACCTTGAGCAGATCGGGCGCGTTGTTGCGCGGTATCGCCTTGCCGAGCACGCAGCCGGCGGCGAAGAAATCATCGGCGACCAGGGTCGGTGCCCCCATCGTTTCCCATTTGACGTAGCGATCGTCGACGATCTCGATCGCAGGATAATAGGCCTCGATCGCCTCCATCACCCACTCGGCGGTGAACGGCGCTTCCGACGGCAACAGGTTGCGCGCGAGCCGGACCGCGATTTCGCACTCGACGCCGACGCGGACGTAATCGCCGAAACGCAGCTTCGCGCCGGACTCATGAACGCCCTTGGCGAACACGCCGCCGCCGCACGGATGGGGGATGTCGAGATATTGCTGCATCACCGCGCTGGTGCAGCCGATCTTGTAGCCGACGAGGCCGCCTACCTGCGGCAGCAAGAGATCGTGGACCGCGCGCTGAACCTGGTAGCCCTCGGCCTCGTCCTGCGGCACGAGTTCGCTCGAAAGCGCCGGCAGCGGGTTGCGGCCGCGGCGCGCGGTGGCGATATTTTTGGCGGCCGCGAGAATTTTGTCCATCGGCGGCAGCTCTCTCGTTGCAAACCGGCAGTGCCGACCGCGCGCTGCGGTCAGGTGCCGGACGTTACTCTACTCGTCCCGGTAAACCTTTTCACGCTTTTCGTGACGCTCCTGCGCTTCCACCGACAGCGTCGCGATCGGGCGGGCTTCCAGCCGCTTCAACGAGATCGGCTCGCCGGTCTCTTCGCAATAGCCGTAGGTGTTGTCTTCGATACGCTGCAGCGCCGCGTCGATCTTGGAGATCAGCTTGCGCTGGCGGTCCCGGGCGCGCAGTTCGATCGCGCGATCGGTTTCGGAAGAGGCGCGATCAGCCAGATCGGGATGATTGACGTTCTCTTCCTGGAGCGTCTGCAGGGTGATCTTCGATTCCCGCAGGATCTCGTCCTTCCACGCCAGCAGCTTGGCGCGAAAATAATCGCGCTGGCGGTCGTTCATGAAAGGCTCTTTTTCGGAGGGTCGATAATTCTTCAACTTTTCCAATGTCAGCCTATCTACAAGTGCAAGGCGGAACAGAAAATCGTCCGTCCGCGCGCGCCTTATATAGCGGCGAGTTGTGACAGACAATATCGGCCCTGCAGCAAGGAAGGCCGCCCCGGAGCGCATACACAGGCAAAACTGTGCACCGCAGCGGGGCAGCCCGCTTGGTCAGTAACCGACGGTAAAACGCTGGCGGATATGGGCCGGACGCTCGATTTCGTCGGCGAGTGCAACTGCGAAGTCCTCGAAGGAAATCCAGCTTTTGCCGTCGGAAGCGGTCAAAAGCTGGTCGGTCCCGAGACGGAACTTATTCGTCCGCTCGCCGGCCGTGAACAGGGCCGAGGGCGACAGGAAGGTCCAGTTCAGCTCCTTTTCCTGCCGCAGCAGGTCGAGAAAGACGCCGCCCTTCTCGGCCTCGGCCTTGTATACCACGGGGAAGTTCGGCGTCGTGACCAGCCGGACGCCCGGCGCCACCTCGAGGCTCCCGGCGCCGCCGACCACGAGGTAGCGGCCAACCTTCGAATCGCGGGCGGCGCCAATCAGCCGGACCGGGTCGCTGTCGAGGAAATGCACCGAGCTGATCGCGGCATCGTGGCCGGCGAACAGTGCGGCCAGGCCGGCCTGATCCTGCACGTCGCCCTGCTTGGCCGTGACGTTGGGCTGGCTCGCGATCTTCTCGGGGTGGCGGGCAATGGCGGTGATGGTGTGGCCGCGGCTGGCCAGTTCGGTGACGATACGCGAGCCGGCATTACCGGACGCGCCGACGACGGCGATCTTCATCTTTGGTCTCCTTGCGATGGGATGGATGTGGTATCCAATGGTGACTAGATAACGCAAAGAGCGTAGGTGTTAAGAGAGCACTTTGAACTCACCTGATTACGCCGGAGTAACCGCCATGAAAATGAAACCCGACGCCTATGCCGCCAATTGTCCGACGCGCCAGATTCTCGATCGCGTCGGCGACAAATGGGCGGTGCTGATTCTGCTTCTGGTGCGCGACGAGCCGATGCGCTTCAACGCGTTGCGCCGTGCCATCGAAGGCATCTCGCAGAAGATGCTGTCGCAGGTGCTGAAGAGCCTGGAGCGCGACGGGCTGATCAAGCGCCGCGTCATCGCAACCGTGCCGGTGACGGTGGAGTATTCGATCACGCCGCTGGGGGCGACGCTGTCAACGGCCGTCGATGCCTTGCGCGATTGGGCCGAAAGCAATCTGAAGGAAGTGCTGAACGCGCAGCGCCGCTACGATGCGCAGCGCAATGCGATGGCGGCGTGACAGACGGGATGTGAGGAAGCGCGAAGCCTAGAACTTACCAGCCTTGGCCAGTTCGACTTCGACCCGAAGCTCGATCTCGGCCAGGACGGCATCGAGGCCGGGATCGCCGGAGGAGGATTTCAGGTTAGCCGCGGCATCGCGCAGCCGGTTCATGGTGGCGGTGTCGAGATTGCCGGACAGCAGCCCGAGCTTGAGCTCGTCGAGCACGTCGAGCGCGCCGCGCCCGCGCGCCACCGACCGCTTGCGGCGCTCGGTCGGATCCTCGACGCCCTGCATCGCCAGCAGCGCGTCGATGCTGCCAGCGGCTTTCGGCGGGGCCGCGGAGCGGGTCTCGTCCGGCGTCGCCGGCGCATCCGGCAGCGAAAAGCCGGTCGAGCTGGTTCGCCGCGTGCTGCTCGCGGGCGATCCAAGCGTGGTGCCGTTCGGTCCGTAGATGCGCATCGTCGTGAATCTCGCCGGTCGATTGCAGGGAGCTTCGCCGCTTTATGGTTAATGCCGCGTAAACGACCCGGCAAAATCTGCCGCAGCGCGGCAGTTTCGCCGGTGCCGCGAGATCGGCCGGATCGCGCACCACCGAACAAAGCATAGCACTTTCAACGGACTAGGCCAATGAAACCGCGTGGCACCAATCTCGCATAGTTAATCACGGGCTACCGTCATGGGAGTGGCGCGTTGTCCGGGAACGACTTCCAGGGGAGCATTGGGATGCCCGGCATCCATACGGCGAGAGTGTTGTGGGTGGGCTGCGCAGCGCTGCTGGCGCTGGCGTTGTCGGCCATGTCCGCAGGCGCGACCTCGCGGATCAAGGACCTCGCCAATATCGAAGGCGTGCGTCAGAACCAGTTGATCGGCTACGGCCTCGTCGTCGGCCTCAACGGCACCGGCGACACGCTGAACAACATCCCCTTCACCAAGCAGTCGCTGCAGGCAATGCTGGAACGCATGGGCGTCAACATCCGCGGCGCAACCATCCGCACCGGCAACGTCGCCGCCGTGATGGTCACCGGCAATCTGCCGGCGTTCGGCACCCAGGGCACGCGGATGGACGTCACCGTTTCCGCGCTCGGCGACGCCAAGAACCTGACCGGCGGCACCCTGCTCGTCACCCCCCTGCTCGGCGCCGACGGCAATGTCTATGCGGTCGCGCAAGGCTCGCTCGCAATCTCGGGCTTCGCGGCGGAAGGCGCCGCCGCCAGCATCACCCGCGGCGTACCGACCAACGGCCGCATCCCCAACGGCGCCATCATCGAGCGCGAGATCGAATTCGCGCTCAATCGCCTACCCAATGTGCGGCTGGCGCTGCGCAATGCCGATTTCACCACCGCCAAGCGCATCGCCGCGGCCGTCAATGATTTCCTCGGCGTCAAGACCGCCGAGCCGATCGATCCCTCCACGGTGCAGCTGGCGATCCCCGCCGAGTTCAAGGGCAACGTCGTCGCCTTCCTGACCGAGATCGAGCAATTGCAGGTCGAACCCGACCTCACCGCCAAGATCGTGATCGACGAACGCTCCGGCATCATCGTGATGGGCCGCGATGTGCGCGTCGCCACCGTGGCGGTGGCGCAGGGCAACCTTACGGTCTCGATTTCCGAGAGTCCGCAAGTGAGCCAACCCAATCCGCTGTCACGCGGCCGAACCGTAGTGACGCCACGCTCGAGCGTGTCCGTTTCCGAAGACGGCAAGAAATTCGCGGTCGTGAAAGACGGCGTCTCGCTGCAGCAACTCGTCGACGGCCTCAACGGTCTCGGCATCGGCCCGCGCGACCTTATCGGCATCCTGCAGGCGATCAAGGCCGCCGGCGCGATCCAGGCCGACATCGAGGTGATGTGATGCAAAGCAGCTTGAACGGCATCGGCAATTCGTACCCGAAATCCACGCTGATCAACGGTCGCAACGATCCGCAGCTGGCCGAGGCCCTGACCAAGATTTCGCCCGAGGCGCAGAAGAAGACCCGCGCCAAGGCGCAGGACTTCGAGGCGATGTTCCTGAACTCGATGTTCTCGCAGATGACCACCGGCGTCAAAGGCGAAGGCCCGTTCGGCGATACGACGGGCACCGGCGCCTGGCGCTCGATGCTGACGGATGAATATTCGAAGTCGTTCGCCAAATCCGGCGGCATCGGAATCTCCAACGACGTCTTCCGCACCTTGATCCTGCAGCAAGCCAACCGCGCCGGCTGAGATAGGGAAACCCGACATGAACCAGCGCCCGCAAGCACAGCCCGCCGCAGTTACCGCACGTGCGATTTCCTCGCCGGTCGAGGCCCGCAAGCTCGCGGAAGACCTGATGGACGTGATGAGCGGCCTGCTCGGCATCATCGAGCGCGAAACCGAACTGGTTCGCGCCGGCAAGATCCGCGAAGCGATGGAGCTTGAAGGCCAGAAGGGCGAGCTGTCGCGCCGCTACATGGTCGCGGTCGAACATCTGAAGAACTCGCAAAAATATCTGGCGCAGGTATCACCTGAACTGCTGACCACGCTGCGGCGCCATCACGACACGTTCCGCGCCATGCTGCAGATCAATCTCACGGTGCTTGCGACCGCGCATGCGGTGTCCGAAGGCATCGTGCGCGGCGTCAACGTCGAGATCCAGCGCCGCAACATTCCCAACACCTATACGGCAAGCGGCCGGCGCGCGACGCCCGGGCCGCGCAACATGACGCCGCTCGCGGTCAGCCGCTCGCTCTAGACATCTAAAATTTTTGACAAATTCGCGCCCCCGTATAAGCACGGGATTCAGCGCGTTCCCTAACACCGCGTTGAGGGGTGGGAAGCTATATTGCGGTTTGAGAGGGGTTGGGATTTGACTCGAAGGAAGCCTGGAGGCTGCCATGAGTACAGATTTCAACATCAAACCGGTGGGGGCACCGGTTGCCGCGCCGATCGTTCAACCGATCAGCGAAGCGGCGCATAATGCGGTCGCGACCCAATTGCCGGCGAGCCAGAGCGTGGTCGCGTCGGATGCGGGCGCGCGCGCCAGCGATTCCGCTGCCGTCCGCGTTTCGATTTCGAATGCGTCCGTCTCGAACCAGGTGGTGTTCGATCGCGACGCGCGAGCGGTCGTCTATCAGGTCGTCGATAACAGGACGAGCCAGGTGGTGAAGCAATTCCCCGAGGAAGCGGTGCTGCGCCGCCGCGCCTATTTCCACGCGCTCGACCTCAGCAAGGACGCGCCGCAGCGTCTTCGCGCCACCGACCGGCGGGCTTGATTCAAAAAGCTTTGAGAATTCCGCTCACCTGCTCTGCTTCGCATAAGCGGTATCGAGCGACGTTCCGCCGGTTGCCGGGTCGGTGACGACGTTCTTGATGACCGCCGTTCCTTCCTTGGTCACCATGAACTTCAAGTCACCGATCCGGAATGCATTGTCCCTGATCAGAACGTCCGCGAACTTGTTGGTGCTGCCGCTCTGGTAGTGGACCTTGGCGCGAAATCCCGTGACGTTCGAGACCGTGATCTTGAACGACTTGTTGTTGGCGTATTTTCCGGTCCAGTCGCCCTGATAGAGCGTGGGATCGACCGGCACATACGGCGTCTTGGACGGAACCGCCATTCCCACGGTCTTGTAGTTGGCCGACAGGATACTGAAAACGTCAGCCATGATCGCGCTCCGTTACTCCGCGGTCAGCCGCGGCCCGATAGCCCCGCGGCCAGGTTGCAGTTGATGTCGATCAGCGAGTTCAATTTGGCCGGATCCGGATTCATCTGCATCTCGATGGTCTGCTTCATCACAAAGACGCCGATATTGGCGATGTTCTGACGAACTTCCATCGGCTGCGGGTTGTCGTTGGTCTCCACGGCGCTCATGAAGATCGACCAAAGCCGGCTGTTGAACAGCAGTGCGTTGTGCATGTTCTTGTCGGGACCAGCCCAGTTGGCCTGAACGTCCTGGAGTTGTCGTGCGGCCTTCAGCAGCGCTTGCGCTTCGATTTCACGGGGAGAGGCTGTCGTTTGTGACGTGCGAGCGTAGGCTTGGGCTGCATTGGACATTAACTGACCTCGATGGGAGCGATTCGCAGAACCGCGGGGCTTGAAAACTGCCCAACTTTCATACAGGTCGCGTCTTTAAATATGGTTAGCTGCGGTTGCCAAATGTGTCCATAAATCGGCGGTAACCGCTACGCCGCCGACTCAAAAGAAAGCGGCGGGGTCTCCCCCGCCGCCCTCGACTTTTCTCTGGTCGCCGCTAGGTCCGCAGGAGCTGGAGCACGCTCTGCTGCGACTGGTTGGCGAGCGCCAGCGCGGACACCGCGATCGACTGGCGGGTCGACAGCGCCTGGCTGTTGGCCGCTTCCTCGTTGGTATCGGCCAGCGTCAGGTTGGCCGAGCCGTTTTGCAATACGTTAATCAGGTTCTTGTTGAAGTCCTGCCGGATCTGCACGACCGACAGGTTCGAACCGAGTGAAGAGGCCTGCGTCCGCAACATGTCCGACGCATTGCTTATCTTGGCAATCGTCGCCTTGGCCGAGGCATTGTCCAGGAAGTCGGTGCCCGCGACCAGCGAAGCAAGGCCAAGGCCCGCCGCGCCAAACGTCACGCCCTTGATGTTCAATATGGACTTGCCGGTCTCGTTGAAGGTTAGCTTGAGATCGTCGCCGTTCAGCAGGTTGATGCCATTGAACGAGGCATCCTGCGCTGTCGTCGTGATCTGGGCGATGATGTTGTTGTACTGGGCCACCAGGTTGGAGCGAATGGTCTGCGAAGCCGCATCGGCGACCGGTGCGACCGTGACCACCGAAGCCGGCAGGAATGCCTTGCCCGCACCGGTCGCGGTGCCGGCGAGCGCGCCGACGGTGGCCGAAGCCGCGTCGTTGATCGTTGTGATCGTGATCTTGCCGGTGGTGTCGTCAACCGAAGCCTGCAGATTGTTGGGTGCCAGAGCCGCGTTGAGTTCGTTCAGCGTATCAACTTCCGCCGCGCCGGTACCGAACGTGATGCTCGACGCCGTGCCGCCGCCGGTCGCTGCGATCGTCAGGACGTCGCCCTGCGCAAGCGTGGCGCCCAGCAGGTTGGCTGAGGTTCCCCCGGCGTTCGCGCCGCTGGTGACGCTGGATTTGGGAGAATAGCCGGCGGTCGTCTGCAGCACCTGGTTGGCGATCGACTTCGCGGTATCGACCAGCTTCTGCAACGAGGTGAGGCCAGTGTTGGCGGCCTGCAGCACCTGTACGCCGTTGCCAATGCCATCGAGCAGGTTGTTGATGTCGCTGGCGCGGTTATCGAGCCCCGCGGCAGTGAAATAGTTGGTAGGATTGTCGAGCGCCGTATTGACCTTCTTGCCGGACGAGAGGCGGTTCTGCGTGGTGGCGAGCAGGTCCGCGGTCGACTGAAGCGAGAGCAGGTTCTGGCGAACCGAGGCCGAAAGAACAACGGACATGTGTCAAACTTTCCTAGTTTATGTCCTCAGTTCTAGTCAGCTTCCTTTAAATTAAGGTAAACGCCGGCTTAAGCGATGTGATTAATGCTTCCTTACCGGAGGGCGCGCAGCGCTTTTTCGCCCCGTTTCGGCCCTGGAAAACAAAAAAGCGGCGGGGTTTCCCCCGCCGCTTGATCTTGAGATGTCGTCGAAATCAGCGCAGGAGCTGGAGCACGCTTTGCTGCGACTGGTTGGCCAGCGCCAGCGCGGATACCGCGATCGACTGGCGGGTCGACAGCGCCTGGCTGTTGGCCGCTTCCTCGTTGGTATCGGCCAGCGTCAGGTTGGACGAGCCGGTCTGCAGCACGTTGATCAGGTTCTTGTTGAAGTCCTGGCGGATCTGCACGACCGACAGGTTCGAACCGAGTGACGACGCCTGAGTACGAAGCACGGTGCTGGCGGCGCTGAGCTTGGTGAGTGCGGCGTTCGCGGACGAATTATCCAGGAAGTCCGTGCCCGAGGTCAGCGAAGCGAGGCCAAGGCCCGCTGCGTTGAAGGTCACGCCCTTGATGTTCAGGGTGGACTTGCCCGTTTCGTTGAAGGTCAGCTTGAGATCGTCACCGTTCAGCAGGTTGATGCCGTTGAACGAGGCATCCTGAGAAGTCGTCGTGACCTGGGTGATGATGTCATTGTACTGCTTTACCAAGCTCGCGCGAATGGTCTGCGAAGCCGCGTCGGCAACCGGCGCACTGCCGGCGGCCCCAAAGGTCACGGTGCCACCGCCGGTGTTGGTGAACGTAACCGCACCGATCGTGGACGACGCCGTATCATTGGTTGTGCTGATGACGAGCTGGTTGGTGCTGTCGAGGCTGGCCGACAGATTGCTGGTCGCCAGCGCCGCATTCAAGTCAGCGAGCGACGTGGTGGCAGTGAAGGTGAAGTTGACTGCCGCATGGCCAGCGGTAGCCGCGATTTGCAGCTGGTCGGTGGCGTCGAGGACGGTGCCGTCAACGAGGTCGTCCGCGGTGCCGGCGAGCGCAGTCGAGCTCACTGTCGACTTGGTCGTATAACCGGCGGGAGCCTGCAGCACCTGGTTGGCGATCGACTTCGCGGTATCGACCAGCTTCTGCAGCGAGGTGATGCCGGTGTTGGCAGCCTGCAGAACCTGCACGCCGTTGCCAATGCTGTCGAGCAGGTTGTTGATGTCGCTGGCGCGGTTGTTGAGGCCCTGCGCGGTGAAGAAGTTGGTCGGGTTGTCGAGCGCCGAATTGACCTTGTTGCCAGTCGCAAGGCGATTCTGGGTGGTCGACAGCAGGTCGGCGGTGGACTGGAGCGAGAGCAGGTTCTGGCGAACCGAAGCCGAGAGAACGATGGACATGTTTCATACCTTTCTGGTGTGAAATGGGAGGACGGTCGTTGTCCCAATCTTTTTCGATCGGGGTTAATCAAGGGGTTTGTCAGTGGTCCAAAGCGGCGGGGTTTCCCCCGCCGCTCAAGATGTCGTCGAAATCAGCGCAGGAGCTGGAGCACGCTCTGCTGCGACTGGTTGGCGAGCGCCAGCGCGGACACCGCGATCGACTGGCGGGTCGACAGCGCCTGGCTGTTGGCCGCTTCCTCGTTGGTATCGGCCAGCGTCAGGTTGGACGAGCCGGTCTGCAGCACGTTGATCAGGTTCTTGTTGAAGTCCTGGCGGATCTGCACGACCGACAGGTTCGAACCGAGTGACGACGCCTGAGTACGAAGCGTGGTGCTGGCGGCGCTGAGCTTGACCAGTGCGGCGTTCGCGGACGAATTGTCCAGGAAGTCCGTGCCCGAGGTCAGCGAAGCAAGGCCGAGGCCCGCCGCGTTGAAGGTCACACCCTTGATGTTCAGGGTGGACTTGCCGGTCTCGTTGAAGGTCAGCTTGAGATCGTCACCGTTCAGCAGATTGATGCCGTTGAACGAGGCATCCTGAGAAGTCGTCGTGACCTGCGTGATGATGTCGTTGTACTGCTTCACCAGGCTCGAGCGAATGGTCTGCGAAGCCGTGTCGGCAACCGCCGCGACCACGGTCGTCGAAGCGGGCAGGAATGCCTTGCCCGCACCAATCGCGGTGCCACCGAGCGCGCCGACGGTGGCCGAAGCCTTATCGTTGGTCGTCGTGATCGTGATCGCGCCGGTGGTGTCGTTAACCGAAGCCTGCAGGTTGTTGGGTGCGAGAGCCGCGTTGAGTTCGGTCAGCGTGTCAACTTCGGCCCCACCGGTACCGAACGTGATGCTCGACGCCGTGCCGCCGCCGGTCGCTGCGATCGTCAGGACGTCGCCCTGCACAAGCGTTGCGCCTAGCAGGTTGGCTGCCGTTCCCCCGGCGTTCGCGCCGCTGGTGACGCTGGATTTGGTCGAATAACCGGCCGGGGCCTGCAGCACCTGGTTGGCGATCGACTTCGCGGTATCGACCAGCTTCTGCAGCGAGGTGATGCCGGTGTTGGCAGCCTGCAGAACCTGCACGCCGTTGCCAATGCTGTCGAGCAGGTTGTTGATGTCGCTGGCGCGGTTGTTGAGGCCCTGCGCGGTGAAAAAGTTGGTCGGGTTGTCGAGCGCCGAGTTGACCTTATTGCCAGTCGCAAGGCGATTCTGGGTGGTCGACAGCAGGTCGGCGGTGGACTGAAGCGAGAGCAGGTTCTGACGAACCGAGGCAGAGAGAACGATGGACATGTTTCAGACCTTTCTGGTGTGAAAATCGAGGAACAGTCGTTGTCCCAATCTTTTTCGATCGGGTGAGGCCAAACTGGAGCGAAGCCCCCTAAAGAGAAATGAATCGAAACTGGACTCCACCCGCGCCAAAAAAGGAACAAATTGCCTTCATTGACGCGCCTTACCTCGAAAAACCATTGATATTGCTGCACATTGGGCGACAGACGAAAAAGCAGCCGGTTGGCCTCGTTCACCAATGGTTAACTATAATGGGAAAGGATTGCGTTCGAATCGCCTGGAGGAGCGCCAGCGCGTAGCTGGCGGCACGCTTTCCCTCTTCAATGACTGCGCTTTCAAAACGGCGACGGAGAACAGGCATGGCCTTGAAGGTTGAACTCAAGCCGAACGAGCGGATCATCATCGGCGCCTGCGTGGTGACCAACACCGACCAGCGCGCGCGCCTGTTGATCGACGGCGACAGGATCCCGATCCTGCGCGAGAAAGACATCCTGACGCCCGAGACCGCCGATACGCCGGCCAAGCTGATCTATCTCTCGGTGCAACTGATGTATCTGTCGCCGGATCCGATGGCGCATCACCCGACCTATTTCAGCCTGGTGCGGGACATCCTGAGCACCATGCCGAGCGCGTGGCCTTTCATCGAAGGCATCAACAATAACATCCTGAACGGCGACCTGTACCACGCCCTGAAGGAATCAAAGAAGCTGATCGGCCACGAAGAAGAGCTGATCGCCGACGCAAGAAACCTGCGGGCAGCTAACTCCGGCAGCGAAGCCGATCGCAAGTCGGCCTGATCGGCACCGGACAATACCACAACGACAAAAGGCCTCCGCAAGGAGGCCTTTTTTGCGTGTCGGCGGAGCTATCAGCCGGCGATCATCAGAGATATTTGGTCAGCGAGGTCTGGTAGAGCATCGCTGTGGTTTGGTACGAGGCCTGCAGACTGGTCTGCAGTGCGAGAATCTTGGTCGCGACCTCGTCGTCGTTGATGCCCTCGATCGAATCCAGCATCGTCTGCGTGATCGTCTTGGTCTGGGCCTGGCGATCGGTGGCCGCCTTGATTGACGCCCCGGCGCCGGCGAAGTCGGCCTGGATGTCCTGGATCGACTGCGTCCCCGGCACGTCCGCGAGATTCTGGGCAATGCGCTGGTTCAGCGCAGCGATCTGCGCGTTGGCATTGGGATCGGTCACCGACGTCGTCACCGCGGCAAAAACCGCGACGGTCTGCAGTTGCGAGCGCAACGCCTGTTCGTCGGCGCGGGCGCCGTATTGCACCGTGATCGATTGATCGATCTGCGCGACGGCGGTACCGCGCGCGGAATCGGTGCCGGTTTCGCCCTGGTACCAACTGACAGTGTTCGCCGGCGTGCCCGCCACCAGTGTGGTCGCCGCGCCGAACGGTGTAGTGCCGACGCGCATCGGCGGTTGGTCGAAGAAATTGTCGCCAGCCGTCACCGCTGATGCCGCCACCAGCGGCCCATTGGCGAGCTTGCCGATCGAGGTATTGAGGGCGGCGTTGAGATTGGCAGCCGTCGCGGCCGGGTTGGCACCGATGGCGAAGGTGTTGGCCGGCAGCGGCGTCGCCGTCGAGGCCGTCAAAGTGATGTCCTCGGTGGTGCCATCCGGCAGATTGAAGGTGAACTTGACCGATTCGCCTTCAGCCGGGTTGGTGGCACCCAGATCAACCGACATCGCCGCCGGCGTGCCGGTCGGCTGGGTGATCGTTGCGCCCGTCAGCGTCGAGGTGATCGCATTGAGCTTGAGGCCGAACTCGGACGGCGAAGCGTCCTCGGCGATCTGTACTGATGTCACCGACGGCGCCGTCAACACGACGCGGCCAAGGCCGCTAGTGCCGACGTCAGCCTGCTTGCGCTCCAGGATCAATTGCTTGAGCCCGGCCTGGGCGCCGTTGCCGTTCATGATTACGTCGGCGGGAGTCACCGGCGGCGTGTCGGTGGCACGGCCGGAGAACAGGTAGCGATCGCCGGACTTGGCATTGAGCATATCGACGGAATCAAGGAACCCGAGCGATGCGGTTTTCTGTCCCGCGGTCTGGCCGGTGTTGTCGATCTCGCTGACCGCACTGACCGCGGCGCCCTTTACCGACGAGCCGACGTCGACAAGCCGCTGCAGCGACAGGTTGGCGACGCTGATGCGCGTGTTCAGGTTTACCGCGGTATCGGCATAGCCGGCCAGGCCGCTGAGCTGCGAGCGCAAGCCGATAGCGAGGCTGCGGCCACTGCCCTGCCCCGCATAGGTGTTGGAGATCTTGCCGCTCGCCAACTGCTGAGTCAGCGCGTCGAGCTGGCTGCGCAGATCAAGGATGCCTGAGCCGATGTAGGATGTCCGTCCGCTGACGCCGCTAATGGTCATGACTACCTCAAATCGCCTGCATCAGGGTCTTGTACATTTCGTTCACGGTCGACATCACACGCGCATTGGCCGAATACGAGTTTTGCAGCGACAGCAGATGCGCCATCTCCTCGTCGATGTTGACGCCCGAGGTCGACGACATCTTTTCCTGCAGCGTGTTGAGCACCACATCCTGTCCGCCGGCGAGTTGCGCCGCCGCGTCGGCGGCCGCGCCCTGCGAACTGGTGAACTGTTGCATGTAGCTCAGCAGCGTGCCCTTGAACGGCGCGCTGGCGCTGCCGACGCCCGATGCCGGCGAATATTGAAACTTTGCCGTGGTCAGTTGCGACAGAATGAAATCGGAACGCGTGGTGTCGCCCGCGGCCGTCGAGGCGCTGTAGAGCACGAGCTTGGAGGGATCCGCGACCAACCCGTTGTTGACGGTGAGACGTCCCGCGAAGCCCGTGATCTGCGAACCCGTCGCACCGATCGCGCCGGTGTAGGGCGAGCCGCTGTCAGTGAACAGCGAGAGCTCGGCGCTGCCGTTGGTCAGGTTGATTTGCGTCGTGGTGACCGAAGCTGCGTTGACCGTGGAGTTGCCGGCGCTGTTCAGCACCGTCAGCGTGGAGCCCGAGCCGGAGAACTGCAGGTCCGATCCGCCCAGCGCCGTGTTCAGTTGAGCAACGACGGAGGCCATGCCTCCCGAAAAATCGATACCGACCACCCGGTCGTTGGGATCGACGGTCGCACTGTTCGGCAGCGGCAGCACGCTGGCGTTGTCGACGCGCATAATCGATATCTGGCGCTGCGTATTGGTCGCGGTGTCGGTGTAGGTGACATGGATGACGTTGCCGGCCTTCAGGTCGGCAACATTCAAATCAAATCCCGACTGCGGGCCTGACGTCACCGCGGTGCCCGCGGTGGTCTTGTCCGACAGCGCACTGGACAGCGATGCCGCGAACTGGTCGAGCTGGTTCTGCGCCTCGACCAGCGACTTGTCGCGCAACTCCGTATAGGCGGCGATCTTACCCGACCTGATGCCGCCTGAGGCAGTTAGATCAATCGATCCGCCATTGGTATAGGAGATGACGACCGAGCCGAGGTTGCTTTTCGACGGGTCGGTGTTCCACTGCGTGTTGGGGGTGACCGTGCCCTGCGCATTGAATGAAAGCCTGGCGGCCTGGTTGCCCACGAGCTCCACGCCGGAGGTGGTGAAGACCGTAATCTGGTTGGCGCCGTTGGTGGTGACGCGAATGTCCATCAGTTCGGACAATTGCGTGATGTACTGATCGCGCTGGTCGAGCAATGCCGCCGTCGATGCGTCGGTCGAAGTCCCGCCGAGCGGATTGGCCGATAGTTGGTTGTTGATGGTCGCGATCTGCGACATCAGGTTGTTGGCGGTGTTGACGGAATCGCTGATGCCGTTTTCGGCTGCGCCGCGCAGCGTCTGAATGCCCTGCGTCATCGAATTGAGCTGGCTCGCCAGCACGTTCGCCGCGTTGACGACGCCGATCCGCGCCGACTGGCTGTCGGCGCTGGTCGACAGCGCCTGTACCGCCGTGGTCAGCTTGTTGAACGCATCTTCGAGCGTGCCGACCGAACCCGGGTTGCCGTAGAGGCTCTGCAGTTGCTGCAGAAAGTTGGATCGCAGCGAGGCATAGCCGGCGCCGGAGGTCTCCGTGCGTAGCTGTGCCTGGATATACTGATCCAGCTCGCGGTTGACGCCAACGCTCCGGACGTTGCTGCCAAAGGCCCCGGCATCGGTCGCGACCTGATTCAGTGTCTTGCGAACGTAGCCGGGCGTTTCCGCGTTGGCGACATTCGACGACACCAGTGACATCGCGGCCTGATTGGTGCGCAGGCCGGACATCGCAATGGAGAGTGCGTCGCTGAGACTCATGACAAACTACCGCTCTCGGAAACCGCCACGGAATACTGCGTGGACTATCGCATCACGTTCAGAAGATCCTGGACCATCGTGTTCGCCGTCGTGATCACCTTGGTGTTGGCCGAGTAGGCCTGCTGCGTCACGATCAGCTTGGTGAACTCGTCGGCGATGTCGGTGTTGGACGATTCCAGCGACGAGCCGGAAATGTTGCCACCCTTGCCGTAGAGGGCTTCACCGGATTCGTTGGTGACCTCGAACGCACCGCCATCGATACGCTTCAGGAAGTCGGCGCCGTTGAAGGTCGCCACGCTGACCTCCGCCAGATCGATGTTGCGGCCATTGGAGTAGCTGCCGACGACGCGGCCTTCGTTGCTGACCGATACGCTCTGCAGTTGACCGGCCGCGTAGCCGTCCTGCTGCAACTGGTTCACCTGAGCATTACCGTTGGTATCAGCGAATTGCGTGAGACCACCGGTGCCGAAGGCCATTGTGACATTGCCGAGGCTGGTGCCGGCGACCGTCAAACCGGTCAATGTAATCTGGCCGACAACCGGCTGCATCTGGCCGTTGGTGCCGAACTTGAAATCGGTGCCGACGTTTTGCCAGGAGACGGTGTTGCCGGTGGCGCCGGGATTGACCTGATAGAACAAGTTCCAGGTGTCCGTTGCGCCCTGTGTGGCCGATTCCACTTTGGCCCATCTGAATTGCAAGGCGACTGGAGCGCCGTTGCCGTCGTAGGCGGTGCTGGTGCCGCCGCTGATAGACTCGTCGAGAAACGCCTTATTGTCGCTGCCGATCACGATGCCGGTACCAGCCGTGCCGCCGCCACCGCGAAGCCCCGTGACGGTGCCCGTGAAGCCGAGCGCCTGGAATGCCGATACAGCCGATGCCGACGCACCGGCCGCAAGGGTAAAGTCGTTCGTGGTACCGGTATTGAGCGTGATGGCCCCTGCAGCGGAGACGCTCGAAGCAGGCGCACCGCCCGTGAGGCCATCGATCGTGGTCAGCAGGCCTCCAACTGTCGCGGTGGCAAGGTCGATGAAAGTGGTGCCGGCTACCGGAGCAGGCGCAGCACCGGTGTAGAAGGACAGTGTGTTGGTCGTCGTGACGCCACCGGTGGTGGTCTTGAGCACGAGCGTATCGCCGTTTGCAAATCCAGCAGGAAGTGAGTTGGTGCCGGACGTGCTTGTGAGCAACGTGCCTGCCGATATCGGCTGCGGTATCGTCTCATAGTTGTTCCGCGCGTTACCCAGCACGGCCGTATTGGAATACGGGGTCGCAGGGGTCCCGAGGATTCTCGGATTTGAAATGAAGTCGGCCGGCCGCAGCAACTCCGATCCCGGCACCGAGGTGTCGTGCTTGTTGGTCAGCGGGTAGCTCGCAAGGTTGGCGCGGTAGTCGATCTTGGTTGTTGCCTGCGACGGCAGAAAGTCATTCTGGAAGCGCAGAACCTGCGGCACGCTGCCGCTCGGATTGCCCGTGGTCGGATCGATCGGCACGCCTTCCAGATAGTAGCCGGCGCCATTGACGAGGTAGCCGTTCTTGTCGAGCGAGAAGTCACCGCGCCGCGTGTAACGATTGATGCCGTCGAACACCGGGTTGTTGTCGGAGATGCTGCCGGGCTTCTGCACCGCAAAGAAGCCGTCGCCGTTGATCGCCATGTAAGTCGATACCGCCGCCGACTGCACCGACCCTGCGATGGTGTTGGTGCTGCGCGAGCCGGCGGTGACGCTGCCCGCGAGTTGCGCGGTGCTACCGGTGTCGGGAATGATATCCATGAAACTGGTGTCGATCCGCTTGAAGGCGGTCGTTTGCGAGTTCGCGATGTTGCCGGAAATGTTTTCTAGGGCGTAGGAATTCGCCCGCAGGCCCGCGACGGACGTGGTGAGAGCGCCGAAGATACCCATTACATCGTCTCCAACTTCGATCCGGGCGGCGTGCCGGTGTTTGCCAAAATTCAGGGCCGCAATCGAAGGAAGACGTCGCAAGCGTTATGCCAACATAGAAAATATATTTATATCAATATCTTAAATGAAAAACCCCGGTCCAAGGACCGGGGCACAATTGCCGGGCGGGCAACAATTGCCGGGCAGCAGAGGTGGAATCGGTCAGGTCGCCGACGCCATGGCCGGGTGAAACACCATCCCAAATCCGTCGATGCAGTAGCGCAACCCCGTCGGTTTCGGTCCATCGTTGAAGACGTGACCGAGATGGCCGCCGCAGCGCCTGCAATGCACCTCGGTGCGCAGCATGCCGTAGGTGCGGTCCTCGGTCTTGCCGAGCGCGTTGTCGAGCGGCTGGTAGAAACTCGGCCAGCCGGTGCCGCTCTCGAATTTCGTCTCCGAGGCGAACAGCGGCAGGTCGCAACCGGCACAGGCAAAGATGCCCTTGCGGTGCTCTTTCAGAAGCGGGCTCGAGCCCGGACGCTCGGTGCCGTGCTTGCGCAGGATTTCATATTGCTGCGGCGTCAGCTGCGCGCGCCACTCGGCGTCGGTCTTTTCGACCTCGAACTTCTCGGCGGCCTGCGCGGGCGTTGTGCGCAACCAGCGGAAGGCCACAAGGCCGAACAGGCCGGCCACAGATGCAAGCAGGATACGGCGGTCGATCATCGGGGTCTCCGTGCGAGGCGGAACAAGGTGGTTCGCCATCAAATACGGCGCGCGCGTGCGGAAGTTACACGGATCCGTCCCGAATTCGCTCACTTTCCTGCGAGGTCACGATCGGCGGTATTGCAGCTTCCGCGGCTTCCGACGGCGGCTGCGGGCGGACCGGCCGCGACGGTCCCGGCGGCGGACGGCGACGGAGCGGCGGCCTGGTTCCAGCCTGCCGGCTGGCCTCGGCCACCCGCGCCTCGCGAATCCGCTCCTTGGCGCGCATGCCTTCCCGATAACGGGCCAGCGCGCCCGCGGCGGCTGAACTGCCCCGCCCCCACATGCCGATCAGGTGACCGGCGACCCGCCCGGTCGTGCCGCCTGCCCAGACCAGTTCGAACGGCGAAAACAGCCGCCAGCGCTCGTCGCCCCACAGAATGCTGCGCGCCACCAATTGCCCCGCCATCGCCGCGGTATTCATCCCCTGGCGGCCGAAGCCGGAGGCGACCCACAATCCTTTCCGCAACTGGCCGATCTGCGGCATGCCGTGGACGGTCACACCGACGGCGCCGCCGAAGACGTCGGATATTCCGACCTTGCCGAGCTTTGGAAAAATGGTGGAGATCCGCTGCTGGATGGTCGCGCCGAAGCGGCGCGGCCGCGCGTCCCACGTCGTTTCCGGACTGGCCCACATCAGGCGGTCGCCTTCCACGATCCGGAAATGATCGATGCCGTCGCTGTCGCTAACAGACCCCTGAAAGGTGATGGCGTCAGTGAGGCGCGCGCCGAGCGGTTCGGTCACGGCGGCATAGCGCCAGACCGGCAGCAGCGTTTCCGACAGCCGCCGCAGCGGCGCCCCGAGATGGATGTTGCCGGCCAGCACGATGTGCGATGCGCGAAGCCGCGCCGACGGCGTCACGATGCGCTTGCGAATGCCCGAAGGATCGATGCTGACCACGGGCGTGTCCTCGAAGATGCGCGCCCCTGCCCGCCTTGCGAGCGCCGCCAGGCCATGGACATATTTGCGGCCGTCGACCTGAAACGCCTTGGGGTAATAGATGCCGTGGAAATAGTGCCCGGTCTTGAGCTGATCGCGCACCCGATCGACCTGCCAGCCCTCGACTTCGGTCTCGAAATCCTCGCTCAGCGTCTGCAGCCGGCTGATCAGCGTTTCGCCGGCATCGACATTGGAGACTTCCAGTGCCCCCTCGGTCAGCGCAATGCCCGGCATCGCCTCCTCGGTCGCTACCGCGCGAATGTAATCAGCGCCCTCCTTCGACAGCGCCCAGAGCTCGCGGGCATCCTCAAGGCCGACGCGCTCGATCAACTCGCCGATCGGAAGGCTATAGCCCGGCATGACGGTACCGAGCTGGTTGCCGGACGCGTTCCAGCCGACGTGGCGGCCCTCGAGCACGGCAACGCTGGCGCCAAGGCGCGCGGCCTCCAGTGCCACGGTCAGGCCGGCGAGGCCTGCTCCGACCACGCAGATGTCGACATCGAGGTCGAACGACAGGCGGGAGCGAAACGGCGCGTCGTCGTCCGGACCGTTGGTCGCACTTGTGAAAGTCTCTGCCATGGCGTTTTCTTACGGACCGCTGCGGCGCTTGTCACCTTGTCCTGGGCATGAGCCTGTAGATTAATTCAGGCCGAAACGAATCGAGATTGCTGCCCATGCGCCGTTTGATGCTGCTGCGTCACGCCAAGACCGAACACGACGCGCCCTCGGGGCACGACCAGGACCGCCGTCTCGACGACCGCGGCCGGCTGGATGCTGCCGCCGTCGGTGGCTGGATCGGCCGGCACCTGCCCGTTCCCGACATGGTTCTGGTCTCAACCGCGGTGCGGACGCTGCAGACCTGGGAGATCGTCCGGCAGGCAATGCAGGATGCGGCCAAGGATTTCGCCCCGCCGCAGGTCGAGTTCCTGGCCGAACTCTACGGCGCCGACCCGACGCATCTCCTGCAGATCATCCGCATGGCCGAAGCCACCGATCCGAAGCGGTTGATGGTGATCGGCCACAATCCCGGCATGCATGAACTGGCGCTGGCGCTATCCGGCAGCGGCGATGCGGCCGCGAAAAAAGCCCTCAATGACAATCTGCCGACCAGCGGCCTTGCGATCCTCGATTTTGCGATCGAGGACTGGAACGAGGTGGCGTTTCGCCGCGGCAACCTCGTGCGCTTCACCAGCCCGAAACTGCTGAGACAGACGTCGGACGACTAGCCCAGAGATAAAATCGCGAAAACAACCCCATGCAAAGTAGGCCGGGCGGACATCCGGTCGCCCTCATGCTAGGCTCGTTTCCGACAGGAGGCGCGGATGTTCAAATCCATTCTGGTGCCGCTCGATCTCGCCGACACCGATCTGGCGAAGCCCGCGATCGCAACAGCGGCAACGCTGTCACAGACCTGGAGCGGCACGGTGCGGCTGCTCAACGTCATGCCGATGACGCCGGTGATGCTGGCGGAATATGTGCCGGCCGATTTCGACGCCCAGCAGCGCCAGACCTCGGAAGAGGCGCTCGCGATCGTGGCGCAGGAATCCGGCATCGAGGCGTCGCGCATTTCCGCCGTGGTGCGGCAAGGCGGTATCTATCACGAGATCCTGGAAGAGGCTGCGGCGATCAAGGCCGATTTGATCGTGATGACGTCGCACCGGCCGGCGATGCGGACCTATTTTCTCGGCTCCAATGCCGGCCACGTGGTGCGCTACGCCAAATGCTCGGTGCTGGTGGTCCGGCATTGATGCAGCGATAGCGATACGCAGTCACAATGCAGCCCGGCCGATCGACCGGGCCGCAATTCTGTGTTGGTCCAGATCAAGGCACGCAGCCTTTACCGGAGCCGCCCGAGATCCGGGTCTGCGAGACCCCAAACCGCCTGCTCGATGTGGCTGCGGGTTATTCCGATATCGCGGAGTTCACGATCGTCCAGCTGGCGCAGCGCTTTGACCGCCGCCCGGCGATCCAGATACGCGGCGATTACATGCGCCCAGATCCCGAATCGGCGGAGAAATCCGCTCGATGCGAAGGGAATGGCAGGCTGGGCTGCAGCTTGGGACATCATGGTCATTGGTCTTCTCCAGTTGGCTTTCACGCGGCAAGGCGATGCCGCCGACGCAATCGCTGGGAATCAGCGGCAGCGCCTTTAGGTCTGATTGTTTGCACTCTCCTCAGTGCAATCTCAGGCTTGATAGGTTCAAAATGATCCGGTACATTCCTCGGTGCAAGTAAAACATTGCTCTCGGTGCAATTATGTCAAAGTTCGAATATCTCAGGCTTGCCGATGCCGTTGCCTCCGAGATCGCCAATGGCGGGCTCAAACCGGGCGATCGCCTGCCGCCGCAGCGCAGTTTCGCCTATGAGCGCAAGATCGCGGTCTCCACCGCGAGCCGCGTCTACACGGAATTGTTACGGCGAGGCCTCGTGGTCGGCGAAGTCGGACGCGGCACGTTCATTTCCGGACAGGCGCCCCGCGCGATCACCACGCTGACCGAACCACGCGGCGCCCGCATCGATCTGGAAGTCAATTATCCGCTGCTGCCGACACAATCGGCCCTGATCGCGAAAAGCCTTGAGGGACTGGAGCGGCCGGAAGCCCTCGAAATCGCGTTGCGGCAAGGCACCAGCGCCGGCACGCAAGCGGCAAGAAACATCGCGGCGGACTTCCTCTCCCAAAACGGCTGGTCGGCGCGCGCGGAGCAGATCGTCTTCACCGCCAACGGCCGGCAATGCATCGCCGCCGCCTTGGCCGCGATCGTACCGGCCGGCGGCCGTTGCGGCGTGGAGGCCCTGACCTATCCTTTCATCAAGGGCATCGCCGCCCGGATCGGCGTGACACTGGTGCCGCTGACGATGGACGAGCACGGCGTGCGTCCCGACGCCGTGCAAAAGGCGCACCGAGAAGCGCATCTGTCGGCGCTGTACATCCAGCCGACGGTTCAGAATCCATTGGGCATGACCATGCCGGCCTCGCGCCGCACCGAGTTGCTGCGCGTCGTCGAGAAACTCGATCTCACCATCATCGAAGATGCGGTCTATGGATTCCTCGACGACGAGGCACCGCTGGCGGCATTGGCACCCGATCGCTGCGTCGTGCTCGACAGCCTTTCCAAGAAGGTCGCACCGGGTCTGGCGCTCGGCTTCATCGTGCCGCCGCCACGTTTGCGCGAGAGTATCATGGCATCGGTTCGTTCCGGCGGATGGACGGCCTCGGGATACGCCTTCGCGGCCGGGCAACGCATGATGGCCGACGGCACCGCGTCCGAACTCGTCAGATTAAAGCGCATCGATGCGCAGCGGCGTCAGCACATTGCCGCCGAACGGCTGGCCGGCTTCGAGTTGCAGGCCAACCCGAAATCCTACCATCTGTGGCTGACGCTGCCGCATCACTGGCGGTCGCAGACCTTCGTCGCCGCCGCAGCCCGCCGGGACATCGCGTTGACGCCCTCGTCGACCTTTGCGGTGAGCCCCGGACATGCGCCGAACGCAATAAGGCTGGCGCTGGCCGCACCGCCCGTCGACCAGCTCGATGCGGCGCTGCGCACGCTGGCGGGAATGCTGCGCGCGAGCGAAGAAGATTTCGAATCGACCGAATAGACCGGTCGCCCGCACCTCACGGCCACTCGGCGATGAAGCCATTCGCCTTGTACGGCTCGATCTTGTCCCATTCACAGAGCATGCGCCGCCTGAATTCGGGATCGGTGTGCCAGAGCGACCGCGGTGTCGCAAAGCCGTCGACCGTGACCAGCATTTTCTCCACTTCCGGCCAGTGCCGATGCAGCGTCATCGGATAGCGGCGCGCGGTCCAGGTATTGCCGAGGCAAATCACGCTGCGAACATGCGCAAGCCCCAGCGCGGCATCGATCACCGGGAGCGAGAAGATCACATTCTCGCCGGTGTTCATCGCGCGATCTTCCCGCAGGATCCGCCCGGGCGGGATGCCGCGCGCGATCATCGCATCGGCAATGATTTCGCATTCCGAACGCTCCGCCCCCGGCGTGGTGCCCCCGCTGACGATCGAGCAGCGAAAGTACCCGTCGCGCCACAGCCTGAAAGCCTCATCGACGCGCTCCCTGACATCGACGCGGGTGCCGAACACGAACAAGAGATCAGCCGGCTTCAGCGGCGTGCGGATCAAATGCTGCGCATTGATGGCGGCAATCTCGGCCTCGGTCGGCAATCGCGTGCTTCGATCCGTCACTTCGTGCTCGCAGCAATGCTCATCCAACCGCGGGGAACGCATTGGCACGTTGCCGCATGCGGCGCGCCTCGCAAAGTCACATTTGATTGCGCTTGATTGCGGAAACTACGGCAGCAATGCTTGCGGCAAATGATCGAAGTCGTAAGCGCGCGGCCGGTTACGCTTGATGAAGCCGCCGATCTGCCAGCTGAACAGCGCGACGAAGCCAACCAGAAACAACGCGCCGTACCATTCACCGGTCGCGAACGCGCGCACCAGAAGTCCGGTCATCGCGATGCCGAGCAACGTCACCATCGCAAGGGCCGCGGCGTAGGTGATCCGTCCGATACCGGCGATCAACGCGGCCTTGCTGCCCGCGTTCGCCATACGCCGATGCAACTCGGTGATGAAGGCACGATAGTCGCGATCCTGCGGCACCATCAGCGAGACGGTTTGCCAGGTGGTCGAGAGAATGGTGATGCGTCCACCATCCCTGCCCTGAAGGTCGGCGCGGAAACGGCGGGACTGCATCGACGACGGCTTGTAACTGAGGCGGATCGCCGCGATGTCGGCGTAACCCCAGACACCGGACTTGCCCGAGATATGCCAGGACAAGCCGGCATCGGTCAGCTTGAATTCATGCGCCGATCCGATCAGCGACGCCTTGTAGACATAGCGGGTTTCGGGCGCGCTATCGCCCGATGTCTCCGTCCTGTCCGGTAGTGAGGTTGGCAATTCAAAAATCCCGGTAGCGGCCGAGCGCGCAGCTTGCGCGGCCAGCCGGCTTTACCTTACAAGCAGGCCATGGCCGATACGACCTATTTTCCGCGACGCCTGATTCTGGCCGGCGCGATGATATCCGGGGTGCTGCTGGCGCTTGCCGTTCACATGCTCGGCGCACGCTACGGCCTCGATCTCGGCGGCCTGTGGCGATCCGATACCCGTGAATTCATGCCCGCGGGCGCGGCCATTGCGTGGTGGCTGATTGCGAGCGTCGGGTTTTGCGGCGGCTATTTCACCGCCAATCTGATGCACAGTGCGGTGTCCGGCCAAATCCCGCAGCGGATGCGCCAGTTCCTGATCGCGGTCGGCGTGCTGATCCTGGCCGGCGCCGGCCAGGCAGCCTCCGCGCCGAGCCCGATCCCGACGATTTCGGGCGTGCTTTCGGGTCTTGCGGCGTTATGCCTCGGCGCCGTGATGGCATTCTGCGGCGCGCATTTCGCGCTGCGTAAAGCGTAACTTCAAACCCGATTCTTTTTGACGCGTTTTCTACCGCAGATAAGTCTACGCAATCTGCGTAAACTTGATTGCTACGCGAACCGGTATCCACCCCCGGATCAAGTCCGAGGGCATGCTTCGCTCGAAAACGCTCTGCGATTACGCGACGATGCGCGCGCGCGGCTTCGACAGCATCGCGGCCACCTCGGCGGCGGGACGCGGCTTGCTGAACAGATAGCCCTGGGCCTGCGTGCATCCTTCGCGGCGCAGCAGATCGAACTGGGCCTCCGTCTCGACACCCTCCGCCGTGGTGACGATCCCGAGACTCTTGCCCAATCCGGTCACGGCGCGGACGATGGCCATGGAATCGTCGCGTGTGGCCAGTTCCGTGACGAACGAGCGGTCGATCTTGATCTTGTCGAACGGGAAGCTGCGCAGATAGCTCAGCGACGAATAGCCCGTTCCGAAGTCGTCGAGCGAGATCCTGACGCCAAACCCGCGAAGCTCGTGCAGAACCGCCAGTGTCGCCTCGCTGTTCTGCAACAGCACCGATTCCGTGATCTCCAGTTCGAGGCGATGCGCCGGAAGACCGGCGGCCTGCAACGCCGACTTCACGGACAAGATCAGGTTCGGATTCTTGAACTGCACCGGCGAAAGATTGACGGCGACGGTGATATCCTCGGACCAGCCTGCGGCGTCCACGCAGGCCTGCCGAAGCACCCAATCGCCGAGCGGAATGATCAGGCCGGTTTCCTCCGCCAGCGGAATGAAATTAGCCGGCGCGATCATCCCGCGGAGCGAATGATTCCAGCGTACAAGGGCCTCGAACGCGACGACGCTGTCGCTGGCGACGTCGCGGATCGGTTGATAATAGACCTCGAACTCGTCGCGTTGCAGCGCCGCCCGCAGATCCAGTTCCAGAATGCGCCGCGCCTGGGCGCGGGCATCCATTCCGCTCTCGAAGAAGCGATAGGTGCCGCGGCCGTCCGCCTTGGCGCGATAGAGCGCGAGATCGGCCTTCTTCAGCAGTTCGTCGGGGTTCTTGCCGTCCTCGGGCGCCAGCGAGATGCCGATGCTGACGCCGACGACGAGCTGGTGGCCCCCGATATCGTAGGGCTCCCCGATCTTCTCGACGATGTGGCTGGCAAGCAAGGCCACCGCCGACGGATCGCAGTCGCTGCAGAACTGCACGACCGCGAATTCGTCGCCGCCAAGTCTAGCCACCGTGTCGTGCTCGGTGACGCATTCGCCGAGCCGGCGGGCAACTTCCTTCAGCAGGGCGTCGCCGACCGGATGCCCGAGCGAGTCGTTGATTTCCTTGAAATGATCGAGATCGAGGCAGAACACCGCGAGCTGATCGCTGCGCTTGGCGAGGCGCAGCGCCTTCTCGAGCTGCTCGCGGAACAGCGTCCGGTTCGGCAGATTGGTGAGCGCGTCGTGGCGCGCCATATGCGTGATCTGCTCCTGGGCCGCCTGCCATTCGGTGATGTCCTCGAAGGTCGCAACCCAACCACCGCCCTCTTTGGGCTGATCGACGACGCGGATTGAACGTCCGTTTCGGCTGACGACCCGGTTCAGGCTCTCGCCGGCTTTCGCCGCGGTCACCACAATGTTGAAGAATTCTTCGGGATCGCCGTCCCATTTTCCGATCGATTTCTGATCCCGCAGAACGTCGACCAGCAAACGGCCCTGCAGCGGCATGTTGGTCCGATCCATCATCTCGCTGTAGCGCAGGTTGAACAGCATGATGCGGCCGTCCGCATCGAACATGCAAAGTCCCTGCGACATGTTTGTGATGGCCGAGTCGAGCAGGACCTTCTGCTGGTGCAGTTCGCTGCTTGAGCGGCGATCGAGCAACGCCGCTACGAACGATATGCCGAGAATGGCGAACGCGGCCACGGCGGTCAGAAAGGAAAGCGCGCCCGGCGAGATCGTCAATTCGTCGGTGACGAGGGTCGGATCGGCAACGAGCGTCACGGCGCCCATCGCCGTGAAATGGTGGGAAACGATCGCGACCGTCAGCAGGCCCGTGGCGGCCAAGGTGTGTTTGCGGTCATCCCGGTGCGCGGCGACAACGAGCGCCAGGCCTGCGAACATGCTCCCGAGCATAACGGATGCCAGCACGATGCCGGGCGACCAGACGATGCGCGCCGGAAGCTCGAGCGCCATCATGCCGGTGTAGTGCATCGCTGCGACGCCAGCGCCGACAATCGCGCCGCCCATCGCGAGCGTCGACCGGCGGTCGTTGAGCAGGGCAACGCTGAGGCCGACCGCGGCGATCGAGACGGCAAAGATCAGCGACAGCAGGGTGACCGGAATATTGTATCCGGCCCCCGCCCCGGGATCGTAGGCCAGCATCGCCACGAAATGGGTGGCCCAGATTCCGCAGCCGCCGACCGCAGCATCAAGGCCGACCCAGATCGCGCGGGTTCGTCCCTGCGACGCCCTGGCGCGATGAAACAGGCTGATCGCTACCGCGCTGGCGAGCCAGCAAATGATGCCGGCGAGAACAACCAGCCGCAAATCATGCTCGGTGACCAGGCAATTCAGAACTTGATACATCACAGACCCCTGCTACCGGTCTGTAATGACGACGCTAATGGTGCATTTGGGGTAACCGACGCGGTTTCGTCTGGTTCGATGGTGAATAAATGCTTGGCGTCCTCGCGTGCCGGTTGCGGGTTCCCGCCGGTACCCGGTGATTCCCGTTATCGACCGAGCGCGGCCTCAAACGGCCACCCGTGAAGTGATTCCCAAGCAGTGAGTACCCGCACCGGCAGTGGCACGCCGGCCAGAATCGCAGCCCCTGACGCAAGAACGCGCGCGATTTTCACGCGCGGCGTTTTGCCTCAATGGACCGGACAAATCAGCTGCAGACCAACCGTGGGCTCGGCCAGCACCGTGGTCGCGCGGCAGCTTCCACACCCGGGCGATCAGGCAGCCATAGCGAGATCTCGTCAGGCGCAGCGGCGTAGGGCGACATTGCTCAGCGTTGCATCCAGCACGGCCGCGACCTCGCCTTACGACTTCCTCGGCCTTCTGGATGATGCCGTCGATCGACGGGCAATTGACCGCCGTGCCCATCGGCCCCCCCGCAGCGGAAGCACCTTTCCGGGCATGCGCCTGTTTCGTCGAGATGACACAAAAAGCCCCGTTTAAGCTGCTTTTCGGCCGCGTTCTCGGCGGCGACGCTTTCACGAGTTGTCTCTCACGTAATACTAGATGTCCGCAATTCGGGATGAACAAGCCGTTCATGGTCGTGATGCCTCCCAATAACCGTCCCTCGGCTTGGGAATGCGAAACCGCGGCCCCTCCTCAAGCCGATCTACGCGGGGCGGGCCCCGGTAACAGCGGAACGGCGCTTACAAGAGAGCGTTGGGAATACGCCTGGCCGCGACTCACAATCGTTAACGCGGCCGCATATGTAGGACGTATGACAGGGTTGCCGAACGAACGCAGAAGCTAGGCTTGTCAAGGGCTGCACAACGGTTCGATTTTGGCTTATGTGTCTTCGCGCACGGTGCGTCTGACCGTCCCTGTCGCCGCTTTTGACAGGTTTTCTTTTGCCATCCCGCCGGGAGGATGAATGCATCGGCTGCTGACCACGCTTGGGCGTGGCTTCAAGGAGAAGATCGGCTGGAAACGGCTAGGGATCGTTGCGAGTCTCCTCATCATCATCCTTGCGGTCACCCATCTGGTTAACACCCTGAAGGGGGTCGACACTGCGATCATTCTGACCGCCCTGACGGAGATCGCGCCGCATCGGATCGCGCTGGCCGCGCTGTGCGTGGTAGGCGCGTTCTTCACGCTGACCTTCTATGATTTCTTTGCGCTGCGAACCATCGGCAAGACGCACGTGCCCTATCGCATCGCCGCGCTGTCGAGTTTCACCAGCTACACCATCGGCCACAACATCGGCGCCACCGTCTTTACCGGCGGCGCGATCCGTTTCCGGATCTATTCCGACTACGGCCTGACCGCGATCGATGTCGCCAAGATCTGCTTCCTCTCGGGCCTGACCTTCTGGCTCGGCAATCTGTTCGTGCTCGGCATCGGCATGGCCTGGCATCCCGAAGCGGCGACGGCCATGGATCTGCTGCCGCCATCGGTGAACCGGCTGATCGCGCTCGGCTGCCTCGCCGGCATCGCGGCCTATTTCCTCTGGCTGGTGATGGGCGAGAACCGCCGCGAACTCGGCCAGAACGGCTGGAAAGTAGTGCTGCCCTCGGCGCGGCTGACGCTGCTGCAGGTCATGATCGGCGTCGTCGATCTCGGGTTCTGCGCGCTGGCGATGTATCTGTTGATGCCGACGCAGCCCCATATCGATTTCGTTTCGCTGGCGGTGGTCTTCATCCTCGCAACACTGCTTGGCTTCGCCAGCCACGCGCCAGGCAGCATCGGCGTGTTCGACGCCGCGATGCTGGTGGCGCTGCCGCAGTTCGGCAAGGAGCAATTGCTGGCGACGCTGGTGGTGTTCCGGATCCTGTATTTCCTGATTCCCTTCGGCATCTCGATCTGGATCATGGGAACGCGCGAGCTCTGGCTCAGCGTCTTAAAACCCTGGTACGAGCGCCGCCGGAACGAGGAGGCCAGCCGCCAGATGACCGAACAGCCCCGCACGGCGGAGGTCCCGGTCAGGCAGCCGCTCAAGCGAGCGAAACGGTAACAGATATCCGGGATTCCCGAACATTCGGCTGTACGGCTGCGGCCGAAGCACTCCGAAGCCGGAAACGGGCTGACGATCATCACCAGGTATAGCGGAGGCGTCCCGTGGCCGTGTAGGTCTGCGAGCGATCGCCGAACTCGCCGTCGAACTTGGCGAGGAAGGAGACCCCGTTGGCAAGCCGCCACTCCGCACCTGTTGACGTCAGTGCGAGATCGCGCGAGGGCCTCGCGCCGTAAACGGTGAACGGGGCCGCCCCGAGACCCAGCGTGGTGAAGTTGGCCGCCGCCGCGGGATTGCTGATCGCATCATGCGCATAGGCGAACCGGCCGAACAGGTTGAGCTGGCTGCCATTGTCGATTGCCATCGTCTTGTCGAGGCGCACGCCAAGCTCGCCGCGAAAGGCGGTCGCAATGCGACTGGCGAAGTTGAGCGCGAACTGGTTGGAGCCCGTGACCGCGGTCTCGCCGTAGCCAGGCGTGCTGAAGCTCTGGCCCTGCGCGGCGCCATAGGGCGTCCAGACGATGTTGGCGTAAGCCACAGGCAGGCGATAGCCGGCCTCGATGCGGCCGCCAAAGGCCCGGGCGTTGTAGTCGGCCTTGAGCTGGTCGAGGCCCGCCACCGTCACGGTCCGGTTGGTCGAGGTCCAGTAGTTGGCGTAAGTCAGCGCGCCCGACAGGTAGGCCTGTCCGGCGTTGTACTTGCCATAGAGCCCGGCGAGGAAGGTATCGCTGTTGCCGCCGCCGGTGACGCCGTTGCCGGTCAGCGACCAGTTGATGTTGCCGCCGGCCAGCGAGAGGCCGATCAGCGCATTGGGCGAGATGCGATAGTCCGCACCGGCTGCGACGCCGCCGGCGCGCGTGTAGATATCGTTGCTGCCGACCACCGCCTCGCCGCGCGTCTGGTTGGCGCCGCCGAACGCCGCGCCCCAGATGTCCCAGCGCGGCGCATAGGCCGCGGGCGGCGCCTTGGTGTAGGCGGCAAAGGCCGAGCGCACCGATGATGGCAGCGCCGAGGACGGCCGCCCTGAGGAAGGCTCTTGCGCGAACCCGATAGCGCCATCGGCCCTAACGCGATTGGTCGAGAACGGGTCGGTCAGCAGCGACAGATAACCGGTGCCGAGCTGGAACGCGCCCTGCTGCGCACCGGTGGCCGACTCGCCGGACAATTGCGTCAGTGCGTTACCCAGCGCCGATCCCGTAAGGCCGTACACCGTGACAAATCCCGGCGGGAACGCGCCGCCATTGTTGAAGTAGTTGTTGAGCGTGCTGGCGACATTCTGCTGATTCTGGCTGAAATTGCCGCTGATGCCGAGGACCGCGGCCAGATCGAGGAGCACGTCGGTCGATGTGTAATTCAGAGACGCAGTAAATCCTGCCGGCAGAGCGGTGGTAGTTAGTCCGCCGGTGAAGGTGGTGCCGCCGAGCCCGCCGGTCGCGGAGAGGATCGTGTAGTTGCGGCTGACATAGGTGCCGGGCAGAAACAGCGCGTTCACCGAGCCGCCGGTCAGGTTGGCGGTGCCGCCGATGTTCATGCGATCGGCATTGCCGGCCGCATCGAGGTCGACGCGATAGGCGCCGTTGCCGGAGTAATTGCCGGCGAAGGTAATGACCTGCCCGGCCGCGCCGTTCTGCACATTGACCGTGCCGGTGTTGTTGAGGCTGCCGCTGAACTGCGACGAGCCGGTGCCGGCATTCCAGATACCGCTGTTGGCGAATGTCGAGGCCGCGTTCGAGCCGGTCACGCTGACATTGCCGTTGAGCGTGCCGTTGTTGGTGATGTTGAAGGCACCGCTGGTGCTGCCGAACACCGCGTTGGTTGCGCCGGTGACAACAGAACTGTTGGTGATCGCGATATTGCCCGAGGTCGCGGTGGCGTTGATCCCGTCCTGGGCCGTCGACGTCAACGCAACGCCTGAAGTGATCGTGGTCGAACCGGTGGTGGCAGACGTTTGAACCGCGTGGCCGCTGGCATTGCCGACCGTGCCGCCGGTGAGCGAGACGATCAAATTGCCGCTGCCCGTCGTCGCCGCGGAGACGGCATTCGTCGCGCCATTGAGCGCGCCGCCAGTCTGGCTGATGTCGATGGTGCCGCTGCCATCATGAACTGCCTCGATGCCCGTCAATCCGGCGGCGATGGTCCCGGCGGTATGGTTGATGTCGATCAGTCCGTTGCCGACGCTATACGACCGGATACCGTTGCTGCCGCCCGTCACGTTGTGGCCGACATTGACCGACGTGGTGCCGTTCTGCGCGCTGGTGGAGATGCCCACGAAGCTCGTGCCAGTGACCGCGCCGCCGGTGGTGACCGTCACGGTGCCGCTGCTGATGGTGACGGCCCGTATCCCGATGATGCCGCCGGAGACGGTGCTCCCCGTGGCGACGAGCACGTTGCCGCCCCACGAACCGGCGCCGACGCCCATGCTGGTCACGCCGACAATAGCGCCACCATTGGTGACATTGACGGTGCCGGCGCCAGTGGCCGATGCAGAGACACCGTTGCTCTGGCCGCTGATGGCGCCCGTTCCGTCGATGTTGATCGTGCCCGTCGTCGACGTCGCCCTGATGCCGTGTCCGCCGGTCGAGGTAAGGCCGACGTTGCTGGTGATCGTAGTGGTGCCCGTGGTGGCGATAGTACCGATCACATCGCCGCTGGCATTGCCGACCGTACCGCCGGTGAGCGAGACGATCACGTTGCCGCCGCCCTGCATCTCAGCGGCTACGGCGTAGCCCGTGCCGTTGAGCGCGCCGCCGGTCTGGCTGATGTCGATGGTGCCGGTGCCGGTTTGTTGAGCGAATATACCGATCGTTCCGGAGGCAATGGTCCCGGCGGTGTGATTGATGTCGATCAGTCCGCTGCCGTTGCCGGTCGAAAAGATAGCGTAGAACCCGCCCGTCACGTCGTGGCCGACATTGACTGAGTTGGTGCCGTTCACCGCACTGGTGAGGATACCCGCCAGACTCGTGCCGGTGACCGCGCCGCCGGTGGTGACCGTCACCGTGCCACTGCCACTGCCGTTGCTGAAAGCCACTATCCCGTAGTCGGCGCCGGAGACGGTGCTCCCGGTCGCGACGAGCACGTTGCCGCCGGTCGATTGCGCGTGGATTCCCCTGGCAGCGCCACCGACGATCGCTCCGGAGCTCGTGACATTGATGTTGCCGGCGCCGCTTGCCGTTGCCTCGACGCCGCGGATTAGGCCGCTGATGGCGCCGGATCCATTGACGTTGATCGTGCCCGTCGTCGACGTCGCGCTGATGCCGCTACCGCCGGTCGAGGTGAGGTTAACATCGCTGGTGATCGTGGTCGTTCCTGTCGTGGCCGAGGTATTGACGACATTGCCGCTGACATTGCCGACCGTGCCGCCGGTAAGCGAGACGATCACGTTGCCGCTGCCTGTCATCAACGCGAGTACCGCCCTGTTCGTGGCGTTGAGCGCACCGCCGGTCTGGCTGATGTCGATGGCGCCGCTGCCGGTTTGTGATGCAGCGATCCCCTCCGTTCCGGCGGTGATGGTCCCGGCAGTATGATTGATGTCGACCAGCCCGCTGCCGTTCCCGAATGTCCGGATAGCTACGCTGCCGGCGGTCACGTCGTGTCCGGCATCGATCGTGGTGGCGCCGTCAACCGCGACGGTGCTGATACCGACTCCGGAGGTGCCGGTGATGGCACCGCCGGTGGTGACCGTCATCGTGCCGGTGCCGCTGGTGTTTGCGATGATGGCGTCGAAGCCGGAGACGGTGCTCCCGGTGGCAACGAGCACATTGCCTCCGCCCGAGCCGGCCAAGATGCCGATGCCGTTGGGAACGTTGCCGCCGGAGATAGCTCCGGCGCTGGTGATATCGACGGTGGCGACACCGTCTGCCGCTGCGTAGATGCCGCCGAAGCCGCCGGAGATGGTGCCGGTTCCAGTAACGGTGATGGTGCCGGTGCTGCCCCCCGTCGTGTCGATCGAAAGGCCGTAATTGCTGACCGAGCTGAAGACGCCGTTGTTAATGACCGTGACGCCGCCGGCGCCGATGTTCGTAAACGCCATGGCATTGCCGCCGCCGGCGGTGGTGGTTGAGACCGTCCCGGTGCCGATATAGCCGACCAGCGCGCCATTGCCATTAAGCTCCAGAGCATTGACGTTCTGATTGGTCGTGACGGTGCCGCTGTTGATGACGCCGATGGAGTTGGACCCGGCGTTGGTGAGCGAGAGCTGGAGGCCATAGCCGTCGACTGTCGCGGCGATGGTGGAGGTGATGTTGGTGAAGTTGTTGAATTCCTGAACCCGGTCGCTGGACGGGTTCGTGGCGCCATTGGTGTTCGTGTTGTTGGTGGTGGTTGTATTGGCGAGGCAATCCACGACGCCCGTGAAGAGCGTCGTGCACGCCGCGCTCGCGTCGGTGACCGACATCGACAGCGCCGCCACGCTGACCAGCGCCGTCCCCCCCAGCAGCGATGCCAGCCGCCGGGTTCGCGCGCCACCTAGCGCCAGTATGCTCATTCCCATTCCCAGTCCCGATTCCGGCCGAATCGTACGATCCCGCCACCGGACACCGTTCCGGGCAGATCACTGTTAGAGAGATGCCCAGTGGCCGCAATGGCCGGAACTCCCAAGCGCCGGGCGCGGCTGCACAATCACGGGGACCTGTGGCAGGGGTGACACAATTGCCGGGCGCGCCCTGCGCTGAATGAGAAGGTGTCACAAAATCCGCGCCAATGACGCGTCACGGCGGCCTTCGTGAGCTGCGGAAAAAGTGGGCGATGCCCCTGCCCTCACCGCGCCGGGGCGAGCGCTGCATCGCGCGACGCGGCGGCGCCATCGATGACGAAGCTCGTGCCGGGCAAGGTCTGGAACGCAGCCGGGAAGCGGCGGCAACCGGTCAAGATCCGCCCGGTCCTGGAAATGGTTCAACTGACGGCGCCCGCCCGATGCCACATGCCGGTAACAGCGACGTTATCTGCGTCATATGGTCTTTTGAGCTAGCGCTGCCTCATTCTCTTATTTCTGCCTTACCGCTAACGTCAAACGCGCCATGGCCGGTATTTTACCTCGATCGATAGTATCAGTCGCGCTGCTCGCCGGCGCGCTGGCGGCGCTATCGCCTCCCCCTGCGGAAGCGCAGACCGCGCCCCAAGGCGCCATGCAGATTTACTGGGAGGTCCGCAACCGTTTCCGGCTGTTCCGTGAAGAACGGGATTTCCAACTGCACGCCGAGGCTAGCCGCGGCCGCAGCGTTCTGGCCGCCGAACAGGCGCTGGGATTGCAAAGCGACGGCCGCGGCTGGGCACGAAACACCGTGAACCGGCTTTGCATCGATCTTGCCGGCCGTGTCAGCGAGCCCTGCACCCGCGACAACGTCAAGGAAAGCTATCTGACGCCAATCGATCATCCGATCACCGTCCGCCTGACGGGACAGGTTCCGGTCGGCGCCACCTGCGCCTGGTCGTTCGACGACGGCGACGGACCACAGGGATCCACGTTCGACTGCGCCGAGCCGGTCAATTTCAGGGTCCGCTATGGACGTACCACCGTGGCCAGCGTCGATGTCTCCGCCGGCTCGGACGGCGGCCAGCGCGTCGCCACCGAGATCTCGGTGCGCGACATCTTCATCGCGGGCCTCGGCGACAGCGTCGCCTCCGGCGAGGGAAATCCGGACCGGCCTATCGCGCTGTCCGATGATGGCTTTTGCTTCCGCTCCTATCTGGGATCGGCCGCCTCACAATATTACCGTCCAAGCCGCGCCGGCTATAAGGGCGGACGGGCCTGTGAAGCCCCGGATACGATGGCCGTCTGGCAGCGGCAGAGCGCGCTCTGGCTCAATGCAGCCTGCCACCGCTCGCTCTACAGCTATCAGACGCGGACCGCATTGGCGCTCGCCGTACAGTTTCCGCATATAGCGGTGACGTATCTGCCGCTGGCCTGCACCGGCGCCACCATCGCCGACGGCCTGTTCGGCTCGCAGCGCGCCCGTGACTGCCCGCCGTCGAAATCGGGCAGTTGCCGGGGCACGGTCAACGCCCAGCTCGCTGAACTGCGCGAAGCCGTCACGGCGGCCAAAGGCCGCCAGCCCGATCGCAAGCTCGATCTGGTGCTGCTGTCGGTCGGCGCCAACGACATTTATTTTTCGGGGCTCGTCGCCGACGTGATCGTCGACACGGCGACGGAGCGCGCCCTGTTCCGGCGCAGCGGCGTGCTGGCATCGGTCGAGGAGGCACGCGGCGCGCTGATGCGGGACCTCCCGCAAGGATTCGCCAAGCTGCGCGAGGCGCTGAAGCCGCTGGTCGGCGATATGTCGCGCGTCGTCTACACCTCCTACGCCAACCCGACGCTGGCCAATAACGGCACGCCGTGCCCCGGCGGACGGGCGGGCTTCGATATTCACCCCTCGTTCAACGCCGAGCCGCAGCGGCTCGCCGCCGTCTCGAACTTCGTCGAGGGCGAATTCCTGCCGCAGCTGAAGGCGCTCGCGCTGTGCCAATCCGGCATCCTGTGCCGCAACCCGCGCGCCGACCGCATGACCTTTGTCGATGCGCATCAGGCGACGTTTGCGAACCACGGTTTCTGCGCGCGTGCGGAGAGCGATCCCGAATTCGATCGCCAATGTTTCTCGGCCCGCGGCGAGAGCTTCGATCCCGACATCGTCACCGCCGCCAGCCAGCCAATGCTGTGCGGCCGCAGCGCCGGCGAATATCGCGCCTATCTGCCGCGCGCGCGCTGGATCCGCGACGCCAATGACAGCTACTTCGCGGCAATGACCTATCCGCTGGGCTTGCCGTCGTCGCAGCAGCCTGCCGACATCCACGACGCGACCTGGGGGGTTCTGTCGGCGGTGTATGGCGGCGCCGTGCATCCCACCGCCGAAGGCCACGCCGCGATGGCGGACGCGGCGCTGCCGGCCGCGGCCGCCGTGCTGCAACTGGATGCCGCCGTGCCCGAAGTGATTTCGCAGCCGGTATCGCCGATCCCGATATTGCCGGGGACGCGTTAGCGTTCGATGACTTTTCTTCGGATCGTCATCCCGCTCTATCATTTTGGTTGAGCGTGATCTCCGCGCAAACGTTTCGCGTTTGTCGCAAGGGACAACCGGTGCCGCCCATCGGGTCGTGGCCCGAGGGCATGCTTTGCCGAATCATCTCCTCCAGCAGTTTTGCTCAACGCGCGGGGGCAGGTGCTCCAGGTGCAGGCGCGGGCGCCGTCGTCTTCTTTGCGACAGGCGCTTTCGGAGCTGGCTGCTTCATCGCCGCCGCCTGTGCCGGCAGATATTTCGCGATGATGGCCGGATCGAGCGAAGCGATCGAGGAGTCCGGCAGCCGGGTCCAGATCTCATCCTTGCCCAATAGCGAGAAGCCGAGATAGCCACGCATGGTCAAAGTCTGTCCGTCGGGGCTGACCGTCATCTTGGCTTTGTAGATCTTGCCATCGCGCGGATCGAGCACATTGCCATTCTCGTATTTCAGTCCGTCTCGCTTCATGTCGCGGATGAAGGAGAGCCCGAGCCACGGCTGATCTTTTCGATCGTCGGTGCATTTTGAGCAGACCGGATTGGGAGCATCGCCTGGCTCAGGAAAAAGCTTGGCAAACGCGCCTTCATAGATGCCGTCGCGATCGACCACCAAAAACCATCCGACCGGCTTGCCCTTCTCGACCTTTTGCCACAGCCCGGCGGCTGACGGCTCCGCCGTTTGCGCCGCAAGGTCGCAAACGAACGCAAGCCCCATCACGATCGGCAATATCAGTCGAACCACAGAAAGCGCACTTCGCATCGTCATCACCTGACTAATTCACAAAATGAATGGCCGCAGACTAAGGCCATTTCGCGGACGGTTCCAGTGCCTGGACGGACGAACGCGAGACCGCGGCGAACGCGCCGCGGCCATTCGGTCATATTTTCGTTGGAATCATCACCGGCAAGAGCCAGGAACCGGCTCGATACGCAAACCGGCTTCAATGGCTGCCTCCGCATTTGTTGGTCTTGGTATTGTAGTTGCCGCACTTCTTGCCAACCCAGTCGCCGATCAGGTCCCTGGAGCCCTCGAGTTCGTTCGACCATGCATCGCCGGCCACCAGGCCCGGTGCCTTCCACACCACGTCGAACTGACCATTGATTTTGACTTCACCAATGAACACCGGCTTGGTGATGTGATGGTTCGGAAGCATCTTCGCGATACCACCGGTCAGATTTGGAGTTTCGATGCCCGGCAGCGCGTCGATCACCTTGTCGGCGTCGGTCGACTTCACCTTCTCGACCGCCTTGATCCACATTTCGAAACCGATGACGTGCGCTTCCATCGGATCGTTGGTCACGCGTTTCGGATTCCTGGTGTAGGCCTGCCAGGCCTTGATGAACTTCTCGTTGGCCGGATCCTTGATCGACTGGAAGTAGTTCCAGGCGGCCAGATAGCCGAGCAGCGGCCTGGTGTCGATGCCGGCGAGTTCGCCTTCACCGACCGAGAACGCGACAACCGGAATGTCGGTCGCCTTGATGCCCTGGTTGCCGAGTTCCTTGTAGAAGGGAACATTGGCGTCGCCGTTGATGGTGGAGACAACAGCCGTCTTCTTGCCGGCCGAGCCGAATTTCTTGATATCGGCCACGATCATCCGCCAATTCGAATGACCGAACGGCGTGTAGTTGATCATGATGTCTTCCTGCGCGACGCCTTTCGACTTCAGATAGGCTTCGAGGATCCTGTTGGTGGTGCGCGGATAGACGTAGTCGGTGCCGGCCAGCACCCAGCGCTTCACCTTCTCGTGCTTCATCAGGTAGTCGACCGCGGGGATCGCCTGCTGATTCGGCGCCGCCCCGGTGTAGAACACGTTGCGCTCGCTCTCTTCACCCTCGTATTGCACGGGGTAGAACAGGATCGAGTTCAGCTCCTTGAACACCGGGAGCACGGATTTGCGCGACACCGAGGTCCAGCAGCCGAATACGACGGCGACCTTGTCCTTGGTGATCAGCTCGCGGGCCTTTTCCGCAAACAGCGGCCAGTTCGACGCCGGATCGACCACGACCGCCTCGAGCTTCCTGCCGAGCACGCCGCCCTTCTTGTTCTGCTCGTCGATCAGAAAGAGGACGGTATCCTTCAGCGTGGTTTCGCTGATGGCCATGGTGCCGGAAAGCGAATGCAGGACGCCGACCTTGATGGTGTCGTCCGAACTCTCGCCACCAAGGGCGCTACCCGCCGCCGGCAGCAGGACGCACAACAACAAGGTGACCGCGCACCGCCTCACTCGGTTCGACCAACGTTTCACGGTGCTCTCCGAATGGGACAGCTCAGGGGCGCTGCTGTAAATGAACGTCAGTCGAACTCTTAGTCAAACACTTTCGTCGGATGCGCCGGCTGTCAGTTGACGCCGAGCTTCTTCTGCAGGCTCGATGACGAGGTCGTGTACTGGAAGACGAGGCGCTTGTCCGGGTAGACGTAACGGTGCGCCTTCTGCGCCATCAGCGCGCCCTCGTGGAATCCGCTCAGGATCAGCTTCAGCTTGCCCGGATAGGTGTTGATGTCGCCGATCGCAAAAATGCCCGATACATTGGTCTCGAAGGCGGCGGTTTCGACCGGCACCAGGTTGTTCTCGAGCGCAACGCCCCAGTTCGCAACCGGTCCGAGCTTCATGGTCAGCCCGAAGAACGGCAGCATCGTATCGCACTCGACTTTCGAGACCGCGTTGTCGTTGCCTTTCATCATGGCGCCCGAGAGCTTGCCGCCCTCGCCTTCAAGCGAGGTGACCTGACCGATCCTCAGGTCCATTTTTCCGGAAGCCACCAGTGCGCGCATCTGCTCGACGCTGTGCGGAGCGGCGCGGAAATCATCGCGCCGGTGCAACAGCGTCACGCGCTTGGCAATGGGGTGCAGATTGAGCGTCCAGTCGAGTGCGGAATCGCCGCCGCCGACAATCAGGATATTCTTGTCGCGGAACTGCTCCATCTTGCGCACCGCGTAGAACACCGAGGTGCCCTCATAGGCCTCGATGCCCGGCACCGGCGGGCGCTTGGGCTGGAACGAGCCGCCGCCCGCGGAGATCACGACCACGTTGCATTCGAACACCTGGCCGGCGTCGGTGGTGACGCGAAAGAGCGGATCGCCGATCTTCTCGATCGTCTCCACCATTTCGTTGAGGTGAAAGGTCGGATTGAACGGCTTGATCTGCTCCAGCAGCGCGTCGGTGAGGCCCTGGCCGGTGACAAAAGGAATGCCGGGAATGTCGTAGATCGGCTTTTCCGGATAGAGCTCGGCGCACTGGCCGCCGATCTTGTCGAGGATGTCGACCAGATGCGTCTTCATATCAAGGAGGCCCAGTTCGAACACGGCGAACAGTCCGCAAGGACCTGCACCAATAATCAGCACATCGGTTTTGATCGCTTCGCTCATCTCAGCTTCTTTTCGGTTGGACCGCGCCGATGGCCTGGGCGGCGCTTCTGGGGCAGCGTCTGTCTAGCCAACGCCGGTGGAACAGGAAAGCCATAATATGGCAGGTGGCCTTCGCCTCAACCCCTTGCCGGAGCAGGGTAACTGGGCTGTAACAACGTGAAACGTTCGGAGACCGCCCCGTGAACGCCCCTGCCCGCCTCGATTCAACGCCGCGCCTGGAGGATTTCCCCTACCGGCTGACCGACAATGTGCGTTTCGCCGACCTCGACCCCAACCAGCACGTCAACAACGCGGTCTATGCGACCTATTTCGAAACCGGCCGCGTCACGCTGATGAAGGATCGCAGTTACGGGCTGATGCCGCACGGCGTCACCTGGATCATGGTCCGGCTCGACATGCATTTCCGCGCCGAGCTGCGCTGGCCCGGCACCATCGAGATGGGACTAGGGGTGGTGAAATTCGGCCGCACCTCCGTGACCTTCGACCAGGTGGTATTTGCCGAAGGCACATGCATTGCCTCGGCACAATCGGTATCGGTGCTGCTCAATGAGGCCACCCGCAAGCCGACACCGCTGACCGAGGAGATCATCGGAAACTTCCAGCGCTGGCTGCGGCGCGGAATGGACGGACGATAATGCGCGTCGCGCTGCTGGCGGTGTTGATCGTCTCCGCGACGATGCAGCCCGCCGCGGCCGATGGATTCTATCGCGAGGATTTGCGCATTCCGATGGCGGCTGCGGAAACGGCAGGCCTTGAGGCAATGCTGGTGCGGCCCTCGGGCAGCGGACGCTTTCCGCTGGCGCTGATCAGCCACGGCGCACCGCGCGATCACACCGCGCGAGCCACCATGTCGCCATATGGAATGTACCGGCAGGCGATCGAATTCGCGCGGCGCGGTTTCGCAGCGCTGGTCGTGATGCGGCGAGGCTATGGCGACTCCGGCGGCCGATATGCCGAGAGCAACGGTCGCTGCGCCAATCGTGATTATTTGCGATCGGCCCGGGCGTCTGCCGAAGATTTGGCCGCCGCGATCCGGGCCATGCAGGACCGCACCGACGTGTCCACCAGCGGCATGATCGCGGTCGGCTCCTCGGCGGGCGGCTTTGCCAGCATCGCGCTCGCCGCCACTGCGCCGCCCGGCCTCGTCGCCGCAATCAGCTTCGCCGGCGGTCGCGGTTCACGTGCCGATGACGATGTCTGCGACGAGGCGGCACTGGTCCGGGCATTTGCGGCTCTGGGCCGGACGTCGCGAATTCCGATGCTGTGGATCTATGCGGAGAACGACAAGTTCTTTCGCCCCGACCTCGCCCACCGGATGCACGCGGCGTTCACCGACGCCGGCGGCCGCGCCGAATTGATCGACGCCCCTGCGTTCCGCGACGACGGGCACACGCTCTTCTCAAGGGGCATTGCGCTATGGACCCCGATGGTCGATCGCTTCCTGCACCAGCAGAATCTGGGAACGCGGGAACTGGCCGCAGCACCGCTTCCGGCAGCGCTTTCGCCGCCGCCCCGGTTGGGTGAAAAAGGCCGTTCAGCCTTTGCAGATTATTTGTCCGCGAGCCCTCACAAGGCATTTGCGGTGTCCCCGACCGGCAGCTTTGGCTACCGCGCCGGGCAGCGGTCGGCCGTCGTGGCGCGGGAGGCGGCCCTTGCCGCATGCGCAAAGGCTGCCGCCGACTGCGCGGCTTATGCGGTCGATGAGGAACTGGTCGAAAAGGAGCGCGCCGGAGCGCGCTGAACCATCCAGCAGAGCTGGACCAGGCTCTATGCCTGCCGTTCCGGCGTCGAGACCACGAGGCCGTCGAGTTCGTCGGAGACCTTGATCTGGCACGACAGGCGCGAATTCGGCCGTACGTCGAAGCCGAAATCCAGCATGTCCTCTTCCATCGGCGTGGGCGAGCCGACCTTCTCGCGCCAGGCGTCGTCGACATAGACGTGGCAGGTCGCGCAGGCGCAGGCCCCGCCGCATTCGGCTTCGATGCCCGGAATGGCGTTGCGGATCGCGGCTTCCATCACGGTCGCGCCGTTTTCGACTTCAATGGTTCGAGTTTCGCCGGAATGGTCGACAAAGTGGATTTTGGCCATGATCGCTCGTGCTGCCGGTATACGGTAGGAGGGTCCCCGGCAGTCCTATAACGGGTCGATCCGCACAGCGCTAGCGGTCGGGACGAAAACCTAAGGGGCTAATTTGGCGGGGGTTTGTCGGGCGTCAGACCGCAGGTTCGCGTCAGGACCGGCGCAGAGTCGCCTCGATCGCCGCCCGCGCCCGCGCAATGGCCTCGCCGAGTTCGGCAACAAGCCGGGACGGATCGGCGCCATCAGCAAGAACCGCCTCCAGCCGGGCGGCGGTTTCCGCCACACCGAAGGCGCCGATCGCGCGAGCCGAGCCCTTCAGCGTATGGGCCAGCGCATTGGCATCTGCCGGCACGGTGGCAAGCATGGCCATCAGCTTGGCCGACTGGGCCGCGAACATCGCCAGCACCTCCTGTTCGAGGCCGGCGTCGTCAAGCGTCATCCGCTTAAGGTGTTCGAAATCGATCGGACCGTCATCGGGAGCGAGCGGCGGCGATGGCATCCATTGTATCCGTTCAAGGTGCAGCGGCATGGCCTGACCCACATCTCCCCGCCGGACCGATCTAGGCAGGGCCGTTTTGGCCACCCAATCACGAAACTGGTTAATGGAACGTTCACCGGAATTGCCGCAACTTCGCCTACTTTTCGCCGAGGAGTTGCCGTAAAGGACAGTCTCCCACGGGAATTTCGAGTATCCGTAAGGCCTTAAGCCACAAAGCTGTTAACGATGATTAAGAATGTCTTAATCGCGGCCATTTCATTCGCATCACTCAACCAATAGGATGTTTGCGGATGTAGCGGACAAGCCGCCGACGGGGCGCGGCTGCGGTCCGTGTGGGGGCAAAGATCCGGTTTGGGCTTGCGGGGGCGTTTGCAAGACCAGCTGGACGCGTAAAAAAGTAAGAGGGCTCGACTGAACATGGCGAACAATCCCAAGAAGGTCAAAGATCCCACCGAAGTCGCGCTTTCCGCCATTCAGGAAGCGCTGAACATCAGTGACACCACTGTCGATCCCAATCGCAATTCGATCGGCAACAACGACCTTTCGCCATCAAGCATTTCGTCCGCGCCCCCGCCCTACTCCGAAACCCCGTTCGATACGCGCGTTGATACGCGTTCTGGCGGCGACCGCCAGGTCTTCGATCCGATCGAAGAGCCGCGCGCCCCGCGCCGCGCCGCCAACGATGACCGCGAAACCATCGGACAGATTCTGCAGGCAATCCAGAAGGGCCGCCCTGCCCGCGGCGTCTATACGCTTGCCACCGTGTTCGCCGGCGTCTGGATCGTCGGCTGCGCGCTGCTGACCGCCGCGTTCCTGCCTTCGCTGCAGGCCGCAATGGGACAGAGCGGCGGCGTGCTGGTGCTGGGCGGCCTCGCCGCGCTGTTCTTTGCGCCGGTGCTGCTGTTCTATTTCCTCGCGAGCCTTGCCTGGCGCGGCCAGGAAATGCGGATGATCGCGCAATCGATGGCGCAGGTCGCGATCCGCTTCTCCGAGCCCGAAGGTGCCGCCTCCGACTCGATGGTGACGGTCGGCCAGGCGATCCGCCGCGAAGTAGCTGCCATGGGCGACGGCGTCGAACGCGCGATCGCGCGCGCCGGCGAACTGGAAACGCTGGTGGCCAACGAAGTCGCGGCGCTGGAGCGTGCCTATTCCGACAACGAAGTGCGCATCCGCGCGCTGCTGCAGGACATCGCCCATCAGCGCGACAACCTGGTCGGCCAGGCCGAGCAGGTTCGCAGCGCCATTTCCGGCGTGCAGATCGACCTGCGCCACGACATCGCGCTGATCTCGGACGCGATCGCCTCGCGCGTCGACGAAGTCGCGAAAAGCATCACCGGCGCGCTGGAAGAACGCGGCGCCCACATCACCACCGCCTTGAGCCATGCCGGCGACAACATGATCCTCGCGCTCGGTGAGCGCGGCGGCGACCTGCTCGACCGCCTCGAGGAAGCCAGCGCCGAGACCACGCGCGCCGTGCTCGACGCCTCGGAACGGCTGACCACCAGCCTCAACTTCAAGACCGGCCACGTCCATGACGAGTTCGTCGATCTGGCCGATCGCGTCCACGAGATGCTGAACGAGCGCATCGACCGCATCACCGGCGAGTTCGAGCAGCGTTCCTCGACCATCGTCGACGGCATTTCCGACCGCACCGAACAGGTCCACGACTCCCTGAAGAATTCCAGCGACTCGCTGCTGCTCGAGCTCGAACTGCGCAGCGGCGATCTCGTCAGCAAGATCGACGAGGCCGGCAACCGCCTGGCGACCCGCATCATGACCTCCGGCGACAAGGCCAGCGACGCGCTCGACGTGACCGTAAACTCGCTGGTCGCCAAGGTCGTCAGCCAGACCGAGACCGCGCATGACAGCCTCTCGCTGCAGATGAGCGCGTTCGACGAACTGGTGCAGAACCAGGGCAGCGAACTGGTCGAGAAATTCGCCCGCGACTCAGGCACGCTCGGCGCCCTGATCACCCGTCACATCTCCGAATTCGACCGCACCGTCAAAACCTTCGGCGGCGAGATCGTCGAACGCATGGGCCAGCGGACGCAGGACATCGCCGACAGCCTGAAGAACTATGTCGATACCTTCGACACCCGCCTGATCTCCAACAGCGGCGAGATCACCGCCTCGCTCGATCAGCGCCTGCTGCAGTTCGAAACCACGCTGAGCACGCGCGTCAACCATCTCGACAACTCGCTCGACACCAAGATCAGGTCGTTCGACGAGACCGTCGACGGCCGCCTGAAAGCGCTGGAGCAGACCTTCGACACCCGCGCCAGGTCCGTCACGGAGACGATCGATGATCGCCTCGGCACACTGGCGAGTTCGCTGACCGACGGTGCCGCGCAGGCGATCCACTCGATCGACTCGCGTCTCACCGAACTCACCTCGTCGCTGACCGGAGGCACCACGCAGGCCATCCAGTCGATCGACTCCCGCCTTACCAACCTGACGACGTCGCTGACGGTTGGCGCCGCGCAAGCCGTCGAAGCTATCGACCAGCGCCTCACCAACGTCACCACGTCGCTGACCGTTGGCGCTGCGCAAGCGGTCGAAGCCATCGACCAGCGCCTCACCAACGTCACCACGTCGCTGACGGTTGGCACCGCCCAAGCGGTCGAAGCCATCGACCAGCGCCTCTCCAACGTCACCACGTCGCTGACGGTTGGCACCGCACAGGCAGTCGAAGCCGTCGACCAGCGCATCACCAGCGTGACCCAGACCATCGACGGCCGCAGCGCCTATCTGACCGACACGATCGCGGCGCGGTTCCAGGATATCCACCAGGGTATCGAAACCCGGGTCGGCGCCATCGCCACCGACATCGACATGCGCGTCGCCCAGTTCGAGGATTTGCTCGGCTCGCGCGTCGAAGCCGTGGCCGGCCGTATCGAAAGCAGCGGCCGTCAGGCCAGCGACGACCTCATGGCCCGCGCCGAACTGCTGTCCTCGGGCATCAGGTCGCACGTCGAGGACGCCGAGCGCTCGCTCACCAACCTCGTGGTCAACACCTCTGAAACCATCCAGACCGGCGCGCGCACCGCGCAGCAGGCGCTGCTCACGGTTTCGTCCGATGTCGGCGCCCAGCTGAGGCTGACATCGGCCGAGGTCGAAAACTCCCTCACCGCCGTCGGCACCGGTGCCGCGAACTCGATCCTCACCAGCGCCCGCGAGGCCCAGACCTCGCTGGTCTCGGCTTCCAGCGAAGCTGCGTCCCAGATCAAATTGCTGGCCGACGACGTCGAGCGCACGCTCTCGGCCGCCGGCAACGCCACCGCTGCGTCGGTGCTCTCCGGCGCCCGCGAGGCCCAGACCACGCTGGTTACGGCGTCCGCGGACGCGGCAAGCCAGGTCAAGTCGCTCGCCGCAGACGTCGAACGTGCCCTGTCGGCCGCCGGATCCGCCACGGCCGAAGCCGTCACGACCGGCGCCCGCGAAGCCCAGAGCACCTTGATCGCGGCCTCCACGGAGGCCACCAACCAGGTCAAGTCGCTGGCCGCCGACGTCCAGCGCTCACTGTCGATCGCCGGCACCGCCACCGCCGAATCGATTACCGCCGGCGCCCGCGAGGCGCAGAGCACGCTGGTCAACGCGTCCACGGATGCGGCGAACCAGGTCAAGTCGCTCGCCGCCGACGTCCAGCGCTCGCTGTCGATCGCCGGCACCGCCACCGCCGAATCGATTACCGCCGGTGCCCGCGACGCCCAGAACACCCTCATCAACGCGTCCGCTGATGCAGCCAGCCACGTCAAGTCGCTCGCTGCCGACGTCGAACGCTCGCTCTCGGCCGCCGGTACCGCCACAGCCGAGGCCATCACGTCAGGTGCACGCGAAGCCCAGAACACCCTCGTCACCGTTTCCACGGATGCGACCAGCCAGGTCAAGTCGCTCACGGCCGATGTCGAGCGTTCGCTGTCTGCCGCGGGTACGGCCACTGCCGAAGCCATCACGTCGGGTGCGCGCGAAGCTCAGAACACCCTCCTCACGGCATCGACTGATGTCGCGACCAAGGTCGCGTCGCTGGCAGCCGACATGCAACGTTCGCTCTCGATGGCAGGCAATGCCACCGCCGAGTCGATCACATCAGGCGCCCGTGAAGCGCAGAGCGCGCTTTCCACCGCGTCGACGGAAGCCGCCGACCACGTCAAGTCGCTGGCCATCGATGTCGAACGTACGCTGAGCGCGGTCGGCGCCGGCACCGCCGCCTCGATCCTCGGCACCGCGCGCGAAGCGCAGAGCTCGTTCGCCGCGACCTCGGCCGACGCCGCAAGCCAGATCAAGGCGATCGCCAGCGACATCGAGCGTTCGCTCGCTGCGGTCACCGCCGCCACCACCGACAACATCCAGACCACGGCGCAGACTGCGCAGAACGCGATCCAGGCCAGCGCGCAGAATGCACAGAGTGCGCTCGTCGCCGCCTCGAACGAAGTCAGCTCCAAGGTCAAGACGACCTCGGCCGATATCGAACGCTCGGTGCTGTCAGCCAGCAGCAATTTCGGCTCGACGATGACCGGCAAGACCGACGAAATCGTCACCTATGTCCAGCAGCAGACCGATCGTCTGGCGCAGATCGTGGACAGCCGCCGTGGCTCGCTGGTCGAAGCGCTCAGCGCCAAGACCACCCAGCTCACGACCGAGCTCGACCGCGTCACCGCCGACTCGCTGAAGTCGATCGAGACCAGGGGCCAGGCGTTCTCGCAATCGATGGCGACCCATGGCTCGGAAGTCGCCCGCACGATCACCTCCGCCGGCGATATGGCAACCGGCGCGGTGGCCAAGTCGCTGAAGGATCTCGAGCAGTCGTCGCGTTCGGCCATCGACCAGTCGCGTCAGGTTTCGATCGCGGCCGTCACCGAAATGCAGGAGACCAGCAAGATCCTGCGCACCGACACCGTCGCGCTGTTCGAGCGGCTGCGTGAAGGCAACATCCTGCTGCAGGAAGTGCTGACCGGCGCCCACGACAACCTCAACTCGCTGGAGCGCGCTTTGGTGACCCGCGTGGCCGACTTCGTGTCCGCCATGAACGACGTCACCTCGCGCAACGGCGTTGCGACCCAGACGCTGGAAGACCAGCTCACCACCTTCAACACCAAGACCTCGAAGGCGCTGGAGGATCTCGGCTCGCTGTCGAGCGAGTTCGAAACCCACGGCAAGGCGCTGGTCGATGCCGCCACGGCGGTCGAACAGGCCAACCGCACCACCACGACGTCTGTCGCCGAACGCAAATCGCAACTTGAATCGCTGGTGACCACCATCGATTTGCGCACCACCGACCTCGATCAGCGGCTGTCGCGCTTCACCGGCTTGCTGGATGAATCGCTTGCCGCCGCCGAGGAACGCGCCCGCGACATCGCCCGCGTGGTGGCGGAAACCGCCGGCGCCGGTTCTGCCGCGATCAGCCGGCAGTTCGAAGCGGTTCGTGTCGCAGCCGAAAACGAGCGGCACCAGACCATCGACGCCATGAACGAACTGTACCAGCAGAGCAACGCCGAAACGGACGCGATGTTCAAGCAGTCGACCGAGAAGTTCGGCGCCATGGTGGTGGCCATGAAGCAGATGGCATCCGAGATGCATCACGAGCTCGAGGCGACCCGCAACGAACTGCGCCGCGGCGTGCTCGAAATGCCGCAGGAGGCCGCCGACAACACCGCGCAGATGCGCAAGGTGATCGTCGACCAGATCGAGGCGCTGGCCGAACTCAACCGGATCGTCGCCCATCACGGCCGCGGCCTCGACGTCATGACGACGAGCCGCGCCAGCGTGCAACGCCAGGAAGAACCGGTGATGGCAGCAGCCGCTAGCGGCGGCCGCAACGACGTGCGCATGCGCGACACCGGCAGCGCATCGAACCTGCCGCCGCCGGATCTCGGCATGCCGGCGACGCGCCGCACCGAAGCCCCGCCGGTCAGCCCGGCGAGCAGCCAGGACGGTGGACGCGACGGATGGCTGTCCGACCTGCTCAGCCGCACCGACGCCGGTGGTCCGAGCGGACGCGAGGCTCCCCGCCCGCGCGCGCCGCAAGGCGGCCCGGCCAATCCGCTGGAATCGCTGTCGCTCGACATCGGCCGGCTGATGGATCGCAATCTCGCGGCCGAGATGTGGGATCGCTATCAGCGCGGCGAGAGCAAGGCCTTCACCAAGCGGCTCTATACGCCCGCCGGCCAGAAGGCGTTCGATGAGGTCGCCCGCAAGTATCGCGCCGACCGTGCGTTCAAGCAGACGGTCGACCGCTACATCGCCGAGTTCGAACGCTTGCTCGACGAAGTTGCGCGGGAGGATCGCGGTCCGCAGGCGCTGCGCGGCCACCTGACCTCGGAGACCGGCCTCGTCTACACCCTGCTCGCGCATGCGGCGGGACGGCTGGGATAACGGGCGAATAGCGAGTAGTGAATGAAAACGGAGGCAGCGATGCCTCCGTTTTTTTGGTTCGTAGTTTATCTTTCGGTCGGCAAGAGGCACGCTGGCGGTTTCAAAACTGGGCCATGAGCTATGATCACGATTGACAATCCGGGCCCTCAAATCGACACCAGCCGTATCGCCGAAGTAGAGGCTGCAATCGGTGGCAAGCTGCCTGCTTCTTACAAGGACTTCTTGTTGAAAAATAACGGCGGTCGACCCGTGCCGGACACGATAGATATCGACCGTCTACCGGGTAGCCCGACGGACATTCAGATATTTTTTGGAATCGGGCGAGGTGTTGAAACGAGCAACCTGTCCTGGAACATCAAATTTGCGCGCGAACGCCTTCCGGACCATCGTCTCTTGCCTATCGCTTGCGATTCCGGTGGCAACATTTTTTGCTTGGGTATCCCCGGACAGTTTTCGGGGCGCATTGTTTACTGTGACCTGACGGGAGCCGAACCTGTAAAACCTTACGAAGTGGCACCGACCTTCGAAGCCTTCCTGGAAAAAATCCGGACGTGGGGCGACGCGTAATCCGCCGGTCGCCGCCATGGGCTTACAGTCCAGGGCACCAATTGACACACGGCGCCTACGACGAAGCAATCCAACTGTGCGCACTGGGCGACATGGATTGCTTCGCTTCGCTCGCAATGACGGCTCTCGTAGCGATCTACTCGCTACTCGCCATTTCCCATTCGCCAATTACTGTCGCTTCTGTCCACTCGGTGCTGCCGCCGCGGCAGGCGGTCTGGGCGCGGCGGGCCTGGCCGGCGGCGGTGCTGCCGCGGGCTCTGCCGGCGCGGCGTTGTTGCCGCCGCCGAAAATCACCCGGCTCGGATTGCGGTCGAAATTGTTCACCGCACGGCTGATGTCGGCGAGAGTCCGGCGGCCATCGGAAATCAGCGCGCCCGTGCGCTTGTCGAGATCGTCAGCCAGTTCGCGGATCGACTTCACCATCAGGTTCAACTCGCCGCCGTTGGCACCGCCCGCGATGGTGTTGAGGCCGAGCATGAGATTGTCGGCCTTGAGCATGACGCCGTCGACCTTGAGCATGACGTTGTCGATCTTCTCGGAGTTGCGCGCGAGCGCTCCGGTAAAGGTCTCGAGGTTCCGCAGCGAGTTCTTCACTGATTCCTGGTTGTCGGCGACGATCCGGTTGACGTTTTGCAAGGTGGCGCGGATCGACTCGGTGACATCCTGCAGCGCGGCCGGATCGGCGGTCAAAACCGGAACGCCGTCCTCGTCCAGCGGCACGGGAGGCGCCCCCTCCTCGCCGCCCTTGAGCGAGATCGCAGCCACGCCGGTCAGTCCCTGGAATTCGAGGCCGACCAGGGTGTCTTTGCGGATCGGCGCGTTGTTCTCGACCATCGCCAGTGCGACGACGCGACGCGGGTTGTCCAGCTTCACGCGGACAACTTCGCCTACCCGGATACCGTTAAAATTGACACTGCCGCCATTGCGCAAGCCGGTCGCCGGGCCTTCGAAAATCACCCGCAGCGGGCTGCGCGCCTTGGTGGTGTGCAGACTCTGGAACCAGAGCACAAAGCCGAACGCCGCCGCGATCACCGCCAGGGTGAAGGCACCGATCAGGACGTAATTCGCCCGCGTTTCCATAACTCGAATTACTCCGGTACTAGACGCTCGGTTCTGATCAGAACCAGGCGCCCGACTTTATCCTTTTGACGCGTTTTCTTCACGCGAACCGGGACCCGCTTCGCTCGAAAACGCTCTAGCCCATCACAGCGCGGGCGCGCTTGCCGTGAAAATATTGCTGCAGCCATGGATGCTGCGAGGCCTGCATGTCGGCAATTGATCCTGCTGCAATGATCTTACCGTTCCCTAAAACGGCGATACGGTCGCAAGCCGTGTAAAGGCTGTCGAGGTCGTGGGTTACCATGAAAACGGTCAGCCCCAAAGTACGCTGCAGGGTGCGGACCAGCTCGTCGAAATCGCCGGCGCCGATCGGGTCGAGGCCCGAGGTCGGCTCGTCCAGGAACACCAGTTCCGGATCGAGCGCGAGCGCGCGCGCCAGCGCCACGCGCTTGATCATGCCGCCGGAAAGCTCGGACGGAAACCTGTCCGCGACTTCGGGCTTCAGGCCCACCATGCCGAGCTTGGCCACCATGACCTCGTCGAGCAGGCGCTGCGAGAGGTTGAGATATTCGCGCACCGGGAACTGGATGTTCTGCCGCACGGTAAGCGAGGAAAACAGCGCGCCTTGCTGGAACAGCACGCCCCAGCGCCGTTCCACGCCGCGCCGCTCGGCCGTAGAGGCCTTGTCGAGATCGACGCCGAACACTTCGATGCGGCCGGCGACCTTGGGCACGAGGCCGATGATGGTGCGCGTCAGCACGGATTTGCCCGCGCCCGACGGGCCGACAAAGCCCAGGATCTCGCCGCGCTTCACGTCGAGATTGAGCCCGTCGAGAATCCGCGTCTTGCCGAACTGGACGGTGATGTCGCGGACCCGGATGATGGCGTCGGAAATCTCGCCCACCATGGTCACATTCCGATCGATGCGAAGAAGATGGCGAACACGCCATCCATGACGATGACCAGGAAAATTCCCTTCACCACCGACGACGTGGTGTGTTGTCCGAGCGATTCGGCGCTGCCCTGCACCGCAAGCCCCTCGACACAGGCCACGATGCCGATCACCGCGGCCATGACCGGCGCCTTGATGAGCCCGACGATGAAATGATTGATCGAGATGGCGTCGCGCAGCCGCAGCAGGAAGGCTTCTGGTTCGACGCCGCCATAGAGATACGCCACGAGGCCGCCGCCATAGAGTGCTGCCATCGCGCCGAGGAAAGCCAAAATCGGCAACGCCATTACCAGCGCCAGCATGCGCGGCAGGATCAGGACCTCGATCGGATCGAAACCCATGGTGCGCAGCGCGTCGATCTCCTCGCGCATTTTCATCGAGCCGAGTTCGGCGGTGTAGGCCGAGCCCGAACGGCCTGCCACCATGATCGCCACCAGCAGCACGCCGATCTCGCGCAGCACCAGCACGCCGAGCATGTCGACCACGAAAATATCGGCACCGAACTGACGGAAATGGAAAATGCCCTGTTGCGCGATGATGCAACCGATCAGGAACGTGATCAGCACCACGATCGGCACCGCGCGCCAGCACACCTGCTCCAGATGATGCACGGTGGAGGTCAGGCGGAAACCGCGGGGACGAATCAGGACATGGCCGGCCGCTGCCAGCACCGCGCCGAGCATCTCGATCAATCCAACCAGGGTGCCGCCGACGCCGGCCACGCTGCGCCCGATCTGCTCCAGCATGCCCGTGATCGTCACCGAACGGGCCTGGACGACCGGCTCGGCTTTGACCCGGCGCACCTCGTCGACGAGACTGGAATAATTCGCCGACAGGCCCGCGATCTTGGCCTCGATGCCACCCTCGGTCAGGCTGCGGCGCAGCCGTTCGATCAGCCAGGCGCCGAACGTATCGAGTTTCGACACCTGCGAGACGTCGATGAAGATGTTCGGGCGGCTGCCGCGAAGCTTCTCGGCGTCGGCCACCATTTTCTCGAGCACCGGGGCAAAGCGGGCCGTCCACGAACCGGCAGCGCACAGCGCAAGCCCGTTGCCCTGGGCTATCCGCTCCAGTGTCGGGTCTGCGCTCACGATGCCCGCCCCCTGGCCCGCCCGCTAATGATGCAAAAGGTATGGTCCGGCACGCCGCATTGCCTTGTAGAATCTGTCCCTAACCAGCCATAGTTGGTTGCGGCGAGCAAGCGCGCGGTTCAGAAATTGCCAGATTTTAAAATGACTTCCAGCCGATCCCAAGAATTTGCCCGACAGCTTGTTGCCCGCATTGAACGCTGGCCGATCGCCGGCTCGTTCACCATCAGCCGGGGGGCCAAGACGGAAGCGGTTACCGTCGTGGCCGAAGTCAGCCATGGCGGCCATACCGGGCGCGGCGAGTGCGTTCCCTATCCCCGCTATGGCGAAACGGCGGAAGCGACCCTGGCTGCCCTTCAGGCGATGCAGGAACCGCTGTCCAGGGGATTGGACCGAACGGCCCTGCAGGCTGCGATGCCAGCAGGCGCCGCCCGTAACGCGCTGGATTGCGCGCTGCTGGACCTCGAGGCCAAAAGCAGGGGCCAGCGGGTCTGGACCCTGCTCGGCCGGCCGGCGCCGCGAGCCTGCACCACCGCCTTCACGATTTCGCTGGGAACGCCGCAGGCGATGGCGGCAGCGACCGCCAAGGCCGCGCGCCGCCCGCTGCTCAAGATCAAGCTCGGCGGCGACGGCGACGAGAGGCGGATCGCTGCCGTCCGCAAGGCTGCCCCCGAATCCGAATTGATCGTGGACGCCAACGAGGCCTGGACCTCGGACAACCTCGAACGGAACCTGCACGCCTGCGCGGAACTCGGCGTGACGCTGGTCGAGCAACCGCTTGCCGCCGCCAATGACGCCGCGCTGGCGCGCATCAAGCGGCCGATCGTGGTGTGCGCCGACGAAAGCGTGCATGACCGCGCCTCGCTCAGCGGCCTTCGCGAACGCTATGACGCCGTCAACATCAAGCTCGACAAAACAGGCGGACTGACAGAAGCGCTTGATATGGCGGATGCCGCGCACGCACTCGGCTTCGAAATCATGATCGGCTGCATGGTTGCCACCTCGCTCGCGATGGCCCCCGCAATGCTGCTGGCGCAGCACGCGCGCTTCGTCGACCTCGACGGCCCGCTATTGCTGGCGCACGACCGCGTCGATGGACTGCGCTACGAAGGCAGTCTGGTCTATCCGCCGGAAGCCGCGCTCTGGGGCTGACGCGCGAGGCGGTGCCGCGCCAGCCACATCACGATCGCAGCCAGCAGCGCCATCGCCGCCATCACGTAATAGACCCGCTGCCCATAGCCCGCATAGACCAATCCCGACACCACCGACGCCGTGCCGCTGACGATGCCGCCGCAGGCCGCAAGATAGCCCTGCCCGCGCGCCATCACATGGCCGGGCACGTGACGCACCAGCAGACCCATGATGCCGACCTGCGTCAGTCCATAGGTCAGGCCATGCGCGAGCTGCACCAGGGACAACACCACGACCGAGGGCTCCTGCGCGGTGATCAGCCAGCGCGCCACCGCGCTGAGCGCGCCGATCACCACCAGCAGCGCAGGTGCCAGCGTGAAACGCGGCGAGAGCGCGAACACCACGATCTCGGCGAGCACGCCCAGCACCCACAGGCCGGCGATGGTCAGCCCGTCCAGGCCGGACGCCTGCCAGGTGATGGAAGCAAAGGCGTAATAGGCGGCGTGGCTGCCCTGGATAAGGGCGGCCGCGACAATGATGGCGAGGAAACCGGGATCTCGCAGCAAGGCGCTCGCGCCAAGCACCGCGGTCGCTGGAGGTTTTGGCCGGTCCAGCGGCTGCAGCCCCAGGCTCGCGACCGCGCCGAGCGCCGCCATCGCCGCAATGACCCAGATCAGCTGGCTAGCCGCAATGAAGTCGACCAGCAGACCGCAGATCAACGCGCCCACCACGAAGGCCGCCGAGCCCCACAGCCTTAGCGGTCCGTAATTCAGGCCATAGCGCGCCACCCCACCCAGCGCGTAGGCGTCCGTCAGCGGCACCATCGGCGTCCACAGGCAGCAGGTCACGGCATAAGCGAGCAACACTGCGAGCGGCAGATATTGCGTGCCGATCACCGCAAAGCCGAGCGCGGTGGCGGTCGCGGTGACGATCAGGACCGCGCGCAGCGAATAGCGCCTCCCGGCGGCACCCGTCACGAACGGCAGCACGGTAAAGCGCGTCACCGCAGGAACCGCGGAAATGATTCCGATCCAGGAGGCATCGATGCCAACCGACTTCAGCCACAGCGTGAAAAACGGCAGATGGGTGCCCATCGTCCCGAACGTCGCGCCGTAGAACAGCGCCAGCCGCGCCGCGAATCGCTTCGATGCGCCTTGAGATGCGATGGGGATTTGTGATTCGCTTGGCATCAATTCAATTGCGATTCGCCCGATATCGTGTTGTTTCGTTATCGCAACGCGCGGTGATTTGCGCGAAGAGTTTAGCATGGCCGACGAAGCATTCGCCCTTTCGCCGATCTCAGCACGCGCCGCGCTGCCGGGCGAGGAAGACTATGCTGCAATCAGCGAAGCCTTCATGGAGACTTCGCGGGGCCGCTGGTTTCTCGGCGAGTACGCCAAGCGCAACCGCAACGCCGACACCAGCATGGTGCTCGATGCGGTGGCGCGGATCGAGCAAAGCCTCGCCGCGCAGAAGGAAGAGAGCCTCGCGATCCAGCGGGAGGCTGCGAACGCACAGCGCGAAGCTGCCAACGCACAGCGAGCGGCGGCGGACGTCGTCGCAGACAATAGCCTCGCCGAGGCCAAATTAGTTGAGGCCTTGATTGCGATTCGCGGGGCGTTGGAGGCGGCGCAGACCTCGGCGATGGGGGCGATCGACGGACTGGCGCTGAACGAGAAGCTGGCGCCGGTGCGCAAGGGCGCGCGGGTGATTCGGGAGATCGCCTGGCGCTTGCGGGAAATCGGCAATGACAGCCGAATCTGCGACCTGATCGATTCGCAGGTTCAGGTCATCGAGAAGGGCGCCGAGCAAATCTCCTCCGACGAGGCCAAGGCCGCATTGGAGGCCGCGTTCGCTTCGCTTGCCGGACGGATCGCAGAATTCAGCGATGAAGAGACGCCCGCCCCGGTTGCCGAGGCGCCGACTGCTGAGACACCAATTGCTGGGGCGTATGTCGCCGCGCCCACCCCGGTGGCGCAGGATGAATCCCCGGCTGTCGCCGAGGTCATCGAGGAGGCGCCCGCATCGGAAGCCCAGGCTGCAACCAGTTCCGTTTCGACCCTCGCCGTAGCTCCGGCCGCCGAAGCCGTCGTCGCTGAAGTTATGGTCGCTGAAGTTATGGTCGCTGAAGCCGTGGTCTCCCAGGCCGAGGCCGCGCTGGAGGAAGTGGAAACCGCCGAGACGGCCGGGATTGAACTCACCGCCGAGGCTGCCGACGCCCATGACGAGGCGGTCCTCGACATGATCGCGATGGAGATGGGCGCGCCCGATCCGATCGACGACGATGAGTTCGTCGAACCGGAGATCGAGCAAACCCACGCCGCAATGCCGATGGTTGAGGAAACCCGGCTTGCGGAGCCGATTATTGAGGAGGCTCAGATTGTCGAGCCGCTTCCGGCCCCGCCCGAAATCGTCGCTGCATTGCCCGAGCCAATGATGTCCGCACCGGTCGCGCCGCCGGTTCAACCACCGCCTCAGCCCGTTGCCGCAGCCATGCCGGAACCGGCGCTGGAAGTCTCGCTCGGCTCGTCGATCATCGCCAGCGGCATCGTACGCAGACCTGTCGCTGCCAATGATCCGCTGGCCCCGATCCGGCGCATGAGCCAGGCCGAGAAGATCGCGTTCTTTTCGTAGGTCACATGTCCGGCAACGATGAGACACTGACCCTTTGGCGACCAGTCGGCCCCTGAGAGCTCGAACTGGTCCGGCAGACCGGCATGCGGGCCTTCCCTCCGCGGCTACCTGAACAGCCAATTTTCTACCCTGTCCTCACTGAGGAATACGCGGTGAAAATTGCGCGCGACTGGAACGTTCCAGCGAGCGGTTCCGGATTTGTGACGCGCTTCAAGGTGAGGCGAAGCTTCATCGATCGCTACGATATCAAGGACGCTGGTGGACAAGCTCACCTGGAATACTGGATTCCGGCCGAGGATCTGAACGACTTCAACGCCGCGATCGTCGGTACGATCGAGGTTGTTCGCAGCTTCCCCTGAAATCTGGTTCACGTTGCGTAACGGAACTAAGTGACCAAGGTCACGTACAGCACCCCCACCTCAATCTAGCCTGTCCGCCGGACATCTCGCCTTGAGATTGGATGGAGGACACCCATGCCAGGGTTCAAATCATTGGCGCTTTGCGCCGGTCTGTTGGGCAGCCTGCTGAGCTTGGCGCACACCAGCACCGCTTTTGCAGAGGCGGTGAACGCTGCCATCAGCGACGGCGTTCGATCGCTGCCCGCCGAGCAGCGGGTCGCCCTCGTGATCGGCAACGCGAACTACCAGATCGCGCCGCGGCTCGCCAATCCGAGCAACGATGCGCGATCGGTAGCGCAGCTCCTCAACACGGCGGGCTTTGAAGTCACGACGGCGACCGATCTGACGCGCAGCGACATGATCAAGGCGGTGGAGGATTTTGTTGACCGGGTTTCCAATCGCGGACCCAATGCCGTCGCCATGGTCTATTATGCCGGGCACGGCGTGCAGCTCGAGGGCGAGAACTACCTGCTGCCGATCGATGCGCGAATTTCCAAGCTGTCGGATCTCGACAGCAATTCGCTGCGTCTGGTCGATCTGATGGGAACGCTGGAAACCATATCGAGCCGGATGCGGATCGTCGTGCTCGACGCCTGCCGCAACAATCCCTTTCCCGACGTCGACGATTCCGGGCGCGGCCTTGCGATGGTCGATGCGCCGGCCGGCTCGATCGTCGGATATTCGACGGCGCCGGGCATGGTAGCCCATGATGGCGATGGCAATCACAGCCCCTATACGTCCGCCTTCCTGAACATCGCGCGCCAGCCCAATCTGCCGATCGAGCAATTATTCAAGCGCGTTCGTCTCGAAGTGAACAACGCCACCGGCGGCCGGCAGACGCCGTGGGAAAGCTCGTCGCTGACCAACGACTTCTATTTCTTCGGCGACACGGCGGTTGCGGCAACCCGCGCGCCCGATCGCGGCCCGGTGGTTCAGATGGCGTCGAACCTGCCTTCGCGTTCGGTGCGTCAGGCCTATGATTACGTCCTGTCGGAAGGTTCGCCCGAACATTATGAGGAATTCATTCAGCTGTATCCGTCCGACCCGCTGTCCGATCGCGTTCGCGTGCTGCTCGGCAACTGGCGGCAGTCATATGCATGGCACAAGGCGGTGCTCACCAACACATCTGGCGGATACAGGTCGTTCCGCGACCGCTTCCCCGATAGTCCGTATGCGCGCACGGCATTGAGGCTGCAAACACAGCCGAGAAACGTTCCGCTGATGCACTTCAACCGGCTGTCGAAGCATTCGGGCCACCATGGACATGGCTTTTCGCACGGCCATCGGGCGCCATCCCTGGCCTCATCGGCAAAGGGCATGAATGCATCCGCCTCGATGAACGGCCACAGGCCGGGCAAGTTCACGAACACTTCCTCAGGGATGAACGCCCACGCCCATGCCAATCACATGCAGGGCAAAAGCCGATTCCACGATCGCGGACCGCGCAGGATGGGCGGCGGCATGCACAGCCACAGCCACTCCAGCCATCGCTTCGCCGCGAACCATTCGCGTAGCTCGTTTGCTCACTCGCGGCATTCGTTCGGTGGTGGCCGCTCATTCGGTGGCGGCGGTTCGTTTGGCGGTGGCCGCTCGTTTGGCGGCGGCGGGTTCAGGCGCTGATCGCACGATGATGCAACAAGGCCCCGGTCGATGCCGGGGCCTTTTCGTATGAGCTTTTGCGCAGCGCCGATCAGTAACGCGCGGTGACCACGGTCGGCGTCGGGCTGAAGTGATAGTTCACGCCGATTTTGACGAGGTGCAGATCCTGGGTCAGCTTGCTGCCCTGGAAGGCCCCGCCGCCGGTACCGACAAGCACGCCCGGGATGTTAAAATTCACGGTGCCCGTGGCCGTGACCTGTTGCGCGAACATCTTGATGTAGTCGTATTCCGCCTTGATCGACCAGTTGTTGCCGAGCGCGTATTCACCACCGGCGCCCACCACCACGCCGGTATGCACGGCCTTCGCGGATACATTAGCCCCGATATTGCCCGGACCCGGGACGGCAACCGTGGCGAAACTGAAATTGTGCGTCTCCTGCGCGATCGCAAGGCCACCCTTGCCGTAGAACATCAGGCGATCGCCGACGACGAAGCCGGCACGCGCGGTTGCGAGCGCGAGCCAGTCGATCTTGCTGTCATAGTTGAGGGTCTGGGTGACACCAGGAGCGGCAAGCGCAATCGCCTGGCTTCCCTTGATGTCTGTCCCCAGGATCTCGCCTTCGACGCCGAACACGAAGCGCCCGGCCTGGGCATTGACGCCGACGGTGCCGCCGGCCAGCCACCCCGACATGTCATACTGCGGCAGGTTGGTCACAGCGACGGCCTGCCCGAGGTCCGGCCATTGCTTGCGGCCGAAACCATAGCCCGCCTGCGCACCGATATAGGCGCCCGACCAGTTGGTGCCCGGCGCGGCAGGCACCGGCGCATAGGACGGGTCTTTCGCAATGCCGCCGAAGCGATAATTGACGCCGACCTTGACGACATGGATCGCTTCTTCGATCTGAGGATCGACCCTGAACGGAGCGGTGAGCCCGGCCTGTGTCGCGGTGCCCCTCAACGTGGTCGTCGTCGTGTCCAAATGGATGTAGTTGTACTCGCCCTTGACCGACCAGTTGCCGCCCAGCGCGTACTCGGCACCGAATCCAACCATCGGCGCATAGCGAATCTCGTTGCCGCTAGCGGTAGCCGTTCCGGCCTGGCCAAATCCGGTCGCGGAAGCATCCATCGAATGACGCTCGTGCGCCACGGTGATGCCACCCTTGGCAAAGACGAACCAGCGATCGGCCGCAAGGCCGGCCCGGCCTGCAATGGTGACGAGACCGTCGATCTTCGATCTGGCGGTTTGGGAACTGGTGACGCCGAGCGCCGCGCTGCCGACGCTGACAAACTGCGAGCCACTGATATCAGCCCACGAACCGTCGAGTTCGAGGCCGAACACGAAGCTTGAAATCTGCTTGTTGATGCCGACCTGACCGCCGGCGAGGAATCCGCGGGCGACGAAATCAGCGTTGCGCGCATCCCAATCCTTCATGCCGCCGCCGTAACCGGCGTGCACACCGAGATAGACGCCGGACCAGTCATAAGCCGCAGCCACGATCGGCGCGGCCTTCACCGGCATATCGGCCGCCAGGGCGGTTGCAAACGGGATCATCGCGCCGAGCGCCGTCGCCGAGATCCACAGACCGCACTTCCGGATATTCATTCCAAGCTCCACAACGTTCGTTCAGCTGTTCCTTAGCGGGAACAACGTACCTACATTTGGGGAACTCGCATGTACCTGCGGTGCAACACTACCACAGCAATGGGTTGGACTCCGGCCGGCCACCAGTTGGACTAAGGCGCAAGCGCTCGGGAATCACGGGATTAGGCAGTTCTCGCTATCAGGTCGGGCTGAGCCCTCGCGGCCTGCGGCGTCCGGTCGCACCCATTCAGGCGACCAGCTTGGCGAACAGGTCGGCGTCAACATTGCCGCCGGAGAGAACGATGACGACGTTCTTGCCGCGCACATCGATCCGGCCGGCCAGCAAGGCAGCGAGGCCGACGGCGCCGCCGGGTTCGACCACCAGCTTCAGTTCCCGGTAGGCATAGGCCACCGCCGCCCCGACTTCCGCGTCGGAGGCAACCACGCCCTGGGCCAGCAGCTTGCTGTTGATCGAGAACGTCATCACGCCGGGGATCGCGGCCATCAGCGCGTCGCAGATGGTGCGATCGGCCGCACGATGGGCTTCGCGATGGCCGGCGCGCAGCGAGAGACCGTGATCGTCATAGCCCTCGGGTTCGGCGACGATGAGCGTCGATTGCGGAAAGCGCGCCTTGATGGCCGTCGCAACGCCCGCAATCAGTCCGCCGCCGGAAGCCGGCGCCACCACGATATCGGGCGTCAGGCCGAGCGCGGCCATATCCTCTGATATCTCGCGGCCCGCAGTGCCCTGCCCGGCGATCACGAAAGGATCGTCATAGGGGCGCACCAGCGTGGCGCCGCGCTTGCGCGCGATATCTTGAGAGATCGCCTCGCGATCTTCCTTGTCGCGGTCATAGAGCACGACTTCGGCGCCATAGCCCTTAGTGCGCTCGCGCTTGGTCAGCGGCGAGTCCTTGGGCATCACGATGGTTGCCTGCATGTTGAGGATCTGCGCCGCCGCCGCCACACCCTGGGCGTGATTGCCGGACGAGAACGCGACCACACCGCCGCCGCGTTCGGCCTGCGGGATCGAGGCGAGCTTGTTGAAGGCGCCTCGGAACTTGAAAGAACCGGTCCGCTGCAGCATTTCCGGCTTGAGAAAGACCTTGGTTCCGACGCGCTCGTTGAGAACCGGGAACGACAACAGCGGCGTTCGCACCGCAAAGGGCGCAACCACCCGCGCCGCCGCATCGATATCTGCGGCACCAATCGGTGCCATCGAGGCTTGATCCGTCATGACGACTTTGTATCGCGTCCGTGGACAGGCCGGCAAGACGCAATCCGGTGAAGTCAGGCGGCGAAATGCGGGTCTTCCACAAACTCGACCACCTCGCCTTCGGGGCCTGGGGCCCGGACATTGAGCGCATGGTCGACAAAAACCCGCGCCGAAGCCTGCCAGGTGTGGGCGGCGGCGAACTCCACACAGGCCTGCGGCGATATCTGCAGCGCGTCGAGGCAGGCGGCGCGCAAATCGTCGGAGAGCACGCCGACCGGCGCCGCACCGATCACGTCGCGGGGACCGGTGACCGGAAAAGCGGCAACCGGCACGCCGCTGGCGAGCGCTTCCAGCAGCACCAGGCCGAAGGTGTCGGTCTTGCTGGGGAACACGAAGATGTCGGCGGCCGCATAAATCTCCGCCAGTTCCTCGCCGTGCCGGGCGCCCAGGAACACCGCGTCCGGATATTTCCGCTCCAGCGCCACACGGGCCGGGCCATCGCCGACAATAAGCTTGGTGCCGGGCAGATCGAGATCGAGGAACGCCTCGAGATTCTTTTCGACCGCGACGCGGCCGACACTGAGGAACACCGGCTGCGGCAGACAGAGGTCGGCGGTGCGCGGATGAAACAGCGACGTGTCGACGCCGCGCGACCACAGCACCACATTGCGAAATCCGCGCTTGCGCAATTCAGCTGCAAGCGCCGGCGTCGCCGCCATCACCGCCTGGGTCGGCCGGTGAAACCAGCGCAGCGCGCGCCAGACCCATTTTTCCGGGATCGGCGAGCGCGCCGAGACGTATTCCGGAAAGCGCGTGTGGAAGCTGGTGGTGAACGGCAGTCCGTGCTTGCGGCAATAGCGGCGAACCAGAAGGCCGATCGGGCCTTCGGTCGCGATGTGTATGCTGTCGGGCTTGGCCGCTTCGATCAACGCCGCGATCTTCGCCGGGTAAGGCAGCGCGAGCTGCAAATCCGGATAGCTCGGCATCGCAAAGGTGCGAAACGATTGCGGCGTCAGGAAGCTGACGTCGACGCCGAAGCCTTTGGCGGCTTCCGCCATCATGGTCAGCGTCCGTACCACCCCGTTGACCTGGGGATGCCACGCATCGGTCGCGACCAGGATATGTGTCATGCCGCGCGCGCCGCGACGCGGGGAACCGGCGCCAGCCGGCGCTGCGGATCGGCCCAGGTGATGATTTCGAACCGGCCGTCCTCGTGTTCGACCAGCGCGGTGCAGCTTTCGACCCAGTCGCCGCAGTTCATGTAGCGGATGCCGTGCTCGTCGCGGATGGTGGCGTAGTGGATATGGCCGCAGATCACGCCATCGGCGCCGTGACGCCGCGCTTCGCCGGCCAGGGTCTTTTCGAATGCGCCGATATAATTCACCGCGTTCTTGACCTTCAGCTTCGCCCATTGCGACAGCGACCAATAGGGCACGCCGAACATGCGCCGGAAGAAGTTGACCAGGCGATTCATCTGAATGGCGAAATCATAGGCCTTGTCGCCGAGATGGGCGAGCCAGCGCGCGTTCTGCACCACCAGATCGAAGATGTCGCCGTGGATGACGAGATAGCGCTTGCCGTCGGCGCCCTCATGAATGGTGTTTTCCACCACATCGATGCCGCCGAAATGGGTGCCGTAATAGTTGCGCAGGAACTCGTCGTGATTGCCGGGCACGTAAACGACCTTGGCGCCCTTGCGCGCCTTGCGCAGCATCTTCTGCACGAAGTCGTTATGCGATTGCGGCCAGTACCAGTTGGACTTCAGCGCCCAGCCGTCGACGATATCGCCGACCAGATAGATGGTGTCGGCGTCGTGGCTTTTGAGGAAGTCCAGCAACCGGTCGGCTTGCGAGCCGCGGGCTCCGAGATGGACGTCGGAGATAAACAAAGTGCGAAAGCGCCGCTCCGGGCTCTCTTCACTCGAGGAGTCACTACCCATGCCGTGCACCTAACAGATCCCTGTGACAGGGCGATGACAACCGACGCGACTGATAGCCCCACGCGAATCGATGACGCGCCCCTGCCAAAGCGGATAGCAGCACGATGCGACAGTGAAACGACGGCAGGTCACGTGGATTTACGGTCACCGCCCGCGCTGCGCACATCGGATCGCTAACTGGTTCGTCGTCCCGGCGAAGGCCGGGACCCATACGCCGCGGCGCTTGTTTTGAAAAACGATGTTCGACGACTTTCTTTCAATCGCTGACTTCGGTGGCTATGGGTCCCGGCCTTCGCCGGGACGACGTGGATACAGCTTCGCGATCTCGCGACGCATTGCGCCCGAGCTTTGCTAGAAACTTCCCGCCCTAAATACAGAGGGCGCAGGGAAGACCGGGTGCGCGCTGCACCCGCGGTCTCGTGTGCGGTTTGCACTAAGTAGGCTGCACACGAGCATACAGGGCAGCGGAGAACACCCGGCCTTCCCTGCGCAATGGCTTTACGGCTTATGCCGTGATCTCCCCGGAGACGAGTTCTTGGTTGACTCCGTCACCGCCGGTTCAGCTCTCGCCTACCCGACGGCTTGACACCTGCAACGGGTGCCAGGACCACACGGTTTTGCCGTACGCCCGTCCACGCCGTCGTCTCAGCGTAAACCAGCGTCCACCGCAACCCGCCCAACGTCCGTGACGACGGCCGACGCCCTTCTGAGTAGGACGGGATAGC
>NZ_JAFCMB010000050.1 GCF_018130145.1 Bradyrhizobium sp. AUGA SZCCT0176 | reverse complement strand
GGGCTTTATTGCGTAGACTTCAAATAACTCATTTTGACGGTTTTATTCAATAAAAGGATTTTTCGTTAATTAGTTTTGACAGCTGCTACAACATCATCATCAGCATCAATGATTTTCTGATTTGATAAAGCAGCACCTTTAGGTACACGGACCCATGAGAGATTAAGATTAAGTTTAGATTGGTTACCAATCATCAATTTGAAATATTTCTGAACATTCACAACACATCCAATACTGGTTGATCCATAAGTGAACACAGGAGCGTTAGCAGTAGTCGTATCAGTAACCGGAACACCAATGGTCCTAGCGACAAAATATATGGTCTTATTGCCAAGACCCGCGCGTGTAGTTTGATTATCTGACATTTGACCAACTTCTTTAGAAAATACTTTTCCATATTTAGTATTAACGATAAGTTTATGACTAGCTCCTCCAGTTAAAGTAAACTTGTGTTTTCCAACAACTTTGAAATAACGTTGAAACGCTGGTGCCATGAAAAATTGACCTCCAGGTAGATCTTTGATAGTAAAACCTTGGTTGAAACCAGTAGTTAAACCACCAGCATTCGGTGGAATCGCAGGAGATGAGCCTAGACGATATTGATCATCCAACTCATCAATAAGAGTAATAGGAGTGAATTTTGTATCTTCTTTGCAGTAAAAGGCATAAACTTCAACATTGGCAGTAATGGTTGAAGTATTTGTAAATTGGAAATCGTGTCTGACAAAAGAAATACCAATTTTGTCTTGCTGTGGGACAGTACCATCAACATATGGTGCGACTTGAGAAGTACCACCTGGCACTACATAAGGGTTCATATTAAAATACGAAACAGGCCAAGTAGTAATCATATCCGTTGTAGCAAGATTGTCTTTCATTACTTGATCAAATGTGCCAATCGATCCAAGAATATCATACCCTGGAATACCAGCAACAGATCCAATCAATCTTTGATAGGCTGAGTTTCCAATAATACGTTCCTTGGAAACACCATACATGGGACGTTTGCATACATCAACAATCATAGTTCTTTGAGTATATTCTTTTTCATTGTGACCACCAAACATTTCTGAATCTCCTTTTGTTAGAGTTTGGGTTAAAGACCTTTCAGCCTTCAGCGCCGCTTTTATACCCTGGTTGTACTTTTCAGATTCATTGCGTTTCCACTTGCTCCAGGATTTCTTTATCTTGTTAAACGCCGAGGACGATAATATCGTGGACGCAGTGGTAAGCGCCGAACGAAACGGCGTGTGCGAATTCCCATAGGACGATAGCGACGAGTAGACCATACCATAATTGTTTAAAAAACAAACTGCGGGCCGCTATTTATATAATTTTTCTGGGGGCTCTGCCCCTCAACCCCGCCCACCTGCGGCGGGACGCCTGAACCCCTTGCAGGGGTTCTACAGTGCAGGTAGACGGTAGACTCCGTTCTAGTAAGTAATACTGGGCCAAGAGGTCTCCCTCTTGGGTGCTTACTAGAACGGAGTTTTATCTGAGTCCCGCTACGTTTTCCCACTAGTTATCAGGCCTTTCTGCTGCGTCCGGATCCCGGAGCGATCCGGGTTTAATACATTAGCCATGTAGCCTGCCGTGCTAACCCTAACCCTAAGAGACAAGTTCAAAACAGGGGGATATGGCTTAGCCTACCCCCTTTTGGTCAGCTAGGGTTACAATGGGGGATAGGCTAAGCCATATCCCCCCGTACAGCCCTAGTATTATATATAGCAGACTTCCCCCCAAGTCTGACATGACCCTCAAGGGATGCCTTCTATCCAAGGACGCTACTGGATGCTCACGATCCCTCAACACCTGTTTACACCCTTTCTGCCAAATGGAATTCAGTGGATCAAAGGACAACTTGAAGCAGGAAATGCAGGAGGATACCTACACTGGCAACTCGTGGTCTCCGTCCCCACAAAGAAAACTATGGGGTGGATCAAATCAATCTTTGGCGACTCAGTCCATTGTGAACTCACCCGAAGCGCAGCTGCTGAGTCCTATGTCTGGAAAGAAGACACACGAGTACCGGGCACTCAATTCGAACTTGGGACTAGACTCCTCAAACGAAACTCAGCAACCGATTGGGACGAAGTGCGAAAGCGAGCCAAACTTGGTGAACTCGATGAAATCCCCGGGGATGTTTACGTTCGTAATTATTCAAATCTCAAACGAATTGAAAGAGACCATCTCAAACCAGTTGCTATGGAGCGAACTGCATTCGTTTATTGGGGTCCGACTGGAGTGGGTAAGTCAAGGAGAGCTTGGGACGAAGCCGGTTTGGAAGCTTATCCTAAGGATCCCCGCAATAAATGGTGGGACGGTTACAGTGGTCAACCCAATGTTGTTATCGATGAATTTCGTGGTGATATCGGTATTAACAATCTACTCCGATGGTTGGATCGTTATCCAGTCTCAGTGGAAACCAAAGGTGGAAGCGTTGCCCTACGAACAACACAATTCTGGTTTACTTCAAACATCGATCCACGTGCTTGGTACCCTGATTTAGACGAAGAAACTAAAAGGGCTTTATTGCGTAGACTTCAAATAACTCATTTTGACGGTTTTATTCAATAAAAGGATTTTTCGTTAATTAGTTTT
>NZ_JAFCMB010000049.1 GCF_018130145.1 Bradyrhizobium sp. AUGA SZCCT0176 | reverse complement strand
CGATTGCGTAACAATTTGGGCAGAACTGTAACTTTAAAAGTGTATGTTTTGCAGCCAAAATCTTTGGATACTGTAGTCCCAATTGTTGGTACCAATCCTGTGGATGTTTGGAATTCAGGAATGGACTTGCAGGACAATACTGTTAAAGGAGAGAACCCTACAGGTTGTCGTTTGGAAACATTGTATGCAAATCCTAAATGGGTTTCTCAATTCAAACATCATTACAAAGTTGAAGAAACTATTGTCAACATTGAAGCTGGTAAGGAGTACAACTTTAAAGTTGACGGGCCTTCAATGGAATATGATTTTGCTAAGTTCTGGACCAACAATGCATTTATTGATAAGCAAAAGTTTACAAAACAAGTTATGTTTGTAGCGTTTAATGATTTGGTCAGAACTTCGGGTGGAACTACTGGTCGTTATACTGATCAAAATGTTAATGATCCATCTTCAATTTTAATTGAACAAACTAGTTATATTAAATATGCAATTCCGGAACAAGTCGGATTTGTTATTCAACCGACTTTTATCTTAGGAAACAACCAAACATTGAATCAAAAAAGATATTGTTATGGTATTGATGTTCATCAAGGAGTTCAAGAAGGTGTTGTTGATTATGTTGGTGATGAAAATCCAATTGATGAAGCTGCTGGAACTGTTGTTTGAATCTTTATTGAAAAAAGTCTGAAAAATGGACGATTCTTAGTCTTCTTAATAAAGCGGCCTTAGTGTCTTCGTCTAAGTCTGGATACCAGCTTCTTGGATCAAGATTTGAAGTGATCCAGAAATTGCTAGCTCCCAAGGGTTGGCTACTGCCCTTGGTTTCCACTGAGACTGGATAACGGTCCAACCAACGGAGTAGGTGACTAATTCCGATGTCGCCACGAAATTCATCGATGACAACGTTTGGTTGACCACGGTAGCCACACCACCATTTTGTGCGGGGATCTTTAGGATAAGCTTCCAGACCTGCTTCTTCCCAAGCTCGCCTCGACTTTCCTGTTCCAGTTGGACCCCAGTAAACAAAACAAGTTCGCTCCACACTAATTGGTCGAGCGTGGTCCGATGCAATTCTTCGGAGAGACACGTAATAACGAACATAAACATCTGAGGGAATTGCCTCAAGATCATTTGCTGCGGCATTGCGGCGGACGGCATCCCAGTCGGTGGCATTGTTTCGGCGAAACAGTCTCTCTCCAAGCTCGAATTGAGTACCTTGTACTCTGGTGTCTTCCTTCCAGACATACTCGTCTGCGGCTGCGCTTCGGGAGAGTTCACAATGGGCTTCTCTTCCAAAGATGGTCTTGATGAAGGCCAGAGTCTTTTTTGCGGGGAAGGAGACCATGATTTGCCAGTGGAGGTATCCGGACTCATGGCCCTGTTCCAGTTGTCCTCGGATCCATTGGACGCCATCTGGCAGAAAGGGTGTAAACAGGTGTTGAGGGATCGTGCAGAGCCAGTAACGTCCTTGGATAGAAGGCATTCTTTGAGAGTCATGTAGACTTGGTGGGGGAGTCTTCTATATATAAGCCTAGGGCTGTACGGGGGGATATGGCTTAGCCTATCCCCCCTTGTAACCCTAGATCTAGAAAGGGGGTAAGCTAAGCCATATCCCCCTTAGTGGTTAGGGTTAGTTAGTGTTAGTGTTAGTTAGGGGGTAAGCTAAGCCATATCCCCCTAAACTTGAACTTGTCTCCTAATTTGGGTGGCGCGAGTATAATACAATACTAGGTATAAATGCCCTTGGGGGCCCCCGCGTGAGTGGGGGAGGCCGTAGCGAAAACTCTGATAAACTCCGTTCTTGTAAACACCGCCCGGCGGGAGTATCCCCCGAGGCTAGTATTACTTACAAGAACGGAGTCTACCGGCTACCGAAGGATATAGGGGGGTCTTCAGACCCCCCAGCCGGCCGCAGGCCGAAAAATTATAAAAACGCCACATTTCCCAATTAAGAAAAGTGGCGTAAATGAGGGATGCGATTGGAACAGCTAGTGCTGCAACTTTGGGTTACATTACTGGGGGTATAAAAGGAGGTGCTAGAGCCGCTCAAGCTTACCGTCAGTATTCCAATCGAAAGAACGAAATGGCAATGGCAAGCAACAAACGAAAAGCAAGTGTGTCCGGAATTGCTAGTACCCGAAGAAGACCCGAAAAGAGGAGAAAATCGGTCGGAAAGGGGGTGGTGGTACGCCAAAAATCGAGAGGCGGTTATAATGGTAATGGTGTTATGGGAGCTTCTCGTAAGACTGGTAATGTGTCAAAGAAACCAAGAGGAAAGCCAGTGAAAGTTTCTATGGCATTACGTAAGAAAATCTTGAAAGTACTTGACAATGATAAACTCGTTGGTAAGTACTTGCATGTTCAATATTTTCAAATGACTCCTGGTAAACCATTTTCTGGTGCATTTGATGATCAACAATCAACGGAGTATTGTGGTATGATCACAACCCAAGGATCAGGACCAAGTCCTGCACAGAATCGTTTGTTATTTAGTCCAATGTGGGTTATGTATGCAGTTGGACGATTAATTAATGCTGCAATTGTCACCAAAGCTGCAGGTTTACCTATCAGCTTCAGTGAAATTACTACTGGTAATTTGGATGAGTACAAATATTTGTCTCCAACAACTGCTCGTATTAAGGTGTTGAAGCAACATACAATATATCGATTGCGTAACAATTTGGGCAGAACTGTAACTTTAAAAGTGTATGTTTTGCAGCCAAAATCTTTGGATACTGTAGT
>NZ_JAFCMB010000048.1 GCF_018130145.1 Bradyrhizobium sp. AUGA SZCCT0176 | reverse complement strand
GGCACGATTTCGAGGACGCGATCGACATCGAGGACGACCATGAGCTGGCCGTCGAGGCGGTGGACGCCGCCGGCGAGCTTGGCCATGCGGGGATCGAGATTGACGGGGTTTTCCTCACGGCTGTCGTCGGGCAGCCGGAGCACCTCGCCGATCTGGTCGATCAAGAGGCCGTAGGACTCGCCGCGCAGGTCGACGCCAACCGCCATCGGCGGCTTGCCGTCGTCGTTTTTGGGCAGCCCGAGCCGGGCGCGCATGTCGACGACCGTGACGATGCGGCCGCGCAGATTGAGCACGCCGGCGATCTCGGCCGAGGACAGGGGAACGCGGGTCAGCCGTTCCGGCATGAACACGTCCTGGACGCGGGAGATCGGCAGGCCGAACAATTGCCCGCCGATCACGGCGGTGACGTATTCGACCACGGTGCCCTCAATGGTATCGGTCTTGGTTGTCATCGTGTGCGATCCTTGATTCCTACGCCGCGCGCCTGGTTTCGCCGGCGGTCTGTTCCTTCAGCGCCGCGATCAGGCCGGGACGGTCGAACTTGGCGACGTAATCGTGGAAGCCGGCCTGCCGCCCGCGCTCGATCGCCGCCGGAGAGACCATCGAGGACAGCGCGATGATCGGCATCGCGCTCAAGTGCTGGTCAGCCCGGATCGTCTCGGCAAACTCGAACCCGTTCATGTCGGGCATCTCGATGTCGGTCAGCACCACGTCGAAGGTCTGGCCCGAACGCAGCGCGGTGAGGCCTTCCTGCGCATTGGGGGCGACCCGCACCCGGTAGCCGGCGGCTTTGAGCACCGGCGCCAGCATGTTGCGGAAGAAGGCTGAGTCGTCGACCAAGAGCACCGACTGCGCGGTCACTGACGGGCGCATCTCCTTGCGGGAGAACCAGTCGGCAAACGCCATCGGGAGGAAATGACCGACGTCGATCACTTCGGTGGCCTGGCCCTTGATCACGGCCGAACCCAGAATGCCTTCACTGGAACCGGCGACCTCGATGTGCAGCCGCTCCTCGACGATGTCGATGATCTCGTCGACCACCAGCCCCATCGAGCGGCCGTCGTCGGCGAACACCAGGATCGGCTGGGCGCCCGAGGTCTGGACGTTGACCCCGGTCATCTGCACCAGCGGCATCAGCTGCTCGCGATACTGCACCATGTAGCGGCCGTTAGAGAGTTCGATCTTGTCGGTGGCGATCTCCTCCAGCCGGGTGACGAGGCCGAGCGGCACCGCCTTGGGCTGGGTCGAGCCGGCGCGGAACACCAGCAGCGAGGTCAGCTGTTCGCCGGTGTTGGCATGGGCCGCCGCGTTCTCGTCCGCCATCCCCTGGGCGGAGGAGCCGGCGGCGCCGAGCGCTTTGGCAAAGCCGTTGGGGTCGATGATCATGATCACGGCGCCATCGCCCAGGATGGTGTTGCCGGAGAACATGTCGATGTGACGCAGCTTTGTGGACATCGGCTTGACCACGATCTCTTCGGTGTGGAACACGCCGTCGACCACGATGCCGAACGTCTGGCTGCCGACCTGGGTCACCACGATAAAACCGTTCTCGGGGTCGGAGGAGGAGCCGTCGTCGATCTTGAGGAGCTTCTTCAGGTGCATCAGCGGCAGCAGCTTGTTGCGCAGCCGCAGCACCGCGGTGTCCTTGATGCGCTCGATGCGGTGTTCGGAGTTGGCGCGGGCGCGGACCAGCTCGACAACAGACAATTGGGGTATAGCAAAGCGGTCGCCGCCGGCTTCCACGATCAGGGCCGAGACGATGGCGAGCGTCAGCGGGATCTTGATGGTGACGCTTGAGCCCTCGCCGGCCACCGACTTGATGTCGATGGTGCCGCCGATCTGGTCGATATTGGTGCGCACCACGTCCATGCCGACGCCGCGGCCGGAGACCGAGGTGACGGTGGCGGCGGTGGAGAAGCCCGGCGCGAAGATGAACTTGTGGATCTGGGCTTCGGTCATCTTCTCCAGTTCAGCCTCGGAGACGAGCCCGTTCTGCAGTGCCTTGGCCTTGATCCGCTCGGTGTTCAGCCCGCGGCCATTGTCGGCGATGCAGATGATGATGTGGCCGCCCTCGTGATAGGCGGACAGGCGAATGGTGCCCTGCTCGGGCTTGCCGGAGGCGGCCCGCTCGGCCGGGGTCTCCAGGCCATGATCGGCGGAGTTGCGCACCATATGGGTGAGCGGGTCCTTGATCAGGTCGAGCACCTGGCGGTCGAGTTCGGTGTCGGCGCCGTGCATCTCCAGTTCGATCTGCTTGCCGAGTTCGCCGGAGAGGTCGCGGACGATGCGGGGCAGCTTCTGCCAGGCATTGCCGATCGGCTGCATCCGCGTCTTCATGACGCCTTCCTGCAGCTCGGCGGTGACGTTGGAGAGGCGCTGCAGCGGCACCTTGAACTCGGTGTCCTCGTTGCGGCGGGAGATCTCCAGAAGCTGGTTGCGGGTCAGCACCAGCTCGGAGACCATGGTCATCAGGTGTTCCAGCGTGTCCACGTTGACGCGGATCGACTGGTTGGCGATCTTGTCGGCTTCCTGCACGTCGCCGACATCGGAGGCGGCGGCCGCCTTGCGGACCGGCTTTGCCTTTACTTCTTTTGCCGCCTGCGGCGCAGGGGCGGCTTCCGGCGCCGCGGGAGCCACGGCTTTGGCAGCAACTGCGGGCGCGGGTACGACTTCGATCGCGGTCTCGCGGAAGGCGCGTTCGAGATCGTCGAGCGAGACTTCGCCCGGACGCAGCGGCCGTTCCAGCACCTGATCCACCAGCGTGCC
>NZ_JAFCMB010000005.1 GCF_018130145.1 Bradyrhizobium sp. AUGA SZCCT0176 | reverse complement strand
TCCTCATCGACATGGGCGGCGGCCCAGACCTCGTCGGCGTTGCGCACGCCGTGGAACAGCGCCAGCGCCAGCAGCGCCGAGCCGGTCAGCGTCGTCACCACATGCATCGCCGCGATCGACCAGGGATCGCCTGGGAACACCGAGCGCGCCGCCTGGATCGCTGTTTCCGGCTGGGTGACGTGCACGATCCCCTCGGCCAGCATGAAATGGGCGCCGAGTTCATTGGCGGCCCAGAACACCACGGGGTCCCAATGCGCGGCTTCTTTTGCGACCAGCGCTTCGGGATGGCCGGCGCGATAGAACAGCAAATCCGTGCCGAGATATTTTGCGACGTCGTCGGCGACCGCGTCGACACGATCGACGACGCCTTCGCCGACGCTGTTGGCGAAGCGCGTCAACGGCATGGTCAGGGGGTTGATGGTCTCAACTTGCGCATTCCATTCCGCCGCGATCGCCTCCGCAATAACAGCGTTGGGCGCGACGACATGGCGGCCGGAGGGCGTGCGGATCGGCTTGCCGTCGAGCGTGACCGTAAAGCCACCATCCGCCTCGCCGACGCCGGCACTGGTATAAAAGCGCTTGCGCTGTGGCACGCGCGTCGCGCGCCGCACCGCCTCCTCGGGGTCGAACGGAGACTGGCCGGCCACTTCATCAAATAATTCACGCATCCGCGCCTTATAGCGCTTTTGGGCGAAATGGACACCGGTTCAGCGGAGAAAACACCCCAATTCGAGCCGCCCGGAAGGCTTTCGCCTGATGTCATTTACCGGCAAAATAGGCCCCGGTGAAACCAGGATAAGGCCCGAGACAGCGCCCATGAAAGCCGTGAAATTCCTTGCTGCGATCCTGATTTCGACGGCTGTTTTGGCCGCCCTGCCCGCGCAAGCCGGGTTCCGCACGCCGGAATCCCTGGTCCGCAATGTCTACGCCTATTACGGTAAGGGCTCGTCCGATCTGTCGAAGGGATTGCCGCGCAGCGCCGAAATCGCGGAGCAGTTTTTCGACCGCAGTCTGCGAAGCGCGTGGATCGCCCCGCGCGAGGCGCCGTACGATTTCATGGTGCAGAGCCCGAGCTGGAAAATCGGCCCGGTCTCGACAAAAATCCTGCGCACGGAATTCGACAAGACCTATGTCACCGCCAGCTTCAATAATAACGGCCGCGCCGTCACGCTGAATTTCATCGCCGTCAAGGGGCCTGACGGCTGGGTAATTTCGGACATTGAAAGCCCGCAGGATTCCTTGCGGCTGTTTCTCACGCAGTTCAAGCGCTGAGCCTTCACGGCTTGCGATAGATCACCTGCCCTGCACGGATCGTGTAGGCGACTTTCGCAAGGTTGCTGACGTCAGCCATCGGGTCGCCGTCAAGGACCACGAGATCGGCGTCAAAGCCCTTTTCTACTTTACCCTTCCTGGCCGCCTTGAAATATTTGGCCGGGTTCGTCGTCAGCGTGGCCAGCACTTCCTTTTCCGAAAGCGCGCGGTGCATCAGCTCGTATTCGACCGACGTGTCATAGATCGTGGTGAAGCCGACATCGGTGCCGAACAGAATGGCGCCGCCGTTGCCTGAAAACGCCTTGATCTGCTGGACGCCGGAATCGACGAGGCGCGCAGCCAGGGCTGGACCGCCGATAGTTTTCGCAAACAGCGACAGCGTCGGGATCAATGCAATGCCCTGCGCTTTGAATTTTGCGAGCTGCTCGGGGCTGTAGCCCGGTTGCCCGGGAATGATATGCGCCAGCACATCGACCCCGGCCGCAATCACCGTCTCCATTCCAGTCTTGTTTTGCGGATGCGCGAACACCGGCTTGCCCTGCGCATGCGCCACGTCGACCGCGGCCTTGGCGATCGACACATCCATATTCACGACGGGCTTGTCGCCCATATAGACGCCGGTGAACAGCTTCATGCCGTCGAGGCCCATACCGAAGTAGGCACGCGTCATTTGCGTGGCTTCCTCCGGCGTGGCGGCTTCGGGCAGTTGCAGTTCGGGCGGCAGATAGGCGGGATGGCCGCCTTTGGGGAAAATGTTGCCGGCGAAGAATATGCTTGGGCCGAGGATTTCACCGGCATTGACGCGCTTGCGGAGAGGAAGCGAGTCACGCGGATCGGAACCGAGGTCCCATACGGTGGTGAAACCCCATTTCGTCAGCATCTCCTGCATATGGTCCTGCAGCGGCGCCGCCGGCGCGGTGCCGGCGTTTTTCCAAACGCCTTGCGTGAAGTGAACGTGGCTGTTCCAGAAGCCGGCAACGACGGTCTTGCCGGTGCAATCGATGACGCGGGCATCCTGTGGGATTTGCACTTCGCTGCGGCTGCCGATCGCGGTGATGACGCCGTCGGTCGTTACAACCAACGCATCGGCAAGCGGCGTTGCGTCGGGCGATGCGTACACGCGGCCACCCGCTAGCGCGAGAGTTTCCGCTCTGGCTGGAGCGCCGAGCGCGGCAGCCTCACCCAGAAGAAAACAGAAAAGCGCAGCGCGGAGCCAAGTCCCGATCATATGCCGATCCCTTGTTCACGATGGCAGCCTGGTGCCAAAACAAACCGGACCGGGCGATAGCTGATTAGCACGCCCTCGATTTGATCGTTCTTGCGCTCCCGGAAAATTGATGGCGGCGCGCTGACAGATCGAACGTCTTACTCCTCCGGCGCGTTCTCGATCGGATCGAACCGGTCGGCCTCGAGGCCGAGCAGGTTCCAGGATTGCAGCATGTGCGGCGGCAGCGGCGCGGTCGCGTCGATCACACCGCCGCGCGGATGCGGGATCACGATCCGGCGCGCCAAGAGATGCAGGCGGTTCTGGATGCCGCCAGGCAGGTCCCAGTTTTCCTTGTTGAAGTATTTGGGATCGCCGACGATGGCATGATCGATATGCGCCATATGCGCGCGCAATTGATGGGTTCGCCCCGTCACCGGCTTCAGCGACACCCAGGCGAGCTTTTGCGCCGAGGTCTCGACCACGGCGTAATAGGTCACCGCGTGGCTGGCGCCTTCGTCGCCATGCTTGGCGATCCGCATGATGGTGTCGTCCTCGCTCTCCTCCTTGGCGAGATAGGTCGAGATGCGGCCCTGCTTCGGCTTCGGTACGCCCGCCACCATCGCCCAGTAAATCTTGCGCGCGGAGCGATGGCGGAACGAGCCGGTCAGCGCGGTGGCGGCGAAGCGTGTCTTTGCGATCAAAAGACAGCCCGACGTTTCCCGGTCCAGCCGGTGCACCAGTCTTGGTTTTTGTCCCTTGGCGTCGCGCATCACTTCCAGCATGTCGTCGACATTGCGCGTGATGCCGGAGCCGCCCTGCACCGCAAGCCCCGCCGGCTTGTTCAGCACCATGACATCGGCATCCTCGAACAGGATCATGTCCTTGAGCGCCTGCAGCGTCTTGGTCGCGGCCTCCGAGAGCGTGCCGCCGACCTTCGGCGTGTCGAGCTTGAGCGGCGGAATCCGGATGCTCTGCCCCTCCTCGATCCGGTCCTTGCTGTCGGCGCGCTTGCCGTTGACGCGCAGCTCGCCTTTGCGAACGATGCGCTGGATGTGGGAGAATGACAGCCCCGGGAAACGCGCCTCGAGGAAGCGATCGACGCGCATGTTGTTCTCGTCCGCGGTCACGACCACGGTCTGGACCTTGGTCGGCAGCGGCGGTGGCTCCGCGACGATCTTCTCCGGCTCGGGCACGTAAGGCGCCGGTTTCGGCGCGCGGGGCGCCGCGGCCGCAAAACGCGCCGGCGGCTTGCCGCCCGGACGATGGGCCGGCCGCTCGGCTTTCGAGCCCCGATAGGGACGCGCGCCCTTGGGGCGGTCGCCCGCCGGGCGGAGAGGTTTTTTGACGCGACGGCTCATGATTGGCTTGGCTCCGGATAAGGTCGTTGCCTAGCGCAAATGCAGCGAATCGTCACGGTGAATCGGCCCGTTCCGGGGAATGTCGGAGCAAAACCCGGCCGATCCGGCTTCAATTTCCGCTGCATTTGGCCTCGCGCCAGATCCACCTGATACTCGTGTGCGCGTGCGGAAGCTTGTCAGCCTTGTCGGCGGCCAGGCGGGCAGCGGCCGGATTATGGTTTAGATGCAAATGGGAGTTGCGGGATGAAATCGACGACATGGGCCGTGAAGGTGTTGCTGGCCGTGATCGCAGCCATGTGGGCAGGTTCAGCCCTCGCACAGCAGCCCCCGATGTCGGAGGATCTGGCGTGGAAGCTGCTGGAGCTCGGGCGCACCATTGACCCGCCCAAGACCGCCGCGCTCTACGCGCCGATGCAGCAAAAGGAGCCCTATGAGGGCGTCAAGACCGAGCGCGACGTCAAATACGGCGCGGCGGAGCGACATCTGCTCGACGTGTTTACGCCGGACACGAATTCATCCGCCCGACCGGTGCTGATCTTCATCCACGGCGGCGGCTTTGTTGCCGGCAACAAGCGCAATCCCGGCAGTCCCTTTTACGACAACATCATGCTGTGGGCGGTAAAGAACGGCTTTGTCGGCGTCAACGCCACCTACCGCCTCGCGCCGCAATTCGTTTATCCGGCCAGCGCCGAAGACCTTGCGTCGGTGGTGCAATGGGTGACCGAGAAAATCACCGAGCGTGGCGGCGATCCGGCGCGCGTCTTCCTGATGGGGCAATCCGCCGGCGCGGTGCATGTCGCCAACTACGTATCGCACCCCGAACTTCACAAGGTGAAGGGCGGCGGCCTTGCGGGGGCGATCATGGTCTCCGGCATCTACGACCTGACGGCATCGCCGGTCGGCGACGCCGAGATCACCTATTTCGGTTCCGATCCCTCGCGCCATGCCGAACGATCCTCGCTGCGAGGCTTGCTGGAGACAAAGATTCCATTGATGGCCACTGCCGCCGAACTCGATCCACCGCGCTTCATCGAGCAATACGAATTGCTGAAACAGGCCACCTGCAAAAGCGCCGAGGGGTGCGCGCGCACCTTCATGCTGCCGCAGCACAGCCACATGTCGGAGGTCTACGCGATCAACACGTCAGATACGCGGCTGACCGATGAGATCCTGGAGTTCGTGAAGACGGGCAAGTAGCTTTGCTCCCGGCTCTATGTGCCCGGCAATACCCGCGCTGAACCCTCACGAAGCGGTCCTCCATCCGCGACGACGAAAGCGTCCGGCCGGTGTGACCTTTGTCACTGAGCTATTCCCGAAGATGCTCATGATCTGCCGAGCGTGCCCGTGGAGCTTGCCGAACGGGCCGGCGCGGCTTGCGGACGCCAATCGAAGGGATCACGGGAATGTCCATCTTCGTGGGAATTCTGATCGCCATCCTGGGTACGGCGATGATTGTCGTCGGATCAGGTTTCGTTCTCGTATTCCGAATGGCGCTCCGCATTTTCGACCAATCGCTCAGCAGCGAGTTTGCCGGCCAGGGCCGAGAGCAGGTCGAACGCATCGCGATGAAAATCAGCAATCCGTTCGTGCGGCAAATCGTATTGAAGCATGTCGTGACAGCCGGAGGAACTCTGGCCGTCTCGCTGGCACGTGGGGCCATCGAGTCGCGGAAGCGAACGGCGCTGTACCTGGTGATCGCCGGCGTGCTTACGTTCGCCCTGGCCTGCGTTCAATTCGCGAAAGGTTGATGGCCGCTCGAGCAGGCGGAACTCCGGGTGCTCACTTGCACTGCGCGTCATTTCTCAAGCGATTGAGATCGACGCTCGCGTTGCTGGATGGACGCTGCTTCATCGCCACGTCGGCCGCCGCGCAGGCAGCCTCGCGGTCGCCATTTTGCAGGCGGGCGTGGGCGAGATTGATCCAGGCGTCGCCGAAGTCGGGCGTGTCCTTGACCGCCTGCTCCAGCACCGGCTGCGCCTCCTTTGGACGCTTGGCGACCAGAAGCACGCGGCCGTAGTCCGCATTCAGCATCTTCAACGGATTGGGCTGCTTCTGCGCAATCCGGAACAGTTCTTCGGCAAAGTCGAGGTCCTTGAAGCGAATTTGCGCAATCGCCGCCAGGCCGTGATAGACGACGCTCTGTTCGGGAGCGACCAGGTAGGCCTGGTTGAATCGCAGTGCAGCTTCGGGGTACTTGCCCGATCCAAGCGCCCGCCAACCACGCTTGACCACTTCGTCCAGGGCCTTCTCCTTGGTCCCGGCCGCCTGCACCAGCGCCTTTACAAACTTGTCGTCCTCATTCCGCTCCGCGTCGGTCTTGGCTGCGAATCCAAAGAACGGCTGCTCCTTGCTCGACGCCGCATAGGTACGCTTCGTCACCTGTATCCCCGGTGCAACTTCCACGGTGTCAGCCGACGCGGAATGCGCAAACCCCACTGCAAGAAGCGCGCACGCGAAAGCGAACAAGCCACGGCACTTCAGACCAATCATTCAGCGCTTCCCCCACTGCGTTCCCGCCGCAGCTTCGCCCAATAGTCCAGCCGCTTGCGGATTTCGCGCTCGAAGCCGCGGTCGGGCGGATCATAAAATGTCTGGCGACCCAGCGCTTCCGGGAAATAGTCCTGGCCCGAAAACGCATCGGGCGCATCGTGGTCGTATTCGTAGCCGGAACCGTAGCCTTCCGACTTCATCAGCTTGGTCGGCGAGTTGAGGATGTGTTTTGGCGGCAGCAGCGAACCGCCCTCCTTCGCCGTGCGCATCGCCGCGCCAAAGGCCTTGTAGGCGGCGTTCGATTTCGGCGCGGTGGCGAGATATATCACGGCCTGCGCGATCGCCAGTTCGCCCTCGGGATGGCCGAGGAAATCATAGGCGTCCTTGGCGGCGTTGCAGATCACCAGCGCCTGCGGATCGGCAAGGCCAATGTCCTCGACCGCCATGCGCACCACCCGCCGCGCCAGGAACAGCGGGTCTTCGCCAGCGTCCATCATGCGCGCGAGATAATACAGCGCCGCATCCGGATCGGAGCCGCGCACCGCCTTATGCAGCGCCGAGATCAGGTTGTAGTGGCCGTCGGCGGATTTGTCGTAGATCGGCGCGCGGCGCTGCAGGATGTCCTGCAACTTCTCGGCGTTGAAGACCTCACCCTTGCGCGCGGCACGCCAGACTTCTTCGGCAAGCGTCAGCGCGGCGCGGCCGTCGCCATCGGCCATCCGCACCAGCACGGCGCGGGCCTCGGCATCGAGCGGCAGTTTTTTGCCTTCGATCTTTTCGGCATGGGCGTAGAGCTGTTCCACCGCCACCGCATCAAGTGAATGAAACACCAGCACGCGGGCCCGCGACAGAAGCGCCGCGTTGAGTTCGAACGACGGATTTTCGGTGGTGGCGCCGACCAGCACCACGGTGCCGTCTTCCATCACGGGCAGAAACGAATCTTGCTGCGCACGGTTGAAGCGATGCACCTCGTCGACGAACAGCAGCGTGCCCTTGCCGGTCTCGCGGCGGGCGCGCGCGGCGTCGAACACTTTCTTCAGATCGGCGACGCCGGAAAATACCGCGGAGATCTGCTCGAAATGCAGTTCGGTGGCATCGGCGAGCAGCCGCGCCACCGTGGTCTTGCCGGTGCCGGGCGGTCCCCAGAACACCAGCGAGCCCAGCGTGCGCGTTTCCAGCATCCGCGTCAGCGCGCCGTCGGGGCCGAGGATGTGATCCTGGCCGACGACATCTGACAATGACTGCGGGCGCAGCCGGTCCGGCAGCGGACGCGGCGCGTCCTGCTCCATCCCTGCCGCGGCAAAGAGGTTGGCAGCTTCGCGTGGCTGCTTCGGGCTCATCCGCCGAGCGTCACGTTGATCTGCTGGCCGCCGCGCACCACCGTGATGCGCCAGATCCGTGCCGAGGTCTTGGACGCCTTGTCGAGATCGCTGGTCTTGGCGATCTTCTGGCTATTGACCGCGAGGATGATGTCGCCCTTCTGGAAGCCGACGCCGGCGGCGGTTCCGCCATCGGCGAGATCGATCACGACGACGCCTTCGGTCGAAGCGTCGAGCCGCAGCTCGTCGGCAACCGCCGGCGAGATGTTGGCGACCTTCGCGCCCTGGAACGGCGAGCGCGCGGTCAGCACGATCTCGTCGCGGTTGGTGTCGGGCGCGGTTTCCAACGGCACCGCCAACTTCACGGTCTTGCCGGCGCGCTGCACGTCGATCTGCGCCGAACCACCCAGCGGACGCGTGGCGAAGCGATAGTCGAACGCGTTGGGATCGTCGATCACCTGTCCGTCGATCGAGGTAATCAGGTCGGACAGTTTCAATCCGGCGCGCGCTGCCGGGCTGTTCGCCGCGACGTTGGCGACCAGCGCACCGGTCGGCGATTTGAGCCCCAGCGTCTCCGCGATCTCGGGCGTCACCGCCTGCAACTTGGCGCCGAGATACGGGCGCTTCACCGCCTTGCCGCCGCTCTTGGCGGACGCCACGACCACCCGCACCATGTTGGCAGGAATCGCAAAGCCGATGCCCTGCGAGCCGCCGGAGCGCGAAAAAATCGCGGTGTTGATGCCGGCAAGCTTGCCGGTCATGTCGACCAGCGCGCCGCCGGAATTGCCGGGGTTGATCGCGGCATCGGTCTGGATGAAGAACTGGTAGTCGGTGATGCCTACTTGCGTGCGCGCCAGCGCCGAGATGATACCTTGCGTCACGGTCTGGCCGACACCAAAAGGATTGCCGATCGCGAGCACGACGTCGCCGACCAGCAATTCATCGGAATTGGCAAAGTCGATCGTCGTGAATTTCTCCTTGGAGTCCTTGATGCGCAGCACCGCCAGATCGGTGCGGCTGTCTTTCAGCACGATCTCGGCTTCGAATTCGCGCTTGTCGGCCAGCGATATCTTGACCTGATCGGCGCCTTCGATGACGTGGTTGTTGGTGACGACGAGGCCGGAGGCATCGACCATCACGCCCGAACCCAGCGAACGCTGCATCTGCTCGGGCTGCTGGCCGGGCACGCCGAAGAAGCGGCGGAAAATCGGATCGTCCAGCAAGGGATTGCGGTTCTGCACGGTCTTGGCGGCATAGACGTTGACCACCGCCGGCTGCACCCGCTGCACGATCGGCGCAAAGGATAGCCGCAGCTCGGCTCCCGACGACGGCACGCGGCGGTCCTGCGCCAGCGCCGGCGTGGCAACGATCGCGGAAACCAGTAGCAGGGCAAGAGAGCGAATCAACATGCAAGAAATCCCGTAATTTGGTGCGTCAGATATAGGTGCGAGGCGGCAACGAGAGAAGACAAAGCGGTACACAACTACGCTGCGCGATCGGGCGCTTTGATGGTTTCCGGCGCAGGTCCACAGGACAGCCTGTCCCGATGGCTCTCCCCCCACGCCTTCAGCGTATCGATCACGGGGCGCAGGCTCTCGCCGAGCTCCGAGAGGGTATACTCGACCCGCGGCGGCACCTCGGCATAGACCTTGCGGACCACCAGTTTGTCATCCTCCAGCGCGCGCAGCTGCTTGGTCAGCATGCGCTGGGTAATGCTGGGCATCCGTCGCCGCAACTCCCCAAATCGCTGGGTGCCGGCCTGCAGATGGAACAGGATCACGCCCTTCCACTTGCCGTCGATCAGGTCGAGGGTGGCTTCCACCGAGCAGCCGGGCCGATGGGCAAAATTCCGCCTTTTCATGCGTTATTTTCCAATAGTATCCAAACAGGGACTAGTTCCCCGATTTTACAGTACTTGCCAAATTGATGCCAGCGCGACAGGTAGGGCCACAGCGTTTTCAACCGAAGCATGCCCCCGGAATTGATCCGTGGGTGCGACCGGTTCGCGTGAGGAAAACGCGTCAAATTTGGACCACCTGTTTTGGACAGTCAGGAGACAACAGCCATGAAGGCCGTCGGATATCAAAAATCGCTCCCGATCGAGGACGCGAATTCGCTGATCGATTTCGAGACCGCCAAGGGCGAGCCGAAAGGCCGCGACGTCAGAGTCGCCGTGAAGGCGATCTCGGCCAACCCGGTCGACTACAAGGTGCGCAAGCGCGCCGCGCCGCCCGAAGGCGAGACCAAGATCCTCGGCTATGACGCGGCCGGTGTCGTTGATGCGGTCGGGCCTGACGTGACGCTGTTCAAGCCCGGCGATGAAGTGTTCTACGCCGGCTCGATCCTGCGCCAGGGCACCAACTCGGAATTCCATTTGGTCGATGAGCGCATTGTCGGCAAGAAGCCGAAATCGCTCTCCTTCGCGCAGGCCGCCGCGCTGCCGCTGACCTCGATCACCGCCTGGGAGTTGTTGTTCGACCGCCTCGGCGCGGTGCCGGGCAAGAGCGTCGATCCGCGCACGCTATTGATTACCGGCGGCGCCGGGGGCGTCGGCTCGATCCTGATCCAGCTCGCGCGCCGCCTCACCGGCCTGACCGTAGTTGCCACCGCGACCCGGCCGGAATCGAAAAAGTGGTGTCTCGATCTCGGCGCGCATGCCGTGATCGATCATGGCAAGCCGATGAAGGAGCAGATCGAGCAGCTGAAAGTGCCGCCGGTCGGCCTCGTCGCCAGCCTCACCTACACCGATCAGCACTACAAGGGAATCGCCGACCTGATGGCGCCGCAGGGCAAATTCGGCCTGATCGACGATCCCCCGGAATTCACCATGAGCGCCTTCAAGGGCAAGGCGATCTCGGTGCATTGGGAATCGATGTTCACACGCTCGTCGTTCCAGACCCCGGACATGATCGCCCAGCACATGCTGCTGAACGACGTTGCCGACCTCATCGACAAGGGCGTGCTGCGCACCACGCTCGACCAGACCTTTGGCAGCATCAACGCCGCTAACCTCAAACGCGCGCATGCGCTTCTGGAGAGCGGCAAGTCGCGCGGCAAGATCGTGCTGGAGGGATGGTAGCGGGCCCATAATTGGGTTGATCGGGGACCCGATTCAAGGGAGCTTGTCCCTCATCGATCCGGGACGGCTGTCGCCGAAGACCCCGGCGCGAATTGCCGGGGTTTAGGTAAGACAGGAGTACGTGTTCGACATGATACGGATGTTTCTATTGGCCGCGATGGCGTCGGCCGGCCTGATCGGAAGCGCCAACGTGGCGGTGGCGCAGGCGAACTATCCCGAAAAGCAGCTCCAGTTGATCCTGCCCTTCCCGGCCGGCGGGGCCTCCGATGTCGTCGGCCGCATTATCGCCAGCGAACTGGAAGGGCGGCTCCGCAAGCCGGTGATCGTCATGAACCGCCCCGGCGGCGGCACCACCATCGGCGCGCGGGAGGCGGCCAATGCCGCGCCGGATGGTTATACGTTGTTCTTCTCCTCGAACTCTACCTTCACCCTGCAGAACGCGGTGAAGGAGACCGTGCCCTTCGACAGCGCAAAGGACTTCGAGCCGATAGGCCAGATCGGCACCATCGGCATGGTGCTGGTGACCCACCGCGACAACCCGATCAAGGATGTCGCCGCCCTCGTCGCCGCCGCCAAGGCCAATCCCGACAAGCTGTCGCTGGCTTCCTTTGGCGCGGCGACCATTTCCCATTTTGCCGGCGAACTGTTCAAGTCGAGCGCCGGCATCAAGATGGTGCACCTGCCCTACAAGGGCAGCGCGCCGGCGATGAACGATCTGATCGGCAAGCATATCGAGTATCACGTCGACACGGTGATCGCGGTCAAGCCTCAGACCGAGGCAGGCACCGTACGGCCGCTCGCCATCTTCTCTGCCAAACGCTCGACGTTCCTCCCGGATGTTCCGACGCTCGCCGAACTCGGCTATCCCAAGGCCGACATCATCTCCTGGGGTACATTGGTCGTGCCAAAGGGAACGCCCGCCGCGATCCGCGACAGGCTGGCGGGGATGCTTGAAGAGGCGATCGCGACCCCGGCGGTGATCGAGCGCTTCCAGAAGGTCGGATTCGAGCCGGCGTTCAAGCGCTATACGGACTGGCCGGGATTCGTCGGCAAGGAAATCGCCGAGATGAAGGCGCTGGCGCAGGCAGCCGGCATCAAGGAAGAGTGATCCTGATATGACCGAACCCTGCGACCTCTCCGCGGTGACGGCGCGGGCGCTGATCGGGGAGCGCAAGCTTTCGCCGGTCGAACTGCTCGATAGCTGCATCGGCCGCATCGAGGCGATCGATCCGGCGGTGAACGCCATGATCGCGCGTGGGTTCGATTCTGCGCGCGAGACGGCGCGACAGAGCGAGGCCGCTGTGATGCGCGGCGATCAGCTCGGGCCGCTGCACGGGCTGCCGCTGGGGGTCAAGGACCTGATCGACGCCAAGGGGCTGCCGACGAGTTTCGGCAGCGTGCTGTTCGCCGACAATATTGCTGGGAATGACGAAGCCATCGTCGCGATGCTCAGGCGCGCCGGAGCGATCGTCGTCGGCAAGACCAACGTCCCCGAATGGGGCGCGGGCGGCAACACCCGCAACGCGCTGCATGGCGCGACAGGCAATCCCTTCGACCCCGATCGGTCCGCGGCCGGCTCGTCCGGCGGATCGGCGGTGGCGCTTGCCACCGGCATGGTGCCGCTGGCGACCGGCTCCGACACCGGCGGATCGGTGCGCAATCCCGCCGCCTTTTGCGGCGTGGTGGGATTCCGTCCCTCGCCCGGGTTGATCGCAAGCAACAGCCGCAACATGGCCTGGCTGCAGATCTCGCAGCTCGGCCCGATGGCCCGCACCGTATCGGACGCCTGCCTGATGCTGTCCTGCATGCTGGACCGCGACGCGCGGGATCCGCTTTCTGCGATCCTTCACGCCGGCGGCTCGCCGGCGCCATCAGCCTATCGCGATCCACCGACGACCGACCTCGGCGCTCTGCGAATTGCGGCGACGACCGACTTCGGCTTCGCGCCAACGGAGCGCGCGATCGCCGAAACCTTCAAGACCAGGCTTGCAAGCTTCGGATCAGCGTTCCGCAGCGTCGAATGGACCCATCCGGATTGCAGCGATGCCGACGAGGTATTCGCGGTCCTGCGCGCAGTGGCCTTCCTCGGCCGCCATCGCGAGCTTGCGGAAAAACATCCGGACAAGGTCGGCCCCAACATTCGCGACAACGTCGCCGAGGGCCTCGGCTATTCGGCGCTCGACGTCGCGCGCGCATTGTCGATGCAGACCGAGATGTACCGGCGCTGGCAGGAGTTTTTCGGCGAGCACGATTTCGTTCTCGCGCCCGCGATCACGATCAGCCCGCGGCCGTGGTCGGAATTGTACCCTGCCGTCATCGATGGCCGCCCGACGAAATCCTATTTCCATTGGCTGGCGATGGCCTATGCGGTCACCAATGTCGGGCATCCCGCGGTGGCGATACCGGCGGGCCGCGACGGCGCCGGAATGCCGTTCGGTATCCAGGTGATCGGACCGCGAGGCGGCGATCTTGCGACGCTGTCGGTGGCCCGCGAGATCGAGGCGCTGCTGTCAGCCAATCCGGCGACCGCCCGCCCCGTTCCCGACCTCGCCTGGCTGGGCCGCCAGAAGCCGATTGCCGGCAAGCCGGGATTCCGCGATTTCGACTGAGGATGCAGGCGTCGCGGGCGCATTCACGCCGGCGCCACCCCCTCCACAAACATCAGCCGGCGCTCCATGTGCCTTGCGACGGCGGCACTGAAAGCCGCCTGAACCCCCGTTCATGAATATTAAATCTGCCGCCCGGCCGTCCGGCCGCTTGCCGCGTGCAACGAACTTCACTTGAATGTGTTTATTGAGCGTCTGCTTTACGGATTTGCGGAAAGGAGTGTTCCATGAGGAAAGCACCTTTGATCCTGGCACTTGCGGCCGTCCTCGGCCTGACGGCGATCGCGGCACCCTCGCCCGCGGAAGCGCGCTGGCGCGGCGGCGGATTTTTCCCGGGGATCGCTGGCGGACTGCTGGCGGGAGCGGTGATCGGCGGAATTGCGTCGAACGCTTACGCCTACGGTCCGGGCTACGGGTACGGCCCAGGCTACGGGTATTATGGCGGCGGCTACGCGCCAGCCTATTACGGCGGCGGGTACGCGCCCGCCTATTATGGTGGTTACGCACCGGGCTACTACGGCGGCTACTATGGTGGCCCCTATGTTCGCCGCGTATATCGTCCGGTCTACGCCTACGGTCCGCGCTTCTACGGTCCGCGGTACCATCGCGCCTACTACCGCCGCTGGTAGTTGCACTAAAAAGGGCCGCGCGAAATGGCGGCCCTTTTTGTCTTAGGCAGTTCGCGTTAGTCGGATATGCGACGCCGCGCCGTGCACACACGCCGGCACCGCCTCACGCGATGGTTTGCACGATCCCGCCTTCGACACGGAGCGCGGCGCCGTTGGTGGCGGAGGCTTCCTTCGAGCTGACATAGACCACCATGTTGGCGATCTCCTGAACGCTGGCAAAGCGCTGCAGCAGCGAGGTCGGGCGATGCTGTTTCACGAAGCTGGAAGCCGCCTCTTCCACCGACTGGCCATTCTGCTTGGCCAGATCCCTGACGAAGGTCTCGACGCCCTCCGACATCGTCGGCCCCGGCAAGACCGAATTGACCGTCACCGCGGTGCCGCGGGTCAGTTCCGCAAGGCCCCGCGCGACCGCGAGCTGCGCGGTCTTGGTCATCCCGTAATGGATCATCTCCTTTGGAATGTTCAGCCCGGATTCCGAGGAGATGAAAACGATGCGGCCCCAATTGCGCGTCAACATGCCGGGCATGTAGGCGCGCGACAGCCGCACGCCCGACATCACATTGACCTCGTAGAAGCGGCTCCAGTCCTCGTCGGAAATATCGAAGAAGCCCTTGGGCTCGAATATCCCGGCATTGTTGATCAGGATGTCGACGCTGGGCAGCGCGGCCAGCAGCGCCTTGCATCCCGCAGCGGTCGAGACATCGGCGGCAACGCCGCGGACCTTGGCGCCGGGCACGGCCTTGGTGATTGCCCCTGACGCGGCGTCAACCTTGGCTTGCGAGCGTCCATTGACGACCACGCTGGCGCCGGTCGCGGCGAGGCCCTTGGCGATGGCGTGTCCGATGCCGGCGGTCGAGCCCGTGACCAGCGCGGTTCTTCCCAAAAGATCGATGTTCACTGGATATCTCCCTTCATTGATGATGGAGATATCGGAAGCGGCGGGCGCGGCCGCAATCGTTCTCTTCAGTTCGTGAACCCTTTCAGGATAGCTTCCTCGCTTTCGCAGTAGAGGGCCCTCTCGAGCTGGTCAGCAAATCCGCCGACAGCCGCATATTCCGCCAGGAAGCGGATCGTGGCGCAGTTCTGCACGTCGGCGTCAGGCGTTCTTCTCGAGGACTCCGAGGCAAGGTCGACGCACACAAGAAGCGTTCCCCGGGAGTTGTAGGGCTTGATGGTGATTCTGAGATGGCATTGGTCGAGAGTGCCGTCCCCGCTCCAGAAGCCGCCTTCGATCGTCGGCGGGTTCGGTGACGTCAACGGGAAAGCTCGAAGGCTGGCGACAAAGGTGTGCTTCACTTGGTCAGGACCAATCCACGCTGATCCTTGCGCGGAGAACGCACCTGATTGCGCCGTCGCGATGATTTGGCCGGTTCCGTCATCATCCGGCCTGTACGTAATCCGCAGTTCCGCGACGCTCATTCTGCAATGCTCCGGTGAGGCCACCCTTTTCCCCACCCTACGAAGTGCTGCTCCAATAAAAAAGCGGCGCCGAAGCGCCGCTTTTGGAAACTGATTTCGGAAAACCTTACGCCGCTTCGGCGGACTTTTCCTGCACCGGGCCGGAGTCCTTGCCCTTGGCGTCGACGTCGCGGTCGACGAATTCGATCACGGCCATCGGGGCGTTATCGCCATAGCGGAAGCCGGCCTTGATGATGCGGGTATAGCCGCCCTGGCGGTCCTTGTAGCGGGACGCCAGCACGTCGAACAGCTTGCGAACCTGGTCCTTGTCGCGCATTTCGGAGATCGCCTGGCGGCGCATGGCGAGCCCCCCCTTCTTGCCGAGCGTGACGAGCTTCTCGACGATCGGGCGCAATTCCTTGGCCTTGGGCAATGTGGTGACGATCTGCTCGTGCTTGATCAGCGCCGCGCACATGTTGGCGAACATCGCTTTGCGATGCTCGGCGGTGCGGTTGAGCTTCCGGTGAACCTTGCCGTGACGCATGTTGAATTCCTCAATACTTATTCTGTCGCGACGGTTCGTCGGACTTGTTGCTCAGGTGGGCCGCCTGCGTTCGCCCAAAATGCAATGGCCGCGCTTTCGCCCGGCCATCGCGGTCATTGCTAAATCAATAGTGGTCTTCGAAGCGCTTGGCGAGCTCGTCGATGTTCTCCGGCGGCCAGCCCGGCACTTCCATGCCGAGATGCAGACCCATCTGGGCCAGCACTTCCTTGATCTCGTTCAGCGACTTGCGGCCGAAGTTCGGGGTACGGAGCATTTCCGCTTCCGACTTCTGCACGAGGTCGCCGATGTAGACGATGTTGTCGTTCTTCAGGCAATTTGCCGAACGCACCGACAACTCCAGTTCGTCGACCTTCTTGAGGAACGCCGGGTTGAACGCGAGATCGGGGATGATCTCCTGCGCCACTTCCTTGCGCGGCTCTTCGAAGTTCACGAACACGTTGAGCTGATCCTGCAGGATGCGGGCGGCATAGGCCACCGAGTCTTCCGGCGTGATCGCACCATTGGTTTCGATCGTCATGGTCAGCTTGTCGTAGTCGAGGATCTGGCCCTCGCGGGTGTTCTCGACCTTGTAGGAGACCTTGCGGACCGGCGAGAACAGGCTGTCGACCGGGATCAGGCCGATCGGCGCGTCTTCCGGACGGTTACGCTCGGCGGCGACATAGCCCTTGCCGGCAGCGACCGTGAATTCCATGCGGATTTCAGCGCCCTCGTCCAGCGTGCAGATCTGCAGGTCGGGATTGAGCACAACGACGTCGCCGACGGTCTGGATGTCGCCGGCGGTGACGACGCCCGGGCCCTGCTTCTTCACGACCATGCGCTTGGGGCCTTCGCCCTGCATCTTGATCGAGATGTCCTTGATGTTGAGCACGATGTCGGTGACGTCCTCGCGAACGCCCGCGATCGAGGAGAACTCGTGCAGCACGCCGTCGATGTGCACCGACTGCACCGCGGCACCCTGCAGCGACGACAGCAGGATGCGGCGCAGCGCGTTACCGAGGGTCTGGCCGAAGCCGCGCTCGAGGGGTTCTGCGACAACGGTCGCAAACCGGGCCGCATCGGTGCCCGGTGTTACCTGCAGCTTGTTCGGTCGGATAAGTTCTTGCCAATTTTTCTGGATCGTCACTGTGTCACCCATGTGTCAGTCCTTTGGGCCAGTCGTGCCCGCAACTGACGTTGGAGATCGCGGATCAGCCCGCGGCTGTCGAAATTCCAAGGCAATCGCGCGGCGGATAAATCCGCCCGCGACCAAAAAATCAAACGCGCCGACGCTTGCGCGGACGGCAACCATTGTGCGGGATTGTCGTCACGTCGCGAATCGATGTGACGGTGAAGCCCGCCGCCTGCAGCGCGCGAAGCGCCGACTCACGGCCCGAACCGGGGCCCGCAACTTCCACTTCCAGCGTGCGCATGCCGTGTTCCTGCGCCTTCTTGGAAACGTCTTCGGCCGCGACCTGCGCGGCATAGGGGGTCGACTTGCGCGAACCCTTGAAGCCCATCGTGCCGGCCGACGACCAGGCAATGGTGTTGCCCTGCGCGTCGGTGATGGTGATGGTCGTGTTGTTGAACGACGAATTCACATGCGCGATGCCGGAGGCGATGTTCTTGCGTTCGCGGCGACGTATGCGGGTGGCTTCCTTGCCCATTCCAAAACCTTTCCTGTGATCTCAAACGCCGCCGTAGTGCCAGCGGCTACACCTAAAACGCGAAAAGCAGACGGTGAGGAGCGAATGGAAATTCGCCGCCTCGCGTCAGCTGTTCGCGAGCTTATTTCTTCTTGCCGGCAATCGACTTGGCCGGGCCCTTGCGCGTGCGCGCATTGGTGTGGGTGCGCTGGCCACGCACCGGCAGGCCGCGGCGATGACGCAGACCGCGATAGCAGCCGAGGTCCATCAGACGCTTGATGTTGATGCCGACTTCACGACGAAGATCGCCCTCGACCAGATAGTCGCGGTCGATGACTTCGCGGATCTGCAGAACTTCCTGGTCGCTGAGCTGGCTGACGCGGCGCTCGGCGGGAATCTTCACCTTCTCGATGATCTCGGCCGCGTTCTTCTGGCCGATGCCATGGATGTACTGGAGCGCGATCAAGACGCGCTTGTTGGTCGGGATATTCACGCCGGCAATACGGGCCACGGACTTCTCTCCTGTCACCGATCCCTCGCGGACCGGGCTATGTTCTTGCTAACTCGGGCAGGTGTCCGCAAACGCGAACACGACGCCCGTCCCCTCAGATTCTTTGGGGCCCGGCATCGTCTGAAACTATCCGACTTGGATGCGGGGCTTATTAAAGGATTCAACTCGGTTTCGTCAACCGTCTCTATCGTTTAGCTCGCTTTTTCGTGACCTTTTTCACGGCCTTCTTGGCGGGCTTTTTGACCGCCTTTTTGGCCGTTTTCTTGCCCGTTTTCTTGGCAGTTTTCTTGGTCGCCTTTTTGGCCTTTTTTGCCCCTTTGGAGGCCGTTTTGGCGGCCTTTGGAGCGGATTTGGCGGCTTTCCCGGCGGATTTGGCAGCTTTTTTGCCCGCGGGCCTGGCGGTCTTCCTGGCGCCTGCCTTGGCCTGTTTGGCCGGTGCAGCTGCCTTCGCAGAAGCTTTGGGTTCCACCGCGCCGATCGCGGACAGGATCCGGTTAATTTCCCGGGTGACGTGCTCGATGGTCATCATGCCATCGACCGTGAGCAGCTTCCGCCGCTCCGAATAGTAGTGAATCAGCGGCTCGGTCAGGGTCCGGTAGCTCGCCAGCCGCTTCGACAGCACCTCCGGAGTGTCGTCGATTCGCACCTCCTCGCCCCTCGCCCGCATCTCGGCGACGCGACTCTCGACGCGGTCGAGCAGCGCGCTCTCGTTGACGCGCAGTTCGATCACGGCGTCGAGCTTGATGTGCTTCTTCTTCAGCAGCTCATCGAGGGCGGCGGCCTGCGGCACCGTGCGCGGAAAGCCGTCGAGGATGAAACCGTTCTTCATGTCGGGCTGGTCGAGGCGGTCGGAGATGATGCCGATCACGATTTCATCCGGCACCAGCGACCCGCTCGCCATGATGTCCTTGGCCTGCAAGCCGATCGGCGTCTGCGCGGCCACCGCAGCGCGCAACATCTCGCCGGTGGAGAGCTGGATCAGTTCGTGTTTGTGGACCAGCCGTTGCGCCTGGGTCCCCTTGCCCGCACCCGGCGGCCCCAAAAGGATCAATCTCATGACAATTCGCCCCCCGGCTTGGTGAGCGAATGCCCGCGCACCTGCGTTTTGATATCAAGGATAGTGCAAACCACAATCAGCGCCGACCCACCACCAAAAAGAAAGGGCAGCTCACCGTAAGCCACCAGGGCTTCCGGAATCAGCGACACGGCCACGAGGTAGACGGCTCCGATGAAGGTCGTCAACGTCACGACGCGATCGAGATGGTCGGCGGTGGGTTCGCCCGGCGCCACGTCTGTAATCGCGCCGCCCCGCTTGTGCAAGACCTCGGCGATGCGCGCGGGATCAAGCACATAGGCGGTATAGATGAAAGCCAGCACGAAGACCGCAATGGATCCGAGGATCATGTGGACCGGCCGGGCGAACTGGATGTGGTCGTAGGCGGCGGCGAGCGTCGGTGTCTGGCCGAAGGCCAGGGTCGCAAGCACCAGCGGAAGATAGAATATCCACGGCGTCACGGTGGCCGGGATCAGGAACCCGGCGCTGTTGATCTTGATCGGCAGCACCGAGGAGCGCGCGGGAAGCAGGCGTGTTCCCGCCTGGCGCGCGGCATATTGCACCGGCACGTTCCGCCGCGCGCCTTCGACGAGGACGATGACAGCGACGCCCACGACCGCGAGGATGGCCAGCAGCAGCAGAACGCTGCCGGAGATCGCCCCCTGTCCCAGCAGTTGGAAGGTGGCGGAAATATCTGCCGGAAGCGAAACTATGATGCCGACGAACAGAAGCAGCGCGAGACCGTTGCCGATCCCGTGGCGGGTGATTTGTTCGCTGAGCCAGACCAGGAAGAACACGCCACCCACCATCGTTGCAGTGGCCGACAGCAGGAACCAGGCGCCGGGCTCGGTGACGAGGCCGGGAACGTCCTGAAGACCGGACGCGACGCCGAAGGCCTGGAATGTCGCAAGCAGCAGCGTCAGGATCAGCGTGAAGCGGGCAATCTTGCGGCGGCCGGCCTCACCCGATCGTTCGAGCGCGCTCAGCCTGCCCCACACCACAGCGACAAGCTGCATGACGATCGCGACACTCAGATAGGGAATGATGAAGAGCGCGAAAATCGAAATGCGGGCGGCAGCGTCCGATGAAAGCAGCAGGCCGGCCTGCATCTGTGGCGAGAGGCCCGCAAGCGGGACATGACTGCCGAGCCGGAAGATGAGCAGCGCGCCGATCGTGATAGCGACCCGGCGCGGCAGCTCAGATTTCATCGACGGCGGCCCTTGAGCTTGGATTTACGGATCAGCCCTTCATACTGATGGGCGAGCAGATAGCCCTGCACCTGCGCCACCGTATCCATCGTCACGCTGACGACGATCAGAAGCGAGGTTCCGCCAAAGTAGAACGGCACCGCGGCGTAAGAGATCAGAACTTCGGGAATCAGGCAGACGATGGCGAGATAGATCGCGCCGAGCACCGTCACGCGCGACAACACGTAGTCGATATATTCGGCGGTACGCTCGCCCGGACGGATGCCGGGGATGAAGCCGCCATGCTTCTTCAGATTGTCCGCGGTCTCGGTCGGATTGAACACGATCGCGGTATAGAAGAACGCGAAGAACACAATCAGCGCGAGATAACAGAACAGGAAGAGCGGACGGCCGTGGCTGAGCTGGGTGTTGAGCCACTGGAACCACTCCGGACCCTTGCCGGCGTTGAAGTTGGCGACCGTGGTTGGCAGCAGCAGCAGCGACGAGGCGAAGATCGGCGGGATCACGCCCGAGGTGTTGAGCTTGAGCGGCAGATGCGAGGACTGGCCCTCGAACATCTTGTTGCCGACCTGGCGCTTCGGATACTGGATCAGGAGCCGCCGCTGCGCGCGTTCCATGAACACGATGAAGGCGATCACGACGACCGCCATCACGATCACGACCAGGATCAGGGCGGTCGACAGCGCACCCTGACGGCCGAGTTCGAGCATGTTGGCGAGCGCCGAGGGCAACTCGGCGACGATGCCGGCCAGGATGATCAGCGAAATACCGTTGCCGATGCCGCGCGAGGTGATCTGCTCGCCAAGCCACATCAGGAACATGGTGCCGCCGGTCAGCGTGATCGCGGTGGAGATCAGGAAGAACGGCCCGGGCTCGCTGACGACGTTACCGGCGCCTTGCAGGCCGACCGCGATGCCGTAGGACTGGAACGCGGCGAGGATCACCGTGAGATAGCGGGTATACTGGTTCAGCGTCTTGCGGCCGGCCTCGCCTTCCTTCTTCAGCGCCTCGAGCTGCGGCGAAACCGTGGTCAGAAGCTGGATGATGATGGACGCCGAGATGTACGGCATGATGTTCAGGGCGAAGATCGCCATGCGGTTGATACCGCCGCCGGCGAACATGTTGAACATGCCGAGGATACCGCCGGCCTGCGACTTGAACACCTGCTCCCAGGCCGCGGGATCGATGCCGGGCAGCGGAATGTAGGTGCCGAGCCGATAAACAAGCAGCGCACCCAGTGTGAACCAGATGCGCTTCTTCAGTTCGTCGGCTTTGCCGAGCGCGGAGAAATTGAGGTTTGCCGCAAGTTGTTCTGCTGCTGAGACCATGTCTAGGCTTTCTCCCGCCGTCCCTCACGCCTCTAGCCCCGAGCGGGGCCATCGGCAGACGCCGGACATTATTTGGTGCTCGGCTTCGATAAGTCCATCGTTCAATCGGCGCATTGCCCGCGCCGCGGCGGGCAATGACGCAGATGTTACGCCGCCTCGCCTTCTTCCTTCTTGGCCGGAGCCAAAACCTTCACCGTACCGCCGGCCTTTTCGACCGCCGCAATCGCGGATTTCGAGGCGCCATGCACCTCGATGGCGAGCTTGGCCTTGATTTCGCCGCGGCCGAGCAGCCGCAGGCCGTCCTTGGCGCGGCGCAGCACGCCGGTCTTCACCAGCGATTCGGCGGTGACGGTTTCGTTGACATCGACCAGCTTGGCATCGATCGCGTCCTGCAGGCGGTCGAGATTGATCTCGGCGAAATCGAGCTTGAAGATGTTGTTGAAGCCGCGCTTCGGCAGGCGCCGATGCAGCGGCATCTGGCCGCCCTCGAAACCCTTGATGCGCACGCCCGAACGCGCGGTCTGGCCCTTGCCGCCGCGGCCCGCAGTCTTGCCCTTGCCTGAACCGATGCCACGGCCGACGCGCATGCGCTTCTTGCGCGAGCCGGCGTTGTCGGCGATATCGCTGAGCTTCATCGCGAAATTCCCTTATCTATGGAGCATGATCTTGACCGAAAACCGGTCCCCACTTTTCGGGATCATGCTCCTCCCTGTCTTGCTTACTCGCCGACGACGCGGACGAGATGTTGAACCTTGCTGATCATGCCGCGAACTTCAGGCGTATCCTGCAGCTCGGAAACCCGGCCGATCTTGTTGAGCTTGAGGCCGATCAGCGTCGCACGCTGCGAGTGGTGGCGGCGAATTGCGCTGCCAGTCTGCTCGACCTTGATCATCTTTGCGGCCTTGGCCATCGTCTTGACTCCGAACGGCGCGGGAAGCTGCGCCTGATTGTTTATTCAGCCACCACTTCGGCATCGCCACCGACGCGGCGCGACTGCAGCGTGGACACCTTGATGTTGCGGCGTGCCGCCACCGAACGCGGCGAATCCTGATGCTTCAGCGCGTCGAAGGTTGCGCGAACCATGTTGTAGGGGTTCGACGAACCGATCGACTTCGCCACCACGTCCTGGATGCCGAGCGTTTCGAACACCGCGCGCATCGGACCGCCCGCGATGATGCCGGTACCGGCGGGGGCTGCGCGCAGATAGACGCGGCCCGCACCGTGACGGCCGGCGATATCGTGATGCAGCGTGCGGCCTTCGCGCAGAGCAACGCGCGTCAGGTTACGCTTCGCCGATTCCGTCGCCTTGCGGATCGCCTCGGGAACTTCGCGCGCCTTGCCGTGACCGAAACCGACCCGACCCTTCTGGTCGCCGATCACGACCAGCGCCGCAAAGCCGAAGCGCTTGCCGCCCTTGACGACCTTCGCCACGCGATTGATGTGGACCAGCTTGTCGACGAACTCGCTGTCGCGCTCTTCGCGATCCCTGCTCCGTTCGCGTCCGCCGCGTTCGCGTTCACCTGCCATGGTGTTTTCCAATCTCAGGGAGCCTAACGCCCCTGTCCTTAATCTTGGTTCAAAACCGGTTGTTAGAAGCTCAATCCGCTTTCGCGGGCTGCATCCGCGAGCGCCTTGACGCGCCCGTGATACAGATACTGACCGCGATCGAATATCACTTCCTTGACGCCCTTCTGCACGGCGCGTTCCGCCAGCAGCTTGCCGACGGCCTTGGCCGCATCGATGTTGGCGCCCGTGTTGCCGCTCTCGCGCATCGTCTTTTCCAGCGACGACGCGGAAGCCAGCGTCTCGCCCTTCAGGTCGTCGATGACCTGGGCATAGATATGCTTCGACGAGCGGAACACCGACAGACGCGGACGTCCATTGGCGGAGCGGCGCAGTGAATTCCTCACACGCTGCTTGCGCCGGGCATTTGTAACTTTCAGTGACATGGCCGGCTCCGTTACTTCTTCTTGCCTTCCTTGCGGAAGATGAATTCGTTGGCGTACTTCACGCCCTTGCCCTTGTAGGGCTCCGGCGGACGATAGGCGCGGATTTCGGCCGCAACCTGACCGACGCGCTGGGAATCATTGCCCGTGATCGTGATCTCGGTCGGCTTCGGCACCGCGATGGTGATGCCATCGGGGATCGCGTAGACGACGTCGTGGCTGTAGCCGAGCGCGAGCTGCAGGTTCTTGCCCTGCAGCGCGGCGCGGTAGCCGACGCCGGTGATCTCGAGCTTCTTCTCGAAACCCTTGGTGACGCCCTCGACCAGGTTTGCGACCTGCGCGCGCGCGGTGCCGTACATGGCCTGCGCCCGGTTGGTTTCGAGCTTCGGCGCGACCTTGACCGCGCCGTCCTCGAACTTCACCTCGACGTCGTCATGCACGACGAACTGAAGCTGGCCCTTCGGCCCCTTCATCTTGACGGTCTGCCCTTCGACGGTCGCCGTCACACCGGACGGGATCGGCACGGGCCGTTTGCCAACACGTGACATGCTAGAATCCTTCCTCAGAACACCGTGAAGAGAACTTCGCCGCCCACGTTCGCTTCACGCGCTTCGTGGTCAGCCATGATTCCCTTCGGTGTCGACAAGACCGAAATACCGAGACCGTTGTTCACGCGCGGCAGGTTCTTCACCGAGGCGTAAACCCGACGGCCTGGCTTGGACACCCGCTCGATTTCGCGAATGACCGGCTCGCCGTCGAAATATTTCAGTTCGATCTCGAGTTCGCTGCGGCCGGACGAATGCTCTACGCTGGCGTAGCCGCGGATGTAACCCTCGGACTTCAGCACTTCGAGCACGTTGGCGCGCATCTTCGAGCCCGGGGTCGAAACCTTGGACTTCGAGCGCATCTGCGCGTTGCGGATGCGGGTGATGAGATCGCTGATCGGATCGTGCGTAGACATCTGACGACCCTCCCTTACCAGCTCGACTTCACGAGCCCGGGAACCAGGCCCTTGGAGCCGAGTTCACGCAGCGCGATGCGGCTGAGCTTGTTCTTGCGATAGACCGAACGCGGACGGCCGGTGAGTTCGCAGCGGTTGCGGATGCGCGTCGCCGACGAGTTGCGCGGCATCTCGGCAAGCTTCAGCGTCGCGGCGAAGCGCTCTTCCATCGGCTTGGTCTTGTCGGCGATGATCGCCTTCAGCTTCGCGCGCTGGGGTGCGGCGTTCTTGGTCATCCGCTTGCGCCGGTTGTTCTTCTCGATTGAACTCTTCTTTGCCATGCTTGGCTCCTGGGTTTCCGCGTTTGAGAGGCTTTAACTGCGTCTCACTGCCGGAACGGGAAATTGAAAGCGGTCAACAAGGCGCGCGCCTCGTCGTCGGTCTGCGCCGTGGTGCAAACCGTGATGTCCATGCCGCGGGCTTCCGAAACCTTGTCGAAGTCGATTTCGGGGAAAATGATGTGCTCCTTGAGGCCGAGCGAATAATTGCCGCGGCCGTCGAAGCTCTTCGGATTGAGGCCCCGGAAGTCGCGCACGCGCGGCAGCGCCACGTTCACCAGGCGGTCGATGAACTCGTACATCTTGGTCTTGCGCAGCGTGACCTTGCAGCCGATCGGCTGGTTTTCACGCAGCTTGAAGGTCGCGATCGCGACGCGCGAATAGGTCACGATCGCCTTCTGGCCGGCGATCAGCGACAGGTCGCCAGCTGCGGTCTCGGCCTTCTTGCGGTCGTTGACGGCGTCGCCGACGCCCATGTTGAGGACGACCTTGTCAAGACGCGGCACCTGCATGACGTTGGCATAGCCGAACTGTTCAGTCAGCTTGCTGCGGATGCTCTTGTCATACTCCACGCGCAGGCGCGGCACATAAGCGGTTTCAGCCATCGATCTCTGCTCCCGAGCTCTTGGCAATGCGTACCTTCTTGCCATCAGCCTGAATCTTGAAGCCCACGCGGGTCGGTTTGCCGTCCTTGCCGACATACGCGATGTTGGACAGGTGGATCGGCGCCTCCTTGGAGATGATGCCGCCTTCCTGGGCCTGGGTCTGCTTCTGGTGACGCTTCACCAGGTTGACGCCGCGCACGAGAGCCTTGTTCTCGTCGGGACGAACCTCGAATACTTCGCCGGTACGGCCCTTGTCGCGGCCGTTCAGCACGATGACCTTGTCACCCTTGCGGATCTTGGCAGCCATCACAGCACCTCCGGCGCAAGTGAAATGATCTTCATGTGGTTCTTGGCGCGCAGCTCGCGCGGCACGGGCCCGAAGATACGGGTGCCGACCGGCTCCGACTGATTGTTGATCAGCACGGCGGCGTTGCGGTCGAAGCGGATGACCGAGCCGTCGGCGCGGCGGATGTCCTTGCGGACCCGCACCACGACAGCCTTCATCACGTCGCCCTTCTTCACCTTGCCGCGCGGAATCGCTTCCTTGATCGACACAACGATAACATCGCCCACGGTGGCATAGCGGCGCTTGGAGCCCCCAAGCACCTTGATGCACATGACACGGCGTGCGCCTGAATTATCGGCCACGTCGAGGTTGGTCTGCATCTGAATCATTGATGCACCTCGTCCTCTTTCTGATGCGCTGGAACGCGCTTAAAATTTCCCAAAACCGGTCAGGCTAAGCCCGACCTGCTTCAGGCCGTTTTCTTCTGTTCGCCCCGGACAACCGTCCAGCGCTTCAACTTCGAGATCGGCTTGCTCTCCTCGATCCACACCATGTCGCCCGGCTTGAACTCGTTGTTCTCGTCGTGCGCGTGGTAGTTCTTGGAGCGACGGATCGTCTTCTTGTAGATCGGGTGGGTGAAGCGGCGATCGACGCGCACCACTATCGTCTTGGCTTGCTTGTCGCTCACGACCACGCCCTGAAGGGTTCGTTTCGGCATATCCGGCCTCTTACTTCTTCTTCGCGCGCGCTTGCGCGGCGATGGTCTTGATGCGGGCGATATCGCGGCGGGCTTCACGCAGCCGCGTGGTGTTCTCCAGCTGCCCGGTGGCGCGCTGGAAACGCAGGTTGAAACGCTCTTTCTTCAGGTTGAGGACGGCGTCCTCCCTCTGATCGTCGCTCATCGCGCGAATGTCGGCGGTTTTCATCTCGGCCATGACGGTTACTCCGCAATGCGCGCGACGAAGCGCGTCTTGATCGGCAGCTTGGCGGCGGCGAGCGAGAGCGCTTCCTTTGCGGTCTGCACCGTGACGCCGTCGATCTCGAAAATCACGCGGCCAGGCTTGACCCGGGCCACCCACAGTTCCGGCGTGCCCTTGCCCGAGCCCATGCGGACTTCGGCGGGCTTCTTCGACACCGGCAGGTCCGGAAACACGCGGATCCAGACGCGGCCGGCGCGCTTCATGTGACGGGTCAGCGCGCGGCGTGCGGCTTCGATCTGACGGGCGGTGATGCGCTCGGGCGCCATCGCCTTCAGGCCGAACTGTCCGAACGACAACGTCGCGCCCGAAGTCGCAACGCCGTGGATACGGCCCTTATGCGCCTTCCGGAACTTCGTTTTCTTTGGTTGCATCATGGCTTACGCCCTCAAACCTTCTCTAATGTCTCAAGCAGCGTCGCGACGCGGACGGGTATTGTCGCCTTCGGCCATCTTCTTGTCCTGGGCCATCGGATCGTGCTCGAGGATCTCGCCTTTGAAGATCCAGACCTTGACGCCGCAGGTACCGAATGTCGTGAACGCAGTCGCCACGCCGTAATCGACGTCGGCGCGCAGCGTATGCAAGGGAACGCGACCTTCGCGATACCATTCCATACGCGCGATTTCGGCGCCGCCGAGACGGCCCGAGCAGTTGATACGAATGCCTTCGGCGCCAAGACGCATCGCCGACTGCACCGCGCGCTTCATGGCGCGGCGGAATGCGACGCGACGCTCGAGCTGCTGGGCGATCGATTCGGCGACCAGGGTGGCGTCTAGTTCCGGCTTGCGGATTTCGACGATGTTGATGACGACGTCGGAAGCCGTGATGTCGGCAACTCGCTTGCGCAGCTTGTCGATGTCGGCGCCCTTCTTGCCGATCACGACGCCCGGACGCGCCGAATGGATCGTCACGCGGCACTTCTTGTGCGGACGCTCGATCACGATGCGGGCGACGGCTGCCTGCTTGAGTTCCTTGTGCAGGATCTCACGGATCTTGACGTCCTCATGCAGCAGCTTGCCGTATTCGTTCTTGCCAGCGAACCAACGGGAATCCCACGTACGGTTGATGCCGAGACGCAGTCCGATTGGATTGATTTTTTGACCCATCGTCTTCTCCCGCGCCCTTAAGCGCCAGCCTCGGCCTCGACCTGACGAACCACGATGGTCAGGTGCGAGAACGGTTTGTAGATACGACCCGAACGGCCACGGCCGCGCGGCGAAAAGCGCTTCATCACGATGCCGTTGCCGACATGGGCCTCGGCGACGACCAGATCGTCGACCTCGAGGTCGTGGTTGTTTTCGGCGTTCGCGATCGCCGATTCCAGGCACTTCTTGACGTCGACCGCGATCCGCTTGCGCGAGAACTGCAGGTCGGCCAGTGCCGCAGACGCCTTCCGGCCGCGGATCAGCTGCGCGACAAGATTAAGCTTCTGCGGGCTCACGCGCAGCATCCGGGCCACAGCCTTGGCCTCGTTATCCGCGAGCACTCTTTCGCGCTTTGGTTTGCTCATCGCTTATTCCTCAAGCCTTCTTGGCTTTCTTGTCGCCAGAATGGCCATGGAAGGTACGGGTCGGCGAGAATTCGCCGAACTTGTGACCCACCATTTCCTCGTTGACCGATACCGGCACATGCTTCTGGCCGTTGTAGACACCGAAGACCAGGCCGACGAACTGCGGCAGGATGGTCGAGCGGCGGCTCCAGATCTTGATGACGTCGTGACGGCCGGACGCACGCGCGGCATCTGCTTTCTTGAGCAGAGAGCCTTCGACGAACGGGCCTTTCCAGACTGAACGAACCATGTCCGGCGTTCCTTACTTCTTCCGCTTGTGGCGGCTTAGGAGGATGAATCTGTTGGTCGACTTATTCGAACGGGTCTTCTTGCCCTTGGTCGGCTTGCCCCACGGGGTCACCGGGTGGCGGCCGCCCGAGGTGCGGCCTTCGCCGCCGCCGTGCGGATGGTCGATCGGGTTCATGACGACGCCGCGGTTATGCGGACGCCAGCCCAGCCAGCGGGTACGGCCGGCCTTGCCGATCGAGATGTTCATGTGATCGGGGTTCGACACCGCGCCGATGGTGCCGCGGCAACGGCCGTGCACCAGGCGCTGTTCGCCCGAGTTGAGACGCAGAATGACGTAGTCCTGATCGCGGCCGACGATCTGCGCATAGGTGCCGGCGGAACGTGCGATCTGGCCGCCCTTGCCGATCTTCATCTCGATATTGTGGACGATGGTGCCGACCGGCATGTTGCCGAGCGGCATGACATTGCCGGGCTTCACGTCGACATAGTTGCCGGCAACGACGGTGTCGCCCGCGGCCAGCCGCTGCGGCGCCAGGATATAGGCCTGCTCGCCGTCGGCATACTTGATCAGCGCGATGAACGCGGTGCGGTTCGGATCGTATTCCAGGCGCTCGACGGTCGCGGCTACGTCGACCTTGTCGCGCTTGAAATCGACCATCCGGTAGGCCTTCTTGTGGCCACCGCCACGAAAGCGAACCGTGATACGGCCGGTGTTGTTGCGGCCGCCATTGCTCTGCTTGCCCTCGGTCAACGCCTTGACCGGCTTGCCCTTGTACAGCGCCGAACGGTCGACCATCACCAGCTGGCGCTGGCCCGGCGTCGTCGGATTGTATGTTTTCAATGCCATCGTCGTAACGCCTTATAGTCCGGTGGTGACGTCGATGCGGTGGCCCTCTTCGAGGGTCACGATCGCCCGCTTCACATCCGACTGCGAACCGAAATTACCGCGGAACACCTTGGTCTTGCCCTTGCGGACCAGCGTGTTCACGCTCTTCACCTTGACGTCGAACAGCTTCTCGACGGCTTCCTTGATTTGCGGCTTGGTCGCCTTGGAGGCGACCTTGAACACAACCTTGTTGTGCTCGGACGCTACCGTTGCCTTTTCGGTCACCACCGGGGCAACGATCACGTCGTAATGGCGCGGATCGATATTCTTCATTTGAAGCGCGCCTCCAACGCATCCACCGCCGACTTGGTCAGCACCAGCTTGTGACGGCGCAGAATGTCATAGACGTTGATGCCCTGGATCGGCAGCACGTCGATGTTCGGAATGTTGCGGGCCGCGGTCGCGAAACCGGTGTTGACCTCGGCGCCGTCGATGATCAGCGCATTGGTCAGGCCGAGACCCGAGAAATGCCCGACCAGAGCCTTGGTCTTGGCGGCCTCGAGCGTCGCCGATTCGATCACGATCAGCCCGCCGTCCTTTGCCTTGGCGGAGAGCGCATGGCGAAGTGCCAGTGCGCGCACCTTCTTCGGCAAGGCGAAGGCGTGCGAGCGCACCACCGGACCGAACGCACGGCCACCGCCGCGGAACTGCGGAACGCGGGCCGAACCGTGACGAGCACCGCCGGTGCCCTTCTGCTTGTACATCTTCTTGCCGGTGCGCCAGACATCGGCGCGGCCCTGCGTCTTGTGCGTGCCGGCCTGACGCTTGGCGAGCTGCCAGTTGACGCAGCGCTGGATGATGTCCTTGCGCGGCTCCAGGCCGAAAATCTCATCGGACAGCTGGACCGAACCGGCTTCCTTGCCCTCAAGGGTCGTGACTTTCAGTTCCATCTCACGCGCCCTCCTGCTCGGCCGGCGCTTGAGCCTGCTCGGCGCCGCCGACAACCCTGAACTTGCCGGGCTTCGGAGCTTCCTTCGGCAACGGCTTCTTCACCGCATCACGCACCGAGATCCATCCGCCCTTGGAGCCGGGAACGGCGCCCTCGACGAGGATCAGGCCGCGCTCGACGTCGGTCTGCACAACGCGCAGGTTGAGCGTGGTGATGCGATCGACGCCCATGTGACCGGGCATCTTCTTGTTCTTGAAGGTCTTGCCGGGATCCTGGCGTCCGCCGGTCGAACCGATCGAACGATGCGAAACCGACACACCGTGGGTGGCGCGAAGACCGCCGAAGTTCCAGCGCTTCATGCCGCCGGCAAAACCCTTACCGACCGAGGTGCCGGTGACGTCGACGAACTGGCCGACCACGAAATGGTCCGCCTGAATTTCGGCGCCAACCGGGATCAGCGCGTCCTCGGACACGCGAAACTCGGTGACCTTCCGCTTGGGCTCGACCTTGGACACCGCAAACTGGCCGCGCTCTGCCTTGGGCAGATACACGGTCTTGCGGGTACCGGAACCGAGCTGCAGCGCAACGTAACCGTTCTTCTCGGTCGTGCGGTGGCCCAGAACCTGGCAATTGCCCAGCTTCAGCACGGTCACAGGGATATGTTCACCGGTCTCCGTAAAGACCCGCGTCATCCCGACCTTTTGTGCGATCACTCCGGAGCGCATCGGCGTGCTTCCTGTTCTTTCTGTCCGCTAACTTCGGACGATCTAAAAAAATCTTAGAGCTTGATCTCGACGTCGACACCGGCGGCCAGGTCGAGCTTCATCAAAGCATCGACGGTCTGCGGGGTCGGGTCGACAATGTCGAGAAGGCGCTTGTGGGTGCGCATCTCGAACTGCTCACGGCTCTTCTTGTCGACGTGCGGCGAACGGTTGACGGTGAACTTCTCGATGCGGGTGGGCAGCGGAATGGGTCCGCGAACCTGAGCACCGGTACGTTTCGCCGTGTTCACGATCTCGCGGGTCGACGTATCGAGAATTCGATGGTCGAACGCCTTGAGACGGATGCGAATATTTTGGCCGTTCATTGCCGCTGTCTTTCTTTGTCGTCGTATTTGCGAATGGTGGCTAGCGAGTAGCGAATGATTTCATCCGCCACTCGCCAATTCCTGTTCGCTTACTCAATGATGGCGGAGACGACACCCGAGCCGACGGTGCGGCCACCTTCGCGGATCGCGAAGCGGAGCTTCTCTTCCATCGCGATCGGCACGATCAGGTGCACTTCCATCGCGATGTTGTCGCCCGGCATCACCATTTCGGTGCCTTCGGGCAGATGCACGACGCCGGTCACGTCGGTGGTGCGGAAGTAGAACTGCGGCCGGTAGTTGGTGAAGAACGGGGTGTGACGACCGCCCTCTTCCTTGGTCAGGATGTAAGCCTCAGCCTTGAACTTGGTGTGCGGCTTGACCGAACCCGGCTTGCAGAGCACCTGGCCACGCTCGACTTCCTCGCGCTTGGTACCGCGCAGCAGCGCACCGATGTTGTCGCCGGCCTGGCCCTGATCGAGCAGCTTGCGGAACATTTCGACGCCGGTGACGATGGTCTTCTGGGTATCGCGCAGACCGACGATTTCGATTTCCTCGCCGACCTTGACGATGCCGCGTTCGACACGGCCGGTCACCACGGTGCCGCGGCCCGAGATCGAGAACACGTCTTCGACCGGCATCAGGAACGGCTGGTCAATCGGACGCGCCGGCTGCGGGATGCTTTCGTCGACGGCCTTCATCAGTTCGAGAACTGCGTCGTGGCCGAGCTTCTTGTCCTTGTCTTCGAGGGCGGCGAGAGCCGAACCCTTGATGATCGGGATGGTGTCGCCCGGGAATTCGTACTTCGAGAGCAGTTCGCGGACTTCCATCTCGACCAGTTCGAGCAGCTCCGGATCGTCGACCATGTCGCACTTGTTAAGGAACACGACGAGCGCGGGAACGCCGACCTGACGGGCGAGCAGGATGTGCTCGCGGGTCTGCGGCATCGGGCCGTCGGCGGCCGACACCACCAGGATCGCGCCGTCCATCTGCGCCGCACCGGTGATCATGTTCTTCACGTAGTCGGCGTGGCCCGGGCAATCGACGTGGGCGTAGTGCCGGTTCGCGGTTTCGTATTCGACGTGAGCGGTCGAGATCGTGATGCCGCGCGCCTTTTCTTCGGGCGCCTTGTCGATCTGGTCGTACGCCGTGAACGTCGCACCGCCGGTTTCAGCCAGCACCTTGGTGATCGCTGCGGTCAGCGAAGTCTTGCCATGGTCGACGTGACCGATGGTTCCGATATTGCAGTGCGGTTTGTTACGTTCAAATTTTGCTTTGGCCATTTGACTCTCCGTTTAATCGTTGACTGCCGCCAACGACAATCAGGCAAACTTCTTCTGGACTTCTGCGGACACGTTCGCGGGTGCTTCCGCGTAGTGATCGAATTGCATCGTAAAGGTCGCGCGTCCCTGGCTCATCGAGCGCAGGTTATTCACGTACCCGAACATGTTCATGAGCGGCACCATCGCGTTGATGACGTTGGCGTTGCCGCGCATGTCTTGACCCTGGATCTGGCCGCGCCGCGAATTCAGGTCGCCGATGACCGAACCGGTATAGTCTTCCGGGGTCACCACTTCGACCTTCATGATCGGCTCGAGCAGGACGGACTTGCCCTTCGTCAGCGCTTCGCGGAATGCCGCGCGCGATGCGATTTCGAAGGCCAGCGCCGACGAGTCGACGTCGTGATACTTGCCGTCGACCAGCGTCACCTTGACGTCGACCACCGGGAAGCCGGCGACGACACCCGAGCCCATCACGCTGTTGAGGCCCTTTTCGACGCCGGGGATGTATTCCTTCGGCACCGAACCACCAACAACCTTGGACTCGAACTCGTAGCCCTTGCCGGGCTCGTTCGGCTCGACCACGATCGACACTTCAGCGAACTGACCGGTACCGCCGGTCTGCTTCTTGTGCGTGTACTTGACCTCGGCCTTTTTGGTGACGCGCTCACGGAACGCCACCTGCGGCGCGCCAATGTTCGCATCGACCTTGTAGGTACGGCGCAGGATGTCGACCTTGATGTCGAGATGGAGTTCGCCCATGCCCTTGAGGATGGTCTGGCCGGACTCCTGGTCGGTCGACACGCGGAACGACGGATCTTCCGCAGCGAGCTTCGCAAGCGCGACGCCGAGCTTTTCCTGGTCGGCCTTCGACTTCGGCTCGATCGCGATTTCGATCACCGGCTCCGGGAATTCCATCTTTTCCAGGATCACCTGCTTGTCGGGATCGCACAGCGTGTCACCGGTGCGCGCTTCCTTCAGGCCCGCCAAAGCAACGATGTCGCCGGCATAGGCTTCCTTGATGTCTTCGCGGTTGTTCGCATGCATCAGCAGCATGCGGCCGATACGTTCTTTCTTCTCGCGGGTCGAGTTGACCACGCCGGTACCGCTCATCAGCACACCCGAATAGATGCGGCAGAAGGTGATGGTGCCGACGAACGGGTCGTCCATGATCTTGAACGCGAGCAGAGCCAGCGGCTCCTTGTCGTCGGCCTTGCGGGTGACTTCATTGCCGTCTTCATCGATGCCCTTGATCGCGGGCACGTCGACCGGCGACGGCAGATAGTCCACGACCGCGTCGAGCAGCGGCTGCACGCCCTTGTTCTTGAACGCCGAACCGCACAGCACCGGGAAGAACGCGCCGGTCAGCACGGCCTTGCGGATCATGCGCTTCAAGGTCGCGACATCGGGCTCTTTGCCGTCGAGGTAAGCAGCAAGAACGTCGTCGTCGAGTTCGACGGCGGCTTCCAGCAGCTTCTCGCGATACTCATTGGCCTTCTCGACCATGTCCTCGGGAATATCGATGTCGACGAACTTGGCGTCGAGCTTCTCTTCTTCCCAGACCACGCCCTTCATGCGGACGAGATCGACCAGGCCCTTGAAGTTGTTTTCGGAGCCGATCGGAAGCTGGATCGCAATCGGCTTGGCGCCGAGGCGATCGACAATATCCTGCATGCATTTGTAGAAGTCGGCGCCGGTCTTATCCATCTTGTTGGCGAAGACGATGCGCGGAACGCGGTACTTGTCGCCCTGACGCCAGACGGTTTCGGTTTGGGGTTCAACGCCCTGGTTCGAGTCGAGCACGCATACCGCGCCGTCGAGCACGCGCAGCGAACGCTCGACTTCAATGGTGAAGTCGACGTGGCCGGGAGTGTCGATGATGTTGAGGCGCTTGCCTTCCCAGAACGCGGTGGTCGCAGCCGACGTAATCGTAATGCCGCGCTCCTGCTCCTGCTCCATCCAGTCCATCGTCGCGGCACCTTCGTGCACTTCGCCGATCTTGTGGCTCTTGCCGGTGTAATAAAGGATGCGCTCGGTGGTCGTGGTCTTGCCGGCATCGATATGCGCCATGATACCGAAGTTGCGGTAGTTCTCTATGGCATGAACGCGGGGCATGGGTTGTTCCTTAAAATCCGTGTTTCGCCGTTACCAGCGATAGTGCGAGAAGGCTCGGTTGGCTTCCGCCATCCGGTGCACGTCTTCACGCTTCTTGACGGCGTTCCCCCGGTTGTTCGACGCGTCGAGCAACTCGGCCGAGAGCCGCTCCGTCATGGTCTTCTCGTTGCGATCGCGCGCCGCGGTGATGATCCAGCGAATTCCGAGCGCCTGACGGCGGACGGAACGCACTTCAACCGGCACCTGATAGGTGGCGCCGCCGACGCGGCGCGAACGCACTTCGATGGTCGGCATGACGTTTTCCAGCGCCTGCTCGAACACCGGCAGCGGGCCCTGCTTGGTCTTGGCCTCGATCATGGCGAGCGCGCCGTAGACGATGCTCTCGGCGGCAGACTTCTTGCCGTCGTACATGATCGAATTCATGAACTTCGTAATGATGATGTTCCCGAACTTCGGATCCGGGTTCACTTCACGCTTTTCAGCTGAATGGCGACGAGACATCTTGGCTGTTCCCGCTTACTTCGGACGCTTCGCGCCGTACTTCGAACGACGCTGCTTACGGTTCTTGACGCCCTGGGTATCGAGGACGCCGCGGAGAATGTGGTAGCGCACGCCGGGCAAATCCTTGACGCGGCCGCCGCGGATCATGACCACCGAGTGCTCCTGAAGGTTATGGCCTTCACCCGGGATGTAGCCGATCACTTCGAAGCCGTTGGTCAGGCGCACCTTGGCAACCTTACGAAGCGCCGAGTTCGGCTTCTTCGGGGTCGTGGTATAGACGCGCGTGCAAACGCCGCGCTTCTGCGGCGACTGCTGCAGCGCCGGCACCTTCTTGCGCGACTTCTGCACGGTACGCGGTTTTGCGATCAGCTGGTTGATCGTCGGCATGTCAGCCTTCACCCTTTAGTTCGCGCGAAACCGGAGATGGCTTCGCAAATTCTTCTCGGGACTAGCCGCCCCGTTCGGCCGCCTTGCACGGGAAAAAGACCCACGCAAAACGAAATCGCGCCAACCACTCATTGCTGAGCGGAAAGCGCTTCGACGCCACAGAGGACCGCGACTGGAGGCCGATCAGCGTTCGCTGTTCGGCCTGCTACCGAGGTCATGCATCCGAGTTCACTCTCAAGAGAACGTGCTCAAGAGAACTAAAATCGCACTGGCATTGCCTAGCTATATGATCGACAGCGTTTGAGCGGCATTCGTCGAGGTTGGTGCCCGTCTCAGTCCAGAAGGATTTGGGTCCATAAGGATTTGAAGGGTGTTCCGTTCCGACGCTGGCGACGCTCACCGCCTGTCGTGAAGTGGGGGTCTTCTATAAGCCGTGGGTAGCTAAGTCAAGCGAAACGACAACGCAGGAAACGCCTATGGCACCGGCAGATTCAGAGCTTCGCGTGAATCGGTGCGTACCGAAATTGGCGGCACTCCCCGCTTCTTCGAATCGAACGGTGCCGGCGATTCTCACTTATTTTACCCGGGTAAATATATCCAGAAACATAATTCCCCGGGTTCCCGTCCAAAGCGGATTGCCAAGCTAAGCCTTTATTTGCCTTTCCCGGCGCAAAACTAGCCCTTCAAGGCCGGAAATTCCTATGCAGTACACGGACATTGCAATTATCGGGGGCGGCCTCGCCGGCTCGACCGCGGCCGCGATGCTCGGACGCGCCGGGATTCCGACGCTCCTGATCGACCCGCATGAAAATTATCCGTTCGATTTTCGCGTCGAAAAGCTGAGCGGCGACACCCAGGTCGACCTTTTGTACAAGACGGGATTCGCCGATTCGCTGCTGCGTTCGACCACCCATGACGGCGAAAACTGGATCGCGCGGGCCGGCTATCTGCTCGACAAGCGGCCGAGCCAGCAGTTCGGCATCATGTATGACGCGCTGATCATGGCGATTCGGGCCGAAATCCCCAAACCTGCCGAACTGGTCTACGCCAAGGTCACGGATGTCTCGACCAGCGACGATCGCCAGAAGCTCACGCTCTCGAACGGCGAATCGATCTCGGCGCGGCTGGTGGTGCTGGCCAATGGGTTGAACATCGGGCTCCGCCGCAATCTCGGCATCGAACGCCAGATCATCAGCCCGTGCCACTCGATCTCGATCGGATTCGACCTTGCGCCCGCCGGTCGCGCCGCTTTCGCATTTCCCGCGCTGACCTATTTTTCGGAACGTCCGAGCGGCCGTATCCCCTATCTGACGCTGTTTCCGGTCGGCACCAGGATGCGAGCGAATCTGTTCGCCTATCGCGAGGCCGACGATCCCTGGCTGCGCGAGATGCGGCAAAAGCCGGTCGAGACCATGAATGCCGCGCTGCCGCGGCTGCGCCGCATCACCGGCGAGTATACCGTGTCAGGCGACGTCAAGATCAGGCCAGCGGATATCCACGTCAGCACAGGCTATCGGCAGCCCGGCATCGTCCTGGTCGGCGACGCCTTCGCCACCACCTGCCCCGTCACGGGCACCGGCACAGACAAGGTACTCACTGACGTCACCCAGCTCTGCAACGTCCATATTCCCGCCTGGCTGGGGACCGAGGGCATGAACGAGGCCAAGATCGCGTCGTACTACGAAGATCCGGTCAAGCAGGCCTGCGACGCCTGGTCGATGGCGAAGGCCTTCAGCTTCCGCAAGGTCACCCTGGACCGCGGCATCTACTGGCGCGCACAACGCCTGGCGCGATTCCTGGCGTGGTTTGGCGAAGGCAATCTGCGACGGTTACGCAAGGCAATCAGCGCGGAATCAAAAACCCACGCTCACTCCTCCTCGTCCTCGTCCTCATCATCATCATCGTCGTCTTCATTGTCGTCGTCCGCCTGACCGGCCGCATTGTGCGGCTTGTGGCCCTGGTCGTCCCAGAGCTTGCGGTAGGCGCCATTGCGGGCAAGCAGCTCCGCGTGCGAGCCGCGCTCGATCGCCTTGCCGTTTGAAATCACGATGATCTCGTCCATCTCGACCACCGACGTCAGGCGGTGCGTCGACCAGATCATGGTGCGTCCCTCCGCGACCTTCAGCAGCGTGCGATTGATCGCAGCTTCCGTGGTCTGGTCGAGCGCGGACGTCGCTTCGTCCAGCAGCAGGACGGACGGGTTGCGGATGACGGCGCGCGCGATCGCGATGCGCTGGCGCTGGCCGCCCGACAGCGTGTCGCCGCGTTCGCCGACCGGCGTGTCGTATTTCTGCGGCAGGCTCATGATGTACTGGTGAATCTCGGCCTTCTTGGCGGCCTCCACGACCTCTTCGTCGCTCGCGCCTTCCTTGCCGAGCCGGATGTTTTCGCGGATCGACATGTTGAACAGCATGTTCTCCTGGAACACGACCGCCATGCTCCCGCGCAGCGATTCCAGGGTGACGCGGCGGACGTCGACGCCGTCGATGGTCAGGCGCCCCTCGTCGGGCTGGTAGAGCCGCAGGATCAGATTGAGCAGCGTGCTCTTGCCGGAGCCGCTGGGTCCGACGACGGCGATACGCTTGCCGGCATTGAGCTTGAGGCTGAGATTGTCGAGCACCGGCGTCTCGCTGCCCTCGTACTGGAAGGTCACGCGATCGAAGGTGATGTCGTTGGTGATGCGGGGCAGATCGGGCGCGCCGGGGCGGTCGGCCCCGCGGGTCGGCTCGTCCAGCAGTTCCTGCATATGCCGCACCGATGCGGCCGCCTGGATCGACACCGGAATGAAATGCATAAGATGGGCGATGTTGTAGGACACCTCCCAGAACGCGCTCTCGAAGGTCACGAAGGTGCCGATGGTGATCTGGCCCGTGGTGGCGAGATAGGCGCCGATCGCGAGCACCACCAGATGCAGCAACAGCACCGAGATCGTGACGGTGCGTTCCACCATGGTCGACAGGAACACCGCGGACGCGGTCTTGGTGCGCACATCCTGGTTGCGTAGGGAGAACCAGCCGAACGCGCGGCGCTGCAAGCTGAACGCTTTCACCACCGCCTGGGCCGCGACGTTTTCCTGCACCATGCCGAGCAGCGCCGATTCATTCAGCTTCTGCTCGTAATTGGCCTGCACCGCCTTTGGCGTCAGAATCCGCGGGCCGATCAGCGTGATCGGAAACACCAGAAGCGCGACGGCCGCGAGCTGCCAGTTCAGGAACAGCATCAGGATGATGCCGGCGATCAGCTCCAGGAACGGCAGCGCCGCGCTGTTGGCAAAGGTCTTGACCGCCCCCTCGAAGGCCGAGAGGTCGATGGAGAAGCGCGAGAGAATTTCGCCACGCTTGGTGCGGGCGAAATAGCCCGCCGGCAAGCTCTGGACATGCTCGAACAACCGGGTCCGGACATCGGAAATGATGCCGGCTGCCAGCCGCGCATCCCAGCGCTCATACCAGATCGCGACGATCGAGGTGATGATGCCGGCGACCGCGAGCACGCCGAGGATCTTGTAGAGCGCCTGGAAATCCTCTTCGCCGAGCGCGTCGTCGATCAGGAATTTCAGGCTGAGCGGCATGATGACGTTGAACAGCGTCTCGACCAGCACGCCGAAGGTGACGATCGCCAATGGCTTCCTGTAATTGCCCAGATAGGGCTTGACGAAGCCGTAGACCGTCGCCATCGCGCCGGCGGCTTCCTTCGCGGTGAAGACGACGAGGTCCTCGTCATCATCGTCGTCGAGCTCCAGCTCGTCGTCCTCGTCCTCGTCTTTCTTGGCTTTTTTGTCTTTTATGCCGTCATCGGCGGCGGGCAAGCCGGCCGGCTTGCCACTGGCGATAGCCTCGAGCGCGAGCTTCTTCGCAAGCTCAGGATCGTCCGCTGACGCGGGATTCTGATCATCCGAAGAAGGAGGCTTTGGCGCCATGAAACCAACCGATGCTGCACGGCCGGCATGACCGCAAATCGAAACGCGATAGCGGTGGACGCTACCGCGCCGATCCTATGCGATCAGGATGAATTCGGCAAAACAATTGGCAAACAATCCGAGTACCGGAAGCTGCCGATCAGTCTTCGGACTCCACCTTGTCGAAGAACGAATAGCGCAGGCTGTCGGAGTCGGCGTACCACTGTCCCGGCCCCTTGTTGGCGGCAAGCGTCGCCGCCCACAATGCATCGGTGACGTCGCGGCGATGCATTGAGAGGTCGAATCCGTTGCCGAAGAACAACTCCGACCATTCCCACCAGGTGCTGAGCTTCTTCACCCCGCGCAGCAGGTCGTAGCGGTCGATCAGCGCCGGCGGCGTGTCCGACGTGACGGAGCCGAACAGCAGTCCGGTCTTGATCACCCGGTTCAGTTCGCGCACGGCGCGCGGGACCTGCTTCTCCGCGACGTGGCACAGGCTGGTCTCGAACACGAAATCGAACTCGCCGTCCTTGAACGGCATATCGACGATCGAGCCGAGCTTGTTGAATTTCTTCAGCGCCTTCGGCGTCCGGGCATGGATGGCGCGGTTGTTTTCGATGCCCCAGGCGTCGATGCCGCGCTCGCGCAGCGCGCCGACCAGTTCGCCGCTGGCCGAGCCGGCGATCAGGAGCTTGTAGCCCCTCGCCCGGTTCCAGACGATCTTGATCAGGTCCGTCAGATAGGCCGGGTCGGTAAACTCGCTCCAGACCTCGCTGTAGGGGCCAAGCCCGCGATAATTTTCGAAATAATCGCGATCGATCTTGTCGGAGAGCGACCCGCCCGCCTGCGCGCGTGCGCGGCGTAGCCGCATCATCTCGGAGACGATGATGTCGGTGGCGGCGTCGGAGGAGTCGAGCAGTCCGTTCAGCGTGGAGTCGAACAGATAATCGCCGACCACGACGATCCCCGGATGTTCCTTCGGCTCGGGCCGGTGGTTGGTCATGACGTCGCGCACCGGCAAGCCGCCCGGCAGCGCGTTCACCGACGACAGCCAGCGATGGATCTTGCCTTCCTTGAAATAGTCACGGGCGTTGCCGAGCGCCGCCGGCAGCGACTTCAACGCGGCGTCGATCAGTTCCTGATCGCTGAGATTTGCAAATGCCAGCGCATCGGAACCCGCGATCAGCCAGTTCAGGACGCCATGCTTGCCCACATCATGACGCGCGCCCTCGTTGTAGACGCAGCAGCCGCCGAATGCCTCCGACATGAACCAGGCGCCGGGGATCTTCTCGCCCCAGAACGGCTCGTCGAACAGGATCGAAACCCGCAGATAATGCGCGGGCCGGTCGAAATAGGCGACGTGCTTGACCATCGACTTGCGCAGCTGCTCGCCGTTCCAGCGCATCGTGCCGAGCCAGGAATGCGGCAGGCACATCACCACAAGATCGAAGTCCCGCGTCTCCGGTCCCTTGCCGTTCATCATGTTGAGCTGATAGCGGCCGGAGGACGTCTTGCCGACCTGGAGCACCCGGTGATTGAGCTGGATATCGGCGGTGACTTCGCTGCGCAGGCAATCGACCAGTTGTTCGTTGCCGTTCTGAATCGAATACAGCCCGATATAGCCGTCGACATCCATCACGAAGTTCTTCAGCGCGTTCAGCCCGTTGGTGTTGTGGGGCTCGGTCGCGATGTCCGAGCGGGCCATCACCTTGAAGAAGCGCTTGGCGGTATCGTCGTCGACGAACTTTTCGAGCAGTTCCTCGGCGGTCATGTAGGCCCACGGATGCTCGTTATCGTGGGCGCCGACGCCTTCGTAATATTCGAGCGGCGACACCATATCGCTGCAGCGCTTGCGGAAGCCCTCGATCGCGGCTGCGGTCTTCGCGCCGTATTTGCGGCGCATGCCCGGCACGTCATTGAGGAGTTCGCCGTCGAACTGCACCTGCTCGGCGTCCATCGGAATCGTCTGCAGGCCGAAATGCTGGATCAGCTCGCGCAGCGGATCCGGGCCGGTCATCGAGTAATCATAGATCTCGGCAACGCCGGCCTCATACATCGCCGGCGCCGAATCGAATTTGCGCGTGACGATCTTGCCGCCGACCCGGTCGGATGCCTCGTAGATCGTGATGCGGCAGAGATCGCCGAGCTTCTTTTTCAGATACCAGGCGCTCATCAGCCCGCCCGGGCCGCCGCCTACGATTGCAAGATCGAGCATGTGTTTTCCGCAAGTTCCCGCCTGCCCCCAAGTGCAGCCGGTTTAAGTCTCCTTAGCAAAAGCGCTTTTCACCCTGAAGGGAAGATGAACAAAGCAGGTCCGCGCATTGCAGCAATGCCGGAAAGCGCCAGGGAGCCCGCGATAACTGCGCTTTTTCATCCGAATCCGTACTCTTACGGGGGTTCGGCGCCGGTGGTTGATCGGGCGTCGCCGTGTGTGAATTCGCAGCCACGGTAGCGGCAAGCGGCTCCGCCGGCCTTATTCCCGCAGACGTGGAGTATGCCTTCGGATTCCCGCGGACGTTTCGTTATTTCGGGAACGCCTTGCCGGCGAGCAGACTGATCAGTTCCTGCTGCCGCGAAAGGCCTGTTTTCGCGAGCACGGACTTGAGCTGAGAGCGCACCGTTTCACGGCTGACACCAAGCGTCCCTGCGAGTACTTCGATCGTGCGGGCCTCGCTGATGCCGCGCGCCACACGCGCTTCCGCCGGCGTCAGGTCGAACAGGCCTTGCAGGACTTCGGCGGTCGGCACCGCGGCGCGATCGACTGGCGTCACCACAAGCAGCACGCTCGCTTGCGTGAAGATGTCGCGCGCGGCCCCGCGGACGGGAATGACGTGCAAGACCATCGGCAGATAATTGGCCGTCGCGGCAACCGGTATGGACTTGATGATCCGGCCATCCCCAAGAGGCCGCGCGGCGAGCGCTTCGGCCAGCAGCGCATCCGCCGTCACATCCGTCATAGTCACGCGCTCGGCACGGTCTTCAAACAGCGAAGGCATCAACGCCTCGAACAGGCCGTTGGCCGCGAACACCTGGCCGCGCGCACGTAGCACCGCGCCGGGCAGCCCCAGCGCCTGCAACGCGTCCGCCTGGGCGCGTGCGCGCTCGAAGCCAAGGCGGTTCGCCGTAAGCGATGCCCGCGCTAAATGTGGCCGCAGTCCATCCAGGAAGGTGACCATCTCGCGCGGCACCGGACCAAGATCCTGGTGCCGCGGCACGACGATGGCGATCGAATCGCCACTCGGTATCGGGATGATCGTGCCGGCCCGGTAGCCGAGGCCGTATTTGCGATAGAAATTGCAATAGACTTCGTTGGTTGCAATCTCCTCATCCGACAGAAGATCGCCGTCCGTGAGGAAGCCTGCATGATTCAGCGCGATGGCGCGCGGCAGATTCGGATCGCGCTCGCTCCACCCGTCATTCAGAAAGAGCGGCATGGTCGCATCATATTCGACTGAGTTGACCGCGCTGACGTATCCGTCCCGCACGGCGAACATAAACCCACCGCTACCGCTGGTCGCCGCACCGAGCTCGCCAAGCACAGCCGGCCAAAGGGAAGGAATGAGCCCCGCCTCGTAAATGCGGTCGATCAAATGTTCTGAAATTGAGTCGCTCATGGGGAATCGCAAGGAGCGTGTTGTTCACCAAATTCCATACTGATAGCACACACCGTTGTTGGGCGTGAAGCGTCGGGACCCCGCGTTGTAAAAAGCAAAAGCCGGCTTCGCAGCCGGCTTTCTTGTTGGGCGGAACTGGACAGGTCCCTATTCCGCGGGCGGCAGCGCCAGCGGTTCCGCTTCCGGAGCGGTCGGCACGATCGCGGCCTGCTTCTCGCGCTCGTCGAGGATCAGCTTGTCGCGCTTGACCGCGACTTCGCGGATCTTGGCCATCGAGGCGCCGGTGCCCGCCGGGATCAGCCGGCCGACAATGACGTTCTCCTTGAGGCCTTCCAGCGGATCCACCTTGCCGTTGACGGCGGCTTCGGTGAGCACGCGGGTGGTCTCCTGGAACGAGGCCGCCGAGAAGAACGAGCGGGTCTGCAGGCTCGCCTTGGTGATGCCGAGCAGTACCGGCGTTCCCGTGGCGATCTTCTTGCCCTCTTCCTTGGCCTTGGCGTTGATCACGTCGAACTCGATCTTGTCGACCTGTTCGCCCGAGATCATGTCGGTCTCGCCCTGGTCGGTGATCTCGACCTTCTGCAGCATCTGACGGACAATCACCTCGATGTGCTTGTCGTTGATGAGCACGCCCTGCAGCCGGTAGACTTCCTGGATTTCGTTGACCAGATAGGCTGCGAGTTCCTCGATGCCCTTGATCGCCAGGATGTCGTGCGGTGCCGGATTGCCTTCGACGATGAAATCGCCCTTTTCGACGATATCGCCGTCCTGCAGATGGATGTGCTTGCCCTTCGGGATCAGGTACTCCCTGGTCTCCTCGGTCTTGTCCATCGGCTCGATCGAGATGCGGCGCTTGTTCTTGTAGTCGCGGCCGAAGCGGATCGTGCCCGCGATTTCCGCGATGATCGCCGCATCCTTTGGCTTGCGAGCCTCGAACAGTTCGGCCACGCGCGGCAGACCGCCCGTGATGTCGCGGGTCTTGGCGCTCTCGGTGGAGATACGCGCCAGGATGTCGCCGGCCTTGACCTTCGCGCCGGTGTCGACCGACAGAATGCCGTCGACCGACAGCATGTAGCGGGCATCGCCGCCACGTGCGAGCTTCAGGACCTTGCCGTCCTTGCCCTTGACCACGATAGCCGGGCGCAGATCCGCGCCACCACGCGAGGCGCGCCAGTCGATGACGACGCGCTTGGCGATACCGGTGGATTCGTCGAGCGTTTCCGAGATCGACTGGCCTTCGACCAGGTCCTCGAACCCGATCGTGCCCTCGACTTCGGTCAGAACCGGACGGCTGTACGGATCCCATTCGGCGATCCGCTGGCCGCGCTTGACCATATCGCCTTCATCGACGTGCATGCGCGCGCCGTACTGAATGCGGTGGGTCGCACGCTCGGTGCCGTCGGCGTCGGTGATCGCAACCACCATGTTGCGGACCATCGCGACCAGATGGCCTTCGCTGTTCTTGGCGATGGCCTTGTTCTTGATGGTCACCTTGCCGTCGAAGTTCGACTCGATGAACGACTGCTCGTTGATCTGCGCCGCGCCGCCGATGTGGAACGTACGCATCGTCAGCTGGGTGCCGGGTTCACCGATCGACTGCGCCGCGATGACGCCGACCGCTTCACCATGGTTGACCGGCGTTCCGCGGGCCAGATCGCGGCCGTAGCACTTGCCGCAGATGCCGTTGACGAGTTCGCAGGTCAGGGCCGAACGGATCTTCACTTCCTGGATGCCGGCCTGCTGGATGGCGTCGACGTGAGTCTCCTCCATCAGCGTGCCGCGCTTGACCACGACCTTGTTGGTCGCGGCATCGCGCAGATCCTCGCCCGCGGTGCGGCCGAGAATGCGGGACGCCAGCGAGGCCACGACCGTGCCGGCATCGACGATGGCGCGCATCTTGATGCCGAGCTTGGTGCCGCAATCGTCCTGCGTGATGATGCAGTCCTGCGCCACGTCGACCAGACGGCGCGTCAGGTAGCCCGAGTTCGCGGTCTTCAACGCGGTGTCCGCGAGGCCCTTGCGGGCACCGTGGGTCGAGTTGAAGTATTCGAGCACCGACAGACCTTCCTTGAAGTTGGAAATGATCGGCGTCTCGATGATCTCACCCGACGGCTTGGCCATCAGGCCGCGCATACCAGCGAGCTGACGCATCTGGGCCGGCGAACCGCGCGCGCCCGAATGCGCCATCATGTAGATCGAGTTGATGTCGGCGTCGGCGCCCTTGGCGTTCTTCTTGGTCGAGGAGATTTCCTTCATCATCTCCTTGGCGATTTCTTCGGTCGCCTTCGACCAGGCGTCGACCACCTTGTTGTACTTCTCGCCATGGGTGATCAGGCCGTCATTGTACTGCTGCTCGAAATCCTTCGCCAGCGTACGGGTGGTGTCGACGATCTTCCACTTGGAGTGCGGCACGACCATGTCGTCCTTGCCGAACGAAATGCCGGCCTTGAACGCGTTGTAGAAGCCGAGCGCCATGATGCGGTCGCAGAAGATCACCGTCTCCTTCTGACCGCAGTGACGGTAGACCTGGTCGATGACGCCGGAGATTTCGCGCTTGGTCATCAGCTTGTTGATGATGTCGTACGAAATCTTCGCCGAGCTCGGCAACAGATTGCCGAGCATGACGCGGCCCGCGGTGGTTTCGATCCAGCGCTTGGACACCTTGCCGGTCTCGTCGATGCCTTCCCACCGATACTTGATCTTGGTGTGGAGGTGGATGACCTTTGAATGCAGGGCGTGCTCGAGTTCGGCCATCTCGCCGAAGATCTTGCCCTCGCCGGGCAGGCCTTCGCGCATGATCGACACGTAATAGAGGCCGAGCACGATGTCCTGCGACGGCACGATGATCGGCTGGCCGTTCGCCGGATGCAGGATGTTGTTGGTCGACATCATCAGGACGCGCGCTTCCAGCTGCGCTTCGAGCGACAGCGGAACGTGCACGGCCATCTGGTCGCCGTCGAAGTCGGCGTTGAACGCGGCGCAGACCAGCGGATGCAGCTGGATCGCCTTGCCCTCGATCAGGACAGGCTCGAACGCCTGAATGCCGAGGCGATGCAGCGTCGGCGCGCGGTTCAGCAGCACCGGATGCTCGCGGATGACCTCGTCGAGGATGTCCCAGACCTCGGGACGCTCTTTTTCGACCAGCTTCTTGGCCTGCTTCACCGTGGTGGACAGACCCTTGGCGTCGAGCCGCGAATAGATGAACGGCTTGAACAGTTCGAGCGCCATCTTCTTCGGCAGGCCGCACTGATGCAGCCGCAGTTCGGGACCGACCACGATCACCGAACGGCCGGAGTAGTCGACGCGCTTGCCGAGCAGGTTCTGCCGGAAGCGGCCCTGCTTGCCCTTGAGCATGTCGGCCAGCGACTTCAGCGGACGCTTGTTGGCGCCGGTGATGACGCGGCCGCGGCGGCCGTTGTCGAACAAGGCGTCGACGGCCTCCTGCAGCATGCGCTTTTCGTTGCGGATGATGATGTCGGGCGCACGCAGCTCCATCAGCCGCTTCAGGCGGTTGTTGCGGTTGATGACGCGGCGGTAGAGATCGTTGAGGTCCGAGGTCGCAAAGCGGCCACCGTCGAGCGGCACCAGCGGACGCAGGTCCGGCGGAATCACCGGCACCACGGTCAGGATCATCCACTCCGGCTTGTTGCCGGAATAGCGGAACGCTTCGACGATCTTCAGGCGCTTGGCGAGCTTCTTGTGCTTGATGTCGGATTCAGTTTCCTGCATCTCGGCGCGCAGCGACGCCTCGAGCTTTTCGAGCTCGAGACCCTTGAGCAGCTCGCGGATCGCTTCGGCGCCGATCATGGCGGTGAAGCTGTCCTGGCCGTATTCGTCCTGCGCCTTCAGATACTCGTCTTCCGACAGCAGCTGACGGTCCTTGAGCGCGGTCAGGCCCGGCTCCAGCACGACGTAATATTCGAAGTACAGGATCCGCTCGAGATCCTTCAGCGTCATGTCGAGCAGAAGGCCGATGCGGGACGGCAGCGACTTCAGGAACCAGATGTGCGCAACCGGCGCCGCCAGCTCGATATGGCCCATGCGCTCGCGACGGACGCGGGAGAGCGTCACTTCGACCGAGCACTTTTCGCAGATGATGCCCTTGTACTTCATCCGCTTGTACTTGCCGCACAGGCACTCGTAGTCCTTGATCGGCCCGAAGATGCGGGCGCAGAACAGGCCGTCGCGCTCGGGCTTGAAGGTACGGTAGTTGATGGTCTCCGGCTTCTTGATTTCGCCATACGACCACGACAGAATCTTCTCCGGAGACGCAATCGAAATCCGGATCTGGTCGAAGACCTGAGCCGGCGTCGTCGGATTGAAGAGATTCATAATTTCTTGGTTCATCGTCTTCTCCTCGCGTGCCGATCGTCACCGGCAGCAAATTCGAAATTCTTTGTCAGCGCGCGCCCTGCTCAACGTCCGAGCGGAGTGCGAATGCCCGGCACATCTGAGCGAAGACTTGCTTCGCCCGCATGCGCCGGACATGAAATCGTAAGCGTTACTCTGCCGCCTCGGACGTCGTGGCCGGGCCGATCTTGGAATTGTGCAGGTCGACGTTGAGGCCGAGCGAGCGCATTTCCTTGACCAGCACGTTGAACGATTCCGGGATACCCGCCTCGAACGTGTCGTCGCCGCGAACGATCGCCTCGTACACCTTGGTACGGCCGGCGACGTCGTCCGACTTCACGGTCAGCATTTCCTGCAGCGTGTAGGCGGCGCCGTACGCTTCGAGCGCCCAGACCTCCATTTCGCCGAAGCGCTGGCCGCCGAACTGCGCCTTGCCGCCCAACGGCTGCTGGGTGACGAGCGAGTACGGTCCGATCGAACGCGCATGGATCTTGTCGTCGACGAGATGGTGCAGCTTGAGCATGTAGATGTAGCCCACCGTCACCTTGCGGTCGAAGGCGTCGCCGGTCCGGCCGTCATAGACGGTCGACTGGCCCGAGGCGTCGAAGCCCGCGAGCTTCAGCATCTCCTCGATGTCGGCTTCCTTGGCGCCGTCGAACACCGGCGTTGCGATCGGCACGCCGTGGCTCAGGTTCTTGCCAAGCTCCATCAACTCGCCATCGTTCATCGTCTTGATGGTTTCATCGTCGCCGTAGATCTTCTTCAGGGTCTCGCGCAGCGGCTTGAGATCCTGCTTCTGATAATAGCTGTCGATGGTCTGGCCGATGCGCTTGCCGAGGCCCGCGCAGGCCCAGCCGAGATGCGTCTCCAGAATCTGACCGACGTTCATCCGGCTCGGCACGCCGAGCGGATTGAGCACGATGTCGGCATGGGTGCCGTCCTCGAGGAACGGCATGTCCTCGATCGGAACGATCTTGGACACCACGCCCTTGTTGCCGTGACGGCCGGCCATCTTGTCGCCGGGCTGGATCTTGCGCTTCACCGCGACGAAGACCTTGACCATCTTCATCACGCCGGGCGGCAATTCGTCGCCACGCTGCAGCTTCTCGACCTTGTCGAGGAAGCGCTGTTCAAGGCCCTTCTTCGATTCGTCGTACTGCTTCCGCATCGCCTCGATTTCAGCCATCAGCTTGTCGTTGGGCGAAGCGAACAGCCACCACTGCGAACGCGGATGCTCGTCGAGCACCGCACGGGTGATCTTGGTGTCCTTCTTGAAGCCCTTCGGACCGGCGATGCCCTGGCGGTTTTCCAGAAGCTCCGCCAGACGGCCGTAGACGTTACGGTCGAGAATCGCCTGCTCGTCGTCGCGGTCCTTGGCCAGACGCTCGATCTCTTCCCGCTCGATCGCCAGCGCACGCTCGTCCTTGTCGACGCCGTGACGGTTGAACACGCGCACTTCGACGATCGTGCCCTGCACGCCCGGGGGCACGCGGAGCGAGGTGTCGCGAACGTCGGACGCCTTTTCGCCGAAGATGGCGCGCAGCAGCTTTTCTTCCGGCGTCATCGGGCTTTCGCCCTTCGGCGTGATCTTGCCGACCAGGATGTCGCCGGCGCGAACTTCGGCGCCGATGTAAACGATACCGGCTTCGTCGAGGTTCTTCAGCGCTTCTTCCGAAACGTTCGGAATGTCGCGGGTGATTTCCTCCGGACCAAGCTTGGTGTCGCGGGCCATCACCTCGAATTCCTCGATGTGGATCGAGGTGAAGACGTCGTCCTTCACGATTCTTTCGGAGAGCAGGATCGAGTCTTCGAAGTTGTAGCCATTCCACGGCATGAACGCGACCAGCACGTTGCGGCCGAGCGCGAGTTCGCCGAGATCGGTCGAGGGACCGTCGGCGATGATGTCGCCCTTCTTGACGATGTCGCCGACCTTCACCAGCGGACGCTGGTTGATGCAGGTCGACTGGTTGGAGCGCTGGTACTTCATCAGCCGGTAGATATCGACGCCCGACTTGGTGGGATCGAGATCCTCGGTGGCGCGGATCACGACGCGGGTAGCGTCGATCTGGTCGATCACGCCGGAACGGCGGGCCGCGATCGCAGCACCGGAGTCACGCGCAACCACGCCTTCCATGCCGGTGCCGACGAACGGAGCCTCGGCGCGAACCAGCGGCACCGCCTGGCGCTGCATGTTCGAGCCCATCAGCGCGCGGTTGGCGTCGTCGTTCTCGAGGAACGGGATCAGGGCCGCGGCAACCGAAACCAGCTGTTTCGGCGACACGTCCATGTAGTCGACCTTGTCAGGCGTGATCGGCAACACTTCGCCGGCGTGACGGCAGATGATCAGGTCCTCGGTGAAGCGGCCCTTGGCGTCGAGCGGCACGTTGGCTTGCGCCACGCGATACCGGCCCTCTTCCATCGCCGAGAGGTACACGACCTCCTCGGTGACGCGGCCGTCCTTGACCTTGCGGTAGGGCGTTTCGACGAAGCCATACTTGTTGACGCGCGCAAACGTCGCGAGCGAGTTGATCAGACCGATGTTCGGGCCTTCCGGCGTTTCGATCGGGCAGATACGGCCGTAATGCGTCGGATGCACGTCGCGCACTTCGAAGCCGGCGCGCTCGCGGGTCAGACCGCCCGGTCCAAGCGCCGAAAGACGGCGCTTGTGGGTGATCTCCGACAGCGGGTTGGTCTGGTCCATGAACTGCGACAGCTGCGAGGAGCCGAAGAACTCGCGCACCGCGGCAGCCGCCGGCTTGGCGTTGATCAGGTCCTGCGGCATCACGGTGTCGATATCGACACTGGACATGCGCTCCTTGATCGCACGCTCCATGCGCAGCAGGCCGATGCGGTACTGGTTTTCCATCAATTCGCCGACCGAACGCACCCGGCGGTTGCCGAGATGGTCGATGTCGTCGATCTCGCCCTTGCCGTCGCGCAGGTCGACCAGCGTCTTGATGACGGCCAGGATGTCTTCCTTGCGCAGCGTGCGGTGGGTGTCGGGCGCGTCGAGTTCGAGGCGCATGTTCATCTTGACGCGGCCGACCGCGGACAGGTCGTAGCGCTCACTGTCGAAGAACAGCGACTGGAACATGGTCTGCGCCGAGTCGATGGTCGGCGGCTCGCCGGGACGCATCACGCGGTAGATGTCGAACAGCGCGTCTTCACGCGTCATGTTCTTGTCGGCATGCAGCGTGTTGCGGATGTAGGCGCCGACATTGACGTGGTCGATGTCGAGCAGCGGCAGTTCCTTGTAGCCCTGCTCGTTGAGGGCCTTCAGCGACTTCTCGGTCAGTTCCTCGCCGGCTTCGGCGTAGATTTCACCGGTCTTCGGGTTGACGAGGTCCTCGGCCAGATAGTTGCCGATCAGCTCTTCGTCCGACAGACGCAGCGCCTTGAGGCCCTTTTCCTGCATCTGGCGCGCGCTGCGCACGGTCAGCTTCTTGCCGGCCTCGAGCACGACCTTGCCGGTGTCGGCGTCGATCAGGTCGTTGATGGTCGAGTAGCCACGGAAACGGGTGGCGTCGAACGGCACGCGCCAGCCTTCCTTGCCGCGCTTGTAATTGATCTTCTTGTAGAAGGTGGACAGGATCGTCTCGCCGTCGAGACCAAGCGCATACATCAGCGAGGTCACGGGGATCTTGCGGCGGCGGTCGATGCGCGCGAACACGATGTCCTTGGCGTCGAACTCGATGTCGAGCCAGGAACCGCGGTACGGGATCACGCGGGCGGCGAACAGCAGCTTGCCGGACGAATGGGTCTTGCCCTTGTCGTGGTCGAAGAACACGCCGGGCGAACGGTGCATCTGGGAAACGATGACGCGCTCGGTGCCGTTGACGACGAAGGTGCCGTTCATGGTCATGAGCGGGATATCGCCCATGTAGACGTCCTGCTCCTTGATGTCCTTGACCGACTTGGCGCCGGTTTCCTCGTCGATATCGAACACGATCAGGCGCAGCGTCACCTTCAGCGGCGCCGCATAGGTCATGCCGCGCTGGCGGCACTCGTCGACGTCGTATTTCGGCGGTTCGAATTCATAGCGGACGAACTCCAGCATCGAGGTGCCGGAGAAATCCGAGATCGGGAACACCGAACGGAAGACCGCCTGCAGGCCCTCGTCCAGACGGCCGCCGACCGGCTCGTCGACCATCAGGAACTGGTCATAGGACGCCTTCTGAACCTCGATGAGGTTCGGCATCTCTGCGACTTCCTTGATGTGTCCAAAAAACTTGCGGATGCGTTTGCGACCGGTGAATGTCTGCTGCGCCATCGTGGCCTCTCATTTTCGTCGCCCTTGATGGACGAACCTTCCGAAGCGCGACTGCCATCGCCCCCGGGTTGAATTTTCGAATCGCTTCGCCGGAACCAAGCCCAAATTCAGGAATTAAGTCCCAAATCCGTTCTCCAGACCTTCAAAACGCAAAACGACGCGCGAGGCGCATGACTGCACCTCGCCCGTCCAACCATCGCTTCACGGACTGAAAAAGCCCGAAATTTGACTGTCTCCCAACGGCTTACGCCGAGAACCCTGCCGTTCCCGCCGCCTACCGTATTTTCCTGCTGCCAGCCCGATATGGGATGACAATAGTGGAGATTCGAGGGTTAACCCCGCGAATCCCCACACGTTTTTGTGTACGCCGTGCGTCCGGTTGTCCCATAGCACGACTTTTGCATCGATCCCGGGTGCAGCTGCGCCCCGCCCGGGACCTTGTCTCAAGTAACTTGCGTTACTTGAGTTCAACCTTGGCGCCGGCCTTTTCGAGCTGGGCCTTGATCTTCTCGGCTTCGTCCTTGTTGACGCCTTCCTTGACCGGCTTCGGCGCGCCTTCGACGAGGTCCTTGGCTTCCTTGAGGCCCAGGCCGGTGATGGCGCGGACTTCCTTGATGACTTCGATCTTCTTCTCGCCGGCGGCGGCGAGAACGACCGTGAATTCGGTCTTTTCTTCAGCGGGAGCGGCGGCAGCGCCACCACCGGCCGGACCGGCAACCGCAACGGCGGCAGCGGCGGACACGCCCCACTTTTCTTCGAGGAGCTTTGCGAGCTCGGCAGCTTCGAGCACGGTCAGGCTCGAGAGGTCGTCGACGATTTTCTGTAAGTCAGCCATTGATCTGTTTCCTTAAACGTATTGGTTCGAACCAGGTTTGATTTGCGAAGGGTCAGGCCGCTTCGCTCTTTGAGGCATAGGCCTGGACGACGCGCGCGAGCTTGGCCGCGGGCGCAGTCGAGAGCTGAGCGATCTTGGTCGCCGGCGCCACCAGGAGGCCGACAAGCTTTCCGCGCAGTTCATCGAGTGACGGCAGCGAGGCAAGAGCCTTCACGCCGTTAACATCCAGGACGGTTTTACCCATCGAGCCGCCGAGAATGACGAACTGCTCGTTCGTCTTGGCGAATTCGATGGCAACCTTCGGCGCCGCTACCGGATCGTCTGAAGTGGCGATCACGGTCGGTCCCTTCAGCAGGGAACCGATGGCAACGACATCCGTGCCTTCAAGAGCAATTTTGGCGAGACGGTTCTTCGAGACCTTCACCGACGCACCCGCCTGCTTCATCTGCATGCGCAGTTTCTGCATCTGGGCCACGGTGAGGCCGGAATAGTGGGCGACGACTGCAACGCTGGTGGTCTTGAAGACCCCGTTCAGCGCCTCAACCGCGTCCTTTTTTGCCGCTCTTTCCACAGCAAGCTCTCTCCGGTTGGCGGCCTTCGCGTGAGGCGAGACCGCCGGGTTGCACCCACCGTCTCACCCAAAACCTGACCTCAAGACACCAGTCCTTCGGACACGTCGGGCAAGACGACATTGAAAAGCCTGCCCTCCCGAACCAGATGGCGCGGGGTGTCGAGGTTCGAACCAAATCGGCTCACACGCCGCATAACGCGACGCCAAGCAAAATCCGGTCTTCACCCGTCTGTGCAGGCTATGCGATTAAGCCGTTGAAGAGACTTGCATCTCGTCGCGGGCGCCTGCAGTCTTGGACAGGATCGAGGTTATCCGGCAAGCCGGACGCCCCCTGCCGCATTCCAGCCTGACGATGGGTTTCCTCCCTTTCGAGCAATCCATAGCGGATGTCCTGAAAGGAATGATCTCCTACCGTATCGGGTTTTCGGAATGCGAGCACAGACGTGCCAGCAACGGCCAGCACGCCCGGAAGCCGTTCTTTACCGAGTCTCGCCCGTCTTGCCAAGAGCAAATTTCGGGCCGCGGCGGATGAGCCTGATGGAACCCGGAGCGACGACGTCCCGATGAAGGTTAGCGAATGCCTGCGCCGTGGCAAGACATCGTCCCAAACGCCTTACGGATCAGGCAATTTATTCTTGGTACCGGTAGCCGCTAACCGGCCTCCGGCCAGTTTAAGTCAGAGCTCCGCGAATGATCCGGCATATCCTTACCCTCCTGCTCGGCCTCGCGATCCTCGCCGGGGTCTATTGGGTGCTGGCGAACTTTCCGTTCAGGGCGATCGCCCTTGTCTATCTCCTTCTGGTCATTACCGGCGGCCTCAATTTCGTCTGGGTCGCGATCGTCATCGGAATGATGACCTTCGGTGCGATCCGGAAACATCCGGGCCTGGTCGTCGCGCCGCCATTGTTTTTCGCGATCTGGTTCGGCGCCGCGCTGGCGGAGCGGTACAAGGTAGCTGACGAAACCGATCCCGCACTGGCCGTCCGCGCGGTGCCGGCGGAATTGCGTAACATCCGAACAGTCACCCTCGTGACCCGGGCAACGCGAGGCTGCTGCGGACATGCCTCGCTCCTCGCCAACGGCCTGGTCGACGGCTACGTCCACGCCTATGACGGTGAGAACGGTCATATCGGACCGATCCGCCTCACGCAGCTGGCCGCGGCAAAGGACTGTACGAGCGACGAGCTGCGCCAATCCGAGCTGTTGCAGCGCGCCGGCCGCATCGACGAATGTCTGAAAACGACCACAATCGATGCGATTCCCGACGGGCTCGTGATCCGCATGCAGGAGAGACCATACTACCCCATGGTCGGCTGCTGCACGGTTGGCACGATCAACATCAGGCAGAATGGTGAAGAGCGCGCCGCGGCGACCTGGCACTCAGGCCGGCAAATCGTGCTCAGCTATGTCCCGCTCTTTGGGATGCCGAATGCGCCCGATCCGACGCTGTCCCTGTGGGACGGGTTTGCTGGCGGCCCTTTACTGATGATCTGGATCGGTGGCCCAACCTTCGCCGGTGAAGACCTCGCGGCCGCCGCTTACGGCATCGATTGGGACGCGCCACCGAAAACCGCCGATGTCAGCACCGCGGTACTCATCCGGCGCGCGGTCGAAATTTCCAGGGGATCGACCCGCGCTGCCGCGCTCGACATCGCCCTGACGGTTCAGGGCAAGGGCGTTGTCGATGACGACGTTCTCGGCGTGGTCTCCTCCTTCATCGAAACGGCATATTTCGGCGGCACCGCCTATGACAAGATTCAGGAATTCTGGTTCAAGCTCAATCCCGACCAGCAGCGCAAATTCATTGATCTGGTCATGGCGCGCATGCAGGATCCCACGATCGGCTTCGACTACAATCACGCCGCATTTCGCTGGGGGGCCGGAAGGTTCCCGGGCGTCGCGGATCAGGCTCTGCGCATCTTCGAGGACCGGCGCGATCTCAAGACCTGGCAATACGAGCTGGCGTTGCGCCTCGCCCAGAACGAGCGGATCCCCTACAAATCCGTGGAGTATTTTGCCGAGCAGCGCCAGCGTTTTCGTTCGATCCAGGACGACAGCAGCGGCGCCTTCGTCAGCCGCGCGCTCGCGTTCAAGCGGGTCTATCTTCTGAACAATGACGAGCAGCGCGAATTTTTCGCGCAACAGCTCGATCGTGTCCCGGATGCAGTGCTGGAACAGTTTCTGATTGCGGCCGGTTGGAATCGCGACGCTCCGGAGGAGGCCACCCTCACCGCGGCGACCCGCCAGCTACGCGAACGCGGCGCAGTCCGCATCGCGGCGGTAAAGGACGAGATGCTCCGGCGCAATCTGCAGGAACGGTACCACAATCGCGACAGCTAGCGGATCATGGTCTAGGCGGCCCGGACCTCATATCGCAATGGCCGGCCGGCGAAGTACGCCTCGAGATTGGCCATCACGCAGTCCTGCATCGCCACATGCGATTCCAGCGTGTGGCCGCCGATATGCGGAGACAGCACGACGTTCGGCAATGCCGTCAGCGCGTCGGGCGCATGCGGCTCCCTGGCGTAGACGTCGAGGCCGGCGCCGGCGATGGTCTGGTCGGTCAGCGCCGCGACCAGTGCCTGCTGGTCGATCACCGAACCCCGCGCGATGTTGATGACGTAGCCGTCCTTGCCGAGCTTGTTCAGGATATTGGCGTCGACGGCATGGTGCGTGTCGCTGCCGGCGCGAACCGCGATCATCAGCACGCTGCACCATTCCGCGAGCGCCTCGAGCGTCGGAAAATATTGATACGGCACGTCGTGCTGGCTGCGGCTGAAATAGCCGACCTCGGTTTCAAAGGCTGCGACACGCGCGGCGATCTTGCGACCGATCTCGCCCATGCCGTAGACGCCGATCTTTCGGCCGGGCATGCCGGCCTGCGGACGCATCATCGGCGATGGCTTTGCGCCGGCCCAGCTACCGCTGCGCACGTAATCATCGGCCACCAGCAAGCGCCGGGTCGCGGCCAGCATCAGCGTCACCGCGATGTCGGCAACGGAGGCGGCATTCGCGCCCGGGCTGTGGCCAAGCACAATGTTGCGCTTGGCGACGGCGGCCAGATCGACGCCGTCATATCCGGTGCCGTAACAGACAATGGCGGCCAGTTTCGGCATCTGGTCCATCGTGTTGGCGCTGAGCGGTGTGCCGCCTGCCGTGATCATCGCGCGAATACCGGAGAGTTGTTCGGCCGAGAACGTCTCGTTCGGTGGCTTGCCCGCAGCGTCCAGCAGTTCGTAGCGCTCACCGATCCGCACCATCAGGGCTTTTGGGAAGCGCGAATAGACCAGGACCTTCTCGGGCATGTTGTTCTTTCCCTGTCGCAAAGCAAAGGGCGGAACCGGTCACCCGATTCCGCCCTGTTTTCTCATCAGTGCCGCAAGACCTTAACCGAGCAGCGTGCCCGGCTCGACCTTGACGCCCGGGCCCATGGTGGAGGAGACCGCCACGCGCTGGATGTAGGTGCCCTTCGAGCCGGCGGGTTTCGCCTTGGAGACCGCATCCGCGAGCGCCTTGACGTTCTGCACCAGCTTTTCTTCGGTGAACGAGGCCTTGCCGATGCCGGCCTGCACGATGCCGGCCTTCTCGACGCGGAACTCGACCGAGCCGCCCTTGGCGCCCTTCACGGCGGTGGCGACATCCATCGTCACGGTGCCGATCTTCGGGTTCGGCATCATGCCGCGCGGGCCGAGCACCTTACCGAGGCGGCCGACCAGCGGCATCATGTCGGGGGTGGCGATACAACGATCGAAATCGATCGCACCGCCCTGCACCTTCTCGACCAGGTCTTCGGCGCCGACGACGTCAGCACCCGCAGCCTTGGCCTCTTCCGCCTTGGCGCCGCGCGCGAACACGCCGACGCGCAGGGTGCGGCCGGTGCCGTTCGGCAGGGTCACCACGCCGCGAACCATCTGGTCGGCGTGACGCGGATCGACGCCGAGATTGATCGCGATCTCGATCGTCTCGTCGAACTTCGACTTGGCGCGTTCCTTGACCATCTTGATGGCGTCCGCGAGCGGATAGAGCTTCTCGCGATCGACGCCCTCGCGGGCCTTCTTCAAACGTTTTCCGATTGCCATGGTCCGTTACCCCGCAACTTCCAGACCCATCGAACGGGCGGAGCCCTCGACCATCTTCATGGCCGACTCGACGGAATCGCAATTGAGATCCTTCATCTTCTTCTCGGCGATCTCGCGCACCTGCGCTTTGGTCACCTGGCCGGCCTTGTCGCGGCCCGGGGCTTTCGAACCGGACTGGATCTTGGCGGCCTGCTTGAGGAAGAAGGACATCGGCGGGGTCTTCATCTCGAAGGTGAACGAACGATCGGCGTAGATCGTGATCACCACCGGAATCGGGGTGTTCTTTTCTTCTTTCTGCGTCTGGGCGTTGAACGCCTTGCAGAATTCCATGATGTTGAGACCGCGCTGACCAAGCGCGGGACCGATCGGGGGCGAAGGATTCGCAGCACCCGCCGGCACCTGCAATTTCAGGTATCCGGTCACTTTCTTTGCCATACGTCACTCCTCATGTTGCTCCGGATCATCCGGAAGCTTCACAGGACCGTGGTGCGGTTCAACGGATGACTGGCGATCACCCATCTCCTCCCACGGCACTTCTCCCTCTCCCCGCATGCGGGAAGAGGTCAAGACGATCAGACCTTCTCGACCTGACCGAATTCCAGTTCGACGGGCGTGGCACGGCCGAAGATCGACACTGCGACCTTCACGCGGCTGCGCGCCTCGTCAATTTCCTCGACCACGCCGGAGAACGACGCGAACGGCCCATCGGCCACGCGGACGTTCTCGCCGATTTCGAACGACACCGACGCCTTCGGACGTTCGACGCCTTCCTGCACCTGGTGCAGGATCCGCATCGCCTCGGACTCCGAGATCGGCATCGGCTTGTTTTCGGCGCCCAGGAAGCCGGTTACCTTGGGCGTGTTCTTGATGAGATGGAACGCCTCGTCGGTCAGCTTCATCTTCACCAGCACGTAGCCCGGGAAGAACTTGCGCTCGGCGTCGATTTTGCGGCCGCGGCGCACTTCGGTGACCTTTTCGGTCGGCACCAGCACCTGCTCGAACAGTTCCTCCAGCCCGCGCTGCTTGGACTGTTCGCGGATCGATTCCGCGACCTTCTTCTCGAAGTTCGAATAGGCGTGAACAATATACCAGCGCTTGTCCATCGTTTGGGTTCCGGTGCTCATCAGTGGACGCCCAGCAGGAAGGTAATGAGATAGCGGATGATCATATCCGCGGCGAAGAAGAAGATCGAAGACAGCGCCACCATGATGAACACCATGATGGTGGTGATGGTCACTTCGCGGCGGGTCGGCCAAGTGACCTTGGCGGTCTCCGAACGCACTTCCTGCAGGAACTTGAACGGGCTGATAGCCATCGTTGGGTACCGCGTCCTTTGAGACGAATTTCTGAATTTAAGCGAATCCGAACAGCCCTCTAGCGCCCAGCCCTCTCTCGAAGGATGAGCCGCCAAGCGGGCTCGATTGTTCGGGGGATTTCAAAGCCGCGCCGGATATCCGCATAACGGGCCGGCAGCAGGTGGCGGGTATCTACTGCCAGTCGGGCAAAAGGTCAAGGTATGCGCCGGCCAGCGGGCCGCGGGACCGGCGGAAACGCTCCGGGCCGGACCGAAGGCCCTTGGTTAACCGCTGGTGCCGGGCGCACCTCAAATCCGAATCAGAGCGTGATCGGGTTCTTAAAGGCTCCCCGCCATCCTGACCGTCCCCTTGATGGACCATGAGGTGACGATGTCGCTGCTCAGCCAACACCAGACCGGCCAGGACGGACCTGCAGGTGACATCGCCTGGAGCGTTCTCGACGCGGCCAACGACCTCGGCGATACCGTCACCATCGATGCCTGCCGGCGGGTGATTGACGCGAATCTGCGCGGCGCCCAGCCTGCGACTTCGGATATGGCAGTGGTCGTCGCCTTCTTCGGCTAGTTCCGGACTGGCGGCAGGAACCTCGACCAAGTCCTTGATTTCAAATCCTTGATTTAACTGGCAGGGGCGGCAGGGCTCGAACCTGCGACAACCGGTTTTGGAGACCGGTACTCTACCAACTGAGCTACACCCCTACGCAAACCATGCGTCGCCGCCGGTTTCGGCCCGTTTCAAGCATAGGCGATGCCCCGATTGCAAGGGCGAAGCCGCGCGCGGCCCTCTGGAAATCGGTGACCGCCCTGTTCAAGTCAAGGGTTCTGCGCCAAACTTCCCTCCTGCCATAACAACAAGAGCAATGGGAGAGACCATGAACGCGCAGACCGCCCCCAAACACGCCGCCTCCCCGCAGACCCCGTCCCTCCCCCACGCCAAGCCCGAACAGATCGGACTCTCCGCCACCCGCCTGCAGCGGATGTCGGACGCCTTCAAGCGCGAGGTTGACAAGGGAACCCTGCCGGGTGCGACCGTGCTGGTGGCCCGCCGCGGCCAGATCGGCTGGTTCGACGCGATCGGCAGGCAGGCGCCCATCTTGTCCGCGCCGATGGCGCAGGACAGCATCTTCCGCATCTTCTCGATGACCAAGCCGATCGTCTCTGTCGGCATCATGATGCTGATCGAGGACGGCCACTTCCTGCTCAGCGACCCCGTCGCGAAATTCATTCCCGAATTCGCCGGCCAGAAGGTCGGCGTCGAGCACAACGGCCAGCTCGATCTGGTGCCCTTGAAGCGGCAGATGACGGTGCAGGATCTGCTGCGCCACACTTCGGGTATCACTTACGACCATACCGGCAACGGACTGGTGCAACAGCTCTATCAGCAGTCGCGGCTGCGCAGCCGCAAGATCACCAATGCCGAACATGCGGTGATGGTCGCGAGCATGCCGCTGATCTGCCAGCCCGGCGCCGAATGGAATTACAGCCGCTCCACCGACATCCTCGGCCGCATCATCGAAGTCATCTCCGGCAAATCGCTCGGCGCCTTCCTGACCGAGCGCATCCTGGCGCCGCTGCAGATGGCCGAGACCGCGTTCCACACCGCAGAGGAAAATGCCGGCCGGCTGGCCGAGGCGTTCCCGACCGATCCCTGGAACGGCGACAAGGTCCAGCTCTTCAACATGCTCGAGAAGCCGGTGATGGAATCCGGCGGCGGCGGGCTGGTGTCGACCACGATGGACTATGCCCGCTTCAGCCAGATGCTGCTGAGCGGCGGCACGCTTGACGGCGTCAGGATCGTCGGCCGCAAGACGCTGGAACTGATGGCGTCCGATCACCTCGCCCCGTCAGTCAAGGTCAACTCGCCCTTGATGCCGGCCGGCCACGGCTTTGGCCTCGGCTTTGCGGTCCGCACCCATGACGGCATGGCGCCGTTCCCGGGCTCGCGCGGCAACTTCTTCTGGAGCGGGATGGCCGGGACGTTCTTCTGGATCGATCCGAAGGAGGACCTGTTCGCGGTGTTCATGATGCAGGGCCCGGGCCAGCGGGAGTACATCCGCACGATGTTGCGGAACCTGGTGTACGCGGCGGTGGAGTGACTGTTTCACGCAAACAATAGCGTCGTCCCGGCGAAGTCAGATGCGCAATTGCGCATCGGGGGACCCGTACTCCGCGGCCCATCCGTAACGCCGTGTCGTCCGCAACAATTGGCGACACGGCGTATGGGTCCCGGCCTTCGCCGGGACGACAGGATCGCGTCAACTAATCGTCGCCCCACCGTCGATCACGATGGTCTGGCCGGTCATGAAGTCGCCGGCCGCCGATCCCATGAACACGGCGGCGCCCGCGATCTCGTCGGGAGTGCCGATGCGGAGCAGCGGCGAGCGCGCGGTCGAGGCTTTCAGGGTATCGGGATTGTCCCACAGCGCCTTGGCAAAATCGGTCTTGATCAGGCCGGGGGCGATGCAGTTCACGCGGATGTTGTGCTTGCCGTATTCGCAGGCGAGGTTGCGCGCGAGCTGCATGTCGGCGGCCTTCGAGATCGCATAGGCGCCGAGCACGGTCGATCCCTTCAGACCGCCGATCGAAGACACGATGATGATCGAGCCGTCCTTGCGTTCGATCATCTGCGGCACGACCATGTTGATCAGCCAGTTGTTGGCGACGATGTTGTTGTCCAGGATCTTGCGGAACTGATCGTCGGAGATGCCGCCGAGCGGACCATAGTAAGGATTGGACGCGGCGTTGCAGACCAGCACGTCGATCTTGCCGAAGGCGCGGTTGGATTCATCGACGAGGTTCTGCAGGTTTTCCTTGCTGGAAATGTTCGCCGCGATCGAGACCGCCGTACCCTTGCCGAATTTTTCGTTGATCGATTTGGTGACGGAATCGCAGACGTCCTGCTTGCGCGAGGAGATCACGACCTTGGCGCCGTGCTCGGCCATGCGTTCGGCGATGGCAAGGCCGATGCCGCGCGTGGAGCCGGTGATGACGGCGACTTTGCCCTTCATGTCGAACAAGCTCATGTCTCTCTCCCAGATGTTGGTCCGGCGGTCCGCCGGTTCTCGTTAAAACTTAACGTCGTTCCGGGGCGATGCGAAGCATCGAACCCGGAATCTCGATTCCCCGATGCGCAATTGCGCATCTGAGGTTCACGCTTCGCGTGCCCCGGAATGACGGCTCAGGCAAGCTTCGTCGCAGGCGGCACGATCTCCGGTCCGGCCGGCTGATGCATCGCATTGTGCGAGGCGTCCGCAATCCACGGCTGCTGGTTGACCATCGGCAGCCGCCAGATCGAATGGTTCTCGCTTGCGACGTGATCGAGCCGCGTCACCGAGCAATTATCGATGTCGAAGGCGAGGCCCTTTTCCGGCAAGCCGCCGAGCGCAAGACCGACCGCGGCCTTGATCGTTCCGCCATGGGTCACGGCGATCACGTCCTTGCCGGCATGCTCCCTGGTGATGCGCTCGATCGCGCCGCAGACACGGTTGTAGAGATCCATGAAACTTTCGCCGCCGGGCGCGGGTTCGTCGATCGCCGCGAACCAATGGCTGCCGGCGGGACGGCTGGCCAGAAACGCTGCGCGATTCATGCCCTGCCATTCGCCGAGGTGCTGTTCGGCAAAGTCCTTTATGTGCGGCATGTCGGCGGGCCTCGGAAATCCGGCGGCCCAGATCGCATCCGCGGTCTGATGCGTGCGCTTCAAATTGCTTGAATACCAGACCGCGCCCCGCGGCAGGATTTTTCCGACCGCGTCGAACACCACGCGATCGCTGGTGTCGCAGCCCAGATCCTTTTGCCCGTAGATGCAGCCGCCATCCTCGCGGACCGGCGCATGCCGCACCCACCACCAGCGTGTGGTAACCACTCCTGCCTTCGGAGCAGCTACTGATTTGTCGGTATTGGACATCGCTGGCACCCTTCAATAGTGTTCACTGTCGCTGTACGTCAGAGCACGCAACGTCTCAAGTGACTTCAGCGTTTGAAATCTTGTTTGAAATTCCGCAAGGCGGCAAGCGTATCTATGTCTGACGCGTTTTCTGCACGCGAACCGGTAGCCACTTCGCTTGAAAACGCTATAACCACATCCACACCAGGGAGAAACTCATGGGCCGCCTCGAAGGCAAATCCGTCATCATCACCGGCGCAGGCAGCGGGATCGGACGCGCAGCCTCCTTGTTGTTCACCAGGGAAGGCGCAAAGCTGATTGCGGTCGATCGCAGCGAAGCGGTGAAGGAAACCGCAAAGCTCGTCAGTGACGCCGGCGGCATTGTCGAAGCCGTGATGGCGGATGCGGGATCGGAAGCCGACGTGAAGGCCTTCATCGACAAGGCGGTGTCGAAATACGGCAAGCTCGATGCGATCTGGGCCAATGCCGGCGTCAGCGGCGGGCTGGTTCCGATTCCCGAACAGACGGTGGAGCACTGGCAGGAAGTGCTGCGCATCAACCTGATCGGACCGTTCCTCGCAATCAAGCATTCGATGCCGCACATGATCCAGCAGAAGTCGGGCTCGATCGTCTGCACCGCTTCCGTCGCAGGTCTCAAGGCCGGCGCCAGCGGACATCCCTATGGCGCGAGCAAGGCCGGCGTGATCAGTTTGGTGCAAACGACCGCCTATTCGCTGTCCGGCACCGGCGTGCGCATCAACGCAGTGTGCCCGGGCCTGATCGAAACCGGCATGACCAAGCCGATCTTCGACAACGCCAAACAGCGCGGCACCCAAGACAAGATCGGCCAGCTCAATCCGCTGAAGCGCGCCGGCCAGCCGCATGAACTCGCCGCGATGGGACTGTTCCTTGCGAGTGATGATGCGTCCTACGTCAACGGCCAGGCGATCCCGGTCGACGGCGGCCTGACGGCCTCGATGCCGTATACGGGGAAGCCGGTTTAGGCGCAGCGATCTGCGCTCCATCAACGCGTCGTCCCGGCGAACGCCGGGACCCATACCGCGTGATCTCTCGATGAAGGCTCGGTAGCAGAGACCTTTCGCAAAATTTCTTCCTGTGGTTATGGGTCCCGGCTCAAGGCCGGGACGACGGCTGTGTTTGTCGCTGCACCATTATCCAAACGCACTTTTGCGATCTCGCGGCTTGATAAGCCCGAGCTTTGCCAGAAATCCTTGCCCTCTCATCAAGAGGGCGCAGGGAAGACCGGGTGCGCGCTGCACCCGCGGTCCCGTGTGCGGTTTGCACTAAGTAGGCTGCACACGAGCATACAGGGCAGCGGTGAACACCCGGCCTTCCCTGCGCAATGGCTTTACGGCTTATGCCGCGCTCTCCCCGGAGACGAGTTCTTGGTTGACTCCGTCGCCGCCGTTCCCGCTTGCGCTTCTCCGACAGCTTGACGCCTGCAACGGGCGCCAGGACCACACGGTTTTGCCGTACGCTAAATACACGCCGTCGTCAGACGTGAACCAGCGTCCACCGCATCCCGCCGCGCGTTCGTGACGTGCGCACGCCCCTCTTGTCGGGCGGGACGCGACAATTCAAACAGCTGATTTGCCCGACGAGGAAAGCGGAATTTTGCCCGTCGGGTTAATTTGTCGCAGCGCGAGCAATCCATCCGCCGTCATTCCCCGATGCGCAACTGCGCATCGGGGAATGACGATGAGCGCAGTAGCGCGTGTCAGGAAGCCGGCAGCAAACTTCCTTTCGCCGGCGAATAATCCACCGGCACCAGCCAGCGATCCTCGATCTGCCCGACCATCAGACCGTGCTCTGCGTGCGTCACACGCTTGATTTCCGACCATTCGGCGTCGGCCATGAAGGCCGACCAAGCCGCGGTCTTGGTCGCCTCATCGGGCCATTCCAACAGATAGGCAAATTCGGTCCTGTCACTGAATTTGGTTTCCCACATCGCGACAATCCGAAAGCCGTATCTGGTACGCATGATACGCGCCGCGTGATCGCGAAAACGGTCATGGAACGCGGCCTTGTTCTTTTCGAAGATTTCATAGATGCGAAGTTGTTGGACCATGGCCAGATCTCCTGTTGCGCCGGAGATATGATCGCGGGGTTGCCTGTCAACTGCCCGGCGCTGCGATCGGCTCCATCAAACAACGTGACGCTCATAGTCCGTCGGGCGGGATGCCTGACGTAGTGGCCGCCACCGGCCGGGCGCGGATCCGTTCGCGGTAGAAGGCGTAGAGCCCGGACGAGACGATGATCGCTGCGCCGAGCAGCATCATGCCGTCGGGCTTGTCGCCAAACATGAAATAGCCGAGCAGCATGGCCCACAGCAGCGCCGAATAGCGGAACGGCGCCACCGCCGAGATATCGCCCGACCGCAGCGCCACGATCATGCATTGATAGCCGATCAGCACCAGCACCGCCGCCAGCGCCAGCATGCCCAGCGCATGATTGGACGGCGGCGTCCAGCCGCCGAGCGGAAACAGGATCACCGCGCCGGCCGATGTCACCGTCACCGTCATCAACAGCGTGATGAAAAGCGAGGGGATTTGCGCGGGTATTTTCTTGGTGGAGAGGTCGCGCAGGGCGCAGAACGCCACCGAGACCAGCGCCAGCAGCGAAAACTGGTTGAAGCCGGCAATTCCCGGTCGCACGATGATGAGCATGCCGACAAAACCGGCCGCGATCGCCAGCCAGCGCCGCCAGCCGACCGGCTCGCGAAACACCAGCGCCGCGCCGAGCGTGATGGCGAGCGGCAAGGCCTGAAAGATCGCCGAAGTATTGGCCAGCGGCAGATGCGTGAGCGCCGCCATGAACGAGATCGTGCCGCCGACCTCGCCGACGACGCGCAGCGCGACCGGCTTGGTCGCGACCGCGCGCAAGGGGCGCAACGCGCGCTGATGGAATGCGAGCGCTGCGACCAGCACGATCGCGAACAGGCCACGCACCAGCATCACCTGGCCGAAATTGATTTCCGCCGACACCGCCTTGGTGATGGAGTCGTTGATCGTGAAGGCCGCCATGGCGGTGGCCATGATCAGGCTGCCGCGGATATTTGGGGAGAGAGCCAAGATGGATTCCAGCGAATCGTGGATCGTAGGGTGGGCAAAGCGACAGCGTGCCCACCATTAGCAACAACGATCTGGAGAGATGGTGGGCACGGCGCCAACGCGCCTTTGCCCACCCTACGGATGCAATGAATGAAACATGGCGCGATCCGGATGGACCGCGCCATGTTGCAAATTATTTCGCGCCGGCCTTCTGCGCGTATTCCCAGGAGGCCTGCGACAGCGGCACCGTGCGCTTCGCCGACTCGATGGCCTTGGCGTTGGCCGCGGTGCCGTCACGGATCCGGCCCGCAATACCCTGCGTGATGCCCGCAAGGCGGAACAGATTGTAGGAGAAATACCAGTTCAGGTCGGGGACCTCGGTACCTGTCACGTTGCAGTAGATCTGCGCGGCCTCTTCCATGCTCGGGATGTTCAGCGCCTTCAGATCGGCGTTGGCGAGGCCCGGCATGGTCCATTGCATCAACAGGTATGTGAAGTCGGCCATGGGATCGCCGAGCGTCGACAATTCCCAGTCCAGCACCGCCTGCACGCGCGGTTCGGTGGAATGGAAGATCATATTGTCGAGGCGGTAGTCGCCGTGGACGATCGAAACGCGCTTCTGCTCCGGCACCGTCTTCGGCAGCCATTCCGCGAGCTTTTCGAATTCCGGAATGTGCTGGGTTTCGGACGCACGGTATTGCTTGGTCCAGCGATCGACCTGCCGCGCAAAATAATTGCCGGGCTTGCCGAAATCGCCGAGGCCGATGGCCTGCGGGTCAAACAGATGCAGCTTCGCCAGCGTCTCGATCTTGCTGGTGAAAATCTTGTAGCGATCGCCCGGGGTCTGAGTCGGCAGCGTGGGATCCCACAGCACCCGCCCCTCTTCCATCGACATGATATAGAAGGCCGAACCAATCACGCCGTCGTCGGTGCAGAGCGCATAGGCCTTTGCAACCGGAAAACCCTGCTTGCTCAGCGCGGCGATCACGCGGAATTCGCGATCCACCGCATGCGCCGACGGCAGCAATTTGCCGAACGGCCTGCGGCGCATCACATAGGATCGTTCCGGCGTATTGAGCCGGTAAGTCGGGTTGGACTGGCCGCCCTTGAACTGCAGGACGGTCAGTGGTCCCTGATAGCCTTCAACGTTTTCGCGCATCCACGCATCAAGGCGCTTTTCATCGATACGATGACGCTCCTCGACTTCCTTGGTGCCTGAAAACTCTTCGTCTTTCCTGACGCCGTCCGCCACAATGACGCTCCCTTGAGATTTCTTAGTTTCCTTTGGAGAGCGCCATCTGAAGCGTTCCCGTTAATTAGTGCGACGTGTTTGCATACTTCCGAAGTTCAAGTCTGGCAATGGCGCGATTGTGCACCTCGTCCGGACCGTCAGCCAGGCGGAGCGTACGGATATGGGCATAATCCTTCGCCAGGCCGGCTTCGTCGGAGACACCGCCGCCGCCATAGGCCTGGATGGCATTGTCGATGATCTTCAACGCCATGTTGGGCGCGGTGACCTTGATCATTGCGATCTCAGCCTGTGCAGTCTTGTTGCCGACCTTGTCCATCATGTCGGCAGCCTTGAGGCACAGCAGGCGATTCATCTCGATGTCGGCGCGCGCTTCGCCGATACGCTGTTCCCACACCGAGTGCTCGATGATCTTCTTGCCGAACGCGGTGCGCGAGGCCAGCCGCTTCACCATCTTCTCAAGCGCCTCTTCGGCCTTGCCGATGGTGCGCATGCAGTGATGGATGCGGCCCGGACCAAGACGGCCCTGCGCGATCTCGAAGCCACGGCCCTCACCGAGCAGGATGTTTTCCTTGGGCACGCGAACGTTTTCCAGCAGCACCTGGGCGTGGCCGTGCGGCGCATCGTCATAACCGAACACCGGAAGCATTTTCTCCACCTTGATGCCGGGGGTATCGAGCGGAACCAGGATCTGCGACTGTGCCTGGTGTTTCGCCGCGTTCGGATCGGTCTTGCCCATCAGGATCGCGATCTTGCAGCGGGGGTCGCCGACGCCTGACGACCACCATTTGCGGCCGTTGATGACGTAGTGGTCGCCATCCTTTGCGATGCGCGTTTCGATGTTGGTCGCGTCCGACGACGCCACCGCGGGCTCGGTCATCAGGAAGGCGGAACGGATTTCACCGTCCATCAGCGGCCGCAGCCACTTCCGCTTTTGCTCCTTGGTGCCGTAGCGGATAAACACTTCCATGTTACCGGTATCCGGGGCGGAACAATTGAACACTTCCGAAGCCCAGGAGATGCGGCCCATCTCTTCCGACAGCAACGCATATTCGAGGTTGGTCAATCCCGCGCCGCGGAATTCGTCATCCTCATGCGCGTTCGGCGGCATGAACATGTTCCAAAGGCCTTCGGCCTTGGCCTTCTTCTTCAGATCCTCGAGGATCGGAATGACCTTCCAGCGCGGTCCCTCCGCATCCTGCTTGTCGTAGATCGGCACCGCGGGCCGAACATGCGTTTTCATGAACGAACGAACGCGGTTGAGCCATTCGGTCTGGCGTTCTGACATATTGAAGTCCATGGGACGCTCCCTTCTGAAGATATTTGCTGGCTTTTGAAACCTTTGGCGGCACTGTCTGCCCGCCCCTCGTGCGCCGCAAGAGATTTGCTGGCTTCGATGGAGGCGGATTGACATTTCCGGCCCTTCAAACGATAGTTTCATACACACGTTTGAAATGCAACTCCCCAACAGGGGACCAGATATGGCGTCCGATCATACCCGCTCCGCCATTCTCGCCGCCGCCGAACGGCTCTATGCCGATCGCGGTTTTGGCGACGTGACGCTGCGCGACATCGTTGCCGAGGCGAACGTCAATCTCGCCGCGGTGAATTATCATTTCGGATCGAAGGACGAGTTGATCGCGGAATTGTTCGTGACCCGCAGCCTCGCCACCAACCGCGAGCGGCTCAACGAATTGAAGGCGGCCGAGGAAGCCGGCGGCGGCCGCGCCTCGATCGAGGCCATCATGCACGCGCTGGTCGGCCCCACCTTGCGCGGCTGCCTCGGCCCTGACCGCGAAGGCTCGACCGCGGCGCGCTTCATGATCCGCGCCTCGATCGAGTCAGTGCCGCCGATCCGCCGCATCAAGAATCGCGAGGTCGATCATTTGCGGAAATTCGTCGCCGCGATGCGCCGCTCCCTGCCCGGCCGCGGCGATGCCGAGCTCTATTGGGGTCTGCATTTTGCGCTCGCGATGTCGCACCACACGATCCGCGAAAAGGAGCGGCTCACAAAACTGTCGGAAGGCCAATGCGACCTCAACGACGTGAATGCGATCGTCGAACGCGTGGTCGCGGTGTCGGTGATGGCGCTGACGGGCGGCGAGCCCGCAAAGAAAGCGCCGGCCCGGTCCATGGCGCCGCCCTATGGCCGGCTGACCCGGCAGGATCTGTGAGCGGGCGCGCGTCCATTCGCGCTTCCTTATCCGCTTGAGGTGCGCAAACCGCATCTCGTGAACCTGAGCATTTCAACGAGCCGCCGTGAACCAAATCTTCAGCTTGCCTGCACATGATCGCGTGCGACGCAGCGAAGTTTTCGGCGGCAAGCATGTTGGAAATCGCAGTAGGGATGATCGCCTTGTTGGCCGGCGCTTTGCTTGGCGGGGCCGTGGCCGTAACTGCGCGCCGGCGTTACCGGCGGGACGGCGACGTAAAGAAGCTGCTCGTTTCCCTTGTTGCAGCGATCGTTGCGCTCGTAACTGCCTTGCTGACCCATTTCGTCGTCTTGATTAATATTTACCTGCCGACAGGCGGCTTTTCCGGCGTCACGGGCGGCCGTGTGCTGCTCGTTTATTGCTCAAGCCTTCTGTCGGTGCCGGTCGGTCTGGCCTGGGGATGGGTGCTGAGCTTCGTTGGCAGCCCGGCCGATGCGACAGGACAAGAAAGAGCGTCCGGTTTGGTCGTTCGCGGTTTGGCTTTCTCCCTTTTCGCCACAACCGCCCTGGCCATCGTCGCCCTCGCTGCAAGGCTCGCTGGGCATGGCCACGACAACACGATCGGTCCTCCCGGAATCGCGGCCGCTTTTGTGTTTCTCGGCCTCATGATGCTCTGGGCCGTCGGGATCACAACGAACTTCCGCAACATGAGCGCAGGACGAGCGGTGCAGCGGGTTGGCGCCGGATTCGCCAGCTCGGTGATGCTGGCATTGGGCATCTTCATTGCGGCCGTTGCGGTGGAAAGCCTGTTTCCGGGTTTGACGCGCCTCGTCGAAGCATGGAACGTCTTGATCTTCTTCTACCCCTTCTACCTGGGTGGATCGTTTGCGCTCGCAGCGGTTTTGTTTTTCTTCGGCGGCAGAATCTTCGCCAGAACATGGTCCCGGCTGTCGCTTGCCTGGTAAGACCGGCTGTTCACATCATCGCCACGCAGTCGATCTCGATGTCGAACGGCCCGGTCCATTCCGGGATGCAGACGAAGATGCGGGCCGGCGGGTCCTGTGGAAAGTAGCGCCGGTAGACCGAATTGACGGCCGCAAAGTGCCTGGCTGAGGTGCAGTAGATGTTGCACTTCATCACATTGTCCAGCGATGCGCCCGCGGCCTCCAGACAGCGTTTCATCTGCTCGAGAACCAGTTCGGTCTGGCGCTCGATCGGAACGCTGAGGATTTCGCCGGTCTGGGGATCGAACGGCGGCAGGCCCGAGACAAAGATCATGTTGCCGGCGCGCGTGACCGGCGATGCCGGAGGCGCACCCCACCTCTCGAGAAAAGACGAGATCGGTTCGACGCGGAGGGCTTCTCGTTTCATGGCGGCACCTTCGATTGGCGGATCGACGGCGCAAGACTAACGTCCTCCGCCGCGATCATGCTTCGAAGTTGATCGAAATGTCGCTGTTTCGCCTACACGATCTTCTGCGCCTTCAGCGCCTCGACCCTGGCGTCGTCATAACCGATCGTCGCCAGCACTTCCCTGGTGTGCGCGCCGAGCAGCGGCGGCGCGCGATAGTCCTTTACCGGCGTGCCGGAGAACGAGATGGCATTGCGGATCAGCGACAGTTCGGGCTCGAAGGGATGCTCGACCTTGACCCGCATACCGCGCGACTGGACGTGGGGATCGGAAAACACCTGCTCGAAATTGTTGATCGGACCGGAGGGCACGCCGGCCTTCTCCAGCTCGTCCAGCCAGTACGCCACCGGCTTCTTCAGGAACAGTCCGGCGAAGATCGCCATGATCTCCTTGCCGTGCACGACGCGGTCGTTGTTCTTGAGAAATCTTGAATCGGTCGCAAGCTCGGGCGCCCCGAGCACGGCGCAGGTGCGCGCGAACTGGCCGTCATTTCCGACCACCAGCATCAATTCGCCATCGGTGGCGCGGAACACGCCGGCCGGCATGCCGCCATTGCCCCAGGTGCCGCGCCGCGGCGGCGTCACGCCGTTGACGAGATAGATCTGCAACCAATGCGACAGCGAGGCGATCACGGTGTCGAACAGGCAGACGTCGACATGCTGCCCCTCCCCGCCATTGACCTTGCGGTGAAACAGCGCCGAGAGAATCCCGATCGAGGTGTTCATGCCGGTCATGTAGTCGACGATCGACGGGCCGACCTTCATCGGCCCCTCGCCGGGCTCGCCGTCGATATGACCGGTGACGCTCATCAGGCCGCCCATCGCCTGCAGGATGGCGTCGTAGCCGGCGCGCGGCGCGTAAGGCCCGGTCTGGCCGAAACCGGTCACCGAGCAATAGATGATGCCGGGGTTGATCGCCTTGATCGATTCATAATCCAGCCGGTAGCGCTTGAGGTCGCCGACCTTGTAATTCTCCATCATCACGTCGCAGGATTTTGCGAGCTCGCGGATGATGTCCTGGCCTTCCGGCGAGGCGATGTTGACGGTGACCGACTTCTTGTTGCGGTTGGCGCACAGATAGAACGAGTTGTTGTTGTTGGCCTTGCCTTCGGGGTCCTGCAGGTATGGCGGGCCGAAAGCGCGCGCATCGTCGCCGCCGCCGGGACGCTCGATCTTGATCACCTCGGCGCCGAGATCGCCCAGCATCTGCGCCGACAAGGGCCCCGCCAGCACCCGCGTCAGGTCGAGAATTTTGATGCCTTCGAGTGGCAGAGCCGACATGAAACTTCCTCCGAAACTTTTGATTTGGTGGCGCCGGAATGTCCCCCCGGCGCGCGATGCCCAGCCGATACACTATTTTGCGGCCATGAGCCCTGCATTCGCGGCATGCAGGTATCCGCCTGTGGCTTGTGGCGCGCCGAAACGCCTCAGCCCGGCGCGTTGAACGTCCGCGCAAAAAACACCGGGGATCTCGCCTTCTTCAGCCGGTAAAGCTGGGCCGGTCGGTTCGGCCCCTTGCGCATTTTGGCCACCGGCTCGATCAGGTCCGCCGCCAGCATCCGGGTGCGGAACGCGCTCTTTTCCAGCGGCCGGTCGAGCACGATCTCGTAGACCCGCTGCAGATCCGGCAGGGTGAACTCCGGCGGCATCAGATAGGCCGGCAGCGAGGTGTACTCGACCTTGCTGCGCAGGCGCTGGACCGCCGCCTCCAGAATATCGGCGTGGTCGAAGGCAAGCCTGATCCTTGGCTTGCCCGAACCGACGGCAAACCACCGCGCGTCGGCGGCGCCAGGGCCGCTCGCGGGCAAATCGGGCATCAGCGCGAAATAGGCGTGGGTCGCCGACCATCCACGGGGATCGCGGCCCGAGCTTCCCCAGCTTCCCAATTGTTCGAGATAGGGACTGACCATGCCGGTCTTTTCCCTGAGCTTGCGGACCGCACAGGCCTCGAGGTCGCGGTCCTTCTCGATGTCCACGAAACCGCCCGGCAATGCCCAGGAATCCGGAAACGGCTCGCCCTCATTTGCCGGGCGCTGGACCAGCAGGACCTGGAGCGCATCGTCCCGGACGGCGAAGATGACGACATCGACCGTCGTCAGCGGCCGCGGAAAATCCAACCCGCCCGGACTGCCGGAATTCTTCGCCCGTCCCTGTTCCATGCCCGAATCCGTGTCCATGAACCCTTTTGCTGTTGGGCTTGACAATAGCATACTTAGTTGTACTGTACAACTTACTTAGTTGCCCAGACACACTTACGAACGCGAACTAGAAGGAGTACACGCCATGTTCGGCATCCGGTTCATCAAGGCACAGCCGACGACCTATCTGATGAAATACCGCGGCGGCGCCGTGACCCAGGAAGGCGCCGGCCTCTCGGGGTTCTATTACTCCCCGGTCACTTCGCTGGTCGCGGTGCCGATCGGCAGCCGCGACGCCGCCTTCATCTTCGAGCAGATCGCCCGAGACTTTCAGGCCGTCACCATCCAGGGCCACGTCACCTATCGCGTCAGTGATCCCAAGCGGGCGGCAGCCATGCTCAATTTCACGCTCAAGAAGGACGGCAAGAATTACGAGTCCGACGACCCCGAGAGACTGCCGCTGCGGATCCTCGGCACCGTCGAGGTGCTGGCGCAACAGGTGGTGAAGGACCTGACGCTCAAGGAAGCGCTGCAGGCCTCCGACCGGATCGCCGACATCATCGCAACCGGACTCAAGAGCCGCGCCGACATCGCTTCGCTCGGGCTGGAAATCCTCGGCGTATCGATCCGCGCCGTCAAGCCGACGCCCGACACCGCCAAGGCGCTCGAAGCGGAGGCGCGCGAGGCGATTTTGCGAAACGCCGACGAGGCCATCTTCGCACGGCGCAATTTCGCGGTGGAACAGGAACGCGCGATTCGCGAGAGCGAGCTCGACACTGAAATCGCCGTCGAGCAGAAGAAGCGCGCGATCCGCGAAACCCAGATGGACGCCGAGGCCAGCGTGGTCGCCAAGCAGAACGAACTGCGCGAAGCCGGCATGGTCGCGGACATTACGCTGGAAGGAAAGCGCGCGGATTTCGTGGCGCTTACCGCGGAAAACACCAGGACGCTGGCGGACGCCGAAGCCTACCGCGTCGGCGCGCTGATGAAGATTTTTGAGGGCGTCGACACCAGGGTGATCCAGGCGCTCGCTTCGGCCGGCATGCAGCCCGGCCAGTTGATCGCGCAGGCGTTCGGCGGGATCGCCGAAAAGGCCGAGCGGATCGGCCAGTTGAACGTCTCGCCGGAATTGCTCAACGCGCTGATGGAGAAGCCCAGGGAGACCGCGCATGCCCGCCGCCAATGACCGCAAGGTGGTGCTGGTCACCCGCAGGACGCGGCTGGAAGACCTGATCGCGAAGTATCTAACGGCCGCGCAAGCCAGATTCTATGTCGAGCATCTCGGCGCCGACTTCTCCGACTATCAGCGCGAGCACGACGTCTATCAGGCAGAGCGGCACCGCACCGTGCAGACGCTGGAGCAATGGGGCCGCTACCAGATCATCGACCGGAGTTTTCTACCCAACTTCCTGTTCGGCCCCGCCGACATCGTGGTCGCGCTCGGCCAGGACGGCGTGGTCGCCAACACCATGAAGTATCTCGACGGCCACCCGCTGATCGGCCTCAACCCGGACGCAAGGCGTTACGACGGCATCCTGCTGCCGTTCGTGCCGGACGATCTCCCTGCCCTGCTGCGCGAGGTCGCCACTGATAAGCGCGGCTTCAAGGCGGTGACCATGGCCAGGGCCACGCTGACCAACGGTCAGGTGCTCCATGCCGTCAACGAGCTCTTCATCGGCGCGCGCACGCACACATCAGCGGTCTATGAGATCGCGGCCGGCGATCACAAGGAGACGCAGTCATCGAGCGGCCTGATCGTCTCAACCGGCCTCGGCTCGACGGCGTGGTTCAAGAGCATCGTCACCGGTTCGCTCGCCATCGCCGGCGCGTTCGGCGGCCAGACCGGGCCCGCGTCCTATTCGGCGCAAGCCTGGGATTCCGACGCATTGCGCTTCGCCGTGCGCGAACCGTTTCCGAGCCGCACCTCGCAGGTCAATTTGGTCTATGGCGAGCTGACAGGATCCGAGCGGCTCAGCATCCGCTCTTTGATGCCGGAAAACGGCGTCATCTTCAGCGACGGCATCGAAGCCGACCGCCTGGAGTTCAATTCGGGGACCGAGGCGCAGATCACCGTGGCCGATCGGGTCGGCCGGCTTATCGTGTGACGGGAGCGATCGTCTTTGGTCCGATAGGAACGGAAACGCCATCAGGGACGTTATTTCGGATCGGTTTGGTTTGCGACCATGCGTAGTTGCGAACTAGCTGAAAACGGGTGCCCACATGCCGGAAACCAAAACCAGTCGGCAAATCTACGACGAGAGCATCAAAATTCGTCGGCAAGTCGATGACGGCCGACCGAGGCAATCGGAGGACGACATTCAGCGCGAGCAACTCGGACCGCGCGGGGTACCGGGACAGCCGGATCCCGCAATAATGGTCCCGCAGCGCAGGAAGAAGACCCCATCGGATTTCGATCCCGGCCATACGGCTTGAGGTCCGCCGGCCCAACGCGCCAGATCACGCTGCCGGGAATTGCGGGCGCCGAAGCGCCAATGATTGCGAAATCCGCTAGCGTTCTTCGACGGATTGTCCCGCCGCCAGTTCCTGCGCCATCCCGACATGGTGTCGCAGCGCTGGAAGGGTCTTGCCCGCATGATTATTCTGCAACTGCCGCTTACAAATTCCGTGATGGATTTGCAGACATTGGCCTGAAGCCCGCCGGTTCTTAGAGAGATTCAATTCCAGCAAAGTTCTTTTTGTTCGCGGCGGCTGCTAGAGGCAGCCATCGCAAATGTTGTCTACATGGAAGTGAATCGAAGTGACTGTTAGCGCTGATTGCCGGCTCGTGGAGGACCATCGAAATCGAACCGAAAAGAGCTGTGCGCATCTGCTTATCGGCGCTGCATTCCTGCTGGCTGATTTCTCCGCTTCCACGACGGTCGCCAGCGCGCAATCGAGCGTTCCATTGCCGCCGGTGACGGTGGAATCGCCGACGCAAAGAAGCAAGCCCGCGCGCGCAACGGGGACATCCGCGCGGCGGACTCACGCTGCCGCAGCGCGCCAGCGAAATCGAAATGCTGCGCCTGCGGAGCCAACGCCGTCGGAGCGCGCCGCCGCTGCAGCAGCCGCGCAGTATGAAGCCAAGCTCGGCTATCGCGCGATGCCGAGCTCGACCACGCTGCGCACCGGCGCTTCCCCGCTCGACACCTCGCAATCAGTCAATATCGTACCCGAGCAGGTGATCAAGGATCAGCTGCCGCGCAATCTCGACGACGCACTCATCAATATCAGCGGCATCACCCAGACCAACACGCTCGCCGGCACCCAGGATGCCGTCATCAGGCGAGGCTTCGGCGACAACCGCGACGGCTCGATCATGCGCAACGGCATGCCGCTGGTTCAGGGCCGCAGCCTCAATCCCGCCGTCGAAAGCGTCGAGGTGCTGAAAGGACCGGCTTCGCTGCTGTACGGCATCATGGATCCCGGCGGCATCGTCAACACCATCAGCAAGCGTCCGGAACTCTACCAGCACGGCTCGATTTCGGTGCTGGGCTCGACCTTTGGTTCGAAACACGGCGCCGATGCGACCTTCGATATCACCGGCCCGATCGGCAAGGACGGTCTGGCCTATCGTTTCATCGCCTACGGCGTCAACGAGGACTACTGGCGCAATTTCGGCAATCGCCGCGAAACGCTGATCGCGCCGTCGCTGGCCTGGTATGGCGAAAACACCACGGTCCAGCTCAACTACGAGCACCGCGATTTCCTTTCTCCATTCGACCGCGGCACCGCGCTCGACTCCCGCACCAACAAGCCGCTTGCGATACCGGCGACACGCCGGCTCGACGAGCCCTACAACAACATGTGGGGGACGTCCGACCTGATGCAGGCCTCGATCGATCACCGGATCAACCAGGACTGGAAGCTGTACGCGGCCTACAGCTACAACACCGAAAGCTTCAGCGCCAATCAGCTGCGCATCACCGCGGTCAATCCCGTCACCGGCATCATCACCCGCAGCAATGACGGCACCCGAGGTTCGCTCAGCAACGTCAGTTACGGCACGTCCTACCTGCAGGGCGGGTTCTGGCTCGGCGACATGCGCAACGACGTGCTGTTTGGTGTCGACGCCCAGTATCGCACGATCTACCGCAAGGACCTGATCCGGCAGGCCACCCCCAACGTGTTCAACATCTACAACCCGGTCTATGGCCTGCTGCAGCCGGGCACGACAGTTTCGGCCAGCGACAGCGACCAGACCGACAAGCTCGGCACAAGGGCGCTGTTCTTCCAGGACACGCTTCACGTCACCAACCGGCTCGCGCTGGTCGGCGGCATCCGTTACATGGAATTCGAACAACTGGCAGGGCGTGGACGCCCCTTCGTCGCCAACACCAATCTCAGCGGCGACAAGGTGCTGCCGCTCGGAGGCGCGATCCTCAAACTCACCGAAGAGATCTCCCTCTATGCGAGCTATACGCAGTCGCTGAAGCCGACTTCGACGATTGCGCCCCTCACCGGTGGTGTGGTGATCGGCTCCAACATTGCGCCCGAAGAAGGCATTTCGTGGGAGACCGGCGTCAAGTTCGACGTCAACAAACGACTCTCCGGCACGTTGGCGCTTTATGACATCGACAAGAAGAACGTGCTGGTATCGCAGCTCAACAGCGCCACCGGCGTGACCGAGTTTCGCACCGCCGGCAAGGTCCGGTCGCGCGGCGTCGAGCTAGACGTCACCGGAAAGCTGACCGACAGCTGGAGCATGATCGGCAGCTACGGCTATACCGACGCGCGGGTAACCGAGGACCCGGTCCTGACCGGCAAGGCGCTGCAGAACGTGGCGCTGAACACGGCCTCGCTCTATCTGGTCTACGACTTCGGCACGGCCCTGCCCGGCCGGCTCCGGGTCGGCGCCGGCGCGCATTATGTCGGCGACCGGCCCGGCGACGCAGCGAACACCTTCGTCCTGCCCTCCTATGTCGTCGCGGACGTGTTCGCGACTTACGAGACCAAATACCAGACCCTGCCCGTCATCTACCAACTCAACGTCAAGAACCTGTTCGACAACGTCTACTATCCCTCCGCGGTGAACAATCTGAACGTCGCCATGGGCGACGCGCGGCGGGTATCGCTGTCGGCGACGGTGAAGTTCTGACAACAGGCGTTGCGTGTTCTACGGGCACGTGCGCGCAACATAGAATGATTACAAACTACGTATGTCCGCCCCGGGTAGCGGGGCGGACATCTCTTCGGTATTGTTCGGCAACGCTGTTTTGAACAGGCGGCGAATGCGACGAGCCCTGCCGATTCCGGCGCCAATCCCCGCGACATGTTTGTTCCATCCATGTTTTTTTCCGCCATGAGCACATACTCGATCAAGCCCGCGTTGTTGCAGGTCCATTCCGTCATTGGTCTTGCGATCTCGCTGGTGGTGGCCGTGGTCGGGATGTCAGGCGCGATGATGAGCTTCGAGGACGAGATCGGCGCCAGCCTCAATGCCGGCATCATGCGGGTCGAGGCCCGCTCCACGCCGATGCTGACGCCGGATGCGCTGGTCGCGCGGCTGCAGGCCGCCCAGGATTTAGGCAAGGTCTCGGCCGTGACGATGACGAGTGATCCGTCGGCGGCGGTGCGCATCCGCTTTGCCCGCAACGAAGGCGGCTCGCGGCCGTCCTCGGTTCATGTCGACCCCTATGACGGCCGCCTGCTCGGCTCGCCGCGCGGCGAGGACTTTTTCGCCACGTTGCGCAAACTGCATCGCTGGCTGCTGTTGCCCGGCGACGGCAATGGCTATGGCCGGCCCATCAACGGCGCGGTCACGATCGGCCTGATCGTGCTCCTGATCTCCGGCATCGTGCTGCGATGGCCGCGCCGCGCCGGCAGCATGAAAATATGGCTGAAGCCAAATCTGGCATTGCGCGGCCGCGGCTTTCACCGCTCGCTGCACTCCGTCGTCGGCACCTGGGTGCTGGTGGCCTATCTGGTGATGGGGCTCAGTGGCCTCTGGTATTCGTTCGACTGGTTCAAGGACGGCGCGACCTGGCTGTTGTCGCGCCCCCCGGTCGCCGCAGCATCGATGCAAGCGAAGACGCAGCCGAAGATGCAGCCGAAATCGCCAAAGGGCACGGCCGCGACCGACACCGCCCCGATTGCGCTCGACCGCGTCTGGTCGACCTTCCTGCATGAACGGGACGGCCGCTTCACGACGGCCCTGCTGACGCTGCCGGCCGGCGCGGGGACGGTCGTGCGGATTCGCTCCCGGGCGCCCGATGCGTCCCAGGATGGCGCGCGCGACGAATTCCGCATCGATGCCGTCACGGGCCGGCTGGTTTCGTCGGAGCTCTACGCGGACAAGTCGGCCGGCGAAAAAATCCTGGTAAGAATGTTCGATATCCACCGCGGCAGCATCTTCGGAGGATGGCCGGGCAAGCTCGTGTTCATGCTGGCCGCGGCCCTGATGCCGTTATTCGTGGTCACCGGCTTGTTGCTGTATCTTTCGCGCCGAAAGCATCGGCGTGCATCGCCGCCGGCGCTCGGGAGCCTGGTTCCAGGCGAATGAGGCCCCGCGCAGGCTTATGCACAGCTCGCCCGGATATTTTTGGCACACACTCACCGCATCGTCGCGAGCTGGACCGCCAGCGCGCACGCCTTGTCGTACTCGTCGAGATTGATCCACTCGTCGATCGTGTGCGGCTCGTTCTGACCCGCGCCGAAGGTCACCGTCGGAACGCCGTGGCGGACCATCCAGTTGGCATCCAGCCCGCCATTGGCGGCGCGGATGGAAGGTGTTGCGCCGATGCCGGACACGGCCTCGATCGCGCGCTTGACCACGGGCAGGCTCTCTTTCATGCGGAACGGATAATAGTCGGTCTCTGCCTTGAACTTGACGCGGCCCGACTTGCCGTCGCTGTTCTTGACGTTCTTGGCGGCCTTCTCGAACGCCGCCTTGTAGGCCTTGGTGATCTCCTTGAAGAACTTGCTGTCATGGCTGCGGCTTTCGCCGCGTACATGCACATAATCGGTGACGACATTGGTGGCGTCGCCGGCCGGCCTTCCCTCGCCGCCGGTGACGGGGCCGACATTGCTGGTGCCCTGCAGCTTGCGCTTCACCACCTTGCCGAACCAGCCGCCGGCCTTCACGTCGGCGAGCGCGAGTGCCAAAATCATGGTCGAACTGATCCCGCGCTCGGGTGCGACGCCGGCGTGCGAGGCGCGGCCGAAAATCTCGACCTGCCAGCGATCCGCACCGACGGCCCCGATCGTGACATTGGAGGCGGAGCCGCCGTCGTAGTTGAAGGCCATGACCGGCGAGCCGAGTTCGTCGGTCTTGACGTGGCGCGCCCCGTAAAGCCCGCTCTCCTCGCGCACGCAGAACAGCAGCGTGATCGGCGGATGATCGAGCTTCTGTTTCGCAAGTTCGGCCGCCAGCGTGACGAGAACGCCGCAGCCGGCGCGGTTGTCGCCGCCGAGCGCGGTCTTCGCGTCATTGACGATCTTGCGCCCCGCCAGTTTTGGTTTGGCGCCGGCGCACAGCGGCACGGTGTCCATGTGGGTCATGAACATGATCCGCGGCTGGTTATGCATCGCGCCGCGGCCGGGCAGATCGACAATGAGATTGCCGGTCTCCGTCGGCACGGGAATGCGGGTGTTGGCGTCGTCGAGGCGGATCGCGCTCGCTGGCACGCCGCTTTCCTGCAGCGCCGCGCTGAGCTCGCGTCCGATCGCGGCCTCCTTTCCGGTCACGCCCTCGACAGCGAGGAAGCGCATGAGGCGGTCGGTGGCGGTTTTGACGTCGACGGGCATGTGGGTTTCCTGATGAGGCGCTGCGGAGCCCGTGAGCATCGTGCGAGACGGCCGGCTGCACAAGGCTAGCCGGATCAGGACTGGCATGCGGACGCCACTGTGCTCGTGGCGGCGGTCACGGTCCTTCAGCGAGACACCTGTTCAAATCCTGGGCGTACGCGGCGGTGACCTCTTTGTTCGGAGAGCCGGGGTTTGCTGCATATGTTGCCAGCACGGTAGCCCCTTTCGAGTTCATGCTTAATCTGATTGAGGGAGACTTTCCCACCCCAGTTGTAAGGAACATAGGGTATAGGCGTGCCGACCACAGCAACCTTGAACTGATGCGGCAGCTCAAAAGGCGCGTTGATATTACTTTTGCAGTTCTCAAAATTTCCGTCGGCAAGATTAGAAGCTTGCGGTGTCCACGAGAACTTGAGCCATTTAGTTGCTTCCTTTTTCATGGCGGCGATCGTCGTGTTGACAGCGCGGCCCGAGTCCGCCTCCTGACCAGGAGTATCCTTTTCATCTGCAGAGTCGGCGGATAGTTCCGCAAGGCTCCTTAACGATACGATCGGAATGGCAGCAGCCAACAGGTCAGCCGCCGCCGCCGTTGCCGCACCTGCAGCAATGGGTTTCCTGTTTTTCTTTTGCTGTGTCTCCTTTGTGAACTTCGCCTCGAGTAGTCCTAGGCCAGATGATTTCAAGAGCATCGCATACACTTTGCCATCGGGCGCCACAGCAACGTAGCGCCCAAACGCCAGCTTGTACGCTACGTTGATCGGAATTTTTGCAACTTCAGTACGCTGACCTTCGGCGTCATGACGTCCCACCATTACGGTAATCTTGATTGTATTGCGCGTAATTGGCTTGCCGTCGTAAAGAACGGTCTTGCCATCCGCCATGTCCTGAGTAGTCGCGAGTTGCAGCTCTCGTGCCAGCGTGTAGGAGCGCCCCTTTTCATCCTGTCCCAGGTAGAGGGCGGACGCGAGATATCCGCTCGTGACGGCTCTAACGTCCAGTTCCTTAGCGAGGTTCGGCACCTGAATTCCAATGCGTCGATGCGTGCGCCGAATTGCCCGCTGACGTACATCTTGCGGATGGGTCGGGAGAACTTTGATATCCGGGAGAGAGGCCGCTTGCACATCGCCGCGCTTGATCGAGAGGGCTCGAGTTGTTGCGGTGTCGCTCAGGAGGACCTGATCGTTTAGATAAAGATGACGATCAACCCGAAAGTCGCGTGGAAAACTTCGCTGACCCAGCTCATCTCCGGACGGAGTCACGAAGAAAATCTTTGCGTTGACGTGGTCCACGACCGCCAAAGTATTCGAACCGAGAGCAATCAGATCGCTCGGCGGCTCGCCGTTCCGACTCGCCGTGACTACCTCGCTCCTCAAAGTCGACGTTGACGCAATAGCAACCAAAACCCCTAAGACAATTCGCGTAATCATTCGCTTCCCCAAATCCAAGTATTGTCTGCATCTTATAATTGCATGTCAATGCAGAACATCCTGTTGGAAACGGCCCTGCAGGAACAGGTTAGGAGGAGTCGGACCTCCGTGTTCAGCTTGGGAGGCTGCTGCCGTACCATCTACAAGCGCTGGGAGAGTTCGGTTTGACTCTCTGCCGTGACACCGAATTTGGTAGTTTAGGCGGACGTATCCTGATCGGCCATCCCAGGCCGCGATACGACGTACGCGGCGCAGGCCAAAAAACCCGCCGCCACGGCCAGCGCGAGCGGCACTGACGGCGCGAAGGTATAGCAGAACACGGCGAAGCCGAGCGCCATCCCCGCGCAAGCCATGATTTTGGCGGTGCGCGGGATAACTCCAGCGGCGCGCCAATCGCGCAACGGCTTGCCCAGTGTCGGATGCTCGAGCAGCCAGGCCTCGAAACGCGGCGAGGAGCGCGCGAAACACGCCGCCGCCACGATCAGAAAAACCGCCCCCGGCATCAGCGGCATCACAAGGCCGATCACGCCGAGCGCGACCATCACCCAGCCCAGGCAAAAATAGATGATGCGCATCAGACCTGCCGCCGCCTGGTTCTCTGTTCAAGCAAGGATTGCTCGTCAGCTAACGGTTGCTCGCTCCCGGCTGACGCCATGCCTGGTATCGGTTTCTTCACGGCGGGAAATGAAATGGAGCGGGTGAAGGGAATCGAACCCTCGTATTCAGCTTGGAAGGCTGCTGCTCTACCATTGAGCTACACCCGCGTTGGGCGATCAACTAACACGCCATGCGGGCGGCCTCAACCACCCCGGAACCCGCAGGGAAACCGCCGGGAAACCGCCAAACGACGCCCGGCCGCCCGGCAAACTGGCCCGGTTCCGGCCAAAATCCGTGCCGGTCCGCCCCTTAACAGCGACAGATTCGCTGCCTATACTCTTATTTCCACAAACAACGAAAGGAGGTGATCCAGTGTCTCTTACCAAGCGCTGTCACCTCGCTGGGATCGCCCGCTAGGCTCTCGCACTTAGAGGCCTGGCAACGGGGCGCTCTCAGCCCTGGACCAGCGAGTTCAAGAGTTGGGGCGCGGCGGGAGGAATCCCGCCGCGCCTTTTTGGTTGTGGGCGCAGAATTGTGGCAACTCGCGACCAGAGCAATTCATCTGCACACAAGGAATTTTCGAAACACCCAACCGATCGGCCGGGAAGCGGCATTCGAAATATAGGCCCACTGCTTTCCGTTTTCGGTTGTCTGGTCCGAAATCCGAATGCGCTCGCCGTTGGCGATCTTGCCGACGATTTTTCCGTTCGGTGATGTCCGGATGTTGAGCGGCGTTCCGGTCGGATCGGCGACGACGCACGTATTGCTGTCTCGGTCCGGTCCGCTCGACTGCAATTCCTGCCTGGTGCCCGAGAGCGCCTTTTCATCATTGCCGATGGTGCCGCCGGCATTGCCGGATTGTGCAAAGGCCGCCACAACACAGCCGGCGCTCACGAACGTGCCAAGCAAGACGATCTTCAGCACGGCACGTTAAGCGCTACGGCGAACGCTGCCCCCATCTCTTCCTCCATCGCTGGCGGCATTGTTCCGCAAGCCCGGGACGAGAGCAATAGGGCCGGGCTGTTCGATTCAGAGGTTCAGAAGCTTTTGAGCCGACGGCTCACGCCATCCGGCGCTGCCGGATTCTTTCCCATACCGAGGCCAATGCGATCGCCATGCCGGTGATCCAGGGAAGTACGGCGCCGTATTCCTTGACGCTGAGCAGCAGCGCCAGAATGCTCGTCACCAGCGTGAGCATCTTCGCCATTCCGCCCTGCCCGAACAGCGACACCAGAAACGGCAGGAACAGGATGAAGAGCGCGCCCAGGGTGACGTCGGCCATTGGGGGATGGTCTCGCTAACGCGAAGGCCGGTCAGAAGCCGCAGAGATTGACCGATCGCGGACGCGCGCCGCGGCGGCTTTCGACAATGTTCTCGCCGCCATTGGTGGCCGAGCTGCCGTAATAGCGGTGATGGCCGGAGACATCGTGCCAATCGCCGGGCTGCGTCGATGCGGGCGACGCCGAATGGGACCGGGTGGCGTCACTGATGATCGAGGCTGGCTTGCGTTGCATGACCGTCTCCGTGGATGATGCGCAGTTGCTGCGTTCTATTCATCAGTCGTTAACCTGCCACCGCGCGTTCAAGCACCGCGCCCCTATATCGTGTTTCCGGAATGTTTCGTGACCTGCCTCACCCGGCGATCGTCCGACACTTTGCTGAAACGGAATTGTCGAGACAGGCTTTTGCCAAACGTCCGCGCAGGTTCACGCACTTCGCTCGAAAACGCTTTAGCCAAGGAGATATCGATGCTTTACGCCATTCTGGCCTACCACGTGGAAGCCGAGGTGATGTCCTGGACGCCGGCGGAGGACGCCGCCCTGATGACCGAGTTGCTTGGGGTTCATGACCGGCTCAACGAACAGAAATTGTTGGGGCCGTCGGCGCGGCTGGGGGCGACGGGCAAGGCCCGCACCTTGCGAGGACCGGGCGCCGGGGTCGTGATCGACGGGCCGTTTGCCGAAACCAAGGAGCAGTTGCTGGGACTTTATGTCGTGGACTGCGCCGATGACGACGCCGCGATCGCGGTGGCCCGCGACCTGCGCAAGGTCAATCCGACCGCGGTCTACGAGATCCGCCCGATCGCCCTCTATATTCCCGGCAAGCCGTTCCCGACCACGGAGGCGCCTGATGGTACCACCACCTAGGGCTACGACGCCCAGGGCTGGAGTTTTGGCGGTCCGGTCAACCGGCGAATCACATCGCTGGCAAGCTTTACAACGCCGGAAATCACTGCCCCGATCAGCTCCAGAACGGCGCTCACGAACTCAAGCAGGCCGAGGAAATCAAACGACGGCACCGGATATCGGGTTCTCGTGATTTGCAACGATGGCGCCTACTTCCTTAGGCATCGTCTCTCCGTCGTCACCCATCTGACGTCCATCGGTGTTGACGTGACGGTTATTGCCGGCGGCAATCAAATTGCCGAAAACCGCATTCAGGGCTGGAAATACATTCACGTACCCATCGAGCGCTTCAAATTCGATCCGCTCGGCGATGCGGCGCTGATGATCCGGACCGCGCGAACGATCCGCTCGTTCAAGCCGCACGCCGTGCATCTTGTCACGCTCAAGCCCGCCATTTTTCCGGATTTGTGTCGATCGCCTCGCGTTTCCTCCACGCTTTTCCGAAACGAATTCTGATTACCATTCCCGGTTTGGGCCGGATGATGTCCTTGCCGAAAGCGCCCGGCCAACGGCGCTACCCGGTCGCAAGCGCGCTGACGCTCTTTGCGTTTCGCATGTTGGCACGACCGGATTGCGTGCATTTCACTTTCGAAACCAAGCACGATTGCGATTTTTGGGCAGAGCGTGGCATCGCCAACGACAAGAATTCTTCGCTCATCGACGGCGCCGGTGTGGAGCCCGATCTGCTTTATCCGCTGGAGACGCCGCGAACCGGTCCCCCGACAAAAATTCTGTTCGCTTCCCGGCTTTTGAAGTCGAAAGGCCTGAGTGCGTTTCTGATGGCGGCGCGCGACCTGGCTCATCGTCCCGACGTGGAGTTCATCGTTGCCGGGCTCCCGGACGATCATGATCCCGACGCGATTCCGCACAGCGATCTCGAACAGATGAAGGAGATCCGCTTTCTCGGTCACGTCAGGGACATGCCTGACCTGCTGCGGCAATGCGACGTCGTCTGCTTGCCAACAAGGTATGGCGAGGGCATTCCCCGCATCCTGATCGAGGCCGCCGCAACCGGTCTGGCATCGATCGTATCCAGCCATCCCGGTTGCCGGGAGGCGGTTGAAGATGGCGTTACGGGACAGATCCTGTCGGCGACAACGGACGCCGAGACGAGACGAGACCTATCTGGTGCAATCGTCAGGTACCTCGAAAGCCCCAGCCTTCTGGCCGCGCACAAACAGGCCGCCTCCCGGCATTTCCAATCACGGGAGTTCAATCAGGCGGCGATTGCCGATCGATTCACCAAACTGCTGGGCGTGCCTCCGGCGCCATCCGCGAAATGATCGAGTGCGTCCCGTTCTGCAATTCCCGGCGGTACGCGGGCCGTGGACAACTACCGTAAGCGTGGGGTGACCACCCGGCATCCCAACGGGATCGCCCACCACGGAGGCTGACAGGCGGTCTCGCACCGTGGTTTTGAGCAGGGAGAAAGGCGCCCACCAGCGAGGAGCTTGTTCGAACTGGCCTCAAGCGGGCCTAATCGTGCCATCGGCGATTTACACCGAGGAGTTTATTCATTTGATTCAATGGCTTGAGTAGAGGATGAAGCCCGTGGCCCGCCTACGCCCTCCGGGCTTCGGCGAGGCAGCCTTCGCCAAGGGCGGCCAGAGTCCGTCTTCGCTTTCGCTGCGCTCAAGCTACGCCGGACACGCGTCGACCAGACGGTCTAGCGCGGCTGCGCCACGCGTAGCCCGTCAGGGCGAAGCGTGGTGGGGGAAGAAGGACTCGAACCTTCGAAGTCATAAGACGGCTGATTTACAGTCAGCTCCCTTTGCCACTCGGGACACTCCCCCGTTTAACTGCATCGCAAACCCAACCGCTTGATTGGCGGCGGACAGGCCATGGATGACGTTAATACCAGGAGCCGATGGCGCGCTCCCGGTCGGGCGCGTTTATGGGCGAAGGGCCATGGCAAAGTCAACCAAGGGAAGCCTCGAAAAACGCGCCTCGAGGGGCCAAATTGCCATAATCCGGAACCCGTGACACAAGCTGGCCCATGAGCGATCGCGACCGAAAACCGCCGTTCCGCCGTGGCGGCGGCAAACCCTTCGAAAAAGGCCGGAAACCGGGCGGTCGCCCGGCCTGGCGCGACCGGGACACCAGTCCGGACGGCCCGGTGATTCTTTATGGGTGGCATACGGTTGCGGCGGCTTTGGCCAATCCGGAACGCCAGATCCGCAAACTGTTTCTGACCGAGAACGCCGCCCGGCGTCTCGCCGACGAGAATATCGACACCCGCGTGCCCCCGGAACTCGTCCGGCCGAGCGCGATCGACCAGCGGCTGGGCCCCGATGCCGTGCATCAGGGCCTGCTCGCGGAGGCCGATCCCCTGCCCTCGCCGGATATCGATACGCTTGATCAGGAGGGCATCGTGCTGGTGCTCGACCAGATCACCGACCCGCACAATGTCGGCGCGATCATGCGTTCGGCCGCGGCGTTTGCGGTCAAGGCGATCGTGACGACTGCGCGTCACAGCCCCGAAGCGACGGGCGTGCTGGCGAAGTCGGCGTCCGGCGCGCTGGAAATGGTGCCATTGGTGACCGTGCAGAATCTCGCCCGCGCACTGAACGAGTTGAACGACCGTGGCTTCATGACCGTTGGCCTCGACAGCGAAGGCAGCGAAGACCTCGGCGCTGTCGCACTACAGCAACCGCTTGCGCTGGTGCTGGGGGCCGAAGGCAAGGGCTTGCGGCAATTGACGCGCGAGACCTGCAGCGTTGTGGCGCGCCTCGACATGCCCGGCGAGATCAAGAGCCTGAACGTCTCGAACGCCGCGGTGCTGGCGCTCTATATCGGCGCCTCCAGGCTGGGATTGATGAAATAAAAACAACGCCCGCTCGCAGGGATGCGAACGGGCGCCGACGTCTTGATTCGAACGTTCGGATCAATAACGGCCGAAGCGCGCGCCGCGATAGCCGTAACGGACGCCATAGCCATAGCGAGCGCCATAACCGTAACGGATGCCCGGACGAACGCCGTAGCGGTAGCCGTAGGCCCGCGGGGCTACGACGCCGCTGCCGTAGCCGTAGCCGTAATACGGACGATAGCCGACGACGGTGTCTTCCTGATAGACGCGGGCCGGAGCCCAGGCGCCGGGACCGGAATAGGTCGGGCCCTGGTTGACGTAGTAATATTGCTGCACGGGATCGGCGAGCCGGGCATAACCCCAACCCACGCCGCCACAGGGATTGCAGCCCGCCGAGGTATAGGTCGCAACAACCGGCGCCGCGTAGACGACGGGCGCAGCGTAACCGCAGCTCGTGTAACCGCAGGCCATCGCGGGCGCAGTGGCCATCACGGCGACGGCCGCGACCAGTCCTGAAATCAGATGACGCATTACTCTCTCCTGTAAGTGTTTGCCTGTTGGTGTTCTTGTTGGCGTGGTTTTATGGGCGTGGAAGCAGTCCCGTGGGATGCCGACGACGCCGGTCTTCCTGCGGTGCGTAGATGATCTCGGGCGGATTGACCGGCACGTTGGATTGCGCCGGCAGCGGCGCCGACTGTGCAGACCAGGATTGGTGATAGCTTTCGGCCGGCTGCGGCAACCTTCGGTTCGCCGGCGGCTCGATTTCCAGGCGGCCGTAACCTGGCAGATGACCCGCGCTCGGATAATAATGGCCGACACGCGGCACCGGATCGACATAGCGGCCACCATAGACGGTCGGCTGCACATGCGTGCCCCTGAGGAGGCCCCAGTCGCCCTCGACCACCGAATAGGATGCATCGACGCCGTTGATGATGACGGGAACACCGGGGCGACCCGGAATCACGATTTCAAAGCCGCCGCCGGCCAAGGCCGTCGACGTTGTCGCCATCAGAATGGCCAGTGTCACGCCAATGCGCATGCCCGGGACCCCGTTTTGCTCTGACCGCAATTTAGTCGAACGGGCACCCCCAAGGGTTAAGGGGCCGGACCAAACTGCCGGTAAGGCTAACGCGTCAGCATCCCCCGCCGCTCAATTGCGAGCGAACCCGCTCAGCAATTGTTAACGGGGCGAGCGGATCCAGCGGACTGAGGCAAACAGATTTTGCTCACGCAAACAGGTTTTCAACGAGGGTCGTTGCGCCAATGGCGATCGTGACGATACCGACAGCGCCCTGCAGGCCGCGATTGGCCCAGGTGAGCCAGCGCGCGGACACCGCGAGCGGCACGGCGATGACGGTGGACAGTGCGCCCATGCCGATCATCGAGCCGATCCCGAACAGCGCGACGTAACCGAGTCCGGCCGCCGGGCTAGACGCCTGCGACACCGTCAGCACCAGCAGTGCAGCCGAGCCCGCCATGCCGTGCATCAACCCGACCAGCAGCGTGCGCCAGCGAAAACCATGCTCATGGGCGTGCGCGGTGCGCAGATGCGGCGTGGTTTCTCCGGCATGGCTGTGGGCGTGAAGATGCACGGTGCCGTCGCCATGGCCGTGCTTGTGGAAATGCACGCGGTCGCGCCACAGCCGCCACAGCACATGCGCACCTAAGCCGACCAGCATGATGCCGACGGCGGCCTCGAGTGGACGCGCCACACTCTCCGGGATCGCACTGCCAAGCAAGATGGCGCAGCCGGCGAAGACGAACAGCGTCAGCGTATGACCGAGTCCCCAGGTCAGCCCGTGCTTGACGATGTCACCGACACGGCTGCGGCGCGCGGCGATGCTGGAGACGGCGGCGATATGATCGGCTTCGAGCGCATGTTGCATGCCCAGCAAAAACCCAAGCCCCAGAATTCCGAACATATGCCCCCTGCGCGCTACAAGCGCTTATCAAACACCAATCAACTGCTCTTGTCAGGTCAACACTTCATCAAACAGACCTTGCATCGCTGCCCACGAGCGGCGATCGGCCTGCTCATTGTAGAGCGCGGTGCGCATCATCGAACCGTCGGCGGCGGAATTGGTGAATCCATGCAGCGTGTTGCCATAGAGGATGACCTGCCAGTCGCGGACGTGGCCTTCGCGCATCTCGTTCTCGAACGCGGCGACCTGATCGGGCGGCGCCAGCGGATCCTCCGCGCCGGTCAAGACAAGCACACTGGCCTTCACGCGGCCGGGTTGCGCGGGCATTTTCGTCGCCAGTACGCCGTGGAAACTGACCACAGCCTTGAGATCGGCGCCCTCGCGCGCGAGCTCCAGCACCACCGAGCCGCCGAAGCAGAACCCGATTCCCGCGAGCCGGCTGGTATCGACCTCAGGCAAATCCGCCAGCGCCGCGAGCGCGGCGCGGCCGCGGGCGCGGAGTTTTTCCGGCTCGGCACGCAGGCCGCCGACCACGGTCGCGACTTGCTGCAGATTGATCGCCTGCCGTCGGTCACCGAACATGTCGGCGGCGAGTGCGATATAGCCGAGGTCCGCAAGCCGCCGCGCGCGTTCCATCGCAAACTCGCCGAGCCCCAGTCCCTCGTGAAACACCAGCACGCCCGGCCGCGGACCTGCGGCATTGTCGTTCCAGGCGAGATAGCCCCGCAAATTGACGTCGTCGCAGCGGTAATCGAGGTCACGCGTCGGCATAAAATTCTCTGAGCGACTCTTTTAAGGTGTTGGGTGGGCGTCAAAAATGCGGGAACAGGAACATCACACCGGTTTGAACGCCGCACAACCCAAAATCGGAACATCCAGCCCTGCGATCGGTTGGCCCCGCACAACATTCGCGGAGAGCAACCAATGACAAAGCTGAAACTTCTGGGCGCAACGGCATTGCTGGCGGCGACGATTGCGACGCCTGCGATGGCGCAGCAGTGGACGAATGATCACAACTATCGCCATCGATCATCCGGCTTCTGGCCCGGCGAAGTCGCAGCCGGTGTCGTCGGCGGTGCGGTTGGCGCAGCGGGCGCGATTGCGACCGCCCCGTTCCGCAACAGGGATTCCTACGCCTATTACGGCGGGCCGGCCTATGACGATTCCTATGCCTATCCCGTCCAACGCCCGCAGAGCCTGCGTCCCGCCTGCGGCATTCAACCCGACGCGACGTATATGGGCCCCGACGGACGCTGGCGCCCCTGCTGACGAGGCGTGAGCGGTAAGTCCGGGCCAATAACGCCGAATTGAATTGCGGCCAGGGAAAATACGGAACGACCTTGCACCCCGGACCTGGCTTGGCGTGACGAAAACTGGTGTCACGAGAAACCTCGCGTCACGAAAAGAAGGAGAACCGCATGACAACAATCAAGATCCTCGGCGCCGCTGCGATCATCGCATCCGCGTTGGCGGGCCCGGCCATGGCGCAGCAGGTCACGAACTCCGGCAGCTATCAGCGTCAGGCGAATACGGATCAGGCGTATCGCCAGAGTGGCAGCTGGCAGAACAGCTACAATCGCTGGAATGACCGCAGCGGCTTCGGACCGGGCAACACCGCCGCAGGCACCGCGTCCGCGATGGCAGTCGAACCGATCGGTGGCGAAGAATACGCCCGCCGCAACGGCTTCGTCTGCATCCCCGGCACCCTGTTCCGCGGCGAAGACGGCCGGCGGCATCTCTGCCAATAACGCTGGCGCATCGAGAAGCGAAAAAAGGCGGCCGGAAGGCCGCCTTTTTCATGTGCAGGGGTTATGGCAGCGGCTTTCGAGGTGCTGGCCCTTTCCGGGCAAGTCTGGTATTCGACCGCCGAAGATTGGTGGAACCCCGCGCGTTATCTGGTCTGGCCCGCCATCGCTTCATTCGCCGGTTTAGCTCAGCGGTAGAGCAGCGGTTTTGTAAACCGAAGGTCGGGAGTTCAATCCTCTCAACCGGCACCAGTGTCTCTTGAGTGGTGCGAGGAACTGTCACCGCCTAGCAACATCCAGGATGTTTCGCTTCTCGGAACACCAATTAAGACTCCCCTGCTCGAAAGTCTTGCGGCAGATTCGACGTTACCGGGGTTGGGAGTATTGTCATTGCACTGACAATCAATTTTCCCGGACGGGCCGCAGCGCGCAACGCCTGCGGCCTTTTTCATTGGCCGGCAAAAGCCGCCTCAAGAATACCCAATCGACCAATGGCTGCGCTGCGCGCTCCGCTGCAATTATGCAAACAACCAATCGTAGGTCTTCGCAAGGAGCCTGCTAAGCAGGTAGAACCAACCTGCCATTGCAAGGACAACAGGAACAAAGAAGGCCACCCCAACGATCACTTGCTCTCGCCTTTGGCCGCTGGGGGCCACTGACACTTTGACGGCCGCTTTTTCGCTGGAGCTCATACACTCACCGTGTGGGGAACGGGCGGCAACTCGCCCCGTTTCAAAAGTAGCAAAGCGCGCGGCCGTGGTGGCATCAGCATTCTATTGTTCGCCTTGTAGGCCGCCTCAGTTGGCGGCCTCTTCCATTCGCGATGCCGCTGAGAAGCGGCCCCAACCTTGGGGCTGGGGGTTAAGTTGGGGCCGCCATTCCAACCGTGGGCAACGCGGAAAAAGGCGGCCTACGGTTAGCCAAATTACCGCAACTCGGTTGATCGTTCCGAACTAGTTTGGAGTACCTCGGTTGGCGGCCTCTTTCGTTGTGCCGATCGCACCTGCGAACCGCAATCCGTAGCGGCTTCTCTCGACCAGGCGCGGGGCGGATTTGAAACGGCGTGGAAGACTATCTGCCACGATGTACGGAAGCCGACTTCGTCGAGTATCGGCGCCAGCGCGCCTGGACGGCTTGGAAATACGCAATGCATGCCGCTGGCCTTCCGCTGCCGACGCAATCAACCAGTGGACGGGCACGCTGTCTCGGGCGCCGCGATAGATTAGCGGTAACCGGCCGTCACGTTCAGGATGCACATATGGATTCGCAGCACGCATGAAGCCAAGCAGCGACCGCCCCTATTCCGCCGCTGAGAAGGCCGCGCGCAAGCTGCTGGAAATCGTCAACGCTACGGAAGCCATTCAAGACGGCCGGATCCACATTGAGAAGATCAACGGGCCAATGCTGTTCAAGGAAGGCGCCAGCCCGGCCGGGTACAAAGCTGGTCTCGATCTCGCGGTCGCGCGCGGCTGGCTGCTGCACGAGTCCAGGACGTTCGTGAAGTACACACCGGCCGGCGCGGATTTGTTTGCTTAACGGTTGCGGCCTCGCCGTTAGTGGTACTTGAATATAACCCATTTGGGTGATGAGCGCGTTTTCCGCGAGCGGGTGGGAACCAAAGTGCATTTTAGCACTTACTGACTCACCTTTGGCGGGGTGAGCAATGAACGACTTAAGCAGCGATAAACTCTCAGGACCGGAGAAGCCCGAGCATCGCAGGTGCAGGTGTGGCGCGCAGCCCAAAGTGGTTCACAAGATGATGGACCCAACTCGTGGCTTGACGGTACGAATGTTTGAATGTCAGTGCGGCGAACGCAGTTGGACCGAACATAAAGACTGAGCTCTTCCGATAAGCTCCTTACAACTGCCGCTGGACTGACCAAAAGCGATAGAGAAATGGGGCCGAAGAGGCGCGGCAATGATAAAGCAATCTGAAATCTACCGGCAGAACGCGGAGAACTGCCTGCGTCTGGCTGAGGCTGCAGAGAACGAGCCCGCTCACAAGCGTTTCAAGCGGATGGAAGCCGCTTGGCTCGCGTTGGCCGAGGAGCAAGATTGGCTCGACGGGGAGACATCCGCCAATACCCAAAAAACCAAATGATGCTGTACGGTCCAACTGTAGGCGAAGGGGAATAAATGGACCTGCTGTCGTCGATTGACTTGCCGCATTGGCTAATGATCGCTGGAGCTGTTTTAATCGCAATGGGCTGCCTTGGTCTTGTGATTAGCCGGAGCAGGCAAGCCGCTAGTAACCTTGATCTTGATCCTGATCCTGATCGTGATTCAGTACAAACCGCTTCGCGCCCCATGGCCAGCAAATGACCGTGCAAGATGTCTGATATCCTAGTTCGGACGCTCTTGGCGTCGTGGCACAAGGCCGAGAATTTCGCTCGGTAGCATCCCGTCACTATCGAAAGAAGCTGGTGTTGAGCTGGGATTGCTTTGAAAATGTCCAAAATTTGCCGGGCTTTGTACCGGGTAAACGACGGACCTTACCCTTTCCCTCATCCACTTAGGTGATTGGTCCCTTTCAATTTTTTGGGTGGCCCTTTTTGGTCCTCGCCAGCGCCGCGATCTTGCCGCTCTCTGTTCATCCTCCAGAGTGAGTAGTCCCGGAACAGAAAAAGGCAGTACTGGCCTATATTTCGCCCCCTAATCCCTAATCGGCTGTTTGAGCCAGCGGCCTGCTTTTTGAACCAAAGGTCCGCGCGGGAATCTCAGCGGGAACAGCTAACTCGCGCGAATGCGCCGCCCAACGCGCCGGTGGTCATGAGACCAGATCTCGATGGTCAAGATATTTGGCGCGCGCGCCGCTCCGCGGTTTGCGAATTGGTAGCGGCGATGTCATAGCGGGCCAGCGCCATCCCGCTAAGGTCGACCGCGTAGGACGACGCTGGGTGGCATATCATTGATTCCCGCCGAACCGTTTCTGGCTTCCCTCGAAATACCCATTGAATTTGACGCCGATCAACTTCTCGGTTCGCCATATCACCGTGCAGCTGATGCGCTCAGCGGCGATCAGAAGTGTAAATTGCGCCGGGATGCCCACCGGGCTGACTACCTCAAGCCCCGCTCCAGTCTCGGACTGGTTGCGAATGAGACAGGCGATTGTGCGTCCGCTGAACTCGATGATACCGGTCTTCATGAAGCGACCCCTGGTCCGCGCAGTACGCAAGCCAAACTGGGGGACGACCAATTTGCGCGACTTGCAGCCACGCTAACCCTGTTTAGAACGGTCGCAACGAAACTCGCGTGTTAAGCTTGATGTCCGCGTTGCGGGTTAATTCTGGAACAGCAATCGCTGCAGGCGAACAGACTGCCGCGCGCCGATCTCAAGCGGGCTCGTCCGGCATCACGCCGGCCTCGATGGCATCAGAATCCACGGATGGTCTACATAGCGGGCAGTCGTTTGGGAGTTCTTATTCCCGAGCAAAGAGCGGCTGAAGTCGAACAGCCCGCTCAGCGAAGCCGTAAGGCGAGAGACCGAGGAGGGAGCCAGATCATGGAGTATCGGGCATTGCTCAGAGTGGTCCAGGGCATCGATCGAAAATGGAAATGGTTTGTCGCTCTAGCGTCAGGTCGACGGCAAGGCAAAGCGCGGGTGACACCGGCGACGCAACGAGGCTAATCCTTCTCGTCGAGGTCGGGAACTTCCCACAACAAGAACGCCATAATGATAAGCGCTGGGGTCCAAGCTAGCATGGCCCCAAATGCAATGGCCTGCACCGTTGTCATGATCACTCCGCGGTTGTCCCAACCTTGGGTCACTTAACCTAACGCGCGGGCTCTGGATAGCGGCCTTGTAAAACTGTTCACAAAAAATGACATTTTCCGACAATAGGTCACGATCGCCGTAAGGTATTGATATAATTGAATGCGGGACGGTTTTGTAAACCGAAGGTCGGGAGTTTTAATCCTCTCAACCGGCACCAGTCCGCGTTCAAAGTCACATATACGACAACAACGCCTGCACCGTTTACATCAGCATCCAGCGCCGTATCAGCCACGCGAGCCCGAGCGCAGCTGTGATGACGCCGACGCCGAGCACATCCACCGCGTATTCGGACATCGCAGGCGAGCCGTCTGGCAATCTTGAAAATGGATTCCAGCTCGGCCCTTCGGAGTGATCGACTTTCACCCGATTGAGGGTGAAAAGCGCGAGCGCGGCCCAACCGATAAAGAAGCAGACCACGTGGCAGACATAAGCCGCCGGCGAGCTGACACCATTATACTTCAACATGGCACCTCCCGAACAATGGCTTGATGAATACGGTTCTGAAGTGCGCGCTTCGAATTGTCCGGCACCTAAAGCAGCTTTCTGCCCTCAATCCTCGATATTCACAGCCACGGCGAGTTTCCCGTTATCCTCGCTATTCACAGTGAACACTTTTGGCGCCGTTCTCTGTGAGCCGCTTTATGCAGACCGCAAGATCAAAAAATCTCAAGCGACTCTTGACCGGGAATCGCAAATCAGAACCTGTACGGCCTTGCTTCAGAGGGCCACCGTGCAAGATCCATTTACTGATTTCATGACTGGCAAGATTTCCGAACGGCACGCCAAACAGGACCGGCGCCTATTCGGCCTGATGTATCTCTGTATCGCAGCTTTGATCGTGCTGGCCGTCGCGAAGCTGTTCGTCTGAACAGCGCATAAGAAAAAGCCCGGATTGCTCCGGGCCTCTTCGTTACCAATGATGGTAGTGTCGATGATAGTGGCGGCGATAGTATCGCGGGCCATCGTCGTAATAGCCGTACGGCCCACCGCCGTAATAGCCGTACCTCGGTCCATAATGGTAGCCACTGTTGTAGGCGTTGGCTGCCGCGGCGGCGCCCAGCACGCCTGCGGCCACACCGAAGCCGATCGCCGCGTTACGCCCGCCGCGGGCCTCGGCCGGCGAGTTGACGACAGCGGTTGTCGCAAGCGCGGCAACGGCCGCGAGAGTGAGTGCTATCTTTCGCATGTGCGCTCCTTTCCGTTGCCGGGTTAACGCGTGCCGAGCGAGCCTGTTGCAGGAACTTGCCCAGGTTAGTTTTTGCATTTTTGGGAAACGGAGTTCTGTTCCGGTGATTCAGCAGAGTTCCGGAATGCGGTTCGTCGATCGCGCGTCTGCTTGGGAACGCAGATTCTGCGGCCTTCCAGCATGGCGGCGTAGCCGAGCTATCGACTGCTGATCCGCTCGACATCCGGCGCTCTCGGACTCTTGTCCGACCGATTCGGATCATCGACCCGGGATTTGAGATCAGCGGCCTTCTCGACCAGACCCGCTGCCACATTCGGGTCCGTGACTGTCCGTGCGAATTTGAGAAGCGTAGTTGCCTGACGCGTCAGATACTGCCTGCCCACCACCGCTGTTATCTCCCGCTTGCCTGTCCGCAGACCTTACGTTGCAACGCGGGAATCGTTCCGCGCCCTGTGTTACGAAGTGCACATTTAATCTTTGTTCCATCCGATACCTGCGGCATTTTGGGTTCCCGTGGCCTCCCGGAACCAACCCCGGCCGGTCACGTTTTTGCTGCATGAGAATTCGGGAAGAAAACTGCAATCTGGTGTTGCTCACCGGCGTGACGCTGGTGAGCGCTGTGATCGCAGGCACCGCTGGCTTTTGGGAACCCGCCTCCGCCGTGAGCAAAACCAGGCCGGTCTATGCCGCCGCGACATCGTCGTCGTCGGCCGCCGCGACGTCTTCGTCGTCGTCCAACGCCGCCGCGGCTTCGCCCGCGGCTCGGCAACCGGCCCGTCTTGTCGACCAAACGCCGGTCCGGGTGATCGGCGCGCCGTTCGTGCCCAACACCAATCCACGCGAGCGCTGAGGGTCGGGCTGTGACGGCCGACCCTGTTTCCTCATGCCTTACGCAAGGCACACCCGGGCTGCGAGTTGCCTATTCTGCTTTGCATGGGGTTGTTTCGCCATTTTGTGTCTGGGCCCAGCGGCGCCCCGATACCCGCTGGCGGAGGCGCTACGCAGCGTATCCCCACTGTTGTGTCGCCCTTTTGTCACCTCGCCGGCAAATCGAATGCCTTCATTAGCCAAGTTCAACACTTGCACTTGATTCCACAAAGGCCTTTTGCTGGAATGATTTAGGCTGAGGTGTGCGATGAAATGGATGAAAGAACGCGACCTCCTGATCGCGCAGACGATGGCATTCGTGCAATCGGTGACCGGAAAGAAGCCGGACGCCGCGCAATTCCTCGCGAATCCGGCCTCTTTCGTAAGCCCGGAAGCGCCCGCTAGCTTTGACGTGCCCAAAGCCACGCCCGCGGTGTCGATGCCTGACATCGAGGCGATGCTGGCTGAAACCATCTCCGTCGCGCCGCCGAAGCCGGTCCAGAGCGCACGTCCCGAGCCCAAGGTCGACTTCCAGTCCGAGATCCGCGCCCGTGTCGCCAATTTCCGCGCGCATCAGGAGCGCTTCAACCGCGAGCGCGAGGCCTATTGCAGCGCCACCATGGCCAAGGTCCACGCCGCGCTGCACGAAGACACCGGACCGCCGCCGCGGGGCAAATAGCCGTTCGCCCAGGTCCTCTGGTTTCAGGTCCTTTTGTTTGACGGGTTTTCTTAACGCGAACCGGAATCCACTTCGCTTGAAAACCCTTTAGGCCCTGCCGATCTTCTCCAGCACCGGCAGCAGGTGCGTCAGAAACAGCTCCGGATTTTCGCTCATCGGGAAGTGGCCGAGCCCCTTCATGATGGTGACTTCACAACCCCTGATGCTGTTCGCCACATCAAGCGTCTCCTCCGGGGTGCAGGAGTAATCATACTCGCCGGACAGCAGAAACAGCGGACAACGCCCGGTGTCGATCTCTGCGACGCGGCCGCGGATGTCGCCGTCAAGCTTGTAGAAATAGAGATCGCCTTTGAAGACGCCGGGCCCGCCCTGCATATAGTGCCAGATCGTTTCCCAGCGCTCGCTGTCCGGCGCATCGGGGCCCACCAGTCCGGAGACGATGGCGCCGCAGACCTCGCCGCCATGCACATCCGGCCGGTGCAGGAAATTCAAATCGTAATAGGGATCGACATGCGCGCCGGCCTGCAGGCCGATGATGGCGCGAAAGCGCTCGGGGTGTTCGAGCGCCAGATGCAGCGCGATGCGGCCGCCGATCGAGCAGCCGATCAGGATCGGCTTGTCGAGCTCGAGTGCCGCCGAAATTTCCAGGACCATGGTCGTGTATTGCGCCGAGGTCAGCTGGTATTCCTCCTCGTGCCAGCCAGCCGGCGGCGAGGATTTGCCGTGCCAGGGCATGTCGAAGGCGATCACGCGATGTTTTGAGGTGACGCGCGCGTCGTTCATCAGCGCGCGGTATTGCCGGCCATCGCTGCCCGCGGTGTGCAGGCACAGTAACGGCGTGCCCTCGCCCGCTTGCTCGACATAGATGCGGTGCGGCCGGCCGAACAATTCCAGATGCATGTAGCGGCCGACGATAGGCTCGAACCTCGCGCTCATGCGGCGGCTCCCGTAGCGCGGAGCTTGGCCAGCGCTTCCTTGAAGTAACGCAGATGGGCCATGAAGATCTGAAGATCGCCTTCAGCCCTCAGCACGCGCCGCTTGATCAGCGCCAGCAAATCGTTGGAGCCCGGCGGCGGGCGCTCGCTCCAGAATTTCTTCCATTCCTCCTCGGAGGCGCGAAGCGCGAAGGCCGAAGACGGCATCACCAGCGGCCCTGGCGTCACCGACACGATTCGGCCCTCATGGATCGAAATCAGAAAGGCTGACTGGCCGACCTCAAGTAGGAAGCTGGTCGTGAGATAGCGGCCGCGCCGGACCAGTCCCGCATCGCCATTGACCCGCGCTTGCAGCGTCTCGATCATTCCCACCCCGTCCCTGCAATGTCGTCGTCGGGCCGCTCGCCGCGGCCCGCTTTATTGTCTGCATGATGGGTGGATTGGACGCGAGGTCAATCGACATAGCGTTTTCAAGCGAAGTGGACCCCGGTTCACGTGAAGAAAACGCGTCAAAAAAGAAGCCTGTTCGGCTCAAGCCGAACTAGGCCGTTACAGCCAGGCGTAGACCAGCGCGATGTTGGCCGCGCAAGCCACCAGCAGCGCGACCGTGAGCGTGAGTTGGACACGCTCGCAGGAGTGGGTCTGGAGGATCGTTCTCATGGCCGAAACATCCAGCGATTCTAGCCGAGGAGTCTCGGGGATTCTTTTTTCCGGGATTCATGACTCGTTTACGACTCAGGGACTCCGCCAAAATACCGCCGAAACGGACCATTTTTGCCTTCCCGAGCTCTGAAGGAATGGCATAGCAGCCAAGCCTGAAACCCAAATGGGGCTGCAACGTTGACCGTTTTTCTTGGAGCCCCCCTGCATGCCCTACGCGCTGTTCTGCCAAGAGGCCAAGCTGAGCAAGGCCTATCCGACCGAGGCCGATGTCTGGAGGCTGGCCCGACAGTCGGGGCTCGTGGTCGATGCGGTTTCCGATGAGGAAAGATCCGAACCGCGACCGGTGCTGGACAATGACTACGAAATCAGGCCCTGCCAGCCGGACCCGGACGAAGATCCGGCGCGCAACAAGGCCGAGGCCGAGCGCGACGCCCGATCGGTGCTGCAGTTGGGTTCGAAAGCGGCCTGACGCAGCCGCTTCGCGGGTATTGCTGGCGGAGATAGAGGCGCAGGCGACCGGCCCCGCCTTACGGCCGGAGGAAAAAATCGAACGATCGCCTTCTTAAGGCGTCGCGGCTGCCAGTGAAGCCTGTTCCGAGGCGAGCACGACGCAAGCCTTGCGACGGTTCAGTCCCCTGATCGCGCCGGTCACCTTGAGCACCTTCCCGACCGGACAGTTGGCGTCCTGCACGAAGGCGATTTCATAGGGAGCAAGGATGAGCGGTTCTGATTTCAGGACAGTCTGAGCAAGGCATGGCAGCGACGCTGCGGAAAATATCAGCCCTAACGCAAAAGCACGCATGTTTGATTGTCCAACCAGCCGACTGGACCATAATAGCCGAAGATGACAAAAAGTTGCGTGCACCGCGAAAATTATTTTTGCGGGGTGCCAACAGCTGCGGATAGCCGTTCGTGCCCTCCTGCAGCGCCTCCTGAAAAAAAAAGGCCGGCTTCCCGCCGGCCTTTTCTCGTCTGGTTACGTAGCAAGCCCGTCAGTATTTGGAGGCCGCGGGGCCACCCCAGCCAAACCGGTAGTTCACGCCGACCTTGACGGTGTGTTCGTCGTTCCGGAAGCTCTGGCCGGTGATGTCGGCGGGGCCAGCCGTGAAGGTGGTCTTGCCGAAATCATAATACTGGTACTCGGCCTTGGCCGACCAGTTGGGCGCGAACATGTATTCGAGACCGCCGCCGACCGTGTAGCCGTCCTTGCGGTTGCCGTTGGTGGTAAAGCCCGCCGGCAGGCCGCCCACGGTGACACCGAGATTGTTGCCGTCCCGCCAGGCATAACCGCCCTTGGCGTAGAGCAGCGCCGGACCCCAGGTGTAGCCGACCCGGCCGGTCACCGAACCGAGCTGGTCGGTATTGCTGGTCACCAGCGTACCGCCCGGGAACAGCACGCCATTATTGCTGCCGCCGTTCAGCCAGCTGTACTGGGCTTCGGCACCCACCACCCAGTTGGGCGCGAACTGGTAGTCGAAGCCGCCCTGCACACCGCCGAGGAAGCGCGCGTCGCTGCTTTGCAGGGAGTCGGTGCCCGCAAAGGCCCCGCCGACGTGGCCGCCGATGTAGAAACCGGTCCAGTTATAGACGAGCGCCGGCGCGGTGTAGGCCGGCGCCTTGGTATAAGGGCGAGGCTGGATGTCCGCCGCGAAAGCAGGAGCCGCCATTGCGGCCAGCGCGGCAGCGCCGAGCAAAATCTTTTTCATCTTCATTCCCCGTGACTAACGTTCCGTCATCAAGCCAAACAACGTGACCTCAATTAGGTTGCTTTGCGGCAATGCCGGAGCACCTGACGGTGCTCAACTGTGACGGCGCGGCAACAAAGCGCTTTAGTTCCCTCGCATATAAGGTTTTTTCCTGCGTTAACTGACGGGTATCCCGCTTTGTTGATGTCGGAGATAACTAAGGCAAGGTTCAAGGGTCGCCAAAAAGTGATTGAATTCCGTTCATCTTTTCGAGCCGGAGGACCCACCGCTAAGCCGGAGGACCCGCCGCTAGAGTGCGCCATTCGGGGTTTCCGGGATGCCCGATTTCAGGCTCCCGGAAGCCCGTCCCGGCTCAATAGCCGGCGACCTCGATCACCGCCTCGGCAAACGCCTGCGGAGCCTCCTGGGGCAGATTGTGCCCGATGCCCCCGGTGATCAGGCGGTGTGCATATCTGCCTGAGAACTTCTTGGCATAGGCGGCAGGATCGGGGTGCGGGGCGCCATTGGCATCGCCTTCGAGGGTGATTGACGGCACCGAGATCACCGGGAATGCGGCGAGGCGCTTCTCCAGATCGTCGTATTTCGCCTCGCCCTCGGCCAAGCCGAGCCGCCAGCGATAATTGTGGATCGTAATGGCGACCTGATCCGGGTTGTCGAGGGAGGCCGCGCTGCGCTCGAAGGTCGCGTCGTCGAAATTCCACTTCGGCGAAGCCGTTTGCCAGATCAGCCGGGCAAAATCGCGGGTATATCTTTCGTAGCCGGCCCGGCCGCGCTCGGTGGTGAAATAATACTGGTACCACCAGGAAAGCTCTGCCTTCGGCGGCAGCGGCGCCTTGTTGGCCTGCTGGCTGCCGATCAGATAGCCGCTCACCGCGACCAGCGCCTTGACCCGCTGCGGCCAGATCGCCGCGACGATGTCGGCGGTCCGCGCGCCCCAGTCGAAGCCGGCGATGACCGCCTTCTCGATCCTGAGCGCATCCATCAGATCAATGACGTCGACGGCGAGCGCGCCCTGCTGGCCGTTGCGGAGCGTGTCGCTGGAGAGAAACCGCGTGCTGCCGTAGCCGCGCAGATGCGGGACGATCACCCGGAAGCCGGCCGAGGCCAGGATCGGCGCGACGTCGACGAAGGCGTGAATGTCGTAAGGCCAGCCGTGCAGGAGGATGACCGGGGGACCATCGGCGGGTCCTGCTTCGGCGTATCCGACATTGAGGAGGCCGGCATTGACCTGCTTGATGGCAGGAAACGACGTGTGCGTCCCAGGCTTGATCGCCGTCACCGGTTTGGCGTTACCGGACTGGGCGCCGACCGGGCCAGCCAGGGCGAACTGGGCGGCTGCCAGCGTCGTGGCCGCGGCGCCAAGAAAACGGCGGCGACCAAGGTTGATGGTGTCGGACATTTGGGTCTCCTTCGAGATGCATCGAATACGATTTATTCGAACACGATCTAATTAGCGTCATAAATCCTGATGTCAACCCTTCCGATTTAATCGTATCCGATATATATGCTCACCGGACGTCACGATTCAGGTGTGTCCGGGAGCATCAGGATGAAACCGACCAAGTCTTCGAACCCAACATCGTCGAGCCCAACGTCTGCGGATCCCCGGCCATCGGATCCCAAGCTCGCCGACTTCCTGTGCTTTGCGGTCTATTCGGCCAACCTCGCCTTTGGCCGGGCCTACAAACCGCTTCTCGATGAACTCGGCCTCACCTACACGCAATACATTGCGATCGTGGCGTTGTGGGAAAACGACAATCAGACGGTTTCAAGTCTCGGCGAAAAGCTGTTTCTCGAATCCAACACGCTGACCCCGATCCTGAAGAAGCTCGAGACGATGGGTTATCTGCGCCGGCAGCGCGATGCCGCCGACGAACGCCAGGTGCTGGTCAGCCTGACCGAGGCCGGGCGCGGCCTCCGCGAAAAACTCGGAGGAAGGAATCTGGTGAAGGCTTCCGGGCTTTCACCGGAGGAATTCCCCAAGCTGCAGAAGGCGGTGGTCACGGTGCGCAACAACCTGATCAAATCAATGCAGGATAGGCCGACCGGCGCGTCGGCAAGCCCCTCTCCCGCGGTGGCAAAGCAACGCGCGTAACCTGAGCGCTGATCGCTACCGCGCCATCTTTTCCAGGTCGGGGAATGGCGCATAGACCGCACCGGCGCAGGGCTCACTGGCGTTTTCAATAATGCGGTCGAGCCGGCCATCGACGTAAAGTATCGCGCGTTCGCGCGGTTCGGCGTAATTGCCGTCGGAATCGCGCGGGCTGAAGCGCAGGCAACTGACGTAACGCAGCCGTCCCCCGACGACGCGTTGTATCGGCTCCGCCATCACGGCGTTACGCACGCCGACCGGATTGTTGAGATAGGTCTTCATGAACGAGACTATCTCGCCCTTGTAATTGTTGGGAAACGGCTGATTGGAGACGCCGCGGTCGTCGGTATAGGTGATGCTCCTGCCCTCGTCGCTGCCCGCACAGGCCGCGAGCACGATCGGCAGCAACACGGTCGCCGCAAATTTTGCTGATGTCCCCAAGCGTAAGTCTTCCACCTGCCCCCGAGGCTATCTCTTAGACCGGGCGGCGCCGAAATGGAATTCGCAACTCGGTTATCGCGCCCGGATTGGACCGCTGAAAACGGCGCCAACCCACGGCCATTGGGGAAGCAATGGCGCGTGGGTTGGCCTGATACCCACCGGCGCGTCGGGGGCAATGGGATCGAACCGCGCCCGCGGATCAGTTATCAGCCGCGCTTGCCGTGCGGAACGTGCTTGATCACGACTTTCGGGGTGGTGTGCGTCTTCAGCAAGCCGATGTGCTTGTGGTGGCGATGATGGTGGCGATAATGCTTGTGGTGATGGCGGCCCATCCGCGCATTGGCATTGAAGAACTTCGCGTTCGCCTGCTCCGCCCTGATCGGCGCGTGCATGGTCTTGCCGGGCGAACCGGCCAGCGCGGGTGCGGCGAGAACCGATACGGCAAGCAGCGCTGCGGAAATGGTCTTGAACATGGTTGTCTCCTCTTCCATGGATCGCAGGACTCTCCGGCCACGTGACCGACCCCTCGCTGATCATGCAGACGACGCTAGCGACCACGCGCTGAACCCGTCGTGAAGCGCGACGCCGGACTTCATTCATCTGCATGACATCTTCGTCATGTTCCCAGCGCAATACGGCCGCAGCGCAAAAATCACGGGAATGGCATTAAGCGTTTGGGAATGTTCCCAACCGCCAGGTGTTCAAATCAACGAGCTTCGGTATAGGATGGATGGCACCATCCTTTTCTACTGATTTTCTCGAAGTCGGGTTTCTTGATCTGTTCAACTGGAGAGACGCATGACCAAACTTGCTATTAGGCTTCTGACGCTGGCGATGTTGACGCTGGCGCTAACGGCGGCTCCCGTCGTCAGCGTGGTCTACGCCGCACCCGACAACGATCCGCCGCCGCCGGCGCAAAAGGCCAAGAAGAAGAAATCCAGCGAAGTGCGCCCGAGCACGCAGGAAACCGCATTTGCAACCGGTTATCGCGCCGCCTATGCGGCGATCTACGATCGCAACGACTACGCCTCGGCGATCGAACAGTTGAAGGCGCTCGGCCGCGACGACAGCGCCGCGGTCGCCAATCTGATCGGCTACTCCTATCGCCAGCTCGGCGACTACAAGGTGTCGCAGATCTGGTACGAGCGCGCGCTCAAGGCCGATCCGACCCACGTCAAGACCTGGCAATATTACGGCCTGTGGCAGGTCGAACAGGGCAACCGCGAATCCGCGCAATACCATTTGAACAAGATCGCGGCGCTTGCCGGCACCTCGAGCGAGGAATACCGCTCGCTCGCCGCAGCGCTCGAAAAGCCGCCGGGAACCGGTCTGGTTTACTGAGCCGTCAACGGCCCTCGCTTCGTGGCGGGGGGCGCAGGAATACGAGCAAGCATACGAAAATGGATGGGTGCCGACGCGATCCGCCGCCGGCACCTTTCCTTTTTCTGCCAGGCACACGGAAATTGCGCTGCAGCCTGGCCGCTGATGCCGGTTGCTTCGGATATTTATTAGCGAATCCTTAAGGATGATCTCTTTCCGCCAGCCGGGGCGGGATCGAAGAACCATTTCAACACCCATGCTCCCTAGGCTTTTCACCAAAATGACGCCGCCGCCCTATCGGACCAAGGCCCCGATGGGCTCCAGGCGGGTATCAGGGTTGGATGATGAGCACAGGCGATTACCCCGTGGCCGAAACGCCGGACGTTCTGCTGGCCGCGCTTGAGCGGGCGAACGACGCCGTGCTGATCCTGGATCGCGAGCTTCACGTCAGCTATTGCAACGCCGCGGCCGAGCTGATCTTCGGGCTCAACCGCGCAGCAGCGCTCGGCTGCCATGTCGGCGATCTCGGCCTCAAGGACCTGCAACATCATCATGTCGCGACGCCGGCCTCGGACCAGGTGAGCCGCAACGACGTTCCGCATGGACGCACCGCCGAGATCACGATCGCGCGCAAGGATGGCAGCCGGATTCGTGTGGCGCTTTGGCTTTCGAACATCGAGATCGACGGTCAATGCCGCACCATCGCATTCGTGCGGGACATCACCAAGGAGGTCGCCCGGCGTGAAAGGCTGGCCCTGCTCTCGCTGGTCGCCGACCGGACCAGCCGCGCCGTTGTCGTCACCGATCGCAATCTGCGGGTCGTCTACACCAATGCCGCGTTTACGGGAATGTTCGGGTACTCGCTTGAAGAGGCGAAGGACCGGCAGGCAGGCGAACTGCTGGTGGGCCGCCATACCGACCGCAGGACGCTGGCCAGGCTGCGACGCTGGGTCGGCGAGGAAGCCGGCGGCGAAGAGGAAGTCCTCGCCTACGACAAGAACGGCGACGAAATCTGGGTTTCGGCCAACGTCAAGACGTTCCGTGACGGCCGCGGACGGTCCAACTACATGTTCGCCCTGCTGACCGACATCACCGAGACCAAGCAGCTGCGTTCGCTGCAGCAGCTGATCATGAGCGCGCTGGCCGATGAAATCCCGATCGCCGACATCGCCGACCGGCTTTGCCGGCGCGTCGAAGAGATCGCGCCTGACGTCGTCTCCTCGCTGCTTCACATCGACGCCGGCGGACTGGTTCACCCGCTCGGCGGCCCCAGCCTTCCCGAGGACTATTCGCGGGCGCTGGACGGCGTCGCGATCGGTCCGAACATCGGCTCCTGCGGCTCCGCGGCCTATTTCGGCAAGCCGGTGCTGGCGGAGGACATCGACACCGACCCGCGCTGGCAGCCGTTCAAGACCCGCCCGCTCGAGGTTGGCCTGCGCGCCTGCTGGTCCACGCCGATCAAGGGCAAGGACGGGCGCGTGATCGGGACCTTCGCGTTCTATTACCGGGAATGTCGCGCGCCCAGCCGCTGGCATCAGCGGATCGTCGACGCCTGCGTCGATCTCGGCGGGCTCGCGATCGAGCGCAAGGAGGCCCGCGCCCAGATCGCGCGGCTCGCCTATTACGACATGCTGACCGGCCTGCCGAACCGCGCGCGCCTGCGCGATCTGATCCTTGAGGCGACCAACGCCTGCGCCGACGGAGGACACGTTGCGCTGGCGTTTCTCGACATCGATAATTTCAAGGACGTCAACGATACGCTCGGACACTCGGCCGGCGACGAATTGCTGGTCGGATTTGCCCAGCGCCTGCGCGCGCAGATCCAGCCGGGCGACATGCTGGGGCGCCTCGGCGGCGACGAATTCGTGATCGTGCTGCCGAACCGCAACGCGGCCGAAGCCTCGCTGATGGCGTCGCGATTGACGGAGGCGCTGGTCAATCCAATTCAGATCGGCGCCAAGCAGGTCGCGATGTCCGCCAGCATCGGCATCAGCATGTATCCGGACAACGCCACCGATATCGATACGCTGATCCAGCAGGCCGATGCCGCCATGTACAAGGCCAAGCAGGCCGGCCGCTCCACGTTTCGTTTCTTCAGCGCCGACATGGACCGGCTGGCCGAACAGCGGCTGGCCCACAGCGCGGCGCTGCGGCGCGCGCTCGCAAACGAAGTTCTGCAGTTGCAGTATCAACCGCAGATCCGGACCAGCGACGGCGGCATTTACGGCGTCGAGGCGCTGGCGCGCTGGTATGATCCCGTGCTCGGCGAAGTCTCGCCTTCGAAGTTCATCCCGCTCGCCGAAGAGTGCGGACTGATCGAACAGATCGGCATGTGGTCGCTCCGCGAGGCCTGCCGGCAAATGGCGGAATGGCGCGGCGCCGGCGTGGATATCCCCTGTGTGTCGGTCAACCTGTCGCCGATCAATTTCCAGAATCCGAACCTGGCCGCAACGGTCGCCGGGATTCTCGCAGACCATGACCTGCCGCCGGAAGTGCTGATGCTCGAGATCACCGAAGGCGTGATCATGAACGAGCGCTCGGTTGCGATCGAGACGATGCATGCGCTTCGCGACCTGGGGGTCGGCCTGTCGCTGGATGATTTCGGCATCGGCTATTCGAGCCTCAGCCGGCTGGCGCATCTGCCGATCCGCGAGCTGAAGATCGACCGCAGCTTCATGCACGATGTCGAGAGCGACCCCAGCGCGCTGGCGATCGTGACATCGGTGGTTCGCGTTGGCCAGAGCCTGCATCTCACCGTCGTCGCCGAAGGCGTCGAAAGCGACGGACAGCTGAATTTGCTGACCGAACTTGGATGCGACGTGGTGCAGGGATTTCTCTACGCCCGCGCGCTGTCGCCCGACGCGTTCGGCCGCTGGCTGCTCGACCATAGCGCCGCGCAGGCGAGCAGGATGCTGAGGCACGTCGGACGATCGCTGGCCGAGGCTTCACCGCGCGCCGCTTCCGGCACGAACTCGTAAAGCCGCTTTCATCGTCTTCCCGGCGCAGGCCGGGACCCATACCGCGTGATCTCTCGGTGAAGGCTCGGCAACAGAGACCGTTCGCAAAACTTCTTCCTGTGGCTATGGGTCCCGGCTCAAGGCCGGGACGACAGCGATGTTTGTCGCTGCACCGAGGCCCAAACATGATGTCGCATTCTCGCGACGCATTGCGCCCGAGTTTTGCCAGAAATTTCCTTGCCCTCGAAAATTGAGGGCGCAGGGAATGCCGGATGCGCGCTGCACCCGCGGTCTCATGTGCGATTGTGCATAAGAATGCTGCACATGAGCATACAGGGCAGCGGAGAACATCCGACATTCCCTGCGCAATGGCTTTACGGCTTATAACGCGCTCTCCCCGGTGAGACGGCCTCTATTGCCACCGTCGCCCCTCGGATGCGTTGACTCCCGAAAGGCTTGACGCCGTTACGGGCGCCAGGACCACACGCTTTCGCCGTACGCTTCAGTCACGACCGTCAATCGCAACTGTCACGTCCACCGCATCCCCGCCCCTCGTCGTGACGACGGCCGACGCCCCTCTGAGTGGGACGGGATGGGTGAGAATGTGCCGGTGATTTGGGTCGAAAGAAAGGAAAATATTTTCGATTATCAGAAATTTTTAGCTTGACACGATTTCCGAAAATCAGGATTGATTTGCCCGTCGGGTTGTTTTGTCGCACGCGGGCTGCAAGATTGAACTGATGGCCGAACGCACTGGCAGAGTTATAATCCGAAGGCAAAGCCACTCATGGTTTGGCTTGGCGACAGCACTGCGGGGTTCAACGAAACGGACCTGATAGACTTTATTGTTTGACCATATCGAGGGGAATTCCAATGAAGCTCATCCGCACTATTACGCCGCTTGCACTGATCGCAACCATCGCGTTTTGCGCGACCAATACAGCCGCTCGCGCGCAAGAGCCGCCCAAGCTGAAAGTTACTCCGCTGCAGAAGGCGGCGCTGACCGGACAGGCGGACAAAGAAGTTCTCACGCTTATTGTCGAGTGGCCGCCGGGCTCAGGCACGGGTCTTCATACACATCCTGGCGACGAATACACGACCGTACTCGAAGGCGAAGTCGTCGGCCGAAAGGAAGGCAGTGAAGCAAAGACATATACCGCTGGACAATCCTACCACAATGAGCCCGGTGTCGTTCACGAGGCGAATAACAAGGGAAGCGCGCCCGCAAAGACTTTCAACGTATTCGTGATCGAGAAGGGTAAGCCAGTCACTGAACCGGTGAAGCGGTAGGGCCGATTGAGCCGAAGGCATCATCCGCTCCGGCGAGCGAGCCGACGCAATCGGCATGCCTTGTGGCACATCCACGCGAAGAAAAAAGGGCCGCTTGAATGAACAAGCGGCCCAAGTCTAGGGAGGAAACGCCCAAAGAGGGCAGCGAACAGCGCGAGGCGCCACCGCATGTCGTTTATCTAAGTACGAAGCGGCTTTGGTCAATACCGGCTCATACGGTGCGATCTGTCCTGCAACTACGGCAAGGAGCGATGACTCCCCTCACTTCATCACCGCCTGCACCTCGCTCCGAAACCCCTGCCGTGCCGCATCGCGCGAATAGAACATGTGCCCGCCGGGATAGACGACGAGCTTCACCCTGTTGGGGCTAGCAAAAGCCGGCAACCCGTCGAGGATGATCCTCGAGGCAAAATACGGCGTGGCGAGATCGAACAGGCCGTGGCCGACCAGCAGTTTCATTTTCGGGTCGAGCGCCAGAATCTGCCGCAACTGGGAAACCGACTCGGCAGGTCCGCGGCCGAAATCCCACGACCGGAAGACGCTGTCGTTGAGCAGATGGTACGAGCCGTCCGGCCGCCAGTTCAGTTTGCGCGTGGTGAGATCGACGGCGGCGCTGGTCAGGGGCGCCATCAGCGAATCCCCGGAGGGATCGCCGAAATGCGAGGAGTCCGAATCCGGATAGGGATCGAAGCCCGACACCGACGCGTCATAGCGTCCGGTCACCCGGCCGTTGCGGCGGTCGAACTCCCTGCGGAATTCGCCGACCTCGAAGCGTCCGGCAAGCCGGCGGCTCACGGTCTGATCGATGCCGGTCAACGACGCGACCTTGTCGGCGAGCCGGTTGGTGGCCTCTGTGTCCGCCTGGCCCTTGAGCAGGTCGCTCACAAACTCGCCGCGCGCGTAGCGTTCCACGTCGGCGAGATCGGACCATTTCACCGGGCCGCCCTTCGCTTCGCGCGCCACCGCGGCCATGGTGGGTAACCTGTGGACGTATTGCAGCTGGCTGGAGCCGGAAAACTCGCGGTAATCGAGCAAGGGAGAGACCAGGATCAGCCCGCGCACGCCGACGCCCTGCTGGGTCTGCAGGTTGCGGACGATCTTCGGGCCGCGGATGCCGCCATAGCTTTCGCCGGTGACATATTTCGGCGACAGCAGCCGGTCATATTTTTCGAGCCAGCGCCGGATCACCAGCGCGATCGAACTGACGTCACCATCCAGGCTGAAGAACCGCTTGCGCGCGTCCTCCCCCGTCGCGACGAAGCGGCTATAGCCGGTGCTGACGGGATCGATGAAGACCAGATCAGTGAAGTCGAGCCAGGTCTCGGCGTTGGGCACGAGGTCCGGCGAAGCGGAAGCCACCGCGCCATCTCCTGTAATCGACAGCCGCCACGGTCCGGCAGTGCCGAACTGCAGCCACGCCGAGGAAGCGCCCGGCCCGCCATTGAACAGGAACGTGACCGGCCGCGTGCCGCGATCGGTGCCGTCGAGCTGGTAGGAGGTGTAGGCGATGTCGGCCTGCGGCTCGCCTTTTTCGTCGAACAGCCGGATCGAACCTGCGGTCGCGGTGAAGGCCAGCGTGCGCCCGGGCAGCGCCAGCGTCTGTCTGGTGGTGGAATCCGGCGGCAGCCGATGCTGATCGGAGACCGGCTGCGGGGTGGCGGCGTCGCCGCGCCTTCCCCCGCCCTTCTGTCCCTGCGGCGGTTGTGGCGGCAGCGTTGGACCCGGCGTCGGCGTCGCGGCGGGTTGTTGCTGCGCGGCCGTCGGGCTTGCGTCCTGGGCGCGTGCGCCGGCCACGCAAGCCAGCATCACAAGCGTGATGACGAGTTGCATATGACGCCGCGCGGTGAAGCGAAAAGCCATGACGTCCTGCTCCCTCTGTCACTTGCTCCCGGTGTCACTTGCTCCCGGTGCCACGCGATCCGTTGGGCCACGGATTTCAGCCTGGGATGGCGACAGAAGGGTTGTGCTACAACAGGACGAAATCCGCTGGCATCACAATCCCGACAGTATTGCGTGAAAGCGATCTGCGTGGGGCTTGTCCGCCGCATCGCCATGGTTGTCCTCGCCGACCGTTAGGTGATATCGGTCGGTTCCGCCGGCGGACCCGGCCAATTATTTTTGATTCATCCATGAAACCATTTTGGCGCTGGCAAGACTAAAGAACCTGCGCTTTCCAATGGGGACCAAAATGAAACGTGCGATTATTGCCTGCCTCGGCCTGCTGACGCTGGCTTGTCCCGCCGCGGCGGATTCACCGGTTGCGGTGGTCGAGGAAATCAAGGGCAAGGTGACCGGCGCCGAATTCATGGACTATGTGACGGCCCGGTCCGTCATCAAGATCGCAGACGGCGGCTCCGTCGTGCTCAGCTATTTGAAGTCCTGCCGGCGCGAGACCATCAGCGGCGCCGGCACCGTCGTCGTCGGCAACGAAGAGAGCATCGTCGATCAAGCCGTCCTCAAGGCGGAGAAGACGAACTGCGATTCCAACCAGGCCAACGCCACCACCAAGGACACCAGCGCCGTCGCCGCCACCCTGCTCCGCAGCGCCACAACCACTTCGCTGCCCACGCCGCAGCTCACGCTTTACGGCGCCTCGCCGTTCGTGCAGGCCAAGGGCCGCGGCACGCTGGTGGTGCGCCGGCTCGACCTCGCCGGCGAGCGTCACCAGATCGCGCTCGGCGGCACTCAGCTCAAGGGCAAGTTCGTCGATTTCGCCGGCGAGAACGTCGCGCTCGTCCCCGGCGGTCTCTACGCCGCCTCGTTCAAATCGTCGGAAATCGTGTTCCGGGTCGACGCGCAGGCCCAACCTGGCGCGACGCCGATCGTCGGCCGGCTGCTGCGGCTGGACTAGGCGTGCCGGACATTCCATCTTTCGTCATGGCCGGGCTTGTCCCGGCCATCTACGTCTTGGTTGCCGTCAGACTGAAAAGACGTGGATGCCCGGGACAAGCCCGGGCATGACGAGCTAGATACCGATGCCCGATTTTATTAGTCGCTTTTGGAGTCAGACTCTGAGAATCAGGCGCAGCACGCGCAACCAGATGGTGATCGCCGCCATCGCGCTGGTCTGCGCGGCGGCCTCGGTTTCTCCGGCGGTCAGGCCGATCCGAGGGCTCTCGCTCGATATCCTCACCGCCCTGCGCTGGGAGGTGTTTGGCCGCAGGCAGGATCCCGCGGCCTCTCCGACGGTCGTCGTCGCGATCGACGAGGAAAGCCTGCGCACCGCGCCCTTCAAGGACTCGCCGATGCTGACCTGGACCAGGGAGATCGGTCGCGTTCTGACCGCGACCCTGGAAGGCGGCGCCAAGGTCGCCGGCTTCGACGTGGTGATCCCGACATCGATCGAGCAGTCGGAGATCCCGTTCGGCGACAACATGCTGGGCACGAGGGTGCGCGGCTTCGACAAAGACTTCCTGATTGCGCTGGCCGGCGCGGCCACCAACGGCAAGGTGGTGCTGGGCGAGACGCTCGGCGGCAACCAGCCGGTCAGGCCCTCGGCCGGGCAGCGCATCGCGGTGCGGCAGCAGCAGAACATCCGCCCCCTCAACGTTCATACCGACCATGACGACGTGGTGCGGCGCATGCCGCTGACATTTCCCATCAACGGAGCAAAGGTGCCCTCGATGGCGGTCGAACTGGCGGCGCGCGCGATCGGCGCGGCTCCCGAATTCGACAAGAATGGCCGGATGACACTCGGCGGTTACCGGATCCCAGGCCGTGTGCCGAACACGCTGACCCTGAATTTCGAGGGCGGCGCGGCCGACATTCCGACTTTTTCATTTGCCGACCTGCGCAACTGCGCGGTCAAGGACGACAAGGACTATTTTCGGCGCTGGTTCGACGGCAAGGTCGTCATCTTCGGCACCGTTCTCGATATCGAGGACCGGCGCATGACATCCAAGCGCTTTGCGACCGGCATCGAGGGCGCGCGCACGCCGCGCTGCGCGGCCGAGAGCACGCCGGTCTCCGCCGCCTTCCGGACCAGCACGATCGCCGGCGTCTATATCCACGCCACCGCGGTCAACAATCTGATCTCGCGCAATGCGGTGGTCGAACCGGGGCCGCTGTCGCGCTTCCTGATCGCGGCCGTGTTCGCGGCGCTGGCGGCCTTCGCCGCGTGGCAGCTCAGACCGCTCGTCGCGGCGACGGCCTGGGCGGTCATGGTGGTGGCCGGCATCGCCGGCGCCACCCTCGCCTTCAACCACGCGCTGGCGCTCCCGGTCGCCGAGCCGTTCCTCGCCAGCCTGATGGCGCTGGCCTCGACGATCGGTTTCCGCTTTGTCGTCGCCGACAAGGATCGCCGCCTGCTGCAGAAGAGCTTTGCGCTGTACCTCGCCCCGCACGTCATCAACCGGATGCTGTCGTCGAACAAACTGCCGGAGCTCGGCGGCGAGACCCGCGAGGTGACGGTGTTCTTCTCCGACATCGAAGGGTTTTCGCTGATCGCCGAGAAGATGTCGCCGGACAGCCTGATGGAGCTGATGAACGAATATCTCTCTGTCATGACCGACGTCATCGAAAGCCATGGCGGATATGTCGACAAATATATCGGCGACTCCGTCGTAGCGGTGTTTGGCGCGCCGGCCGACGATCCCGACCATGCCGCCAATGCGGCGCGCGCCGCGCTGGACTGCTGCACCCGACTGACCGAGCTCAACGCCTCCTCGGCGCTCTTCCACGAACACAAACTGGCGCAGCGGATCGGCATCAATTCCGGCGAGGCGCTGGTCGGCAATTTCGGATCGCGGCGCCGCTTCAATTACTCGGTCATGAGCGATGCGGTGAACCTCGCCTCGCGGCTGGAGGGCGCCAACAAATTCTACGGCACGACCGTCATCGCTTCGGAGACGACGGTGGCCCTTGCCGGCGACGCTTTCACCTGGCGCGAACTCGACGCGATCAGAGTCAAGGGACGCAACCAGGCGCTGAAAATCTACGAATTGCTGGCGCTCTCGACCGGACTTGGCGCTTCCCGGCAGGCGCCGATCGCCCATTACGCCGACGGACTTGCGCATTGGCGCGCCCGGGAATTCGAGCTTGCCGCAAAATGCTTCGAACGTTCGGCTGAGATCGACCGGCCGGCACAGCTGTTCAGCCAGCGCGCCCGGAAGTTGGCTGAAAATCCGCCTGATAAGGATTGGGACCCGATCCGAACCCTGCAGGAGAAATAGCCGCTCCGGCCCTTCGGCTTGGGTTACCATCCCTGGCGGGGCGCCCTTCCATCTCGACAAGCGCCGCCAAGGTGTATAGACGAGCGCGGCGCAATCCGGCGCCACCATGAGCCCGCAATCCGATGGCCAGCCCCAAGCGATATGACCGCATCGCCTTCGTTGCGAGCGCTTCCGCGGAGGCGCAGGCGGCACTGGCGGAGTTGGTCAGGCTTTACGGCAATCACGCCTCGGACACGGCCGAAATCCTGGTGGCGATCGGCGGCGACGGGTTGATGCTGGAAACGCTGCACCGGTACATGCGGACCGGCAAGCCGATCTACGGCATGCATCGCGGCACCGTCGGTTTTCTGATGAATGAATTCTCCACGCACGACCTGCATGGCCGGCTGGCCGCGGCGCGCGAGACGCTGATCAATCCGCTGTTGATGCGCGCGACCGATATCCACGATCAGGTGCATCTGCATCACGCCATCAATGAAGTGTACCTGTTTCGCCAGACCTATCAGGCCGCGCATGTCCGCATCCTGATCGACGAGCACGAACGCATGGCCGAACTGATCGCCGACGGCATTCTGGTGGCGACGCCGGCCGGCTCTACCGCCTATAACCTCTCGGCGCAGGGGCCGATCCTTCCCATCAACGCGGCGCTGCTGGCGCTGACGCCTATCAGCGCGTTCCGGCCGCGGCGCTGGCGCGGCGCCCTGCTCCCCAACACCGCCTTCGTCGTGATCGAAGTGCTCGAGGGCGGCAAGCGTCCGGTCGCAGCCGTGGCCGACCATGACGAAGTGCGCGACGTCCGCCGCGTCGAGGTGCTGTCCGACAAGTCGATCTCGATGCGGATGCTGTTCGACCCCGGCCACAGCCTCGAAGAACGCATCCTGCGCGAGCAGTTCGGGCATTGAAGTCGTCCCGATTAGGCTGTCGTCCCGGCGAACGCCGGGACCCATACGCCGCGGCCCTTCGGTGAGAGCGCAGGCGTTAGACACCTTCCTTAACAATGAGCGCCGCGGCGTATGGGTCCCCCGATGCGCAATTGCGCATCTGAGCTCAAGGCCGGGACGAGGTGTTGATAGAGCGGTGACATAAGCTGCCGCCAGATCCCCTGCCGCGCCCCTTCGCAACCATTCGTTAACCGGCCCCGCGATATGGTTAACGCCGGGTGTACCGTGTTGCCCGGTATGCGCTTAGGGCCGGACCATGTATCGCATCGACTTCAACAAGCTGCGGTTTCTGATTTGCGACGACAACCCGCATATGCGCCGCATCCTGCGGACGCTGCTGCACTCGTTCGGCGCGCGCGAGGCTTATGAGTCCGAGGACGGCGCCACCGCCCTCGAAATGTACACCCATTATGTCCCCGATATCGTCATCACCGACTGGGCGATGCCGATCTTCGACGGGCTCGAGCTGGCACAGATGATCCGGCAGCCGGACTCCAAGGGCAACCCCTACGCGCCGATCATCATGCTGACCGGCCATTCCGACAAGCGCCGCGTGACGGTCGCGCGCGACGCCGGCGTTACCGAATTCCTGGCCAAGCCGATCTCGGCGAAAGGGCTTTATCAGCGCATCCTCAACGTCGTCGCCAACCCGCGGCCGTTCATCAAGACCAAGACCTATTTCGGACCAGACCGCCGGCGCAACACCAACAATGCCTATATCGGCCCCGAACGCCGCATTGGCGGCGAGATGGAAGTGATGCAGCAGCCGTCGCTGCTCGACAAGGCGCGATCCAGCGTCTAACGGGCGACACACCGCGAGGAATCGATCATGGCGAAGGAAAAACCCGGGAAGCTGGAGGTCACGAGCTTCGCCGATCACCACGTGATCACGCAGCCAAATCCCTTGCGCAAGGTGCTGCTGCGCGTTCCCGAATCCGACCTCGACGATCCCGTCGGGCGTGCGGAGAAAGCGCTGGCCGGGCTATCGGGTGAATTCAAGAACTGGATGACGATCGAAGCCGACCGGCTTTCCGCCGCCCACGCCGCCATCCTGCGCAGCGGCTTCACCGACGACGCCCGCGAAGAACTGTTTCGCGCCGCCCACGACATCAAGGGCGACGCCGCGACATTCGGCTTTCCCTCCGCGGGCGCCGCCGCCGAGAGCCTGTGCCGCATCATCGAACACGCGCCCGATCTCGACCAGGTGCCGTCGGATCTGATTAGGCATCACATCAACGCCATTCAGGCCATCGTCCGTGAACGCACCAAGCTCGACACCGCGGCCACCGCCGGCGTGCTCAGCCGCTCCCTGCGCGGCATCGCCGACGAATTCCTCACCTATGCCAACCGCGACCGACCCGAGCATCTCGAAGCGATTTTGACGCCGAGCATTATTCCGACGGAATAATGCGAGCTTTATTGACTCGTCGTCCCTGCCTAGTGCGCAATTGCGCACGGGCGCAGGGACCCATAGCCACCGTCCTGATTTGCTGGAAAAGATAGCGACCACATCGCTCCATGGATAAGCCGCGGAGTATGGGTCCCTGCGTTCGCAGGGACAGCATAGGATGTGTTGCTGGAGCGTGGCTTACGCCGCGATCAGATCGTCGTGCGTGATCGCGTCCTCTGCGGCGAGTTCGTCGCAAAACTGGCGGGCTTCTTCACGCGCCGATTCAGTTGCAAAACGGCGCAGCAGGATCAGCAGCGGCTCGGCGGCCTTGCGGTCGGTCTCGCAATGGGTCAGCACGCGCTCGACCATGCGGCGGCGAAGGCGCGCCGCACCACCCAACGTGTCGACATAGCCGGTCTCGTGGCTGACCTCGAGCGCGATCCGGAAGGCGGCGAAGGTGGATTCCGGCAGGCCGGCCCGGATCAACAGCGCCTGCAGGCTGGCGCCGCCGCGGTCGTGCAGCAGCGCGGTGACGCGGGCGTGCGGCAGGCCGGACAATTCGGCCAATGATGCATCGAACAGTTCGAGATTGCCCGACAACAGCGCGCGCAGGATCAGGCCCGCGGTGAGCTGGCCGGTGGCGCGCAGATGCTGCACCAGCCCCTGCATGTCCTCGCCGCGCGAACGCGCCGCGATGTTCACGGTCGAGCGCTCGCGCGCTTCGCTGGCGAGCCGCCCTGCCCGGTCCGGGCTGAGCCAGTTTTTGGCGACGACGAATTGCGCCAGCGTGTCGGAAAGCTTGGCGACCAGCGCCATGCGCGTGGCGGACGGCAAGCCCTCCAGCACCAGCATCGATTCACGGATCGCGGCGAGATGGCCGTGACGCTCGACGATGCGGTCCCACGAGAATGGCGCCAGCTCCGCATAGGCGTTCTCAATCAGCTCGAGGGCGGCGGCCGGCGAGCCGACTTCGGCAATCGCAGCGGATACCGATGGCGGCAGATTGACCCGACGGGCGACCGCGCACTGCGTCTCGCTGTTGCCGGTCGCGACGATGTCGACGAGGTCGGCGTCGATCAGCAGCGGGGAATGTTCGAGTACCGGTAGCGCGATCGACGGCTGATCGAGCGCGAGCGCCTGCACGATCGCGGCGGGCGCTTCGGCGCTGCGCGCGAACACCTGCGACATGGCCTGGCGGACCAGCGGGGATGCATCGTCGAGCAGCATCAACAGCGCGCCTTCGGCGGCGGCGCGATCGTCCTCGGAGAGATCGGAAATCAACCAGGCCCGCGCCAAAGACCGCGTCGCCTCTGCCCGCTCGCCTGCCGGCGCGGTACGTATCCAACTGATGAACTGCCGAACGATCATGGTCTAGCCGGCCTACGCAACCCGAAACGACACCGTGACGCGGTGCCACTGTCATAGAAAATAAACCATGACGCTTAACAAAGGGTTCACCATAAACGTTTGGGATTATTGACGTTTCGTTAAGGGAACGCGCGCGGGCGGCCGGATGTTAGATAACCGGCCTCGCCGCGCACCGCTGGCGCGAGCGCCGACCGCCCGGATTTGACGCGTTCTCTTGATGCGAACCATCTCGACAAGAGGCGCCAATCCTTGCCTAACTACCTCCTGATATTTCCACTGGGCGAGGCGTAGGCATGCGCTCAATTTTTGTTTTGTCGATATTGCTGCTGGTCGTTTCGACCGTGAACTGCCGGGCGGAGAAGCGCATCGCGCTGGTGGTTGGCAATTCCAACTACCAAAGCGTCAGCCCGCTCGCCAACCCCAGGAACGATGCGGCGTTGATCGCCGAGACGTTGCGCAAGGTCGGCTTCATCCTGGTCGGCGGGCGCGCGCAGATCGATCTCGACAAGCCGGCGTTCGATCGCGCGATCCAGACTTTTGGTAACGAGCTGACGGGCGCCGATGTCGCGATGTTCTATTACGCCGGCCACGGCGTGCAGGTCCGCAACGTCAATTATCTGGTTCCGACGTCAGCCAATCCGGTGAAGGAAGCCGATGTCGATTTCCAGATGGTCGACGTCAACCTGGTGCTTCGGCAGATGGAGGGATCCGGGACAAAGCTGAACCTCGTGATCCTCGATGCCTGCCGCAACAACCCGTTTGGCGGGCGCGGATTGCGCAGCACCGAGAGCGGGCTTGCGCAATTGCGCGCGCCCGAGGGAACGCTGCTGTCCTACGCCACCCAGCCCGGCAATGTCGCGCTCGATGGCACCGGCAGCAACAGTCCCTATACGTCGGCGCTGGCGCAGGCGATCCAGAAGCCGGGGCTCGACATCTTCCAGACCTTCAATCAGGTCGGCCTGCAGGTGAAACGCGCGACCGGCGGATCGCAGCAGCCCTGGGTTTCCTCCTCGCCGATCGACGGCTCGTTCTATTTCGCAAGCACGACGCCGAACGCGCCGGTCGCGCCGCCGCCGCAAAACGTCGTGGCCCCGTCTGCGCCGCCGCGGCCGGTAGCGATCGATCCCGCACTGGAGCAGCGCGCGACCGCCTTTGTCATCGAGGACATGAAGCAGTCGCAGGGCAGCACGGCCGATTTTATGAACTACGCCCGCCGGTCGCTCGACGAGCGAATTGATTACTATGGAAAATCAACGGCTCGCGACGAAGTCCTCAAGGACAAGGAGAGATACGTCAAGAACTGGCCTAACCGATCGTACCGGCTGCAGATGGATACGATACGAACCTCGTGCGACCAGGCGAGATCAAGCTGCCAGATCAGTGGTGCGCTGGAATTCAGCCATTCCAATCCATCGAACGGCAAGAAGTCCTCGGGCACCGCATCGTTCGAATACGGCATCAGGTTTGGTGCCGATGGCGGCAAGATATTTTATGAGCAAGGCAAGACGCTGTCGGCGCAGAGGTAGTCGATGTCTGCTTTTAGGGTGGCCAGGCCCTCGCCTGCAGGCGGGACACCGCCTCGGCCAGCGGAACGTCGGCCTGTGAGCCGTCGCGCTCGCGCAAGCTTACCCGGCCGTCCCTCATCTCGCGCCCGCCGACGACGGCCATCACCGGCACTGCCATTTCATGCGCCGCCACGATGCGTCGCGAAAGGGTGTCGGCGCCGTCATAGGCAACGGCCCGGACCCCGGCATTCCAAAACGCCGCCAGCACATCAGCGCCGTATCCGGCCTGGTCTTTCGAGATTGGCGCGACCGCAACCTGGTCCGGTGACAGCCAGAACGGAAGCACGCCGCCATGGTGCTCGAGCAGGATCGCGATCATGCGGCCGAGCGATCCGAAGATCGCGTGGTGGATCATCAGGGGTCTCGCGCGGCTGCCGTCGGGGGCGACGTAAGACGCCTCGAGCCGCTGCGGCAGCACGCTGTCGAGCTGCACTGTGCCGCACTGCCAGGATCGTCGCAGCCGGTCGCGCAACGCAAATTCCAGCTTCGGTCCGTAGAACGCGCCTTCGCCGGGGTTGATGTGAGGCGTGAGGCCGCATTGCCGCGCGGCATCGCCGAGCTTCGCCTCCGACCAGTCCCAGCTCGCGTCGTCGCCGGCGCGCACCGCCGGCCGCGTCGCCAGCGCCACCTCGTAGTCGGGAAAACCGAGGTCGCGGTAGACCTCGCCCAGCAGGGCAATGAAGCACGCGACTTCACCCTCCACGTCCTGCTCGCGGCAGAACACATGCGCGTCGTCCTGCTCGAAGGCGCGCGTCCGCATGATGCCGTGGAGCGAACCGGAAGGCTCATTGCGGTGGCAAGCGCCGAACTCGGCATAGCGGACCGGAAGCTCCCGCCACGAGCGCAGCCCCGTGTTGAAGATCTGCACGTGGCACGGGCACGACATCGGTTTCAGCGCCATCGCCTGCTCGCCGTCGTCGACCCTGAACATGTGCTCGCCGAACTTGTCCCAGTGGCCGCTGCGGTCCCAGAGCTCCTTCGGCAGCAGCTGTGGCGTCCGCACCTCGGCATACCCGGCGCGGCGCATCTTGCGCCGGACATAGTCCTCCAGCACCCGGTAGATCGCGTAGCCGCGTGGATGCCAGAACACCATGCCCGGCGCATCCTCCTGAAGGTGCCAGAGTTTGAGCTGTACGCCGAGATTTCTGTGGTCGAGATCGTCCATGGCTATGTTCCTTGTGAAGAGGAAAAAGCGTGGACGGGGACCATCAAAAACCAGAAAAGGCCCCGTCCGTCGCCGGCGGGGCCTTTTCTGGGTGAAGTACGCTTGTCTCTAGCGCGCGCAACCAGCAGGCGACTCGCCGTAGGCGGTCGCGGTGGTGGTCATTGCGGCTGATCGAAGCTTATTCATGCGCTGTATATGGCGGCAAATCGCTCAGGCGTCAACGCCAGCCGCCTGGCGCGCCCCAAGCAGCGTTAGCTACTGAACGTGCCGTTGCGATCGCTGAACAGATCGAGCCGGCCCGGTGCGCGGACTTCGGGCTTCTGTCCCGATACCGATGGCGTCGCTGAGGCGACCGACGTGAGTGAAGAACCCCTGCCCCACAATTCCTGGACCGCAGGTGAAATCGGCTGGTTGCGTTCGCCGGCCTGGAACAGCGAGCGAAAGATCGGCTCGGGCTGCGCGGAGGCAGTCTGCGATGTCGCGGCGACCGGCGTCACGCTGCGGGTATCCGGGAAGCTCGACAGATAGGCCGCGTTATCGATCGCAGGTGCAGCCTGTGTCGCGGACGTCGCTTGCGTGGCGCTCGCGACGGTCACGCGGCGCGGCAGGTCACCGCCGACGGCCGCCATCGCGGTGCGGGTGGCCGGCGAACTGGCGGCGCTGGCGTAGCGCGAGTTCAGCACGGAATAGACCTCGGAGACGCTGCGGCCGCGGCCCGAACGATCGTAGAAGATCGAGCGGTTGGCCTCGGCGGCGGCCGGAAACATCTGCGCCGCGGAAGCCTGCGGATTGTCCTCGGCGCTCGAGATCAGTTTTCCCGCGCCGCCGACGCCCATGAAATGCGCCATATAGAGTTCGGCGTCGCTCGGGCGGCGGCCGATCTTGCCGGTGAGCTTGAAACTGTTCGACTGGGTCAGCACCCCCGCCATCGACGACGCGGCTTGCGGATCGTCGCGCAGCTTCATGATCTCCGCACGCGCGGTCGGGTCGCTGACCGAATAGCTGCCGGACGGATTCCTGGTGATGGCGTCGGCATATTTGCCGTAGCCGAGCTGGCTGCCGGCTTCCTTGACGGTGCCGAGCCAGGTCTGGTCGATGAATTGAAACAGCCCGCGCGCCGACGAGGTGGTCGCCGCCGCCTTCGGGTTGAAGTTGGATTCCATCTTGGCGGTGGTGAGCAGATATTCGAAGCTGGCGCCGGTGGCCGAGGCAGCCTGCTTGATCGAGCCCGCGATCTTCGTGCGCGTTGGATCGACACCTGCCGTGGCGTTCAATGTGTCGACCGACATGTTTCCTGGTGCCCCGCTCCCCGCGAAACGACCGCGCGGCCTGTGCGAAAATCGCAATCAGCGCCCAATACTGCGCCACACTGGGACAAGTATGGTTAATGGGAGGTTAAGGGGGTCGTACCCCTTGGCGCAGGCCCGGAATCCCGGCGAATTCGCCGATGTTATCCGCTAAATGACACCGCCTTGTCGAAGCGCCGCAATTGCAGCCGGGTCATAGCCGAGTTCGGCCAGAACAAGATCGGTATGCTCGCCAAGCATCGGCGGACGTGACACGATTTCACCCGGCGTTTCCGACAGCCGGACAGCAGCTCGTACGACCGGTGCGGGTACCGGCAGGCCGGGATAATCGACATCCTGCATGAAGCCGGCGGCGCGAATATGCGGATGATCCAGCGCCTGTTGCGGGCTGAGCACCGGTCCGGCCGGAATCATCGCTCCGCCCAGCGTGTCGACGGCTTCCTGCGTGGTGCGCTCGGCGCACCAGCGCGCCATCCGTTCGCTGATGACAGGGCCGTTGTCGCCGCGCTTGATGTCGTCGGCAAAGCGCGGATCGCTTAGCCACTGGTCCTCTTCGCCCATCAGCCTTGCCCAGCGAATGAACAGCGGATGACCCGTGACCTGGCACAGCACCCAGCCGTCCCGGGTGCGGTAAATGTCGGCCGGCGCAGCGGTCTGGCCGAGATTGCCGGTCGGAACGCGATTGGCCTTGATCACTGCCTGCTCGATCAAGGTTGCGTTGGTGAAAGACAACGCGGTTGCAAGCAACGCGCCCTCGACGATCTGCCCGCGCCCGGATTTTCCGCGTTCAATCAGAGCAGCAAGCGTCCCGAACGCACAGTGCAGCGCGGTTCCGAAATCAACCCAATTCACCGCGGCCCGGTAAGGCGGATCGCCGGCGCCGGTCATGTACACCGAACCCGACATCACCTGCCCGACACCGTCGAAGCCGACGCGGTCGGACCAAGGCCCCGGCCCACCGAATGCCGTTGCCGTCGTGAGGATGATGTCGGGCTTGATCGCCTTCAATGAATCATAATCGAGCTTCATGGCGCGCAGAGTCTGCGGCGGCAGGTTGGCGACGACCACGTCCGCAGTTGCAACCAGCCGACGCATCACCTCCTGTCCCTCCGGCTTCATCGGATTGAGCGTGATGCCCTTCTTGTTTCGGTTGATCTGCAGAAACAGTGCGCCTTCGCCACCTTCGCCGACCGGTGCCACAAAGCGATCTTCGCTGCCGTCGCGTTTTTCCACGCGAATGACCTCGGCGCCAAACTCGGCCAGCAATGTCGCGCAATACGGCCCCGCGATATAGCGCCCGAAATCCAGGACGCGCACGCCCTCCAGAACTCCTCCCATCGAACTTTCCCTTTATGTTTCCGCCAGATTACAGGGAATGATTTCCGCGGCAAGGCGGCAACCGCTAGCATGCCTCGGCCAGCAAGAGTGATCGTCCAGAGTTCGGCGTCCTGCCAAGCGGACACAGTCCACCGTGCGGAATATCAGCCTGACCTCAACGGGCTTCGCCTGAATGACATTGCCGCTATACTCGTCCACCAAACCACGGGGGGTCCCGTGCTACTTCTCACCCCCGCTTAGTCTTCGCAGTCGAACGATAGACAAGAAAACAACAGGCAGGAAAATGAAAAAGCTGACACGGCGAATGTTCGTGACTGGTTCGGCGACGATGTTCTGCGCCCCGTCCGTGAAGACCGAGGCGCAATCCTCGTGGCCCACCCGCCAGATTCGCATTCTCGTGCCGTATCCGGCGGGCGGCCAGACGGACGGCATCGCGCGCGCTTTCGGCGACTATTTGGCGCGGCAAGTGGGAAAGACGGTCATCGTCGAAAACAAGGCCGGCGCAGGCGGCGTCATCGGCGTGGCGGAAGCGAAACGCGCAGAACCTGACGGTACCACCATCCTGTGCACGATTTCTTCGTCACTGATCCAAAACCGTCTTACGGTGAAAGACCTTCCCTACGATCCTGAAAGAGACTTCATTTATCTTACGATGGTCAGCGGCGCCGGGGGTCCGGTGGTGGCGGCGAAGAAGACGGGAGCAAAAAGTCTTCGAGAGTTCATCGAGTACGCAAAAAAGGTCGGCAGCCTGAACTGGGGATCGTACGGCGTGGGTTCGACGCCGCACGTCCTCATAGCGACAATGGCGAAGCAATACGGCATTCAATTTCAGGTCGTCCAATACCGCGGCGAGGCGCCGATGTGGAATGACATCGCGGGGCAGACGCTGGATGGCGCCGCAGGAAGCTATGCCGCAGCAGCACCCGTCATACAGGCGGGAACCGGCAACCTGATCGGCGTGGTAGGCAGCCGCCTGCCACCCTATCCGGACACGCCCACAATGACTGAACAGGGCGCCGTCGGCGACTTCTACGACCTGCGCGCATTCACCACCTTCGCTGTACCAACCGGAACGCCGCAGGATATCGTCCAGCGGATCTCGGAGCTATTGATCCAGGCCGGATCCGACTCCAAGGTCCAGCAGATGCTGAACAACTTTATTCTGAGTTCGCCTGCCAATCTCGAAACGACGGCTCGTATTTTCAAGCGCGACAGTGATGTGATGCTCGGTATCCTGCGCGATCTTGGCGTCAAGCCATCGGAGTAATTATCGAGCGTCCGGCGAGAGCGCTTAGTCTTCAATCCCACCCGCGATCACCACGTTGTCCGGCCCTCTGGCATTGAGCCTTAATGGAAGGAGCGCCTGGTATGCCGGTGACAACGGACGGCGAGCAGTCTAGCCAAATCAATCCGAGAAGTTACGATGCCTCGTTCGGTCCTCAGAGGTGATCCAATGCCAACAATCAACAACAGGGCAGTTGCAGAGGTCAAGGCCGTGCTGGACGGGTGGGAAGCTGCCTGGAACGCTTCGGACATGAACGCTATGTGGCAGCTCGCGACGGATGACATTCATTGGGTCAACGTCGTCGGGATGCATTGGCGCGGAAAAGCAGAAGTACAAAAAGCGCATCAGGTATTTTTCGATCTGCTGTTCAAGAATAGATCGTGCAAACTCGAAGAAATTGAAAGCATTGAAACATTGCCCGGCGGGGCTTTCGTTGCGGTCGTACGCTGGTCGATGGGCGGCTATCGACGGCCAAATGGGGAAATGAGACCGCCCGGCAAGGATCGCATGTCGCTAGTGCTGGTCCCCCGGGGCGAAGGTTTGGCCATCGCGCATGGCGCTAACGTGCCCATCGACGAGGCGGCGGAGGCGCACAATCCGATCAAGCGTTAGCCGCAGCACGCGGCCCAATGCGTGAACTTCATGCTCACGATCGTGATTATGGATTCCTGGCTCTCGCTGCTGAATAACGGGTCACTTACGATACACCGCGTTCGGATCGAACAGTCGGTCCGCATCGACAAACGACAACTGTGTGCCGCCATCTCCCGCCGCCACCGCGCGGTAGAAGCACGACTGGCGGCCGGTGTGACATGCCGCGCCGTGCTGCTCGACGCGAATCCAGATTGCGTCCTGATCGCAATCCATCCGCATCTCGACCACGCGCTGGGTGTGTCCGGAGCTCTCGCCCTTGCGCCACAGGCGCCCGCGCGAGCGGCTGAAGTACCAGGCCTCGCCGCTGGCGATGGTCTTGCGCAGCGCCTCGTCGTTCATGTGCGCGACCATCAGCACGTCGCCGGTCGCAGCATCGGTCGCCACGCAGGTCAGAAGACCCGACGCGTCGAATTTGGGCTGGAACGCCAGCCCTTCCTCGCGGTCGTTGATATCTGCAGATGTGGACACGGCGGGCCTCGCGAATTCCATAGCGTTTTCGAGCGAAGTGGATACCGGTTCGCGTGAAGAAAACGCGTCAAAACAAAATGGAAAGCGAGGTTACCGGGCCGGTCCTCGCACCATGGACAGGAAACGCGCCTGCTCCGCCGGATTGTCGCGGAACATGCCGGTATAGCGGCTGGTGAAGGTCATCGCACCGTGCTTGGCGACGCCGCGCACCGACATGCAGGTATGCTCCGCCTCGATCACGACGGCAACACCGCGGGGCTTGAGCACCTCGTCGATCGCGGCTGCGATCTGCGCGGTGAGATGCTCCTGCGTCTGCAGGCGGCGCGCGAAGATGTCGGTCAGGCGCGCGAGCTTCGACAACCCCACGACCCGTTCGACCGGCGTATAGGCGATATGCGCCCTGCCATAGAACGGCATCATGTGATGCTCGCATTGCGAGGTGAATTCGATGTCGCGGATCAGGACGAAATCGTCATAGCCCGCGGTTTCACCAAACGTGCGGTCGAGCACTTCGGCCGGGCACTGGTGATAGCCCTGGTAGAGTTCATCGAAGGCCTCGACGACCCGGCGCGGGGTATCGAGCAAGCCCTCACGGCCGGGGTTCTCGCCGATATAGCTCAGCAGCGTATGCACGGCCGCTTCGGCCTCGGCGCGCGACGGGCGCGGCTGATCGGCACGGACGGCGGCGGCCAGGAATTCGGCGGGATCGAGTTCGGCGGGGCGGGTGTCCGGCGCCACGTCAGGCGATTTGACATCAGTCTTGCTGGGGCGAAGGGATTTGATCAATGCGTCCATGTCTTCTCCGTTCGACCGGTCTTCAGACCGGAGTGTCACCGGGCAGACGGGGCGGCTTCGCCGCCGGACGCCTGAGTCCCCTTGAACCTAGCACCACCGGGGTAGAATTGGCTTCCAATCAGGCCGCCGTGGCAACATGGCCGGACTGTATTTCCGCCATGACCGTCCATATATAGGACGGTGAAACCCTGCCGCCAAGGGCGGTTCCGCCCACGGGCCCGAGACCTCGCTCCATGCTGAACGACATTTACAACAAGCGCATCATCGAGTTGGCCGGCAATATCCCCCGTCTGGGCCGCCTCCCCGACCCCGACGCCAGCGCCACCGCCCATTCCAAACTGTGCGGTTCCACCGTCAAGATCGACCTCAAGATGGACGGGCCGGTGGTTTCCGACTTCGCCCATGACGTGAAGGCCTGCGCCCTCGGACAGGCCTCCTCCTCGATCATGGCGAGCCATGTCATCGGCTCGACCGCGAGCGAGCTGCGCGAGTTGCGCGAGACCGTCCGCAAGATGCTGAAGGAAAACGGCCAGCCGCCGCAGGGCAAATGGGCCGACATCGCGCTGCTGGAGCCGGTGCGCGACTACAAGGCCCGCCACGCCTCGACCATGCTGACCTTCGATGCGGTGGTCGATGCCATCGGCCAGATCGAGGCCAGAGCGAAGCAGCCGGCGTAGGTGCAGGGGTAAGCCCCTCCGCCGTCCCAAAACACCACGGTCATGCTCCGCGAAAGCGGGGCATCCAGTACGCCGGGAATTCTCGATCAACTACGACGCCGCGGCGTACTGGATCATCCGCTTTCGCGGATGATGACACCGTTGGCGTGGTTTACTTCTGCGGCTGAGCCGGCGCCGGCGCGGCGGTGCCACCGGTGGGAACCGCGGCTTCGGCGGTCTTGGTCGACTTCGCCGGATGCACGGGCGCCTGCTCTTCGACCGCGGAGCTGACGAAGCGATCCTGCGTCGGCTTGGATTTCAGTTCGGCAACCGGCGTCGATGAATCACGCGGCAGCACGTCGGTTAGGGCGTCCGTCGTGATCAGATTGGTCAGGCGCAATTCGGCCGCCGACAATTTGTGCAGATCTTCCCACGGCGGCACGCTCAGCGCGAGCGACAACAGATCGCCGGTTCCGCCCATGTCGAAGGTGAACTTTGCGAGCCGGCCGATGTCGCGCTCCACGATCATCAGGTCCTGCGCGGTATAGCTTGCCGCCTTGGCGTCGTCGGCGCGATCGCCCATCCAGATCTGATGCACGCGGACATGGGAGGCCGGCGACACATAACGCGTCTTGCCGGACAGCAGCAGGAACACGCACATCGACTCGCAATAGGCTTCCGGAACAACATGAGCGCGTTCGCCCTGCGCCGTCTGCGTGCGCACGGTGGTTCCGACCGTCGTGAGCGCGCCGAGGGCACGGAACCTGCGGCCGAGCGCAATGGAATCGTTGACCGAGCCGCCGCTGGAATCGAGCACGATGGTAGCGCCGCCAAGCTGGCGATCGCGCGCGAACTCTTCGAATGCTTTGGGACTGTCCGCGGTGACGATGCCGACGGCGGAGACCCAGCCCTTGCAGTCCGGCTGGCATGCGACCCACTTGAAGTGCATCGGCAGTTTGCGTTCTTCGAGGCTAACGCCGGCGTGCGCCGAGTTGACCGGCGTCGCGATCTCGCCAGGCAATGCGATACAAAGGGCGGTGGCGCCAAGCAGCGCCAAACCGCGAATTTTAGCCGACGTCACAAACCTCAATTTGGTTCCTTCCCCCAAGCCCTAACGGCGAGCAACGGCAATGGCCCCACTTCAACGCCGCATGATTCTGTCATACCAGCGTTATCAAAAAGGTAACCGTGCGCCTTGCGAGCGTCCATAGTACCTTTGCTGCATCGCCCATAAACCATCGGATAATTTCCAACTGTGGCGTAAATATCTGCGTATGTTCAGTTCCTTACCTTGGAACCCCGCAAGAGTACGGAGATCATTCGGGCAAGCCATATGGAACAGTCATTCATGCCGTCATCACAGTGCACAAAATCACATTGCACAAAATCACACCGCATAGATTGTGCCACGATGGTCCGGCGCCTGCCCCGCAACGCGGGGCGCGGGCTGATTTGGGTTTACCGGCACACGCTGTCACCGCTGGTCGGCTACAACTGCCGGCATTTGCCGACCTGCTCGGTCTATGGCGACGAGGCCATCGAACGCTTCGGTCTTTGGGGTGGCGGATGGATGACGCTGGCGCGGATATTACGCTGTCAGCCGTGGGGCACGTCCGGCATCGACAACGTCCCGCTCGCAAAACCACCGGGTGCGCGATGGTATCTGCCGTGGCGCTACGGCCGATGGCGCGGCGTCAACGCGCCGTAGTCGATGCGCGCTGGCGAACACGGCGCATTGAAATTAAGCCGAACGCGCTAGCGCCAGAAGAAGAAGCCGCCTCTCGGCTGCGGTTCGATCGGCGCCGGCGGACGCGGCTTTCTGGGACGCGGTGGCGGCGGCGGTGGCGGCTCGGCCGATGACGTCTCCTGGCTGCCGGAACCGTCGTCGGGCAACCTGACCGACAACAGTAAATTCGATTCATGCGTGCGCCAGCGATAGCCGATTCCGAAATCCATCGGCTGCGCGCGCCTGAACAGCTCGGCATAGGATTGCTGATAGCGTCCCGGGAACTCGTCGATCGGGCCGGCATAACGGCCGAACGGAAAGAAGCGCCATTTCTTCGGGCTGTAGTAGTGAAGCGGAACGCCGGAATCGTCCTGGATGATGGTGGCGCTGTTGGCGAGGATGTAATCACGCACCGTGGTGAAATTGCCGGAGTGCAGCAAATAGGACGCGCTCTTGATCAGGCTGTTGCCGGGCGCCAGCGTCGAACAGAATTTCAGGAAGCCCGTGACCTTGACGCCGGAATTGGAAAGATCGGTCGAGAAATAATACAGCGTCTTTTCCGCGCCGTCGCTGCCGGCGAAGACGATGCGCGTGCCGCGCACCGCGTTCGGCCCGGGGTTCTCGTTGCCGAAATACGCCGCGCCCTTGTCGTCCAGCGCCACCGGCGTGACGCTGCGGATAGTCTTGCCCGAGCGCGCCAGGAACACATAGAGGACTGGCAAGGTGCCGTTGATCTGGCCGGCACTCAGGTCGGTCTTCATCTGCTTGGTGATGAAGAAGCTGAAGCTCAGGATCGAACTCAGCGAACGCTCCACGCTGTAGAGCGCGGCGCCAACGCCGCCGCGCGGCAATCTCGTCAGATCCGGCACCGAGCCCGGCGGCTCCAGCGCGCTCAGCACATAGGTCGTCGCCTTCGAGTAGAACGCGTTGGCATAGAGGAAGTCCGGCCCCGAGAACATGTAGAACATGGTCGGCCGCGGTGCCGCCAGATTGCTGTCCGCCCAGGCGCGGATCTTCGACAATTGCCGCTGCTCGAGCTGCGCGAACGCATTGTCGAAGAATTTGGCGTGGCGCTGCCAGGCCGGCTCCCTGGTCAGCGGCATCAGCGGCGAGTCGGCCGAGGGCATCATGCCGGCGAGAAACCTGGCGGTATCGTCGGCGGTCGCCGGATCGGCGGCGCGCGCGGGCAGCATCACCACGAACAACATCACAGCCACCAGCGCTACGATTCTCAACGAGGCAATTCTCACCGCGGCAATTTTCAACGAGGCAATTTTCAACGAGGCACGCATCTTCATTCGCTGCCCGCAGACGCGGCCACCGGGCCTTGGTCGGCCCGCTTGCGGAAAACGGCGTAAATCAGAAGTCCTGAAAGCATGATCAAAACACCAAGGAACACCCGCAGCGGTTGTTCGGTCAAAAGATAGTACATCATGAAGCCGGTCACGAGCAGGAAAACCACCGGGGTAACCGGGTATCCCCAGGCGCGGTAGGGCCGCGGCAGGTCGGGGTCCGTGATGCGCAGCTTGATCACGCCGAGCACGGTGAAGAACGAACAGAACAACAATGCGAACTGGATGAATTCGAGCACCGCTTCAAAACTGCGCGTGAACAGCATCAGGCTCGCCACCGTCAGCTGGAACAGAATGGCGTAGGGCGGCGCGCCGCCGCTCGACCGGCGCGCGAACGGGCGCAGCACCGGAATGTCCTCGCCCATGGTCATCATCACCCGCGGTCCGATCCACATCATCGCGCTGATCGAGGAGATCAGACCGAAGCAGATCATCGCGCCGACGATGCGGCCGCCGAACTCGCCGAAGATGTAACTGCCGGAGACGCGGGCAACGTCGAGCTGGCCCGCCAGCTTGTCGATCGGCGCCGAGTGCAGGAACACCGCGTTCAGCGCCACATAAAGCACCAGCACGATCAGCGTCCCCGCCAGCATCGCGCGCGGCACGTTGCGCTCCGGATCGTGCACCTCGCCGATGATGTAGGTCGCCGCATTCCAGCCCGAGAACGAATACATCACGAACACCAGGCTGATCGCGAACGGCGCGCTGACGATGTGGGAGAAGTCGGACGCGGACGGCGCGAACGACAACGGCTGCGGCGTCGCCATCAGAAATCCGGCGACCAGGAAGGCCACGATCAGCAGCACCTTGAGGATGGTCGCGATCAACTGGAAGGTGCTGGAGTGCCTGACGCCGGTGAGCTGCACCAGCGACACCAGCCAGACCACGCCGATGGCGAGCGCCAGCGGTGGTGCGTCCGGAAAGACCGATTTGCCGTATTCGCCGAACGCCATCGCGGCGAGTGCGACGGGTGCCGCAAAACCAACGGTCGCCGACACCCAGCCCGCCACAAAACCGAAGGCCGGGTGAAAGGCGCGGCCGAGAAAGTTGTACTCGCCGCTCGAACGCGGAAACATCGCCCCGAGCTCGCTATAGGCAAACACCCCGCACAGCGCGACGATACCGCCGACGGTCCACAGCAACAGGATCGAGAAGCCGGAAGGGATGTCCTTGACCTGAAAGCCCAGGCTGGTGAAGACGCCAACGCCGACCATGTCGGCAACGACGATGGAGATCGCTACCACGACCGAAATGGTCGAGCCGCCGCCGGGACGCGGGCCGGACCATGCCGCGCTGCCCGTTTCTGATGCCGCCATTTCGACCGTACCTTCAGCGCCGCACGCCTGAACCCTCATGGTGCAGGCTGGAGCCGCCCAATTCAAGCAGCGTTAACAATGATTTAAACCAGGTAACAATTTGGGTATCTAGATACCCATGGAAGTCTCTTTGGCCTTTGCAGTGCACCCCGACATTGCGAAAACAAGATGGCGGGGCCCACAATCAGGACACGATTGGATGGTCTCCTCCGGACTTCCGGATGTGGGGAGTTTGCTCCGGAAGCTTAACGTCGCCTAAACACGATCGAGGTACGCCAGTTAACGGTGGATCTTGGGTGGTTCTCAGGTGGTTCTTGGGGCACTGGGTGGATGGTCGGAGCAGATCCGAAATTCCAGATACGTCAGCGCGCGGACCGGGTGATTTCCCCGGTCGCGCAGCGTCGTGCCCAGCCCCGGCATGCCCATCCTCGTCGTTGGCACTGGATCGCGGTCGCTTCGCTTTTTGTACCGCTGTCCTTTGTTCTTGTTCAATGCGGCAAGGCGCCCCCCGCCGGCATGCTGGCCGCGAACGCCCACGCTACCGCCGGCGACAGTTTTGAAGACCGCTTCCCGCAGCCGCAATTCGCCGACCGTTTCCCGACGCCAAGCGAGAGCCTGGTGCAGCAGGTTGCGCTGGCCCCAACCCCGTCTCAACGCAAGGTGCGGGCCGAGCCGGTCAGGGTCGCCTCGCTCAATCCCACGCTGACACTTCCGCGCCAGAGTGAGCGCGAAGAACTGACCACGCTGGTCAGCATGAAATCCTCCGCCTTCCCCTATTTCGGCACCAATCCGCGCTCCGAGGCGCCGTTCCTCAACATCACCAAGGGCGACCGCAAAGGCCATCGCAGCTATGGCGGCCGGGTCTATTGGCAGGATGAGACCTACAATGACAGCCGCGTGCTGGTGCACGTCCCCGAGACCTTCGACGTCCGCAAGCCCGGCGTGATCGTGGTGTTCTTCCACGGCAACGGCGCAACGCTGGAACGCGATGTCCGCGACCGCCAATTGGTGCCGCAGCAGATTTCGGATTCAGGTGTGAACGCCGTGCTGCTGGCGCCGCAGCTGGCGGTGAACGCCGCCGATTCCAGCGCCGGCAAGTTCTGGCAGCCCGGTGGCTTCAAGCGCTTCATGGACGAGTCGGCAAGCCACCTCGCCCGCCTCACCGGCGACCCGAAATCGGCGCAGGCGTTCGCCAACATGCCGATCGTCATCGTCGGCTATAGCGGCGGTTTCCTGCCGACCGCCTGGAGCCTCGACGTCGGCGGCGCGACCAACCGCGTCCGCGGCGTGTTCCTGCTCGACGCCGTCTACGGCGAACTCGACAAGTTCGCCAGCTGGATCGCGAACAACCGTTCCGGCTTCTTCGTCAGCTCCTACACCCGCTACACCAAGCGCCGTGACCAGGAACTGATCGAGATGCTGCGCGACAAGGGTATCACCGTCACCGAGAACATGGACGGGCCGCTGCGCCCCGGCAGCGTCGTGTTCGTGCAGACGCGCAATGGCATCACGCATCGCGATTACGTCACGCAGGCCTGGACCGAGCATCCGGTCAAGGACGTGCTGGTCAAGATGGCGGCTTCGCCACAGCTGACCCGGATCGCCAGCGCGCCGTCGCCCGCGAACCGGTAATCGGTCGCTTCAGCGATCGAAGGCTGCTTCCAGCTCCTTCCCATCGTACCGCTGAATTCCACTGATCGAATTGTGATGTTGATGGCCCAACGATTTAGGGCGCGCAGCATTGCCCGACGCAGGCCCGCACCATAGGGTGCATCAATTAGTTTATACAACTTTTGGGGATGGATTTTGCAGGACGGCTTATACAAGGTTGAATTTCATACGGTTCATGGAACCGGCACCGGGGTGATTTACGCCTTCGGCGGCAAGCTTCGGGGCGGCAATTCGGCTTTCGCGTTCATCGGCAATTACACCGACAAGGGCGACGGCATTCAGGCCAAGGTCACCACAGAGCGTCACAACCCCGATCCGGCTTTCAAGCCGCTGTTCGGGACCGACATGGTCACGCTGACGCTGAAGGGGGCCGACAACGGCAGCATGGTCGACTTCGAAGGCACCGCGCTGCAATTGCCCGGCGTCACATTCAAGGCTGTGCTGACGCGGATGGCGGATTGAAGCGTTATCGGTTCACGAAGAAAAAGTCCTCGCGTCCGGGCAGCGAACCATACGTGTAAGGCTCCTGGCGTCCGGCGGTCGCCTCCATCACGTCATCGCGGACGAGACGGAACAGCTTGTTGATCTCGACGCCTGGCGTCGCGATCCGCTGCACAACCGCGACCGCGAACGGCGAATAATCCCCCTCGCCGTCCAGCGCGGTCTCGCCATGCTTGGCGGCGTAAACCACCAGCGATGCGCCCTGCACCTTGACCTCGCCAAGCCCGCGACCGACTGAGCGCGTCTTCGCGCCGCGCGTGTCGCCTTCGTTCGAAGCCGGCGCCCGCGCGGCGGCAACCGGCACCTGAGTTGACGTGGAGGCATTCGCAAACGGATTGTCCCGGCAGGCATCGAGCATCACGAGCTTGAGCTTCTTCGCGCCATCAATCGCCGCCATCACCTGATCCAGCGGCATCGCCTCGAACAGGGCGTCGCGGCCGGATGCCAGTTTGGCATCGACCGGTATCAGGTAATTGACGCCATTCACCTCGATTCCGTGGCCGGCATAATAGACCATCGCCCAGTCGGACTTGTCCGCGGCCGCCGCAAACGTGCGCAACGCCTCGGTCATTTTCTCGCGCGTCACGTCGATCGCGACCGTGACGCTGTCGAAGCCGATCGCGCGCAATGTGCCCGCGATTTTTTCGGCGTCACGGCGCGGATTCTCGAGCGCCGCAACCGATTTGTAGGCGGAATTGCCAATGATCAATGCGGCCCGGCGGCCCTGTTTTGCCGCAGTCGCCTTGACTGCTGCGGGTGCCACGACGGGTATCGCAACGGCCGGAGTCGGCACCGAATTCGTCGAGGCCGCCCTGGCGGGGGCCGGAAGGATGGTCGGCTGCGGCACACCAGAGGAAAGCGCCGCAAGACGCGCCTCGGCCGTTTCACGCGCGGATTTAGACAGGTCGCCCCGGCCGGAATTCTCGCTGATCGACAGCGCGTTGCGGAACTCGGATTTTGCGCGCTCGAGATCGCCGGTGCGTTCGAACGTCAGTCCGCGGCCGGTGAGCGCCGGCGCGAAGTCCGGTTCGATCCGGACAGCCTGGTTGAAGTCGGAAAGCGCCCGGTCGTATTCGCCCATGTAACGCAGCGTCTCGCCGCGCAGCGTCAGGCCAAGGGCGATGCCGGGACCGCCGGCGTAAAGCTCGATGGCGCGGTCCTGGTCCTGCAACGCACGCTCGAGGTTTCCGGTGCGACGCCAGGCGTCGCCGCGGTTGGCATAGTATTTGGCGTTCTTGGGCGCGAGCTTGATCGCAACGCCGAAATCGGCGGCCGCCTTTTCATACTCCCCCATCGTCTTCAGGATCAGCGCCCGGTTGTTGTAGGCCGAGGCGCGATAGGGATCGTTGTTGATCAGGGCGATCGATCTGTTGATGTCGGCAAGCGCCGCCGCGTGATCACCCTTGTCGCTGAACATGTTGGCCCGCTGGTTATAGACCGCGGGATCGCGGGGCAGGATCGCAGCGGCTTCGTTCAGCACCTCGATGCCGCGATCGAAATCGCCTTTGCAGTGCTGCCAGTAGTACGAGATCCACAAATGCAGATCGTAATAAGCGGAGCTCTTTTTGGAGGGCGAGACGTCCTTGGCGCGCATCAGGTCGGCAAACCCGGCATCGCATTTCTTCTGGTTGAGGAGGCTCTGCGCGCGGTACGACAGCGCCAGCGCCAGCTTCGCCGGGGACCGGCTGGTATCGATCAGGATCGTGCAGGCCGCGACGCGGTCATCCAGTTCGCTGGTGCTTTTCAGCGGACCGACCTTGCAGCCGCTTGGCTGCTCGCGGGCGATCGCCTTGTCCGGCGATGCCAGCTCCACGGCCGTGAACTGAAGCGCCACTAAAGCGGCATAGGCCGCGGTATTGCCTACCCTCACGATGCCCCCTCGGATTCCCCACGCGCGAGAGAAGCACGCGAACCTGGTCTTGTCACGACGGCGGTGTGTGGAACTTTGGCGTTGGGCCCGCTTGCATCGCACGCGTCAGCGCGACCACGGCCGCTCCGACAAAGCGCGCGGCGCGCAGCGTTGGATTGCATTCAACTGCACGTAGGAGACGCCGGCGCCGCGCGCTGAGGGCCGTTACTGCGCAACGCCTTCGCGTGAACCAATCGCCTTCACGGTGGTTTTTGGCGGCGGACAGATCGCCACCAAGAGACCTCACAGGAGCGGGATACGTATCATCGCAGGGATCGGCCGCCGATTTTCTTGATATTGCCCGATTGCAGGAGCCGAATCCCCTGCTATACCGCCTGTTCCCGCTTACCTGCGCTCGTTCGCAGGAGTGAGCTCAAGGAGACGCCAATGCCTGACAGCAATGCACCCGCACCGGGATTCCAATTTGGCCTTGCGAACTTGAAACCGGCCGAACCCGTGCAAAAAATCACCCTCACCTTCCCCGATGGCGCCAGGCGCGAATTTCCCCAGGACATTACCGGGCTCGAGATCGCCAAGGGCATCTCGCCGTCGCTGGCCAAGCGCACGGTGGCGATGGCGCTCGATGGCGTGGTCGCCGACCTCAACGATCCGATCTCGGGCGACGCCAGGATCGAGTTCGTCAACCGCGACGACCCGCGCGCGCTGGAACTAATCCGGCATGACGCCGCCCACGTGCTCGCCGAAGCGGTGCAGTCGCTGTGGCCGGGCACGCAGGTCACCATCGGTCCGGTGATCGAGAACGGGTTCTATTACGACTTCTTCCGCAACGAGCCGTTCACGCCGGAAGATTTCGCCGCGATCGAAAAGAAGATGCGCGAGATCGTCGCGCGCGACAAACCCTTCACCAAGGAAGTCTGGTCGCGCGAGAAGACAAAACAGGTGTTTCGCGACAAGGGCGAAGCCTTCAAGGTCGAACTGGTCGACGCCATTCCCGGCGACGAGCCGATCAAGATCTATTACCAGGGCGACTGGTTCGATCTCTGCCGCGGGCCGCATATGACCTCGACCGGCAAGGTCGGCAACGCGTTCAAGCTGATGAAGGTCGCGGGCGCCTATTGGCGCGGCGACAGCAACAACCCGATGCTGACGCGCATCTACGGCACGGCGTTTGCGAAGCAGGAAGACCTCGACCTCTATCTGAAGCAGATCGAGGAGGCCGAGAAGCGCGACCACCGCAAGCTCGGCCGCGAGCTCGACCTGTTTCACTTCCAGGAGGAAGGCCCCGGCGTGGTGTTCTGGCACCCGAAGGGCTGGACGGTGTTCCAGGCGCTGATCGCCTATATGCGCCGCCGCCTGACCGGCGATTACAGCGAGGTCAACGCGCCGCAGATCCTCGACAAGGTGCTGTGGGAGACTTCAGGCCATTGGGACTGGTACCGCGAGAACATGTTCGCGGCGCAATCCGCCGGCGACGAGGCCGAGGACAAGCGCTGGTTTGCGCTCAAACCGATGAACTGCCCCGGCCATGTGCAGATCTTCAAGCATGGCCTGAAGAGCTATCGCGACCTGCCGCTGCGGCTCGCCGAATTCGGCGTGGTGCACCGCTATGAGCCGTCGGGCGCGATGCACGGCCTGATGCGCGTGCGCGGCTTCACCCAGGACGACGCGCATGTGTTCTGCACCGAAGCGCAACTCGCCGACGAATGTCTCAAGATCAACGATCTGATCCTGTCGACCTATGCGGATTTCGGCTTCGAGGGTGAGCTGACGATCAAACTCTCGACCAAGCCGGAGAAGCGCGTCGGCACCGACGAGATGTGGGATCACGCCGAGCGCGTGATGGCCACCGTGCTGTCGGAAATTCAGGCCAGCGGCAGCAACCGCATCAAGACCGCGATCAATCCCGGTGAAGGCGCGTTCTACGGACCGAAGTTCGAATATGTGCTGCGCGACGCCATCGGCCGCGACTGGCAATGCGGCACCACGCAGGTCGACTTCAACCTGCCGGAACGATTCGGTGCGTTCTACATCGATGCCGACGGCTCCAAGAAGGTGCCGGTCATGGTGCATCGCGCGATCTGCGGCTCGATGGAGCGCTTCATCGGAATCCTGATCGAGCATTTCGCCGGTAACTTCCCGCTCTGGCTGGCACCGGTGCAGGCCGTCGTCACCACCATCACCTCCGAAGGCGACGAATACGCCAAGGTGGTCGCCGCCGCGGCGCGGCGCGCGGGCCTGCGCGTCGAGATCGATCTGCGCAACGAGAAGATCAACTACAAGGTCCGCGAACACTCGCTGGCGAAAATCCCGGCCCTTCTCGTCGTCGGCAAGAAGGAAGCCGAGACCCATTCGGTCTCGGTCCGCCGGCTCGGCAGCGAAGGCCAAAAGGTGATGCCGACCGACGAGGCGCTGGCGGCCCTGGTCGAGGAAGCCACCCCGCCGGACGTCAAGCGGGCCAGGCTCGAGACCTGATGGCTGACGAGCAGGAGCTTCCCGCTTTTCCGATCCGGGCTTACCAGCTGATCCCGGATCCCAACCGGCCGACGGTGGTGGCGCTGGCGATCGAAACCGAACAGGGCCACAGCCTGTTTCTGGCAACGCGGGAAATTCTGGAAGACCTCGGGAAAGATCTCTTGGAGCGGGCGGCGAAGATGCCGGTGAAGCCGGCACCGTCGATTTAGGCAGCCTTGTTCTGCCCGATCTTGATCAGGGATTCGGCGGGAATGCCAAGTCCCTCGTGCAGCCGTCTGATCATGTTGAGCGTGAGTTCACGCCGACGATTTAGCACTTCGTGCACGCGATTCCGGCTGCCGATAAAAGGAATGAGATCGCGCGGCTGCAAACCGCTCTGTTCCATATGGTACCTGATCGCCTCCACAGGGTCCGGCAGATCGAGCCGGTAATGTTTGCGCTCCCACGCTTCCACCAACGTGACCAGCACATCTAGCCGATCGCCCTCGGGCGAATTGCGCCGGGCAGTCATCAATCCCTCGATCTCCTTGAGCACGCGGCGATAGTCACGATGGGATTTAATGGGCGCGATATCCATAACCGGAATCCTTAAATGCTTTGCGCATCGATCGAGTCGTACTGTCGATGCGTGCCGACAAACCTGATATAAACGACGCGATAGGGATAGTTGATCCAGACCACGATACGATATTTGTTACCGGCGACGTTGAAGACAGCGCGACCATCCTTGAGAATGCTGGCGCTGCGGATGTCCCGCTTGACGTCCGCCGGCTTCGCCCAATCCGCCTGCCTCACCTGGCGAAACCACGCCATGACCGGCTCGCGGGCGTCGGCAACATCCGCGCCTCGCCCGAGAAAATTCTTGATCGTGCTGAGCGCTATCACTCTCACCGCCTGAATCTTACCATAGTCCCACCTTGGGACCAAGACCTTTATCGCGAGCCGCCGACACCAGTCATCCTCACCATTCTGATCACAATCGGTCTAAAAAGGCCTTCACCAGCCTCGTCGGCTTCCTATCTACGTGATATCCGATCGCCAACCTTCCAGCGAAAGCCCTTAAATTGCCCGATGCCCTTGAACTCCTGAAACTCCGCCGCTCCATCAAACCGCGCGAGATGAGTGGCCCCGGCCCCTCGGCGGCCGAACTCGAGACCATCCTGACTATCGGTTCGCGGGTTCCCGATCACGGCAAGCTGACGCCGTGGCGCTTCATCGTGTTCGAAGGCGACGCGCGCGCCCGCGCCGGCGACGTCATCGCAGCAGTATTTGCGCGGAAGAATCCGGGCGCTCCGGCAGCCGATGTCGAAATGGAAAAGCGCCGGCTGATGGATGCGCCGCTGGTGATCGCCGTGGTGAGTTTTGTCAAACCGCACCCCAAGGTGCCGGCGTGGGAGCAGGAACTATCTGCCGGCGCCAGCGCCATGAACATTGTCACCGCGGCCACCGCGCTCGGCTACGGCGCCAACTGGCTTACCGGCTGGTTCGCGTTCGACCGCGACGTGCTCGAAGGCCTCGGCGTGAAGGCGGACGAGAAGCTCGCCGGCTTCATCCATATCGGCACGCCGTCAAAACCCGCCGAGGACCGCCCTCGCCCGGCACTGTCGGATATCGTGACGCGGTTCTGATCGTTACGCCGCCTTTGAGGTACGCGGGCCGAATCCGGACAATAGCGCCGACGGCGTCGCTGCTCCATTCCTGAGGCAGGCGGGAGCGCAACTGGCGATCTCATCACCGATAAAAGCCACTGACCGGGCGCCTGGCGGGCTCATATGCGCCTGAGCCGCGACTTCTCAAGCGGTTGAGGAACGATCCGTGCTGCGGGCGGTTTAACGCACACTGCAACATTTGTCGGGTGGCCGACGTTTCGTGCAGGCACCCATGGTGTGAGCATGACCCCGATGAACCGATTAAGTCGGCTTCCGACGTCCGTCAGGCGAAACCGGAACGTTGCAGCGGGCCATTCCTATGCGGTCGCCGCAGTAGTCGCAGCAGGAGCGCTGGCAGCGACCGCACTTCTGAACCGTCATCTGGCGAAAAAGGCAGAGCACGACAATCCGCCAGCCGGCCGGTTCCTTGATGTGGACGGTGTCCGTCTGCACTACGTGGAAAGAGGCTCGGGCGAGCCGCTGGTGCTTCTGCATGGCAACGGCAGCATGATCCAGGATTTCGAATCCAGTGGGCTGGTCGACCTAGCCGCCAAGAACTACAGGGTCATTATCATCGACCGTCCCGGGTTCGGCCATAGCAGCCGACCGCGCAATGTCGTGTGGACGCCCGATGCCCAGGCTCAATTGATCCAGCGCGCGCTCAAGCGGCTCGGCGTTTCACAGGCGATCGTACTCGGGCACTCCTGGGGCGCATCGGTGGCGGTCGCCCTGGCTCTCAAGTTTCCCGACATGGTGCGCGGCTTGGTTCTCGCCTCGGGCTACTACTATCCTACCCTGCGTCCCGACGTCGTGGCCCTGTCCGCCCCGGCTGTGCCCGTTGTGGGCGATATCATGGGCCACACGCTGTCGCCCATGATCAGCAGACTGATGTGGCCGCTCATGATGGCGAAGATCTTCGGACCCAAGTCGGCGCCTGCCAAGTTCGAGCAGTTCCCGAAGGAGATGGCGCTTCGTCCTTCGCAGATCCGCGCTTCGGCCGCCGAGTCGGCGCTCATGATTCCCGATGCCTTCCATTTCGAGGACAAGTATGCGGAGCTTAAGATGCCTGTCGTCATCATCGCCGGCGAAAACGACCGGCTGATCGACATCGACAAGCAATCGGCCCGATTGCATTCCGACGTTTCGCAGAGCGCGTTTCACCGCGTTCCTCAAACCGGGCACATGATTCACCAGACAGCGACGGGCGAGGTGATGGCTGCGATCAACGAAGTTGCCGGCAACGGCCCCTAGGCCACAATCAACAGGAAGTATTTTCGTGATTTCAGGTCCGTGGGGCGGATTGGAGCCGAAGGCGTAATCTGCCGCCCGGGGGTACATCGCAAACGTGGCCTGTGCTCTATCCGATGCCCCATGTCGAATTATCGTCGCGCTTGCGCTGTCGGCGAGCGGAGAATGCGAGAACAATGATGACCCGCAGCGATCGAGCCAAAATGGCGGATTGCGCCTTCGGCTCAATCCGCCCCACGAGTTGTCGGATATCGTGACTCGGTTCCAGGATTAAATCGGAACGGGCCCAATTTTCTGATTCAATTTTCAAACAGCCAGGCAGATACGGCTTCGCGATCTCGCGGCGCTGATCGCCCGAGGTTTGCAGGTAATTTTCGCACCTCTCAAAAGAGAGGGCGCAGGGAATGCCGGATGACACGATGGCGACGTACTTGCCGCTCCAAATACGTCCGCTCCTGCGCGATCGGCCGGCCTCTCATACCTGCATTCGCCACAAGCGATCTCCTCTATCGGGAGAGATTCGAGCTATCATTATAATGTGACGAACTTGCGTTCCAGATGACTAGGGCGTGAACCCATAAACTTGGAAGCGGACAACGTCTGTTTTCGTGCGCGTAACGGACTCAAATCGGTCATGGCCCCAGGTCCGAAAGTGCCAAAGAGCTACATCGACTCGATTACGGTCCGTCCGCTTAGGTGGCAGGGATCGTAAACTGAAAGAGAGCACCCTGCGGTTCGCACGGGAACGCCCACAACCGTCGCGATGGGCTTTGATGATCGAGCGGCAGACAGATAGGCCCATGCCCTCGGGCTTGGTCGTGTAGAATGGCTCGAACAGACGCGGGAGGCTCTCCGGGCTCAGCCCCGGGCCGGTGTCCCGCACCCCGACGCGCACGCCACCTTCGGACGGGACGGCATCGATGCTGATCTGTAATTCGCGCGCGCCTTCCCCAATACCACTCATGGCCTGAATAGCGTTAACGATTAAGTTCAGCATCACTTGTTGCAGTTGGACCCGATCGCCTTGGACACGCGGCAACTGAGGCGCCAGTCGTGTGCTCACTGTGACGCCGGTTTTGACAGCTTCGCTGTAGGTCAGGGCTATCACCTCGACGATCGCCTCGTTGAGGTCTACGATCTCCGCCCGCGGCGCGTTCTGCTTTGTGAGAGTGAGCCCGACACGATCGACGGTCTCCGCACAGATGTCTCCGGAAGGTTGCTTGTAGCTCGAATCCAGAAGGGTACGATTGCCGTCATGAAACCAAACGGAACGGTTCAGAAGGAGATTGCGTTGAAAGGCAAAGAACCGACTAATTTGTCGTTTGGTGGCAAAGACGGGAAGACGGTTTTTGTCACGCAGTGCCAAGGCAGGTTCATCGAGTCGTTTCGCACAGACCAGGAAGGACGCGAGCATTGCTTACAGAGGCCCGACTGTTAGAAATGGATCGGCAGCAGCTCGAAGAACGAGCGGGATGAAGCATCCTGCAATCCGACGAAGAAGATAGGCTGTCGCGCTCCTGAGCGACTGTTCGGCCGTAGGGCATCTACTTTGCGGGAGCGACGTCTGGCGCGTGACTCCGGTTTCCTAAACACCGCTCGGACCAGAAACGATGCCATCGAAATAAAACGCGTGGTATCGAACAAGCACAACAAAAAGCAAATGAGCGAAGCTGTATTCTGCCGTTCATAATGGTCCAGTTGCAGGCTCGAGTCCGGGCGAACCATTTACGATATCAGCAGCTGATCACCGTTACAGTGGCGAGAGGCTTCGCCCAGCTCCAGAATTCGTCGCAGCTATTGCGCTGAGCAGGGGCGAAGAAATTGGGAAGTGGGGACCTCTCCTTTCATTCGCTTTGGTATCCAATTGCACCACGCATTTTTGACAACCATTTTGGTTCGGCACCGCCAATTGCATCATGTGGGGATGACCACGTTATCTCGTGCGTTCTTTGTCGGCCGCTGTACCAAGCTAGGCCAAGGAGGCGCGTGAGATTGTCGCCCGTGCCGGAATCGCAAGTCGAGGACAAGGGCGACGAGACTAGCCACGCCGTGGCCTGCAAACGATAAGGCTCTTATCTGATGAACGAGTTCGGACAGAAGGGAAAGGTACCGCTCTCGGAACGGCTCTCGGTGTCACCTGAGGAGGCAAGCGCCCTCACCGGGATCGGGCTGACCTCCATTCGTGAGGCGATCAGCGGCGGTGATCTCAAGGCCAAGAAGCACGGGAGGCGTACGATCATCCTGCCGGACGATTTGAGAGTATGGCTCAAAATGCTGCCGGATGCCGGCAAGCCGATTGAAGAAAGCCCCGCTTAGGCGGGGCTTTTGCTTTTCGGAGGTGCTGCGAAGCCGACCGACGGTTGAGAGAGCCGGTAAATAATTGGCAATCGAAAACAAGGCCTATAAAAAAGATACAACAATTATAGCATCTTATCTGATCCCATCACGAATCATGTATCCGGCGCCGCGGATCGTGTGCAGCAAGGGCCGCTCGAAGCCCTTGTCGATCTTGGAGCGCAGCCGCGAGATATGCACGTCGATGACGTTGGTCTGCGGATCGAAATGATAATCCCAGACGTTTTCCAGGAGCATGGTGCGCGTCACCACCTGCCCTGCATGCTTCATCAAATATTCGAGCAGGCGAAACTCGCGCGGCTGCAGCGTCAGTTCGTCCTTGCCGCGGGCGACTCGGTGCGACAGCCGGTCGAGTTCGAGATCGCCGACCTTGTAGGTGGTTTCCTCGGCCGGACCGCCATGGCGGCGCGACAGCACTTCGACACGCGCGAGCAGCTCGGCGAATGAATAGGGTTTTGGCAGGTAATCGTCACCGCCGGCGCGCAGGCCCTTGATGCGGTCGTCGACCTGGCCGAGCGCGGAGAGGATCAGGACCGGCGTGCGGTTGCCCTTTTCGCGCAAGCTGCCGATCAGCGACAGGCCGTCGCGCTTCGGCAGCATGCGGTCGACCACCAGCACGTCGTAATCGCCGCTGTCGGCGAGCGACAGCCCTTCCTCGCCATCGCTGGCGAGATCGGCGATATAACCGACTTCGCGGAACGCCTTCACCAGATAGTCGGCGGACTCGCGGTCGTCTTCGATGATCAACAGGCGCATTTGGGAGGCGGTTGCGGTCTGAGAAGCGGTTGTGCTCACGTTGTGGGCCTTTTCTCACCATGGCGCGTGGCGCATGCCGATGCAAGGCAACGGGGAACCCGCGCAATTATTTGTGTTCCCAGAGCTTCGGTCTCCGAAGCTCTGGATTCTTGTTTTGACGCGTTTTCATCACGCAAACCGGTGCCCACTTTGCTCGAAAACGCTTTCGTGTAGAAAAAGCGGGCGGCGAGGCTGGGGGACCCCGCCGCCCTTTTCCCTTCCGACAGAGGGGGGCGTATTCCATCGAAAGGTAGCTGGAGGGAGCGAGTTTTGCACCCGCTCCCCGGAAGGAGCCGTCGGCGGGGGCGACTGTTGCCGGCGAAACCCTCCATCTCGTATTTAACCCTTCGCTACCGGCACTGCCACGAACCGCGACGAACCGCCGCTCTTCACGCGCATGAGAACGCTGCTCTTGTTGTCGGTGCGCGCCGCGTTGATCGCATCACGCACTTCGCCAGCGGTAGCGACGCTCTTGCCGGCCACTTCCAGGATCACATCGCCTTCCTTGAAGCCGCGCTCGGCCGCCGCACTCTTCGGGTCGACCTCGGTGACCACGACGCCTTCCTTGCCGGCGCCGGCCACGCTGTTGGCGGGGGCAACCGTCATGCCGAGCTTCGGCACGTCGGTTCCCTTGTTCGGCTTGGCCTTGTCGCCGTCGTCGATGCTGGCCTTGGCCTCAACGGTGTTCGGCAACTGGCCGAGCGTGAGATTGACGACCTTGTCCGCACCCTTGTGCAGCACGTTGAGCTTAACCGCGGCTCCCGGCGCCAATCCGCCGATGGTTCGGGCGAGTTCGCGCGCGTCCTTGACCGTTTCGCCGTTGACAGCGGTGATGACGTCGCCGGATTCGATGCCGGCCTTGGCCGCCGGACCATTGGCCTGCGGTTCCGCCACCAGCGCGCCTTCCGCCTTTTTCAGGCCGAGGCTGTCGGCGATATCCGAAGTCACGGGCTGGATCTGGACGCCGATCCAGCCGCGGGCGACCGAGCCCTTGTCCTTGAGCTGGGCGACCACGCTTTTTACCGTCGAGGCGGGAATCGAGAACGCGATGCCGACGCTGCCGCCGGACGGCGAATAGATCGCGGTGTTGACGCCCATCACCTCGCCGGCGGTATCGAATGCCGGTCCACCCGAGTTGCCCTTGTTCACGGGCGCGTCGATCTGGATGAAATCGTCATACGGACCGTTGCCGATGTCGCGGCCGGAGGCCGAGACGATGCCGGCGGTCACGGTTCCGCCGAGGCCGAACGGATTACCGACCGCGAGCACCCAGTCGCCGATCCGCGGCTTGGAGTCGGACAGCTTTGCGAACGGGAAGTCGGTGCGGCCGGCGACCTTGATCAGCGCGAGGTCGGTGCGCGGATCGGTGCCGATCACCTTGGCGGAGTAGCTCTTGCCGTCGTCCATCGTGACTTCGACCTTGTCGGCGCCGTCGACGACGTGATTGTTGGTCACGGCATAACCGTCAGGCGAGATGAAGAAGCCGGAGCCCTGGCCGGTCACCGGGCCACGGCCGCCACGCGGGTTACCGCGCAGGCCGGGCGGCAAACCATCCGGTCCACCGAAGCGGCGGAAGAAGCGCTCCATCGGCGAGCCCGGCTGGAACGGCGAATCGTCGTCCCGGTTGGCGCTGTCGTCCTTGTCCTTGCTGGCAACCTTCTCGGCGATGTTGATCTTGACCGAAATCACCGACGGCTTCACGCGTTCGACGATGTCGGCAAAGCCGATCGGCCGCTCAACCTTGCGGACTTCGTTGTTGACCTGCGCGTGCGCCGCGCTGGTGAACACATCGACCGGGCCCGACGAAGGGCTGAAACCATAAACCGCGGCGCCGAGGCCGGCGACGACGGACGCCATCAGCGCGAATTTGCGCGCCGAGAAAAGCTGACGGCGCGGGGCGCCATAGGACGGAAGCGAGGACAGATCGACGGGACGTTCAGTCATTTTGGGAAATCTCCAGATCCAGAATTCGACGGTGCGGGGGGCTGGGCACCTGACAGGACGGAAGATGGGGTCTGGCGCCTTACCGCGCGCTGGCGAGGGAATTAAACTTTTGTAATGGAGGCGGTTATGGCTGCGGCAGTTTAGCGCAGGCAATCCAAGGGCTTAGCGCCGGCCGAAAGTGGCGTTTTGAGGGGCGTTGCGGCCCCCTCATTTGCTGCAAATGGCGCTGCTAACCGCCCTTGGATTTACTGGATTTTCTGGACTTATTCCCGGATTTGCTGCTCGCGCCATTGGCCAGGATATCCGCCATCTTCTCGATTTCGCTGGCGTCGTCCCACTTGCGGTCGGGGGCGAACACACAGCGCGTCAGGAAATACCCGACATGCATGCAGTGCACGGCGCGGGCCAGCACCTCGACATCGACATCGCTGCGGAGCCTGCCGTCGGCGCGCAGGTTGTCCAGGCTTTCGAGCATGGGTTCCCAGATATGCCGCTGCCACAGCTCGGCCATCGCGCCTCTGATGTCGTCGTTCTGAATCATCTCCGCGGTGACGGTGCGGGCGATTCCCGGGTTCTTGACCACCATCGCCATCTCCTCGCTGGCGGCCGCGATGAACCAGTCCTTCAGGCTCGGGGCCCTCGCCTTGATCTGCTTTTCGCGCGTCTCCCACTGCCGCGTCAGGCCTCGCTGCAGCATGATCGGAAACAGCACGCGCCGGACCAGATCGTTCTTTGAGGGGAAGTAACGAAACATCGTCTTCTCGGTGACCCCTGCGCGCCGCGCGATCTCGGCCGTCGTCGCGCCGTCGACGCCGCGCTCGCCGATCAGGGCGACCGCGGCATCGATGATCGCCTTCTCCTTGGCCGTGGCCGGTGTGAGGAATTTTTCGGTCTCGCGTTCGAGATCGGCCAGCGACAGGCGGGATTTTCGGGCCGGTTTTTGATCCATGACTTTGAAAATTCCCGCTTTTCCAAAAAGTATAGTGATCACTATCTTTTTATATAGTGCCCACTTTACTCCGATGTATAGTACGCACTATACTCTTCGTCGTCGTTACGCAAGTGCGCCGAGGCGCCGCCGCCCGCGATACTTGCCAGGAAACGGAGATCACGATGACCGCATCACGGCAAACGCTGCTTCGCATCAACGCCCTCTTCCTGCTTGCCGCTTCGGCCGGCGGCTTCTACAGCGACGTGCTCGGCATCTTTTTCGCAAGCGGGCCCGTCGCCAAAATCGTCGCGGCCGCGCCCTATTCCGGTCTCGGCTTCATCGAGGCGCACGGGCTGGCCTTCCTGATGGGCATTCAGATGTGGCGCGCCGAACCATCGCGCGCCTGGCATCTCACCGCCGTGGCGATTCACGTCCTGCTCGGCACCTCCAATCTGGTATTCTGGCAACTCTTCGTCGCCGCGGACATGCTGGTCGTCGGCTATGTGACGACGGCGCTGCACGGGCTGTTCGTGGTGCTGCAATTGATTGCCGCGAGCACCATCGCGGCCCCGATAACCGGACATGCCCGGGCCTGAACAAGATCATTTCGTATCCATTTGAAAGATTAAGGAGCTGGACGTGACACGCGAACAGAAGACCGTTGCGATCGGAGCCGCGAGCGGTGTTTTGACGATGGTGCTGGCGGTTGCCGGCATCTACCGGCTTTGGCCGGATACCGCAGCCCTCACAGATGTTGCCAGCCGGCTCGCCTTCACCCTGAAGGCCAATGCGTTTGCGGCGATCCCGCTGCTGGTCGGCATCATCACCGTCGGCAACAACCGGTTTCTCAGCGAAGCCATCGATCCAACGCTGCACAAGGAAGACGCCGCGACCGAGATCAACGGCCGGGTGCTCGACAACACGCTTCAGCAATACGTGCTGTTTCTGGCGGGCACGCTCGCCCTCAGCGTCACGCTGACGGCCGGGCAGACCAAGGTCGTTGCCGCCGCCGCCATCGTGTTCTTCGTCATGCGATTTGCGTTCTGGGTCGGATACCGGATCCATCCGCTCTATCGCGCCTTCGGCATGTCGTCGACGATCTACCTCAACGTCGGCATTCTCGGCACGGCGGTTTGGAAGACCCTGTGGGGATAGACCAGCCCTCAGGTCTTCAACTTCAAGCGTCCCATAAAATCCCGTTTGCCGAGCGGAACGCCGTTGGTGCGCAGGATGTCGTAGGCGGTGGTGGCGTGGAAATAGAAATTCGGCAGCGAGAACGACATCAGGAAGCCTTCGGCCGTGAACGGCAATTTGCGGTCGCCGAGCGCGAAGATGACGTCCTTGCCGCCGAGCGCATTGACCGCCTCCGGCGTCAGCGCCGACAAGGCCTCGCGGGCCTGCGTCACATGCGCCTGCAATCCGGCGAAGTTGAACGGGGTCTTGAACGACGGCGGATTGAAGAGGCCCTGCTGCACGCCTTCGATGGCGCCGCGGGAATGCTGGACGACGGAAATGATCTGGAAGCGGAACGGCAGCATGTCCGCAGCCAGCCGCGTCTCGACGATCGCTTCCGGATCGATGTTGTTCTCTTCAAAATGGCTCAGCGCGCGGTCGAGAAAGCCGCTGACGGCACCGAGGGTTTGCAGATAGTTCGCCACGCTGGCGTCGTAGAGCGAAAATGCCATGTCCGGATTCCCCCTGGGCGATGTTGTTTTTGACGGCGCAATGTAACGGCGGAACCGGCCGGCTTGCAATCGGCACAGGCTTAGGCCGGCTTTTCCGGCGACGTTTCCTTGGCGATCAGCCGCTCCAGGCGGGCCTCTTCCTCGGCAGTCAGCTTGAGCAGACCCTCATCTCTCGTGCCCGGGAATTTCGAACGGCGCCGGCTGTAGATCCATAGCGCCAGTCCGCCACCCCCGAGCGCCAGCGGCGGCAACAGCCACAGCACCAGCGTATGCGGGTTGAACCGCGGCCGCAGCAGCACGAATTCGCCGTAGCGCGCCACCAGGAAATCGATCACCTGCGTATTGCTGTCGCCGGCCGCAATCCGCTCGCGCACCAACAGCCGCAAGTCGCGCGCCAGCGGCGCCTCGGAATCGTCGATCGACTGGTTCTGACACACCATGCAGCGCAGCTCGCGCGACAGATCGCGCGCGCGGGCTTCCTTGCCCGGGTCCGCCATGATCTCGTCGGGCTGCACGGCATAGGCCGCCGGGCATCCGATCAAGAGAAACGCGGCAAATGCCCAGGCCAGGAGCGCTTTCAATGGATCACTCCGCGGCCTGCAACGCCCGCGAAGCCTTCGCAGGCTTCGGCGCGCCGACGCGCAGGCGCCGGTCCGACAGCGACAGCATGCCGCCAAACGCCATCAGCACGGGGCCCCACCAGATCAGCAGCACCAGCGGCTTGTGATAGATGCGCACGGCGACCGCGCCTTCGTTGGTGCTCTCGCCGAGCGAGATGTAGAGCTGGCTGGCGCCGCGCGTCAGCAGCGCGGCCTCGGTGGTCGACGATCCCCGCGTGGTGAAATTGCGCTTCGACGGCGTCATCACGCTGAGCTTCTCGCCGTCGAGACGAACTGTGAACTGCGCGATCATCTCGCGGTAATTCGGTCCCTGCCGCTGCGTGACGCCGTCGAGCTTCAGTTCGTAACCGGCAACCCTGGCAACCTCGTTCGGCTTCAAGGTGCCGATATATTCGCTGTTCCAGGTGGTCTCGCAGACGATCCCGATCAGGGCCACGCCGACGCCGGCATGCGCGAACGCGGTGCCCCAGGTCGCCCGTGGCAAGCCCCGCGCGCGTTGCATCGCGGTCGCAAAGGGGGCGCGAAACAAGGCCGTGCGCTCGGCGAGATCAGTCATCGCGCCGGCGATGACGAAGATCGCAAGCCCGATCGCGAGCGGCGCAAAGGTGCTGCCGCCATAGGTCCATGCATACGCCACGGCAATCGCGACCAGCGCCGCGATGCCCGCGGCCGTCAGCCGCTGCGCCGCGCCGAGCAGGTCGCCGCGCTTCCACGCCAGCAGCGGCCCGAACGACATCGCCATCATCAGCGGCACGAACAGCGGCCCGAAGGTCAGATTGAAGAACGGCGCGCCGACCGAAATCTTGTCGCCGGTCAGAACTTCCAGCGCCAGCGGATACAGCGTACCGACGAACACCGTCGCGCAAGCCGTGGTCAGGAACAGGTTGTTGAGCACCAGCGCGCCTTCGCGCGAGATCGGTGCGAACAATCCGCCCTGCTTCAGCGTCGATGCGCGCCAGGCATACAGCGTCAGACTGCCGCCGATGAAAAAACAAAGGATCAGCAGGATGAAAACGCCGCGCGTCGGGTCGGTCGCGAACGCATGCACTGACGTCAGCACGCCCGATCGCACCAGGAAGGTGCCGAGCAGCGACAGCGAGAAGGTCAGGATCGAAAGCAGTATGGTCCAGACCTTCAGCGCATTGCGCTTTTCCATCACAACGGCGGAATGCAACAGCGCGGTACCGGCGAGCCACGGCATCAGCGAGGCATTCTCGACCGGGTCCCAGAACCACCAGCCGCCCCAGCCGAGTTCGTAATAGGCCCAGTACGAGCCCATCGCGATGCCGAGCGTGAGGAATATCCACGCTACCAGCGTCCAGGGCCGCACCCAGCGCGCCCAGGCCGCATCGATCCGCCCTTCGAGAAGGGCTGCGACCGCAAACGAAAACGAAATCGAGAATCCGACATAGCCGAGATAGAGCATCGGCGGATGCACCGCGAGGCCGATGTCCTGCAGCACCGGATTGAGATCGCGGCCCTCGATCGGCGGGGTGGCGATGCGCAGGAACGGGTTCGAGGTCATCAGGATGAACAGATAGAACGCGGCCGCGATCCAGCCCTGCACCGCCAGCACATGGGCGCGCAGCGACAGCGGCAGATTGTTGCCGAAGGCCGCGACGAGACCGCCGAACAGCGCAAGGATCGCCACCCACAGCAGCATCGAGCCTTCGTGATTACCCCAGACGCCGGTGATCTTGTAGAGCAGCGGTTTGGTCGAGTGCGAATTCTCAAACACGTTGGCGACGGAGAAATCGGAACCGACATGGAGCATCACCAGCGCCGTGAACGACACCGCCACGAACAGCAATTGCGCCAGCGCCGTGGAGCGCGCGACATTCATCAAGGCGACATCGCCCCAGCGCGCCCCGGCGATCGGCACCGTCGACTGGATCAGCGACAGCGCCAGCGCCAGCACCAGCGCGTAATGTCCGGCTTCCGCGATCACTTAGGCGCCCCCTGCGTGGGCGCCGCCGAAGCGCTCGGCTTGGCGCCATAATCGTCCTTCCAGTGCCCCTGCTTCTTCAGCGCGTCGGCCACGTCCTTGGGCATGTAGGTCTCGTCATGCTTGGCGAGCACGGTGTCGGCCCTGAACACGCCTGTTGCGTCGATCGCGCCCTCGGCGATGACGCCCTGCCCTTCACGGAACAGGTCGGGCAGGATTCCCTTGTAGGCAACGGGCAACTTCGCGGCGCCGTCGGCGACGCTGAAATTCACCGCCAGATTGTCGCCGCGCACCAGCGATCCCGGCTGCACCAGGCCGCCGAGGCGGAAGCGCTTGCCGGCCGGAATCTGCTTCTCGGCCGCCATCGAAGGGGTGGAAAAGAACACGATGGAATCGCGCATCGCGTTCAGCACGAGCGCCGCCGCCACCGCGAGCACCGCGAGCGAACCGCCGATCATGGTCAAACGCCGCTGCTTGCGCGTCATGATAATCCTTTGGTTCCCTGCATGATGGGTTCCATCATCCGTCAAGCCCGAGATTCTTCAGGCCTTCATTGAGCTGGCGCAAGCGTTCGGCATCGTTGGCAACCGCCTGGCGTGCATCGCCTAGCGCGCTCACCGCCTTGTCGCGCTCGCCCATCACCATATAGGCCCGCACCAGCCGCAACCATCCCTCAACATCGTCGCCGTCCTGCTTCAGCCGTGTGGCAAGGCGGTCGACCATGCCGCGGATCATCGCGCCGCGGTCGGCCTCGTTCATGTCCTTGGCCGCCGCCATCGCATCATTCGACAGCGCGGGTGCCGCCGGACCGCCGACCCGCACCAATGCGGCCTGAACCAGCGGCCGCCACGGCGCATCGGCCGGCGCCTTGGCCAGCATCGCGCGCCAGATCGCGGCGGCGTCGGTGCGACGGCCATCCTGCTCGGCGGCAAGCCCGAGGAAATAGCCGGCTTTGGGCTCGTCGGCGTTCAGCGCCGCCGCACGTTCGAATTCGGCTTTGGCCAGCGAGGTCACGACGCCGCCCGCCGAACCGGTCAGGGCTTCGCCGAGATCGGACCGACGCTCGGCGCTGTCGCCATTGTAAGTGATCGAATTGCGCAGCGCGCGGATCGCGTCGTCGTAGCGGCCGAGCCGCGCCAATGCCGGGGCCAGCACGCTCCAGCCGCGGCCGTCGGTCGGATTTTTTTCCAGATGCGCCTCGACCTGCGCGATCAGATTGTCGATCGGCTGGTTGACGTCGGGGGCGCGGCTGCGGCTGGCGAGCGGGAAATCACCGAGCTGCGGCGATCCCAACGAAAGGTAGAAAGCAACCGCCGCAACCGGCAGCCCCACCAGCGCCAGGACGGTCGAGGCCCGGCGTAGCCCGAGGTTCGCCTGTGCCGGCAGGTCATCCCTGCCATCCGCGGCCGCCAGCAAGCGACGGCTGATCTCGACGCGCGCGGCTTCCGCTTCCGAGGGCCCAATCAGGCCGGCGGCGACATCGCGATCGATCTCGGAGAGCTGGTCCCTGTAAACGGCTGCCTCGCTGCCGCCGGCTTGCACCGCCGAACCGCGACTCAACGGCCAGAGCACGGCAAAGATCGCCGCGACCGTCATCAGCGCGAACACAAACCACAGCGTCATCAAGCGGTTCCCGGGCGGAACGGCGCCTACGAAGCAGGCACCGATAGCGCCGCTTTACACCACCGGCGGCAAGCCCGGCAATTGACAATTGCGGCAGAAAAACCGGGGAAACCGGAGTGGTCGCAGACTCACCCGTGTGGGCACCGCAGAGTCAGCCGGCGCGACGCGCGAACCCACGAGAAACTTCGCGCAGATCCTGCAAACCCCGGAGAGTGACGCGTGAGTCACGCCACCCAGCCCGAGCGCCGGATTCGCCGCACTGAATCAATCTTAAATTGATCGTAGATAATTATACATCCGGAGACATGCAGGTGCCTACCTTTTGATCTTGGCGACGGAAATCTCGCGCGTCCGATCAAACATTCCCGACGCGGCCGCTGCAGGGTGCGGCAGCAAGCTATAGCATTTGCACCAAGACGTAGGCGATGCTACATAATGGGGTGAATACGTTAATTCCCAGCCCCTTAGAGGCAAAACCGATGCGATCCTGGAAAGCTCTTCGACGCGACGCCCTTCCCTTTGGCCTTGTTGGAATTCTGGATGGCCCGAAGGTTCGCCGCGGCGCCGCGTTGCTTGCGCTGCCGTTCTTGTTCCCATCGCTTCCGGCGTCGGCACAGGATGGAGTGGACAGAACCGCGATCGCGGCCGCGCTGCTGCCCCGCGATCTCAGCCCCTGGGGCATGTTCATGCAGGCCGACATCGTCGTCAAAGCCGTGATGATCGGTCTGGCTTTTGCGACCCTGGTGACCTGGACGGTTTGGCTGTCGAAGACGATCGAGCTGATCAAGGCGCGCCGCAACGCGAAGAACGCTTTGCGCGAACTCGCGAGCGCCAGGAACGTGGAAGACGCCGTGCGGCAGGTGCCCGAGGGGGCGGTTGCCCAATTGCTCGAAGGCGCGATGGCGGAACTGAAATTGAGCACCGATCGAATGGACAAGGAAGGGATCAAGACCAGGGTTGCGTCCCGGCTTCAGCAGATCGAGGCGGCGGCAAGCAGGCGCATCGGGTTCGGCACCGGCGTGCTGGCAACCATAGGATCGACCGGCCCCTTTGTCGGACTGTTCGGAACGGTGTGGGGAATCATGAACAGCTTTATCGGAATCTCGAAGTCGCAAACCACCAATCTCGCGGTGGTCGCGCCGGGGATCGCCGAGGCGCTGCTGGCGACGGCGCTCGGGCTGGTGGCGGCTATACCCGCCGTCATGATCTACAATCTGTTCGCCCGCCAGATCAGCTCGTATCGGGCGCTGCTCGGGGACGGGTCGTCGGAGATCACTCGCCTCGTTGGCCGCGACCTCGACGGCGGCGCCCTGCTCGTCCGGCGGCATCTCGCAGCGGCGGAGTAGCGGCGATGGCTGTCAGCGTTAACCAGAGCAATGGCGACCTTGCGGAAGTCCATGAGATCAACGTGACACCGTTCATCGATGTCATTCTCGTCCTGCTCATCATTTTCATGGTCGCCGCGCCGCTCGCAACCGTCGACATCGCGGTCGATCTTCCGGCTTCGAATGCGGAGCCGCAGCCGCGGCCCGACAAGCCGGTCTATCTGACGGTCAAACCGGACCTTTCGCTGTCCGTCGGGAACGAGACCGTGGGGCGCGCCGCGCTGCCCGGCGTGCTCGACGCGAGCACCAACGGCCACAAGGACAGCCGAATTTTCCTGCGCGCCGACAAGCTCGTCCCGTATGGCGAGGTGATGCAGGTGATGAACATGCTGCGCGCCGCCGGCTATCTGAAAGTCGCCCTGGTCGGGCTGGAGCAAGCCTCGTCGCCATGATGCAGCTTGCGGCCGAAGATCGTTCCGACCTGCAGCGCTGGATGTTGAGCGGCCTTGCGGTGCTGTGCGTCTACGCCGGCGCGACTGCCACGCTCGCGACCTGGCGCTATCCGGACGACACCGCGGCTACCGAACCATCCGGCGCGATCGTGGTCGACCTCGCACCGCTGCCGGCAGCGCCTGCGACAACCCCATCCGACGTCGCGCCCGGCCCGGAACAGGTGATGTCGGAAGCGCAGCCCGTGGCGAAGCCCGAGGTGACTCCGCCCGATGAAACGCCTGAGTTGCCCCCCGCTCCCAATCCGGACGCGGCCGTGGCGCTGCAGAGCAAACTACAGCCTGAGGTGACGCCGCAGCAGCAGGCGGCGGCCGCCACAACATCGGCACCCGCCGCGGTCCCTGATCGCATCGCGCCGGTAGCGGTGGCGCCGACACAGGGCGCGCCGAGTGCGAAAGATTCGGAAGCCGTGGTGACATGGCGAACCAAAGTCCTCGCCTTGATCGAAAAGAACAAGCGCTATCCGGAAGCCGCGCGTCCGCGGCAAGGGACGGCACGCGTGTCGTTTGCGCTCGATCGCAAGGGAATGGTGGCCAACGCGCGCGTGATTGAAAGTTCGGGCTCCAGCGCGCTCGACGAGGAAGCGGTAGCGCTGCTCAAGCGCGCGGAGCCTTTTCCGACGCCGCCCGCAACTTTTCCAGGCGATTCTGTTGTCGTGAGGCTGCCGATCCGCTTCACCGTGAAATAGCACGGACAAGAACGGACTGCAGAGTTGCAGATATCAGACGTCCGCGGCGGCGGCGTCAGGACCAGGCATCGGTGAAACTGAGTGGGCCGCCTGCCTTGCTCTAAAATTCAGGCGGCCCCGCCGACCATATCAATTGTCCTGCCCCACGGCAGAGGCCATAGCCAGCTGGACAAAGTATGAGCAGACGTATTTGAAAGTCTTGTGACAGAGGCCGCCGCCAGCCCAGTTTGCGCCACAACACCGGATCAATCCGCAATGATCGCGCCGCCGGCGCCGAACTTGTAGTTCACGCCGACCCTGACGCCATCACTGGTCACCCTGGTGTTGGAATCGAACGCGACCGCCGTGTTGGCGGCGGTGGCCGGCGTGGAACGCACCGAACCGAAATCCATGTGAAGATATTCGAGCTTGCCGGTCCAGTTGCCCGCGAGGCGGGTCTCCAGACCGCCGCCGACGGCCCAGCCAAACCGGTAGGTGTCGGTATCCAAAGCTGCCGTCGTCGCGGCACCCGCATTATCAAAACCCGCGACAGACGCCGACGTCGTTATCTTGCCGAACGGCACGCCCGCCGTGACATAGGCAAGCAGACCGGGCGAAACGAGCGCGCCGACGCGCCCGCGAACGGAGGCGACCCATCCCAGTTGGTAATCCAAGCTTGCCGTCACGGGTGCGTCGAGCGGAGCCAGCGCCGCGTTGCAGACATTGCCGGCACAATTGGTGGTGTTGCGTCCGCGCTGATTGCGGTATTCGAAATCGCCTTCGATGCCGGCTACCAATCGGCCGGATGTCCAGTTGTAACCGGCCTGCCCGCCAAAACTGGCGGTGCCGCGCGTGGAGAACAGCCGGCCGCCGTCAAACGGCAGGCCGGTCGCATCCTCGCTGAACACCGCGCTGGTAACAGCCCTGCCGCCGACATACCCGACATTGCCGCCGGCATAGATGCCCGCCCAGTTCCAGGCCGCGTCGAGCATCCGCGGCGATTTGTAGACCATGTTGCCGCCCGGCCCCCGCGCCATCCCGAAAGACGAACCCGGCGCTCCGCTCGGCCGATCGACACCGTATTTGACGTTGAGAAAGAGTTTGAAGCCGCGACCGGGCTGCAGGATCTCGTCCTTGTGGAATTGAACGGCATTGCGGATGTTGGCGTTGAGCAGATTGTCGCCAACTAACCCCGTCGCGACCTCGACCGCGCCCCACGGCGAATCCTTCCAGAACTGCCGGTTCTCCACCTGCACCTTGAGCAGATCGTATCCGCCAGTCGTCGTATCGAACTGCGAAACGTCGTTCTGTGCGAAGGCGTGCAGCAGGCCGATGCGGGCGAACCAGCTGTCGTTTCGCCAGTAGGCGCCGCCGCCGAGCCGCATCGGAGGGATGCGCGGAACATTGCTGCCGTCGGTGAACGTCGCGCGCACGACATCGAATTGTCCATCAACACCAAACGTGCCGCTCGCGAGCGGTGCGACGTCCCATTGCCAGGCCAGCTCGCCGCCGCGAAACGTCGCGTCGCGCTGATCGTAATTGACCTGGATGTAGTCGGTGCCGGCTCCGCAGGTGGCAAACGTTTCCTGGCAAAGGATGCCGGTGGCGCGCGAGAAGATGAACTTGTCGTACGACGTGTAATAGGCGTTCGCGGCGAACCTGAAATCGCCGGCCGTGCGCTTCAGGCCGATTTCCGCCGTCTGCGCGGTCTCGATCCCCAGGTTCGGATTGCCGATCTTGAAGGTCTTCTCCGAACCATCAGGACCTTGCGCGAACAATTCAAGCGCGCGCGGTGCGCGTTCGATCCGCTGCAGCGTCAGGCTCGCGACCAGGTAGGACGGAAGATCCTTGATGATTCCGAAACTGACGCTCTTCGGCATGAAGTCGAGCTTGGCCGCGGCCCTGCCCGGTTCATTGGGCGGCGGCAGAAAATTCGGCGGGAAGGTGAACGCCGTTCCGGCGATATCGACGCCCTCGATGCGTCCCGCCAATTGCGTGCGCAGCGTCTCCGTGTGCCTTACCTCATTGAGGAAATACGCCGCCGCCGTTGTGGTCTTGGCAGGAAGCAGGATGGCCTGGCCGGCCGTATCCAGTTGCTGGTAGGCGCCCTGTGCACCGACAATGCTGGTCAGCGCCCCGATCGGCGTGGCGAACGCCGCAGATTCGAGCTCGATCTTGCCCTCGGTCTGCGTGTTCTTGAAGGTGGCCGTGATCCCCTCGTAACCGGGACCGGCGAGCACAGTCTCGTCATGCCTGTACTCCGAATATCCGGTCCAGTACCTGACGGCCGCAAGCGCGGCCGCGTCCGGGCGATATTCGCCCTTGCTGGTAATCTTGGTCTGCTCGAGATCGTTGTGCTGGCGGGCGGCCGCGGTCGCGATACCCGGAACGAAATAGTCGCTGGTGAAGCGCGAGACCGCGATGCCGGCATAGCCGCCGTCGAACAAATAAGAGCCGCCGACCGCCGCCCCCGCGCTCTGCGAGGCCGAGTTCGGTTGCCTGCCGTTGCCGACGGGCGCGGGGTTTGGGGGAACGAGATAGGGATAACTCGGGATGCTGTAATCGCTGGAGGATCGCCCATAGATGTCGGCGTGAACGGCGGCGTTGCGACCGCCGGCATCCAGCAACAGACCGCTTTCCCATCCTTTGTTGACGCTCGTCACACCCGATCTCAGTTCCGCGGCCACCCCACCCACTGGAGCGGCGGTCGGAATTCGGTTGTTGTTGACGTCGACCACGCCGCCGACGGCCTGCGAGCCGAACCGGAGCGCTCCCGGTCCGCGAACGACGTCGACCTTCTGGATCGCGAGAGGATCGATCGGTACGGCGTGGTCCTGCGCGATATCCGACACGTCGACCGCACCGACGCCGTTCTCCTGAATGCGGACCTTGGCGTCCGACAAGCCGCGCAGAATGGGGCGGGACGACTCCGTGGCCAGTCCCGCGGAAGTCGCGCCGGGCATGTTGGAGAACAGGCTGCCAAACCCGCCATTGCTGCTGCCGGTCTGGATTTGATTGCTGCCGATCGTCGACAACGGCGCAAACGGCGGATTGAAGGGCGAGGCTGGCGCGGCCGCCGGGGCGGGACCAGGCAGCGGTGCCGCGATGGCCCGTGAAGGCCGGCCGGGCTCGGAGCGCCCTGCCCGCCGCGCCGGCTTGGGCTGGCGCCCCTCCACGGTCACTTGCGGCATGTCGATTTCAGCCGGAGCGGCGGGCTTGTCTTGCGGCCCGGCGGCGGTGGCCGGTTGCGGCGGTGCCGTCTGCGATTGAGCGGGAGCCGCCGGAGCTTGTCCCGTTGCCGGGGCTGCCGGCGCGGGCGGCTCGGCAGGCGCCTGAGGTGCGGCCGGAGACGGCGATGGCGCAGGCGTAGCCGTCTGCGAGAGCGCCGCAGCCTGGCTCAAACATACCATTGCAAATGCAGACGTGCCCAGAAGGGCCATTCGTGTCGCGCGCATCTCGTCCCCAACCTTCATCGCGCTACAGGAACCGGTCCGGATAAGCTGCGACCTTAAAACGTAGGTAAGGCTACATGTTAATGTTGCCCCGTTAACTGTCAAGACTGCCGCGGCCGGTCGTCGCAAGCTCGTGCCGGCCTGTTGCGGATTCGCGACACGCCGCCAACTTGCAATGTGGTCGGCAGCACGCCATGGTCTGCCTCCTCTCGATGGATTCGCCTGGAAAGGTGCCGTGTTGCGCAAGCCCTCGACAGACCGGGCCAAATCGATGCAGCCGCTCCCCACGGAGCAAACGCAGGCGCGCCGCTTTGGAAAAGCGCGGTCGGCGCGCTCGACCGCGGTTCTGGAAGATTATGTCGAACTGATCTCCGATCTGTTAGGCACGACCGGCGAGGCGCGCCCGACCGATATCGCGCGCCGGCTCGGCGTGTCGCACCCGACGGCCATCGACACCATCGCGCGGTTGAAGCGGGAAGATCTCGTGACCGCGCGGCCCTATCGCGGGGTGTTCCTGACCGAGAAGGGCGAGACCCTCGCCAAGCGAGTCCGCGCGCGCCACCGGCTTGTGGTGGATGTCTTGCTGGCGCTGGGCGTCCCGCAGGAAGCGGCAGAGGGCGATGCCGAGGGCATCGAACATCACGTGTCGGATGTGACGCTGAAGGCGTTCGCCGAATTCCTGCGCGCGAACAAGGATCGCCGCAAGGTGTGAGGGTGCGACGGCCCTGGCGTCCTATCCGTTGCGGGTGGACTTGCGCTCGGCGGATTTGCGCTCGCCCGTGACGGCGTTTTCGGCCGCCCTGCTCATCAGCGACGCGTAATCATGGCCGAACAGGACTTCGCAGAAGCGGATCGCCGCCTTGGCCTGCATTTGCCGGTAGGCGCGCGCCTTGGTGTCGCCGCCGCGCAGCGCCTGCACCAGCGCCTCGGTCGAGTGCTCGACATAATGCTGCAGGTCGGAATAGGTCCGCAACGTGACCTCGTTGATCGCAAGTTCGCTGGCATAGGTGCGGCAAACCGCGACGAAATCGATCAGGGCCGCGGTTTCCTCGACGTCCGTGGCGTCGATTTTGGGAGCCGACGAAATGTCCTTGTCGGCGCGCTGGCGCAGGATGCGCCGGACCCGGCCGGGCACGCTGTCGATTTCCGACTGCAGCGAATTAGAAATGTCGGCGCGGATCGAGGTCAGCTGCTTGCCCCACGTGGAATCGTTGCGCAGATCGAGTTCGGTGCGCAGGCCGCGCACGCCGTCATGCAGCGTCTTCAGCTGTTCGCTGACATTGTCGAACTGGCCACGCCTGATGTCGGTGCGCAGGCAGGCCGCGAGAAAGGACAGATCGTGCAGCGCGAGCGTGACGGCGATGCCGTACGGCGTCGCGGCGACACGAATTTCATCGTCGGAAGCCGCCATCTTGATCGCGAGGCGGATGATCTGCCACGGCGCCGCCAGCCGCTGCATGATCAGCGACAGCGCGAACGGCAGCAGTTGCGGCGTCTGCAGCGAGGGAACATTGAGCGCCGAGGTCACCGACGCGATCTGGGATTCCGACAACGCCCGCAACTGGCTGGGAAGCCGGCTGCCCAGCGTGTCCATCGCCTCGCGGGCCCGCAAAACCGACCCGATCGACAGGAAGTCCTCGACGACGTTGGGCGGGCCGATACGGGCGAGCGAACGCTGCCGATCGTCGCCCTGCACTGGCGCCGCGACCTTGGCGATCGCCTCAGCGGCGGCGAGCTGGAATTTGCGCGTCTCCGATTCCAGTCCCGCGGTCGAACCGCTCAGCCTGATCTCGGCCAGCGCGGCTTCGAAGGCCCGCGCCTGCTCCGGCGCGCCGTCCCGGGCCAACCATTGCCAGACCGGCAGCAGCGAGGTGCGGCGGATCTGGCCCTGCCGCATCGGGAAATTGCTTTCGACCAGAAACGGCTCGATGGGGCGAAACAGCAGGCGCGCCGGATCGTCGGTCCGCGGCCGTATTTCCTCGTCTTCCTCGGTTCCGCGCACCACCTTGCGCAATTGCTCGAGCACGAGGGTGGCGACCGCGACTTCCTCGCCGCGCTCGATCGCGCGCTCGAACGAGCGCATCAGCAGCGCCTGCGCCTGAGGCGGGAGCTGGGCGAGATAGTCCCTCAGCCGCTCGGTCGATGTCTGGCTCATGCGCCCGGTGTGGATATGCGTGTGTCGTCCGGACGGCAAAGCGCGTCCAACCGCCATCATAAAAGTGCGCGCGTTAAGAAGTCGTTTAGGAATGATGAAATCAAGGGCGGCATGGCCGGTCCCCCGGACCGGATTCAATCGCTTTTCGCGCTCAAACCCCCGGCAGCACCAGCTCGGCCCGCAGCCCGCCGATCGGGGCATCACCGAGCGCAAGGCTGCCGCCATAGAGGGCGGCGAGATCGACCACGATCGAGAGCCCGAGGCCAGAGCCCGGCTTGGATTCGTCCAGCCGCTGTCCGCGCCGCGAGACCTGCGCGCGCTCGTCGGCCGACAGCCCGCGGCCGTCATCATCGACGATGATCCGCAGCCGCGGCCCGGCGCTAGGCTCCGCCGCCGACTCGACCAGCACCTCGATCAGGACCTGCGCGGCGGCCCATTTGCAGGCGTTGTCGACCAGGTTGCCGGCCATCTCCTCGAGGTCCTGGCGTTCGCCGCGAAATTTCGCGCGAGGATCGGCTTTCAGATTGATCGCGATGGCGCGATCCCGGTGGATCTTTTCCATGGTCCGCCGCAACGCCTCGATCGCGGGCGCGACCTCGGTGACGGTGCCGACCACCGTGACGCGCGCGGCGATGCGCGCGCGCTCCAGATGATGCGCCACCTGATCGCGCATCACGTCGGCCTGCTCCAGCACCTTGCTGGCAAAGGCATCGACGGGGTGCGCGGCGGCCTCGTTGACGATGACCGATAACGGCGTCTTGATGGCGTGGGCGAGATTGCCGACATGGGTGCGGGCGCGCTCGACGATTTCCCGGTTGGCGTCGATCAGCGCGTTGGTCTCGCGCGCCAGTGGCGCGATCTCGACAGGAAACTCGCCCTCCAGCCGTTCGGCACGGCCGGAACGGATATCGGCGATCGATTCGGAAATGCGCTTGAGCGGCGCAAGCCCGAAGCGGACCTGGAAGATCGTGGTCAGCAGCAGCACGATGCCGAGCGCCGCGAAGGTGCCGCCGAGGTAATAGTCGAAGCTGCGCGTCTCGTCGAAGATCTCGCCGGCATCGCCGGCGACGCCGATCAGGAATTTGCCGTCCGCGCCGAGGTCGACCGGCCGCTCCACCATCCGCAAAGTCTGCCCCTCGGGGCCGTCGACATAGCCGAGACGGATGCCGGCCGCGGTAAGTTCGGCGCCGTGCTCCTCGAGTTTCGGCAGCTTCTTGTCCCACAGCGAACGCGACACCCGCGCTTCGGGCTTGTCGCCGTCGGTGCGCACAACCTGCCAGTACCAGCCCGACAGCGGCAGCTCGAACAACGGCTCGCCGAGCGACTGGAACGGGTGGTCGGGCGGCTCGTCCGGCGTGGCGACCTCGGCGATCAGGGTGCGCAGATAGAGATTGAGGCGGCGGTCGAAAGCGCGCTCGGTGGCATCGCGATAGACCGACGACAGCACGAACCCGGTGATGACAAGGATCACCACTACCCACGCGGTCGCCGACAGGAACAACCGTGTGGCGAGCGAGGAGCCGCGCATCAGGACGCGATCCGGAAAAGTGGCGGCCGGTTTTCAGACAAAAACATGCTCAAACAAAGAAGTAAGCGTGTTGCTTCGTCAACGCCTTTAATCAGAGGCCGGCAGTCACGTGCCCGGGGCGGGCGGCGTCAGGAGATAGCCGAGCCCGCGCACGGTCTGGATGATATCGACGTCGAGCTTCTTGCGGATCCGGCCGACGAACACTTCGATGGTGTTGGAATCGCGGTCAAAATCCTGGTCATAGAGATGTTCGACCAGTTCGGTGCGCGACACCACGCGCCCGGTATGATGCATGAGATAGGCGAGCAAGCGATATTCGTGCGACGTCATCTTGATCGGATTGCCGGATACGCTGACCCGGCCGGTGCGGGTGTCCAGCGAAACCGGGCCGCAGGTCAGTTCCGACTGGGCGTGACCGGTCGAACGGCGGAGCAGCGCGCGGATCCGCGCCAGGACTTCTTCGAGATGAAAGGGCTTTGCGACATAGTCGTCGGCGCCGGCGTCGAAGCCCTGCACCTTGTCGCTCCAGCGGTCGCGGGCGGTGAGGATCAACACCGGCATCGCCCGTCCGTTGCGGCGCCACGACTCCAGCACCGAGATGCCGTCCATCTTCGGCAGGCCGATGTCGAGAACGACGGCGTCATAGGGTTCACTGTCACCGAGGTAGTGCCCCTCCTCGCCGTCGAACGCGCGATCGACCACATAACCGGCATCCGTCAGCGCCGTCGTAAGCTGACGGTTGAGATCGGGGTCATCTTCGACGACAAGCAGGCGCACGCTGGCCTCCAATGGTGAACTTCACGAAACCTGCCACAAGATGAGGCTCACCGGCGTGAACGGCCAATGAACGGTTACTCCGCGCTAGGTTACTTTTTCTTCATGGCGGCCCGCAACGGCGCGGCCGTCAGTCGCAGGCAACGCCTGGCATGCCGAATCGGCCGCCCAAAGCGCCCAAAAAGCGCGGCTAACGACCGTCTGCCCCACGGACCACGATGAAATCGACAGGGCCGCCCGGCCGGCCATCGTCGAACACCCCAACCGTCAGCCGTCCGGTTTTCCAGGCGGCGGTGTCGAGATTGGTGCGGCCCTCGTACAACAGTGGGCCTTCGGGATCATTGTCGTGGCCGTGCACGACGTGGAGTTCGCCGAACCCACTCGAATCGTCCTTCGGGTAGCGTTTCCATAACAGGGTTTTTTCGCTCTGCTTCTCCAGCGGCGTCCCTGCTTCGACGCCCGCGTGCACATAGAGGCGGTGCGCATCGACATACAGCAGCCGCAATTGATCGAGCCACGCGATATGGGCGTGCGGCACCGCGGCGGGATCGCCGCCATAGGACGCCAGCGCCGTGTCGCCGCCCCGCTCCAGCCAAAAAGCCTGCTTCGCCGGATCGCGCAGCCCTTCGACCATCATCGCGTCGTGATTGCCCTTCAGCGCAACAAACCGCCAGCCGCCGCCAATGCCTGGCAGCAGCCGCTCGATCACCTGCCTGCTCTGCGGGCCCTTGTTGACGTAGTCGCCGATGGTGACGATGACGCCGATTTTGCCGGACGCATGTGCGTCGATCTCCAGGAGCGCGCGGCTCAGCAGATCATCACGGCCGTGAATATCCGGAATGACGTAGGTGAAGCTCATCCGCGTACGCATTTCCGGCTAAGGGACACCACGGTGCTATTCCAACCGCACGCCACCGGCAACCGGCGTGCATCGTCCGGCCGGGCTGCCGGCGGCCGTCATTTGCACCTGCACCGTCCCTTACGTCCGGAAGAACACGAACCAGACCACGCCCAGGATCAGGATCGCTAGTCCAGTTGAGACGGACAGGAGCGCCAGCACCGACGGGCCGGGTTCGGCCTGACGGGCCTCGGTCGGGGTTTCGATAATCTGGCCATGTCGACGCGTTGCCATGGGGGACCTCATTTGCGTAAGTGCCTGTAATGCCAGCTATTGCTTCGCCACCACCTGTCAAACGCAACGCGTGATGGCAGATCATGTTCCGGGGCCTTGCACCCGGCATTTTTGCGGTCAGGTCGTCCAAAAGGTCGCAGCCGAACGGCGGAACATATCGCGCGGTCTCGGTTAACGCCGTTGGCAGATTCCCTCCCCCGCCATGTTTGAAACCAGGTCTGCAGATGGTATTCTTCACGGTCGTCTGTTGCGTCTGTTCGGAGTTTCCCATGGCCCCCCGCGCCAACTGGAAGGGCTTTTTGCGCCTTTCCCTCGTGACCTGCCCGGTCGCCCTGTACCCGGCGACCTCGGATACCGAGAAGGTCTCGTTCAACCAGATCAACCGCAAGACCGGCCATCGCATCAAATATGCCAAGGTCGATGCAGACACCGGCGAGGAAGTCGCCAACGAAGACATCATGAAGGGCTACAAGATCGACACCGACACCTATATCGAGGTGTCGAAGGACGAGCTTGACGATCTCGCGCTGGAATCGACCCGCACCATCGAGATTGATGAGTTCGTACCGAGAGCGGATATCGACAGCCGTTACGTGATCCGTCCCTACTATCTCGTACCGGACGGCAAGGTCGGCCACGACGCGTTTGCGGTGATCCGCGAAACCATCCGCAGCATGGACAAGGTCGCGATCGGCCGCGTGGTGCTGACCAACCGTGAGCACATCATCGCACTGGAGCCGCTCGACAACGGCCTGATGGGGACCCTGCTGCGCTACCCCTATGAGGTCCGCAGCGAGAAGGAATATTTCGACGACATCCAGGACGTGAAGATCACCAAGGATATGCTGGACCTGGCCAAGCATATCGTCGAGCAGAAATCCGGATCGTTTGAACCCGAACAGTTCGAGGATCGCTACGAGCAAGCGCTGATCGACCTGATCAACCAGAAGCGCAACGGCCAGAAGACATCGGCGAAGGCGGCACCGAAGACCGGTGGCAACGTCATCAATCTGATGGACGCGCTGAAACGCAGCCTCGCCAACGAGAAACAGGCCGCCCCCGCCGCGGCCAAGGAAAGCGGCAAGGAAAACGGCAAAGCCAAAGGCAAGAAGCCGCGCAAGGCAGCCGCCGGTCAGCGCGAAATGCTGCTGCCGATCAGCGGCAGCGGCAAGCGTGCCGCCAAGGAAACGGTCAAGGAAGCGCCGAAGAAGGCCGAGAAGCCGGTTCGTACGTCCGCCCGCACCAGGAAGGCCAGTTGATCGCGCAGGCGTTCGGCCGGTAGCGCACGATGCCGTGGTCGACGCCGTTTGATGAGCCGATCGCGCTGCGGGGCGGCCGCACGCTCACGACGCTGCAGCAGGCCGCCGACTACGTCATGAAACTGCCAAAAGTCGACCAGCAGGAAGCGCGCTGGCAAACCGCGGTCGAGCATTTGATCAGGGCTGCGGAGACCGGCGGCGGGTGGCTGGTGTTTGCGCGGATCGCAATGATGCAGGCGCTATATGCGGATGGAAACAACCGGTAACGCGGTCATGTGGCGCTAATCCCCGTCGCCGCCATCTCCACCAAAATCAAAGCCGTCAATGCCGTCGCCGGTTGGCCTGTTCCGGAACATCATGTCAGTCAGCAGGGCCACAATCAGGATGGCGGCGAATACGCGCCATGGATGTTGCAGGCTGTAGGCGACGATCTGCCGGCCGAAGCTGACGATTGGTGAGCCCCAGGTCCCGAACAGCAGCTCCTGCATGATACGCGCTGCCGGTCCGTCCTATTTGAGCGATGTGCTGACAGTCTCGAATTTGGTGCTGAGCGCAGTGCCGACGCCGTTGACGGCACCAACGATCACGATGCCGATGCCCATCGCAATGAGACAATACTCGATCGCGGTCGCGCCGGACTCATCCTCGACAAAATTCCTCAACAATCGACGCATGAAAGAAAGCTCCTGTCGACGCCGCCGGGATTCTTCCCGCGTCGTGCCCCAAATGGAACCCTAGAGCGGAATGATTGACGGCGTTTTGACGAACAGGATGAACGACTGATTAAGCCGGAGGCACGACTACACCGGTATTCCTACGGTACCAAAAATTTACTCTGAATTGTCCAACGCCCCGCCATGGTCGGCGGATCGGCGTCTTCCGGAGCGAGCGCACATGTCCACGCAGAAGCGTGAACCAGGAAAAAACTACATCGGCCTCTTGAACGATGAGTTGGAAGAGCAACGCACCGCCGAGGTGCGATCCGGCAACGATCGCCGTCTGACGGCGTATGTCCTCGGCCTGATGGCGGCGATGTTCAACCATCGCCGCAACGAGGCGAGATAGTTGCCCTCCTCTCGCCCGTAGAGCGCGGCCGGCTTCGAGGCCGCCGCGGCGAACACCGCCCGACACGTTTTGATCGAGTGTGAACCGCTGGACTTCGGACTCATCGGTTTGACGCCGGTATTGGTCTGCAGCAACCGCTCCGGCGGCAAACGCATATCAGCACTTCCCGGAGCAGGCGCCGCCCGCGCTTTACCGGACGGAAAATTCCTGTTCCAACTGTGAGCAATCGGCCGAACGAACCGGCCTGCACACAAGGGGGAAGCCGTCATGAAGCTCGGCGCCGCGATTGCAGAAATCATGAAGCGCGAGGGGATCGAGATCCTCTGCGGCTATCCCGTCAATCATCTCATCGAGTATGCCGCCAATGCCGATATCCGCCCCGTGATGGTGCGCCAGGAACGCATCGGCGTCCACATGGCGGATGCGATCTCCCGCGTCACCTCGGGCCATTCGATCGGTGCCTTCTGCATGCAGCACGGCCCGGGCGCCGAAAACGCCATGGGCGGCGTGGCGCAGTGCTACGGCGAATCCGTCCCGGTGCTGGTGCTGCCGATGGGCTATGCGCGGCGGCTCGCCAATATCGACCCGAACTTCAACTCCAGCCAGGCGATGCGGGCGTTTTCGAAATCCTCCGAGCCGATCATTCTTGCGGCCGAAGTCTGCAATATTTTCCGGCGGGCGTTTACAAAACTGAAGAACGGCCGCGGCGGGCCGGTGATCGTCGAAATCCCGGCCGATATGTGGAACGAGGAAGTGCCGGAGCCGCTGAACTACACGCCGGTGCTGCGCACCCGCTACGGCGCCGATCCCGTCCACATCAAGGAAGCGGCCGCGCTATTGGTCGGCGCCAAGCGGCCGGTGATCTACGCCGGCCAGGGCGTGCACTACGCCAGGGCCTGGCCGCAACTGAAGCGGCTGGCCGAGCGTCTCGCCATCCCCGTCACCACGAGCCTTGGCGGAAAATCGTCGTTTCCGGAGACGCATCCGTTGTCGCTGGGTTCGGGTGGCCTTGCCGTGCCCCGCGCGGTGCCAAAATTCCTCGGCGAGGCCGATGTGATCTTCGGCCTGGGCTGCTCGTTCACCGAGACCTCGTTCGGCATCGCGATGCCGAAGGGCAAGACCATCATTCATTCGACGCTGGACCCCAACCATCTCAACAAGGATGTCGAGGCCAGGATCGGCCTGGTCGGCGATGCCGGCCTGGTGCTCGATGCGCTGCTGGAAGAGATCGGCAGAAGCGTCACCAGCGATCGTGACGCCACTGCCGTCGCCGCCGAGATCGCCGCCTCGCACAAGGAGTGGCTGGCGAAGTGGATGCCGAAACTCACCCACAACGACGCCCCGCTCAATCCCTATCGCGTATTGTGGGACCTGCAGCACACCGTCGACATCAAGAACACCATCATCACCCATGATGCCGGCAGCCCGCGCGACCAACTCTCGCCGTTCTGGAAATCGGTCGAGCCGTTGTCCTATATCGGCTGGGGCAAGACCACCCAGCTCGGCTACGGGCTTGGGCTCGCCATGGGCGCCAAACTCGCAAAGCCCGACAAGCTCTGCATCAATGTCTGGGGCGATGCCGCGATCGGCTTCACCGGCATGGATTTCGAGACCGCCGTGCGCGAGCGGATTCCGATCATGTCGATCCTGTTGAACAATTTTTCCATGGCGATCGAGCTGAAGGTGATGCCGATCTCGACCGAGAAATACCGCTCGACCGACATTTCCGGCGACTACGCCGCGATGGCGCGCGCCTTCGGCGGCTATGGCGAACGGGTGACCAAGCCGGAAGACATCATTCCCGCGATCCAGCGCGGCATCGCCAAGACCAAGGAAGGCATTCCGGTGCTGCTGGAGTTCATCACCAGCAAGGAGACCGAGGTCTCCCGGCCCGGAACCTGATCGCCGACCCGGCCGATAACCGCTTAGCCTGCTTCACTTTTTGACGCCCCGGCCTTAAGAAAAGGCCGGGATGGCGCTGGCTTGGCCGCGCCTGGAATGAAATTATCTGCCACATTGGTGCGAGCGCTGATGGCTTGAGGCCATCGTCCTGCAGGGCTTGCCGTGAAATGGATTTGAGTGAATGACCGCGCTCCCCCCGGACGCCGTGGCCGATCTCTACAAGCTCGTTGCCGAGCTCGAGCAGAGACTCGAATCCAGCTTCGCCGCCCACGACGCGGCGATCGCCCGTCAGGCGGCGATGGACGCGGAAAACGGCCGGCTCATTCATGAACTGAGCATCGCCCGCGAGCGCCAGAACGCCAGCGCCGATATCCTGCGAACCATTGCCAGCGTATCGGGCGATGCCGAACACGCGCTGTACCAGATCGCCGAGACGACCGCGCGATTGTTCGATGCGGCGAGCGTCACGATCCGGATCGCTGACGGCGACAGATGGGGTCTCTCGATCCGTTTCGGCGAGGGCTCCGAGCGTATCGGCAAAGAAGTACCTGCGGCGCAGCTTGAGATCGGCGCCCGCAACCTCCCAAGCGCGGTATTTGCCCTCAACCAGCAGATCCATGTGCCTGATCTGACCAACCTCGGTCCCGAGATGTCCGAATGGCCTGGTCTCGTGACCTCGCGCGCCGCAGGTCTTCTCACGGTCGCCGGCACACCGTTGCGGCGCGAGGGCAAGCCGATCGGTATTCTCATCGTCTACCGAGACCGCCTCGCGCCCTTCACCGACGACGAACTCGCGCTGCAGCAGAGCTTTGCGGATCAAGCCGCAATCGCGATCGAGAATTCGCGGCTGTTCAACGAACGGCGCCAACGCACCAACGATCTGAGCGAATCCCTCCGTCAGCAGACCGCGACCGCCGACGTGCTCAGGGTGATCGCGTCCTCGCCGGCCGATGTCGAACCGGCGCTCAAGGCAATTGTCGAAAGCGCCTGCGCACTTTGTGACGCCTATGATGCCAACGTCCTGCTCAGGATTGGCGACCATCTGCATTTCAGCGCCCATCACGGACCGATACCGACAGGTCAACACAGTCGTCCGATCAGCAGGGAGTGGGTCACGGGTCGCTCGGTTGTCGACAAGGTACCTGTGCAGGTGTCTGACTTTTGGGCCCCCGAGGCTGCCGATTTTCCCGAGGGGCAACGGCAATCGCGCGAACAGGGGCACCGCTGTACCCTCAGCATACCTCTCCTGCGGGAGGGAGAAGCCATTGGTGCGATCGTACTTCGTCGCCTGGAACCGGTGGCCTTCACAGCCAGACAGACAGCCCTGCTGCAGACCTTTGCGGACCAGGCTGTGATCGCCATCGAAAACGTGCGGCTGTTTCGCGAGACAAGGGAAGCGCTGGAGCGACAGACAGCCACGGCCGAAATCCTGAAGGTCATTGCCGCCTCTCCCTCCGACGCGCAGCCGGTGTTCGAAGCCATCGCTGCCAGCGCCAAGCGACTGCTCGGCGGGTTCTCCGCCACGGTGCTGCGCTTTCTCGGCGACGAACTGCATCTGGTGGCGTACACGCCGACCAGCCCCGCCGCCGATGAAGGCCTGAAGGCCTCGTTTCCGAGATCGATCTCGGAATTCCCGACATTCGCGCTGGTGCGCAATGGAGAGACCGTCCAGTTTCCCGACAGCGAAGCCGAGCACGTCCCGAAGTTGAACCGGGATCTGGCGCGGCTGCGCGGCTTCCGCAGTGTATTGTTCACGCCGCTGATGAACCAGGGCGTGCCGGTCGGCATGATCAGCGTCACCCGTGCGGAGCCGGGCGCCTTTGCCGCCGACCACGTGCAATTGCTGCAGACATTCGCCGACCAGGCGGTGATCGCGATCGAGAACGCACGCCTGTTCAACGAAACCAGGCAGGCGCTCGAGCGACAGACCGCGACGGCTGATGTCCTCAAGGTGATCGCCGGCTCGCCGTCGGATGTGCAGCCGGTGTTCGAGGCCATCGTGGCCAGCGCGAACCGGCTGATCGGCGGATTTTCCACCGCGATGTTTCGCTACGTCGACGACCAGATCCATCTGTCCGCATTCACTCCGACGGACCCCGCGGGCGATGCGGTGCTGCAATCCTCGTTCCCGATGCCGCTTGGCCGGTTCCCGCCCTACCAGCTGGTCCGCAACGGCGCGCCGGCGGAACTCGTCGATACCGAACTCGAGCCGGCCGCACGCGACATCGCGCGTGCACGGGGATATCGCAGCATGCTGTTCGCGCCGCTCATGAACGAGGGCAAGGCCGTCGGCATCATCACGGTCACCCGCCGGGCACCCGGCTCGTTCGACGAGCCGCACGTCCGGCTGCTGCAGATGTTCGCCGCGCAGTCGGTGATCGCGATGGAAAATGTGCGGCTGTTCAACGAGACGCGGGAGGCGCTGGAACAGCAAAAGGCGTCGGCGGACATCCTCCGGGTCGTCAGCAGCTCGGTCGCCGATGCCCAGCCCGTATTCGACGAGATCTTGCGCAGCATCGCGCATCTGTTCGGCGGCGATGACCGGTTCATCTACCTCGCAGGCGATGATGGACTGCTCCATATCGGCGCGGCGCACGGCGCCAACGCCGAGCGCGTGCGCGCGCTGTACCCGGTGCCGCTGGAGGGTACCGCGAGCGAGGTGGCCTTCCGCGAGCGCCGCCTGATCCATTACGCCGACGTATTCAACGATCCGGACGTGCCTTCGGCCCTGCGCGAGATCGCCCGCCGTATCGGCAAAAACTATTCGATGGCGCTCGCGCCCATGCTGTGGGAGGACCGTGCCATTGGCTCGATCTTCGTAGGCCGCACTTCGATGAAGCCGTTCAGCGAAAAAGAGTGCGGCCTGCTGCGCAGCTTCGCCGACCAGGCCGTCATCGCGATCCAGAACGCGCGGCTGTTCAACGAGACGCGGGAAGCGCTGGAGCGGCAAACCGCGACGGCCGACATTTTGAAGGTCATCGCCAGTTCGCCTTCGGACGTGCAGCCGGTGTTCGACGCGATCGTAAAGAGCGCTGCGCGGCTTTTCGAGCCATGCTCGGCCACCATCACAACGCTGAAGGATGGCAAATTGCATTGGAACGCAATCGCGGAGATCGCGTCGAGTTTCGATCACGAAGCTGCCAGGGCCAAGTATCCGATCGCATTCGACCCGGATCGCTCACCCTCGGCGCGTGCGATGCTGGAGCGCCGAATCATCGAGATTCCCGATGCCAGCGCGCCGGACACACCAGAGTTCACTCGAAAAATCGCAGCCGCTGGCGGCTTCCGGAACATCATATTCGTGCCGCTGATCCATGAAAACAAGGGCATCGGCACCATCATTCTGACGCATCCGCAGGTCGGGTTCAGGCTTTCGGACAAACAACTCGCGCTTGTCCAGACCTTTGCCGATCAGGCCGTGATCGCGATCCAGAATGCTCGCCTGTTCAGTGAAACCAAGGAAGCGCTGGAGCGGCAGACCGCGACGGCGGAGATCCTCAATGTCATTGCCGGTTCCCCGACCGACGTACAGCCGGTGTTCGACGCCATCGCCGAAAGTGCCAAGCGGCTGCTCGACGGCCAGACCGCGCTCGTCACCCGCGTCGCCGGCGACCAGCTTGACCTGGCGGCCCACACCGCCGGAAGCGATGCCGGCGACGAGGCGATCCAGAGTTCGTTCCCGACCCCCCTCTCCTCCTCCGGAATGCACAGCCGGGCGGCGCTGACCGGGACGATCGCGTTCCGGACCGATATCGAAACCGAACCCGACGTCCCCGAAGCCGTCAAGGAAACGGCGCGCGCCCGGGGTTACCGGAGCATCATCTCCGTGCCGATGCTGCGCGAGGGCGTTGCGATCGGCACCATTGGCGTCTCGCGCGCAGAACCGGGGCGGTTCGCCGACAACCAGATCGACCTTCTCAAGACGTTTGCCGACCAGGCGGTGATCGCGATCGAGAATGTCCGCCTGTTCAATGAGGTCAAGCAGCGCACGGAAGACCTGAGCGAGTCGCTGCAGCAGCAGACCGCGACGGCCGACGTGCTCAAGGTGATCAGCCGTTCCGCGTTCGATCTGCAGAAGGTCCTCGACACGCTTTCGGAGTCGGCAGCCGGCCTGTGCGAGGCCGACATTGTCGTCATCCATCGCAGGGTCGGCGAGGGATTTCGAGGCGCGGCGAGTTTTGGCTTGCGCGAAGAGCATCACCGCACGGTCATGGAGATCGACCACAAGCCTGGACGCGGTTCGCTTGGCGCGCGCGTCCTGCTCGAAAATGCACCGGTACTCATCGAGGACGCAGAAAACGACCCAGAATATGACTTCGCTTTGCAGCAACGGGTCGGCATACGAAGCATGATGGGCGTTCCGTTGCTGCGCGAGGGCGTCGCGATCGGCCTGCTGCTGTTGTTCCGCAAGAAGGTGCATCCTTTCTCCGAGCGACATGTCGATCTTGCCATGACCTTCGCCGACCAAGCCGTGATCGCGATCGAGAACGTGCGGTTGTTCGACGAGGTGCAGCAGCGCACCCGCGAGCTTTCGGAATCACTGGAGCAGCAGACCGCGACGTCGGAAGTGCTGAGCGTGATCAGCCGGTCGGCTGGCGATCTGGAACCGGTGTTCCAGAGCATGCTCGAAAACGCCACGCGCATTTGCGGCGCGCAGTTCGGCCTCATGAACCTGTACGACGGCGACAGCTTTCATACCGTCGGCTTTCACAACGTGCCTCCGGCATTCGAGGCCGCCAGGCAACAGAGTTTTCGGGCGCATCCCGACGGCGACCTCGGACAGATGGTCCTGACAAAAAAGGTTGCACACATTCATGACCTCCGCACACGGCCACTTTATATCCAGGGCGATCCGGCGACCGTACAGCTTGCCGAACTGGCGGGCGCGCGCACGATCCTCATCGTGCCTATGGTCAAGGACGACGAGTTCGTCGGCACCATTGGAATTTACCGTCTCGAAGTTTCGCCGTTCAACGAAAAGCAGATTGCGCTGTTGAGCAGCTTTGCCAGCCAGGCCGTTATTGCGATCGAGAACACACGGCTGCTCAAGGAGCTTCGGGAGCGAACCCACGATCTCACCAAGTCGCTCGACGATCTGCGCACCGCGCAGGACCGGCTGGTGCAGACCGAGAAGCTCGCTTCGCTCGGCCAGCTAACCGCAGGCATCGCGCATGAGATCAAGAACCCGCTCAACTTCGTCAATAATTTCGCCGCCCTTTCGGCGGAACTGACCGACGAACTGAACGACGTGCTCAAGCCTGCCGAGATCAGCGACAAGATCCGCGAAGAGGTCGACGAACTGACCGGCCTGCTCAAGGACAATTTGCAAAGGGTGGTCCAGCACGGCAAGCGCGCCGATTCCATCGTCAAGAACATGCTCTTGCATTCGCGCGAGGGAGGCGGCGATCACCGGCCCGCCGACATCAACGCGCTGATCGACGAGAGCCTCAACCTCGCCTATCACGGCGCCCGCGCCGAACGAGCCGACTTCAACGTCACACTGCAGCGCGACTTCGACGCCAATGCCGGCATGGTCGATGTGTTTCCGCAGGAAATCACCCGCGTGTTCCTGAACCTGATCTCGAACGGCTTTTATGCCGTGAACAGGCGCAGGATCGAGGCCAGCCAGTCCGGATTCGATCCCGTGCTGATCGCCACCACCCGCAACCTCGGCGACGCCGTCGAAATACGTATCCGCGACAACGGTACGGGCATTCCATCCGAAGTGAGGGACAAGATGTTCAACCCGTTCTTCACCACAAAACCTGCGGGCGAAGGCACCGGGCTTGGTCTGTCGATGAGCCATGACATCATCGTGAAACAACATGGTGGCACGATCGACGTCGATACCGAGCCCGGTCAATTTACCGAGTTTCGCATTGTTCTGCCGAGGACCAGCAATCCTCTCAACAAGTCCCGGGGCTCGACGTGAGTGTTCTGGTGCTTGTGGTCGATGACGAGCCCGACGTCGAGGCGCTGTTTCGCCAGCAGTTCCGCAAGGATTTGCGCGCGCAGCGCTTTGTGATGGATTTCGTCGGCTCTGCGGCCGATGCGCTCGCCCGCATCGGCTCCACCATCGAGCATTCGCTGATCCTGATCCTGTCGGATATCAACATGCCCGGGATGACCGGGATCGAGATGCTGCCCAGGGTAAAGGAGATCCGGCCCGACGTTCCCGTCATCATGATCACCGCCTATGGCGATGCGGAGACCAGGCGCAAGGCGATCGCCGGCGGCGCGATAGGACTGCTCACCAAGCCGATCGACTTCGCCCTGCTCCGGGACGAAATCGATACGCGGCTGGCACAAGCGAGTTAGAGCGTTTTCCAGCGAAGCGGATACCGCTTCGCGTCCAGAAAACGCGTCAATCAAGAATCCAGAGCCCCGTTCCGATTCAATCGGAACGGAAAGAGGCTAGCGCGCCCTATTCCGCCATCTCGACGGGCGGCGGCGTGCCCGGCCCGGCCAGCGGCCGTTCTTCCATCAGGATCATGCAGAACGTGGCGCCGGCCATCAGCGCGGCCGCGGCGCCGAATACGTATCGGAACGCCGTGATCATGTCGGCGACGGGGATCGAATTCAGGGGACCGTGGTGTTCGCCGACCAGCGAAATGTCCGTCCCCAGCACCATCAGCAGGATCGCGGTGAAGGCTGCGACAGTGAACGACGACATCAGCGCGCGGAAGAAATTCATTGCACCGGTGACGGTGCCGATCTGCGGCCGCGCCACCGAATTCTGCAGCGAGACCACGCTGACCGGGAACGTCGTTCCGAGCCCGAGCGCGAAGATCGACAGCAGCACCAGCAATCCCCACAGCGGCAGCGTCGTGAGCGCCAGCGCGCATCCCGAGACCGCTGCCAGCGAAGTGCCGACGATCGCGACGCGCTTGTAATGTTTGGCGCGCGCCATGGTGCGTCCGGCGATCGCGGCGCCACAGGTCGAGATCGCGGCGAGCGGAATCAGCGCGAGGCCCGCCTCGCTGGCGCTGAGGTGATAGACCACCTCGTAATAGAGCGGCAGATTTACCGTCAGTCCGGTGATGGCACCGAGCGCACAGCCGCCGGCGGCCATCGCATAGGGCACCACCGTTCCGCCCATCAGCGGCAGCGGCAGGAACGGCTCGTCGGCCTTGCGCGCGTGCCAGACGAAGCTGAACGCCAGCGCGGCGGAGGCACCGATCATCGCGATGATGGTCGGCGACAGCCACAGATAGCGGTTGCCGCCCCAGGTCAGCACCAGCATGAACACCACGGCTGCCGCCATCAGCAAGACGCCGCCGAGCCAGTCGACCTTGCGCCGGCGGTGGAACACCGGGATCTTGCCCATCTTCGGCAGCAGCAGCGCCAGCGCGCCGAGCGCGAGCGGCACATTGATCCAGAAGATCATCGACCAGTGCAGATGTTCGGCGAACACCCCGCCGACGACCGGCCCGCCGATTCCGGCTGCGACCCACACGCCGCTGAAATAGGCCTGGTACTGGCCGCGTTCGCGTGGACTCACCACGTCGGAAATCACGGTCTGCACCACAGGCATGATGCCGCCTCCGCCGAGGCCCTGCAGGCCGCGCGCGAGGATCAGGATCGGCATGTTCGGCGCCAATGCGCACAGGATCGAGCCCGCGATGAACAGGCTGAGGGCGACAATGATCATGACGCGGCGGCCGTAGATGTCGCTCAGCGTGCCGAACACCGGCGCCACCGCGGTCGATGCCAGGAGGTAGGCCGTGATCACCCAGGAGAGATTGGAAACGTCGCCGAACTGGCGGCCAATGGTCGGCAGCGCGGTTGCGACGATGGTCTGGTCGAGCGCGGCCAGAAACATCGTCAGCATCAGGCTGATCAGGATGGTGCGGACCTCGTCCTGGGTCAGCGGCGCGCGCGGCGCAATCGGCGGCGCATCGCTGACATCGATGACCTCGGTCGTGATGTGCGAGATTTCAGCCGAAATTTCGTCGGTTAACGTATCGTGGTCGGCAGGTTGACCGCGCTGCCGTTCGAACTTGTTCATTTGAAAGTAATATTTTTCTTCGCAGCTCAAAGCCGCCGAGATGGAATCGCTATATCGGCTGCACTTTACAGCGCAAACTGCTCCGGCGGCAGGCACCCGCGCGCATGGGAGCATCCCGCGAGCGCAGCTTCGCAATCACGTGATCAATGGCTTGCGCAAAACGCTACGATTTCGGCCGCTTTTTGAACCTGCCCGTTTCATGCAGCGCAGCTTCGCAAAGGGCGCGGGAGCATGGGGTTGTTTTCGTGATTTGCTCCGGCCCGCGCTGCGAGTTCACACCGGCCGCTTCTTCAACCGCGCCCGCTTCGGCAACAGCGCCGGCCATTGCACGATGTGATCTTCGAGATCCTCGTCGGCAATCTCGTTTTCCGTTCCCTGCACCCGCCCGCGCACGGAAACGCCGGCCTCATGCACGGTATTGGGATCACCTGATAGCAGCGGGTGCCACCAGTAGAGGTCACGGCCCTCGGCGACCAGCTTGTAGCCGCAGCTCGGCGGCAGCCAGTTCAGGGTACGGACGTTTTCCGGGGTCAACCGGACGCAGTCGGGAACCTTGGCGGAGCGGTTCGGGTAGTCCTTGCAGGCGCAGGAGCCCGAATCGAGCAGCTTGCAGGAGACGTGGGTGAAATAGATCTTGCCGGTATCCTCGTCTTCGAGCTTTTCCAGGCAACAGCGCGCGCAGCCGTCGCACAGGCTTTCCCATTCGGCGCTGGACATCTCTTCCAACGTCTTGGTTTTCCAGAAGAATCCCTCCTGGCCGGAAGCTCGCTTGGGCGGTGCGGTCATGAATTCAGGGTTTTCCGGATCGGATCGGTCTTGCGCCCTTCTAGGAGGTGCGGTGGCAGCCTTGCAAGCGAGACCGCTCCGGCCGGTATAAAAAGCCGGGGGCAGCGTTAGTCCTGACCATCAAAATGGTGAGCCAGACCATTGGTTTATGGCCTCCGCTCGGATAGAACAGCCGCGAGTCCCCAACGTGCTTGAAGGTCGCCTGGCGAGCCGTAAAAGCGCCTTGGGTTTGCCGCAACATCGAAGCAAGACGTCTCGATAGCGCCAAGCGTGCGCAGAGCGCCTACGAACCGACCAAGGGCCCCGGTGCGCCAGTTCATTCCAGCGCGATGGAAGACAAAGATCCAGCACGTCATGCTGGACCTCGACGCGCGCATCGACTCGACGCTGTTCTCATCCGGCAAGGGCGCGCGCGAACTCTATGAGCGCTTTTCGACCTTCATGGACCGCTTCTATGTCGGCGGCTGGAAGCGCTGGGTGTTCATCGAGCCGTTGTCGGAAGCCGCCACCATCGGTCTCGGCGGCCTGATCCTGATGCTGGCGCTCGCGGTGCCCGCGTTTCGCGAAACCGCCGACGACGACTGGCTGAAAAAATCCGACCTCGCGGTGTCGTTCCTCGACCGCTACGGCAATCCGATCGGCAACCGGGGCATCAAGCACAACGACTCGATCCCGCTGGAAGACTTTCCGGACAATCTGATCAAGGCGACCCTCGCCACCGAAGACCGCCGCTTCTACGACCATTTCGGCATCGACATCGCCGGCACCGCGCGCGCCCTCGTCACCAACGCGCAGGCCGGCGGCGTGCGCCAGGGCGGTTCGTCGATCTCCCAGCAGCTGGCGAAGAACCTGTTCCTGAACAACGAGCGCACCATCGAACGCAAGGTGAAGGAAGCCTTCCTTGCGATATGGCTGGAGACGCGGCTCACCAAAAACGAAATCCTGAAACTCTATCTCGACCGCGCCTATATGGGCGGCGGCACCTTCGGCGTCGACGGTGCAGCGCATTTCTATTTCAACAAGTCGGCGCGCGACGTCACGCTTGCCGAATCCGCGATGCTGGCCGGCCTGTTCAAGGCGCCGACCAAATACGCCCCGCATATCAACCTGCCCGCCGCGCGCGCCCGCGCCAACGTGGTGCTGGACAACCTCGTCGATGCCGGCTTCATGACCGAAGGCCAGGTGTTCGGTGCGCGGCGTAATCCGGCCGTCGCCGTCGACCGCCGCGACGAGAATTCGCCGAACTACTATCTCGACTGGGCGTTCGAGGAGATGCGCAAGCTGGTCGACACGTTCCCGAAATCCTACACTGAGCGCGTCTTCGTGGTCCGCACCGCGATCGACATGACCGTTCAGCGCGCCGCGGAAGCAACCGTCGAGAACCAGCTCCGCCAGTTCGGCCGCGACTATCATGCGACCCAGGCGGCCCTTGCAGTCGCCGACCTCGATGGCGGCGTACGCGCCATGGTCGGCGGACGCGACTATGGCGCCAGCCAGTTCAACCGCGCGACCGACGCGATGCGCCAACCCGGTTCGTCGTTCAAGCCCTATGTCTACGCCACCGCGCTGATGAACGGCTACAAGCCGTCCTCGATCGTGGTCGACGGCCCAGTCTGCATCGGCAACTGGTGTCCGCAGAACTACAGCCACTCCTATTCGGGACCGATGACGCTGACGCAGGCAATCACGCGTTCGATCAACGTCATTCCGGTGAAGCTCTCGATTGCGCTGGGTGGCAAGTCGCCCAATCCGGCCAAGGCCGGCCGCGTCAAGATCACCGAAGTGGCGCGCAGGTTTGGCATCAAGGCGCCGCTGCCCGATACGCCGTCGATGCCGATCGGCTCCGACGAGGTCACCGTGCTCGAACACGCGGTGGCCTATGCGACCTTCCCGAACAAGGGCAAAGCGCCGATCCCGCATGCGGTGCTGGAAGTCCGCACCGGCGCCGGCGATCTGGTCTGGCGCTTCGATCGCGACGGCAAGAAGCAGCTGCAAGCCATTCCCGTCAACGTCGCCGCCGAGATGTCGGAAATGATGAGCCACGTCGTGAGCGAAGGCACGGCACGGCGCGCGATCATCGATGGCATTCCGACCGCCGGCAAGACCGGCACCACCAACGCCTATCGCGACGCCTGGTTTGTCGGCTTCACCGGAAACTTCACCTGCGCGGTCTGGTACGGCAATGACGACTATTCCCCGACCAACCGCATGACCGGTGGTTCGCTGCCGGCGCAGACCTGGCGTGAGGTCATGGTAGTCGCTCATCAAGGCGTCGAGATCAAGGAAGTGCCGGGCATCGGCATGGGCACGAAACTGCCGCAGGCGGCCCAGCCCGCCAACGTCGCCGCCAATGGCGCGCCGAAGATCCTCGACACCAAGCCGGGACCGCCGCCGGTGCTCACCAAGCGCGGCGCCGACATTCTGGTGCGCGTCGAGAAGCTGCTCGACGAAGCCGGCAAGACCGCGGGCAAGACGTCGGCCAGCGAACCGGCCAAGCCGGGCAAGTCGACATCGTCGAGCGCGCTGGCCTTCCCCGACAATTACGTCGCAGCCGCCGGCGACCCGGCTCCGCCGGCGCAGCGGAAGAACTAGTGCAGTGATTTTGCGGAGCACTGGCCTGTGCGGCTGATCTTCATCACGTTGCTCGCGTTGGCGCTCGCCACCGTCGTCGGTCTGGGCTCGACCTATATGACGGCGACGCGCGGCACTGATCTTGGCACGCTCACGATCGGTTCGTGGACGGCGCGGCCCAAGAGCGGCACCGCCGAAGTCGATCCCTATTCACGCGCCTCGATTGCACGCAGCGGTGAATTGCCGATCGGCACCGGCGACGGCATCGCCTTCTCGGCCACGTCAGACGACAAGAAGAAGCCGCTCGACGGACGCTGCGACGTGGTGGTCAGCGGCGTGACGCCGGCGGCGCGGTTCTGGACGCTGACGCTGTTCGACCGCAAGGGACATCTGGTCGCCAATTCGCTGCAGCGCTACGGCTTCACCAGCCAGGAAATCATCCGCGGCTCCGACGGCGCGTTCGAGATCCGCATCGCATCGCGCTCGCGCGCCGGAAACTGGCTGCCGACCGGCGGGATCGAGCGTTACGCGCTGATGCTGCGGTTGTACGATACGCCGGTCGGGGTCGCGACGCGGACGCAGCGCGACGCGCCGATGCCCTCCATCACCACGGTGGGCTGCCCATGATCCGGCTCTTGTTCACGATCATTGCAGGCGTGCTGCTCGGCGGCGTGGTGCATCTCGTCAGCGTGCTCGCGCTGCCGCGCATCGCAACCCAGGACGCCTATTCGCGGCTGACGCCGATGACCAGGACCAACGCCGTGACGCCGCTCGCGCTCGCCAACCCCAACAACGCGCCGATGCCGTTCATGGATCCCGCGTTCGCGGTCGCGATCTGCCGCTACGATTTGTCAGGCGGCCCGCTCAAGCTCACGGTGCCGGTCAGCCAGGCCTATACGTCGGTGTCGTTCTACACCCGCAACGAGGTTGCTTACTACGCCATCAACGACCGCTCCGCTGGCCGCAAGGTGATCGAACTCGACCTGATGACCGAGGAGCAACACGGCCAGTTGCCGGAGGATGAGGAAGTCACCGCCGCCGACCGGCTGATCATCGACTCCCCGACCATCACCGGATTGATCGTGCTGAAGGCGTTGGCGCCGGAGCCCGGCCTGATGCCGCAGGCCCAGGCTTCGCTGGCGGCCTCGCGCTGCACGCTGCAGACCGAAATCCCGCCGCCCAAGCAGCCGGAACCACCGCCACCCGCGCCCGCCCCCGCGCCGAAGGGCAAGCGATAGCCGCCGCGCACCACGCGAGCGGTTAGTGCTGCCCGCAGCGGCAGTGCTCGTAATCAACGGGATCATGGCTGTTGAAGATCGTCACGGCATCACTGTGCGCAGCCTTCAGCGTCCGCAAGCGCTCCTGATTTTCGATGCGCAGCGCGCGATCCATGTCGGCGCGGCGCTGAAACAGGGCGAGCACCAGCGGCATTTTCGGCTTTGCCTGGATCTGGCCGTGGAAGAAATAGGCGTCGCCGGCGTGCAGCAGCCATTTGTCTTTGGTGCGCACGGCGATGCCGCAATGGCCGAGCGTATGGCCGGGCAGCGGGATCATCAGGATGTCGGGTTCGCGATCGCCGATCGCGCGCACGCCCTTGAAGCCGAACCAGTCCTCGCCGCCCTCGCCATACAGCACCCACTCCGGACCATGCTTCCATTGATCCCTGACGTAGCGGCCCTTCGGTGGCGGGATGCGACGGAGCACCGCCATGTCGAGTTCGCGGCGATCGACATGCACCTTGGCGTTCGGGAAATCCGGGATGCCTCCGGCGTGATCGCGATCGAGATGCGTCAACAGCAGGTGCCGTACATCATCAGGCGAATAGCCGAGCGCCTTGACCTGCCGCACGGCGGTTTCGGCAGGATCGAGCCGGGGCGTCGTCTGCCGCACCCACTTGCGACCCAGCCGCGGCGGGTTGGCAATGTCATCGAGCCCGATGCCGGTATCGACCAGCGCAAGCCCGTCATGGGTCTCGACCAACAGGCAGTGACAGACCATTCGCGCCCGCCGGAACATGCTGCCGGTGCCATTCACGAACCGCTGGCCGATCGGGCACATGGTGCCGGTGTTGATGTGGTGGACGCGCATCGCAAGCTCCTTCGCTGAAGTCAGGCGCCTTGGTTGCCATTTCTCCATTCATAGGTAAAATATTGATATCTGATAATATCAATAGGCTAAAACTATGGATATCCGCGAGCTGCGCTATTTCACGGCCGTGTTCAGCGAACGTAACCTGACGGCGGCGGCGAAGCGTTGCTTCATCTCGCAACCCTCGATCTCGGCGGCGATCACCAACCTGGAAGCCGAGCTCGGCACCACGCTGTTCATCCGGCACAAGAAGGGCGTCGCACCGACCGCGTCGGCCGAACAATTCCACGCCGTCGCCCGCCGCATCATCGACGACGCGGACGCCGCGAAGAACCTGTTTCGCAAGCCGTCGACGCGGCGGCAACTGACACTCGGCCTGATGCGCACGCTCGACATGCCGCGAACGATCGCCTTGCTGAAGCCGCTGACCGGGACCGCCGATGTCGCGCTTCGCCTCGTCGGCATCAAGGACGCCGCGGACGCGCGGATCATTTCGAAAAACATCATCGATGCCGACGAGCACTTCATTCCGCTGTGGGTCGAACGCTACGTTGCCGTCCTGCCGCCGTCGCACCCGCTCACGCTGAAGGAGCGGCTTCGCACGTCGGACCTTGCCGGCGTCGCGATGATCGATCGCTGCCATTGCGAGCAGAGCGAATTTTTCGGCCGAGCCGCCTCACCGTCGCGCCAACCCGCGGCGATTGCCGAATCCGAGGATTGGACGATGGCGCTGGTCGCTGCCGGCGTCGGCATCGCCATCGTTCCGGAGGGCGTGGCGCGCGCCAATCCCGATGTCGCCGTGCGCGAGATCGATGTCGACGTGAAGCGCCAGGTTGGCCTCGCCTATAGCGCAGCGCGGCCGCCGTCAGAGGTGTTGCAGAATTTTATCGCGAGGTTGCAGAGCGGGCGCCCGAAAGCCGGCCGCGCCAAATCGGCCGGCAAGGCGCGCTGATGGATTAGCCCTTCACCGTGACCGCACGCCCGATCACGGGGTTGGCGGCGACCGGCGGGTTGGCGGTTTGGGCGGCGAGTTCGCCGATCAGGCGGTCGGCGTCGGCGGCGATGGTGTCGGGCGCCTGGATCACCAGCCGCTCCAGCGCCCAGCGATAGGACGCGATCCTCCGCTCCAGGCACTGCTGCACCCATTGCACGATCAGTGTGTTCTCTTCCATGCGGGCGACCGCGTCGGCCTGTTCGCGCGGCGACAGCTCCGAGACCATCTTCAGGCTGGCACTGCGCTTGCGGTCGAGTTCGATCACGCGGATGGCGGAGGCAAAGAACGGCTCGAACCGCGTGATGTCGTTGCGCACGTCCTCGATCAATTGCTGATAGCGCGAGGTATGCGAGCGGTGCGGCTCGTCGATCAAGGCGCGTCCATAGGTGGTGCGATCGAACACGACCTTCTGCCGCCAGGGCGAGGGCAGCGGCTGGTAATCGCCGAACACGCTCTTCCAGGCTGGCCGCGAAAGCGGCGGTTCGATCAGGGGATAGGCGAGATCGCGAAGCTGGCGTTCGTTTTCGGTGAGCTGGAAATGCGACGGCTTGAGCCCGACGCTGCCGGTCGCTTCCGCGCCCAGCCAGCGATGCATATCGTCGTTGCGGAAATCGGCGCGGGTGCGGCCGAAATCGCCGCCGCTGCAGCCACCGAGGGCCGAGCCAATCAGGATGAGTATGAGAGCCGGGAGTGACCGAAACCCGGCGGTCCGGATCGGATGGCGCAGCTCCGGCATTTCAAATGTCCCTTGTCAGGGGCGCCGACGGCGACGGCGGCCGGGAGCTGTACCTTCTTCCGGTCCGCGTCCGCCGTTCTCGTCGGTTGGACGCTCGATCCGGATAACCGGAAGGATCAGTACGGTCCCCATGCCCTCGCCCGAAGCGCCATCAGGGGCGGGCCGCCGCGTAGCTGCATCCGCCGGAAATTCAATGATGGTGCCCATGTTCCGTTCTCTCTCATTGCCGCACGGACATGATTTGGCCGGCGACATGCGATCATTCAGAACAGAACGTGGTTAACGGCATCTTAATCGCCGCTTGGGGGCCCGCCGACGGCCGGCCGCTGTGGTTAATGCAACACCCGCAAAAGTCCGGCATTTTTTCAGGGGTTATTTTCCTTAACCAACTCTTAAAGCGCCCCGCGTAGGTTCAGCCAAGGGATTTCCAAGTCGCGTATACCTCACATGACCGCAGCACCATTATTTCCGGGCTTCGACGGGCTGATGTCGCTCTCGCGCCGCGAGGGCGTCGATATCCGCCCTACCTTGCTGCGCGTGCTGACCGACCTTTATGTCCAGGCCAGCGCGCATTCCGCCGACGAGGAGCGGCAGTTCGTCGAGTTAACTTCACGGCTGATCGACCAGGTCGACGACGCCACCCGCGCGGCCGTGCGGGCCCGGCTTGCCATCTATCCGGCGACCCCCCTCGAGATCATGAACAAGCTCGGATTGCGGCGCGCCCATCCCGGCCAGACGGTGCCGCTCGCGCCTTCGATTGCCAAAGCCCCGCCCGAAGCGCCCCCCCGGGTTCCGACCGAAGCGGAACTGCGAATGGCTTCCAGCCTGGCGATGCGGCCCAACGATGCCGCCGAAATCAGCGACATGTTCTTTGCGGCCAATGCCAGCGAACGCGCGCAGATCCTGCACAATCTCAACGAGACGCCGCTGAAGGCCTCGGCGCGAATTCCGGCGGCGCGCGCCAAGCGTGCGATCGAGACGCTGGAGATGGCCGCGTTTGCCGAGGACGCCGACAGTTTCGCGCTGGAGATCGGCGAGGCGCTGATCCTGCCGGCGCGGATCGCCACCCAGGTGGTGAATGACCCCGGTGGCGAGCCCCTGGCCTGCGCGGCCCGTGCGCTCGACATGCCGAGCGCGGCGTTCCAGCGGATATTGATGTTCCTCAATCCCGAATCCGGCGTCTCCGTGCACCATGTCTACCGGCTGTCGCGGCTCTACGACCGGCTGACCGAACGCTCCGCGCTGGTCATGCTGGCGGCGTGGCGCGGCTCGACCATGGCGGTCACGCGCGCCAAATACCGCGCCGCGCTCTACGACGACGAGCGCAACCGCGCCCGCTCCGCCGCATCCCAGACACGGCCTGCCGTACAGCCCGGAAGCGCACCAATCGTGCGCACCGGCACCGACGGATCGGGGCGGTAGACGACGGCATAACGATCCGGTGGGCCCGGACACAAAATCTCGAAAACAACCCCATGCAAAGTAGAATGGGCCGGCCTCAGGCCTTCGCCAGATCGAGAAAATGCCGCCCTGCACGGTCTTCGGTCTCGACGATCCAGGTGTCGGGATCGAACTTGATTTCCTTAACAAGGCGTTCTTCCACCGATTGCTCAGGCACCGGCTGCGGCGACGCCGGCACGAACAGGCGCTCGGTCGGCCGGCTCTCGTCATAGACGGTCTGCGGCGCCGGCCCGTACAGCATGGCGTTGCCGTCGAGGTGGGCCACCTTGACGAACACAGCACCGGCTTCCTCCGCGCCGCGCCGGCGCACGGCGCCGAAGACGCCTTCGGTTTGGCAACGGCGCAGATAGGCCGCCACCCAAATACTCGATTTCAATCGCATGGGTTCGACGATAGGCCAGCGTCCAGGCTGGCGCCAGAGGCCATGGCCAGGCGCGTTCCCTTGCGCACGCAGTCGGCAGAGTTATCCGCAACGGGATCGTGACAAGCGTTTGTCAAAACCGGAACGGTTTCCAAGTCGCGGTTCCCGCCCAGTCATGGATCCACGGTAACTCCGGCCCATGCCGCACGTGAGCGCGCACAAGATCGTGAGCAGCCACGCAAGAATCTTGACTCGGTCGGTCGACCGAATTATGATGACCCGCGATCGCACCAGGGAGATTTCATCGTGGCGCGCGCAGCGGCCAAAAAAATCGAGAAAAAGGCAGAGACCAGCACCACGCTGCTCGAAGCCGCCAAGAAAGTGTTGCGCCAGAACGGCTACGCGGGCTTGTCGACCCGCGACGTCGCGGCGGCTGCCGGCGTTCCGTTGAGCCAGATCCATTATCATTTCGGATCCAAGCAAGGGATGGTGCTGGCGCTGTTCGAGTACTTGAACGCGCAGCTTTTGGATCGCCAGAACGCCATGTTCGGCGACACTCGTCTCAAACTGTCGGAGCAATGGGACCGGGCCTGCGATTATCTCGATGACGACATCGCCTCCGGCTATGTGCGCGTGCTGCAGGAACTGATTGCTGCGAGCTGGTCCGACCCGGCGGTCGCGCAGGTCGTTCGCACCGCGATCATGGGATGGGTCGATCTCATCGTCGGCGCGGCACGCAAGGCTGAACGCGAATTCGGCGGCCTCGGCCCGCTGACGCCCGAGGAGGTCGGAGCTTTTGCTGCCAACGCGTTCATCGGCGCAGAAAGCCTCTATCTGCTTGGTTTCGAGAAGAAAGGCTCGCCGATACGCCAGTCCTTGCGACGGGTCGGTGATCTCGTTCGCAGCGTCGAAGGTGCAGCCAATCGATGAGGTGACGCGATGCGTGCGAAATTGCCCGACGAAAGTGGTTTTATCGATCGCGACGGCGTCAGGATCTACTACGAGATCTACGGCAATGGCCCGGAAACCATGCTGTTCGTGCCGCCCTGGTGCATCGTCCATTCGCGGATCTACAAGGCGCAATTGCCGTATTTCAGCGAACGCTTCCGCTGCATCACCTATGACGGCCGCGGCAACGGCAAGTCGGACCGCCCTGAGGACGTGACGAGCTATTCGCTGGACAATTACGTGGCCGATCTGCTTGCCGTCATGGACGCCACCGGCGCGGGCAAGGCAATTCTCGTTGGCCTGTCGTTTGGCGGCATGCTCGCCAGCGTGCTGGCCGCGCATCACCCTGATCGTGTGAAGGCCGCGATCCTGGTCGGGACGGTAGCGAGCATCGGACCCGCCAACTATCCCCATTTGGCGAACAAGCATTTCGATGCCAAACAGGAACGGTTCGACGGCTGGAATAAATTCAACCGCGCGCACTGGCTGGCGGATTACCCCGACTTCGCCGAACACTTCATTCGCAACATCCATACCGAGCCGCACTCGACCAAGCAGATCGAGGACGGCATCGGCTGGGCGGGCGAGACCAGCGGTCCCGTGTTGATCAACACCGTCGACGCACGGATGGTCCCGCCGCGCTTCGATGTCAGCGAAGCGATGTATCGCAAGATCCGCTGTCCCGTGCTGCTTATTCACGGCGACAACGACCAGATCCAGCGCCATGCACGCGCGAGATCGCTGGCCGAGGTGATGAATGCGGAGCTGATGACCATTCCGGGCGGCGGTCACAACCCGCTCGGCCGCATTCCCGCAAAGACCAACACCCTGATTGTCGATTTCCTCGCTCGCAGGCTCGCCATCGCCGCCCCCGCAACGCGAGCGAACCACACGACAAGGAAGGCCAAACGCGCACTCTATCTCTCCTCGCCGATCGGCCTCGGGCATGGACGGCGCGATATCGCCATCGCGCGCGAGCTACGCAAGCTGCATCCGGAACTGGAGGTCGATTGGCTGGCGCAGGATCCCGTGACGCGCCTGCTGGAGGCCAACGGCGAACGGGTCCATCCGCTGAGTGCGCGGCTGGCCAGCGAGTCCAGGCATATCGAGATGGAGTCGGGCGAGCACGACCTGCATTGTTTCCAGGCCCTCCGCAACATGGACGAGGTGCTGATCGCGAACTTCATGACTTTCCAGGATGCCGTCGACGAGGGAGGCTACGATCTCGTCATCGCCGACGAGGCCTGGGACATCGATCATTACTGGCACGAGCACCCGGAGCTGAAGAAAGCCGGGCTCGCCTGGTTCACCGACTTCGTCGGCTATGTGCCGATGCCGTCGGGCGGCGAGCATGAGGCGTTCCTGACCACCGACTACAACGCCGAAATGATCGAACACATCGAGCGGCATCCCGGCGTGCGCGACCGCGCCATTTTCGTCGGAAGCCCCGAAGACATCGTCCCGTTGTCGTTCGGCAAGGACCTGCCGGCGATGCGCGACTGGGTGCCGCGGCATTTCGATTTCGCCGGCTACATCATCGGCGAACACCCGCATATTTTCGGCAGCCGCGCGGAGCTGCGCGAGCGCCTCGGCTACCGGCCGGACGAGCGCGTCTGCATCGTCACGGTCGGCGGATCCGCCGTCGGCACCCACCTGATCAAACGCATCCTGCAGAGCTATCCGATAGCGCGGGCCAGGCTGCCCGAGTTGCGCATGATCGTGGTGGCGGGCCCGCGGATCGATCCGGCCTCGCTCGGCGCGCCAGAGGGTGTCGAGATGCGCGCCTTCGTACCCGACCTCGACCGTCATCTCGCCGCGTGCGATCTCGCCCTTGTGCAGGGCGGCCTTACCACCTGCATGGAGTTGACCGCGGCCGGAACGCCGTTCCTCTACTTTCCGCTCCAGAACCACTTCGAGCAGAATTTCCACGTCGCGCATCGTCTCGATCGCTATGGCGCCGGCACGCGCATGGCATTCGCGACGTCGACGCCGGACATGATCGCTGAAGCGATGGTTGCTGCATTGCGCGCGCCGGCCAAATTCAAATCCGTCGAAGCTGACGGTGCGGTCCGTGCCGCCCGCATGCTGGCGGATGTGTTCTAACCGAAATCAATTGTCAGTGGAGGTAGCTATGTCGAGCGTTAATCAAGCGACCCGGATTGATGAAGGCAAACTCAACGCATTCGTCGGCCAGATGCTGGGCGACCTCGGGGGCGCGTCCAGCGTCGCCATGGTACGGATGGGCGATGCGCTAGGATTATACAAGGCGCTACACACCAATGGGCCGATGACCTCAGCCGAACTCGCCAGCACCGCGAAGGTCGATCCGCGATACCTTCGCGAGTGGCTGTCCAATCAGGCAAGTTCCAACTATCTGTCCTACGACCCTGCCTCGGCGAAATTCGCGCTGCCGCCCGAGCAGGCGATGGTGTTCGCTATTCCCGACAGCCCGGTCTATCTGATGGGCGGCTTCGATCTGATGGCGGCGATGTTCGAGAACCAGCCGAAAGTTCAGGCCGCGTTCAAGTCCGGTGGCGGTGTCGCCTGGGGCGATCAGGCCGGCTGCATGTTCTGCGCGGTGGCCCGCTTCTTCCGGCCCGGCTATCACAACAACATCGTATCGACGTGGCTTCCTGCTCTCGGAGGTGACGTGATGAAGAAGTTGGAGGCCGGCGCTGAGGTCGCGGACGTCGGCTGCGGCCACGGCTGGTCGACGGTCCTGATGGCCAAGGCTTTTCCCAAGTCCCGGTTCGTCGGCTACGACTTCCATCCCCGTTCGATCGCGGATGCAAAGGCGCATGCCGAAACCCACGGCGTTTCCGCCAACACGCGCTTCGAGGTCGGCCTCGCCAAGGACTATCCCGGCAAGGACTACGATCTCGTGACCTGTTTCGACTGCTTGCACGACATGGGCGACCCGGCGGGAGCCGCCGCCCACATCCGCCAATCCCTGAAGGACGATGGGACATGGATGATCTGCGAGCCGATAGCCGGCGATCGTCTCGAGCAGAACCTCAACCCGGTCGGACGCTTGTACTATGCCGCATCGACCATGATCTGCGTGCCGACCTCGCTCTCGCAGGAAGTCGGCACCGCCCTCGGCGCGCAGGCCGGCGAAGCACGGCTCCGCGAAGTCATTCTGAAGGGTGGCTTCAAGAGCGTGCGTCGTGCCACCGAGACGCCGTTCAACATGATCCTCGAGGCAAGGCCTTAGTATCCAGCGTGGCGGCTGTAAGCCTGGCAAAGTTTACCGGCCGCAAGAATCCTTGCGGCCGACATACGGCGGGTTGACCGTCGCGCGGACCAACCATATTCTCAAACCTGCGGTGCAAGCCGCACCCGGGTCCGCGGGAAGGGTCGAACCCACTTGCAGCTTCCAAGCAGCACCTAGAGCCTTTGTGCAGCAGCCGGTATTGCGGACCATCGGCGATCCTTGCACGGAGGTTTCCAATGGAACGATCGCCCGATCGACTAAATCTCGACCATCTCAAGAAGCAAGCCAAGGATCTGATCCGTCTCTACCGGCAGCGTGATGGCGACGCTTTTGCCCGCTTTCGCCGTGCCCTTCCGGCAGCCGCGGGGCAGAACGACGATCAGATCGCTTCCTTGAATCTCCGGCTCCATGACGCTCAATCGTGCGTGGCGCGCGACTACGGCTTCGCTTCCTGGCAGGACCTGAGACATTATCTGGAAGCGCAATCGGCCATCGGCAGCGAGCGCGAGGAACGTGTCCTGCGTTGGCTCCAACTGGTTTATGCCGGCGACATCAATGGCACGGCAAATCGCGCCAATCCGCGCGTTGCCATCAGGATGCTGGCCGAAAACCCCGATCTCGTCTCGGGCAACCCCTATCTGGCATGTGCGATCGGCGCGGAAGATGCGTTGCGACAGGCCACGCAGCAAGACCCGGCTTGGGTCAACCGTCCGGGTGGACCGCTACGCTTGCCACCGCTTGTCGCCATCACGCATTCCAGCCTGTTGTCCGTTCCGGAATTCCGCGCGCGTCTGCATCGCTGTGCCCGTTTGCTGCTGGCGGCAGGCGCCGATCCCAACCAGCGTATCGGCAACCGTTGGCCGCCGGCATCGATCAGCGAACCTGACGACGGCAATCCCTTGTCGGCGCTGTATGGCGCCGCCGGAACGAACCATGACCCCGAGCTCACGAAAGTGTTGCTCGACGCCGGCGCTGATCCTGACGACGGCGAGTCCCTCTATCACTCGCTGGAGACGTTTGCATGTACCCGCCTGCTGCTCGAGCGTGGCGCGCATGTCGCGGGCAGCAACGCGATCTACCATGCACTCGACTTCGACAATGTCGCCGCACTTGAACTGCTGCTTCAGCACGGCGGCGATCCAAATGAGCCCGCGCGCAATTCACCCTTGACCGACTGGGGTTCGCCACTGCTGTGGGCGATCCGCCGGCGGCGATCCCGCCGGTGTATCGAGACGTTGCTGGACGCAGGCGCAAACCCGTTGGCAGCGACGCCTGATGGCGTCAGCGCCTACCGGCTCGCCTTGCAGTTTGGCCTTCGCGAGGTCGCCGATCTCTTGAACGCGAGCGCTGCGCACGAGCCCATTCCGGATGAGGAAGCGTTCATTGCGGCCTGCGCCTGCGGCGATGAGGTCGAGGCCCGGCGCATCCTCGCCAGGCGGCCCGACCTTCCCGAAACACTGCCAGCCTCGCAGTTGCGGTTGCTGCCCGATCTTGCCGCCGAGGGCAACGATGTGGGGGTAAGGCTGATGGTCAGGCTCGGCTGGCCGATCGCGGTGCGCGGCGGCGACTGGAATGCGTCAGCACTCAATCTGGCGGTGTTTCGTGGCGACGCCGAATTGACCCGGTTCCTGCTCGAACATGGGGCAGACTGGACCGAGCAACATGGCTTCGGCGACAATGCCTGTGGTTCGCTTTCCTGGGCCTCTTGCAACGAGCCGGTCGAAGGCGGTGACTGGTCGGGCTGCGCGCGCGCCCTGCTCGACCATGGCATGCCGCGCGCGAAGCCGGATCATGACGGCTCGGAATGGATTTTGATCGACGGGCGGAGAAAACGATTCTCCGACGAGGTCACCGAGATCCTGCTGGATGGGTCGTAAGGCCCAGCTTACTCGATTGGACGGCCGGTCATTGCGGTGAGCTCTTTCACCAGTCGGTCGGACATCTGTCCGGTCACCGGCAGCTTGCGGTCGCGCTCGAATTTCGTGATTGCCGCCTGCGTGTCGGCACCGACGGCGCCGGTCGGCTTCAACTGGCCGTAGCCGTATTCGGTCAGCGCGCGCTGCACTAACGCCACGCGGCGCGCGCCCGCGGATTGCGCGGAGGCCGGAATCGGCGCCGGCGGCCTCACGACATGGGCTGTCGTGGCCGGAGCGGACCCGGCCGGCTTGGCCGCCGGAAGGGCAATGCTGGAAGCTGCAGCGGGAGCCGAACCGGTCGATCTGACCACCAGATTGGTCATGGGGTCAGTGTTTTTGGGGTCAGCGGATTTGGGATCCACGTTCCTGCTCTCGGCGGGTTTGGCCTCGACGGGTTTCGGTTCCGGAGGCTCGGCGGAACGCGCCGCGAGTTCAACCGGGCGCGGACGGGGCAGCGGATTCGCAACCGCGGGCACCGGCAACGTCACGACCGAACCGAACATCGGCGACGGATGACGACCGGCCTGCAGAAACAAGGCGTTGGTGAGGATGGCGCCGATGGCGGCAACGGCCAGCGCGCCGGCCAGCATGTCCTTCGGACTGTGCAAGAGCATGCGCATCACAAATCCACGCTCTTCTTCCGCGTCGACTGCAACCACTTTCGCGCCACGGCGGCGGCGCGGCATCTCGTCGTCCTCGATCGTTCGCTTAGGCACTTTTCTTCACCTGATGGGCTTGGTCTTGTAATCCTGATCGCAGCGCCGGCTTCAGCGTCGCGACATTGCTCGAAGGTGCTTGGCTCGAAGATACTTGGCTCGAAGGCGAATTCAATTCCACTGCCGACGGCGCGAAGGCAAGCGGCAAGACCACGGTTACCGTGGTTCCCTCATCGACCTTGCTCTGCACATTCACCTCGCCATGGTGCAATCCGACCAGGCCCTTCACGATCGACAGCCCGAGGCCGGTGCCTTCGTGCTTGCGCTGATAGGTCTTGCCGGCCTGGAAGAACGGATCGCCGATCCGCTTGAGATCGTCGGGTGCGATGCCGACCCCGGTGTCGGTAACGCGAAGCATCAGGCGCGAGCCCTCGACCGCAGCCGAGACCGTGACATTGCCGCCGCGCTCGGTGAACTTGACGGCGTTGGCGACCAGATTCAGCACGATCTGTTTGAAGGCGCGTGGATCGCCCGTCATCATGGGCAGATCTTCCGGCGCACGGGTGACGAGATCGACGCCGTTTTCGCGCGCTTTCAGGGCCAGCAGGTTGCAGCAATGCAGCAATGCGGCGCGCGGCGCGAATGGCTCGGGCGAAATCTCGAAATTGCCGGACTCCATCTTCGACATGTCGAGAATGCCGTTGACGACCGATAACAGATGCTGCCCGGAATCGTTGATCAGCTGCGCATATTCCTTGCGGCGCGCCGCGTCGATCATCAGCACATCTTCCTGAACGATCATCTCGGAGAACCCGATGATGGCGTTGAGCGGCGTGCGCAGTTCATGGCTCATGGTGGCGAGGAAACGCGTTTTGGACGCATCCGCCCGTTCGGCGGCGGTACGCGCCAACTCCAGCGCCTGCTCCTGCATCTTGCGGTCGGTGACGTCGCGCATCACGGCGACGACTTCGGCCTCGGGCGAGGCATGCTCGAGCGGCCGGCAGCGCATCTCGACCCAGATGAAATCGGAGTTGCTCTGGCCGCGGGCGACATCGCGCCGCAGCCGGAACTCGACGCTGCGCGCCTCGCCGCCACGCGCGGCGTCCGACAATGCGGTCAGATAGGCCGGACGATCGGCCACATGGACGCGGTCGAACAGGCCGTGACCTGCAAGCCGCGTGACTGAAGCGCCCAGCATGGTTTCCGCGGCGGGCGAAATGAACTGCACCGCGCCGTTGCGGCTGTGGCGTGAAATCACGTCGCTCATGTTAAGCGCCAGCAGGCGGTAGCGGTCTTCCTCGACACTGAGCAGCGCGACGCTGGTACGCGCCAGCGATTCCGAGCCAAAGGCGAGACCGACGGCATAGAGCGTCGCCGCTGCTATTCCAACCGCCATCAGGACGCTACGCAACGCCGCGTTCGGCTCCACCACCGGCAACAGGTCGAAATGCCCGAGGGCAATCAATAGCGCGGCGCAGGACAACGCCAGCGCCGAGGCAAACGCGACGACGCGGCGCGAGGCCGAGAGCGCGGCCTCAAGCGGAACCACGACCAGCCCGACCGCGGCAAAGGACTCAATGCCTCCGGTCGTCGCGGCGACCATCATGACGAGACCGGCCAGCGCCAGCGACGACAGAATATGCGCGCCGTCGTAACGACCGGTGCGCGACAGGAACCATGACAGCAGGATGGGTGCGATCAGCCAGGCAAAAGCCGCAACCTCGATGGCCGTGGGCGCACCGCGCATCGCCAGGTAGACCGGGAATGCCGCAAAGGCGGCGAGGCTGCCGAGCAGCCGCGGCGCCATAAAGGCGCGATGCCGCGCGCGCGTCAGCGCATCATATCGTGCGGACGGATGCAGCAGCGCATCGAGACAATCGCGGATGATACTCAAAACACTCACGGCTTTTGCGCTTCGGCTTGTTCGTCTGGCAGGTTGGCTTTGCAGACGCGCCGGAACGCCCCCTTTATCTTTGGCCCACCGTGTCAGAGCGAACTTAAGCGAACGCTAAGGCACGGCGGCCGGGCGGCAAACACCGTGCATTCGCGGAGCTTTAACCCGTTACGGAACGCTCATTCGACGCGGATGGTGAACGACAGGTTTCCGGCGCAATCAATCTATGGTTTCGAAATGGTGGACGGCCCCGGCACGCCCACTTTTTTGTGTTCGCGAATATCAATCGAAAATTTACGTCGAATCAAATCATTGGAATTTTCAGCGAATTTTCGGCGAATTTACTTCAATGCAAACACTTGCGATTTATCGACGGCTGATAGTCAGGAGTAAACCTGCGGACATAACCGCAACAGGACCAAAAGAAACGACCGGGGTCGCGAGATGTTCTTTCTGCTTCGCATGGTGTTCTGGCTCGGACTGGTGCTCGTGCTGCTGCCCAGAGAAAAGACGCCTGAATCGGACAAGCTGCCGCAGATCGGCGCCTCCGAAGCCGTATCGGCCGCGACCGCGGCCGTCTCCGACATGGGGCAGTTCTGCAAGCGCCAGCCGGCGGCCTGTGAAGTCGGCGGCCAGGCCGCGACCGTGATCGGCCAGCGCGCGCAGGACGGCGCGCGCAAGCTGTATCAGATCATCACCGACAAGCCCGATAAGCCCGATAAGCCCGACAAGAAAGCCCCCGACCACACCGGCTCGATCGACGGCCCGGGCGGCGACGAAGCCACATTGGCGGCCACCGCGCCGCGCGATACGCTCACGCAAGAGGATCTCGCAGCCGAGTGGCGCGGCACGTCTGTGCATTGACGGAATAATGGCTGGAAAATAGGCCCGGAACCGGTTCCATTTTCGTCGCTTTCGCTCCGCCCGCATCCTATATAGACGGTGGAACACGGGACGCGGGCCACGATGACGATCGACGAGATCAGGGAAAATTTTGAGCTGCTGGACGAGTGGGACGACCGTTATCGGTACGTCATCGAACTCGGGCGCACGCTTGCGCCGATGCCGGAAGCCGAGCATTCCACGGCCAACAAGGTCAACGGCTGCGCCAGCCAGGTCTGGCTCTCGAAGCAGCTCGACCGCAGCGGCAACAGCGAACCGCGCCTGAACTACCTCGGCGACAGCGACGCCCACATCGTGCGCGGCCTGATTGCGATCCTGCTAACGCTCTATTCCGGGCACACGCCGCAGCAGATCCTGTCGACGGATGCGATTGCCCTGTTCGACGAACTCGGATTTCGCGAGCATCTGACGCCGCAGCGCTCCAACGGCCTGCGCTCGATGGTCGAGCGCATCCGCTCCGATGCGCGCGAGGCGCTTGCCACCGCTTCCTGACGCGTTTTCTTAACGCGAACCGGTATCCACTTCGCTCGAAAACGCTTTGCTATTTCCGCTTCCGCGCCTGCTGGCCGAGGCCCATCTTCTTGGCGAGCTGCGAACGGGCCACCGCATAATTCGGCGCGACCATCGGATAGTCGGGCGGAAGGCCCCATTTGTCGCGATATTGCTCCGGCGTCATGTTGTATTGCGTGCGCAGATGGCGCTTCAGCGACTTGAAGCGCTTGCCGTCCTCGAGACAGATCAGATACTCCGGGGTCATCGATTTCTTGACGGACACGGCCGGCTTTGCCGGTTCGAGCGGCGTCTCGATCCGGCCGGTCGATACCCGCAGCAGCGCGGCGTGAACCTGGCTGATCAGGTTCGGGATTTCAGAGGCCTGCGTCGGATTATTGCTGAGATAGGCCGATACGATATTGGCGGTCAGTTCGACGGGCGTCTTGCCGGCGGAATCGGTCATGGCTCAACCTTCCTGGGAATCGCAAACGCGATCCTTGGGATCGCGAACGCGCGAGCGCGTAGGGTGCTGAAAGTATCCGGCCGCGCCTATACGCACAGGGAATGTAATACGACTTGGCGAATATGACCGAATTACCGGGAATCTGACAAGAACAACGGCGTTTTATTTTCACGCCGTATTGCTGGCCAAGTATTGTGCGCTTCAGGGCCGCTGATCGAGATGCGTGCGCAGCTCGTCGATGGAAGCAAAGCGCATCATGCCCTCGGGCATCTGGGCCTCGATCGATCCGTCCGAATAGAGCGAATAGGCCATACCGTCGACGACGCCCGATTTCAGCACCGTTACGGCCGGCTGTTGGTCATTACGCGGCGGGGCGCCGTTTGGTTCGTCGAATGCCGGGGGTGTCCGGCCCGCGCGACGCGGCGGCGGGGTCTCGCCAGGCCGCGATCGCTCCGGTTTCGGCCAGGCATCGTCGAACGATGGCGGTTGCGTTTCGGCGGGGACTGGCGGCGGCGGCGCGGCTGGCGGATTAGGGCGAAGATCCGGCGACAACAGATCCGGCGGCAGCGGCTCGCTGGTCCTCGCCTGTGCGCGCTCGCGTTCCTTTCGCGACGTTGAGGAAAACAACAGATTGCGCTTTGGCTTGGGCGCAGCCTCGGCCGGCTCGGATTCCGTCGGCAGGTCGCCACGCGGGCGCTCGCGTGTGGCGGCCTCACCCTGCCATGGCGGCGGAGACGGCGACGCGGCAGCAGGTGCGGCGGGCTCGCCGCCGGCACTCTCGGCGGTCTCTAGCTTGAATGGAACAGCGCCGTCGCCTGAACCAGCCTCCGGTAACATACCCGGTGGAAGCACCGGCCGTACCATGGCCTCGCCGCGCGGCCGGGATACGCCAGCACCGAGCTGCCACGCGATGTTCTTCAGTTCCCGCACCGCCACCCCGAGCCCGAGCATGATCGCGCCCGTGCAAAACCCGGTCACGCCGGAGAGGATCAGCGTGTTGCCGGTGCTGAACTCGTTGATCGTGATTCCGTAGCCAATCGCCAGCAGGCCCGCCAAAACAAGGCCGGTACCCGCGACCAACATGCCAACCATCATCGAACTAACCCCCCGGCTGCGCCCGAAATGCTCGCAAACCGCCTATGCCACGATACCGTCATAATGTGCGCACCGCCAACCAGCAATTCTGCACAGGGTTCCTCAAAAAACGGTTCCTCAAAAATCCCCTGAAAAATCCCTTGGCAGCGGAAGCCTTCCCTCTGCAAATTCAGGCGCCGATCGCGCCATTCAGCTGCCATTCAGACGCCTCCCGTATATCTACGGCCTACTAATTACCGCCAATTTGTTGCATTGCATCAGGGAATTAGACCACAATTCTCAATTACTTGAAAATGGAACTGCGCTATATGGATGCCGGGGAAAGAGGCTCAAAAGCGCAAACGCTGGGCCAAAGGGGACACCGGGTTAGCCAATAGCCATGTCAGCCATCACGACATCTGCCGTCGATACGCCCGAGCGGCGCTCGATGGAGCGGACTTGGGACGACCTAGCCATGGTCGTGCTGGCCGCTGTCACCCTGGTCGCAGGTTTGACCTTCCGTGATTACGGACTGGGCTGGGACGATTACACCCACGCCGAATATGCCGAGCTGTTGCTGCGCATGTATGGTTCCGGTTTCAAGGATGTCGGCGCGCTGTCGTTCGCCAATCTCTACATGTACGGCGGCGGCTTCGACATGGCGGCGGCACTGCTGCACAAGGTCATCCCGCTCGAACTGTTCGAAACGCGCCGCCTGCTCGGCGCCGTCGTCGGCGTCATCGGACTTGCCGTGACGTGGCGGCTCGCGCGGCGCGTCGGCGGTCCGCTGGCCGGGCTCGCGACGCTGTTGCTGCTGGCGCTGTGCCCGACCTTCTACGGCCACATGTTCATGAACCCGAAGGACGCGCCATTCGCGGTCTCGATGGTGATCCTGATCCTGGGTCTGGTCCGCCTCGCGGAGGAATATCCCTCGCCCTCGCCGCGAACCATCCTGATCGTCGGATTTGGTGCCGGACTTGCCATCGGCTGCCGCATTCTCGGCGGGCTGGCGCTGGTCTACGCCATGGTCGGTTTCGTGCCGTTGCTGATCGAGGAATATCGTACGCAAGGCGCGCGCGAGGCCGCGCATCGCTTCGGCCATGTGGTTTACGTGCTGCTGCCGGGCCTCGTGTTCGGCTACCTGCTGATGGGCCTGGTATGGCCATGGGCGATCATGGAGCCGGACCATCCGTTCAAGGCGCTGACCTATTTCTCGCATTTCTTCGAAAAGCCCTGGAAGGAAATGTTCGACGGCGCGCTGGTGTCGGTGCCGGACATGCCGTGGTCATATCTGCCGACGCTGTTCGCGCTGCAGCTCCCCGAAGTGCTGCTGGCGCTGTTGTTCGCCGGCATCATCGGCACCTTCATGTCGCTGTCGCGCACCGACGTGCCCGCCCGGCGCAAGACCATTATGTTGATGCTCACGATGGCGGCGACGCTGCCGCTGGTGATCGCGATGGTGAAGCGGCCCGCGCTCTACAACGGCATCCGGCATTTCGTGTTCGTGATCCCGCCAATGGCGGTGCTGGCCGGCGTCGCCTTCGGCCGGGGCATGACCTGGCTGAAGGAAAACCGCCGCAGCTGGCAACCCGCAGCACTTGCGGCGTTTGCGTTCGGGCTGTTGCTGCCGCTCAGCGAAATGATCCGCCTGCATCCTTACGAATACACCCACTTCAATCACATCGCCGGCACGGTCCGCTCCGCCGACAATTTCTTCATGCTGGACTATTGGGGCCTGGCGCTGAAGCAGGCTTCCGACGGCCTGCGCGAGGAACTGGTCGAGCGACAGGAAGTCGCACCGAGCGGGCGCAAGTGGAAGGTTGCGGTGTGCGGCCCGCAACGTCCGGCGCAAGTCGCGCTCGGTCCGGATTTCACCATCGGCTGGGACAGCAACGCCGCCGACTTCGCAATGACGCTGGGCGAATTCTATTGCAAGGGCCTCACCGCGCCGGTGATGGTGGAAATCAAGCGCGACGACGTCGTGTTCGCGCGCGTCTACGATATTCGCGGCCGCGCCATTTCCTCCCTGCTGGCCATTCCGGCGCCGTAGCCCATATCAAGAGCACAAAGGCATAACAGCCAGCGCCTTGCTGTGGTGCGGACGCAGGGCTAGGCTCGCCTGCGAAAACCAGCATTGCACGGGAGAAACCGGTCATGTCGCCAGCCGAAGCTCGCCTCAAGGAAGTACCGTCCGGCATGACCGATGCCGAGTGGAACCAGCGCGTCGATCTCGCCGCCGCCTATCGGCTGGTCGCGCTCTATGGCTGGGACGATCTCGTCGACACCCACATCTCGGCGCGCGTGCCCGGCCCCGAGCATCATTTCCTGATCAATCCCTACGGCCTGATGTTCGACGAGATCACCGCCTCGAGCCTGGTCAAAGTCGACCTCAACGGCAACCAGCTCACCCAGAGCGACTACAGCATCAACCCGGCCGGCTTCACCATCCATTCGGCGATCCATGAGGTGCGCGAGGACGCCGGCTGCGTGCTGCATCTGCACACGCCCGACGGCACGGCAGTGGCGAGCTGCATGGACGGCCTGCTACCGATGAACCAGACCGCGCAACTGGTCACCCATGACCTCGCCTATCACGACTATGAAGGCATCGCGCTGGATCATGACGAGCGTCCGCGGCTGCAAAAGGACCTCGGCAACAAGAACCACATGCTGCTGCGCAATCACGGCACGCTCACCGTCGGCCGCTCGGTCGCCTCCGCCTTCGAGCGCATGTACCATCTGGAGCGGGCTTGCACGATGCAGGTGCGCACCCGCATGCTCGGGCCATCAGCCTATCCGGTCGAACAGGCGGTGGTCTACAAGAACGCGCAACTGTTCAGCAATCCTGATCGGGCTGAAATGCGCTCGACCAACCTGGTGTGGCCACCGCTCCTGCGCAAACTCGATCGCATCGACGCGAGCTACCGGACTTGAAGCCCGCAAGCGGGCGAATAGTGCGAAAGGTTCAGCAACGTGACTATTCTGGTGACCGGCAGTTCCGGCCATCTCGGCGAGGCACTGGTCCGTACCCTGCATGCTGATCAGCGTGAAGTCCTCGGCATCGACGTTCTTCCCGGCGCGTTCACGCAGCTTGTGGGCTCGATCACCGACCGCGGCCTTGTGCGACAATGCATGAAGGGCGTCACTGCCGTGCTGCACACAGCGACGCTGCACAAGCCGCATGTGGCGACCCACAGCCGCCAGGACTTTGTCAACGTCACGGGCACGCTCGATCTGCTCGAGGAAGCCGCCGCGGCCGGCGTCACGGCGTTCGTCTATACCAGCACCACGAGCGTGTTCGGTGACGCGCTGGTGCCGCCACCGGGCGAGCCGGCCGCCTGGGTGACGGAAGAAATCATCCCGGTGCCGAAAAACATCTACGGCGTCACCAAGGCGGCCGCCGAGGACCTGTGCCAGCTGTTTGCGCGCAACCATTCGCTCGGCGCAATCGTTCTCCGCACCTCGCGTTTCTTTCCCGAGGAAGACGACAACCGCGCCGTCCGCGAGGGCCATGCCGACGCCAACGTCAAGGCCAACGAATTTCTCCATCGCCGCGTCGATCTCGAGGACGTAGTCAGCGCGCATCTGCTGGCCATCCGCCACGCACCATCAGCAGGTTTCGCGAAATACATCATCAGCGCCACGACGCCGTTCTCGCGCGATGATGCCGCGGAATTGCGCAGCGATTTGCTGCTTGTGCTGCGCCGTTACGTGCCCGCCTTTGAGGCGGCATATGCACGCCGCGGCTGGACGATGGCTTCCAGCATCGACCGGGTTTACGTCAACGCCAGGGCGCGCGCTGAACTCGGCTGGCACCCGCGTCATGATTTCCGCAGCCTGCTGGCGCGGTTGCGAACCGATGATGACATCCGCAGCCCGCTCGCGCGTGAGGTCGGCAGCAAGGGCTATCACGACCGCGCCTTCCGCGACGGGCCCTACCCGCTGGAGTGAGGGCACGCGCCGGTATTCGCCCGGGTTATCGGAATTGAGAATCTTGGGAATTGCGTGTAGATTGTTTTCCAACGACCTCTGCACTACCGAATCAAAACGCCGTCCAATTCCGGGCGGCGTTTTTATTTTGGGGTCACTCGTAGGATGGGTAGAGCGAAGCGAAACCCATCACATCACTGCCCCTTCAAGACCGCTCGCCAAATTCACCGGCCAGTTCCCCGACATCTCCCGCGCAATCCTGAGGATAAAGCCCGAGCTTACCATGCGATGGAAAGACGAGTACGGCCAATCGCTGACTCGCGTCACCGGATGAAGCGATGGGTTTCGCTTCGCTCTACCCATCCTACGAAGCTAACCTTTCGGCGTTTCCGCGAACGCCGCCAGGATCCGCGCCCAGGAGCGGATGCCCTTGTGGAAACTCTTGAGGTCGTACTTCTCGTTCGGCGAATGGATGTTGTCGTCATCGAGGCCGAAGCCGACCAGCACGGTATCGAGGCCGAGCGTGCGCTTGAAATCTGCCACGATCGGGATCGAGGCGCCGGAACCGATCAGCAGCGCTTCCTTGCCCCATTCGTCGGTCAGCGCGCGCTTGGCCGCCGCCAGCGGCTTCATGTTCCAGTCGAGCGCGATCGCGGGCGCGTTGGAGTGATCGATGAATTCGGCCTTGCAATCGCCGGGCAGCCGTGCCGTCACATAATCGCGGAAGGCTTTGCGGATGTTGTCCGGGTTCTGTCCCTCCACCAGGCGGAACGAAATTTTTGCAGAGGCTTCCGCCGCGATCACCGTCTTGGAGCCCTCGCCGGTGTAGCCGCCGACGATGCCGTTGATGTCGCAGGTCGGGCGCGAGGACACCTGTTCGATCAGGAGGCGGTCCTTTTCGCCGGCCGGGATCGACAGGCCGATCGGCTTCAGGAATGATTCCGCCGTCAGGTTGAGATTTTTCCATTGCGCCAGGATATCCGGCGGCAGGTCCTTCACGCCGTCGTAGAAGCCGGGAATGGTGATGCGACCGTTGTCGTCGAAGAGGCCGCCGAGAATATGGGTCAGCACCCGGATCGGGTTCTGCGCACCGCCGCCGAAGATGCCGGAATGCAGATCGCGGTTGGCGGCCTTGATCTTGACCTCGTCATAAACGAGCCCGCGCAATGACGTCGTGATCGCGGGCGTGTTCTGGTCCCACATGCCGGTGTCGCAGACCAGCGCGAAGTCCGCTTTCAGGTCAGCCTTGTTCTGTTCGAGGAACGGCACGAAGTTTTTCGAGCCGACCTCTTCCTCACCCTCGATGACGATGGTGACGTCCACCGGCAGCGATCCGGTCACCGATTTCCAGGCGCGGCAGGCTTCGACGAAGGTCATCAGCTGTCCCTTGTCGTCCTCCGCCCCACGCGCAACGATGATCTTGCGGCCGTCGGCATGGTCGGTCACGACAGGCTCGAACGGCGGACGGTGCCACAGGTTCAAGGGGTCAACCGGCTGCACATCATAATGCCCGTAGAACAGCACGTGCGGCCGCCCGCCCTTACTGCCATTCATCTTGGCGACGATCGCAGGATGCCCCGCCGTCGGCCGCACCTCCGCCGCAAAGCCGAGCGTCGCGATATCCCTGGCCAGGTGATCGGCGGCCGCCTTGCAATCGCCGGCAAAGGCGGGATCGGCCGAGATAGACTTGATCCGCAGCAGCGCAAACAGCCGTTCGAGGCTGTTGTCGAAATCGGCATCGATGCGGTCGAGGACCGGCTGAAGCTGTGCGTTGGCCATCACGGTTTTCCCTTGGCTGTGGGCATTGTTGTTGCGTCGATTTGTAGCCCGCTCGTGGACTGAGGCAAAGTGGCGGGAGCGTCCGCATTGGGCGGGTGCAGCATGTGCCAGACCAGCCCCGCCACCAGCAGCGCGGTCGAGACGAGGTTATTGCCATAAGCCTGCAAATCGTTCGGAAAGAGGGGCAACGACAGGCACAGGAGCAAGCCCGCAACGGCCAGCAGCGCCCAAGTGGCGGCCTTGACCGCGGGCCGCGGATCAAAAGCGGCGCGATGCATCAGCACCGTCATCGGGAAGAACAGCCACAGAAAATAATACTGACGCGCCAGCGGCGAAGCGACCGTCATCAGGCAGAACAGAATGCCTATTTCCTCGGCGTCCGATTTCTCCGTCCGGCGCGAGGCCGGCGGCATCACCAGGAGATAGCCGATCCCGATCACAAGCGACACCGCCAGCACGATCAGGTTCGCCGTCCTGAAATCGAGGTTGACGACATTCATGGTGCGCGCGGGTTTCGACGGATCGTCCTGATTGTAGTTCACCGGCCGCGTCAGGCGGTGCGTCACCGCGATGATGGACTGGTTGACCCACGACCAGTTCTGCTCGTCACGCTGACCGAACCCTTTTTCCGAGCTCGACCCCACCATGCCCTGGTACCAGTTCTTCAATTCGGCGGCGTTGTGCTGGAAACCGCGGAACGGCGCCGGCAGCACGAACAGAAACACAAACAGGAAGACCAGCATGCTCGCGGCCGCCGCCCACTGCCGGCGCCAGACCAGATAGGGAAACACCGCGACCGGGAACACCTTGATCGCGGTCGCGAGCGCGAACATGCTGCCCGCCATCCAGCCGCGCTGATCGCGCAGCAGCCAGAAGCCGTACAGCATCAACGCCAGCAGCACGAGGTTCGGCTGCCCGAGATCGAACATATCGAACACGAAGGTGACGGTAACGAGACCCGGCAGCGCTTCGAGCCAAGGATTGAGTTTCTCCCCGGGCTTCTGCCCCGACCCCGCCATTGCGTGGGAATATTGCGCCGTCATCCACCAGGCGACGATGTTGAGCAATGACAGGCAGAGATAGAGCGGGATCTTGCCGAAATAGCTCGGGATCGCCAGCAGTAGCGCCGACAGCGGCGGGTAGATGAATTCGAAGTAGGTGGCGGGATTGTCAGGATAGAGGTTCTGGCCTTGCAGCACCTGCTGCCCGGCCCAGAACCACAGCGGATAATCCTTGGTCTTGCCGTTGCCCCAGATTTCCGGGACCAGCACGTCGGCCGTCAGACCAATACAGCAGATCAGAAACAGAATATCGAGCGGCGCTCGCAACGAGGGATATCTCAGCACAAGCTCGATCCGAACATCAGAAAATCATCCATTCTTTCGTTCCACGGTGAGATGGATTGCTTCGCTTCGCTCGCAATGACGGTTGTTGGAACTGGGAACGCTCCTCACATTGCGAGCGAAGCGAAGCAATCCATACTTTCTTTCCGCGGACGTGCCTTCGCCGCAAGAAATCAGCGCCGCAGCAAACCGCCAAGCGCGCCGCGCACCAGCGCCCGCCCCACCGAACTGCCGAGTGAGCCGCCGACCGATTTGCCGAGATCGGCTACAACACCGCCGATCACCTTGTTGGTGACGGAACGCGTAACGTCGCGCGCGATGACCTGGCCGGTCGACAGCCGGCCGCGCTTGTTGTTGGTGCCGAAGATGGTGCCGACGATCGCGCCGATCTGTCCGAGGAATCCGCCGCCGCCACCGCCGCCATCCGATCCATCCGCCGGCGCGGCCGTTCCTGCCACACGCTTCAGCAGCATCTCATAGGCGGACTCAGCGTCGACCGCGGTGTCGTATTTGCCCTTCACCGGGGTCTTGTTCATGAGCGCCTTGCGCTCCTCCGGCGTGATCGGCCCGATCCGTCCCGTCGGCGGCCGGATCATCACCCGCTCGACCATCGTCGGCGTGCCGCCACCTTCGAGGAACGACACCAGCGCCTCGCCCTTGCCGAGCTCCATGATGACCCGGGCGGTGTCGAGCTTCGGATTGGGCCTGAACGTCTGCGCCGCCGCCGCCACCGCCTTCTGGTCGCGCGGCGTGAACGCGCGCAACGCGTGCTGCACGCGGTTGCCCAACTGGGCGAGCACCTTGTCCGGCACGTCGATCGGGTTTTGCGTAACGAAATAAACACCGACGCCCTTGGAACGGATCAGCCGCACCACCTGTTCGATCTTGTCCATCAGCGCCTTCGGCGCATCGGTGAACAACAGATGCGCCTCGTCGAAGAAGAACACCAGTTTCGGCTTCGGCAGGTCGCCGGCTTCCGGCAATTCTTCAAACAGCTCCGACAGCATCCACAACAGGAAGGTCGCGTAAAGGCGCGGGCTCTGCATCAGCTTGTCCGCGACCAGAATGTTGACCATGCCGCGGCCGTCGCTGTCGGTTTTCATGAAATCCTTCAACGACAACGCGGGCTCGCCGAAGAATTTGGCGCCGCCCTGGTTCTCCAGCACCAGAAGCTGGCGCTGAATCGTTCCAACCGTCGCCTTGGAGACGTTCCCGAAGCCCTGCGCGGCCTTGCGGATCGGCGCCAGCAGATCTTCCTCGGCATCCGGGCCCTTCTTGCTGGTGTTAGGCACGATCGCGTCCAGCAGCGCGCGGAGATCCTTCATATCGATCAGCGTCAGTCCATTCTCATCCGCGACACGGAACGCAACATTGAGGACGCCCTCCTGGACGTCGTTCAAATCGAGCATCCGGGACAGCAGCAACGGTCCCATTTCCGTGACGGTGGCCCGGACCGGATGGCCCTGCTCGCCAAACACGTCCCAGAATACGGTCGAGAACTGATCGGGCTGGAAGTTGAGCCCCATCTCGCCCGCGCGCTTGAGGATAAAGTCCTTTGCTTCGCCGACTTCGGAGATCCCGGACAGGTCGCCCTTGATATCGGCTGCGAAAACCGGAACACCGGCGCGGGCAAACCCTTCCGCCATCACCTGCAGCGACACGGTCTTGCCGGTTCCGGTCGCACCGGTGACGAGGCCGTGCCGATTGGCGAGCGCGAGCGTCAGCCACGCTGTCTGCTCGCCCTTGCCGATGAAAATCTTCTCATTGGTATCGGCTGTCTTGTTGTCGGGGGTCGCCATCACATCGCCTCTTCGCGCGCATCGGGAAAGCTTGGTCGCCAAGCAGCGCCATTATATCGCATCCTGCCGGTCGATTGAAACCGTCCATGGACAAGGACATAGCCCGGGCCTTGCACACCCTGTCTCATACTTTTCTCTAACTCCGGTGGAAATACGAGGGCCGCAGTGCGGTAACATGGCGTGAATCCCGCATTCACTCTTGCATTGCTGCAACACTCGACGAGCGATCTAGGATGAAATCGCCTTCGCGCGCGCGGATCGCTTGTATTTCAGGTCGCAGACGCTCAAGATAAATTCACAAGGTACGACCCGGTAACAAACCGGCTGAGGGCGGGGCAATATGGACGAATTGATTGGACAGCTGGCCAGCAAGGCCGGCATCGATAGCGTTGTCGCTGAAAAAACCATCGGCATCGTTCTGGGTTTCCTCCGTAACGAGGGGCCTTCCGACAAGGTTCAGGCTCTGATCGACCAAATTCCAGGCGCCGAGGCTGCGATCGCGGCCTCGAACAGCAACAGCGGCTTCTCCAGGTTGATGGGCGGCGGGCTGATGGCGCTCGGCACCAAGCTGATGGCGCTTGGTCTGGGCATGAACGAGATTCAGAACGTGGCGCGTGAACTTTTCAGGTTCGGCCGCGACAAAATCGGAGCGGACAAAATGGGCGAGATCATTTCGGGGACACCGGGGCTAAGCCAGTTCGCTTGAAACACCCCGCTTCGGCCGCGCACATTCTCTTGCATCGAGTATCATGACATATCCCCTCTCCGAGATCGAAGGCTTGACCGCCTACTCTGCCTCGAAACTCAAATCGCTTGGCATTCGCACGACCGAAGCGCTGCTTGAAGCCGCCCGCACCGTCAAAGGACGCAAGGCGCTCGCCGCGAAGACCGGGATCAGTGAACAGCAGCTGCTCGAATGGGCCAATTTCTCCGACTACATGCGGATTCCCGGGATGGGCAAGGCGAAGGTCGGGCTGGTGCGCGCTGCCGGCGTGCCGACGGTTCGCGAACTCGCGCTGCGTAACCCGGCACGGCTCGCTCAGAACATGAAAGACGTGAATACCAGGCGCAAGCTGGTCCGCGTCATGCCCTCGGAGAAATCGGTCGAGCAACTGATCGCCCAGGCGCGCAAGCTTCAGCCGAAAATCAGCTACTAAAAGTCGGCCAGCCGACATACGCTGGCGGGGTCTCGCGTCTTGACTCACTGGCGCGGACCGCGCAAAGCGACCGCATGATCGTAAGCATGTCCAGACCCGCCACCGCGGCCGGCCCGGCCGGTCATTTTGACCTGCCGGCGCTGTTGTCACGGCCCTGCCCGGCCGTGATGGGCGTGCTGAACGTAACCCCCGACTCATTTTCCGATGGCGGACAGTTCGCTGCCCCCGAAAGCGCGCTTGCGCAGGCCCGCCGGATGGTCGCCGAAGGTGCTGACATCATCGACATCGGTGCGGAATCGACCCGACCCTATGGATCAGAACCGATCTCGGTAGAAGAAGAGTTGAAGCGGTTGCAACCGGTGCTACCGGAGGTTGTTTCGCTTGGGATTCCCGTTTCGATCGACAGCATGAAATCGGCCGTCGTCGCCTGGGCGCTCGACCATGGCGCCGTCATCGCCAACGATGTCTGGGGGCTGCAGCGCGATGCCGGCATGGCCGGCCTGATCGCGGCACACCAGGTGCCCGTCATCATCATGCACAACCGCGACAGCGCCGATCCCGCGATCGACATCATGAAGGATATCGCTGCATTCTTCGCGCGATCGCTCGACGTCGCCGCGAAGGCCGGTATTTCGCCTGGCAAGATCGTGCTCGACCCCGGCATCGGCTTTGGCAAGACGCCGGAACAGAGCATGACGGCCCTGGCGCGGCTGCATGAGCTGCAATCCTTCGGCCTGCCGCTGCTGGTCGGGGCCTCGCGCAAGCGCTTCATTAGTGTCGTGACGCCGTCGGAACCGCATCAGCGCCTTGGCGGCTCGATCGCCGCCCATCTGATTGCGGCCAAGGGCGGCGCGCGCATCATCCGTGCCCATGATGTTGTGGAAACCGTTCAAGCGCTGCGCGTCGCAGCCGCCATTGGGGAACTGCAGAGATGACCGATACGATCTTCATCACCGGTGTCGTCATCCATGCCCGCCATGGCGTGATGGAACACGAAACTGAAGTCGGCCAGCGCTTCGTGATCGATCTCGAGCTCTCCGTCGACCTGTCGGAATCCTCGCGCACCGACCGCCTGTCCGACACCGTGTCCTACTCCAACGTGGTCGCGACCGCGACGGCGGCGTTCAAGAACACCAATTACAAACTGCTGGAACGTGCGGCCGGCGCCGTGGCCGATGCCATCCTGGTCGCGTTTCCGCGCATCAACGCGGTCGAGGTCACCGTCCACAAGCCGCACGCGCCGATCGCCGCGATCTTTGACGATGTCGGCGTGGTCTTGATGCGCACAAGGCAGTCGCCCTGACATGGCGGACGTGCTGATCGCGCTCGGCGGCAATGTCGGCGACGTGCGCGCGACGTTCCGCAAGGCCATCTCCAACATTTGCGGCATGACGCAGGCGGCATTGCTGGCGCGTTCGTCGGATTACACCACGCCGCCCTGGGGCAATGAAGCGCAGGCGCCCTTCATCAACGCCTGCATCGAAATCGACACCAGTCTCGATCCGCATGCGCTGCTGTTCACGCTGCACAAGATCGAGAAGAAGTTCGGCCGCGACCGCGCCGCCGAGCAGCATTGGGGCCCGCGCACCCTCGACCTCGACCTGATCGCCTATGACGACGTCAAGATCGACAAGCCGGAGTTGACACTGCCGCATGCCCGGCTGTTCGAGCGCGCCTTCGTGCTGGTGCCGCTCGCCGAGATCGTGCCCGACCGTATCATTGCGGGACGCAGCGTCAGGGACGCGCTGGCGGGGCTTTCGACCGCCGGTATTTTGCGACTACCCGACCTCGACCAGCCCTGACTAGGCCCCGGGTGGCCTAAAACAACCGTTTGGCTTGGCGGCCGCCCCGTGGCAATTTCCGGCCAAATCAAGAGGCGACCAAGGAACGACTGTCCGGATGACGACCACCACCAATGAGTTGCGATTAGCCGCGGATTTTGCCCCCGCGAACTACGAAGACTGGCGCAAGCTGGTCGACGGGGTGCTGAAAGGCGCGCCGTTCGAGAAGCTCATCGGCAAGACATCCGATGGATTGAAGATCGATCCGATCTACCCGCGCGCGCAAGGCGCCGCCCCGGTCGCAGGCCGCCCTGCGGCCACGCCCTGGCAGATCATGCAGCGGGCCGATCATCCCGACGCCAAAGCGGCCAACGCGCAGGCGCTGCACGACCTCGAAAATGGCGCGACCGGGCTCACCCTCGTGTTCGCCGGCGCCAATGGCGCCTACGGCTTCGGGCTGGATCCCTCGCCGGAAGCGGTGGCGCAAATCCTCGATGGCATCTATCTCGATGCCGGCATCGGCATCGAACTTCAGATCGGTCCGCAGTCGCGGATGGCGGCCATCCATGTCGCGGAATATATCAAGGGCAAGGGGCTCGATCCTGCGGCCTGCGATATCCGTTTCGGGCTCGACCCGCTCGGGGCCGGCGCGGTGTGGGGTTCCAGCCCCTATAGCTGGTCCGAGATCGTGCCCGCGGTCACCAGCGCCATCAAAGGCCTTGCCGCGCTCGGCTTCAAAGGTCCGCTCGCGGCCGCCGACGGGCGCGTGATCCACGATGCCGGCGGATCGGAAGTCCAGGAGCTGGCGTTTGTGCTCGCCGCAGGCGTCGCCTATCTGCGCGCGATCGAAACGGCCGGCATCTCGCTCGAAGACGCGCAGGGCATGGTCTATGCGCGGCTTTCCGCCGACGCCGACCAATTCCTGACGCTGGCGAAATTCCGCGCGCTGCGGCTGTTGTGGGCGCGGGTCGAACAGGCCTGTGGCCTCGTGCCCAAACCGCTGTTCGTCGCTGCCGATAGCGCCTGGCGCATGCTGACGCAGCGCGACCCGTACGTGAACATGCTGCGCGCGACGATGGCGACCTTCTCCGCCGGCCTCGGCGGCGCCAACGCCATCACCGTGCTGCCGCATACGCTGGCGCTGGGCTTGCCGGATCCGTTCGCGCGCCGCGCCGCGCGCAACACGCAGTTGGTGCTGCTGGAAGAATCCAACCTCGCCAAAGTGTCCGATCCCGCCGCCGGCTCCGGCGGCATCGAGACGCTGACAAAGCAGCTTTGCGAAGCCGCGTGGTCGCTGTTCCAGGACATCGAAAAGGCCGGCGGCCTGTTCGCCGCGCTCGAGCAGAACCTGATCCAGCGCAAGGTCGCTGCAACGCGAGCCGTGCGCGAGACCAACATCGCCAAGCGCCGCGACTTACTGACCGGCGCCAGCGAATTTCCGAACCTGCACGAGGCCGAGATCGCGGTGCTGGACGCAAAACCGATTGCGCTGGCGCCCTATGGCGAAGCCAAATTCAAGTTCGACGCGCTGCCGCCGATGCGGCTGGCCGCGCCGTTCGAAGCGTTGCGCGACAAATCGGACGATAAGCTCAAGAACGGCGGCGCACGGCCCAAGATATTCCTCGCCAATCTCGGCACCCCGGCCGATTTCACCGCGCGGGCGACATTTGCAAAAAGCTTCTTCGAGACCGGCGGCATCGAGGCGATCGATACGCAGGGCTTTGCCGATCCGGCGGCGCTTGCCGCCGCATTCAAGGCCTCCGGCGCTGACGTGGCGTGCCTCTGTTCCTCCGACAAAGTCTATGCCGCTCAGGCGATAGCGGCCGCACAGGCCCTTCAAGCCAGCGGTGCAAAGCATATCTATCTGGCAGGGCGGCCCGGCGAACAGGAAGCAGCACTACGGGCCGCCGGCGTCGGTGACTTCATTTTTGCCGGCGGCGATGCGCTCGCAATGTTGCGGGACGCCTGGAAGCGGATGGAGTGAGCATGACATCGGAGAGAAAAGCTGTTCTGACCGGCGGCTGCCAGTGCGGCGCCGTGCGTTTCGCGGCTTATGCGGGCCCGGTGAAGATAGGCTTGTGCCACTGCCGCATGTGCCAGAAAGCGGTGGGCGGCCCTTTCATTTCGCTCGCCGAAGTCAAGCACGAGGATTTTGCCTGGACCCGCGGCAAACCGGCGACCTATCGCTCGTCGACGATCGCCGAGCGCGACTTCTGCGCCGCGTGTGGGACGCCGCTCAGCTACCGGGTGATCGACGGAACGGTGATCGAGCTTACCACCGGCAGTTTCGATCGGCCGGACCTCGTGGTTCCGACCTACGCCACCGGCACCGAGTCCCATTTGGCCTGGGTCGGCAGGATCGGCGATCTGCCAGGCAGGAGCACACTTGAGGGTACTGGTAGCGAAAAGCTTAGCCGTATCGTCAGCCACCAGCATCCGGACCATGATTGAGGACAGGCCGCGACCCGAATGGCACAGACACCTTCAGCAGGCGATATGGCTGGTCAGGATGACCTGCCGCAACTCGAAGCTGAGCGCGATCGACTGCTCTCGATGATCGCTTATCATAACGGACCATTCTATCCGATGCGGTCGGCACGCTGGCTGCGGCCGGCATCGCCGGAGGACCAGGCGCCGACATGGCTTGCTGTAACCGGGATTGCCATCATTTGCGGCATCGCAATTTTGATCGTGGCAGGGTTTTTCGCCGGCCAGGTTCCGGCTTCCACCGTCCTTTTCGTGGTAGTGGGTTTACCGCTATTGGCGTACATTTTTTCGCGAAGAATAACGTTGTTCGGTATTACGTTTCGAGCAGGAGAAGTGCTTGCGCTCAGTTCAGAGCAGATCGCAGGCGAGCCTGAGACTCTGAAGCGTCTCGCGGACTGCGAGGCACGGATAGCGAAATTGAAGGAAGGCCGCTCATCATGAGCAGAATACCCGATTTCACCGCTGTGAAGTTCGAGCCGGTCGACGCGCCGGCACCGACTGCCGGCGCCGAGCCTTGGCTGACGCCCGAGGGCATCCTCGTCAAGCCCGGCTACAGCGAGGCTGATCTCGAAGGCATCGACTTCCTCGAGACCTGGCCCGGCATTGCGCCCTATCTGCGCGGCCCCTACCCGACCATGTATGTCAACCAGCCCTGGACGATCAGGCAATATGCCGGGTTCTCAACGGCGGAAGATTCCAACGCGTTCTACCGCCGCAACCTCGCGGCCGGACAAAAGGGCCTTTCGGTCGCATTCGATCTGGCGACGCACCGCGGTTATGACTCCGATCATCCGCGCGTCTCCGGCGACGTCGGCATGGCCGGCGTGGCGATCGATTCCATCTATGACATGCGCACGCTGTTTGCCGGCATCCCGCTCGACCAGATGAGCGTGTCGATGACGATGAACGGCGCCGTACTGCCGATCCTGGCGCTGTTCGTTGCCGCCGCCGAGGAACAGGGCGTACCGCCGGAGAAACTGTCGGGCACCATTCAGAATGACATTCTGAAAGAGTTCATGGTGCGCAACACCTACATCTATCCGCCTACCCCCTCGATGCGGATCATCTCCGACATCTTTGCCTACACCTCGCAGAAGATGCCGAAGTACAACTCCATTTCGATCTCCGGCTATCACATGCAGGAAGCCGGCGCTACGCAGGACCTCGAGCTCGCCTATACGCTGGCTGACGGCGTCGAATATCTCCGCGCCGGCCTTGCCGCGGGCCTCGACGTCGACCGCTTCGCGCCTCGGCTGTCATTCTTCTGGGCCATCGGCATGAATTTTTTCATGGAGGTGGCAAAAATGCGCGCGGCGCGGCTGCTGTGGGCCAAGCTGCTGACGCAGTTCAATCCGAAGGATCCGCGCTCGCTGTCGCTTCGCACGCATTGCCAGACCTCAGGCTGGTCGCTGACCGCGCAGGACGTCTTCAACAATGTGATGCGCACCACCATCGAGGCGATGGCGGCGACGCAAGGCCACACCCAATCGCTGCACACCAACGCGCTCGACGAAGCCTTGGCGCTGCCGACCGATTTCTCGGCGCGCATCGCCCGCAACACGCAATTGTTCCTGCAACAGGAAAGCGGCACCAACCGCATCATCGATCCCTGGGGCGGCTCTTATTACGTCGAACGGCTGACCCGCGATCTCGCCGCCAAGGCCTGGGGCCATATCCAGGAGGTCGAGGCGCTCGGCGGCATGGCGAAGGCGATCGAGGCCGGCGTGCCGAAGCTAAGAATCGAGGAAGCCTCGGCCAAGACGCAGGCACGGATCGATGCCGGTCGGCAGGCCGTGATCGGTGTCAACAAGTTCAAGCCGGTCAATGAAGCCGCCATCGACGTGCTGAAGGTGGAGAATTCCACCGTGCGTCGGCTGCAGATCGACAAGCTGTCGCGGCTGCGCTCCGAGCGCAGTCAGAAGGACGTCGACCAGGCGCTGGCGGCGCTGACGCGCAGCGCTGGCGAAGGCAACGGCAACCTCTTGGCGCTCGCCATCGACGCGGCGCGCGCCAAAGCCACCGTCGGCGAAATCTCGGACGCGATGGAGAAGGTGTTCGGACGGCATCGCGCGGAGATCAAATCCATCACCGGCGTCTACAAGCGGGAGGCGTCCACCATGTCCAACCGGGTCGAAAAAGTGCAGGCGCTGATCGATGCGTTCGAGGATGCCGAGGGCCGCCGCCCCCGTATCCTGGTCGCCAAGATCGGCCAAGACGGCCACGACCGCGGCCAGAAGGTGATCGCATCAGCCTTTGCCGATGTCGGCTTCGACGTCGATATCGGACCACTGTTTGCGACCGCCGACGAGGCTGCGCGGCAGGCGGTCGAGAACGACGTGCATATCCTCGGCGTCTCCTCGCTGGCCGCCGCCCACCTCACCGCGGTACCGGAACTGAAGGCCGCGCTGAAGAAGCAGGGCCGCGAGGACATCATGATCATCATCGGCGGCGTGGTGCCGCCGCAGGATTACGAGGCGCTCTACAAGGCCGGCGCTGAAGCGATCTTCCCGCCGGGCACCGTGATTGCCGACGCCGCCGAAGAGCTGATCCACAAGCTCAATGCAAGGCTGGGGCACAGCGAGGCGGCGGAGTAGCCTCACCCAACGCGGCGCTCCAATGCCCGCTCCAGCGAATGCGTCCAGTCCGGTATCCACGACTGGAACAGCGTCAGCCAGCGATCGGCATCGTCAGGCGCGGTGTCGAGCGCGACATCCCATTCAATGAAGGTCCGGTCGCCCTTGACGATTCGTATCAGGTGCATGGTGCCCTCATAGCGCGTCGGGCCTGGTGCTTCCGGCAGAATATCCGGTGGAAACGGGAATGGTTCGATGCCGGCATAGGTCAGCGTGTGCTGCGCGTCGGAATGACGAGCCAGGCGCTGCCGGATCCAGGTGCCGAGATAGCAGAAGCGCCTGATGGCGCCGACTTCGTCGCCGCCCTTGTCGTCCTCGATGACGCTTTCGCTTACGCCATCGATATAGGCCGGATAATTGTTGAAATCGCGGATCAGCGACCACACGGTAGCAAGCGGATAATCCAGCACGGTGCTGTAATAGGCTGTCGTCATGTTACCTCCGCAGTCGATCGCGGCTGTCCAGTGACGCCGCGCAAGGATACCTATCCGCGCCTCCTGATCGCCACCACCCGATTTCCGGATGTGTCGCGATGTCCCACCGGCGATCATCCAGCATCACCGCGTAACGCCTTGCGAGCGCAACGCAAAGCCGCCTAGAATGCCGCATCACAAGAGCGCCCGCTGTCAGGGACGCCGCAGGGAGGATTACATGACCAAAATTACGCGCCGCGCATTTGCGGCTTCAACCGCCGCAGCAGCGGCCGTCGCGGGTTTTGGATTCAAACCGGCGTTGGCGCAGGCTTACCCGGCACGGCCGGTGACCGTGATCGTGCCATGGGGCGCCGGCGGCGGCACCGATGCGACCGCGCGTATCGTGGCGGCACTTTTGGAGAAGGACCTCGGCCAGCCCTTCAACGTGGTCAATCGCACCGGCGGCTCCGGCGTGGTCGGCCATTCCGCCATCGCAACCGCGCCGCCCGACGGCTACACCATCGGTATGCTGACGGTGGAAATCTCGATGATGCACTGGCAGGGACTCACCGAACTGGCGCCAAAGAGCTACACGCCGCTGGCCCTGATGAACGAGGACCCGCCCGGCATCCAGGTCCCTTCAGCGTCGCCCTACAAGACCGTGAAGGAGCTCGCCGACGCCATCAAGGCAGCGCCTGTCGGCAAGTTCAAAGCCTCGGGTACCGGCCAGGGCGGCATTTGGCATCTGGCGCTGGTCGGCTGGATGCAGGCGCTCGGACTTCCTGCAAATCAGGTGGCCTGGGTACCGTCGAACGGTGCCGCCCCCGCGATGCAGGATCTCGCGGCGGGTGGTCTCGACCTGACCACCTGCTCGGTGCCGGAAGCGCGCGCGATCATCGAGGCCGGCAAGGCGCGCAGCCTCGCCATCATGGCGCCCAAGCGCAACCCGTCATTCCCTGACGTGCCGACGCTGAAGGAGTCGATGGGGATCGACTATGCGACGGGGGCGTGGCGCGGCATTGCGGGTCCGAAGGGCCTGCCTGCTGATGTCGCGACCAAGCTCACGGCTTCGCTGAAGAAGGTCTACGACTCCAAGGACTTCAAGGACTTCATGAGCAATCGCGGTTTCGGAACGGTGTGGGGCGACGCGACGGAATTCGCGGCATTCATGGACAAGGGCGACGCCCAGATGGGCGAGGCGATGAAAGCTGCCGGCCTCTCCAAGGCCTGATCGTCCCGCCGGTTCACTTGCTCGGAAATACGTGGGGCTCGTTTTATGCGTCTTCCCGATCAAGTCACGGGATTGTTTCTCGTTGGCCTCGGAGCGGCGGCTGCCTATGGCGGCTGGCTGTTGCCGCCCGTACCCGGCCAGCCGGTAGGCCCCAATATCTTTCCGCTGGTGATCGGGTCGGGTCTCGCGCTTTGCGGGCTCGCGATCGCTCTCGGCATCGGCCGCACCTTCGAAGAGGAAGAAGAGATTGTTCCGATCGAGACTGGTCAAGCGCGGCCGCCCACGGGCAAGCTTTACGGCCTGCGCGCACTGTTACCGCCGGCACTGCTGTTGTTCTACGTGGCGGCTGCGGACCGATTGGGTTTCATCATCACGGCCGCGCTGATCGTGTACGTGACGTCGAGCGCGCTCGGCGCGCGCTGGAAGCTTTCGCTGCCGCTCGCGGTGATGGCACCGATTGTCATCCATCTGATTTTCAGCAAGCTACTGCGCGTGCCGCTCCCGGCCGGGCTGTTGCCGATGCCGTGGTGACCCATGCTTAACACCCTGATTGAAGCGTTCGCGCTCATTTCCACCTGGGAAGTCATCATCGCGATGCTGGCGGCATCGGTCTATGGCCTCGTCATCGGGTCGCTACCCGGCCTGTCCGCGACGATGGCGACCGCCCTGCTGGTCCCGGTTACGTTCTATTTGTCACCGATCGCCGCGATTGCGACCATCGTGGCGGCGTCCACGATGGCGATCTTCTCCGGCGACATCCCCGGCGCGTTGCTTCGCATTCCCGGTACTCCCGCCTCGGCAGCTTACGCGGACGAAGCCTATGCCATGACCCGCAAGGGAGAAGCCGAACTGGCGCTTGGCGCCGGCGTATGGTTCTCCGCCGTTGGCGGTATCGCGGGCACGCTCTCGCTGATGATCCTCGCACCGCCGCTTGCCGAGATCGCGCTGTCGTTCTCGACCTTCGAATATTTCTGGCTCGCGTTCCTGGGCCTGATGTGCGCGACGCTGGTCGCGCGCTCTTCGCCCGTAAAGGCCATTGCGGGCATGTTCATCGGCCTGCTGGTCGCCTGCGTCGGGATCGAAAATCCCGGCGGCGTGCCTCGCTTCACGTTTGGAATGACCGATCTGTTCGGCGGCATCGAACCGATCCCGGCGCTGGTTGGCGTATTTGCCGTGGCGCAAGTCATGCGTGCAATGCTGACGCCGGAACCGCCACCAATCCCAAAGCGCAAGTTCGGAAGCATCATGGCGGGCCAGTGGAGGCTCACCAAGAAATATCGCTGGCAGATGACACGCGGGAACATCATCGGCATCATCATCGGGGTGCTGCCAGGCGCCGGTGCCGACATGGCCGCGTGGGTCAGCTACGCGATGTCCAAGCGCTTCTCGAAGGAACCCGAGAAGTTCGGAACCGGCCACGTTGAGGGCCTGGTCGAAGCCGGCGCCAGCAACAACGCCAGCATCGCGTCGGGTTGGGTGCCGTCGCTGCTGTTCGGCATTCCCGGCGACACCATCGCGGCCATCGCCATCGGCGTGCTCTACATGAAGGGATTGAACCCCGGCCCGACGCTGTTCACTGAGAAGGCGTCGAGCATGTATGCGATTTATCTCATGTTCATCATCGCAAACATCATCATGATTCCGCTGGGCATCGTCATGATCCGTCTGGCGAGTTATGTGTTGCGCGCACCCCGTTCCTCCGTCATGCCCTTCATCATGCTGTGCTGCGCGGTCGGTTCGTTCGCCATCGGCAACAACATGTTCGGCGTCGTGACCGTCGCGGCTTTCGGAATCATTGGTTACGTCATGGAAGCCAACGGTTATCCGGTCGCCGCCATGGTGCTCGGTATCGTGATGGGCACCATGATCGAGCAGAGTTTCGTGACTTCGCTGATCAAGTCCGACGGCAGCGTGTTGCCGTTCTTCGAGCGACCGATTTCCGCGATCCTCGCCGCCCTGGCGATCGGCGCGTTGATTTGGCCGGTGCTGGTCTGGGGGTGGCGACGGCTCAAGGCGATTTCGCCCGCCGCCGCGCCCCGCTAACACGCCACACGATCCCCTCGCCTGCACCGCACAGCCGTTGTAAACCAAGGCATGAACCGGCCGATTGCTCCCCCCGATATCGACAAGCTCGCCAAGGATCTGCGTTTGGGTCACCGCGCCGCGCTGGCGCGTGCGATCACCCTGATCGAGAGCCGCCGTGGCGACCATCAGGCCGCGGCGCGCGACCTGGTGCAGGCGCTGCTGCCCGACACCGGCAAGGCCGTGCGCGTCGGCATCACCGGGTCGCCCGGGGTCGGCAAGTCAACCACCATCGATGCGCTCGGCATGTTCCTGATCGAGGGCGGCCACAAGGTCGCGGTGCTGGCGGTCGATCCCTCCTCGGCACGCACCGGCGGCTCCATCCTCGGCGACAAGACGCGGATGGCGCGATTGTCAGCCTCCGACAATGCCTTCATCCGGCCCTCGCCTGCATCAGGCACGCTCGGCGGGGTCGCCGCGAAAACCCGCGAGGCGATGTTGTTGTGCGAGGCGGCCGGCTTCGACGTGGTGCTGGTGGAGACGGTCGGCATCGGCCAGTCCGAGACCGCGGTCTGCGACATGACCGACTTCTTCCTGGCCCTGATGCTGCCCGGCGCCGGCGACGAATTGCAGGGCATCAAAAAGGGCCTGGTCGAACTCGCCGACATGATCGCGGTCAACAAGGCCGATGGCGACAATATCAAGCGCGCCAATCTCGCCGCTGCAGAATATCGCGGCGCGCTGCATATTCTAACGCCCCGTTCCGAGCACTGGCATCCGCCGGTGCTGACCTATTCGGCGCTGACCGGCACCGGCATGGACACGCTGTGGCAGAAGATCCTCGATCACCGCACCGCCATGAATGCCTCGGGCGAATTTGCAGGCAGGCGGCGCGAGCAGCAGGTGAAATGGATGTGGTCGATGCTGGAGCAGCGGATGATGGCGCGGCTGCGCGCCGACCCCGCGATCCGCGCCAGGGTGAAAAAGACCGAGGCCGAGGTCGCCGACGGGCGCATCACGCCGGCGGTTGCGGCCGAACAGATCGCGGAGATGCTGCGGTGAACGACAGGCTTCGCATTCTCCTCACCGGCTTCGGTCCGTTTCCGGGCGCGCCGTATAATCCGACGCAGGCGCTGGTCGAGCGGCTGTTGCGGGTGCGCCGTCCGGCCTTTGCCGACGTGGAAATATCGAGTCACATCTTTCCTGTGACCTACAAGGCGGTCGACCTCGAATTGCCTCAAGCTCTCGCAAAATACCGGCCGAAGGCAATACTGATGTTCGGCTTGGCGGGCCGCACCGCGCATGTCAGGATCGAGACCCGTGCGCGCAACGCCGTGACTTTGCTATGGCCCGATGCGGCGCAAACCCGCGTCCGCAAGGGATCGATCGGGCTCGGCCCGGACGCGATGCGGTTCGGTCCGCATACGTTGCGGCTGCTGCGCGCTGCGCTGGCGACAGGCATCGACGCGCGGCCATCGCGCGATGCTGGTAGTTATCTTTGCAATTATTTGAGCTGGCGCGCGATCGAGGCTGCCGCCGCCAACGATCATCTCCGTCTGGCCTCGTTCGTGCACATCCCGCCGCTCGCACGCGGCGGCGCATTGCGGCGCAAGGGCAACGCACGCATCACGCTCGATGAACTGGTCGATGCCGGCGAGGCGATGCTGCTCGAGATGGTGAAACTGGCGAGGCAGGCGGTACTGACTTCGTAGGTTGTGGGCAAAGGCGCTCTTGCGCCGTGCCCACCAATCCTGTTCGTTGAGCGATATGGTGGGCACGCTGGCGCTTTGCCCACCCTACGACCGGTCTACCCAGGATTAACCCTACCCCCAACAATCGCCCTGTTCCGCCCTCGTGTTCACCATGCGCCGGTCCATTTTCGCGCTAGCTTTGGCTTGCGAATGCCATGGCCTGCATTGCGCGAGGATATCGAATCATGGACGCAAAACGCCGCCAGTTCATGGGCGTTTCCGCCGCCGGCATTGCCGGCGCGTTGGCGATGTCGCCGGACGCTGCGCGCGCGGCGCCGCCGGCCTCGACGTTCGGGCGCGACGCCACGCAATATGGCGTGCGCCCCGGCAGTCCCGACGATCAAACCAAGGCGCTGCAGCGCGCGATCGATGAAGCCGCGCGGGCGCAGGTGCCGTTATCGCTGCCGCCGGGCGTCTACCGCACCGGGCTGCTCCGCCTGCAAAACGGCTCGCAACTGGTCGGCGTGCGCGGCGCGACCAAATTCGTCTTCAGTGGCGGCGCATCGATGCTGCAGAGCGAGGGGGCCGGCGGCATCGGTCTGTCCGGCATCACGTTCGACGGCGGCGCCATTCCGCTGCCGACACGGCGCGGTCTGGTCCATTGCGCGGGTGGGCGCGACGTCCGCATCACCGACTGCGAAATCACCGCCAGCGGCGGCAACGGCATTTGGCTCGAACAGGTCTCCGGCGACATCAGCGGCAACATCTTCACCAAGATCGCGACCACGGCGGTGGTATCGTTCGATGCAAAGGGCCTGATCGTCTCGCGCAACACCATCATCGACACCAACGACAACGGCATCGAGATCTTGCGGACCGCGATCGGAGATGACGGCACGCTGGTCGTGGACAACCGCATCGAGGACATCAAGGCCGGCCCCGGCGGCTCCGGCCAGTACGGCAACGCCATCAACGCCTTCCGCGCCGGCAACGTGATCGTGCGCGGCAACCGCATCCGCAATTGCGACTATTCGGCGGTGCGCGGCAATTCGGCGTCCAACATCCAGATATCAGGCAACAGCGTCAGCGACGTCCGCGAGGTCGCGCTGTATTCGGAATTCTCGTTCGAAGGTGCCGTGATCGCCAACAACACCGTCGATGGCGCCGCCGTCGGCGTCTCCGTCTGCAATTTCAACGAAGGCGGCCGCATCGCGGTCGTGCAGGGCAACATCATCCGCAATCTGCTGCCCAAGCGGCCGGTCGGCACCATTCCGGACGATGACGCGGGCGTCGGCATTTATGTCGAGGCGGACAGTTCCGTGACCGGCAACGTGATCGAGAACGCGCCCTCCTTCGGGATCGTAGCCGGCTGGGGCAAATATCTCCGCGACATCGCCATCACGGGCAATGTGATCCGCAAGGCCTTTGTCGGGGTCGGCGTCTCGGTGGTGCCGGGCGCCGGCACCGCGCTGGTCAACAACAACATGATTTCGGAAACCCCGCGCGGCGCCGTGGTCGGCCTCGACCACGCCCGCGCCATCACGAGCGACCTGTCCGCCGAAGGCGCCCAGCGTTACGCCCAGGTGGTGATCGGGACCAATGCAGTGCGGCGATAGGGCGCGGCTCCTCTACAGCGCGTTGCGCAGCAGCGGGTAGCGATCCCTGATCACGTCGAGATCGAGCGCCGGTGGCGAGAGATCGTCCAGCGCCGGCGCATCGGGCACCGAGGGCGCCTCGGCACTATCGGCGAGTACGCTTTCCAGCGCTATCAGGACATCGCCCGGAACATCGCGTGGCGGCTCGGCGGCGACCGGGGCCAGGCTTAGGGCCAGACTTGGAGCCGAAGGGGCGTACTCACGCAGCCGCGCGCTAATTGTCAGCGTCGATTCGCGACGTCCGAGCCAGGATAGATCGACAGCGGTGTTATCGAGCGAGGCCTCGCGTGTCTCCAGCTTGCGCCAGAGTTCGACCGCTTCCTTGGCTTCCCGGATATTTTCGAGAAATGCGTCTTCGGTATGAAAGCGCCGCCAGCGCCCGGTCTCGAACAGTTCGGTGAGGTAATCCAGCCGCTGCTCCGCAAGATTGCACCAGCGCGCAACGATATCGCGGCCACGTGCCACGTCTGCATGATGTGTCATAAAACTGCCCGTAAGGAGAAGAACGGACGCAGACGCAACAGAGGCGAATCAACTGGACGTGGTGGGGATATTCTGTGGAAAACTTCTTGCTTGTCCAGTACGTGACATTACGGGACGCCTCCCAGTGCAAGAAACCCGCATGAATGCTGGGTTACTTGCGCTATCGACGGTCAAGCCGTTCAACGGCATGGCCGCGTTGCGTGGACCTCGCGGTGATTTCACGGACGGCAACGCGGTTCGATCGGCGCACGCACCCCCGGAAGCCTGAGCCTGCTTGATCCGTCTTGATGGCAGAACGGCGCTCGGCCTGCGTCAGTGGAGGCGAGGCTCGCGCTCGGAAACGGGGTGCTGAAAAGAAAAGACCCGTCCGGGGGGACAACCGGACGGGTCAAGCCATATGGGCGCTTGGGGTGGATGGGCGCTCGCGCCGAATACAGCCGATGGGGAGGGATAACCGCTCCCACATTCATTAGTCGCAGCAGCTTCGCGGGACGTTCAAAAGGCCGATCGATTTTTTTAAGTTTTATTCGGGGCGAGTCGGCCGGAAATCACCGCGTAGCGGGGCGATTGACGTTGTTTGCGACCGATTTCTCGGACGCCATCGACGGCGCCGAGTCGTTCATCGCTCTGCTCACGGAAGCGTTATCGGCGGGAGCCGGCGCCTTTTGAGATCCCGGAGTTCCCGAAACCGCAGCGAGCGGTACCGCAGGCGCGGCCGTCGAGGCGGTGACGGCAGCGAAAGCATCGACCTCGCCGGCCCCGAACATATCGTCACGGCCGGGCGCGCCAAGGTCGCGGGCGGTCTTGGTCAGGATCGCGCGTAGATCGTTCGGCTTCAACGCAGGATTGCGCTCCAGCATCAGGGCGGCAACGCCGCTGACAAAGGCGGCGGAAAACGAGGTACCCGAGGTGATCTGGTATTTATCATCCGGCGCCGGCAGGAAGATATCCGCGCCGGGCGCTGCGATGGCGATGTGGACACCGCGGTTCGATGCCGCAAACAGCTTTGCCTGCGAGTCGGTTCCGCTCACCGCAATGACGTTCGGATTGGCGGCGGGATAGAGCGCCGGCGATTTGGCGCCGGCATTGCCGGCGGCGGCCACCATCAGGATCCCCCTGGAAGCGGTTGCAGCAACACCCCGCTCGATCAAGGGATCCTTCGGTCCCGCAAAACTCATGTTGATGATCTGCGCACCGTGCTCGGCCGCATAGTCCAGCCCCTTGAGGATCACGTAGGAGGTGCTCTCCGCACCATTTGCGCCGCTGCCGAACGCACGGATCGCCAATAGCCGCGCCTCCGGCGCGCTTCCCATCAGCTTGCCATGCGCCACGATCGCGCCGGCAATGCCGGTACCGTGGACGTGCGGGCCCTCCTTGCTGCCGAGCGCATCGAAACTATCGGCAACCGAATTGACGAGTTCGGGATGTTTGACGTCAACGCCTGAATCGATCACCGCAATGGTGACGTTCATGCCGCGGACCAACTTGTGCGCCTGTGGCAACCGAAGCTGGGCGACCGCGTATTGCGCGGCGTCGCCCTCGCTCATCGAGCGCTTCTGATCCTGCAGCACATATCGGAAATTGAGCTGCACCGACTTCACGCCGCCGGCGCTGTCAGCGGCGAACTCACGGCGGACGACGTCCACCGGGCGCTGATCGATGATCCGGAACAGGCCGATGGTGCCGCCGATCAGCGGAAATTCCTGCGAGGAGAGCCGCTCGAGGCCGTGACGCCGGGCCAGTTCATCGGCCTGCGCCGGCGATAACGCGCTGTCGATCTCGGCCACCAGTTCGTTCGGGATCGCGCGCGTGTCGATCGCGGCCGCCTGCGGCGGCGCGTTGTTGCGCGGAGCGTTGTTGCCGTTCTTGGCCGAAGGGCCGTTGCCGCCGCCATCGACCGAGAGGACCGGGCGGTCGAAACATTCGCCGTCAGGGCCGCGATTGGCGTATTGGCAGACCGGATAGAGGTTCGGCGAGAAACGCAGAGGAAGCGTTGGATCCACACCGACACGGGATATCTCGGGACGCCCGTTCGGTATCCGCCCCACCAATGTCGTATCTCCGCCTCCACCTCCGCCGTGCGTGGTCGGCGGAACGCGCGCGATGACCCCGGGACCGGGCCGGGTCGTGATGACAGGCCGGTTCGTCGTGATGACGGGCCGGTTCGTGATGACAGGCCGGTTCGTGATGACCGGATTGACCCGCGCCCCGACGGTGGGATTGACCCGCGACGTCACGGTCGGATTGATCGTCGGCACGCGGGAATTGAGGTTCAGGCTCGGGGTGCGCATGATGGCTTGCGCGTCGGCTACCGAACCGCCGAACAGCACGAGCGGCAACACCACCGCCGACAATGCCAATGCCGCGCGCTGCGCCTTTATCCGCCAATTCACGCCAATATCGACCATGGGACCTCGGCTTGGTCAGGCGACCGACGCCTTACGGCGTCGGCACCGCAAGATTGACGATCTTCTCACCTTGCAACTTGCTCATCAGGTTCGTGACTTCGTCCTTGCCCAGCGCGCGGTTGCCAAACTGCAGCCGGAACATGCCGCCCTTGGCGCCATCGACGATCAAGGCCTGATAATTTTCGAGCAGTGTATTGATGTCGGACATGCGCGCGTCCGGGTTAAACCGCACCAGCGCGCGCGGCGGCACCGCAGCACCGAGTTCGCGGGTAAGGGGCGCCGCCGTCTGGTTGAGGCTCAGCGAAGCGGTCTGGAACGAGGCGGTCTGATTCTTCACCAGCACCGCGCCAATCACCCCGGCCTGCAGCAGCAGCGCAACCGCGCCGAGGCTCGCCGACCAGGCCAGCGTCCGCGGCGAAAGCCGGGTGAAGAATTCCGCGACCCGCGCCGAGAGACTGGTCGACAGCGACGGCTTGCGCTCGGGCTCGCCGTCGATCGCCGCGAACAGCTTCTGCATGGCGCGCGCCGACGGCGCACCCAGGCTCTCGTTGAGATGAATGGTCTCGGCGTATTCTTCCTGGATGACGGCATATTGCTTGGCCAACGCGGGATCGCCGGCGAGCGCCTCATCGACGCGACGAGCGTCGCGCGCGTTCAGCGTGCCGGCCGCATGGAATGGCAGCAGCATCTCGATTTCGCCGGGCTCTTGATCCAGCATTTTCTTGCTCATCGCCATCATGGCCAACCTCGCTCAATGCCGGCTGCCTTCAGCAGTTCGGCTAATTTCTTGCGCGCATAAAACAGACGCGTCTTGACGGTGTTTTCGGGAATTCCGACGATTTCGGCCACCTCTTCCACTGACTTCTCGTGGTAGTAGACGAGATCGACGATCTCCCGATGCTCAGGCGAAAGTGATGTCAGGCACTTGCGCAACGCATCACTGGTATCTTTCTTCTGAACCACCACTTCCGGATCATCGGACGTATCCTCGATCGCGTTCGCGGTCTCATCGTCCAGTCCAACATCCTTCCGGCGCCTAAGTGCCGACAGGGCCTTGAACCGCGTAATCGCCAGCAGCCAGGTGGTAACGGCGGATCGGCCTTCGAACTTGCCAGCCTGGCGCCACACATCGAGAAACACCTCACTGATGAGGTCTTCCGCAACCTGTTCGTCCCTTACGAGCCGAAGCCCGAAACGGAACACCCTGACATGGTGCCTTCCGTAAAGCACCTGCATGGCGAGCCGGTCGCCTTGAGCGATCCGAGCGATCAGAATTTCGTCTGAAGCCGCCTGTGTCGCACTCAATTGCCGTCTCGCAAGGTTGGTCGGGGGGAGATGGCCGAGGGTTCGATTGCCGAGGCAAGATTCTTCACATTACGGCAATGAACCAATTGCATGTGTGATCTACCCCACACAGGCGCACCGACCACCAAAGGCGCCGGCGAGAACGAACAAAGCCCCAATTTCGGTATCATAATACGGAGTTACTTTCCTAGAGAGCGCGCGATCCGGTGCGACCATACCAAGGGTTAGTCCACAAGGCAGCATCTGCTTACAGCTTGGGCTGCCACGCAACAGTTCCGGCAGTTCAAATCGGCCGAATTTCCGTTGCGAAACAGAGTAGTGGCAGGTGTTTTAACGGACCAGATTCGGTTCCAAAAGATACCAAACCTAAAGGCTTTCCCACTTAGATTTTTGCCGAGTTCCATCAACGGCGAGTCCATGGGCACCGCGGCCTCCTCATTCGTGAATCCGGCCGATCTGGACGGCGTCGGTCCTCAGCCGGCGGCGAAGGCGCTTGCCCGGCGCGCCAAGCAGCGCCGCCAGATCCTGATCATGATCGGGGTCAGCTATATCATCGACGCCGGGGTCCTGCTGCTTTATGCGCAGGCCGGCTCGATACCGCCCATGATCGCCCCGGCCTATGCCGCTTCCGGCCTGACGCTGGTGATTTTCAGCCTCATCCTTTCCGAGTTCGGGTTCAACGAGCGCTTCAAGGATCATTATCTGGTCGCCCCGCAGGCGACCATCTGCATGCTGATTGCGCTGGCGTTCACCTATATCGCGCCGGAAGTCGGCGGGATGTTCCTCTGTACCCTGTTCATCGTGTTCAGCTTCAGTTCGCTGCGCTCGATCCCTGCGCAGACCATGATGATCTGGACGGCGATGACGATCGGCCTGGCCGGGCTGTTCCTGTTGACCGACAGACCGATCTCGCTGCCGCATGGCAGCCACCTCGAGCGCTTTGCCACCCTTTTGGTGTTCGTCCTGACCATCGGACGCTGCATGTTCTTAGGCATCTTCTCCAGCTCGCTGAAGCAATCGCTCTATCAGAGCGGGCAGAAACTCAAGGAAGCCTACAAGCGGATCGAGGAGCTTGCCGAACTCGACGAGTTGACGGGATCGTATAACCGCCGCTGCATCATGCGGATGCTGGATGAAGAGATCGCCCGCGCCGGCCGCAATGACGCGCCCTGCTCGATTGCATTGATCGATCTCGACTGGTTCAAGCGCATCAACGACGCCTTTGGTCATCCGACCGGCGACGAGGTGCTGCGGACTTTCGCCATCACCATGTTCGCCAACATCCGCGGCATCGACCGCTTCGGCCGCTACGGCGGCGAGGAATTCCTGCTGGTGCTGCCCGGCATGAGCACGGACCACGCCGTGCGTGCGCTCGACCGGCTGCGCGGGATCATTGCAGAGCTCGACTGGAGCGCATTCTCGCCCGACATGAGCGTGACCATTTCCGGAGGCGTCGCGACGCTGAAGCCGGAGGAAACCCCGGACATATTCCTCGCCCGCGCCGACAGCGCGCTTTACGCAGCCAAGGCACAGGGACGCAACCGCATCGCCAGCGCCTGAACCGACCATTTCAGTGTTCCGGCGACGGAGAATCCGTCGCCGGCTTTTGCTCCAGGATAGAGTCACATGAGTTCGAAGTCCGCTATCGCCCCCATGAACCTGCTCGACGAACTGCAGACCACGCTCGCGCACGGGACGGTCGCCCGCCGGGTCGAGACCTTGCGCCGGGTGACCGACCTCTTCATCAACGGCGCGGTGGATTATTCGGATGAACAGGTCGGCCTGTTCGATGATGTCTTCCAATGCCTGATCGTCCACATCGAAACGTCAGCCAAGACATTGCTGGCCAACCGTCTCGCGCCGATCGACACCGCACCGCCGCTGACGATCCGGGCACTGGCATTCGACGACGTGATCGAGGTCGCCGGGCCCGTGCTGTCGCAATCGGCACGGCTCGACGACAAGACCCTGATCGAGAATGCGCGCAGCAAGAGCCAGGCCCATTTGATGGCGATCTCGACGCGAAAAGTGTTGAGCGGCGCAGTCACCGACGTGCTGGTCCAGCGCGGCAACGATGAGGTGATCCAGAGCACCGTCAACAATCCGGGCGCCGAATTCACCGAGCGCGGCTTCACGCGGCTGGTCAACCGCGCCGAGGGAGACGACAACCTCGCGACCTGCACCGGCCCGCGTCCGACGATTCCGCGACATCTGTATTTGAAGCTGCTGGCCAAGGCGTCCGACGCGGTCCGGCAGCGGCTGGAGACGGCCAACCCGCAGCTGGCGGCGCAGGTGCCGAACGCGGTCAAGGAGGCGACGCGGCGCGCGCGCTCCGCACCGTCGGCGATCACCAGGAACACCGAGATTGCCCACGCGCTGGTCAAATCGCTTCACCAGGACGGCCGGCTCGACGAATTCCAGGTGGCGTCATTTGCGGAGGCCGGCAAATTCGACGAAGCCAACGCCTCCATCGCAGCGCTGGCCAATGTGCCGGTGGCAATCGCCGAGAACATGATGATCGAAAGCCGCGCCGAAGGCGTGATGATCCTGGCGAAAGTGGCGGGCCTGTCATGGTCTACTGTCCGGGCGATCATCAACATGCGCGACGAGTTGACGGGCGGGGAGCCGACCGACATATCGGCGTGCAAGGATACCTATGAGCGGCTGCGGCCATCGACCGCCCAGCAGGTGCTGCGCTTCCATCGCATGCAGCAAAACGCGCCCGCGAAGTGAGCCACAAAGTTCGCGTCGTCCCGGCTCAAGGCCGGGACGACAAAATAATCAGAACCTGAGCAGTTTCGATCCGGCGAGCGCGCCGATCGCCGTGACCAACGCGGTCGAGAGCGTGTACCAGGTCGCCACGAACAGCGGTGAATCATCGGTGCAATGCGACGCGTAGAGCGTCGCCGCCAACCCCGCCGACAACATTCCGGCGATGGCGCCGGCCAGAGCGGGCCGCGCCGGCGCGCCGTGACGCAGGCCGATCAGCGCGCCTGCAAGGATCGGCAATGACAGCAGCGGGATCGCCGTCATGCACATCCGCGAATTGTTGCCCATCAGCCGCGTCATCATTGGCAGCCGCTGCGGCATCATCATCTCGCCGCCGATGCCTGCGGTCAGAAGCCCGGCCGGGATCAACAGCAGCCAGCCGAAGCCACGCAGTGACGCTTCCGGCCGCGACAGATGCAGGCTGACGGCAATGGCCGCGATCGCCAGTGCCAGCGTCACAGCGAATTTCAGGTCGAAGAACGGATTGCGCATCGCGGTCATCACGTCGGGCCGGATGCCAAGCTCGGTGAAGAACATCAAAAGCGAGACGGGAGCCGCCGCCATCAGCGCCAGCATCAGCGCAAAGCCGACCGGCCGCGCGCGGTGCGCGCTGTCGGCAGCCAGGGTTTTGATGAGCTGATCGGTATCCATTCTCATTGTTCCCGTAACTTCGCCGTCAGGCTGGTCAAGCCCCGATGCAGCGCGACCCGCACCGCGCCCTCGCTCATCGCCAGTTTGGCTGCGGTATCCTTGATCGAAGCACTCTCGACGGCGATCGACTGCAGGACGTCGCGCTGGCGCGCCGGCAGCGACTGCAACTGGGCGGCGACCTCGCCCGCCGACGCCGTCTCAACCGGGGCCTCGCCCGGGAGCACCTCGGCGAAATCGTCGATGTTGACGAAAACCCGCCGGCCCCGGCGCCGCAGCGCGTCGATCAGCTTGTTGCGGGCGATCGCAAACAGCCATGGGGCGAACGGGGCGCTGACGTCCCAGGTGTGCCGCTTCAAATGCACCGCCAGCAAAATGTCCTGCACGATGTCCTCGGACTGATCGACCGGTTGCCCTGCACGCGCGAGCCCGCGGCGCGCCGCGGCCCGGAGCACCGGCGTGACGGCCTTGAGCAGGCGATGATACGCCGTACTGTCGCCTGAAATGGCCGACCGCATCAGGCCGGTCCATTCGTCCTCACGTTCGCGCACGCGCGCTCCCACCTTGCAATTCGGTCGCTTTTTCAATTTGTTACGTCAGGGAACCTCGATCACGAAGTCGTGATCGTCGCCCTGATGTTTCGCTTCGCGCGGCCTCGTCCGGGAATCGGGACCGCAGGTTCCTTGCCGGCTGGCTCATACCATCGATCGCTCCGGCTCGCACCCGCGCGGCGCCAGCCTGATCAATGGCGTACCGAAGAATACGACGAGCCTATTCGGCTGCTGCAACGCAGCTGCCCTGCTTTTGCCCGGTCTTGCCCGAAGATTCCCTTTTTTTGCCCCGCTGTGGACACGGGGCGGGGTCTCATTTCGGTTCGGGGGCGGGCAAATGGGGAGATTGCCACATGATTGTCAAAGCCAGCGGGCGCTCGGCATTGATATTAGCAACAGGGCTCTTCGTGTGTTTCGCGGGGCCATCGCCGGCGACGGCAGCCAGCACGGACCGCGCGGCCGCCACGTCGAAGTCCGAAAGCGCGACGCCGGGAAAGTCCGTCCGCCAGAGCACACGCCACTGGAAGCGCTACACGCGTCGATCGGGCAAAGTCGCGTCGAAACCTGCCGAGACCAGGAAAGCGGTTGAGCTCGCCGACGCCTCGACCGGCGGCGCGCTCACGATCCCGGCGTCGGTCGCCAACGCCAATGCGCAACTCGCATCCGCCGATGCCTCCCCTGGCAGCGCCCAGGCGATGACGGTAAAGGCCAATATCCTGCTGGCGTCAGCCGACAAGCCGGGGGAAGCGCAGTCCACGACCGATGCCGTGGTCTCATCTGATCAGCTCAACGATGTCGATCGGGCCCTGCAGCAGAACCCGGCCACGCAGACCGTCGCGATGGCCGCGGCCAAAGCCGCCCCCGCGGCGCCGGTTCTGGCTTCCAGCCATGACAGTTCGACCTGGGATCAGACCTCGTTGATCGGAAAAATCTTCATCGCCTTTGGCGCGTTGCTGACCATGGCCTCGGCGGCGCGCATGTTCATGGCGTGAGGTATCGGGCACCGGACGCGCCGAAATGCGTCCGGGCCGCCTCTTCAGCCCACTTGAAGCCCAACCCACTTGAAGCCCAGCCCACTTGAAGCCCAGCCCACTTGAAGCCCAGCCCACTTGAAGCCCTTGCCGCCAGCGGGCACATTGCCCGCCAAATCAGGCACCGGGGTGAACCATGGCTACGTTCGAACACATCATTGTCGAAAGCAAAGGCGCGGTTGGCATTATCACGCTGAACCGCCCGAAAATGCTCAACGCGCTGTCGTTCGGCGTGTTTCGCGAGATCGCCGCCGCCGTCGATGACCTCGAAGCCGACGACGCGATCGGATGCATCCTGGTCACCGGCAGCGAAAAGGCCTTTGCGGCCGGCGCCGACATCAAGGAAATGCAACCAAAAACCTTCATCGACATGTTCTCCAGCGATTTCGCCGCCATCGGCGGCGACCGCATCGCCATCTGCCGCAAGCCGACGATCGCGGCCGTCAGCGGCTATGCGCTCGGCGGCGGCTGCGAACTTGCGATGATGTGCGACATCATCATTGCCTCCGACACCGCCAAATTCGGCCAGCCGGAAATCACGCTCGGCACCATCCCCGGCATCGGCGGGACCCAGCGGCTGACGCGCGCGATCGGCAAATCCAAGGCGATGGATCTCTGTCTCACGGGACGGATGATGGACGCCGCGGAAGCCGAGCGTTCGGGCCTGGTCAGCCGCGTCGTGCCGGCGGACAAATTGATGGACGAAGCACTGGCCGCGGCGGAAAAGATCGCCTCGATGTCGCGCCCGGCCGCCGCGATGGCCAAGGAAGCCATCAACCGGGCGTTCGAGACGCCGCTGTCGGAAGGCATGAATGTCGAGCGCAATCTGTTCCACTCGACGTTTGCGTTGGAAGACCGCTCCGAGGGCATGGCGGCATTCATCGAGAAGCGCAAGCCGGTGAACAAGAACCGGTAAGGCACGCTCTCACGTCGTCCCGGCGAACGCCGGGACCCCTAGCCACCGGCGGCTGTTGTTTTGCACGCTGGTAGTTATCTTGCTTTTCCAGCAAAGCTGGCCGCGGCGTATGGGTCCCGGCGCCCGTGCGCAATTGCGCACTAGGCCGGGACGACGCTGAGATTATGCAGCCCTGCTCCTTGCCAGCGCCGCATTCACCAGCGCGCGATAGGCCCGCTCGACAAATGTCGTTGGGCGGTCGAGGCCCAGCCGAGCCAGGCATTCGAGACGCGCGGTGTCGGGCGGCTGCGTCATTCCCTGCCATAACAGACCGGGCAACCGCAGCGGCCTGCGCTGGGCATCCCGCAGCAATTGCAAGGCCGGGATCAGCCGCTGTTCGGTCTCGGTGAAATCGCTGCCGAACGGGAACGACGGCAGCAGGCCCGCCTCGCGCGCGGGCTTTAACGCTGCCGCGATCGCTTCCGGAAAATTCCGGCGATGCGCGCGCGGAATTTCGAAATCCTTCGGCAGCTTGCCGGCATCCTTGGCGACCTTTGCGAGTTCGCCCTGGAAGCGGGAGTCTGATATCGAAAGCATCGCCGCGATGGTTTCGGCGTCGGATTTTCCTCTGAGATCGGCGACGCCATATTCGGTGACGAAGACGTCCCGCAGATGCCGCGGAATGGTCTGGTGGCCGTAGTTCCAGAGGATGTTGGATTGCGCCTTCGCGCCGGTCTGCCTCGTTGCTTCCAGCGCCAAAATCGATCGCGCACCCTGCAGCGCGAATGCCTGTGCCACGAAATTATACTGCCCACCAACCCCGCTCACGACCTGACCGTTCTCGAGGCCGTCGGAGATCGCAGCGCCCATCAAGGTCGCCATCATCGCATTGTTGACGAAACGGGCGTCGACGCGCGCGCGTCGTTTTGCATCCTCGTCGCCATAAAGCTGGTTGGTGAACGACACCGGCATCATCTGGATGCGCGCGATCTGTTCCGCCGGCATCTCGCGCAGCGTGCGATAAAACGCTTTCGGACCCAGGAAAAACGCGCCGTGCAGCGTCACGCCATCGACTTCGCGCTTGAGGATGCCGGCGTCGATCAGGCCGAGAAACGCCTCGAACAGCATTTCGCTGACGCCGTACAGCCCCTTCTCGAACGGTCCGGCCTGCGGCACCGCTTGGTCCGGCGCGAGCCGCTTCATGACCGCCTGGAATTGCGCATTGTCGCGGTGACGAACGATCAGGCCCTGCGCCAGCGCGTCGCCGACCTGCCCGATGCCGATCTGTAGCGTGCCACCATCGGGCACGAGACCCGCGGCATGCAGACCGATGGCGTATTTGGTGTCGCTGATCGGCTCGGCCGGCGGCGCGAACAGCGGAAAGTCCGTCTCGGGGCTGTCGAGCACCGCGCTGAATTCGTTGCCCGCGAGATCGCCGGCGCCGGGCATGAACGGCAGTTCGGAATTGACCTGGCCCACCAGCCTGAACGACGCCCGGCCCTCGGCGCGGGCGCGCAAAATGTCGAGCGTGGTGTCGGTGTTGCAGCTCAGGCTGTAGCGCGCGACGCCACCCTCCACGCGCTTCGCCACCAATTGGGTGACGACATTGAGCCCGCGCGCCAGCAGATAGGACGCGGCATGCGTGTAGTTTGCAGAAATGTAATGCTGCTGCGGATACGGCACGTGCAGCCACTTTCCGGCGAGGAAGAAAAATTCAATCACCTGGATGTTGGGCGGTAGCGCGCCAGCATGCAGCGCGGTGGCGTAGGTCAAATCGGGATAGCCGCCGAACAGCCGGTCGATCACCGGACCGATGAAGCGCTTTTCAAGCAGGCTGCCCGGCTTTGGCTTTTCCAGGGTCAACGCGGAAAACAAGGTCAGGTTGATCGAGCGATCGGCCGCGGCGCGCGCATAGAGCGCATTGATGATGTGGTTGGCCTTGCCGAGCCCAAGCGGCAATCCGACGACGAGGTTGGTTCCGACATCGCGGATGATGTCTTCCGCGATCGCTTCGGGGTCGGAAAACAGTTTCGGCATCAAAATGCGGACCCGGCGTCATGAAACGCCGACCGCCCTGGAATAAGACGCCGGCTGCTCCGAGCTATAACGCATTTGTTACCGAACTTCGTCTGTGACGAACCTGCAACAGCCAAGCGCCGAATTCCTGTGAGGATGTCGCGCGACCGTTTGCCAGTGGCGGCACCGCCCCCTAAACAGGTAGATGTGACGAGGCCGTCGGCGGGGGCGGACGGACCTTGGGTAGTTGCGGGATCAAATGGTTGGGCGTGCCGCTAGAGTTGGCCACGTTGCAAGGCGCGTGCTTCGAACAGGCATTTGCCTTGGCGTCGTGATTTGCGTGGCGTTTGCCGCGGCAGGCGCCCAGGCCGAGAACCTCCCGGACGCGCTGGCCAAGGCCTATCAGACCAATCCGCAGCTCAACGCCGAACGCGCGCGCCAGCGCGCCACCGACGAAGGCGTGCCGCAGGCGCTGGCGGGGTACCGGCCGCAGATCGTCGCCAGCCTCACCGCCGGCCTGCAGGCGGTCCGCAACCTCCTGCCCGACAACACCGTGCAGTCGGCGAACCTGAAACCCTGGACCATCGGGGTGACGGTGACCCAGACGCTGTTCAACGGCTTCAAGACCGCCAACAGCGTCCGCGTCGCGGAACTGCAGGTATCTTCCGGCCGCGAGGCGCTGCGCAATGTCGGCCAGGGCGTGCTGCTCGATGCCGTCACCGTCTACACCAACGTGCTGGCCAATCAGTCGCTGGTCACCGCGCAGCGTTCCAACGTCGCGTTCCTGCGGGAAACGCTCGGCATCACCCAGAAGCGCCTCAATGCCGGTGACGTGACGCCGACCGACACTGCCCAGGCCGAAGCCCGCCTCAACCGTGGCCTCGCCGACCTCAACGCCGCCGAGGTTGCCTTGGCCATCAGCCAGGCCACCTATACCCAGGTGATCGGCAACGCGCCGACGCAGTTGAACCTCGCCGAAACCGTAGACCGCTATCTGCCCCGCAGCCGCGACGACGCCATCGGTCTCGCCTTCCGGGAGCATCCAGCCGTGATGGCGGCCGCCTTTGACGTCGACGTTGCCTCGACCAGCATTCGCGTCGCCGAAAGCAGCCTGATGCCGACGATCACGATGCAAGGCAGCGTCAGCCGCAGCAAGCAGTCGGATCCCACGCTCGGCACCTTCGGGACCGACCAGGCTTCGGTGGCCGGCCAATTGACGCAACCGATCTACGATGGCGGCATGGCCGCCTCGCAGACCCGGCAGGCCAAGGAAATCTCAGCCCAGAGCCGGCTGGTGCTCGACCAGGTCCGCAACCAGGCGCGCACCGCGGCGGTCGGCGCCTGGGTTGCCAATGAAGGCGCCAAGGTCGCGGTGTCCGCTTCCGAATCCGAAGTGCGGGCTGCAACGGTCGCCTTGCAGGGCGTGCAGCGCGAGGCCGCGGGCGGCCAGCGCACCACGGTCGACGTGCTGAACTCGCAGCAGGATCTGATCCTCGCGAAGGCGCGCTTGATCGGCGCACAACGCGACCGCGTGATCGCCTCCTACACCCTGCTCAGCGCCATCGGCCGGCTCGACGTCAAGACGCTGGGGCTCAACACGCCGGATTATCTGCCTGAAGTGCATTACCATCAGGTGCGCGACGCCTGGCACGGCCTGCGCACGCCGTCGGGGCAATAATTCGCAACTTTGTCGCAGGTGTTAACTGCCCGCTGATCATGTCCGCGATTTTTCATCGCCGGGAATCTGCACTAGCCTAAAATTCGATCTGATTTGACTGCACCCGATTTTGATCGATCCATTTCTGCGAGGCCTCGTGATCTCAAACATACTGCGCTGGTCGGGCAAGACGCTGCTGGCGCTCCTGATATTGATCGTGATCGCGATAACAGCGTTCCGGATGGCGGCATCGATCCGCGAAACCCACACCCGCGCCGAACTGGCGCCGCCATCGGGCCGTTTGGTGCCGACCAGCTCCGGTGGTGTGTTCGTGCAGGAAAAAGGCCCGGCGGATGGAATTCCTGTCGTGCTGTTTCACGGCACGGCGGCGTGGAGCGAACTCTGGCGGCACACGACCGGCGTGCTCGCCGCCGCCGGCTTTCGCGTCATCGCCCTCGACCTGCCGCCGTTTGGGTTTTCGGATCGTCCGGGCAGCTATACAAGGAAGGATCAGGCTGCACGCATCAACGATGTTCTCGTCAATCTGAAAGCCAAGCCGGCAATTATCGTCGGCCATTCCTTTGGCGCCGGTGCAGCGACCGAACTGGTGATGCGCTATCCGGACCGGGCGCGGGGCCTCGTGCTGGTAGATGCGGCGCTGGGACTGACGGTAGCTCCTTCCGAGGCGCCATGGATCATTCAGCCAAAATGGATTCGCGAAATACTGGTATCATTGACCATCACCAATCCAGTGGCGACGAAGACGCTGCTCGAATCCCTGATCGAGAAAAAGGAACGCGCGCTGCCCGAATTCGTCGCGATCCTGCAGCGGCCGACGACGCAGCGCGACACCACCCCCGACATCGCCGACTGGCTATATTACTTCCTCGGCGCCGACCGCGACGCTATCAGTGCCGACCGCCGCGCCTATGCGCGGGTGAAACTCCCGGTCGCGATCCTGTGGGGTGACAAGGACAACACTACCCCGGTTGAGCAGGCGCTTGATCTGCGAACGCTGTTGCCGCCGGAAACCACCCTCACCTTGCTGCCCGGACTCGGTCACATTCCGCAAATCGAAGATCCCGCTTTGTTCAACGACGCCCTGCTCAAGGCGCTCGGAAAGCTCTAGACTTACGGACAGATTCGAGAAGGCCGGAGGGATCATGGATATCATCAGATTGTGCGCCTGGGGCTACGCCGCCCTGCTCGGCTTCGTGATCCTGACCGGATACATCCCGGCCTTCATCGACCAGAACGACATGATCTTCGGCCTGTTCCGCCGCACCTGGTATGCCGACGGGCTGCATCTGGTTTCCGCGCTGTGGGCACTCGCGGCAGCGTTGACCTCTCGCCGCGCCTCGGAACTGTTCTTCCAATTGTTCGGCGCGTTCTACTTTGCCGACGGCTTGCTCGGCCTCTTCACCGGCTCGGGCTATCTCGACTTCGGTATCCTGATCAACGGCATCCGCGACTTGCCGCTGATGACGCGGGTGTTCACCAATGCGCCGCATCTCGCCCTCGGCGGTGTCGCGATCCTGATCGGCTATCTGCTGGCGCCGCGCACGCGGACCGCCGTTCATGCTTAAATGGCTACGGCGCATTCTTGTCGTCATCGCGATCCTGATCGCGGTGTCGGTGCTTGGGCCGCTCGCCTATATCGAGGGCACGTGCCGCCCCTCTTCGTCGGCTTCGGCGTCACCTGCGCCGTCGGTGACGCTGCCTGCAATCAATGAGCCACGTTACCAGCGCAAGCAGAACAATACCTTCTTCACCTTTCCCGAATGGTACATCGTTTATTCGTTCGAGGATTTCGGCCGCTTCCTCGATCGGTCCAGCGAAAGCCATTTCAACTATCTCGGACACATTTTCGGATTCTGGCGCAGCTTCTGCACCATCAATCAGGCGGTGCCGTCGACCGGTGAATCGCTCACCGAAGTCAAAACCATGATCTATATTATCGGCGTCAGCTACTCGATCGAATACGCGATCAAGGGATTTTATGAAAACACCATCGGCCGTGTGTTCGAATGGATCCGGGGCGAGGAACGGACCCCGCAAGACCTGTACGCGCGCAAGGTACTGCAGGACTATGCGGCGTTTCTTTATACCGTTCCCTGGTTCAAATTTCCGTTCCGCGAGAAGCTCGATGGCTTGATGGCGATCTCGGCGCGGACCGATAGCCCGCTGCGAACATGGGAGCGGTATTTTGCGCTCGGCACCGAGTACTATCTCAAGGTCGGTTATGCCGCGCTGATCCAGAAAGCGCTCGATGCCGGTGGCGACGACGAGCCGCGCGACATCATGTTCGCGGTCGCGACACTGCCGCCGGCGGTGCTGGCGAAGGAGCCGCGTATCAAACCGATCCGCACGCTGACGCCGCAATGGCAGCTGGTGCAGGCGCCGCGCTACAAGGATTTCACCGAAATCCTGCAGAGCCTGCTGGATCAGGGATATGGCCTCGCCGAGATCGCCGGCAACCGTGAAATCCTGATCACCGTGATCGCGCCCGACGCCGCCAAGCTTGACGTCAAAGGAACCACGGAACTGTTTTCACTGGAGCTTGACGGCAAACCCGGCTTCCGCAGGGCCGGCCTGAAGGCTAGGATCGACCGTCTCGTCGATATCAACCGCGACCTCAAGGCCAGGGGCGTGAGCATCGAGCATTTCTATGATTACTGAAGCGCCACATCATCGCAGGCTGCGGCCACTACGCCGGATCGCGGGCGCTTTCGCGCTCGTGGTGTGCGGCTGGCTTGCGGTTGTGATCGCTTTGACGTTCGGATCGGCGCCGGGCAAGTCGATGGCTATCATCGGCCCGCCGGCGCAGGCGCTGGCCATTATCGCCAAAGCCAACGGACGCGTGCTTGCAGCGAGCGACTATGTCACCTTCGCCCGCTCCGACGATGCCGGCTTCGTCGCCCGCCTCTATGCGGCAGGTGCGCTGTTGGTGCTGGACGCGGAGCAAGCCGGCGGCTGCAGCGGGCTTCCGCCCAAGCGCATCGCGCAGCTGTGATCGACCGAAAGTCGGGAAGTTCGATTCATCTCTCGTCATGCCCGGCCTTGTGCCGGGCATCCACGTCTTTGACGCACCAAGCAAGGAGACGTGGATGGCCGGGACGAGCCCGGCCATGACGGAGATGAGAGCTCGCCACGCTAGGACGCGTACTTCTGATAGAACGTGTTGGTGAACAATTCCGCCGGATCATACTTCCGCTTCGCCGCAAAGAAGTCGTTGATCTGCGGATACGACCGCTGCAACTGATCCTTCGAATAATAGAGCTGGTAGGGCAGGAAAAACCGGCCCTTGTGCGCGATCGTGAGATCGATCAGCTCTTCGGTCGCCTTCTTCATCCGCTTGTTGCCTTCATCATCCGTGGTCTGGTTGATGTAGAGCACCAGCGAGAATGCTGGCTCCGGCGAATAGGTCAGGAAGTTGTCTTCCTGATGCACGATGCGCACCGAGGCATTCAGCAAATTGGTCTTGTTGTCGGTCAGCACCTTGCGCATGCCGTCGACAAAGGAGACGAACTGGCTGCGCGGGATGAAATATTCATGCAGGATGTCGGTGTCGTTGGGCAGCGCGTTGCGCAAATACGGCACGGAATCGTGCATCGGGTCGTTGCGGTTGACGAGACAGGCCTCCGCCGATCCGATCGCCTGCGCCCGCGTCACGGTGCAGGTTTCCATCCGGTGCTCGATGTGCTTCTCGGACAGCCATTTCATCTCCTGGAACAGCGGGCCTTGTTTGGACAGGTTGATCGTCAGCCGCCGCAGCTTGGTGCCCGAGACCTCGCCAAGCGGTTCGCGCTTGAAATCTGATCCGTCGACCTTGGTGTAGGTATAGAGCAGCAATTCCTGCAGGAAGCTGCTCGGCGCGGTTGAGAGGTGGCCGTACATCAGGCCGATATTGGCATCCTTCTCGATCTCCTTGGCGAACAGCCCCGGAAACTCCTTGTAGTCCATGATGCGACGTCCGGTCTGGTAGACCAGGTTGTCGGCGATATCGAGTTCGGCCTCGACGATCACGCCGAACAGGCCGTAGCCGCCGACCACGAGGTTGAACAACTCCTTGTTCTCGGTTTCCGACACCGTGCGCAGCGTACCGTCCGCCAGCATTACGCGCATCGACTTGATCGATTTGCGGAGCGCGCCGGCCTGATGGTCCATGCCGTGGGCATTGACCGAGATCGAACCGCCGACGCTGAAAATATCGGTCGACTGCATCGCACGCACCGCAAAGCGCGGGTGCAGCAGGTTCTGGATGTCGTGCCAGGTCGCGCCTGGCTGCACGGTGATGGATCGCCGGCTCTCGTTGAGCACGATCTTGTTGAAACCACGCATGTCGAGCACGATGCCGCCCTTGCGGAACGCCTGCCCGCCCATGCTGTGGCGTACGCCGGCGGTCGTGACCGAGAGCTTGTTGTCGCGCGCAAACGTCAGCGTTTTGGTGATGTCGTCAACGCTGCGCACCTCGACCACGCCGTAGATTTCGGTCTTGTTGAGACAGCTGGCATCATTGATGCTGCCGCCGAGCTGCGACCATTTTACGTCTTTCAGCGGTGCAATCGCCTTGATCCGCTCCAGATCGATCTTGGCCTGCTCGCCACCCCCCACCGCCGGCCCGCAATCCTTTTCGCCGCTGGGATCGGCGGCAAGCGCCTGCAGTTTGCGGTAGCCGTAAACGCCAAACAGCACCACGACCACCGCGACGACGGACGCCCCGGTTTTGAACTTCTGTGAAAATTTTCGCATGCATTGATTCCAGATGATGACTGATAGTCCGGGCGGGCCGATAATTAGTCAAATTGGCGCGGCTTATGGTTCGATGGATTGCCGAGCTTACTGAAACGCTAAGCCTTGATATTGCGATGAAAAGCTGCCGCATACACATCATGGGTGCATCGGGTTCGGGCGTCACCAGCCTCGGCCGAGCTTTGGCCGATTCGCTGGCGATGCCGCATCACGACACCGACGATTATTTCTGGCGACCGACCATTCCGCCCTATCGGGTAATGCGCGAGGCCAGCGAGCGCCTGGAGCTGATGCGCGAGATATTTCTGCCGTGTGCGGATTGGGTGCTGAGCGGATCGCTCAATGGCTGGGGCGACGGGCTGATTTCCGATTTCGATCTGGTGGTCTTCCTCGTCACCCCGCGCGAGGTACGCCTGCAGCGGCTGCGTGCCCGTGAAGCCACGCATTTTGGCACCAATGCCGTGGCTCCTGGCGGATGGCGGCATAAGGCGACCGAAGAATTCATCGAATGGGCTTCCGGCTACGAGGAAGGCAACGTGAGCCGCAATTTGGCGAGGCACCAGGCCTGGCTTGCCGCATTGCCCTGCCCGGTTCTGCGCCTCGACGGATCGCGGCCGTTGCCGGAGCTTGTCGGAGAAGTGCGCCACGCGATTGACGGCCATATCAATCCCACGTAGCAATCGCCCTTCCCGCAACGCGCGCAGCTCTATAGTCTCGCACACGGCCGCGGCGAACAACGCCCGGCGCACTAAGTAGGAAACGCTATCGAGATCGACCGGCCACGCGCCCCGTCGAGATGCAGACAATCAACAACACGAAACGCACAGGGAGAACGCCAATGCTGACGCGACGCAGTATGATGCTTGCCTCGATCGCCGCCGGAGTGACCATGAACAGCCGAACCGGCCTTGCCAAGGCAGCCCAGCCGGCGACGCCGGTGAATTTCGACATTCCTGCAGGCGCCTGCGATTGCCACACCCATATCCATCCGGACCCTGCGAAATTCCCGTTCTTCGCCGGCCGCGTCTACACGCCGGAACTGGCCTCGCCGGAAGAGATGACCGCCTTGCACAAGGCGATCAGGATGGAACGCGTGGTGATCGTGACACCGAGCATTTACGGGCCCGATAACTCCGCGACCCTGTTCGGCATGGCTGCCCGCGGCGCAACCGCGCGCGGTGTCGCCGTGATCGACGACAAGACATCGGAAGCCGATCTCGACGCCATGGGCAAGGCGGGCATCCGCGGCATCCGGCTCAACCTCGCCACCGGCGGCGTCAATGATCCCACCGTCGGCCGGCCGCGGTTCTCCGCCGCCGTCGAACGCATCAAGGCGCGCGGCTGGCATGTGCAGCTGTTCACCAGCCTTGCGATGATTACGGCAATCAAGGATCTGGTCGCGACGTCGCCGGTGCCGGTCGTGTTCGACCATTTCGGCGGCGCGCAGGCCGCCCTTGGTGTCGGCCAGCCCGGCTTTGCCGATCTGGTGGAACTGGTGAAATCAGGCAAGGCCCATGTGAAGATCTCCGGCGCCTACCGCGCCTCGAAGCTGGGGCCTGACTATGCCGATGCCACCCCGCTCGCCCAGGCGCTGATCGCGGCCAATGCCGACCGCATCATCTGGGGCACCGACTGGCCGCATCCGGACTCGGTGACGCCCGGCGGCAAACAAGTTACCGACGTGACGCCGCTGTTCCAGATCGACGACGGACGCCTGCTCAACCAGCTTCCGGTGTGGACGCCGGATGCCGCCGTGCGCAAGAAGATCCTGGTCGACAATCCGGCGCGGCTTTACGGGTTCTGAGGTTCTCAAGATCGCCGCCCGCTCCGTGTGCCGGAGCGGGTCGCGGTCCTAATCCTGCAACCACTCGCCCCCCTCAGCGCGCCCGGCGCGAGAATACCGAGATCAGCACCGGCAGCGTGATCAGGATGACGATTGGCGCCAGCATCATGCCGGTGACGACCACCACCGCCAGCGGCTTTTGCACCTGCGAGCCGATCCCGGCCGACAGCGCCGCCGGCAGCAGGCCGACGCCGGCCACGACGCAGGTCATCAGCACCGGCCGCAATTGCAGCTCGCCAGTGCGGATCACGGCTCGCATCCGCTCATAGCCTTCATCGATCAATTGATTGTACTGCGACAGGATGATGATGCCGTCCATCACGGCGATGCCGAACAGCGCGATGAAGCCGATCGCCGCCGATACGCTGAACGGAATCCCCGAGATCAGCAGCCCGAGCACGCCGCCGAAGATCGCCATCGGAATCACGCTCATCGCCAATAATGTATCGACCATCGAACCGAAATTGAAGAACAGCAGCACCGCGATCAGCGCCAGGCTGATCGGCACCACGATCGAGAGCCGCTTGATGGCGTCCTGCAGATTGCCGAATTCGCCGACCCACTCGACCCGCGATCCCGGCGGCAGCTGGACCCGGCTTGCGACCTTGTCCTGCGCTTCCTGGATCGCGCTGCCGAGATCGCGCTCGCGGACCGAGAACTTGATCGGCAGATAGCGTTCCTGCCCTTCGCGGTAGATATAGGCGGCGCCCGAGATCAAATTGATTGACGCGACCTCGCTGAGCGGGATCTGCGTGATCGCACCGCCCGGTCCGGCGACGCCGATCCGCAAATTGTGGATCGCCTCGGCACTCTTGCGATACTCCGGCGCCAGCCGCACGATGATCGGGAAATGCCGGTCGCTGCCGGGTTCATAGATGTCGCCGGCGGTGTCGCCACCGACCGCGACCTTGATGGTGGCGTTGATATCGCCGGGCGACAGGCCGTAGCGCGCCGCCCGCGCCCGATCGACATCGATCTGGACGGTGGGCTGGCCGAGCGAGGTGAATACCGCGAGATCCGTGACGCCCTGCACGGTGGCGAGAACGGACTTGATCTTGTTGGCGGTGTCGGTCAGCGCCTGCAGATCGTTGCCATACAGCTTGATCGAGTTTTCGCCCTTGACGCCCGAGACCGCCTCCGAGACGTTGTCCTGCAGATATTGCGAGAAGTTGAATTCGACGCCGGGGAATTTTTCCTGCAACTGCGCCAGCAACTGCGCCGTCAGTTCGTCCTTGTCATGGGTGTTGGGCCATTCGCTGGCCGGCTTCAACGGCGCGAAGAATTCGGCATTGAACAGGCCGGCGGCGTCGGTGCCGTCGTCGGGGCGGCCGTGCTGCGACACCACCGACTCCACTTCGGGACGGCTGCGGATCAGCCTTCGCATCTCGTTGACGTAGGTATTGCCTTCCTGCAGCGAGATGGTCGGCGGCAACGTGGCTCTGATCCACAGATTGCCCTCTTCGAGCTTGGGCAGGAATTCCAGCCCGAGCAGCCGCGCGAACACGATGGTCGTGATCACGAGGACCGCAGCACCGGCCATCACGATTCTGCGGTTCGCGACCGCCCATTTCAGCACCGGGAGATAGAGCCGGTCGAGCTGCCGCATGATCCAGGTTTCGGTGTGCTCCATATGCGAGGGCAGGATGATGGCACTCAGCGCCGGCGTGACGGTGAAGGTCGCCAGCAAGCCGCCGGCCAGCGCGTAGGCATAGGTCCGCGCCATCGGCCCGAAGATGTTGCCTTCGACGCCGCTCAGCGTGAACAGCGGCAGGAAGGCGGCGATGATGATGGCGGCGGCGAAGAAGATCGAACGCGACACGTCGGCGGACGCGGAGAGGATGGCGTGACTCTTCATCCCCATCGTGGTTTCGTAGGAGATCTGGCTGCGCTCGGCCTCCGACAACGCCGTGGTTTGCGACAGCCGGCGGAAGATCGCTTCCACCATGATCACGGTGGCGTCGACGATCAAACCGAAATCGATCGCACCGACCGAGAGCAGATTGGCGGATTCGCCGCGCAGCACCAGGATGATGACGGCGAAGAACAGCGCGAACGGGATCGTCGCCCCGACGATCAACGCGCTTCGGAGGTCGCCGAGGAATATCCATTGCAGCAGCACGATCAGGATGATCCCGACCACCATGTTGTGCAGCACGGTGTGGGTGGTGATGTCGATCAGGTCCTTGCGGTCATAGATCCGCTCGATCTTGACGCCGGGCGGCAGGATGCTGGAATTGTTGATGGAAGCGACCAGCTGCTCGACGCGGGTGATGGTCGGCGCACTCTGCTCGCCGCGCCGCATCAGCACGATGCCCTGCACGATGTCGTCGTCCTGGTCGAGGCCGGCGATGCCGAGCCGCGGCTTCTCGCCGATGGTGACATGCGCGATGTCGCTGACCAGCACCGGATTGCCGCCCGATTGCGACACCATGGTGTTGTTGAGGTCGTCGATCGAGCGGATCAGTCCGACGCCGCGCACCACGGCGGATTGCGCGCCGATATTGACGGTGTTGCCGCCGACATTGATGTTGGCATTGCTGACGGCCTGCAGCACCTGCGGCAGCGTCAGGCCGTTGGCGACCAGTCTGTTGAAGTCGACCTGCAGCTCATAGGTCTTGGTCTTGCCGCCCCAGCCGGTGACGTCGATCACACCGGGCACGGCGCGGAAGCGGCGCTGCAACACCCAATCCTGCAGCGTCTTGAGGTCGAGCACGCTGTAGTTCGGCGGCCCTTTCAGCCGGTATCGATAGATTTCGCCGATCGGGCTGAGCGGCGAAATGCCGGGCTGCACGTTGCCCGGCAACGGCGCGAGCTGTGACAGCCGGTTCAATACCTGCTGCAGCGCCTCTTCATAGGTGTAGTCGAAGGAGAACTGCAGTTTGACGTCGGACAGGCCGTACAGCGAGATGGTGCGGATGGTACGCAGGTTCTTGATGCCGGCGACCTGGGTCTCGATCGGGATCGTGATGTAGCGCTCGATCTCCTCCGACGACAGGCCCGGACTTTGCGTCACGATGTCGACCATCGGCGGGGTCGGATCGGGATAGGCCTCGATGTTGAGCTGCTTGAACGCGATCAGGCCGCCGACCATTACCGCGACGAACATGCCGACCATCAAATAGCGGCGGCTGACGGCAAGGGCGACGAGGCGATCCATTCAGATCGAAGCTTTCCGTGAGTAGAGCGGGAGATCAGCTGCCGGACGCGGCCCGGTCGATGAACAGCGCGCCCTTTGTCACGATCAGCTCGCCGGGCTTCAGATTGCCGACCACCTCGACCAGATCGCCATTGGCAAGGCCCGCCTTGATCTGGCGGAGTTCAATCGTATGGTCGTCATGCACGACCCAGATCCGGACCTGATCCCCCTCGTAGATCAACGCCGTCTTCGGCACCCCGACCGCCGGATGATCGCTGGCCGAATAGATCGTCACATTGGCGAACATTTCCGGCTTGAGCACGCCATTGGCGTTGTCGACGGTGGCGCGGACCAGCAGCCGGCGCGTCGCCGGATCGATCGCGGTGGAAACGTAATTGACGCGCGCCGACAGCGCCTGGTTCGGCAACGCCAGCACGTTGAACGCGACGTCCTGCCCGACCGCAACATTGGCGGCGTCGGTCTCGCGCACGAAGGCGACCATCCAGACGGTGGAGAGATCGCCGATGACATAGACCGGATCGCTGGCGCCGGAGTTCACATACTGGCCGGGGCCGATCTTGCGCTGGACCACGGTGCCGGCGATCGGCGCGAAGATGGTGGTTTCCGGATTGATGCGGCCCTTTTCCTGGAAGGTCGCGATGTCCTCGTCGGTGAGGCCGAGAATGCGCAGCTTGTTGCGCGCCGCTTCCATCGCCGTCTGCGAGGAGCGCATGTCGTTCTGCGCCTGGATCAGCGTCGCCTGGCTCTGCTGATAGTCCTTGAGCGGAACGGCCTTGCCTTCGAACAGATCCTTGGCGCGCTGGCCCTGCAGCTGCGCCAGATCGAGCGCGGACTTTGCCTTGTTCATGGCGCTCATGGCGCCGATGAAATCGTTCTGCGCCTGAACGTTGTCGGCAGCCTCGATCACGAACAGCGGCTGACCCTTGACGACATTATCGCCGGGCCGGACCAGAAGCCGGGTCACCCTGCCGGCATAGGGCGAGAACACCGGCGTCGAGCGATCCTCGTCGATCGCGATCTTGCCTTCGGTGACGTGCTCGGCCCGGAAGCCCCGCGTGGCGACGGGCTGGATGGTCAGGCTGGCCCATTCGGCCGGCGACAGCTTGTAGCGCTGCTGTCCTCCCTTGCGGGACTGACTGGACACTTCGGAATGCTTGGGCTGGGTCGCGCTGAACTGCAGGAATCCATAGACGCCCGCGCCTGCAAGCGCGAGTAAGGCTATCACCAGCGCCGGTCGCCGGCGGCTAAGCATCTGTAATTGCTTAATCAATTTGCTACGCATGCGGTCTGTTCAACTCAGCAATGGCGACAATTTGCCTCACCCGCTAATAGTGCCTAATCGGAGTTCCAAACAAGCTAAAAAACGAGCACGGCCGTTAATTTTTGGAGAGGTCTGCCTGAACGGCGGCTGAAAATACCTACTCGCGTGCCGGCCATTGCGGCGGGTGGCTGCCAAGCGGCATCGCCGGGCGGGCCCAGAACGCTGGGGTTTTCGACAACAGCGCCGAGTGCCGGACCGACCGCAGTGCACCAAAGCCGGAAGCCACCTCCTCGATAAAGGGCATCACGGTTTCCCCCTTCAAATCCCCGGTCTTGAAGCCATCGGCGACGCGACCGAGATTCCACAGCCACCGACCGGTCTGCGCCAGCGACACCCGAACGTGCCAGCTGCCGCCTTCGCGCGACTGCCGCGCCTTGGCCATCATGGCGCCGAACGCCATGAGGTAACCGGTGGCGTGGTCCAGCATCTGCGCCGGCAGCTCTTTCGGCCCGTCGACGCCCGCCGCCTGCCCTTCGGCATGGTTGAAGCCCGTGGACGTCTGGACCAGCGAGTCGAAACCGCGGCGCTCTGCCCAAGGACCGGCATGACCATAGGCCGACAGCGTCACATAGACGATCCCCGGACTAATACGGGCCGCCTCTTCCGGTGCGAAGCCGAGGCCGGCGATCGCAAGCGGCCGGTAGCCTTGTGAGATAATATCGGCCTGCGCCACCAGATCGCGAAACACCGCGCGGCCTTGTTCGCTCTTGAGTTCGACAAAGCTCGTCAGCTTGCCGCGCCCGGTATCGATCGTAAGCCAGGGAATCGCCGGCAGATTTGGACCTGAGATCAACAGCACGTCGGCGCCGTGGGCAGCGAGCGTGCGACCCGCGACGGGACCCGCGATCACGCGCGACAGATCGAGCACGCGAAGGCCGGCGAGCGGCCGATCGCCCTTCGGCCACGGTTTTGGCGCGGCGTCGCCGATCTTCTCGATTGTGATCAGCGGCAATCCGGCAAGCGCCCTGGCGTGCGGCGTTACCGACCATTCGTCGTACGAACGCATCATCGACACCACGCCGCCAGCGGCATAGGCCGCGGTCTCGAACGCCTCGCCATCCCATTGCATCAGCGCGGCCTGGACCTCGTCGCGCTCCGGCTTGCAGTTCAGCACCTTGCAGACGGCGTCGCGGTGATGCGGGAAATTGGTATGCAGCCGCACGAAGCGCGCGTCGCGCGTCTGGTAGACGCCGGCGATCGCGTCCCAGGCCGGCGGCGGCGGCTTGTCGTCAACGCGCAGGTAACGCTCGGAACGGCATTCGACCACGGCGTGACGCATGTCGACGGTAACGTCCTGCGATTGCCCGCTGCGCAATTTCCATATCCCGGCGGCAGCAAGCCCCGTTGCCGCGACGCTGGCCTGCGCGGCGGCCGCGACGCGAAACGACGACGGCAACTGCGGCTCTTCGCCGGTCAGCTTGATGGCGTCGAGCGCAGAAGCCTCGCCGCCGGCTGACGTCCAGATATCACCGAGAATTTCACGCGGGCTTTGCATCGGCATGTCTCTTCCCTAGTCTTTCCTTGGCATCGCAACGTAGCCCGGATGGAGCGTAGCGCAATCCGGGTAGAGCGATCCGCTTGGCGAAATCCTCCCGGATTTCGCTACGCTCCATCCGGGCTACGCCTTAACTGCACGAAGGAGTTGCAATGGCCGCCGTCGAACCCCTGACCGCCGGTGCGGTCCTGCTCGCAACCGCCGCCACCGATGCGGTCTATGTCATGTTCACCTCGGCCGTGGTGGCGCGCAAGCGCGTGCCGGCGGCGACCTGGAGCAGCGTCTGGTATGTGCTCTCGTCCTATGCGGTCATCAGCTACACCGAGAACTGGGTCTATGTGGTGTTTGCGGCCGTCGGTTCGTGGGTCGGCGCCTATGCGACGATCACCTTCCTGCACCGGCCGCCAGGCGGGCCGCCGGTCGGCGCGGCGCCGGAGTAGCCTCGCTGTCGTCCCAGCCTAGTTGCGTAATTGCGCAATCGCTCCGCACGTCGTCCCGGCGAACGCCGGGACCCATACCGCGTGATCTCTCGATAAGGCTTGGTAACAGAGATCGTTCGCAACTTCTCCCTGTGGTTATGGGTCCCGGATCGCGCTTCGCTTGTCCGGGACGACGGGGATGTGTGGCCGCATTCTCGCGACGCATTGCGCCCGAGCTTTGCCAGAAACTTCCCGCCCTCATCAAACCGAGGGCGCAGGGAAGACCGGGTGCGCGCTGCACCCGCGGTCCCGTGTGCGGTTTGCACTAAAAAGGCTGCACACGAGCATACAGGGCAGCGGTGAACACCCGGCCTTCCCTGCGCAATGGCTTTACGGCTTATGCCGTGCTCTCCCCGGAGACGAGTTCTTGGTTGACTCCGTCGCCGCCGTTCAGCTCTCGCCTACCCGACAGCTTGACACCTGCAACGGGTGCCAGGACCACACGGTTTTGCCGTACGCTTAGTCCACGCCATCGTCTCAGCGTAAACCAGCGTCCATCGCAACCCGCCCAACGTCCGTGACGACGGCCGACGCCCTTCTGAGTAGGACGGGATGGCCAAGATATGGCCCTGATTTGTCTTCCGGTAAACAGAATTATTTTTTATTACGGGGCTTGACACGATTTCCGTAAATCAGAACTGATTTGCCCATCGGGCTATTTTGCCGCACTTGACCGTCATTGCGAGCGCAGCGAAGCAATCCATGGCACGGCTTGAGGCAATATGGATTGCTTCGCTGCGCTCGCAATGACGAGGAGAGAACGACATGCAAATCAAGCTGTCATTCCCCGATGTTCTGCTACAGTGTCGATCGCCAACAAAAGGAAAAACAAAATGGATCTGGGCTTGAAGGGAAGAAACGCCGTCATACTTGGCGGCACGCGCGGCATTGGGCGGGCGATTGCCGACACGCTGGCCGGCGAAGGCGGCAATGTCGCGGTTTGCGCGCGTAACGCCGATCAGGTCGCAAGCGCCGTTGCAGAACTGAAAGCGCGGGGCGTCAAGGCCACCGGCGCTTCCGTCGATATCACCGACGCGGCGGCGCTGAAATCATGGATCGGCGGCGCAGCTGCAGAACTCGGCGGCATCGACATGCTGTTCTCCAATGCCGGCGCCATGGCGCAAGGCGGCGATCCCGCATCCTGGGAGCAGAATTTCCGGCTCGACGTGCTGGGCGCCGTCAATGCATTCGAATCCGCGCGGCCGTTCCTCGAAGCGAGCGGCGAGAAGAGCGGCGACGCCGCCTTTGTGATCATTTCGTCGGTTTCGGCGGCACAGGCCGACAACGCCAGCTCCTACGGTCCGATCAAGGCGGCGCTGGTCCACATGGCCAAGGGCCTGGCGCGGCAATACGCCTCGAAGAAAATCCGCGTCAACGTGGTGTCGCCTGGCACGGTCTATTTCAAGGGCGGCGTCTGGAATATGATCGAGCAGAACATGCCGAAGCGCTATCAGGACGCGCTAACGCGTAACCCGACCGGCCGCATGGCGACGCCGCAGGAAATCGCCAATGCCGCCGTGTTCCTCGCAAGCCCGGCGTCTTCCTTCACGACGGGGTCGAACCTGATCGTCGACGGCGCGATCTCGAACCGGGTGAATTTCTGATACGTTACCCGTCGCCAGTTGCCGGGATTGACTTGACGAGACTTGCTCTCCTGTGCGGAGCGCGTTATTTTGACGTCACTCAACCGAGAAAGGAGGGCCGCGCGATGATGACGTTCTTCCGGCACTATCGCCAGCGTGGCCCGGTCAACGCCCTGCAAATGCGTTTGCAGGGCTGACCAGAGACTTCTGAACTTCTTCCTGGTCTGCCCTTCGTGGCCATGAGGCGTTGCGCGTTATTGCGCTCGCGCCGCATTCTCATTCATCGCCGCGCTTTGACACCGACATCCGACGATGGCTGCGTGCCCCGGATATCGTGATCGCCGGCAAGACCAGAGAACGATCATGACGCTTATTACGATCCGCAATCTCGGCGTGACGCTGAGCGCGCCGCTGTTTTCCCGGCTGAACCTCGTCGTCAATCCCGGCGACCGGATCGGGCTGGTCGCTGCCAACGGTCGCGGCAAATCCACCCTGCTGCGCTGCATGGCCGGCACCATGGAAGCGAGCGAGGGCGAGATCACCCGATCGCGCGGGCTGACGGTGGGCTGTGTCGAGCAGAACGTGCCGGAAGCTCTGATGGAGACCCCCCTCTATGCAGCCGTGCTCGAGGCGCTCTCCGCCGAACAACGCCACAGCGAACGCTGGCGGGTTGATGTTGCCCTGGAATCGCTTTGGGTGCCCGAGGCGTTGCGGCAGAGGCCGCTGAAACAGTTGAGTGGCGGCTGGCAGCGGCTTGCCATGCTTGCGCGCGTGCTGATGACGGAGGCCAACGTGCTGCTGCTCGACGAGCCGACCAACCATCTCGACCTCACCAGGATCAACCAGCTTGAAAACTGGCTGAACGCGCTGCCGCGCGAGATGCCCGTCGTCATATCCAGCCACGACCGCGCCTTTCTCGATGCGACTACGAACCGGACGCTGTTCCTGCGGCCGGAGCAGTCGCAGCTGTTTTCGTTGCCCTATACACGGGCACGCGCCGCACTCCGCGAAGTGGACGCTTCCGACGAGCGGCGCTACCAGCATGACCTCAAGACTGCCCAACAGCTGCGCCAGCAAGCTGCGAAGCTCAACAACATCGGCATCAATTCCGGCAGCGACCTGCTGTTGTCAAAAACCAGGCAGTTGAAGCAGCGGGCCGAAAAACTGGAAGATGCAGCAAAGCCCGCGCATCTCGAACGATCCGCAGGCACAATCAGGCTTGCCAATCGCGGAACCCACGCCAAGGTGATGGTGACGCTGGACGACGCCACGGTCGAGACGCCGGATGGCAGGCTGCTGTTTCGGACCGGCAAGCAGTTCATCTGCAAGGGAGACCGGATCGTGTTGCTGGGATTGAACGGGGCAGGCAAGACCCGGTTCGTAGCCATGCTGCGCGCGGCAATCGAAAATCGAGACGGGGTGCACGCCGGCATCAAGGCCACGCAGTCGCTCGTTCTCGGCTATTGCGATCAGGCTCTTGCCGGTCTTGCTGATGCCGACACTCCGACACACACGATCATCCGCCGCTTCGATGTCGGCGATCAGCGTGCGCGCACGTTGCTCGCGGGTGCCGGCCTCTCGATCGAGATGCAGGGACGTCCGATCGGCCAGCTTTCCGGCGGACAGAAGGCGCGTCTGGGCATGCTGTTGCTGCGGCTTGCCCAGCCAAACTTTTATCTGCTCGATGAACCCACCAATCATCTGGATATCGAGGGGCAGGAAGCCCTGGAGGCTGAACTGATGGTGCATCAGGCAAGCTGCCTGCTGGTGTCACATGACCGCAACTTCGTGCGGACGGTGGGCAATCGTTTCTGGTTGATCGAAAAGAAGAAGTTGGTCGAACTGGAGGAACCGGAAGGGCTGTTTGCAGCGGTCAGTTAGCGCCGCGAGACAGCCCGTTTGCTGTGTGACACGCGTCACGGTGGCGCCCCGGCACGCGTCGTATCCCTGTCATCAGGGATGGCGGGAATGGTCCCGCTGCAGGGAAAACGGGAGACGACAATGACCAAGTCCAGGAACTCAGATCGCAACAACCAGTCGGCCCTGATCGACGATGCGCAGCTCGAGATCGTGGTGGGCGGCGCGATGGACTCCAGGCTTGCGAAGATGTTTGCGGAGCGTGCCGTTGGCGGATGGATCATGCAGGACATCTGGACCCGGCCGACGCTCGGCACCTACCACTAACACTTCTCGATTTGCGCACGATTTTGGTCTCGGCGGCGACGGGCCGCCATGTTCCACCGGTCACGAATGAGGCCGCCTCGCCTGGCGGCCTTTTTCACGCGCGCTTCCGGCACAGGCCTTCGAACTTGTCCGCCTTGTCGCCGAGTTCGCGAAGCGGGACCTGCTGGCGCGAAGGTCCCACCACCATCACCAGCGACTTCGCCTGCCGCAGCGCCGGGAACAGCGGATCACTGCCCGGAAGCGAGCCATCGAAGCTCGGCGTGCCGGCTTCCTCGTTCACAAGCGTCCGCCCTTGCAGTTTCGCGGTGACGCTCCCGGCGATCAGCGACGCCGACATCGCCTGGCGCGGCTTCACGCCGGCGCCGGTCTCGTTGATGAAGACCTTCACCACGCCCTGGCCCGGTTTGCAACGGAACGTGATCGGGGTGTCTTCGGCGTTGTCGGTGCCGTAGGACAGCATGGATTGGCCATCCACGGTCCGGAGCCGCCATGTTCGCTTGTCAGCAGGCTGGGCATACGCGGCCAAGGTGGTGGCGATTAGGACCAGCATGGCCGGCGCGGCCAATCGAGCCATCATGAAACCCCCATTCGGCCTTTTCGCAGGCGGCGTGTGGTCAACGCCTTATCGCAGGCGGCTGACCAGCGCAATCAGCTCGCCTTGCCGGTGGGTCTCGGTCTTGCGGAAGATTGCCTTCAGATGCGACCGTGCGGTTTCATGCGCTATTGCCATTTCCTGCGCGACTTCTTCCAGCGACTTGCCGCCGGCCAGACACAGGGTAATGCGCGCTTCCGATGGCGTCAGGCGGAAGGCCTGGCGCAGCATCGCCAACTGTTCGGCCTCGCCTTCATCGAAGCCGGAGAGGATGAGAATGGCGCGGGCCCCGAGAAACGGACTGCGCGCCGCGCCGTCGACCGGCAGCACACGGACGACGATCGGCGGCTTGCCGGCGCGGCGGACCACGATGGGCGCGACGCCGAGCGCATCGACGTCGGAGGCGGTTCTCAGCCGGTCGAGGAAATTATTGAAGGTCGATTGGGCCCGCCTGTCTGATATGACGAGGCGCTGCCCGATGATCCTTATATCGCCGCCAAGGGCGGCTTCCGCAGACGGATTGATGTCGATGACCGATCCGAACCGGTCGAGCGCGATCGCGGCGCGCTTGATGAAGGCCAAGGCATTGGTGATGCCGGACAGCACGCCCCTTCCGACAGCAGTGGAAAGCGTGGCGGTCTCCGTCAATCGTTGGGACAGGCCGGCAAGCGCCGCCTTTTCGGATTCGTCAAAAGCTCCCTCACCGATCGTGCGTTGGATGGAAAAGCCCCACAACGCGGAGCCTGCAAAAAATCCGATAACCGCAAACCAGCGCAGCCCGAAATTGTTCGCATGCGCATACAGGGGATCGCGAAGCATTTCCGTTTCGGAGGTGAAGATGTCCTGGTCGCTGACGATCTGACGGCCCGCGAGCAACAACGGCACGCCGCGCGCCGCGCGGATGTCGTTTTCGTGGAAGCGATTGTCGAAATAGGATTTGAAAAATTCCCGCCCGGACTCCGTCATCGGCACGTCGGGCGTCCGGACGTCGCTTTGAAGCAGGCATGCCGCCGCTGAGTTGCTGGCGCTGCAAATGTCCTGCATCAAGGCAGGCCACATCGCAGGATCGATCACTGCATCGCCCAGCCGGTTGCTGATCGACTGCAACCGGCCAACGTCCACCTTCGTCCCCATTGGTCAGCCTATGCCACTTCCGCCACGCGCTTCGAAACCGGCGTGCAAGACGAGTTCCACCGACCCGATTCTGCGCTGCTGCAGGTTCCGACAAGGAACCCTCCAACGCCACCCCCATTTGGGTGAGACCGGCAGGTAACGTTACCAGCGCTTCTGCAGCAGGCCGGCCAATTTTGACTCGAAGCATCGCATCGCGTCGGCTAAAATTAAGGTCACCGGGGGCTAGAGGATTCTTAAACAATCAATTTTGTTCTTCCCGGGCGGCCGCTGGATTCACCTCCAGCGGCCATTTCATTCTTGCGGCATGCCGTTTTAAGGCGTGCCGTTTTAAGGCGTGTCGTTTTAAGGCGTTCTTGGCTCCGCACCTTAATGAAAATCCCGCGACGGCGGCAGGATGCGGACGTTGCGCGGATGGCGGATCTTTTGCGCCGATGTCTCGGGGTGGTCGCGGCGGTCGTCGTTGAGCGGCTCGATCAGCGCAGGGCCCGCCGGCACCGGATGCTTGCGGCTGAGTGCATCGTTGGCCAGACCGATCAGATCGTGCGAGCGGTCGAACAGCCGCTGCGCCACCAGATGCGTCACGTGTTCCGGACTGCTCTGGATGTAGCCCTCGACCAGGATCAGGCGCGCGCCCATTACTTCCTTGCGGTACTTTTCCATCACCGCCGGCCACACCACGATGTTGGCGATCCCGGTTTCATCCTCCAGCGTCATGAAGACGACGCCCTTGGCGCTGCCCGGACGCTGCCGCACCAGCACCACGCCGGCGCAGCGGACATGACGCCGGTCGTTGCGATGCGCGATATGTTCGCAAGGCACGATGCGCTCCTTTGAAAACTTCGCGCGCAAAAATTCCATCGGATGGCCCTTCAGCGACAGCCGGATGGTCTGGTAGTCGGCGACCACCTGCTCCGGCAGCGGCATGTCAGGCAGCGGTTTGGCGTTTTCGTCCGGCTGCTCGCGCGCCACCGCTATCTCGAACAGCGGCAGCGGCACATCGTCGGGCAGCCGGCGCACCGCCCACAGCGCGGCGCGGCGATCGAGCCCGAGCGAACGGAACGCATCGGCATCCGCCAGCAGGATCAGCGCGCGTTTTGGAAGTGCGGTGTCGCGGGCGAACTCCTCCAGCGAGGAGAAGGGACGGCGCGTTCGTGCGGCGATGATGCGGTCGGCCCAGTCGTCGGTCCCACCATCATTCCGGGGCGCGCATAGCGCGAGCCCGGAATCCATCTTGCTACGCGGATGCGGTACAATGGATTCCGGGTTCGTCGCTGACGCGACGCCCCGGAATGACGACTGGAGGGCCTTCAATCCCTCCTCATCCGGATCGGCCCATTTGAAACCATCGATCTGCCGGAACCCGAGCCGCACGGCGCAATATTTCCCTTCGCCCTGTTCCAGCGTGTTCTGCGCAAAGCTGCGTGACACGTCGATCCCGCGCACCTCGACGCCGTTCTTGCGGGCGTCGCCGACGATCTGCGCAGGCGCATAAAAGCCCATCGGCTGCGAGTTCAAGAGCCCGCAGCAGAACGCGTCGGGATGGTAATGCTTGAGCCATGACGAGACATAGACGAGCTGCGCAAAACTCGCGGCATGGCTTTCCGGAAAACCGTAAGAGCCAAAACCCTTGATCTGGTTGAAGCAATTATTGGCGAACTCGGGATCGTAGCCGCGGCGGATCATGTTGCCGACCATCTTGGCTTCGAACTTGCCGATGGTTCCGAGATTGCGGAACGTTGCCATGGCGCGGCGCAATCCGTTGGCTTCCTCGGAGGTAAATTCCGCCGCCTCGATCGCGATACGCATCGCCTGTTCCTGGAACAAGGGAACGCCCAGCGTCTTGTGCAGCACGTTGCGCAACTCATCCTTGTTGCCGCCCTTCGGATAGGGATATTCGATATCCTCAGGCCGCATTTTTCGGCGCTTGAGATAGGGATGCACCATGTCGCCCTGGATCGGGCCGGGCCGCACGATCGCGACCTCGATGACGAGGTCGTAGAAGGTCCGCGGCTTCAGGCGCGGCAGCATGTTCATCTGAGCGCGGCTTTCGACCTGGAACACGCCGAGCGATTCACCCCGCTGCAGCATTTGATAAACTGCGTCGTCGTCCTCCGATTTGATATCGGCCAACTCGTATCGCTCACCCTTGTGATCGGCGATGAGATCAAAGCATTTGCGGATGCAGGTCAGCATGCCCAGCGCCAGCACGTCGACCTTCATCATGTGCAGGGCGTCGACGTCGTCCTTGTCCCATTCGATGAAGGTGCGGTCGTCCATCGCGGCGTTGCCGATCGGCACGTAAGTATCGAGCCGATCCTGCGTCAGCACATAGCCGCCGACATGCTGCGACAAATGCCGGGGGAATTCGATCAGTTCGGCCGCAAGCGCGACCGCGAGCTCGATCATCGTATTCGCAGGGTCGAGCCCGGCCTGCCTGACCTGCATCTCGTTGAGGCCCTTGCCCCAGCTGCCCCACACCGTATCGGCCAGCGCCGCGGTGACGTCCTCCGTCAGCCCCAGCGCCTTGCCGACATCGCGGATCGCGCTGCGCGGCCGGTAATGGATGACGGTGGCAATGATCGCGGCGCGATGGCGGCCGTAGCGCCGGTAGACATATTGCATCACCTCTTCGCGTCGCGAGTGCTCGAAGTCGACGTCGATGTCGGGCGGCTCCAGCCGTTCCTTGGAAATGAACCGCTCGAACAACAGATCGACCTTGGTCGGATCGACCGAGGTGATCCCGAGCACATAGCAGACCGCCGAATTCGCCGCCGACCCCCTGCCCTGGCAGAGGATGTTCTGGCTACGCGCATAATGAACGATGTCGTGCACGGTGAGAAAATAATGCGCGTAGTTTAGCTCGGCGATCAGCGCCAGTTCCTTGTGCAAGGTGGCGCGAAGCGTGTCATTGGCATCGTAGCCAAAATAACGGTCGACACCCTGCCATGTCAGATCTTCCAGATGCTGCTGCGCGGTTTTTCCGGGCGGCACCGGTTCGTCCGGATATTGATATTTGAGCTGGTCGAGCGAGAAATTGATACGGCCGGCAAAGCGCATGGTTTCCGCAATCGCGTCCGGCAGATCGCGAAACAGCCGCGCCATTTCGTGCGGCGGCTTGAGATAGCGTTCCGCATTGGCCTCGAGCCGCTTGCCGACGGCCTCGATGGTCGTCTTTTCGCGGATGCAGGTCAGCACGTCCTGCAGCGGGCGGCGCGCGGCATCGTGGTACAGCACCTCGTTGGTCGCCAGCAGCGGCACCTTTGATGTCAGCGAGATCAGATGCAGCCGCGCCAGCCGGCGGCGGTCGTCGCCGCGGTACAGGAGGCTTGCGGCCAGCCACACGCCGTCGGCGCGGCTATCCTTCAGGCGGTCCAGGATTTTTAAGGCGCCGGCCGAGTCGAAGCGATGCGGCAGCGTCAGCACCAAGAGCTGGCCTTCGGAAAATTCCAGGAGGTCATCCAGTTTCAGATGACACTCGCCCTTGGCGATCCGCTCGGTATCGCCGCCGCGCTTGCCGCGGGTAAGCAGCTGGCATAGCCGGCCATAGGCGGCACGGTCGCGCGGATAGACAAGAATATCCGGCGTGCCGTCCATGAAGACGAGGCGCGAACCGATCAGAAGCTTTGGCTTGTGCAGAAGTTCCGGGTTGTCGAGCTCCTTCCAGGCGCGCACCACGCCGGCCAGCGTGTTGTGATCGGCGATCCCGATCACGGGAATACCAAGCCGGCTCGCCTCCTGCACATAGGCGCGCGGATCGGATCCGCCGCGCAGGAAGGAGAAATTCGTGGTGATGCCGATTTCGGCATAGGCAGGCGTATTCATGCGAACAGCCCGTGCACGAACCATTTGGGCAGAACGGGTTCACCCTCCTCGTCGCTTTTGAGTTCGCCCTCATAAAGCCCGTCGCGGTAGATCCAGAACCGCAGCCCTTCCGCGTCCTCGATCCGGAAATAATCCCGCGTCAGCGCCTCGCCATTCTGCTTCCACCATTCCATCGCGATACGTTCGGGACCTTCCACCCGCACCACCGCATGGGTGACGCGCCGCCAGGTAAATTGATGCGGCGGCCCGTCGGGCACGGATGCAAACGGCACGTTGATGGGCTCAGGTCTTTCGAACAGCCGCAGCGGCCGCAATGGCGGCTCACTCGCGATACGATCAGGCCAGGCGGCTTGCGTCGCGGCCGCCAGATGATGCTGCGCCGATACCGCCAGCACCGCGCGTTCCGGGATATGGGTGTCCTGCGGCAGATGCACGACGACGCGCTTTCCCCCGATCCGCGCCGCGATGCGGTCGATCAGGGCGGCCAGTTCGTCATTGTCATGGACATTGGCGTCGAGATCGCGCTGCTGCTGCACCACGATTTCGGTGCGGCTGGCGGACAGGCGTATCAGGTCAAAGCCGAAGCCGGGATCGAGCGGATCGTTCAAGGCATCGAGCCGCTCGCGAAACAGCCGGTCGATCACCTCAGGCCTGGTCACCGGACGACCGGTATCGACCGTAATGTTGCGCACCGCGCCGTCGGTGCGGAAGAAACTCGCCTCCAACCGCCGCGCGCCCTTGCCTTGCTTGTCCATCGCGGTGACCAGCATGCCTGCGAGCGAGGACAGGTTGATCGCGATCACGGTGTCGGTGGCAACAGGTTCGGGAAAGCGTTTTTCGACGATGTAATCCGGCAAGGGTTTTCGCGGGCTGATCGGCGCATCGCCCTGCCCCAGCGAGTGTTCGAGCAAAGTCGTGAAGCCGGCGCCAAATCGCGCCGTGATCTCGTGGCGGGCGCGCGCGGCGACGTCGCCGATGGTTTTCAGTCCGGCGCGGCGCAGGCCGCTGGTGATCGCACTATCGGCGCCGAGCGCCGAGACCGGCAGCGGGCCGACGGCGTCGGCCTCCTCGCCATCGGCAATGATTTTCCCCGACGCATGGCGCGTCATCGTACGGGCGCAGATCGAGGTGCCGGCGATATCAGCGCTGACGACAAAGCCTCTGCGGGTCAGCGCGCCGCACAGGGTCTGCAGCAGCGCGCGCTCGCCGCCGAACAGATGGGCGCAGCCGGTGATGTCGAGATACAGCCCGTGCGGGGGATCGAGCGCCACCAGCGGCGTGAAGCGATCGCACCAGTCGGCGATATCGCCAAGCGTCTTGGCGTCCGCAACCGGATCGGCATCGAACACCGTCAATTCCGGACAGATCGCGCGGGCATTGGCGAGCGGCAGGCCGATCTCGAGGCCGGAGCGCGCCGCGAGATCATCGAGCGCATAGATCTGCAGCGCGTTGTTTTGCTTGGCGACGACGACGGTGGGGGCTGGCACCTCTCCCGCTTGCGGGGACACACGAACAGCATGACTCGCGGAGACACCCCCACCCCGACCCTTCCCCGCAAGCGGGAGAGAGGGCGCACTGCCCGTGCCGTAAGAGATTTCAACCCGCTCTGCGCTGCCCTGCGTAAGCTGCCGCTTGATGCGGTCGATGGGCAGGCGTGGCAGCCAGAGGCTGAGGATTCGCCGCCGGTTCGCTGAAAAGGCACTCATCACATTTCCATTCCATGATCCACCGCCCAACCGGGCCATGACGGTTACGAACGAGCTCGGCGTCGAACACCGGCGCGCCCCACGCATGCCAGGGTGCTGATGGCGGCGAATGCGCCGCGCGCACGATCCACCTTGTCTCCGCGGTCGAGGGCTGCGGCGTCGCCGCCAGCCGCAACAGCAATGCGGTGACGCCGGAAGCCTGCGCTGCCAAAGTCAGTTTGCGGCTGGCGACGAGATCGAGCTGGCGCGGCTCGCCCCAGACTTCCAGCACCACGGCGCCCAGCGCATCGCAGGCCAGCGCGTCGGCGGCGGTCCGTAGCGCCGCGTCGGCATCGGCGGCGCGCACGGTTACCAGCAGCCGCGGATCGAGGCCGAGTTCGGCGAGCCCGCTCATCGACAGCGCGCCGGATTCGATTTCCGAAAAATCCTGCCGCACCCAGACCAGCGGCCGGCGCGATGTCACCCGTCCCGCAAGGCCCGCGATGAATCCCGTCGCCGCCGCACCCTGATGTCCTTCGGCGAAGACTTCATGCACCGCGGCGCGGGCAAGGCCGCCGCACAGCGTCGCATCGGCCTCGGCATGGCCGAGCGCCACTTTGTGAAGCGCATGCGTATCCGCGCCCGCCTCGATGCGCTCGATGCGGCCGCGCAAACTTGCAAGCGTGCTCATGCGCGCGCCGGTCATGCGCCGCTCCTTGGAAATTGTGGGCCATTGCTGGTTTTGAAATGAACCCGCTGCTGGTTCATTTGTTCATGATATGTTCTATATAAAGCTAACAGGCCCGGCAGAGTCAATCGGGATTACTACTCAGGCGATTCATAAGCGGAATCAAAGGGATTCAAGGATGGACGTGCAACGCAAGCTGGAAATCCTGGCCGATGCCGCCAAATACGACGCTTCCTGCGCCTCCAGCGGCACCGAGAAGCGGGATTCCAGCGACGGCAAGGGCCTCGGCTCGACCTCGCCCGGCATGGGCATCTGCCATTCCTACGCGCCGGACGGCCGCTGCATCTCGCTGCTCAAAGTCCTGCTCACCAATGCCTGCAACTACGATTGCCTTTATTGCGTCAACCGCACCTCCAGCAATGTGCCGCGGGCGCGCTTCACCGTCGACGAGGTGGTGAAGCTGACGATCGACTTCTATCGCCGCAATTACATCGAAGGCCTGTTTCTCTCCTCCGGCATCATCCGCAGCGCCGACTACACCATGGAACAGGTCGTTTCTGTCGCGAGAAAACTGCGCGAGGAGCATCACTTCCGCGGCTACATTCATCTGAAAACCATTCCGGAAGCCGATGATGCGCTAATCACCGAGGCCGGCAGATATGCCGACCGGCTCAGCATCAACATCGAAGTGCCCGAGGAAGCCAGCCTTGCCAAACTCGCGCCGGAAAAAGACGTGCGCGCGATCCGCCGCACCATGGGCCGATTGCGGCTCAAGCTCGATGAAGCGCAGGACAACAATAACAACAACAAGACCGTAACAAAGGCAAAGCCGCCGCTCTTCGCTCCGGCCGGCCAGAGCACGCAGATGATCATCGGCGCGGATGCGGCCGACGACAAAACCATTCTCCATACCAGCGCCAATCTCTATGGCTCCTACAAACTCAAACGCGTCTATTATTCCGCCTTCAGCCCGATCCCGGATGCCAGCCGCGCGTTGCCGCTGGCCGCTCCTCCGCTGGTCCGCGAGCACCGGCTCTATCAGGCCGACTGGTTGATGCGGTTTTATGGTTTCGACGTCGGCGAGATCGTCGACGACGCCGCCGGCATGCTGCCGCTCGATATCGATCCAAAACTCGCCTGGGCATTGCGGCACCGCGACCGGTTTCCGCTCGATGTGAACCGGGCCAGCCGCGAGGACCTGCTGCGCGTGCCCGGATTCGGCCGCAAGGCCGTCGATCGCATCATCGCCACGCGCCGCGTCACATCGATCCGTGCGGCCGATCTCGCCCGGCTGCACATCCCGAGGAATAAGGCGCTGCCGTTCATCGTTCTCAGCGATCACCGCCCGCAGCCGCATCTGCTCGACGGGGCGAAGCTGGCGGAACGATTCAGGCCGAAGGCGACGCAATTGGGGTTTGGGTTTTGACCACAGTCGTCATTGCGAGCGAAGCGAAGCAATCCATAGCGCCACAAGCGGAGGAATGGATTGCTTCGTCGCTTCGCTCCCTTGCGCAAACGCTTCGCGTTTGTCGCAGGCAATGACGAGGAGGAGAGACATGCACCACATCACCCTCGACGGCGAAACCGATTTTGACGGCTGGCGTAAGGCGGCACGGACGCTGGTGCTGAATGATGTAAGCCCGGCCGACGTGACATGGCGTGTGCAAGGTGACGCGCCCGAATTGTTTGAATCGACCACCCCACTGCCCGACCCGCCAAATGCGACTTTCAACGTCCCGGCCAAATTCGTCGAGCTGGTGAAAGCCGCGATCCTGCATCGCAATAGCGAACGCTTTGCCATCCTCTATCGCCTGCTGTGGCGGCTACGCGGCAACCACGACCTGCTTGTCGTTGCGACCGATCCTGACGTGGCGGAGGTCGCGGCGATGGCAAAGGCCGTGCACCGCGACGAGCACAAGATGCACGCCTTTGTGCGCTTCCGTGAAATCGGCCGCGAGCAGAAATCGCATTTCGTCGCCTGGTTCGAGCCGGAGCATCATATCGTGGAGCTGGCCGCGCCGTTCTTCGCCCGGCGCTTTGCCGACATGCCCTGGTCGATCCTGACGCCTGACGTCTGCGCGCATTGGGATGGCCATGCCGTTTCGATCACGCCGGGGGTAGCTAAGGCCGAGGCGCCGACCGAAGATCGGTTGGAGGAAACCTGGCGGCGTTACTATGCCAGCATCTTCAATCCCGCCCGGCTGAAGGTGAAGGCCATGCAAACCGAAATGCCGAAGCGATATTGGCGGAACCTGCCGGAGGCCTCGTTGATTAAGCCTCTGATCGAGAGTGCCGAACGCACCGCCAGCGCCATGATCGCGCATGCGGCGAGCGAACCGCATAAATCGCAGAAGCGGCAGGAACCGCCGATGAAACGCAAACAGGCAGCCGACGACATCGAAATGCTGCGGGAAGAAGCCGCCGATTGCCGCGCCTGCCCGCTCTGGAAGGACGCCACCCAGACCGTGTTCGGCGAAGGCCCACAGAATGCCCAGGTCATGCTGGTCGGCGAACAGCCCGGCGACAAGGAAGACCTCGCGGGCAAGCCGTTCGTCGGACCGGCCGGCCAAATGCTGGATCGTGCACTGGATGAGGCCGGCATCGACCGTTCAAAAGTCTACGTCACCAATGCCGTGAAGCATTTCAAGTTTGTGCCGCGCGGGAAAATCCGCCTGCACCAGAAGCCGAACACAGCTGAGATCAAGGCTTGCCGGCAATGGTACGAACGCGAACGCGCCGCCATCAAGCCTGTCTTGGTTGTGGCGATGGGTGCTACCGCAGCGCAGAGCGTGTTCGGCAAAATCACGCCGATCAACAAAAGCCGCGGACGCCTGATTGATCTCGAGGACGGCGCGACGGCTCTTGTCACCGTGCATCCGTCCTATTTGCTGCGGCTGCCGGACGCCGACGCCAAGGCGCAAGAGTATCAGCGCTTCGTGGCCGATCTCAAAATCGCGGCAGCCTTGCTGCGAAAATCGGCGCACGCTGCCTGAATTTTCGCGCATCCCAAAGCGAAGTGGATACCGGTTCGCGTCAAGAAAACGCGTCAAACCAAGAATCAATTGCCAGTTCCGATTCAATCGGAACTGGCAATTGGGGAACCGCAAATTCCCGTTACCGCCCCCTCGAAAACTGACAAATAAATGTACAACCTTCAATTGATCGATGATACTATCTCATTCTCTTGGGGAGGGGTTGGGGCGTCCTGTTCACGCCATGACGTTCCCATGGGGTCGGCGCGCTGTGCGGTTTCCTCTAGCCCCGGTGCCGTGCAGCGCGCGACCTGTCTTGGTCATCATCTCTTGGCCATCATCCCTTGGCCATCATCCCTTGCGGCGATCGCCCCTCGCGGCTTCTTGCCTTGGCATTGCCCGGCAGGCGCGGCAACGCCAAACTGCCGCCATGCAGATTCAAACCGCGCGTAAATCTGACATCCCGCCATCATGCGCATCGAACGCGTGGAAGGCTATGTGCGTCTGATCGGCCGATGGGAGACCGAACAGCACGCCGCTGAAATCGAAAACCCGTCTTCCCGATATCTGGTGGCCTGCGACGGAACGGAGATTGCCGGATTTGCCATTTTACAAGGCATCGGAAGCGCCAACCAATGCGTTCGGCTCAGGCGCATCGCGGTTGGAACCCCCGGCTGCGGCGTCGGATCGGGCCTGCTGCGATCGGTCCTGCAGATCTGCTTCGAAGATCTGGCGGCGCATCGCGTCGAACTCTTTGTATTCGTTGAGAATGAACGGGCCTACCGGACTTACCTCAAAACCGGGTTTGTCGAGGAAGGCGTGGTTCGCGATCTGCACCGGAACCCCGACGGAGCCTTCCGGTCGATGCGCCTGATGTCCATGCTCCGAGGGGAATGGGTGGCGCGCCCCTGACATACCGGCACGCACGCGTGGACGCCGCCCCTGTCATCTAACCTTCAACTCCATCGGTCAAAAGATTAACCGCCGTTAGTATTTCAGGGGGGTTTGCCATGACTGATATGACACTCAATTCATCGATGGGAGCACCGATCCAGCCGGCTTCCAGGCCCAATCTCGACAAGGGGTTCAACCCGCTCACGATGATCCTGTTCTTCGGCATTCTCGCGGCCGGGTTCCTGTTCGTGATGTACAGCATCTATGTCGACGTCGAAGCCACCGGCGCCAAGGTGACGACCTATCTGCCCTATATCCTGCTGCTGGTCGCGCTCGTGATCGCGCTCGGCTTCGAGTTCGTCAACGGCTTCCACGACACCGCCAATGCGGTCGCGACCGTGATCTACACCCACTCGCTGCCGGCCGAATTTGCCGTGATGTGGTCGGGCTTCTTCAACTTCCTCGGCGTGCTGCTGTCATCGGGCGCGGTCGCGTTCGGCATCGTCTCGCTGCTGCCGGTCGAACTGATCCTGCAGGTCGGGAGCGGCGCCGGCTTTGCGATGGTGTTCGCGCTGCTGATCGCCGCGATCGTGTGGAATCTCGGCACCTGGTATCTGGGCCTGCCGGCTTCCTCTTCGCACACCCTGATCGGCTCGATCATCGGCGTCGGCATCGCCAACGCGCTGATGCGCGGCCGCGACGGCACCTCGGGCGTCGATTGGACCAAGGCGACCGAAATCGGCTACGCGCTGCTGCTGTCGCCGCTGTTCGGCTTCTGCATGGCCGCTATCCTGCTGCTGGTCCTGAAGTTCGTCGTGCGCAACCCGGCGCTGTACGCCGCGCCCGAAGCCAACAAGCCGCCGCCGCTGTGGATCCGCAGCATCCTGATCGCCACCTGCACCGGCGTCAGCTTCGCCCATGGTTCGAACGACGGTCAGAAGGGCATGGGCCTGATCATGCTGATCCTGATCGGCACCGTGCCGACCGCCTACGCGCTGAACCGCGCGCTGCCGGAATCGCAGGTGGTGCAGTTCCAGAAGACCTCCGAGGCAGCTTCCAAGGTGATCGCTGCCAAGGGCGCTGGCCACAGCATCATCGGCGATCCCCGCCCGGCGGTGACGCAATATGTCGCCGCGCGCAAGATCAGCGAAGGCACCTATCCATCGCTGGCCGTGCTGGTGAAGGACGTCGGCGACCAGGTGCAGAAATACGGCACGCTCAACAAGGTGCCGGCTGAAGCCGTCGGCAACACCCGTAACGACATGTACCTGACCTCGGAAGCGATCCGCTTTTTGATGAAGGACAAGGAAAACGACCTCAAGAAGGACGAGGTCGCCACCCTCAACGCCTACAAGGCCTCGCTCGACAGCGCCACCAAGTTCATCCCGACCTGGGTCAAGATCGCGGTCGCGATCGCACTCGGCCTCGGCACCATGATCGGCTGGAAGCGCATCGTCATCACCGTCGGCGAGAAGATCGGCAAGACGCACCTGACCTACGCGCAGGGCGCCTCCGCCGAGCTCGTTGCCGCCGGTACCATCGGCGCCGCCGATATTTTCGGCCTGCCGGTCTCGACCACGCACGTGCTGTCGTCGGGTGTCGCCGGAACCATGGCGGCCAACGGATCCGGCCTGCAGCTAGCCACCATCCGCAACCTCTTGATGGCCTGGGTGCTGACGCTGCCCTGCGCGATCATGCTGTCGGCGAGCCTCTACGTGCTGTTCTCTTACATTTTCTGACGAGAGACTGCGGCGGTCTCTTCCGCTGCAATGCAACAGAAAGGCCCGCGCCACCGCACGGGCTTTTTTGCGTGAGCCTCGAATAACGCTGGTCGCTCCGGGTTGGGTCTAGGCCGCTAAAGCGGTTTGAGCCAGCGACGATAGCGCGCGTATCGCACGCCAAATAAAAGAACGCCTGCATGAACATGCAGGCGTTCTCTCAAGTTGCCGTAGAAGTGTAAGAGACGTTTGGCCTGCGCTTGCCTCACGCCGGCAGCGCGTTCTCCACCAGCTTGATCCAGTACGACGTGCCGTGGACGATCGCCTCGTCGTTGAAATTATATTCGGGGTGATGCAGGCCCGCGGTGTCGCCATTGCCGCAGAAGATGAACGCGCCCGGCCGGGCTTCCAGCATGTAGGAAAAGTCCTCCGCGCCCATCAGCGGCGGGGTCTCGTGCACATTGGCCTCGCCGGCGATTTCTCTGGCGATCCGCGTGGCGAAGTCGGTTTGCGAAGCATGGTTCACCGTGACGGGATAGCCACGCTTGTAGGTAAGGTCGATCTTGGCGCCGGTGATCTGCGCGACGCCGGCGACCACCTCGGTCACCCGCTTCTCGACCAATGCGCGAACTTCCGGCGTCAACGTCCGGATCGTGCCGCGTAATTCGGCGGTTTGCGGGATCACGTTGCGGGCGTTGCCGGCCTGGAACTCGCAGACCGAAATCACCGCCGACTCCAGCGGATCGATGCTGCGCGACACGATCGACTGCAGCGCGGTGACCACCTGCGCGCCGACCAGTACGGAATCGATGCAGATATGCGGCCGTGCCGCGTGGCCGCCAAGCCCGGTGATCTTGATGTCGAGCTCATCGGTCGCCGCCATGATCGGGCCGGGGCGAATGGCGAAACTGCCGACCGGAATGCCCGGACCATTATGCATGCCATAGACCTGCTCGATGCCGAAACGGTCCATCAGGCCGTCCTTGATCATGGCGTCGGCGCCCGCGCCACCCTCTTCGGCGGGCTGGAAGATCACGACCGCATCGCCGGCGAAATTGCGGGTCTCGGCGAGATAGCGGGCGGCCCCTAACAGCATCGCGGTGTGGCCGTCATGGCCGCAGGCATGCATCTTGCCGGGATTCTTGGAGGCATAAGGCAGGTTGGTCGCCTCCTCGATCGGCAGCGCGTCCATGTCGGCGCGCAGCCCGATCACCTTGATGTCGCCCTTGCCGGCAGGCTTCTTGCCCTTGATGACGCCAACCACGCCGGTGCGGCCGAGGCCGGTCGCGACCTCGTCGCAGCCGAATTCGCGCAAGCGATCCGCGACGAATGCCGCAGTGCGGTGCACGTCATAGAGCAATTCGGGGTGTTGATGGATATCGCGGCGCCAGGCCTGTATATCGGGTTGGAGGTCGGCGACGCGGTTGACGATGGGCATTGCAAATTCTCTGCTTCCGGGTTGAACGCTTGCCTGTCTAGCATGCAAGACGCGCTCCACCCAGCACCCTACCGCAGAGGCCCTATCCATCCGGGGCGCTTGCCAAAGGGGGAGCCCGGGCGGGCTTGCCATCTTAACGCTTTGCGCGCCGGCGGTCCTTAGACCGGGCCACCATTCCTGCGGTGCAGGTTCGGAAACAGGAACACCAGAGGGAGTGCCAGCGGCCCGATGAACGCAGCAATCCACGCCCAAACCTTGAAGCTGCGTCCGCGACGCTCGGCCAGTCGGCCGGCAAGGTAGATCGAAATGACCGTTCCGATCATCAGCAATGCGAAGGTCGCGTTGGCGCTCATTGGCAGGCTCCAATGTACCTTGCGGAAGGCACAACATAAAGCTGGCCACGCGGCGACCGGCCGTCAAGCCGACCTCGTTGAAATGCCCGTGAACGGCCTCACGCCGCCAGCGTGTTCTCGACCAGCTTGATCCAGTACGAGGTGCCGAACACGAGGGCCTCGTCGTTGAAATTGTATTCGGGGTGATGCAGCCCCGCGCTGTCGCCGTTGCCGCAGAAGATCAGCGCGCCCGGCCGCTGCTCCAGCATGAAGGCGAAATCCTCACCGGCCATCAGCGGCGGCATCTCGTTGACATTGGCGTCGCCGGCGATTTCCCGGGCGGCCCGGACCGCGACGTCGGTCTGCGGGACATGGTTGACCGTCACCGGGTAGCCGCGGTTGTAGGTCAGGTCGATCTTCGCGCCCGTGATCTGCGCCACCCCGGCGACGACCTCGCGCACGCGCTTTTCCACCAGTTTCCGCACTTCGGCGTCCAGGGTCCGGACGGTGCCGGCCAGTTCAGCGGTTTGCGGGATCACGTTGCGGGCATTGCCGGCGTGAAATTCGCAGATCGAAATGACCGCCGATTCCAGCGGATCGACGCTGCGCGACACGATCGACTGCAGCGCATTGATCAGCTGCGCGCCGACCAGCACGGAGTCGATGCATTTGTGCGGACGCGCGGCATGCCCGCCCCGCCCCTCGATCCGGATGGCGACAGCGTCACCTCCGGCCATGATCGGACCGGGGCGAATGGCGAAGCTGCCGACCGGAATGCCCGGACCGTTATGCATGCCGTAGACCTGCTCGATGCCGAAACGGTCCATCAGCCCGTCCTCGATCATCGCAACGGCCCCCGCGCCGCCTTCTTCCGCCGGCTGGAAGATCACGACCGCATCGCCGGCAAAATTGCGCGTCTCGGCAAGATAGCGCGCCGCCCCGAGCAGCATGGCGGTGTGGCCGTCATGGCCGCAGGCGTGCATCAAGCCCGGGTTCTTCGAAGCATAAGGCAGGTTGGTCGCTTCCTCGATCGGCAGCGCATCCATGTCGGCGCGCAGCCCGATCACCTTCACCTCACCCTTGCCGGCGGGCCTATTGCCCTTGATGACGCCGACCACGCCGGTGCGGCCAATACCGGTGACCACCTCGTCGCAGCCGAATTCCCGCAACCGGTCCGCCACCAGCGCCGCCGTGCGGTGCACCTCGTACAACAACTCGGGGTGTTGATGGATATCGCGGCGCCATGCCTGGATATCGGGTTGCAGATCGGCGACGCGGTTGACAATGGGCATGGAACTGATCGTTTTCTGGTTGAACGTTTGTGCCTCTGTAGCATGCAAGACGCGAACCACCCAAACATCCCCTCGGCAAACTGGCGTTGCCAGCCCGACCTGAACTCGCTAAGCTCCTCGCGACGGCATGATTGGCCGTCGTAGCGGCAGGTTTGGCCGTACCTCATGAGCAGGGTAGCTCTCGACCGGCAACGGGCGGGAGCTTTTTGTTTTTTGGAATGGTGGCAATGGACGCAGGCAGCTGGCGAGTAGGCGTTTTGTTTTCCGAAACCGGCGTTACCGCTGCGATCGAGAGAACGCAGCGCGCGGCGACCCTGCTGGCGATCCAGCAGATCAATGCCGCCGGCGGCGTGCGCGGCAAGCCGATCGAGCCGATTTGCTACGACCCCGGCTCGGTCCCGCAGCAATACCGCGAGCTGGCTGTCAGGCTGTGCGATGAAGATCACGTCCGCATGATCTTCGGCTGCCACATGTCCAGTACGCGCAAGGCGGCGCTCCCCATCATTGAAGCGCGCGGCGCCCTGCTGTTCTATCCCACGCTGTATGAAGGCTTCGAATATTCGCGCAATTGCATTTACACCGGCGCCTCTCCCAACCAGAACTCGGTCCAGCTCGTCGACTATCTCACCAACAATTACGGTCGCCGGGTCTTTCTGGTGGGCTCGAACTACGTTTACCCTTACGAATCAAATCGCATCATTGCCGATCTGTTTCTTCAGGCCGGCGGCGAGGTCCTCGACGAGCTTTACGTGCCGCTGGAATTGACGCCGCTTCATATCGAAAAGATCATCCAGCGCGTCAAGGCAAGCAAGCCGGATGTCATCTATTCGACCATCGTCGGCGCCGGCATCATCCCGTGTTTCAACGCACTGGTTCAGTCCGGCCTCGACATGTCCAAAACGCCGGTCGCGAGCCTGTCCACCAGCGAGGCCGATCTCGTCCAGATGGCGCCGGAGGTAATCCGCGGGCATATCACCGCCGCGCCGTTCTTCTCGACGCTCGGCAGTGCGCAGGCGCAGGCATTCGTCCGGGCCTGTCGAGAGGCTTGCGGACCGGATACGCCGGTGACTGCGCCGGCGGAAGCCGCGTATTTTCAGGTGTTCCTCTATGCCGCAGCGCTGGAACGGGCGGGCAGCGATCGCTACAGCGAACTGCTGCCGGCGCTCTATGAGGTGGAATTCGAGGCCCCGCAGGGAAAAGTTAAGGTCGAACGGCTGAACAACCATACGCACCTGTGGCCCCGCGTTGCCAAGGTCAATGCGCGTGGCGAATACGAAATCGTGCACGAACCCACGGTGCGGGTTCAGCCTGATCCCTTCATGCTGGAGCATCGGCTGGGTTCATCCGAACCCGTGCCGCAGCCCGTGCGAATGTAGCGGAGAGCCTGTGTCCGTCGCGCTATTGAAAGATCTGCGGGACCTCAACGTTCTCGTCATTCATCCTTCGGACGCTGAGGGAGAGTTTCTGGTCGATCATCTGCGGCGGATCGGATGTACCGTGAATTGCCGCTGGCCCGTCCCTACCGAACTGCCTGCGCATACCGATGTGCTGTTTCTTTCGATCGACGACGAGACGCGCCCGGAAACCGAACGGCTGCTCAAATCCATCGCGCAGCCGGCGCCGACCATCCTGGCGATCGTCTCTTACGAGAATCCATCGACGTTGCAGATCGTTCTCGAAAGCGGGGCGCTGGCCGTCATCGAACGGCCGCTGAAACCGTTCGGGCTGCTGACAAACCTGGCGATCGCGCGAAATCTCTGGCTGCAGCAACAAGCGCTCAGCAAGCAAGCGCGCAAGTACAAGCGCCGGCTGCTTGGCGATCAAAGAATGGCAAAGGCAAAAGCGATCCTGATGTCGAGCAGCAGGCTCAGCGAGGCTGAGGCCTATCACGAGATACGAAACCGAGCGATGGCGAGTCGCGTGCCGGTGGACGAGGTTGCCAATCTGATCATCAGGTCGGAAGATATGTTACGCAGCAGAGCGCAAGCAGATTAGGCTTGCAAATGAGCGCGAGAGCAGATTAGCATATTGACGTTGATAGTGCCCCTCATGGGCGCCGTCAGGACGTCCCCTCACAACGAGGCCACGTCTTGACGTAGCGGCGGAATGTTCTCCGAACCGCAGGTGGCAGAGTTGCCCGCAGACCGTTGACCCGGTCCTGCGGGTTTTTTGTTGCCGGCTGACAGAGACGTCAGCGTCTTTCCAAACCAGTCATCACGCTGATTGATTTCAGCAGTGCCCGAAGCTTCGCACCAACCAGGGGAACAAGATGTCCTTCAACAGACGTGACTTTTTAAAGACGGCGGCGATCACCTCGGCCGCGATCGCATCGCCTTCTGTGATCAGGCAGGCCTTTGCAGCCGACCCGATCAAGGTGGGCGCGCTCTACTCGCAGACCGGCGGCCTGTCGATCGTCGAGAAGCTGCTGGCGAGCGCGGTGCAGATGGCCGTATCCGAGATCAATGCGGCAGGCGGCGTCCTCGGCCGGAAGGTCGAAGTCATCGTCGAGGACGGCGCGTCCGATCCAAAAACCTTCAACGAAAAAGCTTCCAAGCTCGTCATTCAGGATCGCGTGGCAACCGTGTTCGGATGCCACACCTCGGCCAGCCGCAAGGCGGTGCTGCCGATCTTCGAACGGCGAAACGCCATGCTGTTCTACCAGACCCATTACGAGGGGTTCGAGTGTTCACGCAACGTCGTCTATTCCGGCGCGGTACCGAACCAGCAGCTCGGCAAGTATATTCCGTGGATCGCCAAGACGCTCGGCAAGAAGAAGTTCTTCATCGTCGGATCGGACTACGTCTATCCGCGCGAGATGGCCAAAGTCAGCAAGAAGCTGATCGAGGCCGCCGGCGCGCAATGGACCGGCGACGAATATCTCGAACTCGGCCATTCCGAATGGGCGAGCATGGTCAAGAAGATCAAGGATTCGGGCGCCGACGTCGTTCTTTCCAACGTGGTCGGCGATTCCATCATCGCGTTCTACCGGGAGTTCAAGAATCAAGGTCTCTCGCAGGCGACGATCCCGATCTGCGCGACCGTCACTTCCGAAATCGAGATCGCGGCGATGGGCCCCGAATACGCCGCCGGCAGCTACACGTCGTTCCCCTATTTCATGTCGATCGACACGCCGGCCAACAAGAAGTTCATCGAAGACTTCAGGAAGTTCACCAAGGATCCGAAAGCGGTGACCTACCACTCGCTGGAGGCGGCCTATTTCCAGGTCTTCCTCTGGAAGCAGGCGATCGAGAAGTCGGGACAGGTTACCGCGGACGGCATTCGCGATGGCATCCGCGGCCAGACCTACGACGCGCCGGGCGGCAAGGTCAAAATCGACGCCGACAATCTGCATTGCTGGCTGACGCCGCGGGTCGGCCAGTGGCAGCCGGACGGCCAAAGCAAGGTGGTCGACGCCTGGCCGGAGCCGATCAAGCCGCTCGCCTATTCGGCCTATGGTGAAACTGAAAGCGATCTGTTCTGCACGGCGAAGGGGCTGGAAACCGCCAAGCTGAAGTAAGAAGCTGGAGGCCCGGCCACATCGAAAGACATTCCAGCCGGGGCGCACCTCCCACCCCAACGCGCCCTGGCTGGAAGATGTTCGGTGAACGGTCCGGCTCCTTCGAAAGTAGACACGACATGATCGACACGATGTTTATCGGCCTGAGCCTGAGCTCGATCCTGCTGCTGGTGGCGCTCGGACTTGCGATCACCTATGGCGCGATGGGGGTCATCAACATGGCCCATGGCGAGATGGTGATGCTCGGCGCCTACACCGCCGTGCTGTCGCGCATCTGGCTGGACGCCAACATCGTGATGGCAATTCCGATCGCCTTCGTCGTTACCGCGATCGTCGGCCTGGTCATCGAGCGCGTCATCGTCCGCCGGCTCTATGGCAGGCTGCTGGATACGTTGCTGGCCACATGGGGCGTCGCCATCCTGATACAGCAGGCGATCAGGCTTGAATTCGGCCTGTCGTTCTTCGGCATTCACGTCGAGGGCCTGGGGCCCGGTCTTCAGAACGTGCCGGTGCCGGCAGTCCTGCAGGGCACGTTTCATTTGGCTGGTGTGGAAATCAACACCTATCGCGCCTTCATCATTGTCGTCACCGCCGCCCTTGCGGCCGTGACCTGGTTTTTGTTGCAGCGGACCTCGATCGGAATGCAGGTCCGCGCCATCATCCGGAACCCGAAAATGGCGGCGGCCTGCGGCGTCGACGTCGCACGCGTCAATGCCCTCACCTTCGCCTTTGGCTCGGGCCTCGCCGGAATAGCCGGCGTCATGATGTCGGGTTTCAAGACGGTATTCCCCGACATGGGCACGCCCATGGTGGTCGATGGCTTCCTGGTCGTCGTGGTCGGCGGTGTCGGAAGCCTGCTGGGATCGGTGCTGTCAGCCGGACTGCTCGGCGAGATCAACAGCGTGGTGGCCGCGCTCAAGAACGACACGATCGCCCGCGCGGTCATATTCGGCGTGGTCATTCTCATCATTGTCGTGAAGCCCAAGGGCCTTTTCTCGTTCAGGGGTCGTTGAGTCATGGCATCGAGGCAAAGATACGATTTTCTGCTCTACGGGCTCTTCGTCGCCGCCATTCTGCTGGCGCCGCTGATGCTGGACGAGTTCTGGCTGAACAGGATCGCAAAGTACCTGGTGTTCGGCATGCTCGGCGTCGCCGTCGCGCTGTCCTGGGGGTACGCCGGCATCCTCAATCTGGGTCAGGGACTGTTTTTTGGCGCCGGCGCCTACATGCTGGCGATGTCGCTGAAGCTTGCCAGTCCGACCAGCCTGCAACAGGGATCCGACACGCCGGTCCCCGACTTCATGCTCTGGAACGCCGAGCCCGGCGCGCTGACGCAACTATGCTGCATCAACAAGGGCTCTTTCATATGGCTTCCGTTTCAAAGCCAATGGTTTGGCGTTGCCATGGGCATCGTGTTGCCGGTGGTGATTGCCACCATTACCGGACTGATCGTGTTCCGTAACAGGATTTCCGGCGTCTTCGTTTCAATCATCACACTGGCACTGGTGTTGCTGGTGCGCCTGCTGGTCATCGATGCGCAGCCGCTGACCAACGGCTTCAACGGGCTGACCGACCTCGCCTGGCTGACGATCGGGGCGTTTCAGTCCGACCCCTACAGCCGTGCGACGTACTATCTGGTTGCCATCGCACTGTCGCTGGTTCTCGTCGGTGCGCGTCTGCTGGTGAGCACGCGGGCCGGCCTCATCCTTCAGGCGACGCGGGATGACGAGACCCGCGCGCGCTATCTCGGGCTGGACGTTCCGAGCTACCAGATTTTCTTTTTCGTGGTGTCGGCGGCGATCTGCGGCTTCGCGGGAATGCTCTACGTGATGGTGTCGGAGTTCGCCTCCCCCACATTCATGGACCTGTCGTTTTCGATCACGATGGTGGTGTGGGCTGCGGTCGGCGGACGATCCTCGATCCTCGGCGCCTGCGTTGGGGCCATCCTCATCAACATGATCGAGGCCAAGGTCAGCGAGACCAAGGCTTTGGTGGAGGTCTGGAAAGCCGTGGTCGGGCTCATCTTCGTCCTCGTGGTGCTGTACCTGCCGCGGGGCCTTGGCGGATTTGCACACGATCTTCTCGACCGCTGGCGGGCGCCTGCCACGGAGGCGGCCTCCGATGAAGGGCTGGTGGCGGAAAGCCGCGACGCCCTTGCAGAGCGCGGGTGAGCGCCATGGCAGCCACCGCGCTCACGATCGACGGGCTTGAAGTCAGCTTCGGCAGCGTCAAAGCCGTCAACAACGTCACCATGACGATTGCCGAGGGAGAATTGCGCGTACTGCTCGGCGCCAACGGCGCCGGCAAGACAACGCTGATGGATCTGATTTCCGGTCGTACGCACAGCACCAGCGGACACATTCATCTTTACGACACCGAAATCACGAACTGGCAGGAGCACCGGATTGCCCGGGCCGGGATCGGCAGGAAGTTCCAGATTCCCAGCGTGTTCCGCGAACTTACCGTCCGCCAGAATTTCGAGGTCGCCAGCTGCCGCAATCCCTCGGTGTTCGCGAACCTCGGATTCGGCTTTTCCAGGCATGCGCTCGCAAGGATCGAAGAGGTGCTCGCCATCGTCGATCTCCGGGACAAGGCCGACGTGACAGCCGCTTATCTGAGCCACGGCCAAACCCAATGGCTCGAGCTCGGCCTGCTGATGCTGCAGGACCCGAAAGTCATCCTGCTCGATGAACCGACTGCGGGCATGACGGCGGCCGAAACCAAAAAGACCGCGAACATCATCAACAGCATGCGAGGGAAGCACACCCTGCTCGTCGTCGAACACGACATGGCGTTCGTGCGCGAGATCGCGGAACGCATCACCGTGCTGCATCTCGGCGAGGTGTTGGCAGAAGGCGACATTGCATCGATTGAAACCAATGAGGCCGTCAGGCGGGCGTATTTGGGATCGCGGAGTATCTCCTGATGCTGAGCCTGTCGAACATTCACAGCTTCTACGGACGCAGCCACGTTCTGCATGACGTCACGCTCAGCTTCGACAAGGGGCGGATCACCACGGTGCTCGGCCGCAACGGCGTTGGCAAAACGACGCTGCTGAAAACCCTGATGGGCATGACCGACAAGACCGCGGGAAAGATCGAACTTGACGGAACGAACATCACCTGTGAGCCGACCTTCCGCCGCGCGCGCGCCGGCCTCGCCTATGTGCCGCAGGGCCGCGAAATCATTCCGGACTTCACCATCCGCGAAAACATCCTGCTCGGAACCTTCGCCAGAACCGACGGCAGACGCATCATTCCCCCGCTGGTGGGTGAGCTGTTTCCGTATCTGCTGCAGAACATGGACCGGCTGGGCGGCGTGCTGTCCGGCGGACAGCAGCAGCAACTGGCCATCGCCCGGGCGCTCGCCTCGGAACCGGATGTGCTGCTGCTTGACGAGCCCAATGAGGGAATCCAGCCGTCGATCGTCGAGGAAATCGAGCAGACGATTATTCGCCTCAATCGCGAGATCGGCCTCACCATCGTGCTGGTGGAACAGAACATCGAATTTGTCCGCCGCGCGTCGCACCAGTTCGCGATGATGGAAAAGGGACGCGTGGTGGCTGAGGGCCCGGTATCGCAGCTCACGGAAGAGCTTGTGCACCTGAGAATGGCGATTTGAATCCTGGAACTTTCGGTATCCGCCGTGGCGGCGTGACAGAGGTAAGGCAATGGCATCAGAGCGTTTCAAGGCGGCATCCATCCAGTTCGAGCCGACGATGTTTGAAAAGGAGCGCAACATCCAGCGCTTGCTGGAGATGACGAGCGAAGCTGCGACGGCAGGCGCGCGCCTGATCGTCACCCCCGAAATGGGCACCACCGGCTATTGCTGGTATGACAGGGCGGAAGTGAAGCCTTTCGTGGAAACCGTACCCGGTCCGACCACCGACGTATTTCATTCGCTTGCAAAGCAATTCGGCTGCTACATCGTCGTTGGCATGCCCGAGGTCGACGCCGCCACGGACCTCTACTACAACACCGCAGTCCTGATCGGGCCATCCGGTGTTGTCGGCAAGCACCGCAAATCGCATCCCTATATTTCCGAACCGAAATGGGCCGCGTCGGGAGACATCGCCCATATCGTGTTCGAGACCGAGATCGGACGCATTGCGCTACTGGTCTGCATGGACCTGCATTTCTTCGAGACCGCGCGGCTGGAAGCACTGGCTGGGGCAGATGTGATTTGCCACATCAGCAACTGGTTGCAGGAACGGGCGCCGGCGCCGTACTGGATCAACCGCGCGTTCGAAAACGGCTGCTATGTCATCGAGAGCAACCGCTGGGGCCTCGAGCGCACGGTGCAATTCAGCGGCGGAAGCTGCATCATCGAACCGGACGGCAATGTTCAGGCGGTGCTGGATAGCGGCGACGGTATCGTGCATGGCGAGATCGATCTCGCCCGGGCGCGCCGGCGGGAGGTGTTGTCTGAGCCGATCTTCGAGGACCGTCGTCCCGAGCTTTATGCCAACCTGATGACGAACAGCTTCACCTGGAATCCGCGCGACTTCTTCAAGCTCTATGGCTACCAGCCGCTGCCTCCCGGGCAACTATCGCGGGCCGCGGTCGTGCAATTTACCCCAACCGACGACGTCGAGCAGAATCTCGCGCGCATTGAGGTCTTGGCCAAGGAGGCCGTCAGCGAGGAAAAGCCTGACCTCATTGTATTCCCCGAACTGTCGATGACCGGGATCGGCGCACCCGGTGACCGCGCGCTTGACATCAAGGATCAGGCGGTCACGCGTCTTGTCCGCCTGGCGGCACGGTTGCGGGTACACATTATCGCCGGTTTCGCGGAGCGGGCCGCTGAAGGGCTGTTCAACACCGCCGTTCTGGCCGGCCCCGAAGGGCTGGTCGGCAGCTACCGCAAGATTCATCTGAACGCGCGCGACAAGGTCTGGGCCAGCGCCGGTTCGGACTGGAAAGTGTTCGACCTTCCAATCGGAAGGGTCGGCCTGCTGATCGGGCACGATGCCCTCTTCCCCGAGGCGGTGCGTTCGCTGTCGCTGCTCGGCTGCGACCTCGTCGCTTGCCCGGCCGCCATTGCCGGCCAATTTACCGGAGCTCACGAGGGGACCAGCATACGCCACAACTACCCGATCCCGACCGGCGCCGATCCCCACCATTGGCACGCCTTTCGCGTGCGCGGCGGCGAAAGCAACGTCTATTTTGCATTTGCGAACGTCTACGATCCCGAGCGCGGTTACCTGGGAAAAAGCGCGGTATTCGGCCCGGATGCGTTCGCATTTCCGCGCCAGGAGTCTGCCATCCTCGACGATGAGGGATTTGCAGCGGCGAGCGTCGATACGACGAACCTCGATACGCCCTACCCGACGAACATCGTTCGCCGAAAGGATCTCGTGATGATGCGCCTGCCGCACCATTACCCCGCTCTGGTGAAATGGCATCAATAGAGCGGCGGAAATCGCCCGCTGCGGAAACGAAAGGGTTCGCTTTTGCCCGGATTCGTTTATTGATCGTCCGCGACGGTACCGCCGTTCACTGGACGTGACGCGCGGCCAATCCTGCAGATCGAATTTGGCCCCGGCATTGCGTGCCTTGCGGGTCGCGCGGTAACGATGATGAAGCGGCTTGAAGGTGATTTCGACTATATCGTCGTCGGCGCGGGCACGGCCGGCTGCATCATGGCCAACCGGTTGTCGGCCAATCCCGGCAATCGCGTGCTGATCCTGGAGGCCGGCGGCAACGACAACTGGATCTGGTTTCACATCCCGGTCGGCTACCTCTTTGCGATCGGCAACCCCCGCTCCGACTGGATGTTCAAGACCGAGCCGGAGGCGGGCCTCAACGGCCGCGCGCTGGCCTATCCCCGCGGCAAGGTGATCGGCGGCTCGTCGGCGATCAACGCCATGATCTCGATGCGGGGCCAGGCTGCCGATTACGACCACTGGCGTCAGCTAGGCCTCACCGGCTGGGGCTATGACGACGTGCTGCCGCACTTCCTGGCGCTCGAAGATCATTTCCTCGGCAAGAGCGAACATCATGGCGCGGGCGGCGGCTGGCGCATCGAAGCGCCGCGGCTGTCCTGGGCAGTGCTGGATGCGGTCGGCGACGCCGCCGAACAGATGGGCATCCGCCGCATCCCCGATTTCAACACCGGCGACAATGAAGGCATCAGCTATTTCCACGTCAACCAGAAGCGCGGCCGCCGCTGGTCTTCCGCGCGGGGTTTTCTCAAGCCGGTGTTGAACCGCCAGAATCTGCGGCTGGAAAAGAACGTGCTGGTGGACCGGCTGATTGTCGAGAACGGCCGTGCCGTCGGCGTGCGCTTCTATCAGGGCAACGAGATCGTCGAGGCCCGCACCAAAGGCGAAGTCATTCTCTGCGCAGGCTCCATCGGATCGACGCAGGTGCTGCACCGTTCCGGCATTGGCCCGGCCGACTGGTTGTCGCCGCTTGGCATCGACGTCACGCTCGACCGGCAAGGTGTGGGCCGCAACCTGCAGGACCATCTGCAGCAGCGTGCGATCTACAAGGTCGAGGGCGTCCGCACCCTGAACGAGACCTATTACAATCTGTTCCGGCGCGGCCTGATGGGGCTCGACTACGCGTTCCGCCGCCGCGGTCCGCTGACCATGGCGCCGTCGCAGCTCGGCATCTTCACGCGCTCCGATCCGCATCGCGAGCGCGCCAACATCCAGTTCCACGTGCAGCCGCTGTCGCTCGATAAATTCGGCGATCCCCTGCACCGTTTCCCCGCCATCACGGTCAGCGCCTGCAATCTGCGGCCGACCTCGCGCGGCACCGTGCGCATCCGAACCGCAGAGGCCGACAAGGCACCCGCGATCGCACCGAACTATCTGTCGACCGATGAAGACCGGCAGGTCGCGGCGGATGCCATCCGCACCACGCGGCGGCTGATGAAGCAGCAGGCGCTGGCGCGATTTCATCCGCAAGAATATCTGCCCGGCCCCAGCGTCGGCGACGACGATGCGGCGTTGGCGAAAGCCGCGGGCGATATCGGCACCACGATCTTCCATCCCGTCGGCACCGCGAAGATGGGATCGGCTTCCGATGCCACTTCCGTCGTCGACGAGCGCCTGCGCTTTCACGGCATTGCCGCCTTGCGCATCGCCGACGCCTCGGTGATGCCGACGATCACGTCAGGCAACACGAATACGCCGACGGCGATGATTGCGGAAAAGGGCGCGACAATGATTTTGGAGGATGCGCGCGCTTGACGGGCCCGGCTCGGATTTCGATCGGCGATATTGAGTCGCGCATCGCGCTGGCGCGATGGGGTGCGGAGGATCGAGGCAGGCCGCCCGCGCTTCTATTGCACGGCACCGGCTTTGTCGCCGAGGTCTGGGACGACGTCGCCCGCGAACTCGCACAGGATTATACGGTCTATGCGCTCGACCGCCGCGGTCATGGCGACAGCCACAAGCCTGAGGCCAGCCGCTATCACTTCCAGGATTTTGCTGAGGATGTGTGCCGGGTGATCGAGGCGCTCGATCTGACCGATATCTACGGCATCGGACACAGTGCGGGCGCGACCGATCTGTTATTGGCGGCGAAACTGATGCCTGCGCGCTTCGCACGATTGTTTGTGATGGAGCCGACAGTGATGGATCCGCGGGCGGCTCGACCTGATGGCTTGAGCGATTTCGGCAAAAGCGCGGTGCAGGGCGCGCTGCGCCGACAGGCCGAGTTCGAGAGCGCGGACGCCGCGTTCGCGCGCTATCGCGCCGCGCCGGCCTTTGCAAAATGGACGGAGAATTCGCTGCGGGCTTACATCCGGCACGGCTTCGCGCAGCAAGACGATGGCCGGGTCCGGCTGCTTTGCACACCCGAGATTGAGTCAGCCGTGCTGCTTCCGATCCTGGAGGCGATGGAGCAGGTTTACGCGGGCGACGCGCGCGGCAATCCGTTCGGGTGGCTGTCCGAGATCGAATGTCCGGTGCGCGTGGCCGTTACCGAGCAATCCTGGTCCATCTATAGGGAGATGGCGTCACGCGCCGTAGCCCTGCTTCCCGCCGCGAGCCAATGGACGTTCGAAGGCGCCGGTCACAGCGTGGCGCAGGAAGCGCCCCAACTCGTGCTCCAGGCGTTGTCAGCGTTCGAAGCACAAGCCGGGTAACGGATAGTCGCAACCTGTCGCTTGCCCGCTTCTATGTCTGCGGAGGGTACCGGTCGAATAACGGCAATTCGTGCGCGCGCTCCATCCAGCTGACCCGCTCGGCGACCTGGACGTGCACCATGACCGGAACGGCATCGGGATCGTCATAGGTGCCGCTTTGCACGTCGATGATCCCGGGCAGCATGTTCGCATTGGTGTAGAACAGGCCGGTTCCGCAATTGGCGCAAAACTGCCGCCGGCCGTGTTCGGAAGACGCGTAGACCTTCGGCTCGCCCTGCGTCACCTTGACTGCGTCTTCGGCGTACATCGCCCAGCCTACCATCGGTGCGCCGGCGTGCCGCCGGCAATCCGCGCAATGACACAACGCATGAACGATCAGGTCGCCGTCCACCTGGTAACGGATCGCGCCGCAATGACAGCCGCCGGTAATGCGCATCAGTCTCCTCCACATGATTTGTCGGGATGAGAATACTATGGCGCGGATCAGCCGAAAACTGCGGCATAAACGCATGTACGCCGCGCTGAATTCAAAAGCGAACTTCCGCTTGCCCAGATGGCGACTGTGTGTTGCGCTTTGGTGTTGCGTGTCGGCGTTACGCCGACTTCCGCACGGCGTTGTCGACCAGGGTCTTGCCGAGCGACCAGATCGCGCCGGGCACCTTGTGGCTGGAGGCGATGACAGTGTCGAACGCCTTTTCGATCCAGCTGCAGTCTTCTTCCGTAATGACCAGCGGCGGCAGCAGCTTGATGGTGTGGCTGCCATGGCCGGAAACCTGGGTCAGGATCTTGTGATCCTTGAACAGCGGCACCGTGATGAGCTGGCAGAACAGGCCCTTGTTGGCGGTCTCGAGCACGTTCCAGGATGCTTTCAGCCGCAGCGATTTCGGCGGACCGAATTCGACGCCGATCATCAATCCCTTGCCGCGCACTTCCTTCAGCAATTCGTAGCCGGGCACCATGCGCGTCAGCGCCAGCCGAAGCTCGGCACCACGCTTGGCGGCCTGCTCGACCAGCTTTTCCGCCTTCATCACCTCGAGCGTGGCGATCCCGGCCGCCATCGCCAGATCGTTCTTTGCAAAGGTCGAGCCGTGCACGACCGCGCGGTCCATTTGATTGAATATCTTGTCGAAGATGCTCTTGCGCGTCAGCAGCGCGCCGACCGGCACATGTCCGCCGGACAGCGCTTTTGCCAGCAGCACCATGTCGGGTTCGACGTTCCAGTGCTCGACCGCCAAGAACTTGCCTGTGCGGCCGATCCCGGTCTGGATTTCATCGGCAATGAACAGCGTGCCGTATTTGCGGCATAGCGCAAGAGCGCCCGGCAGAAACTCGTCGGTGGGCAGGTTGACGCCCTTGCCCTGGATCGGCTCGACGATGAAAGCGGCGACCTGACGCGACGACAGCGCCTGTTCGAGGGCGGCGAGATCGTTGAACGGGATCTGGGTGCATCCCGGCAACAGCGGCTCGAAGCCACTGCGGAAGTTCGAATCATCCATCAGCGACAAGGCGCCGTAGGACAATCCATGAAAGGAGTGCGAACAGGAGACGATGCCGGGCCGCCCGGTGGCGCCACGAGCGAATTTGATCGCGGCTTCGACGGTTTCGGCGCCGGAATTGGCGAAAAACACCTTGTCCAGATATGGCACATGTTCGAACAAACGTTCCGCCAGCACTCCGGCCAGCGTCGAGACGTCGAGCTGCACCAGATTCGGAAAATCGGCGTCGAGCACGCTTTTCAACGCATGGCGCAACGCCGGATGGTTGCGGCCAATCGCAAAAACGCCAAATCCGCTCAGTAGGTCGAGATAACGGGCCCCGTCACGATCGAACAGGTATTGACCTTGACCCTTCTGAAAGCCGACATCATAGCCAATCGTCTTGAGCACGCGGACGAGCTGCTCGTTCAAATGGCGCGAATGCATGGAACTGCGCTGCGCCTGGCGCTCCACAAACATCTCGGAAACGTCTAGATTTGAACTTAGCATTCGCTACATACGTCGCTTGATGGCCATTTCGTCAACTGAAAACGCCCAATGCGGCGTTTTGACCCCTCTCGGATAATCTACATAAGCAGGTTTGAACCATGTTGCACTGCCCAAGAACTGTCGCGCGCAGAATAGTTTTTTCCGGATTCTTTTTTGCCACAGGTGTTACTTCCACACTGGCCGCCGACCCCACAGGCGATTGGAAAGTGGCCGACGGCGTCGCCAACATTCGCGTAGCACAATGTAACGGCAACATGTGGGGTGCCGTCGCCTGGGAGAAGACGCCGGGTGGCCGCGATACGAATAATCCGGATGCCTCAAAGCAGAGCAGACCTACACTGGGCATGCCGATCCTGATCAACATGAAGAAGAAACCCGGCGTCGATGCCTGGGAAGGCCAAGTCTACAACGCCAAGGACGGACAGTCTTACAGCTCGACCATCAAGCCGGTCGGAACCGACCAGTTGGAGATTCAAGGCTGCGTGCTCGGCTTCCTGTGCGGCGGCGAGACCTGGACCCGCGTCGGGCCGCCGATTCCCTCAAGCCCGAGCAACAGCATGGCCAAGGGCGCCGCGCCGAAAAATCCGGCAGGCGGAGCACCGAAGGCTGGCGCCTCGGCGACGGCACCGGGTCTGACGCCCGCGCCCGGCTCGCCGGCGGCAACCGCCGCGCCGAAGACCACCGGTGCGGTGAGCCCGGCGCCGGGCCAAAAGCCCGTCGCCGGCCAGAAACAGGCGGCCGCCGATCCCGTCGGCGATATCTGCCTACTCCCCGATATCGCGCGGTTTGCCCATTAGCGCAGGCTGAAACAGCAGCACCGCCGCCAGCGTGGTGATGAGCGACAGCGCCAGCAATTTACCCATGCTGGCGGTGCCGGGATGACTTGATAGCCACAGGCTTCCGAAAGCCGTGGCGGTCGTGAGCGCGCTGAAAAAGATGGCGCGCGTCAGACTGGTCTGCAGCAGGTTCGTTCTGCCCGATCGCCATGCCGTCACATAATAGATCTTGAAGGCGACGCCGATGCCGAGCATCAGCGGCCACGCGACGATGTTGGCGAAGTTGAGCGGCAGCCCGATCAGCACGCATATCTCCATCGTCACGGCGCCGGCCACCAGCAGCGGCACCAGCGTCAGCAACACGTCGGTGACCCGCCGCAACGCCAGCCAGAGCAGCAGGCTGATCACGATCAGCGCCCAGATACCGGCATGGATGAATGCCTTGACGACGGTATCGCCGGATTTGAGAATCGAGACCGGTCCGCCGATCGCAGTCGGCTCAGCGGCGAGAACCGCATCGGCAAACTTGCGCAGAACTTCATTGTCGTTCGGATCGCCCTTCGGCAGCGCCTCGACGCGCATCAGGCCTTCCTTGGTCTTCCAGCTGCTCACGAGTTCGGGCGGCAAGGTCTTCAACGTGACCGGCTGGGCCTGCATCGTGTTCTTGAGCTGGTCGAAGGTTATCTTGAGGGGGATGACGAAAACACTCTGCGCCTTGTCGCGAACCGCTTGGGTTGATTCGGCCAGCTTCGCCAGCGCATCCGCCAGCCGCCGTGCCGCGGTCGCGCCCGGGCCTTTGCCGTCGCCGGCGGTCTTGCGCAGGTTGTCGACCGAGCTCTTGAGCGCCTCGACGTTCTCGGCATCGGTCGGCGCCGCATCGACGGAATCCGGATTGAGCGCGGGGCCTACCACCTTGGCGGCCTGCGCGATCAGCTTCAGCTTGGCCGGCTGATCCTCCGGCACGAAACTGTCGAGCGACATCACGCGAAGCACTTCCGGCACCTTCTCCAGCTTCGCCTCGATCTTCTTGGCGTCGGCGTCCGAATTCGTCATCACGTTGATGGCGTTGGCGCCGGTGTTCGGATCCTTGCGCAGATCGAGGAAGGTCGCGATCGACTCCACCTGCGAGTTGCGCAGATTGATCGGATTGAAGTCGAACTTCATGAAATAGAGCAGCGGCAGACCGGCCAGCGCGACCAATATCGTGCCGGTGATGATGATGACGCGATGCCGCTCGAGAAAGTCATCGACCGGCGCCAGGAAGGCATAGCCAACCGGCTCGCTTTCGCCGGGCGGGTTGAGCAGCGTCAGCATCGCCGGCAACGTCGTGATGCTGGTGATGAACGCCACCAGCATGCCGGCACCGGCGATCTTGCCGAGTTCGGAAATGCCCTTGTAATCGGTCGGCAGGAAGCACAGGAAACCGGCGGCGGTCGCCATCGCCGCGAGCGACAGCGGGACCGCCGAGCGGCGGGCCGCGCTCTCCAGCGCGAGCACCAGGTCATCGTTCTTGAAGCGCTCCGAACGGTAGCGGACACTGAACTGGATGCCGAAATCCACGCCGAGGCCGACAAACAGCACTGCAAACGCGACCGACAGCAGATTGAGCGAACCCACCATCATCAGGCCGACCGCGGTGGTGATCGCAAGGCCGACGAACAGGTTCACGAACACGGCGAAGATGATCTTGCCTGAATGCAGCGCCATCCAGAGAATCACGAGCACGATCACGACGGTGCCGATGCCGTTGACGATCGCGCCATCCTGGACGGTGGCGTATTCCTCATTGGCGATCGGAACCGGTCCGGTCAGCCGCACGCGCGCGCCATACTCGCCCGCGAAATTCAACTCCTTGGCCGCCTGCCGGATCGCGTCGGTGGCTTCCTTGCCGGGCTCGAGCGCGTTGTAGTCGACCTTCGGCTTGAATTCGATGAAGGCGCGCTTGTCGGAATCGGCGAGCGGCTTGTCGCTGACAAGTTCGCGCCACGAGAACGTCGCCGTTCCCTTGCCCAGGATGTTCTCGACGGTCTGCGAGATCAGGTTGAAGGGCCGTTCCGCATTGTCGAGCTTGACCTGGCCGCGCTTGACGCCGGCAAGACCGGTTTCCAGCGCGCCGGTCAAACCGCGGATCGACGGATCGCCGGCCATGATTTCGATCAGCGGGGCGGCGGCTTCGAGCTGCCCGGCGACCTTGCCGACCTCCTCCACGGGCAGGAACAACAGCCCGTTCTTCTCGAAGAACTCGCCGGAACCGAGCGGCTGCACCGATTCGAAATTCTTGGTGTCGCCAGCAAGCTTATCGGCCAGCGCCTTGCCGGCGGCACTGGTGAGCTCGGGGGTCGGGCCCTCGACGACGGCCAAAATCAGCTTTTCTCGATCGAACGCCTTCTCAAACTGGTTGTCGCGCTTGCGCCAGTCCAGGTCGGGCGAAATCAGCGTGTTGATGTCGGTATTGATGGAGAAATTGCGAGCCGCATAGAAGCCCGCGCCAATCGCGAGGAGCAGCGAAAAGACGACGATGAGGGTGGCAAACCGCGTGCACGTTCTAACAATTGAGACAACCAGGCTGGTCAGCACATCATTTCTTTCTAAGTCTTAATAGGGAGCTTGCCGAAAACGTCCGCTGTCTAGCGGAGTTCCGGGGGGCGATCTACATCGGGCGATCTATTGTTGTGGTTACTGTCAGAGAGGCCCCGCGTAGAGAAGGCAAAACGGCCGAAATGGCATTGAGAAACCCCATATAGACGCCCAGTGCGGGCGAGAAAGTGACGAAACGGTGAGGAATCGGACAGAATTCAGGTATTAAGATACCTCAATCGACCTCAAGCCGAACACGGCCTTTTGCGTTCCGGCTTTTCTAGACGCTAATTTTTTGACACAAAGCCCTGTGCTTCCATGTGCTTGGGTGGATTACCCCCGGAACGGTGGTGCGGTTATTGCAGTTTGTTCGGCCGGGCCCGGCAGGACTGACTGCACGAAGGCATTTGAATGAATTTGGTGCAACTTGCGTAATGAGCGTCCCATGGAAGTATATCTTGCGCAGCCCCGCGGATTTTGCGCGGGCGTCGTGCGTGCCATCGAGATCGTCGAGCGTGCGCTGCAGAAATACGGCCCGCCGGTCTATGTCCGTCACGAGATCGTGCATAACAAGTACGTGGTCGAAAGCCTGAAGAACAAGGGCGCGATCTTCGTTGAGGACCTGTCGGAAGTCCCCCCGCTCGCCGTTACCGTGTTCAGCGCCCATGGCGTGGCCCGCAGCGTCGAGGAAGAGGCGGCCGCCCGCGGCCTGCCCGTCCTCAATGCCACCTGCCCCCTCGTCACCAAGGTCCACAATCAGGGCAAACGGTATATGTCGAAGGGCCGGGCCCTGATTCTGATCGGCCATGCCGGCCACCCCGAGGTCGAGGGAACCATGGGTCAGGTTCCCGGAACGGTCCTTTTGGTCCAGAACGTCGATGACGTGGCCTCCCTGACCCTCCCAATCGACACCCCGGTGGCCTATATTACCCAGACGACCCTCAGCGTTGACGACACAAAGGACATAATTGCGGCCCTTCAGGCCCGTTTTACAGATATTCAAGGCCCCGACATCCGGGATATCTGCTATGCGACACAGAACCGCCAATCTGCGGTAAGGGACCTGAGCAAACTGGTTGACGTCATTTTGGTGGTGGGGGCCGCCAATAGTTCCAACTCAAACAGGCTTCGCGAAATCGGCACCGAGGTCGGGGTCGCGAGTTATCTCATTGCCGATGGCAGCGAGTTGAACCCTGATTGGCTTAAGGATGCGAAGGCCGTCGGCATCACGGCGGGCGCCTCGGCGCCCGAAGTTTTGGTCGACGACGTGATCGAGGCTTTGAGACGTATCGGACCCGTCAAGGTGTCGGTGCTTCCTGGGAGGGAAGAAAATATCGAATTCCGGCTTCCCGCCGAACTGACTGCGGGCTGATCCATTCACGAGTTACGACGACTAAGGTCCAGAAAGAAATCCTGTAATGGCAATACCGTTCTTCAAGGAGTTGCGTATCGGCGGCTATCTGATCAAGCAGAAGCTGCTTGGCCGGAAGCGCTATCCGCTGGTGCTGATGCTCGAACCGTTGTTTCGCTGCAACCTCGCCTGCGTCGGCTGCGGCAAGATCGACTATCCCGATGCGATCCTCAATCGCCGCATGTCGGCGCAGGAGTGCTGGGACGCGGCCGATGAATGCGGCGCACCGATGGTGGCGATCCCGGGCGGCGAGCCCCTGATCCACAAGGAGATCGGCGAAATCGTGCGCGGCCTCGTGGCGCGCAAGAAGTTCGTCTCACTCTGCACCAACGCGTTGCTGCTGGAAAAGAAGCTCGATCTGTTCGAGCCCTCGCCCTATTTGTTCTTCTCGGTGCATCTGGACGGCCTGAAGGATCACCACGACAAGGCGGTGTCGCAGAAGGGCGTGTTCGACCGCGCGGTTTCGGCGATCAAGGCTGCGAAGGCGCGCGGCTTTACCGTCAACGTCAACGCCACGATCTTCGACGGGCACGCGGCGGAAGAGATCGCCAAGTTCCTCGACTTCACCACCGAACTCGGTGTCGGTGTTTCGATGTCGCCGGGCTACGCCTATGAGCGTGCGCCGGACCAGGAGCACTTCCTCAACCGCACCAAGACCAAGAAGCTGTTCCGCGACGTCTTTGCCCTCGGCAAGGGCAAGAAGTGGAACTTCATGCATTCCGGCCTGTTCCTCGACTTCCTGGCGGGCAACCAGAGCTACGAATGCACCCCGTGGGGCATGCCGGCGCGCAACATTTTCGGGTGGCAGAAGCCCTGCTACCTGCTCGGCGAGGGCTACACCAAGACCTTCAAGGAATTGATGGAGACCACCGACTGGGAGACCTACGGCACCGGCAAGTACGAGAAGTGCGCCGACTGCATGGCGCATTGCGGCTATGAGCCGACCGCCGCCAATGCCGCGCTGGTCAATCCGCTGAAGGCGATGTGGGTGGCGCTGCGCGGTGTCCGGACGTCAGGTCCGATGGCGCCCGAGATCAACCTCGATAAGCAGCGTCCGGCGCAGTACATCTTCTCCTCGGAAGTGCAGAAGCGCCTGTCGGAGATCCGCAAGGACGAGGCGGCTACCGCAGCCGCCAAGCAGCAGCAGAAAGCCTCCACGGCTGCCTGAAGCCTGCCGAGACCGCAACGCGGCTTGCCCGCGTTGCTTGAAGGCGAGACTCAAAACAAAGAAGCACAAAACAAAAATGCCGTCGCACTTGCGACGGCATTTTTCGTTGCAGCGGACCGGAGCATTATCGGTTCTGATTTAATCAGAACCGAAGCTCTGGACTCTTGTTTTGACGCGTTTTCTTCACGCGAACCGGTATCCACTTCGCTCGAAAACGCTCTATTTCAGCGGTCGTCAGGCGTTGGCCGCGGCCAGCCCCTCGCCGCCGGAGATGAAGCCGCGGCAGCCGCGCAGCGAACGCAGCGCACGATTGAAATCGATGCCCGTGGACACCAGCGCGCGCAACGTTCTCGGATTGCGCGCGACGCCGCGCAGCACCTTGCGCAGGTCGATATCGCCGTTCGGCTTGATCGCGCTCTTGGCCAAAGCCGGCAGCGCACGGCCGGCGGGATCGGAGATGACGCGGAGCGCCGCGAACGGAATGCCTGCCTTGGCCGCATAGGCCGCCGCGATATGGCTTTCCATGTCGACCGCCGCAGCCCCCGTCTCCGAATGCAGCGCGGCCTTGCAGGCGGTCGCCGCAATCACCCGCTCCACTCCGGCCAGACCGCCGCGAATCACGCGCCGCCGCCGCAGCGCGGCGCTGGCAATCACTTCCTCGTTGAGCGCCAGACCGGCCAGAAAGCGGGTATCGCCGGCCAGAACCTCGGTCGCGACCACGACATCGCCCGACTTCAGCGACGGATCGAGCCCGCCAGCGACGCCGAAGGAGATGACACCCCTGAATGTCGATGAATCCAGTGTCGCGAGCAGCGCGCGCAATTGCTGCGGATCGCTACTGCTGCAGATCACGATCATGCCTGGACCGGCCGCAATGCGGGCCTCTTGTACCAAGCCTGTAACGATCAAAACCGGTCGCGGATCAATTTGATTGAGATCACCCGAATTGAGATCACTCGAATTGTCCACGATCGCGGCGGCCCCCGCCCCCAAAGTCACATCCCGACCCCTACCACCCTGCTGTTGGTGCTTCTCAAATTCCGATACCGCGCCATCGCCCAGAGCGGAAAGAACTTCGAGTAGCCATGATAACGCAAATAAAACACCCGCGGAAACCCCGTAGCCGTGTAGCGCGGCTCATCCCACAGCCCTTTTTCGGTCTGTGTGGTTTTTAGGTACTCCACACCACGCGCAACTGCCGGATTCCCGACCTCGCCCGCTGCCATCAGTCCAAGCAAGGCCCATGCCGTTTGGGAGGAGGTCGATGGTGCGGCCTCGAATCCCCTGTAGTCCAGCCGGTAGCTGACCGCATCCTCGCCCCAGCCGCCGTCCTGATTCTGAATCGATAGCAGCCAATCGACCGCCTTGCGAATCATTGGGTCCTGATGATCGACACCTGCGACATTTAGCGCACAGAGCACCGACCAGGTGCCGTAGACGTAATTCAGCCCCCAGCGGCCGTACCACGAGCCTTCGGCAAGCTGGGTGCGGCGCAGATAGTCGATGCCGTCGGCAACAGCCTTGCTGGTTGCGGCGGTTTCACCGAGTTGCGCCAGCATCGAGACGCAGCGCGCGGTGACGTCCTCGGTCGGCGGATCGAGCAGCGCGCCGTGGTCGGAGAACGGGATGTTGTTGAGATAATATTCGAGGTTGTTGACGTCGAAGGCGGCCCAGCCGCCATCGCGGCTCTGCATGCCCTCGATCCACTCGCGGCCGCGCGCGATCGCGGTATCGTACTCGTTGCTTCCGGACTGCTTGCGCGCACGGTCCATCGCCATGACAACGACGGCGGTGTCGTCGAGATCCGGATAGTAGGCGTTGTTGTACTGGAACGCCCAGCCGCCCGGCCGCACGTCGGGACGCTTCACCGCCCAGTCGCCCTTGATGTCGAGAACCTGCTTCGGGACCAGCCAGTCCAGCGCCTGCTTGGTCTGCGGCAGCATTTCCGTGCCGCCCGCTTCGATCATTGCGTGGCAGGTCAGCCCGGTGTCCCACACCGGTGACACACATGGCTGGCAATAGGCTTCGTGTTCGCCGATCACGAGCAATCTATCGATACCCCGGCGCGTGACGGCGCGCGGCGGGTAATCCACCGGCTTGCCGAACGCCTCATACATCATCACGGTGTTGGCCATCGGCGGATAGATCGCGCCAAGACCATCCTCGCCGTTCAGCCGCTCTTCGATGAAGGCCACGGCCTCGTCGATCGCGCGGGCACGAAGCTTTTTGGGAAACAGCGGTTCGATCGTGCGCAGGACGACATCGAGCGAGCGGAACAGCATGAACCAGCCCCAGCTCTGATGCGGCGCCTTCGCCGTCATGCCCACCGACTTCGGATCCTGCAGGAACAATTCGTCGATGCCGACGCCTTTGGGATTCTTTGCCAGCGGCTTCAGCGCCGCCAGCACCATCAGCGGCACGATCGTGGTGCGCGCCCAGTAGGAGATCTTGTTGATATGGAACGGCGACCACATCGGCAGCAGCATGATCTCGATCGGCAGCACCGGTACCGCGCGCCAGGTCAGCACGCCGTAGAAAGCCAGCAGGAAGCGGGTGAACACGTTGACTTTGGCGGCCCCGCCGCGCGAACGGATCGCCTCGCGCGCCCGCACCATGTGCGGCGCATCGACGGAATCGCCGATCATCTTCAGCGCGAAGTAGGACTTCACGCTGGCGCTCATGTCGAACGCACCGTCCTGCACCAGCGGCCAGCCGCCATGATTGCCTTGCGTGCGCCTGATATAGTTGGCGATCTTGGCTTCGAGTTCGCTATCGACGGGCTCGGCGAGATAGTGGCGCAGCAGCACATATTCCGACGGGATCGTGCTGTCGGCTTCCAGCTCGAATACCCAGTGCCCGTCGGATTGCCGATAGCCGAGCAGCGCCTGCGTCGCCGAGGAGATCGATTTCTCCAGGGCGACGGGATCGACTGCCGCGATGGGATCGGCGACATCGCTGTGATCGACGGAAGACATTTCGTCAGACATCCCTCTGTTCGCGATCGCGCACCGTAAAGCCGGTCACGCTCTCTTCCAGTCAGGCCATCATGCTCTGGCCAGAACCAGATCGGCCGCGCGGTCACCCGACCGCACCGATCCCTCGATGGTTGCCGGCAACCCCGTATCAGTCCAGTCCCCGGCGAGAAACAGGTTTTTGTAAGCGGTGACCGGGCCCGGCCGCAGCGCGTTCTGCTCCGGCGTCGCCTCGAACGTAGCACGGCGTTCGCGCACGATCTGCCAGGGCGGTAATTCGCCCTGCACGCCTCCTGCCTTGCAGACGTCGCGCCAGATCGCCTGCGCGAGTTCTTCACGCGGCATATCGACCAAACGGTCGCCATTGCTGATGGTGACCGACAGGCGCTGCGGGAACGCAAACAGCCATTCCACCAATCCACCGACGACGCCAAGGATCGGCGCCGCATCCCTTGGCGGATCGAAGCGGAAATGCGCATTGACGATGGCGCGAAATTTCGTCGGCGTTTTGAGACCCGGCAGCAACGACGCGGCGGGACGCGGCGGAACGGCGAGCACCACGACATCGTCGGGCGCCAGCGAAATCGCATCGTCGCCGAACTTCAGTTCCCCGACATGGCTAGCGTTCATCCCGAATTCACGCAGCTCATGCCCGAGCTGAACGCTGGCGCCCTTGTCCTGCAGCAGCTTGATCGCAGGTTCGATCAGCACCGAACTCAACCCGTCGCGGGCGATCAGCGGCCGGCAGGCCTGGCCGCCGGCCAACAGAGTTTCACGGACGATCGCGCCGGCCAGCCCCGCCGAGCCCTCCGGCGGATCGACGTTGAGCGCGGCCAGCAGCAACGGCTGCACCAGCCGCTGGTACAGCGTGCCCTCGCAGGGGATCGCCTTGCCAACCAGTTTGTCCGTCCCTGCCCAGATCAGCGGCATCAGTGCGAGATAATCGCGCAAGGACGTGTCGGGCACCCGGCGCGCCTCGTCGAACACCCACAGCGGCAGCCGGCCATCGCCGAGATCGAGCTGCCAGCGCTGGCCGGTCGAGACGTCGCAGAAGGGAAACTGCGCGCGCTTCGGTCCGACCAGTCCCGCCTCGGTGCCGATCGAGCGCGCATAGGCCAGCGCATGGCTGTTGCCCGACAGCAGCAGGTGATTGCCATTGTCGATCATCAAATTGGTGGCGGCGTCGAAATAGGAGCGGCAACGGCCGCCGGTCGTTTGCGTGGCCTCGTGGACGCACACCCTGTAATTGGCGTTCGCGAGCCGGACGGCGGCGGAGAGGCCGGAAATGCCGGCGCCGATGATGTGAGCGGTTTTTTGCATCAGATGATCGCGTAACGGAGAAGGATGCCGATCTTGGCCATCTTGGTGACGCGGACCGGCGCGCGCGGCGCGGCAAAGCCCCGTTCCAGCAACAGGTCGAGGATCGCGCGGTAATATTTCGACATGATGCGGGGCGCGCGCACCTTGCGTCGCGAATTGCGCTTCATGATCTCGTCGGCTTTCTCGAAATACGCCTTGGCCCGTTCCGCCAGCGGCTGGCAAACTTTCGGCAAAGCGCGTTCGACGATCACCTTCTGCGGGTCGTCGCTCGTGATCCCGGCATGCAGCAGGGCTTCACGCGGCAGATACAGACGGCCGAGGGTGGCGTCTTCATCGATGTCGCGCAGTATGTTGGTCAGTTGCAGTGCGCGGCCAAGATGATGCGCGAGTTCAACGCCGTCATTCTCCGGAAGGCCGAACACCCGTACCGACAAACGCCCGACGGCGCTCGCGACGCGGTCGCAATAAAGGTCGAGCGTTGCGAAATCCGGCGCACGGATGTCCTGCGGCACGTCCATTTCCATGCCGTCGACGACGGCCAGAAAATCCTCGCGCTTGAGGCCGAAGGTCCGCACCGGGGCGACGTAATCCTGCAGGCGTGCCGGCGGACGGCCCTGATAGAGCGCGTCGATATCGTCACGCCATTGCTGGAGGCCGGCGAGCCGCTCGGGCCGCGGTTCGTGGGAATCGGCGATGTCGTCGACCTGCCGGCAAAAACTGTAGATCAGGAACATCGCCTCGCGCTGGTCGCGCGGCAGGATGCGCATCGCGGCATAGAACGAACTGCCCGACGCGGTGGTGCCGTAATTTGCGTCGGCCGCCGCCGTCTCTGATGTCATGCGCCAGCCGCCGGGTTCGACACGGGCCGCCGGCCCACCGCGCGGCGCGCGATCTCGCTGGCGACACCGCCGAGGCTTTGCGCCAGCAATTCGAGCGGACTGAGATGCACGCGCTCAGCGAGCGGATCGCGCAACTTCAGCATGCCTACGATCTTGTCGGCAAAGGCCTGGATCACCGAGATCTCGAGGCCGAGGCGGAAATCCTTCACTTCAGCCGCCAGCGATTTGCTTTCGTTGAGCACGGTCTCGGTCCGCACCGCGAGCGCCTGCAGGCACTTCAGCAAAGCGGGCGGTGACTTCGCCTCGCCCAGCATCTCGACCGTAGCACCGGCGGCTGCGAGCGCATCGCGCGGCAGGTAGACACGGTTGAGGTCGCGAAAATCCTTGGCGCAATCCTGCAGGTGGTTATTGATCTGCAGGCCGGCGCACAGCGCATCGGAGGCGGCCCAGGTCGAGGTGCTCTCGCCGTGGACGTCGAGCATGAAGCGGCCGACCGGCATCGCCGAGTAGCGGCAATAATGGATCACGTCGTCCCAGTTCTCGTAACGCAGCTTGGTGACGTCCATCCGGAACGCAATCAGCACGTCGAGCGCGTGGCGCGGCGGCATCTCGCGCGCGGCGAGCGCGTGGCGCAGGCTGACCGCCTCCTTCTGGGTGTCGCCCTTGCCGAGCAACTCCGCTTCAAAGAGGTCGAGAAGCCTCAGCTTTTCGTCTGGCGGCAACGTCGCGTGATCGGCGATGTCGTCGGCCGTCCTGACGAAATTGTAGAAGCTGAGAATCAGCGCCCGGTGACGCGGATGAATGATCCACGACGCGACCGGAAAGTTCTCGTCACGGTGGGTTTTTCCGGATCGCAGTTCGCTCGCGCTGGTCATCAAAAGCTGGCTACATTGGTCCAAATGGCGGCATGCGCCGATATCAGGCGCATGCGACGGATCGCGAGCCCCATATAGGGGAATACGCCGCCAAAACCAATGCTATCTGGGGCATCAAGCCCATGCCGCCGCCCGGCAAACATGCCGGAACGGGCCTTGCGCGACGGTTAACCGATGTGAGCGCGGGTTATTGCCCGTGGCTTTTCAGCACCTGGTCGCAGGCAGCCGTGATCTTCGGGCGATTTTGTTGCAGGCAGGCCAGGATGGTGAAATCGCCCTGATCAATCACCGCGCGGCAAAAGCGCTGCACGTCACGGGAGCACGCCTTTTGCTCTTCCGGCGTTCCACTGCGCTGCTGGGCGAAGGCATCCGATGACACCGCGATCGACAATAAAGAGAGAGCCAGGAAAAGTTTACGCATCGTATTCCTTCATTTCGGCAGCAAGAAATCCTGTTCCCGAATCGTGTTTCAGCATCGCCGGGACGGATTTGTTTGAAGACGCCGCGTAGCGCAGCAATGAGCAAACGACAAGCACTGGTAAATGCGGCCAAATTTGCGACGGCGCCGCCAATCCATCAACCAATTGATATATAACGCCTATTTTCAACACATTTTTCTTCGCACTTGGCTGTTGCGGACAGGCCCCCGCAAAGCTAGATGCTGCCGACGAAGCTCGACGGATATTTCTTGATTCCAGTGCGTGAAAATGCCGCCTGTCGGGGCGCTATCGCCGCAGCTGGCATTTTGTCATTTGAACCTAACATATCGCGGGAACACTAAATCTTCGATGTGGGCGAGACGTGTCTTTGAAAGAACGTCTATTTTGATGGGAAAATCACAATGAAAATGTTTGGTTCCAGCCTGTTTGGTCAGGCTCTCACGGCCGTCGGCGTTGGCGCCGCGCTGATGTTGTCGGTCTCCGCAGGCTACACGCAGGCGGGAGGCCCGTTTGCCGGTTTTGACGGAAATTGGGCGGGCGCAGGCACGGTCGCGCTGTCCAACGGCACCACGGAAAACATCCGCTGCAAGGCCGACTACAAGGTCAACGCGAACGGGCTCGGCCTGAAGCAGAACCTGAACTGCGCCAGCGACAGCTACAAATTCGTTCTCTCCAGCGACGTCACCAGCCAGGGTGACCGTATCTCCGGCAACTGGAGCGAAAAGAGCCGCAACATCTTCGGCAACCTGCAGGGCACCGCGGGCGGCGGACAGATCGACGTGTTCGTCGAGGCGTCCGGATTTGCGGCCAATTTGAACTTGCGGACCAACGGCACCAAGCAGATCGTCCAGATCAGCTCCAAGGGCGAAATCCGCGGCGTCAACATCACGCTGACGAAGACCTGATCAAGCGGTCCTCTTTAGTATCAGAGCCAGGTTCTGTTGATTCAGAACCTGGCTCTTTTCGTATCGACGGCTTCTTGAATTGACGGCTTGACCCGCTGCTCTGCCGATCTGCTATTTTGCCGGCTTGGCGTGAGCGCCGGTGCCACGGATCTTGTCCGACAGGTTGATCAGGAACATCGACGTCGGCCGCAGGATGAAGAGATCCGCGACCAATGCTGCGACCATCGAGAACGCGCTGAGCCAGCCAAACAGGCGCAGCGACGGCAGGTCCGAAAACACCGTCACGACGAGGCCGCAGGCCAGCACCACCGTGGTCAGGATCAACGCCGGGCCGACCAGCACGGTGGCGCGTTCCACCGCCAGTTCCGGACTGATGCCGGGCTTCGACTCCAGCCGCAAGCGGTTCAGGAAGTGGATCGTCGCGCTGAGGCCGAGGCCGAACGACACCGTCAGCGCCACCACGCTGGCGAATTGCAACCCCTCGTCCATCAGCCACAGCACCATGCCCGACGCCACCACGGGGAAGATGCCCGGCAGGATGCAGGAGAACATCACCACGACCGAGCGGAACGCGAGGCCGATGAAGATCGCGACCAGCAGGAATTCGATCGTGAGGCCGTGGTTGAGCTTCTGGATCATGTTGGCGCTGTTGCGCGCGGCGATCGCCGACAGGCCCGTCACCGCGATCTCATAGCCGGGATGCTCGGCGCGCACCTTGTTGAGCGCCGCGTCGAGCTTGTCGACCACCGGCAGGATCTCGCTTGAATCGAGATCGGGCACGCGGCCCGACACCACCACGGCGTCCTGATCGGCCGAGATGAAGCGCCGCACCAGATGTTCGGGGATGACGCTGACATATTCCTTCAGCGTCCCGACATCGCTGCTGCCGGCCTTCTCGGAAAGCCAGCGGCGCAGCGTTTCCAGCGACCAGACATTGCCGACGCCGGCCGCGGTTTCCACCATCGAATGGACGTCGGCGATCGTCTTCAGGGTGTCCGGCGAGTAGAGCGAGGCGCCCTTGGGGAATTCGATCAGCACGTCGATCGGATTGGCGCCGGTGAGCTTGGCATCGAGCCGGCTCGACGCCGCCACCGCCTGGCGCTTGTCAGGCACCTGGTCGGCGAGCCGGTAGCGCGGCTCCAGCGTGGCGTAGATATAGCCGAGACCGGCAACCAGGATCACCGCCAGCAGGCTGAACAGCCCGGGGCGGCTCACCATGCGCACGGCGATCCAGTAACAGAAATTGCGCAGCGCCTGAACGCCGGCGTCGGCGCCCTGGAATTTCACCGCCATGATCTTTTCGTTGCGCACCAGAAGCACGCCGAAGGCGGGCACCAGCGACAGCACCGCGATCAGCGCGATGATGGTGGCGGCAAGGCCCGCCTCGCCGAACTTGCGGATCAATTCGGAGTCGGAGAATTGCAGCGCGATGAACGAGATGCCCGCGGTGCCGTGGGTGAGCACGCAGGCCGGCCCCACCACCAGCACGGCGTTCTTGAAGGCCGTGTATTTGTCCTGCCCCGCGATCAGCCGGTCGCGCGCCGCGAAGGTCAGCTGCATCGAATCGGAGAAGCTGATCACCATGATGAGCGGCGTCATCACGTTCAGGAACATGTTGAGATTGAATCCGGCCCAGCCGAGACCGCCGAGCGCGAGCAGGATCGCGATGATCGGCGGGAAGGCCGCGATGATCATGAACGATATCTTGCGGAAGAAGATGATCGCGATGATGCAGCCGGCCAGGATGCCGAGGATGTTGTAGGTCAACCCGTCGCGCTTGACCGCGTTGCGGATCTCGAGCTGCATGACCGGAACGCCGGACAGCTGCGCATTGAGCCCGCTGCCGGCGAGATCGTCGGCCATGATCTTGCGGATATCGGCGATCACCCTGGAGAGGTCTTTGCTGGCGACGATCGATGGTTCAAGCGACAGCACCATCAGCGCCAGCGTGCCGTCCTCGGACAACAATTTGCCGCGAATGATCTCGTTGGTCTTCACGGTCTCGACGAATTTGTCGTAGGCCGCGCCTTCCGGCAAATCGGAGGGGAACAGCGCCGCCGGCAGCTTGCCGCGTTCGGGCGCCTGACGCGCCGAAAACAGCGAGACCAGACCGCGCACGCCATCGACCAGTTGCAGGTCGGTGACCATGTCGCGGATCTTTTCGAGATTGGGCCGCGCCAGCAACCTCTTGCCTTCGACCACGACCAGCACGTCGAATTCGGTCGCCGGGAAGCGCTTTGTGACGGCCTCGTACTGCTTGTAGTCCTTGGAATCCGAGCGGAACAGCTGGCTCAGCGAATCGTCGATCTTGATGCGCTGGATTCCGAAGATCGCCGCGATCATCAGGGCCGCCAGGATGAGGCAGGACAGGATGGGCGCCTTGACCGCGATCAGCCCCATGCGCTCGAGCCCGAAGGCGATGCTCTGCCCGGGCGGCGGCGGCTCCTCGATTTCCTCGACGTGGACCCGACTTTCAATGTTCTTTTCGAGCATGCCCTGTCCAGTTCTCACGTCGGCTTGAATTGTAGCTTGGGTTGCGGGCGCGGATGCGGCTCAGTCAGCCCCATATCTGATTGGCGCTGATTGGCGCTAGCCCTTGAAATCACGCGGTAAATTAACCGCCGCCGTTTTACAGGCCCGGACCGCATACGGCAAGCGCGCGGCGGGGGTCAAATCGCCGTGCAGATCACGAAAATCAGCGCTAAGTCTCTGATTTGTCACACTTGAACTAACCAGCCCCGATCCGCGCCGGCGCCGCGCCGCCGCTTTCATCTTTTAGTGCGACGCCCGTGACCTGCCGGGCCAGCCCCTCGCGCACCAGCCAGGCGATCTTGAAGGCGGCTTCATCGTAGCTCAGCCCCGCGCCGTGGATGTTGGAGACGCAGTTGCGCATCGCGTCGGTGAGGCCGATGCGCGGCGCAAAGGTCAGATAGGCCCCGAGGCTGTCCGGCGCCGACAGGCCCGGCCGCTCGCCGATCAGCATCAGGACCATCCGCGCGCCGAACATGGCGCCGATCTCGTCACCCAGCGCCACGCGCGCGCCGGAGACAACCGCGGTACCGCCGGGCTGGATCCCGGCTTCCTTCAATCGCGGAACCAGATGGCGAACCAGTTCGACCGCATGGACATTGACCGCCGCCGGCGAGAGGCCGTCGCCGACCACGATGGCCAGCTGGCACGGGCCACCGCTTCGATCGGCCAGCGCGCGTTGCGAGGCCGGATCGAGCATGCGTCCGAGATCGGGGCGGCGCAGATAATCGCGCCGGTTGCGCGCCTGACTGGAGAGGAGAACCGGCGCCAGTCCAAGAAGACCGTTAAGACTGGCCAATCCCTCGACGAGACGCGACGTGTCGAAGGCGCCATGAACCGCATCGCGGGCCCGTGCGTGGTCGAGGGTAAAGGCGAGCAGCGCCTCGGTCGGCATGCTGGCGCCGGCCCGGCCAAGCCCGACGCGCGCCGGCGTCAGCTCCCGCAGATCGCTCAGCGAACGGGACGGCGGCGCCGGCGTTTTCATATCGGCACCTGTTTTGTTTGACGCGTCTTCTACCGCAGATAAGTCTACGCAAGCTGCGTAAACTTGATTGCTATGCGAACCGGTACCCACATCGCTCGAAAACGCTCTGGTTACTCGGCGGGGACCGAGGCCTCGCGCAGCCGGATCGAATAGTTCGATGCGCTCTGCTGGCCGCCGGAGGCTGCACGCGCGAACAAGATCAGATGATGCGCGATCATCGCCGAACCGATCAGGCCCTCGATGTCGCCCTGCCGCAGCCGCCGCAGCGCGAATTTCCAGAACGCCTTCCGGTAGTCGCCGAGCACCCCGACTTTCCAGAAGATATTGCGCAGCATGATCAGGCCGCGCCGGATATTGGCCCAGCTGCGCATCTCCGGGCTGACAGGCCTTTTGATACGGTTGGCGTAGGTGTATTCGCACTGGTACTGATAGCGCGCGAACAGCCGCGCGGGTTCATAGGCGAATTCCATGCATTTGCGCCATGAACTGACCACCTGGTCATAGGGCAGCAGGAAAGCGACATTGGAGTCGCGGCTTTCGTCTTCCTCAAGCAGCCGACCTTCCTTTTGCAGGCGATCCCACAGCGGCGTCTTCGGTAGCGCCTGCAGCAGGTTGATCGTCAGCAGCGGAATCCGGGATTCATCGACAAAGGCCAGCAACGCGTCGGCGGTCTCGGGCTTGTCGGTATCGAGACCCATGATGATGCCGGAGACGACCTCCATGCCATAGGAATTGATGGTGTGGATGCCTTCCAGGATCGGGACCATCATGTTGTGGTCCTTGTGCATCGCCTTCAGCGCGTCGGGATCGGGAGTCTCGATGCCGCAGAACACGGTGACGAAGAAAGCCTCCTGCATCAGCTGGAGAATCTCCGGCCGCTTGGCGATGTTCAGCGTCGCCTCGCACGCGAGCCGCGTGATGTAGCCGGTTCGCTTCTGCCATTCGACAAGATGCGGCAGCAGGTCGAGCGCCGCCTTGCGGTTGCCGATGAAATTGTCATCGACGAAATAAACCGTGTCGGTCATTCCACATTCGCGCAGCTTGTCGAGTTCGGCGATGATCTGCTGCGGTGATTTCAGGCGCGGATTGCGCCCATAAAGGCCGGGGATGTCGCAGAACTCGCACTGATACGGACAGCCGCTCGAATACTGGATACTGCCGAGGAGATATTTTCTGGTCTCGGCGAGTTCATAGGCCGGGATCGGAAATTCCGTCATCGCGAGGCGATCGGCGGTCTTCAGCACCACCTGCTGCTCAGGCCGTGACGGGTCGCGCGCCAGCCGCGCGATCAAATCATTGGTCGCGTCGCCGAGTTCGCCAACATGGAGATAATCGAACGAGGGATAGTAATCCGGGCACGCGCTGACCGACGGCCCGCCGATCGCAACAGCGAGGTCGAAGGCGTGGGCGCGGCGGCAGATGTCGTTCATCTGCTGGCGCTGGATGTGCATGCCGCTGACGAATACCGCTTCCGCCCACTCGAAATCTTCCCTGGTGGCGGGGCGGAGGTTTTCGTCGACGAAGCGGACCGACCAGTTGGCCGGCAAATAGGCCGCGATCAGCAGCAACCCCTGCGGCGGCATGAAAGCCTGGACGCCGTCGGTCAAAGGGTAGGCATACTCGAACGTGCCAAAAGAAGACGTGTATCGCGGGAAGACACACAGGATGCGCCGTGCCGTCTCAATGCCTTCAGCTCTCATCAAACTTCCTCAGCCAAAGCCCTGTCACAAAGTTAAGCACGTCATTGAAGGGTGGGCCAGAAATTCTTCAAGATTGTGGCGGCCCCTTATAACCCGCTGGCGGCCCGATGGTTGCGTGACAGGTTAGTCACGGCGCGCGTCCGGACGGTTCAAGCGATCAGCCGTGACGCAAATTCGGGTAGCAGGCCCGCGTCACCCGCAAGGCGGAAATCGGCGCCGGCAAGCCCGCTGCGCAGCAGCCAGTCGTCGAATTCGGGTGCCCGTTTCAAGCCGAACAGGTCCCGGACATAGAGCGCATCGTGGAATGAGGTGGACTGATAGTTCAGCATCACGTCATCCGCGCCCGGGACCCCCATGATGAAAGTAACGCCGGCGGCCGCCAGCAGCGTCAGCAGATTGTCCATGTCGTCCTGATCGGCCTCGGCATGGTTGGTGTAGCAGACGTCGACGCCAAGCGGCAGGCCGAGCAGCTTGCCGCAGAAATGGTCCTCCAGCCCGGCGCGGATGATCTCCTTGCCGTCATACAGGTATTCCGGGCCGATAAAGCCGACCACGCTGTTGACCAGCAAGGGATCGAAGGCGCGCGCCACCGCATAGGCCCGCGCTTCCAGCGTCTGCTGATCGACATTGTGATGGGCGCCAGCCGACAGCGCCGAGCCCTGCCCGGTCTCGAAATACATCACATTGTCGCCGACGGTACCGCGGCGTAGCGATAACCCGGCCTGCCACGCCTCCCGCAACAGCGCCAGATCGACGCCAAAGCTGCGGTTGGCGGCCTCGGTCCCTGCAATCGACTGGAATACGAGATCGACGGGCGCGCCCTGCCCGATCAGCCCGAGCGTGGTCGTGACATGGGTGAGCACGCAGCCCTGGGTCGGGATCTGCAGCCGCGCGATGACGCCGTCGAGCAGGCGCACGAGTTCGCCGATCACGGCCGGATCGTCGCTCGCCGGGTTGATGCCGATACAGGCATCGCCCGATCCGAGCAGGATGCCGTCGAGGATCGAGGCGGTAATGCCCCTGGCGTCGTCAAAGGGATGGTTGGGCTGCAGGCGGACGCTCATCCGGCCCTTCAGGCCGATGGTGTTGCGAAACGCCGTCGTGACGGCGCATTTCTTCGCAACCAGGATCAGATCCTGGTTGCGCATCAATTTGGACACGGCGGCGGCCATTTCCGGCGTGATCCCGCGCGATATCTGCTTCAGCACCGCGGAGGTCGCAGCGTCCGAGAGCAGCCAGTCGCGAAACCCGCCCACCGTCAGCGACGAGATGGTGGCAAAGCCTGCCGCATCGTGGCTATCGACGATCAGCCGGGTGACCTCGTCGTCCTCGTAAGGCACCACCGTCTCGCTCAGGAACTGCTTGAGCGGGACATTCGCGAGCGCCATCCGCGCCGCAATCATCTGCTGGGCGCTGTCGGCTGCGACGCCGGCCAGGCGATCGCCGGAACGCGGCGGCGTCGCCTTGGCAAGCAGGTCGCGCAAATCGTCGAAGACGTAAGAGGTGGCATCGATGGCTTGGCGATAGACCATGCTGATCTCCAGGCCCCTGCTCTCGCTCCACGCCGTGGCCGCCGCCCGGTGCTAGTTCAGTGTACCGTAATAGCGGCCGAAAAAGCTAATCTCATAAGCGATCGCGGCGAACACAAACAGCTTATGGAATCTCGGATTGCGCGTTATCGCGCCCACCACGCATAGCAGCACGAATGCGCCGATCCGCGGCAGATATTCAGGTCCCAGGGAACGTAGATGTTGCTCGCCCTTTATCAAGGTATCGACCACATCGAGCGCTTCCGTCAGGGCAATCAAGCCAAAGAACCAGCGGCGGCGGTCGAGAAAATAGTCCTGATAGCCCTGATAATCATCGAGATCCTGAGGAAAAAGCAGCGCGCTCAGGAAATAGTACATCGACGCGTACACGCAGATGAAGGCGTACAGGCCAAACGTCCAATGCTGCACGAAGCTCAGCCGAAACTCCCACCACCAGAACGTGACCACGTTCAGGAGCGCCCAGGCGACCCAGCCCAGATGAACAGACCAGATCGGGGTGCGGCCGGGATGCTGGATCAATGTCGCGACGCCGCTGATCAAGCGGGTGACGCTGAGCCCGAGAATGATGGCGACCAGCACGCGAACGTGAAGATAGAGATCGACATTGCCCGTCAGGTCGGCAGTTTGAGCCATAAGCCCTCGTCCTCAATCACACTCGAACCACACGGTGCAGCAGCGTCCCGCGCACAGGATGGTCCCAGACGATGGCTTCAGGGTTTGCGCGTTCGCCCGCCCGGGCAAGACGAGCTGTCTCCGTTCCGTCGCTGCGCTCGTTGTCTAGCTTGATTCGCGCTCCTGGTGCATGCGGCTCACCTTGCGTGAGAACTCATCTGCTCGCTTGAGGCAGGTGGCGCGCCCTCACTTCGGTTAGCCAGCCTGCCGCTGCGGATTGAGCGAGAGCCGCGAGTGGGCTGGCGGCAGCACGCGAACACATCGAAATTGCACCTCGTCCGTGAGTAACGCCTTGGTAAGAAATGCGTGCTCCGGTCGCAGTGTCGCAGCTGGCCGACCACCGCGATAACCATTTGAACTTCTTATGTAATAATTCCAAAAGTTGCAGCTCGGCGAAGCTCGCGCGTTAAGACATTGTCCATCAAAATTCTGCACAATTTATCGACGGCCGACGGTGCTCAACCGGCCCCATTTGGAGTGCCGCGATGACCCAATCCATAAAATCCCCTAGCTCTTTTCCTGGTAGATCCATGCTGTCCCGCCTTTCGCTTGCAGCCAAGCTGTACTCGATCTTCGCGTTGTTCGCGGTCCTCGTCGCCGCCATCACGGCCCTCTCCGACTACAACACCCGACAGAACAATGCCCTCACCGAGGCCGTCGCGACGGCAAGCCGGGCTGCGCTGAACGTCGAGCGGGTCAATTCGCTGGTCTATGCGGTGGTGATGGAATCGCGCGGTGTCTACATGTCGACGGAGCCCGCCGTCGTGAAGAGGTACGGCGACGGGCTGCTCAAATTCAACGAAAGCATTCTCGAAGTCGTGAGGAACTGGCAGGCGCTGGTACAGGCCGACGACGCCGAGCAATTCGCCACCTTCAAGAAGCGCATCGAACAATTCATCGACTTCCGCAAGGAACTGGTTCGGCGCGGCGTCGAAATCGGCGCCGCCGCTGGCCGCGAATGGGGCGACAATGACGCCAACCGCCAGGTGCGCTCGGCCCTGAACAAGGATCTCGAAGCGCTTTCCAAGGTCTATGCCGAGCGCAGCAAGAAGCTGGCGCAGCAGGCCGACGCCAACCATACGCTGGCCTTTGTGCTCACGGGTCTGGGCGTGCTGGCGATCATCGTGGTCGTGATCGGCGTGCTGATCATTTCCCGTTCGGTCGCGCGTCCGCTGTCCGTCATCACCGACACCATCAAGCGCGTCGCCGAGGGCGCCGAAGGCGTTGAGGTGCCCCACACCAATCGCGGCGACGAGATCGGTGCGCTGGCGCGCGCCATCAAGATTTTCCAGGAGGCGATGGATCGCAACCGCAACCTGAACTCGCAGGTGGTGGAGGATTCCAAGGCCCGCGAACAACGCGCCAGGCAGATCGAAGCCTCGGTAGACGCCTTCCGCGAAGCGATCGGCGGCGTATTGCGCGCCGTCACCGACAACGCGACGTCGATGCGCGGCACCGCCGAAACCATCGCCAGCGTGGCATCGGATGCCAGCGGACGCGCGGTTGCGGCGTCAGGCGCCACCGAGCAGGCTTCCAGCAACGTTTCCGCGGTCGCCAGCGCCGCCGAAGAACTGTCCGCTTCCGTCGAGGAGATCGGCCGCCAGGTTCGCCAGTCCGCCAGCGCGGTCGAACAGGCCGGCTTGCGCACGGAAAAATCCGTCACCGAGATCGAAGGGCTTGCCGCCGCAACGCAGCGCATCGACGGCGTGCTCAACCTGATCCAGGCGATCGCCGAGCAGACCAATCTGCTGGCGCTGAACGCGACGATCGAGGCCGCGCGCGCCGGTGACGCCGGCCGCGGCTTCGCCGTCGTCGCCCATGAGGTCAAGGCGCTGGCCGAGCAGACCGCCAAGGCGACCGCCGAGATCGGCCAGAACGTCGGCCTGATCCAGACCTCGACCAGGAACTCGGTCGATGCCGTCCGTGAAATCGGCAACGCGGTGCGCGAGATCAACGACGTGACGTCGGCGATCGCCGGCGCCATCGAGCAGCAGGATTTGGCGACCCGCGAAATCTCGCAGAACGCGCAACTGGCCGCGCAAGGCAACGGCACGCTGGTGGTCAATATCGGCTCGCTCAGCGACGCCATGGGCAAGACCAGCACCGCCGCGGCCTCGGTCCTTACAGCCTCCAGCGACCTGACGGCGACCGCGGAAACGCTGTCCCGCGAAGTCGAAACATTCTTCCGCAACCTGCGTGCCGACCCGGTCGATGATTTCAGGCGCACCGGCACCTAGAGCGGGAAGAGGTTATCCTGAAGCCATATCGGATTCCCAAATCGGCGGATATCTGATCCGCCAGGCCGGCAACGCCAGGGGTATCAACCCCTCAACCATCCTTTTCACGTGTGCGCATTAACCATTTGTTAACCATACGCTTGCGATTGTCCCGGCACGGCCCCACCGAATTGGAGGAGAACACATGGCCCGGGAGAGCAGAGCCACCAGCAGGCAGCCAAACGCAATCCGTCGCCCTCACGTCTACAGCCTCGTTGTACCGCGGACGGAGGACCAGGGTGATTCGGAATTCAGCTTCGAACTCGAAGAGGTCCTGTCAGTCCCGTCAGCCGCGGCCCGACCGAAAGACGCCGATTCTCCAGACCATCTTCAAGCCCTTGAGCTGATCAGTGGCGCCGCCCAGGCCATGCAGATGGTGGAAAGCCACTCGCACAAAATCCAGGCCAAGGCGTTCGAACTGTTGCAGCATTCACGTTCGAAACGAATTGAGGCTTCACAACAGATTGCCAGCCTCCAGGAAAGATTGATTGCAAGTGAGGCGAACGTAGAACAACTCACCAAACGACTGGCCGAAGCCGAAGCGCGCGCGAATACAGCCGAGCACTGGCTGCGTCGCTTCCACGACGCCATCAACACGGCCTTCGCAGACAAGCGCGCTTGCCAGCCAGACAAGGTGTCCTCAGCTGCCTAGTGCATGATCGGTTCTGATCGAATCAGAACCGACGCTCTGGTTTCTTGTTTTGAGCATTTTCTACCGCAGATAAGTCTACGCAATCTGCGTAAACTTGATTGCTATGCATAAGGCGACATCGCAACCAGCTCAGCTGACGGCAGGCGCGAGTTGGAGACCTTAGCCAGAAGCGTCTGAGCCGTCCCACTGTACCAACTCTACGGTGATGCCCTCGGGACCCTCGAACAGCCGCAGCTTTCGGCTGATGTAGTCCATCTCGTCGCTCAGCACGGTTACGCCGTTGGCCACGAGGTGCGCGGTGGCCGCCTCAATGTCGTCGACGCGGAACGCGAGGTGATTGAAGCCCAGTTGTCGCAGATTCGTCGGGTGCGCACCCGGATCGGTCGCCGGGGGCGGGTCGAACTCAAGCAGCTGAATCTCGAAATGAGGATTTGCGCCTTCGAGTGCGAGGGTGATGTGCTGCGCTTTCATGCTCGGCATGCCCATGTACCGGGCGGGATCGCCACCGTCGATCGTCGCGACGTGACCCTTTTTGAAGCCAAGGAGCGCGAAGAACGCGATCGCCCGGTCGGCGTCTGCCACTGCGATCGTGATATGATCCGGATTGAGTATCATCTTGTCACTCCCTGTCATCAACGCCGCGCACTCGGCCGCGCCGGCTTACCTCTGCCGGGTGATCTGCCGTCGGCTAGCGCTCCGCTATTGCAAGGCTATCAGCTCGCTCCGTCGCACGGTAGGCGGGTTGGCCCGCGGCGGCGTCTGCTTCGGACCAGAAGCTGACTAAGGCGCAGCGGAGCGGCAGATCAGCAGGATCAATACGCTTGGAGGGCGATTGGAAGGCCGACCGGATCCCGTTGGGTCAGGCGCGCCTGATCGATTCGGTTCACCCCGCGGTACTTTATTCTCTAGCGAAACTCTTGAATGAGATCGGCAGCGGCTTTGTTGAGGACGGGATTTCGTGGATCAGCGGCATCGTCGAACGAACACCCGAGTTAGATTCGAGGGAGCTCGAGGTCAACACGGTTTATTATCTAGAGAACCTGGTGCGCGGCTACCTGCTCCAGAACAGACATAAAGCTCGTACGACGCCGCAAATTCAACATCAGGTTCTTGCCATTCTGAATTTCCTCTTAGAGAAAGGTTCCGCGACTGCTTACCTGCTGAGAGAAGATATCCTCTGATATCAGCGGTGCGTCCGATAACGCTCCAAAGCCAGCGTGCTGGTGGAAACGTGCTGGCGATGCAGGTGCTTTCGACGCAATGGGCCTCGTTGTTAGGTGAATTGCTCGCCTTCAAACGTGTAGGACAGTGCAATTTCGGTGACAGCGCACTCAATCGATCCGCCACCCGCCTCACGAACGGAACGAAGTCGCGATGAGAGTTTCCCCTAATTCCTCACGGCGTCCACAATCTGACGGCAACCGCACGCTCTCGCGAGGTCGAAACATCCTTCCGGCAACCTGCGCGCCGGCCCGGTCCAGGACACAAGGTACACAGGAACTTAGCTTCAGGTATAAAAATACCGTTACTGTGCATGGGGTTGTTTTCGACTTTTTGAGTCGAGGCCGTCGGCGTACCGCTGAAGCGGCGCCGGATTACTCCACCGGCACCACGTCCACGGCCACCGCGAGCTTCTGCTTGCGCGATCCCACGATGATGCCGTCGACCGGCGAGACGTCGGAGAAGTCGCGACCCATCGCCAGGATGATGTGGTCGTTCTCGACCAGGAGGTCGTTGGTCGGATCGAACCCGATCCAGCCGATCTCACTGCCGCACCACACCGACACCCAGGCGTGGGTAGCGTCGGCACCCTGCAGGCGCGGCTTCCCCGCCGGCGGGTAGGTGCGTAAGTAACCGCTGACATAGGCCGCCGGCAGCCCGAGGCCCCGCAGACCTGCGATCATCACATGGGCAAAGTCCTGGCAGACGCCGTGGCGTTTCTCGAACACTTCCCGAAGCGGCGTCGAGATCACGGTGGCTTTCGGATCGTATTTGAACTGGTGGCGGATGCGGTGCATCAGATCGACCGCGCCTGTGAGAATGCCCTGCCCTTGCGGAAAGCTTGCCGCGGCGTAAGCCGTGACCGGCCCAAGCACCGGCACCAGCGAACTTGCAAAGACGTAGCCGACCGGCGAGGCCGGACCGAGGCTCGAGGCCTCGAAGGCGACGTCGCGCACGCTCTCCCATGACGGGCTCGGCGCGGTGCGGCCAAGCGCCTGGCGCGTGACCTGCACCCGCGACCTGGAATCGATCCGCAAGCTGCGATGCGCGGTTTCGATCAGCACGCTCTCGGTATGGGTTCCGAAAAAATCCCGACGTATCGTGCGCTCCGCCGGCCGTGGCCGGATCTCGACGGAATGCGAGACCAATTGCTGCCCGTCGCCGCTGCGCGGCTCGAGCCGCAGCGAGCAGCGCGCAAAGCTCACCGGGCTCTCATAGCTATAGGTCGTGACGTGACGGATGTCGTAGATCACGCGAGGCCCGTCAGCTTCTCCGGCCGGCTCGCATTGGGTCCGTGCGGGAAGTAATGCAGGCCGATGGCGTCGGCGAGATTGAGCAGATCCTGCTCCAGCACGAACAGGGCTTTGACATCCAGCGCCGCGGCTTCCGCGGTCGTCAGCATCGCCTGCAGCGCCACGGCCAGACGCTGCGGCCGCTCGATCAAACCATGCTCCTTGAGGCTCGGAAGGCTCGCAATGTGCTCATTGAGCGCCGCCACCTGGAACGCGACCGAGCGCGGATTGTAGGGGTCGAGCACCGCCAGATCGCGCACCGGCGCCAGCGCCGGCCCGACCAGATAGCGCGAACGGTAGGTGATCTGGCAATCCACCAGCGTCAGCAGGACATCGAGGTCCTCGTCGCCGGCTTCGTCATAGGCGAACTGACGCGCAAACCGTGCGGTGTTGATGGCGCGCTCGGCGCGGCGGCCCATCTCGAGAAAGCGCCAGCCGGCGGCGCGGTTCATATTCTCTTGCGCGAGCCCGGCAAAGCTCGCGAGCTCCTGCAAGGACAATTCGGCGGCGCTGACGATGCCGTCATCGTCGTCGGCCTCCACGGAAAGCCGTTCCACCATCTCGGTGATGACCTGCCAGGCGTCGGGCGAAAGCCGCTCCCGCAGCGAAGTCGCGGTGCGCTGCGCCGATCGCAGCAGCGACAGCGCCGAGCCGAATTTTTCCGCACTTTGCAGCGCCTCGGCGGCGACCTTGGCGGAATTGGCCCGGCTCGCCTGCGAGGTCGCACCCCAGGTCACCAGAAGCCGCTGGATGCGCTCGACCGAATGCAGCGCGGTCGATGCCCCGGTTGGTGCGCCCTTGCCGGACTCGCGCGTCGGCGTGCCGAGCGCGCGGATCAGCCGCAGCGTCGCCTCGGCGCGTTCGAGATAGCGGCCGAGCCAGAACAGATTGTCTGCGGCACGGCTCGGCACCACGCCCGCGATGCGCCTGATCCGCACCGTGTCGGCCGCCGGCAGCAGCGTCGAAGCCGGGATCGCCTTGTCGGACACCACCCAGACGTCGGCCGACCGCGCCCCGTCGCCCATCGATACGGCACGGGCATCGGGCTCATCGGCGATCCGGCAGAAGCCGCCCGGGAGGATGGTCCAGCCGTTCGGGGTGGCGGCGGCAAACACCCGGAGCACGAACGGACGCGGCGTGATCCGGCCGTTCTCCCAGGTCGGCGTCGTCGACAGCCGCACCAACTCCTGGCCGACAAAGTCGATACCGCGATCGGAAATCGCAGACCTGAGCCGCTCGCGCTCGGTCGGCGACAACTCGCCCGCAAGCACGGGTCCGCTGCCCGGAAAGCCCGGCACGGCACGGCCATAGGCGCCCTCGATCGCGAAATCGTCGAGCCGCGACAGGACTTCCTCGCGCGCTGATTTCTGGCCGCACCACCAGGTCGCGATGTGCGGCATCAGCAAATCCTCGCTGAGCAGGCGGCGGCACAGATTGGGCAGGAAGCCGAGCAGCGCCCGCGCCTCCAGCACGCCGGAGCCGGGCATGTTGGCGACCACGACGCCGCTCTTGCGCAGTACGTCAATCAGGCCGGGCACGCCAAGATGCGAGGAAGCATCGAGCTCCAGCGGATCGAGGAAATTGGAATCGACCCGGCGCAGCAGCACATCGAGCCGCTTCAGGCCGGCGACGGTGCGAATATGGATGCGGTCGCCGCTGACGGCAAGATCATCGCCCTCGACCAGCAGGAAGCCGAGATAGCGCGCGATCGTCGCATGTTCGAAATAGGTTTCGTTGAAGGCGCCCGGCGTCAGCAATCCGATGCGCGGCTCGTCGCGGTCGGCGCTCGCGCGCAATGAATCGCGGAACGCCTCGAAGAACGGCGCGACGCGTTCGACATTCATCGACTTGTAGAGATTGGAAAAGGCGCGCGACAGCACCAGGCGGTTTTCCAGCGCATAGCCGGCGCCCGACGGCGCCTGCGTACGGTCACTGAGCACCCACCAGCGGCCATCGGGGCCGCGGCCGACATCGGCGGCGTAGAGATGCAGATAGCGTCCGCCCGGCGGTTTGACGCCGCAGACCGCGCGAAGATATTCGTTGCTGCCGGCGATCGCCGCTGCCGGCACGGCGCCGTCCGCAACCAGCCGGCCCTCGCCATAGAGGTCGCGCAATATCATCTCGAGCAATTGCGCGCGCTGGGCGATGCCCGTGGTCAATTGCCGCCAGTCGGTCTCGTCGATGATCAGCGGCAGATGGCTCAGCGGCCAGAGCCGGTCCGCGGTCTCGCCGGGCGCGCGATAGGTGACGCCGGCCTCCCGCAAATGGCGGTCGGCGGACGCGAATCGGCGCTCGATGTCGGCGGGCGACAGCGCGGCAAAGGCGTCGAAAAACCGCGCCCATGCCGGCCGGGGCGCACCGTCCTGGCCGATATATTCATCGGGAATTCCGGGTAGCCGGGCGTAGTCACGGGTCCATTGCGCCATCCGGCGCTGGCCCGGACGGGCCTTGTTATCCTGACTGCCGGCTTGCCCCGCCATCCGACTCTCCGATCTCAGCGCCTTTAGTGCCGGAGCGGCGTCCTCAAGTCGAGCGTCAAAGGAAATTCTATTGTGCGTTCCTCGGGCGGCAGATCGACCTTGCCCGGGGTGTGGCCGTGGTCCTGAAACCGGGCCAGCCGCCGCGCCTCGGCCTCGTAGGAATTGACCGGCTTGGTGTCATAACTGCGGCCACCGGGATGGGCGACATGGTAGACGCAGCCGCCGAGGGAGCGGCCATTCCAAGTATCAATTAAATCAAATGTCAGCGGCGCGTGCACCGGAATGGTCGGATGCAGCCCGGACGCCGGCTGCCAGGCCTTGAAACGGACGCCGGCGACCGCTTCGCCGGAGCGGCCGGTGGCCGTCATCGGCATCCGCCGGCCATTGCAGGTGACGACGTGGCGGCCTTCGACAAAGCCCGACGCCTTGATCTGCAACCGTTCCACCGACGAATCGACATAGCGCACGGTACCGCCGGCCGAGCCTTCTTCGCCGAGCACGTGCCACGGCTCCAGTGCCTGCCGCAGTTCCAGCGAAACGCCGCCGTGATGGACCCGGCCGAACACCGGAAAGCGAAACTCGAGCTGCGCCGAATACCATTCCGGCGAGAATTCGTAGCCGGAGTGCTTGAGTTCTTCGAGCACGCCCAAAAAGTCTTCCCAGAGAAAATGCGGCAGCATGAAGCGGTCATGCAGCGTGGTGCCCCAGCGCACGAAATTGCCCTGTTGCGGCTCGCGCCACATTTTTGCGATCAGCGCCCGGATCAAGAGTTGCTGCGCCAGCGACATGCGCGGATCGGGCGGCATTTCCAGCGCGCGGAACTCGACCAGTCCGAGACGGCCGGTCGGCCCGTCGGGCGAATAGAGCTTGTCGATGCAGATTTCGGCGCGATGGGTATTGCCTGTTATGTCGACCAGGATGTGCCGGAACAGGCGGTCGACCAGCCATAGCGGCGCCTCGATGCCCGGCGGCGGCACGTGGGCCAGCGCGATTTCAAGTTCATAGAGGCCGTCATGCCGCGCCTCGTCGATGCGCGGCGCCTGGCTGGTCGGGCCGATGAACATGCCCGAGAACAGATAGGACAGCGACGGATGACGCTGCCAGTACAGCACGAGACTCTTCAAGAGATCGGGCCGGCGCAGGAACGGTGAATCCTGCGGCGTGCTGCCGCCGACCACGACGTGGTTGCCACCGCCGGTGCCGGTGTGGCGGCCGTCGACGAGGAAACGGTTGGCGCCGAGGCGCGTCTTGGCGGCGTCCTCGTAAAGGCCGAAGGTGATGTCGACCGCCTCGCGCCAGTTCTGCGCCGGCTGGATGTTGATTTCGATCACGCCGGGATCGGGCGTCACCTTGATGACTTCGACGCGCGGATCGTAAGGCGGCGAGTAGCCCTCGACATGGACCTGCAGCTGCAGCTCTTCGGCGGTCGCCTCCACCGCCGTGATCAGCTCCAGATAATCTTCCAGTTTCTCGACCGGCGGCATGAAGGCGCACAAAACGCCGTCGCGGATTTCGATCGACATCGCCGTGCGCACGGGCTCGAGTTTTGGCTTCTCCTTGGCCTTCGCGTCCTTGGCTTTGGTCCCCGTGTCGGAAGCTGCCAGTTCGTCGCGTGGCTCCATCGGATCCTGCTCGACGATGTAGGGATATTCTTCCGGCGGAATGTGTTCCAGCGAAGCGATCGGCAGCCGCAGGCCCAGCGGGGAATCGCCTGGAAACAGGAACAGATAGCCGCGCCGGATCTTCCAGCGTTCGCTGCGCCAGTGCCCGGGCGGGTGCTTGAAGGCCTCGTTCCAGCGCTGGATGGGCAGCACAAATCCCTTGGGCTTGTTGAGCCCGGAATCGAACACCCGCGCCATCCGTGAGCGCTCTTCCGGATCGGCCAATTTGGAGTCGGTCGGATCGACATTCGCCGGCAGCGCCGCTTCCTTCTGCAGCCAATGCGCGGTGTCTTCGAAGGCGGGCAGCACGTAGTCGGTTGTGAGTCCGAGCTTTTGTGCGACGCCTTCGGCAAAATGTTCGGCGTCGGCGATTTCGGCCTTGCGCGGATTTTCGATGTTCGCGATCAGTTCGGCGTTCTTCCAGATCGGCACGCCATCCTTGCGCCAATAGAGCCCGAACGCCCAGCGCGGCAGGCTCTCGCCCGGATACCATTTGCCCTGCCCGTAATGCAGCAGGCCGCCGGATGCAAAGCGCGCCCGCAACTTGCGGATCAGATCGTCGGCCAGCGCGCGCTTGGTCGGGCCGACGGCGGCGATATTCCATTCCGGCGATTCCAGATCGTCGACCGAAACGAAGGTCGGCTCGCCGCCCATCGTCAGCCGCACGTCGTCTTTCTTCAAATCGGCATCGACCGCCTCGCCGAGCTTGTCGAGACGCGACCAGGATTCGTCCGAGAACGGCCGCGTGATCCGCGGCGCCTCGCGGATGCGCTTGACGCTCATCTCGAAGCCGAACTCGACATTGGCAAAGCCGGCGCTGCCCGAGATCGGCGCCGCCGAACGATAATGCGGCGTGGCGGCGACGGGAATGTGCCCCTCGCCCGTCAGCATGCCCGAGGTGACGTCGAAGCCGATCCAGCCCGCGCCCGGCAGATAAACCTCGGCCCAGGCGTGCAGGTCGGTGAAATCGCTCTCGACCTCGCGCGAGCCTTCGACCGGATCGATGTCGGGGCGGAGTTGAATGAGGTAGCCGGAGACAAAACGCGCCGCGAGCCCGAGGTGCCTGAAAATCTGGATCAGGAGCCAGGCGGAGTCGCGGCACGAGCCGGAGCCGGTGGCGAGCGTCTCCTCCGGCGTCTGGATGCCCGGCTCCATGCGGATGACGTAACCGATTTTCTTCTGCAGCTGCGCGTTGAGGTCGACCAGGAAATTGACGGTGCTGTCGGCCTGGCGCGGGATGTCCTTCAGATAAGCGGCAAATAGCGGCCCCTCGTCCGATGTCGCCAGATATGGCGCCAGCTCGGTCTTGAGATCGTCGGTATATTGAAACGGCAAACTGGTGGCATAGGGCTCGACGAAGAAGTCAAACGGATTGACCACGGTCATCTGCGTCGAGAAATCGACCTCGATCTTCAGCTCGGTCGCCTTCTCCGGGAAAACGAATCGCGCCAGCCAGTTGCCTTGCGGATCCTGCTGCCAGTTCACGAAATGATTTGAAGGCGTGACCTTGAGCGAATAGCTCAGGATCGGCGTGCGCGTGTGCGGCGCCGGCCGCAGGCGTACGGTTTGAGGCCCGATGTCGATCGGTCGGTCGTATTTGTAGTGCGTAACGTGATGTAGTGCGACGAAGATCGACACGGACGGGCTACTCCAGCAGCTTTTTTAAGCAGAACACTGGTTCCGGCCGACATCAAGCACTAACAACGGGCACGGGGTGCCTAGGAACTATCCGCGCGTCGTCCCGGCGAAGGCCGGGACCCATACCGCGTGATTTTTCAGTGAGGCAAGATGGCTGACGTCTTCCGCCAAACCAAGGCCGGTGGCTATGGGTCCCGGCCTTCGCCGGGACGACGGAAGAGAGAGCGCGACGCCGAACCTACATCGTCGCCCCAATCACCCACGGCGCAAACTCGGCGCTGCCGAAATCAAAACTCTCGCTCTTGGTCGGCTGGCCCGATGCGGTTTTCAGCATCAGCTCGAAGATGCGCTGGCCGCATTCCTGCACGGTCTCCTGGCCGTCGAGGATGGTGCCGCAATTGACGTCCATGTCCTCTTCCATGCGGGTGTACATCGGCGTGTTGGTCGCAAGCTTGATCGAGGGCGCGGGCTTGCAGCCGAACACGCTGCCGCGGCCGGTGGTGAAGCAGACCAGATTAGCGCCGCCCGCCACCTGCCCGGTCGCCGCGACCGGGTCGTAGCCGGGCGTATCCATGAACACAAAACCCTTCTTGGTGACGGGCTCGGCGTAGTTGAGCACGTCGACCAGATTGGTGGTGCCGGCCTTGGCCATCGCGCCCAGTGACTTTTCCAGAATCGTCGTGAGGCCGCCGGCCTTGTTGCCGGGGCTCGGATTGGCGTTCATCTCGGCGCCTTCCCGCGCCGTGTATTCATCCCACCAGCGCATCAGGCCGACGAGTTTTTCGCCGACCTCACGGCTGACTGCGCGGCGCGTCAACAGATGTTCGGCGCCGTAGGTTTCCGGCGTCTCCGACAGGATCACGGTGCCGCCATGGCGCACCAGAAGATCGCTCGCAGCGCCCAGCGCCGGATTGGCTGACACGCCTGAATAGCCGTCGGAGCCGCCACATTGCAGGGCCACGGTCAGTTCGCTGGCGGGTACCGGCTCGCGCTTCACCTTATTCGCGTCGATCAACGCCTCGCGCACAAAGGCGACGCCGGCTTCCACTGTCTTGCGGGTGCCGCCGACTTCCTGGATGTCCATCGCGCGCAGACGGCCCGCGAGCTTCTGCTCCTGCATCAGCCCGCCGATCTGGTTGACCTCGCAGCCGAGGCCGAGCACCACGACCGCCGAAAAATTCGCATGCCGCGCGTAACCGCCGAGCGTCCGCCGCAGCAGCGCCAGCGGCTCGTCCTGCGTCATGCCGCAGCCGGTCTTGTGGGTCAGCGCCACCACGCCGTCGACATTGGGGAAATCCGCGAGCGGATTGTCGCCGGTGAACGGATTTTTCTTGAAGATGTCGGCGACCATGCCCGCGACATGCGCGCTGCAATTCACCGAGGTGAGGATGCCGATGTAGTTGCGGGTCGCGACCCGCCCGTCGGAACGGCGAATGCCGTCGAAGGTCGCGGGCAGATCGAAATTCGGCGTCGGGGTAACGTCGACGCCGAACGCATAATCCTTGGCGAAATCGCCCATGCCGCAATTCTGGGTGTGGACGTGCTGGCCCGGCGCGATGGGAATCGTCGCAAAGCCGATAATCTGGCCGTAGCGCCGCACCGGCTCGCCGGCCGCGATCGGCTTGATCGCCACCTTGTGGCCGGCGGGAATCCGCTCGACCGTGGTGACGCCGTCGGCCACCACCATGCCCGCCGGCAGGCTGGAGCGTGCAATCAGCACGCCATCATCGGGGTGCAAGCGGATCACTGGGGCTGGGGCCATGACAGGTCTCCTGGCTATCTCAAAACGATCGAGCCCCGGATGCTGGTGATCCGGGGCCCATGTCTTACCACAACAAATCGGTCCCGGCTCTGCGATGCACCGCTAAAGCGGCGCTGCACTGCGTCCGGAAGACCGGAGCTTACGCCTTGCCGGCTGAGTCCTTGCGGGTCTGGTTCACCTGCATCTTGGCGTAGGTCATCATCAGGCCGCTCTCGTTCGACAGCGTCACCAGCTTGAAGCCCATGTTGATCGCGCGGACGGCGCCTTCGGCGCCCGAGCAGTGGATGCCAGCGTGCAGACCGCGCTTGCCGCATTCCTTGATGATCTTCTCGTAGATCTTGAGGATTTCCGGCTCCTCGCGGTCGAGCTTCGGCACCAGGCCATAGGAGAAGCCGAGATCGGAGGGGCCGATATAGACGCCGTTGATGCCCTCGACGTCGAGGATTGCTTCCATGTTCTCGACCGCGGTCTTGGTCTCCATCATCGGCAGCAGCACGATCTCGTCATTTGCGGTCTGCTGATAGGTGCCGGCGGAACCGTACATGCCGGAGCGGATAGGGCCGTTCGAACGCGTGCCCTTCGGCGGATATTTCGCGTACTGAACCAGGTTCTTCGCTTCCTCCGGCGTGTTGATCATCGGGCAGATCACGCCATAGGCGCCGCCGTCGAGCACCTTGCCGATGATGCCGGGCTCGTTCCAGGGAACGCGGACCATCGGCGTCACCGGGTGACCGTTCATCGCCTGGAAACACTGCACCATCGACTGATAGTCCTGCACACCGTGCTGCATATCCACGGTGACGCTGTCGAAGCCGCATTGCGCGATCACTTCGGCCGAAAACCCTGACGGGATGGCCAGCCAGGCGTTGACGACGGCCTTGCCCGAAGCCCAGACTTTCTTGACGTTGTTTGTAGTCATTGATCGCGTTTCCTTTTGTGATCGTTGCAATCGGTGGATTTCACTGAACAGCCTGGCTCACGGCCCGCTGGATACTGACCTCGCTGACACCGACCTCGCGGGCGGTATTGACGATCGCTGCCCAGGTGTCATCAGGCAGCGGCACACCGTTGTTGGTGCGGTCGGCACGCATTTTCTTCTCGGGATCGCCGGGGATCAGCACGGCGTCAACGCCTGAGATCGGCTTGGTGTCCCGGATGAAGTCGACATAGCGCGAGATTTCGCCGTCGAAGAAATTGCTGGTGTCGATCACTTTGGGATCAACATAGATCGCGAGCATGCCGTTGGCGAATTGCCGGTCCGCCGAAGTAGCACCAGTGCCGGTCAATGCGCCGCCGAGCAGTTCGCAGATGAAGGCGAGCCCTGAGCCCTTGTGCTCGCCGAACGCGCGGATCGCGCCGGTACCCTTGGTGTGATCGCGCGGGCCTTCCGCGCTGTGCGGCCCATAGAGCACTGCCGGGTCTTCATTCAGTGTGCCGTCGGCATCAACCAACGCACCCTCAGGCAATTTCTTGCCGCCGCGGCTCGCGACCAGCACCTTGCCTTCGGCGACGACCGAGGTCGCAAAATCGAGCACGATCGGATCCTGGCCCATTCGCGGAATGCCGACGCAATAGGGCGCGGTCGACAGCCGCTTCTCGACGCCGCCATAGGGCGCAACCAGCAGCGAGCCGGCGGCGTTGACGAAATGCACCGACACCAGGCCTTCGGCCGCGGCCATTTCCGCCCAGTCGCCGACGCGGCCGATATGGCCGGCGTTGCGCAGCGCGATCGCGGCCAGCCCCGCCTTCTTGCATTTCTCGATGCCGATCCGCACCGCTTGCGGCGTCACGGTCTGTCCGTACCCGAACTTGCCATCGACGACCGCAAGCGAAGGCGTATCGACCACGATTTCGACGGTCTGATCGGGAACCACCCTTCCCGTTTTCTTCCAGCTGACATAGAGCGGCACCCGGATCACGCCGTGGCTGTCATGGCCGGTGAGATTGGCTGTTGTCAGGTAGGTCGCGATGCGCCTTGCTTCTTCGGCGGAGGATTCCGAACGGGAAAAGACCTCGGCAACGAAATCGATCAAATTGCTGACTTGGATCGTGACCATGTCTGGAGTTCAGCCTGTTCTTCGTCTTTCGGTCCAGCCGCATCATCCCGCGACGAAACCGCTAGCTCCCGCACCGGTTTTCACGACCAGCTTGGCTGCACTTTGAGCGAAAAATGGCGTGCGTGTCTATGGCCTCAGTCGCGCTCGGGCAATGATTGCAATCATTTGCCTGGCCGCTATGCGTGGCGCCGGTAGCATCATGCAAATTTGTGCTCACTCCTCGATCTCGCCGCTTTCCTCGCCTGCCACTTCCATGGCCACGAGGCTGCGTTCCAGCACGCCCAGCATGTCCTGCAATTCGGCAAGTTTGCGGGCACCATATCGGCTGGTGATTTCGGCGTAGATCGCTTCCGAGGTCGGTGCCACCGCCTCGATCAGTTTCAATCCCTTGGCTGATATCGACACCACGGCGCGGCGCAGATCGGCCTTGGCCGTACGGCGCTCGATCAACTGGCGCGCTTCGAGGTCGCGCAGGATGCGCGACAGGCTTGGTCCCAGCAGAAACGCGACACGCGCCAGCTCGGTTACTTCAATGGCATCCACGGTCGTGAGCGCGCGCAGGATCCGCCATTGCTGTTCGGTCAGGCCGTGATTGCGCAAGGAGGGCCGGAACTGCCGCATCACGGCTTCGCGAGCGCGCAGCAGCGACATCGGCAGCGAACGCGAAAAGTCGCGCATCGGCGCGCGCCGCACCGTCTCGGCCGTTTCCGTGCTGGATTCCGTCTGCGATTTCTTCCGTGCCATCCGCCAATCGTCCGCCATCAGTAATGCTGATCAAAGGGAATAAAGTTTTGCGGTGCAGCAAGCGCTAATTCGGTTTGATCGATTTCACTTAACATGTTAATCATCTGCCGGCACCATCTTTTTGCTGAGAGCAAATGGCCCTTTCCACCGACCAGATTCGCGCCGCCGCCGAGCGGCTGGACCATGCGGAAAAGACCCGCACGCAGATCCGGCAGATTTCGCTCGAGCACCCCGCCATCACCATCGCGGACGCCTACGCCATCCAGAAGGCGTGGGTCGAGATGAAGATCGCGCAGGGCCGCATTGTCAAAGGCCACAAGATCGGCCTGACCTCGAAGGCGATGCAGAGCGCGCTCAATATCAACGAGCCGGATTCCGGCATCCTGCTCGACGACATGTTCTTTGCCGATGGGGGTCTCGTGCCATCGGACCGGTTCATCGCGACCCGCGTCGAGGCCGAACTTGCGTTCGTGATGAAGACGCGGCTTTCGGGCCCCGACTGCACGATGTTCGACGTGCTCAACGCCACCGATTTTGTGGTGCCGGCGCTGGAAATTCTCGATACCCGCGTTGAACGCGTCGATCCGCAAACCAAAGCGACACGAAAGATCTTCGACACCATCGCCGACAACGCCGCCAATGCCGGCATCGTGCTCGGCGGCCGGCCGATCCGCCCGATGGACGCCGATCTGCGCTGGATCGGCGCGCTGTGCTTTCGCAACGGCCAGCTGGAAGAGACCGGGCTTGCCGCGGGCGTGCTCAACCATCCCGCAACCTCCGTGGCCTGGCTCGCCAACAAGATCGCGCCCAATGGATTGGCGCTGGAAGCGGGGCAAGTGGTGCTGGCGGGATCCTTCATTCGCCCGATCGAGACCCGCAAAGGCGACACGATCCAGGCCGACTATGGTCCCTACGGCTCGGTGAGCTGTTACTTCGCTTGATATGTTTGCGATAAACGCTGGAGTACCGACATGCCGCATTTCACGATCGAATACTCCGCCAATCTCGATGCGCGCGTCGATATGGGTGCGGTAGTGGAACTGGTGCGCAAGGCCGCGGTTGAAACCGGCATCTTTCCGCTCGGCGGCATCCGGGTCCGCGCGATCAGATGCGAGCACTACGCGATCGCCGACAACAGGCAAAATTACGGCTTCCTCGACATGGTGCTGCGACTCGGTGAAGGCCGCGATCTTGCCACGCGAAAGAAGGCCGGCGAGCACATTTTCAAGACGCTGTCCGCCCACCTCGATCCGGTGTTCAAGGAAACAAAATTCGCGTTGTCGTTCGACATGCAGATCAACGACAAGGAAGCCAGTTGGAAGCGCAACAACATCCACGAAGCTTTGAAGGTGGAGACGGTCAATGGATAAGGTCACCCCGAAAGACGTGTTTCAGGCCAATCGCGACCGCGCAGCTCCCCTGCTCGCGAAACTGAAGGCCGAGGGCATCGGGCACATGATCGATGGCAAGGTGGTGCCGTCGACATCAGGGCAAACTTTCGAGACCAAATCGCCGGTCGATGGCGCGGTGCTGGCCTCCGTTGCGCGTGGCAATCCTGATGATATCGACCGCGCCGCCACGGCGGCGTCGCAGGCGTTCAAATCCTGGCGCGACATGCCGGCGACGACGCGCAAGAAGCTGCTGCATCGCGTCGCCGACGCCATCGAAGACCGCGCCGACGATATCGCCGTGCTCGAATGCATCGATACCGGGCAGGCCCACCGCTTCATGGCCAAGGCGGCGATCCGCGCCGCGGAGAATTTCCGCTTCTTCGCCGATAAATGCGCGGAGGCTCGCGACGGGCTCAACACGCCGAGCGAGGAACATTGGAACATCTCGACCCGGGTGCCGATCGGTCCGGTCGGCGTCATCACGCCGTGGAACACGCCGTTCATGCTGTCGACCTGGAAAATCGCGCCGGCGCTCGCCGCCGGCTGCACCGTCGTGCACAAGCCCGCGGAATGGTCGCCGGTGACGGCTGACCTCCTTGCAAAACTGGTAAAACAGGCCGGCGTGCCCGATGGCGTGCTCAACACCGTGCACGGCATCGGCGAAGAGGCGGGCAAGGCGCTGACCGAACATCCCGCGATCAAGGCGATTGGGTTCGTCGGCGAGAGTTCGACGGGTTCGGCGATCATGGCGCAGGGCGCGCCGACGTTGAAGCGCGTGCATTTCGAGCTCGGCGGCAAGAACCCCGTGATCGTGTTCGACGACGCTGATCTGGACCGTGCGCTCGATGCGGTGGTCTTCATGATCTACTCGCTCAATGGCGAGCGCTGCACCTCGTCGAGCCGACTGCTGGTCCAGCAGGGCATCGCGGGAAAATTCATCGAAAAGCTGACGACGCGCGTGCAGGCTTTGAAGATCGGTCACCCGCTCGATCCCGTGACCGAAATCGGTCCCCTGATCCACGAGCGGCATCTCGCAAAGGTCTGCAGCTATTTCGAGGTCGCACAGAAGGACGGCGCGACCATCGCGGTCGGCGGCAAGCCGCATGACGGCCCCGGCGGCGGGCATTACGTGCAGCCGACGCTGGTCACAGGTGCGCACGCCAAAATGCGTGTCGCGCAGGAAGAGGTGTTCGGCCCGTTCCTGACCGTGATTCCGTTCAAGGACGAGAATGACGCGATCGAAATCGCCAATGGCGTACAGTACGGCCTCACCGGCTACGTCTGGACCGGCGACATGGGCCGCGCGCTGCGCGTCGCGGATTCGCTGGAAGCCGGCATGATCTGGCTCAACTCCGAAAACGTCCGCCATCTGCCCACCCCGTTCGGCGGCATGAAATCGTCCGGCATCGGCCGCGACGGCGGCGATTATTCGTTCGACTTCTACATGGAAACCAAACACGTCTCGCTGGCGCGCGGGACGCACAAGATTCAGAGACTGGGGATTTAACAGTCATCGTCGTTCCGGGATGGTCCGAAGGACCGGACCCGGAACCTCGAGATTCCGGGTCTGGTGCTAGCGCACCATCCCGGAATGACGAAGCCAATCAGGGAAACGCCATGCCGGTACCTACACACATCTTCGATCCGCCGTTCAACATCATCCGCTCCAGCCACGCCGTGCTCGACGTGACGGATTTGAACGCCAGCAGCGATTTTTACGAGAAGACCGTCGGCCTCCATGTCGAGGACCGCGACGACAAGGCGGTCTATTTGCGCGGCGCCGAAGAGCATCAGCATCACTCGCTGGTGCTGCGCAAGGCACAGGCGGCGGCGTGCAACCGGCTCGGCTTCAAGGTCGGCAATGACGGCGATCTCGACAAGGCCGCGAGCTTCTTCTCCGAGAACGGCATCACCTACGCCTTCGCCGAGCAGCCGTTCCAGGGCCGCACGCTGCACTTCACCGATCCTTTCGGCTTCCAGATCGAACTCTATGCGACAATGGAGAAGCGCCCGCACCTGCTGCGGCGCTACGACCTCTACAAGGGCTGCCATCCGCAGCGGCTCGATCACTTCAACGTCTTCGCCGCCGAGGTGCAGGGCACCGTCGATTTCTACGCGCGGCTCGGTTTTCGGCTGACCGAATATGGCGAGGAGGACGGGCCGAACGGACGCATCGCGGCAGCCTGGATGCACCGCAAGGGCAACGTGCACGATTTTGCCATCACCAACGGCAAGGGCCCTCGCCTGCACCATTTCGCTTACTGGGTGCCGACGGCGATGAACGTGCTGCATCTCTGCGACGTGATGGCTTCCAGCGGCTTCCTCAAGAATATCGAGCGCGGCCCCGGCCGCCACGGCATTTCGAACGCCTTTTTCCTCTATATCCGCGACCCCGACGGCCACCGCCTCGAGCTCTATACCAGCGACTATTTTACCGGCGATCACGACCATGAGCCGCTGCGCTGGTCGCTCAGGGATCCGCGCCGGCAAACGCTGTGGGGCGCACCGGCGCCGCGCTCCTGGTTCGAGCAGGGCTCGCCGTTCACGGGGCAAGCCGTGCGCGAACCGGCATTCGTCGCCGACGTCACGATTGCGGATTAGGACACCCAGATGACCTCACCTCGCCTCGCGACCTATTCGATCGGCGGCGTCACCAAATACGGTGCCGTCACCGACACCGGCATCATCGATCTCTCCGCGCGCTTCGGACAAGAATATCCGACGCTGCGTGAAGCCATCGCCGCCGGCGCGCTGATGAAATTGGCCGAGGACGCCGCAAAGCGCTCACCGGATCATGCGCTCGACGCCATCGCTTGGCAGCCGCCGATCCCGGCGCCGGAAAAGATCATCTGCATCGGCGTGAACTACCCGGACCGCAACGCCGAATACAAGGACGGCCAGGACGCACCGAAATTCCCCAGCATGTTCATGCGCACGCCGCGCTCCTTTGTCGGCCACAACGCGCCGCTGGTGCGTCCGCGCGCGTCAGCGCAGCTCGATTACGAGGGCGAACTGGTGCTGGTGATCGGCAAGGCCGGCCGTCATATCAAGGAGAGCGACGCGCTGGATCACATCGCCGCCGTCACGCTGTGCAATGAAGGCACCATCCGCGACTGGGTGCGGCACGCCAAGTTCAATGTCACCCAGGGCAAGAACTTTGATTCCACCGGCAGCCTTGGCCCGTGGCTGGTTCCCTACACCAGTGAATCGCAGATCGCAGATGTCCGCCTGACCACAAAGGTCAACGGCGAGACGCGACAGGACGACCGCACCTCGCGGCTGATTTTCGGCTTCAGTTATCTCCTCAACTACATCTCGACCTTCACCACGCTGGTGCCCGGCGACGTCATCGTGACGGGAACGCCGACGGGGGCCGGCGCACGGTTCGATCCGCCGCGCTACCTCAAGCCCGGCGACGTCATCGAGGTCGAAGCCGAAGGCGTCGGCATGCTGCGCAATGGCGTTGCCGACGAGGCCTGAACAATCTCTGCAATGATGGAACAGTGACATGACTTCAACATCCGGCGGCGAAGCGATCGTCAACGGCCTCCTCGCGCACGGCGTCGATACCGTGTTCGGCCTGCCCGGCGCGCAGGTCTACGGGCTGTTCGACGCCTTCCATCAGGCACAGTTGAAAGTGATCGGCGCGCGGCACGAGCAGGCCTGCGGCTATATGGCCTTTGGCTATGCGCGCGCCAGCGGCAAGCCCGGCGTCTTTAGCGTGGTGCCCGGCCCCGGCGTGCTCAACGCCGGTGCGGCGCTGCTGACGGCGTTCGGTTGTAACGAGCCGGTGCTATGCCTGACCGGCCAGGTGCCGACGGCGTTTCTCGGCAAGGGCCGTGGCCATCTGCACGAGATGCCGGACCAGCTCGCGACGCTGCGCACCTTCGTCAAATGGGCTGATAGAATCGAATATCCGGACGACGCCCCGGCAAAGGTCTCGCGCGCATTCCAGGAAATGCAGTCGGGACGACGCGGCCCGGTGTCGCTGGAAATGCCGTGGGACGTGTTCACGCAGCGTGCGCAGGTCGGCAGTTCAGAACCGTTCAATCCCTTCCCGGCCCCGCAGCCTGACCCTGACCGCATCAAAGCGGCAGCGGCGCTGGTATCCGGCAGCAAGCGGCCGATGATCTTTGTCGGCAGCGGCGCGATCCACGCGCGCGAGGAAATCCTCGAGCTTGCCGAAATGATCGATGCGCCCGTGGTGGCGTTCCGCAGCGGCCGCGGCATCGTCTCCAACGCGCACGAACTCGGGCTAACGATGGCGGCGGCCTACAAATTGTGGCCGCAGACCGATTTGATGATCGGAATCGGGACGCGCATGGAATTGCCAGCTTCGGGATTCCGATGGCCGTTCCAGCCGGCCGGCCTGAAGTCGATCCGTATCGATATCGATCCGTCGGAAATGCGGCGGCTGACGCCGGACGCCGCCGTGGTCGCCGACGCCAAGGCCGGCACCGCCGATCTGGTCGCGGCGGTGAAAAAAGCCGGTTACAGCAGGACCAACGGACGGCGATCCGCGATCCGCGAAGCCACCGCTGCGGCACATCAGGAGATCCAGAAGGTACAGCCGCAGATGGCCTATCTGAACATCCTGCGCGAGGTGCTGCCGCCGAATGCCATCGTCACCGACGAACTGTCGCAGGTCGGCTTCGCCTCCTGGTACGGCTTTCCGATCTATGAGCCGCGCACCTTCATTACTTCGGGCTATCAGGGCACGCTCGGTTCGGGATTCCCGACCGCGCTCGGCGCCAAGGTCGCGCATCCGGACCGGCCGGTGGTCGCGATAACCGGCGACGGCGGCTTCATGTTCGGCGTGCAGGAACTGTCAACCGCCGTGCAGTTCAAGATCGGCGTGGTGACGCTGGTCTTCAACAACAACGCCTACGGCAATGTACGGCGCGACCAGCGCGAACGCTTCGACGGCCGCGTGGTGGCGTCCGATCTGGTCAATCCGGATTTCGTCAAGCTCGCGGAATCCTTCGGCGTCGGTGCCGCGCGCGTTACCTCGCCCGATCATTTTCGTGCGGCGCTGGAAAAGGCGCTGGCCGATGGCGGGCCGTATGTGATTTCGGTGGAAGTGCCGACCGATTCGGAAGTCAGCCCGTGGACGTTCATTCATCCGGCGATGCCGTAAGTGTCGTCATTCCGGGGCGGCGCGAAGCGACGAACCCGGAATCTCGAGATTCCGGGTTCGCGCTAACGCGCGCCCCGGAATGACTGTTAAACTCTCCGCTCCTGCAGGCCGCGCTGCATTCGCGACGCCGCGATCACCAACAGGCCCGCACCCGCGGCCGCCCAGCAGGCGACCGGCGCCCAGTGCAACAGTGGCGCGTATTCCGGCAGCTTTTGCAGGCCGCCAGCGACCGCCGCCATCCGCGCAAAGGTCGCCAGTGCCAACGCTGAAAACATCAGCCCGATCACCTTGCCCTCGGCGCCGGTGTCCCCGATCGCCAGCGCCGCCGATACCGCGCTCATCAGCATGCAACCCCAGGCAGCGCCGGCCACGAACTGCGCAACGATAAGGACGTTGAGGCTGTTAGACAGCTCAGCAGTGAGCACCGCCAGCGCACCGAGCAGGCCGGCCGCTCCCATCACGACCAGCCCGCCGCGGTGCTTGACCACGACGCTTGCGGGAAACATCGCGATGTTGAAGCCGATCCAGAACACCGGCAGCAGCCACTGCAACTGATCTTGCGTCGTGAAACGTAGGAAGAACGACGAACTGTTGAGGCTGAAGTGCAGTTGATAGCCGAGCGACAGGATCACCATCGACGCGATGAAGAACATCGGGATCGTGCCGAGCGCTTTGGCCGGAACCGCCGTCTCGCTCGGGGCAGGCGCTTGCGCCGCAGCATCGCGCTCGACCTTCGACAGCGCCAGCGTGGTGAGCAGCAGGACGACGCCCGAAATCAGGAACGGCAGCCGTGGATCATGGTTGCGCAGCACCGTGCCGAGATAGGGCGAGATCGCGCCGGCCAGGCCATAACCCAGCATCGCCAGCGCCGCCAGCAACGGCACCTGTGACCGCGCGCGATGCTTGCCAAGCAGCGTCAGCGGTGGTGCACGCAACGCGGAGGAGGTCACGACCCAGATCACGATCAGCACGATGAACCAGGCTTGCGCGCCCGGACCCGTGCCGGCCACGAACGGCAACGCTACGAACGCCGCGCAGGAGATCGCGGTCAGGATGCCGACGAAGACACCGAGCCGGCCGATAAAGGGTGCGATCTTGTCGGCCGCAATTCCCATCGCGGTGTCGGTGATGGTGAAGATCGCCTGATCGAGCATCAGGATGAAGATCACCATGCCGGGTGCGATCCCGACCTGCGCTGCGAGCTTCGGCAGGTAGATGACGTAGGTCGTCCAACCCAGCGTGAAGATCAGTTGCAGCACGGCAAGATAAATGCCGGTGCGGCTGGCGCCCGCGCCGCTGTCGGCCTTCGCCTCGATGGTCGTCATATTTCGCTCCCCGCCCGGGGAGAGCATAGACCAGACGAAACTTCGATGGAAAGCGGTTAGCCTATCGTTCAGCGCGCTTTTCGAAAAGTCAGGTTGATGCGCTGGCGGCCGATGGCGGCGTGTTCTCCGTCGGCCAGCGGCGCCACGCCGTGAAAGAACAGCCGCGACGGCCCGCCCCAGACCACGACGTCGCCATGCACCAGCCGAAACCGGGCCGGCTTGTCGCTGCGTTTCAATCCGCCGAACAGGAAGATCGCCGGCAGCCCCAGCGACACCGAGACGATCGGCGCGGCAAAATCCTGCTCGTCCTTGTCCTGATGCAGCGACATGCGAGCGCCCGGCTCGTAGCGGTTGATCAGGCAGGCATCGGGTGAAAAGTGTTCGAAGCCGCCCTCGGTCGCCGCTTCGGCGGCCAGTTCGCGAAACACCGCGGGCATCGCCGGCCACGGCTGGCCGGACTCGGGATCGACGCCGTCATAGCGATAACCGGTGCGATCGGTGACCCATCCGGCATTGCCGCAATTGGTCATCGCCACCGACATCTGATGACCGCCCGGCGTCGACATATGACGAAACGGCGCCTCGGCCACGATCCCGCGCAGCGCCGGAATCAGATCGGCTTCAAAGCGCAGCGCGAAGCCGCGCAGCAGCACGGCACCATCGGCCATCGCTTCCCGCGACGGCTGCACATCGGCGATGGCGTCGAACAAATCTGCAGTCAATTCGCTTCGCACTCACTTGGCGTGGTGAATTACTTGGCGTCGTGAAAGATCACGCCGACGGTATGACGGTGGCCGGAGCGGATCTGGCTGACGCCATGGCGCAGATTAACGCGATAGAACCCGCGCGTCCCCTGCACCGGGCGGTGATGCACAGCAAATGCCACCGCGTCGCCCTGCATGAGCGGCACCACCTCGGGCCGCGACTGCATCCGCGGCCGCTGCTCGGTCAGCACGAATTCACCGCCGGTGAAATCGCGCCCCGGTTCCGAGAGCAGGATCGCAACCTGCAGCGGGAACACATGCTCGCCATAGAGATCCTGATGCAGGCAATTGTAGTCGCCAGTACCGTACTGCAGCAGCAGCGGCGTCGGCCGCACCTGCCCCGCGTCGTGGCAGCGCTTCAGGAACGCCTGATGCGCCAAGGGATAGCGGATATCGATGCCCATCGTCTGGTTCCAGCGATTGGCAATGCCGCACAGCCGCGCATACAGCGCCGCGCGCAGTTCCGCGATCAGATCGGGCAGCGGATAGGAAAAATACTTGTATTCGCCGCGCCCAAATCCGTGACGCCCCATCACGATGCGGCTGCGGAATTTTGTGTCATCGGGATAGAGGGCGGCAAGCGCCTGGCATTCGTCCGGCGCCAGCAATCCCTTCAGCACGGCGCTGCCCTGCCCGTCGAGATCGGCCGTCACCTGCGTCCAGTCGACGGCATCGACCCGGGCGGCGATGTCGGGGAAGGCGTGGTGCTCGGTGGCTTTTGCGGTGGCTTTCATGGCGGGCAGTTTCGCAAAGCGGCGGGCCTTCAGCCACCCGATTTCCGAACAGGGCTGAGCCTGCGGCAATTACAACTACCAGGCTTCAGACGGCCCAATTTCGACGTTTTCCACCATAACAATGTAACCTATGCGGGTAGCACCTCCGCTATTCATGAGCGATGCGCAAGCCATTTATCATCATCGGCAAGTTGGTTGTGGCGCTGCTTTCGGTAGCCGGGACGGGGCTGTTGATACTCGAAGGCTTGCTGATCTGGCACTATGAATACCGCATCGGCCTTCCGGACAAGGACAAACTCGCTACGCTTTCATCGACTGCACCAGCTTGCTCGGTTAGTGACCGGCGAACCTATGTTCCGCTCGCTGAGATACCTCCGCTCGTCCGCCAAGCCGCCATCGCTTACGAGGAGCCCGAGTTTTATGAACGGCTGTCGTTAAATCCGTTAATCGAATTCGGCGCTGCCATGGCCTTCAATCGCCGTCCTCAACCGTCGGGCATAACGACGTCGGTCACAATGTGCCTCATTTCGCTTAGTCCAGAGTGTTGCAGAGGAATCGACTGGCACATCGGGAACATCGTGCTCATGGGCCGCATTGCCCAAATCTTGTCGCGCGACCGCATCCTCGAAATTTATTTGAATGAGAGCTATTTGGGGCGCGCCAGCTATGGCGTCGGTGCTGCTTCGATGGCGTATTTTGATAAGCCGCTCGGACTATTGAGCGTCGACGAAATCGCACTGATCACAGCTTTGCCTAGAGCGCCAGCGCTGCTCGGCCGAAGGAATGACATCGCCCGAGACCGGCGAAACGTTGTCATAGATCGGCTGTCGAAGGCCAACATCATTAGCGAGACCGAGGCCACGACTGCACGCGCACGTCCGCTGCAGTTTCGCGAACCTTCGCCAGACAACGAATCGCAGCAGCGGAAGCTATGAGATCAACCCAGCACCGGCAACGCGATCACATCATACCCGTGGCCGATCTTTCGCTTCAGCACCGGGTCTTCCAGTTCGAACTCGAACCGGCTTGCCGGGCGGATGCCGCCTTTGGCCGCAAAAGTGCCGCCGAACATCGCGCAACCATCCGGCAGGCCTTTGCCGCCAAAGCCGCGCGCGATCAGGTCCTTGACCGGCAGCATGGCATCGAGCGTGCCTTCCTGGTACAGCACCCGCGCGCCGTCGATAACGGCCCAGGAGCGCAGGATCATCTGGTCCCAGTGGCCGATCACGTCCTCCAGCTCCCACAGCACGGAGGCCATCGGCTTGTCGCACATCTGCTTCGAAACCGTGACGCTGTAGGCTTCCACCTTGCGATCGGTATGATCGGAGCCACAGCCGACAAGGATGCGGCCCTGCCAGCCGATCAGCACGAACTCGACCTCGCCGCTGGAATCGCCGCCGCTGACTTCGATGCTGTCAGTGGTGGTGATCCGGCACGCGGAGACGCGATAGTAGATCGGCGTCGAGGCCGGCCGCGCGATGCCGATCGCTTCCAGTTCGGCAATGTGCTTGTCGCGCGCCACCGGATCGCGCCCGGTCCAGCCGGCAATCACGGCCTGATCGATCGCAAGCGTCAGCGGCGTCGGCGCGCCCTTGTCCTGAACAGTAAAGGTAAGATCAACCACGGATGACATTCTCCATTCCGGCCGCGAGTTCAAAGATGCAGCGGTCTCTTCCGCCCGCTCCTGCGAGCATGAGCCCGACCGGTACCTCGCCTTCGCGATGCGCGGGCAGCGAGATCGCGCAGCCGTCGAGCATGTTGATCAGCGTGCAATTGCGGAGCGCGCGCAGGTTTTGCGTCGCGAATGCCTTGTCGTCGGCGAGGTCGGCAATGACAGGCGGAGTGTTGGCCGTGGTCGGCATGACGAGCGCGTCATAGGGCGCGATGCGCGCTTCGGTGTGCGCGATGAACGATTTTCGCGCGCCGAGCAGATCGATATAGTCGGCCGCACTCATGCCTTCGCCGCGCAGGATGCGGACGTGCACGCGGGGATCGTAGACGTCGCCTTTGCTCACGATCAGATAGCGGTGCCACGCATAACTTTCCGACGCCGCAAAGCCACCCTTGGCGTTCATCGCGCCGACATCGAGAAATTCCGGCACCTCGATCCGTTCGATCAGCGCGCCCTGCCGCGATAACGTTTCCAATGCGCGCTCGAACGTCCTGGCGACCTCGTCATCGAGATCATCGAGCGCGACCGTGGTCGGCACCGCCAGCCGCATGCCCCTGATAGGCCGCGGCTGCAACACCGATAGCTCAGGCTCATCAGCCAGCACGGCGTCCATCGTCGCGCAGCACTGCACCGTGCGTGCCAGCGGCCCGAAACTGTCGAGCGAGAAGGACAGCGGCACGCCGCCGTCGAGCGGCACGCGGCGTTGCGTCGGCTTGAAGCCGACGATGCCGTTGAAGGCCGCCGGAATCCGGCAGGAGCCGCCGGTGTCGGTGCCGAGCGCGCCGTGGGCCATGCCGTCCGCGACCGAGACCGCCGCGCCCGAGGACGAGCCACCGGGCACGTGGCCAACGCTGCGGTTCCAGGTGCCTTTCGGCGTGCCGTAATGCGGGTTGATGCCGATGCCGGAATAGGCGAACTCGGTCATGTTGGTGCGGCCGATCACGATGAAGCCGGCACGGCGCAACCGCGCCACCACGGGCGCATCGGCCTCGGCCGGCGTGCAGTCTTCCTCGAGTGCCCGCGAGCCGGCGCGGGTCACCTGCCCCTTGATGTCGAACAGATCCTTGATCGAGACCGGGATGCCGGCGAACGGCGACGGCGCCGCATGGGCCTTGCGCAGCCGATCCATCGCGTCCGCCGCGCCTACGGCGCCTTCCTTGTCGACATGGATGAACGCGCGTGACCCCTCACCCGAGGAGTCGGCGATTTTGGCGAGACATTCCTCGACCAGCTTGCGGGCGGAGGTCGCTCCGCTATCGAGATCGGCGGCGAGTGAGGCAAGTGTTGGTATGTTCGGCATGACTTTCTCTCGCTGCTTCTCTTCGCTACGCTACTTGTCGTCCGATCCTGGCTCAATGTCGAGATCGAGCAGTGCGGAGCTCAACGATTTCCCGTGGGCATCCAGCGCCAGCGAACGGGTGACGCCGCCGCCGAGCGCCTGCGCCATCACGAAATTCAAGGCCGACAGATTGGGCAGTTCGTAGCGAACCACTTCGCCCTCAACGACCCCGGCGAAATGCGCCTTCACCCGTTCGCTGGTGACCTGCTCGCGCAGTAGCGGATAATGCTTCGCGTCATAAGCGATGACGGAAATGTTCGAAATGTTGCCCTTGTCGCCGGTGCGGGAATGGGCAATCTCGCGCAGCTTCACCTTATGCCCCCACGAAACGAACTTGCGGTTTTGCCAATTCGCGCGGCAACAGCACGGACGCCACCGCAACGACATCGCGTGCGGATTTCCAGGCGCCGCCCCCGGCAGCCGGGCCGTTGGTATAGAGCGTTTCGACCTCGTTGCCGATCCTGACCGCCTCGCGCAGATTTTCCGTGCGCCCCGCGACCCGAACGCGCACTTCATAGGGCTCGTTTGCGTGGCTGGAGACTTCCGCACCGTGCAGGGAATCGACGCCGACCAGTTCGAACCGCAGTTCGCTGGATGCAACGCCCGTCAACTTCAGCCGTTCGCGCACGATCTCCAGCGCGAGCCGGCCGCGCGCCAGCGCACCGGGGCCGGCGTAGGAGATCTGCCCTTCGCCGATATAGCTGTCGACGTAGCCGACCGAGACTTTCAGCGTATCGGTTCGCTGGTGGCCGCGCCCGCCGCTGACGCGCACACGATCGGGCCCGATCTCCTCAATGGTCACTTGCGAAAAATCCGCGACCACGTCCGGCTGGAAATACTGCCGGGGATCGTGCACCTCGTAGAGCAACTGCTCCTTGCAGGTCCGTGCCGTTACCGCGCCACCGGAACCCTTCACCTTGGTGATGACAAGGCTGCCGTCCTCGCCGACTTCACCGATCGGAAAACCGAGCCGCGCCAGGTCCGGAACATCCTTGTAGCCAGGATCGGCAAAATAGCCGCCGGTGATCTGGCCCGCACATTCCAGCAGATGCCCGGCGACGGTGCCCTGCCCGAGCAAGTTCCAGTCGTCCATCGCCCAGCCAAAGGCGTGGATCATCGGCGCCAGAAACAGCGCCGGATCGGAAGCCCGCCCGGTGATGACGATATCGGCGCCAGCAATCAGTGCCTCTGCCATCGGCTCGGCGCCGAGATAGGCATTTGCCGACAGCAGGCGGTTACCGAGCTGCTTGATGGTGCCGTCGAATTCCATGATCGGCAGATCGCCGTCCTTGCAGGCATCGAGCACGTCGTCACCGACGATGGCGGCGATCTTCAGCGAGGACAGCCCAAGCGACTTCGCGATCTCGGCGGTCCGGCGTGCGGCGGCTTCCGGATTGGCCGCGCCCATATTGGTGACGATCTTGATACCTTTGGCCCCACAAACCGGCAGCACAGCCCGCATACGCTCTTCGAGCAGCGGATCGTAGCCGCCTTCCGGGTTTTTCATGCGCGCCTGCTGCGCCAATGCTACCGTGCGCTCGCCGAGGCACTCGAACACCAGGTACTGGATGTCGCCCTTTTCGGCGAGTTCGACCGCGGGCTCGATGCGATCGCCCGAATAGCCGGCACCGGATCCTATTCGAATCGTTCGCACATCGTCTCCGTCATCGCGCGCATTCCGTGCGGCGCAATCAGCAACACCCTAGCGCGGGAAATCACTGGCATACAAGCGCCCTTGGCTTGGGGGAATGCGGCCATGCGACAGCGCCGCTGGACCGTTGACGGGGAATGGTCAAATGTCGCATCAAGATCGCAACATGCGGGCCGATGCCCGCCTCAAGGAGGAATGCCTGATATGGCGGAGCCAGCGCGCGCTAAACCGAAGCCGACCCCGGAAACCCAGCATTTTTGGGACGGTACTGCGGCCGGCGAATTGCGCCTGCAGCGCTGCGACGCCTGCGCCAACGTCTATTTCCCGCCGCGCCCGTTCTGCCCGTCCTGCGCCTCACGCAAGGTCAGCGTGTTCAAGGCGAGCGGCAAGGCCAGGCTTTACAGCTATGTCATCAACCATCGCCCCGCCGCGCCCGGCTTTACGCCGCCTTACGCGATCGCCGTCGTCGAACTCGACGAAGGTCCGCGCATGATGAGCAACATCATCGATTGCCCGCAGACGCCCGAAGCGCTCGAACTCGACATGAAGCTCGAGGTCGCCTTCGAAAAGCTCGACGACAAGATCACCCTTCCCCAGTTCCGTCCGGCGAAGGGTTAAGCACCATGCGCAGAAACCAGGTCGCCGTCGTCGGCGCCGCCGAGACCACCGAACTCGGCGTCATCCCGAACATGTCGCAGATCCAGCTGCACGCGGATGCGGCGCTCAACGCCATCGCCGATGCCGGACTGAAACTGTCAGACATCGACGGCATCGCCACCGCGGTGGAAACCCCGCAGCAGATCGCCCATTACCTCGGCATCAAGCCGACCTGGGTCGACGGCACCTCCGTCGGCGGCTGTTCGTTCATGCTGCATGTCCGCCACGCCGCGGCCGCGATCGAGGCAGGCCTCTGCAAGACCGTGCTGATCACGCACGCCGAGAGCGGCAAGTCGATGATCGGAAAGCTGCCGCGCTCGACGCCGCCGGACAGCCTCAACGGCCAGTTCGAGTCGCCGTTCGGCGTGTTCGGTCCGCCCAGCATGTTTCCGATACCCGTGCTGCGCTACATGAAGACCTATGGCATCACCCATGAGCAGATCGCCATGGTCGCGGTGGTGCAGCGCGAATGGGCCGCGAAGAATCCGCGCGCCACCATGAAGGCGCCGATCACGGTCGAGGACGTGCTGAACTCGAAGATGATCGCCTATCCGTTCCGCATCCTGCAATGCTGCCTCGTCACCGACGGCGGCGGCGCGCTGATCCTCACCTCGGCCGGCCGCGCCAAGGATTTTCCGCAGAAGCCGGTCTATATCCTCGGCACCGGCGAGAGTGTGGAAACGCCGATGGTCAGCCAGATGGAGACCTTCAACTCCTCGCGCGCCTTCACGACGGCGGGACCGCTCGCGTTCAAGGAGGCCGGCATCGCCCACAAGGACGTCGATCATCTGATGATCTACGACGCCTTCGCGCATCTGCCGCTGTTCGGTCTCGGCGATCTCGGCTTCATGCCGCACGAAGAAACCGGCAGGTTCATCGCCGAGGGCAACACGCGCCCCGGCGGCAAGCTGCCGCTCAACACCAATGGCGGCGGCCTGAGCTACATGCATTCGGGCATGTACGGCATGTATGCGCTGCAGGAGAGCGTGCGGCAAATGCGCGGCATCGCGCCGGCGCAAGTCAAGGACGCCAGGATATCGGTGTGCCACGGCGTCGGCGGCATGTTCGCGGCGTCCGGCACGATCATTTTTACGAACGAGAAGTGAAAGGTCTGATCTGTCATTGCCGGGCTTGACCCGGCAATCCATCATCCTCCGAAGAAGGATGGATGCGCGGGTCAAGCCCGCGCATGACAAGACCGAGCCTCCTTCAGCTATCGACAAACAGGACGGAGAACCACCATGACCAAATCACTGCAAGACAAAGTCATCATCGTCACCGGCGCGGGCCGGGGCATCGGCAGGGAGATCGCCCTGCTCTGTGCCGCCGAAGGGGCAAAGGTCGTGGTCAACGATCCCGGCGGCGCCGCCGACGGCGCGGGCAACAGCGCAGCTCCCGCCGAGGAAGTGGTGGAAGAAATCAAGAAGCGCGGCGGCACGGCGGTCGCCAATTTCGAGTCGGTTGCGGAAGCGATCCCCGCGAGCAAGATAGTGAAGACGGCGACCGATCATTTCGGCCGGCTCGACGGCGTCGTCAACAATGCCGGCATCCTGCGCGACATGATCTTCCACAAGATGAGCGTCGAAGCGTTCGAATCCGTCATCAAGGTGCATCTGATGGGCTCGTTCTACGTCAGCCACGCCGCGGCGCGGCTGTTCCGCGAACAGGAGAGCGGCTCCTTCGTGCACTTCACCTCGACCTCGGGACTGATCGGCAATTTCGGCCAGGCCAACTACGCCGCCGCCAAGCTCGGCATCGTCGGCCTCTCGAAGTCGATCGCGCTCGACATGGGCCGCTTCAACGTGCGCTCGAACTGCGTCTCGCCATTCGCCTGGACCCGCATGATCGGCACCATCCCGACCGAGACCGAAGCCGAGAAGGCGCGCGTCGCGAAGATCCAGCAGATGGGACCGGAGAAGATCGCGCCGGTCTGCGCCCATCTGCTCAGCGACGACGCCAAGGACGTCACCGGACAGATTTTTGGCGTGCGCATGAACGAGATTTTCCTGTTCGGCCAGCATCGTCCGGTGCGCTCGGTTCACCGCAGCGAAGGCTGGACGCCGCAGACCATCGCCGAGCACGGCATGCCGGCGCTGAAGGGATCATTCTCCAAGCTCGATCGCTCGGCGGACGTCTTCACCTGGGATCCGATCTGAGCGCGACAACGTAGGATGAGCAAAGGCGCGACAGCGCCGTGCCCACCGATCCATCGCAGAACGATGGTGGGCACGCGGGGTCTGTCATCGGGCGCGCATTCGCACGACCAGCATTGCCCACCCTACAAAGCCGGCCCGGCTCCGGCTAAGGACGCGACTTCCGCTTCACCCCCAGGTTGTTCGACGAAACCCGCCTGCTTTATGCCCAATTGCGGGAACATGATTTCCTTCCAACGAAAAACTGGGAGGAAAAAATGACAACTCCGCTACCCCAAAAGCCTCACTCAACTGGCGCCAAGGCGAACGGACTGGATCGCCGTGCGCTCTTGCGCGGTGCAACCGTGCTGGCCACCACGGCCGTAACCATGACAGCGGCCTCCGCGGCAAGCGTAGCCCCGCTGGGCCAATCGGGTGTCCCAACCCCGTCAACCGGCCCGCTCCCCCTGGGTCCGCTACCCGGGGCCCGCTATCCGGATGCCCGCCTCGAGTCGATGAAAAAGAAGGGCGTTTCGTTCGGGCCTACCGGCTTTCCGGCCTTTGCCGGCACCATGGCCGTCGAGCGCGTCGCAACCGGGTTCCGCTGGGCCGAGGGGCCGGTTTACTTTCCGGCTGGACGCTACGTGCTGTTCTCTGACATTCCCAACAACCGCATCATGCGCTTCTCGGAGGATGACGGTCACGTCAGCGTCTACCGCCAGCCGTCGATGAACTCGAACGGCAACACCATCGATCGGGAAGGACGCCTGATCAGCTGCGAACATAGCGGCCGACGGGTGACCCGGACCGAACTCGACGGCTCGATCACCATCATCGCCGACAAGTACAATGGCAAGAAGCTGAACTCGCCGAACGACGCGGTCGTCGCGGCCGATGGTTCGATCTGGTTCTGCGATCCGGCCTACGGTATCGGCGGCTTTTATGAGGGCATCAAAGCCGATGCCGAGCAGGACAAGAAGAATGTCTACCGGGTCGATCCGAAATCCGGCGACATCAAGATGGTCGTCGATGACTTCGTGCAGCCGAACGGCCTTTGCTTCTCGCCCGACGAGAAGAAGCTCTATATCTGCGACACCGGCTTCACGGACGGGCCGGACAACCCGTCGCATATCCGCGTGTTCGATGTGGATCTCGCAGGCGGAAAGCTCTCGAACAGCAAGGTCTTTGCGGAGATGCCTAAGCCCAGCATTACCGACGGGCTTCGCTGCGACACCGCCGGGCGTCTTTGGTGCTCCGTGGGTTGGGGCGATCCGAACGAGGACGGCGTGCGCTGCTACATGCCCGACGGCGATCTGCTCGGCAAGATCCACATCCCGGAGACGGTTGCAAACTTGTGCTTCGGCGGCATGCAGCGCAACCGGCTCTACATCTGCGGCTCGTCATCGCTCTACGCCGTTTACACCAGTGCGCAGGGCGCCATGAAGCCGTAAGGTGAGGAGGCTTCCGCGCGTCATTGCGAGGAGCGAAGCGACGAAGCAATCCATGCATCCACGTGCTCGGAGGGATGGATTGCTTCGCTGCGCTCGCAATGACGGGTGAGGCCGTCGTTCACCCTCACCCGCTATTGCGCAATCCCGCCGAAACGCCGTTGATGGTGATCTGAATGCCGCGCAGCACCTGCTCGTCGGGGTTTTGTGCGCGGTGCTCCTTCAATAGTTCGACCTGCACATGGTTGAGCGGGTCGAGATAGGGAAAGCGGTTGCGGATCGAGCGCTCAAGCAGCGGGTTGCTCTGCAGCAGGCGCTCCTGCTGCATGATCTTCAGCAGCAAATCGATACAGCTATGCCACTCGCCGCGGATGCGCCCGAAAATGCTTTCGCGCAGCGCCACGTCAGGCACCAGTTCGGCATAGCGCGAGGCGATCGCGATCGAGCTCTTGGCCAGCACCATGTCCATGTTCGACAACAGCATCCGGAAGAACGGCCATTCGCGATAGAGCTCCTGCAGGAACGGCATGCCCTGCTCGGGATGTTCCGCAATCCAGGTCTCCACCGCGCTGGCAAAGCCATACCAACCCGGCAGCATCAGGCGGCATTGCGCCCAGCTGAACACCCAGGGGATTGCGCGCAGATCCTCGATCTCGCGGGTTTTCTTGCGTGAGGCCGGGCGGCTGCCGATGTTGAGCGTGGCGATCTCGTTGATGACGGTGGAGCCCCAAAAGTAGTCGGCGAAGCCCTCGGTCTCGTAGACCAGCCCGCGATAAGCCCTGAAGGCCAGTGCGGACAATTCCTCCATCGCCTTCAGATATTCCGGACGCGGCGCGCTGTGCTTCGGCTGCAGCAGGCTCGCCTCCAGCGTCGCCGCCGTCAGAATTTCGAGATTGTTGCGGCCGACTTCGGCGTTGGAATATTTGCTGGAGATGATCTCGCCCTGCTCGGTGATGCGGATCTGGCCGTTCACCGCGCCGCCGGGCTGCGCGATAATCGCGTCATAGCTCGGTCCGCCGCCGCGGCCGACCGATCCGCCGCGGCCGTGGAACAGCCGCAGGCGGACGTGATGGCGTTCGAACACCTCGATCAGGCCGATTTCCGCCTTGTACAGTTCCCATCCCGAGGTGACGAAACCGCCGTCCTTGTTGCTATCGGAATAGCCGAGCATCACTTCCTGAATCGCTCCGCGACTGTCGACCAGTTTGCGGTAATCGTGCAGCGACAAAATGCGATCCATGATGCCGCTGGAGCCCTGAAGGTCCTCGATGGTCTCGAACAGCGGCACGATGTTGATCGCGCAGCGGCCCGAGGGATGAACGAGGCCGGCTTCCTTCAGAAGCAGCGCGACCTCCAGCATGTCGGACACCCCCTTGCACATGGAGATGATGCACTGGGGGATAGCCGCGGAACCATAACGGGCATGCGCCTCGGCGGCCGCATGGAATAGCGCGAGTTCGCCGATCGTCTCCTCGCTGTATTTCACAAAAGCCGACGTCAGCGGACGCGCGTTGCCGAGTTCCTTGACGAGCAAGGCGATCCGCGCCTCCTCATTCAACGCCAGATAGGACATGCCGGGCATCGCCGCGTCGATCAACTCCGCGACAGTGCGTTCGTGCACGGCCGAATTTTGCCTGATATCGAGGCTCGCGAGGTGGAAACCGAAGCAATCCACGGCCCGGCGCAACAGGCGCAATCGCCCGCGCGCAATCACGCCGGAATTGTTTGAGATCAGCGAGCGATAGAGGATATCGAGATCGGCCTTGAATTCCGCGACATCGGCGTAAGGCGCGGCCTCGCCGACCGCCGGGCGTCTGGTCTCCACGTCCAGCCGCGTCGCGGTCGCGGTGAGGCGCGCGTAGATGCCGGATACCGCAAGGCGATAGGGCTCGCCGCTTCGGTGCGGCGACTTATCCGGCGAACGCTCCGCAAGGACACGCAAATCCTTGGAAACATCGGCCAGATGCGCCGCCATCGACAATTCGGCGCCGAGGAGATGCAATTCCTCCAGATAAAACCGCAGCACCCGGCTGGACTGCAATTTCAGCGTCCCGCGCACCACGTCGGCGGTTACGAACGGATTGCCGTCGCGGTCGCCGCCGATCCAGCTTCCCATCTTGAGAAACGAAGCCAGTTCGCCCCTTGAACTGTCGCCCTCGTTCAGCCGGTCCTCCAGCGCGCAATGCAGCCGCGGCACCTCATGCAGGAACGTGTAGTCGTAGAACGACAGGCCATTGGCGACCTCGTCGAGCACCGTGAGCTTGGTCCGGCGCAAGAGGTTGGTCTTCCACAACGTCAGCACCGCGCGGCGCAATTGCTCGTCGCTGGCCTCGACCTCATCGGGCGTCAGTTGCACCCGCTCCTTGCGGTCGAGCAGCGCGGCGATCTCCATTTCGCGATCGATCGTGCTCTTGCGGCGGACTTCGGTCGGATGGGCCGTGAGGACCGGACTGACTTGGGCGCTTGCAAAGAACTTGCGCAGATCGGCGGCGCTGATGCCGGCCGTGCGCGCGTGCGCCAGGGTCTGGGCCAGCATGCTGGCGCGCGGCGCCCCGCCCGGCCCGGTCCGCGCCCGCATCTGGCGGATGTTGTTCTGGTCTTCGGCAATGTTGGCCAGATGCGAGAAATAGCTGAAGGCGCGCACGATCCGCACCGTCTGGCTGATCGACATGCTGTCGAGGATCTGTTCGAGCTCGCGCCGCGCCGGCTTGTCGTCGTCGCGATGGAACCGGATCGAGGTCTGCCGGATACGCTCGACCAGGCCGAAGACGTCGGCGCCTTCCTGGTCACGCACAGTATCGCCGAGAATGCGCCCGAGCAGCCTGATATCGTTCCTCAGCCGGGCGTCCTCCGCGTCTTCGACGCGATTGGCACGGACTTCAGGATCGGAAGGCATGGTCTGGGGTGACATGGCTTGCTACTCCAGAGGGCTTGCCCGGCAAGTTCTGGAGTGTGCAAGTTTTTTGCCGCAGTGCAAGATAAAGATGGAGGCGGTGCAGAAACTAACCGACCTCATCCTGAGGAGCGCGCCCCCTAAATCCGCCGCCCTGCCCGCTCCCAATAGGGATCGCGCAGCCGGCGTTTGAAGATCTTGCCGGAATCTTCCCGCGGCAGATTGGCCTGGATTTCGACGTGCTTGGGCACCTTGTAATCGGCCAGCGAGGTCTTCAGCTGGGCGCGGACCGCGGCGACATCAAGCGTCACGCCCGGTTGCGGCTCCACGACCGCCATCAACGCTTCGCCGAACTCCTCGTCGGGAATGCCGAACACCGCGCAGTCATGGACGCCAGGCACGGCGTGCAGTGCGGCTTCGATTTCCGCCGGGTAGATGTTGACGCCACCCGAAATCACCATGTCGCGCTTGCGGTCGCAGATGAAGACATAGCCGTCCTGATCGATATAGCCGACATCGCCCGAGGTAATGAATCCCTCGCGGTCGATCTCGGAACGCTTCTCCGGCTTGTTGTGGTAGGTGAAATCCGGATTGCCGGATATCCGCGAATAGATTTCGCCGATCTCGCCCGGCGGCAGCACGCGCCCGTCATCGCCGATGAAGCGCAGTTCAGCGCCCGGCGATATCTTGCCGACGGTGCCGGGCTTCTTCAGCGCGTCCTCGGAATTGGCAAAGGTGACGGCGCCGGATTCGGTCGAGCCGTAGAATTCGTAGATCACCGGTCCCCACCATTCGATCATCGCGCGCTTGACGTCGGCCGGACAGGGCGCGGCGGCGTGAATGATATGCCGCAGCGACGACACGTCGTACCTCCTGCGCACTTCCTCCGGCAGCTTCATCAGCCGGATGAACATGGTCGGCACCATGAAGATCGTGTCGACCCGCTCGGTTTCGATCAGCCGCAGGAATTCCTCCGGCTCGAAGCGCGGCATCAATATCAGCGCGCCACCAAGCCGTCCGGCGCGCAGGCCGAACGAGTTCGGCGCGGAGTGATACAGCGGTCCCGGCAGGATCGTGCGCGCGCCCGGCTTGAGGCCGTAGATCATCGCTCGCATGGCTTCGGCATTGGCGCTCTGCGCCGGTGTCGGTGCAAAGCGGCGCACGCCCTTCGGGTGGCCCGTGGTGCCCGAAGTGTAGATCATGTTCTGCGGCTGCGGCACCACCGGCCCGTCATAGCGCGGCTGCTGCCGGAGCCAGGATTCGAAGTCGATCGCGAAATCCGGCGTTGAGAGATGATCGGGGTTGATCTTGTAGTTGGCCAGGATTTCCGGCGGCGTCGGCACGCTGAGCGCGGTGACGCCCGACGGAATCGCGTCCCGCAGCTGATGCAGCATGTCGGCATGCGCGATCAACACCGAAGTGCCGGAATCCTCCAGCACGTAGTTGATTTCCTCCGGCTTGAAGTGCCAGTTCACGGGAACGCCGTAAGCGCCGAGCCGCATCGCGGAATAAGCGGCCTCGATGAAGGCGATGTCGTTGCGCATCAGCATGCATACGCTGTCGCCCGGCTTGACACCGAGCTGATGCAGGCCGCTGGCGATGCGGTCGGTGCGCTCGGCGACCTCGGCGTGCTCGCGCCGGCGCTGGCCGCTGATGATGCCGAGGAAGGGAGTTGGCGTTGTCATTGTCTTTTCCGATCTCTCGCCGGGTTTAGAAGGTACCTGTCATTCCGGGGCGCATCGAAGATGCGAACTAAGGTGTGCAATTGCACACCTGAGAATCTCGAGATTCCGGGTTCTCGCTTCGCGAGCCCCGGAATGACGGAATAATTCACCCCGCATCCGCAAACCGCGGCGCGCGTTTTTCCAGATTGGCGCGCACGGCCTCCTGCTGGTTGGGACCGCCCATCAGCTTCATCTGCTCGACGGATTCGGCGAGCAATGCCGGGCCGGGATCGACGGACAAATTGTTGAGCATGCGCTTGGCGGCGCGGATCGCGTCGGGGCTCTTGCCGGCGATCTCGCGCGCGACCTCGAAGGCGGCGGCGCGCGGGTCGTCGCAGATCCGCGTTGCAAGGCCATAGCTCATCGCTTCCTGCGCCGAGAAGATGCGCCCGGTGTAGGTGAGGTCGCGCAGGATATCGTCGCGCACGAGGCTTGCGAGGATCGGCGTGCCCGCCATATCAGGCACCAGGCCCCACTTGATTTCCATGATCGACATCCGTGCATCAGGGGTGAGGAAGCGCATGTCGGCGCCGAGCGCGAGCTGGAACCCGCCGCCGAAGGCGACGCCCTGAATCGCCGCAATCACCGGCACCGGAAGTTGCCGCCAGCCCCACACCGCCTGCTGTGGAAAATTGGCGAGGCCATGGGTGCGCGCGGAAAGGTCGCGCTTCTCTCCGCCGGCGATCCCGTTACCGCCCTGCTCCTTCATCGCGGCGAAACGGCCCATATCGAGGCCGGCGCAGAACGACCGACCTTCGCCGGACAATACTACCGCCCGGACCCCTTTTTCATGCGCAAGCCGTTCAGTTGCAGCGACAATCGCCTCGAACATCGCGGCATCGAGCGCGTTCATTTTGTCCGCTCGTACCAGCCGGACGTCGGCAATGCCGTCCGAAATCGATATCGAAACGCGCTGCTCCATGAGAATTCTCCTCCACTGCTATTCGCTGTTATCGCTTTACAGAACGGCGTTGTCCGGATTTAGTCAATCGACCAATTAACAGCAATTCCTTTCGGGTGGAAACGATGTTCAACGATCAGCTTCTCGCCGGGCGACGCATTCTCGTGACCGGGGGCGGTACCGGCCTCGGCAAATCCATGGCAGCGCGATTCCTTGAGCTTGGCGCCGAGGTCCATATCTGCGGCCGTCGCAAGAGCGTGTGCGACGAGAGCGCGACCGAATTGATGGATCTGCACGGCGGACGTGTGGTCAGCCACGGCGTCGATATCCGCAACGCGCTTGCGGTCGACGAGATGATCGAACAGATCTGGACCGGCGGTCCGCTCACCGATCTCATCAACAACGCCGCCGGTAATTTCGTCTCGCGCACCCAGGACCTGACGCCACGCGGCTTCGACGCGATTGCCAATATCGTGATGCACGGCACGTTCTATGTCACCCACGCTATCGGCCGCCGCTGGATTGCCGAGAAGCAGCGCGGCAATGTGGTGTCGATCACCGTGACCTGGGTCCGCAACGGTTCGCCCTATGTGGTGCCGTCGGCGATGAGCAAATCGGCGATCCATGCCATGACCATGTCGCTGGCGATGGAATGGGGCAAATACGGCATTCGCCTCAACACCATCGCGCCCGGCGAAATTCCGACCGAGGGCATGAGCAAGCGTCTCAACCCGGGCGATGAACCCGGTGCACGCACCATCGCCAGAAATCCGATGGGCCGCGTCGGCAAGATGGAAGAATTGCAGAACCTTGCCGTGTTCCTGATCTCGGGCGGTTGCGACTGGATCAACGGTGAGACCATTGCGATGGACGGCGCACAGGCGCTGGCAACCGGCGGAAACTTCTACGAGCTGCGCGAGTGGTCCGATGCCGACTGGGAGCATGCGCGCGATTCGATCAAGGCGCAGAACGAAAAGGACCGCGCGGCGAGAGGGTGAACTCTTTTCGTTGTCGTCCCGGCGAACGCCGGGACCCATAACCACGAATGCTAATTTTTCGAAGGCAACTAACTCCATCGCGCAACCGCTAGGCTGCGGCGTATGGGTCCCTGCTTTCGCAGGGACGACGGTGGCGTATTGTTTTTGCTGGCGGATACCGCCAAACTCGGTGCAACGAAAATAAGACACGACGGGAGAAACATGTCCGCCACACAAGCGCCGGCAAACCTTGCCGAGATGGTGCGCGAGCGCGCCAGGAGCCGCGGCAATGCGCTGGTCTATGAATTCGAGGGACGTCAGACCAGCTTCGCCGAGTTCGACATCAAGACCAACCGCGTCGCGAATGCGCTGATCGCGCTTGGCGTCAAGCCGGGCGAGCGCATCGCCTATCTCGGCAAGAACAGCGACATCTATTTCGAACTGCTGATGGGCGCGATGAAGGCCAATGTGGTGATGGCACCGGTGAACTGGCGGCTGGCCGGCCCCGAGGTCGCCTTCATCGTCGCGGACTGCCGGGCGCCGGTGCTGTTCGTCGGACCGGAGTTCATCACGCAAGCCCGCAACATCAAGCCGCAGCTGCCTGACCTCCGCACCGTCATCACCACCGAAGGTGGCGCGCCGGAATGGCCGGATTTCACGGCGTGGCGCGATGCGCAGAGCGGCGATGACCCCAAGGTGCCGATCAGCCCCAAGGACGTCGCGATCCAGCTCTATACGTCGGGCACGACAGGCAAGCCGAAGGGCGCGATGCTGTCGCACGCCAATTTCCTCAACCTGGTGCAGACCGGCAACGAAGCCGAGAAGCCCGACTGGAACAAATGGTCGACCGACGACGTCTCGCTGGTGGCGATGCCGATCTTTCACATCGGCGGCTCCGGCTGGGGCGTGATGGGGCTCTATCACGGCGCCAAGGGCGTGATCGCGCGCGAGTTCGATCCCACCAAGGTGCTGGATTTCTTCGAGCAGTCCGGCATCACCAAATTGTTCATGGTGCCGGCCGCGATGCAGTTCGTGGTGCGGCAGCCGCGCGCGAGACAGGTCGACTTCTCGCGGCTGAAATACATGCTCTACGGTGCCTCGCCGATTCCGGCGGCGCTGCTGAAGGAATGCATCGAGGTCTTCAAATGCGGCTTCGTGCAGATGTACGGCATGACCGAAACGACAGGCACCATCGTCGCGCTGCCGCCGGAGGACCATATCGAAGGCCTCGACCGCATGCGCTCGGCCGGCAAGGCGTTGCCCGGCATTGAGCTTGCGATCCTCGACGCCGACGGCACGCGGCTGCCGCCGGGTGAAGTCGGTGAGATCGCCACGCGTTCGGGCTCCAACATGGTCGGCTACTGGAACCTGCCGGAAGCCACCGCCAAGACACTCGACCGCGACGGCTGGCTGCGCACCGGTGACGCCGGCTACATGGACAAGGACGGCTACCTCTACATCCACGACCGCATCAAGGACATGATCATCTCCGGCGGCGAGAACATCTATCCCGCCGAAGTCGAGAGCGCGATCTGCGATCACCCTGACGTCGCCGAAGCCGCTGTCATCGGCATCCCCGACGACAAATGGGGCGAAGCGGTCAAGGCGATCGTGGTGATGAAGCCGGGCAAGCAAGCTACTGCCACCGACATCATCAACTTCACCCGCGAACGCATCGCCGGCTTCAAGACGCCGAAGTCGGTGGATTTTCTCGAAGCGCTGCCGCGCAATCCGTCGGGCAAGATTTTGCGGCGGAATTTGCGTGATCCCTATTGGACGGGGAAGGACCGGCAGGTGAATTAGGGCGCGCCGCGCGTCACACCCTCGATGTCGTCCCGGCGAACGCCGGGACCCATACGCCGTGACGTTAGTTGTTGCGGGAAGTATTCGTTGCCTCTGTCTAACCAGCGTGCCCCACATTGCGCCCTGTGGTTATGGGTCCCGGCGTTCGCCGGGACGACGAGTTGAGAGAGTGTGCCTCATCCCCCTCAATGCTTCCCCGCCCCCATATACCCGAACAGGAATCCCGCGACTTTCCGCTTCTGGATTTCCTCGCTGCCTTCGGTGATGCGGTAGCGGCGATGGTGGCGGTAGATGTGTTCGAATGGTTTGTGGCGCGAATAACCCATGCCGCCATGGACCTGCATGGCGCGGTCGGCGGCTTCGCAGCAGAGGCGGTTTGCCCAGAAGTTGCACATCGAGACCCGGTCCGAGAGCGTGTGCTCGACCTCCGCCTGGGTCAGCTTGTCCATCTCCCACGCGGTCTTGCGGATCAACAGCCGCAGCATCTCGGCCTGCGTCGCAAGTTCCACCAGCGGCCACTGGATCGCCTGGTTCTCGGCCAGCGCCTTGCCGAACGGCTTTCGCTCGCGCGCGTATTTGACGCTTTCGTTGATGCAATAGACGGCGGCGCCGAGCGAACTCGCCGCCTGCCGGATCCGGTTCTCGTGCACGAAGCATTGCGCCAGCGACAGGCCGCGGCCGACCTCGCCGAACAATGCGTCGTCAGGCACGAACACGTCGGTAAAACTGACGCGGGGGTGATCGGTCGGCATGTTGAAGGTCCACATATATTCCTCGACCTTCACGCCTTCAGCTTTGGCCGGCACCAGGAGACAGGTGATGCCGCGGGCATCGCCGTCATTGCCTGATGTGCGCGCGAACAGCGCGCAATGCGTCGCCACATGCATGCCCGTGGTCCACATCTTCTGGCCGTTGACGATCCAGCCCTTGACGTTGTCACGGGTCGCCGGCACCGCCCTTGTTTCCATGTGCGTGGCGTCGGAGCCGTGCTCGGGTTCCGTGAGGCCAAAGGTGATGCGGTATTTGCCGGTGATCGAGCCGTCGATCATCGCCTTCTGTTCGTCGGTGCCGTAACGGTCGAGCATGGTCACGATCGGGAGGTTGCCGACGATCGAATGCTCGTTCTGCAAATCGTTGTGCAGGCCCAATCCCTGGGACGCGAAATGCTCCCGGATCACCGCCATCCAGAGGTTGGAGCCGTCCTTGCCGCCGTAACGCTTCGGGATCGCAAACCGCAAATGCCCGGCGGCGTCAGCGAGGTTTTTGGCCTTGCGCAGCAGCGCTTCCCATTCATGCCGCGGCAAACCGCCCTTGTCGAAATCGGTGCGGGCCCATTCGCGGCGATGATCGAAGAAGCGGATGTTGTCGTCGGCCTCTTCCAGCGGCTTGATCTCGCGCGCGATGAACTTGTCGAGTTCGTCGAGGTAAGCGACGAGGTCGGCGGGCAATGCAAAATCCACGGCGGTCTCTCCCGAAAATGTCGTTTATTGTGTTTAGTGGCTAGCCGGACCAGGCGGCGCATTTTCGATTAAGGTTGGAATACCCTGGCCAAGTCAAGCAACGGAATATCGCTTGTGACGCGCGGCTCGCTTGCGTAATTGAATGGGTTCCGGCGGCTGGCACCGCGCTATTATTCCTCGTCACAGAAAAACAGCGGGAGCGAACATGGATCTCAAATTCTCCAAGGTCACACGCAAGGGTCCGATCACGATCATCACGTTGAATCGCCCCGAAGTGTACAATGCGCTGCATATCGACGCGCATTTCGAACTCAACAAGGTGTTCGACGATTTCTCCAGTGATCCCGACCAGTGGGTCGCGATCGTTACCGGCGCTGGCGACAAGGCCTTTTGCGCCGGCAACGATCTGAAATGGCAGGCGGCCGGCGGCAAGCGCGGCTGGGACAAGGGCGGCTTTGCCGGATTGACCTCGCGGTTCGACTGCGACAAGCCGATCATCGCCGCCGTCAACGGCGTCGCGATGGGCGGCGGGTTCGAGATCGCGCTGGCCTGCGACCTCATCATTGCCTCGGAGAATGCCACCTTCGCATTGCCCGAACCGCGCGTCGGCCTTGCTGCGCTTGCCGGCGGCGTGCACCGGCTGCCGCGCCAGATCGGCATGAAGCGCGCCATGGGCATGATCCTGACCGCGCGCCACGTCTCGGCCAAGGAGGGCCTTGAACTCGGTTTCGTCAATGAAGTGGTTCCTGCCGGCGAAGCGCTGGCGGCCGCTGAGCGCTGGGCCGAGACCATCGCCAAGAACTCGCCGATGTCGATCCGCGCCTCCAAGCAGGCGATCCAGAAGGGCATGGCGGTCTCGCTGGAACAGGCGATCGCCGAACAGCGCGAATACCCGGCGGTGAAGGCGATGGCGGCCTCGCAGGATTACATCGAGGGACCGAAGGCGTTTTCGGAGAAGCGCGCGCCGAAATGGCTGGGGAAGTAAATTCACTCTCTCCGTCATGCCCGGGCTTGTCCCGGGCATCCACGTCTTTCGTTGCCGACGCCAAGTCGTGGATGGCCGGGACAAGCCCGGCCATGACGATAGAATGGTGCCTACCCTACTTATTCCCCAACTCCCGCTTGTACGACGCGTAGTTGGGCTGATCGACGGCGAGCTTGTCCATCGTGGTCTGCCAGAGATGATCGGCCAGTCCCGGCGTCTGCAGATCCACTTCGCCGCTCGCGATTTTATCCGACAGCGCGCGGTTGAGGTCGAGCAGCGCACCGTCGATGCCGAGCAGTTGCTTGAGCCGCGCGGCCTCTGCGCTTTCGCTATCGCCTTCCAGCGCCAGTTGCCGCGTCACCAGATCGAGCCCGTTGATGGCGACGCGGAGCTTGAAGGCGTTGTGGCCCTTGATGGCGGGCGCGATCTCGTTGCGCAGAAAATCCGCGACCGCCTTGATCAGTTCGGTGGGTGTCGGTTCGTCCTGCATCTTATTTCCCCTTCGGGGCTAGCAATCTCAGCAGATCGATTTCCGTCTCCGACGAGCGGCGGCCGATCATGGCGCGCTCCATCGAATGATCGGGGCCTTGGCGAAACCGCTGCATCATGCCGCAGCACATGATGCCCCAGCGCAGCGTGCCCATCACTTCCCAGAACATCACGCGGTCGGGATCGGCCTTGCGCCCGGCCGCTTCATAGCCGGCGAACAGGTCCTCGCGCGAACCAAAGCCTCCGACCGGCTTGTCGATCTCGCCAAAGCGCCAGGAGTTGACGCAGATCCATCCCAAATCCTCCATCGGGTCGCCGAAATGCGCCAGCTCCCAATCCAGCACGGCGCGGACGCCGTCGGGCCCGATGATGAGGTTGCCGTGGCGGAAGTCGCCGTGCACCAGCGTTACTTCCCTTGACGGGCCGGGATCGCGTTCGCGGAGCCAGCGCAGTGCCAGCTCGAACACCGGACGCGGCCGGCCGAAACTGCGATACTCGCGATCGAGATCGGCGATTTCCTTTGTCGCCGTCATCTCACGCAGCTTTGGCAGTTTTGCCGCCGGCAAGCCGTGGATGCCCGCGACCACCCCACCAAGCTGGCGCGCCAGTATCGGGCGCGCTTGTGCGAATTGTTCGTCGCGCAGAATTTTTCGCGCGATGGTCTCGCCCTCGATCCGCTGCATGATGAAGCCGGTGCCGAGTTCGTCCTCGGGTTTCAAGACATGCATCACGCGCGGCGACGGCAGGCCAGCGTCGTGCGCGAGCTGCATCAGCGTTGCTTCCGCGTCGAGCCCTGCGGCGCGGCCGGGTGACGCGCCATAGCCCGGCGGCGCACGGCGCAGGATCGCGCCGACATTGCCGCTGGGATGCACGATGTCGAACGTCCAGGTTTCCTGGCTGGCGCCGCCGGAAAGTTTTGCCGCGCCAGTGACGCCGGTCGCGCCCGGATACCAGGCGGCGACGCAGCGTCCGAGTTCGGCCTCGATCATTTGCCCCTGAACTTGGCGGGGCGCTTTTCAAGGAACGCGGTGACGCCTTCCTTGAAATCTTCCGCCGAGCCCGCGATGCGTTGCGACTCGAACTCGAGGTTGAGCTGCTCCTCGTAGGAGTTTTCCGGGCTGTCCCAATAGAGTTTTCGGATCAGCGACAGCGCGATCGTGGGACCATTGGCAAGATCCTGCGCCAGCTTCATCGCCTCTTCCATCAAGACCGCATCGTCATGGACGCGGTTGACGAGGCCCCATTCCAGCGCCTTTTCCGCCGGCAGCCGTTCGCCCATCAGCGACAGCTCGACCGAGCGCGCCTTGCCGATCATCCGCGGCAACAACCAGGTCGATCCGCAATCCGGCACCAGGCCGATGCGGCGGAACGCCTGCAGGAAATAGGACGAGCGCGCGCACAGGATCATGTCGCCCATCAGCGCGAAGCTCATGCCGGCGCCGGCGGCGGGGCCGTTGACGGCGGTCACGATCGGGCAATGCAGGTTGCGCAGGCGGCGCAGGAACGGATGAAACGCGGTTTCCAGCGCCGCGCCGGCATTGACCCGGCCCGGCTTGGCGTTGTTGCGGCCCTGCAAATTGGCACCCGTACAGAACGCGCGGCCGGCCCCCGTGATCACAAGGCAGCGCACCTCCGCCTTCCTGTCCTCGATCGCGTCCAGCGCCTCGCCGAGGCCGCCCAGCATGTCGATCGAAACCGCGTTCATGACCTCCTGGTGGTCGAGTTTCAAAATGGCGACCGAGCCATCGAAATCGAGCGTGACGTGCTTGAACTGCATTTGTTTCCTCGCGAGTTGTGTTTACGCGCTATCAGGCTTGCGCGATGGGTCGGATGTGTTGTCTGGGCCCATATTTGATTTTCCTGACGGGCTTGTCCATGGTCGGACTGAACCTCTGCCCACCACTGGGCGCAAACCTTGTTGTCTTGGGCATGATTCTTGTCGGAAAACCGGCGTCCACTTTTCCGGATCATGCCCTAACGCGCGCCAGACCAAATGGAAACACCCAAGGGATACATTCATGAGCATTTTCGACCTCTCCGGCCGTGTCGCTGTCGTCACCGGCGGTAATGGCGGCATCGGTCTCGGCATTGCGCAAGCGCTGAATGCGGCCGGATGCACCGTTTCGATCTGGGGCCGCAACGCCGACAAGAATGCGAGCGCGGCAGCAAGCCTCGCCAAGGGTCCCGGCAAGGTCGACACCCGCATCTGCGATGTCAGTGACCCCGCCTCCGTCAAGGCTGCGATGAAGGCCACGCTGGATGCGCTCGGCCGCGTCGACGGTTGCTTTGCCAATGCCGGCATCGGCGGCGGCGGACGGCGCGCCTTCATCGACCGCACCGAGGAGGAATGGCGAAAAATGTTCGCGACCAATCTCGACGGCGTCTTCCACGTGTTCCAGGCCGCCGCCCGCCACATGACCGAGCGCGCGGAAGCCGGCGACAAGTTCGGCCGTCTGGTCGCGACCTCGAGTCTCGCCTCCCTGTTCGGCACCGCGCGCAACGAGCACTACGCCGGCACCAAGGCCGCACTGAACGCATTGTGCCGCGCGCTCGCGGTCGAACTCGCGCGTCACGGCGTCACCGCGAACGCGATCCTGCCCGGCTGGATCAAAAGCGACATGACGGCGGGCATCATGGCGAATGACAAGTTCGTCGCCAACGTGATGCCGCGCATTCCGGTGCGCCGCTTCGGCGAGCCCAGCGATTTCGGCGGCATCGCGGTGTACATCATGAGCCAGGCGTCGTCGTATCATACGGCGGATTGCTTTGTGATCGATGGCGGGTATACGGCGTTTTGAGATTGGGTGTGGCGAAGCTCTCTCCACTCGTCGTCCCGGCCTTCAGCCGGGACCCATACTCCGCGGCGGATGTTGTTTAGGAAGGTATCTAACGCCAGCGCTCCAACCGATGGGCCGCGGCGTATGGGTCCCGGGTCAAGCCCGGGACGACGGCTGTGTTTGTCGCTACACCACTATCAAAACGCACTTTCGCATTCTCGCGACGCATTGCGCCCGAGCTTTGCCAGAAACTTCCCGCCCTCTCATGAGAGGGCGCAGGGAAGACCGGGTGCGCGCTGCACCCGCGGTCCCGTGTGCGGTTTGCACTAAGTAGGCTGCACACGAGCATACAGGGCAGCGGTGAACACCCGGCCTTCCCTGCGCAAGGGAATTACAGGCTTGATCCAAGACTGATAGCGCTTCATACTCCGGCACTAACCTCTTGATGTCGCGGTGAAATACCCGATATGGCTGTATAGAACTTGATACGGCTTTACACACACCGAAGTGACACAACCGGAGGCACCCGACCGATGGCTCGCAGCCAGCGCCATTCCAAACTCGACAGCCGCACCGCGCGATTGAAGCTCGCGGTCAGACGCAAACCCTATAACGGACTCGCGCTCGCGCGCGGCGTGCTGCTGCTGTATCGCCGCAACAAGGGCAACGGATCGTGGGTGCTCAAACGTGCCACCGGCAAGACTGGCAAGAGCAACACGAGCGGTTACTGGACCAACGCCTTCGCCGAGGCCGACGACTTCGATGCGAGTAACGGCACGAAGATCATGACTTTTTTCGAAGCGCAGAACGAAGCGAAGAAATTGGCGGGCCGCACGGATGATGCCAGTGGTGACACCGCGCCGATCACGCTGGATGGCGCGCTGACGAGCTACAGGGCCGATCTGATCGCGCGCGATGCCAACCCCTACAATGCCGAGCATCCGCGCGTTCACCTCACCAGCGTGCTGTTGTCGAAGCCGGTGCAACTCCTAACGTCCGCCGAGCTGAAGAAATGGCGCGACAGCCTGCTCGACACGATGGCGAAGTCAACGATCAACCGGCTTTGCGGGTGCGTCTGCGCCGCACTGGAGCTAGCCGCGCAGCACGACAAGCGGATTCAGAACCGGGAGGCGTGGGAAACCGGGCTCGCGGCGCTGCCGAATACGCAAGTGGCGCGCAACGTCATCCTGAGTGACGACACGGTGCGCGCGTTCGTCAGCGTCGCCTATGGACTCGATGAAAAGTTTGGGCTGTTCACCGATACGATGGCGGTGACTGGCGCACGGCCGTCGCAGCTCTCGCGATTGTGTGTCGAGGATTTGCGCGATCATCCGGTGCGGCCGAAAGTGATGATGCCGAAGAGCGGCAAAGGCGGAGCCCGAAACCGCGCCGAGAAAAAGCTGGAGCGCTACTCGGTGCCGATCACCGTCGAGCTGGCAGCGCGGCTGAAGCTGGCGGCGAAGGGCCGTGCTGGCCATGCGCCGCTGCTGTTGCAGAGCGACGGCAGGCCATGGGGCGACAATCCGGGCCAGAGCTACCATCGCATGGTGGACAAGATCGTCACCGCCATCGGCTGCGATCCGGACGCGACGATGTACGCGCTCCGGCATTCCAGCATCGTGCGGATGCTGACGGCCAGCGTCCCGATCAGGCTGGTGGCCGCGTTGCACAACACCAGCGTGAAGATGATCGAGAAGCATTACTCGCTCCACATCACCTCCTCAATGGCGTCGTTGTGAACCGGCCGACGCTGCCCCGCCGGAATCGTAGACCGTCGTTGTATTGCTGCTGCTGGACTCGCGGCCGATCACCTTGCCGCGCGCATCGTAGATCGCGCGCTGTTGCGCGGAGGCTGCGGTTGCGAAACCGGCGTCTTGGTCCCTTGGACCGTTCACTTGCACGGAAACGCTTCTTGGAGCGCCCGCAATGCGATGAACGGGAAATCATCATGCAACAGGGCAGGGTTATTGTCGGCATACTTCAGGAATACTAAAATCATTTGCGACCGCGTAACCTTCTCGCCGGGACACATGCCGAGGACGGGCGAACTGGATGTATTTATGATACGTGACATTTTCTGGAGTACGTCAAAAGCTCCCCAACAGAATTGGCCAGCAGGGCCAACCGCGATTTGACCATCGGACCTCAGGCCCTTCACAACTTCCCGGCACGACGCTGTCGCCTGAAGCGCGGTCTCAGCGCTCACGTTTCCTGATGCAGCGAGCAGAACAGCTACAGCCACCGGGAGGATTTTGGTCATGGGATTCGTCATCCGGGGAGCGTAGCCCGACCAGCGCGCCCGGCGCGAAAAAAACTTTACAGGACTTTCTTTGAATCGTTGGTCTCGAAGTGACCCCATGGTGGACACATCAGGCCCACCGCGTTGATATATCGACGTTTTTTGTGCCGATAGCCTCCCTGCGCAATGGCTTTACGGCTTATGCCGTGATCTCCCCGGAGACGAGTTCTTGGTTGACTCCGTCGCTATCGTTTCCGCTCACGCTTCTCCGACAGCTTGACGCCGGCAACGGGCGCCAGGACCACACGGTTTTGCCGTACGCTTAATCCACGCCGTCGTCTCAGCGCAAACAAGCGTCCACCGCATCCCGCCGCGCGTTCGTGACGTGCGCAACGCCCCTCTTGTCGGGCGGGACGCGACGATTCAAACCGCTGATTTGCCCGACGAGGGAAGCGTAATTTTGCCCGTCGGGTTAATTTGTCGCAGATCTCTCCGTCGTCATTCCCCGATGCGCAATTGTGCATCTGAGGGCTCGCGTAGCGAGAGCCCGGAATCCAGCGAGCGACAGCGCATGCGGCCTAATGGATTCCGGGCCCGCGCCAAGTGGCGCGTCCCGGAATGACGAAAGTGGGAGACCTACAGCTTCATCCCCACGGGCCGCGCGAGGCCGAGGGGCGGCCCCACGGACCGCGGCGCGGCGTGTTGCGACCGGCACCAGCGGAAGCCGTGCTGCCCGCGCCCAACTCCGCCGCGAGCTGCTGCAGGGCGGCGATGCGGTTCTCGGTCGAGGGGTGCGTCGTGAACAGATTGTCGACGCCGTGTCCCGAAAGCGGGTTGATGATGAACATGTGCGCCGTCGCCGGATTGCGCTCGGCCTCCATGTTCGGCACCTGGTGCGCCGCGCCGGCAATCTTGGACAGCGCAGACGCAAGCCACATCGGCTGACCCACGATGCGCGCACCGAGATCGTCGGCGGCGTATTCGCGCGTCCGGCTGATCGCCATCTGCACCAGCATGGCGCCGAGCGGCGCCAGGATCATCATCGCGATCGAGCCGATGATGCCGGGGCCGTGGTTGTTGTCGCGGTTGCCGCCGAAGAACGCGCCGAACTGCGCCACCATCGAGATGGCGCCGGCAATGGTCGCGGTGATCGTCATCAGCAACGTGTCGTGGTTCTTGATGTGCGCGAGCTCGTGCGCGATCACGCCGGCCAGTTCCTCGCGGCTGAGCGAGTGCATCAGGCCCGTGGTCACGGCAACCGCCGCGTTCTGCGGATTGCGGCCGGTGGCGAACGCGTTGGGCTGCGCCTCGTCCATCACGAAGACGCGCGGCATCGGCAGGCCGGCGCGCCCGGCAAGCTCAGCCACGAGGTTGTAAAGGTCGGGCGCGGTTTGCCGGTCGACCTCATGGGCGCCGTACATCGACAGCACCATGCGGTCCGAGTTCCAGTAGGCGAACAGATTGGTCGCGGCGGCGATCACAAGCGCGATCATGGCGCCGGTGGCCCCGCCGAAGAGATAGCCGACGCCCATGAAGAGGCCGGTAAGACCGGCCAAGAGAATGGCAGTCTTGAAATAGCTCATACTTGTCTCCCTGCTGCCGCGGCGATGCGCCGTGACAGGCATCCCAGATGTAGGAAGCCCGCCGGGGCCCCTTCAAGAAGCCGTGCTGCGTCGAGGCGCCGCGGCGGGCGAAGCGGGCACGGCGGATTACGGAAATGTAATCCGGTGGAACGGGAACGAAGGCCATTCTGGCGCTTGCGCTGCGCCTTCCATCGATACAAAAAAAAAGCCCCGGCGATGCCGGGGCTTTCGCCTGCTGCGGTCAGCAGGAATATCCAGACGTCAAATCAATATTTGGCGACGACCGGGCCGCCGAACTTGTAGTTGATGCCCACCCGGCCGATGTTCGAGGTCAAATTGACGGTATGGGTGAAGGTCTGGAGCGGCAAGGGAGTCGCACCCGCAAAGACCGACAGGTTGTTGCTGGTCGTGCTGGCCCGGCCGAGATCGACGTAAAGATATTCGGCCTTGATCGACCAACCGTTCATCAGGGCATATTCGCCACCGACGCCGGCGGTCCAGCCATACCGGGTCGAAGAGATCGAGGCGGATTCATTGGCCGCCGCGAAGGTATCGGTGAAGAGGTAGTTGGCCTTCACGTTGGCGACGGCAAGACCGCCGGTGCCGTAGATCAGGAAGGCTGGCGTTGCGAGAAAGCCGACGCGCCCACGAACCGTTGCCAACCAGTCGGTGGATACCGACGAATTAATGGTGAAGGAGGTCGGCGCGCAGCACGGATAGACCGTGGTGTTGGCGGTCGATCCCCTTACGCCGAAATAGTTGAAATCGGCCTCGAGGCCAACCACGGCATTGTTGATCTGCCAGTTGTATCCACCGGTCACGCCGCCGGTGAAACCGGAGCGATTGACCTTCTGCTCGCCGGCAATCCCAATGGCCGTCACGCTGCTGTCGGCAAAGTAGGATGCCACCGGAAACAGCGTCCTGGTGGTCGGATTGGAGTCATTCCAGGCGCCGCCGGCGTTCAGACCGACGTAAAACCCGGTCCAGTTATAGATCGGGGCCACCGCAACGGGCGCCTTGCTATAGGTCCGAGGGCCAAGGTCCGCGGCAGATGCGCCGACAGTACCCGCAGCGACCAAGAGCAGTGCAACAACCAGTTTTTTCACAGTAACCTCCGGTAGATCCGTTCAGGACTCAGTAAATGTACCTAGACTGTATCAGAGCCTTGTGTGCCGGACTGTTGCCAGGGCACAACAGTCCGTAGAATAGCGCTGGCTTGCAACCTCCGCGGGGGCCTTGCGTTCACGGCGCGCGCTTGTGCCGTTTTGGCTCTCCCATCCGGATCCGGGGATGCTGGATCGCCCGCCAGCGGTCGGCCATTTGAGGCAAATCAAGCCGTCCGCTCCGGAATTCTGGCGGATTAGTGATCCGGTTAGGGGTTCGCAGCGGTTTCCTTGGCGGCCGGTTCGTGAGAAAATGCGCCTGTGAAAATCTCGATCCACCTTTCCCGACTGCTGGCGATCTTTGTGATCGCCGGGCTCGTGTTTGCGCCGCTTTCCCGGCCTGTGAATGCGGGCAGCGGGATGGCCATGGCTGCGCCGGTGGCGGCGGAGATGGCTGAAATGGCCGCCGACATGCCATGCTGCCCGGACAAATCCGTGCCCATGGATTGCGACCAGTGCCCGCTGATGGCGCTCTGCATGGTCACCAATTTTCACGCGCCATCGCCGGCCGGAATGATTGAAATTCGGCCCGTCACGGTCCGGCTGCTGGTGCCCGGCAGCGACCCCGAAGCGGATAGCCTCGGCCAACATCCCCCGCCAAGACCTCCCCGACTCCTGGTCCATTCGGCTTAACGCCTGATTTTTCGCGGCGCTTTGGTGCGCCGGTGATCCATGCCGCCAGCGCGGCAGATCCAGGACAATCGAGGATATTGAAAATGAAGACGTTCACCCACGCGCGCGCCTTGCGGGCCGCGCTGATCGTTGCCGCTATCGGCGGCGCAAGTACGGCCGCGCTCGCTGACATCAAGGACTACAAGTTCGAACTCGTCGATCAGGCCGTCCAGGCCGGACCCGACAAGACCATCACCGTTCGGCTGATGAACACAAAGACCGGAAAGCCGGTACCGGATGCCGTCATCTTTGCCACCCGCCTCGACATGGCTCCGGATGGCATGCAGGAAATGGCGACCAAGCTCACGCCGGTGCCGGGTGCCGAGCCAGGTACCTATAAGTTCAAGGCGACATTCGGCATGGCCGGCCGCTGGCAGCTTTCGCTCGGCGCGAAGGTCCAGGGCGAGACCGGTACCATCGACAACAAGCTTGTCATCACGGCGCAGAAATGAACCCCGCCATCATCGCAAGCGCCACCGCCGTGTTGATCGCGGCGGCGGGTGCCGGGCTCGTCCTCGCCGGCGCGCAGGGACTGCCCGCGCGGACCATCGCCATGATCACGCGCGCTGCGGCCGACGAGAGCCGCGCGCCGATCTATTATCAGGATCCGGACGGCAAACCGTCGTATTCGCTGACGCCGAAAAAGACGCCCGACGGCCGCGACTATCGCGCCGTTCCCGCCGGGGCCGACGTGAGTTTCGATCTGGACGCTCTCGAGAAGACAGCGCCGGCCGCGTCCGCCGGCGGCGCTGATCGCAAGATCAAATACTACCGCAACCCGATGGGACTGCCGGACACCTCCCCCACCCCCAAGAAGGATTCGATGGGGATGGACTACATCGCCGTCTATGAGGGCGAAGACAGCGATGACGGCTCGGTAAAGCTGTCGCCGGGGAAAATCCAGCGCACCGGCGTCAGGTCGGAGCCCGCGGCGCCGCGCACCATCCGCAGCACGATCCACGCGCCGGGCACCATTCAGCTCGACGAACGCCGCGTCTCCGTGATCGCGATGCGGGCCGAAAGCTATATCCAGAAGGTCGCGAACGTCACCACCGGGAGCCACGTCGCCCAGGGCCAGCCCTTGATGGAAGTCTACAGTCCGGCGGTTTCGTCGGCGTCGGCCGAGTACATTTCAACCATCAACTCCAAGGCCATCGGGACCGACGCCACCTATGGCAAAGGTTCACGGCAGCGGCTGATGAATCTCGACGTGCCCGAAGCGGCCATCGCGGCGATGGAGAAGAGCCGGACGGTTCCGATCGGCATCGAATGGACTTCACCGCGTGACGGCATCGTGCTCGAGCGCAACGCCATCGAGGGCGCGCGCGCGCAGCCGGGCGAAGTGCTGTTCCGGATCGCCGACCACAGGCAGCTCTGGGCGATCATCGACGTCGCCGAACGCGACATGGGGATGCTCGCGCTCGGGCAACCGGCGACCGTCAAGGCGCGCGGTTTTCCGGGCCGCACATTCACCGGGACGATCAGCGTCATCTATCCGCAGATCAACAAGGAGACACGCACCGGGCGCCTGCGAATAGAGCTTGCCAATCCCGACCTGGTGCTGATCCACGACATGTATGTCGATGCCGAGATCGATATCGGCAGCTCCGCGCCGGTGCTGACAATCCCGGAGAGCGCCGTGATGGACACCGGCCGGCGCCAGGCGGTGCTCGTCGACAAAGGCGAAGGCCGCTTCGAGCCCCGCGAAGTCAAGCTCGGCCATCGCGGCGACGGTTATGTGGAGGTGCGCGACGGCGTCAGCGAAGGCGAGCCGGTAGTGGTCTCGGCGAACTTCCTGATCGATGCGGAAAGCAATCTGAAGGCCGCGCTGAAGGGCTTTGCCGACGGAGCGCAGCAATGATCGCCCGCCTGATCGCGTGGTCGGCCCGCAATCTGCTGCTGGTGCTGTTCGGCGCCGGTTTCGCTACCGCTGCCGGCCTCTATGCGCTGGCGCATCTGCCGCTCGACGCCATTCCCGACCTCTCCGACACCCAGGTGATCGTCTATACCGAGTATCCCGGCCAGGCGCCGCAGGTGATCGAGGACCAGGTCACCTATCCCTTGACCACGGCGATGCTGACGGTGCCGCGCTCAAAGGTGGTGCGCGGGTTCTCGTTCTTCGGCGTGTCGTTCGTCTATGTGATCTTCGAGGACGGCACCGACATCTACTGGGCGCGGTCGCGCGTGCTGGAATTCCTCAACAGCGCTTCGGGGCGCCTGCCCGCGGGCGTGACGCCGACGATGGGACCGGACGCCACCGGCGTCGGCTGGGTCTACCAATACGCCGTGATGTCGAAAGAGCTGAACCTCGCCGACACCCGCGCGATCCAGGACTGGAATCTGAAATTCGCGCTTGCAAAGGCGGAAGGCGTCGCCGAGGTCGCCAGCGTCGGCGGATTCGTCCGGCAATACAACGTGGTGCTCGATCCGCAGCGCATGCGCGACCTCGGCATCACCATGCCCAAGATGCGCGACGCGATCCGCGCCAGCAATGCCGATGTCGGCGGCCGCACCGTCGAACTGTCCGAATTCGAATACGTCATTCGCGGCAAGGGCTACATCAAGGGCATCAACGACCTCGGCAATATCGTGCTCAAGAGTAGCGGCGGCACGCCGGTGCTGCTGAAAGACGTCGCCCGCGTCGAGCTCGGCCCGGACGAGCGGCGCGGCATCACCGAACTCAACGGTGAAGGCGAAGTCGCCAGCGGAATCGTGCTGCAGCGGTTCGGCGTCAACGCGCTGGACGTGATCCAGAACGTCAAGAAGCGGATTACCGAGATCGCCAGCGGCCTGCCGAAATCGGTCGAGATCGTCGCGGTCTATGACCGCTCGGAGCTGATCGTTGCTGCGATCGATACGCTCAAGCGCACCCTGTTCGAAGAGAGCGTGATCGTCGCGCTGGTGTGCATCGTGTTCCTGCTGCATGTCCGCAGCGCCCTGGTCGCGATCCTGATGCTGCCGGTCGGGGTGCTGATGGCGTTCGGCGCCATGAAGCTGCTCGGCCTCGGCTCCAACATCATGAGTCTCGGCGGCATCGCGATCGCGATCGGCGCCATGGTCGATGCGGCCATCGTGATGATCGAAAACGCACACAAGCATCTGGAGCGCGCCGAGCCCGGGCGATCGCGCATCGATGTGCTGATCGAAGCGGCGTCACAGGTGGGGCCGGCGCTGTTCTTCAGCCTGATGATCATCACCGTGTCGTTTATGCCGATATTTACGCTGGAATCGCAGGAAGGCCGGCTGTTCAGCCCGCTCGCCTTCACCAAGACCTTTGCGATGGCGGCGGCGGCGTTGCTGTCGGTGACGCTGGTGCCGGCGTTGATGGTAATCTTCGTGCGCGGCAAGATCATTCCCGAGCACAGGAACCCGATCAACCGCTTCCTGATCTGGGTCTATCGTCCCGTCATCAAGGCCGTGATGCGCGCCAAGGTGCTGGTGATCGTTCTGGCGGTGGCAGTGCTCGCCGTAACGATCTGGCCGGCGCGGCAGCTTGGCACCGAGTTCATGCCTAACCTCAACGAAGGCACTTTGCTCTACATGCCGACGACACTGCCCGGCATATCCGTCACCAAGGCCGGTGAATTGCTGCAGACCCAGGACCGGATCATCCGAAGTTTTCCGGAAGTGGCTTCCGTGTATGGCAAGGCCGGACGCGCCCTGACGGCGACCGATCCCGCCCCCTCCGAAATGTTCGAGACCGTGATCAATCTCAAACCAAAGGCGGAATGGCGGGCCGGCGTCACCGTGGAGAGCCTGACCGCCGATATGGACCGGGCGCTGCAGTTTCCCGGCGTTTCCAACGCCTGGACCCAGCCGATCAAGGCGCGCATCGACATGCTGTCGACCGGCATCCGGACGCCTGTTGGCGTCAAGGTGATCGGCACTGATCTCAACGAGATCGACCGGCTGGCAAAACAGATCGAACAGGTGCTCAAGGCGGTGCCGGGCACGTCGTCGGCCTATGCCGAACGCGGCATCGGCGGCTATTACCTCGACATCGTCCCCGACCGCGCGGCAATGGCGCGCTACGGCATCATGGTGCAGGACGTCAACGACGTGATCGCGACCGCGCTTGGCGGCCAGACCGTCACCACGACCGTCGAGGGACGCCAGCGCTTCGGCGTCAACATGCGCTATCCCCGCGACCTGCGCGGCGATACGCAATCGATCATCCGCGACGTGCTGGTGCCGATGCCGGGCGGCGGCGCGGTGCCGCTCGGCGAAGTCGCCAAGGTCGCACCATCGCGCGGGCCGACCTCGATCCGTACCGAGAACGGACAGCTCGCCGTCTACATCTATGTCGATATCCGCGACCGCGACATCGGCAGCTACGTCGCCGACGCGCAGGCCGCGGTGAAGGCCAGCATCGAGTTCCCGCCGGGCGCCTACGTGATGTGGAGCGGGAGTTACGAATACCTCGAACGCGCCACCGCACGGCTGAAGATCGTGGTGCCGGTGACGCTGATGATCATCTTCCTGCTGCTCTACCTCAACTTCCGCTCGCTGACCGAAACCATGATCGTGATGCTGTCGCTGCCGTTCGCACTGGTCGGCGGGCTCTGGCTGATGTGGTGGCTGGGTTTTAATCTATCGGTCGCCGTCGTCGTCGGCTTCATCGCGCTTGCTGGCGTCGCCGCCGAGACCGGCGTCGTGATGCTGATCTATCTCAACCAGGCGCTCGACGAGATCAGGGCGCGTCGGTCGGCCGAGGGCCGCGCGCTGACCAAGCAGGACCTTTACGATGCAATCATGGAGGGCGCGGTGGAGCGGGTGCGGCCGAAAATGATGACGGTCGTCGCCATCATGGCGGGGCTATTGCCGATCATGTGGAGCACGGGCACGGGTTCTGAAATCATGCAGCGCATCGCGGTGCCGATGATCGGCGGCATGATCTCATCGACGCTGCTGACCCTGATCGTGATTCCCGCGATCTATGCGCTGGTCAAAGGCGCGCGGCTGCAGCGGATTCTCCACCCGGCGATGAATCTCAATGGCAAGCCGGGCGAGGCCGGAATATGATGTTGGCCCCCGCAGGGCGGAGGAGGACGGGATGGAAAGCGAAAGCCGCCAGGCGCACTGGGAGAACGTCTACACCAGCAAAGGCGAGAACGAGGTCAGCTGGTTTCAGGAAAGCCCTGCCCCGTCGCTGGCGCTGATCGCCGAGATCGGGGCCGCGCCCCATCAGGCGATCGTCGACATCGGTGGCGGCGCGTCGCGGCTGGTCGATCACCTCATCGATCAGGGATTTTCCGACATCACCGTGCTCGATCTGTCGGCGGCGGCATTGGAGGCCGCCAAGGCCCGTCTCGGCGAACGCGCGTCGCGCGCGCACTGGCTTGTGGCCGACGCCACCACATGGCAGCCGTCGCGGGCCTATGACATCTGGCATGACCGGGCGGCGTTTCACTTCCTGACCGAGGAGAGTGACCGCGCGGACTACATCGCGCGGTTCAAGCAGGGTTTGAAGATCGGCGGCCGCGCCATCATCGCAACCTTCGCGCTGGACGGACCCGAGAAATGCAGCGGCCTGCCGGTGATGCGCTACGATGCGGCGCGGCTCGGGCAGACGCTGGGACCGGGGTTCAGGCTGCTGCAAAGCCGGCAGAGCGACCATGCCACGCCCTGGGGCTCGCAACAGCACTTTCAATTCAGCGTCTTTCAGCGCGTGGAGTGAACCCTTCCGTCATTGCGAGCGAAGCGAAGCAATCCATCGTGCGACAAAGAAAGAATGGATTGCTTCGTCGCTTCGCTCCTCGCAATGACGTCCCCTGTGGTGACCTGACGGAAGCTTGATGCCTACGGGAGATCCGGATGGGTATGATCAATCCTTCGAAGCAGGAGATATTCATGAAAGCCATTGCCACCGCCATCACCGTCCTCGCCCTCGCTTCGACCGCAGCAATGGCGCAGTCGCCCTATGCGGGGATGCAGGGCCGCTCGATCAAGGCGCTGTCCGCGCAGCAGATCGACGATCTCAAAGCCGGCAAGGGTATGGGCCTGGCGCTGGCGGCCGAACTGAACGGCTACCCCGGCCCGATGCACGTGCTGGAATTGTCCGACAAGCTGGCGCTGTCGGCGGCACAGAAGCAACGGATTCAAACACTGTTTGAAACAATGAAAGCGGAAGCGACACCGATCGGGCTCAGCCTGATCGGGCAGGAAAGCGCGCTCGACCGGCAATTCGCCAACCGTTCGATCACATCAGACGCGCTGAGGGAAGCGACGACGAAGATCGGGCAGACGCAGGCGGAACTGCGCAACGCGCATCTGAAATATCACCTCGAAACGGCGCAAATCCTGCTCCCCGATCAGATGAAGCAATATGCCCAATTGCGGGGATACGCATCCGATTCCCCGGCGCGGCATCACCGCATGCATTAGCGGCAGGGCGCTGCGCGCGGAGCCTCGTCCCGCTTGTGCAGGGACCGCGCAGGCGTCTAGATTGCGGCCCAACAGGCGCGTTCCAAAGATTATCCGCAGAATGGAAAACGCCGCATGGGAGGACCCTGATGAAACACGCCTACATCCCGCGAACGACGACCTACAACCTCAATCCGGGCGAAGAACTCAATGATCTCCGGATGTCGGACGAGGTCCGTCCGCTCTACGAGCACGTCAAGAAGTTCATCCGCGAAACCGTCGACCCGATGTCGGTCGAATTCGCAAAGCTTGGCGAGAAAAAGACCGACCGCTGGAGCTTTACGCCGGAACAGCTTGCGTGCCTGCAGAAGGCCAAGGACAAGGCCAAGGAAGTAGGTTTGTGGAACTTCTTCCTGCCCGACGACGAGACCGGCCAGGGCCTCAAAAACCTCGACTACGCCTATATCGCGGTTGAGCTGGCGAAAAATCCGATGGCGTCGGAGACCATGAACTGCTCGGCGCCCGACACCGGCAACATGGAAGTGCTGGAGCGCGTCGGCACCAAGGCTCAGAAGGAAAAATGGCTGAAGCCGCTGCTGGCCGGTGAAATCCGCTCGGCCTATGCGATGACCGAGCCGAATGTCGCCTCCTCCGACGCCAAGAACATCTCGACCTCGGCAAAGCTCGTCGGCGACGAATGGGTGATCAACGGCGAGAAGTACTACATCTCCGGCGCCGGCGATCCGCGCTGCAAGATCATGATCGTGATGGTGAAGACCAATCCGGATGCACCGCCGAGCAAGCAGCAGTCGCAGATCCTGGTGCCGATCGACACCCCCGGCGTGGAAATCCTGGGCCCGATGCACGTGTTCGGCCACGACCACGCGCCGCGCGGCCACATGCACCTGCGCTTCAACAATTGCCGGGTGCCGAAGGAAAACATGCTGCTCGGCGAAGGCCGCGGCTTTGAGATTTCGCAGGTTCGCTTAGGGCCGGGCCGCATCCATCACTGCATGCGCACCATCGGCAAGGCGGAAAAGGCGCTCGACCTGATGGTGTCGCGCGGCCTCACCCGCGAAGCCTTCGGCAAGAAGATCGCCCATCTCGGCGGCAATCTGCAGATCATCGCGCAGGCGCGCTGCGAAATCGAGGCGATGCGTCTGATGGTGCTCAAGGCCGCCAAGGCGATGGACGTGCTCGGCAACAAGGAAGCGCGGATCTGGGTCAGCATGGTGAAAGCCATGGTGCCCGAGCGCACCTGCAAGATCATCGACCAGGCGATCCAGATGCACGGCGCCACAGGCATTTCGCAATGGAGCCAGCTCGGCGAAATGTACCAGGACGTCCGGCATCTGCGCTTCGCCGACGGTCCGGATGAGGTGCACTGGATGGTGGTCGGACGGCACGAACTGAGCATGCCGTAAGGTTGGTTGGGGGCGCGTTACTGGGAATCCCCGTGGGGCGCCCCCACCCCGCCCTCCCCCGCAAGAGCGGGAGAGGGAGACGAGCACCGCGCGTGACGAGCAGTGAGCTCAATCTCGACCATTGTTATTCTCGATCGTTCGACAAACACCAGCGCGCCCCTCTCCCGCCCTTGCGGGGGTCGAGACGAGCAAAGCTCGCTCTTGGGTTGGGTTGGGGTGGGGGTGCCTCCGCAAATTCGCTCGCAGTGAGTCCCCACGCGCGCCCGACGCGTCAAACAGGAAACGCAGAATGGAATACGCGCCTGAAAACCTGCAACCGCGCGAGCGCTACAAGCTGCTCGCCGGATTCGTGCTGCCGCGGCCGATCGCCTGGGTTACTTCAGTGGGCCCGACCGGCGTGGTCAACGCGGCGCCGTTCAGCTTCTTCAATGTGTTCTGCGAAGACCCGCCGCTGTGCATGTTCGCGGTCAATCTGCGGCCCGACGGACGCGTCAAGGATACGCTGGTCAACATCCAGCGCACCGGCGAATTCGTCGTCAACCTCACCGACGAGCCGCTGGCGCGGGCAATGCACGATTCCAGCGGCGACTTTCCGCCCGATGTCGGCGAGCCCGGCTATCTCGGCTTGAAACTCACCCCCTCGACCCGTGTCGCCGCGCCGCGGCTGGCCGACGCGCCCTGGGCGATGGAGTGCAAGATCTGGAAGACCATCGACGTCAATGGCGACCGCACGCTGATCATGGGCGAAGGCATCAATTTCTACATCCGCGACGAATTGTGGGATGCGCAGACGATGCGCGTGCACATGGAGCGCTACCACCCGATCGGCCGCATGTTCGCCGACCGCTATTGCCGCACCGACGACCGCGTCGTGTTCCCGCCGGCGCCGGAACTTCCGGCGAAGTAGTTCGTAATCTGTAGGTGGATTAGATTGCAGAATGGGTAGAGCGCAGCGAAACCCATCAATAGCTGCCGATTAAGACGGTTGGTTTCGCTTCGCTCTACCCACCCTACGCACCAAACGAGATCGCGCATGACCGACACTTTCCGCGACAATGAAGCCGGCAACCGGTTTGAACTCGAAATCGAAGGCGCGATCGCCTTTGTCACCTATCGGAAATCGCCAGGCGCGATCACACTGGTGCATACCGAAGTGCCGCCGGAGCTCGGCGGCAAAGGCGTCGGCTCCAAACTGGCGCGCACGACGCTCGATGCAGTACGGGCGCAGGGACGCAAGCTCACGGTCGAATGCGAGTTCATCCAGGGTTACATGCGCAAGCATCCGGAAGATAACGACTTGCTGGGCGCTTCGTAGGGTGGGCAAAGGCGCGCTTGCGCCGCGCCCACCATTTTCATTCGAAACGCGGTTGAAATGGTGGGCACGCTTCGCTTTGCCCACCCTACAAGCTACGCCACCGGCCGGTGCGCGCGCAGGAACGAGCGGATCTGGCGTACCGCCAGCGGTATCCGCTCCTTGGGCTCCTTCCACGGAAACATGCTGACTTCCGCGTTCGGCGCCAGCATCGCCGACTCCATCGCGACCGCATAAGGGTGTGCCGGAATATCGTCGGGCAGGATCAGCACCGGTGTCCGGCACTGGCGCACGAAGTCGCGCGTCACCGTGAAGACGAAGTCGGGATTGGTGCGGTACATTTTGGTCAGGAACTTATCTGTTGTCTCCGCGGTGATGTCGGGCCGCTGCTTCAAGAGCTCCGGCGCCCAGCCTTTGGTATTGTTGTCGTAGAACAAATCGCGCATCTCGGGACGCGAGCCTGACGGTTGCGCCAGCACGGCGGCAACGATGCGGTCCGGCGCGCGCTTCAGCAGATTCCAGATCAGGGGGCCGCCGATGCAGAAGCCGAGCACCATGAACTTGTTGATTCCGAGGTGATCCATCAGGCCGAGATGATCGTCGGTGTGGGAATCCCAGGGCCGGTCGATTTCGAGCGGGCCGGTGGATTGCCCGGTATTGGCGTTGCGTAAATCGGCCGCGATACAGCGGTACTCGCCCTTGAACTCCTCGAACGAATCGAACGGCGGGTAACTGCCCGACAGGCCCGCGATCGTCGAGTTCAATCCGCCGCCGGCGATCATCAGTAGCGGAAAGCCGGAGCCGGCCTCCTCGTAGTGGATACGAACGGCGCCTTTTTCGAAAGTAGGCATGCGGTTTCCTCGGTTCGGATTTTTTGTTCGTAGGGTGGGCAAAGCGAGGCGTGCCCACCACTCCAATTATTTGCACGGATAAGCGTGGTGGGCACGGCGCAAGTGCGCCTTTGCCCACCCTACGAACTACGTCGGTGCGTTGCTCGGCTCGCCGATCTTGTCCTGCGTGTTGGTGTCGAAATCGCTGGCTTCATGCCGCTCGTGCAGCTGGCTGGCCGGATCGCCCGAGATCCGGTTGACCATGCGCCCGCGCTTCACCGCCGGGCGCTTTGCAATCGCGTCGGTCCAGCGCTGCACGTTCTTGTATTCGTGCACCGACAGGAATTCGCCGGCGCCGTAGACGAGACCCTTCGCAAGCGCGCCGTACCACGGCCAGGTGGCCATGTCGGCAATCGTGTATTCGCTGCCGGCGAGATATTCATTGTCGGCAAGCCGCCGGTCGAGCACGTCGAGCTGACGCTTCACCTCCATGGCGTAGCGATCGATGGCGTATTCGATCTTGGTCGGCGCGTAGGCGTAGAAATGGCCGAAGCCGCCACCGAGAAACGGCGCGCTGCCCATCTGCCAGAACAGCCATGACAGGCATTCCGCCCGCGCCTCGCCGCCTGCCGGCAGAAAGGCACCGAACTTTTCAGCCAGATGCATCAGGATCGCGCCGGATTCGAACAGCCGGATCGGCTTCGGTCCGCTGCGGTCCATCAGCGCCGGGATCTTGGAGTTCGGATTGACAGCGACAAAGCCGCTGCCGAACTGGTTGCCGTCGATCTTGATCAGCCACGCGTCATACTCGGCGCCGCTGTGACCAGCCGCAAGCAACTCCTCGAACATGACGGTGACCTTGACGCCGTTCGGCGTCGCCAGCGAATAGAGCTGAAACGGATGCCGGCCGACCGGCAGTTCCTTGTCATGCGTGGGGCCTGCGATCGGCCGGTTGATGCTGGCGAAGCGGCCGCCGCTTGCTTTATTCCAGGTCCAGACTTGGGGCGGCACATAGGCGGTGGGGTCGGTAACAACGTCGTTCATTCGTGTTGGCTCCAGGCTTCTTTCGGCCGTGTGATAGAGGCGATCTGCCGCGCGGCGGAATTACAATGCGTGAGTCTGGTATACCTTGGGGCTGTCGCCGCCAACCGCAAGATGCTGCATGGCAGCCCAACAATTCCCGTGGCGGTCCGCGTCAGGTCCATGTCGCGATCATCGACGAGCCGACGGAGGGGCTCGCGCCAAAGCTGGTCGAACAGGTCGGCACCCTGCTCGACGAAATCGCGCGCCGTGGCACCGCGATTCTTCTGGTGGAGCAGAAGCTCACCATCGCACTGAAGATTTCCCGCCGCCTCTATGTGATGGGCCACGGCCGCATCGTGTTCGAGGGAACACCGGCGGAACTCGCCGCCAATGCCGGCGTGCGCAAGGAGTGGCTGGAGGTTTAGGGGGCAGTCCCCCGCCAGACTATCCGAACAGCCAGGACCTGGGATTGACGATCGGTTTGTGCTCGATGCTCAACAAGCCGCCCTTGACGATGCGGATGAGCGACCAGATGAACCACCAGGCAACAATCGGCAGGCCGATCAGCACCAGGCTCAACGGAATGCCGATCGCAAGGTACAGCAGTCCGATCCAGAAGGTCCTGATCTGAAACCGGAAATGCGACTGCATCACGGGGTCGGTATCTTCGACTTTCACATACGCGATGATGACGCCCATCAGCGCTGTAATCCCGGCGAAATATCCTACGCCGTAAAGGACGTAGACCGCGCCGGCGACGATATTGTCCGAGGCGATGGGTCGTTGGGTTTCGTAGGAAAGTGACATGGCCGCCTCTGTTGCCACTGATATCGTGGAGCTCTGCGAACGCCCTTTGGTCGCGCCTGCCATAGCCCAGGTTCAGCAAATAAAATCATGAGGCGCGGCAGAGTTGTACTCGGAGCAATGCCTTTGTGGCTGGCCCGGCCGGGATCGGCCATAATGGACGGGTCACCACAAGAGAGATCTTCCGGATGCTTGCCTCCCAACGCGCTTTGTTCGATATCCCGCGCGAGATTTGCTACCTGAATGCCGCCTCCTACAGCCCCTTGCCGATCCGGACTTTGGAAGCCGGCCGCGCCGCGGTCGGGCGCAAGGGCACGCCATGGACGCTGCCGGCTTCCTTTGCCAACCAGCAGAACGAACGCGCACGCGCCGCTGCTGCCCGCCTGATCAATGCCGAGCCATCCGATATCGCGCTGACTCCCTCGATCAGTTACGGCGTCGCGACGGCGGCTAAGCTTTTGACCATTCCCCGCGGAACGCGCGTGATCGTGCTGGAAAGCGATCACTCCTCCCCGGTGCTGGAATGGCACGCGCGCGCCGAGGCGCAGGGGTTCACGGTCGAGACGGTTCGACAACCCGAAGACGGCGACTGGACGTCGGCGGTGCTGGCCGTGATCGATACATCGGGTGCAGCGCCGGTCAGCCTCGCCTCGATCTCCTCGGTGCACTGGTCGGATGGCGGGCTGGTCGACGTCGACAAAGTGAGCGCGGCGCTCAGGGCGCGCGGCGCGATGTTCCTGATCGACGCCACGCAAGGCGTCGGTGTGCTGGCGATGGACGTCAAGCGTCTCGATCCGGATTTCGTGCTGTTCCCGACCTACAAATGGGTGCTCGGGCCTTACGGCCGCGCCTTTCTCTATGTTGCAAAACGCCATCAGAACGGCATTCCGCTGGAGCAGACCTCAGCCGGCCGCCGCGACGTGCGCGCCGAGAATTCGGTCTATTTCACCGATCTCAATTACGTACCCGATGCGCGCCGCTTCGACATGGGCGAGCGCGATTATTTTATTTCGATGGAGATGGCGTCCATTGGCATGGAAATGCTCGCCGAATGGGGCGCCGCGGCCGTGGTGCAGCGTATCGCGATGCTGACGGAGCGGATTGCGGAAGGCGTGCGAGACATCGGCGTCAGCGTACCGGATGCGCGGCTGCGCGCGCCGCATATTTTGAGCCTGGCGTTCAAGGGCGGGATGCCGGCGGGACTCGTCGAGGGACTGGCCAGCGACGGCGTCTACGTCGCGCCGCGATTGGGACGGCTGCGGATATCGCCGCATGTTTACAATGATGAGGCGGATGCGGATCGGTTTGTGGAGGTGTTGGCGCGGCGGTTACGGGGATGATCCGCTGATCTACCCTCCGTCATGGCCGGGCTTGTCCCGGCCATCCACGTCTTTGCAACAACGCAGAAAGCAAGGCGTGGATGCCCGGGACAAGCCCGGGCATGACGATAGAACTCAGGATGACGCGGCACGTTTCTGCGCGGGCTCCGCGCCCGTCATCGCAAAGCCCTCATACCCCTTCGCCGCGACGTCGTCGCAGATCTGCCGATAAGGCCCGACGCCGCCGATATAAGGCATGAAGATGCGTGGCTTGCCGGGGACGTTGGCGCCCATGTACCAGGAATTGGCCTGCGGATAGAGCGTGGTGTAGGCGACTTCGTTGACGTGGGCGACCCAATTATCCTCGGCGTCCTTTTTGGCTTCCATGGCCTCAAAGCCGCGGTCGCGCATATAGGTCACGCAGTCGGTGATCCAGTCGACATGCTGCTCGATCGAGACGATCATGTTCGACAGCACCGACGGGCTGCCGGGACCGGTGATGACGAAGAGATTGGGAAAGCCGGCGCTCATCAGGCCGAGATAGGTGCGCGGACCCTCGGCCCATTTCTGGTTCAGCGTCTGTCCATTGCGGCCGCGGATGTCGATCCTGGCGACCGACCCGGTCATCGCGTCGAAGCCGGTCGCCAGCACCAATGCATCGACTTCGTAGTCCTTGCCGCCGGTGCGGACGGCATTGGCCGTGATCTCCTCGATCGGGTTGGCCTTGATGTCGACCAGCGTCACGTTCGGACGGTTGAAGGTCGAAAAATATTCGGTGTCGATGCAGATGCGCTTTGAGCCGATCGGATGATTGTTCGGCTGCAGCAATCTTGCCTTCTCGGGATCCTTGACGATTTCGGCGATCTTTTCGCGGACGAAATCGGCGGCGGTGTCGTTGGCGGCCTGGTCCAGCGCGAGGTTGTTGTAGACAGACATGAAGGTGAGCCCGCCGCGGTTCCAGCGCGCTTCGTATTTGGAGCGGCGCTCGTTGTCGCCATCGTCAAGCGCGCCGCGGTCGGGCATTTCGGTATAGATGCCGTTGCGCGATTCCGTGCGCGCGAATTGCCTGACTTCCGGATATTTGGCGCGGAACGCCTGCCGCTCTTCCTCGGTCAGCATGGCGTTGCGGGCGGGAATTGAGAAATTCGCGGTGCGCTGAAACACCGTGAGGTGGCCGGCCTGCTCGGCGATCACAGGCACCGACTGGATGCCCGACGATCCCGTGCCGATCACACCGACGCGCTGGCCGGTGAAATCGACGGTTCCATGCGGCCAGTGTCCGGTGTGATAGATCTTGCCCTCAAAACTATCGAGACCCTTGATCTCGGGCATCCGTGCGTTCGACAGGCAGCCGGTGGCGAGCACGACGAATTTTGCGGTCACGGTCTTGCCGTCGGAGGTGGCGACCGACCAGAGGTTGGTACGCTCATCGAACTCCGCGCGTTCGACGACGGTGTTGAACTGGATGTCGGGACGGAGACCAAAACGGTCGGCGACGTGGTTGGCGTACTTCAAAATCTCCGGCTGCGGCGCGTAGCGCTCGCTCCAGTCCCATTCCTGCTGCAGCTGTTCGGAGAACGAATAGGAATATTGCATGCTCTCGACATCGCAGCGCGCGCCGGGATAGCGGTTCCAGTACCAGGTGCCGCCGACGCCATCGCCCTGCTCATAGACCCGCGCTGAAAAGCCCTGCCCGCGCAGTTTATGCAGCATGTACATGCCGGCAAAGCCCGCGCCGACCACGACGACGTCGTAGCTCTCGGAAACTTTCCCGGAAACGGATGGCAATGCGGACATGAATGCGGGCTCCCTCGATTTATTGTCGATTTGGCAAACAGCATTCTCCGCTGGGTACGAAAGCGCAAGAGACAAATCGGCCGCGCCGGGTTGCATATTTTGCGACGTGGAATGCGAAAGATTACGTGTCGGGAAAGCCGCTTGGCATCCCAGCCCCTGATGGGCTAGCGTCGGTCAACACGGCAAACAAAAACCAACAACGAGCGGCGTCAAAGCCGCCCCAGGGAACGGATACGACCATGAAATCCCCGATCTGCGACATGCTGGGAATAGAATTTCCGCTGCTGGCGTTCAGCCATTGCCGCGACGTGGTCGCCGCCGTCAGCCGCGCCGGTGGATTTGGCGTGCTGGGTGCGACCCGATATTTGCCAGAGACGCTGGAGCAGGAACTAAAATGGATCGACGACCACGTCGACGGCAAGCCCTACGGCATCGATGTGCTGATCCCGGAAAACATCTCGACATCAGGCGAGAAGAACGTTTCCTGGAAAAGCCTGGAGAAGCGGGTTTCGCAAGAGCACCGTGATTTCACCCGCAACCTCCTGAAGAAATACAACATCGAACTCACGACCGAGAGTGTCGCCGACAACCAGCCGCAACCGTTTGACGCCGAGATCGCGCTGGAGTTGCTCGACGTATCCTTCCGTCATCCGATCAGGCTGATCGCCAACGCGCTCGGCGTGCCGCCGAAGGCGATGATCGAGATGGGCCGCAAGCACGACGTGCCGGTCGCCGCCCTCATTGGTTCCAAGGAGCACGCGCTTCGGCAGGTCGCAGCCGGCGTCGATATCCTGGTGGCGCAGGGCACCGAAGCCGGCGGCCATTGCGGCGAAGTTTCCACCATGGTGCTGGTGCCGGAGGTGATCAAGGCGATCAAGCCGATCCGCAACGTGCCGGTGCTGGCCGCGGGCGGCATCATGACCGGACACCAGATGGCCGCCTGCATGGCGATGGGCGCGGCCGGGGTCTGGACCGGCTCGGTGTGGCTTGCCACGGTCGAATCCGAGACCACCGAAATTTTTCGTGAGAAGATGATTGCGGCGTCCTCGCGCGATGCCATCCGCTCCAAGGGCCGTACCGGCAAGCCCGCGCGGCAATTGCGCTCGGTATGGACCGATGCCTGGGACCGCGGGCCCGACAGCCCCGGCGCGCTGCCGATGCCGCTGCAAAGCATCATCAGCCGCGACGCCTTCAACTCGATCGACCGCGCCGCGGCTGCCGGCAACGTCCAGGCGCGCGACCTCGTCAGTTATTTCGTCGGCCAGGGCGTCGGCCTGATCGACAGCGTCAAATCCGCCGGCGCGGTGGTGCAGGAATTCAAGGAAGATTTTGTCGACGCGGTCGAGCATATGAACGCGTTGATGGAGGAATGACGACATCTCCCCGTCATTGCGAGCGAAGCGAAGCAATCCATCGCGCCGCGGAAAGAAAGAATGGATTGCTTCGTCGCAAGCGCTCCCTTGCACAAACGCTTTGCGTTTGTTGCAGGCAATGACGGGGATAGAGTGAAAACACCTAACGTGATACCCAGCAAGAGAAACAAGAATAAATGACCTCCATCCCCGAAGACCGCATTCCCGTCATCGTCGGCGTCGGCGAAATCGTCGACCGGCCAAAGGATATCGCCGCCGGACTCGAACCGCTCGCGCTGCTGGAACAGGCGCTGAAGCGCGCGGAGGCTGACAGTGGCGCAAAACTGCTTGGCGAACTCGGCTCGCTCGACGTCGTCAATTTCCTGAGCTGGCGCTACCGCGATCCCGAAAAACTGCTCGCGATGCGGCTCGGCGCGAAACCGGCGCATTGCTATTACGGCCCGGTCGGCGGCGAGAGCCCCATCCGTTACCTGCATGAGGCGGCCAAGCGCATCGCGCGCGGCGAATGCAGCGTGGCGGCGGTGTGCGGCGCCGAGGCGCAGTCGACCGCAACTAAAGCACAGCGGGCCGGTATCGATCTGCCATGGACGCCGTTTGCCCATGACGTCGAGGAGCCGAAGCGCGGCGCGGCGTTCCAGAAGCCGATGGCGGTGACGCTCGGCGTGTTCCGCCCCATCACGGTCTATCCGCTGTATGAGTCCGCCACATCAGCGCATTGGGGCCAGACCCCGCGCGAGGCGCTGGCCGAATCCGGACAGTTGTGGTCGACCTATGCGCGCGTGGCGTCGGAGAATCCCAATTCCTGGCTGAAGAAGCAGTTCACGCCGGACGAGATCACAACGCCGACACCGGAAAACCGGCCGATCGCCTGGCCCTACACCAAGCTGATGGTAGCCAACCCGACCGTCAACATGGGCGGCGCGATCCTGATGACGTCGCTGGCAAAGGCGCGCGCCGCCGGCGTGCCCGAGGACAAGCTGATCTATCCGTTAGGCGGTGCGTCGGCGGAAGAGCCGCGCGACTATCTGGTGCGAGATCAGTTTTTTGAGAGCCATCCGCAGAATGCCGTGCTCAACGCCGTGATGGATCTGGTGGAGGGCGACGGCAAAAAATTCGACGCGATCGAATTGTACAGCTGCTTTCCCTGCGTGCCCAAGATGGCGCGCCGGACGCTCGGCCTCGGCCCCGATGTCAGGCCCACCGTCACCGGCGGCCTCACCTTTTTCGGCGCGCCGCTCAACACCTATATGACGCACGCGGCCTGCGCGATGGTGAGGAAGCTGCGTGAAGGCGGCACGCTCGGCCTGCTCTACGGCCAGGGCGGATTTGTTACCAAACATCATGGCCTGGTGCTCTCGCGACAAGCACCGAGAGAGGCTCTGGCGCAGGACACCAGCGTCCAGGCCGAAGCCGACCGCCGCAAGGGCGCCGTGCCTGAATTCGTCACGGAAGCCAGCGGCAAGGGCAAGGTCGAGAGCTTTACCGTGATCTATGGCGGCAAGGGCGATGTCGAGCATGGCGTGGTGATGATGCGCACGGCGGATGACGCGCGTGCCCTGGCGCGAGTGCCGGCGAGCGACAGCGCCACGCTGGCGCATCTGCGCAACATGGAGCGCACACCGGTGGGGTCGCTCGGCGAGATCGTCACGGCCGGTGATGGCGTGTTGGAGTGGCGGGTGGGGTGACTCTCTCTGCTCCCTCGCCCCGCTCTTCGCGGGGTCGAGACGAGCGAAGCTCGCTCTTAGAGGGTTGGGGTGAGGGGCTCTATCCGCGAGCGCACTTGAAGTGAGACCTGTACCCCCTCACCCGGCGCTACGCGCCGACCTCTCCCCGCAAGCGGGGCGAGGTTAAGGAAGCTCGCCCTACCCCTTCACGTCCTGCTTTTCCGAGGCCGTCGTCGGCTTGCCCTTGGCGGCGGCGCCGACGACGCGGACCGGATCGCCGTCGGCGATGCCATCGGGCGGCGCGGTGATGATGCGGTCGTCGGGGGCGACGCCGGAGGCGAGTTCGATCTCGCGGCCGAGATCGCGGGCGATGGTCACGGTCTTGAACAGCACCTTGTCGTCAGGCCCGACGGTCGCGACCCGCAAACCGTCCTTGTTGAAAATGAGAGCGCTGGAGGGAATATGCAGCGGCACGGCGTCGCGCTGCAGGTTCAGCCGCACGCTGGCATAGCCGCCCGGCATCAACTCGCCGCTCGAATTATCCAGCGCCAGCTGCATCCGCGTCGTGCCGGATGCCACCTCGACCGACTGCGAGGAGGCCTCCACCGTCGCCGCAAAGCTGCGGTTCGGATATTCCGGCATCGTGAGCGCGGCCTTTGCGCCGATCTTGATCGCGGGCACATAGCTTTGGGGCACGTTGACATAGACGCGCAGCTTGGTGATGTCTGACACCACGAACATCGCCGGCCCGGTGCCGCCACCGGCATTGATCAGCGCACCGACATCGGTCTCGCGCGCGGTGACGATGCCGTCGAACGGAACCGTGATCTTCTTGTAACCCGCCAGCGCCTCCAGCCGTTCGACATTGGCGGTACCGGAATTGACGGCCGCCTTCTTGTTGGCGAGGTCGGCGGTGCGCTCGTCGATTTCCTGCATCGAAACGAAGTTCGAGGCGAGCAGCGTCTTGCGCCGGTTCAGCGTGGCCTCTGACAGCCGCGCGCTCGATTGCTGGCTCACAAGATCAGCTCGGGCCTGCAGCAATTGCTGGTCGAGGTCGGGCGCCTCGATCTCCGCGATTACCTGGCCTGCCTTGACCTTGGCGCCGATATCGGCGCTCCAGCTTTTCAGATAGCCGCTGACGCGCGCGAATATTGGAGCGCGCGAATAGGCTTCGAGCCGGCCCGGAAGATCGATGGTGGGGTTGAGCGCGCGGGCATTGGGGAACGCGACGGCGACGCTCGGAACCGCCTGGTTGTCGGTCCATTCGCGCAGCTTCGCGCCGGATTCTTCGCGCGCCCGGATGCCGGTGGCGACGATCAGCCCCGCCCCGATCAGCGCCACGACCCCGAATAGGCCCAATTTCCGGCGCGATACCGGCGGGCGTTGTTCAGTGGTCATGCGGGCTCTCCGGTGCGGCGTCGGCAATGACGCCCTGTTTCTTGTGTACCATACTGAACACCACGGGAACAAACATCAGGGTGGCGATGGTGGCGAAGATCAAGCCGCCGATCACCGCCCGCCCGAGCGGCGCATTCTGCTCACCGCCCTCGCCGAGCCCGAGCGCCATCGGCGTCATGCCGATGATCATGGCCAGCGCCGTCATCAGGACCGGGCGGAAGCGGACGAAGCCGGCTTCCAGCGCCGCCGCGATGGGATCGCCGAGTTCCTCGTAACGCTCGCGCGCAAAGCTGATCACCAGCACGCTGTTGGCGGTGGCAACGCCCATGCACATGATGGCGCCGGTCAGCGCCGGCACCGACAGCGTGGTCTGCGTCGTGAACAGCATCCAGACGATGCCGGCCAGGGCCGCGGGCAGCGCCGTGATGATCACGAACGGATCGGACCAGGACTGGAAGTTCACCACGATCAGGAAATAGATCAGCACCACGGCAGCGAGCAGCCCGAACAGCAAGCCCGAGAACGCGCTGTTCATGGTCTGCACCTGGCCGAGCAGCACCACCGAACTTCCTTTTGGCACGTCCTTCGCCGTCTCCGCCATCGCGGTCCGGACGTCGGCGGCAACCGCGCCGAGGTCGCGGCCCTGCGGCGTCGCGTAGATCTGCACCATCGACTGGATGTCGTATTGCGAGACGACGGCACTGGAGGCCGAGCGCCTCACGTCCGCTATGCCGCCCAGGATCGGCGCCTGCGGATTGCCGGTCGCCGTAATGGGCAGCGCCTGCAGGGCGCTGAGCGAGTCCATCTTGTATTGCGGCGTCTGCATCACGATCGAATAGGACACGCCGTTGTCGGGGTTGAGGTAGAAGGTCGGCGCGACCTGCGAACTGCCGGCGAGATTGACCACGAGGCTGTTGGTGACGTCGCGCTCGGTCAGACCGACATATTGCGCCCGGGTGCGGTCGACATCGATGTTGAAGGTCGGCGCATTGGGCGATTGCTGGATGCGCGCGTCCGCGATACCGGGAATGCGGCGAATCTTGCTCAGCAGCTTGTTGGCATAGTCGAAGTTCGCCTTCATGTCCGCGCCGCGGATCTGCAGGTCGATCGGCGCCGGCGCGCCGAAGTTCAGGATCTGGCTGACGATGTCGGCCGGCAGGAACGAGAAGTTCATGCCGGGGAACAGCCGCGGCAATTGCTCGCGCAAGATCTGGACGTACTCATCCGTCGGCCGGTGGCCTTCCCTGAGCTTGATCTGGATGTCGCCGTCCGCCGGTCCGATCACGCCGGTGTTGTTGTAGGTCATGTTGATGCCGGAAATCGGCATGCCGATATTGTCGGTCAGCGTTTCGATCTCGCCGGGCGGAATGATCTTGCGGATCGCCTTCTGCACGTCGGCGAGCTGGTTGGCGGTCTCCTCGACGCGGGTGCCGACCTGGGTGCGGACATGCATCAGGATGTTGCCGGCATCGACCGCCGGAAAGAAGTTGCGTCCGAGATACGGCACCAGCAGGAAGGACAGCGCGACCACGGCAAGAAAGCCGGTGACGAACAGCGGCCGCCGTCCCAGCGCCATCGACAACAGATCGTGGTAGCCGGCGCGAATCCGCTCGAACCGCGCCTCGAAGGCGCGCTGGAAGCGCACCAGCGGATTGCGCGTCGGCGGCGGCCCGCCCTCATGATGGACATGCGGCTGGAGCAGATACTTCGCCATCGTCGGCACCAGCGTGCGCGACAGCAGGAACGACCAGATCATCGCGAACATGACGGCTTCGGCCATCGGCACGAACAGAAAGCGCGCCACGCCCTGCAGGAAGAACATCGGCACGAACACGATGCAGATGCACAGCAAAGAGACGAAGGCCGGCGTCACGATCTGGTTGGCGCCATCCAGGATCGATTGCTCGACCGGCTTGCCCTGCTCCAGATGGTAGTTGATGTTCTCGATGGTGACGGTGGCATCGTCGACGAGGATGCCGACCGCCAGCGCCAGCCCGCCGAGCGTCATGATGTTGAGCGTCTCGCCGATCGCCGACAGCATGATGATAGCGCCCAGCACCGACAGCGGGATCGAGACGGCGATGATGATGGTCGAGCGCCAGCTTCCGAGGAACAGCAGGATCATCACGCTGGTCAGAAGCGCGGCGATGACGCCTTCGACGGCAACGCCCTCGATGGCGCCGCGCACGAACACCGACTGATCGCCGATGAAGCCGATCTTCAGCGTGTCGGGCAGCGAATCCTTGACCTCGATCACCTTCTGCTTGATGCCCGCGATGATATCGAGCGTCGAGGTCGCACCCGCCTTCAGCACCATCATCAGGACCGAGCGGTTGCCGTCGACGTGAACGATGTTGGTCTGCGGCGGATTGCCGTCGCGCACGGAGGCGACGTCGCGAACATAGACCATCGCGCCGTTCACCGCCTTGATCGGCAGGTCGCCGAGCTCTTCCATTCGAAGCGGCGAGTTGTTGAGCTGGATGGTGTATTCGAACTGGCCGATCTTCTGGGTGCCGACCGGCGTGATCAGGTTCTGCGCGGCGAGCGCGTTGGCGACGTCCTGCCCGGACAGGCCGCGGGCCTGCAGCGCGGCCGGATTGAGGTCGATCTGGACCTGACGCTGCTTGCCGCCGAACGGATAGGGAATAGCCGCGCCCGGCACGGTGACGAGCGGGGTACGCAACTGGTTGATGCCGATATCGGCGAGGTTTTGTTCGGTCAGCCCTTCACCGGACAGCGCAACCTGGATGATCGGAACGGTGGAGGCGCTGTAATTGAGGATCAGCGGCGGGGTCGCGCCGGGCGGCAACTGCCTGATCATCGTCTGCGAGATCGCCGTCACCTGGGCGTTGGCGGTACGGATGTCGACGCCCGGCTGGAAGAAGATCTTGACGATCCCGATGCCGGTGTAGGAATTGGCGACGATGTGCTCGATGTCGTTGACGGTGGTCGTCAGCGCCCGCTGAAACGGCGTGATGATACGCCCGGACATCTGGTCAGGCGGCAGGCCGGTATAGTTCCAGACCACCCCGATGACGGGGATGCGGATATCCGGGAAGATGTCGGTCGGCGTGCGCAGCGCGGCCAAGGGTCCGATGATCAGCAGCAGCAGCGCGAGCACGACGAAAGTATAGGGCCGGCTCAGCGCAATACGGACCAGTGCGATCATCTAGGAGGCAATCCCGAGGCCTGTGAAGGGCTGAGAACCGGCATCCAAAAAAAGGCCAGTTCAACCGCGCTGATTTAGCCGAACCGGGGCCAAATAGCCAACGCGGGCAGCGCAGCCGTCCTTCACTTCCTTGGCATAGCTGCTGGCCCCGGCTCGGGCCGGGCAGCACGCCGACCAGCCGGATGGCGGGTTGAGGTACGGTAGAAGTACGGAGCCCACCGTTCCGCAAACGCAGGCAACCAAATGCAAAAAGCCCGGCCCCTTCGGGAGGCCGGGCTTTCGTATCGTCATCCCGTTATGGTCAGGCCGCGCGCACCGAGTCGAGGAACTTGCCGACCTCTTGCTTGAGACGGTTGCTGTCGCCCGACAATGATTGCGCGGCGGAGAGAACCTGCGTGGAGGCGGAGCCGGTCTCGGAGGCGCCGCGCTGCACGTCGGTGATGTTGGAGGACACCTGCTGGGTGCCGTGGGCGGCCTGCTGCACGTTGCGGGAGATTTCCTGCGTCGCAGCACCCTGCTCTTCGACGGCCGCGGCAATGGTCGAGGAGATCTCCGACAGCTTTTCGATGGTGCCGCTGATTTCCTTGATCGCGTTCACGGAGTCCTGGGTCGCCGCCTGGATGCCTGATATCTGCTGGCCGATCTCGCCGGTGGCCTTGGAGGTCTGCTCGGCCAGCGCCTTCACTTCCGACGCCACGACCGCGAAACCACGGCCGGCATCGCCGGCGCGCGCCGCTTCGATGGTGGCGTTGAGCGCCAAGAGATTGGTCTGCTCGGCGATGGTGTTGATCAGCTCGACGACGTCGCCGATCCGGCTCGCCGCCTTCGATAATTGGCTGACGCGGTCGTTGGTGGTGCGGGCCTGGTCGACGGCCGCAGTGGCCATCCGCGCCGATTCCTGAACCTGACGGCTGATCTCGTTGACCGAGGAGGACAACTCTTCGGTCGCTGACGCCACCGACTGCACGTTGGTGGAAGCTTCCTCGGAGGCTGCGGCCACCATCGTGGTCAGTTCCTGGGCGCGCTCGGCGTTCGACGTCAGCGTGCCGGCGGAGGCTTCCAGTTCGCTCGAGGCCGACGACACGGTCTCGACGATCTCGCCGACCGCCGTCTCGAAGTTATCGGCGAGCTTGATCATGTCGTCCTTGCGCTGCCGGGCGGCGATCTGGTCCTGCTTGATCTTCGTCTCGGCTTCGTCGCGGGCCTTCTGCTCGGCATTCTCTCTGATGATCGTGACCGTCTTGGCGAGGTCGCCGATTTCGTCGCCGCGCCTGGCGCCGGGAATCACGACGTCGAGGTTGCCGCCGGCCATCTCACCCAGCGCGCCGTTCAGGCGCATCATCGGACGGGAGATCCCAAGGAAGGAAAACACCATCGATGCAAACAGCGCGATAATCACCACGATACCCATCGCGAGGCTGACCGTGCTGGCCCGTTCGGTCTCGGCGGCGGCTTCTTCCTTCGATGTGGTGTAGTTCTTTCGCGCTATTTCGACCAGGCTATCCATCTGCGTGCCCGCCTCCTGGGCAAACTTGACGGTGCGGTTGGTGACAATGTCCGCCTTCAATTCCTCGATCTTGACCACTTCGTCATTGGCGGCCAGGAAACGTTTGACGATCGAATCCAGCGAACTGACCACCACCAGCAGATCGCGGTCATCGGCCTCGCCCCGCAACAGGTTGAAATTGGCCTTGAGCGCGGCCTGGGTCTTGGCGATCTGGGCGATCAGGCTGACATCGCCGGTGGCGCCCAGCCGCCAGACCATGGCTCGCAACGCGTTGACCTTGGCGTCGGCCATATGCAGCAGCTTTTCGATCTCGAGCTTGTTGTCGAGCTTGGCCAGCGCGGGTGACGCCAATTGGGTCTCGATCGCCTTGGTCCATTCAGCCGAAATCGCCGAGCGCTTGTCGATCACCGTGAGAAGATTGAGCTGCGTCTTCGCCAGCTCATCGACGCCAGTCGTGTAGGAATTCATCAGCGACCTGATTTTCTCCAGGCGCTGCTTGATCTCCGGTATCGCCGCAATCGCCAGCGCGTCATCCAACGCCTTGGCTTCAGTGGCTTTCAATCGATTGAGCTCAGCCGCGTTCCTTTCGACGTCCGCGGCCTTTGTCGACAGGCGGATGTTGCGCGCGGCAAGCTCGATCTGCCGTCCGTTCAAATTAGCTGTTATCGCGGCGTCGATGACCCGCTGCGAGCGATCCGCACGGCTGTTTGCCGCCTCGATCGCCCGTTCCGACATCATCTGGTTGGCCACCATGCCGCCCGCCAGCAATATGCCGACGGCGCCGGCCAGGCCCAGCTTATATCCGATGCGATTGAGCTTGATCATTGTCAGCGAACCCCAAATTTCCCCAAAACGCGCAGTCGGCGATGGCCAGCGGGAACCACCGAACAGCGCGCGCGCCGTAAAGATGGTGCTCTTGTAAACAAGACTGGTTAATTTTAGCTCAGTAGAGGCTACCGAGTAGCCCAACCGGATTTCGCTGCAAGGTTGCAGGACGAAAAAGCCCGGCCCCCTTGGGAGCCGGGCTCTTCGCCGGTGATCGGCCGGGTGTCAGGCTGCCCGGACCGAATCCAGGAACTTGCCGACTTCGAGCTTGAGGCGGTTGCTGTCGCCGGACAGCGACTGCGCCGCCGACAGCACCTGCGAGGAAGCCGAGCCGGTCTCGCTGGCGCCGCGCTGGACGTCGGTGATGTTGGCCGAGACCTGCTGGGTGCCTTGCGCCGCCTGCTGCACGTTGCGGGAGATTTCCTGTGTCGCGGCCCCCTGCTCTTCCACCGCGGCGGCGATGGTCGACGAAATCTCCGACAGCCGCTCGATGGTGCCGCTGATTTCCTGGATTGCGTTGACCGACTCCTGGGTCGCGGCCTGGATGCCTGATATCTGCAGGCCGATCTCGCCGGTGGCTTTCGCGGTCTGCTCGGCCAACGCCTTCACTTCCGACGCCACGACGGCGAAGCCGCGGCCGGCTTCGCCGGCGCGCGCCGCCTCGATGGTGGCATTGAGCGCCAGCAAATTGGTCTGGCCTGCGATGGTGTTGATCAGTTCGACGACGTCGCCGATCCGGCTCGCCGCCTTCGACAATTCGCTGACCCGGTCGTTGGTGACGCGGGCCTGGCCGACGGCGTCGGTCGCCATGCGTGCCGATTCCTGCACCTGGCGGCTGATCTCGTTGACCGACGACGACAGTTCTTCGGTCGCTGACGCCACCGACTGCACGTTGGTGGAAGCTTCCTCGGAGGCCGCCGCCACCGCGGTCGTCAGCGACTGCGAACGTTCGGCGGTCGCCGACAGCGTGCCGGCCGAGGCTTCGAGCTGCGTCGAAGCTGACGACACGGTCTGAACGATCTCGCCGATGACAGATTCGAAATTGCGGGTGATGCCGTCGACCCGGCGGCCGCGCTCGATCTTGGCTTCGGCGTCAAGGGCCGCGGCCTCGTCGGCAGCCTTCTTCGCGATCAGCGCCTGCTTGAACACCTGCAAGGCGTCTGCCATGGCGCCGATTTCGGTCTTCTCGCCCTGATGCGGAACTTCCGCGCTGAGGTCGCCCTTGCCCAGCGCCTGCATCGGGGTGACGATGGAAGCGATGCCGGTTGAGACATCGCGAACCAGATAGATGCTGACGGTAATGCCGATGATGACGGCGGCGCCGAGAATCACGGCCAGCATCATGAAGGCGGACGCGTAGCTGTCAGCCGCGCTCTGAGCCGCCCGGTCGGCACCGGCGTTGTTGAGGTCGATGTCCTTCTTCAGGACGGCGTCGGCCTCGAGTCCGATCTTGTTGACCGTCTTCGAGTTCATTTCATGCGCCTCGAGCGGAACCTTGCCGACGGCGCTGCGCGACAGCGCCATTACTTCCTCGGTACCCTTCTTGTATCGCTCCCAGAGGTCGGACCATTCCTTGTAGAGCGCACGCTCCTCCGGGGAGGCGATCATCGGCTCGTAGAGCGCGCGGATCTTGTTGTTGTTCTCGACCACGCTCGCCAGGGTTTTTTCCTGGGCCTGCTTTACTTCCAGCGTCCCGACCAGCATGTGCTCGCGGATCACGTTGCGGTAGGTGAAGACGCCGGCGCGCAGGTCGCCAAGCACGCGAACGCTCGGCATCCAGTTGGTCGTGATATCGACGGTGTCGGCGTTCATCGCCCGCATGTTGCGGACCGCCAGCAGGCCCATGCCCGTCATCGCGACCAGCAGGAAGGCAACGACAGTAATGATTTTGGCGCGGATCGAGTACTTGGCAAGCATGGGTTGGAATCTCTTGGTTTTGGACGCGCGCAAGACGCGCCGGTTGCGACGGGCGGGTTAAGTCGACGCCCTTACACGCAGCAGAATCTTATTCGTTCTCAGGTTGTGTTAATTTGGCGCACCGTAAAAATACGGTACGCGACAGAAGTCTCTGAGAAATGAATAGCGTAGGACGCTCAGCGCATCAGCTTGAGTGCGTCGGAAAAGAATTCGGCGCCGCCGAAATTGCCCGATTTCAGTGCAAGCAGCATCTCGCCGTTTTTCGCGCCCACCGCGCGCAGAACCGGCACGCCTGCAGCGATTTCTGCGCCGACGAGGAAGCCGGGAATCCCCAGGCGATCGACCACGGCGCCTGAAGTTTCACCACCGGCGACGACCAGCCGGCGCACGCCGGACTGCACCAATCCGTCCGCGATGTCGGCCATCGCCTGCTCGATGGCATGTCCGGCTGCATCGCGGCCATGCCGGGATTGCAGAGCTGCGACCTGATCCGGCGTCGAGCTGCTCGCGATCAGCAGCGGGCCCTCACCGATCCGCTCCTTTGCCCACGCCAGCGCACGCCGCGCCTCATCCGCGCCCGCAACGACGCGGTCGGGATCGAGATGCAAGACCGGCATCGCCTTTTCGGCATTGGCAATTTGCTGCAGCGTCGCCTGCGAACAACTGCCGGCCAGGCACGCGGCCGGTCCGCCGACCGGCGCATCGGCGTTCGCCTTTGTCACGTTCGATTTAGCCTTGCCGGAAGCCATCATCGCCCGCGCGAGGCCGAGCCCGATGCCGGAGGCGCCGACCGACAATCGATGATCGAGCGCGACGTTGCCGATGGTTTCCAGATCGCGGTCGAACACCGCGTCGATGATGGCGGCGCCGATGCCTTTGCCGGCGAGATCGGCAAGACGCGCGCGCACAGAAGCTTCCCCGCGCGCGAGCGTTGCAAGGTCGACCAGTCCGACTTTCGTCTGGCTCTGCCGCGCCAGCACCCGCACCAGATTGGAATCATGCATCGGGTTGAGCGGATGATCCTTCAGCGGACTTTCGTTCAGCGGCACGGCGCCAACGAACAGATTGCCCTGATAGACGGTGCGGCCGGTTTCCGGAAAGGCCGGCGTCACCAGCACGATGGCATCGCCGGAGTCGCCGCGCAGCGCATCCATCACAGGACCTATATTGCCGGCGTCGGTGGAATCGAAGGTCGAGCAGATCTTGAACAGCACGTGATCAGCGCCACGGCTGCGCAGCCATTTCTCCGCCGATCGCGAGCGCGTGACGGCCAGGCCCGCCTCGATCGAGCGGCTCTTCAGCGACACCACGACCGCGTCGACTTCCGGCAGCGCGAGATCATCAGAGGGCACGCCGATAGTCTGCACCGTGCGCAGGCCGCAGCGCGTCAGCGTGTTGGCGAGATCGGATGCGCCGGTGTAGTCGTCGGCGATGCAGCCCAAAGACAATTTCACGATTTTGCTCCGGCGTAGGGTTTGAACCAGCCGAGGCCGTCGGTGGTGTTGCCGCGCGGGTTATATTCGCAGCCGACAAAGCCGCCATAGCCGAGCCGGTCGAGCTCAGCGAACAGGAACGGATAGTTCAACTCCTCGCCGTCGGGTTCGTTGCGCGAGGGAATGCTGGCGATCTGGATATGGCCGATGATTGGCATCATCTCGCGCAGCCGCATGGTGACGTCGCCATGGATGATCTGGCAGTGATAGATGTCGAACTGCAGCTTCAGGTTCGGAATCTTCAATTCGGTGATGAGATCGCGGGCGAACAGGAAATCGTTGAGGAAGTAGCCGGGCACGTTGCGCGCATTGATCGGCTCGATCACCACGTCGAGACCATGGGGCGCGAAGAACTCGGCCGCCCACGCCACCGACTTGTAAAACTGCTCGACCGCCTTCGGTTCGCTGCGATTGGCGATGCCGGCCATCAGATGCAGCCGCTTGACGCCGGTCGCCTTCGCGTAAGGCAGCGCCGTCTCGAGGCTTCGCTTCAGATCGTCAAAGCGCTCCGGCAGCGCGGCAAAGCCTTTTTCACCGGCATCCCAATTGCCCGGCGGCAGATTGAACAGCGCCTGCGTCAGACCATTCTTTTTCAGCCGCTCGCCGACGGTCTCCGCCGGATGATCATAGGGAAACAGGAATTCGACCGCGGTGAAGCCGGCCTTCGCCGCGGCGTCGAAGCGGTCGAGGAACGGGACCTCGTTGAACATCATCGAGAGATTGGCGGCAAAGCGGGGCATGTTCTGTCCTCTTGTGTGTCGCGATTATTTGGGCTCGCCCGGCAGATGCGTGCCGGTGACGCGGGCATACATCCGCGCCACCGAGGCGTCGTCGTCGCGGCCCATGCCGGAGGCCGCCGTCATCAGGAACATCTGCAACGCGGCGGCGGCGACCGGCACCGGGAATTTCGCCGATCGAGCCATGTCCTGGATGATGCCGAGGTCTTTCACGAAAATCTCCACCGCACTGCGCGGCGCGTAGTCGCCATCGAGCACGTGCGGCATGCGGTTCTCGAACATCCAGGAATTGCCGGCGGAGGCCGTGATCACCTCATAGACTTTTTTGATGTCGAGGCCCTGCTTGGCGGCAAACGTAATCGCTTCCGAGGCCGCGGCGATGTGCACGCCGGCCAATAGCTGGTTGATCATCTTGAACGCGGCGCCCTGCCCCGCGGCATCGCCGAGCTCATAGAGTTTGGCCGCCATCGCATCGAGTGCCGGGCGCGCCTTGGCGAACGCGGCGGCGCTGCCCGAGGCCAGAATGGTGAGTTCGCCCTGCGCCGCGCGCTGCGCACCGCCGGAGATCGGCGCGTCCAGATAGAGCCGGCCGGTTTCCTCGAGCTGTTTCGCCAGCCGCCGCGCTACATCGGGATCCATGGTGGCGGAGGAGATGAACACCGCCCCCTTGGCCAGGGTTTCCGCAACGCCATTGGCGCTAAACAGGATGGCTTCGGTTTGCGCGGCGTTGACGACGACGCTGACGACGATATCGGCGGCCTTGGCCGCCTCCGCCGGGGTTTTGGCGCCGTTGCCGCCGTCGGCCACGAACCGCGCCACAGACTCCGCCGAGACGTCGCAGCCCGTCACCTCAAACCCGGCGCGGCGCAGCGAGGTGGCCATGCCAAAGCCCATCGAGCCCAGCCCGATGACGGCGGCGCGCGGTTTTGCGGATTCTGGCATTGTGGCGTTTCCTTGTGCTCTTGGAGTCTGACCCTTGCGGCTTTGCCTCTGGGTATCACGGCTTGGCCGCGCTGCCAAAGCGTGAGAAAAGGCTCGCGAAACGGGGTTTGGGCCATGGGCGAGACAAGGATTCGGGAGGAAATCTGCCGCCTCGGCCGCTCGCTGTTCGAGCGCGGGCTGACGCCGGGCTCCTCGGGCAATATCAGCGTCAGGCTCGACGATGGTGGCTGGCTGGTGACCCCGACCAACGCCTCGCTCGGCTCGCTGGATCCGGCCCGGCTGTCGCGGCTCGGAGCCGACGGCAAACTCGTCTCCGGCGACGCCCCGACCAAGGAAGTGCCGCTGCACACCGCCCTCTATCAGACCCGCAGCGCCGCGCGCGCCGTGGTGCATCTGCATTCGACCCACTCGGTGGCGCTCTCGATGCTGCCGGAGATCGATCCGCGCGCCGCATTGCCGCCGATGACGCCCTATTACCTGATGAAATGCGGCCAGACCGCATTGGTGCCGTATTTCCGGCCCGGCGATCCCGCGGTAGCGGATGCGATCAAGGGGCTGGCCGGCAAATACTCGTCCGTGCTGCTCGCCAACCACGGCCCGGTGGTATCGGGCGACACGCTGGAAGCCGCGGTGTTCGCGATCGAGGAACTGGAAGAAACCGCGAAATTGTATCTGCTGCTGCGCGGGCTGAACCCGCGGTATCTGTCACCGGAACAGGTGGCGGATTTGACCAAGGTGTTCGGGCTGGTGCTGCCGGAGCATGGGCACGAGCACGATTAGCCATTGCCGCCAGCCCCGTCATTGCGAGCGTAGCGAAGCAATCCATGGCGCCGCGTCCGGAGAGATGGATTGCTTCGTCGCTGCGCTCCCGTGCGCAAACGCTTCGCGTTTGTCGCAGGCAATGACGTGGAGAGGCCTCCCATCACCGCTAACACAACTACAATCCCAGATACGCCTTCCTTACATCCGGATTGGTCCTGATGTCAGCCGCGCTGCCCTGCATCAGCACGCGGCCGGTTTGCAGGATGTAGGCGCGGTCGGCGATTTCGAGGCACTCCGCCATCCGCTGCTCGACGATCAAGACGGTCATGCCGGTGTCGCGGATGCGTTTCACCGCCTGGAAGATTTCATCGACCAGCTTCGGCATGATGCCCTGCGAAGGCTCGTCGAGCATCAAGAGCCGCGGCCGCGTCATCAGCGCGCGGCCGATCGCCAACATCTGCTGCTCGCCGCCCGAAAGCGTTTCGGCGCGCTGATCCAGCCGCTCCGACAGCCGAGGGAACAGCTTGAACACCAGGTCCAGCGGCGCCTCGCGGTCGGCTTCGCCGCGATAGAGGTAACTGCCGAGCCGCAAATTGTCGCGCACCGAGAGCCGCGGAAACAGCCGGCGGTTTTCCGGCACATAGGCGATGCCGCGCGAGGTAATGACATGCTGCGCCAGGCCGTCGATCCGCTCGCCGTCGAAGGTGACGGTGCCGGAACGCGGACGCTCGGCGCCGGCGATCGATTTCAGCAGCGTCGACTTGCCGGCCCCGTTGGCGCCGGCGACGCAGACGACCTCGCCCTTGGCGACCTCGATCGTGACAGCCGAGATCGCGACCAGCCCCTGATAGGCGGTGGTGACTTCATGCACCGACAGCATGACGATCCCCCAAATAGGCGGTGATGACTTTCGGATCGCGAACGACGTCGGCGGGCTTGCCCTCGACCAGCACCTTGCCGAGATCGAGCACGATGGCGCGATCGACCAGCGGCATCACGATTTCCATGACGTGCTCGACCATCAGAATGGTAACGCCGGTGTCGCGCACCTTGCGTACCAGTTCGACGCCGGTCTGGGCCTCGAGCGGCGTAAGACCGGTCAGGCATTCGTCGAGCAGCAGCAGTTTTGGTTCGGTCGCCAGCGCGCGCGCCACTTCGAGGCGGCGTTTTTCCGACGGGACCAGATCGCTGGCGAGCACATTGGCGCGCGCGGCCAGGCCGCAGAACTCCAGCACTTCATGGGCCTTCTGCCGCGCTACGCGCATCACGGTGTTTCGCATCAGCGCGCCGACGATGACATTGTCGATCACGCTCATGGTCTCGAAGCTTTTCACGACCTGAAAGGTCCGGGCCACGCCGCGCACGCACCGCTCGGCTGCCGGCAGCGCGGTGACGTCTTCGCCGTCGAACCAGATCGTCCCTTGCGTCGGCGGCAGTACGCCCGCAATCAGATTGAACAGCGTCGATTTGCCGGCGCCGTTCGGCCCGATCAGTCCGACGATCTCGCCGCGCCCGACCGAGATCGAGACGTCGCTGTTGGCGACGAGCCCGCCGAAGCGTTGCCAGACGCCGCGGGTTTCCAGCAGGGGCGTGCTCATCGCGTCGCCTCCTTGCGCCTGGGCGTGAACAGCGAGACCAGGCCTTGCGGCCGCGCCAGCGAGATCGCGATGATCAGGCCGCCATAGACGATCAGATCGACACCGCGGCCGGAACCGCCGGCATAGGACCGCGTCAATTCCGTGACCGGAATCAGGATGACGGCCCCCAGCATCGGCCCCCACAGCGTGCCGATGCCTCCGAGCACCGCGGGCAGCGCCATCAGCAGCGAGATGTGAAAGCCCATGATGCTCTCGGGATCGATATAGGAGACGAACTGCGCATAGAAGCTGCCGCCGACCGCGACCAGAAACGCCGAGACCGCGGCTGCGCCCATCTTGGAATTGAACACGACGACACCAAGGCTTTCAGCGGCGTCCGGATTGTCCTTCACCGCGCGCCACCAATAGCCCCATTTGGAATCTTCCAGCCACCAGGTGACGAACCAGGCGACGCAGGCCAGCGCCAGCGCAAAGTAGAAGTACGGCAGCTTGCTGCGCGCGAACTGGAATTTGAGCCAGCTGTCGCCGCGCACGGGAATCTCGATGCCCAATGCCGCGCCCGCCCAATCCCAGTTGTGGAACAGCAAGAGCCCGATCTCGGCAATGACGATGGTGGCGATCGCGAAATAATGTCCGCGCAGGCGGAAGCAGGGATAGCCCAGCCCCATCGCAATGACAGCCGATATCAGGCCGCCGCCGAGCATGCCGAACCACGGCAGGACGCCGAACTTGGTGAACAGCAGCGTCGTGGTATAGGCGCCAATCCCGAAATAGAGCGCGTGACCGAGCGAGATCTGTCCGCAATAGCCGGAGAGGATATTCCAGCTCTGCGACAGCGCCGCCCACATCAGCGTTAGCACCATGATGTTCTGGACGTAGGAGTCCTTGACGAACAGCGGCACCACGGCAGCGATGGCGGCGAGGCAGAATGCGACGATCAGGTCGCGGCGACGGCGTTTTGCGAAATCCGTATCCATCACATCGACCCGAACAGACCGCGCGGCCGCACGAACACGACCAGGAGATAAACCGCATAGATGCCGACCGACTTCAGCGAAGGCGGCAGGATCAATGCGGTGGTGGCTTCGACCAGGCCGACGATGATGCCGCCGGCAAAGGCCCCGAACACGCTGCCGAAACCGCCCAGCGCCACCGTGACGTAGGCAATCAGCGCAAACGACGCACCGACGTCGGGATAAATATAAAAGAAGATCGACATGATGGCGCCGGCGAGACCCACCAGCGCTGCACCGAGGCCCCAGCCGAGCGCGAACACGCGGTTCTTGTCGATACCGACCAGCGCCACGGCGCCGGCATCCTCGCGGGTGGCTTCGAGCGCGCGGCCGAAATCGGTGCGGTTGATGAAGAAGTAGAGCCCGCCGAAGGCCGCCATCGCCACCGCCGCGCCGATCAGTTGCGGCTGGGGCAGGAAGATGCCGCCGATCGAGATGGTTTTGCCGCCAAGCCATGAATGGGTGACGCTGCGGTAATCCGGCGTGAAGAAGAACTGCGCCACGCCGCGCATCACGATCGCAAGCCCGAAGGTGGAGAAGATCTGCACCATGCCGGCATTGGCCTTTGCCCTGACCGCGAAGCGCACGATCAGGAGATAGACCACGGCGCCAAAGACGAACAACGCCGCAGCGACCAGCGGCGCCGCCAACAATGGATCGATCGCGAAGAACGCGAACAGGAAGAACGACGCGTACATCGCGATCATCAGGAATTCGCCATGGGCGAAATTCACGACGTCCATCAGGCCGAAGATCAGCGCGAGGCCGACCGCAATCAGCCCGTAGAGCAGCCCCATCAGGAGGCCGCTCGCCAGGCTTTGGATAATGGTCTCGGCTGTCATGTCCCCCGCCCCCGTGTCCGGCCGTTACTTCATCGGCCAGACGGCCTCGGCGACCGCGCCTTGCGGCGGGGAGATGGTGACGAACTTGCCGCCGATATATTGCAGCAGCACCGGATCGGCGTCGTTGTTCTGGCCCAGATCGTCGAACTTCACACGCTTCCACGGCATGATGGTCTGCTCGCCCGGGATTTCGGTCGCGGCCAGCGCCGCGCGGATCTTTTCACCGTCGGTCGACTTGGCGCGGTTGATGGCGTCCGCCAGCACGATCAGGCCCATGAACTCGCGCGAGGTGTTGTCGTTCAGGTCCTTGCCCGACTTCGCCTTGAACAAATCGTTGATCTTGCCGACCATCGGCCGCTTGGCGGCGAGATCGAGCGAGAAGCTGCCGCGGGTGATGACGCCCTCGAGCTTGTCGCCAACCGCGTCGTACAGCGCCTTTTCGGAAAAGCCCGCGGCCTGCGCCACGATGGCCTTCGGCTTGTAGCCGAGTTCGGCCATGGTCTTGACCAGCATGATGCCGTCGGTGGTGTAGCTCGAGGGCATCAGCACGTCGGCATTCGCCGACTTGAGCTGCTGGACCTCTGCCGACAGCGACGGCGAATTGGAACGGTACTTGATGTCGGCAACGATCTTGTATCCGCGCTCATTCGCAAGCTTGATCTGCGCGTTCGCGGAGTCGGTTCCGAAGATGGTGTCCTCGTGGAACAGGGCCAGCGTCTCGATCTTGGTGCCCTTCTTCTTCAAGGCGTCGTAGAAGTCGAACATCGCCTTGGTGAACATTTCGTCGTGGGGCGCGGCGCGGAAGAAGAATTTCAGGCCACGGGTATGCAGGCTCGGCGACGAGTTGTCAGCCGAGACAAACGGGGTCTGATAGCGCTCGCAGATCTGGCTGATGGTGACCGCCACCGAACTCTGGTAGCTGCCGATGATGGCGCAGACTTTCTCCTGCGTGATCAGGCGCTCGGCTTCGGCACGGCCCTTCTGGGGATCGCCCTGATGGTCGGCGAACACGAGGCGAATCTTGGCGCCGCCGAGGCCAGGCAATCCGGCATCCTTTGCCAGCGGCAGCTCGAAATCATGCTTGTTGTTGATGATGTCGGTGGCGGTGACATAGGCGTGCTGCGCGTCGACGCCGATCTGCGCATTGGCGCCGGACATCGGATAGGTGACGCCGATCACCACTTCGGGCGTTTGCGCGCGGGCCGCGATCGGCGCGAGAGCGGCGGCAGCGGTGGCTCCAAGCAATACATTGCGGCGCGTGATCGTCATTGCAAATCCCCTTTTGAACGGCTGACATCGATGAAGCGGTTGGCGGTTACGGTAAAGCCTCAATGATCGGCACGAGCTGCATCAAAGCACGGCAAGCGCCTTGTTCTGCAAATCGGTCACCAGCATCAATCCAGGCGCATGCGTGATCGCAAACGGCAATTTGGCCGCCGCGATCACCGATTGCGGCGTCACACCGCAGGCCCAGAACACCGGAATCTCGTCGTCCCCGACCGGCACCGCGTCGCCGTAGTCGGGCTTGTTGACATCGGCGATCCCGATCGAATGCGGATGACCGAGATGAACGGGCGCACCGTGCACCGAAGGAAAGCGCGAGGTGATCTGCACGGCGCGGATCGCATCCGCCGGTTTGAACGGCCGCATCGACACCACCATTGGACCCGCAAACGGGCCCGCCGCGCCGCAGGCGATGTTGGTGCGGTACATCGGCACGCGCACATTGCGCTCGATGTGGCGGATCGGCAGGCCGTCCGCCAGCAACGCTTCCTCGAATGAATAGGAGCATCCGATCACGAACGCCACCAGGTCGTCGCGCCAGTGCGCGGTAATGTCGGTCGGCTCTTCCACCACTTCGCCGTCGCGCCAGACGCGATAGCGCGGCAGGTCGGTGCGGATGTCGAGGTCGAGGCCGAGCGAGGGAATTCTGAAATCACCGACATCGGACATGCCGATGATCGGGCACGGTTTGGGGTTGAGCTGGCAGAACCGGTGAAACGACGCCGCGAGCTTTTCCGGCAGGATCACCAGATTGCCCTGCACGTAGCCGTTGGCGACACCGGCCGTGGTGGTGGCCATGCCGGTCCGGCAGGCGTGCCGGGCGGCGACGCTGGGCGATAAATTCGCCGTATCGAAGCCGGGTCGTTCCGTCTTTGCCAAGCTGGTCATCGTTGCAACAGCTCCAATCAGGTCGACATGTACTCCCGCATATGGCTATTATAATGTCTAATCGTCATTTTTAATCAAGATCGATAAAATTAATTTATCGATATGCGGGCAGAGGGTGCATGGTCGATTTCAAGGCAATCGAGACCTTCATGTGGGTGGTGACGCTCGGCAGCTTTCGCGGTGCTGCGCAGAAGCTCAACACCACCCAGCCCGCCATCTCGCAGCGGATCGCCCAGCTCGAACGCGAGGTGGGCGTGAGATTGTTACAGCGCGAGCGCCGCATGGTGATGCCGACACCGAGCGGCCGGCAATTGCTGGTCTATGCCGAGAAACTGATCGGGCTGCGTTCGGAAATGCTGGCTGTGGTCGGCGACCACTCGGCGATGCGCGGCGTGCTGCGGCTCGGCGTCGCCGAGACCATCGTCCACACCTTCCTGACGCAGCTGATCAAGAGCGTCAATCACACCTATCCCAACCTCTCGCTCGAGATCGAAGTCGACATCACCTCGAATTTGCGCAACCGGCTGCTGGCGCAGGAGATCGAACTGGCGTTCCTGCTCGGGCCGGTGACGGGGCCGACCATCAGCAACCGGGTGCTGTGCGATTATTCGGTTGGATTCCTTGCCAGTCCTTCGCTCGGACTAGGCAAGGAACGGCTGTCGGTGCATGACCTCGCCAAATTTCCCATCATCACCTTTCCGCGCAAGACGCCGCCTTACGAAATCGTCCGGTCGCTGTTCAACCGACCCGACCTGCCACCGATGCGCCTGCACGCCAGCGCCTCGCTCGGAACAGTCAAACACATGGCGATCGAAGGCCTCGGCATTGCGGTGATTCCAACGGCGATCGTCGAAAGCGAAATCGCGGATGGCAGGCTGCAATTGCTGTCGACCAACCTGCAGATGCCATTGTTGACGTTTTCGGCGAGCTGGCTGGCTTCTCCGGACACCATCGCGGTCGAACGGGTGGCCGAATTGGCGGCCTCGCTCGCGCAAGGTGGCGTCGTTGTTGACGCGCCGCTGCAGGCGCGTCATTGAAGCGGATCGGGTGAGCATCAATCAAGACCGGAATGGCTCAATGACCAAGATCGCATCCAACCTGCAAATCGATTCCGCCCGGCTGTGGGACACCATTCACGAAACCGCCAAATTCGGCGCAACGCCGAAAGGCGGCGTGCGGCGGCTGACGCTCGGACCTGAGGACAAGCAGGTCCGCGACTGGTTCCGGAAAGCCTGCGAAGCCGCCGGCCTCGAGTGTCACGTCGACGCGCTCGGCTCGATGTTCGGCCTGCGCAAGGGGCGCGACATGTCGAAGGCGCCGATCGGCGTCGGTTCCCACCTCGACACCCAGCCGACCGGCGGCAAGTTCGACGGTATACTCGGCACGCTCGCCGCGCTTGAAGTGGTTCGCACCCTCAACGATGCCGGTATCGAGACCGAGACGCCGATCTGCATCTGCAACTGGACCAATGAGGAAGGCTCGCGTTTTGCGCCGGCGATGATGGCGTCGGCCGCCTATGTCGGTGATTTCACCACCGACGACATTCTGTCGCGCAAGGATGCCGAGGGCGTCACGGTGGCGGAGGCGCTCGACAGCATCGGCTATCGCGGCGAGAGCCCGGTCGGCCGGCAGAAATTCTCCAGCTTCGTCGAACTGCATATCGAGCAAGGCCCGATTCTCGAAGCCGAGAACAAGACCATCGGCGTGGTCGATTCCGGCCAGGGCGTGCTGTGGTACGACGGCAAGATCACCGGGTTCGAAAGCCATGCCGGCTCGACGCCGATGCCGTTGCGGCGCGACGCACTGGCGACGCTGTCGGAAATCGTGCTGGCGATGGAAGCAACCGCCAGGAAACACGGCCCGAAGGCGGTCGGTACCATCGGCGAGGCCGTGATCGCCAATCCCTCGCGCAACGTCATTCCCGGCGAAATCGCCTTTACGATGGATTGCCGCAGCGCGGACGCCGCGATCATGGACGCGCTGGACAGGGATTTGCGCGCGGCGATCACCGAGATTGCGGTCCGGCGCAAGGTCGACGTCAAGCTCGACTTGGTCTGGCGCAAGCCGCCGACCCATTTCGATCCGAAACTCGTCGACGCCGTCGAGAACGCCGCCACCGCGCTGGGCTATTCGCATCGCCGCATCACCTCCGGCGCCGGCCACGATGCCTGCAACCTCAATACGGTAATGCCGGCGGCGATGGTGTTCGTGCCCTGCAAGGACGGCATCAGCCACAACGAACTGGAAGACGCCACGCAGGCTGACTGCACCGCCGGCGCCAACGTCCTGATGCATACCGTGCTGGCGCTTGCCGGCGTGGCGTCATAAAATAATCAAAACCGGAGGGACTGCCGTGCGCGGTGTTTTTGTCGATGCCAATGATTCGCTGGCCGTGATCTTCGAGCGGCTGGAACAACCCGGTGACCCCAAGGTCCGTATCAACAGGGATCCCGACATCACCTCGGATCAGTATCCGGCCTTGCTCGACGGCGCTGAAATCGCCGTCGTCGATCACACCGCGCTGCCGACCGAGATTGCGAAAAAGTGCACCGAGCTGAAGCACGTGGTGTTCCTCGGCACCGGCGCGCGCAGCTACATGAATCCGGAAGAGCTCGCCGAACTCGGCATCGAGGTGCACCTGATCAAGGGCTATGGCGACACGGCCGTGGCCGAATGCGCCATCGCGCTGATGTGGGAAGGCGCGCGCGGCCTCGCCAGCATGGATCGCGGGATCCGCGCCGGCAACTGGCTGCGCGATGACGCCATGCAACTGACCGGCAAGACGCTGGGGCTGATCGGCTACGGCGGCATCGCCGCCGAAGTCGCGCGGATCGCGCTCGGCAGCGGCATGCGCGTGATCGCCTGGAACCGGTCACCCAAGAAGCACCCGAAGGTCGAGTTCGTCGAACTCGATGAGCTGCTGAGCGAGAGCGACGTCATCTCGATCCACCTGCTGCTCAACGACGAGACGCGCGGGATGGTTTCGCGTGCCTGTATCGAGGCGATGAAGCTCGGCGTCATCCTCGTCAACACCGCGCGCGGCGCCATCGTCGACGAGGAAGCGATGATCGAGGCCCTGAAATCAGGCCAGATCCGCCATGCCGGCCTCGACGTCTTCAACATCGAGCCGCTGCCGGCGGATCATCCCTTGACCAAGCTGCCCAACGTCACGCTGTCGGCGCATTCTGCGTTCCGCACACCGGAGGCGAGCGAGAATCTGATCGGGGCGGCGCTGGAGCACTGCCGGCGGATCGCGAAGGGGAAATAGGATTTCTGTCGTCCCGGCCTTGAGCCGGGACCCATACGCCGCGGCGGTCGTGATCGTCGCAGGTGTGAGCCACCTTGCTTTAGCCGATAGCACAACGCGGTATGGGTCCCGGCTCAAGGCCGGGACGACGATCGAGTTTGTGATCTCGCAGTCCTAATCCACCATATCCGCGACCGCCTTGCCGCAAGCGGTCGTATCCGCGTTGCCGCCGAGATCGCGGGTGCGCAGCGTGCGTTCGCCGAGCGTGCGCTCGATGGCGCCGACGATCGAGGCCGCCGCTTCCTTCTCGCCGAGATGCTCCAGCATCATCGCGCCCGACCAGATCATGCCGATCGGGTTGGCGATGCCCTGCCCGGCAATGTCAGGCGCCGAGCCGTGCACCGGCTCGAACACCGACGGGAAATTGCCTTCCGGATTGATATTGCCTGACGGCGCGATGCCGATGGTGCCGGTGCAGGCCGGGCCAAGATCGGAGAGAATATCGCCGAACAAATTGGAGCCGACGACGACGTCGAACCAGTCCGGATGCAGCACGAAATTCGCGGTGAGAATATCGATGTGGTACTTGTCCCACTTGACCTTGGGATAGTTCTTCGCCATCGCCTCCACGCGCTCGTCCCAATAGGGCATCGTGATCGAGATTCCGTTGGACTTGGTCGCCGAGGTCAGATGCTTCTTCGGGCGTGATGCCGCAAGATCGAATGCGAATTTGAGAATGCGATCGACGCCGACGCGCGTCATCACCGTCTGCTGGGTGACGAATTCACGGTCGGTATCCGGGAACATGCGCCCGCCGACGGAAGAATATTCGCCCTCGGTATTTTCGCGCACCACCCAGAAATCGATATCGCCGGGCTTGCGGTTCGCGAGCGGCGACGGCACGCCGGGCATCAGCCGAACCGGGCGTAAGTTGACGTACTGGTCGAACTCCCTGCGGAACTTGATCAGCGAGCCCCACAACGAAATGTGATCGGGGATTTTTGCCGGCCAGCCCACCGCGCCGAAATAGATCGCGTCGTGCTTGCCGATCCGGGCCTTCCAATCCTCCGGCATCATCTCGCCGTGCTTTTCGTAATAGTCCCAGGACGCGAAGTCGAAATGATCGAAATGCACGGCGACGCCGTGCTTTTTCGCGGCCGCCTCAAGAACGCGCAGGCCCTCCGGCACCACTTCCTTGCCGATGCCGTCGCCGGGAATGACCGCGATCCGATAGGTTTTTTTGCTCATCCTTGAAATCCTTGGGTGGCTTGCTCTTTGGGTCGTGTGCCATGCCCCAGACACGGCCTGTTGATGGCCTTGCAATGGACCAAACGGCGCGCGGGTGCAACGCTGCAGTGCAATGTTGACCACTGATGGGCCGACCGCCTACCAATTTCGCAGACCACTCCCCCGATACCCCTCATGAAGCGAGAATTCCCATGGATCTGCATTTGCGCGGCAAGCGCGTCCTGATCACCGGCGCCTCCAAGGGCATTGGCGCGGCCGCGGCCGAAGCTTTCGCCGAGGAAGGCTGCGACATCAGGCTGGCCGCCCGCAACGGCGAGCAATTGAAGGCGCTGGCAGATCGCCTGCGTTCGAACCACCAGATCGACGCCTCGGTGCATGTCGTCGACCTGCGCAAGCCGGCCGACATCGAAAAGCTGGTGAAGGATACCGCCGACATCGACATCCTCGTCAACAATGCCGGCGATATCCCGGGCGGCTCGATCGACAAGATCGACGAGGCCACCTGGCGTCACGCCTGGGAACTGAAAGTGTTCGGCTACATCAACCTCACCCGCGCGGTCTATGCGCAGATGAAGGCGCGCGGCCATGGCGTCATCGTCAACGACATCGGTGCCGCCGGTGAAAAATTCGACGCCAATTATATCTGCGGCAGCGCGGGCAATGCGGCCTTGATGGCGTTCACGCGTGCACTAGGCGGCAAGAGCCTCGCCGACAATATCCGCGTGGTTGGCATCAATCCCGGCCCCGTCGGCACCGACCGCCACGTCACGCTGCTGAAGACTCGCGCCAAAAACCAGTTCGGCGACGAGAACCGCTACAAGGAATTCCAGAAGGGCCTGCCGCTCGGCCGCCCCGCCCATGCCCGCGAGATCGGTGACCTGATGGCGTTCCTGGCCTCGGACCGTTCGGGATATACGTCGGGCGTGATTTATACAGTCGACGGCGGGATCAGTGCGGGGTGGGGGTAGCGCGATCAACCGCCGTCATTGCGAGTGAAGTTAAGTTCGTCATTCCGGGATGGTGCGCTAGCACCAGACCCGGAATCTCGAGATTCCGGGTTCGATGCTTCGCATCGCCCCGGAATGACGGGCACATCAACCTGCCGTCCTTTCAAACAATTGCCTTATCAGCGTCGTGATCCTCCCCGTCGGCGACATCATCTCGTGCATGATCGAAAAATGGTCGGCGCCGGGAACTTCCTCATAGGTCACCGGCAATCCGTATTTGGCGCGGTGGCCAGCGAAGTCGGCGGTTTGCTTGCGCAGCAGCGGCAGCTCGGCGCTGCCGGCCACCAGCGACAGCGGCTTGAGCGGACCGCCCGGCTGCTTCACCGGCGAATTGCGGAGCGACGTCGCCTCGTCGGCTTTCAGTTTCTCGTTGAGATAGCTGTGCCTGATCGGCTCGAGGTCAAAAATGCCCGATATCGCCATCCCGGCCCTCACTAACGGATGCGACAGCGCCATCGAGGTGAGATGGCCACCGGCGGACCAGCCGGACACCACGATATCGTCACCGGCCGCACCGAGCGCCGGCAATTGTCCGGTGAGATAATCGATGCCGGAATGGATTTCGGCGACAATCTCGTCGAGCGTCGCATCCGGCGCCAGCGTGTAGCCAATCAGCGCTACAATGATGCCGTGCGCCATCGGGCCTTCGGCGAACACTGTAAAGGCCTCCTTGGCGCGGGTCTGCCAATAGCCGCCATGGATGAACAGCAGCGTCGGCGCCTTGTCGGCGGCTTTCAGGAAGTCGATCCGGTTGCGCTCGCGCGGGCCGTAGCGGAGGTCGAGTTGGTCGGGGAAGCGCTTGCGCATGTCGGCGGAACGCTGCTCCCAGCCCGCGACCAGCTCGACGGCGCCGGGCACGGCGACGACATTATTGAGGCCGAGATCGCGCTCCTGCTGGCTCATCGCGCGCCAGTCCAGCGCAGAGAACAATGCCGGCATTCCAAATCTCCAGTGCAGCCACGACGTGGGCGCGTTTCCACTTTGCCAAAAAATGTTCTACAGCACCATTCACGACCAAGAAACTGCGGAGAGAAAAGTGGCTGATCAGGGGCTGGTGCGAGAGACGGCGTGTGCCATCGTTGGCAAACTGAGAGCGGGTGAAGTCACGCCACTCGATCTGCTCGACGTGCTGGAAAAGCGGATCGCCGAAGTCGACGGCCCCGTCAACGCGCTGCCGACGCTGTGCTTCGACCGCGCCCGCGACCGCGCCAAAACGCTGATGAAAAAGCCGGTCGGCGAGCGCGGCCTGCTCGCAGGCCTGCCGATCCCGATCAAGGACCTCACAGCGGTCGAGGGCGTGCTGACCACGCAGGGCTCGCCGATCTACAAGGATAACATCCCGGCGAAATCGGACATTCTGGTCGAGCATCTCGAAAACAATGGCGGCGTGATCTACGCCAAGTCGAACACGCCGGAATTCGGCGCCGGCGCCAACACGTTCAACGAAGTGTTCGGCGCGACGCGCAATCCCTGGGACACCTCCCGCTCCGCCGCCGGCTCCTCGGGCGGTGCGGCGGTGGCGCTCGCCACCGGAACAGCCTGGCTCGCCCACGGCTCCGACATGGGCGGCTCGCTGCGCAACCCCGCAAGCTTCTGCGGCATCGTCGGGCTGCGGCCGAGCATCGGTCGCGTCGCGCACACGCTCGCGGCCGCGATCGACCGCAACCTCGGCGTCCAGGGCCCGATGGCACGCAATGTCGAAGACGTCGCCTTGCTGCTCGACGCGATGAGCGGTGAACATCCCGGCGATCCCTTGTCGCTGCCGGTGCTGCCGAATTCGTTCCTGTCCGCCGTGCGCGCCGGCAACAAGCCGAAGCGTATCGCCTATTCGCCCGATCTCGGTATCACCCCTGTGGACCCTGAAGTCGCTGCCATTACCCGCAAGGCAGCGCAGCGTTTCGCCGAGCTTGGGGTCATCGTCGAGGAAGCCCATCCGGATCTGCGTGAGGCCCATGAATGTTTCCACGTGCTGCGCGCGTTCGACTTCGCGCTGAGCAAGGCGCAATTGCTGCGCACCAAGCGCGACCAGCTCAAGCCCGAAGTGATCTGGAACATCGAGGAAGGCCTCAAGCTGACCGTCGAGCAGATCGAGCGCGCCGAAGCGCAGCGCGTCGCGATGACCGCACGCACGCTGGAATTCTTCGACAAGTACGATCTGCTGCTGGCGCCCGCCACCATCGTGGCGCCGTTCCCGGTCGAGAACCGCTACGTCGCCGAGTGCGCCGGCAAGAAGTTCGACAATTATGTCGAGTGGCTCGGCATCGTCTACGCGATCACGCTGGTGTGTTGCCCCGCGTTGTCGCTGCCGTGCGGTTTTACGGCCTCGGGCCTGCCGGTCGGACTGCAGATGGTGGCCAAGCCGCGCGGCGAGGCGCAGCTCCTGGCCGGCGCAAAGGCGCTGGAAGATATTCTGGGCGTCCGCGGCACCACGCCGATCGAGCCGCGCGCGCCGAGGTAACGCGTCTTTCCCTCAAATCGTCGATGCATCGTCACGAATGAGGTTCCGATATGACCGAAGACCAGGAGCCGCCGCCGGAGAGCAAGCTGACGCGCAGCAAGCAGCGCTGGGCGCGCGAGGGAAAATTCCTCACCGGCAAAGTTACCCGTCCCGATGACCAGCGCTTGCCGCCGGGCCAACATCTGACGCGCGACTGGCCGGTGCTCGATCTCGGCCTGACGCCGAGCATTTCGCGCGAGCGCTGGCGGCTCGACGTCTACGGCGCGGTCGAAAATCCGATCTTCTGGAATTTTGCCGAATTCAGCGCGCAACCGCAGACGCAATTCCTGTCCGACATCCATTGCGTCACCACCTGGTCGCGCTACGACAATCAATGGGAGGGTCTTTCGACCCGCGACCTCCTGATCGCGTGCCGGCCGCGCGACGAGGCAGCGTTCGTGGTGCTGCATTCGCATGACGGCTACTCCACCAACCTTGCGCTGGAGGATTTCGCCGCCGAAGACGCCCTGCTCGCCCACAGCTGGTCCGGCCAGCCGCTGGAGCAGGACCATGGCGGCCCGGTGCGGCTGGTGGTGCCGCATCTCTATTTCTGGAAGAGCGCCAAATGGCTGCAGAGCATCGAATTCCTCGATAAGGACGCGCCGGGCTATTGGGAAGTCCGCGGCTATCACAACCGCGGCGACCCGTGGGCGGAGCAGCGTTACAGCGACTGACGCCTTACTGAGCCAAGGGAGAACGCCCGTGCCGACCGAACGCTTTCAATTCACCGGTGAAGGCGGCCATCAGCTTGCCGCGGCGCTGGACAAGCCCGACGGCGCCACCCACGCCTATGCGCTGTTTGCGCATTGCTTCACCTGCGGCAAGGATGTGCTGGCGGCCAAACGCATCGCAACCGCGCTAAACGCCCGCGGCATCGCGGTGCTGCGGTTCGACTTCACAGGCTTGGGCTCCAGCGAAGGCGATTTCGCCAACTCGACCTTTACGTCAAATGTTGCCGACCTCGTCCACGCCGCCGATCACCTACGCGAAACCCGGCAGGTGCCGACGATCCTGATTGGTCACAGCCTCGGCGGTGCCGCGATCCTCGCCGCTGCCGGGCTAATCCCCGATGCCAGGGCGGTCGTCACCATCGCCGCGCCCTCCGATCCCGCCCACGTCACGCATTTGTTTGGGGATCGCATTGAGGACATTCGCACCCAAGGCAAGGTCGAGGTTCAGCTCGCCGGACGCCCCTTTCACATCAAGCGTGAATTCCTCGACGACATCGCCGAACATGGCCTGATGGCGCATGTCGCCAAATTGCACAAGGCGCTGTTGATCATGCATTCGCCGACCGACGACACCGTCGGGATCGACAACGCGACCAATATTTTTGTCGCTGCAAAGCATCCGAAGAGTTTCGTGTCGCTGTCCGGCGCCGATCATCTGCTCAGCAACAAGCGCGACACCGTCTATGTCGCCGACGTCATCGCCGCCTGGGTCGAACGCTATGTCGAACCGCTTCCGGCCCAAGCGGCCGCCGAACTCGGCGAGGTAGCGCGCAATGTCGTGGTGCGCGAGACCCGCGCCAGCAAATTCCAGCAGACCGTCACGTCAGGGCCGCACCAGATGCTGGCCGATGAACCCGTTGCCGCCGGCGGCCAGGACAGTGGGCCCGGGCCGTATGACTTCGTGCTGGCGGGCCTTGGCGCCTGCACCTCAATGACGATGCGGATGTATGCCGACCGCAAATCGCTGCCGCTCGATCGCGTCACGGTGACGCTGCAGCACAAGAAGATCCATGCGGAAGACTGCGCCGAATGCGAAACCCGCGTCGGCATGCTCGACCAAATCGACCGCGTGATCTCGATCGAAGGCGCGCTCGACGCCGAGCAGCGCAAACGCTTGATGGAGATTGCCGACAAGTGCCCGGTGCATCGCACGCTGACGTCGGAAATCCGGATCGTGACGAAGGCTGCGGAGTAACGGAGCTAGGCCGTTGCCAGCGGACGCACGCGCAGCGCGCCGCGCAGGCCCAGGGCCGTGCCGACCAGTATGCCAGCAACCGCGATCAGCGAGGCGAGCGCCAGGGTTGAAAAGCCTGACAGGCCCTGCCCGATCGAGCAGCCGAACGCCATCACGCCGCCGGCGCCCATCAACGCCGCGCCGCCGGCCGAGCGCAGCATGTGGCGCGGCGACTGATAACCTTCCAGGTGAAAACGCCCGGTCGCCAGCGCCGTGATGAGGCTGCCGGCGAGCACGCCGCCGACGGTGGCAATGCCGAAATTCAGCGTCGATCCCGTCGACAGCATGACATATTGCAGGGCATCCGCGATCGGCGCGATGAAGGTCAGCGACACCACCGGCGTCGGATTGAAGTCGTCGGCGCCGAGATAGCCGCTCGCAAACCAGCCCCCCGCCACCAGAAGGCCGATCACAAGACCGGCGGCGACCTGGCCCGGCGATTTCCGGAACGGGGCATGCGCGAAGGCGAAGATGATCAGCGCGGCGCTGACGGCGGAGGCCGCCAGCATGCGCGCCGTGATTTCACTGAGGCCGAACGCCGACAGCAGTGCCGGGACGGAATTGACCGTCGTCGTGGTCTGCGAGGCCTGCACCATCGCGATGCGCGCGGGCGCGATCAGGCCCTTCAGCGTCATCATCGCAAAAATGCCGAGCACGATCACCACCACGAAGGAGCGAAGATTGCCGCGCCCGAGCAGCACCAGCGCGCGCGAGCCGCAGCCGTTCGACATCACCATGCCATAGCCGAACAGCAAGCCACCGAAGAACATCAGCGGCACCGAAAATGATGGTTGCAGGTAAATCGACTTGCCGAGATCGACGAGGCCGGCCGCCGCCAGCAATTGCGTCGATGCCACCGCGACGCCGATCGCGAGCGCGTAGGTGCGGACCAGACGGCCATCGCCTTCCGCCCACCAGCCGCGCAGGCTCGAGAGCATGCAAAAGCCGCTCAACAGGCCGACCACGCCGTAAACGAGGCCGATCAGCAGTCCGCTCAGCACAATGATGTTCGCAGTGCCCTGCACGGCATTTTCCTCAAGCGTTCGGCGATATCAACCGCGACAGCATAAATATGCTACAGATTTCACCCTGCTATAGCGGCGCATGCATGGGGGCGTCCACGGCGGGGGCGAACAAAGAATGAAGCTTCCGCGCAGCGGCACAACGAGAGAATAAAACAATCGACCCCAACCGGAATGCGACTGGTTTCGTTCCCGCTGCAACGAGGAAAAAGTTCTGTCCGAGAGGATTTACACCGGCCGCAGGATCACGCGGTCACGCGACGAACCCGCCACCGCGATGAAAGCGGCCTTGGCCTGTTCCAGCGGATAGATCGCGGCCGGCTTGATCGGGAACGGCTTCAGGTGGCCGCTCGCAAAGCCCGGGCCCAATTCCCTGAGCACCGCGCCGGTTGCGACCGACGACAGGCCGAGCGTATCGATGCCGACATAGGTGTGCTGGCCGCGATAGAACTCCAGAATGTTGAACTGCACGATGCGATCGACCGCGGCGATCAGGATCTGGCGCCCGCGCAGCGCCAGCGATTTGTGCGCGGCCTCAAAATAGGGATCGCCGACGGTGTTGAAGACGATGTCGGCCCCCTTGCCGTCGGTGAGTTCGCGCACACGCGCCGCGACATCGGTCGCGGAGGCATTGATCACGTCGACCTTCGAATTGGCGTGGCCTTCATAAAGTTCGTCCTTGCGGACGACGCCGATCACGCGCGCGCCGTGCCAGCTTGCGATCTGCACCGCCGCCTGTCCGACCTTTCCGTTGACGCCCATCACAAGCACAGTCTCGCCGGCTTTTGGAATGCCGGCGCGGCGCAGCCCTTCCATCGCGGTCACGAAGGGAACGCCGATGCCGGCGGCCTCCTCCCACGAAATGCTTTTGGGTTTCTCCACCACGGCATCGGCTTCGACCACGAGATGGGTGGCATGGGTGCCGTCGCGGCGAATGCCGAGATCGCCGGAAGAGCCGAACACTTCGCGCCCGATCGACCCCGCCGGGCCGTCGATCACGACGCCCGCATAGTCGCGGCCCGGCGTGCGCGGAAACACCGCATAGGACATCAGGCCGGTCGCGGCCTTGACGTCGGACGGGTTGACCGCCGCCGCCTTGACCTCGATCAACAGCTCGTTTTCGGCACGCGACAGCGCCCGCGTCTCGACCACGGGCGCAAGCGAAGCCGGGTTCTCCGCCTTCGCCGCCAGCCGGACGCAGCGCGCTTCAACTGTCTGACCAGGTGGTGTGGAGACCGGCTTCATCGATATTCCCTGTGATGTGGGCTTCCAGCGCGATTTGACGCCCGCAGGGATCGTTACACCGTCGCGGCTTCGTCCCATGACTAGCGGACTGCCCGCTGAGTTCAAGAGGCTTGTTGAAGGAAGCCGGCTAGATCTTCGGCGGCGGCGCCGAACCCAGAATGGCTTCGATCGCAAGGCCGAGCCCAAGCAGTTTTGTATCGCTGCCGACCGGACCATCGATCTCGAGTCCGACCGGCAGTCCCTCCGGCGTCATTCCAGCATAGAGCGACAGGCCGGGAAGGCCGGCATTGCTGCCGGGATCGGTATTGCGGATCATGGTGTCGAATGTCGGCACCGGCGCGCCGCCATTGATCGACATCTCGCCGGACCCCTTCCCGGCATCGATCAAAGGCGCCGGTGCGATGGTGGTCGGAAACAGAATGCAGTCCAGATTATTGTCGCGGAAGTACGCCTCGTACATTTTCTGCAGCGCGGGCCGATGCACCGTGATGGCATCCTGATAGGCGGCACCGAAGGCGTCGGTGGTGATGGCGCCAAACACGCCCTTGACATCGGGACTGGCGATCCCGGCCACGATGTCGGCCAGCGTGACATCCGTGATGCCGCTCGCCTCGAGATAAGCGGGGATGTCTGCGATCGGTTCGTGCAGCGCCACCGGGAACGACACCTTTGCATCCAGCTCGAACAGGCCAGGCATATCGACATCAACCAGAACGACGCCGGCGTCGGCAAGTTTTGCACGCGCAGCCCTGGTCACGGTTTCGAGGTCACGGTCGAGCCCGCTCCAGAACGCCGCCGGGATGCCGAACCGCTTGCCGCGCAACGGCTCGATCTTTGCCATCGGCGTGGCGGTGATGACGGAATCGAGCAGCGCTACATCCGCGACCGTACGGCCCATCGGGCCCACGGTGTCGCGGGTGTGGCTGATCGGAACCACCAGATTGGCGTCGTCGTAGCGGCGCTGTGCGCCGCCATTGCCGACCGACGGTCGCAGTCCGACAATGCCACAAAGCGCTGCCGGCACGCGGGTCGAACCACCGGTATCGGATCCCAATCCGCAGCTGACGATACCAGCGGCAATCGCCGCGGCTGTTCCACCTGAGGAGCCGCCCGGGATCCGCGTCTTGTCATAGGGATTCTTCACCGGCCCTGCAAAGGACGCGAGGTTGGTGCTGGTGATGCCGAACGCCAGCTCGTGCATGTTGGCCTTGCCGATCATGATGGCGCCGGCCTTCAAGAGCCGGTCCCACGACGGCGCATTGCGGCTCGTCCGCGCGTTCTGCAGCGCCGGCGTGCCAGCCGATGTCGGCATGTCTGTCGTGTTGATGTTGTCCTTGACGACGATCGGGAGCCCGGCAAGCGGGAGTGCGCCGCGTGAGCCCTCGTCGATTTCCGCCGCGGCTGCGATGGCCGGATCCTTGTTCAGAATAATCAGCGCATTCAGATCCTTGACCTGTTCGGCGCGCGCGATCGCGGCCTTGGTCACATCGACGGCCCTGATCTTCTTGTCCCTGACAGCGGCAACGATGTCGGCGGCGGTGGTCGGGTTGGAATCAGCCATGGCGGAACTCACGTCTCCGAGAGAAGGAAGCGGCGACCGCAAAGCCGGCCGACGACTTCAGATATCACGGCAAGACGGATCGGGCATGAACACATTTTCAGCTATCTGATGCTATCCCTTCGGCCGCTTGTCGAACACGCGTTTGGCCTTTCCCAGCGATCGCTCCAGGGTCTCGGGGGCGACGGCTTTGATGCGGGCGGTGATGCCGATGGTGTTCTTGATGAAGGTTGCGACTTTTTCCGTGTGCGTGGGCAGACCGCTGCCGTCCCAATGTTCGGGACGGGCTTCCGCCAGCACGGTCATTTCGTCCATGCGGCCCTCGCGCGTCAGTTCGATGATGAAATGTCCGCCGCACCAGTCGGTCGCGAGCAAAGCTTCCTCGATCTGGGTCGGGAACACGTTGACCCCGCGCAGGATGATCATGTCGTCGGAACGACCCGTGACCTTTTCCATCCGCCGCATGCCCGGCCGCGCCGTGCCCGGCAGCAGCCGCGTCAGGTCGCGGGTGCGGTAGCGGATGATCGGAAAGGCTTCCTTGGTCAGCGAGGTGAACACCAGTTCGCCTTTTTCGCCGTCCGGCAGCACTGCGCCGGTCTCGGGGTCGATCACTTCGGGGTAGAAATGATCCTCCCAGATATGCAGGCCGTCCTTGGTCTCCACGCATTCCTGCGCGACGCCGGGGCCGATCACTTCCGACAGGCCGTAAATATCGGTCGCGTCCATATCAAAAGCCTGTTCGATCTCGACGCGCATCGCGTTGGTCCAGGGCTCGGCGCCGAAGATGCCGAACTTGAGCGAGGATGCGCGAGGGTCGAGCTTCTGCTTCCTGAACTCGTCCAGGATCGCCAGCATGTAGCTCGGCGTCACCGTGATGATGTCGGGCTTGAAGTCATTGATCAGCTGCACCTGCCGCTCGGTCATGCCGCCGGACACAGGCACCACGGTGCAGCCGAGTTTCTCGGCGCCGTAATGCGCGCCTAACCCGCCGGTGAACAGGCCGTAGCCATAGGCGTTATGCATGATCATGCCGGTGCGGCCGCCGGCGGCGCGGATCGAACGCGCCATCACCTCCGACCACACGTCGATATCGGCCTGGGTGTAGCCGACCACGATCGGTTTTCCCGTCGTGCCGGAAGACGCATGGACGCGGACCACTTTCTCGCGCGGCACCGCGAACATGTTGAACGGGTAGTTGTCGCGCAGGTCGGTTTTGACCGTGAACGGAAATTTGGCGAGATCGGAAAGCTGCTTGAAATCGCCGGGGTGCACGCCGGCCTTGTCGAAGGCCTTCTTGTAGTGTGCGACGTTGTCGTAGGCATGCGCCAGCGACCATGCGAGGCGCTTTGTTTGCAGCGCCACGATCTCGTCGCGGGAGGCGCGCTCCACCGAGTCCAACTCGGCGCGGTAGCCGCCTGCACTGGATTGAAGCCTGGTCGAAGCCATCGCGCGTTTCCTCAAAGATCGTTTTTGTTTTATTTTATCGTGGTACCGGGCAGCCACGCACCACCGATGGCGCGGGAATGACCGCGGAATTCCGCGATCACAACGTCACCAGCGGTGACCTGCACATCGTAGATGCCCGACCTGCCGCTGCGGGAGATCTCGCGCGCGCTCGCCACCAGCACATCGCCGAGCTTGCCGGGCCGGATGAAGGTGACATGGCACTGCGCCGCGACCGCGCGCTCGTTGTGGGTGTTGCAGGCAAAAGCAAAAGTGGAATCCGCCAGCGTAAAGATGAAGCCGCCATGGGCGATGCGCTGGCCGTTGACCATCTCCGGCCTGACCGTCATCGAAAGCGTTGCCCGGCCCGGCCCGATCTCGACGATCTGCATGCCGAGGCCCTTGCTGGCGTCGTCCTCCTTCCACATCGCGTCCGCACAGGCGCGCGCGAGGTCGTCGGGCGATAGCGCGGCATTGACGTTCACTGCGGTCTCCCTGTCGTCGGGCCTGTTGCAACCGGCCTCTTTCATTCGGGTAGTCTAGCCGTCGCACCGTCAAACGCGACGGCTTTGTTCACACGTGGTCGTAATCCACCACGACCCTGTCCGACACCGGCCGCGCCTGGCAGGTGAGGATGAACCCCGCCTTCAGTTCCCACGGCTCCAGCGAATAATTCACTTCCATCTGCGCGTCGCCCTCGACCAGCTTGGCGCGGCAGGTCGAGCACATGCCGCCCTTGCAGGCAAACGGCAGGTCCATGCCGGCGCGGAGCGCGGCGTCCAGAATGGATTCGTCCTCGGCGACCGGCACCTCGCGGCGCTTGCCGTCGATCACGAGCGAGGCCAGCGCCTTCGGCGGCGCCGATGTCTCGACGATCTTTTTGGCGCGCGGCTTGCCGCCAAACTCGGAGACGAAGCGCTCGACGTGAATGCGATCCTCGGCAACGCCGATCTCGCGGCAGGTGTTTTCGATGTCCTCGCTCATGCCCAGGGGGCCGCAAACGAAGACGTGATCAACACTCGACGCCGGTACCAGCGAACGCAGCAACACGCGAACCTTTTCGCCGTCGAGCCGGCCGTGCAGGATCGGGATGTCCTGCTCCTCGCCGGAGATCACGTGAAAGACGGAGAACCGCTGCATGAAGCGGTCTTTCAGTTCCTCCAGAGCCTCGCGGAACAGCATGCTCGATGTCGAGCGGTTGCCGTAGAACAGGAAGAAGCGGCTGTTCGGTTCGCGCGCCAGCACGCCCTTGACGATCGACAGGATCGGCGTGATGCCCGATCCCGCGGCAAAGCCGACATAGACCCGTGCTTGATCGGGCGCATGCGCGACGCCGAAGCGCCCCGTCGGCGTCATCACGTCGAGCTCGTCGCCGGCTTTCAGTTCATCCGCCGCCCAATTCGAAAACGCACCGCCATCGACCTTCTTCACCGCGATGCGCAATTCGCCGTCGTCGGGGCCGGAGCAGATCGAATAGGAACGGCGCACTTCCTCGCCGTCCATGGTCGTGCGCAGGGTCAGATATTGACCGGGTGTAAAGCTGTAGTCGCCTGATAGCTCCGCGGGTATCGCAAAGCTCAGCGATACCGCATCCGGCGCTTCGCGGCGCAGGTCGTTGACGGCAAGACGGTGGAAGCGGGGTGTCAGGGACATGATCAATGACACTTGAAATAGTCGAACGGTTCGCGGCAGCTCTTGCAGCGCCACAGCGCCTTGCAGGAGGTCGAACCGAACTCGGAGAGGACTTCCGTATTTCCCGAGCCGCATTGCGGACACGAAACCTGCTGCTCACCGAACAGCGCGCGGCGCGAATTTGAAGCCTGTGGCGGTGCGATGCCGTATTCCCTTAGCTTGCGGCGGCCGTCCTCGCTCATCCAGTCGGTGGTCCAAGCCGGTGACAGCACGGTGCGGATCTTGGGCCGCGCAATGCCGGCGCGTTCCAGCGCCAGCTCGATTTCCAGCGCGATCATGTTCATCGCCGGGCAGCCGGAATAGGTCGGCGTGATCGCGACCTCGACATGGCCGTCACTGACGGCGACCTCACGCAGCACGCCGAGATCGGCAATGGTGAGCACCGGAATCTCGGGATCGACCACTTGGGCGGCCGCATCCCAGGCGCGCCGGCGCAAATCAGCATCGCTGAGCAAGGCGGTTACCATGTCGCCCCCGGAAACGTGCGCGGCAGCGACTGCAATTCGCTGAGAAGATGGCCGAGATGTTCGCTGTGCCGCCCGTCGCGGCCGCCCTGCTGCATCCAGTTGTTGTCAGGCAACGCCAGTGTTGCCTCATTAACGACGCCGGACACGGTCTTGAGCCATGGCGCGTGCAATTTGGCGGGGTCGATCGCGATGCCGGCGCCGATCAGGCCGCGCTCGCTGTCGTCGAGATGGAACATCTCGCCGGTATAGGCCCAGAGATCGTCGATCGCGCTCTGCGCGCGCCGGTGGCTCTCCTCGGTGCCATCGCCGAGCCGCACCATCCATTCCGATGAATGCCTGACGTGATAGGCGCTTTCCTTTTCGGACTTCGCCGCGATCGCAGCCAGGGTCGGATCGCTCGATTGCATCATCGCGCGCCAATAAAGATCCGCGAAGGCCGCATAGAAGAACTGCCGCACCATGGTGCGCGCGAAATCGCCGTTCGGCTGTTCCAGCAGCAGCAGATTGCGGTACTGCCGGACGTCGCGCAGATAAGCGAACTTGTCCTCGTCATTGTCCCGGCCTTCGACCTTGGCGGCGTAAGCATAAAGCTCGCGCGCCTGCCCAAGCAGATCGAGGCCCATATTGGCGAGCGCCATGTCCTCTTCCATCATCGGCGCGTGGCCGCACCATTCCGACAGCCGATGGCCCAGAATCAGCGCATCGTCGGCGCGGCGCAGCGTGTAGAGCACCAGCGGGGTTTCGGAGACCTGGATCGAGGCAACAGCCATCACATATGCCCGACTTCATCAGGCACATCGTAAAACGTCGGGTGCCGGTAGATCTTGGATTCCGCGGGCTCGAACATCATGCCCTTCTCGGAGGGATCGGATGCCGTGATCGCGTTCGACGGCACCACCCAGATCGAGAGGCCCTCGCCGCGTCGGGTGTAGATGTCGCGCGCGGCCTGCAACGCCAGCGTGGTGTCGGCGGCGTGCAGCGAGCCGACATGCTTGTGCGCGAGCCCATTGCGGCTGCGGATGAAGACTTCCCAGAGCGGCATGTTCGGCGTGGCCATGATGATCTCCCTATTCCGCCGCTTGCGCGTGCTGGCGCTGCTTGCGCTTCTCCGCATAGGCAGTCGCCGCTTCGCGCACCCAGGCGCCGTCGTCATGCGCCTTGCGCCGCGCCGCCAATCGGTCGCGATTGCAGGGGCCGTTGCCGGCGAGCACCTGATTGAACTCTTCCCAATCGATCGCGCTGTATTCCCAGTTGCCGTTGGCATTTTGTTTCATGCCGGGATCGGGAATCGTTAAGCCCAGGAATTGCGCCTGCGGCACGGTGGCATCGACGAATTTCTGGCGCAACTCGTCGTTCGAAAAGCGCTTGATCTTCCACTTGGTTGAGGTGTCCGAGTGCTGGCTTGCCTTGTCGGGCGGGCCGAACATCATCAGCACCGGCCACCACCAGCGATCGAGCGCGCTCTGCGCCATCGCCTTCTGTTCTTCGGTCCCCTTCGACAGCATCACCATGATCTCAAAGCCCTGGCGCTGATGAAAGGATTCTTCCTTGCAGACGCGGATCATCGCGCGCGCATAGGGGCCATAGGAACAGCGACACAGCGGAATCTGGTTCATGATCGCCGCGCCATCGACCAACCAGCCGATCGCGCCGATGTCAGCCCAGGTCAGCGTCGGATAGTTGAAGATCGAGGAGTACCTCGACTTCCCCGCCAGCATCAAATCGACCAGCTCTTCGCGCGAGGTGCCGAGCGTTTCGGCGGCGGCATAGAGATAAAGCCCGTGGCCGCATTCGTCCTGCACTTTGGCGAGCAGCGCCGCCTTGCGACGCAATGACGGCGCGCGGGTGATCCAGTTGCCTTCGGGCAGCATGCCGACGATTTCGGAATGGGCGTGCTGGGAAATCTGGCGCGTCAGCGTCTTGCGGTAAGCGGCCGGCATCCAGTCGTTCGGCTCGATGCGCTCGTCGGCATCGATGCGCGCCTGGAAGTTTGCGGAACGTGCGGCGTCCTCGATGTGGCTGTTATCGCCATCGGACGTATTGAGCGCCTGCGTGTACATGGCCGACCTCCCCGTATGTTCTTTCCTCCAACATATAACATAAAAATACGAATGCAAGTTATTTTTGTAACATGTTTACGTCCCGTCGAACCGGCGCGCCAGCGCCCCGCCCGGCTTCGGCAACGGCCCGTTTTCGTTGGTCGCGTGGTCGTCAAGCCATTGTTCCGACGCAGCAAGCAGCCCGCGATAGATCTCGCCGCAGAGCCGTCGCGCCGCCCTGCCCGGCCAGTCGCGGGGCAAAAGCGGTGCCGGCAGCAGCGGGTCGCGCAGCACGACGCGGCGGTAATGGTGGATCAGCAGAATCCGCGCGGTGAAGGCATCCGTGTCGGAAAGAATCTCGCCGCGGCCGATCGAGGCGCGGAGCGGCTCGAAGGTTTTCATGAATTTCAAATAGGCATCCGCGGTGCGCTGAAGCGGCCAGCTTTCGCTGAGCAGACGCCGGCCGCTGTCGTCCTCGGCGGAGACTTCGAGACGGATGGCGCCCGCCGCCTCCTCCGGAACCGGTACGCCTGACGGTGCAACCCAGACGCCCGGCAGCGGACTGCCGAAGCCGGCATTCTTCAGCGCATCGCGCGAAGCGTCGCGGTCCCCGCCATTGCCGATCAGCAGCAGTTCAAACCGCCCGGTCCAGTCGGACGGCGGCGGATCGTAGATGTGCTTGGTGGCGGTATCGAAGGTTTGCCGCCCCTTCTTGTCGAGCCGGTAAAAACTGTTGCGGCCGACCTTGTTGCGCTCGAGCCAGCCGTCGGTCGCGAGCCGCGACATCGCGGTGCGGACGACGCCGCTGTCGATGTCGATCGCGGCAAAGAATTCCAGCAGCGTGCCGAGCCAGACCGATCCGCCGCGCGGCACGATGGCATCGCCGAACACGGTGATGACGATCGAGCCGGTGCGCGACGGTTCGCGCTTGAGCTGTTCGACGATGCGGGCGAGCGGCTGCGGCATGCGTCAAGGCATACCGCGTTTTGCGGATTCACGAAAACGCCGGCGCGAGGCCGGCGTTCTGAATTAGCTATCGGTAACCCGATTACCTATCCGGGTTCGGATAAACCATGCTGCGCCAGCCGCTGCGGTCGAACGGGGCCCATTTACCTTCCGCCTGCGCCAGACGGTCGGCGACCGCATAGACCACGGCGGGGTGATGACCCATGCCGCAATGGCTGCTTTCGACCTCAATGCTCTCCGACGTCGCGCTGGTCTGCTCCCTGCAGCCCTGCCAGGCGCAGATGCCGTCGGTACGGCTGAAGATCGCGGTGGTCGGCACCGGCGGCGTGCCCGCCAGCGCCCCGCCGAAACGCGTGTCCTCTTCGTCGGCGCGGCGGCCGCTCGCCATTTCATAGACGCGCCAGGCATTCGTCGCCTTCGGGCCGGCCGCGAACGGGCTGCCGAGCGTGATCACCGAGCGTACGCGCTCCGGCATCATCTTGGCGAGCTGACGCGCGTAAAGGCCGCCAAGGCTCCAGCCGACGAGGCTGACCTTCTGGCCATGCGTGTCGTTCAATTCGTGGACGAGATCGACCATCGCGTGCTGCACGCCCTGGCGCAGACCGAGATTGCGGCCCTGGCGCCAGCCGCTGACGGCGTAGCCGCGGCTCTTCAGGAAGCTGCGCAGCGGACGCGTCGAGGTGTCGGAAGCCACAAGACCGGGCAATACCAGCACCGGATGCCCGTCGCCTCTCGGCGCCAGACTCAGGAGCGGCAAAGCACCGAGGAAAGCGCCCAATTCGGAAATCGCCCGCCCCTCCAGAAACATCAGGGTTCTGGACGGCGGACGAAGCGTCTGCGCAGCAACGGACATCATATCTCCTCTCGGGCTCGGCCCCTTAAGTTGCGGCAGCCGGCCACTGGTTCAGTGGGAAGACGAAAGCCTGGTAGAATCGTTCCGCAACGCAACATTATTTCGTAAAAAGCTAGGGAACCAGAATTCTTCTTTCAACGGCGCACTTCACACTTGTGACAATTAAAAGCGCAGACGTGATGAAATAGTCACACGAGCCGCAGCAGGTACTCGAGGGTGTAAAGCACCAATCCTGCAAGCCCGCCGATTAGCGAGCCGTTGAAACGGATGTATTGCAGGTCGCGGCCGATGTTGATTTCGATCAGCGCGATCAACTGCCCCATGTCCCAGGATTTGACCTGATCGGAGATGAAGGTGGAGACGCCGCTCTTCTGTTCGGCGACCACACTGCGCAGCACGGCGACCAGACCCTGGTTGATCTCGGCGCGCATCTCGGCGTCAGCAGCCAGCGCCTCGCCTGCCGTTACGAACATGCGCACGAGATATTGCTCCAGCACCTGCGTCTCGCCTGACGCGCTGCGCTCGAAGAACGATCGCGCATTCTCCCAGATGTGGCGCGCGAGGCTGTTCAGTTCGGGGCGCGCCAGGAGATCGCGCTTCAGCCCTTGGATGCGCTCGGCATAGGCCGGATCGCTGCCGAGCCGGTCGACGAAGGTGAGCACCATGCGGTCGAACTCGTCGCGGAACGGATGCTTGGGATCGTTGCGGACTTCCTCGAAGAACGCGGTCGCCGACGCCACGATCTTGTTCACCAGGAACCGGTCGGCGCGATAGAGTTTTAGCAGCGTCGGCAATTCGTCGCGGATCTTCTCGCGGATCATCGCCATGGTCTCGGCCTGCGTCAGCGATTGATGCACCGCGCGCATGATGTCGTCGAGCAGGCCCTGGTGCCGGCCTTCCTTCACGAAGGTGCGCAGCGTGCCGGCCGCGAGCGGCGCCAGATCGATCGACATCAATTGCGAGGTGATGCGGCGGCTGACAAAGGTCATCAGGCCGGAATTCTCCGTGGCCGCAACCGCTTCCGGCAACAGCCGCAGTGCAAAGCGCGCCAGATCCTCGCTGCGCTTGCGGTCGCGCAGCCAGTCGGCGATGAACGAGCCGAAATCGATCTGCCGCAACTTTGCTTCGACCGGGGCCGCTTCCAGAAAATGCTGCTCGATGAATTCGCCGAGCTTGTCGGCGATGCGGTGCTGGTTGCTCTGGATGATCGCGGTGTGCGGGATCGGCAGACCCAAAGGCCTACGAAACAAGGCAACCACCGCATACCAGTCGGCAAGGCCACCGATGGTGGCGGCCTCCGCAAAGGCCGCGACGAAGCCGAACGCCGGGTGGATCGGCAGCAGCGCCCTCGCCGCAATGAAGATCGCAAACGTCGCCGCCAGCACCAGCGTCGCCAGCAGTTTGACGCGCCGCAGTTCGGCAGCCCGCTGCGCGTCGGCAGGCGTGTCTACGACGAATGTGCGGGGGACGGTCATGGCGGCTTTCGACTGAACGCAGACCCTCATCCTGAGGAGGCGCGAAGCGCCGTCTCGAAGGATGAGGCCTCATGGTTCGAGACGGCGCAAGTGCGCCTCCTCACCATGAGGGTCTGACTGATCTAAGTGAATACCAGACAAAAAGAAGGCCCGCCTAAGCGGGCCTTCCAAAAGGGCAGTTGGCAGATCGCTATCAGGCGGTCTTGCTGTAGACCTTGGAGAAGTTGTCCTGAGCGGTCTTGGCGCTGTCGGCGACGAGCTTGCCGAGATATTCTGACGTGGCCTTCGCCCGCGAGACGAACACTTCGCCACGCGCACGGACCATGTCCGACTGGATCTGGGCGGCTTCGCTCAGCGACTTGGCCGAAGCGAGCTTGTCGATGCCGGCGAAGAACGCTTCCGCGTCCTGATAAAACGCCTGCTGGATGTTGCGGCTGATCTTGGCAGCCTCGGAAACCGAACCGGCAACGGCGGTCTCGATGGCAGCGGTCACCTTCTCGGAACCGGCATGCATGTCGGCGGCGCGAACCTTCGCGGTCTCGGCCTGCTTCTTCACGAACTCACGGGCAGCTTCCGGAACTTCCAGGTTCTGGAGCTTGGTGAACGCCTCGGTGACGGGCGCGAAGGCTTCCTTGACGGTGTTCAGCACGGAATTGGTTTCGGTGGTCATGGGGGTCTCTCCATCCTCAGGTTTGAGCTATGGGCTCACCCCGTCCGGAGTGGCCCGGGGCGAGATCGTTGTGCCATAGTTAATGTTGCGGCGCAATATCGATGTTGCATCGCGACATCACGAATGCGTGATGAGCCTCAATGATGAGCGGTTTGCCTAGGGAACCAGCAAAAGTTCCACTTTCGTCTAATGCCGAACGGCCGGCTTTGGTGCCGAACGGCCGGCTTTGGTGCCGGACGGCCACCCTCTAGTGCTGGACGGCGCCCGGAAGCCCGTAGGCCTCCAGCTGGGCTCGCACCTGCGCCACATTGTGCCCGAGCACGACAATGTCATGCTTCTTGCCGTCGACGTCCCGGACGTGGTCCCGCAGCAGGGCCTCGGCCTTGAAACCGAGGCTCTCGAACAGCGCGATCGCCGCCTGCTGGTCGACCGTCATCTGCACCGAGAGCTTTTCCAGCCCGGCGCCCAGCGCCAGCGCAAAGGTCTCCTGCGACAGCGCCCGGCCGACGCCCTGCCCGCGCACGTCCTGCGACACCACCATCCGGATCTCGCCGACATGCTGCGACCAGGAATGCGGGTCGCGCACCAGCGTGCCGCAACCGACCACCGCGTCGCCCTTCACGGCCAGCAGGCTCGTGATCTGCCCGCGCTCGATCTCGTTGATCCAGGCCGACAGCACCTTGGGCTGGCTGATGTTGCGCGGCAGGAACAGCAGATCATGGGTCGGCAGCTTCTGCGCGAAGGCAAGCACCGCGGCCTCGTCGGCGCGGGACATCAGGCGGAATTCGATCTCGCCGGCGTCGGTCTTGACGTGGCGCGGATAGGAACGTGTTTCACTCATGTTGATCTCTTACCTAACCAGTTGTCCAGTTTCGGCCATAGCCGCTTGATCGCATTGGCGCCGGCGACGACGCTGACATGGCCGCCCTTCAGGACCACCTCTTCCTTGTCGGACGAGCCGACCTTGGCGATCAGGTGCTTGGCCGCGTCATAGGGCACGATGTGATCGTGTTCGGCGACCGCGTGCAGGATCGGCACCTTGATGTCAGCGATATTGGCCGCACGCCCGCCGACCGTCATGGTGTCGTTGTAGAGCTTGTTGTCCCACATCAGGTCCTTGGTGATGGCGCGGAAATACTCGCCCGCCAGCGGCAACGTGTCGGTGCCCCAGCGATCCATCATCCGGTAGGCCTTGACGTATTCGTCGTTCCAGATGTTCTCCCACAAATTCACCTGGCTGACCGCGCGCGACGCCGGCCGCAGCATTTCGAACGAAGACAGGATCATTTCCGGCGGCACATTGCCGATGCTGTCGACGAGGCGATCGACATCGAAATAGCGCCGGTCCGAGAAATTCGAGAACAGCTTCATCTCGCGGAAATCGATCGGCGTGGTGAAGCAGATCAAATTCTTCATCGGTCCGTCGTTGAAGATCGAGCCGTACAGCAGCGACAGCACGCCGCCGAAGCAATAGCCGATCACGGTGACGTCTGTTTCACCGGAATCCTGCTGTACGCGGCGGACGCAATCCGGGATGAAGTCGAGGACGTAATCCTCCATCCGCAGCGATTTTTCCTCCGGTTTCGGCGCGGTCCAGTCCATCATGTAGACGTCGTAGCCGCGCTTGAGCAGGAATTCGATAAAACTCTGGCCGGGCACCATGTCGAGGATGTAGCCGCGGTTGGTGGTCGCCATCACGATCAGGATCGGCACGCGGTAGATTTCGTCCGCGATGGGCCGGTAGTGATAGAGGTTCAGCGTGCCGCGGCTGAGCAGCACGTCCTTCGGCGTCGAACCCAGCGCGGGGCCCGACGAGGAGATGTATTCGACGCCCTTGATGCTGCGCTGGATCGCGCGCTGCACCTCGGACTGGATCCGCTCGGGAATCGACGCCAGATCGAGGGCTGCTGCGGGCGCGTTCATTTTTGCTCTCCCTCCGACGGGGGACGCTTGGTGCGCGGCGGCCGCGCCGCGCCATAGCCGCCTTCAGGCGCCAGCGAATTGTGATGGATCTGGTGCAGCATCGCCTTGATCTCGTTGAGCTGGCCTTCGATTCCCTGGATGCGCTCGGCCATGCCGACCATTTGCGCCCGGCTCGGCAGGTTCATGCTGACGAGATACTTCTCCATCAGCTCGCCGAGCTGCTTCTGCGCGCCGGCCGAGACGCCGCCGACCTGATTCATCACTTTTGAGAATTCGGGCGAAGCCATCGCCTGGTTGGCAAAGGAGTTGAACCCCTTCTCCATCTCCCCGATCATCGTCTGCCAGATCACGGCAGGATCATTGCCTTTGTCGGCCATTGGCGCCCTCCCTTGGTTACGAGCGCTTTGCCACGCCTCGGATATTATTCCGCCATACCACACCGTTGCGGCGTGGCGGTCAACCGGGCGACGTCGCGTTTTCAAGCGAAGCGGGTAGCGGTTCGCGTCTGGAAAACGCGTCAGAACAAGGGACTGGTTAACAGTGAGCAGCAAAGCCTTCTGCGATGCGGTAAACCGTGCCATACAAGACCCCATCAAGGTACCATCGCAGGACTGATCCAAAGGACCGCCAACGTGACGCTTGCCCATCAGCCGCCGCAGATCGCCCACGCCAATGGCATCGACATTTGCTACGAAAGCTTCGGCGATGCCGGCGCGGAACCGTTGCTGCTGATCATGGGCCTCGGCGCCCAGATGATCCATTGGGACGATGATTTCTGCCGCCAGCTGGCCGCGCGCGGTTTTCGCGTCATCCGTTTCGACAACCGCGACATCGGCAAATCCTCCCGCATGACCGGCGGCAAGCGTCTGAGCGCGCTCGAACTGCTCAAGCTGAAATTCCTGAAGATCCCGGTCGCCGCGCCCTACAGACTGATCGACATGGCCAAGGACACGGTCGGCCTGATGGACGTGCTCGGCATCAAGTCGGCGCATCTGGTCGGCGCATCGATGGGCGGCATGATCGCCCAGGAAGTCGCGATCTCGTTTCCGGCACGGGTGCGCTCGCTGACGTCGATCATGTCGACAACGGGCAATCCCAAGGTGCCGGGGCCGACACGGGAAGCCGCCGCCATGCTGATGGCGCCGCCGCCCGCGACCAAGGAAGAGTATTTCGAACGCTTTGCAAAAACCTGGAAAATCTTGCGCGTCGGCTCGTTTCCGGAAGACGAAGCGCTCGACCGCTCGCGCGCCGAACGCACCTATGAACGCGGCCTCAACCCGGCCGGCGTCGGCCGCCAGCTGCGCGCGGTGCTCGCCTCCGGCAGCCGCAAGGAACGGCTGAGCGCGGTGAAGGCACCAACGCTCGTCATCCACGGCACCGTCGATCCCCTGGTGCGGCCCGAGGGCGGCAAGGATACGGCAGCCTCTGTGCCAGGCGCGAAGCTTGTGATGATCGACGGCATGGGCCACGCGTTGCCGATCCCGATGTGGCCGCAGATCATCGATGCCATCGACAAGCACGCCCATGGTGCGGCGGCGAAGGCGGCTTGATCAGGTTACTTCGAGGTGACTTCGTGAGTATCGGGTGCCCTCTTACGGCCGGCGGGGTCGAGTACTATAGACGGCACACCGATATCGTCAGATGGAGCCCGATCATGGATCTCTTTTTTCGGCCACGCATCGCCCTGGCCACCGTCGTCCTGTTCGCCCTCGCCTCTCCGAGCGCCTGGGCCGCCTCCGCGGCGCAGCAGGAAGCCAACAGAAAAGCGGTGCTCGACTTCTATGAGAAGGGGCTAAACCAGAAAGATGCCGACGGCGCGATCGCCTATATGGGCGATCGCTATGTCCAGCACAATCCGAATGCCGCTGACGGTCCCGAGGGCTTCCGCAAGTTCATTGGATTCCTGCGCGAGAAATTCCCGAACTCCCGCAGCGAGATCAAGCGTTCGTTCGTGGACGGCGATTACGTCATCCTGCATGTCCACGCCATTCGCGAGCCCGGCACGAGGGGGAGCGCGATCATCGACGTCTTCAAGCTCGAGAACGGCAAGATCGTCGAGCATTGGGACGTCGTCCAGCCGATCCCCGAGAATCCGGCGAACAGCAACACGATGTTCTGAGGCATCGTCCGGGCATCATCGACCGATACGCGGAGCAGCGTGACGCACTACGTGCGTGTTGCGATCCAGATGACATGGCGCGCGCCGCCGCCTCTTCCGGTGGCGCGCACGGCAACCTCATTCACATCGAAACCGGCGGCACGCAGCCGCTTTGAGAACGGCGCGTTGGGTCCGGACGACCAGACGGCCAGGACGCCGCCGGGACGAAGCGCGGTATGTGCCGCGCCCAATCCGGCTGAACTGTAGAGCCCATCATTAGCCTTGCGGGTCAGGCCTTCCGGGCCGTTGTCGACGTCGAGCAGAATCGCATCGAATTTCGATCGGCTGGATCGAATAATCTCGGTGACGTCCACTTCCTGAATGCTGACGCGCGTATCGTTCAGGCTGCCGCCAACAATCTCCGCCATCGGACCTCGCCCCCAGGCGACGACGGCCGGCACCAGTTCAGCCACCACGATCCGCGCCCCGGCGCCGAGCACCGCAAGCGCAGCCCGCAACGTAAAGCCCATGCCCAATCCGCCGATCAGCAGATGCGGCTTCTTGTTCGCTTCCAGCTTCTTGACCGCAAGGGTGGCGAGCGCGGCTTCGGAACCACTGAGGCGGCTGTTCATCAGCTCGTTGGTGCCGAGCATGATGGAAAACTCGGCGCCGCGCTTCATCAGGCGCAGTTCCGCGTCGGTGCCGGGCACACGCGCGGTATCGATTTTTTCCCAGGGAATCATGTCGGGGTTCTAGCACGACCGGCTTTTCGTCGTCCCGGCGAAGGCTCAGATGCGCAATTGCGCATCGGGGGACCCATAACCACAAGTGCTGGTGGTTACGAAGACTCGTCGAACAGCATTTTTCAACCCGATAGATCACGCGGTATGGGTCCCCCGATGCGCAAATGCGCATCCGAGCGTTCGCCGGGACGACGGATGAAAAACTATCCGCCCGCCCACACATCCAGCACGTAGCGGTTCCTGGCGCCGAGATCGTCGATCCAGCGCAGGCCTGCTGCTTCGTCCGCGCCGGTGCGTTCGCGATAGATCGACACCAGCGCGGCCTTGACGTCCGGCTCCATCTTGCCGCCGTCGCCGCAGACATAGACGATCGCGCCCTTCTCGATCAGGTTCCACACCTGATCCTTTTGCGCCGCGACCAGATGCTGCACATAAGTCTTCGGCCCGTCGGCGCGCGAGAACGCGGTGTGCAGTTCGGCGATGCCGTTGGCGGAGAACGCCTTCAGTTCTTCGGCGTAGAGAAAGTCCTGCTCGGGATGGCGGCAGCCGAAGAACAGCATCGCCGCGCCTAAGCTCGCGCCCTTGGCCTTGCGGTCGGCGCGCTCCTGCAGGAAGCCGCGGAATGGCGCCAGCCCCGTGCCGGGTCCGATCATGATGATCGGCACCGACGCATCGTCCGGCAGGCGGAAGCCCGCCTTGGTTTCGCGCACCGTGGCATGGATGGTGTCGCCGGCGCGGCGGCCGGCGAGATAGTTCGAGCAGACGCCCTTGTAGACGCCGCGGCCCGAACTCGCGGGCGCTTCGACCACGCCGACGGTGACGCTGCAGCGCGAAGCATCGCCCGCCGGTGACGACGAGATCGAATAATAGCGAGGCGCCAGCAGCGACAGCATTTCGAGATAAGCATGGAACGGCAGCTCGCAGGCCGGATATTCCTCCAGCAGGTCGAACACCGATTTACGTTTTCCGAGAACGTCGCTCCGATAGAGCCCGGTCGAGGCGGCGTCATCGCCGACATAGGCCAGCAGCTTCGGCTTGGTCATCGGACAACGCGTGTTTTCCGACATGATCTGGATCTGCTTGCGGGTCGCGATCTGCTGCAATTCGACGAACTCGGTCAGCAAACGCCCGACCGACACGGCGTCGCCGGTCGGCAGTTGCGCACGGCGGCCTTCGGCGACCGCGAGCCGGATCTGATCGGCGGGCAGGAAGCCGAACCGGCGCGCGACGGAATCGACCAGCGCCGGATCATTGCGCGGCACCACGCTGAGGTGATCGCCGACTCGATAGGAAGCGCCCGGCGGCAGCTGCACTTCGATATGCCGCGTCGAGCGGTCAGACGGATTGGCGCCGACCTTGTTCTGCAGCTCGGAATTGACCTGCACCTTCATCGGCGAAACGCCGCCCTGCGCCACAATCACGTTGACGGCGGTCGGCGCCACCGGCTCGATCGTGTAAAGCGGCGCATCGTCGGCGCTGCGGGTGAAGGTCGACGCGAGGCCGAACTCCTTGGTTGCTGCTGCTGCGGCGGCGGCAAACCATTTTTCGAACTGGCCGTCGAGATCGCTGCGGGCATCGCCCTCGCCGCGCCCGTGGACGCTGCGCGCGCCGTGCGCGGCCAATTGCTCGTCGATGGCACGAGGCACCGACTGATAGGTCGCCGCCCAGTCGCTGTTGCCGCAGCCGAACACCGCGTAGCGGACTTTGGCCAGCGCATCCTTGGGCAAGCCGCTGTCCAGCCAATTGACGAACTGCGTGGCGTTGTCGGGGGCGGCGCCATTATAGGAGGCGCAGAAGATCAGGACGCCGCCCTGCTCGGGCAGCTTGCCGACGTAGTCATCGAGGGCGCCGAGTTTGGTCGAAAATCCGTTGACCTCGGCGAGATCGGCAACGCGGGTGGCGAGTTCTTCGGCGGTGCCGAGGTTGGAACCGTAGAGCACGAGCAGCGGCGTGTTGTGGCCGGGGCGGTTGCGGGCTGGTGCTGCGGCTGTGTTCGAGGCCGCCACCGCGGCAGCGGCGCGACCAGCGAACGCGCCGCGCTCCTTGTCGGCACGCGGGCGCACCTTGATCTTGAAGCCGTCCGGCTTGATCGTCAGCGTCTCCTTCAAATGCATCTGGTAGCGGTTGACGTCGATCAGCTTGAAGCGCTGCAGGATCATGCCGATCGCCAGCGCCGCCTCGTGCATCGCAAAGCCGCGCCCGATACAGGCGCGCTGGCCGTTGCCGAACGGTTTCCAGGCGTTGACCGGACGCTTGGCCTCGGCCTCGCGGCTGAAATTCTCCGGATCGAACGCGTCAGGGTTCGGGCCCCACACGCTGGGATCGCGGTGCAGCGCCATGACGAGCACGGTGACGAAGGTGTTTTTCTTCAGCTTGTATTTGCCGCCGATGGTCTCGTCCTGGAGCGGGGCGATGCCATAGGCCGGCGCCGGCGGCCACAGCCGCAGCGCCTCCTTCAGAATCTGCGTGATGTAGGTCAGCTGCGTGACCTGCTGATAGGTCGGCCGCGCGTCGACATCGGGACCGAGCACGCGGTCGACTTCCTCATAGGCCTTCTTCAGCACGTCGGGATGCTTGAGCAACGCATAGAGCGTGCAGGACAAGAGGCCGCTGGTGGTCTCATGGCCCGCGATCAGGAAGGTGTTGATCTGGTAGCGGATGTTGACGTCGTCGAGCTGCTCTCCGGTGGCGCGGTCGACGCCGGTCATCATGGCGCCGAGCATGTCCTTCTTGCCCTCGGCAGCTTCCGCGTTGCCGCGGCGCTCGGCGATGATCTCGTCGACCATCTTGTTCATGAAGGCGACGTCCAGCGCCAGATCCTTGCGGCGCTTCTGCAGCCACAGGCCTTCCAGCGGGATGCCGCGGGTCATCATGATGGTCTCGAGCGAGCGCACCAGCGATTCCACGAACGGATGATAGTCGCGGCGATAGAACGAGTTGAAACGGTAGTCGAAGCCGCAGAGGCCGATGGTGTCGAGCGTCAGCGCGGTCATGTCATGGACGACGTCGATTTCCTCGTCGCCGTTCAGCCGCTCCCATTTTTTCACCAGCTGCTCGGCGATGTCGACCATGCTCGGATGATAGGACGTCATCGCGCGGTTGCCGAACGGCTGCAGCAGGATGTTGTGCGCCTTGCTCCAGTTCGGCTCTGACGTGTCGGCGGTGAAAAGACCGTCGCCGCCGACCGCGCGCACCCGGCGCAGCGAGCCGCGCACCGCCTTGTCGAAGCGCTTCTCGTCGGAGAGTTCGTCGATCAGATCGTGGCCCGACACGATCACCAGCGGCGCACCCATCATGTCGAGCCAGAAGATCGGCCCGAGCTCCTTGGTCAGCCGCACCAGATGCTGAACGGGCGCGTTCGGATCCAGCGACAGCATGTTGCCGACAACGGGTTTTTTCGGCGGATGCGGGATCGGACTGAGTTTGTTCGGTGACGCCATTGTCGAATTGTCTCCTGCCTTGGTCCGATTCTTTGTATCAGCCCGTCATTGTATCAGCTCGTCATTACGAGCGAAGGGAAGCAATCCATCTCGCCTTGAAAAGAAAGAATGGATTGCTTCGTCGCTTCGCTCCCTTGCACAAACGCTTCGCGTTTGTTGCATGCAATGACGATAAGGTAATTTATGCTCTAGCCAAACCGCTTCCTGCGCCATTCGATCAGTTTGGCGCTGACCTCGTCCGGCTTTTCCTGTTGCGTCCAATGGCCGCTGTCGCGCACCAGATATTTTTCGAGATCGGGAACGATCTTTTCCATGCCGTCAGCCGACGACGGCGGCAGCACATGGTCGTTCTCGGCCATGATCATCAGCGCCGGTACTTTCACCGTGTGATCGATCGCGGCCGAACGCTGCCAGTTGCGCGACATGTTGCGGTACCAGTTGATGCCGCCCGTGAAACCTGACTTCGTGAACGTATCGACGAACACCTTCTTCTCTTCCGGCGACAGGATTGGTGTGCGCGGATCATGCTTGGCGTCGTAACCCGCAATCATCTGCGGAAACGCCAAATTGAGTCGCGGTGAAGCACCGACGCCGGCAACCACCTGATCGGCGGGTGTGTCGGCGGGCCGCGGCACCGGCTTGCGCATGAAGGCGTCAAACGTCTGCTCGACCCGGCTGCCGAAGATCCTGTCGGGCTCGCGGGCCGGATCCTGGAACTGCACGATGTACATGCTGTCGCCGAACCGTTTGCGGAACAGCTCGATCGGATCGGCCGGCGGGCGATCGTGATGCGGCGTGTTGATGCCGACCACGCCGGCAACGCGATCAATGTGGCGGAGCGGCATCTGCCAGATGATGAAGCCGCCCCAATCGTGGCCGACGAAGATCGCTTTGTCGATCTTCAGATGGTCCATCAGGCCGACGAGATCGCCGGTCAGGTGCTCGATGTCATAGGCCTCGACCGGCTCGGGCCGGTCGGTCGAACCATAGCCGCGCTGATCCGGCGCGATCACCCGGATCCCGGCCTCGCTTAGCGCCTTGATCTGGTGACGCCAGGAGAACGCGATCTCCGGCCAGCCGTGGCACAGTATGACCGGCGGCTTGTCGGTCTTCGGCCCGGCCTCGTAGTAACCCATGCGAATGCCGTTCGTCTCGGCGAACTGCAGCGGCGGCATTTCAATCATTGCAAAACCCTATTCAGCCGCGCTGGTCATCTTGGACGGCGGCGGCGCATAGGCCGCCTCCAGCGCTTCAAATTCCAGCGGAAGCATGTCGCACAAGACCTGGACATGCGGGATGATATTGGCGCCGGCGATGAAGCCGAAATCGAGCTGGTCGCGATAGCTCTGCACGGTGATGTTGAGCGCCAGCCCGTGGGTCGAGATCGACACCGGGAAGATGTGCAGCAACTCCGCGCCGGCCGCATAGAGCGTCTGCCGCGGCCCCGGCACGTTGGACACGGTGATGTTCGCCGCCGGCGGCAGCACGTTCGAGAGGTCGGAACGGCTGTAGAGCAGCGCCAGGATCTGCACCACGATCGGCGCGCCCAGCATCGAGATGTTGGACACCTGCGGCATCAGGGCCCGCAGCGGGTGCGACATTTCCTTGGACTTGGTGGATTGCGCGATGATCGCCTCCAGCCGCCCCTTGGGATCTTCGACGTTGGTGGCGATCGAGCAGATCATGCCGAACACCTGGTTGTTGGCCTCGGTGTTGCCTTCCTCGCGCAGCGAAATCGGCACCGCCGCCGTCAGCGACTTGGTCGGCAGCGCGCCCTGCTGCAGCAGATAGCGCCGCACCACGCCGGAGGACAGCGCCAGCACGACGTCGTTGAGCTTGCCGCCGGAGGCTTTCGCCACCGCCTTGGCCCGCGACAGCGAGATCGAGGTGCCGGCAAAGCTGCGCTCCGACGAGATCGCCTTGTTCAGGATGGTCGGCGGCGAAACCATGCTGGCGATGCTGTCGCGCGACTTCGGATCGGAAATCTTGCCGACCACTTCGGAAACGCTCTTGAGCATCGTCGGCACGCTGGCGGCGAATTTCACCGCGCTCTCGATCTGGAACATGGCGTTGTCGAACAGGATCGATCCGAGATCGCTCTTGCCCGAACGCGGCAATTCCAGGCTCTTCGGCGCGGTGGAGGAATCGAACGGCTGGCGCCAGAGCTGCTGATAGGAATCGATCAAATTGGCGGCGATATCGCGCGGCTCCTGGGCGACCTTGCGCGCGGTCGGCGGCTCGACCTGGCGCGGCACCGGCGTCAGATCGTAGATCATGTTGGTCAGCGCCGCACCGGCGCCGCCGTCGATGCAGGCGTGGTGCATCTTGGAATAAAGCCCGATCTCGTTGTCCTTCATGCCCTCGAAGACATAGAACTCCCAGAGTGGGCGGGCGCGGTTGAGCAGCTTGGCATGCATCCAGCCGACGATGCGCTCCAGCGTCGCGCGGTCGTAGGGGGCCGGCAGGCTGCCGCGGAAAATGTGGCGGTCGATGTCGAACTGGTCGTCCTCGACCCAGGACGGATGATCGATGTCGAGCGGCGCCTTTTCCAGGCGCGCTTTCAGGATCGGCGCAAGATGCAGCCGCGAGCCGATCATCGCCTTGAACTCTTCGAAGAAGTTGCCGTTGTAATTCTCGGGCAGGCGGAAGATCGCCATGCTTCCGACATGCATCGGCATTTCCGGCGTTTCCAGATACAGAAACGACGCGTCCATCGAGGACAGTTTCTTGGCGTCAGTCATGTTTTCCTCCCGCAGAGATCACGCGACGCCTTGATGGCGCTTCTGGCGTTCAGATGGTCCTGAATACGGGGGTTGGGTGTCCCCGGTCTTCAACGACATTGGTCAGGATAGTGCATTTTCCGGGGCCCCATATGCAATGGCAAACGGCCCCGATCGGTCAAATTGCTTAAATTCGCCTTCCGGCTGCGCCAGGCGGTCGGCCACCGCCCACAAGGCGGCCGGGTTGACGCCAAGGCCGATATGGCTTGCGAGATGCACCTCGATATTTTCGGCCTTGCTGGAGGGGCGCAGCAGGCTGGTACGCCAGTTCACGATGCCATCGGTGCGGGAATAGATCGAGGTCGCGGGCACCGGCAGGTCGCCGGCGATCGCTTCCCGGATCTCTGGATTGTCGTTGATGCCTTCCCCCGACAGCGCTTCGTACAGTCGCGTCGCATTGGTCGCGGTGATGTCGTTGGCGAACGGGCTGCCGAGCGTGATCACCGATCGCACCAGGTCCGGCAGTTGCAGCGCGAGATCGCGTGCGTAGATGCCGCCGAGACTCCAGCCAATGATGCTGACCTTTCGTCCCGCGGTCTCGTGGATTCGCCTGACGAGGTCGCGTAACGCACCGCGCTTGCTGGCGACGCCGCCGAAATTGCGGCCCATGTTCCAGGCATAGGTGTCGTAGCCGAGTTCTTTCAGGTAGCGCCGCATCGGCGCCATCGACAGGTCGCTGGCGAGAAATCCCGGCAGCGTCAGCACCGGATGACCGTCGCCCTTCGGGGCGCGCATCAACAGCGGCGACAGCAGCAGACTCGAATTCAGTTCGAACACGCTTCTGGCTTCGGCGAGCATCAGGAACAGGCTCGGCGGACGAAGCTTGCGTTCTGCCGCCGGCGAGTCCTCCGCGACGGCCACTATTTCTTGTCCTTCTTGGCCATGCCGCCGAGACCGGCCATGGTCACGAACATGTCCTGAAAGCGTTCAGCGATCTTGGGGTCGAAGGTGAACCAGGACTGCATCAGCGATTCCGGCGAGACCTTGTCGATGTTGGCCATCATCTGCTGCTGCAACTTGTCCATGACCGCGGTCTGCATCGGCTGAACGTCCGGAAGTCCGAAAAACTGCCGGGCCTCGAGCGGCGTGCAATCAATTTCGACGTTTACCTTCATGGCCGCTCCTTCATTAATGGCTTGCCGCAGTATCACCGTGACTGGCTGAGTCACGCAAGGACAAGACCGCCTTCCGGGGCCCCCATTCGCCCCCTATGGTCAACCAAAACGTTCGACAGCAAAAGGGGTAGTATCGGCAAACGGGGTCTCGCCGGTCATCATTTCCGCCAGCAGCCGGCCGGTTGCGGGTCCGAGCGTCAAGCCGTGGTGCTGGTGGCCGAAATCGAACCACAAACCGGGATGGCGGGGCGCCTTCCCGATCACCGGCAGCATATCCGGCAAACAGGGCCGCGCCCCCTTCCATGGCTGGGCGTCGACCGGCTCCCCCAGGGGAAACAACTTATGCGCCTTTGGCATGGCCCGTTCGACCTGGACCGGGGTCGGCGGCGCATCGCGGCGGGCCATCTCGGCGCCGGTGGTCAGGCGAATGCCGCGGTTCATCGGCGCCAGCAGAAAGCCCTGATCGGTGTCCAGCACGGGATGATTGAGCACGGCGTTGCCGCGCGGCGCCAGATGGATGTGATAGCCGCGCTTGACGTTGAGCGGGATCGAATAGCCGAGCGGGGCGAAGATCTGATCGGACCACGGCCCCATCGCGACGACCACTTCGCGCGCGGTGATTGAGCCATTCTGGGTTGCGACGCGCCAGCGCGCACCGGATTGTTCGAGCGTTCGCGCATCGCCGACCAGGAACCGGCCGCCCTTGCGGCCGAACAGCGCCGCATAGGCCTTGGTGAGGCCGCCGGGATCGGGGACAAAACCGGGATCGGGAAAATGCACCGCGCCGGCGAAATCGCCGGTCAAATTCGGCTCGCGCGCCGCGATAGCAGATGCGTCGAGGATGTCGCCCGCGACGCCATATTGCTTGGCGCGTTCGAGTTCCTTCACCGCTTTCGCCAGCGTCGCATCGGAGCGATAGAGCTTGATCCAGCCGGTCCGGCGCAACAGCTCCGGCACATCGGCTTCCGCGATCAACGCCTCATGCTCGACCAGGCTGCGCTGGATCAGCGGCAGTTCGGCCATTGCACTGTGCAGCGCACGCTCCGGCGAAGACGCCAGGAAGTAACGCATCAGCCAGGGCAGGAAGGACGGCAGATCGGCGAAATGATAACGCAACTGCGGCGTACGGTTGGTCGCATATTGCAGGATCTGGCGCAGATCGCGGGGAAACATGTAGGGAAAGACCGACGCGCATTCGATCAGTCCGCCATTGCCATAGCTGGTCTCCTCGCCGGCAAGTTCGTGCCGGTCGATCAGGACCGTATCGCGGCCCTTTTTCTGCAGGTGCAGGGCAGCGCCGACGCCGACCATGCCCGCCCCCAACACAAGAACGTCAGCCTTCAGTTCCGCCACCCGGCACTCCGAAAGTTTAATGTAACGCGGTCTCGCGCTCAGCTTAAGGTGAAGCTAGTCGTTGCCGCATCGCGGCGCAAACCGGCTCGCTGAACGAGATCGCGCTTGCGCGGCGGCTGGACTTTGGCAACATGGATCGGCAATATCCGCCGTTATTGCGGAATTGGGCTGATCAAAGCGGGGAAATCGAACAAATGTCGTTACGTCAGAGTTTGCTTGCAGCGGCTACGGTTACAATGCTCGGCTTTACGGTTGCGCCGGCATCGGCCCAGACCCTGCGCTACGCCAACCAGGGCGACCTCAAATCGCTGGACCCGTATACGCTGAACGAAAGCACCACGCATGCGCATCTAGGGCAGGTCTATGAAGGCTTGATTGCGCGCGACAAGGACCTCAAGATCATTCCGGGGCTGGCCGAACGCTGGGAAACCCCGGAGCCGACCCGCTGGCGTTTCCATTTGCGCAAGGGTGTCAAGTTCCAGAACGGCGACCCCTTCACCGCCGACGACGTGGTGTTCTCGGCCGACCGCGCTCGCGCCAAGGGTTCGAATGTACAGGCCCGCGTGGCCGCCGACGTAAAGGTCGTCAAGGTTGACGACAACACCGTCGATTTCATCCTGACCTCGCCCAATCCCATTCTGCACTACCAGTGGGATACCTGGTACATCATGGACAAGAAGTGGGCCGAGGCGAACAACGCCACGGCGCCGACGCCGGCCGCAGCGACGACGCCGAGCTTCGCCTCGCTCAATGCCAACGGCACCGGCGCCTTCACCGTCGAGAGCCATCAGCCCGGCGTCAAGACCGTGTTCAAGGCGAACCCGAACTGGTGGCGCAAGCCCGAGCACAATCTCAAGGAAATCGTCTTCACGCCAATCGGGTCCGACGCCACGCGCGTCGCTGCCCTGCTGTCGGGCGAAGTCGACATCATGGAGCCGGTTCCGACCCAGGACATCGGCCGCGTCGATTCCACCCCGACCACCCAGGTGATGAAGGGGCCTGAGCTGCGCACCATCTTCCTCGGCATGGACCAGGCCCGCGACGAATTGCTGTATTCGAACATCAAGGGCAAGAATCCATTCAAGGACATCAAGGTCCGCGAAGCCTTCTTCAAGGCGATCGATATCGAACTGATCAAGACCCGCGTGATGCGTGGGCTCTCGACGCCCTCGGCCCTGATGATTGCGCCGCAACTGTTTCCGCTTTCCAAGGACTTTACCCGCCCGAAATTCGATCCCGACGGCGCCAAGAAGCTCTTGACGGAAGCGGGCTATCCCGACGGTTTCCAGGTCACGATGGATTGCCCCAACGACCGCTATGTCAACGACGCCGCGATCTGCCAGGCGGTGGTCGGCATGCTGGCGCGCATTGGCGTCAAGGTCGATCTGCTGGCGCAGCCCAAGGCGCAGTATTTCGCCAAGATCCTGAAACCCGGCGGCTACCAGTCATCGTTCTATCTGCTCGGCTGGACGCCCGGCACGTCGGACTCGCACAATGTGCTCTATGACATCATGGGCTGCCGCGACGACCCGAAATCCTCACGCGGCGAAGCCAACGTTTCCGGCTACTGCAACAAGAAGATGGACGAGATCACCGACAAGGTGCTGGTCGAACCTGATCCTGCCAAGCGCGATCAGCTGATCAAGGAAGCGTTCGAGATCGCGGCGAAGGATTACGCCTACATCCCGCTGCATCAGCAGGCCCTGGCCTGGGGCGTGTCGAAAAAACTCAAAGTGGTGCAGCGCGCCGACAACCAGGTCCTGCCCTACTGGATGGTCAAAGAACCGTAGGCAGGCCCAACGACCCAGGTCCCGGTGGCTTCACGCCCCGGGACTTTTCGTTTCCGGCGGACAGTGGCGTCCGCCACAGCGTAAAGAGAGAAGTGAAAGGATCACATGCTCGCTTTCACTCTTCGCCGGGCGATCCAGGCCATCGGCGTCATGCTTGCGGTCGGGATCATCTCGTTTTCGATGTTCCGGTTCGCCGGCGACCCCGTCAACCAGATCGTCTCACTGGATACGTCTGCGGCCGAACGCGAAGCGGTGCGCAAGTCGCTCGGTCTCGACGATCCCGTGGTGATGCAGTTCGCGCGTTATTTCGGCAATGCCGCCCAGTTCAAATTCGGCGTGTCCTATCAATTCCGCCAGCCGGTCTCGAGCCTGCTCGCCGAGCGCATGCCGGCGACGCTGGAACTCGCGATCTGCGCCACCATCTTCGCGATGGTGTTCGGCATCCTGATGGGGGTTTATTCGGCGCTCAAACGCGACAGCGCGCTTGCCAAAATATTCCAGGCCGTATCGCTGATCGGAATTTCGCTACCGACCTTCCTGATCGGTATTTTGCTGATCTATCTGTTCTCGGTGACGCTGGGCTGGCTGCCCTCGTTCGGCCGCGGCGATGTCGTGCGGGTGGGCTGGTGGACCACGGGCCTCCTGACTCTTTCCGGCCTCAAGGCGCTGATCCTGCCGTCCATCACGCTCGGCCTGTTCCAGCTGACCCTGATCATGCGGCTGGTGCGTGCTGAAATGCTGGAAGTCCTGCGCACCGATTACATCCGCTTCGCGCGTGCCCGCGGCCTGACCACGCGGGCGATCCATTTCGGCCACGCGCTCAAGAACACGCTGGTTCCCGTCATCACGGTGGCCGGGTTGCAATTTGGCTCGGTTATTGCATTTGCCATCATCACCGAGACCGTATTCCAGTGGCCGGGCATGGGGTTGCTGTTCGTGCAGGCAGTGCAAAACGTCGATATCCCGATCATGGCGGCCTACCTTTTGATGGTGTCGCTGATCTTCGTCACCATCAACCTGGTGGTCGACATCCTCTATACCGTCGTCGATCCGCGGCTGCGCTCGACCATCCGCCGTCCGGCTTGAAAGAAGGATTATCAATGTCCGACGCCGTCGTTCCCCACCGAGCCGAGCCGAGCGCAGCGCCTGCGCGCGCCGGCACGGGCTGGTTCAGACGCGCGCTCGACAGCGACATCTTCTATTCGTTCCGCCGTTCCAAGCTGACGATGGTGGCGGCAACCGTTACCCTCCTGTTTTTCCTGCTGGCGATCTTCGCTTCGGTCCTTTCGGTTCAGAACCCGTTCGATCCGGCGCAGCTTCAGCTGATGAATTCGCGCATTTCGCCGTTGTGGACCGCCGACGGCCAAAGCCCGTTCCTGCTCGGCACCGACGAACAGGGCCGCGACGTGTTCTCGGCCATTCTCTACGGGCTTCGGATCTCGCTCGTCGTCGGCGTGCTCGGCGTCGTCTTCGCCGGCACGCTCGGAATTACGCTTGGGCTGATCGCTGGCTATGTCGGCGGCGCGGTCGATGGCCTGATCATGCGCATCGCCGACGTGCAACTCACCTTCCCGGCCATCCTGATCGCGCTCCTGGTCAACGGTGTCGCCAAGTCGGTGTTCGGCAACCGGCTGGACGCCATGAGTACGCTGGTGGTGCTGGTGATCGCGATCGGACTGAGTTTCTGGGTGCAGTATGCCCGCACCGTGCGCGGCTCCGTCATGGTCGAGAAGAACAAGGATTATGTCGCGGCCGCCCAATTGATCGGGCTCCCCGCCCCCATCATCATGCTGCGTCACGTGCTGCCGAACACGATGGGTCCGATCCTGGTGATCGCCACCATCAACCTCGCGCTCGCCGTCATTACGGAAGCCACGCTGTCATTCCTCGGCGCCGGGATGCCCGATACCATGCCGTCGCTGGGCACGTTGATCCGGATCGGCAACAACTATCTGTTTGCGGGCGAATGGTGGATCGTGGCCTTCCCCGGCTTTGCGCTGGCCGGACTGATCCTGTCCATCAATCTGCTCGGCGACTGGCTGCGCGACGCGCTCAACCCGAAGCTCCGATGACCAACCCTGTCCTTTCCGTGCGTAACCTCGAGGTGGAGTTCCACACCCGCCGCAGCATCTTGCACGCCATCAACGGTATCTCCTTCGACATCGCCAAGGGCGAGGTGCTCGGCGTGGTCGGCGAATCCGGCGCGGGAAAATCCGTGACGGGGCTTGCCGTGATCGGCCTGATCGATCCGCCCGGACGCATCTCGGGCGGCGAGATCTATCTGTCGGGGATGCGGATCGATCATCTGCCGCCGGAAGAAATCCGCCGCATCCGCGGCAAACGCATCGGGATGATCTTCCAGGATCCGCTCACCAGCCTCAATCCGCTCTACAAGATCGGTGACCAGATCGTCGAAACCATCCGGACCCATCTCAATCTCTCGGAAACCGCGGCGCGCAAGCGCGCCATCGACCTCTTGGCGGAGGTCGGAATTCCCGCGCCGGAAAAACGCATCGACGCCTATCCGCATGAATTCTCCGGCGGCATGCGCCAGCGCGTCGTGATCGCGCTTGCGATCTGCGCCGAACCGGATCTGATCATCGCCGACGAGCCGACCACGGCCCTCGACGTCTCCGTGCAGGCGCAGATCATCTCGCTGATCAAACGCCTTGGCCGCGACCATGGCACCGCCGTGATGCTGGTGACGCACGACATGGGCGTGATCGCCGAAACGTCCGACCGCGTCGCGGTGATGTATTCGGGCCGGATTGCCGAGATCGGCCCGGTTCAGGACGTCGTGCAGAACCCGCTGCATCCCTACGCCAAGGGCTTGATGGGCGCGATCCCGACACTGGCGGGCGAAGACAAGCGGCTGGTGCAGATACCCGGTTCGATGCCGCGGCTGTCCGCGATCCCGAATGGCTGCTCGTTCAACCCGCGCTGCGGCTTCGTCTTCGACCGCTGCCGCGTCGAGCGTCCGGAGCCGATCGCGCACGGTACGCAGGCCGTGGCCTGTCATCTCTATGATGCCGCGCCCAAGACGGCGATCAAGGAGACCGCGGCATGAGCGCGGTACCCTTCATCGACGTCAGGAATTTGCGCCGCGAGTTCGACGTCTCAAAGCCGTGGCTCAACCGCGTGCTTGAAGGCGGGCACCTGGAATTCCTCAAGGCGGTCGACGGCGTGACCTTCGGCATCAAGAAGGGCGAGACTTTTGCCCTCGTCGGCGAATCCGGTTCGGGCAAGACCACCGTGGCACGGATGGTGGTCGGATTGCTGCCGCCGAGCTCCGGCGAAGTCGTCATCGACGGCGTCTCGATGACCGATGCAAGGCAGGCGCAGGTACGGCAGAAGCTGCGCCGCCGCATCCAGATGATTTTCCAGGATCCCTATGCGAGCCTCAATCCACGTTTCCGGGTCGATGCCATCGTCTCCGAGCCGATCCGCGCCTTCGACCTGATCGCGGGCGAGCGCGACATCGCCGCACGCGTCGGTGAATTGCTGAGTCTCGTCGGCCTGCATGCCGACGACGGCCTGAAATTTCCGCATGAGTTTTCCGGCGGGCAGCGCCAGCGCATCGCGATCGCCCGCGCGCTGGCCTCGGAAGCCGAATTCATCGTTTGCGACGAGCCGACCTCGGCGCTGGATGTCTCGGTGCAGGCGCAGATCCTCAATCTGATGCGCGACCTGCAGGACAAGTTCGGCCTGACTTATCTCTTCATCAGCCACAATCTTGCCGTGGTGCGGCATATGGCGAGCCGCATCGGCGTGATGTATCTCGGCCGCATCGTCGAAATCGCGGAAGGGCGCGAACTCTTCAGCAATCCACGGATGCCTTACACCAAGATGCTGCTGGGTGCGGTTCCCGATCTCGCGATGTCTGGCCGCCAGCGGATTCCGGTCAAGGGCGAGATCCCCAATCCGATCAACCCGCCGCCCGGCTGCGCTTTCAACCCGCGCTGCCCGCTGGTCTACGATCTCTGCCGCCAGCAGGCGCCCACACTGATCAACGGCGTCGCCTGCCACGCCGTCAATTCGCCGGCCGAGGCCGTGCCTGCCTGATCACAGGGATGGTTCAACCAAACGGTTGGCAGCAGGCCTCGCCTGTGGTCAAGTGGCGCACCAAATACCAGCGCAGCATCGGATTCTCATGAGCAACATCAATCCCGATCCGTTCACGACCAGGCCTGAAATTGAAGGCACGTTCGGGGTCGTGACCTCGACCCACTGGATCGCCACTGCGGTCGGGATGGGCATCCTGGAAAAGGGCGGCAACGCATTTGACGCCGGCGTTGCCACCGCCTTCACGCTGCAAATCGTCGAGCCGCATCTGAACGGCCCGGGCGGCGATGTGCCCATCATCGTGCATGACACCAAGCGCGGCCGCACCGAAGTGATCTGCGGCCAGGGCCCGGCGCCGGCGGGCGCCACCATCGCGCATTACCGCAGCGAGGGGCTGGAGATGGTGCCCGGCACCGGGTTGCTCGCGGCCTGCGTGCCCGGCACGTTCGAATCCTGGATGCTGCTCTTGCGCGATTACGGCACGATGCGGCTGCGCGACGTGCTGGAACCTGCGATCGCCTATGCCCGCGACGGCTATCCCCTGGTGGAGCGCGCGGCGGCGACGATTCAGATCGTCGAAAAACTGTTCCGTAATCACTGGAAGACATCGGCTGCGGTCTATCTGCCGAACAATGAAGTGCCAAAACCCGGCACGCTCTTCACAAACAAGCAGCTCTCGGAAACCTACGCCCGCATCCTGAAAGAAGCCGAGAGCGCCGGCGGCGATCGCGTCGCGCAGATCGAAGCCGCGCGAAAAGCCTGGTCGCACGGCTTCGTCGCGGAGGCGATCGACAAGTTCTGCCGCACGCAGGACATCATGGACGTCAGCGGCTCGCCGCATCGCGGCGTGCTCCGTGCCGACGACATGGCGCGCTGGCAGCCGACGGTCGAGGCGCCGCTCACTTACGATTACGGCCGTTACACCGTGTGCAAGCCCGGTGTCTGGAGCCAGGGTCCCGTCATGCTGCAGCAGCTGGCGTTGCTCAAGGGTTTTGAACTCGACGGGCTTGATCCCGCCGGACCCGAATTCATCCATCTGCAGACCGAATGCGCCAAGCTTGCCTTCGCCGACCGCGAGAAATTCTACGGCGATCCAAAGTTTACCGACATCCCGATCGCGACCTTGCTGTCGGACGCCTACAACGACGAGCGCCGCAAGCTGATCTCAAGGGACAAGGCCTCGCTCGATTTCCTCCCCGGCTCCGTGGAAGGTTTCGGGTCGGTCGTCAAGATGCGCCGCGCCGAAGGCCATCGCGAGGCGGTTGGCGCCATGGGCGCGGGCGAGCCGACCGTCGGCCGCTTCGGCGAGGTGCGCGGCGACACCGTGCATTTCGACATCATCGACCAGGCCGGCAACATGATCTCGGCGACGCCGTCCGGCGGCTGGCTGCAATCCTCGCCGGTGATTCCCGAACTCGGCTTCTGCCTCGGCAGCCGCGCCCAGATGTTCTGGCTCGAGGAAGACCATCCCGCGGCACTGGCGCCGGGCAAGCGCCCGCGCACCACGCTCTCGCCGACCATGGCGCTACGCGACGGCGAGCCGTACATGGCCTGGGGTTCGCCCGGCGGCGACCAGCAGGATCAATGGACCACGCAGTTCTTCCTGCGCCATGTCCACGCCAATCTGAACCTGCAGGAAGCGATCGACGCGCCGGCATGGCACTCCGAACATTTCCCGATCTCGTTCTGGCCGCGCACCGCCCGGCCCGGCGTGCTGGTCGTTGAAAACCGCGTGCCGAAGGCGACTATCGATACCTTGAAGAGCCGCGGCCATGTCGTCGAGGTCGGCCCCGACTGGTCGGAAGGCCGCCTCACCGCCGCCTCCAAGGTCGGCCGCCGCCGCCGTGCGGCCGCCAATCCCCGGGGCATGCAAGGCTACGCGGCCGGACGATAAGGGCTTCAGATGACTTGTAAGGTTTGAGATGACTTGGTCGATCATCGCGCGCGATCCCGCAACCGGCCAGTTCGGCATCGCGGTCGCGACCAAATTCTTCGCAGTCGGCGCGCGCGTACCGCATGTCGTGGCCGGCATCGGCGGCATCGCGACCCAGGCGCTGGTTAATCCCTATTACGGCATCGACGGCGTGAAACTGTTGAGCCAGGGACGTGAACCGGACGACATCCTCAAGACCCTTGTTGCCACCGACGACGGCCGCGAAAGCCGGCAATTGCACATCATGGACGCGAAAGGCCGCATCGCCGCGCATACCGGCCGCGATTGCGTCGACTGGTGCGGACACATTCAGGGCGACGGCTTCTCGATCGCGGGCAACATGCTGGCCGGCGCCGCCGTGCTCGACGACACCGCAAAAGCCTATGTCGCCAATGCTGGCCTGCCCTTCCCCCGCCGGCTGATCGCCGCGATGCTTGCGGGCGAAGCGGCGGGCGGCGACAAGCGTGGCAAGCAATCCGCGGCGCTGCTGATCCATGGCGAGGAGGAATGGTCCGAGCTCAATTTGCGTGTCGACGACCATACCGATCCGCTGCGCGAGCTCGAGCGGCTGGAAGAAGTGAGCCGCGAGCGCTGGGTGCATTTCCGCGCATTCATGCCGACGCGCAAAAACCCGGCCGGAATCACCGATCGCGCGACCATCGACGCCGGCATCGAGGCCAGCATCAAAGCGGCGGCTGCAGGCAAGGCATGACCTCAAGAGCGTTTTCCAGCGAAGTGGAAACCGGTTCGCGTCAAGAAAACGCGTCAAATCCGGAATCCAGTCCGCTGATCGAGATCGAGGGCCTGCGCGTCGTGTTTCATGGCGACGACGGCCGCGCCACCCATGCGGTCGACGCAGTCGATCTCAGCGTGGCCAATGGCGCGACACTCGGACTGGTCGGCGAATCCGGCTGCGGCAAGAGCGTGACGTCACTGGCCATCATGGGACTTTTGTCGAAACATTCGGCCGAAGTGTCCGGCTCGATCCGCTTCGACGGTTTTGATCTGCTCGACGTCCCCGACGAGACCCTCCGCGACCTGCGCGGCAACCGGCTGGCGATGATTTTTCAGGAGCCGATGACCTCGCTCAATCCGAGCTTCACCATCGGCGACCAGATCATCGAGACCATCCTGCGCCATCGCGGCGGCTCGAAGCGCCAGGCGCGCGAACGCGCGATCGAGCTGTTGCGCCGCGTGCACATCCCCTCGCCGGACAAGCGCATCGACGAATATCCGCACAAGCTCTCCGGCGGCATGCGCCAGCGCGTGATGATCGCGATGGCGCTGGCCTGCGATCCACGTTTGCTGATCGCGGACGAGCCGACCACCGCGCTCGACGTGACCCTGCAGGCGCAGATCCTCGATCTGATGCGCGAGCTGAAAGCCGCGAGCGGTGCCGCGATCATCCTGATCACGCACGATCTCGGCGTCGTCGCCGAGGTCTGCGACGAGGTCGCCGTGATGTATGCCGGCGAGATCGTCGAGCGCGCGCCGGTCGATGAGCTGTTCGCCAATCCGCAGCACCCCTACACGGTCGGCCTGCTCGGTTCGATCCCGCGGCTGGGTCGGCGCGCCTCGCATCTGGCCACCATCGAGGGCATGGTGCCGAACATGGCCAATCCGCCGCCCGGTTGCCGCTTCTCGGCGCGCTGTCCTTTTGTCGCCGACATCTGCGTCGCGGCGCCGCCACCGCTGGCGATCCTCAGCCCCGGCCACGCCTCGCGCTGCATCAGGGCGCCGCTGGAGCGGCTGGTGTCATGACCGCGCTGCTCGAAGTTGAAGGACTCGTAAAACATTTCGTCGCGGGACGTTCGGTGTTCGGCCGCGCCACCGCCTTCGTCAAGGCCGTCGACGGCGTCAGTTTCCGCGTCGAGGCCGGCAAGACGCTGGCGCTGGTCGGCGAATCCGGCTGCGGCAAATCCACCGTGAGCCGGCTGGTGCTGCGGCTGATCGAACCGGACGCCGGCAGCGTTCGCTTCGAGGGCCGCGATCTGCTGGCGCTCGATGCCAATGCATTGCGCAACTTCCGCCGTGACGCGCAGATCATCTTCCAGGACCCTTACGCCTCGCTCAACCCGCGCATGACCGTCAGCCAGATCCTGACCGAGCCGCTGGCGCTGCACGACCTGGTGCCCGCGCCGCGCCGTCGCGAGCGGGTCGAGGAATTGCTGCGGCTGGTCGGGCTGGAGCCGCGCTTTGCGCGGCGCTATCCGCATGAATTTTCCGGCGGCCAGCGCCAGCGCATCGCCATCGCACGGGCGCTGGCGGTGGAACCGAAACTGATCATCTGCGACGAGCCGGTATCGGCGCTCGACGTCTCGATCCGCTCGCAAATCCTGAACCTGCTGCGTGATTTGCAGAACCGGCTTGGGCTCGCCTATATCTTCGTCTCGCACGATCTGGCCGTCGTAAAACACATCGCCGACCGCGTCGCGGTGATGAATCTCGGCGTCATCGTCGAGACCGCGGACGCACAGGCATTGTTTGCCGCCCCGCGGCATCCCTATAGCCGGGCTCTGTTGTCAGCTATTCCCGTACCCAAGCCGCAGGCCAAACGCAGCCGCATCGTGCTGCAGGGCGAGATGCCGAGCGCGCTCGATCCGCCGTCCGGCTGCCGCTTTCATACCCGCTGCCCCTACGTGGTCGAGCGCTGCCGCACCGACGTGCCGCAACTCTTGGCCGACAGCACGGGGCACGCGACGGCCTGCCATCGGATGGCGGAACTGCCGGCGCCTGATAGCATCGTTCCCAGTGATGGCGGCTTTTCACCGGTGCTGGAAAAACTGGTCGCCGCCTTTGGGCGGGCGGAAGGCGCGGGCCGTAACGGGGTTGATATATCAGGGACATGACCGGCAGCAGTGTAATCAAGGGGATTGTTGCGATGAAAATCTTGCGTTTGGCGGTAACTGCGGCAGCTCTGTTGCTGTCGTTCGAGGCGAGTGTTCAGGCCCAGACCACGCTGCGCATCGGCCTGGCCGAGGACCCGGACATTCTCGATCCGACGCTCGGGCGTACCTATGTCGGCCGCATCGTGTTCGCATCATTGTGCGACAAGCTGTTCGACATCGACGAAAAGATCAACATCGTGCCGCAGCTCGCGCTGTCGCATGAGACCTCGGCCGACGGCAAGGAGGTCATCATCAAGCTGCGGCCGGGCGTGAAATTCCACGACGGCGAGCCGCTGGACGCCGAGGCCGCGAAATTCTCGCTCGACCGCCATCTGACCATGCCGACCTCGTTCCGCAAGCCGGAACTGGCGCAGCTCGACCGTGTCGACGTGGTCGATCCCCTCACCATCAAACTGGTGTTGAAGACGCCGTTCTCGCCCCTGATCGCCCAGCTCACCGACCGCGCCGGCATGATGGTTTCGCCAAAGGCCGCGAAGGCCGAAGGCGACAAGTTCGGCTTGAAGCCGGTGTGTGCAGGGCCATACAAGTTCGTCGAGCGCGTGCAGCAGGACCGCATCGTGTTCGAGAAATTCGCCGATTACTGGAACAAGGACGCGGTCAAGATCGACCGCATCGTTTATCTGCCGCTGGTCGACGCCACCGTGCGTCTTGCCAACCTGAAATCCGGCGGCCTCGATCTGATCGAACGCCTGCTCGCCACCGACATCAAGGCTGTGCAGAGCGACCCGAAGCTGAAATTATCCAGCGCCATCGAGCTCGGCTATCAGGGCGTGACGCTGAACGTCGGCAAGGACAAGACCAAGGGACCGCTCAGCCAATCCGCAAAGGTCCGCCAGGCGCTCGATCTGTCGCTCGATCGCGAGGCCATCAACCAGGTGGTGTTCAACGGCGAGTTCAAACCCGGCAACCAATGGGTCAATCCCGACCATCCCTATTACCAGAAGGCATTTCCGGTCCGCGGCCGTGATATCGCCAAGGCCAAGGCGCTGTTGAAGGAAGCCGCCGTCACGGCGCCCGTCAGTGTCGATTTCATGGTGCCGAAGGGCGCGGAAACCGAAGCGGTGGCGCAGGTGATCCAGTCGATGGCCTCCGAAGCCGGCTTCGACATGAAGATCAGGGTCACCGAATTCGCAACCTCGCTGAAACTGGCCGAGTCAGGCGAATACCAGGCGTTCATGCTGGCCTGGAGCGGACGAATCGATCCCGACGGCAATTCCTACGTGTTCCAGAAATCCAACGCGCCACAGAACTACAGCGCCTGGTCCAATCCCGAAGCCGACAAGGCGCTCGACGACGGGCGTCTTGTGACGGATCAGGCGCAGCGCAAGGCCATCTATGAGAAGCTGGCCAAGCTCGTGCTGGAGGAAAAGCCGCTGCTCTACATCTATCACCGCAAGATCCTGATTGCGCATAGTACAAAACTCGAAGGCTACAAGCAGATGCCGGACGGCCTGGTGCGCGTGACCGGGTTGACGCTGAAGTGAGAGGCCGACCCATGCTCACGTGTCCCGGACGCGGTGCAGCGTTATTACGCTGCTCCGCAGAGCCGGGATCTACCGTGCGGCCAGACTGGGTCCCGGTTCAGCAGCGCAACATTGCATGTTGCGCCGCGCCCGGGACACGGGGAAAACCATGCTGAACTTCCTCGGCCAGCGTATCCTGCAGCTGATCCCGACGCTGTTCTTCGTGTCGGTCCTGATCTTTTCACTGCAGCATCTGTTGCCCGGCGATCCCGCGCTTGTCATGGCCGGCGAGGAGCGCGATCCCGAAGTGATCGCGCAAATCCGCGCGCAGTACCGGCTCGATCAGCCGATCCCGATCCAGTACGTCTATTGGGTCAAGGGCGTGCTGTCGGGGGATTTCGGCGAGTCGCTGCGCATCAAGGTGCCGGTGCTGAGCCTGATCGCGCAGAAACTGCCGGTGACGATCCAGCTCGGCTCGATGGCGATCGTGATCGCCTTCCTGATCGGAATTCCCGCCGGCATCGTATCGGCCGTCAAGAAAGGCACGGCGTGGGACTACGGCGCCAACCTGTTCGCGCTGTGGGGCATCTCGACGCCGAATTTCTGGCTCGGCATCATGCTGATCTTCCTGTTCTCGATCGAGCTCGGCTGGCTTCCGGCCTCCGGCTATGTGCCACTGTCGGAAAACTGGCGCGCCAGCCTCGCCTCCACCATCATGCCCGCCTTCGTGCTCGGCAACGCCATCGCCGCGATCCTGATGCGGCACACCCGCAGCGCCATGCTGCAGGTGCTGGAAAGCGACTACGTCCGCACCGCCCGCGCGAAGGGCCTTTCCGAACGTTCTGTGATCCTCAAGCACGCCATGCGCAACGCGCTGACGCCGGTGATCACGCTCGGCGCGCTCGAACTCGGCACGCTGCTGTCGGGCGCGGTGCTGACCGAGCAGATTTTTTCGATTCCGGGTTTTGGAAAATTGATCGTCGACGCGGTGTTCAACCGTGACTACGCGGTCGTGCAAGGCGTCGTGCTGACGACGGCGACGATCTACATCACGCTGAATCTCGTCGCCGATATCGCCTATGTCCTCGTCAACCCGCGGCTGAGGGCATAACCCATGACCGACGTCGCTCTCGGCACCCTTCCAAAAGTCGCCTCCGATGAACTGGAGAGCCCGACCCGGCGCGCGCTGCGGCGGCTGTTCAAGCGCAAGGGCGCCGTGGTCGGCCTCGTCGTGATCGCGCTGTTCGTGGTGCTCTCGCTGTTCGCGCCGCTGATCGTGCCCTATGACCCGATCGCAACCAGTTGGTCGCTGGTGCGCAAGCCGCCGACGTGGCAGCACTGGTTCGGCACCGACGATCTCGGCCGCGATATCCTTGCCCGCGTGGTCTATGGCGCGCGGGCCTCGCTGATGGCCGGCGCGATCTCGGTCGGGATTGCGCTCGGCATCGGCGTGCCGCTCGGCTTACTGTCAGGCTATCGCGGCGGCTTTATCGACGGCCTGATCAGCCGCATCACCGATGCGATGCTGGCCTGCCCGTTCCTGATCCTCGCCATTGCGCTGGCGGCGTTTCTCGGACCGAGCCTCGGCAATGCCATGATCGCGATCGGCATCTCGGCGACGCCGATCTTCGTGCGGCTGACCCGCGGCCAGGTGATGAGCGTCAAGGTCGAGGATTATGTCGAGGCCGCGCGCGCGATGGGCAATCCGCGCTGGCGCATCGCGCTGTTCCATATCCTGCCGAACATCATGCCGGCGCTTCTGGTGCAGGCGACGCTGTCGATCGCGGCCGCCATCATTGCGGAGGCCGCACTGTCATTCCTCGGCCTCGGCCAGCAGCCGCCCTCGCCGTCCTGGGGCAGCATGCTCAACGCCGCGCAGCGCTTCCTGACCAACGCGCCCTGGATGGCGATCTGGCCGGGCCTTGCGATTTTCCTAGTGGTGCTGTCGTTCAACCTGGTCGGCGACGGCCTGCGAGACGCGCTCGATCCACGGGAGCGGTGATACTGAGGATCGGCGGCTCTAACCCCGTCATTGCGAGCGAAGCGAAGCAATCCATCTGTCCACGCGGAGGCATGGATTGCTTCGTCGCTGCGCTCCCATGCGCAAACGCCTTGCGTTTGTCGCAGGCAATGACGACAATTGTTAAACCACAATCTCCCGCAACACCCGCCGGCAATCCATCTCGTATTCGAGGTCGATCACCGGGGGCCTTGCAAAATGCCAGGTCAGGCCCGAACGCGCGGCGCCGCGGCGGACCAGCTCTTCGGCAAACACCGGATGGAAGTCGTGGATCGTGTAGGTCTGTGCCGCCGTCGCATCCTTCCAGCCGAAGCCGAACTCACCCATGCGCTTTTCCATGGCGCCGACCACGTAGCTGACTTTCTCCTTCAACCCGTCGGGGCTGAGGTCGCGGTAACGCACGGTGCGCTCGGCATAGGTCGCACCACCTTCGAGCGATTCGCCGCTGCCTGCGATCACGAAGCTCGGCGTCGTGTTCGCGCTCGGACGCGTGAACGAGAAGGCATAGAATGACGGCTCGGCGGGCGGGTCGATCTCGGGACAAACATTGCTGCGCGCCACCGGGTTGGTGGTGCCGTCATAGATTTCCCATTCGGCGAGCGTTTTGACATAGTGCAGGTTGAAGTTACGGAAACCCTCGTCGGTGAAGGCGGCCGGCGAACGCAGCTCGCAGGCGCAGAACGACATCAACGGCCTGCCCGCGGCCTGAATGTATTTGGCGATCCGGGAAAAGCCTTCGGCCAGCGCCACCGGTTTGTCGAACCGCACCCGCTCGATCTCAAAACCGGGATTGGCTGCTGCGCCGGCCGAATACTGAAACACCGCCGGGATGAACCGGTAATTGCCTGCCACAAAGTCGGTCGTCATATCCGCTCTCCGTTTCTTGTTATTCCAATTGCATGCGGACGCCCTTGGCGCCGTTGAGCAGCCGCTTCAAATGAAAGCCGGCGAGCGCATCGTCGGCATGCGCGCCGACCAGCGCCGCAAAGGCCGGCATTGCCGCCGGGTCACCGGCCTCGAGCTTGGTGAAGGCTTCGGAATATTGCGACGTCGCGGGGCTCTCAAACGCTGCCGCCGTCAACGGCTCATAGGCGCGCAGCGGCTCGCTGCGTCCGCGCAGCACGAGGTCGCCGACCGGCCGGCCGCGGAAATCCCCGGCGCCATCAGCGGCGACCGCGCTGACGCAAATCCGCGTGCCCAGGAACTTGTTGGCGGCCTCCAGCCGCGCCGCCGTGTTGATGGTGTCGCCATAGGCGGTGTAGTCGAAAAACCTGCTGCCGCCGAAATTACCGACCAGCGCGGGACCGGCGTGGACGCCGACGCGCGTGACCCCGAAATTCACGCCCTTTTCCTTCCAGCGCAGGCGAAACTCCTGCGCCCAGCTATCGAGATCGTGAGCGCAGGCGATCGCGCGCCTGGCGTAATCAGGCTGATCCCCCGGCGCGTTGAACAGAACGTGGATCGCATCGCCGATGATCTTGGCGACCGTCCCCTCATGCGCGAACACCACGTCGGTCATGCCGCCCACATAGTCGCCGAGCAGCGTACCCAGCACGTCGGGTGCGGCGGTTTCCACCAGCGAGGTGAAACCGGTGATGTCGGTGAAGATCGCCGCGACCTCGCGCCAATGCACCTCCATGCCGTCGCTGTCGCCGATGGCGGCAAGACGGCTCGCAATCTGCGGCGAGAAATAGCGCGACAGTGAGGCGTGCGCGCGCTCGGCCTCGGCCTGGCGGCGGCGCGCCTCGCGCATCATCTCGACATGGCGGATGGTCTTGTCGATCGTCATTTCCAGATCGCCGAAATCGATCGGCTTGGTTAGGAAATCGAACGCGCCGCGGTTCATCGCGGTGCGGATGTTGCTCATGTCGCCATAGGCGGACACGATGATGGTGGATTTCTTGTCTTCGGCCTCCTGCAGCCTGGCGAGCAGCGACAGCCCGTCCATGCGCGGCATGTTGATGTCGGATACCACCATGTCGACATGCGGGTTCTGCTCGATCGAGGCCAACGCTTCGATCCCGTCATGGGCGAACACAAAGGCTACGATGCCGTCGCGGATCTGACGACGGAATTTCTGCAGCACCAGAGCCTCGAGATCGGGCTCGTCGTCGACGACGAGGATCGTTGCGGTCATGCGGCTTGCCCGAGCCGGGTATCGATCTCGTGGCGCAGCAGCGCAAAATCGATCGGCTTGGTCAAGAGGCCGATCGCGCCGCGCTCGATCGCCTTGCGGCGGGTTTCGGCATCGCCATAGGCGGTGATCATGATGACGGGCACATCAGGCCGCGCCGCGCGCACCTTCGGCAGCATTTCAAGCCCGCTCATGCCGGGCATGTTGATGTCGGACAGGATCAGGATCAGCGACGGGTCACGAACTTCCGCAGCACGCTCCAGCGCCGCAGGCGCCGACGGCGCGAACTCCATCGTAAAGCGACCGGATTTGAGGTCGCGCCGGAACTGCTGCCGAAACAGCGTTTCGACATCGGGCTCGTCATCCACGACGAGGATGTAAACGCTCAATTTTGCCTCCAGTATCATTGGGCATGATCTTACCCGAAAACCGGTCTCCACTTTTCGGGATCATGCCTGCGCTACGCCTTTTCGCGGCAGCGTGATAATGAATTCGGTGAATACATCAGGCTCGGTCCGTACGTCGATCTTGCCCCCGTGCTGTTTCACCACGATGTCGTGACTCATCGATAATCCGAGCCCGGTTCCCTCGCCCGCGGGTTTCGTCGTGAAGAAGGGATTGAACATTTTCTCCTTCACTTCCAAGGGGATACCCGTGCCATTGTCACGAATCCGGATTTCCACCTTGTTGCCGAGGTTTTTCGTCGTCGCCGTCAGAACGGGCTCGAAGCCCTCCTCGCCCGTCTCCTTGCGCTTGGTCGCGGCGTAAAAACCGTTCGAGATCAGATTGAGGAAAACCCGCGTGATTTCCTGCGGATAGAGATCGACCATGCCGGCCTCGGGATCGAAATCGCGCTTGAGCGTGATGTTGAATCCGGATTTTTCCGCCCGCGCGCCGTGATAGGCGAGGTTGAGGCTCTCCTCGATGATCGCATTGATGTCGGCGGAGCGGAGTTCGCCTGATCCCTCGCGCGAATGCAGCAGCATGTTCTTGACGATCGAGTCGGCACGCTTGCCGTGCTGCACGACCTTTTCGAGATTTCCCTTCAGCATATGGGTGAGTTCGTCGATCTCCTCGCGGGTCTTGTCGTCGAGCGCGGCGGGCTTCAGCACATCGTTCAGCTCGTCGATCAGTTCCGCCGACAGCGCCGAGAAATTGTTGACGAAATTGAGCGGGTTCTTGATTTCGTGCGCGATCCCCGCGGTGAGCTGGCCGAGCGAGGCCAGTTTCTCGGTCTGCACCAGGCGGTCCTGCGCGGTGCGCAATTCGTCGAGAGACTCGCTCAGATCCTTGGTGCGTTCGCGCAATTCGCGGAGCAGCCGCGTGTTCTCGATGGCGATCACGGCCTGGTTGGCGAAATTGCTGACAAGCGCGATCTGCTTGTCGGTAAACGGCCGGACCTCCTGGCGATAGATCGCAATCGTGCCGATCAACTCGTTTTCCTTGAGCAGCGGCACGATGACAATGGTCCGGGCCCCTGCAAGATCGGACATTGCAACAACGGCTGGATGGCCTTCGAGATAGGGCTGTTGTGTCCGAAGATCCTCGATTTGGACCGCCTGATGCGTTCTTACAATCGTGCCGAGACCGCTCTTGGGGTGCGGATAGATTGGCTCATCCGCCTGTGCGACATACGCTTGCGGTACATTGAAGAGCGCAACGTTGCGGAAGCTCTTCCCGTCGTACTGATTCATCGTGCCAAAATGCGCGCCGCAGATATGCGTAGCGTTTTCGAGCATCTTCTGGAACACCGGATCCAGTTCGCCCGGAGATGAGCTGATGACTTCCAATACTTCCGACGTCGCGGTTTGCTGTTCGAGCGTCTCTCTCAGTTCCGCAGTCCGTGTCTCGACCTTCTTCTCCAGGTCGGCATAGGATTCCTGCAGCCGCGCGCCCATGTCGTTGAACTGATTGGCGAGGCCTTCGAGTTCGTCGCCGGTCTTGATGTTGATGCGCTGGGCGAAATCGCCGCCGCCGATGCGTTCGGCGCCGGCCCGCAATGCCTGGATCGGGCCGACCATGCGACGTGCCAGGAAAATTCCGGCGAGCACCGCAAGGATCGATGCCGCCGCAAGCAGCAAGGCAAGCCGCTGCAGCGCCTGGTACAGCGAGGCGTAGGCCTCGTTGACCGGCAGTTCGACGAACATCGTCCATCCCAGCGGGGTGATCGGCGCGGATGCTGTCAGCACTTCCTGCCCCTGGATGTTCAGCGCGCCCTGCAATTCAACGGCTTCGCTGGTTCTGCCGGTGCGGGCGGCCTGCACTTGCGTCAGCTTCGACATGTCGGTGTTGCGCAGCACCAGGCTGATGTCGGGATGGGCAATCAGACGTCCCGCCGAGCCGACGACATAGGCGTGGCCGCGCTCGCCGACCTTGATCTGCGAGACAACGTCCCAGATCAGCTTCAGATTGACCTCGGCGATGCTGACACCGGCATCCTTGCGAGTGCCGGCCAGCGATAGCGTCATGTAGGGCTCGGACTCCCGGCGAAAATACACCGGCCCGTAAAACACCTTGTTGGCGACGGCTTCCGTGAATTTCGGGTCCTTGGAAAGGTCGAGGCCGGAGTCGACGACATCCATCGCCAGGCGCGACACCCGCAGGCGTTCCTTGCCGGTGGAATCGACCTGCGACAGCTCAGTGATCGCCGGCACCTGCCGCAGCAGGCGGAGTGCGTCGAACCGGCGATCCTGCAGCGATCCGGCCGACCAGGGCAATTGGGTGGTCCAGCCCAGCTGGCTTTCGATTTCCTTGATGAACTGGCCAATCTTGGCGGCGGCGGCTTCGGCCTGCTCGTGCTGGATCCGGATCAGGGAGGTTTTGTGCTCCCGATAATAGAAGAAAACCTCGAAAATCCCGTTGGAAAGCAGCGCCACGCCCACCACGGCGACGAACAGCGCGACGTATTTGGTGAACAGCCGGCTGCGGGTTTTGGTCCCGGGCGCCCCCTGCGCGGGCACAGCATTCTCCGCGGGCGAAGCAGTCGCCAGCGTGCGCCCCTCAGGAGTGCCGGGATGCAGGGAAATGCTCATCCCGGCCAAGGTATCAAGAAGCCTTGCGCTTGTCTCTTGCCGCACCGCGGCAAGCCGGAGCTCATAACGAAACGGCGGCGATCAGGACCGCCGCCGTCTTCGTCCTATTCGCCTGCCATGCTCAGGTCGGTTTGAGCCCAGGCGTTCCCAGATCGAAATCCGCGATTTCCTTCGTCCGCTGCGAACCAGCCTTGGCCTGGTGGTCGGTGGCCATCCAGACATAGACCGCCGGCAGCACGAACAGCGTGAACAGCGTACCGATCGACATGCCGGAGACCACGACGAGACCAATCGAGAAGCGGCTCGCCGCACCTGCGCCCGTTGCGGTCAGAAGCGGGATCAGGCCGGTGACCATCGCCGCCGTCGTCATCAGGATCGGACGCAGCCGGATCCGGGCCGCCATTTCGATCGCCGAACGCTTGTCGAGACCTTCCTTGAGCTGCAGTTCGTTGGCGAACTCCACCATCAGGATGCCGTGCTTGGTGATCAGACCGACCAAGGTGAGCAATCCGACCTGGGTATAGATGTTGATCGTCGCCATGCCGAAGAACAGCGGGATCAGCGCGCCGACGATCGCCATGGGAACGCTGATCATGATCACCAGCGGATCGCGCAAGCTTTCGAACTGCGCCGCAAGCACCAGGAAGATTATGATCAGCGCGAAACCGAAGGTGATCGCGAGCTGATTGCCCTCCTGCACATATTGGCGGGAATCGGCCAGGTAGTCGTGACCGAAGCCGGCGGGCAACTTCTTGGCTTCACCTTCGAGGAAGTCCACCGCCTGCCCAACCGTCACGCCCGGCATCGGCACCGCCTGGAAGGTCGCGGAGTTCAGCTGGTTGTAATGCGTCAGCGAATTCGGATCGGTCGCGGTCTCGATCGACACGATGGTCGACAGCGGCACCAATTGCCCCGTGTTGGTCGGGACATAGTAACCGCCGAGCGATTCCGGCGACAGCCGCATGCCGCGGGGCACCTGCGGGATCACCTGATACGAGCGCCCCTCGAGGTTGAAGCGATTGACGTAATTGCCGCCCAGCAGAGTCTGCAACGTGGCGCCGACCTGCGCCATGTTGATGCCGAGATCGCTTGCCTTGGAACGGTCGATGTTGACCCGCACCACCGGCTGATTGAAGTCGAGGTCGCTGTCGGAGACGATGAACAGGCCGCTCTTGCGCGCCGCGTCCTTTAGCTTGTTCATCTCCTCATAGACGGCCTGGAAGCCCGCGGTCGAATTGATCACCATCTGCACCGGCAGACCACCGGGCCCGCCCGGGAGCGGCGGCAGGTTGAACGCGAACGCCTGGACGCCTTCGATCTTGCTGATCTCCGCCTGTACCAGCGGCTTCAGCTTGATCGAGGAACGTTCACGCTCGTCCCACGGCTTGAGCAGCATGCCGGCGATCCCGCCCTGCGGCCCATTGATGCCATTCAGGACGAAGCGCAGGTCGGTTTCGGGAAATTTGGCAAACGCCTTGTCGAGCTTGTCGCCGTAGAAGTCGACATAGTCGATGTTGGCGTATTTCGGCGCCTTTGTCACCGAGAACACAATGCCCTGGTCCTCTTCGGGCGCGAGTTCCTTGGCCGTGTTCATATACAGGAACCCGACCAGACCGAGGATCGTCAGCGCGAACACGCCGGTGATCGGGCGATAGTCGAGCGAGCGATCGAGTTGCCTTCCGTACCAGCGCGTCATCGCGCCGAACACCCGGTTGACGATCCTGGCGAAACGCCCCTCTTCGGCGCTCTTGAGCAGGACCGAGCACATCATCGGCGACAGTGTCAGCGCAATCACGCCGGACACGATCACCGAGCCCGCGAGCGTGAAGGCAAATTCACGGAACAGCGAGCCGGTCAAGCCGCCGAGGAATCCGATCGGTGCATACACCGCCGCCAGCGTGATCGTCATCGAGATCACGGGACCGACGATTTCGCGCGCACCCTGCAGTGACGCCTGTACCGGTGTTTTCCCCTCTTCCAGATGGCGATGGATGTTCTCGACCACCACGATGGCATCGTCGACCACGAGCCCGATGGCGAGCACCATCGCCAGCAGCGTCAGCAGGTTGAAGCTGAAGCCCAGCGCCAGCATCAGGCTGCAGACGCCAATCAGCGACAGCGGAATCGTGACGACGGGAATGATGACCGAACGGAACGATGCCAGGAACAGGAAGATCACGACCACGACGATCAGCATCGCCTCGATCAGCGTGTTCTGCACCTCGTCGATCGACGACTGAATGAATTTGGTGGAATCGTAGGCCACCTTCATCTTCATCGAAGGCGGCAAGTTGCGTTCCAGCTCCGGAAACAGCGCACGCACGCCTTTGACCAGCGTCAACGGGTTGCCTTGCGGGGTCGCCTGCACGCCGATGAAGATCGCGCGCTCGCCGCTGAACGCGACACTCGCGTCGGTGCTTTGCGCCGCCAGTTCGACGGTCGCGATATCCTCGACCCGAACAAAGCCGCCGTCCTTGGACTTGACGATCATCCGCTTGAACTGATCAAGGCTCCGCAAGTCGGTATTGGTCGTAATGTTGGAGACGATGAAGTAGCCCTTGGCCTGGCCGGCGGCAGCCTGGAAGTTGTTGGCCTGGATCGCCGCCTGGACATCGCTCGGCGATACGCCGCGCCCGGCCATCTTGATCGGATCAAGCCACAGCCGCATCGCGAATGTCTGGCCGCCCAGAATGTCGGCCGACGCCACGCCGTCGACGGTCGACAGCACCGGCTGAACCACGCGCGTCAGATAGTCCGAGATCGCCGAACCGGACAACTCCTCGCTGGAGAAGCCGAGATACATCACGGCCGTTGTCTGACCGGTTGTCTTGGTCACGATCGGATCGTTGGATTCTTTCGGGATCAGATATTTGACCGAGTTCGTCTTGGCGAGAACTTCGGTCAGCGCCTGGTTCGGATCGAAATTCAGCTTGATGTAGACCTGGATCGTGCTCGTGCCCTGCACCGACGATGACGTGATGTAGTCGACACCTTCGGCGGAGGCGATCGCCTGCTCGATCGGCGTCGTGATGAAGCCCTGAATCAAATTCGCCGACGCGCCCGGATAGACGGTGGTGACGTTGATCACCGTGTTCGACAGCTTCGGATACTGCCGGATCGGCAGGACGCTGGCGGCCCGCAGACCGAGCAAGAGAATCAGCAGGCTGACGACGACCGACAAAACCGGGCGCTTGATGAAAATATCAGTTAAGGCCATCGCTGGTTATCCAGTTCAAACATGTGGGCACGGTCCCTTCACGAGACCGATGCCTGAATCCTGATGTTGCAAACGCGGCCTTCGGCCCCGTCACGTTCAATAGCGCGGCGGCTTCGCCGGAATCACAGGCGCCGGATCGGCCGAAATCGTCACCGCGGCACCCGATTGCAGCTTGAGCTGTCCGACCGCAACGACACGATCGCCGGACTTCAGCCCTTTCAGGATCTCGGCACGCCCGTCGATGCGGTTGCCGGTCTGCACGAAGGTGCGCACCGCCGTCAGGCTGGTCTTGCCGTCATCCTCTTTCTTCTCGGTGAGGAGATAGACGGAGTCGCCATACAGCGTGTAGTCGACCGCGGTTTCGGGAATGGTGACGACCGGCGGCTTGTCCGGCAGCACCACGGTGGTGGTCGCGAACATGCCCGGCTTGAGGATGCGGTCCGGGTTGTCGATCGTCGCCTGCACGCGAATGTTGCGCGTGTCGGTAGCGATCTGCGGCTCGATGGTCGTGATCTTGCCCTCGAACTTGCGGCCCGGATAGGCGTCGACCGCGATACGAACGATCTGTCCGACCTTGAGCGCGCCGCTGTCCTTTTCCGTCACGGTGAAGTTGGCATAGAGCCGCGACAGATCGGTCAACGAAACGATCTGCGTTCCCGCCGTCAGATACTGACCGACCTCGACCCTGCGAACGCCGAGTTCGCCGTCGAACGGGGCCCGCACCTGCTTTTGCGAGATGATGGCCTGGGTCTTGGCGATGCCGGCATTGGCCTGGTCAAACGCCGATTGCGCCTGGTCGACGGTTGCCTGCGGCCCGAATTGGCGGCTTGCCAGTTGCTTGGCGCGCTCGAGCGAGAGCTGCGCCATCGTCGCCTGCGCCTTGAAGCTGGCGAGGTCGGCCTGCTCGGGACCATCGAACAACTGCACCAGCGGGGTGCCTTCCTTCACGGCAGCACCCGCGGTGAACATGATCTCGGTAATACGGCCGTTCAAATCCGAGGTGACATTGACCTGATGCACGGCGGCGAGATCGCCGACCGCGGTCAACAGGTTCGGTATGACCTCGGACTTCGCGTCGGCAACGCTGACGCTGGTCGGCGGCGGTTTGTTGTTCGCGAAGAACTGCGCGATCATCTTGCCGCGGAAATAATTGAACCAGACCAGGCCGCCGACCAGCAGGCTCAGCAACAGCCCGACGACGATGAACCAGCGCACCATCCGGACCGGACGCTTGCGCGCCTTGTCGCCGATCGGCTGACCCTTGAGGTGGCTTTCGGTTACGATATTCATTTCATGCACTTTCTGCAGTTACCGATTGTCCCGAATTCGGCGACGGCTCGTGGTCCAAATGCGTAGCAATTGCGGCTTCGTTGAGTCCGATGCCGCGAAGGATGAATTGGCAAAGCTGCCGTTCGAGATCGGCGGCGTTGCCATAAGTAAGAACAGGCACCGCCGGAAGCCGCGACAGCGCGGCCATCAGCACGGTGTGGTGCGCAAACCAGAACAGGTTGAGCGGTTCATCGCCGATCTTCGACGCATCGCCGGCCGCCACGGCGCTTTCGAGCGATGCCGTGAACACGGTGCCGATCAGATCGCTGACCTTGGCGTAAAGCAGCCGCGCGAATTCACCGTCGTCGAGATGGCTCGTCGTCATCAGCCGCAGCCGCTGCGCCTCTTCCTCGTCGGGGCCGTCGGAGATCTGCATGAAGTGCCCGACCATGCCCTTGATCAGTTCAACCAGCGTCGCGGTCGAGGGCGCCTGGCCTAGCAGATGGGCCAGATCCGGATCGGCCTCGCACTCCTCCGCCAGGATTTCCGCATAGAGCGCCGCCTTGGATGGGAAGTGCTTGAACAGCAGCCCTTCCGAAATGGCAGCAGCCGCCGCCACGCTCTTGGTCGTGGTGCCGGCAAAGCCGTTGCGGGCGAAGCACCGCTTGGCGGCGCTCAATATCAATTGACGCCGTAAATCACTCGTCATGCGAAGGCTGGACATGGGCGTGTGAGTAATCACTCACCTTGACCAAGTCAAGGATTTATTGCAGCGCAAACCGGACATTTCGACCTAAATCGGCTGCAATCCAAGGCCCCTCGGGTGTTCTCTCCCGGGGGGCATCGGCGCCGGAATGCATTTGCCTGTCAGGGTGCATATCAGACAGGACTGTAGACCGCAGGCCGCCTGACAAGAGCGCCTAAGCCGCCTACCCGCTTCAATTTGAGTTGACCCGGACCCGGGGACGGAGTTTAAATTAGTTGCAGATGCGACTAATTTAATGCACGCGACCTCGCTGGGCTTCACACCTTCTCTGTCTCGCAAAGAGCATGACGCGCCATGAACTGGGATGCACGGGAGCTGTCGGCGAATTTCGACCTGGAGAAACTGACGCCGGAATTCTATGCCAACCCTTATCCGACCTATCGGGCCCTGCGCGAGAACGAGCCCGTCAAGCGGCTGCCGAACGGCTGCTACTTCCTGACCCGCTATGACGATCTGGTCGCCGCCTACAAGGCGACCAAGGTGTTCTCGTCCGACAAGAAAAAGGAGTTTGCGCCGAAATACGGCGACAGCCTGCTCTACGAGCACCACACCACCAGCCTCGTCTTCAACGATCCCCCCGCCCACACCAGGGTGCGGCGGCTGATCATGGGCGCGCTGTCACCGCGCGCGATCGCGGAGATGGAGCCCGATTTGATCAGGCTGATCGACCGCCTGCTCGACGGCCTCGCCGCCAGGGGCGACGTCGAACTGATCGAGGATTTCGCCTCCGCCATCCCGATCCAGGTGATCGGCAATCTGCTCGACGTGCCGATGGAGGAGCGCGAGCCGCTGCGCGACTGGTCGCTCGCCATCCTCGGCGCGCTGGAGCCCGTGATCAGTCCGGAGGCGTTTGCGCGCGGCAACAAGGCGGTGAAGGATTTTCTTGGCTATCTCGAAATCCTGGTCGAGCGGCGGCGCGCAAAACCCGGCAACCCCGAACGCGACGTGCTGACACGCCTCATTCAGGGTGAGGACAATGGCGAGCGGCTGACCTCGAAGGAACTGCTGCACAATTGCATCTTCCTGCTCAATGCCGGCCATGAAACCACCACCAATTTGATCGGCAACGGGCTGGTGGCGCTGTCGCATTACCCGCACCAGAAGGCGCGGCTGATCGAAAACCCCGCCCTGATCAAGACCGCGGTCGAGGAGATGCTGCGCTTCGAAAGCTCAAACCAGCTCGGCAACCGCATGACGGTCGAGCCGGTCGAACTCGGCGGCATCGCAATGCCATCAGGCACGCCGGTGACGCTGTGCATCGGCGCCGCCAACCGCGATCCGCAGCAGTTCGCCGACCCTGAAAACCTCGATATCGGCCGCACGCCGAACCGGCATCTCGCCTTCGGCACCGGTGCGCATCAATGTGCCGGCATGGCGCTGGCGCGGTTAGAGGGCGCGATCGCGATCTCGCGCTTCCTGGCGCGGTTTCCGGACTATGCGCTGAACGGCGAGCCGGTGCGCGGCGGCCGCGTCCGCTTCCGCGGATTTCTGAGCGTGCCGTGCCAGGTCGGCGAAAGCACGCGGGCGTCGTAGGCGGCAGCCTGCTTACGCCGTCGCCGGCTCTCCAGCGATCGCGCGGTCGATCGCATCGATCAGCACCTGCATCTCCAGGAATTTGGCGCGCGCCCGCTCGGCCTTGTCGCGGTCGAACGGCGCCGCGAGCACCTTGGCGTGCGCATCGCGGTCTTCGAGCATGCGATCCCTCGCCTTCTTCAAATTGTCCAGTCGGTCGCTCATGCGGGCTCGCTTTGCTGTTGGCTGTATCCGGCTCTGCCAGGGATTCGCGGCGTGACCATAGGGCATGGCAAGGCCAATGGACCCAAATTAAATCAGCTTTCGGACGATCGCCCTGTATCTATCCTTCGCCAAGTTGCTACCCTCGCCCGGCACGATGCTTTCGAAGCATCAACTCCAGGGAGTGACCGGCATGGCCAAGGGCGAGCAAAAGAACAATCGCGAGGCGAAGAAGCCCAAGAAGGAAAAGATCAAGACGATCGCGGCGGCGCCGAGCCAGAAGGGCGTCGGAAGCCTGCAGTCGGGTTTTGGCTCGGGCAAAAAGAAATAGTCAGCAAGGCTGTCTGACAAGCTTCGGTGTTGGACCGATCTTCCTCACCTGCACCTGCACCGGCGTCGGGGTTTGCGCCGCCCCGATCAGCGATTCCGGCCTCCACCGTCTTTGTCCTGGGCCGGTAATTAACCCCCGGTTTACCATGTTTGCGTACCTTTTTCGCACCGGCGTTTCGAAAAAGGGCCTCCCGTATGGCGTACCGCGCAAATCAGCAGCTTCGTGAGGACATCTGGGATTACCGCTACCCCTCCGCGCCCGCCCCGCTGCCCGACGAAGAAGAGAAAGTCGTCAGTTTTGCCCGGCAACCCGCGAAAGGACCCGGCACCACCGCGCTCAGCCTGATGCAGCAGGCCACTGAGATGTTCGAAGGCATCGAAAACCAGGCCCGCGAGACCGAAGCCCGCGCCCAGTCGTTGTGCAAGAGCGCCACCGAGCGGCTGCGGCTGGCCGAAAAGCAACGCGACGCTTCCGAGCGCGCGCGACGCGAACTGATCAATGATTTCAATGCCCGGCTCGAGGAAATGGCGAAAGCCATGCAGCGGGCCGAAAAGCGTATCGTAAGCGCCGAGGATCATGCGATCGGAGCCGAGTTCCGCGCGCAGGCCGCCGAGGCCCAGCTTCACAAAGCCAACCGCGAACTCGCCGCCATCGAGGACATGATCCGCAAGCGGCTTGTTTGAGATACTCTCCGCCGTCGTCCCGGCGAAGGCCGGGACCCATAACCACAGGCTTTCGTGGTTAGACCAGCTGGCATTCCAGCCACCCTCCTCAACAATCAACATCGGTGGCTATGGGTCCCGGCCTTCGCCGGGACGACATAAACCTAAACCACCGACCGGTGCCGTTCGATGCAGGTCAGCAGCACCTCATCCATCGGCTTGCGCCACCACTCCTCCGAAAAAATCTCGATCTCGGAATACCCTTCAAAGCCCTGCGCCTCGACGGCTGCACGCACCGATTTGATGTCGATGACGCCGTCACCCATCATGCCGCGGTCGTTGAGGATGTCCTTGGTCGGCACCAGCCAGTCGCAGACGTGGAACGCCAACAGGCGGTCCTTGCCGGCGCGCGCGATCTGCGGCAGCAATTCCGGATCCCACCAGATGTGATAGACGTCGAGCGCGACGCCGAGCGCGCCTGATCGTTTCGGATCGAGCGCGTCGCAAATATCGAGCGCCTGCTTTGTCGTATTGACGCAGGCTCGGTCGCCAGCATAGGCGGGATGCAGCGGCTCGATCGCCAGCGGCATGTTTGCGCTTCTCGCATAGTCCAACATCTCGGCGATGCCGTCCTGCACCTGGCTGCGGGCTGCCAGGATATCCTTTGAGACCGCACTGCCCGGCCGCGAATATTGCGGTAGTCCGCCGACGACCAGCACGATGCAGGGCGCGCCCAGCGCCTTGGCCTCGTCGACGGCGCGGCGGTTGTCGTCGCGCGCCTCGATGCGACGGGCAGCATCCGCCGTGAACATGCCGCCGCGGCAATAGCCGGTCAATTCCAGCCCGGCATCGCGCACCGCCCGCGCGGCACGCTCGAGGCCGACGGCGGCGACCTGATCGCGCCACGGATCGATGGCGCGGATGCCATGCCGCGCGCAGGCCTCGATGATCGCGATGAGGTCGCCCTGCTTGCGGACCGTTGCCGTGTTCAGCGACAGCCAGCGATGGTCTTTCGAAAAATCCCGCATCAGGCCTCAACGCCGCGTGTCGCGAGCACGGTCTTCATCCGCCGTGTTGCCAGTTCCGGATTGGCGAGCAGGCCCGCCTGGTCGGCCAACCTGAACAGTTCGGCCAGATGCAGCGTCGAGCGCGTGCTCTCCTGCCCACCCACCATGGTGAAATGGTCCTGGTGGCCGTTGAGATAGGCCATGAACACGATTCCCGTTTTGTAGAACCGGGTCGGCGCCTTGAAGATATGCCGCGACAGCGGCACCGTCGGCCCGAGCACGTCGTGAAAGCCGGCCTCATCGCCGGCCGCCAGCCGCGACAATGCGTAGGACGCCGCCGGCGCAATCGCATCGAAGATGCCGAGCAGCGCGTGCGAAAAGCCCTTGTCGTCGCCGGCGATCAGTTCGGCATAGTTGAAATCGTCGCCGGTATACATTTTTACATTCTTGTCGAGCCGGCGGCGCATGTCGATCTCGCGCTGCTTGTCGAGCAGCGAAACCTTGACGCCATTAACCTTGGCGGCGTTGGCGTTGATGATGCCGACCGCGATGTCCATGGCCTCATCGAGGCTCGAGGTGCCCCAATAATTTGCCAGCGCCGGGTCGAACATGTCGCCGAGCCAATGAATGATCACGGGCTCGCGGACTTGCGACAGCACGCGATTGTACACCTTGGCGTAATCGTCGGCATTGCGGCCGATCTTCGCCAGCGCGCGCGAGGCCATCAGGATGATGCGCCCGCCGGCTTTCTCGACCGCCGCGATCTGCTCCTCATAGGCGCGGATCACGTCGTCGATACTCTCAGCATCCTCGACCGCGAGGTGGTCGGTGCCGGCGCCGGAGAACACCAGCGCATTGCTCCTCGCCCTGGCAGCCCTCACCGAGCGCTGGATCAATTCCAGCGAGGTCGGCCAGTCCAGCCCCATGCCGCGCTGCGCGGTGTCCATCGACTCGGCAACGCCGAGACCGAGGTCCCAGATGTGTTCGCGGAACGCGATGGTCTTGTCCCAATCGATCGCCGCCGTCAGCCACGGATCATTGTCGGCAAAGGGATCGGCGACCACATGCGCCGCCGAAAACGCCACGCGGTTCATTGTGCCTTCGAGCCGCGCCGGGAAAATCCGCGACGCCGCCAGGCGATAGGTTTCGATGCTGCGGTTCGCGGTCGGCAGTTTCAGCGACAGCGACGAGACAGGCATTACCGGCTTGTTCATGGCTTCACCTCACACCTTGATCGGAGCGACGTCGATCCAGCGCCGTTCGCGCCAGCTCTGCAAGGCGCATTCCGCGAGCTGCACGCCCTTGGCGCCTTCCAGCAGCGTATACTTGTAGGGCGCGTCCTCGCAAACGTGCCGAATGAACATTTCCCACTGCTCCTTGAAGCCGTTGTCGTAGACGACGTTCTCGGGGAGCGTCTGCCAATCGGCATAGAAATCATGCGTGCGCTTCTCGTCCGGATTCCACACCGGCCGTGGCGTCGCCTGCCGCGCCTGAATGACGCAATCGGTCAGCCCCGCGACCGCCGAGCCATGGGTGCCGTCGACCTGGAAGGTGACGAGATCGTCGCGATAGACCCGCGTCACCCAGGACATGTTGATGTGCGCGATCACCCCGCCCTTGAGGCGGAAGGTGGCGTAGGCGGAATCGTCGGCGGTCGCCTTGTATTGCTTGTTCTTCTCGTCGAAACGTTCGGGAATGTCCGTGGTGCCGGTGCAGCTCACGCTCTCGACCTCGCCGAAGAGATTGTCGAGCACGTAACGCCAGTGGCAGACCATGTCGAGGATGATGCCGCCGCCGTCCTCGCTGCGGTAATTCCAGGACGGCCGCTGCGCCTCCTGCCAGCCGCCTTCGAACACCCAATAGCCGAACTCGCCGCGCACCGAGAGCATGCGGCCGAAGAAGCCGGAGTCGCGCAGGAAGGCGAGCTTCTTGAGGCCCGGGAGGAACAGCTTGTCCTGCACCGTGCCGTGCTTGACGCCTTTTGCAGCAGCGAGGCGCAGCACCGCAACGGCCTCCTCGAGATTGGTCGCGATCGGCTTTTCGCAATAGACGTGCTTGCCGGCATTGATCGCCTTGGTCAGCAGCGTGGGCCGCGCCTGCGTGGTCGCAGCATCGAAGAAGATGGTGTCATTCTTGTCGGCCAGCGCCTTGTCGAGGTCGGTGGACCAGCGCTCGACGTTGAAGCGCTTGGCGAGACGCTCCACTTTATCTGCATCACGGCCGATCAGGATCGGGTCCGGCATCATGCGGTCACCATTGCCAAGCACCACGCCGCCCTGGTCGCGGATCGCGACGATGGAGCGGATCAGATGCTGGTTGAGCCCCATGCGGCCGGTCACACCGTTCATGATCAGGCCGAGGCGTTTGGTCGTCATATCGCTTGCTCCCTTGGAATGCGTGGCTTTGGCCGCTCCAGCGGCGACATCGCGGACCAGCCCGGATGCACTGACGTGGCAAAGCCTGGTGTCGTCAGCGATCCCGTCAGGAGATCGCCGTCATGGATCGCGAGGCGGATTTTCTTGCCGTCGCGTAAATAGAGATCAGGATGGGCGGTTAGAAACGCTTCCGCCTCAGGAGCGGGCGTATCACCAAACCCATCAACATAATGATGGCCGTTGCGCTCGGCGTGGGTGACGCCGATCAGCGCGCCAAGCGCCAGATCCTGCTGCACGGCTAGCCCGGCCTGACAGGTCAGGTCCTCGCCGGCGATAAAGGCCTTGTCGCCATCCGCGCTCCATTTGGCGGCGCGGGTCGCGTTGATGACCGATTTGTAGATGCCCTTGCAGGATTTCGAGGAGATGCCGCGATAGCCCAGCGCGCGCGCCGCGGGGAACGCGTCATAGGAATCATCGGCCTCATCGACGATGAAGTCGCGGCTGGCGAGCGCGCGGAGCGGCGACTGCCGCGTGATATCGCGCGGCATCGGCTGCTCGATATAGAGCAGTCGTGATGCGATCGGCTTCAGGGCACCGTCGCGGTCGAGGCGCTCGACCAGCGCGCCCAGCACGCTGAGATCGGCATATTGCTCGTTGGCATCCAGCGTGACGCTGTAATCATACGGCAGCGTGGCAAGTTCTCTGCCGATGCGGGTCAGGCGCTCCGCATCATGGACGGGATCGCCATTGAGCTTGAGCTTGAAGTATCGTGCGCCGGAATTTTCCCTGACATCGGCAACACCGCCCTCGCCTTCGACATGATCATCCATGCCGACCGTATGCCGGATCGCGACGCGCGCCAGCCGCTGACGGCGGACAAGGAAGCGCGAAACATCTTCATCGCCGAGGTCGCGCGACAGCCGCGCATCGACGCCGGCGATATTATCAGCCATGCCGTCAAAGAAGTTGGCGCCGGTCGCGCGCAGCAGCGCGTCGAGGATCGCCTTGTCGATTTCGGCAGGGCCATAGGCGGCCGCAAGCGGCGGGATGTCTTCCTTGGCGCAAGCGGCGATCTGCGAACCGATGCAGGCCGCATGCAGGCCGAACGCGGTCTCGTAGCCCGATTGCGCCAGATAGAGTTCGCGCGCGATCAGCAGCGAGCGCCGCAACTCCGTGATCGTCTCCTGTGGTGAGAGATGCGGCCGCTTGTCGAACCATTTTGCCACGAGAAACTCGGCACTTGCACCTGTCGCCTTGCCTTTTCCCTCAACCTCGATCTCGACCCGCACGAACATCTGCGGCGTCGCGTTGATGACGACGGCGCCGAACCGGAACGGCCGGGCAAAAGTCACCGGGCGTTCAAAGAAAGCGATATCTCGGACGGTCAGACGTGGCGGCATCAGCCCGGCTCAATCCAGCGCGCTTTGGGTGAAGAAGTGCTTTCGAATTCGCTGCACAAGTTCGGTGAAGGCGGGATCGGCCATCGCGTCAAGCGAACGCGGGCGCGGCAGCGGCACGTCATAGATCGCCGCGATCGCGCCGGGGCGCTCGGTCATGACCAGCACGCGGTCAGCGAGGAACACCGCTTCCGGTATTGAATGCGTAATCAGCAGCACGGTCTTGCCGGTCTCGCGCTGGATCCGCATCAGCTCGACATTCATCTTCTCGCGCGTCATGGCGTCGAGCGCGCCGAACGGCTCGTCCATCAGCATGATTTTTGGATCATGCACCAGCGCCCGGCAGATCGAGGCCCGCTGCTGCATGCCGCCCGAAAGCTGCCAGGGCAGCTTCTTCTCAAAGCCTTCGAGCCCGACCATCTTGAGCAGCGCCTTGGCGCGCACGAGATATTCCTCGCGCGGCAGCTGCTTCATGTCGATCGGCAGCATCACATTGCCGAGGATATTGCGCCATGGCAGCAGCAGCGCGTTCTGGAACACGATGCCGACATTGCCGTGCGGTTTTGTCACCTGTTCGCCTTCGACCAGGATTTCACCGGTCGAGGGCGCCAGCAGGCCCGAAATCATCTTGAGAAGCGTGGACTTGCCGCAGCCGGACGGGCCGACCACGACAAAGAACTCGCCCTCGTTGATATGAAAATCCAGCGGCTTCAGCGACGGCACATCGCCGTCGCGCGACCGATAGGTCTTCGACACGCCCGACAGCGTGATCCCCGGCGTGCCGGCGCCTGCCCGATCGGACACCAGGCGCAGATGCGCAGCGGGCTGATCGGGGTTGGTTGCTTTGGTCGCTGCGCTCATTCAGTTTCCCTCCACCCGTCGTCCCTGCGAACGCAGGGACCCATACGCCGTGCCCTTTCGTTCGGGCACGGAGGTAGAGACCTTCTGCAACAACGCAGGCCGGTGGCTATGGGTCCCTGCTCCGTGCGCAACCGCGCACTCGGCAGGGACGACGATGGATGTGTCATCAATGGCTCAAGATCCACCCTTCGGCAGATAATCATTGGTATAAAACGCCTTCGGATTGTCCTTGGCCTTGGCTTCGAGGCCGCCATACTCGACCATCAGATTGACCGTGTCGGTCATGTTCTGGTCGGTGACCTCGAACGGCCGCTTGCCCTTGGTTTCGGCCGTGCGGTAGAGCGGGATGGTCAGCTCAAAGCCTTGCGTCAGCGTTTCGATCTTGCCGCCCTTGGGGTTGGCGTCGAGGATCGATTGCGCCGCGGCCTTCGGCTCCTTCTCGGCGGCTTCGACGGCCTTGGTCGTCGCCGACATGAAGCGCTTGACGAGGTCGGCATTGGCCTTGACGAACTCGGTGTTGGCGACGACGCCCGAGCAGACCATGTTGATGCCGTAGTCGGCGAACTTGATCGCGTTGACGTCCTTGCCGGTGGCGTCCTTGATCTTCATCGACTGGTCCATGACGTAACCCAGCAGGAGGTCAGCCTGGCCGTTGATGACGGCGTTGAGCTTGGTCTGGCCGTCACCGGCCACCGTCTGGAAATCGCTTTCCTTCAGGCCGGTCTTCTTCAGGAACAGCGGCCAGATCTGGGTCATGGAATCGGCGGGCGTGATCGCCACCGTCTTGCCCTTGATGTCTTCGGGCTTCTTGATGTTCTTCTCGACGAAACCCATCGCCGACATCGGGCTGGTCTGCAGCAGCACGCCGGTAGCGACGATCGGCGCGCCCTTGACCGCCGCGCGCATCATGGTTGGCACGTCGACATAGCCGAAATTGGCGGTCTTGGCCGCAACCGCCTGCGTGGTCGCCGCCGAACCGCGGCCTTCCTGAATTTCGAGATCGATGCCTTCGGCGGCATAGATGCCCTTGGCCTTGCCGTAATAGAACGGCGCATGCTCGCCATAGACGTACCAGTTCAGCATCAGCACCACCTTGTCGGCGGCGGATGCGGGGACTGCCAGCGCAGCCCAGATCAGCGCGGCCGAAACCGCTGTCATCGCTCGTATCATTGTCGTCCTCCCGTTGGTGTTGGCTTGCGGTCCTTGGGTGAACCGATTTTTTTGGGTTACAGTTTACGAAGCAAAGATGATGTCCTCGCGCTGGCTGACATGCCAGGGAATGACGAGGCTTTCGATCCGGTCGACGATCCAGAACAGGATCACGCCCAGCAGCGCGAGAATCACCAGCGCGGCGAACATCGTCGGCAAATCGAAGGTGCCGATCGAGCGCTGCAGCACATAGCCAATGCCGGAATTGGAACCGACAAATTCGCCGACCACCGCGCCGACCACAGCCAGCGTGATCGACACTTTCAATCCGGAGAAGATCGCCGGCATCGCATGCGGCAGGTTGACGGCGCAGAATACCCTAAAGCGGCTGCCCTGCATCGCGCGCGCCAGATCGACCATGTCAGGATCGACCGATTTGAAGCCCTGCACCGCCGACACCACGACCGGGAAGAAGCCCAGCAGAAACGCCGAGATCACTTTCGGGATGATGCCGAAGCCGAACCAGACCACGAACAGCGGCGCGATCGCGATCTTGGGCACGGACTGGGAGAACACCAGCAGCGGATAGACGTAGCTTTCCACCGTCTTCGATCCCGCGATCAGCATGGCGACGGGAATGCCGAACACGGCCGAGAGCAGGAACCCGCAAATGGTGGCGTAGGTGGTGGGCCAGGCCTGCCGCAGCAGTTCCGGCCAATCGGTCCACAGCACGGCGACGACATCGCCGGGCGCCGGGATCTGGTAGGCGGGAATCCGGAACACGCGGATGGTCAGGTCCCAGATCACGACGATGAAAATAAGGAACAAAAACGGCCGCACCCACGCCGCGTTAAGCGCTTTGGTCACGCCGCTGGGGCCCTTCGGTTCGGCCACGTCTCGCTCCCTGATCAGGTTCTTGTCGGCGAGAAATTAACCCGTTGGATAAATACTGTCCAGTGGCATCCCTGTGACATTTTCTCCGTCATTCCGGGGCGCGCCAAGCGCGAACCTGGAATCCATCAAGCCGCATGCGCCGCCGCCCAATGGATTCCGGGCTCGCCGCGTTGCAGCGCCCGGAATGACGGAGGGAGGTGCGACAAAATAGCCCGACAGGCAAATCAGTTCCGATTATCGGAAATCATGTCAAGCCTCGAAATAAAAAATATTTCTGTTTACCAGAAGGCAAATCAGGTGCATATGTTTGGCCATCCCGTCCTACTCAGAAGGGCGTCGGCCGTCGTCACGGACGTTGGGCGGGTTGCGGTGGACGCTGGTTTACGCCTCGACGACGGCGTGGATAAGCGTACGGCAAAACCGTGTGGTCCTGGCACCCGTTGCAGGTGGCAAGCTGTCGGGTAGGCGAGAGCTGAACGGCGGCGACGGAGTCAACCAAGAACTCGTCTCCGGGGAGAGCACGGCATAAGCCGTAAAGCCATTGCGCAGGGAAGGCCGGGTGTTCTCCGCTGCCCTGTATGCTCGTGTGCATTTTGTTTGTGCAAACCGCACGCGAGACCGCGGGTGCAGCGCGCACCCGGTCTTCCCTGCGCCCTCTCATTTTGGGGGCAAGGAATTTCTGGCAAAGCTCGGGCGCAATGCGTCGCGAGAATGCGAAGCTGTGTTTGCGATGACCCATCCACGTCGTCCCGGGCTTGACCCGAGACCCATACGCCGCGGCCCATCGGTGAGAGCGCAGACGTTAGACACCTTTCGCAAAATAACCGCCGCGGAGTATGGGTCCCGGCTCAAGGCCGGGACGACAAAAAGTTCACACAGGCTGATGCGCCGGAGCCCGCAATCCCGCCGCCTTGACCTTACCGAAATCCGCAGTGGATTTCCCCGTCAGGGCCGCCAGCACCAGCGCGACCATGTGGGCGAGGCGCTCGTCCCGCGCCTCCTTCTTCAGGAGGTCGCGGCCGAAAATCACGCTGAGCGTCGCGCTGTTCGACAGATAGAAGAAGCACAGACCGGCGATCGAGATATAGAGCTGGACCGGATCGACCGCGACGCGGAAGTCACCGCTTTCGACGCCGCGATTGACCACGGTGCGGATCATCTCGACGAACGGCGAGTGCATCGATTTGACCTTGGTCGAGCGCTTGAGGTGGCGCGCTTTGGCAAGGTTTTCCGTATTGAGCAGCGCCAGGAATTCCGGATTGCGGATGAAGTAGTTCCAGGTGAAATCGATCAGCCGTTCGATGGCTTCCGGCGGATCGAGATGTTCGAGATCGAGGCCGCGCTCCTCGGCGCGGATCTGCTCATAGGCGCCTTCGAGCACCTCGAGGTAGAGGTCCTCCTTGTTGCCGACGTGATAATACAGCATGCGCTTGTTGGCGCCGGCATTGGCCGCGATCCGGTCGACGCGCGCCCCGGCAAGGCCGTGGGCGGCGAATTCCTGCTTGGCGGCCTCGAGAATGCGAATCCGCATGCCCTCGGGGTCGCGCTGCCATTTCAGAACACGTTTTGCCTTTGCCAAATCAGTCGCTCAATGATCGCATGGATAGGATTTAGCACGCTATCCCCGTCATTGCGAGGAGCGTCAGCGACGACTTGTCCGCCGAAGCTCGAAGAGCGAAGGCGGAAGCAATCCATGTCTCGGCAAGTGGCGACATGGATTGCTTCGCTCACGCTCGCAATGACGGTTGGATCAATCGGCGGCGCCCGGCTTCACCGAAGGCTGCACCAGCAGCGTCGGCACGCCGCAGGTGCCGTTGCGCACGGTCATCACCCGCGTCCCCGGCTTGCGGCCGGTGCGGATTTCGGAGACGTCGACGCCGGCAGCCGTCAGCCGCGCATGGGTGGCGTCGATATCTGCGACGCGCCAGCACAGGCCCCGCAGCCTGTCCCGGAGTTTATCTTGGAGTTTATCTTGCGCCCCGTCCGCCGGCTTGCCCGGCCGGTGCGTCACCTCGACGATGAGATCGCCGCAGCGGAAGAACATCAGCCGGCCCCAGTCCGGATGCGACCGGTCGAGCGCCATGTCGAGCCCGAGCCGCGCCCCATAGAGCGCGGCGGCCCGCTCGGGATCGGGCGTCGAGACCACGACATGATCCATCGCGGTGATCGATGCCGGCCCGGTTCGCACCGACAGCGGGCGCTCCTTTGCCAGTTCGAGGAAGAACATGCGGATGCCACGCGTCGCATCTGTGGCGGCGCGGGTGCGCTTCCACGACAAGGTCGCCTCCGTGACCGCATCGCGGCTTTCGACCTCGGCGACCGGCTCCGGCTTCAGGGTCAGCCGGTCGAGCCTGCGATGCAATTTCGTGATGTCGTTGGTGCGAAAACAAAGGCTCGCCAGCCCCTCACCCTGCGCCGCGAGCACGGCGCGAATGCGCTCCGCGGCCTCGCCGTCGCCGCTCGGCGCCATCAATTCCAGCGTCACGTTATCGAGGGTGAACAACACGCGCTCGGCGCCGTCGCCACTGTTGCGCCAGGCCGGCGTCCGCCCAAACAGCGTCTGATAGGCCGCCTCGCCCGCCGAAATATCGCCGGTGAGAACGACCACATGATCGAGACCTGTAATCACGGCAAAAGCCCTCCCCCTTTTGTCGCACCGTCCGGAACCCCGGGCAGCGGTCAGCCGTTATGGCCCGGCATCCTGACGATCCCTCAAGGACGGTCCTAATCCCCTGACATGCCCTTCTCAAGCCGCAAACACGGCACGGCTGCGAATAATTTCAGCGAATGCATCCGACAAGCGGTGCTAGTGTAGCGCGCCGGGCCGGACCCACCCTTCAGCCCAAGACTCTGAAGTACAATGACGGAAAACGAATGCAGGCCCTCTTCATCGGACAGACCTATATCGACGTCACCTTCATCACCGACCACATGCCGACCGGCGATGAAAAGCATGTGGCCTCGGCCTACGCGGTGTCGTTTGGCGGCAACGCCGTCACGGCGGCGTTCTGCTGCGCCAAGCTCGGCATCGTGCCGGACCTGATTGCGACGGTCGCCAACGACTGGCTCGGCCGCATGTTCTGGGACATGAGCGCGAAATACGGAATCTCGATCCATCCGCGCAAGGTCAACGCCTCCTCGCTGTCCTTCATCATGCCAAAGGACGGCAAGCGCGCCATCGTGCGTTGCCGCGACGACGAACACATCCATCCCTTCCCCATCCTCAATATCAAGGGATGCCGCGCGCTGCATATCGACGGCCACCAGCCGGACGCTGCCATCCATTACGCCAAACTATGTCGCGAAGCCGGCATCCTGACCTCGCTCGACGGCGGCGGCCTGCGCAGCAACACCCATGAGCTCCTGGAATTCATCGACGTTGCCATCGTCGCCGAGCGGCTGTGCGAACAGATGGACAAGACGCCGGAGACAATGCTGGATTATCTCAAGAGCCGAGGCTGCCGGGTCGGCGGCGTCACGCTCGGCGAAAAGGGCCTGCTGTGGTACGACGAGACCGGCTCGGTTCGCAGCCTGCCCGCACTGCCGATCCCGCGCGAGCGCGTGATCGACACCAACGGCGCCGGCGACGTCTTCCATGGCGCCTATGTCTATTCCTATTTGAGCAACCCCGGCAAAAGCTGGCGTGACCATTTCGAATTTGCGCGCGCCGCGTCGACCTTCAAGATCCAGCGGCTCGGCAACGAGGCGGGATTGCCGACGCTGACGGATATCGAAGTGGTCAAGATGGCGTTTGCGGCCAGCTCGTGACCGGATGAATTGGAGCTAGTATGGGGCGCGTCTTCGTCGCCGGCAGCATCAACATGGATGTGGTGGCGACCGCCGACCGGCATCCGCTTGTCGGCGAGACCGTCGCCGGCAATGCGGTGCTGTATTTCCCCGGCGGCAAGGGCGCCAACCAGGCGGTGGCGGCCGCCAAGCTCGGGGGATCAACCACGCTGATCGGCCGGCTGGGTACGGATGCCTTCGGGCAGCAATTGCGGGCGTTTCTCGCCGCGCAAGGCGTTGACCTCGCGCATCTCAAGGACACCGCCGAGGCCCATACCGGAACGGCGCTCATCACGATTGCCAATGCCGACAACACCATCGTCGTCGTGCCCGGTGCCAATGCGCTTGTGAGTGCCGAGGATGTCGGCACGCCCGTTCTCGCCAGGGGCGACATCGCAGTCAGCCAGTTCGAAATCCCGCTGCCCACGATCGCTGCATTCTTCGAGCGCGCCCGCGCTGCCGGTGCGACCACGATCCTCAACCCCGCGCCCGCGACCAGGTTCGGACAGGAATTGCTCGATCTCGTCGACATCCTCGTTCTCAACGAGACTGAGCTTGGGTTTCTCACCGGCACTGAGCTTCGCGACACGGATGAGCCTGCGCGCTTCGTCGAGGCGGCCCGGTCGCTCCGCACGAGCTCGGATCGGATGATCTGCGTAACCCTCGGCAAGCGCGGCGTGCTCGCACTGAGCGGCGGCGATGCGTCTGTCATCGCCGGCCGCGCGGTCAAGGCCGTCGACACGACAGGCGCCGGGGACTGCTTTGTCGGCGCGCTGGCAGCACAATTGTCCGACGGGCGCGCGATCCGGGACGCGCTCACTTACGCCAATGCCGCCGCGTCGATCTGCGTGCAACGGATGGGCGCAGCACCCTCAATGCCGACGGCGGCGGAAGTGGCAGCCATCATCTGACCCCTCTCCGCTACGTTCGCGTCAGGGCCGGTGAAACGCAGCCGTCACTTCAACGACTGCAATTCGTCGTATTGCGCCCGCGTCCATCCGGCGCCGGCGGCGGCATCGTTGTGCAGCGGAACCGCTGCTTGCCGGAAAGCTTCGCGATCCGGCTCGACCACGGTCATGCCGAGCTTCTTGAGCTGTGTCGCCAAAACCCGTTCCGAAGCCTCGATCGCCTCCGTCGCCTTCGCAGCGGCCTCCTTCATCGTATCCGCAAACAGCTTCTGCTCGTCCGGCTTCAGCTTGTTCCAGACGTGGCTGCCGACCACCGTCACCATCGATTCCGTGATGTGGCCGCTCAGCACGATGTGACTCTGCACCTCGTAGAATTTCTTGGCCATGATCGTGGGCAGCGGATTCTCCTGACCATCGACCAGACCTTGCCGGAGCGCATTATAGACGTCGGAGAACGCGATCGGCGTTGCGTTGGCGCCGACGGATCTGGTGAACATCAGGACCAGCGGCGCCGGCGGCACACGCAGCTTCATGCCCTTCATGTCCTCGGGCTTGCTGATCGGCTTGTTGGCGGTGACATGACGCTGCCCGTAATAGGTCAGCGCGACGATCTTGTGCCGGGTCTTGTCTTCATAGTCCTTCGCAAGGTCGGCAAACAGCTTGCTGGCGCGATAGGCCTTCCAATGGTCGAAATCGCGCAGCATGAACGGCGCGCCGGTGATGCCGAGCGGCTTGTAGGTTGCCGCGACGAAGTTGTTGCCGACATAGACGATATCGACGGTGCCGAGCCCAAGCCCCTCATTGAGCTGATTCTCGTTGCCGAGCCGGGAAGCCGGAAACACCTCGATATCGAATTTGCCGTTGCTACGTTTCCTGATCTCGCCCGCCGCCCACAGCGCTTCGGTGTGGTAGGGCTCGGTGATCTCGTAGACATGCGCCCATCGCAGCTTGGTCTGGGCCGAGGTCGGGCCGGCCATGACCATGGCAAGGATGACGGCGCTGCTTAGCATCAGACAGCGTGTCCAGGCGGACATGCTACCCTCCCCGATTGACTCCCGGAAGCCTCTGGCGAGCTTTCTACAGCGTTGCCGAAATGGTCCGCCGATGCAAGTGGACTGGCGGCACTCCGATTTAAGTCAGCGCGCTCTTCAGATCGAAGCTGCTATCAGCCGCCTGCTCCGGCCCAATCGAGCCGTTGGCGGCCAGCAGGCGCCGTCCGAACATGTGATCCCCGGCACGGTTGACGGATTCGATGCCGACGAGTTGCCCGGACTTGTAGCAGAAGGCGGAGAACGCTCCCGCCCCTTGATCGCCGCGCACCGCCACCTGGTCATAGCCCGTCGTCAAACCCGCGATCTGAAGCTTGTGGGGACCCTGGTCGCTCCAGAACCACGGCAGCCCGTCATAGACTTTGGCATCGCCGGTGAGCCGCGCCGCGACACAGCGCGCGTGGTCGGTGGCGTTCTGCACGGATTCAAGCCGCAGCGACCCGCCAAAGCGCGGGCTGGCATAGAGCGCGCAATCGCCGACCGCCGAGATATCCGGATCGGCCGTCAACAGATGTTCGTCGACGATGATACCGGCCGCCACCGGCAGGCCGGCCTGGGCCGCCAGTTCGACATTCGGCAGGACACCAACCCCGACCACGATGAGGTCGGCAGGCATATGCCGGCCATCGCTGAGGCTGACGCCGGTGACATTGCTGCCGTCGCTTTCGATGCTCGTGACCTGCACGCCCAGATGAATGCGAATGCCGGCCGCAGTGTGGCTCGACTGGAAGAATTCGGAGATTTCAGCGGTCACCGCGCGCGCCATCACGCGGGTGCCGAGTTCGACCACGTCGACTTCCAGGCCCTTGCCCCGGGCGGTCGCGGCGAATTCCAGTCCGATGAAGCCGGCCCCGATCACGACCACGCGCTGGCCGGATCCGATCCGGTGCCGCAACGCCTCGCTTTCGTCGAGGGTGCGCAAATAGCGCACGCCCTCCAGATTCGCGTTGGGGATGTCGAGCAGGCGATTGCGCGCGCCGGTCGCCAGCACGAGGTGGCCGTAGTCGAGGAAGGAACCGGAGGCGAGCAACAATTTATGCGCCCCGCGGTCGATCGACACCGCCCGGTCGGAAATCAGCTCGATCTTCTGGTCGGAAAAGAATTTTTCCGGCCGGAACATCAGGCTATCAGGCCCCCCGGTTCCCTTCAGATAGGCCTTGGACAGCGGCGGCCGCTGGTATGGCAGATGGCCTTCGTCATTCAGGAGCACAATGCGCTCGGCAAAGCCGTGCTGGCGAAGCGAGGCCGCAACCTGAAAGCCGGCATGTCCGGCGCCGACGATTACGACAGGCCCTTGCAAATCCGGTCCTTGCGTCATCGGGACAACCCAATTGCAGGCGCACAGGAATTACCCATGTCGTCTCCTCTCACTGCTGATGTTGGCTTGCTCGCCTCGTGAGAGCGGCGCTCGTGTCCGCGTCCCGAACGATGGGCACCCCCATTAGGCCTCAAGGTTCGGCAACGCGCAAGGGCACCCCTGCCCCGGAAGCACGGATAAGGCCGCATCCTGCGGCCGGGTCCGGGATTGTCTCCCCCGGGCTTCTGCGATTTAAATGCGGGCGTCCGTTCCGCCCGGAGGATTTTCCGATGACGACACAAGATCATACCGCTGCCCCATCCGATGAGCCGGCACGGCTCACGATCGAAGGTCCGATTGCGACCATCACGCTGAACCGGCCCGCGGCGTTCAACTCGATCGACCTGTCAATCGCGAAAAAGCTGGAACAGCTTGGCGCCGAGGTCGAGGGCAATGACGCGATAAGAGTGCTGGTGATCCAGGGCGAAGGCCGCGCCTTCAGCGCCGGCGGCGATCTGCAGACCATCGGTGCTGCCGCAGCCGCAGACACCATTGCGCCCGTGGTCGGCGAACTCTTGAAGCACTATCACGCCTTCATCGAAACCATCCGGCGGATGCCGAAGATCGTGCTGTCGAGCGTTCACGGCTCGGCGGCGGGCGCCGGCATGGGCCTCGCCTTCGTGACGGATCTTTGCATCGCCGCTGAAGACGCCCGCTTCACGCCGGCTTACGCCAAGATCGGCGTGTCGCCGGATGGCGGCAGCACCGTCGGCATGGTCGGCACCGTCGGCACCCGCCGCGCGCTGCAGCTGTTTCTCGCTGAAGACAGTTTTTCGGCGCAGCAGGCTTACGATTGGGGTTTGGTCGCCAGGGTTGTTCCGGCCGCAGAACTGAAAGCGGCGACGCAAAAATTCGCCGAGCGATTGGCGCAAAACCCGCCAGCGGCGATCAGCGGCACCAAGTCGCTGGTTTACCAGGCCGCGGTCACCCCCACCAAACAGCAACTTGATGCCGAGGAACAGAAGATCATCGACGCCATGCACACCGATGATTTCCGTGTTGCGGTGAAGAAGTTCACCAGCAAGGGGAAGTAGAGGCGGCAACCGAAGCCTAGCCCTTCCCCTCGCCGCGCATGAAATCGAAATCGCAGCCTTCGTCGGCCTGCAGGATGGTCTCGTTGAACAGATGCGCGTATCCGCGCCTGGCCCATTCGGGTGTTGCTGGCGGCGCCAGCGCGGCGCGGCGTTTTTCGAGCTCGGCATTGTCGACCAGGAGATCGATGCTGCGTTTGGCGACGTCGAGCCGGATCATATCGCCATTCCTCACCAGCGCCAGCGGACCGCCGACGGCGGATTCCGGCGTGATGTGCAGCACGATGGTGCCGAACGCCGTCCCGCTCATGCGCGCGTCCGATATCCGCACCATGTCCTTGACGCCTGCGCGTCCGAGCTTTTTCGGGATCGGCAGATAGCCCGCCTCCGGCATGCCCGGCGCGCCCTTCGGCCCGGCATTGCGCAGCACCAGCACGTCGTCGGCGTTGACGTCGAGTGCGGGATCGTCGACCCGCAGCGTCATGTCCTCGACCGACTCGAACACCACGGCGCGGCCGGTATGCTGCAAGAGCTTGGGGCTTGCCGCTGAATGCTTGATCACGGCGCCGCGCGGCGCTAGGTTGCCGTGCAACACCGCCATCGCGCCTTCCGGCTTGATCGGATTGCTGCGGGGACGGATCGCATCCTGCCCCGGCACTTCTTCGGCGTCAGCCACGACATCGCGCAGCGTCGCACCGGTGATGGTCTTTGCATCGAGATCGATGAGATCGCCGAGCTGCGCCATCAGCTTCGGCAGGCCGCCGGCATGATGGAAGTGCTCCATGTAATGCTCACCCGACGGCTTCAGGTCGATCAGAACAGGCACCTCGCGGCCAAGCTTGTCAAAACCTTCGAGATCGATGCGATGTTTGGTGCGGTTGGCAATCGCGGTCAGATGAATGAGGCCGTTGGTCGAGCCACCGATCGCCTGCAGCACGACTTGCGCATTCCGGAACGACGACGCGGTCAAAAACTCGCTCGGCCGCGGCCCCTTCGCCTTGGCCAACGCGGCGGCGACCTTGCCGCTCGCCTCCGCGGAACGGAAGCGTTCGGCGTGTGGCGCGGGAATGGTGGCGCTCATCGGCAGCGACAGGCCCAGCGCTTCGGTGATGCACGCCATTGTGGACGCCGTGCCCATCACCATGCAGGTGCCGACCGATGGAGCGAGGCGGCCGTTGACGGCTTCGATCTCGACATCGTCGATTTCACCGGCGCGGTATTTTCCCCATAGCCGCCGGCAATCGGTGCAGGCGCCCAGCACTTCGCCCTTGTGATGCCCGACCACCATGGGCCCTACGGGAATGACGACGGTCGGAAGGTCCGCACTGACCGCAGCCATAATTTGCGCCGGCAGGGTCTTGTCGCAACCGCCGATCACGACAATGGCGTCCATCGGCTGGGCGCGGATCATCTCCTCGGTATCCATAGCCATCAGGTTGCGCAGATACATCGAAGTCGGATGCGAAAAACTTTCGGCGATCGAGATGGTCGGGAACACCATCGGCATCGCGCCGGTCAGCATCACCCCGCGCTTCACCGCTTCGATAATCTGCGGCACGTTGCCATGGCAGGGATTGTAGTCGCTGTAGGTGTTGGTGATGCCGACGATCGGGCGGTTGAGCGCGTCGTCGGAATAGCCCATCGCCTTGATGAAGGCCTTGCGCAGGAACAGCGAGAAGCCAGCATCGCCATAACTTGCCAGTCCCTTGCGAAGTCCGTCATCAGCCATCTTGTTCTTCCCTGTTGCAGCAGACTCGCACTAAAGGAGCCTGAGAAATTATTGTCAATATTTGATATTCGGCGCCAAAATTACGCTGTTTCGTCACCAATCATGTGGCATTATTGACAATAATATCCGCGCGTGCTGACTTCCAGCGATGATCGGAAGCGAGCATCCCATGAACAAGCCGTTGCGCGTTGGCCTCGTCGGCGCCGGCATGGTGAGCCGCCATCATCTGATCGCATGGGCCAGTATAGCAGATCAGGCGCGCGTTGTTGCGGTCGCCGATCCCTCGGCCGACAACTCCGCACGCCGTGCAACCGAATTCGCAATATCCAACACCTACGCCAGCGCGGAAGCGATGCTGGCCGAGACCGAACTTGACGCCATCGACATCGCGGCGCCACGCGAGATGCACGCGCCGCTGGTGCGGCTCGCGGCAGCTAAGCGCCTGCCGGTGCTCTGCCAGAAGCCGCTGGCACCGAACCTGCAGCAAGCGACCGACCTCGCTGCCGAGGTCCGCGACCTGACGCGGTTGATGGTGCACGAGAACTGGCGTTTTCGCGGATATTATCGTGACGCCGCGGCCTGGCTGCGAGAGGGCCGTATCGGCAACATCAAGCAGGCGCAACTCACCTTGCTCACGTCGGGTGTGCTGCCGGGACCCGACGGGCTTTGTCCGGCCCTGGAGCGACAGCCCTTCATGCGGCGCGAGAAGCGCATGCTGGTCGCGGAGGTCTTGATCCACCACCTCGATACGCTGCGGATGCTGCTCGGGCCGCTGCGCGTGACGGCGGCTGCGCTTTCGCGCTCGAGCGAGCAGCTGGTCGGCGAAGACGGCGCGGTGATCCAGCTCCAGACCCAGAACGGCGCCGGCGTCACGGTGTTTGCGAGCTTTGCCGCGCACGGGCATCCGGCCACCCAGATCGACCGGCTCGAAATTCTGGGCGACAAGGGCGCCATCAAGCTAGACGGGCCACAACTCATCTGTTCGGGCGTAACGCCGCAGCAGAGGGTCTACGATCTCGCTACCGAGTATCAGGGGTCCTATAACCGGACGATTGCGCACTTCGTGCAATCACTACGGGACAACACGCCGTTCGAGACCGCGCCGCAGGATAATCTGGAGACGTTGCGGCTGGTCGAGGATTGCTATCGGATGTCAGGCTGGGAGGCTTTGCAATGAAGCCGCAAGAAGCATTGACCGAGATTTCCGCGCTGACGCGAGAGGAAGAGCAGGCGGAAGTGATCCGCCGGCTGGAAGAGGACATCATCTTCGGCCGCTTCGCGCCGGGTTCGCGGCTGGTCGAAGACACGCTGATGACGCGCTACCGCGCCAGCCGGCATTTCGTGCGCCAGGGGCTGTTTCAACTTGAACGCCAAGGCATCGTGCTGCGCGAGAAGAACATCGGCGCCACCGTGCGGTTCTATTCGGCCGAGGAAGTGCGGCAGATCTACGAGGTGCGGGAAATGCTGACGCGGCAGGCGGCGCTGATGATCGCGTTGCCCGCACCCTCAAGCCTGATCGAGCAATTGAGCGAATTGCAGCGGCAGTACTGCGCCAGGGCTGACGCCCAGGATCTGCGCGGCATACATGAAGCCAACGACGCCTTTCACGTCGCGCTGTTCTCCGCTTGCGGCAATCCCTATCTGGTGCGTTCGCTGCAGGACTACATGAACCTGACGCTGCCGATGCGCGCCAAGAATCTGGCCGACAAAGAGGGGCTGGCGCTGTCACGGCGCCAGCACGAATTCATGATTGAACTGCTGAAAGGCCGCGACAACTGGGCGCTGGCGCAGCTCTGCGTCGATCACATGCAGTTCAGCAAGTCGGATTATCTCGACCGCATCGCGGGGGATGAGACCGCGAGATAGCAGCTGTCATTCCGGGGCGATGCGAAGCATCGAACCTCAGATGCGCAATTGCGCATTGGGGAATCTCGAGATTCCCCGATGTGCCAGTGCACATCTGAGGTCTGCGCTTCGCGCATCCCGGAATGACGTAAACGTCACTTCCAGTCCACGATCCTGCTCTTGTCGCCGTCGAACTCCATGCCGCAGAACGTGCCGCCCTGGTAGAAATCGCTGACGGGATCAGGCTTGAGCTTGGCCTGCTCGGCCATCGCATGCTCGCGATGATCTTCGCCGCGGCCGGTCGGGCGGTAGCCGAGTTCGTAGGCGCGATGATTATCCCACCAGGCGCGCTCGTTGTAGGACGCGCCGTAGAAGATCTCGAAATGAATGTCGGGATGGTCGAGCCCGATCCGGCAGAGTTGCACCAGATCTTCCGGCTTCAGCCAGATCGCGAGCCGGCGCTGGTCCAGCGGCTTTTCGCCGAAATTGCCGATGCGCAGACACGTTACCCCAAGCCCGTGCTTGTCGGCATAGAGCGAACCGACCGCCTCACCAAATACCTTGCTGACGCCATAACGGCTGTCCGGGCGCGCGGTGACGTCGGTGCCGATCCGGTGGTGGCGGGGGTAGAAGCCGACCGCGTGGTTGGATGAAGCGAACACCACGCGCTTGACACCCTTCTTGCGCGCCGCCTCGAACAGATTGTAGCAGCCGATGATGTTGGATTGCAGGATAGAGTCCCACGGGCCCTCGACCGAATAGCCGCCGAAATGCAGGATGCCGTCGACACCTTCGCAGATCGCCTCGACCTGCGCGGGATCGGCCAGATCAGCCGCTTTGAATTTTTCATTCGCGCCGAGATCCGCAGGCGTCGCAAGGTCGCTCAGCAGCAAATCCGGATAGATCGGCGGCAACAGTTTGCGCAGGCTGGTGCCGATTCCACCGGCAGCGCCGGTCATCAATATGCGTGGCATTTATTTCCTCTTGTCTTTCCTCTTCGTTGCGACCGATTTGCGGTCGCTGGCCGACAATGATAGCAAAACATTCTGCGAGGAAACGCAACAGCAACGAGAACAGCAAATGTCCGAGGCAACACCCCGCGCCGGCTGGCAGCCGGCGACCTGTTATCCCGATCCGGCGATCCACGCGCTCGATCCGCGGTTTGAGAAATACTGGCTCAAGCTTTCGGCGGTGGAACGGCTGACCACCGGCCTGCGCTGGGCCGAAGGCCCGGTATGGTTCGGCGACGGGCGCTATCTGTTGTGCAGCGACATTCCCAACAACCGCATCATCAAGTGGGAAGAGGAGACCGGCGCGGTCAGCCACTACCGCAAGCCGTCGAATTTCGCCAACGGCCATACCCGCGACCGCCAGGGCCGGCTGATCACCTGCGAACACGGCGGCCGGCGTGTTACCCGCACCGAATATGACGGCTCGATCACGGTGCTGATCGATTCCTTTGGCGGCAAGCGGCTGAATTCGCCGAACGACGTCGTGGTGAAATCGGACGGTTCGATCTGGTTCACCGATCCGATCTTCGGCCTGCTCGGCAATTACGAGGGCTACAAGGCCGAGCCCGAACTCGACATGAACGTCTACCGCCTCGATGGCACCACCGGAAAGGCGACCATCGTCGCCGAGGGCATTTTGGGGCCGAACGGGCTTTGCTTCTCGCCGGACGAGAAGATTCTCTACGTGATCGAATCCCGGGGCGTGCCGACCCGCAAGATCCTCGCCTACGACGTCTCGCCCGGCGGCGACACGCTTTCCGACAAGCGCGTGTTCGTCGACGCCGGTCCCGGCACGCCCGACGGCATGCGCGCCGACATCGATGGCAATCTGTGGTGCGGCTGGGGCATGGGCGATCCCGAACTCGACGGCGTCGTGGTATTCGCGCCCGATGGCGTGATGATCGGCCGCATCGCCCTGCCCGAACGCTGCGCCAATCTCTGTTTCGGCGGCTTGAAGCGCAACCGGCTGTTCATGGCAGCGAGCCAGTCGATCTACGCGCTGTATGTGAACACGCAGGGCGCGCTCGGGGGATAAGTCAGCGCCATCCCTGCCCGCGCCGGTTCAGCCCTTCTTTTCCTGCGCGGCGGCGGTCTGCTTGGCGAGCCCCTCCTCGAACGCCTTTTCCAGCGTCGCGGCATAGTCGTTGAACTCGCCGGGATTAACGAACGGATTGGGTCCGCCCTCGGCGAGTTTGGCGCGCTTCTCGGCCATCTTGTACATTTCCGGATGCGGCGCGAGCAGGACATCCACCTTCATGCCCCGGGCCCGCGCGAACGTCTTGCGGTAGTCCGCGACGATGCCCGGATAGGTCGGGTTGGTGACAAGTCGGTTCAGCGCCACGGTGCCACTGCAGAAGATCAGGACCGAGCGCGTGACGTTGTTGTCCTTCACCGAAAATTCCCAGCTGGTGCAGCCCGGCGAATGGCCAGGCGTTTCGCGCGCGGTGATCTTCACATCGCCGAGCGTAATCGTGTCACCCTCGCGCATGGTGCGGTCCACTTTGACCGGCGGGAAATTCAGCAACGTTTCCTCCCGCGCGCCCGGATAATAGCCGCCTTCGAGCAGCGGCTTGTCTGCCTCACCGGCGACAAGCTGGGCACCGCTCGCCGCTTTCATTTCGGCCAGACCACCGGTGTGGTCGATATGGGCGTGGGTGTTGAGGAGGTATTTGATGTCGGTGACCTTGAAGCCGAGCTTTTCGATGTTGCCTTTGATCTGCGAGGTCGCCTCCGGCATCACGGTGTCGACCAGGATGTGCCCCTGCGGCGTGGTGATCAGGTAGGACGCGAGCCCATGGGTGCCGACATAATAGACGTTACCGATGATCTTGAACGGCTCAGTCGGCTTGTTCCAGGCAATCGTAAGTGTCGCGAGCAGACCCTTGAGGTTCTGAGCCTGCGCTGCGCCAGCGAGCGACAGCAAGGCGACCAACATCACGATCAGCTTTTTCATTTCCACCCTCCGTTCTTGCTCTTGTATCGTCTCGCCATGGCGGCTTTACGGCGAGGCACGGCCAACACGCTATGCGAGGTCCCTCAACGGAAAATGCCGGCTGCTTTAGGGCAGCCGGCACTCTTTCGAATAGACGACGCTAGCGCCGCATCAGCTTACGCGGCGTTGTAGCCGGCGACCGCCTTCACTTCGAGATATTCTTCCAGGCCGTACTTGCCCCACTCGCGGCCGTTGCCGGACTGCTTGTAGCCGCCGAACGGCGCGGTGCGATCGTTCGGAACGCCCTGCAGGTTGACGTTGCCGGCGCGGATCTGTCGGCCGACGCGGCGCGCGCTTTCGACGGTGTCACCGGTGACGTAACCGGCCAGACCATACGGCGTGTCGTTGGCGATCTTGACCGCCTCGGCTTCGTCCTTGGCACCGAGGATCGTGAGCACCGGTCCGAAGATTTCCTCACGGGCAATGGTCATGTCGTTGGTGACGTCGGCGAAGATGGTCGGGCGCACGTAGAAGCCCTTGTTGACGCCCTCGGGCAGACCGGGACCACCGGCCACGAGGGTTGCACCTTCCTCGATGCCCTTGTGGATCAGCGCCTGGATCTTGTCCCACTGGATGCGGGACACGACCGGGCCGATGGTGGTGCCGTCGGCACGGGGATCGCCGGCCTTGGTCTTGTCGGCGACCGCCTTCGCGATGGCGGCGACTTCCTTCATCTTCGACAACGGCACGATCATCCGCGACGGCGCGTTGCACGATTGTCCAGAGTTGTTGAACATGTGCATGACGCCGCCGGTGACCGCCTTGGTGAGGTCGGCGCCTTCGAGGATCACGTTCGGCGACTTGCCGCCGAGTTCCTGGCTGACACGCTTCACGGTCGGCGCGGCGCGCTTGGCGACATCGACGCCGGCGCGGGTCGAGCCGGTGAACGAGATCATGTCGATATCCGGATGCTCGCTCATCGCGGCACCCACCTCGGGGCCGAGGCCGTTGACGAGGTTGAACACGCCCTTCGGCACGCCGGCTTCATGGAGGATTTCCGCGAAAATCAATGCCGAGGTCGGTGTGAATTCCGACGGCTTCAGGATCATGGTGCAGCCGGCGGCAAGCGCGGGCGCGACCTTGCAGGCGATCTGGTTCAGCGGCCAGTTCCACGGCGTGATCATGCCGATGACGCCGACGGGCTCGCGCAGCACCGTGGCGGTGCCGAGGTTTTCCTCGAAGTGATAGTTCTTCAGCACTTCCAGCGTGGAAGCGATGTGGCCGAGGCCGGCGCCGGCCTGCAGGCGCTCTGCCATCGGCAGCGGCGCGCCCATTTCGTCGGAAACGGCAGCGCCGATGTCCTTCATGCGGCCCTTATAGATCTCGATGATCTTTTCCAGGAGCGCGACGCGCTCCTCGCGGCTGGTCTGCGAGAAGGTCACGAAGGCGCGCTTGGCGGCAGCGACGGCCTTGTCGAGATCGGCCTTCGAGCCGAGCGCAACCTCATACATCGCCTCTTCGGTCGCCGGATTGACGACGGGCGTGGACTTCTTGACGGCGGGATCGACCCAGGCGCCGTCGATGTAGAATTGCATACGGTTGACCATCGGAAACCTCGTTATTTCACAGGACGGAAGGATTAAGGGAACGGGGGCGTTCGGCAGGCATCCTTGCACGAAAATCCCGGCAATTGAACCCGCCATATGCGGGATACCGCGTCGCGGCAGGCACCGGATATAAGGTCAGGCGCGTGACGGATGCAAGACGGTAACCGTCGCCCCGGCGAAGGCCGGGGCCCATACGCCGTGAACTCTCATTTTGGCACTCCCGCCGACACCGATTAACACAACCACTGCTGCGGAGTATGGGCCCCGGCCTTCGCCGGGGCGACGCGTCACACCGCCATCTTCCGATGCCGCACCGGCGCCCCCACCGTGAGGCTTTCCGCCGCATCGATGATGGCGTTGGCGTCCATGCCGTGGTGGCGGTAGAGGTCGGCGATGGTGCCGGTCTGGCCGAACTGCTCGACGCCCAGCGCCTCCACCCGGTGGCCGCGCACGCTGCCGAGCCAGCCCAGTGCGGCCGGGTGGCCGTCGATCACGCTGACGATGCCGCAGTCGCGCGGCAGCGGCGCCAGCAATTGTTCGATATGGCTGAGATGCGCCGCGCCGCGGCGGTCGCGGCGCAGTTTTCGCGCCGCGGTCCAGCCTGAATGCAGCCGGTCCGCCGAGGTCACCGCCAATAGTCCAACGTCCCGGTGGCTCTCCCCGATGAAGCCGACCGCCTCGATCGCCTCGGGCGCGACCGCGCCGGTATAGGCGATCACGACGTCGCAGTTCGCACCCGGCTTGCGCAGCCAATAGGCGCCGTCGGTGATCTCGCGCTGCAGGTCCGGCGTCATGATCCGCTGGGGCTGGTCGATCGTCCGCGTCGACAACCGCAGATACACCGACCCGCCCTCACCGGCTTCGCGCTGCATGTGCTGGAATCCCCAGCCCATGATCACGGAGAGTTCATCGACAAAGGCCGGCTCGAATGAGGCCAGGCCGTCCTGTGCAATGCCGATCAGGGGCGTGGCGATCGACTGGTGCGCGCCGCCTTCTGGTGCCAGCGTAATGCCCGACGGGGTCGCCGCCACCATGAAGCGCGCGTCCTGGTAGCAGGCGTAATTCATCGCATCGAGGCCGCGCTGGATGAAGGGATCGTACAGCGTGCCGATCGGCAGCAGCCGCTCGCCGTTGATCTGGTGCGACAGACCCAGCGCCGAAAGCATGATGAACAGGTTCATCTCGGCGATGCCGAGCTCGAGGTGCTGGCCCTTGGGCGAGAAATCCCAGTTGAAGGTCGAGGGAATTTTCTCCTGACGGAACAGATCGTGATTTTCCGCCTTCGCAAACAGCCCGCGCCGGTTGACCCAGGCGCCAAGATTGGTCGACACCGTCACGTCGGGCGACGTGGTGACGATGCGCGAGGCCAGTTCGGTATCGCCGCGCGCGAGTTCGTTGAGCACGAGGCCAAAGCCCTGCTGGGTCGACATCTGCGCCGCCGGCTTGAAGGCGAGTCGCTCGGGCACCTCGATTACGGGCGCGGTGAGGCGCCGGCGTCCCTCGGCGTTGAACGGCGCTTCGGTGAGGAACGCTTCGAGATCAGCTGCATCCTGCGACAACCCTTCGAACTTCTCCCATTCATGGCCGGGGCGGATGTTCTGCGCCGCACGCCATTTTTCCATCTGCGCGACCGTCATCAGACCCGCGTGGTTGTCCTTGTGGCCCTGCATCGGCAGCCCGACGCCCTTGATGGTGTAGGCGATGAAGCAGACCGGGCGATCATGGTCGATCGACTCGAAGGCATCGATCATGCTGGTCATGTCGTGGCCGCCGAGATTGGACATCAGCGCCAGCAGTTCCTCGTCACTGCGGCGATCGATCAGTTGGGTGACCTGCCCCTGATCGCCGATGTCGTCCTGCAGATGCTTGCGGAACGCGGCACCGCCCTGGAAGCACAGCGCGGCATACATCTGGTTCGGGCAATTATCGATCCAGCGCCGCAGCGCCTCGCCACCGGGCTCGGCGAACGCCGCCTGCATCAGCGTGCCGTATTTCACGATTCTGACGTCCCAGCCGAAATTGCGGAACATGGATTCGAACTTTTCCCAGAGCCCTTCGCGCACCACGGCGTCCAGGCTCTGGCGGTTGTAGTCGACCACCCACCAGGTGTTGCGCAGCCCGTGCTTCCAGCCCTCGAGCAACGCCTCGAAGATATTGCCCTCATCCATTTCGGCGTCGCCGACCAGCGCGATCATTCGCCCCTCGGGACGATCTTTCATCCAGCCATGCGACTTGACGTAATCCTGCACCAGCGAGGAGAACAGGGTTTGCGCCACGCCGAGGCCGACCGAGCCGGTGGAGAAATCGACGTCGTCGGCATCCTTGGTGCGCGACGGGTAGGATTGCGCGCCCTTGAAGCCGCGGAAATTCTCCAGCTTCTCGCGGGTCTGATGGCCGAACAGATACTGGATGGCGTGGAACACCGGGCTCGCATGCGGCTTCACCGCGACGCGGTCCTGCGGCCGCAGCACCGAGAAATACAGCGCCGACATGATGTTGGCGAGCGAGGCCGAAGAGGCCTGATGGCCGCCGACCTTCAGGCCGTCGGCGTTGGCGCGGATGTGATTGGCGTGGTGGATGGTCCACGACGACAGCCAGAGTACCTTGCGTGCCAGCGCGGACAATAATTCCAGGCGTGCGGGCTCGATGGGCATGGCGTTGCTCCGGACTTCAAGGATTCTAGCCAAATTTTACCGGGACTGGCCTCCCCAGAAATCTCAATTTCCCGCGACATACCGTCTCAAATTGGGATAAAATACCAATCCGAGCCCCATTATCCAGAGTTCGTTCCAATGCATACCCTCGACGCCATCGACCGCAAGATCCTCAGCCTGCTGCAATCCGACAGCCGCATGACCATGCAGGAGCTCTCCGAGAAGGTCGGACTCTCGGTGTCGCCCTGCCACCGCCGGGTGAAATTGCTCGAGGAGCGCGGCGTCATCACGCGCTATATCGCCACCGTTGACCAGAAATCGCTGGGCCTGCACGTCAGCGTCTTCATCTCGATCAAGCTGGCGCGGCAGAAGGAAGAAGACCTCAACCGGTTTGCCAAGGCGATCTCGAAATGGGACGAGGTGCTGGAATGCTATCTGATGACGGGAAATCGCGACTACCTGCTGCGTGTCGTCGCCGCTGATCTGTCGTCCTACGAGGCGTTCTTGAAGAACAAGCTGACGCGGCTGGATGGGATTGCGTCGATCGAGTCGAGTTTTGCGCTGAGCCAGGTGAAATACTCGATCGCGCTGCCGGTGTGAGGAAAAGCACTCATCTCTCGTCGTCCCGTCTTTCGTCGTCCCGGCGAACGCCGGGACCCATACTCCGCGGCGGTTATTTTGCGAAAGGTATCTAACGTCAGCGCTCTCACCGATGGGCCGCGGCGTATGGGTCCCGGCTCAAGGCCGGGACGACAGGGGTGTATGTTGTTGCACCATCATCCAAAACGCAGTTTCGCATTCTCGCGACGCATTGCGCCCGAGGTTTGCTGGAAACCTCCCGCCCTCTCATCAAGAGGGCGCAGGGAAGACCGGGTGCGCGCTGCACCCGCGGTCCCGTGTGCGGTTTGCACAAAACAAAGTGCACACGAGCATACAGGGCAGCGGAGAACACCCGGCCTTCCCTGCGCAATGGCTTTACGGCTTATGCCGTGCTCTC
>NZ_JAFCMB010000047.1 GCF_018130145.1 Bradyrhizobium sp. AUGA SZCCT0176 | reverse complement strand
TTACAAATTCCTATATGTGACAGATATGATAATCGTTCCCTACATTGTAGATACGCAGTGGCTCAAATACCTAAAGGCATTCAAAAAATATTTACTTGTAATGTAGATCCATTTAAAATGGACCTACCACAAATAGCACGTCGTTGCAATTTAATAAATCTTTATTAAGGAATAATTTCAGGATTGTTAAACTCCGACTGTATAAACTGCGGAGTTATATCTGTATGTCCTCTTGTTTTTAAAACAACACCTGATTTTCTTTCTGCTTCATAAGTAACAGTTATTAATGCAGAACTATTAACATTAATAACATCTTCAAATCCTATCAAAACACCTCCACCTAAACATTTGATAACTCTTCCATTGCTAGTTAATGCATTAACTTGCACATTATAATCATGTAAAAATTTTACAAAATTTACACTCTTTTGATACTTTCTATACAAATTTTTAATACAACCAGGTTCTAATCTAACTTTACTAACACCTTTACAATTAGTAAAGTTTCTTGCTGTTATAGGTTCACGGTATCCAGAGGGTAAATCAGACCCTCTGACTAAATTCATTCCATCAATATAACGGACTGATGCAAAATCATATGCCCTATCAGTTGTAGCAAGAGTCCCTCCAGTAACGTTCAAGGGATCACGTGACTTCGGAACAGATGAAAATTCATAAATATAACCCTGTAAAGGATTAGAATCAACTTGATCTGTATCCTTCGATCCACTAGCAGAAGCACTTCTATTTTGAACTTTCAATTCCATTGAACTGTACAGTTCAATGTATTCATTGTGTAAATTCATTGTTGCCAACAATACACTATCAGAATCTGCATCCATTCTTTTATAAACAGACAAAAGAAACGGTTCCCTTGGATTGGCTGCATTCGCAGTTCCATTACCAGATGAATATGAATTTAGGACTAATCCTAATTCATCAGCACATTCAATTAATAATTTAGTACCACTAATGGTACTAACAACAGTACTGTTGTTAGCACCAGTTACTGCATCATAATACGTTAACACTACTAAATAACTACCTAAAGTAGCGTTATAATTGCCCATTAAAACATAATTAGAAGTGCTAGTATACTTTGTCTTAAATGCAAGCTCCAAAAGCTTTCTAACAGTCGCACTAGCGATTAAGAACATTACATCAGCAGGTACAACATTGTGGCTATATAAATAAACACAATCAGTATCCGAAACAGTACCCACTGTTTCTCTAACTTGAATTGAACCATTTCTGGCAAATTTGGACATAGATTGACTAGCCAAATTTTTCTTTTTACCTTTAGGAAATTTGCCTGCAAATTTTCCTTCACCTTTGTACATAACTGTACCAGAAACACGGGCTTTGCCCTTTTGTTTCTTTTTTTCTTTTGGTTTATTTTTATTTTTTTTATATTTATCATACATAGTTCGGACTTGTTGTCCTGCTCTATAAGCCACATTAGTTAGAGCCCTAACGGTACCCAAATTATACGGTCCAACCCTGTTATTCCTAGTACTATAAGTCATATCTCGAGCCATTAGGGACTAGCGGGGGTGCCCGTAATATTAAATATTGGGCACCGCTAACCGCTTATAAGGGATATAAGTTCTATTTCAAACTCCGAAGCGTTTTCTCTCTCACCCTTTTACCTACCTCCCTAGAGACTCCGTCTCCTACTCCCTAGTCCTCCGGACCCTAGAAATGACCCATGTTTAATTACATGGGTCTGGCGTCTATAAATACAAGCTAACTAAGTGTACAACCGATAACACTTATGCTCACTCCTCCTCATGGCTCTGAACTCAACCCAATCGACCTCACCGACGACAGTTTCCCAGACCCTGCCAAACATTGGACAAAATTGTTTGAACAGCACTTGTCTGGTGAGAGAACGTATGATAATGTTCTTAATGGTGCTTCTGCTTCTGCTTCTATCAATGGTAATGCTGATGTTACGTTGCAAAAAAAATTTAGAATAAATGCTAAATCAGTTTTTTTAACTTATCCACAATGTTCCCTTGATAAATCAATATTAATGAATTTTCTTGCTTCATTAAAACATGAAGCTAAATATATTATTGTTTGTCATGAAAAACACAAAGATGGTTCTCCTCATTTACATGCTGTAATTACTTTCAAATCAAAAGTTGATATTAAAAAAGAAACATATTTTGATATTAATGGTTTTCATCCAAATATACAAACAACAAAAAATATTAATGCTTCAATAACATATTGTAAAAAAGATGGTGATTACATTGAAGAAGGATCACATAATAACGATCATGTAAACAAGATCGCAACTATGCTTCCAACATTTACAGAAGTAGACGCATTTTTAGAATCTTTATTATTAGGGTATGAATAAAATCGATTGGTTAACTGATTGTCTTGCTTCCAATATTCCTTACGGATATGCAGAAGCAGCATGGAAATGCTATAATACAAGTGATTTTTGTACTTTAGACGCATTTGATCACTCAAACGCTCAATATATACATGATGTTAGATTATGTGTTATGACTGAAGTTCCAGTTGGTTTAAGATCCTTAGTTTTAGTAGGACCCAGTGGTTGCGGTAAAACAACATGGGCCAAACTACGTTGCTCAAAACCGGCTTTAATATGTACACATATGGACGATTTAAAAAACTTTAAAATAGGTTTTCATACTTCAATAATTTTTGATGACATGTCTTTCACTCATTTAGATCCAGTTTTACAAATTCCTATATGTGACAGATATGATAATCGTTCCCTACATTGTAGATACGCAGTGGCTCAAATACCTAAAGG
>NZ_JAFCMB010000046.1 GCF_018130145.1 Bradyrhizobium sp. AUGA SZCCT0176 | reverse complement strand
TCTGCATACCCTAAAGTACGTCTCACTAACGTGAAACTATATTGTTATTGATGTTATAGGATCCGCGCACAAAATTCTGGGACGGCTATCAAGGCCATGAGCACGTGGTCATGGATGAGTTCAGAGGAAGCATCGATGTTGCCCATCTACTACGGTGGTTTGACCGCTACCCGGTCATTGTTGAGCAGAAATGCACCGCTACCACGCTATCTGCTACAAAATTTTGGATAACTTCAAATTTGGATCCGCGCTTATGGTTTAATGATATTGATCAAGCTACTAAAGACGCTTTATTAAGAAGACTAACTATCACACACTTTGAATAAATTCACAAATACTCCTTTGAAAAATTAGCTGCAGTTCCTGAGTTTCGTGTTGTAGCAATTTTAAAATGCGCAGTCCACTGCAATTCAATAGCAATCTTAATCGAATCAGGAATATCAGTAGCATCAAGTACTTTTTCAAGAGCAACAAATTCAAACTTGCCAACTTTACGTTTGATATTAGGATAATTGGTATAGGTCATCAATGTGGTAAACAAATCATTAAACAACATAGACGATGTAGAAGTGAGAATACTAGTTTTGATATCACCAGGCGCAATATTAACTTTGGTCCACTTGGTAACTTTGGTAAAAAGATGAGGAGCAGGAGGTTCTTTAAGATAATTTTCAGTATCACCGGAATTTTCAATCAATCCATTCTCGGTATTACCATAAAAAGTGTTCGCATCTTGTTCAGTAATAAGTCTTGCACCAGTACCTGAACCAGAATATCTTTTCCCGTATAGAGGAACATTATCAACATCATCAGCTTGATCATTACTATCAACGGTTGTTGATCGATTCTGCATCTTTAGAGATGATTTGATATTATAATGAACACGCATCTTGGTCATGTCCAAAGTAACAGGATGGGTATTAGGATTATACACAGTCGGTTTGTACTCAATGCTGTAAAATGCCTGATCTTGGGTAGTGATAGATGCCACATTATACCAGGGAACAATGCCATAGTTAGAAAACGCTTCAGCAAACTTCAAAACTGTGTTCGTAGCAGCATCAACTGGAAAGACATAAGACGATATAATACCACTGACAGTTGTTTGAAAGTAAACTTCAATGCGATCAGTAGTAAGAACAGGAAGAGGATCGTTCAAGGTTTTAAAATTCATGCCAGCTTTAAAGAATAGAGCTTTAAATACCGCAGCCCACATCCCAACCAAAACATTATATTGCGGATGAGTAATATGTCCAACATATTGAACTTCACCAGTAGCATAGAGTTTACCAAATTCTTTAGTAAAACAAACTCCAGATTTAAATTTGTTAGCAATCGTTTTGCTGGGTTTACGTCTAGCACGGCGCATTTTGCCACGCAGGTAGCCACTCTTTGAACCAGTACGTCTTTTGCCACGAATAACAGTCGCCTTCTCAAGTTTTAGCGGTTTCGATTTAACATGTAATACGCGGAGAAGGCGGTTATTATGCTTCTCCATAGCAGAACGAGCAATGTCTGTAGTAGCTTGAACCATGGATGGGTACGGAGAAAACGACTTGTGTCGCTTGAAGTTTCCATATCCAGTTTTAGCAAGACCGTATAACAATCCAGCGGTAGAGTATTGCCGTTTACGACCAACAATCATTAAAAATCTTTTTTAATGATGAAGCACCAGGCCTCACTAACCTCTATTTATATCGGTTGTTACGGCGTTACGCCGCTCTGTAAGTAATACTAGGCGTAACAAAATTTATTTGTTCCTTGGGTACTTACAGAGCTACACCCGGAGCACAGAGATAAACCCGAAATATCCCATTTCCTCCGACATCGCTATCGCTCCGCCTTAGCGGGTTTTATCACGTTGCTCCGCCTTCGCTTCGCGATAGGCCCCTGTGGCGTCTCCCCTGTGGCTATCGCCACATGGTTGACCTCGACGCCACATTGTTTTCAGGCTACGCCCCATGGATTCAACCTCGTAAGGCGTTCGCTACCGCTCATCTCCAAAAATGGAAGTCTTTCGCATTACTCTCGGTGAATCTGGCGCGCAGTTCGAAATTACCTACACAAATGAAATTTGGTATGCTACTTGTGTCTACTCACCTATTGGCTACATACCTACTGCCGAAGATGCCAATAGAGCTATCAGTTACGGGCCTGAACTGCGTTCTATACAATATGAAGAAGAGTTTGAACTAATTACGTTTCCTCCAACTCCTCCTCAACACTATTACGATGAACCGGTCGGCCGCTAATGTATATAAATAAACAAACATATTTAACAAACAAATAATAAAACGATCGAACACTTACCCAATTCCCTTACCCGACCGACCCTTCCCTAACTATAAAAGGGGGTGTCCCTAACTAACTCCTAACATGTCAGTGGGCAGATATTGGATACTAACCATACCTAAAGAAAGCTATACACCTAACTTACCTGATAATGTCGTATATACAAAAGGACAACTTGAATGCGGAGATGGAGGCTTTCTTCACTGGCAACTCATTGCAGTCTTCAACAAAAATGTCAGACTCTCAGCAGTTATTAAATCCTTTGGCAAATTCCATGCAGAACTTACCCGGTCAGACGCAGCCATGGACTATGTCTGGAAAGAAGCTACCAGAGTCCCCGACACCCAATTCGAACTTGGCAAGCTACCCCTTAAGCGTAATTCTAAGACCGATTGGGAGTCCGTCTGGACCTCCGCGAAAGAAAATAAAATTGACGAAATTGACTTCAATATCCGATTTCAGCACTACCGCACTATTAAACAAATATCTAAAGACTACCTTGTACCCGACGCAGTTGAACGAGAAGTATATGTATTTTGGGGTCGTACAGGTACCGGTAAATCGAGACGTGCATGGGCAGAAGCGGGAATGTCTGCATACCCTAAAGTACGTCTCACTAACGTGAAACTATATTGTTATTGATGTTATAGGATCCGCGCACAAAATTC
>NZ_JAFCMB010000045.1 GCF_018130145.1 Bradyrhizobium sp. AUGA SZCCT0176 | reverse complement strand
CGACCAGCAGCAGCACCACAATAAACAAAACATGCAAGATTACCTGTCACGTGGCAAAGCGACCGATCACGATGATGAAGTAGTTATATGGGTCCGGGGGGGGAAGTTCCTTGGAGGGGACGATGCGAACACCCTCCGCAAGCTCCGGGGTCGACACCTCCCCCCCAAGACCCCCCCCGGCCTACACTATAAAAGCAAATTATATTATCTCAATCACGGTTGTGGTGGATCGGGCAAACATAGCTCTCTCCGACTACAACATCTTTTGTATCAAAAACCAAACTTCACCTAATATTTTTTTGCGCACTTACCACAACACTACGGCATGTACCCTTACACGAATGGCGTCGCACCCGATCCACAAGGGAAAGGCATCCGCTGCCAACAATGCAATGGACAATGGCATGCATACAACGTCCACAATGATGCCCCACTCTGGCTCGCCGCCGTACTCGAACACGTAGAATCACTCGAAGAAGAAACGCCACTACCCGCACAGCTCAAGATCGCCAAAACCATAAGCAACCTACGTATTCTCCTAGCAGAAATGCGCTGGCTCGAAGGCATCATCGAAAAACGTATACAATGCATGCAAAACAAATCACACCAAGACTGAAATTTATTACTAATACACAATCTCACTGTCCAAAGCAGTAACAATCAACGTGGCTCCAGTAGGTGCAGTGGGCATAGTACCAGCCGTTACATCAATATTCCCAGTACCAGCAAACGATATATTGGTAGCTTGAATGATCCAGGTCGCCATTTGAACAGGAGATGTAGTGCCACTCGGAGTATTCCACGTCTCAAGAATATTAAAACCACTGCCAGATATGGCCAAACCACTTGTCAAAGCCGCAGACGCACCAACAACATAGTACACAACCATATAATAATTCCCGGGGACAATACCAGTACCAAAAGTTAAACGAGACTTGGATGTAATCGTGCAACCTAAACTACTATTCCCAGAAGGAGCAGGCCAACTAGTCCCAAATTGAGTACTGCCAACACCGGTGATAGTAGCAGCTTGGGCGGCAGTCCAAACAAACTTATCGGTACGAGCTCCAATACCAGTACCATATTGAGGTTTATACAATGCGATTTGATAAGTACACCATAATTCACCAATCTGACCACTACTGCCGGTTGGCAATCCTTGTGTAGCAATTTGAAAGATACCATGATCGAAGAAACGCGGATCACGACCACTTGGGACAGAACCAGAACGAACATTTAACAAACCCTGCTGAGTAATGGACGGATCACACTCAATTGGATGGCAAACATCAAGCGACGGCTTATTCGTGGTACAAAACTGAGAATTCTCCATTTCTAGCTTCGAAGAATACAAATTGTCGGTTGGATCATAATCAGTGGCCAACATGACAGATCCCATTCCCAGTGAAGTCGTCGTACCAAAGTCGCTACTAGTTGACTTAAATTCAAAAATCATTCCTAAAATCTGGTACTGATCAAAGTTGACAGCAATCTGCGACAACCAGGGGAACGTGCTTGCTAAACCAGGATTGATGTAATAACCCGCATTGGTAAAGGTGGCAGGCGATGACGGAATGATAATATCGGCAATATACTCGCGATGAGAAACCAACATTGCCTGGCCCATATTTCCAAACGACGGAACCTGCGCACCTTCATCCAAACGGTTAGAACTATTCAGCAAGCTATTCTTCTTTATCGCATAATCTCCAACTTTAGATACATGATACTCGCCGAACCCCGCAACTTGAGCAACTTTTTCACCAACGCGACGACCAACTTCACCACCTAATGGACCAAACGCCGCACTGCCAGCCGCAGACCCAAACCGACTAAATGTATTACGAGGAACATAAGACTTCATAAATCGTCGAGCACCCTGAACAGCATCACTCCAATAACCGCCACGACCCCGAACACGAGCAACACTACGCGGACGACCAACAACACCAACGGCACGACGCTTCCTCGACACTGGCTTGCGACGATAACTTGACGCATACATCTTTGAATCCACGGACTTCCCAGACATTCCCAAAATGGACAACACTGACGACCAACATATCTGGGATTTCGTCTTCCAACTGGTCGCGTCAAGCAATCCGGTCGAGGTTCAAGCCGGCGTGGCAATTGCAACTCTCAAATGGGATGCTGCTTTGCAATACTTCAACAGAACAGAATACGGCGCACAGCGAGCAAAGCAGCAGCTAGACCACGAACGCAAAAACGTACTCCGCGTAAACCAACTGCTCGAAACTGAAGCCATCACAACAACAACACCAATATTCAAGAAAAAGTCCGGACGACAACCTAACAACGCAAGATCGCGAAACCAAACGTCCATCTACCAAGGCGGTCCAATCATTAACACTCAAGGAAAACGCCAACGACAAAATGATTATTACAACAACCCAGCTGTACCGAAACGAACCCGATGGACCCACGATCTTGACTAAATAAACCATTACTCATCCGCTTGCATAACACTTGCCACATCATCGTCATTGAAATTCAAACGCCTTTTAAATGCACCGGTATGCGTCTCCCACGTGCGCTCCAAACAAAAATGCATCGCAACTTCAACTGCCAACGCTATCGCTCGAAATGCTTCATTCTTGCCAAAACAACCCAAATGAATCTCAACATCAACAGCGGACCGCAACCAATGAACAAACAGATTATAAGGCATCCACTGCGCCCGCTCCCACTTCTCTCCTCTCACCTTTACTCCAAACAGACGCTCAATCGTTGTCAAACCCATGCGATGATTAATAAACTTGGCTTTCGACGCAAACCGGTAATGACCAAACACCATAGATTCCGGCCAGCACCAACGACGATGAAACACATCTTCCAGCACATCCCACGATTTCCACCTGCGTCGCTCCTTCAATATCTCACGAAAATCAGCTGCTGTTACTTCACACACGACACCCTCAGACACACTGCTCGACTGACTCTCAGAACACGTTGTTGCTTGCGACGACATTGCAGAATGACCAGAGGACCCCCATACCGTACGGACACCGCCGCAAAACACACTACTAGGGCACACACTCCATACTAGAAACTGTCTACTGTGCCGCTACCTGACTGACGCAGTTTACCCCCAATTGGATGTTGCGCAACTGGTGGCCCCAAAACTGCGCACACAAAAACTGCGACACAGTAGACACACTAGCCTAGGGGTAATACTAATGCCCTAGACCAAGTGTGTTTCACCAATCAGATTGCGCCGTGTGCCTAAAACTCCGTAAAATAGAAGTATCTCGTGTGTCTACAGTCATAAATTTCACAAAACATTTTATACAGTCACAAAACAAATTTATTCAAATATCTCACCAACCACCTCAGGGCCAACTACTTGCATGCCCAACAGTGCACAAGACCACATCCACGGACCTACCTTTCGGATGCCTCCCTTAACAAGGGTCCACGCCACTTCGACAACATGCCACCGGCCACGACAACCACCACAACCGCGACCAAGACAAGAGCATGGTGTTTCACTCTCAACAACTGGACCACGGAAGAATACAACACCATCGTGTCCTGCGCTTGCCGATACATGGTCGTTGGAAAAGAAGTTGCCACCACAGGAACACAGCATCTTCAAGGTTACGTCTACTTCAAGAACGCAAGAACGCTCGACCAAGTGAAGCAAAAACTCAACTGCGATCGACTACACCTGGAAAAGGCAAGAGGAAACCCAGACCAAAACCTCCTCTATTGCAGCAAAGATGGCGACTACATTGAGCTCGGCGAAAAGCCAAAGTCCTCTAAAGAAAAGGGCGAAATGGAAGTACAACGTTGGAACACAGCCAGAACACTCGCTAAACTCGGTAACTTCGACGACATTGACGGAGATATTTTCATTCGCTGTATGAAGAACCTAGAATCCATTCATCGTCAAGAAAAACTCAAAGCCCAACTACAAGACAACTCCGCAATGACCAACGAATGGATTTGGGGCCCTACCGGTTGCGGAAAATCCTCCTCAGTACGGTCTCGTTACGAAGAATCCAGCCTATACAACAAACCGCTCAACAAATGGTGGGACGACTACTCAGGAGAACCAATCGTGTTACTAGAAGACGTAGACCCAACACACGAAAAATGGATCGGTTACTTCCTTAAAATTTGGTCAGACCACTACAAGTTCAGAGGAGAATTCAAAGGCGGTTCCATGATGATAAGACCCAAAACCATCATTGTAACATCCCAGTATGCAATCGATCAAATCTTCAACGACCAAGAAACCATACTCGCATTGCAAAGACGCTTCGAACAGGTCAAAATGGTACAAGGAGGAACTATCGTGCGACCAGCAGCAGCACCACAATAAACAAAACATGCAAGATTACCTGTCACGTGGCAAAGCGACCGATCACGATGATG
>NZ_JAFCMB010000044.1 GCF_018130145.1 Bradyrhizobium sp. AUGA SZCCT0176 | reverse complement strand
AGATTCAAAGGAAAGCTCGAAACATCCGAAATCAAGGGCAAAACCCGGTTGAATCATGCGATCGATATTTGCCACGCGGCGGGGATCGAAATGGATAGCCCGGCGGCGCTTCCGGCGCGGAAACGACTGGACCAACCGCTTCGTCCACGAGCTGCGCCGGCGCTGCGATTTGCAGGGGCGCGATATCCCGTTTTTCCTGCAGGGCTTCACCGACGGCTTCGAACGCTATCGCGACGTGCAGCTGCCGCTGCCAATACGCCTGGTGTGACCCGTGGCGTTTAATCGCAGGAAATCGGCCGCGATCGGCGTCAGGACGCCCTTCCTCGGATTCATTGAGCCTGCGCTTCCGACCTCGATCGGCAACGTGCCCAACGGCGACCGATGGATCCACGAAATCATCGGCAAAATATTTCGGGAACAAGTGGCAATGACCGGGCGTTGGGGCGTGTGTCTGGACGACGACGCCGGACATAATCAAAACGGCCCCAGCGCGTCCCCCGAAAGGCGCTGGGGCCGTTGCTTTTGGAACTCGCGCAATTACACGGCTATTGGCCGCCGCGCGGCGTCTTGGATAAAAGCTTTTCCTGCGCCTCGTGAACCGACAGGGCCGCTTCGGCTTCGGCACATCTGATCGCGTTACGTTTACGGGCCTCCCTCACAGAAGGGAACGGCGCGCCTAGCTTCCAGGCTCGCTTGCGAATCGAGGCTAGCGAACAGCGAAAGATCGATGCGGCGCGCGCGGCGGACACCCCACTGGCAACCAGCGATTTCAACCGCTCGCCATCTTCAACGGTCCAAGGTCTGTTTCCGAAGGGAGTCATAGCTAGCTGTCGAGATGGTCCTAATTCCTGCAGCGGGCGGAAAAAACGGCCCCAGCGCCTAAGGGGGATAGCGCGCGCTGAGGCCGTGAAGGCACGATGTCTAAATCCCATTAGACGGGATTCTAACTCGGAGCGGTTGCCACTTGTTCCCGAGGACTAAATCTGAGCAAAAGGCCCCAGCTGCGGGGCGCCGCGCTGAGGCCGCCAACCCGTGGGGGTTTTCTCCCGGTTCGGGGACGCAAGTTACCGGGAGCCGAAATCTACGCTCCATCCGCCGCGGATGTTCCCTGTCCCAATTTTAAATTTCGGGTGCCCGAATTAGGACGCTCCCAGAACGCGTCCCGAGCCCGGTGCATCGCCGGCGAGGCCGGGTTTTTCACCTTGATCCAGTGCGGCGAGCGGCCGCCGCGATACGGGCGATCGCGGTGCTTGGAAACTAGGCCCTCGAGGCCGAGCAGGAGGCGTGACGAAACAGGTCGGGCCCTATCTCGCCCTGTTCGAAATCCGACAGGAAAATTCCGTCGATCCGGCGTGCCAGCAGCCGGGTGAGGTTGGTCTTGCGCAGGCTCAATGGCGGCTTGCGGAGGTCGTCGCCGTCACTGACCAGGATGTCGAAAGCGTAGAACTGCACCTCATCGTTATGCGTGCGGCTGTCCAGGCCGTCGAAGTCGGAAATGCCATCGACGCCAAGCAGAACTGCTTCGCCATCGTTCACGAAGGAGCTGTTCCTGTTGCGCAACGCGGCTTCGATGACGAGCGGATAGCGGTCACTCCAGTCGGAACCGTTTCAGGTGAACAGGCGGACGCCTGCCTTCCCGTTTAGCCATCATGCTTGATCTCATGGAGCCAATTTTTGGAAGAGGGGACCTTGGTGCCGCGGGTCGGGATGCAAGGTTCGAACGTGGCGCTACGCATCGGCCTTCAGTGATGGGTTTGGGGTGGGTTTCGCTCGGGCCCGGACAATCCACAGACGACCTCTAATAGCAGAGGCCGAGCGTCTCATGGCCACCGCTATCGAAAGATAAGATCTGCCGCTGTTTCGCAATTCAAGCAGCCGGCGATCATCCTCCTCCGTCCAAGGCCAGTTCCTAGTTCCAACCATCGCAAGTTTCACGACGTCAGGGGCGATACGACTTGGCGTTAATTCAAGACGCAGGGCTCCGTTCCAAACAGGAGGTCAGCCCCGGAACGAATTCCTGGGTCGGGGTCTTGCCTTGCATGGGTCTATATTTTTTCGACATTCAAATAGGGGGAGCGCCGCGGTCCGTTGATGAGGAAGGCGAGCGCTTTCCCGACCTCGATGCCGCTCGTGTGGAAGCCGGCTTGGCACTTTGCAACTTAGGGCGGGATTTGATGTACACTGGGCAGACGGTATCCGAGATCACGATTTGGGTTAGAGACGAGATAGGCGAGGTAATGCATGCCAAGCTCGAGTTCCGAATTAGCCGGCTGAATTGATTCCAACTATTTCAGGGTGCCGGCGCGATTGGCACTTTACAGAGATCGTTTCCTTCATCGTCCACTACGACAAGGCAACGAGGTTTTTCTCCGACTTCTACGGCCATCGCATTCGCAATTTGGTGCGCCTTAGCGATCGCATCCTCGTTATCTCTACAGTTGAGGCCCCGCGGGTCAGGAATTCGATGTCCATTCGCTAATTCAAAATGATAGTGCGGCATTGTTGATAAATGCCCCACTATGATGTTCGTTCCCGAGCGCGCCCGTGTCTGAGCCTTGGTGCCCAGGTGGGCTTACCCCTTCGAGGGCTTCGCCTCGATCCTCGCCAGCTCAACCTGATCGGCAAGCGTTGTGAGATGCAAGGCCAGCCGGTCAAACAGGTCATGCTTTGCGTGGTCCGTGGCGAGGTCGCTAATCAGCCCGCATTCGGCCGCGTTGGTCCTGGGCTTTTCTAGTTGTCTTTGACAGTCCTTCACGGCGGGCACCGCTAAATTCGGGCCGCCCTCAAAAGGCGACGGCCCTGGAGCACGAAATCCAGGGGCCGTTTGGGAGGTTGTCTATCGTGCTCGGGCAACGACGATTGGAACAATTCGCAGCTGCCGCGGCCGTTCAAGCGCAATCAACAGAACGCTGCGAGGCCGGTGCCGACGACTCCATGAGTTGAAGCAGCCCGCGCCCCATTAGCCACCGAGTGGTGTGATGAGTGCGAAAATGACGACGGGCCCGGCGGTTCACGCCCGGCCGGGGGTTGTTCAAGAAAGACGCCAACACCCAGTGGGAGCGCCAACCCATTTCGCGCAACTCGGTTCCTGCGTTCACAAGTGTACAGACGCTTCTGTGCTTTGAGGTCAACGTTAAGTCTTCACGGCTCCAGTTGCTTTCCCGCGCTGGGGCCGTTTTTTAGTAAGCGTCAGCCAGTTTGAAATAGGCCGCCAACAGAGGCGGCCCAGGCGCGGCGCGTGTCACACGATTGTAGCATGTCAATTGCTACGGTTGGGCTGCCGGGATTTCAGCGCCCGACCAAGGAAATACCAACGCCCACCCAGCGATCATACTCCGCTGGGAGGCGTTGTGCGTTTGAGGTGGCGAGATCACGCCTCGTCTAGGCACATCCAGGCCAGGAACGGTGAGCCGGCGCCGCTAGACTAGCTGAACGCGAGAACGAGCCAACCTGACACCTCCTGCCACTATTAGCCGGCACGGACCGGGCGCGGTGAGAGTGGATATAAGCTGCAGTCCATCGCCACTGCTCAGCGTGAGAACGCGCCGTTTGTCGGAGGGCCACAACTCATGACAAGTCGCTTGCCGTGTGTTTGCATCGCGTCATTGTCGAAGAGCTTGAAGCCGCCTGTCCTGACGTCAACGCCCTGGTGTCAAGAAAATGCCGATTGCCAGGGCTCCAGTTTCAAGTCGGGGAGGGATGAACTCGGAAAGACGCTAGATTGCTTCCCACTGCTCAATCGGAAGCGTGCCTTTGTGATTCGACATCAGATCGGTGGGATTGATTGACCCGGCGACGCCTGCCTGGGAAGGCGAGAGCACAGTGTGTGACCAGGCAAATGCAACCATAAAAGCAATCGCGAGGGCTCCGATTGAAAAAACTAGTTTGCGCATCGTAGGCTCCTTGGTTGGCGAATTCGATGCGGTGAGGATGAGCTCATCGTGTTTCAGGAATTTGCCATCGCAAGCCATGATTGGTGTCGCCGCAGAATTTGTTGGTTTCATCAGGAACTGTACGAAGAAACGTCTTCACGAGTTCGCGAGGAAAACGTCGGTTCAACTAGGAGTGCAAACGTGCCCTGTCCGACCAAAAGGACAGCACTACGTCCCTAAACAAGGCGAGCGACCGTCTCAGTTGAGGGCCTCTTTCATTTGCCGATGCGGTCCCTTGTCTTCTAGGCGCTATCCCGTCCTAGTGCCCATCCATCGGACCTAAAACAAGGCCGCGCGAGCTGAAGATGTGCCGATGGTCCTAGAGAGCGCTGCCGGCACAAGAGACCAGCGGATCCGACGCATCCGTTTTTTGGGAACCTCTTCCCCACAAGACCATCCAATTTGCAGCGAGAAAAGCGGGAGGGCAGGTCCGAAGACCAGGGAGAACAACCAATGGCACAGGATTTTTGTAAGTCGCTCACAAGACGAAGTCTGGTCGCAGCAGGGCTGGCGCTGAGCGTTGCCCCGGTCGCTTTGGCGGGGGCTGATGACGCCTACGCGCAGGCCAAGGAAAATGCGAAGGACATCCCGTCTGAGAAAAGTCTGTATGCTCGGCTTGGGGGTGTATTCGCCATCGCGGCGGTGGTTGATCACTTCAGCGACGCCGTCGTGAAGAACCCCGTCGTTGGCCAGAAGTCCAAGAATCCGCACCTGCGGGAATGGCATACCAAGAACCTGAAAAGGTTGCCTGGCCTCAAATTCATGCGCACGCTGTGGGTCTGCAACGTTTCTGGTGGGCCTTTCCAGTTCACCGCGACCAAGCCCGGCAAGACGCCTGTCGGCCTGGAGGAGGCTCATCGGGATCTCCGTATCTCCCCGGCCGAATTCGATGAGGTCGCAGCCGAACTTGGACGGACGCTGGATTTCGCCAAGGTCCCGAAGCGCGAGAAGGCGGAAGTCCTGTCAGCCTTTGCGGCCCACAAGGATGAGGTCACGGCCGGCTACGTCGCGGCGGCCAAGCGCGGCTGAAGCCGCTGTACCGCCTCGTCCAGACGATCGCCGCCCAGCCAGCGCTGGGCGGGAAGTGTCCCTGCGCCCCAACAAGATCAAAGAAGTAGCACTACAAGCTGCGGTGCAACGAGTCTGTTTCTGGCACTTCTCGGACATGGCTAATCTGGCGGGCGATGGCCGCTTCTAAGTGAAAGCAGACATCGTTATTATTCGATTTGCGACTGGCCGCTCATGGCGCAAAGCGGCCGATCGCGATCGGTGTTATGGTTGGCGGAAGAGGGTGTCTCGGTGCCCATTGGGCGGTTGGCTTTACTGTCAAGCTACCTTTCCAGCGTGACATCCTTTCGAGGGACTGCTGAGGTAACGCACACTTTGATCACCGTGTGATCCAAAAACTTCCCTCCACCCCACGTTACATCATGTCACCGT
>NZ_JAFCMB010000043.1 GCF_018130145.1 Bradyrhizobium sp. AUGA SZCCT0176 | reverse complement strand
GTTGACGCCGCAGCAGACCGCATACCAGCGCATGCTGACGGGCGATCCGATTGACGCGATCGAACAGGCGCGGTCGTACCTGAAGAAGGGGTCCGCTGTGGCCTATTACGAAGAAATCTTGCTGGGCGCCTTGCGATTGGCTGAGGCCGATGCCGCCCAAGGCCGGCTTGACGACGTCAGGCTCGAGAATATCCACGAGACGGTTTCCGAAATCATCGAGGATATGGCCTCGCACGAGACCGCTGAGGGGAACGCGAGTGCCGAAGCGCCCGCCAAAAAGGGGAAGATCGTCAACATCGACGCTCGCAAGCTGGGCAAGCCGGTTTTCTGCATACCCGGACTGGGTCGACTCGACGATTGCGCCGCGCTGATTGTTGCAGATGCGCTGAAACGTGAAGGGATCAACGCCCGTGTTTCCGGCGCCGATACCGAGATTGACGCCGGCAACGCGGAAACGATCTGCGTCTGTTTTCTGGAGGAGGTATCGGAGGCGAGGTTGTCGTTTACGGTTCGCAAGTTCTCCCGGCGGGCAGCTTCGGCCAGGATCATCGTCTGCCGGTTGGGAAATCAGTTCGAGGCGGACAAGGAGCAACGGAGTGATGATGTAGGGCCGCAGTCGCTCGCGACTACCATCGCCGCTGTAGCCAAAAGTACCAGCGTCAAAACGCGTCGGGAACAATAGGCAATGTCCGCGAGTTCAATCCTGGCATATCGCTCCCAAGCGTGCGCCGGGAAGGGGCGCTGAACTGCGGGCTCGACCTGTCACGAAACGAGGAGAGAAAAATGAACGGTTTGATTTATCTGGTTGGTTTGGTCGTCGTCATCCTGGCCGTGTTGTCCTTCTTCGGGCTGCGCTGACATGGTGAAACAGATTGAACCCGGCGCGGCTCCCATTGGAGTCTCCCCGAGGTATTTGAACTGGACGCCGGCGATCCTGGGTGCGCTGGTGGCAACCGCGCTGTCGTCGATCCTGTTGGCGTTCGGCGCGACCGTCGGGTTGGGGATCTCGTCGACGGCGCCGACGTGGCGGGACGCGTCCGCCGCACTTTGGATTCTGTCGGGACTCTATCTCATTATCCAGGCCGCACTGAGTTTCGGCGTGGGTGGCTACATTGCGGGGCGAACGAGTGTCGCGCCGGCCGTTTCGGATGCTGACGAAATCGAACATCGCGACGGCTTGCATGGTCTCGCTGCCTGGGCGCTCGCCGTTGTTCTCGGGGTGGCGCTTGCGGCCTTGCTTGGAAGCGCGTCCCTGACGCGGTCCAACAGCAACATCTCCTCCGCACGAACCAGCGCTGCAGAGCCGCTGTTAAGCTATGAGATCGACCGGTTGTTCAGGCCGTTGCGCCGCGCCGCGAACGTGGACCTTTCGCAGGAGCGGGCGGAGGCCGGACGAATCCTCCTGACGTCGTCGAGCCATTCGGGAATGAGCAGTGAGGATCGATCCTATCTGGCTCAACTCGTCGCAGCGAATACCGGTCTTGCCGGGCCCGAAGCCGAAAAACGGGTCGACGGCGTGATCGCAAATTCTCGGGCCGCGATAGCGAAATCTCGCCGGAGTTCGGTGATCCTCGCGTTCTCCGTCGCCGCGGCCCTGTTGCTGGGTGCTGTCATCGCATGGGCATCGGCCAGTATCGGCGGCCGCCACCGTGACGGGGCGCCGATGCCGCATTGGATGGGCGCTCGCGGGTCTGGAGTAGCCTATCGACGCGAAGCCGCGTGAACTGGTGAGGTGGGGTGAGGTGGATCGGATGAGAACCCCCGACCTCACCCCCGAAGCCGTATTGATCGCCTGTCCACAATGCAACGCGTGGCCGATGGCCTTGAACATCGTGAAGCCGTCCTGGTCGTCTCGGCCGATGATTCAATTTACCTGTCCGAAATGCCATTTTACCTCCGAGGCAGAACGGCGCGGATACGCGAGATCTGGCTCCGATTAATCCTTGCGCCGTCGGCCATTCTCGTACCGCGCGACGGCGAGGCGTTCGAGATCAAAACTATGTCGGAGGTGTGGAAGATCAAACGGCTGGTATCTTGGCGACGAGTTCGGGCAATGGCGCAGCGGGCGCCCTGATTGTGATCCTGCTGTGGACCTATTACTCCGCTCAAGTATTCCGGTTTGGATCGGAGGTGACCAAAGCAATTGCCGATGCGCGGTGACCCGCACATCACAATCGAGATTCCGCGCTCGCAGTAACCAGCGGCACTGTCTTGCTTCCACGAGATGGTTTGCTATGCATGCAGGCGATCGCTGCGCTTGACGTCGTGGTGCGGGTTAGCCTTTGCGTAACCCGCCTCGTCTGTCGTCAACGAACGATCGGAGATGGAGCTGATAAAATCCCTGTGCAGGTAAGTTGGTCTCTTGGTGCCATCGAACAGCACGGCAACGCCTGTGTTGCGATAGCTCATTCCGGTAACGGTCCCGGTCTTGCCGGCCAGAGCCGGGCACCGGGCTGATCCGAGTTGATTCACCCTGAAACGAGTGCCGACAACCAATCTGTTGATTTGGTGAGCCATCCTTCCACCTGTTCAATCGAGCGATTGCACAGCCTGCGGGGACCGATTGAAATCGTTTCTGGTTTCGTTGTCTGCCCGCTAGCCGACAATTCATTGCAGTCAGTTGCTGCGTTTTCCCGATCCAGATGAAGCTGTGCCTGGTTTCCGTCTCTTCGTGCGACCCTGCGTTCAGTCGAATAGCGCGGAGTGGTAGGTCTTGCAGGCTGACCCTTTTGGACGGGTCGCAGCAGCGAATTTCATTTGGAATAGCTCGCGCCCGCTCGTACTATGTCGGGGACCTGACTTAGGGTCTGACCCCTCAAAACAGAACTCGGCATGGAGGCGGTTATGGAATTAATCCGCGGTGAGGAGGTGGCTGTTTTGGAAAGCCACACCAACAAAATCTGCAGCACATGCGGGAAGCGGTTGGCCCTGATTCGAACGATAGTGAATCCTCGCACCGGCTGCATCGTCCACATGTTCGAATGCCGGTGCGGCCAGCGCACGTGGGAAGATTAGGACTCGTTTGGTCGGCAACGCACTGCCAGTCAGGCGCTACCTGGCCGTCGCTTTCCCGGCATGCCGGTGGACGAACTCCTGCAGGAAGCTCGGCAGTTCTCGCATCTGATCTGAGCAACGTTTCTGCAACTCGTGGGCGACCTCTGCTGAAACGTCTCTGCACCATCCCTCAGCGACATTAAAACCGGCAACGCGGACGGGGTTGCAGTATTGCCCCTCCAACAGATCGCGCACGACCGTTTCGAGGCCGGTATCGCCGACACCACTCCCCCGCCATGCTCGACCGAGGGAGCCAAAGTCATCGACCACCAGGTAGACTTCTCGATTGTGCTCGTTTGGAACGATCGATAGCGTCCAAATGGTCTTACTCATCAAGCAACTCCACGCAACGATACCCGTAGTCACAACAGCGCAGAGTGATTGCTTCAGGACGGCGAAAGGGCCCCGGATCGCTCCGGGGCCCAGGCATTGGCAAGAGGTACATCCGCTCTTGCCAACCGCCGCACTTCTCCGTGGCATCTATAGCCAAGACCCTGCAGAGACCTGCACCGCATTCGGCCGGGCCCGTCAGGCAGATAAGTGAGAGAAGAGGCGGTGAGATACTGCCTATCGCCCACTCAACGGCATGAAGGCTGCAGTGACAAACGATCCGATCAGCCCGGCTACGCCGACCAGCGCGAAGTAAACTTTGTCTTCCATCCTAAGTCGCGATCCTACTTATGGGCATCATAGCCCGGCTCGTCAGCGAGCTGCAGTCACTCTTCCGGAGTACTCCGATACGCGACGGGCCATGACCTTCGTTCGGTCAGTGGCGCCGTCGCTATGATCGAAGAGCGTCCGCGCAGTATGCGGCGCAAATTATCATCAGGCATGGTGCTGAGCGCGGATTGAGCGAGGGCGTAATCCGCCGTTCCCTTCCGGCAAAAGAGGCGGGTTATGCTGGTCATCAACAGTCGCGCCCGATCCAAGGGTCTAGCAATCACTTAGCTACAATTCGGCGGTAAACCTTATCCAAGTCATCACTTCCGATTTGCGGAAATCATGTCAAGCGCAAAATTTCCGAAAATCAAAAATATTCTGCTTTCCTTCGACCCAAATCACCGGCATATCTTCACCCATCCCGTCCCACTCAGAGGGGCGTTGGCCATCGTCACAACGAGGGGCGGGTCGCGGTGGACGCTGATGTTGCGATTGACGGTCGCGGCAAAGGCGTACGGCGAAAGCGTGTGGTCCTGGCGCCCGTAACGGCGTCAAGTCTTTCGGGAGCTAATGCTTCCGAGGGGCGACGGTGGCAATAGAGGCCGTCTCACCGGGGAGAGCGCGTTATAAGACGTAAAGCCACTGCGCAGGGAATGTCGGATGCTCTCCGCTGCCCTGTATGCTCGTGTGCAGCTTTCTTTGCACTATTCGCACACGAGACCGCGGGTGCAGCGCGCATCCGGCATTCCCTGCGCCCTCTGAATTTTGGGGGCGGGACTACACGTAAACCTCGGGCGCGTTGCGTCGCGAGAACGCGAAGTTATTTCCGCGTCATTGCGAGCGCAGCGAAGCAATCCATCTAGCAGCGCGAAGAAAGAATGGATTGCTTCGCTTCGCTCGCAATGACGGAACGGCGACGGAATGAATGCCTGGCTGTCTGAAATTCGAACCTGAACTCGTCCCGTCAGGACGATGGTGGACGCACAAGGGATCGAACCTTGGACCTCTCCCGTGTGAAGGGAACGCTCTCCCGCTGAGCTATGCGTCCGGGATCCGGCGAAATCAGCGCCGTCAGAGCCCGCGATTTACGAAGTGAGGGCCCATAGTGTCAAGCAAACAAAGCGGCCGAAACGGGACATAGCGTTTTCGAGCGAAGTGGAGGCCGGTTCGCGTGAAGAAAACGCGTCAAAAAAGTTACGCCCCTTGCTGGCGGGCGCGGGAGGCGTGCGACTGCAGGGCCCGGATTCGCTCGGCCAGGGTGCCGCTGCCTTCGGAAGGCGCGGTGGCGGCGCTGTCGTTGGCCGGCTTGGCAGGGGGTTTTGGCGCTGCCGGTTCCGCGGCCAGCATGGCCTCGATCGCCGAATTCGGCCCCTCCAGCTGGATAGCCAATTTGGCCACCTCGGCGGCGATGTCGTTGATGCGTTCGCGCAGCAGCGCGTTCTCCATCCGCTCGGTGGCCCAGGAGCTTTCGGCCTGCTGCTGGATCGCGTTGATGTCGCGCTGCAGCTTGGCGCGTTCGTCGCGCGCGACACGAAGCTGTTCCTCGACCGCGGCTTTCTCGCTGCGCAGCTTTTCGATCGCAGGCGAATTGCCGCCCTGGCTCAGGGCCGCGATCTCGACATGCAATTCCTTGGTCGTGCGCTCGGCGACGTCGTTGGCCTGCTTGAGCTGGTTGTTCTCGAATTCGCGTTCGGCCAGGAGCTTGCCCTGGGTGGCGAGCCGCGCTTCGAGATCGTTGACGCGGTTACCGAGCATTTCGGCTTCCTTGACCTGGATGATCAGCTGCCGGTCCAGATCGGTGACGCGTTGGCTCAGATTTTCGACGCGGCTGCGCGCCTCGTTGAGTTCGCGCGTCGCGTTGTCGGATTCGCCGCGCTCCTGCGCGAGCCGGGCTTGCGTCGCCGCGAATTCCTTTTCGGCGTCGCCGACGCGGCCCTTCAACTCCTCGATCTGGGTGCGCACCGCGACCAGCTCGACCTGGCGGCTGTCCGCCACCATCGAACGGTCGGACAGTTCATGATTGATCTTGGCAAGTTCGCCCTGCTTGTCGGTCAGCGCCTTTTCGGCGCCGCGCAGCATCTCGGTCTTGGCCGCGAATTCCTCTTCGGTGGCGCGCAGCTGTTCCTTCACCGCCTTCTCGCGCGCCTCGAGCCCGAAGATCGTGGCGTTTTTCTCGCCAAGCTCGATCTTCATGCGGTTGATCGCGTCGGATTTCTTGCCGAGTTCGGCAAGCTGGCTGGTGGTCTTGTTCTTGAGCTGGTCGACGCTCATCTCGAGCCGGCGCGCCGACATCGCGAATTCCGCGCGCAGCTGATCCTTGTCGGCCTGGATTTCAGCCATCGACAGCGGGGTGGCCGCTTCCAGTCGGCGGGTCGTCAGCCGGACCGCGCGGTTATGCACCAGCGGCACGATCATCAGGCCAAACAGCATCGAGACCAGAAAACCGATCGCCAGATACATGATCGGTTCGATCATGGATGGTCACTCCCCGAGGGCATAAAGAATTCGTTAATCACAATGCCATGGGGGACCGGCAAAAGGCCAGCCCAATGCCGCGTTAACCTGAATCGTGAAGATCAATGTGTGCTGCTGTTCAGAAAACCGTTGCTCAGGAAAAGGTCAGAACGGGTTCCAGGTCGCGCGCGGGGTAAATTTGAGATAGCCGATGTTGGCGCCGAGCCGCAGACCGATGCCGGAGCGAATCGGCACCAGCACGATGTTGTTGGCGGTGAGCGCGGTCATGCCGAAGCCGCCAACGATATAGGCCGAGCCGTCGATGCCGGCGAAGCGCTGATAGATCGCGTTGGTGGCGGGCAGATTATAGACCAGCGTCATGGTGCGGGCGCCGTCGCCGCCCCAGTCGAAGCCGACCGACGGACCCTGCCAGTAGACCCTGAGGTCGCCGGCGTTCTTGGTGTAGAGCGTGCCTTCGCCATAGCGCAGGCCGGCGACAAAGGCGCCGGAGCCTTCCTCGCCGAGCACGTAACCGTTCGGCAGGCCCCATTGGCTCACCGCGCGCTCGATGATCGATGCCAGCCCACGCGAGACGTTGCCGAAGAATTTGTGGCCGGCATTGACCAGCTCGTCCGGCCCATAGGTCGCCGGGCTCGGCGCACGCTGCGGCGGCGGTGCTTGCTGGATCGGTGCCTGCTGGTACGGCGCCTGTTGGCCCGGTGCCTGCAGCGGGGCCTGTTGCATCGGCCCCGACTGCTGCGCAGGTGCGGGCACAGTCCAGCACATCAGCGCGGCGAGCGTTACCGCGGCAAGGCGTGAGACGAAAATCATCAAAGAACCCCTGGTATCGAAATTCTGGCCGCAGCCTTAACCTGACGCCAACAAGCACGGCTCTAGGTTGCGCCCAGTGTCCCCTCGACTCGTATGTTATCGGTACCAACTATGACGGCACAACGGCAGGAAAGATATGGTTGGCGCCCCGGAATGGCCATTTTCGCCCTATGGGCAGGCTTTTTCGGAGTTCTCTGCCTTGATTTCACCGCCCTTGCCGCGACCACCGAACGGGTGGTGGTCAATCGCTATTCCGGCCTTGCGATCGAGGGGTTTGATCCCGTCGCCTATTTCACCGATTCCGTGGCCGTCCAGGGCGTGGCGGATTTCGAGGCCGCCGAGGCCGGCGCCGTCTGGCGCTTTCGCAACGAGGGCAATCGCGCTTCCTTTGTCGCCCACCCCGAGGTCTATGGCCCCCAGTTCGGTGGTTACGATCCGGTCGACCTGGTGCGAGGCGTTACCTATGCCGGTAACCCGCGGTTCTGGGTGGTCGCAGGCCAGCGGCTCTATCTGTTCGGCCGCGAGGAAAACCGCGATGCTTTCAAGGCCGATCCTTCGCGTTTCCTGAAAGACGCCGCCGCCCGCTGGCCGCGGCTCGAACAGGGTCTGGCGCAGTAAATCAGGACGGGGCTTGAATCAGAGAGGGGCTTGGGGATCGCCCCAGGCAATGAATTCCGGCACGATGAAGTCTTCGCGGCCACAACCAAAATGCAGCGCGGCGCCGGTTGAATCCGTGATCTTGCCGCCGGCGGCTGTAACCACCGCATGGCCCGCCGCCACATCCCATTCGCAGGTCGGCGACAGGCGGGGATAGATATCGACCGCGCCTTCCGCCACCCGGCCGAATTTGACCGCCGAGCCGAGTTCGGCGCGCACGGCTCCGGGCCTTGCGGCAATAAAAGCTTCGGTGCGGTCATCGCCATGCGACCGGCTGACGGCCACGGTCCAGGCTTTTCCCTTGATCGGGCAGGGCCGCGTCCGGATCGGCTCGATCCGCGGCGCGCCGCCGTCAATAAGGGTCAGCCGCTCGGCACCCCGGCCGACGATGCCGCGCCAGATCAATCCAAGCGCGGGAGCGTTGACGATGCCGAGCAACGGCACCCCGCCGGTCACCAGCGCCAGGTTGACGGTGAATTCGGCGCGGCCGGCGACGAATTCCTTGGTGCCGTCGAGCGGGTCGATCAGGAAGAAGCTGTCCTTGTAAGGCAGCTTCGCCAGGTGCGTCCGCTCCTCGGACAATGACGGTATATTTGGCGCCAGCCGTGCCAGGCCGTCGCCGATGATGCGGTCGGCGGCGAGATCGGCTTCCGTGACCGGCGATCCGTCGGTCTTGCCATCGACCGTCATGGAGGCGCGGTTGACGGCTAGGATCGCGGCGCCGGCCTGGATCACCAGATCGGTTAGCGGCTCGATCAGGGCCGTAGCGGCCACATGATCGATAACGGGCGGACTTGCCTCATTCATGAGCGGGCTCATTTGCTGTTCGTGTTCCCTTGACCGGTGCCGCCCCGTGCTGGCAGCACGCGCCTGCGCAGTGTATCAAACCACCGAGCATGCGTGATTCGTAACTGTCCGCCGGCAGTCTCTTGCAGCGATTGGGGACTGCGCGGCCTTCCAGGAAAATCTGATGTCTGGCACTCCGTCTCCCGGCGTCGCTCCCGACGCCCTCGAACTTGCGGCACTGCTGTGTTCGCGGGTCTGTCATGATCTCATCAGCCCGGTTGGCGCCATCGTCAATGGGCTGGAGGTCCTCGACGACGATCCCAAGCCCGAAGATCGTGAATTCGCGCTCGATCTGATTCGCAAGAGCGCCAAGACCGCCTCGGCCCGGTTGCAGTTCTGCCGGCTGGCGTTTGGCGCGGCCGGCTCGGCCGGCGCGCAGATTGATCTCGGCGACGCCCAGACCATGGCGCGCGGCCATATCGAGGACGGCAAGATCACCATCACCTGGAATTTGCCGCGGCTGTTGCTGCCGAAGAACCGCGTCAAGCTGCTCTTGAACATGCTGGTCATTGCGCAGCAGACCATTCCGCGCGGCGGTACGCTGACCATCGACCCGATCGGCGACGGCGAGACGATGAGCTTTCGCGTCACCTCGGCCGGCCTTAACGCCCGCGTGCCGCAAAACATCGCCGACCTCTTGAGTGCGAGTTCCAGTGCCGCCATCGATGCGCATGCGGTGCAGCCTTATTATACGCGGCTCTTGGCGCAGGCCTGCGGGCTCGCCGTGACGCTCGCGCTCGACGGCGACAAGGTGCTCGTTACCGCCGCCTGAGCGCCGCCACGGGGCGATTATGGTTAACCAAAGGTTGATATTGGGCGGCTGGATTCATGGCAGCCGTCTTATCTCTTTGTTGAGGCCGTTCTTTTCCATTTGCTCAACCAATATTAAACGCTTTGCATAGAAGCTGGCCAAGTTCCGTCGGGGCACGTCGATGTCGCGTGCCGGTGCGTTACGAAGGCCGGTTTCATGGATGATTTGTTGCGGGAATTTTTGACCGAGACCAGCGAGAGCCTGGATACGGTCGACAATCAGTTGGTGCGGTTCGAGCAGGACCCGAACAACGCGAAGATTCTGGATAACATCTTTCGCCTGGTGCACACGATCAAGGGCACCTGCGGCTTCCTCGGCCTGCCGAGGCTGGAAGCGCTGGCCCATGCCGGCGAGACCCTGATGGGCAAATTCCGCGACGGCATGCCGGTCACTGCCGGCGCCGTCACGCTGATCCTGTCCTCGATCGATCGCATCAAGGAAATCCTCGCAGGTCTCGAAGCCACCGAGAACGAGCCGGAAGGCAGCGACGAGGACCTGATCGAGAAGCTGCATCTGTTGGCGGAAGGCGGGGCGCATGATGCGCACGCTGAGGCCGAAGCCGTCTCCGTGGAAGCGCCGGCGCCGGTCGTAGCCGCGCCCCCTATACAGCCCGCGAAGACACAAGAGGTTGCCAAGGGCACGCTGGTGGATCAGGTGCTGGAACGGCCGCTGCGTCCGGGCGAAGTCTCGCTCGACGATCTCGAACGCGCCTT
>NZ_JAFCMB010000042.1 GCF_018130145.1 Bradyrhizobium sp. AUGA SZCCT0176 | reverse complement strand
TTGAACCTCGGAACCGTGCAAGAGCCAAACATGTCTGGACGTCGTTTATCGCTGCGATAATTCGAAGCCGGGTTTTTTGCTTGCGCGCTGTCTCACAGGCGTGTAGCACAGCCTCAGTAACGGCACGTGAAAATCGCGTCTTTTCAATGGGTTAACTGCGAGCTCGACGGAGGTTCGATCCCTCCCGCCCCAGCCAGCCACTCGCTCAACCAGGGAGGGTGGGCCTATATCGGTTAAAAGTACCTTATTTTATAGGCTTTTCGTGCGGTTACCCCAAGTCTCCAGTCGCCGGAAAACGGCAACCTTGGCGAGAATTTACCGAAAGTCTCCAGCCCGAACCGCGGAAATTCCCGTTTTTTAAGAGACGATTGGCGGAGACTGGTTCGATCATCGCTGAGCGGTAGGGGTGGCAGTGAGTTTGCTCCCTTTTTCGGCCGGCTCGGTGGTTAAGCGATGCTGTATGTTGGGCGTGCGCGGCAATCTCTCGCTGAAATAGTTTTAGGAAACTCGGTCTCCCGTGTCTGCTCTAGGAACGTGAGCAGACATATCGCAAGCGAAACGCGATGTCGCTTAATGACCCTGAACGGCCAATCTCCTCGGGGCGCCAGGACGAAATTGAGGCCTTAGAGCGGGCAGGTTCCTCGAACCGCCAAGATGCCAAGACCCGCATCGAGGGCGAGCGGCATCGCGATCACCGTCGACGGCGCTACCCTAGTAAGCACAGCTGACCACAATCAACATCGCGTTGAGGTCCAGCACGCATCGGCCAAATGTGGCCTGGGAGGTTGGACCCAACAATTGCTGACTGAAGCAGTCCATGCGTGTATGCTGACGCACCCTACAGGGCCATGATGTACGTCGAACTCTGCGAGGGCCAATATGGCACAACTTCGCGAGTGGCTTGAGGCGCGAGGACTGGGGCGCTACGCGGACGCGCTACTGGCTCAGGACATCGAACTCGATATCCTGCCCGAACTGACAGATGCAGACCTGACGGCGGCCGGTCTGCCGGTTGGGGCTCGCAAGCGCCTGCTCCAGGCGATTGAGGGCAACCTCTCCGATGCGGCGATGCAGTCAATGGGGGCGCCGCCGATCGTTCCGACAACGGAGCCGGCAACTGAAGCGGAACGACGGCAACTGACCGTCCTTTTTTGCGACGTCGTCGGCTCGACCCACCTCGCTGAGACGTTAGATGCGGAAGATCTGCGAAATCTGCTGCTGTCATTTCAGAAAGTATGCGCAGAGGTGGTTCAGTGCCATGAAGGGCAAATCGGCCTTTTCATCGGGGATGGCGTGACCGCCTATTTCGGTTATCCGAGGGCCCACGAGGATTCCGCTCAGCGTGCAGTCCAGGCGGGCCTCGATATCATGGCCGGATTGACGGAGCTTGGGCGAGAAGGTCTCGAAGCCCGCTGCGGTGTCAACACCGGCCCAGTCGTTGTCGGTGAACTGGGAGTTGGCGAGAAGCGCCTGTGTGACGGCATCGTTGGCGAAGCGCCAAATATTGCCGCACGTCTGCAAGGCTTGGCACTGCCGGGTAGCCTGGTCATGAGCGAGGCGACGCTGCGCCTCGTGGAGGGCCTCTTCGAGGTTGAGCCGCTCGGCCCGCAAATGCTCAAGGGCGTCAGCGCACCGATTGCAATCTATCGGGTGCTGCGCCCCAGCGCCGCCCCCAACCGCTTTGAGGCGAGAGGTGGACAATTCTTGACCCCACCGATCGGCCGCGAGACCGAACTCGGCTTTCTCACCAAGCGGTGGGAGAACGCGATGGAAGGCGAAGGCCAGGCCGTGCTGCTGCAGGGAGAGGCCGGCATCGGCAAATCCCGCTTGCTGCAGACGCTTCGCATGCAGCTCCGCGAAACGCCGCACGCCGAAATCGTCTTTTATGGCTCTCCACAACATCAGACCAGCGCGCTCTGGCCGGTGATCCAGCAATTGCATCGAGCGCTGGGCGTTGCCGGCGAAAAGGATGACGTCGCGCGGCGGGAGCGCCTCGGACACTTTCTCCTCGATCTCGGTTTGGACAGTGCCGATGTGGTCGGGCCGCTCGCCATGCTGCTGGGTCTTTCTGCGGATCCGGGGTCGGATGCCGGCCCGGCGGATCCTGGACAGGTTCGCCAAGCTGTCTTCGCCGCCCTGTCGCAGCTGACCTCTGCAGTGCAGCGGCGAAACCCAGTGCTCGTGGTCGTCGAGGATGCCCATTGGATTGATCCGTCGACAACAGAATATGTCGGTCAGATGCTCTCTGACATGGCGTCGCAACGACTTTTTGTTCTGCTGACCGCCCGACCGGAGTTTCGTGCGCCGTGGTCGAATTCGTCGCCGCTGGTGACCTTGCCACTCGCCAGGCTCAGCCGCCGCGAGACCGAAGCGATGATTCGTCGCGTCGCGGCCGATGATTTTCCGGCGGCCATGCTGGCGCAATTGGTCGCCAAGACCGACGGTGTGCCGCTATTCATCGAAGAGCTGACCAAATCGGTCGCCGAAAGTAGAAGTAACGTCGGCTTCGGCGGGGCCATCGAGATCCCTGCGACATTGCAGGCCGCGCTTCATGCCCGTTTGGATCGTCTGGCGCCGATCCGGCACATCATTCAGGTGGCGGCGCTTTTGGGCCGGGTGTTCGATGCCGATCTTCTGATCGCGGTGAGCCAACGAGACGCTGCCGCGGTTAAACGGGCACTGCACGACCTGATCGAGGCTGAACTTATCTACCCGCGAAGAGATCCCCACTGCGAAAGCTATCAGTTCAAACACGCCTTGATCCAGGACGCGGCCATCGGCACCCTCCTTCGCAACCAACGGGCCCAATTGCACCGCCAGATCGCGGTTTCCCTGGTCGAGCTTCGTGCCGATGCGGTCGGGCGCAACCCGGAGCTCCTGGCGCACCATCTTCAGGAAGCCTGCGACTGGGGCGGCGCGCTCGATCACTGGCAAAAGGCGGGAGTGGCCGCCATGGCCAGGGCTGCCAGCCGTGAGGCGGTATCGCACTTTGCCAACGCAATTGACTGCAGCAAGAGGCTAGACGATGTGACCGGCGGCGCCGAGCGGATGACACGTCTCCACCTGGCGATGGCCAATGCCTTGACGCAGGCGGAAGGGTTTCGTTCCGAGCGCCTTAGTCAGGCGCTTGATGCTGCACGTCGTGCCGCCTCGGCCACTGCATTGGTCGAATTGCAGTGTGAAGCGGCGATATCGCTCTCTGGGTTTTTTTATGCCATCGGGCGTAATCGCGATTATCTGACGCTCGCCGATGAGCAACTGAAAAATCACGCCGATCTGCTACCTCCGGCCTATGTGAGCGGCCTTTGGTCGTCAAAGGGGACTGCTCATTTCAACCGGGGAGAATGGCGTTTCGCGATCGACGCCCTGCGTAAGGCCCGAGATCTGATTGATCGAACTCATGCCAGCCGTCGTATTTTGCTAGGCGGCGCGGATCAATTGATCGCGACCCAGTCCTACTTTTTCCGATCACTGGTTGCGATGGGTTTCATTGATGAGGCTGTCGAAACGACAGAGTGCTTCGTTCAAACCATCGACCGCATGGAGAAGCCCTTCGACATCGCCTGGGGTCTTCTCGTGAAGTGCTATTTATGCGCACTGCTCGGCCAAAACGATGTGCTACTGCGGGACTCTGCCAAGCTAATTGAGATCAGCGAACGCCATGGCTACACGACCCGGCTCAGCAATGGTCTTTCATGGCGGGGACTTGCGCGCTCGCGATTGGGTGAACTGGATGCCGGCATCGCCGATGCCCGCGAAGGAATCGTGCTTTGGCGTGGTCAGGGGATCGTATTTCATACCCCCGAGCGAATATGCTGGCTGTGTGATCTTCTGGTGCGGGCGGGCCGCCTCGACGAGGCATCTCAACTGCTGGATGAGACCGATGCCCTCGTTATCGATACTGACGAAGCAGCCGCCTTAGCTGAATGCATCCGCATTCGTGGCCAAATCGCCGCTTGCGGAAACGATCTGACCGGCGCTGTGCATCTCTTCGAGAAATCGATTGCTATTTCCCAGCGGCAGGAAGCGCGATTATTCAAGCTCCGCGCCACCACACAACTTGCATCAGTTCTTGCACGTCAAGGGCGCGCCCAGGAGGGTGCGGCGCGCCTGCACACCATCATCGACGCATTCGACACCAAGCACGAAATCGTCGATCTTGCTGCCGCTCGAAAAGTGCTGGACACGTTGCGTCGATAGAGGAGGTTACGCCAATGAACAGGCGGTCGATTGAGATCAACGGCGCCGAGCTGACCTATCTCGAGGCGGGCGTAGGCCCTCCCGTAATCCTGATCAACGGGCTGCTAGGCGACTATCGTTCGTGGCGCCGACAAGTCGATGTGCTTCGCCCGAACTACCGGGTCCTTGCGCTCAGCCAGCGCTACTACTGGCCGAACAAATGGCCGGATGACGGCGCGGGATTCAGTGTCGCCACCCACGTCGCTGACCTTTCAACCCTGCTGCGCCAGCTTGACCTGCCGCCGGTTCATCTCATCGGCCATTCCTATGGCGGCGGGGTCTCCGCGCAATTCGCCAGCGAGCGCCCGGACCTTGTGCGCTCACTAGTGCTGGCGGAGCCAGCCGTCGCGACGGTTGCGCTGGACGATCCTGCAGTGCCGGGATTGCTGGCCGAATTTGGCGAGAACAGGAAGATAGTTTTCGAGGAATGGCAGGAAGGCAATCGGACCAAAGCCGTCGAGGAGCAACTCCTCTACGTGTTCGGCCACGAAATCCTCGACCGGATTCGGGGCGAGCATCTCGCCTTCATCAACGAGAATGCGGACGTAATCGGCGCAGCTTTCCGACCGCGTCCCCCGCCTCCACCGTTTGCGCCTGCGACCGCACGAAAGCTAACGATGCCGGTACTACTGATCGAGGGTGCCAACACCAAACCGATCTTTCGGATCACCTGCCAAAAGTTAGCGAGCTATCTCCCGGACGTGCAACAGGTCATCCTTCCCGACACCTCGCATGCCCTTTGTCTGGAGTCGCCCGGGCCCTTTAGCGAGGCCGCACTCCAATTCCTGAATAGCCATTGAGTCGAAACGCCAGGTACTCGCCCTCGTCACCCCGCCGTCGACCCTCGTTGGCGCCGACAGAATAGCACTGCAATCACAGTCTGGCACGAAACGAACTTGCCGGGGCGGCCCGACGACGTCCGATCCTGAAGGTCCAACGGACGTGCCGTGCAAGCAGGGACACTTCCGAGTTTGAAGCGAACGCCGCGACGCGGTAGCAGTGGACAAAGCCCGTCACCCCGCCGGCAATCTTAGTTTCTCCGTAATGCACCGCAGTCCTATGGGTAATGAAGGGAGCTTGGAGCGATGATTCCTTCGGAAAAATTGGCGCTCTTTGTCGACGGCCTGAACCTCCACCACACGGCGAAAGCCTTGGACTTCAGCATTGATTTTAAGAGGCTTCTCGCCGAGTTCAGGACGCGCGGCGTGCTGGTGCGTGCTTATTACTACACGATCATCGCTGAAGAGTTTCAAACGACCCGGCCCCTCATCGATTGGCTCGACTATAACGGTTTCACAGTGCGTACGAACTCGGTCAAAGAGTTCGATGATGGTCAGGGCCGGCGGAAATACAAGCGCAATATTGGAGTCGAACTCGCAGTCGATGCGGTCGAGATTGCGAAGCATGTAGACCACATATTGTTGTTTTCTGGGGACGGCGATTTTCGTCGCCTTGTGGAAGCAATCCAGCGCCTCGGTCCTCGCGTCACAGTCGTATCAAGCATGCGAACGAAACCTGCGATGGTTGCTGACGAATTGCGTCGGCAGGCGGATACGTTCCTCGAATTGGATGATCTCAAGGCTGCGATAGGGCGGACAAAGGAGGAGAGCAGAATGCGCAACCAGAGGGATGAGTTTTCGTAGGGAGGCATTCTCGACATGCCTCTACCGGCCGCTTGATGCACCAACCCACATGGAACCCGATGCGCGCACGATTGTTCTTGAAAGTTGCGCGAGCAAGAGGTCTTCACAGGACTGCCGGTGCCGTTGCGGCTATCCTCTTTGTGTCTCGGTTTCGCAACAGTCGATGTGTTTCGCAGCGGGAACTTCAATTTTGACTCCACACTCGTCGATACCGGGGGCAGTCTCTGGGATAACCGGGCCGGCGGATCGAGCATTTTTAAGCACTAATTTATTTGCGCCCGGCGGGTCGCAGCGCGCGAATGCCTGCGACCTTTATCTCTTGTTATCGCCGTGGAAGCATTCCGCGGTGGCCGACGACCATCCGCGCAAGAAACTGTAAACGCTGCATTCGCGAGCGGTTAGGACCCGCGGAACGGTACCAGTAAGTCGCGGAAAATGCCTGAACTGTGTCCTCAATCACATGAACAAGACGAGATCGTCTCTATAAGCCATTGAGGTGTTTAGTGGGGATCCCAGATGGACGATGATTTTTATAAGGAGCGAGCACGACAAATACGTGAACTCGCCACTCAAGCCGATCCATTCATTAAGCAACGCCTATTACGCCTTGCGGGCAATTACGACGCAATGATCACGCGGACCAAGCCAGCTGTTTTGTTCAACGGCGACGATCCAGCGCGCTGCGCCGAAAATCACAGTGTATCAGTAATACTGACCTTTGAACCGCATCAAAGTACGGCATGATTTTTGTGATATGCTTTTGAAGAGAAAGACCTTGAGCTGGCTGAAAGAGGTCTCTTATGTCCGTCGATAGCTGGACCGACGATCTCGCTTCTGTCGTTCGATATGCGCTGACGACGACGCGCGCGACAGCGATTTGCCCGTTCCATCTCAATGAAACAATCCGTGTCGGTGATGACGCTGCGGAAACCCATGCCTATGTTCGTGCCACTAAGGTCGTTAAAAGCGATGGCACAACATGGGAGCATGAAGCTCTAAACAAAGAAATTAGCCGGCAGCTCCACGAAGCAGCAGACGGGGTCTACCCTGAGTGCGCAGCGCTCCAGCCCAGCTGCCGGCGGAGCGCTTCTTGACCTAATCCGTGCGCACCAATTTACCGACTTAGCTCGATGGCAAGCCCTCCAATGCCCACTTCACAACAAACAAAGGAGGATACCGATGAAGTACATGATCACCTGGAGCGAACGTTCGCAAGGATCGCCCATCGAGTACGAGAATGCCCAGAAGCGGATTCTGGAGGTCTTCACTCAATGGAAAGCGCCCGACAACTTCAAGATCGAGATGTTCGTCATACGAGTGGGGGACTGGGGCGGGTATATGCTGCTGGATTGCGACGATCCGTTGGCGGTTCACAAGTTCTGCTCGATGCTGCCTGCCTTTGTATTCGAAGCGCGGCCAGTGGTTCCTGTCATGGACGCCGTCCGGGTCGAGCTTGAAGCAATTGCCTTTCGTGACGAGCTCAAAGGCAAGTAACAGCATCACACCGGAAGACTGCAGGATCGCGAGCGCTCCACTGCTCGCTCCACGTCGACGAAGCGGCCGAGCGAAGTCGCTACCAAATGTCGCCTATTGGCACTTATGAGACATGCCGACCGGCCCTGACGATGTCCGCTTCCGGGGGAAAACCGGAAGTAGTCTGCCGACGACCAAAGTGACGCGATTGACCCGCAACGGACATTGGGTGGGGAATCCCGGTCAAGGGCATTGGGCCGCTCGCCAGCCGGAGCAACAACTAGCAAGATGGCCTGAGCGTAACTGAAGTGCTAACAAGAGACATTCGATAAAGTTCACAGGCCATTTCCGCGGCAATTACCGGCCAGATGCAGTCATGGTACCAAGGCTTACCGAATTACGGTCAGTCGCTGGACACCGTGTTTTCGCTTAACGGCTGATCGGTCGAATCCACTCGTTGCCCTCAAGCGGTTGACGCGAAGCGTGGACCGACCGGAGACCGCACCATCATGAAGAACTTGCTGCTGCTCATGCTTTCCATGGTTGCCGTCGCGCGGGAAGCGACCGCACAGGACGCCGAATGTGTCCGCGAACGTGCCGCCATGGTCGAAACCATCCGGGCCTACGCCCGGTCCGACGCCAGTGGTTTGGGACAGCAGGCCATGTCGGAAAGGGTCCTTGAGGCCATGGGGCAAACGAAACGCCATCTGTTCATCCCTGAGCGATCTTGCTCCATCGCATACGCGGATAGGCCGATTCCGATCGGCCTCGGCCAGACGATATCGCAGCCGTTCATCGTCACCTTGATGACCGAGTTAGCCCGGATCGCTCCGGATCATGTTGTGCTCGAAGTCGGTACGGGCTCGGGCTATCAGGCCGCCATCCTTGCGCACCTGGCGCGAAAGGTCTGCACAATCGAGATTATCCCGGCATTGGCCGAGGCGGCCGCGAAAACACTAAGAGACCTCGCGTATGACAACGTAAGCGTCAGGCTTGGCAACGGTTATGGTGGCTGGCCCGAATGCGGTCCCTTTGACGCCATCGTCGTGACCGCCGCGCTCGGGCAGCCACCACCGCCGCTGATTGAGCAGCTTAAAGTGGGTGGTCGGCTCGTCATGCCAGTCGGGCCCGCTTACACCACTCAGCACCTCACGGTCGTCGAAAAGATTGCCCCTGACAAGACGACAACGCGCGCCGTCGCTCTCGTGCGCTTTGTGCCCTTTACGCGTTCACATGATTAAGAGCCGGTATGGCGGCTATCTCCAAAGTCACAGTTAGAAAACAGAGGAGGAAGCCATGAGCGGTGCGAGGCTAAAACATTATGGCTGGGGCCGTGAAGACGAAGGCATGACTGCTGAGGAGCAGGCCTTTGTGCTCGGCCGTTACCGCGCAAAATTTGCACGCGATGCATTTGAGACAAAAGCTGTCCCGCGTCTCGAGGACCTGGCGCTGCGCGCGCCGCGCGTGGCGCCGCCGGCCTCACTTGCCACTTTCTGCACGAGCGAACGCTACGATCGCGTCGCGCACGCCTATGGCAAATCCTATCCAGACTACGTGCGAGCCATGCTCGCTGACTACGACAGCGCGCCCGACGTGATCGCCTATCCACGCAACGAAGCAGAGATTTCCGCTGTGATGGATTGGGCCGGTGGTGCCAGCGCCTCGCTGACGCCGTTCGGGGGCGGGTCGAGCGTCTGCGGCGGTGTCGAGCCGCGAGTCGACGGGCTTCGCTATAAGGCGGCGATCACGCTTGACCTCCGCAATCTCGGTAAGGTTGTCGAGGTGGATCAGATATCGCGCGCCGCACTGATCGAAGGTGGTGCCTATGGTCCATCGCTGGAGAGCCAGCTTAAGCCGCATGGCCTCACGTTGCGGCATTTTCCACAGAGTTTCGAATATTCAACCCTTGGCGGCTGGATCGCGACGCGATCGGGCGGCCATTTCGCTAGTCTCTACACACATATTGACGATTTCGTCGAAAGCCTGCGCGTCGTAACCCCGCGCGGCGTGCTGGAAACGCGCCGCTTGCCTGGATCGGGTGCCGGACCGAGCCCCGACCGCATGTTCATCGGCTCGGAAGGCACGCTCGGGGTGATTTCGCGCGCCTGGATGCGATTGCAGCCACGCCCGAAATTCCGTGCCGGCGCATCGGTTCATTTCCATTCTTTCTTCGGTGCGGCGCGCGCGCTGCGCGCCATCGCGCAGGCCGGCCTCTATCCATCGAACTGCCGCATCCTTGACGCGCAAGAGGCATTCAACACCGGCGCCGCCGACGGCAGCGTCGCGATCATGGTGCTGGGCTTTGAATCCGGCGACCATTCACCGGACGCCTGGATGGCACGCGCGCTCGAATGCTGCGCCGACCATGGCGGGACGCCGGAGGCCGAAAAGGCCGGCGATGCACATCTCGAAGGCGCGGCAGGAGTCTGGCGCAACGCATTTATTCGTATGCCCTATGCGCGCGAGTTTCTGACGCCGGCCGGTCTCATCAATGACACCTTTGAGACCGCTATCACCTGGGATCGGTTCGAAAGTTTCCACGACGAAGTGAAGGCGGCGACGGAGCGTGCGATCCTCCAGGCGACTGGCGTAAAAGGCGAGGTCACATGCCGCTTCACCCATGTCTATCCGGACGGGCCCGCACCGTATTTCTCCTTCCACGCACTCGGCCGCCACGGTGCTCTTCTGGAACAGTGGCAGGCGATCAAGAATGCGGCCAGCGATGCGCTGATTGAGGCGGGTGGCACTATCACGCATCATCATGCTGTTGGCCGTGATCATCGGCCTTGGTACGATCGTCAGCGCCCGGGGCTTTTTGCGGCCGCGTTTCGGGCAGCAAAAAGAGAACTCGATCCGCAAGGCGTGCTCAACCCGGGAGTGCTCATCGATCCGTAAGGCTGATCGACGCGCCAACGGGGTTTGGCCGCGAGCGTGAATAATTGTGCCATTTGCTGCGGTGCACGAGTCCGTTGTGGGCACCTTTGAGACAAGGCGACCGACCCTGACGACGTTCCGGGGGAAGGCAGGAAGTAGTCGGCCGACGACCAGAATGACGCGATTGACCCAAAGCCGACAGGCTTCTTGATAAAGGCTTGCAGCCGCGCGTGTCGCAGTTTGTTCGTGCTGGCGCGCAGGGCTTTCTCGGGGTATTTCTGAAAGTAGAATGCACAACCATCCCATCATCGTCCAAAAATACGGCGGCGCCTGTCTCGAAACACCGGCAAAAATTCGCGCGGTTGCGGGCAATCTCGCCGATCTACACAGGCGTGGTCATCGGATCGTGGCGATCGTTTCAGCGATGGGAAAGACCACCGATGAACTTGTTAAGATGGCCTATCAAGTAAGCCCGAATCCCAATCGCCGTGAACTCGATATGCTGTTAACCACCGGCGAGCGCATCAGTATGTCTCTAATGAGCATGGCGCTGTCCGATTTTGGCGTGCCGGCGATTAGTTTTACCGGCAGCCAAGCCGGAGTGATGACCGACGAATCCCACTCTTCCGCGCGCATTTTAGATGTGCGGCCCATTCGCGTGCGCGAAGAACTCGACCGCGGACGCATCGTGGTTTTGGCCGGCTTTCAGGGCGTGAACCCGGTGACCAAAGAAATTACCACGCTGGGCCGAGGTGGCAGCGACACCACTGCGGTTGCCATGGCAGCAGCACTAAAAGCCGAGCGCTGCGAGATTATCAAAGAGGTCGACGGAGTTTGCTCGGCTGATCCGCGCATCGTGGCGAATTCAAAGCCCTTGCGTCAGCTGGATTTTGCATCGCTATCCGAAATGTGTTTTTGGGGCGCCAAGGTCTTGCATTTTCGCAGCGTGGAGCTGGCGCAAAGCCAAAACGTTCCTTTGGTCTTAAAACAATTGGGCAGCGCTGAACACAGCACGCAAGTGATGAGAGAGGTTATCGGGATGGAAAGCGGAAGAGTTTTGGCCGTCAACTCGATGGCTCGCATTGAACATGTGGAGATCGATTCGACAGATCTCAATCAAGGCTTTGAGAAATTCGCGCAGCATCTGAAGCAAAACGGATTATCTTGGCCGCAACTCCTCGCCTCGGCTTTCACCGCCGGAAAAACGCGCATTATGATGACCTCGGATTCGGAGTCGCTCGAAACTTTGCTGCGCACGCTGGAGGGAAGTAAAGACTTGCGCCAGCAGCGTGAGACGTTAAGTTCGGTGAGCCTCACTTGCTTCGGCGGCGTTTCCTCAGACTTGCCATTTAAGGCGATCCAGATCCTGAAGTATCACGGGATTGTCGCCGACAAATTTGTTTTGTCACCGCATTCGGTGAATCTAATTATTCCTGCGGAGAGCCGCGAGGCCGCGGTCAAGGCTTTGCATTCGCTGATCTAGTTGACCGTTTTCGCCCAAAAATATTTCGGCACTCTGCGTGAGAAATTCGGCGTGAGCCTATGTCAGCCATGCGGTCAACATTGGCACGAAGCGGGAGCCACGTTCGATTTTCAGACAAGTCACATCTTCACCGCATTCGCGAAGAGCGTTTCATCCCACTCATACAAGGGCCGCATGAAGTCAGATTGGGTGTGGATTGCTCGACCTTTGCGATCGCGCCATTTTCGTCCGTAGGTATCGAGCGGAAAGTGTCGCATGTAGTATTCGCAAGTCTCGTCCCAATGTTCGACCGACAACGACTTACCATAGTGTTGGCAATACAGACCGGTCTCCACGTGTTCAACACCACCCGGCTCTCGCCCATGGTGCTTCGCGAAGAAGACCTCCAACCGGTTTCGCCACAACATCAGAATGTCCCGCCGTTCCGGGCCGAAGAAACGACGAAAGTCCAACAGTTCGCTATCGGCTTGATAGGGTGCATGATCGCCAGGAGTCATATAAGCGTCGAATAATTGAACCCGTACGCCGTCGCAATCGCTAGAATGCGTTCGTTCCACGTATCCGCGTAGATCTCCGGTGACGCGCTCATCCGCATCGAAGCAAAACATCCAGTCGAACTGCAAATGTTCGCGCGCCGTCTGCAGCAAAAGTCCGCGATGTCGACCCTCGGCAATCCGACGTGCCTCGATGTCCGCTTCCCACGACCGATTTGTCACGATTAGAGCGACTTTTGGGTGTCCACCAAGAATCTCCAGCGTTCGATCCGTACTCGCGTCATCATAGGCAACTATCGCATCTACGTGTCTGCCGACGTAGTCCAGTGTGTCTCGGAGGATAAGCGATTCGTTGCGAACGCGGGTGATTCCGATCATAAAGTGCCTATGGCCCAACAGGGTTCCATTGCAAGCAATGATTTGTTCACCGTCGCGGAGCTGCCAACTACTCGTGCCCAGCATGATCACCACCTGGCTGCGAGAAAGAATTAGTACCAATCATGGTAGGCGGGCGCAGTAACCGCAAGGGTTTAGAATCGTAGGACGTATGTGACCGGCGGGACGCCGCCGACGAATGTCGCCTTCTGGCGGCGAGTTCAACCGATCGCTGCAACACATTCTGCGAACTTCTCAGCCGGCGTCTGATAGAGCAAGGTCTTTCTCGGCCTTTCATTGAGTTGCCTTGCGATGGCACTGAGCCTAGCCTGGCTGTGCAAGGACAGATCGGTGCCACGCGGAAGATACTGGCGCAGCAATCTGTTGGTGTTTTCGTTTGAGCCGCGCTGCCAGGGAGACCGAGGGTCACAAAAATAGACCTCGACCTCGGTGGCCAGTGTCAGGCGTTGGTGATCAGCAAGCTCTTTACCTCTGTCCCAAGTCAGCGACCGGTAGAGTTCACTGGGCAGTCTCTGCGATTGTTTGATCTGCGCCGAGACGACGCTTTCAGTATCCTTGTTCGCGACCTTGACCAGCATCACGTAGCGCGAATGACGCTCGACAAGCGTTGCGACATAGCTATTCCTGGACCCGCCGATCAGGTCGCCCTCCCAGTGGCCCGGCACGGCGCGATCTTCAACAGATGCCGGCCTCTCGCTGATGGACACGGCATTCTTGATCTGCCCGAGCCCGTTTCGTTTCATGCTGGCATGTCTGGATCGGCGGACCGTGCGCCTTGCCCTCAGGTGCTCAAGAAGCTCCTTTTTCAGCACGCCGCGGGCCTGAATGAGCAGGCTTCGATAGATCGTCTCGTGTGACACCTGCTTTTGAGGTTCCCCCGGATAGGTGCGCTTGAGCCAGCCGGCAATTTGCTCCGGTGACCATTGCCGCTGCAGCAAGGTTGATACTGTCCGCCTCAGGAACGGACGGCAAGCCAGCTTGCAAAGCTTGGGGCGCCGCGCCCGATCCCACCCGGCCCGATCGGACCCCGCAGCCCGATAGCGATCCGCCCCACCATTGCGCTGGACTTCACGGCTGATGGTTGACGCAGATCGTCCCAAGTGGCGCGCGATCGACCGCAACGAGCAGCGCATGCTGAGCCATCGAGAGATCTCCTCTCGTTCAGAAAGGCTGAGCGCCTGCTTGGCACGGCGCCGATCCGGAGGACGGATGCCGCCGGTCGGCGAGATCACTGAGAAGACGGACGAGGATTCCCGGTCAAATCGGCGTCCGATCGAACTCATCGGCTCGCCGGCCTGCCACCGATCCCAGATTTCTGATCGCTGGGCCGCCGAGTAATAAATGCGACGTCGCTGTTCCATGTCCACACTCCATCTTTGCTAAAAGATTAGAGTGTTGCTGACCAATTGAGCCCGCCGCACCAAACGGACGGTCGGTAAATGTCCGTTGGTCGAGGCAAAGCCGAAGTGGCGTTGCGGGGCTGTCGAGGCAGCTTCTGACCCTAAACGGACATGGCGTCCGACGGACCGTTTCCGACAACTTAACCCTCCGGCACCCCGGCTAAGCGCATGCCCTCACAGATGCGGTTGCGTCCGGCGAGGTAGGTCGGATTGTCGCTTACTGCATTGGTGCAGTAGATGTGCATGGTAAAAGCTGGGTTGAGCGAAAAGCCCGCCTGCACGGCGGCCCGAGCCTGGTCTAACTCGCCAAGCAGCGCTAAGGCAGCAGCGAGAAGGAAGTGGCGATGGAAAATTGCGGTTGGCCTCGATGCTACGGCGCAACCAAGCGAGCGCATCCGCGTCGGAATGGAGCAGTAACTTCGCGAAGCCTGCGAACATCATCCACGGGTACGCGAGGATATCGCGAGGGGAGATACGAAGTGCCTCTTGGACATAGACCTCGGTTTCCTCAGCGCGGCCGAGAGTATACTTGGCGAAACCGATGAAAGCGTGCGCAGTGGCCAAATTGCGATCTAACGCCAGCGCCCGCTCGCATTCAGCGACGCCTTGGGCCGCACGGTTAGAAAGAATTTGGACGATGCCCAATACCAGGTGCGCCCCTGCATGGTTCGGCGCGATTGATAGAGCATTGATCAAAGTCGCCTCGGCCGACGCCAAATGCGCGATCCGATCATTAGTAAAAAGGATAGAACCCAGAGCAGTGTCAACCTGTGCCGTGCCGACAAGTGCGTCCATGTTGTCTGGATCGAGTCTTAGGGCGCGTTCCAGTAAGTCGCGCGCTTGCGCCATGTATTCAGGTGTTATCCCTTTATTCCAACAAGCCCTGCCCTGGAAATACAGGTCCATCGAATTGGGGTGCAATGACTTTTTGGCCCGCCGCGCCTCTGCCGCAATAAGTTGAGCATCTAGCGCGTTGGCGAGCCTTGAGACGATTTCGTCCTGCATATCGAACAGGTCGGCGATGGGCTTGTCAAAGCGTTCCGCCCAAAGGTGATTGCCGGTTTCTGCGTCGATCAGCTGTGCGTTTACCCGAAGGCGCTTTTCGCCGCGCTGCACCGAGCCTTCAAGCACATAGCGAACGTTCAACTCACGTCCGATTTGTTTGAGATCAACCGCTCTGCCCTTGTAGGTAAATGCGGTGTGTCGTCCGATCACGAAAGAGCCCGAGATGCGCGACAAGTCCGTGGTCAGGCTCTCAGTCACACCATCGACGAAATAGTCTTGCTCAGGATCAGCGCTGAGGTTGACGAAAGGTAACACAACGGTGGGGCGTAGAAAGCAGGCTTGGCTCCGTGTCGCCGTTCTGCGCCGCCGAGCCGGCCGGCTCAATTACGGGCCTGTGTGCTTCCCGCACTGTACCAACGAAGCGGAAGCCTTTGCGCGGCAATGTTTTGATTAAGCGCTGCTTCTCGCCCGTGTCGCCAATTGCGCTGCGAGCGGCATTTAGGCGGGTCGTCAGCGCGGCATCTGAGACGATGCGTCCGTTCCAAACGGCGTCGATGAGGTCGTCCTTGCTGACCAGGCGTTCCCTGTTGCGGATCAAGTATTCCAGCAGGTCGAAGACCTGCGGCGCGACGGAGACGATCTCAGCCCCGCGATGCAATTCGCGCAGGTTGGTGTCGAATGCGTACTCGTCGAATAAATACCGCAAGCTGCCAATTCCCTGGGTGGCATCCGACCGTCGTCGCCCTAGCATCGCTAGCAAAGCAAAGAATAAGCCGCCGGTCAGGAAAATGTAAGCCGCCAGTTAAGCGCGCTGGCGCGTCTTGCGGCACCTTCGTCTGGTGAAACAGCCCAGACAGGACACACCGCAATGAGCACGCTCCACGAGACCATCGAACTGGGACCTGCAACCGCAAAACGGCAGGTCTACAGTCCCCTTGAAACCTATTGGAATGCATTTCAAGAGTGGCGCAAACAGAGTAAGACGCGAGCCGAGTTGTATCGTCTGACGGAGCGCGAGCTGATGGACATTGGTATCACGCGCGGTGAGATCGACTACGTCACCTCAAACCACTCGATTTCACTCGATCCCCTCCGTTGGATGCATGATATCGGCACCCCTAAGATGACCGCCTTTGGCACGAAGCGGAAGAGCCGAGCCGATCTGGCGATGTCCGTTGACGGGGGTAGACCGGAAGTGGCTGGCCAACCGTCAAACCGACGCGATTGACCCGCAGCCGACATAGTGGTCGGTCGGGCCGAAACGCCCTCATATAGCATCGCCCGGTTCAACTCCTGAGACGCGCCACCGCGCGCGATCGGGCATATTGATCGAGAAGATCTCCTCGACTTCGAGATGCATGGTGTCGTGGCATTTGCACGCTGCCGCCGCGAGCCGCGATCGGTCGATCTCGATTCGGCCTCGTTGATCAGACCTGATCGCCCCACGCGCGCGCAGATTGCGCATCAAGTGCGTCACCGTCGTTCGACGTACACCGAGTATTTCCGAAAGCCCCTGCTGGGTGAGCGGGAGTACATCGTGGTCGATGCGGTCGCGAAGCTGGAGTAGCCAGCGAGCCATGCGGGCTTCGACCGGATGCAGCGCATTGCAGGCCGCGCCGAGCTGGAACTGTACCAGCATCGCTCCGGTGTATTTCTGGACCATGTGCCGGATCGTAGGGCTGCAGTTGAAAGCGGCGTGAAATCGCGATGCAGAGATCCGCGCGGCGGTGCCCGCCGCGTGGACGACTGCGGTAGCGGCCGACGGGGACGGCCCGAGCACCGAGAGCAAGCCTACTGCCCCCTCGCGTCCGACTGCGGCTGTGGCAACCGTCTGTCCGTCCGCCATGTCGATCATCAGCGAGATGGCCCCGCCATGAGGGAAGAAGACATACTCTATCGGCTCACCCGCGCGCGAAAGGACCGCGTCCTGATCGAGCGCGACCATCGCTAGCTCGGGCCTCAGCAGATCGAGGTCCGTCGCTGGCAGCGCTGCAAGAAGGCCGTTAGAAATTCCGCGTGGGTAATGCGAGGAAAACTTGGACAAATTACTGTTAATCGAATGGGCGGAGCTGATAATTCCGACCCATTCCGTTGCGGA
>NZ_JAFCMB010000041.1 GCF_018130145.1 Bradyrhizobium sp. AUGA SZCCT0176 | reverse complement strand
ACCCGGCCTTCCCTGCGCAATGGCTTTACGGCTTATGCCGTGATCTCCCCGGAGACGAGTTCTTGGTTGACTCCGTCGCCGCCGTTCCCGCTTGCGCTTCTCCGACAGCTTGACACCTGCAACGGGTGCCAGGACCACACGGTTTTGCCGTACGCTTATCCACGCCGTCGTCGAGGCGTAAACCAGCGTCCACCGCAACCCGTCCAACGTCCGTGACGACGGCCGACGCCCTTCTGAGTAGGACGGGATGGGCGAACATATGCACCTGATTTCCCTTCTGGTAAACAGAAATATTTTTCATTTCGGGGCTTGACACGACTTCCGTAAATCAGAAGTGATTTGCCCGTCGGGTTGATTTGTCGCACTCGTCGCATCCAGTTTGCTATTGCGCGGGGGAATCTGGTCGAGCGATCGGTCTCACCTGCGTAATGGCGACGCCCGAGATGGCGAGGAGCGCCCCGACAGCCAGCGTCGGGGTCACGCGGTCGCCAAGGAACAGCACGCTCGAAATCAAGGCGAAGACCGGAAGCAGCAGCGCGAATGGTGCCACGCGGGCCATGGTGCAACGGGCGATCAGCCAGAACCAAAGGCCAAACCCGACAATTCCTCCGATGAAAATAGTGTAGGCGAGCGCCATCCAGCCACGTTCGTCCGCCGTGACGAGGGTCGCCAGTTGCCCGTGTTCAAGGAACAGCGACATCAACATGACCTGCGGTACCGTGAAAAGTGACGACCAGCCCGTCAACATCAAGGGATCGAACGGGCCGTGGCGCTTGGTCAGGACGTTGGCGACCGCGAACGCGAAGGCTGCCCCGACCACCAGCAGGATCGGTAACGCATTTGCGGACAAGCCCGGCCCGGCGGCCAGCACGAGCACGCCGCCGAAGGCGACCAACACTCCGGTGGATGTCATCAGCGATGGCCGCTCCGCAAGCAGCGGCCAGGCCAACAGGACGGTGAAGGGCGTCGTGAGTTGATAGGCGACGGCAGACATGCTGCCGGAACCGAGCCCCAGGCCCACATAGAACAACCCGAAATTCAGTCCACCAAGGAAGACCGAGATGACGGCGATTGAGCCGAGCTCTTGCCGTGTCGGCCTTGCAACGAAGGGGATGAGCAGCAGCGCTATGGCAAGGAAGCGCAGTCCAAGGAAGAAAAGTGGCGGAAACTGCAGCACGCCTACTTTGATGGCGACGAACTGATAGCCCCAGATGAGAGGCACCAGCACCGCGCAGGCGATCTGAATGGCAGACATGGCATCCTCATTTTTAGACTAATCGGTCCAGATATAGGCGCGCGTAGTACGGCGTGTGTCCATGGCTGAGCTACCTGATGAAGCGGTCGAGAAGGGCGTCAGCAGTGGCTTGCGACGTGGTGCGCGCTGGTCCCGTTTTACCGACCACCCGAAGCCCCTCGACGAAGCAGACCAGTATCCGCGCGGCACTTGCAGGCTCAACGCCGGCTGCAAGTTCGCCCGCTGCCTTCGCGCGCGAGAGTGCGCTGGCGACCCTGGCCTCCATGGCTTTGAAAAAACCGCCGATGCGACCTTCGACATCCTCGTCGTGGCCGGCCAATTCCATGGCTGTGGCCACCAGCAGGCATCCGCGCCGGCCGCTGGCGCCGCTCGTGCGCTCGACGTAACCGGCAAGGAAGGTCCGCAGGCCGTCAACCGGCGCGTGACGCGGACTGAGTTCGACGTCCATCCGCGCCAGAGCGTCGGCGATATAGCGATCGAGCGCACGCAGGAAGAGCGCGTGCTTATCCCCGAAGGCGGCATAAAGGCTGCCGCGCGAAAGCTTGGTCGCTCGAAGCAGGTCTGGAAGCGCCGTGCCGTGATAGCCGCGTGACCAGAACACACCCATGGCGCGCTCGACGGCGGCTTCCGTGTCGAAACCACGGGGCCGGCCACGCGGCAACTGCATTGCGGATTGGCGTGTCATAGCCGTATATATAGACTGATCGGTCTTGAATTGCAAATGGCAGCTATGAGCCAATCGCGTCGGCCTGCGTCGCAGCCAGCCTGCGCGTTCCAGCGGCAATCGGAAATCACTTGCCGGCATTCTCGGCCGTGCCGTAGCTGCGGGCGATGATGCCGGCAGCAACCTGCAACGAAGAACCGGTCATCCAGCTGCCTCCGATCAAGGCCAGCGATCCGTCAGACACGGTCTCATCGAGGATGATGATGCCGACAGACGCAAACGTCGCAATCGCGGCAAGAAATATTCCGACCGCGCTCAGGATCTCAACCACAGTATCCGGGCTCCATCGTCGTTGGATCGAGGCTGATCTTCGGGCCGAACGGCGAGGCAGATCGATGCCGACATAGAAGCTGAAAGCCCCAAAGAGCATCATGAACAGGACGATCCCGACACTTAAGGGCAGTTCGTTTAGCCGGCGCAATAATGCTGCGGCGACGTACAAGCCGCAGGAGCCTCCAATCGCGGCGAGTCCTACTCGTTCAATGAGATGCGCCGATTTGATGAGAGCCGCAGGAGCGAACCCGGCCGTCTTGGTGCCGGATGACCTGTCGAAATTTGCATTGGCCATTTTCATGGGGCTGCCTTTCCTAAAAGTTGCCTGCCGGAACGACGCGATATGTTGGCCGCGCCTCGTGCAGCCATCGTCCGGCGTGAGGAAATCTCGATCGGCCGCATCAACGCGTTTGACGGCGTTATGCGCCTATATCCCCGAACACACCGTATGCCCTGCAGTTTTGTTGAATGGGTTTGGCCTGGGCTCGCGCAGGTTGCCGCCACATTGCCGGGCGCGTATTTGCGCCGCTTCCACGCTGGCGCCATTGAGCGCCCTCGGGTCCCCGGAAAAATCTGGTGTCGCTCATGACAGCAGCCGTTGGGACCGATCGAGCTTCTAGCACTGCCTAACGCGCGTCGGTGTGAACCCCTTCACATCGCCACGGCATGCTCCCTTCGTCATGTTCCGGGAGACAAGGTTCAAACAAACGTGTTCGGAGTAACGTAGTACCTGACTATTCGTTGGCCGACGGTTGATGCAGCGCAGGTTTCGGCGGGTCAGATATCGCCGACTCATCGATCGGCTCAATCTGGCGCAGAGTGCATATCAGTTCGAATTCTTTCAACGTTGCGAGTGGGTTCGGTCTTGCCGTCGAGCGGGGCGTCCAGCAATCCTGCCGTTTTGCATCCAGCCATTGCTCTCTTGAGTAGCGGACATTTCGACCGCGCGGCCTCCGGAAAAATCGAAAGCCGGGCACTGCAGATATGCGGCAAACAGGGCGTGCGACGACCGGGAAAAATATGCAATAATTTTTTCGTTACCGTGGTTCCAATATTAGGCAGGCCGCCAACCAGAGCGTGGGTGGTGCCAATGCAGCAAATTGCGGACTGGCTCGAGAAGCTGGGGCTTGGGCAATACGCGCTGCGTTTTGCCGAGAACGGCATTGATCTCGGTGTGCTTCCCGACCTGACGGATCAGGACTACGACAGATTGGGAGTCCTGATCGGTCATCGTCGCAAAATGCTGCGCGCGATTGCCGAACTCAATCAAGCCGAACTGGTCGCCGAGCCGGCGATCCGGCGCAATGCCGAACGACGCCATCTCACCGTCATGTTCTGCGACCTGGTCGGTTCGACGGCGCTCTCCGCGCGCCTCGATCCCGAGGACATGTGGGAGGTGATCCGCACCTATCGGGCCGCCTGCGCGAGGGTCATTGCCACTTACGACGGCATTATCGCCAGGTTCGTCGGCGATGGAATACTTGCTTATTTTGGCTATCCCGTTGCACACGAGGATGACGCGGAGCGCGCCGTGCGGGCGGGGCTCGACATCACCGCCGCAATAGGGCCGCTGGAGACGCGCGCGATACAGCGGGTGGAGGTACGGATCGCGATCGCGACCGGACTTGTTGTGGTCGGCGACCTCATCAGCGGAGGCACGTCAGAGCAGCAAGCGATGGTCGGCGATACACCGAACGTCGCCGCCCGGCTGCAGGGCCTGGCGGAGCCGGGGGCGGTTGTCGTTGCGGATTCGACGCGCCAACTGCTTGGCGACCTGTTCACGTTTCGCAGCCTCGGCCGCCGCGAGGTCAAGGGCATCGACGAGCCCATCGCGGTCTGGGCGGTCGAAGGCGGAGCCGCATCGGAGAGTCGCTTCGAGGCGGTGCGAACCGTGCGCTCGATCGGCTTTGTCGGCCGCAAGGCAGAGATCGAATTCGCGCTCTCGCGCCAGCAGCTGGCGTGGCAGGGCCAGGGCCAGGTGGTCCTGATTTCCGGCGAGGCCGGGATCGGCAAGTCGCGCATTGTCGCGACGCTGTTGGAGAATCCTGCGTTGGGGGCGCACCGCCGGGTGCGCTATCAGTGCTCGCCCTACCATACCAACAGCGCGCTGCATCCCTTTGTCGCTCAACTCGAGCGCGCTGCCGGCATCAGGTCGCAGGACACGCAGGAGCAAAAGCTCGACAAGCTCGAGGCAATGCTCGCGCTCGGAACGCAGCAGGTGGCCAAGGCGACGCCGCTCATCGCCGCTCTGCTTTCGATCGCCACCGGCGAGCGCTATCCGCCGCTCGGCCTGAATCCGGTGCAGCAGCGGCGACAGACATTCGTCGCCCTGCTCGATCAGCTCGAGGGTTTGGCACGGCAGCAGCCTGTGCTGGTTGTCTGCGAGGACATGCACTGGGCCGACGCCACCACGCTTGAGCTGATCGATCTCACGGTCGACCGGATCAGGGCATTGCCGATACTCGTGCTGATGACCTTTCGGCCCGAGTTCGAGCCGCCCTGGGTGGGGCTTCCCAACGTCAGCCTGTCGCGGCTCGATCGGCTCGACCGGCGGGAAACGCGCGCGCTGGTCGAGCAGGTGACCGTCGGCCGGCAGCTGCCAGGCGAAATGATGACGCAGATCATCGAGAGGACGGATGGTATCCCGCTGTTCGTCGAGGAACTGACCAAGATGGTGCTGGAGTCCGGACTGCTGGTGGAAGATGCCGGGCGCTATCGGCTCGATAGTCCGCTCCCGCCGCTCGCCATTCCCGCGACGCTGCAGGACTCGCTGATGGCCCGGCTCGACCGGCTGGCGCCGGTCAAGGAGGTGGCGCAGATCGGCGCTGCCATTGGCCGCGACTTCTCGTATACGCTGCTGCGATGTGTGGCGGGGCGCGATGATCTGACATTGAGCGCCGCGCTGGCGCAGCTCGAGCAGGCCGAGCTGCTGATGCGGCGTGGCACGCCGCCGGAAGCACGCTACAGCTTCAAGCATGCGCTGGTTCAGGAAGCGGCTTACGAGAGCCTGCTCAAGAGCCGGCGGCTGCAGCTCCACAAGCATATTGGCGATGTCCTGCGCGACAGCTTTCCGGTGATCGCCGAAACCGAGCCGGAAGTCTTGGCTTATCACTTCACTGAAGCGGGGCTCGGCGAGGTGGCCCTCGGGTGGTGGCGCAAGGCCGGCCAGCAGGCGCTGAAACGCTCGGCGTATTCCGAGGCGGTCGCCCATCTCGGCAAGGCCGTCGCGATCGCCGATGGGGTGCCCGACGCGCCGGGCCGCATCATGAGCCGGCTCGATCTCCAGATTGCCTATAGCCGCGCGCTGCGCGGAAGCCTTGGGCACAGCGCGCCCGAAACGGTGGCGGCATGGACGCGCGCCCGGCAGTTCGCAGCTGACATCAATGATCCGGTCGAACTGGCGCCGATCCATTCGGGCCTGTTCAATGCCTGCCTCACTCACGGCGAGATCGCGCCGATGCGGGAGTTGGTGGATGCAATCGTCAGCGCCGCCGACCGGCGACCGGAATCGCCGGTGGCGGCAGTCCTCGCCCATTGCACCAGCGGGGTGACTTGCTGGTTCGGCGGCGATTACCTCAATGCGAAAGTGCATCTTGAGCGGGCCCTGGCGATCTACGGCGCCGAGCCGAATCCCGAGACCTTCAGGGCGTCGACGCTGGACCTGCCGTTCGTCATCATGAGGTTTCTCGCCCTGGTGCTCTGGCCGATCGGAAAGATTGATCGAGCGCGCCGGCTCGCCGTGGCAGCGGTGAGTGTGCCGGGAGAAAAGCGGGCGCTGTCGCAGGCCAATGCGCTGGTTCACAAGGCCGTCTTCGACGGACTATGCCGGGGCATGTTGCAGCAGACGGAGACCATCCTTGCCCTCGCTCTCGCCCGCGAACATACGATGCCGTTGTATGTGGCCGCCGGGACCTACCTGAACGGCCTTGCAAAGTGGCGCGCCGGCGAGCAGGTGGAGGGACTGAGCGAAATGCGCCGCGGCTGGACCTTGCTGCATGAAAATGATTGCTACCTTTGTGAGCCGTTCTGGGGGATGCATGTTGCCCTGGCGAACGCAGAAGCCGGGCAGCTCGAAACCGGGCTGGAAATTGTGCGCGCGTTGATCGGCTGGACGGAACAATCCGGCCAGCATTGGCTCGATGCCGAACTGCATCGTGCCCGGGGAGAGCTGCTGCTCCGTTGCGACCCGCCGAACGCTTCCATGGTCGAAGATGCCTTCAACAGGGCCCTTGAAATCGCCCGCCGCCAGCAGACCAAGACTTTCGAATTGCGCAGCGCGCTTGGCCTGGCGCGCTTCTACATCAGGAATGGTCGAGCGGCGCCCGTATCCGAACTGCTCGGGCCACTCCTTGTTGACTTCGACACCGCGCAGGATCTCCCCGAAATCGAAGAGGCGGAGAAGCTGCTCCGGCGCAGCCGTTAGCCGGTGCAACTACATTCTTTCGAGGGCCGGAAGGGCGAACCGCGCCGAGCGAAGCGTCTTCACTTCTCCGTCAGGCAGGCTTCGCGAGCGGCTCGCCACGAGCTACAATCCGCAACGCAACCTTGCCGCGTGGTGCAGCCTGATCCGGGATATGCGCTAGCTGCTGTTCGTGCCGAGAAGCTGCATGTCCCACGCATCCGCCGAGGCGCCAACCACGCCGGTTTCCTCGTTCGTCTCCGATCTCGATCGTCTCGCCGCCGAAGTGATGGCCGACTGGAAGGTGCCGGGGGTCGCGCTTGCCGTGGTGCAGGACGGCAAGGTGGCGCTGACGCGGGCCTATGGTCAGCGCGATGTCGAGGCAAATCTGCCCGTTACGCCGGCGACGCAGTTCGTCATTTGCTCGATCACCAAATCGTTCACCGCGACCGCGATCGCGCTGTTGCACCAAGAGGGGCGGCTCGACTGGACCAAGCCGGTGCGCGACTACATGCCCGAGTTTCGCCTGAGCGATCCGGTCGCGACCGAGCGGGTCACGGTGCGCGACCTGCTGAGCCATCAGTCGGGGCTGCCGCGCCATGACTGGGTGCACATGGCGGGCGACCGGGCGCCCGCCGAAATGCTAGGCTTGATGCGGCATCTCGAATTGAGCCGCGATATCCGCACCACCTGGCAATACAACAACCTCTGCTACAACGTTGCGGGTCTCTTGATCGAGCGTCTCAGCGGACAGAGTTTCGAGGCGTTCATCCGGACCCGGCTGACCGACCGGCTCGGCATGACCGTCAGCTTCAACCTCGACGACCTTGACGCCGCAGGTGAAGCGGCGCGGCCGTACATGATGCACGAGGATACACGGCTGCCGGCGATGCGCCTGCCGATCCGCACCATTGCGGCCGGTGCGATCAACACGTCGGTCACCGGTCTTGCGAACTGGATGCGGCTGCATCTGGACAAAGGTGAACTCGACGGCGAACGGCTGCTGCCGGCAGCGCTGATCGGTGAACTGCATGCGTCGCGTGCCTTCATCTCGGCGCCCAACCTCGCCGAGTTCGGTCAGGCGCTCTATGGCCTTGGCTTCCAGACCAACTACTATCGCGGCGACCGGATGGTGTTTCACGGCGGCGGCTGGGTCGGCTGGGGATCGCTGATGACGCTGATGCCGGACCTGGGCATCGGAATTGCCGTCCTGACCAACCGCAGCCCGAGCGAAGTGCCGTCAACGCTGACCTGGTACATCCTCGACCGGCTGCGTGGCCGCGCGCCGGTCGAATGGCGTGCACGCTTCCTCAAGCAGCGCGATGAATTCATCGCCCACATGCAGGTCGACAAGGACGCGCGGGAAAAGGCGCGTCACAAGGATACGCAGCCAGCGCACGAGCTGGCGGCGTATGCCGGCGAGTACGCGCATCCGGCCTATGGCGTGATGTCGATGACTGCAAAGGACGGCGCACTGCATTGGGCGTGGCGCGGGATGTCCGCACCCCTGACGCACCGTCATTACGAGACGTTCGAATTGCCCGAGGAGCCGCACCGCCTGCAGCCGGACCGGCTTGCCATTACCTTCCTGACCGACCGCGACGGCAACATCGTCAGCCTGTCGGCGCCGCTGGAACCTGTCGTGAAGGATATCGTCTTTGCACGCCTTGCGGCCGGCGACTGCACCGATCCGGCGTTCCGCGCCCGATGCGTCGGCCACTTCAAGAGCGGTTCGATAACGCATCGCGTCACGCTGGATAGCGAAAATCGGCTCGTGCTGAAGCCCGACTACCAGCCGGCCTATCGCCTCGCGCCCGAGCAGGGCAGAAGGTTTCGCATCGTCGAACTGGAGGGTCTTGTCGTCGAATTCCGCGGCGAGGCTGTTATCGACGAGGTGGTCTTTCACCAGCCGAATGGCGTCTTCGTTGCGCAGCGGGTGGAGGAGTAAGGAAGTAACTTTCTACGTCATTGCCCGCGACAAACGCGAAGCGTTGCGCATGAAGCAATCCATCCATCCGCTATGCCGCGAGATGGATTGCTTCGCTTCGCTGGCAATGACGGGGCGAGAGCGGCGTGCTCACTTCCCCGTCAGATAGACCTCACCGAGCAGCGACGAGTTCGACCACGGCACCTGCCTGGACTTGGTCGCGGCGACGACTTCGGCGCGCACCCGCGTCAGCATCTGCTGCACCTCGAGCCCGGGCGTGCCGATGTGGCGCGACAGGGCTGCCGAGAACGGGCTGTTGACGCCTTCGCCGTCGAGCGCCACCTGTCCGGGCGCGGTCGCATAGGCGATCAGCGTTCCCGCGCCCAGCGTCGAGCCGGCGCCAAGGCTGGCCGGCGCGGCGAGACCGGGTCCGGCCTGGATGCCGCGATTGGCGCCCGCGGAAGCCACTTGCGTCGTCGCCACGGGGGGAGTCATGGGGTTGTTGCGGCAGGCGTCCATGATCAGGATGTTGGTGCGCACCTGATCGTCAAGACCGGCCATGATCGTATCCATTTCCACCATCGTATCAGTCATGCGGCCGCCGGCTTGCAGCGCCACGTCGATCGGCACCAGGTAGTTGCGGCCCTCGACCTGCACGCCATGACCGGCGTAGTAGACCACCGCGACCTGCGCCCGCGCCGCATCGCGCAGGAAGTCGCGGATCGTCGACTGCATCGCGACGCGATCGAGGTCGATGCCTTCGTTCACGACGAAACCGATGTCGCGCAGGCTTTTCGCGATCGAGCGGGCGTCGTTGACCGGGTTGGGCAGCGGCGTGACGTGGGCGTAGGCGCCGTTGCCGATCACGAGCGCGACACGCCGCGTGATGCTCTGGACCGCGGTGGGAAGCGGGGCAGGGCTTGCCGCGCCGGCCGGCGCCGATGTCGTGTTTGATGTCGCATCTCTCGGCGCCGGCGCCGTTGGGTCCGTGAGCAGCGAGAGCCGAACCTTCGCGGTGGCCTGATTGGATTTGCTGCCGGCGTCCGACGCCTTGCCTTCGAGGGTGGCGGCGTAGTCCTGCTTCGCGCTGGTGAAATCGCCCTTTGCTTCATAGGCGAGGCCGCGCTGGCTGTAGGCCGAAATCAGCACGCTGCCGGGCGGCGTCATGATGTTGACCGGCGCCTTCGCCTTGGCGAGGCGGATCGCCTCGGTGCCGTCGGCAATGGCGCGTTCGAAGTCGCCCTTGGCGCGCCAAAGCACGGCGCGGTGGATCAGCGGCTGCGGCAGCGCCGCGTCGAGCCGGATCGCTTCGTTGATGTCGGCCATCGCGCCGTCGAGATCGCCGAGCGCCTGTTTCGAGATGCCGCGGTTCTGATAGGAGAACGGGGATTTCCGTCCGGCGTTGATCGACGAATCATAGTCCGCGATCGCCTTGGCGTACTCGCCCTTGCCGCGCCAGGCGTTGCCGCGGTTATGAAACAGGATGCCGCTCGGTGGTCCCAGCCGCAGCGCGTCGTTGAAGTCTGATATCGCGATGTCGTATTCGCCCTTGTCGTAATAGGCCGAGCCGCGCAGATTGTAGATCGCGATATCAGGCTTGAGCCTGAGCGCCTCGCTGGCGTCGGCGATGACCTTGACGTAGTCGCCCTTCTTGTTCCAGCCGACCGCGCGCCAGAAATAGATGCCCGCGAGTTTCTCGCCGGAAAACACCTTCAGCGCGATGATCTTGTTGCAGGCATCGATCATCTGATCGGCCGGCGTGGTGTCGGTGGTGCAAAGCGGCCCGAGTTGTTTGCGGGACTGGGCGAGGGAGGGCGCCGACCACAGGGCGGCTGCGAGCAAGCTCAGCGTCAGGATCGCGCGGCGCATCAATTGGTCCTTACCATCAAGGGGTTGCGTCCTTGTCTTGGTGGCGAAATCCGGGATGGCGGTTCATGCCGGCCGGGCCGGGAAACAGGCCTTTCCCCCAGTGGGCAGATGGTGGTAGGACGTCCCGGTCACCCGCCGTTGCCCACCGTTCCGTCCCAAAACCGCCACCCGATGAAAAACGACAAGATTCTCAGCCAGATATCGGATTTCTGCCGCCAGGCCGATATGGCGGAGACGACGTTTGGCCGCCGGGCCGTCAATGATGGCAAGCTGGTGCATCGCCTGCGCGAGGGCAAGCGCATTACCATCGACACGCTGGACCGGATCCAGGCCTATATCGCCGCCTCGACGCCGGGCGGGCTGCCGCCGCCGCGCGGGATCGAAGTGCCTCCCGAGAAGCGTGACCCCAGGGGCAATTTCCGCTTCTTCGAGAACCGGCAGAAATACCTGCTGTTCGTCCATACCTGCAGCGAAAAGCGGATAATCGCCGACCGGGTGGCGCTCGAGCTGTCGAGCCTGCATCCGCGGCCGCCGGCGCTACGCGTGTTCGATGCCGGCGTCGGCGACGGCACGGTGCTGGCGCGGGTGATGCGCTCGATGCACGGCCGCTTCCCCCATATGCCGTTCTATATCGCCGGCAAGGAGCTCAGCCTGGAGGACGTCCGCCTGACGCTCGACAAGGTTCCGGACCGGCTGTTCGAACATCCCGCGACCGTTTTTGTGCTCACCAACATGTACTACGCCGAGGCGCCCTGGCTGACGCCGGCTTCGCCCGCGGCGGCCGCAGGCATGATCTGGCATGAGGTGGCCTTGCAGGGGGCCTCGTCGGGCGAGTTCGAGACCCAGATCGCCGCACTGGGCCCATTTCTTGAGCAGAACTGGCGGGCCAATGTCAGCCCCACATCGGGCATGCCGATCTATGAACGGCCGGTGGCGCTGGTGGTTTACCGGGAGGACCACCGGTTCCTGCTTGATTCGATCATCCCCCGGGCGGGCCGAACCGAGGCCAATTTCGATCTCGTCATCGCATCCCAGCCATACCGGGCCAAATCCTCTGTGAATTTCCGCGCCAAGCGGATCATCGCGCCGCTGGCGCGGGCGCTGCGGGCCGGCGGCCGGTTGATTGGAATTCACTCCCATGGGCAGGATCCGGGGCTGGAAATCATCCAGGCGGTGTGGCCCGGAGAAAATCCTTTCGCGGTGAGCCGTCATGAGCTATTGCGCACGGTGAAATATGAGCTGGGGTCAGCCGGGCGCGACCTCAATTTTAATGCTTACGCCGATAACCGTTCCATCTTCCGTTATGATATGGAAGCGCTGCCCAACGAGGTCACCGGCTCGATCGGAACCTCGACGGCCTTTGCAGCGTGGAATGCGGCGGTGTATGTCGCCCAGATCGAAGACGAACGGTTGACGGAAATGACCGAAAACGGCCGAACCCTCGATGCCACCAGAGAGGTTCTGCGCAAGCATAATGGGCTTTGGTTTTACGACGAATCCTACGTCATTTCGCGCCGTCGCGACTGACATTCCGGGATAAATGACAAAGAGAGCCCGCCGACAGCAGGCGGAAACAAGGGGTTGTTGATGCGCGCGTCTTATCTTTTCACCAGCGAGTCGGTTTCCGAAGGCCATCCGGACAAGGTTTCGGATCAAATCTCCGACGCCATTCTCGATGCCTTCCTCGAGAAGGACGTCAAGCTCGGTATTGCCGACGACAGTGCGGTAAATACCCGTCTCGGCTGCGAGACACTCTGCACGACCAACAAGATCGTGATTGCCGGCGAGGGCCGTGGCCAGTTGTTCCGCGACATTCACGGCGTCTCGGTGGTCGATCGCGAACTGATCTCCGAGATCGCCCGCGGCGTAGTCAAGGATATCGGCTACGACCAGAACGGCTTCTCCTATCACGGCGCCGATATCGAAGTGCTGCTGCATGGCCAGTCGCCCGATATTGCGATGGGCGTCGATGCCAAGAAAAAGAAGAGCGGCGAAGAAGAAGGCGCCGGCGACCAGGGCATGATGTTCGGCTATGCCTGCAACGAGAGCGAAATCTACGAAAAGGGCAGCTTCATGCCCGCGCCGATTTTCTTCGCGCACCGCATCCTGAAAGTGCTGTCCGACAAGCGCCGCAGCGGTCAGCTGTTCGACCTGCAGCCCGACGCCAAGAGCCAGGTCACGGTGAAATATGTCGAAGGCAAAGCGGTCGGCTGCACCAAGGTCGTGGTGTCGACCCAGCACAACGAGAAGAGCCGCAACGGCAAGAAGTATTCGCCCGGCCTGATCAAGGACATGATCGCGCATGAAGTCGAGTCGGCACTGCCGAAGGGCTGGATGCCGCAAAAGTCCTCCGACTTCCTGGTCAATCCGACCGGCAATTTCGTGGTCGGCGGCCCCGACGGCGATTGCGGCCTGACTGGCCGCAAGATCATCGTCGACACCTATGGCGGCTACGCGCCGCATGGCGGCGGCGCCTTCTCCGGCAAGGATCCGACCAAGGTCGATCGTTCCGCTGCCTATGCCGCGCGCTACCTCGCCAAGAACGTTGTCGCGGCTGGCTTTGCCGATCGCTGCACCATCCAGGTCGCCTATGCGATCGGCGTCGCCGATCCGATGTCGCTGCTGGTGGAAACCCACGGCACCGGCAAGGTCGATGAAAAGAAGCTCGAAAAGGTGCTGCCGCAACTGTTCCGGCTGACCCCGACCAACATCCGCCGTACGCTGAAACTGAACCGGCCGATCTATCGCCGCACCGCGTCCTATGGCCATTTCGGCCGCGCGCCGGAAAAGGATGGCGGCTTCTCCTGGGAAAAAACCGATCTGGTGTCCGCGCTGAAGGGTGCGTTCTGATTTTCTCCGTAATCGTCCTGCTTATTCCGGAAAGCCTTTCGCGCTTTTCGGAATAAGCTTTTTCAAGGGATCAACACATGACCGCCGCCGCCAAGAAGCCTGCCTTTACCGACTACATCGTCAAGGACATCTCGCTCGCCGAATTCGGCCGCAAGGAACTCTCGCTGGCCGAGACCGAAATGCCCGGCCTGATGGCGACGCGCGAGGAATACGGCCCGAAGCAGCCACTGAAGGGCGCGCGCATCGCGGGCTCCCTGCACATGACGATCCAGACCGGCGTGCTGATCGAGACGCTGGCCGCACTCGGCGCCGACATCCGCTGGGTCTCCTGCAACATCTATTCGACGCAAGATCACGCGGCGGCGGCGATCGCAGCCGCCGGCATTCCGGTGTTTGCCGTCAAGGGCGAGAGCCTCACCGAATACTGGGATTACACCGCCAAGCTGTTCGACTGGCACGGTGGCGGTCACCCGAACATGATCCTTGACGACGGCGGCGACGCCACCATGTACGTCCATCTTGGTCTGCGCGCCGAGAACGGCGACACCAAGTTCCTGGACAAGCCGGGTTCGGAAGAAGAGGAAGTCTTCTTCGCGCTGCTGAAGAAGCAGCTCAAGGAAAAGCCGAAGGGCTATTTCGCCGAGATTGCCAAGAGCATCAAGGGCGTTTCCGAAGAGACCACCACGGGCGTGCATCGCCTCTATGACATGCAGAAGGCCGGTACGCTGTTGTGGCCGGCGATCAACGTCAACGACAGCGTGACCAAATCGAAGTTCGACAACCTCTATGGCTGCCGTGAATCGCTGGTCGACGGCATCCGCCGCGGCACCGACGTCATGATGTCGGGCAAGATTGCGATGGTCGCGGGCTTCGGCGACGTCGGTAAGGGATCGGCCGCGTCATTGCGCCAGGCCGGCTGCCGCGTGATGGTGTCGGAAGTCGATCCGATCTGCGCGCTGCAGGCGGCGATGGAAGGCTACGAGGTCGTGACCATGGAAGACGCGGCACCCCGCGCCGACATCTTCGTCACCGCCACCGGCAACAAGGACATCATCACCATCGAGCACATGCGCGCGATGAAGGATCGCGCCATCGTCTGCAACATCGGCCACTTCGACAACGAGATCCAGATCGCGGGTCTGAAGAACCTGAAGTGGGACAACATCAAGCCGCAGGTCGACGAGATCACGTTCCCCGACAACCACCGCATCATCCTGCTGTCGGAAGGCCGTCTCGTAAACCTCGGCAACGCCATGGGCCATCCGAGCTTCGTGATGTCGGCCTCGTTCACCAACCAGACGCTGGCGCAGATCGAGCTGTTCGCCAACAACAAGGACGGCAAGTACAAGAAGGAAGTCTACGTGCTGCCGAAGTCGCTGGACGAGAAGGTGGCCCGGCTGCATCTGGCCAAGATCGGCGTCAAGCTGACCGAACTGCGCCCCGACCAGGCCGAATATATCGGCGTCAAGCCGGAAGGCCCGTTCAAGGCGGATCACTATAGGTACTGAGCCAACCGCATGCGCGACAAAAGAGCCCCGGAGCGATCCGGGGCTTTTTTCATGGCACAACCCTGATACGATCTGAGGTGGAAGAACGACAAGCCCGCCACTATTGAAGCGGGCGGCACACTTTCCAGACTTCACTTTCAGACGCGAAAACATTGCGGAGGGAAAGTCATGTCGAACGAAGCAGCAAATGTCGCAATCCTCAAAGAAGTCTATCACCAATGGCACGAAACGCGCGGTGGTAGCGTCGAGCAGTTCCTGAGCATCGCCGATCCAAAGATCAGCTGGGGGTCGGTGCCGCGGGGCGCGGCACCGCTTCAATTCGCGACGCATTACGATGGCCGCGAGGGGTTGCGGACTTACTTCGACGGGCTCCTGGCCGACTGGGCGATGATACACTACACAATCGACGAATACGTCGCACAGGGTGAGGCTGTTTGCGCCCGTGGCTCGACGGCGTGGACCAACAAGAAGACCGGCAAGGCCGTGGAGACACCGAAGGTGGATTTTTGGCGCTTCAAGGATGGCAAAGCGGTCGAGTTCTATGAGTATTTCGACTCTGCCGCCGTCGTCGTCGCGGCCACCTGAAGCCGGTTGCAATTGGGCGCGGCCCTGCCCATACCTGTGGGCAGGGAGAGCGTGATGACGGATACACCAGAGCATTTCGACGTCCTCATCGTTGGGGCAGGCCTCTCCGGCATCGGCGCCGGATATCACCTGCAGCAGAAATGCCCCGGCAAGAGCTACGCCATTCTCGAGGGCCGCGACTGCATCGGCGGCACCTGGGATCTGTTTCGCTATCCCGGCGTCCGCTCCGACAGCGACATGTTCACGCTCGGCTATTCGTTCAAGCCCTGGACCGAGCCGAAGGCGATCGCCGACGGGCCGAACATTCTCAACTATGTGCGGCAGACTGCGCTCGAGAACGGCATCGACAGGAATATCCGCTTCAACCACAGCGTCAAACGCGCGTCGTGGTCGTCGCAGGATGCGCGCTGGACCGTGGAGGCCGAACGCAGGGTGGGCGAGGGTGGACCCGAGACCGTGCGCTTCACCTGCAATTTCCTGTTCATGTGCTCGGGCTATTACAAATACGAGGAAGGCTACACGCCGGAGTTTGCAGGATCAGCGGATTTCGCCGGCCGCATCGTGCATCCGCAGAAATGGCCCGAAGACATCGACTATGCCGGCAAGCGCGTCGTGGTGATCGGCTCCGGCGCGACAGCGGTAACGCTGGTGCCGGAGATGGCCAGGACCGCTTCGCACGTCACCATGCTGCAGCGCTCGCCGACCTATGTGGTGGCGCGGCCCGCGGAAGACGCGCTCGCCAACAAGCTGCGGCGCAATCTGTCCGCAAAACTCGCCTATCACATGATCCGCTGGCGCAACGTGCTGTTCGGCATGTATTTCTTCCAGCTCTGCCGGCGCAAGCCCGACCGCGCCAAAGCGCTGATCCTCGGCGGCGTGAAAATGGCGCTCGGCCCCGACTACGACATCGGCACGCATTTCACGCCGCGCTACAATCCCTGGGAGCAGCGGCTGTGCCTGGTGCCGGACGGCGACCTGTTCAAGGCAATCAGGGACAAGCGCGCCTCCGTCGTCACCAATCACATCGACACCCTCACCAAAAGCGGCATCAAGCTGAAGGACGGCAGCGAACTCGAAGCCGATATCATCGTCACCGCGACCGGGCTTAACCTGCAGGTGCTCGGCGGTCTCGAAGTCAGCGTCGACGGCCGGAAAGTCGATTTCGCGCGGACGCTGAACTACAAGGGCATGATGTATTCGGACGTGCCGAACATGGCCTCGGCGTTCGGCTACACCAACGCGTCGTGGACGCTGAAATGCGATCTCACCTGCGAATATGTCTGCCGCCTGATCAACTACATGGACCGGCACGGCTACAAGCAATGCGTGCCGCATAACCTCGATCCGTCGGTATCGGAACTGCCGTCGCTGGATTTCTCCTCCGGCTACGTGCAGCGCGCCATCGCGCAGATGCCCAAGCAGGGCTCGAAGCGGCCGTGGCGGCTCTACCAGAACTACGCCCTCGACATCGTCACGCTGCGCTACGGCAAGATCGACGACGGGGTGATGCAGTATTCGTGACGGCCTCGCCGCGGGCTGTCCGTGGCGCCAGCCGGAAAGCCTTCTGCGTAATTTCGCGTATACGCGGGCCCGCGCGAATCGTTCAGCCTGCCCAACGGTTAACACCGGATTAACCGGTGCCGCCTACGCTGTCTGGCCTGAGGCTAACTGACAGCACGAGGAAGCCCATGGATGCCCAGCGAATTGCCGTCGATGCCGTGGTTGCATTGACCGATTGCGACCGCGACGCGGTCGTTGCCTTTATCCGCAGGCTCTATCTGGCCGGCGTCACGGACCCCAAGCGCCTGACCTTCAAGGGCCTGCAGGCGATGGGGCGGAGCTGATCGCCATCCCTGCCGGACGAAGCCACCGCCCTCGGCAACGGAACCTTGGCGTCACGACAAGTTGTCCGCAAAAATACGGGGTACCTCTTCCGATCCCGGATGTCGGACGTTCCCGCTAGGGAACTGACCCTGTGTTAATGTAGTATTGCCGCTCTCCAACAATTTTTCGCCAAAGGTTAAGGCAAGCGTATCGACTTGTGGTTTACGAATCGAAGCAGTCCCGAATCAGGTTTTGCGAAGTGCCTGGAGAGCTGCGTTGGCCACTGCGACAAATACGTCCCGAACGAACAATGCCGAGATCGATGGTCTGCTCAGCGGCACCAGATGGACCGGCACGATCACCTACAGCTTTCCGGATTCGCCCAGTGACTACCCGGCCAACTATTACGGCTACGGTGAGCCGACGGCGTCAGGGTTCGGCATCGCCCCCTCGGCGATGCAGCAAGCCATTGTCTACGCGTTTGCACTGATCTCGAGCTATACCAATATCACGGTCCAGTATGCCGGAAACGGCAGCGCCGACATCATGGTGGCGCAATCCCCGGAAGCCAATCCGACCTCCTACGCCTATTATCCGGCCAACGTGCCGGCCGGCGGCGACATCTGGTTCGGCACCGCTTACCCCTATGCGCAGGCCAAGCTGGGCAACTATTATTTCGCGACGGCACTGCACGAGCTGGGACACTCGCTCGGCCTCAAGCACAGCCAGGAGACCGGCGGCGTCGCCAATGTCGCGGTGCCGACCGCGCATGACTCTTCCGAGTTCACGGTCATGAGCTACCGCAGCTACGTCGGCGCGCCGCTGACGGGCTACACCGCCGAATCCTACGGCTACGCGCAAACCTACATGGCGAACGATATTCTCGCCCTGCAGACGATGTATGGCGCCAACTATTCGACCAATAGCGGAAACACCGTCTACTCCTGGAACGCGACGACCGGACAGCAGTACATCAATGGGGTCGCGCAGCTGGCGCCCGGCAATGGCGTCGGCGGCTCGGCCAATCGCGTGTTCGAGACGGTGTGGGACGGCAACGGCATCGATACCTACGACCTGTCAAACTACGGGACCGGGGTGACGATCAATCTCAATCCCGGCGCGTCCTCGATCACCTCATCGACGCAAATTGCCTATCTCGGAAACGGGCACTACGCGCAGGGCAATATCTTCAACGCCTATTTGTACAACAATGATGCGCGGTCCTATATCGACAACGCCATCGGCGGCTCGGGTAACGATTCTCTCACCGGCAATGTGATCGCGAATACCCTGACGGGTGGCGGTGGAAACGATACGCTGATTGGCGGCGGTGGAAACGACGCGCTGATCGGCGGGGCCGGGACTGACACGGCGATATTTTCAGGCAACTCAAGCGATTATCTGATCAGCTACAACGCTACGACGCAGGTTTATACATTGGCGGATCAGCGCAGTGGCACGCCGGATGGCACGGAGACCGCGAGTGGGATCGAATATTTCGGTTTTGCAGACGGCACGTTTGCAAGCTCGAATTTTCCTAATCAGGCGCCGGTGGCGACGATCAACGATCACAGTGTGTCCGTGAATGCGTGGGCGCAGGTATCGAGCTGGGTCAATTATTCCGATGCCGATGGCAATGCCGCAACCCGGTATCAGTTCTGGGATGGCGGCAGCGGTGCCAACAGCGCCTATATCTGGACGCCCAACAATTATCATAACAATGCAG
>NZ_JAFCMB010000040.1 GCF_018130145.1 Bradyrhizobium sp. AUGA SZCCT0176 | reverse complement strand
GTCTCGACGCTGCTGTGGGCCAACCCGCTCAATCCCTATGTCTGGATCGTGCTCGCGGTGACGCTCGGCTTCGGCTTCGTCGGCTTCTATGACGATTATCTGAAGGTGACGAAACAGACCCATAGCGGTTTTGCCGGCAAGTTTCGTCTCGCCATCGAAGGCGTGATCGCGCTGATCGCCTGTTACGCGCTGGTGCGGCTCGGGCGCGACGTGACCTCGACGTCGCTGGCGATTCCTTTCCTGAAGGACATGGTGTTCAATTTCGGCTGGTTCTTCGTGATCTTCGGCGCCTTCGTCATCGTCGGCGCCGGCAACGCGGTCAACCTGACCGACGGTCTCGACGGTCTTGCGATCGTCCCCGTGATGATCGCGGCCGCCAGCTTCGGCATGATTGCCTATCTGACCGGCAACGCGGTGTTCTCCGACTATCTGCAGATCAGATACGTCGCCGGCACCGGCGAGCTTGCGGTGCTGTGCGGCGCGGTGCTCGGCGCCGGATTGGGATTCCTGTGGTTCAACGCGCCGCCGGCGTCGATCTTCATGGGCGACACCGGCTCGCTCGCGCTTGGCGGCATGCTGGGGGCGACCGCGGTTGCGGTCAAACACGAGATCGTGCTGGCCGTGATCGGCGGCCTGTTCGTGCTGGAAGCGGTTTCCGTGATCGTGCAGGTGGTGTCGTTCAAGCTGACCGGCAAACGCGTATTCCGGATGGCGCCGCTGCATCATCATTTCGAGCAGAAAGGCTGGACCGAACCGCAGATCGTGATCCGGTTCTGGATCATCTCGGTGATGCTGGCGCTGGCCGGCCTCTCCACGCTGAAGCTGCGGTGATGGTCTTGCAATCCCACCACTGTCGTTCCGGGGCGCGCGAAGCGCGAACTATGATGCGCAATTGCGCATCTGAGAACCTCGAGATTCCGGATAACCGCTGCGCGGTTTCCGGAATGACGGGCTAACCCATGATCCCCGTCACTTCCTTCGCGGGCAAGACGGTCGCCGTGTTCGGGCTCGGCGGCTCCGGACTCGCGAGCTGCCACGCGCTGAAGGCGGGCGGCGCGGAGGTGATTGCCGGCGACGACAGCGCCGATAACGTCGCCAAGGCGGCTCAAGAAGGTTTCATCACCGCCGATTTGCGCAGCATACCCTGGGATAACTTCGCCGCGCTGATATTGACCCCCGGCGCGCCGCTGACCCATCCGGCGCCGCATTGGTCCGTGCTGATGGCGCGGCAGGCCGGCGTCGAGGTGATCGGCGACGTCGAATTGTTCTGCAGGGAACGAAGGCGTCACGCACCCGATGCGCCGTTCGTCGCCATCACCGGGACCAACGGAAAATCCACCACCACGGCGCTGATCGCGCATCTGATGAAGGTTGCCGGTTACGATACCCAGATGGGCGGCAATATCGGCACCGCGATCCTGTCGCTGGAACCGCCGCGGATGGGGCGGGTGCATGTGATCGAGATGTCATCGTATCAGATCGATCTGGCACCCTCGCTCGATCCGTCGGTCGGCATTCTGCTCAACGTCAGCGAAGACCATATCGATCGCCACGGCACGCTGGAGCACTACGCGGCGGTGAAGGCGCGGCTGGTTGCCGGCGTGCAGCCGCAGGGCACCTCCATCGTCGGCGTCGACGACGGCTGGTGCCGCAACATCGCCGACCGGCTCGATCAGGCCGGCAAGCGCGTGGTGCGTATCTCCGTGAAAAACCCGCTGCCCGACGGCGTCTATGTCGAGCGCGAAACCATCGTTCGTGCTTCCGGCGGCGCGCGGAGCGAAATCGCAAAGCTCGGCGGCATCGGTTCATTGCGCGGCCTGCACAACGCCCAGAATGCGGCGTGCGCCGCGGCCTGCGCGCTGGCGATGGGAATCTCGACCGACATGCTGCAGAACGGCCTGCGCAGTTTTCCGGGTCTCGCGCACCGCATGGAGCAGGTCGGCCGCCGCGGCAATGTGCTGTTCGTCAACGATTCCAAAGGCACCAATGCGGACGCGGCGGCGCATGCGCTGTCGTCCTTTGGCGATATCTTCTGGATCGCCGGCGGCAAGCCGAAACTCGGCGGCATTACCAGCCTCACCGAATATTTCCCGCGCATCCGCAAAGCCTATCTGATCGGCGAAGCCGCGCAGGAGTTTTCCGGCACGCTTGGCACCCGCGTGCCGCACGAGATTTCGCAGACGCTCGATGTTGCCGTCGCCAGCGCCGCGCGCGACGCCGAAGCCTCAGGCCTCACTGACCCCGTAGTCCTGCTGTCGCCGGCCTGCGCCTCATTCGACCAGTACCGCAACTTCGAAATCCGCGGCGCGAAGTTTCGCGATCTCGTCACGGCGATGCCGGGTGTGAAGCCGGTGGTGTGAGCGGCACAGCGTAGGATGGGTAGAGCCAACGGGTCGCGCGAATGCGCGCCCGGTTGGCTCCATCCATCCTACGCCTATTGCTTCTTCGCACTTCGACCGGTTCGCGCTGGCTTGAACAGATCGAGGTCGATCGCCTGGCCCATCGCCAGATAACCCGTGCGATTGGGATGCAGCTTGTCGCCGGCGCCTCCCGTCGTGCTGTCGGGCACGAACTCCGGCTTGAGGCCACCCGATTGCGGATCGAGCGTCGCCTTGTCGAAATCGATCACGCCGTCGAATGTGCCTGATGTACGGATGAAGTCGTTCAGTGCCTTTCGCTTGGTGTCCTGTTCGGCGAAACCATGCGCCGCGCTGGAACTTCCCAATGCCGTGGTCACGGTGGCGCCGATCACGCGGACATTCGGCCATTTCGCGCGCAGCCGGGCGACCCCTTCCTTCATCGCTGCGATGACCTTCTCGCTTTCGGCGTTGCCGTTCTTGCTGAAGTCGTTGATGCCTTCCAGCCAGATCAGGCTGGAGATGCCGGAGAGCGTCAGCACGTCGCGGTCGAGCCGCTGGCCCGAGGCGGGGCCGCCGGCGAATGGTTTGCTTGCGCCGTACTCGGCAGGTCCGGCGATCTGGTTGCCGCCGATGCCGCCATTCACCACCGCGACCTTGTTGCCATGGATTGCCTTGAGGCGGCGCGAGAGCACGTTGGGCCAGCGGTCGTCGCCGTTCATGGTGGACGCGGTGCCGTCGGTAATGGAATCGCCGAACGCCATGATGGCGAAAGCATCCGTGGGCGCGGTCATCTCGATCGCATCGAGGAAAAACCAGGATGCGGTCGTATAGGGGAAGGCCGCCTCGTCCTCCAAGGTGCCTTTGGATCCGGCGCCGGGCGCGGTGACGTAAGAGGTCGTCAGCGCCTTGGCGTGCCAGGTCATCGGACCGCTCTCACCGGCGATGTGAAAGCTCACCGCGAGCTTGCGGCCGGCGAGGTTGTCGGGCTGCCCTGCGAACGGCAGCGTGACCGCGTCGCTCCAGACCGAGGTGCCGGGTGGGACGGTGATGGACATCTTGCCGCCAAACGTCACCAGGCGATTGGAGCCGCGGAGCAGCGCCGCACTGCCCAATTGCAGGCCGGCACAAACGCCGTCGAACGTCACGGGCTTGGTGCCGAAGGCGTTGCTGAAACGGAGGCGCGCCTGGCGGCCCCACAAATCGGGCCGCACGATCAGGCGAAAGGTCTGGTCCCGCGCGCCCGCCGCAGGATCGGGGAAGGCGAATTTCTGGTCGGGCTGGGCGGAGGGGTTACCGACGGGATAGGGGCCCTGGACCGAACCCGTCCAGGAAACCACCCAGTTCTCGTCCTTGGCGGATGCGCCCTGAAGCGATGCGACGAGCAGCGATGCTGCGACGAGACAGGTGAGCGACTGCATGGTTTCCCCCTTTGATTTTGGGGCCCACCCTATAGCCGCGGGCGCAACTCTTGAAACCGAAAATTTGACGGACCCTATTAACCCCTTGGAAACCATCCTCCGCCACCAATGGACGTTACCTCTGCCATTTGGGGACGCCCATGCTCGCCCGTGACCAACGCACCCCGTTCTCGGAATGGTGGTGGACCGTGGATAGACTGCTGCTCGCGGCGATTATCGCGCTGGTCGTGGGCGGCGTCATCCTGTCGCTGGCGGCGAGCCCGCCGGTGGCGACAAGGATCGGGCTCGATCCCTTCCACTTCTTCAACCGGCACGTGATGTTCCTGCTGCCGTCCTTCATCGTGCTGATCGGGGTATCCTTCATGTCCCCGAAACACATCCGCCGCGGGGCGCTCTTGGTATTTGCGGTCTCGATCGTGCTGATCGTGGCGACGCTGGTGTTCGGCGCCGAGGTCAAGGGTTCGCGGCGCTGGATCACGCTGCTCGGCGTCAACATCCAGGCCTCGGAATCCGCCAAGCCCGCTTTCGTCGTGATCGCGGCGTGGCTGTTTGCGGAATCGACCAAGCGTCCGGAGATGCCGGCGACCTCGATGGCGATGGTGCTGTTGTTGATGCTGGTGTCGCTCTTGGTGATGGAGCCGGATTTCGGCCAGACCATGCTGATCCTGATGGTGTGGGGCGCGCTGTTCTTCATCGCGGGCATGCGGATGATCTGGGTGGCCGGTCTTGCCGGCGCCGCCGCAGCCGGATTGTTCGGCGCGTATCTGTTGGTGCCGCACGTCGCGCACCGCATCAAACGCTTCATGAATCCCGGCTCGGGCGATACGTTCCAGCTCGACATGGCGATGGATGCATTCTGGAACGGCGGCTGGTTCGGGCTCGGGCCCGGCGAAGGCATCGCCAAGCGCAGCCTGCCGGACAGCCACACCGACTTCGTGTTCGCGGTGGCGGCGGAAGAGTTCGGCATCATCCTGTGCCTGGCGCTGGTGGCATTGTTCGCCTTTGTCGTGATCCGCACATTGCTGCGCGCCTACGCCAGCGAGGACATGTTCTCCCGGTTTGCCGCTTCCGGCCTCGCCATCCTGTTCGGCGTGCAGGCCGCCATCAACATGGCGGTCAATTTGCAGCTGATCCCCGCCAAGGGCATGACCCTGCCGTTCATCTCCTATGGCGGCTCCTCGTTCCTCTCGCTGGCTTACGGCGTCGGCATGATGCTGGCGCTGACGCGGCAGCGGCCGCGCACCGAGATCGAGTCGCAGAACAATGCCAACTCGGTGCGGAGTTACGCCTAGGCGCTCGTGTCCCGGACAAGCGAAGCGCAGATCCCCCAGGATGTCGCGCCAATGGGCCCCGGTTCAGCAGCGCACCACGCCGCGAAAGGCGGCGCGCTGCGCTGCGCCCGGGGCAAGAGAACCGCATTCGTCGCCGCTCGCAATGACGGCTTGTTGTCTATAAAAGACCTCCCATGGAAAAAAACGCACGCCTGATTTTACTCGCGGCCGGCGGCACCGGCGGCCATTTGTTTCCGGCCGAAGCGCTCGGCGTCGAGCTGATCAAACGCGGTTTTCGCGTGCGGCTCGCGACCGACGCCCGCGCGCTGCGCTACAGCGGCTTGTTCTCCAGGGCCAATGACAATATCGACGTGGTGCCGAGTGAGACTGTGCGTGGCCGCAATCCGATCTCGCTGGCGCGCACCGCTGTCATGCTCGGCTATGGCGGCCTCATAGCGCTGAACCTGGTGCGGCGGCTGAAGCCATCAGCCGTGATCGGCTTCGGCGGCTATCCGACGCTGCCGCCGCTGATGGCGGCCAGATGGCTCGGCGTGCCCAGCCTCCTTCACGACGCCAACGCGGTGCTCGGCCGCGCCAACCGGTTTCTCTCAAGCCGCGTCAACGCGATCGCGACCTCGCTGCCGGGCGTGCTCGACCGCGATCCGGCGCTGGCAAGCAAGGCAACGACGGTGGGCACGCCGATGCGTCCGGCGATCCTGGCCGCCGCCGCTATACCCTTTGCTTCGCCGGAGGCGAACGGACCGCTTCGCCTGCTGGTGGTCGGCGGCAGCCAGGGCGCGCGCGTGATGAGCGACATCGTGCCACCGGCGATCGAACGGCTGGAGCCGGTGCTGTGGAGCCGGCTGATCCTGACGCAACAGGTGCGGGAAGAAGACATGGCGCGGGTGCGCGCGATCTATGACCGGCTCAAGATCAACGCCGAGCTGGCGCCGTTCTTCACGGATTTGCCGGCGCGGCTGGCCTCCAGCCATCTGGTGGTCTCGCGCTCCGGCGCCGGCACGGTGGCCGAGCTCGCCGCGATCGGCCGGCCCTCGATCCTGGTGCCGCTGCCCGGCGCGATCGATCAGGACCAGTTCGCTAATGCCGGCGTGCTGGCCAAGGTCGGCGGCGCGCTGCGCATCGCGCAGGCGGAGTTCACGCCGGACCGCCTGGCTTCCGAAATTTCCGCATTCGCCGCCGAGCCGGCGAAGCTTACCGAGATGGCCGCCGCCTCCCGCACTGTGGGCAGGCTGGACGCTGCCCAGCGGCTGGCCGATCTGGTGCAGAAAGTTGCCGGAATCTAGGCGGAAAAAGCTCTTGTCATGCCCCGCGAAAGCGGGGCATCCAGTACATCGCGCCGCTGATTGGACACACTGGCGGCGCGGAGTACTGGATCGCCCGCTGGAGCCTGTCATCGGGCGGCCATTCGGCCGACCCGTTGGCGGGCGATGACAGCCAAGGATTGACGCATGAGACTGCCGCGCGAGATCGGACCCATCCACTTCGTCGGAATCGGCGGAATTGGCATGAGCGGCATCGCCGAGGTTTTGTGCAATCTCGGCTATACCGTGCAGGGTTCGGACGCCTCTGAAAGCGGCAACGTCACGCGGCTGCGCGACAAGGGCATATCAGTCTCGGTCGGCCACAAGGCCGAGAATGTCGACGGCGCCGACGTGGTGGTGGTCTCGACCGCGATCAAGCGCGATAATCCCGAACTGATGGCGGCGCGTGCCCAGCGCATTCCCGTGGTGCGCCGCGCCGAAATGCTGGCCGAACTGATGCGGCTGAAAAGCTGCGTCGCGATCGCCGGCACCCATGGCAAGACCACGACGACGACGATGGTCGCAACGCTGCTCGACGCCGGCGACCTCGATCCGACCGTGATCAACGGCGGCATCATCAATGCCTATGGCTCCAACGCGCGATTGGGCGCGGGCGACTGGATGGTGGTGGAGGCCGACGAGAGCGACGGCACGTTCCTGAAGCTGCCGTCCGATGTCGTGATCGTCACCAACATCGATCCCGAGCATCTCGATCACTTCAACACTTTCGAGGCGATCCAGGATGCATTCCGCAATTTCGTCGAGAACGTGCCGTTCTACGGCTTTGCCGTGATGTGCACCGATCATCCTGTGGTGCAGACCCTCGTCGGCAAGATCGAGGATCGCCGCATCATCACCTATGGCGAGAACCCGCAGGCCGATGTGCGGCTGGTTGACCTTACGCCGATGGGCGGCGGCTCGAAATTCAAGGTCGTGTTCCGCAACCGCAAGACCGGCGCGACGCACGAGATACCCGACATCATGCTGCCGATGCCGGGACGCCACAACGCATCGAATGCGACGGCGGCGATCGCGGTGGCGCATGAACTCGCCATTTCCGACGAGGTGATCCGCAAGGCGATGGCGGGTTTTGGCGGCGTCAAGCGGCGCTTTACCAAGACCGGCGAATGGAACGGCGTCACCATCATCGACGATTACGGCCATCACCCGGTCGAGATCGCAGCGGTGCTGAAGGCGGCGCGCGAATCCACCAGCGGCAAGATCGTCGCCGTGGTGCAGCCGCATCGCTTCACCCGGCTGCAATCGCTGTTCGAGGAATTTTGTACCTGCTTCAACGACGCCGATGCGGTCGTCGTCGCCGAAGTCTATCCGGCCGGCGAGGCGCCGATCGAGGGAATCGATCGCGACCATTTCGTGCTCGGCCTGCGCGCGCACGGCCATCGCGAGGTGATTCCGCTGCAAAATTCTTCCGAACTGGCCAAGGTGATCAGCGGCATCGCGGACAATGGCGATTACGTGGTCTGCCTCGGCGCCGGCAACATCACGCAATGGGCCTACGCGCTGCCCGGCGAATTGAAGGCGCTGGGTTAGACGTGGCAGCATTCCCCGACATCACCCCCGATCTCAAGGCTGCGATGCCCGACCTGCGCGGGCGGCTGCTGGCGAACCAATCGCTGGCGGAGCTGACCTGGTTTCGCGTCGGCGGTCCGGCGCAGGTGCTGTTCACGCCGTCGGATGAAGATGATCTCGCGTACTTCCTGAAAAAACTGCCGAACGAATTGCCGGTCTATGTCGTCGGCGTCGGCTCCAACCTGATCGTGCGCGATGGCGGCATTTCCGGCGTCGTGATCCGCTTGTCGCCGCGCGCGTTCGGCGAGACCCGGGCCGATGGCGACGTCGTGATCGCAGGCACCGCCGCGCTCGACAAGCGGGTGGCGGAAACCGCGGCATCCGCCACTATCGGCGGCATGGAATTCTTGTTCGGCATTCCCGGCACGATCGGCGGCGCGCTGCGGATGAATGCCGGCGCCAATGGTAGCGAGACCAATGACGTCTTGATCGAGGCCACCGGCATCGGCCGTGACGGCACGAAACATGCCTTCAGCAATGCCGACATGAAGTTCGTCTATCGCAACAGCGGCGTTGATCCTTCCATCATCTTCACCTCCGCACGTTTCCGCGGCGCCATTGCCGCGCCCGAAGCCATCCGGGCGCGGATGGAGGAAGTGCAGACCCATCGCGAGACCGCGCAGCCTATCCGCGAAAAGACCGGCGGGTCGACCTTCAAGAACCCGCCCGGCAACAGCGCCTGGAAGCTGATCGACGCCGCCGGCTGCCGCGGCCTGCGCGTCGGCGGCGCCCAGGTGTCGGAAATGCACTGCAACTTCCTGATCAATACTGGCAACGCGACCGGGCATGACATTGAAACGCTGGGTGAAACGGTGCGTGCGCGGGTTAAGGAAAACTCCGGAATCGAGTTACACTGGGAAATCAAGCGGATCGGAATTCCAACATAGTCGTCATTCCGGGGCGCGCGAAGCGCGAACCCGGAATCTCGAGATTCCCCGATGCGCAATTGCGCACCTTCGGTCTGGTCCTTCGGACCATCCCGGAATGACGAAAGAGCAGGGCAGCACTGATGCGGATTACCATTCTCTTCGGCGGCACCAACAAGGAGCGGCTGGTTTCAGTGGCGAGCGCACAGGCGCTGCATCGTGCCTTGCCGGAGGCGGATCTGTGGTTCTGGCACGTCGCCGACACCGTGCACGACGTAAAGTCGGAAACCCTGCTCAATCACCAGCGTCCGTTCGAGGACGAGTTCGACCCCGGCAATCGCGGCATCGCATTCGAAGCGGCGCTCGATAAAGCGAAAGCCGAAGATCGCGTGCTGGTGCTCGGCCTGCACGGCGGCCGGGCGGAGAACGGCGAACTGCAGGCGATGTGCGAGCTGCGCGGCATTCCCTTCACCGGGTCCGGCTCGGCGTCCTCAAATCTGGCCTTCGACAAGACCGCGGCCAAGCGCTTTGCGGCGATTGCGGGCGTGGAGACGCCGGTAGGCATCGCGCTTGATGATATCGACGCCGCGTTCGCCGAATACGGCAAGCTGATTGCGAAACCGGCGCGGGACGGATCGAGCTACGGCCTGATCTTCGTCAACGCCAGGCAGGACCTCGTCGCGGTCCGCAACGCCGCCAAGACAGAGGACTATCTGATCGAGGCATTCGTTTCCGGCACCGAAGCCACCTGTGGCGTGTTGGAGCGATCCGACGGCACCATCATGGCGCTGCCGCCGGTCGAGATCATCCCGGGCGAGGGCGCGTTCGACTACACGGCAAAATACCTGCTCAAATCGACCCAGGAGATCTGCCCTGGCCGGTTTTCGCCCGCGATCACCGCTGCCCTGATGGATCAGGCGCACCGGGCGCACCGGGCACTGTCATGCAGCGGCTATTCGCGGAGCGATTTCATCGTCTCGGCCAAGGGGCTGGTCTATCTCGAGACCAACACCTTGCCGGGGCTGACCGCCGCCTCGCTCTATCCGAAGGCGCTGAAGGCCCAGGGAATCGATTTTTCCGATTTCCTGCGCGACCAGATCGTACTGGCCGAAAAGCGTGTCGACAGGCGGGGGTGATTCGCCGGGTTAATGCGTCAGGTGAGGGAACCCACCCGGCCCGGATGAAATATTACTAAAATCCTAACCAATGCCCGGCAAACTACTCACAAGGCTGCTCAAAACACGCCGCTGACCGGTCAGATTTACCCTTTGTTTACCAGGAAGTCCGAAGGTTAACGCTGGCGGCGCATGTGGCGCTTGGCTGCCGGGGCGTAAGCTGTTGCGGATTTCCGCTTCGACGATCGCATCGAGGGAAGAATGGCCTCCTCACAACCGAGGTCTTAACCCATCCCGGCATCACCGAGACATCACGTGCGCCAGAGCCCGCAAGCCTTTTTGCGGGAACAACTTTTTGACGAGCTCGTGCAATGGATGGTGCAGGACGCCTCGCTCGATCGCTGCGATCGCTGGGGCCCCAAGCTGACCTGAAAGCCGCCGCTATCGGAGCGGTCGTGCTGTTGCGCGAGCGGCTGGGCCTGCGCGCCCGCGTGCGGGCGAAGCGGGTAATCGACCGCGAGCCGCCGCATCGCCTGATCCTGTGGCTCGAACGTTACCTCCCCAATCGTGCCGGCGTCGCCCTGACCGTGCTGATGCTGCTCGGCAGCGCCTTGCTCGGTGTCGTCAAGGGCGGCCATGTCGACGAGTTCGTCGGTGCGCTCAGCGATACCCGCAACGCGCTGGCGAATTCGGCCGGTTTCCGCATCACCGAGGTGGCCATCAACGGCCGCAAGCAGTTGAGCCAGGATGAAGTGCTCGCGATCGGCGGCGTCAACGGCCGCTCATCGCTGCTGTTCCTCGATGCCGCTACCGTGCGCGACAAGCTCAAGACCAATCCCTGGATATCGGACGCCGCGATCCTGAAGCTTTATCCCGGCCGGCTGCAGATCGACATCGTCGAGCGTACCGCGTTCGCGCTGTGGCAGCAGGACGGCCGGCTGTCCGTCATCGCCGAGGATGGCGCGGTGCTCGAACCCTATATGTCGCGGCGCTTCATCTCGTTGCCGCTGGTGGTGGGCAAGGGCGCCGCCGACAAGGCGCGGGACTTCCTGGCGCTGCTGGATCGCTATCCGCAGGTCCGCAGCGTGACCAAGGCTGCGATCTATGTCGGCGAACGGCGCTGGAACCTGCGCCTCAAGGACGGTCTCGATATCCGCCTGCCGGAACATGACGTCGGCAATGCGCTGGCGCTGCTGAGCAAGCTCGACAAGGAGGACAGGCTGTTCTCCCGCGACATCGTCGTGGTCGACATGCGCCTGCCGGACCGGCTGACGGTGCTGTTGTCCGAAGACGCGGCGAAGGCCCGCGAGGAACTGTTCAAGGACAAGAAGACCAAGAAAAAAGCCGGTGACGCAGCATGACCGGCCTCGATCGCAACCAGACCCCGAAGACGCGGCCGATGGCGCAGAAGCGCACCGCGCTGGTGGCCTCGCTCGACATCGGCACCAGCAAGATCGCCTGCATGATCGCGCGGCTGAAGCCGTCGCCGCCGAACGAGGCACTGCGCGGCCGCAGCCACGCGGTCGAGCTGATCGGTTACAGCCAGATCCAGTCGCGCGGCGTCAAGGCCGGCGCGGTGGTCGATCTTGCCGAATGCGAACAGGCCGTGCGCCAGGCGGTGGCGCTGGCCGAACGCATGGCCAAGGTCCGCGTCGAATCCGTCTTGCTGTCGGTCTCCGGCGGCCGGCTGCAGGGCCAGCTGGTCGAAGCCGCCGCCGATATCAGAGGCGGCTCGGTCACCTCGGAAGATGTCACCCGCGTGACGTCCACCGGCATGCGCCACGCCACCGGCGAAGGCCGCACCGTGCTGCATGCGCTGCCGGTCGGCTACACGCTGGATGGCGTCAAGGGCATCCGCGATCCCCGCGGCATGGTGGCGCGGCAGTTCGGCGTCGACATGAACGTCGTCACCGCGGATGCGACGGTGGCCAAGAACCTGATGCTGGTGGTCGAGCGCTGCCACCTCAACGTCGAGGCCATGGCCGCAAGTCCTTATGTGGCCGGCCTTTCGGTCCTCACCGACGACGAAGCCGACATCGGCGCCGCCGTGGTCGAGATGGGCGCCGGATCGACCACGATCGCGACCTATTCGGCCGGACGCTTCGTGCACGCCTCGGGGTTTGCGGTCGGCGGGCAACACATGACGATGGATCTTGCACGCGGCGTCGGCGCATGCATTGCGGATGCCGAGCGAATCAAGACCTTATACGGCACCGTGCTGACCGGCGGGTCAGACGCGCGCGAGTTGATGTCCGTACCCACCGCAGGCGATGACGCGCGCGATGCGCCGCAGATCGTCTCGCGCGCCACGATCGCGAACATCGTCCGGCATCGCGCCGAGGAGATCTTTGAAATGGTCCGGGACCGGCTCGCGGATTCCCCCTTTGCGGCAGAGCCGCGGGCGCGGGTTGTCCTGAGCGGCGGCGCGTCCCAGCTCACCGGCACCGTCGAGCTTGCCACCCGCATTCTCAACCGGCCGGTCCGGATCGGCCGCCCGCTCGGCTTCGGCCGGCTGCCCAATGAGGCCAAGAGCGCCTCGTTCGCGGTGCCTGCGGGCCTTCTGGTCTATCCGCAATACGCACACCTTGAACACGTCGAACCGCGGCATACGCGGCAGCTCAGGACAGGGACTGACGGCTATTTCGGAAGGGTCGGACGATGGCTGCGAGAGGGCTTCTGATGACCGGTTTTCATACCAAACGACATTCACAAACTCCTGCACCAACTCCTGCACCCACTCCCGCGGCCGTCGGCCGGGGCGAACCAACGCGCGCGTATTAATCGAGAGGCAACCATGGCACTCAATCTGACACCCCCTGACATCAGCGAGCTGAAACCGCGGATCACCGTCTTCGGCGTCGGTGGAGCAGGCGGCAATGCCGTCAACAACATGATCACTGCCGGGTTGCAGGGCGTCGATTTCGTCGTCGCCAATACCGACGCGCAGGCGCTGACCATGTCCAAGGCCCAGCGCATCGTGCAGATGGGCACGCAAGTGACCCAGGGCTTAGGTGCCGGATCGCAGCCCGATGTCGGTGCGGCCGCGGCCCAGGAGGTCATCGACGAGCTCCGCGATCATCTCACCGGCGCCAACATGGTGTTCGTCACCGCCGGCATGGGCGGCGGCACCGGCACCGGTGCAGCCCCCGTGATCGCCAAGACCGCGCGCGAGATGGGCATCCTCACCGTCGGCGTGGTGACAAAGCCGTTCCACTTCGAAGGCCAGCGCCGCATGCGCACCGCCGAATCAGGCATTGCCGAACTGCACAAGGTGGTCGACACGCTCCTGATCATCCCGAACCAGAACCTGTTCCGGGTCGCCAACGAAAAGACCACCTTCGCCGACGCCTTTGCGATGGCCGACCAGGTGCTCTACTCGGGCGTCGCCTGCATCACCGACCTGATGGTCAAGGAAGGCCTCATCAACCTCGACTTCGCCGACGTCCGCGCCGTGATGCGTGAGATGGGCAAGGCGATGATGGGCACCGGCGAAGCCACCGGCGAGAAGCGCGCGCTGACCGCGGCCGAAGCCGCGATCGCCAACCCGCTGATCGACGATAGCTCGATGAAGGGGGCGCGCGGCCTGTTGATCTCGATCACCGGCGGCAAGGACCTGACCCTGTTCGAAGTCGACGAAGCCGCAACCCGCATCCGCGAGGAAGTCGACCAGGACGCCAACATCATCGTCGGCGCGACCTTCGACGAAAACCTCGACGGCGTGATCCGCGTCTCCGTCGTGGCCACCGGCATCGAACAGGCGCTGATCGCGCGCAACGCGGCAGCGCCTGCCGCTGTCGTGACCAACGCGCCCGCCTCGACGCCGGACACCCGTCTGGCCGATCTGACCGCACGGCTGCGTGCTGACAACCAGCGCCTTGCCGACCGCGCCCAGAAGCTCGAGGCGCCCGTGCAGCAGGCCTCGCCACCCCCGGTTCCCGCCGCCGCCCCGCAGCAGCGCGCGTCCAGCAGCGTCGAGCGTGCCGCGCTCGCCGCCATTGCCGCGGCGGTCGCTCCGGAAGTGCCGCAAGCCCAGGCGCCGTTGCAGCCCGGTTCCTATGGCGACGTCACGGTTCGCCCGATTGCCCAGAAGCCCACGCTGTTCCCGGATCACAACGAGGCAGCCCGCGCCGAGCCGGAACCGCAGGCAGCGTTGCCGGAGACCTTCATCCCGCAGGCGGCCGAACGTCCGCCCGCCCGCAGCCCGCGGATGCCGAAGTTCGAGGACCTTCCGATGACGGCCCAGGCCGAGATCCGGCAGGCTCGCGGCGAGCAGGAAGAAGAGCATCCGCAGAAGGCCCGGCTGTCGCTGCTGCAGCGCCTGGCCAATGTCGGCCTCGGCCGCCGCGACGAAGAGAGCGAGCCGCCGATCGCGGCCCGCGCTTCCGGTCCGGCGATGGCGCCGCTGCCGCCGCTCCCCGAGCGCAAACCGCAGCGTTCCGTCGCCCAGCAGATGGGCAACGAGCCGGTATCGGAGTATGCCCGCCGTCCGGCGCCGCAGGGTCTGGATGTCCATGGCCGCCCCGCACCTGTTGCCGCGCAGCCACAGGGCGACGACCATCTTGATATCCCGGCCTTCCTCCGGCGGCAGTCCAACTGAGGTTTTGTTACAATTCAGGCAACCCAAAAGGCCCCGGCGGTTTCAGCCGGGGCCTTTTTCTTGGGCACGAGAGGCTTCACAGCTTCGTAATCAAGTCACTGATATTAAATGATTAATTATGAGTTCCGTGATCTGATGCGGCGGCTGGGACGAGGCCGGACCGCGCCGGAATTTGGTTAAGCCTTGGCGCGAATGCGGCAGAGATAGGGTAACAATCGGTAAAAAAGCGTGAGTTGTGCGCTTGAGGGCAGTGACTATGGTCTGCCGTGACTTGGGGATACCGGAAGCAGATTCGACGCGAAAGCGGACCTTTTCTGTCTAAAGGTATAAGTCGGGTAGTGGGCGATTATCGAATGAAGTTCAGCCGTCAGACAACGCTTCGGTCGCAAGCCACCGTGACGGGTGTCGGCGTACATTCTGGTTTACCCGTTAATCTGACTATCGGACCTGCGCCTGTCGACGCAGGTTTTATTTTTGTCCGCACCGGTCTGGACGATGCCGACCGTGAAGTTCCCGCCATCGCTGATTCTGTGATTGCCACCGACTTTGCGACCGTACTGGGCGACCGCCAGGGCCCGCTCGTTTCCACCGCCGAGCACGTGCTTGCTGCGCTGCGGGGCATGGGTGTCGATAACGCCACCATCGAAGTCGATGGCCCGGAAGTTCCGATCATGGACGGCAGCGCGGCTGCCTTCGTCGCCGCCATCGATCAGGCAGGCATCGTGACCCAGTCCGCCGCGCGCCGCTTCATCCAGGTGCTGAAGCCGGTGCAGGTCTCGCTCGGTGATTCCTTTGGCGAACTGCGCCCTTATGCCAACGGTTTCCGCGCCGAGGTCGAGATCGACTTCGCGAATCCGGTGATCGGCCGCCAGAGCTATTCGCTCGATCTGAGCCCCGAAAGCTTCCGCCGCGAGATTTCCCGCGCCCGGACCTTCGGCTGCATGAATGACGTGGCGCGGCTCTGGAGCGCCGGTTTCGCGCTCGGCGCGTCCTTTGAGAATTCGGTGGTGTTCGACGAGACCCGTCTGCTCAACACCGAAGGCCTGCGCTACAGCGACGAATGCGCCCGCCACAAGGTGCTGGACGTGATCGGTGATCTCGCGCTGGCCGGCCTGCCGCTGCTCGGCGCCTACCGGTCGTCGCGTGGCGGCCACAAGCTAAACCACGCGGTGCTGACGGCCCTGATGGCCGATCGCAGCGCCTGGCGGGTGGTCGAGGCCGAACCGGCACGCCGCCCCCGCGTCGAAGCCGGCGCCGGAATGGTCGGCGGTATGGTTGCCCCGGCCTATGGCCCGGACGTGTCCTGACTTTCGATTTCGAAATGTCCTGAAGCCGGCTTTCCGGCCGCCCATTCCAATTTCCGTAGTAACCACAATTAGTAACGATGGTGTCTTGCCGCCTTAATCCGGGCGAAATGCCTGCGTATTCGGTTGGTTAAGGACCATTTTTCGGCTAGATAGGCCCGCGGTTGTAAGCTAGGGCGCCACAAATACTGAGCGCTTGGGAATATGGGGCCGGGGAATATTGGGCTTGGGGAATATTGCGTTCATGACCGCGGTTCATGGATGGACGGGCTCACCAACCGCACCGCTACCAACTGCGTAGCTACAACTGCGTAAAAGGCGTCAGGTCTCACATTTCATGTCGGCACAGCGTATGACGCTCGAACCATGCAAATCATCCGGCCTTTATCGGGTCGGCCGGTCGCTCCGGCTGGCGGCGGGCCTGATCGCGCTGGCCGTCCCCTTGAGCGGATGCGGCACCGGTTCGCTGTGGGACAAGTTCACCGCCAAGGACGACACCTTCATCGAGGAGCCCGCGGACAAGCTCTACAATGAGGGCTTGTACCTGATGAACCAGCGCAAGGATGCGAAGGCGGCGACGAAGAAATTCGAAGAGGTCGACCGGCAGCATCCTTATTCCGACTATGCGCGCAAATCGCTGCTGATGTCGGCGTACTCGTTCTACTCAGCCGGCGACTATGATGGCTGCATTGGCGCGGCGACCCGTTACGTCACGCTGCATCCGGGCAGCCCCGACGCCGCCTACGCGCAATATCTGATCGCGGCTTCCCATTATGACCAGATCCCCGATATTTCGCGCGATCAGGGGCGCACCGAAAAGGCGATCGCCGCGCTCGAAGAGGTGATTCGCAAATATCCGACCTCGGAATACGCCACCAGCGCCAAGGCCAAGCTCGAAGGCGGGCGTGACCAGCTTGCCGGCAAGGAAATGGATGTCGGCCGCTATTACATGAAAAAGCGCGACTACACCGCGGCGATCAACCGCTTCAAGACCGTGGTCACCCGCTACCAGACCACGCGCCATGTCGAGGAGGCGCTGTTCCGCCTCACCGAGGGCTATATTGCGATCGGCATCGTCGGCGAAGCGCAAACCGCCGCCGCCGTCCTTGGGCACAATTTTCCTGACAGTCGCTGGTACAAGGACGCCTATAATCTAGTAAAGTCCGGCGGTCTCGAGCCGAGCGAGAATCAGGGTTCCTATATTTCCAGGGCCTTCAAGAAGATGGGTCTCGGCTAGGAATTTAGTTCGCATGCTGGCCCGTCTGTCGATCCGTGACATCGTCCTGATCGAACGGCTCGATATCGAGTTTTCCCGTGGCCTCGCGGTGCTGACCGGGGAGACCGGCGCGGGCAAATCCATCCTGCTCGATGCCTTCGCGCTGGCGCTCGGCGGCCGCGGCGACGCCGGGCTGGTCCGCCATGGCGTGGAGCAGGGACAGGTCACCGCCACCTTCGACGTGCCCAAGGGCCATCCGGCCGCAAAGATCCTTTCCGAAAACGGCCTCGACGATACCGGTGAAATGATCCTGCGCCGCGTGCAGCTTGCCGACGGCCGCACCCGCGCCTTCGTCAACGATCAGTCGATCAGCGTGCAGACCCTGAAAGCCGTCGGTGCTGCGCTGGTCGAGATCCACGGCCAGCACGACGAGCGTGCGCTGGTCGATGCCTCGACCCACCGGCAACTGCTAGACGCCTTCGCCGGGCTGGAAAAAGACGTGGCCGCGCTGGAAACGCTGTGGGATATCCGGCGCACCGCCAACGCCGCGCTCGACGCCCACCGCGCCGGCATGGAGCGCGCCGCCCGTGAAGCCGACTACCTCCGCCACGCCTCCGACGAATTGAAAGCGCTGCGGCCCAGGGAAGGCGAGGAGACCCTGCTCGCCGAACGCCGCACCACGATGATGCAGGGCGAAAAGATCGCCAGCGATCTGCGCGAGGCGCAGGAGGCCGTCGGCGGCAACCATTCGCCGGTGCCGGCGCTGGCGGCCGCGGTGCGGCGGCTGGAACGCCGCGCCGCCAATTCGCCCGCGCTGGTCGAGCCCGCGGTGAAGGCGATCGATATCGCGATCAACGCGCTGGAGGAGGCCGATCAGCATCTGAGCGCCGCGCTGATTGCCGCCGATTTCGATCCGGCCGAGCTGGAGCGGATCGAGGAGCGGCTGTTTGCGCTGCGCGCCGCCTCGCGCAAATATTCGACGCCGGTCGAGGGGCTGGCGGCGCTGGCCGCGAAATACGCCTCCGACGTCGCGCTGATCGATGCCGGCGCGGACCAATTGAAGAAGCTGGAAGCCGCCGCTGATGAAGCCGACAAGCGCTATGCTGCCGCAGCAACCAAACTCTCCGCCGCCCGCACCAAAGCTTCGGAAAAGCTCAACAAGGCCGTCAACGCCGAACTGGCGCCGCTGAAGCTCGAGCGCGCAAAATTCATGGCGCAGGTCGAGACCGACGCCCAATCGCCGGGCCCGCAGGGTATCGATCGGGTCGAGTTCTGGGTCCAGACCAATCCCGGCACCAAGCCGGGGCCGATGATGAAGGTCGCCTCCGGCGGCGAGCTGTCGCGCTTCTTGCTGGCGCTCAAGGTGGTGCTGTCCGACCGCGGCTCGGCGCCCACGCTGGTGTTCGACGAAATCGATACCGGCGTCGGCGGCGCGGTGGCGGATGCGATCGGCGCCCGGCTGGCGCGGCTTGCCGGCAAGGTCCAGGTCATGGCGGTGACGCACGCGCCGCAGGTCGCCGCCCGCGCCAACCATCATCTCCTGATTTCCAAGGACGCGATGGACAAGGGCAAACGCGTCGCCACCCGCGTCAACGCACTCGCCGCCGACCACCGCCGCGAGGAAATCGCCCGCATGCTGGCAGGGGCGGAGATTACTGCGGAAGCCCGCGCTGCGGCGGACCGGTTGCTCCGCGCGGCGACGGCGTAACGTTTCTCGTGTCCCGGACGCGGTGCAGCGCTCTTCGCGCTGCTCCCGCAGAGCCGGGACCGACAAAAGACTGTTGTTGTTGACCCCGGATCAGCAGCGCACCGTCCGAGTCGCGCGACGCGCGATCTTGAACGCGCTGCACAGCATCCGGGGAACGCCTGAGTTCCTTCCCATCTTTTCTCCAAACTATCTTCATCGTATTGATCGGTCATGGCCAAGACAGCAAAGACAAAGACCCTTACCGACGTCGCCAAGCTGACCAAGGCCCAGGCCAAGGTCGAGTTGATGCGACTGGCACTGGAGATCGAGGCGCATAACGAGCGCTACTACCAGAAGGATGCGCCGACCGTCTCGGATGCCGCTTATGACGCATTGCGTCAGCGGCTGGAGGCGATCGAGGCAAAGTTTCCCGATCTGGTCACCACAGATTCGCCGACGCAAAAAGTCGGCGCGGCGCCGGCGCGCGGGTTCGCAAAAGTGCAGCACGCCGTTGCCATGCTGTCGCTCGGCAACGCCTTCAGCGACGAGGACGTCACCGAATTCGTCGATCGCGTCAGGCGCTTCCTCAAGCTCGATGCCGATCATATTCCGGCGCTGGTCGCGGAACCGAAGATCGATGGCCTGTCGCTGTCGCTGCGCTACGAGAACGGCGAACTGGTCCGCGCAGCTACCCGCGGCGACGGCTTTACCGGCGAGGATGTCACCGCCAATGTCCGCACCATCAAGGATATTCCGCACACGTTGAGGGGCCGCAGCATTCCGGCGGCCTGCGAAATGCGCGGCGAAGTTTACATGCTCAAGAAGGATTTTCTCGAGCTGAACAAGAAGCAGGCGGAAGCTGACGATACGGTGTTTGCCAATCCGCGCAATTCGGCGGCGGGCTCGCTGCGCCAGAAAGATGTTTCGATCACCGCGTCGCGGCCGCTGAAATTCTTTGCCTATACCTGGGGTGAGATGAGCGAGCGGCCGGCCGATACGCAGCACGGCATGCTGGAGTGGATGGACAAAGCCGGCTTTGTCGTCAACCCGCGGACCGAGCTTTGCAAGAACGTCGACGACGTTCTCAAATTCTACAGCAAGATCGGCGAGGAGCGCGCCACGCTCGGATATGACATCGACGGCGTGGTCTACAAGGTCGACCGGCTCGACTGGCAGGATCGCCTCGGTTTCGTGTCGCGCAGCCCACGCTGGGCGATCGCGCACAAATTCGCGGCCGAGCAGGCCACCACGATCCTCAACGGCATCGACATCCAGGTCGGCCGCACCGGCGCGCTGACGCCGGTGGCGCGGCTCGAGCCGGTCACGGTCGGCGGCGTCGTCGTCTCCAACGCGACGCTGCACAATGAGGATTACATCAAGGGCATCGGCAACGACGGCAACTCGATCCGCGACGGCGTCGACCTGCGCATTGGCGACACCGTGGTCGTTCAGCGCGCCGGCGACGTGATCCCGCAGGTCGTCGGCGTCGTCATGGACAAGCGGCCGAAGAACGCAAAGCCGTACAAATTTCCGGAAGTTTGTCCGGTGTGCGGCAGCCATGCGGTGCGCGAGGAAGACGAGGCGGTGCGGCGCTGCACCGGCGCCCTGATCTGCCCGGCGCAGGCGACAGAGCGGCTGAAGCATTTCGTCTCGCGGCTTGCGTTCGATATCGACGGCCTCGGCGACAAGCAGATCCAGGAGTTCTACGAAGACGGCCTAGTGATGTCGCCGGTCGATATCTTCACGCTGCAGAGGCGTGACGCCCGCTCCCCCAGCAAGCTGATGCAACGCGAGGGCTATGGCGAGACCTCGGTGCGCAACCTGTTCAACGCGATCGACGCCCGCCGCAGCATCGAGCTGCACCGTTTGATCTACGGGCTCGGTATCCGTCACGTCGGCGAGGGCAATGCCAAGTTGTTGGCGCGGCATTACCACACGATCGATAATTTTCGCGAGGCGATGCTGGCGGCCGCCAAGGGCACGAAGGATGACGAGAACACCACCGAGGCCTATCAGGACCTCAACAATATCGGCGGTATCGGCGAGATCGTGGCTGAAGCCGTTGTCGAGTTCTTTGCCGAACCGCGCAATGTGAAGGCGCTCGGCGAACTCCTGCGCGAGATCGAGGTGAAGCCCGCCGAACGGCCGCGCAAGAGCTCGCCGGTCTCGGACAAGACCGTGGTGTTCACGGGCTCGCTGACCAAATTCACCCGCGACGAAGCCAAGGCGGTGGCGGAACGTCTCGGCGCCAAGGTCGCGGGCTCGGTGTCGAAAAAGACGGACTATGTCGTTGCCGGCGAGGATGCCGGCTCAAAGCTGACAAAGGCGCGTGAGCTTGGGGTCGCCGTGCTGACGGAAGATGAATGGCTGACGCTGATCGGGGAGTGATGGCTCTCTCTCGAGATTCCGGGGCGCGCGTAGCGCGAACCCGGAATCTCGAGATTCCGGGTTCGATGCTGTCGCATCACCCCGGAATGACGGAGAGAGATGCGACAAAACGACCCGACGGGCAAATCAGTTCCGATTATCGGAATTTGTGTCAAGCCCCAGAATAAAAAATATTTCTGTTTACCAGAATACAAATCAGGGGCATATATCTGCCCATCCCGTCCTACTCAGAAGGGCGTCGGCCGTCGTCACGGACGTTGGGCGGGTTGCGATGGACGCTGGTTTGCGCTGAGACGACGGCGTGGATAAGCGTACGGCAAAACCGTGTGGTCCTGGC
>NZ_JAFCMB010000004.1 GCF_018130145.1 Bradyrhizobium sp. AUGA SZCCT0176 | reverse complement strand
CCCTGCGCAATGGCTTTACGGCTTATGCCGTGCTCTCCCCGGAGACGAGTTCTTGGTTGACTCCGTCGCTGCCGTTCAGCTCTCGCCTACCCGACAGCTTGACACCTGCAACGGGTGCCAGGACCACACGGTTTTGCCGTACGCTTATCCACGCCGTCGTCGAGGCGTAAACCAGCGTCCACCGCAACCCGCCCAACGTCCGTGACGACGGCCGACGCCCTCTGAGAGGGACGGGATGGCCAAACAGATATCTCTGATTATCTTCTGGTAAACAGAAATATTTTTAATTTCGGGGCTTGACACGATTTCCGTAAATCGTAAGTGATTTGCCCGTCGGGTTGATTTGTCGCATGCGGAGCGCAAGATTGCGCTTGCGTGGGGAGCGAAGCAGCAAATTCGGCAGGGCGGTGACTCAATCCGATCGCGCGAGCGATAATCGTCGCGTCCCGGACGCGGTGCAGCGTGTAACGCTGCTTTGGCACTGCGGAGCATCCGGGGAGCGCCGAGAGCAACTGGCCCTAGCCAAAAGAAAACGAGGTAAGTTGTCGGGAGCCGCGCTGGTCGTTCGTCCTCCGGACACAAATCCCGACGGCGTCACGCAATTATCCGGAGCCCTCCAATGATCCCCACCATCACGGCCTTTGAAAGTTCACCCGACCGCGGCAAGGGACAGGCACGTGACATGCGTGTTCGTTGGGCGCTCGAAGAAGTGGGCCAGCCTTACGACGTTCGTCTTGTTTCGTTCAGCGAGATGAAGGAAGGCGCGCATCGTGCGCTTCACCCTTTCGGGCAGATTCCGACCTATGAAGAAGGCGGTCTGGCTTTGTTCGAGTCGGGGGCGATCGTGTTCCATATCGCGCAGCGCCATGCTGGACTGCTGCCTGATGATGCGAATGCCCGGGCGCGCGCGATCACATGGATGTTCGCCGCACTTGGCACGGTGGAGCCGCCGATCGTTGATCTGCAAAACGCCGTTCTCCTGGAGCGCGACAAGAGCTGGTACGAGCAGCGCCTGCCTATCGTCAAGGATCGCACCCGCGACCGGCTGGGCGAACTTTGCCGTCGCCTCGGCCATGCCGACTGGCTCGACGGTGCGTTCAGCGCCGGTGACCTTCTGATGGTAACCGTGCTGCGCCGGTTGAATGCATCGGATATATTGAACGAGTATCCGAACCTGTCCGCCTATGTAGCCCGCGGCGAAGCGCGGCCGGCGTTCAAGCGTGCTTTCGATGCTCAATTGGCGGTTTTTAGGGCGGCGTCGAAGGCGTAGGATGGGTGGAGCGCAGCGATACCCATCATTTTTCGTCATTGAAGGAAGGTGATGGGTTTCGCTTCGCTCTACCCATCCTACAGGCTCCGCTACGCCGGCACGCGTCCGCCGAAAAACGGCATCAACGCCTGGCTCAGCGTGTGCGCCCGCTTCGAGGTAAAAACCATCTCGGCGCCGGCGGTGTCGGATTCGCGCCCCGGTCCGCCGAGCAGATCGGAGACGCGCCGCGCGATGGCGGGTGCGGGGTCGATCCAGTCGACCGGCCATGGCGCGAGTTTTACGAGGCGGTCCAGCAACAGCGGATAGTGGGTGCAGGCCAGCACGACGGTGTCGGTGCGGGCGTTGCCGTGATCGACGAAGCAGGGCGCGAGCTCGGCCGAGATGTCCTTGTCGCTGACGTAAAAGCCGTTGAGCGCGCGTTCGGCCAGCGCGGCGAGCTCCGCCGAGCCCACCAGCGTCACCTCGCAGCCCTGCGCGAAATCGTCGATCAGCTTCCTTGTGTACTCCCGCTTGACGGTGCCCTTGGTGCCGAGCACCGACACGCGTTTTGTTCTGGAGCTGGCGCAGGCCGGCTTGATCGCGGGCACGGTGCCGACGAACGGCACGGAATAGGCGCTGCGCAGATGCGACATGACCAGCGTGGAGGCGGTATTGCAGGCGATCACCACCAGATCGGGGGAGTGGGCCGCGATCAGCTCGCCGACCAGCGGCACCACGCGGGCGATGATCTGCTCTTCGGTATGGTGGCCATAGGGGAAGAACGCGTCGTCGGCGACGTAGACATAATGGGCGTCGGGCCGCGCGCCCACGATCTCGCGCAAGACCGTGAGGCCGCCAAGGCCGGAATCGAAGACGAGAATGGTTGGAGGAGCTGCCACGCTGCGATTTTAACCGATCCGCGGTTACCGTTGGGTTGATTTGACCGCCCGGCGGCCCGTCCATCACGCGGTCGCCGGCGCAAGACCTTCAGAACAAGCCAATCTGGGGTGATTCAAATCATCTTGGCAAGGGCGGAAAGCCAGCAGCGCGCGGTCAGACCGGCAACAGCGGCCGGTGCGGTTCCGCCGGCATCTCGATGCGAACCGGGTCACCGGGCCGCACGTCGCCTTCTGATATCACGATGCTCATGACCCCGGCCTTGCGGATGAGATTGCCGTCGGCATCGCGATCCAGCGTGGCCGCCATCAAGCCCTTCTGGAAATCATCGATCTGGATGCAGGGATTGCGCAGGCCGGTGATTTCGACGACGGCGCTGGCACCAAGATGAAGCCGTGCACCGGTCGGCAACGCCAGCAGGTCGATGCCTGATGTGGTGATGTTTTCGCCGAGGTCGGCGGGCTGGACGATAAAGCCTTTTGCGCGCAGCTCGTCGAAAAGTTCGGCATGGATCAAATGCACCTGACGCAGATTGGGCTGCGTCGGATCGCGGCGGACGCGCGAGCGGTGCTTGACCGTCTCGCCCATGTGCGCGTCGCCGGCAACGCCGAGGCCTTTCAGCAAGCGGATGCTGAGACCGGGCGTCTTGCTGAAATGGTGGCCGGCACGCGCACTGACCGCAATCACGCTGCTCATTTGCGCTTCAGCTCTCCCCAAAAACCCGCTTGAAGTTCGTGTCGATGTGCTTGAAGTGACATGTTATCGGGACAGATCAAGAGCTAGTCGACCTTGACGGCGAGACGCCGAACGCCGTGGCGCGTCGTCAACCCGCCGGCATCGACTTCTCGATCAGCCGCACCCAGTACGATGCGCCGTGGCCGAGGATATTGTCGTTGAACTTGTAGCCGGGGTGGTGGCATTCATTGCCGTCGCCCATGCCGAGAAAGATGAAAGCGCCGGGGCGCGCTTCCAGCATGAATGCGAAATCTTCCGAACCCATCAGCGGCAACGCGCGCTCGTTGACGCGGTCGGCGCCGACGACATCGCGGGCCACTTCTGCGGCGATGCCGGCCTCTCGCGCGTGATTCACCGTCACCGGATACGAACGTGTGTATTTGATCTCGGCCGATCCGCCGTAAGCCCGCGCCACGCTGTCGGCAACCTCGCTGATGCGGCGCTCGACGAGATCGCGGATTGCAGGATCGAGCGTGCGCACCGTTCCACCGAGCTTGGCGGTCTCCGGGATGATGTTGAAGGCGGTGCCGGCCTGGAACATGGTGATCGAGATCACGGCCGATTTGAGCGGATCGACGTTGCGCGATACGATCGACTGCAACGCGTTGACGATCTGCGAGCCGACCAACACGCTGTCGACCGCGCGGTGCGGACCGGAGCCCGCATGGCCGCCCTTGCCGTGCACCGTGATCTCGATCTTATCCGCTGAAGCGAGCATTGCGCCCGGCGTGGTGTGGAAGTGGCCTTCGGGCAAGCCCGGCATGTTGTGCAGGCCATAGACCTCCTGAATGCCCCAGCGAGTCATCAATCCATCGTCGACCATCGCCTTGCCGCCGGCGCCGCCTTCTTCGGCGGGCTGGAAGATGACGACAGCCGTACCGTCGAAATTGCGCGTCTCGGCGAGATATTTGGCCGCGCCAAGCAGCATCGCGGTGTGCCCGTCATGGCCGCAGGCGTGCATCTTGCCGGGAATCTTGGAGGCGTAGGATACACCCGAAGTCTCCTCGATCGGCAGCGCATCCATGTCGGCGCGCAGGCCGATGGTCTTGCCGGACGTGCTCTTGCGGCCGCGGATCACGCCGACGACGCCCGTGCGGCCGATGCCCGTCACCACCTCGTCGCAGCCGAATTCGCGCAAGCGGTCGGCTACGATGCCGGCGGTACGGTGGACTTCGTAGAGCAATTCCGGATTCTCGTGGAAGTCATGGCGCCAGGCGGCCATTTCATCTGACAAAGCGGCGATGCGGTTGACGATGGGCATGGGAGATCCGTTTCTTGTGTTGTTCGTTTGCGGCTAGCGTAAGGTATTCTGCCGCGATGTCACCGACAAAAAGGCGCGCCCCCTTGCAATTCTACGCTGCCCCGAACACCCGCCTGAAAATCGTATCGACGTGCTTGAAGTGATAGCCGAGGTCGAACTGGTCCTCGATCTCGGCGTCGCTCAGGTGCTTCTTCACGTCGGGGTCTTTTTTCAGAAGCGTCAGGAAGTCGCCTTCGCCGCGCCATACCGGCATGGCGTTGCGCTGCACGAGTTTGTAGGCGTCCTCGCGGCTGGCGCCCTTTTGCGTCAGCGCGAGCAGGATTCGCTGCGAATGCACGAGGCCGCCGAGGCGGTCGAGGTTCTTCTGCATGTTCTCGGGGTAAACCAAGAGCTTCTCGACCAGGCCGGCGAGGCGCATCAGCGCGAAATCGAGCGTCACGGTGGCATCGGGGCCGATCATGCGTTCGGCGGATGAGTGCGAGATGTCGCGCTCGTGCCAGAGCACGATGTTCTCCATCGCCGGCATCGCATAGGCGCGCACCATGCGCGACAGACCGGTGAGATTTTCCGACAGCACCGGGTTGCGCTTGTGCGGCATCGCCGAAGAACCCTTCTGGCCCTCGGAGAAGAACTCTTCGGCTTCCAGCACTTCGGTGCGCTGCAGGTGGCGAATTTCGGTGGCGAGACGTTCAACCGAGGAGGCGATGACCCCAAGCGTTGCAAAATACATCGCGTGGCGGTCGCGCGGGATCACTTGCGTCGAGATCGGCTCCGGCGTCAGTCCCATCGCCTTGGCGACATGTTCTTCGACGCGCGGATCGATCTGCGCAAAGGTGCCGACGGCGCCCGAGATCGCGCAGGTCGAGACTTCCTTGCGGGCGGCAATCAGGCGTTCGCGGGCGCGGGAAAATTCCGCATAGGCATAAGCCAGCTTGAGGCCGAACGTCACGGGCTCGGCATGGATGCCATGGGAGCGGCCGATGGTCGGCGTCATCTTGTGTTCGAAGGCGCGCTTCTTCAGCGCGGCCAGAACCTTGTCGATATCGGTAAGCAGCAGGTCGGCGGCGCGGGTGAGCTGCACGTTGAAGCAGGTGTCGAGCACGTCGGAGGAGGTCATGCCCTGATGAATGAAGCGCGCCTCGGGGCCGACGATCTCGGCCAGATGGGTCGTGAAGGCGAGGACGTCGTGCTTGGTCTCGCGTTCGATCTCGTCGATGCGGGCGATGTCGAAGGTGACGTTACGCGCCTTGGCCCAGACGGTTTTGGCGGCTTCCCTGGGGATGACGCCGAGTTCCGCCTGCGCGTCGGCCGCATGCGCCTCGATCTCGAACCAGATCTTGAAGCGGGTCTGCGGCTCCCAGATGGAGGCCATTTCCGGGCGGGTGTAGCGGGGGATCATCGACGACTCCGGCGAATTGTTTTTTACGCCGTGCTTTAGCAGGGCCGCCCAAATGAGACAAACAAAGCGAGACAAGCGGCCGGGAAAACGGCTGGAATAATTCCGGGCCAGGCCTGGGCCGAGTGCCCGGCGGATGCGGGTGGCCGGTAGGGGTTTCAATCACGAAAAACTGACTGACAGATATTGAAATCTGTCAGCGAGACATGCTATATCCTTCTTCGACGCCGCGGATAGGGGCGTCATCCGGGGTCGCTGGCACTGAGCCCGGGTACTTGAAGAGGATTTAAGCCATGACAATCGAAATCATTAATCTGACCACACAAATCACCCGCTGGCTGAACGCCAAGGTGGCTCGTCATCTGGAAGCCCAGGCCACCCGTTTGGGACCGCTGAAAAGCTGAACCTTCCAAGCGCTAGAGCATTGATGCTCTAGCTTCCTGTTTTGACGCGTTTCTTCGAAATCGCTCTAAAGGGGATTAAATGACCACCCGTTCCATCATTTCGCAGGTGTGCGCATGAACGAAGTCGTGGTTTTGACCCCTGAGCGGATTCTCGAGGTTACCGAGGACGTATTGCGCCGCTACGGGCTGGCCAAGGCCACGGTTGTGGACGTTGCCCGTGCGCTGGATGTCAGCCACGGCAGCGTCTACCGCCATTTCCCCAGCAAGGCGTCGCTGCGCCAGGCGGTTGCAAAACGCTGGCTCGACCGCGCCAACGCGCCGCTGCAGAAGATCGCGGAATCCTCCGGACCCGCGCCCGCCAGGCTCGAGAAGTGGCTGCGCACGATGTTCGAGATCAAGTACAAGAAGGTCTCCGAAGATCCCGAGATGTTCCAGACTTACCTGACGCTGGCGCAGGAGGCCTGCGAGGTCGTGCACGCGCACAAGGAGCGCCTGATCGGTCAGGTCGCGGATATTCTGTCCGACGGCGTGAAACAGGGGGTCTTCCAGGTCACCGACGTCAAGGTTTCAGCGCGCGCGGTGTTCGACGCCACCATCCGTTACCACCATCCCGCGCATTCGGACGAATGGAGCAATCCGGAAACGGCTGCTCGGATCGACGCGCTGCTGGCGCTGGTGATCAAGGGCCTGGAAGCGCCAAAGAAGCGCTGATCGCGCGCGGGCCCCTGCCTATCCCAGTCTTCCGCATCATTGCGGGCCGCATGCGTCCCGTAGTTTGATATCCATCAAGACGCGTGCCGGCAGCGGTGCGATCATGGATGCGGAGGAAGATGTGCGTCTTGCGGTGTTTGCGGATATCCATGCCAACCGGCAGGCGTTCAGCGCCTGCCTTGCGGCGGCGCGCGCGCGCGGCGCCGAGCGGATCATCTGCCTCGGCGACATCGTCGGCTATGGCGCCGATCCCGAATGGGCGGTCGAGACCGTGATGGACCTTGTCCATGACGGCGCCATCGCCGTGCGCGGCAACCACGACAACGCCATCGGCACGCCGTCCGAGACCATGAATGGCGCGGCCCAGGCGGCGATCGAATGGACGCGCGGGCGGCTGAGCGCACCGCAGCGGCGGTTCCTCGCCGAATTGCCGCTGACGCAACAGGAGGACGATCGCCTCTACGTGCATTCCGAAGCAAGTAATCCTGCGCGGTGGCGCTACGTCGAGGGCACCTCGGATGCCGCCCGTAGCATCGAAGCGACGGACGCACAGCCCCATGTCCACGTTACCTTCTGCGGGCACATCCATCAGCCTGCGCTTTATTCGATGTCATCGGCGGCGAAGATGACGAGCTTCGTGCCGACCTCGGATGTCCCGGTGCAGTTGCTCGGTGGCCGGCGCTGGCTGGCCGTTATCGGCTCGGTCGGGCAGCCGCGTGACGGCAATCCGGCGGCGGCGTTTGCCATGCTCGATACCGCGACGCGCGAGATCACCTATTGCCGCGTGCCGTATGACGTCGAGACCGCGGCGGACCGGATCCGCGCCAACGGCCTGCCGCGCTGGCTGGCCGATCGCCTGCTCGAGGGGCGCTGAGCGATGGCGAAGCCTTCGATTGAGCCGGGCGCAGAGCTCGACGGTTTTGCGATCGGCGAGCGCGTCCATCAGGGCGGCATGGCGACGCTGTGGAGCGTGACCCATCCCGGCATCAATGTTCCCCTGCTGATGAAGATCCCGCGGATTGCCGAGGGCGAGGATCCGGCGGCGATCGTCTCTTTCGAGATGGAGCAGATGATCGTGCCGCGGCTCGCCGGCCCGCACGTGCCGCTTTGTTTCGGCTCCGGCGATTTCGACCGGCAGCCTTATGTGGTGATCGAGCGCATCCCCGGCAAAACACTCTATGACCGGCTCGGCGACCTGCCGATCCCGTATGAAGAGGCGAGGGTGATCGCCGGCAAGATTGCCACCGCTCTGGCTGATCTGCACCGGCAGAACGTCATCCATCACGACATCAAGCCGAGCAGCATCATGTTTCGCGACAGCGGCGAAGCCGTGCTGATCGATTTCGGGCTGTCGCATCACAATCAACTGCCTGATCTTTTGCAGGAGGAATTCCGCTTGCCCTACGGCACCGCGCCCTACATGGCGCCGGAGCGTCTGCTCGGCGTGCGCGACGACCCGCGCAGCGATTTATTTTCACTCGGCGTGCTGCTGTACTTCTTCACGACGGGCGTGCGGCCGTTCGGCGAAAGCGAAACCCTGCGCGGCATGAAGCGGCGGCTGTGGCGCGATCCCTATCCGCCGCGCCAATTGCGGCCGGATTATCCGCCCTGGCTGCAGGAAATCGTGCTGCGGTGCCTGGAAATCGAACCGGTGTGGCGTCACCCGACGGCGTCGCAACTGGCGTTCGCGCTGGCGCATCCGGATCAGGTCAAACTCACCGCGCGGTCGGAGCGATTGCAGCGCGATCCGATCACCACGGTATGGCGCCGCCGCTTCAATCGCGGGCTGACGCTGCCGAAACCCAAATCGGATGTGGCAGCGCAACTGGCGTCGGGGCCGATCGTGGCCGTTGCCATCGATACCGAAGAAGGTTCGGGACCGCTCAATGAATGCCTGCGCGTCACCGCCGAGCAATTGCTGGCGACGCTGCCGTCGGCGCGGCTCGCCTGCATCAATGTCCTGAAACTCGGCCGCATCACCATCGACCGGACGCTCGACGAGGAGGGCAACAACAAGCACATCGACCGGCTGGTCGCGCTCCGCCACTGGGCCTCGCCGTTAAAACTCGATGAGAGCCGGCTCACGGTGCATGTGCTGGAAGCGATCGATCCGGCATCCGCGATCCTGGAATTCACCGGGGTCAATCAGGTCGACCATATCGTCATCGGCGCGCGGCAGAATTCGATGATGCGCATGTTTCTGGGCAGCGTCTCGGCCAAGGTGGCGACTGAGGCTGCCTGCACGGTGACCGTGGTGCGGCCGCCGCGCTCGGCCATGGCACTGGTGCGGCAAGATGGCCGCAAGCCGAAGGCGATCGAGGCGAGCTAGGCGGCGCGAACCCGATCGATCGGGCGCTTCACGTCGCGTGGCGGCTTGGTGTCGCGATCCTGCCAGACATCGAAGAACTGGATGATCTCGCGGCAGGGTTCGCAACGGAACATGTTACGCGACGACGCCGTCTTCGACATCTCGTTCAGACAGTTTGGGCAAAGCGGATTCATGGCTCTCTCGAAATTCTATGGCTGTAAAATTCTCAGGTTGAGCGAACAGTTCCCACGCTCGGCGCAAAAATGCGAACAGGCCGGCTTCGACTTGGGGGAACGGTTTAGCGGCGATCCTGTAACCGTGTCCGGCTTTCCAATTCGTAAAGATCGGACCGGGAACCACTGTCGAGCCGGTCCAGCGCCGGCCGCCGCCGCTCATACCGGCTGAAGAAGAATTCGAGATCGGGACGCGGGCGCCGCGCGATCAGGCGCTTGCGCCTCACCGATCGCTTGGCGATCACGCCCATGGTTCACATCCAGCGGGGAGCGCGATTGTTTGTGCGCCTCTTGTTGCCGGGCTCTGCCGCTACCAGGCAAACGGTGACGGCTGCATTCAGGGCCAGCCACAACGCCACGCCGGTCCAGACAAATGTCATCGTCATGATGCCGCCCTCCGCGAAATTCGGAAGCGCGTTGTGCGCGATTTGCCTGAATCCGTGAAGACCGGACTTCTACGGTAGGCCGCACGAAGTTTGTGCATGCGGCGGCGCAATATGAATTGCTGCAGGTGCGGTGCGTAACATGCGTCACGGCATTATTCGCGAGCCTGCGGGTTGTCGATGTCAGCTACGCGCCGGACTCACTCGAGCGTCTGCACAGGCGGTGTTGACGTTGCCGCTGGCGCTGCTGTCGTTGCCGCAGGCGGCGATGTCGTTGCCGAAGGCGCCGGTGGCCTCGCGCTCGGCGCTGCATTGCTGGCTTCGTTCCTGGTCGTCGCGACACGCGCATCTCTTTCGACGCGAGCGGCGGCGGGCCTGGTTTCGCGGGCAACTTCCGCTCGCGCGCCACGCACGCGCTCTTTCGAGGCCTGCCGGCGCGGACGCTGCGATCCGGATCGATCAATGCCCCAGGACCGTGCGATCGCCGGTCCTGCCGAATAGCCGATGAAGGCGCCTGCGACCGCGCCAATCGGCCCCAGCACCACAGCGCCCGACACCGCACCCAACGCGGCGTCGCCAGCCCGGTGCTGCGCAAAGGCTACGGAGGGCGCAAGCAGCAGGATCATGGCGGCTGCGGTGAGGGCTTTGGTCATGGGCTGGTTCCGTCGAGAATGAGCCGCGACGGTGTTACGGCTTTATGGCCAGACCATGAAGCTTCGTGGCCAGACGATGAAGCTTCATGGTCAAGACGATGACACTTCGGGTTCCATCAGCCGCGAGCGGAACCCTGGCGAGTGCCAGCCGACCGGGCCGCGTCTTCGCGACGTGCACGCTCGAGGATATCGCGCACCGCTACGGCGTCTCGAATGCAGTGAAACCCGTAATGGCCGGTGTAAGCGGTATCGGAAGCACGGGACGAAATGCCGGACGTGAAAAACAGGGTGCAGGGGCGTCCGCGGCCAATGTCGAGAATCTCGAAGGTCGCGTCCATATCGCTGAACAAAGTGTCGGTCACGGTTGGCTTGCTGCCGAAGGTGCGCACGATCAGCGCGCGGCGATTGGTGATCACGTACAGCGTCTGCAGGTCGCGCAGCAGCACCAGCAAAGGTGTGCCCACCATCGCCACCCCGAGCACCAGGAGGACCATGGCCGATTCGGCGATCCAGCCCCTGGTGAGCGCAATAGCGACGAGAGCCAGCCAGGGAATTCCGATCCACCACAGAAATCGCCAAAACATCATGCGGGCAACGCCATCGGGCTGCCCCTGCCACAGCACGCGCTCGCCGCGTTGCAGCGCCTGCGCCAGCAGCCATCGCAGCTTCGCGGTAAACAGCGTCGATCGAATTTCATCCATGCTCATGCCCATTGGTCGCTTGCAGTGCAGGAATGGTTCGGTCCGCGCCGCCACAACGTTGGATGGCGCGGTTGCGTGGCGGAAACCCTAGTCGCGGGACCTGTTTCTGCCTCGCGCGTCCGCCGCCAAACATAGGCGCTGTATGTTTCCGCTACGTGCGCGCTCGAGAATATCCCGCACAGCGGAGGGATTTCGAATGCAACGAAACCCGTAGCGGCCGGTGTAGTCGGTATCGGGCGACCGGGTCGAAACACCGGACGCGAAATTCAGGTGGCCTGCGCCGCGGCCAATGTCGAGGATTTCGAATGTCGCGTCCATGTCCTCGAACGAGGTGCCCTTGACGGTCGACTTGCCCCAGGCCGTGCGCAAAATGAGCGCGCGGCGATTGGTGATCACGCATAGCGTCTGCCAATCGTACAGCAGCATCACCAGGGGTGCCGCGATCATCATGGCGCCGGACAGCAGAAAGAACATCGCCGATTGATCGATCCAGCCTTTGGCGGTAGCGACGACGGCGAGCGTCAGCCACGGGAATCCGATCCACCACAGAAACCGCCACATCATCATGTCGGCGACGGCGTCGGGCTGGCCCTGCCAGAGCACGCGTTCGCCGCGCTGCAGTGCCCGGGCAAGCAGCCGCTGCAGCTTCGCGGAAAACAGCGTCGATCGAATTTCATCCATGCTCATGCCCGTTGGTCGCTTGCGGTGCAAGAATAGTTCGGATCGCAACGTTGGATGGCGCGGTTGCTGGGGATGGCGTAATATGCGGCGTGGGGCTTCTGCTACCGGTGAAGGAGGATTTCCATGTATGCCGCCATTCGTCAGGGCAAGGCAAAGACCGGCATGGCCGAAGAACTGGCACGCAGGATCAAGGAAGGCGCCATCCCGATCATCAGTGATGTCGAAGGTTTCATGGCCTACTACGTGGTCTATGCGCCCGACGACACCGTGACGGCGATCAGCATCTTCAACAATTACGCAGGCGCGGAGGAGTCGAACCGGCGCGGGATCGCGTGGATCGAGCAGAACCTGACGCCGCTGCTCACCGGACCAGCCACCGCCGTTGCCGGACCGGTGATCGTTCATACGCTGGCATAATTGGCAGGTTGCAGTGTGGATTGGCCCGACTGGTAAGGCGTAGCTCGCAGAGCAATGAAAGCGAGCACGCCGTACTTCGGCTTCGATCACGACGAGGCACCTTCCATGGAACGTGCATAGTCGAACCACAGGGAGGCGTACTCCGGCACGGTCTTAACGAGTTGCTCGTGCGGGCCGTCGCCGACGAGACGGCCCGCCTCGAGCACCAGGATGCGATCGGCGCTGCGCGTCGCGGCGAGATGGTGCGAGACGAGGATCAGCAGCCGGTCTCGCCCCCAGACGGCCAGCCGTTTCTCCAGCGCCACTGCGGCTTCGGCATCAAGGAAGGCGGTCGGCTCATCGAACAGTGCAAGCTTCGGATCGCGCACGACAGCCCTGGCGATGCACAGCCGCTGACGCTGCCCGCCGGACAGCGAGCGGCCACCCTCGCTCAGCTCGGCGTTAAGCCCGTCCGGCAAGGCCTCGACAAAAACCAGCGCATCCGAGAAGACCAGGGCCTTACGCAACGCGCCATCGTCGGCATCTCGGCCGGCCGCAAGATTGTCCCGCACCGTCCCCGAGAACAGCGCCGTATCCTGATCGACCACGCCGAACCGGCCGCGCAGCCAGCGCGGGTCGTAATGCCTGAGATCGTGACCAAACACCTCAACCCGGCCGGTATAATCGCCGAGCAATCCGAGCAGGATCCGGATCAGCGTCGACTTGCCCGAGCCGTTGCGGCCGACAAGAGCGACGACACCGTGCGACGGCAGCGCGACGCTGACATCATGCAGCGCCGGCCGGCTCGCTCCGGAATAAGTCAACGACACGTTCGACAGCACGATGCCTCCGGCTGCAAATGCGCGGACGGGAGGAGCGACCGTTGCCTCCTCCCGCGGCTCGGAGACGAAATGGGCGATCCGACGGACAGCCACGTCGGCCTCCTGATAGGTTCTGTAGATGTCTCCGGCGGCGAGGATCGGTCCGGTGATCCGGCCGGCGAGCAACTGCAACGCCAGCAATTCGCCGACGGAGAGATGCCCCTGAAACATGCGCCAGCAGCCGAGGCCGACCACAAGCAATGTCAGGCCGCGCGAGACGATCTGCGACCTGACGATGAAAGCGCGGTTCAAGTCCATCAGAAGACGCAGCTTGTCGAGCATCGTGCCGGTGATGCGGTCCCATCGCCGCATACGGCCGCCTTCGAGCGCAAGCGCCTTGATGGTCGAAATGCCGTTGACACTCTCGGACAGAACATTCTGTCGCACGCCGATGCTGGCGTAATAGTCGTCCGCGGCGAGACGGAACGCGCCCAGATGTTCGCGTGTGAGGACGGCCAGCAGCGGGGTGACAACCAGCAAGGTTAGCCCGACGACGAGGTCGTAATAGAATATCAGGCCCAGCGCGACGATGGCGCCGCCGGCATCGAAGACGACGTGCGGCAGTTGATAAAGGACGAAATCGCGGACCTTCGTCGCCTGCTGAAAATGATTGAGCACGTCGCCGGAGCGAAATCCGCCCCGTCGATGCGCGCTCGCATGAGGTGCGCGAAAACCTTGCGCGATACGCGCCGGTCGATGAAGACGACAAGCCGGATCACCAGCTTCTGACGCCAGGACGCTATCGACGCCTCAAGTCCGACAGCGGCAATCGCGGTCAGCGCGAGGCCCGCGAGCGCCCAGTCCGCCCGCCCCGCCACGATCGCGTCAACCGCCTTTTGCGTACTGATCGGAAAAACCAGACCCGTGGCGTACACCACGCCCGTCATCGTAAGGATCGATGCGACCTGGCCGCGGCGCAGCAGCAGCATGTGCCTGATCCAGCGCCAGCCAAAAGGCAACGGCTGGCCCGCTGGTTGAAGCCGATCGTGCATGGATGAAGTCCCCGGGGGAATGCCGAGCAGAACAGCTTCGCTCGGCAATATTATGGCCGACGCGGCATTGGAGGGCCCGAATCCATGCTGGAACCACGGGTCTCAACGGTTCAAGCGTGTAGGATGGGTTGAGCTCTTCGCGAAACCCATCTTTCATCCGGGGCAGAGTTGATGGGTATCGCTTCGCTCCACCCATCCTACACGCTGGCGTGGCGATTGGCAGCGCGCGGCGGCCGGCGGCGCTCTAGATCGCTTCGCCGCGCGCCATCGCCGCCGCATTGCGGATTGCGGAAATGTTGGTCTTGTAGGCTTCCATGGTGCCGCCCTTGAACACCGCGGAGCCCGCCACCAGCGCGTTGGCGCCGGCGGCGGCGAGTTCACCCGCGACGTCAGGACCGACGCCGCCGTCGACCTCGATATCGATCGGACGGCCCGCGGTCATCGCCCTGATGTCGCTGATCTTGCCGAGCGCCGAGCGGATGAAGGCCTGGCCGCCGAAGCCGGGATTGACCGACATGACAAGCACGAGGTCGATCAGGTCGATCACATATTCGATCGCGCTTACCGGCGTGCCCGGATTGAGGGAGACGCCGGCCTTCTTGCCGAGCGCGCGGATCGCCTGCAGCGAGCGATGCAGATGCGGACCGGCCTCGGCGTGGACGGTGATCTGGTCGCAGCCGGCCTTGGCGAAGGCTTCGAGATAGGGATCGCACGGCGCGATCATCAAATGCGCGTCGAAGATTTTCTTGGTATGCGGGCGCATCGCCCTGATGACGTCGGGGCCGTAGGAAATGTTAGGCACGAAGTGCCCGTCCATCACGTCGAGATGGATCCAGTCGGCGCCGGCTGTGTCCACCGCGCGGACTTCCTCGCCCAGTTTGGCGAAATCCGAAGCCAGGATCGACGGGGCGATGACGAGCGGACGCGACGCAAATTGCTGGGACATGTGCGCTCCCGGTGCACTTCCAAGGGACAGATTGGCCCCGCGTAACATGCAGGGCGGCCGGGGGCAATGCGGCCGCAAATGACTCCGGTCGGGCGGAAAAATGTGCCGCGGCGGGCAGCTATTGCCGATCCTGTTCCCGTCCTGGCGGCCGGGCGGGATCAGGAAAACCGCGGTCTTGTTGGGTTTCTCGCCGTGGCACGGCGCTTGCTGAGGAACCGGCATGAACGAGGGGCCGCTCTGAGCGGCGTTGTTGGGGTTCTGTCATGTTGCTTGCTCTTGGTGCCGCGTCATCAGCGATCGATGCCCTGCAGGCGCTGACTTCCTCGAAGTCGTCGTCCGCAAAAGCCACCGGAACTGCCAAGACAAGCCTGTTCGACTCGTTCGCGAGTGCCTCGGCCTCGACCGGTTCGAGCAGCAGCGCTGGAGGCAACGGCGGTTCGCAGATCTCGCCGGCAACCATGAGCGCGCTGCTGGCTGCGCAAAGCCAGTCCACCACGGGATCGACGTCTCAGGAGCCCACGAGCCGCTCGGACGCGCTCAAAAGCCTGTTCTCGCAGATCGATGGCAATGGCGACGGCAAGATCACCAAATCGGAATTCAACGATGCGCTGGGCGCCGGCGGCACCAATTCCGATAATGCCGACAGCGTCTTCGGCAAGCTCGACAAGGACGGCGACGGCTCGGTCAGTCTTGGCGAACTGGCGTCGGCACTGAAGGGCGGCAAGGGCCGCCACCATCGCGCCGGCGGTTCGGGCGAGAACGCATCGAACTCCGATCCCCTGATGCAGGCGCTGCAGGGCGCATCCAGTACGTCCGTCACCAACAGCGACGGTTCGGTGACGACATCGCTGACCTATGCCGATGGTTCCAAGGTCACGATGACGTCGGCCGCATCGGCGAGCGCTTCGAGCGCCGCAACATCGTCGTATAATATCATCGAGAAGATGATCCAGCGTCAGGCGCAGGCGATTTCGGCTTCGGCCACAGCATCGGCGTCGCTGTCGGTCACCGCCTGAACAAGAGACCCGGCGACGCTTCGGTAATCGCGACCTAGCCGAAGCGATCCCCCCACGCCGGTAGCGCGCCCAGAAAGGGCAGCGCGGTCGCCTGGTGGACGCCGCGCGCAATCGCGCGGGCGACCACGTTGGCCGCCACCATCCCAAGTTCGGTGAGGCCGTGCCGCGGATCGACCGGCTTCCTGCCGGTCGCAGCCGCAAACACGACGTCGCCATCGGTCGGCGCATGCACCGGGTAGATCGCACGCGCCATGCCGGTTTGGGCGATCATCGCGAGGCGCTTGGCCTGTGCTTTCGTCAGCACGGCGTCGGTAACGACAACGACCAGCGTGGTGTTTTCGCCGGAGATCGGTTCCGGGCCACCCTTGAGCCGCGCCTTCAGCATGTCCTTTGTGAATGACGGCGGCAGTCCGCGTCCGCCATACTCGTCGCCGACCTCGAACGGCGCCGCCCAGAACCACGGCCCGTCGCCGACCGTCACGCTGCCGACGGCATTGACCACTGCAAGCGCCGCCACCATGACGCCGCCTTCGGTTTGCGCGGAGGCCGAACCGAGGCCGCCCTTGAAATTGGCGGTGGTGGCGCCAAGACCGGCGCCGACGCTGCCGAGCGCGAAATCGGTGCCCGCCGCGCAGGCGGCGGCGTAGCCGAGATCGCGATAGGGCGGGAAACGTCCCCAGGCCTTGTTGCCGCCGTTGAGAAGATCGAAGCAGATCGCGCCGGGCACGATCGGAATAACCGCTTCACGGATCCGCAGGCCGCGCCCCTGTTCGGCGAGCCATGCCTGCACGCCGCCCGCAGCATCCAGCCCAAGCGCGGAACCGCCGGAGAGCGTAATCGCGTCGACGGCCTCGACCGTGGCTTCAGGCTTGAGCAGGGCTTCATCGCGGGTGCCGGGGCCGCCGCCGCGGACATCGATCGATGCGGTCGCGGGAGTATCGAAAATGATCGCGGTAACGCCGGATGCGACGGAAGCGTCGTCGGCGTGGCCGACGCGAACGCCGGAGATGTCGGTGAGAAGGTTTTTCAAGATGCCGGTCCGTTCAAGTCCGCACCGATTGCGGCCATCGATATCTGGTCATCCTCGCCGATATATCGGCCGTCAACAAGGCTTCAACTGCCTAGCGCCAATCTGAACATCCTGGCGAGTTCGGACTTGCGGTACGGCTTGGCGAGCAGCAGCACGCCGGAATCGAGGCGGCCGTGGTGAACGATGGCGTTTTCGGTATACCCCGATGTGTACAGGGTCTTCAGCGACGGGCGACGTTTCAGCGCTTCGTCGACCAGCTGGCGGCCATTCATCATGCCGGGCATGATGACGTCGGTGAAGAGCAAATGCAGCGTCGGGGCGGTATCGATGATCTGCAAGGCCTCGCTGGCATTGGCCGCCTCGAGCGTGGTGTAGCCGAGGCTTTCGATCTGCGTCATCACGTAACGGCGCACCAGCGAATCGTCCTCGACGACGAGAACGGTCTCGGTGCCGCCCTCGACATTGGCTGATATCGCGGCTTCGGCGGCGGTCTGGTTCAATCCCGTGGCGCGCGGCAGGTACATCTTGACCGACGTGCCGTGGCCTTCCTCGCTGTAGATCTTGATATGGCCGCCTGACTGCTTGACGAAACCGAACACCATGCTGAGCCCGAGGCCGGTGCCCTTGCCGACCTCCTTGGTGGTGAAGAAGGGATCGAACACCCGCTCGATCAGCGCTGCGGGGATTCCGGTGCCGGTATCGCTCACCGCGACCATCACATAATGGCCGGGCACGACCTCGCTGTGCATGCCGGCGTAGTTCTCGTCGAGATAGATGTTGCCGGTCTCGAGCGCGAGCTTGCCGCCATTGGGCATGGCGTCGCGCGCGTTGAGGGCAAGGTTGAGCACCGCCGTCGATAGCTGGTTCGGATCGACCAGGGCCGTCCATGCATCCTCGGCCAGCAGCGGCGTGATCTCGACGTTTTCGCCGAGCGTTGGGTGCAGCAGTTTGGCGGCCTCCAGCACCAGCCCATTGACGTCGACTTCAACGGGCTGCAGCGGCTGCTTGCGGGCAAAGGCCAGCAGATGCTTGGTCAGGTTGGCGCCGCGTTCGGCGGCTTCGTCGATCAATTTGGTAATGGCGACGAGTTCGGGCTTGTCGGCAACCGATTCCTCCAGGATTCCGATGGTCCCGGTGATCACGGTCAGGATGTTGTTGAAGTCGTGCGCGACGCCGCCGGTCAGCTGGCCGATCGCGTCCATCTTCTGGATGTGCCGCAACTGGGCTTCCGCCGCCTGCTTCTCGGTGAGGTCGCGGCCGATGAAGAAATGCCGTTTCACCGGCTCTGACCACGTGCCGGTCCAGTTCAGCGTGACGGACTGCCCGTCCTTGTGGACGTAGCGGGTCTCGAAATTTCGCAGTTGGTTTCCGCGCCGCGCCGCGCGCATCTCATTGCGGGTGCTTTCCAGATCGTCGGGGTGGATGAAGTGGATGGCGCTGTTGCCGATCATTTCGGCCGGATCGTAACCGAGGATGACCTTGGCGCTTGGGCTGACCTGGATGAAATTCCCGCTGCTGTCGGTGACCAAGATGAGGTCGTGCGAGGTCTCGAAGATGCGCTGCCGTTCCTCGATTTCCTGATTGAGCGCCTTTTGCGTTCGCTTGCTTTCAGTAATGTCGCGCGCGATCTTCGATGCGCCGATAATTTCGCCGGCGGCAGAGCGGATCGGCGAGATGGTCAGCAGGACATCCACCGTTCGCCCGTCCTTGTGGATACGCACCGTTTCGAGGTCTTCGATCCTCTCGCCACGGCCGACCTGTTCGAGGATGTTGCGTACCTCGGCGCGCCGGTCGGTCGGGACAATGAGGTCGACGTGCCGGCCCACAGCTTCGATCGAAATGAATCCGAACAGGCGTTCCGCGGCGCGATTCCAGGCGGTGATGGTGCCGTCGAGCGATTTGGTGATGATGGCGTCGTTGGACGATTCCACGACCGCGCTGAAAAGACGTTCGCGTTCGGTGTGCAGGGTCCGCTCGGAAGCGGCCTGGCGGCGCAGCTTGTCGAGCAACCGCGCCAACTGGCCTTGCAGGGCGACATTGTCGATCAGGAGCACTGCGAGGACGAAACTGGCGGCACAAAGTCCGTAGATCCGGCCGGCGTAAAACCCCAGATCGAAGCGGGCCGCGTTGAGAATTCCGGACAGCGCGATGTCGTACATCCAGGCGCACATCACGACCATCAGCCAGACGTCGAGCACGGAATGCGGTCGCCGGTGCCACAGGATCAGCAGCGCTGCGAAGCTGAGAAGCACTTCCGCCGACAGGGTACCGATCAGCGTGTAGGTGAAATGTCCGCCGCTGATCATGACAGGCAGCAGGTCATGTCTGGCGGTGACGAACCAGGCGGCAAAGGATATGGCAGCCGCAACCGCAATGATGCTGCCCAGGATCGCCCGTACCTCGGATCCCGGTATTTTCGGGCCGCCATCCTTGTCTTTCAGGAACGCATAGCCGAGCACGAGAACCGGAAATACGATGTGCCAGATCTGGTAGAGCCAGGCGGTTGTCTGCGGGCCGGCATTGAGCAGCCCGGTCGGAGCAAAGACACCCGGAAAGCTCAGGGCGTGAACGATCGCAGCGGCCGCGGTGAACAAATATCCGCTCGCGAGCACCAGCAGCGCCCGCGAGCGCAAAATCGCGAACTGCGAGAACAGCAGGATCGCGGTGATGAGATCGTTGATCGCGAGCGCGGATTGATAACTTGGAATGAAGGCCGGAACGGGGGCAAGCGGCACTCTGGCATAAACTGCCGCGATGACAAACAGAACCGTCGAGACGCCGACGACAGCGAGCGCCCGCATGCGGTCACTTTTCGTGGCCGGCAGGGTCGATAGAAAGATGTTGCGCTCGTCACCCGTCTGCATCGTCGTCTCCGGCAAACTGGCATCGAACGCGCCATCGGACCAGCTTCAAACGCGCGCACATTGACCTATCCACAGAGGCGACAGATCAGGCCGATATGCGGATATCGACCCGCAGGAGTAGCGGACACAAGCGGACCAGGGAAGCGGGGGACTCACTCAGGCGCCGGGTGGCAAAAGACTATAGCGCGTTGACGTGGAATGGAATCAACCCAAGGTTACATATTACCCGTAAGCGGTGTGCCGGAAAGACGTGTCCGGGGTAACCGTCCCTTTACCGAACGGTCGAATAATGCCGGCGGCGTTGCGCCGTCCGTCGGACTTTCATCATAAGCTGTTGCACGGCCGATCCGGAATTTTTTTTAATGCCCCGCGTTCTTGTGATTGACGACCAACCCGACGTGCGCACGATGATCTCGATCGTGCTGCGGATCAACCAATTCGAAATCGTCGAAGCCGCCACCGCCGAAGCGGGATTGAAGGCATTCGAAGCTGAGGATTTCGACCTCGCGATCGTCGATATCTTCCTGCAGGGTTCGAACGGCTCCGATGTTATCGCGACGATGCGCGAACGGGTGCCCGACCTGCCTGTTGTCGCGATATCCGGCATGACGGCGCTCGACTTCCTGTCCAAATCACCTGAACTGGCTGACGTGGTCTGCCTGCAAAAGCCGTTTCGTCCGACCGACCTGATCCGCGCGATCGACGCGGCCCGGCAGGCGATGCGGCCATCGGCGGGCGCCGTTGCCGGGGCGGCGGCGCGGTAATCCGCCCTTCAGCCGTTACGGCCGGGCCGACTTTCCAACGCGTCTGCTGCCGGCTTCATCCGGCACGGTTTTCCGAGGCGGAGTCGGATCGGGCGCGGTCTGGCGCGCCAGCGGGACCAAGAGCCGGCAAACGAGACCTTCGGGGCGCCAATCGAATTCGGCCTTTCCGCCGAGTTGCGACTCGATGCTGGCGATAACGCTCCGTGTGCCAAATCCCCTTGATACCGGTTTTTCGACCACAGGCCCGCCGGTCTCCATCCAGACGAGTTCGAGAAGGCCCGACTCGAGCTCCCACTTCACCGATAGCCGGCCGGTCAACGCCGACAGGGCGCCATACTTGGCCGAATTGGTGACGAGCTCGTGCAGCGCCAAAGCCACCGTCTGTGCGGTCGCCGGTTGCAGCTGCACCTCGGCGCCGCGCAATGCGATCTGATCGCCCATCGAATATGGCGCCAGCTCTTCGTCGATCAGCTTGCCTATTTCAGCGCCTTGCCAGCTCGACAGCGAAAGCACGGTGTGCACCCGCGCGAGCGCGGTGATGCGTCCTTCCACCGAGCGGATGTAGCTCTTGACGTTTTCGCCGCGCGTCAGCCGAACGATCGACTGCGCGAGCGCAAGCGCGTTCTTGGCGCGGTGATCGACTTCGCGCGCCAGCAGGTTTTGGCGTTCTTCGGCCTGTTTGCGTTCGGTGATGTCGACCGTCACGCCGCTGACGCGGATGACGCGGCCGTCCTTGTCGGTGCTCGCCGCGGCCGTTCCCGCGCACCAGCGCACTTCGCCATCGGGGCGGATGACGCGAAACTCCGCTTCGTATGATTTCTCGCCTCGGGCGAAGCTCGCCCACGCATCGTGCAGTTCCGGGACGTCGTCCGGATGGATCAGGGCCTGAATATTGGCTGGCGTCAGCTCAATGCTGCCGGGATCGACGCCGAGAATTTGATACTGGCCCTCGTCCCACATCCAGTCGCCATTGACCCAGTCCCAGTCCCACGACCCCATCTTTCCCGCGGCGATCGCGAGACTCCGGCGTTGCTCGCTTTCCAAAAGCCGTGCATGGGATTCTTCCAGTTCGGCGGTGCGGGCGCGAACCCGGTCCTCGAGTTCGACATTGAGCCGCTCCAGCTGACGGGTCTTGCGATAGAGTTCGGCGAACACCTTGATCTTGGCGCGCAACACTTCAGGCACCACCGGCACCGGAACGTAGTCGACCGCGCCCATCTCGTAGCCGCGCAGCCGGTCCAGATCGCTGACCTGGATTGCCGAGATGAAGATCATCGCCGTCTTCTGGAAACGGGGATGTTCACGGATCATCGCGGCGAGCTCGAAACCGTCCAGTTCCGGCATGCAAACGTCGACCAGGATGATGGCGACGTCGTTCTTCAGCAGGAACTCGAGCGCCTCGCGCCCCGAGGCGGCCGAGACCAGGTTCTCTCCAAGCTCCTTCAGGATGACCTCATAGGCGAGCAGCTTTGCCGGCTGATCGTCCACCAGAAGTATGTTTACTTTCTCTTGGTCCATCATCTGCGCGCCGATCAGCGGTGGAGCCACATACGGATGGCAAGGAGCAACTGCTCGGTGTTGACGGGTTTTGCCAGATAGTCCGACGCTCCGGCCTCGAGGCACTTCTCGCGGTCGCCCTTCATCGCCTTGGCGGTCAGCGCGATGATGGGGAGGCGGCCAAACGACGGGTTCTGCCTGATGACCCCGATGGTCTGGTAGCCGTCCATCTGCGGCATCATGATATCCATCAGCACGATCGCTATCTTGGGATTGGATTCGACCAGCGCAATGGCCTCATGGCCGGTGGTCGCCGTCAGCACCTTCATGCCGCGCCGTTCCAGCACGCTCGACAGCGCGAAGATGTTACGGGCGTCGTCGTCCACCAGAAGCGCGGTCTTGCCAACGAGATCCTCATCGGAACTATTGAGCTTCTCCAGCATCCTCTGCTTCTCGACCGGCAATTCCGTGATCACACGGTGCAAAAACAGCGACGTTTCGTCGAGCAGGCGTTCCGGCGATTCCACGCCCTTGACCACGATGCTGCGGGCCATGGTGTGGAGTTCCGCGTCTTCCTCGGCGGAAAGTTCCCGCCCGGTGAACACGACCACCGGCACGTTCGAAAGCGCCTCGTCGTTGCGGATCTGGTCGAGCACCTCGAAACCGCTCATGTCCGGCAACCGCAGGTCCAGCACGACGCAGTCGCAGGGGTTGTCGCGCAGGGTCGAGAGTGCGCCGGCGCCGGTATCGGTGGTGAGGATCTCGATATCCACGTGATCGAGCAGGGCCTTGATGCTCATCTGCTCGGCGGCGTTGTCTTCCACGATCAGAAGACGCTTGCGCCGCGGCTTGGCGTATTCCTTGATCTGGGACAGTGCGGCGCTGACGCCTTCGGTCGTGGTCGGCTTGTTGACGAACGAGAATGCGCCGCGTGCCAGCGCGTGCTGGCGATCCTCGTCGAGCGTGATGATCTGCACCGGAATGTGCCGGGTCAGCGGATTGTGCTTGAGCTGGCTGAGCACGGTCCAGCCCAGCATGTCCGGCAGGAACACATCGAGCGACACCGCCGTGGGCTGGAACTGCTTGGCGAGTTCGAGCGCTTCGGCGCCGCGATTGGCGACCAGGACCTTGAAGCCCTTGTCGCGGGCGAGATCGATCAGCACCCGCGCGTAGTGCGGATCATCCTCGACGATCAGGAGGATGGTGTCGCCGGCCTCCAGGTTGAGCCGGTCATCCGGCAGCTGCTCGATCACCCGCTCCTGGGTCGCGGCAACCTGCAGCGCCGGCGCGGTCAGATAGGATGACGGGGCCGGGGTGCGCGGCGCGACGGTGGGCCCGGAATATTTCAAGGGCAGATACAGGATGAAAGTGCTGCCCTTGCCCGGGGCGCTGCGCAGATGAATCTCGCCGCCGAGCAGGCTCGCGAGTTCGCGGCTGATGGCGAGGCCAAGGCCGGTGCCGCCATATTTTCGGCTGGTGCCGGCATCCGCCTGCTGGAACGCTTCGAAGATCAGCTTCTGTTTCTCCGGCGGAATGCCGATGCCGGTGTCGGTGACCTCGAAGGCCACGACGGCGGGAGCGTGGTTCAGGATCGGGTGCTCCGCGCTCCATCCGCCGAGGGCGGCGGACACGGTCAGCCGCACGCCGCCCTCGGCGGTGAACTTGAACGCGTTCGACAGCAGGTTCTTCAGCACCTGCTGCAGGCGTTTGGAGTCGGTCACCATGCTGCGGGCGAGGTTCTCGTCGACGCTGATGTTGAACGAGAGCTGGCGGTTGTCGGCTTCGTGCCTGAACGGCCGGCCGACGGTTTCCAAAAGGTTCGAGGTGAGGATTTCCTCGGCATCGACCGTTACCGTTCCGGATTCGATCTTCGACAGGTCGAGAATGTCGCTGATCAGGTTGAGCAGGTCGGTGCCGGCGCCGTGGATGGTGCGGGCGAATTCGACCTGCTTGGCCGACAGATTGCCGTCGGGGTTTTCGGTGAGCTGCTGGCCGAGGATCAGGATGCTGTTGAGCGGCGTGCGCAGCTCGTGCGACATGTTGGCGAGGAACTCGGACTTGTACTTCGACGTCAGCGAAAGCTCGGTCGCCTTCTCCTCGAGCGCGCGCCGCGCCTGTTCGATTTCCTGGTTCTTTCTTTCCACCTCGACGTTGCGTTCGGCGAGCTGCTGGGCCTTCTGCTCAAGCTGTTCGTTGGTCTGTTGCAGCTCCTTCTGCTGGGTCTGCAATTCGCCGGCGAGCTGCTGCGACTGCTTCAGCAGGCCTTCGGTCTGCATCGTGGCCTCGATGCTGTTGAGCACGATGCCGATACTATCGGTGAGCTGTTCGAGGAAGGTCATCTGTGAGGTCGTGAACGAACTGACGGAGGAGAGCTCGATCACCGCCTTGACCTGGTTTTCGAACAGCACGGGCAGCACGACGAGGTTTTTCGGAATCACGCGGAGCAGCGCCGAATTGATCGGCACGGTGTCGGCCGGGATGTCCGAGATCACGCGCTGGCGCTTGTCCAACGCGGATTGCCCGATCAGTCCCTCGCCGAACTGCACGAATTGCGGGTGAGGGTGGTTGCCGTCGCCGGCGTAAGCCGACAGCAGGCGCAGTTGCCGGTTGTCTTCGCTTTCGACGCGGTAGATGACGCCCATATGCGCGTTCACCAGCGGCGTCAGTTCGGTGAGCAGCAGCCGGCCGACCGTGGTGAGATCGCGCTGGCCCTGCAGCATGTTGGTGAATTTGGCGAGGTTGGTCTTGAGCCAGTCCTGTTCCGAGTTCACGTCCGTGGTCAGGCGAAGATTGCCGATCATCGTGTTGATGTTGTCTTTGAGCTCGGCGACTTCACCGCGCGCATCGACCTGGATCGACCGGGTGAGGTCGCCCTTTGTCACCGCGGTCGCGACTTCGGCAATGGCGCGCACCTGCGAGGTCAGATTGGCGGCCAGCAGGTTGACGTTGCCGGTGAGGTCCTTCCAGGTGCCGGCGGCGCCGGGCACGTTGGCCTGACCGCCGAGCCGTCCTTCGACGCCGACTTCGCGCGCCACTGAGGTGACCTGATCGGCGAACGTCGCCAGCGTCTCGGTCATGTTGTTGATGGTATCGGCGAGAGCGGCGACTTCGCCCTTCGATTTCACCGTCAGGTCCTGCTTCAAATCGCCGTTGGCGACCGCGGTCACCACCTTGACGATGCCGCGGACCTGTTCGGTGAGGTTTGCCGCCATGAAGTTGACGGTGTCGGTAAGGTCCTTCCAGGTGCCGGCGACGCCGGGCACCTGCGCCTGTCCGCCGAGCTTGCCCTCGGTGCCGACCTCGCGCGCGACGCGGGTGACTTCGCCGGCGAAGGCGTTCAGCTGATCGACCATCGTGTTGATGGTGTTCTTCAGTTCGAGGATTTCGCCCTTCACGTCGACCGTGATCTTGCGCGACAAGTCGCCGCGCGCCACCGCCGTGGTGACCTCGGCGATGTTTCGGACTTGCGTCGTCAGGTTGGCCGCCAGCAGGTTGACGTTGTCCGTCAGGTCCTTGAACGTGCCACCGACGCCGGGCACCACCGCCTGGCCGCCGAGCCGTCCCTCGGTACCGACCTCGCGCGCGACGCGGGTCACTTCGGCCGCGAACGAGCGCAGCTGTTCGACCATCGTGTTCAAGGTGTCCTTGAGCAGCAGGATTTCGCCGCGCACGTCCACCGTGATCTTCTTGGACAGGTCGCCGCCGGCGATCGCGGTTGCGACCTCGGCGATGTTGCGGACCTGCGCCGTCAGGTTGGAGGCCATGAAGTTGACGTTGTCGGTGAGGTCCTTCCAGGTGCCGGCGACTTCGGGCACTTGCGCCTGGCCGCCGAGCTTGCCTTCGGTGCCGACTTCGCGCGCCACGCGCGTCACCTCGGAGGCGAAGGCGTTGAGCTGGTCGACCATCGTGTTTACGGTGTTTTTCAGTTCGAGAATCTCGCCCTTGACGTCCACCGTGATCTTCTTGGACAGGTCGCCCTTCGCCACCGCCGTGGTCACTTCGGCGATGTTGCGGACCTGGCCGGTGAGGTTGCCGGCCATCGAGTTGACGTTGTCGGTAAGATCCTTCCAGGTGCCGGCCACACCGGGCACGTTGGCCTGGCCGCCGAGCCGGCCTTCGGTGCCGACCTCGCGCGCCACGCGGGTCACTTCGCCCGCGAAGCGGTTGAGCTGGTCGACCATCGTGTTGAGCGTTTCCTTCAGCTGCAGGATCTCGCCGCGCACGTCCACGGTGATCTTGCGCGACAGGTCGCCGCCGGCGATGGCGGTCGCCACTTCGGCGATGTTGCGGACCTGCGCCGTCAGATTGCCGGCCATCGAGTTGACGCTGTCCGTCAAGTCCTTCCAGGTGCCGGCGACGCCGGGCACTTCGGCCTGGCCGCCGAGCTTGCCGTCGGTGCCGACCTCGCGCGCCACGCGCGTCACTTCGCCGGCAAAGGCGTTGAGCTGGTCGACCATCGTGTTCAGCGTTTCCTTGAGCTGAAGGATTTCGCCTGACACGTTCACCGTGATCTTCTTCGACAAGTCGCCCTTGGCGACGGCGGTGGCGACTTCGGCGATGTTTCGCACCTGGCCGGTGAGGTTGCTGGCCATCGAGTTGACGCTGTCGGTGAGATCCTTCCAGGTGCCGGCGACGCCGCGCACCAGCGCCTGGCCGCCGAGCTTGCCTTCGGTGCCGACCTCGCGCGCGACGCGCGTCACTTCGCCGGCAAACGCGTTGAGCTGGTCGACCATCGTGTTGACGGTGTCCTTCAGCTCCAGAATTTCGCCACGCACGTCCACCGTGATCTTCTTCGACAAGTCGCCATTGGCGACCGCCGTCGTCACTTCGGCGATGTTGCGGACCTGAGCCGTCAGGTTGCTCGCCATCGAGTTGACGCTCTCGGTGAGATCCTTCCAGGTGCCGGCGACGCCGAGCACGTTGGCCTGACCGCCGAGCCGCCCGTCGGTACCGACTTCGCGCGCGACGCGCGTCACTTCGCCAGCAAACGCGTTGAGCTGGTCGACCATCGTATTGAGCGTTTCCTTCAGCTGAAGGATTTCACCGGATACGTTGACGGTGATCTTCTTGGAAAGGTCGCCGCCCGCGATCGCGGTTGCGACGTCGGCAATGTTGCGGACCTGCGCGGTCAGGTTGGAAGCCATGAAGTTGACGTTGTCGGTGAGGTCCTTCCAGGTACCGGCGACGCCGGGCACCTGGGCCTGACCGCCCAGCTTTCCTTCGGTGCCGACCTCGCGCGCGACGCGCGTCACTTCCGAGGCGAAGGAGTTGAGCTGGTCCACCATCGTGTTGATGGTGTCTTTCAATTCCAGAATTTCGCCGCGGACGTCCACCGTGATCTTGCGCGAGAGGTCGCCGCGGGCGACGGCGGTGGTGACGTTGGCGATGTTGCGGACCTGCGCGGTGAGGTTGCCGCACATCGCGTTGACGGAGTCGGTGAGATCCTTCCAGGTGCCGGCGACGCCGGGCACGATCGCCTGACCGCCGAGCTTGCCGTCGGTGCCGACTTCGCGGGCCACGCGTGTCACTTCGGAAGCGAACGAACGCAGCTGGTCCACCATCGTATTGATGGCTTCCTTCAGCTGCAGGATCTCGCCGCGCACGTCGACCGTGATCTTTTTCGACAAGTCGCCATTGGCGACCGCGATGGTGACTTCGGCGATGTTGCGGACCTGGCCGGTGAGGTTGTTGGCCATGGAGTTGACGCTCTCGGTCAAATCCTTCCAGACGCCGGTGACTTCCGGCACCTGCGCCTGGCCGCCGAGCTTGCCCTCGGTGCCGACCTCGCGCGCCACGCGCGTCACTTCCGAGGTGAACACGCTGAGCTGTTTGATCATCGTGTTGACGATGTTGGCGGACTGCAAAAATTCGCCGCCCAGCGGGCGGCCATCGACATCGAGTTGCACGGTCTGCAGCAGGTCTCCCTGCGCCACGGCGGCGACCGCGCGGGTCACCTCGCGCGTCGGCCATAGCAGATCGTCGATCAGGGTGTTGACCGACCCTTCCATGTCCGCCCACGAGCCGCTCGAAAGATCGAATTTGACACGCTGCCGGGTTTTGCCCTCGCGGCCGACGACCTGTCCGACCCGCTCCAGTTGCTGCGCCATTCGTTGATTGGCGGCGACGATCTCATTGAAGGTGTCGGCGATCTTGCCCTCGATGCCGAGATGATCGCCGGTCATCCGCACCGAGAAATCGCCGGAGCGCATCGCCTGCAGCGCGTGCAACAGGTCCTGCATCGGGTCGGGCGTGCCGTTGGCCTGGGCTTTGGCTTTGGAGACGCGGCGGACCGGAGATGATGCTCCAGGGGAAAGATCACTCATGGTGTCTCCTCGAGGCGATGTCGCGCGAATCTGGCCGCTGGTATGCGATTTGCGCCATAAGACGTGCCGCCCGATCGGAGATCAAGGTGGAACAGCAGGTGATGCAGCAAAATCAATGACATGGAACCCAGCCCGAACTGTTTAAAACCGCTCGGATGCCTTTGGTTCCACCACCCCGGCAAAAAAGTTCCATAGCGTGAAAGGCCGTTAACCTTTGCAGGCTCGGCTTTCCTTGATGAACGCGCCGCAAACAAAAAACGCCCCGGCAAGCCGGGGCGTTCGTTGCTAACAAAAGCGGTGAGGGGTCTTAAGAACCCTTCGGATTGATCTCGGTGTAGTTACCCTTGGCATCCCACTTGTAGACGACATAGTCGATCGCCTTGATGTCGCCCTTGGCATCGAATCCCATCTTGCCGAGCACGGTATCCCACTCGCCGGCCTTGATGGCTTCCATCACCTTCTTCGGATCGGTCGAGCCGACCTTCGCCACCGCCTTCGTCCAGACCTGCATCGCGGCGTAGGTGTAGAGGGTGTAGCCTTCGGGATCGATGTTCTTGGCCTTGAACTTCGCGACGATCTCCTTGGCGGTCGGCTTGTTGCGCGGGTCGGGGCCGAAGGTGAACAGCGTGCCTTCGGCGGCGGGACCTGCGATCGAGGCGAACTCCTTGTCGTTCAAGGCGTCGCCCGCCATCAACACCGTCTTCAGGCCCTGGTCGCGCATCTGGCGCAGGATCAGGCCGGATTCCTGATGGTAACCGCCGACAAAGACCAGATCGATATTGTCGCGCTTCAGCCGCGACACGATCGCGTTAAAATCCTTGTCGCCCTTGTTGTAGGATTCGAACATCTTCTCGGTGACGCCGGCCTTGTTGAGCGCCTTCTTGGTTTCGTCGGCGAGGCCTTTGCCGTAGGTGGTCTTGTCGTTGAGGATGGCGACGTTCTTGCCCTTGTAGTTCTTGACGATGTAATCGGCGGCAATCAGGCCCTGCTGATCGTCGCGGCCGCAGACGCGCGCCACGTTCCAGAGCTTGCGCTCGGTGAACAGCGGGTTGGTCGAGGCCGGCGTAATCTGCAGCACGTTGCCGTCGGCATAGGCTTCCGACGCCGGGATCGACGAGGACGAGCAGAAGTGACCGGCGACGAACGGGATCTTCGCGCTGGCGAACTTTTCCGCCACCGAGCGCGCCTGCTTGGGATCGCAGGCATCGTCGCCGACCTGCAGCGCCAGCTTCTTGCCGAGCACACCGCCGGCGGCGTTGATGTCGGCCACCGCCTGTTCGGCACCGTTTTTCATCTGCCGGCCGAACGCGGATTCGCCGCCCGTCATCGGGCCCGCCACTGCGATATTGATGTCCTGCGCCAGCGCGGTGGTCGAAAGCGCCAATGTTGCGCCCAATGCCAGGCCGATGAGTTTCAATGATTTCATGAGTTATCCTCGCGGGTTGTTCGATTTTCGGGATGCACCCGGCGGGCCGGGCGCGAAAACCGCGGCCATTGTCGGCTGATTTTACCGCGAAGTCATCGGCAAATTTCGGGCAAATCCACCGTCCGTTCGCAGCATCTTGCCGCAGCGGGCGGTTTTCGCCGCCGGCTTGGGCAACGCTAGCCCCGCCGGCCGCCTTCCAGATAGGCGGCGCGGATTTCCGGGCGCTGTAACAATTCACTGCCGGTGCCGGAGAGCGTGATCAGGCCGTTGACCATGACATAGCCGCGATGGGCGAGTTTCAACGCGTGATTGGCGTTTTGTTCGACGATCAGCACGGTCAGGCCGTCCTGCCGGTTCAGGGTCCGGATGGCGTCGAAAATCTGCCGCGCGATCAGGGGGGCAAGGCCGAGCGACGGCTCATCGAGCATCAGCAGGCGTGGCCGGCTCATCAGGGCGCGGCCGATCGCCAGCATCTGCTGCTCGCCGCCCGACAAGGTTCCGCCGCGCTGGGTCATGCGTTCCTTGAGCCGCGGGAACAGCGTAAAAATGCGCTCCAGGCCGCTGGCGCGGTCGGCGTCGCTGGAGTCGGTCGCGTCGGCGCCCATCTGCAGGTTTTCCGCCACGCTCATGCGCGGGAAAATCCGGCGGCCTTCCGGGGATTGGGCGATGCGCAGCCGCGCGATCTCGTGCGTCGGCACGCCGGTGATATCCTGGCCGTCATATTCGATCCGGCCGGCGCGGGCGCGGGGCCTGCCGAACACCGTCATCATCAAAGTCGATTTGCCGGCGCCGTTGGCGCCGATCAGGGCGACGATCTCGCCCGCGCCGACCTCGAGATCGACGCCTTTCAGCGCCTCGATCTTGCCATAGGCCGCGCGCAAGCCGCGGATCGCCAGCAGCGGCGTTGTTGGGGATGATGCGGTCACGTTCCGCTCTCCATCACCGCGATGGCTTCCTCCTCGTCGGCGCCGAGATAGGCGGCGATCACCCTGGGGTCGTCGCGGACATGTTGCGGCGTGCCCTCGGCGATCTTGACGCCGTAGTCCATCACGACGACGTGGTCGGAGATTTCCATCACCACCGACATGTCGTGCTCGATCAGGAGGATCGAGGTGCCCTGATTCGCGCGGATCGAGAGCAGCAGCTCGCTCAGGCTTGCACTCTCCCGCGCGTTGAGGCCGGCGGCCGGCTCGTCGAGGCAGAGTAGCGCCGGTTCAGTGCACATGGCGCGCGCGATTTCGAGGCGGCGCTGATCGCCATAGGGCAGGTTGCCGGCGGCATCGTCGGCGCGGTCCAAAAGATCAATGCGCTCCAGCCACGTTCGCGCCAGATCGATCGCCGCTTTCTCCGCGACGCGCCAGGACGGCGCGCCGATCAGTCCGAGCAGGGTAAGGCCGGAGGCGCGCATCAGCGCATTGTGCTGCGCCACCATCAAATTCTCCAGCGCCGTCATGCCGGGGAAGAGACGGATGTTCTGGAAGGTGCGCGCGACTTTCGCCTGCTTGGAAATCCGGAAATCGTTCAGCCGTTCGAGCTGGATGTTGTGGCCGTCATCATGCGCCAGCCGCATGCTGCCGCTGGTCGGCTTGTAGAATCCGGTGATGCAGTTGAAGACGGTGGTCTTGCCGGCGCCGTTCGGTCCGATCAGGGCGGTGATCTTGCGCCGTTCGGCGCCGAAGGAGAGGTCGTTGACGGCGACGATGCCGCCGAAGCGCATCGACAGGTGATCGACGGAAAGGATGTGGTCAAGAATCTGATCGGCGCTCATCCGTGCCCCTCCTTGACGAGGTCGGACGAGATCGCCTGGTTGCGTTCCAGGAACACGGTCGGCGCACGGTGACCGATCAGGCCGCGCGGGCGCCAGATCATCAACAGCACCATCGCCATGCCGAACACCAGCATGCGGTATTGGTCGAGCCCGCGGAACAGTTCGAAGCCGCCGATCATGGCAAGCGCCGCCAGCGCCACGCCAAGCTGCGAGCCCATGCCGCCCAGCACCACGATCGCCAGCACCAGCGCCGATTCATGGAAGGTGAAGGATTCCGGGCTGATGAAGCCTTGTCTGGTCGCGAAGAACGCGCCGGCGAGACCGCCGAACATCGCACCGGTCGCAAACGCCGTCAGTTTTGTCGTTGTCGTGTTGATGCCGAGCGCGCGGCAGGCGACTTCGTCCTCGCGCAAGGCTTCCCAGGCGCGGCCGATCGGTAGCCGGCGCAGCCGGATCGTGACCCAGTTGGTGAGCAGCGCGAGCGCCAGGATCAAGTAGAACAGAAACACGATGCGGTGGGTCGGCGAGAATTCGATGCCGAGTTTGGCGGCAAGCCCGTCGTCGCCTGGCGAGAGCGGAATGCCGAACATGGTCGGCCGGGGAATGCCGGTGACGCCGTTCGGACCGCCGGTCAGGCTTTGCCAGTTGAGCAGGACGAGGCGGATGATCTCGCCGAAGGCGAGGGTGACGATGGCGAGATAGTCGCCGCGCAGTCGCAGCACGGGAAAACCGAGCAGCACGCCCCAGAACGCGGCGAGGATGCCGGCCAGCGGCAGGCAGATCCAGAACGACAGTCCGAAATTGGTCGCCAGCAGCGCGTAGGAATAGGCGCCCACCGCATAGAACGCGACATAGCCGAGGTCGAGCAGGCCGGCGAGGCCGACCACCACGTTCAATCCCCATCCGAGCATGACGTAAGTCAGCACGAGGATACCGAGGTCGAGAATGTAGCGTTCGTTGTAGAAGATCACCGGCACCAGGAAGGTGAAGATCAAGAGCACCGGCGCGACGAGACGACCCGCGAACGAAAGCGCCGATGTTACCTGCGGCGGCACGACGCGCACGGTGCCGACCGGTCCCCACCATTGCCGCAGCAACTCGACGACGATGCTGCCGCCGAACACGGTTGCGACCATCATGGCGAGGTCGCCGAAGCGGGTCCAGTAGGTCAGTTGCCCGTCGGATCCTGCTTCGGTACGCACGCCGATCATCAGCGAGAACAGCACCAGCGCGACCAGCGCGCTGATCAGGGCTTTCTTGAAGATGAAGGCGACGCCGGGAGCGCGCGAGGTTTGCATGGCGGCGGGGGGCGCGTTCACGCGGGCGCCCGTCAGACTTTTTCGACTTCAGGCCGGCCGAGCAGGCCGGTCGGAAGGAAGATCAGCACGACGATCAGGATCGAAAACGCCGCGACGTCCTTGTACTCGACCGAGAAGTAGGCCGACCACAGCGTCTCGATCAGCCCGATCAGAAGTCCGCCCAGCATCGCGCCGGGCAGCGAGCCGATGCCGCCGAGCACGGCGGCGGTGAACGCCTTGATGCCGGCGACGAAGCCCATGAAGAAATCGACGAGGCCGTAATAGAGCAGGTACATCATGCCGGCGACAGCAGCGAGCGCCGCGCCGATCACGAAGGTCATCGAGATGGTGCGGTCGACATCGACGCCGAGCAGCGAGGCCATGGTCTGGTCCTGCTCGCAGGCGCGCATGTCGCGGCCGAGCCGCGTGCTCGATACCAGCCAGGTGAACAGCGCGAGCAACACGACGGTCGTGATCACCACGATGATCTGGATGTTGGACAATTGCACCACGAAGCCGCCGGAGCCCTCATGCAGCGTGTAGCCGCCGGTGATGATCGGCGGCACCGGCTTGACGCGCGCACCCTGGGCGACCTGGGAATAATTGGTCAGCACGAATGACATACCGATGGCCGACAGCATCGGGGCGAGGCGGAACGAATGCCGCAGCGGCCGGTAGGCGATGCGCTCCACGGTCCAGCCATACAGCGCGGTGATCGCCATCGATACCAACAGCACGACCAGCAGGATCAGGGGGATCGCGGTCAGGCCGAACGAAACCAGGATCAGGAACGTGATCAGGGCAATGAAGCCGCCGATCATGAAAATATCGCCATGGGCGAAATTGATCATGCCGACAATGCCATAGACCATAGTGTAGCCGATGGCGATCAGGCCGTAGATCGAGCCGAGCACGAGGCCGTTGATCAGTTGCTGGGCGAAATAATCCATGCGCTGCCGTATCTAGAGGTCAACGCGCCGAGGCCCCCGGCAGCCTTGATCGACGCATCGTGTCGTTTTCTTACAGTTTGGAACCGGGGGCGGCAACAGCGCTGGCTACGGCCCGGAGGGCTTGTACAGAGCTAGTTTTGAGCTGCCGGTTCCCGGGGAGTTCCGTGGGTCACAATGCCAACACGGCTTTGCCGCGCAATCATCGCGTCGGAACCGGTGTTCCCTCGCAACCAAAGCCCGGACTTTCCGTTGCCCCCAACTGTGTTCAACAAGGGAGATCCCCAATGAGCAAGCCGACCCAAAAGCCGGGCCAGCAGAACCAGAACCCGGGTCAGAAGCCCGGCCAGCAGCAGCAGGGCGGCGGTCAAAAGCCCGGTCAGCAGCAGCAGGATCCGAGCCGCCGTCAGGGCGAGCGACCCGGCGAGATGCCTGATCAGGACCGCTAGTTCTCAGGACCGCTGGTTCGAACGTAAGCGAGAGTTAAGCAAGGCCCCGCCGAAAGGCGGGGCTTTTCCTGTATGCGGGGAGGCCGGCCGCCGGCCAATTAAGGTAAACAAAGGGTTTAAATTGCCGCTCGCCGTTTAAGGGAGTTACGTCGCCGTCAGCCCGCCGCCTCGAAGAGCGGCGGAACCAACGGGAAGCGGCATGGCCAAACACTGGCGGATCAGTTCACTCAGCGGCGCGCTGCTGGCGGCGTATTTCATTCCGGCCTGGACCCTGATCGCGTTCAAGATCATGGTTTCGCCGGTCCATGGCCTCTACGACCGGCCCAACATTTCGTTCGCTTTGTTCGTCAGCGATCATCTGCAACTGGCGGGCACGGCGACCGTCCGTTTCGCCTGGCTATTGGCGCTCGGGCGGATGACGGTCGTGGCGTTCTTTGCGGTCTTTCTGGTATTCGTGACCCGCGCCGCGATCCGCAAGAGTGGCGGCTGCAACGAAGCGCTCGGCATGGCGCTGGCGATAGGCAGCGTCATCAGCTTTGCGGGCGTGCTGATGGCGTCGCAGGCCGGTGAGACCGCTGCCCTTCGGATGCATGCGGCCGAACTGTTGATGATGCTCGGCACCGTGATCGTGATGCTGGTCGAGGCGCCGGCGCAGAGGCCGGCGGATGCCAGCGCCGGCTCGGGCGAGCTATCCCTTCAGCAGACCTAGTTCGGCGACGATCCCTGCGGCTTCCTTGACGGCGTGGTTGGCCGCGGGCACGCCGCAATAGATCGCCTGCTGCAGGATGATTTCCTTGATATCATCGGGCGTGAAGCCGCCCTCGGCGAGGGCCGCGCGCACGTGCAGGCGGAATTCATCCCATTGGCCGAGCGCGACCATCGTGCCGATCACGAGCACGCGGCGGGTGCGATGATCGAAATGTGGCCGGGTCCAGATATCGCCCCAGGCATAGCGGGTGATCAGGTCCTGGAAATCGGTGTTGAACGCGTTGCGGCCCGCGATCGATTTGTCGACCCATTCATTGCCGAGCACTTTTCGGCGTTGGGTCATGCCGTTGTCGCGGCGCTTGTCGTCGTCCATGGGTTTTCTCCTTTCGTCATTGCGAGCGAAGCGAAGCAATCCATCGTACAACGAAGGAAGTATGGATTGCTTCGCTGAGTTTATCATCGGGCGCGCATTCGCGCGACCCGTTGGCTCGCAATGACGGCTGTTAGAGTTAGCGTTGCGTCAGGAAGCCGACCACCGCGTCGGTGAAGGCGTGCGGTTGCTCGACATTGGAAATATGCGCGGCGTCCAAAATCGTCATGCTGGCGCCGGGAATCTGGCTGCGGATGAATTCACCGGCTGCAACCGGCGTCGACATGTCGTGGCGTCCGGCAATCACCAGGGTCGGGCTTTTTATCTTCGGCAGCATCTCGCGGTTATCCAGCGTCGACAGCGCCTCGCAGCAGGCGAGGTAGCCCTCGACCGGGGTCGACAGCATCATCGCCTTCATGTTGGCGGTGATCTGCGGCTCGCGCTCGCGAAAATCCGCCGTCAGCCAGCCGCCGATCACGGTGTCCGCGACGGCGGCGATGCCGCCTTCCTTCACCGCCTTGATGCGGTTGTGCCAGTTGGTCGGGTCGGGATAGTGGCAAGCGGTATTGGCGAGGATGAGTTTGCCGAATCTATCAGGCGCATTGGCGCCCAGCCATTGCCCGACCATGCCGCCCATCGACAGCCCGCACCAGTGCGTCTTGGCGATATTGAGATCGTCGAGGATCGCGAGCACGTCGCGGCCGAACCGTTCCATCGAATAGGGGCCCGGCGGCACGCTGGACTTGCCGTGGCCGCGGCGGTCGTAGCGGATGACGCGAAACACCTCCGTGAGCGCCTTCATCTGCGGCTCCCACATCTGCATGGTCGAGCCCAGCGAGTTCGACAGCATCAGCGTCGGCCCGCCGTCGCGGCCTTCGACGGATACGTTGAGCAGGCACCCGTCGGCGTCGATCATCGGCATGGAATGTCTCCGGTCTCTTAGGTTTCCAGTGAAGCGAGCAGGCGGTCGATCAGGGCTTGCGAGGCGCCCTGATAGGCCATCGGCTCGAACAGTTTTGCGATTGTCTCGGCGCTGAGCTGCGCGGTGACTTTTGCATCCGACGTCAGCACGTCGCGCAGATGTTTCTTGCCGGCGACCGCTTTCTTGCTGGCCGCCTCGATCAGATGATGCGCGTCGCTCTTGCCGATTTTTTCAGCCAGCGCGAACGTCACCGCTTCCGCCATGATCAGTCCGTCGGTAGCGTCGAGATTGGCGCGCATCCTGATGGCATCGACTTCCAGTCCTTCGGCGATGTCGACGATGGCCGCAAGCGCTCCCGAAGTGACCAGCAGCAAGGTCGGCAGGGTCGGCCACTCCGCGTGCCAGGGGCCGGCGCTGCGTTCGTGGTCCTGCACCTGGGCGGCAAAAATCGTCGCCGCCAGATTGGGCGCCATGGTGGCGGCGGCGAGCGCGGTCGCGGCCGCCACCGGGTTGCGCTTGTGCGGCATGGTGGAGGAGCCGCCGCGGCCTTCGCCCGATGGCTCAAAGGCTTCGCCGACGTCGGTCTGCATCATCAAGGAAACATCGCGGGCGATCTTGCCGCAGCTGCCGGCGAGAATGGCGAGCACGGATGCGGCCTCCGCGATGCGGTCGCGGTGGGTGTGCCAGGGCGCCTCGGGCAGCGGCAGTTTCAGCTCCTGCGCCAGTTGTTCTGCGACCAGCAATCCCTGGTCGCCGAGCGCGGCGAGGGTGCCGGCGGCGCCGCCGAACTGCAGCGCCAGCGTCTCGCTGCGCAATCGCCGCAGCCGAGCCTGCGAGCGGTGCAGGGCCGCGGCATATTCGGCAAGCTTGAGGCCGAACGGCATCGGCAGCGCATGCTGCAGCCAGGTCCGGCCGACCACGGCGGTGTTGCGGTGCTGGCGCGCCAGTTTGGCAAAGCCCGCGATGGCGCGGGCGGTGTCAGCGAGCAGCGCATCGATGCCGGCGCGCAGGCCGAGCATCGCGCCGGTATCGATCACGTCCTGGCTGGTCGCGCCCCAATGCACGTAGCGCGCGGCGTCGGCGTCCAGCTTCGCCACGTTCGCCGTCAGCGCCTTGACCAGCGGGATCGCGAGATTGCCGGAGCGTGTCGCGGCCTCGGCCAGTGCGGCGAGGTCGAATGATTCGGCTGTGCAGGCGCTGGTGATCGGGCCCGCCGCGCTGCCGGGAATGACGCCTGTCGCGGCTTCGGCGCGGGCCAGCGCGGCCTCGAAATCCAGCATATTCTGGAGGCATGCGGCATCGTCGCACACCGCGCGCATCGCGGCGCTCGACAGCATCGGGGCAAGCAATGGGGACAGGGACGTACTCATCTGTGCCGGACCTAACCATCCCCCGTTGGCTCTGCCAACCCGGTTGGTAATACCAACCCCGTTGAGTAATGCCGGGTGCTCCTGATTTTCTGGCGGTATCCCGGTCACAACACCGGGAGCCAAAATTTGCGGCATTGCGGCGATCCCTGTTGGGCTTTGCGAATATGCATCGCTCGTCGTCCCAGGGCGGCCTTTCCTTATGCGCGCGTGTGCATTACTTGGGAGAACAGTTTTGAAGCGTTACCGGAGGCACCACCCATGGCTATGACGATGACCGGCGAAGTCCAGCTTGCGGCGCCGCGCGAGGCCGTGTGGGCCAAATTGAACGATCCGGAGGTGCTGAAGGTCTGCATCCCCGGCTGCGAGGAGCTCGAGAAGACCGAGGACAATGGCTTCCGCGCCACCGCCAAAATGAAGGTCGGCCCGGTCTCCGCCCGCTTCAAGGGCAAGGTCACGCTGAGCGATCTCGACCCGCCCAACGGCTACAAGATCTCGGGCGAAGGTGAGGGCGGCGTTGCCGGTTTCGCCAAGGGCGGTGCCACGGTGGCGCTGGCCGAAAAGGATGGCGGCACCTTGCTCAGCTATAATGTCGAGGCCCAGATCGGCGGCAAGCTGGCCCAGCTCGGACAGCGCCTGATCAACGGCTCTGCCAAGAAACTGGCCGACGAGTTCTTCGCCAATTTCGCCAAGGCGGTGCAGGGTTGATCCCGGGTTGAAGCTTGGCTGCCTCTTGGCTCCGCCCAAGATTCCCGCCTCAAGTCCAGCCCGAATACCCCGTCAAGAGTCCCGCTAAGCGGTATCTGGCCATGCCGGAAGTGAGTGACTGCCAAGGTTGCTCATTGCCGGGATGGCCCATATTATGGCCTTGGAACGATTTTAAACGCCTGCGCAGCCGATATGCGGCAGTGCAGCTCAAGAGAGTGCTGATGGCCAAGATTTCCCTGATCGTGAACGGCAATCCCGTAAACGCCAATGTCGACTCCCGTACCCTCCTGGTCCAGTTTCTCCGCGAAAACCTGCGGCTGACGGGCACCCATGTCGGCTGCGATACCTCGCAGTGCGGCGCCTGCGTCGTCCATCTTGACGGCAAGGCGGTCAAATCCTGTACCACGCTGGCTGTCATGGCCGACGGCCACGAAGTCCGCACGATCGAGGGCCTGGCCGCCGACGGCGCGCCGCTGCATCCGATGCAGGAAGCCTTCCGTGAGCACCACGGCCTGCAATGCGGCTTCTGCACCCCCGGCATGATCATGACCGCGGTCGACTTGGTGCACCGCAAGGGCAACGACCTCTCGGACCACGTCATTCGCGAAGAGCTCGAAGGCAATCTGTGCCGCTGCACCGGCTATCAGAACATCGTGACCTCGATCGCCGCCGGCGCCAAGGCGATGGCCAAATCCGACCTTGCTTAAATCCGACCTGGCTTAAGTCCGCCTCGCATCATCGAATTCATCGCGACCGCGATCAGGAAGTTCTCATGTACGAATTCAAATATCATCGCCCCGCGACCGTGCGTCAGGCCGCCAATCTCCTGGTGAAGAACGAGGACGCCAAGGTGATCGCCGGCGGCCACACGCTGGTGCCGGTCATGAAGCAGCGGCTCGCGAGCCCGCCGCATCTGGTCGATCTCTCCCATATCGAAGGCCTCGACGGCATCGAGATGAAGGGCCGTTCTCTGGTGATCGGCGCCACCGCCAAGCACGCCGCGGTCGCGACCTCGGCCGTCGTCGGCGAAGCCATTCCGGCGCTGGCCGAACTCGCCGGCATGATCGGCGATCCTGCGGTGCGCCACAAAGGCACCATCGGCGGCTCGCTCGCCAACAACGATCCGACTGCGGATTATCCCGCCGCGGTGCTGGCGCTCGGCGCCACCATCGTCACCAACAAGCGCCGGCTGAAGGCCGAAGAATTCTTCCAGGGCCTGTTCACGACGGCGCTCGAAAGCGACGAGATCATCACCAAGGTGATGTTCCCGGTGCCGAAGAAGGCGGCCTATATCAAATTCCGCAACCAGGCCTCGCGCTACGCGCTGGTCGGCGTGTTCGTCGCCAAGCGTCCGTCGGATGTCCGCGTCGCCGTCACCGGCGCCGGCTCGGACGGCGTGTTCCGCGCCGAACCGTTCGAAGAGGCGTTGAAGAAGCGCTTCTCGCACAAGGTGCTCGACGGCGTTTCCGTTCCGGCCGAAGGGCTGAACAGCGACCTGCACGGCAGCGCCGAATATCGCGCGCATCTGATCGGCGTGCTGACGCGCCGCGCCGTCGAAGCCGCGACGGCGAAGTAAGTTTGCCGTTTCCCGGCTCAGCAAGATTGGCTTTGTCATGAGTGCATCGGCGCTACCGAAATCCGTCGATGCGATGCAGGAATTGCTGACCTCGCGCGGCTATCTCGCCGAGCGATCGCTGGCGACGGTGACCTATCTGTCGCTGCGGATGGGACGACCGCTGTTCCTCGAAGGCGAGGCCGGTGTCGGCAAGACCGAAATCGCAAAAGTGCTGTCGGCCGCCCTGGGCCGGAAACTGATCCGTCTGCAGTGCTACGAAGGCCTCGACGTTGCCTCCGCGGTCTACGAATGGAACAGCGCCGCGCAGATGATCGCGATCCGGCTGGCGGAAGCCGGCGGCGACACTGACCGCGACCAGCTTTCCAGCGATATTTTCGCCGAGCGTTTCCTGATCAAGCGCCCGCTGCTGCAGGCGCTGGAGCCCGATGTGGCCGGCGCGCCGGTGCTGCTGATCGACGAACTCGACCGCGCCGACGAGGCGTTCGAGGCGTATCTTCTGGAAATCCTCTCGGACTTCCAGGTCACCATCCCCGAATTCGGCACCGTGAAGGCGCCGCAAGCGCCGATCGTCATCATCACCTCGAACCGCACCCGCGAAATCCACGACGCGCTGAAGCGCCGCTGCCTCTATCACTGGGTGGATTATCCCAATGCCGAGCGCGAGCTTGCGATCGTCAAATCGCGCGTGCCGGATATCTCCGCAAAACTGTCGCAGCAGGTGGTGCGCTTCGTGCAGGCGTTGCGCGATCAGGATTTCTACAAGTCGCCGGGCGTTGCCGAGACCATCGACTGGGCCACCGCGCTGACCGAACTCGACGCCCGCTCGCTGACGCCGCAAGTCGTCGGCGACACGCTGGGCGCGCTCCTGAAATACCAGGACGACATAGCGCGGATGCAGGGCGACACGCTGCAGAAGGTTTTGAAGGAAGCGACGAGCGACTAGGCGAGGGCTGTGCGCTCCCTCTCCCGCGCTTGCGGGGGAGGGTTGGGGTGGGGGCTCTCTCCGAATGCTCAGGCGACGAAGTTTGGCATTGGCGGAAACAGCGAATGCAAGTTGAACAGTGTGCTTGTTGAGGCAGCCCCCACCCCAACCCTCCCCCGCAAGCGGGAGAGGGGGCGCACCGCCCGCTTGAGAGAGTAAGTGCACGATGTCGATTGACCACCTCAATCCCCCGACGGGCCAGATGGCCGACAACGTCGTCGGCTTTGCCCGCGCGTTGCGTGCCGCCGGGATTCCGGTCGGGCCGGGCGCGGTCATCGATGCGCTCAACGCGCTGCAGGTGATCGAGATCGGCAACCGCGCCGACGTCTACGCCACGCTGGAAGCGATCTTCGTCAAGCGTCACGAACATGCGCTGATTTTCAAGCAGGCTTTCGACCTGTTCTTCCGCGCCGCCGAAGAGTGGAAGTCGATGCTGGATTCGGTGCCGCTGCCGGACCACGCCAAGAAAAAACCGCCGCCGGCCTCGCGGCGTGTGCAGGAGGCTTTGGCGCAACCCTCGATGCGCGAGGAAGCCCCGCAGGCCCAGGAGCAGGAACTGCGGCTCTCCGTCTCCGACAAGGAGATCCTGCAGAAGAAAGATTTTGCGCAGATGAGCGCGGCCGAGATCGCCGAAGTGACGCGCGCGATTGCGGACATGCGATTGCCGCAAGCCGAGCTGCGCACCCGCCGTTACCAGCCGGACGCGCGCGGGCTCAAGCTCGATATGCGCCGGACGCTGCGCGGGTCCTTGCGCACCGGCGGCGAGATCATCGACATCCGAAAGCTGGGGCGGATCGATAAGCCAGCGCCGATCGTGGCGCTGCTCGATATCTCCGGGTCGATGAGCGAATACACCCGCCTGTTCCTGCATTTCCTCCATGCCATCACCGACGCCCGCAAGCGCGTCTCGGTGTTCCTGTTCGGCACCCGCCTCACCAACGTGACGCGTTCCTTACGGGCGCGCGATCCCGACGAAGCGCTGGCGCGCTGCTCGTCCTCGGTCGAGGACTGGGCCGGCGGCACCCGGATTGCTACCTCGCTGCACTCGTTCAACAAATTGTGGGGCCGGCGCGTGCTCGGGCAGGGCGCCATCGTGCTGCTGATCTCAGACGGGCTGGAGCGCGAGGCCGACGACAAACTGGCGTTCGAGATGGACCGGCTGCATAGGTCTTGCCGCCGTCTGATCTGGCTCAACCCGCTATTGCGCTATGGCGGCTTCGAGGCCAAGGCGCAGGGCATCAAAATGATGCTGCCGCACGTTGACGAATTCCGTCCGGTGCATAATTTGAGTTCAATGGAAGGGCTGATTGCGGCGCTTTCGTCGCCGCCTCCGCCCCATCATCGCAGCGTGATCCGATCGGCAGCTTGAAAAGAGGCCCGCTATGCTCAATCGCGACGAAGACATCCTGCAGGCCGCCGAGGCCTGGCAGAAGGCCGGCCATGGGGTTGCGCTGGCGACCGTGGTCGAAACCTGGGGCTCGGCGCCGCGCCCGGCCGGCTCCAGCCTCGTCATCAATGACAACGGCACCTTCCTGGGCTCGGTGTCCGGCGGCTGTGTCGAGGGCGCTGTCGTCACCGAAGCGCTCGACGTGATCGCAAGCGGCCAGCCCAAAATGCTCGAATTCGGCGTGGCGGACGAGACCGCCTGGAATGTTGGCCTAAGCTGCGGCGGCACCATCCGCGTCTTCGTCGAGAAGGTGGGCCAGTCGTGAAACTGCAAACACTCTCTGAAGTGAACATCGAGCGCGCCGCGCGGCGGCCGGTGGTCGTGATCACCGATACCGCCAATGGCGACCAGCGCCTCGTCAAGGCAAAGGACATCGCGACCGATCCCCTGCGGGCTGAGCTTTCAAAGCAGTTGCGCATGGGCAAGAGCGGCATGATCGAGGCCGGCGGCAAGAAACTGTTCCTCAATGTCTATGCGCCGACCGCGCGGCTCGTGATCGTCGGCGCTGTCCATATCAGCCAGGCGCTCGCGCCGCTGGCGCGCTCGCTGGATTACGACGTCACGGTGGTCGATCCGCGCACCGCGTTCGCGAGCCCCGAGCGTTTTCCGGATGTGCCGCTGATCGCCGAATGGCCCGACGTGGCGTTGCCGCCGCTCAATGTCGATCATTACACCGCGTTCGTTGCGGTCACGCATGATCCCAAGATCGACGATCCGGCGCTGCTGCATGCCTTTGCGCGCGACTGCTTCTATATCGGCGCGCTCGGTTCGCGAAAAACCCACGCCAAGCGTGCCGAGCGGCTGAAGGCGCAGGGCGCATCGGACGCCGACATCGCGCGCATCCATGCGCCGATCGGCCTCAACATCGGCGCGGTGTCGCCGTCGGAGATCGCGGTCTCGATCATGGCCGAGATCACGGCGGAGCTGCGGCTGCCGAAGGAAACTGCGAAAGAGCAGGCGGCATGAAGTTCGGCCCCGCCAGTCCGGCCGACGCGATTGGCGGCGTCACCGTGCATACGCTGCGCCAGGGTGCCTTGGTGCTCAAGAAGGGCACGTCCATTGGTCCCGGTGAGGTCGAGGCGCTGACCAAGGCCGGCGTCAAGGAAATCGTCGTGGTGCGCCTGGAAGACGGCGATGTCTCCGAAGACGTCGCCGCCGCCAGCATCGCGCAGGCGGTGGCGGGCGACGGCGTCAATGTCGAGCGCGCCTTTACCGGTCGTTCCAACCTGTTCGCCGCGCAGGCCGGCGTGCTGGTGGTCGATCGCGCCGCGGTCGACCGCATCAACGGCGTCGATGAAGCCATTACCTTTGCGACCCTTGCCGCCTTCAAGCCGGTGGTCGAGGGCGAGATGATCGCGACCGTCAAGCTCATTCCGTTCGGCGTCGAAGCGAAACTGCGCGACGCCGCCGTTGCCGTTGCGGGCAAGGGCGCCCTGCGGATTGCTCCCTATACCACCAAGCGCGTCGGCGTGGTCTCGACCCTGCTGCCGGGCCTGGCGCCGAAGGTCATCGAGAAAACCCTGCGCGTCACCGCCGAGCGCCTGGCGCCGGCGGGTGCGACCATCATCGCCGAGCGACGCGTGCCGCATGACGAGACCGTGCTCGCCGCCTCGATCAAGGAATTGCTCGGCCTCGGCGCGGAGCTCGTCATCGTGTTCGGCGCGTCCGCAATTGCCGACCGCCGTGACGTGATCCCGGCTGCGATCACTGAAATCGGCGGCGCGATCGAGCATTTCGGCATGCCGGTCGATCCTGGCAATCTGCTGCTGATCGGCAGCGCTGGCGGCGTGCCTGTATTGGGTGCACCGGGCTGCGCGCGTTCGCCGGTCGAAAACGGCTTTGACTGGGTGCTGATGCGCCTGCTCGCAGGCCTGAAGGTGACGCGCGCCGAACTCACCGGCATGGGCGTCGGCGGTCTGCTGATGGAAATAGTGACGAGGCCACAGCCGCGCACCGTTGCCGACATCGAAGCCAGCCGCAACGTCGCGGCCATCGTGCTCGCGGCTGGCCGTTCGACCCGGATGGGCGGTCCGAACAAGCTGCTCGCCGAGCTCGACGGCAACAAGCTGGTGCGGACCGTGACCGAGCACGCGCTGGCCTCGAAGGCGATGGAGGTGATCGTCGTCACCGGCCATCAGGCCGACCTGGTCGAGCAGGCATTGGCCGGCTTGAGAGTGAAATTCGTCCGTAACCCGGATTTCGCCGGCGGGCTCGCAAGCTCCGTCAAGGCCGGTATCGGGGCGGTGCCCGCGAATGCCGACGGTGCGCTGGTGTGCCTCGGCGACATGCCGCTGATCGATGCCAAATTGATCGACCGGCTAATCGAGGCGTTCGAACCGGATCGCGGCCATCTGATCGCGGTCCCGGTCAGCGACGGGCGGCGCGGCAATCCGGTGCTGTGGTCGCGGCGCTTCTTCCGCGAATTGATGACGCTGGATGGCGACGTCGGCGCCCGCCACCTCATCGCCAAGCATGCCGAAGCCGTGGCCGAAGTCCCGGTCGAGGGCGAAAGCGCGTTTCTCGATATCGACACGCCACAGGCGCTGGAAGCGGCACGGCGGGGGTAGGCGGCTTCGTAGGGTGGGCAAAGCGAAGCGTGCCCACCTTCACGACGACGGTTTCGGAGAGATGGTGGGCACGGCGCAATTGCGCCTTTGCCCACCCTACGAACTAAGGGCGTTATTGGTTCGTTAACACCCTTTTTCAACCTTCCATTCACCAAGTCTCAACTCCCCAGGGCTAGATTCCGCCCGCTGTCTTGGGGGATGGGGATCTTGATCGTTTCGACCGCTGCCGCGCAACGCCGCGCGCTGTTCATTCTCGCGCTCACTTTGGTGATCGGCGCGTCGCGCTTCGTCACCGAAAGCTGGGCGGCCGGCGCGTTGGCGGTCGGCAAATGCGGCGCCTATGGCCAGGCCTATGACTATCCCGCCGAAGCGACCGCGCGCGCCGCCGCCCTGAGGCAATGCAAGGGCGACTGCACCGCCGTGACCATGAAGCGCGCCTGCGCCGCGTTCGCGATCGACATGGCCAAGCCCTGCGGCGCCCATGGCTATGCGGTGAAGCCGAAGATATCGAGCTCGCTCAACGCCGCGACCAAGAAGTGCTACGAATTCGGCGGCAAGGAATGCGTGATCCGCGCCTGGGCCTGCGACGCCAAGGGGTGACCTCTTGCGTCATTCCGGGGCGCGTCGTAGACGCGAACCCGGAATCTCGAGCTTCCGGGTTCGCCGCTGCGCGGCGCCCCGGAATGACAGCGGAAAAACCCCATGCAATTCGACACTAAAATCGCGGTCGTGATCCGGACCGATCTTGAACCGTGGCAGAAGCTCAACGTGGCTTCGTTTCTGGCCGGTGGCATTGCCGCTTCGTTTCCCGAATGTATCGGCGAGCCCTATGGCGACGGCTCCGGCACGAAGTATCTGTCGCTGATCGGTCAGCCGATCCTGATCTACGGCGCCGATCGCGCCGCGCTGTCGCGGGCGCTGGAACGCGCGCTGGCGCGGGACGTGACGCCTGCGGTCTATACCGAGGACATGTTCAAGACCACGCATGACGCCGCCAATCGCGAGGTGGTGAAAGCGGTGATCCGCGCCGAACTCAATCTGGCGGGGCTCGCCATGCGCGCCGAGCGCAAGGTGATCGACAAGATCGTCGATGGGTTGAAGTTTCACAGCTAGCTCGTGTCGAGCCTGGCGCTTTGCCGTCAGGCGGAATCGCCGCCGCCGCCCGCAGCGCCCGCGCCGATTCCCGACCCGATCGAGGTGCCAATCACTGGACCAAGAAAAACGCTGGAGGCCTGGGCGCAGAAATACGCGCGGATCACGCCCAGCGAGAGCATTCCGCCTGCGACGTGATCGAGATCGTCGATACCAAGTTCACGAACTTCACGGTTCGATGTGGTCATGTTTCACCCCTGCGGCCTTCGGTGAGATTCACCTCAGGCCGCCAGGGTACGCCAATCAAGGCCGGCCATCTGTGCCTGACGTCACGCTGGTTCCGGCAAGATGGCTGCGGCCAAATCAGGCCGGCGGCAAGCCGAGCGCCTGTCCGGCTTCGATCCAGACCGGCAATTCGCGCTGATACAAGGCGTTGCTTTCCTTGAAGCCGATTGCCGGTTCGAGCACGAAGGTCGACAGAATTTCCTTCACCTTCGGATCGTTGTTGGCCGCCACGCAGAGTTCGGACAACCGGTCGACGATCGGCTGCGGCGTCGCCTTCGGCACCGCCCAGCCCGAAAAGCCGCTCACGGTGAAGAATTTCGAGGACGCGCCGAGTTCAGGCAGGGTTTTCACGTTAGGAATCGCGTCGACCTTCTTGGAATGCACCGCGAATACGACGCCGGCGTTGCTTTGCAGGACGGATTGCGCGGCCGTGTAGCTGCCCATTGCGACGTCGAGGGTGCCGTCCGCGATGCCCGTCCACATCGGCGCTTCACCCCGGTAGTGGATCGGCTCGATGTTGAGACCATACTGCTTGTTGAGTTCATTGATGGTGATGTGCGGGGAGGAGCCGGCGCTGTAGGTGCCGAAGTTCATCTTGCCGCTCTTGCGCGCGAAAGCGACGAAGTCGTCGAATGTCTTGATGCCTGATTTCGTGCTTGCGACCAGCAGCAGCCCGGCGCCCGGGATGATGCTGACGAGTGCCAGGTCCTTGTCCATGTCATAGCCGGGGTTCTTCATCATGACCCGGTTCATCACAAAAGTCGTCGAGATCGAGCACAGGATGGTGTGGCCATCCGGCTCAGCGCGTGCGACTTCCTGAGCACCAATCGAACCGGAGGCGCCCGCCTTGTTTTCGACGACGACGGTCTTTCCCACCTGTCTGGAGATGTAATCGCCGAAGCCGCGCGCCAACAGGTCGGTCTGCCCACCCGCCGGGTAGCTGCAGACCATCCGGATTTGCCGCGACGGCCACGCGCCTTGCGCCGAGGCTCCGCGCAACAGGAATGGCGACGCGGCAGCGGCGGTACCGGCAGCGATGAAGTGACGGCGATTGAATTTCGTTAACATGATTCCTCCCTGAATTGGCGGGGAGGGTATCGCATCGTCCGGCTTCCGCCACGTGTGAAAGGCGGGACAGATTGGCGCAGCGCAGCGAATACCGGAGTGTCGCCGGTGAATATGCATGCTCGCGTGCGCTTCTTTGTTCGATTGCACGTTAGACCGCGGATGCAGCCCGCATCCGGCATCTCTGCGTTCTAATCGAGGGCAATCTGTTCAAGGACTCGGGGCGTGTCGCGCCGCGGAAGGCGAGCCCGTGTTCGGGGCGCGCGAGTGCGTGGCGAGATGGATTGCTTCGCTGCGCTCGCAATGACGGCTGCACGACCAAATCCTCACGGGGACGTGAAAACGGCAATTTCAGTCCGATATTGACAATGACTGACCGGTCAGTCATATATGGATCATGAGCAAAACACACCACAGCACCCGACGTCCGTCCAAACCGGCCAAAAGCCGTGTTGTGAGCAGGGCTGCCGCCGCCAAGAGCCCGAAAGTGGTCTCGGCGAAGGTTGAGCCCGCAAAGCCCGCCTCAAACCGGGCCGAACGCGCCGCCGAGCGGCGCGGGGCCATTATCGAGGCAGCGATGGATGAATTCATCGCGCGCGGCTTTGCGGCCACAAGGCTCGACGACGTCGCCAAGCGGGCAGGCGTCGCCAAGGGCACGATCTATCTGCACTTCAAGGACAAGGAAGCGCTGTTCGAGGAATTGATCCGGACCGCGATCGTTCCGCTGGTCAACCGTCTTGCCGCGGCGGGGCCGCCGCCGGCTGGCGTCTCGATCCGCGACATGGTGGAGAACTTTGCCCGGGCCTTCATCCATGACGTGGTGACGACGCGGCGTGGCGACATCGTGCGCCTGATCGTTGCCGAAGGGCCGCGATTTCCCGATATCGCCGATTTCTACTACCGCGAAGTGGTCTCGAAAGGGATCGCCGGCATGCGCGCGCTGATCGAACTCGGCGTTATCAGCGGCGAAATCCAGCAGAAGAATCTGGCGCGCTTTCCGCAGATCCTCGTGGCGCCGGCCATCGTCGCGATCATCTGGCAAAGCCTGTTCAGCAAACATGCGCCACTCGATGCGAACGAGATGTTTCGCGTTCATCTCGATCTGATTTTTGGCGAACGGAGGACGACATGACTTCGTCGCGGAAGCCCTTTTCGAAAGCGACGGTCATTTTTGCCGCGCTCGCGCTCGCCGCCGTGCTGACCGGCTGCAAGGAGCGCAAGGATCCCGGCTTTCAGGGCTGGGTCGAAGCCGACATGATCTTCGTCAGCCCCGACGAATCCGGGCGCGTGACCAAGCTCAGCGTGCGGGAGGGCGACGAAGTGAAGCCCGGCATGCAGATCTATTCGGTCGATGACGAACTGCAGAAGGCCGATCTCAACCAGCACAATGCGACGCTGGCCAATGCCCAGCAGACCTATGACCGTGCGGCGTCTTTGTCCAAGACCGGTTCGGGCACCCAGGCCAATCTCGACTCCGCGGTCTCGGCGCTGCGGGTGGCGGAGGCGCGCGTCAACACTTCGCAGACGCGGCTGGCCCGGCGCAACGGTTTCGCGCCGGTCGCCGGCACCATTCAGCAGATCTATTTCCGCGAAGGCGAGATGGTGCCGGCGCAGCGGCCGGTGTTGTCGATCATGCCGCCCGGCAACATGAAGCTGCGCTTCTTCGTGCCGGAGACGCAATTGCCGAAGCTTGCGATCGGCGACGAGGTCAAGGTGACCTGCGACAATTGCGCGGGCGATCTTACCGCAAAAATCTACTTCATCGCGACGACGGCGGAATATACCCCGCCGGTTATCTACAGCCTCGATGAGCGCAGCAAGCTCGTCTATTTGATCCAGGCGCGACCGAACAAGCCGGCCAGTCTGCGCGTCGGCCAGCCGATCAGCGTGTTCGTCAATGCGCCGATACCGGTGGCGGACAAGCGATGAACACAGCACCGTCAACCGCGCCTGATATTGCGATCAATGTCGAGGGTCTGTCGAAATCGTTTGGCGGCCGGGCGGTCGTGCAAAACCTCTCGATGCAGGTCAAGCGCGGCTCGATCTACGGCTTCCTCGGTCCCAACGGCTCCGGCAAGACCACCACCATCCGCATGCTCTGCGGCCTGCTGACGCCGGATTCCGGCGAGGGCACCTGCCTCGGCTACGACATCCGCCGCGAGGCAGACAAGATCAAGCGCCAGGTCGGCTACATGACGCAGCGCTTCAGCCTGTACCAGGACCTCTCGGTGCGCGAAAACCTGGAGTTCGTGGCGCGGCTCTACGGCCTGCCCAACGCGCGGCAAGCGGCGCGCGACATGATCCAGCGCATCGGCCTCAACGGCCGCGAGGAACAACTCGCGGGCGAGCTTTCCGGCGGCTGGAAGCAGCGGCTGGCGCTCGGCGCCTGCACGCTGCCCAACCCGCAATTGCTGCTGCTGGACGAGCCGACCGCCGGCGTCGACCCCAAGGCGCGACGCGATTTCTGGAACGAGATCCATGCGCTCGCAGCCGACGGCCTGACCGTGCTGGTTTCCACCCATTACATGGACGAGGCGGAGCGCTGTCACGAGATCGCCTATATCGCCTACGGCAATCTGCTGGCGCATGGCACGGTCGATGAGGTGATCGCGCAATCGGCGTTGTCGACCTGGACGGTCACGGGCGACGATCTCAATGGTCTTGCCGCTGAACTGTCCGGCAAGCCCGGCGTCGACATGGTGGCGCCGTTCGGCACCAGCCTGCACGTCTCCGGCCGCGACAAGGCCGCGCTCGAATCCAGCGTCGCGCCCTACAGGGATAACAGGGGGTGGAACTGGCAGCATGGAGATCCGTCGCTGGAAGACGTGTTCATCGATCTGATGAGCCGCTCAAAGGACAATTTCCAATGAGTACGACCGACACAAGCAGCGGGCGCCGCAATGTCCGGGAGCCGTCATTCGGCTTCTGCTGGCGCAGCTATGCGATGCTGGTGAAGGAATTCATCCAGCTCCGCCGCGACCGGGTCTCGTTCGCGATGATCGTGATGCTGCCGGTGATGCAACTCGTGCTGTTCGGCTTTGCGATCAACACCACGCCGCGCCATTTGCCGACCGCGGTGTTGCTGCAGGAAGACAGCGACCTGGCGCGTTCGATTCTGAAGGCGATGGAGAATACTGCCTATTTCCGCTTTACCCATGAAGTCCACAGCGTCGCCGAGTTCGACGATCTCCTGCAATCCGGCAAGGTGCTGTTCGGCGTCGAAATCCCGCGCGGTTTTGAGCGCGCGGTGCGGCGCGGCGATCATCCGGCGCTGCTGGTCGCCGCCGATGCGACCGATCCGGTGGCGGCGGGCTCGGCCCTGGGCACGCTCAACGGCATCGTGCAGACCGCATTGGCGCACGATCTGCAGGCGGGCGATCCGCCATCGACGCCGTTCGAGATCCGCGCCCATTCGCGCTACAATCCGGCGGCGTCCTCGCGGCTCAACATCGTGCCGGGCCTGGTCGGCACCATCCTGACCATGACCATGCTGATCTTCACGGCGCTATCGGTGACCCGTGAGATCGAGCGCGGCACCATGGAAAGCCTGTTGTCGATGCCGATCAAGCCGGTCGAGGTGATGTTCGGCAAGATCATACCTTACGTGATCGTCGGCTTCGTTCAGGCAACGCTGATCATCGGCATCGGCGTGTTGTTGTTTGGCGTGCCCATTCTCGGCAGCCTGGCCACGCTGGCGCTGCTGACGACGCTGTTCATCACCACCAATCTTGCGATCGGCTACACCTTCTCGACCATCGTGCAGAACCAGTTGCAGGCGATGCAGCTGTCGATGATGTTCTTCCTGCCCAGCATTCTGTTGTCCGGCTTCATGTTTCCGTTCGCCGGCATGCCGAGATGGGCGCAATATATCGGCGAGTGCCTGCCGCTGACGCATTTCGTTCGCATCGTCCGCGCCATCATGCTGAAGGGCGCGACCATCCAGAATTTGCAGTACGACACCATTGCTCTCATTGCACTGATGCTTTTGGCGATGACGATCGCCGTGACCCGCTTCCGTCGCACGCTCGATTGATGCAGAATATGATACGCGACGTCATTCCGGGGCGCCTCGAAGAGGCGAACCCGGAATCCAAGGATTCCGGGTTCGATGCTGCGCATCGCCCCGGAATGACAGGGTGGGGAATGGTCGGATGCTGGGGCTATGGGGCAATAGAAGTGAGAAGCCTGTGGTGTTATCCGCTGACTTTCAGCACGCGCTGACGCAGCAAATCCTGCGGACCGAGCTGATCCGGATCAAGGCGCTGATCGGGACCACCGTCCTGATCGGGTCACTGATCCTCATCGTCCATGTGCTCGATCCCAATGCGATCCAGAAGCTCTGGCACGGCCGCTTCGATCCGAGCGAGCTCTACATCGTCCTGGTCCCGTTCGTTCTGTTCGAACTCTGGGTCCACTCCGTCATCACCCGGCACCTCGGCAAGGACCAGGACCTGCCGGTTTACCGGCGCTATGTCGGTGTGCTGGTCGAAACCTCGATGCCGACGCTCGCTTTGGCGATGCATATCGACAGCATGGGTCCGGTGGACGCGCTCGGCTTCGCGGTGCCGCTGACCTATTTCATCTTCGTCATTCTGTCGACGCTGCGGCTGGATTTCTGGCTCTCGACCTTCACCGGATTCGTTGCCGCGGCCCAGCTGCTCGCCATGGCAATGCTCTATCGTCGCGCCGGCAGCGCCGATCCGCCGCCGGACCTGTATTATCACTCGGTGCGCAGCGTCATCATCCTGATTTGCGGGATGCTGGCGGGCGCGGTCGGCGTTCAATTGCGCCGGCAGTTCGAAGCCAGCATTCTCGCCGCGACCGCGCGTGACCGCATCACCAACCTGTTCGGCCAGCACGTCTCGCCGCAGGTGGTCGAGCGTCTGATGGCCGAGGGGGCGGCGACCGGCAGCGAAATCCGGCGTGTCGCCGTCATGTTCGTCGATTTTCGCAGTTTTACCGCGGGCGCCAGCACCCGCACCCCGCAGGAAGTGGTGGACCGCCTCGATGGTGCATTCGCCGTGCTGGTCGACATCCTCGACCGCCACGGCGGGATCGTGAACAAGTTTCTGGGCGACGGCTTCCTGGCGCTGTTCGGCGCCCCGTTCGACGCAGGTAACGCCGCGCACCGCGCGGTGGCCGCTGCGCGCGAAATGCTCGAGGCGAACGAGCGCGCCAACCAGGCGTCCAGCTGGCCGCTGCGCATCGGCATCGGCATTCACGTCGGCGAGGTCGTCGCCGGCAATATCGGCTCGCCGCGGCGCAAGGAATACACCGTGATCGGTGACACCGTGAATTTCGCCAGCCGGCTCGAGGCGCTCAATAAGGATTTCAATTCGCAGTTCCTGATCTCCGAAGCGGTTCACGACGCGCTCGGAGAGGAATGTCGCGATGCGGTCGCGCTAGGTGAGGTTCCGGTCAGAGGCTATGAGCGGCCGATGACCGTGTGGCAGTTGGGATAGGAGAATGGCAATGCAACGGCGTTACATCACCGTCGACGTGTTCACCGATCGGGCCTTCGGCGGCAATCCGCTCGCCGTGGTGCTCGATGCCGGCGGGTTGTCCACGGCGCAGATGCAGGCGATCGCCACCGAGTTCAATTATTCCGAGACGACCTTCGTGCTGCCGCCGGCCGACCGCGCCAATGACGCACAGGTTCGTATCTTCACCGTGAACCGCGAGCTTCCGTTTGCCGGCCATCCCAATGTCGGCACCGCCTACGTGCTGGCGACGCAGGCTGCTAAACCACCGGTGCGACTGCTGTTCGAGGAGGGCGCGGGCCTCGTCCCGGTCGAAATTGCGACCGAACAGGGCAGGGTCGTCAGCACCGAATTCACGGCGCCGCAGCCGCTGAAGCGGATGTCGCATCTTGGCGCCGAACAGGCGGCTTCCTGCCTGTCGCTGTCGGCGAGCGACGTGAAGGTTGATCGGCATCCGCCGCAGATCGTCTCGGTCGGGCTGGCGTTCCTCGCCGTCGAACTCACCTCACGCGAGGCGCTGCGCCGGGCGAGGCCGAATGCGGAGGGATTCGCAAAAACCTTCCCGTGCGACGGCAGCGATGCGGTCTATTTCTATACGCGCGACGTGCCGGCAGGCGAAAAACCCTGCGAGTTGCAGGCGCGGATGTTTCATCCCGGCGCCAGCGGGCTTTCCGAAGATCCCGCCACCGGCAGTGCCACCGCCGCTTGCGCGGCGCTGCTCGCGGACATCGATCCGTTGAAAGATGGCGAACTGAAATTGCGGATCGGCCAGGGTGTCGACATGGGGCGGCCGAGCCTGTTGCTGACGCGCGTCCGCAAGCAAGACGGCGCGGTCGCCTCCATCCATGTCGGCGGCGCCAGCGTGCAGATGATGGAGGGCACGTTCCGGCTGGCCGGCGAGGGGTGAGAAACCATTTCGTTCGTCGTTCCGGGATGGTGCGTTAGCACCAGACCACAGATGCGCAATTGCGCATCGGGGAATCTCGAGATTCCGGGCTCGCGCTCCGCGCGCCCCGGAATGACGAGTCACACCTGCCGCGCCGCCAGATTCTCCACCTTCACGCCATCGCGGTCTTCGATGATTTCGGCGATCCATTGCCGGTGGCACTGCTGATGGTCGCGCTCGTAGCAGAGAATGCAGACCGGACCGGACTTCTTCACCAGCGCCGACAATTCGTCGAGTTCCTCCTTGGCCTGCGTTGTCTTCAGATGCGCCGAATAGATCTTGTGCAGCAGATCGAACTTGCCGCTGCGCGCCGCCTCGCGGCCGGTCTTCGGCGTACCCAGGCCCTTCAGATGCAGATAGGAAATGCCGCGCTCGTCAAGGCCGGCCGCGAGCTGGTTCTTGGAAAAGCCCGGCCGCCGTGACGCGGCCACCGCGCGCACGTCGACCAGCAGCTTTACGCCGGCGCTTTCCAGTTCATCGAGCACGGCCTTGGCCGGCGTCTGCTCATAACCGATGGTGAAGAGGCGATTCCTGCGTGCCATGTCGGTGTCCCGGCGCCGTTGTCCCGACGTCAGGCTAGGTCACCCCGCAACGGATTTCCATAACCGCGGAGGTTATGCCGCAGCTGCCCGGCCGCCAGATGCGTTGCCGCCGGGTGCGCCATGTCGCATAGTCGCGAAAACAGCGCCTGTCGATGGCCGGTTATATCGGGGGAAATACGATGCATGGATTTTGCCGCTCGCTGACGTGGATGGTCGCAGTAGCGCTGCTGGTTTGCGGCGGCGCGGCGCGGGCGCAGGGCACCTATCCCGACCGGCCCGTTAAAATCATCGTCCCGATCGGTCCCGGCGGCAGCTACGATCTGGTCGGGCGGCAGCTTGCCGACGTGCTTTCCAAGCGTATGGGGCAGGGCTTCGTGGTCGAGAACAAGCCCGGCGCCGGCACCGTCGTGGGGACGCAGGCCGCGAGCCAGAGCGAACCGGACGGCTATACGCTGGTGGTCGGCGGGCTCTCCAACATGGCCTTCAATTCGGCGCTGTATTCCAAGCTCGGCTACGACCCACTGAAGGATTTTGTGCCGGTCGCGCTGGTCTACAAGTTCGGCTATGTGATGGTCGGCCGCAAGGATCTGCCGCAGCCCAAGCTGGTGGATATCGTTGCCGCGGCGAAAGCCAGCCCGGGCTCGATCTCGGTGGCGACCGCCGGCGTCGGCACCGGCCAGCAACTGGTGGCGGCGGCCTTCATGAAAGCTGCGGGCGTGAAGCTGCTGGAAGTGCCCTACAAGGGCTCGCCGCCGGCGTTCACCGATCTGCTGGCGGGCCGCATCGATCTGTTCTTTGACTCGATGGCGGCAGGCCTACCTCACGTGCAGTCCGGGCAGGCAAAGGGCATCGCCGTGCTGGCGTCCAAACGCAGCCCGCTGGCGCCCGACGTGCCGACGATGTCGGAAGCCGGCGTTCCCGGGCTCGATGTCGATTCCTGGCTCGGAATCTTTGCGCCCGCCAAGACTCCGCCGGAAGTGATCGCAAAACTGCGCCGCGATATCCGCGCCTCGTTGCCCGACCTCAAGGAGCGTTTCGAGAAGAGCGGCGGCGAAGTCTGGGACCTGCCGGACGACAAGCTCAATGCCTTTGTCGCGTCCGAATACGAGACCTGGACCAAGCTGATCCGCGAGGCCGGCATCAAGCTCGACTGACGGGGAGGTATTCTCTTGACGCGTTTTCTTTACGCGAACCGGCAATCCACCCCGGATCAAGTCCGGGGCAGGCTTTCGCTCGAAAACGCTATGCTTACTTCACCCGCTCGATCAATTCCATTGCGCCCGCGGGCGCGCGTACCTTGCCCTCGTGGATCACGTAAGCGAAGACGTCGCGCGGCGCCTTCTTCGGCTTGGCCGCATCGACGCGCGGCAGGTCGTCGGGCTCGCTTCCCGAAGCCCAGGCCTGAAACCGCTTCGCCCAGGCGTCGAGCTGTTTTGGCGGGTAGCAGGTCTTGAGCTCGTCATTGCCCTTCTGCAGCCGCGCATAGACGAAGTCGCTCGCGATATCGGCAATCGCCGGATATTTGCCGTGCTCGGCGAACACGACGGGCGTTTCGAACTTTCGCAGCAGCGCGATGAAATCGGGCACGCAAAAACTGTCGTGGCGGACCTCGACCACGTGACGCAGCGCGCGGCCCTCGAGTTTTCGCGGCAGCAGTTCGAGGAACTTGCCGAAGTCGGCTTCGTCGAATTTCTTGGTCGGCGCGAATTGCCACAGCACGGGGCCCAGCCGGTCGCCGAGTTCCAGCACGCCTGAATCATAGAACCGCTTCACGGAGTCGCCGGCTTCCGCCAGTACGCGCCTGTTGGTGGCGAAGCGCGGTCCCTTCAACGAGAACACGAAACCGTCGGGCACTTCACGCGCCCATTTGCGAAAACTCTCCGGCTTCTGCGAGCCGTAATAGGTGCCGTTGATCTCGATCGAGGTCAGCTTCGACGCGGCGTAGGACAACTCCTTCGCCTGCGTCAGCTTCTCTGGGTAAAATACACCGCGCCACGGCTCGAAGGTCCAGCCGCCGATGCCTATGAAAATGTTGCCGCTGGTTTTTGCGGACGATTTTGCAGGTTTGCTCACCGGGGGCTCGTTACGAAGGAGGGATGATTGCGGACCGATCTTAATCCAGATCGGACCTAATTGGCCAGATTGCCGCAGGCAAAGATGCGTCGGAAGTGCGGGATAGAAGCCGGGCGCTGCGGCGCGATATATGGACACAGACGCCGGTTCGGCCGACAATACACGCAGAACTTGGCGCGCCAATTGCAAACCTTTGCAACGTAGCAGGCCGTAGGCCCAGGAACTTTTCCGTTCATATCGACGCAGGTTCGGAGTTGGCTACGAGCGGATACATGACAAGCAAACATCAACCATGGCAACGAGAGACCAAGGGCGGCGGGCAAGCCCAGTTCGGGGCCTTGCTGATGACCGATGGTGGAACGCAACGGAGCGGGCCGCCGTCGCTGTTCCATGGCCTCACCGAGTCTGAAATCGCGCAGGTGTTGGGCTCCGGAAAACGCAAAGTGCTCTACCGCGGCGCCCAGCTGTTCAGCCAGGGTAGTCCGCAAGACGGCATCTTCCTGATCGAGAGCGGCCGCATCAAGGTGTTCTACATCGCCCCATCGGGCCGCGAGATCACGCTCGCCTATTGGCACTCCGGCAATTTCGTCGGCGGCCCCGAGGTCTTCAAGCAAGGCCTGCACATCTGGTCGGGGGTCGCCGCCGTCAACAGCACCGTGCTGCATTTGCCGGGCGATATCCTGCGCCGGATGGTGCTCACGATCCCCGCGCTCGCGATCGGAATCATCGAGGGCCTGACTTTCAAGGGACAGTGCTATTCGGCACTCGCCCAGATGCTCGGAACGCGCTCGCCGACCGAAAGGCTGGCGCAGCTGCTGCTGCATCTGATGAACCTGTATGGCGTTGAAGAACGCGAGGGGTCGCTGATTGCCGCCTCATTCACGCATGCCGATCTCGCGCACATGACCGGCGTGACGCGCCAATCCGTCACCATCAGCCTGAAGCGATTTACCGAGCTGGGAATCCTGCACGCGCACGGCTCCAACCTCGTCATCAAGGACGCGGACAGGCTAAGCGATATCCGCGACGGCAAGCTCGCCAAGGCCGCGGCCTCTGACGACATCTGAAGCGAGCGCCTAGCAGTGAGTCCCGCGTCAAACCGCCGCTGATGACGGCGGGCTTCCAGACCTTTGCGGGCTGAGTCCTGTCTGATCGCAATGACTAATTTATAGACATTTAGCCCGCCGGATAACCAAGACGGGCGCAAAATCTGTTCATTAATTGAGCATCCGCAAATTTCTTAGCAATAGGTTGCTGGTTGGAGGCGTTCGTCGTTTCGGATTCTGAGGAGGCCGTTCAGAACTTGCTGACCGGACGTGATCACGTCCGTGATGGAAGCAAGCGAGTTTGCGGCAAATGACGCCTACCACTCCCTTCGTTAGCCACGCCCTTCGCGAACCGGGCCTTCGCGAACCGAAAGCCGTCCGCGCCGTCAGGATTGGTCTGATGGCATGTGGTTTGCACCATCAAGGTCATCAAGCCAGTCAGTCAGCTCAGCGCCGAGTAACCCTGCCGCCCTTCGCAGCGGCCGGGGGATTGCGCATGGGCCATGCAAGTCACACCGCACAGTTTGGTTCGAAAGGATTTGTCTCATGAGCATCGGCCCTGCGTCTAAACTCTCTGGCTTCCTTCCTTTGATCGCTGCGGCAGCCATCGCATTGGCGCCCGGACAGGCGAGCGCGCAGACTCTCGAGATCGGGATCGGCACACAGAATACGACGACCAACACCGTGACCGGCGGCGTCGTGCTGAAAGAGCTTGGACTCTTGGAGAAGCACCTGCCGAAGACCGGCAAGTACAAGGACATCCAGTACAAGCTGAGCTGGCAGAACGCTACTTCCGGTCCGCCGATCACCAACGGCATGATGGCCAACAATATCCAGATCGGCATGATGGGCGACTACCCGCTGATGGTGAATGGCGCCACCGGGCAGGCGACCAAGAACGAAACGCAGCTCGTCGCGATCATCGCCTACAACGCATTTGGCGGCGGCAATGGCATCGTCGTCCACAAGGACTCGCCGTTCTACGAACTCGCCGATCTCAAGGGCAAGAACGTGTCGGTGCCGTTCGGCTCCGCAGCGCACGGCATGATGCTCACCTCGCTGCAGAAGCGCGGCCTGCCGCCCGATTTCTGGAGCCTGGTTTCGCAATCGCCGGAAGTCGGCACTACCAATCTGCAGGAAAAACGTATCGACGCGCATGGCGATTTCGTTCCGTTCGCCGAGCTGCTGCCGTTCAAGGGCTTTGCCCGCAAGATCTATGACGGCGCCGAAACCAAGGTGCCGACCTTCCACGGCGTCGTCGTGCGCAAGGACTTCGGCGAGAAATATCCGGAGATCGTGGTGGCCTACATCAAGGCGTTGATGGAGGCGAACGACTGGATGCGCAAGAACCCGAAGTTTGCGGCCGAGAAGATCGAGGAGTGGACCAAGATCAACAAGGAAGTGATCTACATCTTCCTGGGTCCCGGCGGCGTGCACACGCTCGATGCGACCATCAAGCCGAAATGGGTGGAAGCTGTCGGGGCCAATTACGCGATCCTGCAGAAGCTCAACATGATCAAGGAACTGAACGTCGGCGCCTGGGTCAACGACGGCTATGTACGGACCGCCTACAAGGAACTCGGGCTCGACTACGACAAGCAGCTTGCTGCGTATGACACCTATAACGTCACCGGCACCGATCCGGTCTGCAACACGCCGGTCAACAATCCCCTGCAAACCGGCGAGATCTGGATCCAGGGCGGCGACATCGTGCCGTTCAGCTCACCGGTCTGCACGCTGCTCGGCGTGAAGAAGTACGGCTCCGAAGGCAAGAAGTTCAACGCCGTCTATCTGGTCGACCGCGAGCTCGGCATCAAGGTGTTCGCCGACGCTGCGTTCTATTCGGTCGGAGGCCAGGATCCGAAGAAGCCGGATGTCGTGCCGTTCCTGCTCAAGAAGGATGCGGAAGCCTATGCGGCCAAGAATGGCGGCAAGCTTGCCACCTATGCCGAAGTCCTCGGCGCCATCAACCTGGGGCAATAGGGGAATCCGATGGGCAGCACGGCAACAGCCAAGATTGTGGCGCTCCCTATGGTCGACAAGCACGCCGATCCCGAGCCGGTGGCGGTGAAAGCCTCCGCAGCCCAAATGTCCGCATCGGAAATTCCGGTGCCGGAACCGGAGCCGATCCCCACGGTCTCGCTGACCAAGGTGTTTCTGGGCCTGCTCGGATACGTGACCCGCGAGCGGATCATCACGGCATTGCTTGCCTGCATCTCGATCGGGGCGCTGTTCCTGTTTTGGTATCTCGGCACCAAGTACAAGTTCGAATTCTACATCCGCTTCAAGAATGTTCCGACGCCCTATGAGGTGTATCAGCAGCTGACGCAGGTCGGGCTGTCGAACAAATACCTGTTCAATATCGCCATGAGTGTTCGACGCATTCTGTTCGGCTTCATGATCGCGACCATCATCGGCGTGCCGCTCGGGCTTGCGATCGGCAAGTACGAGCGCGTGCGTGACTTCTTCATGCCTGTTGTCGAGATCATGCGGCCCATTCCGGCGATCGCCTGGGTGCCGATGTCGATCATGCTGTGGCCGAACAACGAGGCCAGCATCGTCTTCATTACCTTTATCGGCGCTTTCTTTCCGATCCTGCTCAACACCATTCACGGGGTTCATTCACTGGATGGCGTGCTGGTACGGGCGGCTCGCTGTCTCGGCGCCAGCGAAATCCGTCTGTTCATGAACGTGATCCTGCCTGGCTCGCTGCCGCACATCTTCACGGGTCTTGCCGTCGGCATGGGCGTGGCCTGGGTCTCGCTGATCGCCGCCGAGATGATCTCGGGTCAATTCGGCGTCGGCTACTTCACCTGGGAAGCCTACTCACTGGTGGACTATCCCGCGATCGTGCTCGGCATGATCACGATCGGTGTCCTTGGACTGGCGTGCAGCGGCATCATCCGGATGGTTGGCGTCCTCCTGATGCCCTGGCTCGCATTCGCACCCGGAGGCCGGCGATGAGCATGACCATGGCGGAAACCGAAGTCAGCAAGGGCTTCATCGACGTTCGCGACATGGGCGTGACGTTCGGCGCCAACGACAACAAGGTCGTCGCCGTCGATAATGTCTCGCTCAACGTGCAGCCGGGCGAGTTCGTCTCGCTGATCGGACCTTCCGGCTGCGGCAAGTCGACCTTGCTCAGCATCGTCGCCGGCTTCGTCAAGCCGACCCGCGGCGAGGCGTTGCTCGATGGCAAGGCGATCACCAAGCCCGGTTCGGACCGCGGCGTCGTGTTCCAACAATACTCGCTGTTTCCGTGGCTGTCGGTTCGCAAGAACGTCGAGTTCGGCCTCAAGATGGCCGGCGTCGAGCAAAGCAAGCGCAACACCACGGCGCGGGCGCTGCTTGATCTGGCGGGGCTGCTGTCGTTCGAAAACCATTATCCGGATCAACTGTCCGGCGGCATGAAGCAGCGCATCGGCATCGTCCGTGCACTGGCGACCAGCCCTCAAGTCCTGCTGATGGATGAGCCGTTCGGCGCGCTGGACACGCAGACACGCGTCGTGATGCAGGAGATCCTCACCAACATCTGGCAGCAGTTCCGCATCTCGGTGCTGTTCATCACGCACGATATCGAGGAATCGATTTTCCTCTCCGACCGCATCTACGTCATGACCGCGCGCCCGGGCCGCATCAAGGCCGTCATCAAGGTGCCGCTGCCGCGTCCGCGAACGGCCGAGATGACCGACACGCCGGAGTTCATGAACCTGGTGCAGGAGCTCAAGGGTCTGATCCGGGAAGAGTCGCTCGCCGCCATGGCGCCGGAGATCAAGGATCGAGGCCTATCTGGCTTTGGAATGAAAGTGGGACCGAAAGGAGTAGGCGAAATCTTCTGACGTAACTTGAACGTCGCGGCCTGACAGGCGCGAACCCAAAAATCGATCACAGCAATCAAGCACGGCCGCAAACAGGCGCGCGCGTCAACGATGACTCACGCCTGGCGTCCATCAAATCGGAGCATTCAATGGCAAAGAAACCAAACATTCTGTTTTTCCATGTCGACAATCTGGGCATGGGCGAACTCGGTTGCTACGGCGGCGGCATTCTGCGCGGCGCCGATACCAAGCGCATGGATCAGTTCGCAAAGGAAGGCGCCAAGCTGACGCACTACGTCGTCGAGCCGCAGTGCACGCCGACGCGTTCGGCGCTGATGACCGGCCGTTTCCCGATCCGTTCGGGCAACCACACCATCGCGCTCGGCGGCAATGGCGGCGGCATTGTCAAGTGGGAGCGCACCATCGGCACCATCCTGTCGGATGCGGGCTATGCGACCTCGATCTACGGCAAATGGCACATCGGCGCCGAGGACGGCCGCTTCCCGACCGACCACGGGTTCGACGAATGGTACGGCCCCTTGCGCACCTATGACGAATGCATGTGGCTGACCGACCCGCATTATGTCGCGGAGCGCGACGGCTTCTCGCACATGCATGAAGGCGTCAAGGGCAAGGGGGCCTGGCCGCTGCTCGATGAGCAGCTCACCATGGAGACCAAGAAGACCTGCGACCTCGAATACCAGAAGCGCGCCATCAAGTTCATGGAAAAGTCCGTCAAGGCGGACAAGCCGTTCTACTGCTACTTCAACCACTCGCTGATGCACTTCCCGATGAGCCCGCGCGACGAATTCGTCGGCAAGAGCACCAATGGCGACTGGGGCGATTGCCTGCTGATGTTGGACCATGATTTCGGCGTGCTGCTCGACAAGCTCGACGAACTCGGCGTTCGCGACAACACTATCGTCGTGATGTGCGGTGACAACGGCGCCGAGGACCATCTCGCCGGACGCGGCACCGGCGGCTTCTTCGACGGCTCGTATTTCAGTTCGGCGGAAGGCGGCATTCGTACGCCGCTCTTGATCCGCTGGCCGAACCACATCAAGCCGGGCACCGAAAGCAACGAGATGGTTCATGTCACCGACATGTTCACGACGCTGCTGTCCATGACCGGTTGCGAAGCGCCCAAGGATCGGCTGATCGACGGCGTCGACCAGAGCGAGTTCTTCCTCGGCAAGAAGGAAACGTCCAACCGCGAGTCCTGCATCGTCTGGCTCAAGGACGAGCTGCACGCCGTGAAGTGGAAGGACTTCAAGATCAACTTCAAGCGGCAGCAGCACTTCCACGATCCGGAGCTGGCGCTCGGATTTGCCCGCATCACGCATCTGAAGGAAGACCCGAAGGAGCGTGACGCCGTCAACCAGCGCTACGTTCGCTGGTGGGTGATGCAACACGCCCAGCGCATCATCCGCGACTTCGAGGAGAGCGCCAAGAAGGAGGAACTGATTCCGCCGGGCGCGGCACTCGATTTCGTGCCGAAGCAGCGCCAGAAGGCTTGACGACGATGTCTGCACCGACGATAGCGGCTGACGCCGCGCAGGGTGCAGCCGGCAATCGCCGGGGAGCGGGCTGCTGCTCGCTCCCTGGCCAACCAAACACGGGCGTGACATCAGGCACAATCAACCGCGATACCATGGTCTGGATCCCGGGCGGCTCTTTCCTGATGGGCTCCAACAGCTTCTATCGGGAGGAACGCCCGGTGCGTCCCGCCTCCGTCGACGGCTTCTGGATCGACACCTATCCCGTCACCAACGCCGAGTTTCAAAAATTCGTTGAGGCGACCGGATACGTCACCTATTCCGAGCGCCCGCCGAACCCGTCGATGTATCCCGACGCCGATCCGGAAATGCTGGTGCCGGGCTCGCTGGTGTTCAAGAAGCCCGATCGTCCGGTCAACCTGCGCAACAATCTCGCCTGGTGGGAATACAGACCCGGCGCCGACTGGCGGCATCCGCTGGGGCCGGAGAGTTCGATCGCAGGATGCGAAAATCATCCTGTCGTGCATGTGGCTTATGAGGACGCGCTCGCTTACGCGGCGTGGGCCGGCAAGGAGCTTCCGACTGAAGCAGAGTGGGAGTTTGCGGCGCGCGGTGGTCTGGAAGGCAAGGCCTATCCCTGGGGCGACGCCTCCAATCCGGACGGGCAGTTCATGGCCAATACCTGGCAGGGCCATTTTCCTTACCAGAATTCGGCCGATGACGGCTACGAGGGCACATCGCCGGTCGATGCGTTCCCGGCCAACGGCTACGGCCTGTTCGACATGGTCGGCAACACCTGGGAATGGACGTCGAGCCCCTATGGCGCCGCGCAGGAGCAGCAACAGCAATCGTGCTGTCATCCGAAGCCCGGCGACGACAAATCCGTGCGCCGCGTGGTGAAGGGCGGTTCGCATCTGTGCGCGCCGAATTATTGCCTGCGCTACCGGCCGTCGGCGCGCCAGGGCGAAACCGTGGATTCTTCCACCTGTCATATCGGCTTCCGCTGCGTCGTGCGTCAACCACCGGGCACCTGACGAGTATCCCTTTTCGCAACCCGCGAGGCCGGAGCATCGCCCAACATCTTTTGGAAGTTTCCCATGCAAGTCGCCAGCACCACGACCAACGCGCAACTCCAGTTTGAAGACTCGCCGTCGATCGGCGCGGTGCTGCGTGCGCCCAACCTTTTCGTCCGCGAGTCCCTGGCCGGCATAGTCACCGCGCTGGCGCTGATTCCGGAGGTGATCTCGTTCTCCTTTGTCTCGGGCGTCGACCCCAAGGTGGCGCTGGTCTCCTCCATCGTGCTGTGCCTGGTGATGTCGGCGCTCGGTGGCCGGCCTGCGATGGTCACCGCGGCGGCGGGCTCGATCGCGCTGGTGATCGGGCCGATGGTGAAGGTGCATGGCGTCGGCTACATCCTGCCGACCATCCTTTTTGCCGGTGTCATCCAGATCGTCTTCGGACTCGCCGGACTGGCGCGGGTGATGCGCTTCGTTCCGCGTTCGGTGATGATCGGTTTTGTGAATGCGCTCGGCATTCTGATCTTTGCGGCGCAGGTGCCCCACATTTTCAACGTACCGTGGCTGGTCTATCCGCTGTTCGCGCTGACGATCGCGGTTGTCCTCATCATGCCCCGTTTCACGACGGCCGTGCCGGCGCCGCTGGTCGCGATCATCGTCGTGACCGCGATCGTGATGGTGGGGCATCTGACCGTGCCCAATGTCGGTGGCGAGGGCGCCATGGCGCCGGGGCTTCCTGGCTTTACTGCGTTCATCGTCCCGCTCAACCTTCAAACGCTCAGCATCATCTGGCCGACCGCGCTCAGCGTCGCCTTTGTCGGCCTGCTGGAGACGCTGCTGACGGCGAAGCTGGTCGACGACCTGACCGATACCCGCTCGCACAAGGGCAAGGAGTCCTGGGCGCTCGGCGTCGCCAATATCGCGGCCGCATTCTATGGCGGCATCGGCGGATGCGCGATGATCGCCCAGACCGTCGTCAACGTGAAGATCGGGCAGGGCCGCACCAGGATATCGACGGTGGTCGCCGCAATCGTGCTGCTGGTGCTGGTGACCGCGCTGAGCGACCTGATGGCGCAAATTCCGATGGTGGCGCTCGCCGCCGTCATGATGATCGCAGCCCTCAAGACCATCGATTGGCACAGCATCACGCCGGCGACGCTGAGGCGCATGCCGATCCCGGAAACGCTGGTGATGGTCCTGACCGTTGCCGTCACGGTTGCCACCAGCAATCTCGCGATCGGGATCGCCGTCGGGGTGTTGCTGGCGATGGTGTTGTTCGCGCGCCGGGTCGCCCATGTCATCCGTGCGGACCGCACGCTCAGCGAAGACGGCCTTTCGGTTCGCTATCACGTCCATGGGCCGCTGTTCTTCGGCAGCAGCAACGACCTCGTCGAGCGCTTCTCCTACGGCGCGGATCCCAAGCGCGTCCTGATCGATCTCACCCATTCCCAGATCTGGGACGCTTCGAGCGTCGCGGCGCTGGATTCGATTGAAACCAAATACCGCGACCATGGCGCGTCAGTCACGTTCGTCGGGCTCGACCAGCGCAGCTCCTCGTTCCACGAGCGGCTGACCGGCCAACTCGGCGCCTGAATTTCGGAACGCGGAACGAGAAGGAGCTTCCGATGGCAATCTTCCAATGGCTGTCGACATTCGCCCGCAGGATGATGCGAAACTGGTCCGGCCGCTATCGGCCGGAGCGGCATTACATGCGCGGGGCCGGGCCGGCGTCAAAGCGAAGCGCGCGCCACAGCACAAGCTCCTGAGATGCGGCGTTGATCGCGGAGCCGGGGCCTTCTCCGACAGCGCGTACTCCAGCAGCCCAATCAATCGTGATTGGCCAACTCGCTGAAACCGTGCTGTGCACTCTTGTCTCGATCGCGGGTCGGGCTACGCAAAACAAGGATGGAGAAAAGGATGCGCATCCTGATCGCCGCATTGGTCGTGATGACCACTTTCCCAGTTCTCGCCGACGAGGTCGGTGACGCGCGCAAATTGGCGGTTTCGGGGCGTGACGCCTACTGGAACTGCCTGGCCCGCGAGTATCCGCGCGAGAGCAACAGGAACATGCCGGAACAGGAATTTGGCGCGTTGATCGCGGCTGCCTGTGCGTCGGAGCGGCAGAATTTCCGGGTGGCGCTGGTGGGCTTTCTCGGGATCCAGTCCCCGGACAAGGATGCGGGCGCGAACCTGACGACGGCCAACGATGCCATCGCCTTCGCCCAGAAGGACATCGTGACGGCGTTCGCAAGGCGCAAAGCCGCGTCGAAGTAGCCAACTCGGTTTTCGTCAGCCTGTTCGACCATTCCGGCCTTCCGTGATATTGATTCCCGATCAGACGGGGGATTGTCGGGTATGAATTCTGAGTCGATAGCCGGTATCTTGGGTGCCATTGTCGCCTCGATCGTGCTGGTGGTCGCGATCGCCTATGGGCCGATCGGGCAGTTTGGCAAGCCGGCGCCGAAGCCGGCCGCTGTCCAGCAACCGTCCCAGATGGCGCCCGCGGCGCCCGCACCACGGGGACCGGTGATCCGGGAAGTGCCGAATTAGTCGACGCAGGGCAGGGGTCAGGCCACCCTTGCGGAAGGCCCCTGGCATCCCTATCTTGCTCCTAACGGCGACGTCGATGCTTTAGCAGCTCCGGCGCCGGGACGACCATGAATAGTTTGGCTGCGCCGGATGTACGCGCGCCCTCTGTTCGTGGTCGTTGGCATTTTGGGGGCCTTTTTGGCCCAGTTTCCCCACCTGAAACCCGTTCCCGCGCCCCTGCTTTGGTAATCTTAGCGGCGGCTTCGATTGCTGGCGGCGTCTTTCGTAGCGCTGGCGGCGCCATTGGTAGTCCTGGCGGCGCCTTGGCATCCCCAGCGGCTGCGGATATACGCTGGCCCATGAATCAAGCCATCAAACCGGGCCCCGAAAACCCGCCGCAGGCCGCGGGTTTGCCTCAGCTTTCGGTCGTCGTCCCTACCTTTAACGAACGCGACAACGTCACCGTCCTCTACCGGCGGCTGGACGCGACCCTCAAGGACATCCCCTGGGAAGTCGTGTTCGTCGACGACAATTCCCCTGACGGCACCTGGGAAGTGGTGCGCGGCCTGGCGCAGAAGGATCCCCGCGTCCGCTGCATCCGCCGGATCGGGCGGCGCGGCCTGTCCGGGGCGTGCATCGAGGGCATTCTCGCCGCCAGCGCGCCCTATGCGGCTGTCATCGACGCCGATCTACAGCACGACGAGACCCAGCTGCCGAAGATGGTGGGCCTCTTGCAACGTGGCGAGGCCGAACTCGTGGTCGGCAGCCGCTATGTCGAGGGCGGCAGCGCCGACAGTTTCAACAAGGGACGCGCCGGCATCAGCGCGCTCGCGACCGAAGTTGCAAGACGCGTGCTCAAGGTCGAGATCGCCGATCCCATGAGCGGCTTCTTCATGATCCGCCGCGACCGCTTCGAGCAACTGGCGCCGCAGCTTTCAATCCAGGGCTTCAAGATCCTGCTCGATATCGTCGCGACCGCGCAAGGCAAGCTGCGCACGGTCGAGGTTCCCTTTACCTTCGGCTCGCGCCAGCACGGCGAGAGCAAGCTCGATTCGATGGTGGCGCTGGATTTCCTGGGTCTGGTGCTGGCCAAGTTCACTCACGACGTGGTCTCGCTGCGCTTTCTGTTGTTTGCGATGGTCGGCTCGATCGGCCTCATCGTGCATCTCGCGGCGCTGTTCATCGCGAACCAACTCTTCAACATGCCATTCCCGGAGTCGCAGGCCGTCGGCGCACTGGTGGCGATGACCAGCAATTTCATCCTGAACAATTTTCTCACCTATCGCGATCAACGCCTGAAGGGTTTTGCCATCCTGCGCGGCCTGCTGCTGTTTTACCTCGTCTGCAGCGTCGGCCTGTTCGCCAATGTCGGCGTCGCGTTCTCGGTCTACGACCAGGAGCCGATCTGGTGGCTGGCGGGAGCGGCGGGCGCGCTGATGGGCGTGGTCTGGAATTACGCGATGTCCGGACTGTTCGTCTGGCGCAAGCGATGATCGACGGCGTTTTCAAGCGAAGTGGATACCCGGTTCGCGTGAAGAAAACGCGTCGAAACGATGAACTGGAGCCCGGTCCTGATTCAAACAGGACCGGTGGGGCTCCAAAATGAATCCGAACGAGGCGCGGCTTGTCCTCAACACGGTTCTGACGATCCTGGCGCTGGTCGCGGTACGGCTGGTAGCCGCCGCCTACACGCCCATCACCTTCGACGAAGCCTATTACTGGATGTGGTCGAAGAATCTGGCCGGCGGCTATTACGACCATCCGCCTATGGTGGCATTCGTGATCCGCCTCGGCACCATGATTGCGGGTGACACCGAACTCGGCGTGCGTCTGGTCTCTATCCTGCTGGCGCTGCCGATGAGCTGGGCGGTGTACCAGACCGCGGCCGTGTTGTTCGGCGGCAGGCGGGTGGCGACGACGTCGGCGATCCTGCTCAACGTCACGCTGATGGCCGCGGTCGGCACCATGATCGTCACGCCGGATGCGCCGCTCCTGGTAGCGTCGAGCTTCGTGCTGTTTTCGCTGTCCAAGGTGCTCGAGACCGGACGCGGTGCGTGGTGGCTGGCGGTAGGTCTCGCCACGGGCGCTGCGCTGTTGTCGAAATACACCGCGCTGTTCTTCGGCCCCGCGATCCTGATCTGGCTGGTGGTGGTTCCGAAACTGCGGCGCTGGCTGATTTCACCATGGCCTTATCTCGGCGGCCTCGTCGCGCTCTTGATGTTTTCGCCGGTCATTCTGTGGAACGCCGATCATCATTGGGTGTCTTTCATCAAGCAGATGGGCCGGGCGCGGATCGAGGATTTCAAGCCGGCCTTCATCGCCGAACTGATCCCGACGCAGATCGCGTTCGCAACGCCGCTGGTATGGATTCTCGGCGCGATGGGTCTCTATGCTTTGTTTCAGCGTCGCGCCGGTGCGCTGCCGGCGCGCGTGCTGGTCAGCACCATGTTCTGGACCATCGTCGTCTATTTCGTCTGGCATTCGCTGCACGCCCGCGTCGAGGCGAACTGGTTCGCACCGGTCTACCCGGCGTTTGTGGTCGCGGCGGCGTATGCAGCCCATCTGGTGCCATGGGAGAAGCGCGAGCAGCGCACCGTCAATTTCTGCCTGCGCTGGGCGGCGCCAACAGGCATTGTGATGTTTGCGATCCTGATCGTGCAAGCCAACACCGGCGCGCTCTCGGGTTATCGCCGCGACGCCACCGTGCGCAGTGTCGGCGTCGGCTGGCGCGAAATCGCAGGTGAGATCGAGGCCGTGCGGGCGCGCGCGGGCGCATCCTGCGTACTCGCGCCGGATTACGGCACCACCGGCTGGCTTGCGTTCTATCTGCCGAAGGGCACTTGCGTTGCTCAGCAAAGCCAGCGCATCCGCTGGGTCAACATGCCCGAGCCGACGGCGGCCCAGCTCGGCGACAAACAGCTGTATGTTCGCGAGGCCTTGCCCGGCGCTCATCCGTTGAAGGACGAATTTGCCCGCGTCGAGAAGGTCGGCGAGGTCACGCGCAAGCGCGGCCCGCTTGTCGTCGAGACTTACGCACTCGATCTGCTGGAGGGGCCGAAGGGCGGGGTATTCGATCGCTCCCCGCCGCCGGAACTGGCGCTGGAAAACAGCGTTTTGCCGACGTGGCTGCGCCGGCAATAATCCGACGACCGATCGGATGAATGAGCGCCACGCTGACGGCAGGCTGTGTCCGGCGAAAGCATCGCTGCCTATGAACCTAAGCGGGTTTTGGTGCGACGACCTATGCTCGGTGTAAGACATGGCCGGCGACGTCTCGGTAATCGTGGAAGAGGAAGATGTAATGCGGCTCGATCCCTATCAGGAGCGTGCAAGAGCCCTGGCGGTCGAAGCCGGGCTCGAGCCCGATGCGAAGATCGATCGCCCCGGTCAGCGGCCGATCCCCGTCTGGTGCACGTTCCGCGACGCTGCGCGCAACGAACAGTTCACGGCGCAGGCTGCGCAATACCAGAACAGCCCACTCAAGATCTTCGGCCAGCACGAGGAAGCCACGATCGCGCAGATGCGCAACTGCATGGCGGTCGGCAACGCCGTGGCCGGCGTGATCTGCGCGGACGGTCATCTGGGATATGCCCAGCCGGTCGGCGGCGTGATCGCCTATGAGAAGCAGATCAGCATCTCCGGCGTCGGCTTCGACATCGGCTGCGGCAACATGGCGGTGCGTCTCGATACGCCGTTCAGCCGGATCGAAAGCAATGTCGGCACGATCATCAAGGACGTGCACAGGGCGATTTCCTTTGGCGTCGGGCGGACCAATGAGGAGCGCGTCGAGCACGAACTGTTCGACGACGGCGATGCCTGGAGAGAATCCGACATGGGCGCGTATCGGCAGAAGGCCGTGTCGCAGCTCGGCACCGTCGGATCGGGCAACCACTATGTCGACTTGATGCGCGACGAAGCCGGCCTTGTCTGGATCGGCGTTCACTTCGGCAGCCGCGGTCTCGGCCACACCAGTGCCACCCGCTACCTCAAGGCTGCGGGCGGCAAGGATGGCATGAATGTGCCGCCGGCTGTCATCGACGAGGACAGCGAGATCGGGCGACGCTACATCGCGGCGATGCAACTGGCCGGCCGCTATTCCTATGCCGGCCGGGAGTGGGTGATTGAGCGCGTGCGCAAGATCATCGGCGGCAACGTCACCGACATGGTCCACAACCATCACAATTACGCCTGGCGCGAAAATCATGCGGGTAAGGATTTGTGGGTGGTGCGCAAGGGCGCGACGCCGGCATTTCCGGGACAGCGCGGCTTCATCGGCGGGTCGATGGGAGATGACGCCGTCATCGTCGAAGGCGTCGATAGCCTTGAAGCGAAGGCGTCGCTCTACTCGACGGTTCACGGCGCGGGCCGGAGGTTCGGTCGCAGGGAGGCCAAACGGAGGTTTACGCGCGTCGAGATGGATGCGTGGCTGCAGTCGCGCGGCGTGACGTTGATCGGCGCCGATCTCGACGAAAGCCCGATGGCCTATCGAAGGTTGCCGGAGGTGCTTGCCGAGCATGCCGGCTCGATCAAGGTGCAGCACACGCTGCGTCCGTTCGCCGTCGTCATGGCGGGCGAGAACGAATTCGATCCGTTCAAGGATTGATTGCCAAAATGGGACAGCCGGCCAACGGCCGGATGTCCCGATCGCAGGGCAACCCCGCATGTTTACGGGCTGATTTGCGCATAACTTCCAATGATTTGCGCATGCCTTACATCTGCCCGCGTTTAATCTGCATTTAACTAAAACTCGCCTTAATGACGCTCCGTGTCTTTGCGAGATGCTGCCCGGGAACTTTTCGGGCGCGGCATCAAGCGGGGACTTAGTAGAGTTGTTGTGGACGCAAGGCGAATGAGTACGAGTACCGGTGCGTTTGGCCTTGCGGCCCACAACCGCAAGAAATCTTCCCGGAAAGTCATTCCTCAGCATTTCCTCGGCGGCGTCGCGATCGCAGCCGTGGTGCTGGGCTGCGCCTGGACCGTCTACAGCAATATTTTCGCAGCCGGCATCTATCCCTCGGTCAACAGCGCGGCGTTCGATCCGCCGGTCGTCAAGAGCTCCTCGATTGTCGCGTCGCGTCCGGCGCGGCCCGCCTTCAACGAAGTGTTCGCGTCGCTGCCCCAGCCGGCCCCGAAAATTTCCGCGCCCGTGACCGTCGCTCCTTCGATTATGTTTAACGAAAGGTTTGCAGCCTCGGCGCCGCAAGGCGAAGCATCCAGGGCGATCGAAGCCACGCAAGTGGCGGAGGTCTCGCTGCCGGTCGGTGTGAAGAAGACTGAAGCGCCAAAACCTGGCGAAGCGCCGAAGCCGAAGGAAGCCGCTTCGCAGGCACCGACCCAGGTCGCGTTGAACGTTCCGGCCCCGGCGCCCAAGCAGGCTGAAGCCAAACCCGCCGCGAAGGAATCCGGGGCTTCCGTCCGCGACATGGCGCAGCGCGCCAAGGCGGCGGTGATGTCGATTGCGTCCAACGACAAGCCGAGCATGGTCGAGAAATTGTGGGGCAAGCAGCCCTCGCATGGCGGGCTGTTGTCGTACGCTTCCGCCGACGCCAGCGTCACCGGAAGCCTACCCGATACCCGCGCGCAAAACCCGATGCTGGGCGGATCGCCGCCTTACGACAAGCAGACCGCGGTCTACGACATTTCGGCGAAGATGGTCTATCTGCCCGACGGCACCAAACTCGAAGCGCATTCAGGCCTCGGCGCCAAGATGGACGATGTGCGCTATGCGCATGTGCGGATGCAGGGCGTGACGCCGCCGCATATCTATGACCTGAAGCCGCGCGAGGCGCTGTTCCACGGCGTGCCGGCGCTGCGGCTGACGCCGATCGGCGGGCAGGACAAGATCTTCAACCGTGACGGCCTTCTGGCGCATACCTACATGCTCGGCAGCCGCGGCGATTCCAATGGCTGCGTTTCCTTCAAGGACTATTACGCGTTCCTGAACGCGTACCGGAACCAGGGCATCCGGCGCCTTGCGGTGCTGGCCAGGGTTCAGTGACGCCGCTCGTCGTCCCTGCGAACGCAGGGACTCATACGCGTAGCAATCATTGTTGCAGAAGGTATCTAGCGCGAGCGATCCTAACCGATCGGCCGCGGCGTATGGGTCACCGGGTTCGGCCTTAGGCCACCGAAGAATGTGATCTTCGTAACAGTGCGACCGCCGCCGATCAGTCATCGTTCCGATCGCCGAGGCACTGGTGCATCGGTATCAACCAACCCAAGGTAGGAGGCGTAACTATGGATGCAATCGAAATCGCTGCGTCGGATACCGTGACTGATGCGGAACTCGATGAGGTCAATGGCGGCTTTATCTTCATATTGGTGGGTGCGGCGGCGTTCAGCACCGGCTTTTTCGCCGGGTACGGGGCGGTCAGATTTGCACAGGACATGTCGAAATAACGCAGTCCGTCTGAAAGAAGCGAGCGGAGGCCCCGTTTGCGCGGGGCTTTCTGCGCCCCTTGTCATCCGGGCCACAACGTAACAGAGGCTCATCCCTGCGATGTGCAGCCTCCTCAGGCTGTATGTCGAAGAGTTCCATGATGCTTGAAGAACAGGTCAAGCTTTACAGGTTCGCCGGTATCTCGCCAGAACAGTTTTCGACCGAGGCTGGCTGCCACCGCGAGGCGGTGGTGGCCGCCGATCAGAATATGGTCATCCGTTGTTTTGGCGATGATTTCTCCGTCTTCGTCCACGATGATTTTCATGTGCCGCCTCCAATCCAAGGCCGCCGATCAGCGCCGCCGCGATGGTGCGCATTCTATCTAACCTCGTACGGGCTCCGGGCGTTCCACCCCATGAAGATCATTGTTTCCGGATAACAGGCGCCACATCGCGCACCGCCTTTGTGTACTGATCGTACAGAAAATTAAACCGGAAATGCGCGAGTGCAATTATCTTCAAACATCACCGTCACGTGGTCCCCGCACAAAGTCTGCTTGCGATTGCGGACGACCGCCATCGTTCGACGGTCCCGCGCCAACAGGTCATCACAGTTCTCCTTTGATTTAGCCGACGCGATCATCCAACGCTGGTGCGGCCACGTTTAGCGTCGACCCTCTCGTCGCGAAGTGACGGCGGGTCACATCGCCAGCCGTCGCGCGCATCGACGAGGCGCGGCACGACGTGGGTAGGCTTCCGGGATGGAAGGCAGCATCATCGACGCGAGTGCGTCAGCGTCGCGGCGCGGACAGGCGACCGATAGCGGACGGCATCACGTCATCGAATTGCGACGAATGGGCACTTGGTTCGTTGAATGGCTGTGACGGGAAGTCACAGCACTTGCCGAATTTGAAAAACACGCTTGCAACTGAAAGATGTTTCGTTTATTAGCCCGCTCCTTCGCTAGGCCATGGGTTCGGGCTCTCTGAGATCCCGACTGGCGCGAGCCGGTGTCCGGTTTCGTGTTCCGCCGAATGAAGACGCGAGGTGTAGCTCATGGAGAGCGTCGGGGTGAAACCCGAAGGCGTCGGTTCGATTCCGATCTCTTGCGCAACCGAAGGATAGCTCAGTGGTAGAGCAGATGACTATGAATCATCGTGACGCGGGTTCGAATCCCGTTCCAACGCTCCGGTTCAGTCTAAAAAACTGAATTTCCCATTGAAGGGGACCGGACGCGCGCTTCAGTCGCAGTCCGGCCGCATTGCCGCAAGGCTCTTCGTCCGAACCTAGACACTGTACGAACGGCTCTGCGCCGCGGTGGATACCGCTTGCGCTGACGCCGGGAACACCGCTCAAAACGCCCGACATTGTCGGGCGATTGCGCGCGTGCGCCTGTCGTCATGCAAGCTCAAACCACGGCCCGCCGGACCTTCAGGAAGCGCCGTTCGGTCCTCCGTTCCTTCAAAACGAAACCAGCCTTCCGACCTCTGGCCGGAAGGCCAATGATGGAGGCGTGCCATGAACTGGCATTTCCTGATGACGCATGTGACGGTGAAGGATGGCGAGCGAGCGTTGCTGACGCGGAGCGGCAGGCTCGAGCGCGTGCTCGGACCCGGCCGGCATCGGCTGTTCGATCCGCGCAACGAATTGGCGGCCGAAGTGTTCAAGGTGGTTCGCGCCGAATTTCCGGTGGAGCGTTACCTGGTGCTGAAGGCTGCACGGCCTGATCTGGCGGCCGAGCTGTTCGAGGCGGTCGAGACCAGGGCGGATGAAGTCGCCATCGTCAACCTCGACGGCCGTCCGATGCAGCTGATGACGCCCTGGCAGGCGCGCGTCTACTGGAAGGTCGCGACCACGATCGATGTCGAGCGCATCGACGTGACCAGCGATCCCAGGGTGACGGCGCGTCATCTGGCGATGATCGATCGCAACCGTTCGGTGGTCGTGACGGAAGCGGTGGTCGAGAACCACGAAGCCGGTCTGCTCTATGTCGAGGGCCGGCTGGTGGAGCGGCTCGCGCCCGGCCGGCACGCGTTCTGGATCGTCGGCCGCAAGGTCGAGGTCAAGCGCCTCGATCTGCGTCCCCAGGCGGTCGAGATCACCGCGCAGGAGATGCTGACCAAGGACCGCATCGCGCTGCGGGTGACCTTGACGGCGTTCCGCCGGATCGTCGATCCAGAGCGGGTCGTCGCCGTGGTGCCTGACGTGGATGCGTGGCTGTACCGGCTGGTGCAGTTCGCGATCCGCGAGGCGGTTGCCGGCCGCACGCTCGACGAGGTGCTGTCCGCAAAGGCAGCTCTCGATGCGGAGCTTCGGGACTATGTCCGCGGGCGTATCGCGGACAGCGGTGTCGAGGTGACGGAGCTCGGCGTCAAGGATGTGATCCTGCCCGGCGAGATCCGCGAGCTGGTGAACAAGGTGGTGGAGGCGGAGCGAGTGGCGAAGGCCAATTTGATCCGCCGGCAGGAAGAGACCGCGGCGACGCGCTCGCTTCTGAACACCGCCAAGCTGATGGAAGAGAACCCGCTGCTGCTGCGGCTCAAGGAACTGGAGTCCCTCGAGCGGTTGGTGGAGAAGGTCGGCCGCATCGACCTTCACGCCGGCGACGGGCAGGGCTTCGATGCCCTGCTCAACAAGCTGGTTCGCCTGAAGCCGGCGGAAAGCGCGTAACAGGAAGGGTCGCCTACGGGCGGCCCTTCATCTCGGTGCAGGGTCGGCGTCCGCGGAAATAGCGGGCGCGTTACTTCTCGTTCTTGCTCGCAATCATCGCGCCGTAAACCATTGCTCTCAGTTCGGCATGATAGGCGGCACGGATCGACGGCCCCTGGACGAAGACGATGCCGACGAGATTCTCCTTGGTGTCGATGAAGTAGCGCGGTCCCGTGATGCCGCCCCAGAACAGATCGCCGACATTGCCCTGGAACGGCGCGCCGCCGACGCTGACCCGGACCGGATTGACCAGGCTCCAGGAATAACCGTCGCCAGGATGCGCCACGCCGCGCATCGTTCCGATCTGGTCGGCTAGCGCCCATCGAACGGTCATCGGCGATAGCAGGCGGGTGCCGTCGAGCGCTCCGCCGTTGGCGAGAAGTTGCAGCAGCCGGAAGTAATCAGCGGCGGTGGATGCCATTCCCGCGCCGCCGGAGAACCGCTTGGGCGCCCGCGTCACATCGAGCCATTCGAACACCCACATGTCAGGGTCCGTCGGCAAGGGTCGCGCATAGCGCGCAAGCGCATTTCCCTGGACGTGAAACGTCGTGTCACCCATCTTGAGCGGATCCAGCACCAGCTCCTTCAGAGCGACGTCGAGAGGTTTCTTGGTGACGCGCTCGATGATATGGCCGAGCAGGTCGGTCGCGATCGAATATTCGAAAGAGGTGCCCGGTGAAAACGCCAGCGGCAGCGTCGCGAGCTTCTTCAGCATTTCGTCGGCGGACATGTTGTCGACGCGATCGATGCCGAGCTCTCGGTATTTGGCGCGGAGCGGATTGGGCGGGAAGAAGAAGTAGGTGAATCCGGCGCGGTGGGTCATCAGATCGTGAACCGTCGGCTGGCGCGTTGGCGCGGTGAGCTCGGACGTCGCATTGCCGCTGGCGTCTTTCTTCTCGACCGAAATCTTGAGGTCTTTCAGTTCGGGAAGGTAGAGTGCGATCGGCGCCATGATCTGCAATTTGTTCTGCTCGAACAGGCGAAGCGCCGCCACGGTGGTGATCAGTTTGGTCGATGAGGCGATCGCATGAATGGAATTGCGCGCCATCGGGACCTTCTTGTCCTTGTCCTGCCATCCCACGGCCTCGTGAAGCAGCACCTGGCCGTCGCGGGCGATCAGGACCACCGCGCCCGGCGTTCGGCCCTTGTCGACATCGGCCTGCAGCCATCCGGTGATGGCCTTCAGCTTCGCGGTATCGAATCCTGCGCGGGATGAAGCCGTCGCCGTGTCGCGTGCCAAGCCGGGTGCAGGCGCGGCGAGGGCGGTGCCCGCCGCCATCAAAAGTGCTAGTGCGATGTTGCGCATGGTTGCATCTCCCCCTGTTTTGAAGCCTGCTTAATGCGGCGCCAACCGGCGCTGGCTTCACTTTATAGAGCGATTTTGGACTATTTAGTACGATGACGCACTATATACCTTGGAATAGCCTGACAGTCGGATGATTCAGATTCTCGCATGTGCGGTAAGCCGATGACGACAAAACGATTGTTACGGATCGCAGCCAAGGACGGCGAGACGGCGCTTGGCTTGTGGGAGATGCAGCCCGTTGGGCCGGCGATCCTTCCGCCGGTGCTGCTGGTGCACGGCGCCACGTTCGGATCGGGGCTGTTCGATCTGCCCGTGGCGGGCTACTCGCTGATGCAGGAGCTCGCGCGCGGCCGCTTCGTCTATGCTATCGATGTCAGGGGGTATGGCGCATCGGTCGAGACCGGTGTGATGAATGCGCCCATGGCCGCGCATCCGCCGTTTTGCCGCGCCCGGCACGCGATCGAGGATGTCGGTGCGGCGATAACCGAAATCCGGCGGAGGCGAAAAGTCCTGTCGATCGACCTGATCGGGTTTTCGTGGGGCAGCATCGTTGCAGGCTGGTACGCGAGCAGGCATGCCGCTGAGGTCCGCAGGCTGGTGCTGTATGCGCCGCTGTTTGCGGAGAAGAACGCGCTGTGGCTGCATCGCATCGGCGATGCCGCCGACCGCAGCAAACTGGCCGGTCATTTCGGCGCCTATCGGCTCGTCGCCGAGGCCGATGTCATCGCGCGCTGGAACAGCGATGGGCCCGGTGACCCCGCGGACGTTCGCGCGGACGGGGTGGTGGAGGCGTTGTTTGAGGCGGCAGCCAGCAATGATGTCCTCGCCGGATCGCGTCATCCGCCAGCGTTTCGGTGTCCGAACGGCGCGTTCGCGGATCTGGTCGAGGTGTTCAACGGCCGGCCCCTGTACGAACCCGGAACGATCGAGGCGCCGGTCCTGCTGGTGCGGGGCGCATGCGACACCACCTCGACGGCGTCGGACATGCAGCGGCTGGAAGCGGCGATCGGATCGGTGGAAAAATCCTCACTGGAAATACCTGATGGCTCGCACTTCCTCTGTATCGAGAAGAATCACATGAGCCTATACCGGGCGATAAATACCTATCTGACGATGGATTGAGTGGCGGCGATGGCGGTCAAGGCGGCGGCAAAGCGCAAGTCCGGAACGACGGAAGAGTTGAATGTCGGTTGGCAGCCCGGAGAGCGCGTGCTTCACGGATTGCTGCTCGACGCCATCCTGAAGGACAATCCGATACCGCTGGCGTATCGGATGAATTACATCGCCAATTTCTACGTCGGCCCGCTGGTGGCGATGATGGAGAAGTCTTTCAAGCTGACGCGATCCGAATGGATCGTATTGTTCTGCCTGACGCGGCAACCGCGGCTGAACGCCCAGCAGATCAGCATCGTGACCGGCCGGCCCAAGACCAGCATTGCAGGTGCGGTGAAGCTGCTGCAGAAAAAAGGACTGATTACCCGGAAGACCGACATCGCCGACAGCCGCGCGCGGGTGCTGCATCTTAGCGATTCCGGGCAGCGCATCTACACCGCGATCATAGGCAGCTTTATCGAGCGCGAAAAAGCCATGCTGGAAACGCTCGATCCTGCGGAGCGGCGCGAGCTCGGCCGACTGTTCGGCAAGATCATCGCCGCCGCCGATGCGTGGGCGAAGCCGTATTGACGGGACGTTTCGGGGCGGTGGCGGGGCGAGCGGATGAACTTGCGGCGGGTTCGTGTTGAACGATAAGCGACCACAAATTATCCTCCGTCATAACCACGATCGCGCGTATGGATTCCCCGATACGCAATTGCGCATCTGCGGCCAGCGCCAAGCGGCGCGTCCCGGAGAGGGATTGCTGGCCTTCGAAAACCCCAACAAACAAAAACCCCGGCATCGCTGCCGGGGTTTTGCATTCTTTGATGTTCGCCTGGATGGCTGGACTTAGAAGTCCATGCCACCCATGCCGCCGCCGCCGGGGGGCATACCGCCGCCGCCCGCGTTTTTCTTCGGCAGTTCGGCGATCATGGCTTCGGTCGTGATCAGGAGAGCCGCAACCGACGCTGCGTTCTGGATCGCCGCACGAACCACCTTGGTCGGGTCGATGATGCCCTTGGAGACCAGGTTGCCGTATTCGCCGGTCTGCGAGTCGAAGCCGTAGTTGTACTGGTCCTTCTCGAGGATCTTGCCGACGATGACCGAGCCGTCTTCACCAGCGTTGATCGCGATCTGGCGGGCCGGCGCGGACAGCGCCTTGCGCACGATCTCGACGCCGGTCTTCTGGTCGTCGTTCGCGGTCTTGATGCGCTTGAGCTGCTCGGAGGCGCGCAGCAGGGCGACGCCGCCGCCCGGCACGATGCCTTCTTCAACCGCCGCACGGGTCGCATGCATCGCGTCATCCACGCGATCCTTGCGCTCCTTGACTTCGACTTCGGTCGCGCCGCCGACGCGGATCACCGCGACGCCGCCTGCGAGCTTGGCCAGACGCTCCTGCAGCTTCTCACGGTCGTAGTCCGAGGTGGTTTCCTCGATCTGCGCCTTGATCTGCTGAACGCGCGCCTCGATGTCGGCCTTCTTGCCGGCGCCGTTGACGATGGTGGTGTTTTCCTTGTCGATCATCACCTTCTTGGCGCGACCGAGCATCTGCAGCGTGACGTTCTCGAGCTTGATGCCGAGATCTTCCGAGATCGCCTGACCACCGGTCAGAACCGCGATGTCCTGCAGCATGGCCTTGCGGCGATCGCCGAAGCCCGGAGCCTTGACGGCAGCGACCTTGAGGCCGCCACGCAGACGGTTGACGACGAGGGTGGCGAGAGCTTCGCCTTCGACGTCTTCCGCGACGATGACCAGCGGCTTGCCAGTCTGCACCACGGCTTCGAGCAGCGGCAGCAGCTCGTTCAGCGAGGAGAGCTTCTTCTCGTTGATCAGGATGTAGGCGTCGTCCATTTCAACGCGCATCTTGTCGGCGTTGGTGACGAAGTAGGGTGAGATATAGCCGCGGTCGAACTGCATGCCTTCGACGACGTCGAGTTCGGTCTCGAGCGACTTGGCTTCTTCAACCGTGATGACGCCCTCGTTGCCGACCTTCTTCATGGCGTCGGCGAGGAACTTGCCGATTTCGGCGTCGCCGTTGGCGGAGATGGTGCCGACCTGGGCGATTTCCTCGTTCGAGGTGACCTTCTTGGAGTTCTTGACGAGGTCGGCGACCACGGCTTCCACAGCCAGGTCTATACCGCGCTTCAGGTCCATCGGGTTCATGCCGGCAGCAACCGACTTGGCGCCTTCACGGACGATCGCAGCCGCGAGCACGGTTGCGGTGGTGGTGCCGTCGCCGGCAGCATCTGCGGACTTGGAGGCGACTTCGCGCACCATCTGCGCGCCCATGTTCTCGAACTTGTCTTCGAGTTCGATTTCCTTGGCGACGGTGACGCCGTCCTTGGTGATGCGGGGAGCGCCGAACGACTTGTCGAGCACGACGTTGCGGCCCTTCGGGCCGAGCGTGACCTTCACGGCATTGGCGAGAATGTCGACGCCGCGCAGCATGCGGTCGCGGGCATCAACGCCGAATTTGACTTCTTTAGCTGACATATTTGATTTCCCTGAGTTGAACTTGGTGTCTCACCCTTGTCGCGGAGCGCCTCGCAGGCGCTCCTCAGGGGTGAGCGTGTGCGGGTTTGGCTTAGGCGGCCTTCTTCTTGGTCGCGGGAACGTCGGTGAGGACGCCCATGATGTCGCTTTCCTTCATGATCAGCAGTTCCTGGCCATCGAGTTTGACCTCGGTGCCGGACCACTTGCCGAACAGGACGCGGTCGCCGACCTTGAGGTCGATCGGGATCAGCTTGCCAGCTTCGTCACGGCCACCGGGGCCGACGGCGGTGATTTCGCCCTGGGAGGGCTTTTCCTTGGCACTGTCCGGAATGATAATGCCGCCAGCAGTCTTCTCTTCGGCGTCGATGCGCTTGACCACGACGCGGTCGTGAAGCGGACGGAATTTCATGCAGTCCTCCTAAGTTTTTGCAACTGTTGTCGAATTCTGGGATTTTGGCAGTCCGAGCAGGCGAGTGCTAGCTCGGCTGCGGCTGATTTAAGCCAGTCTTGTTCGGGGGACAAGGGCTTCTAGCAGAAAAATTGGCACTCAAATATGACGGCTGCCAATTTCATTCATCATGATTAATCGAGGTAAACGGCCTGCCGACCCCGTATTAGCACGTGCGGTAAGCTGCTGCTAACGCGTGATTTTTCAACAGTTCATTAAACATTTAGGCTTGTGATGGGTGGGTATCGTGCGTCACATTTCTCTCATGTGAGCGCATCTCCGCCGGGGTGGCTCGGTGTGGCCACCACGTGAAATGCGCTTCCACCAATGGAGGTTGGCATGGTCTCGCGGGTTGGGGTTGTTTCCGACGATTTCCGGAAGCAGGTGCTGGGTTATGGGCTGACGACGGCGGAAATTCTCTATCGGCTGCCGGATCATCCCTCGCTGCTGCAAACCTACGTCTGGCAGAATTATGATCTGTTTCCGAAATTTCCGGCGCTGAAAGATTTTCTGGCCTTCTGGCAGGAAAAGCTCGACGGCCCGCTGTATTCGGTCACGGTCGCGCATTCCAAGCTGATCAAGCCGGCAGAACTTCGCGCTGTGGACGGCGTGTTCAGGCTGCATTGAGCGGACAGGATTCGTAGGGTGGGTAGAGCGTAGCGAAACCCACCATCTTCGTCGCCACGACGGCGGTGGGTTACGGCTTCGCCTAACCCACCCTACGAATTTCATTTTGTGTTAGCCTCCCGCCATCAAACAAACGGGAGGGCGCCAATGGCCAAGCAAAAAGCGACATCGAAAGCCGCAGCCAAAACCGCGGTGAAGAAGAAATGGACGGGCCTCGGTACGGCAGCCAAATCTTCAGCCCGCAAGACCATCGAATCAAAAGGCCGCGTCGCCACAGCCAAATCGAAGGCGGCAGCCAAGCCAACGGCCAAGGCCGTAGCAAAGCCGAAGGCGCGGCCGAAACAGCGCATCGCCATCAGCCATCATCGGGATGAGGATTTTAAGGCCGACGGCCTGCGCACCTATGCGCAGTACCGCGATCTCGGCATTGCCGCGGCGACCCATGGCCTCGCGCAAGCGCATGTGATCCGGCTGATCGGACCCTGCAATCCGGAGGAAGTTTCAAAACTGCATTATCACGACGTCGAATTCCAGATGGTCTATGTGCTCAAGGGGTGGGTGAAGACCTACATGGAAGGCCAGGGAGAGACCTTGATGAAACAGGGCGGCTGCTGGACCCAGCCGCCGCGCATCAGGCATCTGATCCTGGACTATTCTGACGACGTCGAATTGCTGGAAGTGATTTTGCCGGCGGAATTCAAGACGGTGGAATTATCGTCGTAAGTCCGCGCGAGCGCGAATGTTAGTGTTCGTCATGGCCGGGCTTGTAGTCCCGGCCATCTACGTCTTGTCTCACGCAAAGGAAGTAAGTCGTGGATGCCCGGGGCGTAGGCGAGCGTAAGCGACGCCGTCCTCCAGACGGCTATGCCCGGGCATGACGGGGCGGCTTCGTTTCCGGCATCACAAACGCAATCAGACAAAGCCCGACGCAGGCAATGGCGGACAGGCCGAGGAAGGCTACGCTATGTCCGAAATGGTCGCTGACATAGCCTGCCAGGATATTGCTGCAGGAAGCGCCGATGCCGACCGCCGTCCCCACCACGCCCTGGGCGAGGTTGAAATGGCCGCTGCCGAAGGCGATGTCGGCGACAGTCAACGGGATGAGAACGCCAAACACCGCGGCGGTAACGCCGTCAAAGAATTGCACGGCGACCAGCAGATAGGGATCGGTGACGGTTGCGAACAGCACGCCGCGGATGGCGAGAGCGGTGAAGCCGATCAGCAGCAGCGGCCGGCGGCCCCATTGTTGCGCCTTACGGCCGACCGATGGCGAGGTCAGCGCCACGATCGCTTGCGGCAGGATGATGCACGCCGCGATCAGCACCGGCGCCCACTGGGTCGAACGCGTCGTCACGATGCCGGCCATCAAGGGCAGCATCGCGGCGTTGGCGAGCTGCAGCAACATCACGGCACCGGCAAAGATCAGGAGCGGGCGCTGGCGCAACAGATGCAGCACGCTGGTGGCTTCGGGATCCGGCTTGGCGCGGACGATCGCGCCATGGGCCTGCTCCGGATCGATTTCGCGATCCCTGATCCGGGATAGCGCTATGATGGTGAAGATCACCAGAACAAAGGTGGCGAGAAACACCGAGCGGCTGGAGATGAAATAGCCGCAGGCACCCATCAGCGCCGCGGCGACGCCGTTGCCAATTGACGCGAACCGGGCATTGCGCCCGAGCCGTTCGCCGATCGCGGACGGTCCGACCAATCCGAGACTGATCGCGGCGATCGCCGGGCCGAGCACGCAACTCGCCATGGCGTGCAATGTCGCCGCCGCTGCGATGACGGGAAAGATCGGCCATGCCGCATAGGCCAGCGCTGCGACTCCAATCGCTGCGACCGCGAAACCGGCGACCAGCCGTTCTCTCCGGGCGGCGTCGATGATGGCGCCGCCCGGCATCTGGCCGATCAACCCGACAATGCCGCCGATCGACAGCACCAGCCCGATCTCGACCTGGGTCCATTTCTGCGTCGTCAGATAGACCGCGACGAACGGACCAAAGCCGGTCTGGACGTCGGCGAGAAAGAAGATGAACCAGTCGAGGCCGCGCTGGCTTTGCGCCGAAGGGTGGGGCTCGGGCGATGCCGGCGGCGGTGACGTGTCGCCGCGTTCATCGACGGACGGCGCACCCCGCGTCTCACCGGCAAAATCCTTGGCAGGATCTTTGGGATATGGGTTCGGGCGCGCGGACAGTGGAATTCTCCTCCTCCGTCAGTGGTCGAATTGCAGGGGTTGCAGACTGCCGGTGGCGCCGAGCACCACGATCGGCGTATCTTCCTTGTATTCGGGCGCGGCCTTGACCTGTTCCAACGTCAATTCGAGCGTCATGCTTTCCTTCTTGTTGGTAACTTGTCCGAAGTGGAGTGCGTTCCAGTCGACGACGATCTTTCGGCTGCCGACGCCGAGAAAGCCGCCGAAATCGATCACCGCGGCGCGCACGGTTCCGGAGCGATCGACGATCACGTCGACGATGCGCCCCATGTTCTCGCCAGCCGTGCTGCGGACATCGCGTCCGAGAATCCCGCGTGCGTCCGCCGCGCGGATGACCGTGACGGAAGGCGGGGGCACCGGTTCTTTCGGCGCATCCGGCGAGGCCTTTGCCGCCGGACTTGGTGCGGCGGGGGCCGGCGGGCCCTTGTCTGGCTCCTGTGCGACCGCCAATGCGCCGAGGGATATCGCGCTCCACACCAGAACGGCTGCCGTGATCTTTTGCCCTGAACGCATGCGGTCTCCTGAAGCTCTTCGCTGTTGCGCAGAGGTGACGAACCGGCCGCAGCCGGTTTCGTCACCATTTCCCCGAGTACGATCGCCGTCAGCGCGACAACACGATCGAGACCTGAACGCGGCCGCGCGTCCGCATCATTTCGAGCGATACATCGTCGCCGTGACGGCGCAGGCGAAGATCCACGCTGCAATCGCCAAGCCGCAAGTCACGCAGCACGACCTCGTTCAGGAATTCCGGCAGACGCGGATTACGCAGGCGGATTTCGCCGGCCCGCGCATCGAATTCCAGGCCGAGCGAAGCTTCCAGCAGCGTGAACGGCGTCGCGCTCGCCCATGCCTGCGGCGAGCACGCCACGGGATAGAGCGTCGGGCCAAACCGCCGCTCGCGGTGGAAGCCGCAGAACAATTCCGGTAACCGCCTGAGATCCATGTAACTCGCCGCGCTGAACAACCCCTTGAACAGATGTTCGACGGAATGTTTCAGGCCGTAGCGGGCAAGGCCCAGCGCTATCAGCGCGTTGTCGTGCGGCCAGATCGAGCCGTTGTGGTAGGACATCGGATTGTAGCGGGACTCGCCTGATGCCACGGTTCGAATGCCCCATCCGGTGAAGAAGCGCGGCCGCATCAGGTCGGCGGCGACCATGCGCGCACGGTCCTCGCCAATGATGCCCGTGAATAGAAGCTGGCCGGCATTGGATGTCCGCACCTTGCACGGCCGCTTGGCGCCATCGAGCGCGAGCGCGTAGGTGCCCATGTCAGGACACCAGAACGCCTCCTCAAAGCGCGCGGCAAGTTGGGTTGCCTCCTCGTCGAGCCTGCGCGCCTTCTCGGCAAAGCCAAGCTGGCGCGCGCAACGCGCTGCCAGCCGTTTGCCAGCGAAGACGTAACCCTGAACCTCGCACAGGGCGATGTGGCCCTCGGCCAACTGGCCATCGGCATGAAAGATCGCGTCGAAGGAATCCTTCCAGCCCTGGTTGGCGAGGCCCTGTTCGGACGCGCGCTGATATTCGACAAAGCCGTCACGATCAGGGTCGCCGGGACCGTCGATCCAGGCCAGCGCGGCCTCGATCGCGGGCCACAGCTCGCGCAGCGTGTCCTCGTCGCCGGTGCGCTCGAAATAGAATCCCGCCAGCAGCACGAACAGCGGCGTGGAATCGACGCTGCCGTAATATTGCGCGAACGGCACTTCGCGTAGCGCCGCCATTTCGCCGCCGCGCATTTCATGCAGGATCTTGCCGGGTTCGGCGTCGTTCAGGGCATCGACGGCCTTGGCCTGATAGGCAGCCAGCCGTTTGAGCACGCCGCAGGCCACGCGCGGGTCGATCCACAGCATCTGCAGCGCTGATATCAGGCCGTCGCGGCCGAACGTGGTCGAATACCAGGGAATGCCGGCATAGGGATAGCGGCCATGCGCGGTGTCGGTCATCAGCATGTTGAGATCGGCCATCGACTGGCACAGCACCTCATTGAAGATGCTGTTCGAGGTTTCGACGCTGGCGGCGCCCGCGGTCGAACGGCGCATTTCGCGGCGATGTGCGAGCAGGCCACGCATGAACGGCGCCGGCCGGTGCTCCGCGGCATAGTTGCAGGTCACCGCCACGAACACCGACGTAAGCTGTTGCGGCTCGAGCACGAAATGATAGCTGCCGCTGTTCACCGCCAGCAGGGTCGGGCGCGGGTCGAAATGCAGATTGGTCGTTCGCGCCTCGCCGTCGAGGCCGTGATATTCGAACCTGACATCGGCGGGGCTGAGCAGTTCGCTGGTGCCGGTGCCGCGGCGCGGGCGCCTAGCGCCGCGCACCTCGAACAGATCGGCGAAATCATTGTCGAACAGGAAGGTCAGATCAATGTGTGCCGCCCGGTCGCCATGGTTCTGGACGGCGATCCGCTGATAGGCGGTGCCGCGCCACAGGAAGATGGTGCGCACGATGTGGATCAGGTCCTTCTGCAGGACGATCCGGTCGCCGTCATAGATGTCGGGGTTGGTGAGGTCGATCGTCAGTGCGGAATTGTCGTCGCGCAGGTTGGAGCCGAGCAGCAATGGCTGAGTCTGGTTCAGCAAGAGCTCGAGCCGCGCCAGATAGCGGGTATCGGCATTGAACAATCCATCGGGTCCACCGGCCGAGGCACCGATGTCGCCATGGCTGTCGAGGACGATGAACGTATCGTCGTGCTTGAGGGTCCGGCGCGGCCGTGCCGCCTGGCCGGTCATGGGAATGTAGAACGGCGATTCCGTGATCTGCTCCGCGAGCGGAGCATCCGCCCGCTGGACGTTGGCTTTGGTGGCCATGCGTAACCTCTGTCCTGTAACTCTAGAGCCTTTTCCGTTCCGATTAAATCGGAACGGGCTAGATTCTTGATTTGACGCGTTTCATTGACGCCAACCGGTATCCAATTCGCTGGAAAACGCTCTAGCGGATACCGCTCCGCATGCCGCGACGCCGATCTGACTGTGTCTCAATTCGAGCCGCGATTCAGGCTGCGTGGATCGCGAGACGGTTCATTTCCTGGGTCACTAGCTGCCGGTACGGGCCGGTTTCACGCATCAGGCGGTCGGGCGGACCATCCTCGATGACCTTGCCATCCTTGAGCATCACGACGCGGTCAAAATTGCGCAGCGTCGCGAGACGGTGCGCAATCGCGATCACGGTGCGGCCGCGCATCAGGCGGCCGAGCGCATCGCGGATGGCCTCTTCGGATTCGCCGTCAAGCGCGGCAGTTGCCTCGTCGAGCAGCAGGATCGGCGCGTCCTTTAGAAACGCGCGCGCGATCGCGATGCGTTGTCGCTGGCCGCCGGAGAGCTTGACGCCGCGATCGCCGACCATGGTAGCAAGGCCGTCGGGCAGATTTTCGACGAAGTCACACCGCGCCGCGATCGCCGCGCGTAAAACCTCGTCGTCGGTCGCCGTTGGGCGGCCATAGCGGATGTTCTCCATGATGGAGCGGTGGAACATCGAGATGTCCTGCGGCACCACCGAGATCGCCTCGCGCAGGCTTTGCTGGGTGACGCGCGAGATATCCTGGCCGTCGATGGTGATACTGCCTTTGTCCACGTCGTAGAAGCGCTGCAGCAGCACGAACAGGCTGGACTTGCCGCCGCCGGACTGGCCGACCAGGCCGACGCGCTGTCCGGGGTTGAGATTCAGGTTGAATTTGTCGAACACCTGGACACCGCCGGGATATCCGAACGAGATGTTCCTGAAGGTGATGGCCGCACCGCTCTTGATCAGCGGTTCGGCCTCGGGATGGTCGCGCAGTTCATGCGGCTGCAGCAGCGTTGCGATCGCCTCCGAGAGCCGTGCCGTGTGCTGGGTGACATCGACAAGCGCTACCGCAAGATCGCGGGTCGCGTGCAGGATGGAGAGGCCGAGCGTACAGACCAGCACCACGTCGCCGGTCGTGGCCTTGCCGCTCTGCCATAGCGTGACCGCCCAGTACAAAAGGGCCACCGTCAACGCCAGCGTGATCACCGCATGGATGAGCCGCAGCTTTTCCAGATAGCGCAGGCTTCGGCCTCGCGCGGTCAATTCGCGGTCGACGGTGTTGTCGAAACGGTTGTGCTCATGGTCGAGCCCGCAGAAGGCTCGCACCAGCGGCATGTTGTTGATGACGTCGACCATTTCGCCGTCAACGGCGGCGGCCTTGTGGGCGTAGTCGTCATGTAACGGCTTGCCAGCGGCCGCGATCCGGAACATGGCGATGAGGACCACGCTTGCGATCACGACCATGCCGGCGGCCATCGGCAGGCTGACGGTTCCAATCAGAGCAATTGCCACAATTGTGGCGATGCAGGGCGGCAACACGTTCCATACGAACATGTTCTCCACCGTGAAGACGGCATTCGAAGTGGCGGTGATCCGGCTTGTCAGCATGCCCGGCAGCCGATCGATGAAATAGCTCGGGGCATGCCCGGTCAAATGGCGGAACATGTCGCGGCGCAGATCGCCGGTGACGCCGACAAAGGTGAAGCTCGCTGTCCAACTCGCGATCCGCCACAGCAAAACGTCGGAACCAATCAGCGCTATGAGAAAAACGAATGCCAGCCATACACCGGCGCTATGCGCCGGTCCGGCGGCGAGGGCGTCGACGAGATACTTCACGCCGTATTGGGTGCCGACCGAGCAGGCAACGGCGGCAACAACCGCGACCAATATCACCAGATGCGACGTGCGCCGCTGACGCAGATAGCGCATGACGAAGTGGAAAGGGCGGTTTGCATATCCCGAAAGATTGTCCATGTGCCTGTTAAACCTGTTGGAGATAAACGAGAATCCCTAGCGGATCGCCGATTGCCGGGAGCCGGTCTTGATGAGGATCATCCCGAGGACGCAGCTGCGCCTCATCTGCACAACAATTCCGCAGCAAGGTCGGTCCGAAGAGCCTGATCACATGTGATGTCATGAGCAAGACGACAGTGTGCGCGAAGTGCGCATCATCTTGGAACTTCGCAGGTGCGTAAACGTTCCCGACTTGGCGATGCCGCGCCACGAGGGGCTGAGGGCTTTCAAAGCAGAGTCAGAGATCAGGAGGTTGTTAGGATGCGCATCGCGCAGGTTGCTCCGTTGACGGAGGCTGTTCCGCCCAGGCTGTATGGCGGCACCGAACGTGTCGTCTATTGGCTGACCGAGGAACTGGTCGCTCTGGGCCACGAGGTCACGCTATTCGCCAGCGGCGATTCCCGAACATCCGGAAAGTTAGAGGCCGCATGGCCGAAGGCGCTGAGGCTGGATGGATCGGTTCGCGACGCCAACGCGCTGCACATGCTGATGCTCGAGCGAGTAAGGCAGAAATGCGACGACGAAGAATTCGACTTTCTTCACTTCCACCTCGACTACTACCCTTTTTCGCTGTTCGCACGGCAACCGACGCCGTTCCTGACCACCCTGCATGGGCGGCTGGACCTTCCCGAACATCAACCGTTGTTCAAGACGTTTTCGTCGATACCTCTGGTCTCGATCTCGAATGCGCAGCGGCGTCCGGTGCCGCAGGCGAATTTCATCCGCACCATCCATCATGGCCTGCCGGAAAATCTGCTGACGCCCCAAGTCGTGAAGCCGAGCTATCTTGCCGTCCTCGGCCGTATCGCGCCGGAGAAGGGCGTGGACCGGGCGATCAGGATCGCGATACGCTGCGGTATCCCGCTCAAGATCGCGGCGAAGGTCGATCGCGCGGACCAGGAATATTACGATGCGATCATCAAGCCGATGATGGCTAATCCGCTGGTCGAGTTTATCGGCGAAATCGGGGACCACGAGAAAGCCGGTTTCCTGAGCGGGGCAATCGGGCTGCTGCTGCCGATCGACTGGCCGGAGCCGTTCGGCCTCGTGATGATCGAGGCCATGGCCTGCGGCACGCCCGTGATCGCCTACAACCGTGGATCGGTTCCTGAAATCATCGACGACGGAAAGACCGGCTTCATCGTCGAGGATGAAATCAGCGCGGTCGCTGATGTCGGGCGGCTCGGGGAACTGGATCGCCAGGCCATTCGCACGCATTTCGAGACGCGCTTTACGGCTCGCCGAATGGCGCTCGACTATGTCAACACCTATCAGGGCATGATCGAGGCGGTGAAGCCGCGGATGAAACTGGTCAGCAGCGCGGAGTAGAGAGGGCGGTATCTGTGAGGGCGCCCATTGATCATCTCCGACGATGGCCTGTGCCATCGTCGGGGTCTTCACCGACGGCGTGCAGCGCGAACGATTCAGACGCACGTGCGGTTCCGTCGACGGGGACCAATGTCGGGCGCTTTGGACTGTGCTCCTCGACCCATTTTTCGACACGCTTGCGAACTCCCCGCTTTGGCCGTTGCACCGCCTGGTTTTCGGTGGAGCGAAACAACGCGTAGTCGCGGCTGAATAGCCAGCGCGATGTTTGAAAGACGCCGTGGGTGATGAACAGTGCGGCGAGCACGTCTATCGAATAGTGATAGTGGCCGAGCAGCACGATCGCGCCGAAGAACGCGGTCAGCGCGAGAAAGAATATCCGCCATTGCACGATGTGCCAGAACGCCAGCGCCGCAAGGAACGGCATTCCGGTGTGACCGGAAAAGAAGAGATCGCTGCCGTAAAAAATGGAATTGAAAAACGGCGCCGGCTGCTGCGGGTCGATCGGCGACGGCGCCATGTGGGTAAGCGCCACGAAGACGGCGCGGACCACCAGGAACAGCGCCGTGGCCTTCAGCGCGAACGGCAACCGGTTCGGCCGCCAGGCCAGCAGCCCCGCCGTGATGACGAAGGCCGTGAACGTACCGTAGATGAACAGAAAGCGGACGTTGTAGGGCCCGACGCGGCTCAGCACAAAATCGGTGACGTGGTTGCTGGCATGGACCGTGGCATAGGTGACGGCGGCGAAGATCGCGATGCTGCTGGCAGTGAGGAAGGCGGCGCCTTCGCATAGCGAGCGGACATACGCGCGCGTACCAAACAGCGTGCGGTATAGCCGCATCGTGTCCTGCATTGTCCCTGCGCCTCCGTTCGCGGTCGTCGGCGACGATAGGTGCGGCGGTCTTCGTCGCTCGGGCTGCTGGATATCCTGTACTTCAGCGTAACCGTAATGCGAGGTGAAGTATCTGCATGTGAAGTATGCCACACCTCGTCGATTTTTGCCATTGCCCGCTAGCTCACAACCGCACGATCGCACCCATCAGGCAGGTGGTCGGGTTGCTCGACACGATCGATTTGGCGCGATAGCGCCATCAGCATGGCGCATGGGGACGTCTGCATTCAACAGGTGATCCTGCCCGTCGCAAAATGCTGTCCCTTTGCGCACGTCAAATGCAAGCTGCCGCCGGATACGTTCGACAATTCCTCTTCGCCAAGTTCCATTTCGACGTCAATGAGCGAACGTTTGGCGCGTTCGTTGCTCGGCTTCGTTGGACCAAGGTCCCGGATTTGATTGTTCATGTCACTCTCCTGGAATCGTTTGGGAAGGCGTTCCCTCATGTCACTGTCGCAGAGTAGCCGGTGCGGCTCGTTGTCGCTGTGAGGAGCCTCACACAGCGAACCTCACACAGCGAATTCCAACGATGAAGCGGCGTGCGCGTCCTAGCTCATCACCCCGACGATCGCGCCCATCAGGCAAGTGGCCAGCGTGCCCGATACGATCGACTTCAGCCCGAGCGCGTTGATTTCTTCGCGGCGGTCGGGCGCCATGGTGCCGAGGCCGCCGATCATGATGCCGAGGCTGGCGAAGTTGGCAAAGCCGCACATCGCATAGAGCATGATCAGCCGCGACCGCGGATCGAGCGCATCAGGACCGAGCTTCGATAAATCGACATAGGCGATCAACTCGTTGAGCACGGTTTTGGTGCCCATCAGGCTTCCCGCCGTGATCGCCTGCGACCACGGCAGGCCCAACAGCCAGCATACCGGCGCCATCAGATAGCCGAGCAGCCGCTGCAGCGAAATCTTCGCGCCGCCGATCTCGGGCAACAGGCCGAGGATGGCGTTGGCGAGATAGACCAATGCTACCAGCACCAGCAGCATCGCGATGATGTTCAGCAGCAGCTCCAGTCCGGAAGTGGTGCCCCTGACGATCGCATCCATGGTGCTCTTCACCTCCGTATCGGGAGCGGCCAGCATTCCGCCAGTCCGCTTGTCCGACGTCTCCGGCACCATGATCAGGCTGACCAGGATCGCCGCGGGTGCGCCGAGGACCGAGGCAATGACGAAATGCGCGGCCGCGTCCGGGATCAATGGCGCCAGAAACGTGGCGTAGAGCACCAGCACGGTGCCGGCGATTCCCGCCATGCCGCCGGTCATGACCATGAACAATTCGCTACGGGTGAGTTGCGAAAGGTATGGGCGGATGAACAGCGGCGCCTCGACCATGCCGAGGAAGATGTTGGCGGCGGCGGAAAGGCCGACCGCACCGCCGACGCCGAGCGTGCGTTCCAAAAGCCACGCCATGCCGCGCACGATCGGCGGCAGCACCCGCCAATAAAACAGCAGTGTGGTCAGGACGCTCATGACGAGGATGATCGGCAGCGCCTGAAACGCCAGGATGAAATCGGCGCCCGGCGCCTTGAGGTCGAAAGGAAGCGTGCCGCCGCCGAGATAGCCGAACACGAAGGAGGTGCCGGCGCGGGACGCCGCGGCGATGGTATTGACCGCGTCATTGATGGCGCCGAACGCCTTTGCGACCAGCGGCAGCTTGAGCAGCACCAGCGCGGTGAGCACGGTGACCGCAAGCCCGATCGCCATCTGCCGCCATGACACCGCGCGGCGGTTCTCGCCGAGCGCCCACGCGATCGCCAGCAACGCCAGCACGCCGAAAGCCGATTGCAGTTGCAGCATGATCTCAAAGTCCCCCGGTCGATTATGGCAGCGGGGGACTTGCAAGCGCAATGCCGGGCAGCCCTTCGCCGCCGGCCATTGACAGGGGGACCAGGGTCGTTCACGGCGTAATCAACGATGCAAGCGGGGCCACGGCTCACGCTTCGAGAAGCAGGATACCGGCCTCACCATGTCTTCCCTGATGCCTGTCGGCGCCGGCGATCTGCTCAGGCATCCCTCTTTCCTGTCGTTTCTGCTGTCGCGCAGCCTGTCGCGCTTCGCCAGCCAGATCGGGGCCGTCGCCATCGGCTGGCAGGTCTACGATATGACCGGCAGCGCATTCGATCTCGGCATGATCGGACTGGTTCAATTCCTGCCGACGGCGTTGTTTCTGTTCGTGGCCGGCCATGCCGCCGACCGCTACGAACGCAAACGGGTGGTGCAACTCTGCCAGATCGCCGAGGGGCTGACGGCGCTGTTTTTGGCCTGGGGCGCCTATGCGGGCATTCTTAACGTGACGCAGATCTTCATTGCGTCCTTTGTGCTCGGTATAGCCGGGGCCTTCGAAAGCCCGGCATTGGCTGCACTGCTGCCGCTGATCGCGCCGAAAGGCTCGCTGCAGCGCGCCACCGCGGTTTCGAGCGGCGCGGGGCAGATCGCCACCATCGCCGGTCCCGCGCTGGGTGGGCTGGCCTATGCCCTCGCACCCAGTGCGGCCTACGGGGTCATGGCGGCGTTTTTGCTGTTCGGGGCCGCAATCATGGGCGCGATCCGGCTGATACAGCCGGCCGTTGTGCGGGATGCCGCGACATCAGATGATATCTTTGCCGGTGTCAAATTCGTCCGCAACAACCCGGCCATCCTCGGCACGATCTCGCTCGATCTGTTCGCGGTGCTGCTCGGCGGCGCCACGGCGCTGCTGCCGATCTATGCGCGCGATATCCTTCAGACCGGCCCGCTCGGTCTTGGCATCCTGCGCGCCGCGCCCGCGATCGGCGCGCTGCTGATGACCGCGTTCCTCGCGCACCACACTATCAACCACCGCGTCGGAATACGGATGTTTCAGGCCGTGATCGTGTTCGGCGTGGCGACGGTGGTGTTTGCGCTGTCGCACTGGATGTGGCTGTCGGTGCTGGCACTGGTGGTGCTGGGCGCCGCCGACGTCGTCAGCGTGGTGATCCGCTTCTCGCTGGTGCAGCTCGCAACGCCCGACGACATGCGCGGCCGGGTCGGCGCGGTCAATTTCCTGTTCATCAACGCGTCAAACCAGCTCGGCCAGTTCGAAAGCGGCGTCACCGCGGCACTGTTCGGCGCGATGCCGGCCGCCGTGCTCGGCGGCGTCGGCACGATTGCGATCGCGCTATTGTGGATGAAGCTGTTTCCGACGCTGCGCGATGTGGAGAAGCTGGAGTAGGCGGACGACCCATCACCACGTCGTCCCGGCCTTGAGCCGGGACCCATACGCCGTGCATTCTCGATGAGAACGCGAATGGTAGAGGCCTCGTTACCCAATCACCGCCGCGGAGTATGGGTCCCCCGATGCGCAATTGCGCATCTGAGCTCAAGGCCGGGACGACGACGGTGGATTTGGCTAGCCCCGCCCGACGAACGGCATCTTGGTTGCCATGACCGTCATGAACAGCACGTTGGCGTCTAACGGCAGGCCGGCCATGTAGGCCACCGCGTCGCCGACCGCTTTCGCGTCCATGCGCGGCTCGTGTTTCATCGTGCCGTCGGGCTGCATCACGCCGGGGCCGGCGACCATGCGGTCGGTCATCGGGGTTGCGGCATTGCCGATATCGACCTGGCCGACCGCGATGTCGTACATGCGGCCGTCGAGGTTGGTGGCCTTGGTGAGACCGGTGATGGCGTGCTTGGTCGAGGTGTAGGCCGACGAGAACGGCCGCGGCGCATGCGCCGAGATCGAGCCGTTGTTGATGATGCGGCCGCCGCGCGGGTTCTGGTCCTTCATGATGCGGAAGGCGTGCTGGGTGCACAGGAAGGGGCCAGTGAGGTTGGTGTTCACCACCGCCTGCCACTGCTCAAGCGTGAGATCTTCGAAGTTCACCGGCGGCGCGCCCATGCCGGCATTGTTGAACAGCACGTCGAGCCGGCCGTAGGTTTCCTTGACCTTGTCGAACAGGGCGGCGATCGAGGCCGGGCTCGTCATGTCGGCGGAAACGCACAGGCTCTTGCCGATATTGTCGCCGAGCTTCTTGGTCTCTTCCAGCATTTCCATGCGGCGCCCGGCGAGCACCACGGTGAAGCCGGCATTCATCAGCGCTAGCGATGCCGCGCGTCCGACGCCGGTGCCCGCACCGGTGACGACTGCGATCTTGTTTGTTGCTTCGGCCATTGTTTCCTCGCCTTTACTTCTTTGTTTCTGTTTCTGACTTGTAGGGTGGTCTTGGAATATTCTGGTGCGCCGCGCGGAGCGCGGCCGACCAGCGCGAACGCAAATCGTGGAAATAGGGCTCGCCGGCCTCGATGCGGTGGTTGAGGTCGGCCTCGCAGGCATCCGCGCGCACCACCAGCACGTCGATCGGCAGGCCGACGCCGAGATTGGAGCGCATCGTCGAATCCATCGAGATCAGGCTGGTCTTCAGCGCCTCGTACAGTTCGACGTCGTAATGCATGGCGCGGTCGAGCACCGGCTTGCCGTATTTGTGCTCGCCGATCTGCAAATAGGGTGTGTCCGTGGTGCATTCGATGAAATTGCCGGCGGTGTAGACCATGAACAGCCGCATCCGCGAGCCCTTGATCTGGCCGCCGAACAGGAACGAGACGTCGAAGGAAACGTCTTCCGACCGCAGCGCGTCGCCTTCGGTGGCGTGGACGCTGCGGATGGCGCGGCCGATGCGCTGCGCGGCCTGGAACATGGTCGGCGCGTTCATCAGGGTTTCGACCTCGCCGGTATGCGGGTCTTCGATGCCTTCGGTCAGGGTCGAGAGCACCGACTGGCTGATCGCCAGATTGCCGGCGCTGGCGATCGCCATGATGCGGTCGCCCGGCTTGGAGAAAATGTGGAGCTTGCGAAAGGTCGAGACGTTATCGAGGCCGGCATTGGTGCGGGTATCCGCGATCATGACCAGACCGTCCCGTACCAGCACTCCGCAACAATAGGTCATTCCGTGTCCCCAAGCCGTCCGAATTACCGGCGGGGCAACTAGTAGCGAATTTCGGGAGGGCATCCAACCCCAATTACCCAGGACTTGGCATGCGCCGGGTGGGTAAAAAGACGCATTGAATCGGCTCGGCAGGGCTAGGTCCGGGCGAGGATGACATGGGCCTGGATCTTGGCCGATATCTCGCCGCTGCCGTGCCGGCCGGCGATCACCGAGGCCGTATGGTCGGTCGCAGCCTCGAGCCGGTCCGCCCCCCGTGCTTCGATCTCGTTGCGCAGCGGGGTTCCCTGGCAATAGGCCAGCGCGACATAGCGGGCAGAAGGGGCGCGGCTCTGCGCCTCCCGGGTCTCGATCGTCACATCAGTGAAGCCGGCCTTTGCCAGGTCGCTGCGGATCAGTGACGTGTCGTGATAGCCATGGGGCGTGCGCGCCATGAAGCGGGGAGGGTCGTTCGGAAAGAACGTCGCAAGCGCGTCGGTGACGTCACTCGCGAACACGTTCTCCTCGATGCGATCCCAGGCATTGAACAGGAAATAGCCGCCCGGCTTGAGAACGCGCCGGGCCTCGCGGTAGCCGGATGGGCGATCGGGAAAGAACATGACGCCGAACTGGCAACAGACCAGGTCGAACGCGGCGTCCTCGAACGGCAATGCCTGGGCGTCGGCCTTCTGCCACATGATGCGGCTGTCCGCGCCTTGTCTTGATTTCGCATAATCCAGCATCGGCTGATTGAGGTCGGTGACGACATAGGAGGCATCAGCGGCAAGGACTGGCGCCAGCGCGCGCGTGACCGCGCCGCTGCCGGCCGCGGTTTCCAGCACGGCCTTGGGCGCCAGCATGGCGACGCGTTGTGAAAGGTCCCGCGCGTAGCTCTCGAAGATCAGCGGAACCATATGGCGATCATAGTTTTCCGGGATCGAGCCTGCGAACACCTTGTCGGTTTCCGACATCGCGCGTCTCCTGCATTCCGCATCCGGTCGTTTTGCCTGGCAGTCATCCCTCGCAGCCCCATGGATTTTGGCAGCTTTAGGCAAAAATGAAAACATGCTGGGAGGCGGAATCGCGAGAGCGTTCCGCGCTATTCGAACGGCGCCTTCATGTGGTCAGCCTTGCGGGGAAACGCGGCGATGCCGGGGCCAGGGCCGGCCTGTGCGATGTGTCGCGGACCATCAATCTCCACCGCACGTGCGATGGCGCAAGCCTGCGAGGCCTCGAACTATCGCGGTTGCGAATATTGATCGATCAAAACGAACATGGCACTGCGATGGATGAGGTGTCCTATTTGCCCGCGCCAAGCAGGTTTTTGTAGATTTTCCCATCCTTCATGATGACGACGAAATTTTTGGCGGGGTCTTCGATCAGCTTGATGTTATCGACGGGGTTGCCGTCCACCAGCAACAGGTCGGCCAGCGCGCCTTCTTCCACCACGCCGAGCTTGCCGGGATAAGGATTGCGAAGCCCGGACATGGCAAGCAGTTCGGCGTTTGTCGATGTCGCCATGACCAGCGCTTCGGCAGGGGTGTACCAACGGGTAAGTGAGGCCAGAATTGCCCCTTGTTGTTGGGCCAGCTCGCGGGAGAACAGCACATCCGTGCCCCACGCCGTCTTGATCTTGTATTTCTTCGCCATCTCATAGGCGCGGGCTATCCCGGGCCAGACCTCTTCCGCTTTGGCTCGCTGCACAGAACCCTCAGGAAGGCCCAGCCTCATTCCCTCCGGCAGTGGCTGCATGCTCAGCCAAACACCCTTGTCCGCGATCAGTTTTGCGGTTGCGTCGTCCATCAGGAAACCGTGCTCGATACACCTCGCGCCGGCCGCAATAGCGCTCCGGATCGCAGCCGGCGTAAAGGCGTGCGCGGCGACGTAGGTCCCCCAATTTTCTGCCGCTTCGACCGCGGCGCGCATTTCCGCCTCCGTGAAGGTGCTCACGTCGATCGGACTGAAGGGTGACGACACTCCGCCGCCCGCCGTCAACTTGACTTGTGAGGCGCCCTGCATGAGCTGTTCGCGTACGCGTACGCGCACCTCGTCAGGGCTGTCAGCAACGATGGCGCCGCCGATCTGTTCCATGCGGGTAAGCATGCCGCCGATCGTCCGCGGCAAATCAGTCAGCTGCCGGAAATCCCCATGCCCGCTCGTGACAGTGATCATGGCGCCGGACGGATAGATACGCGGGCCCTTGACGATGCCTTCATCGATGGCGCGTTTGAGACCGAACACCGGCCCGCCCACATCGCGAATGGTGGTGAAGCCGCGCATCAACGTGTCTGTCGCTTCGTCGCCAGCTACCAGATTGTTGAAGCCGACGTCACCGAACGCCTCTACCGGGTTCGTGCGGATCAGCATCGCGTGCCAATGCGCATCGATCAGGCCCGGCATCAGGACGCGGCCGGCACCATTGATCGTTGCGGTTTGAGCGTCGACCGCGATCGCCGCCGTCGAAATCTTCTCTATCGTGTTGCCTCGGATCAGGACGTTGGACGGCGCTGAAAGCGCGCCGCTCTTTCCGTCGAAGATCCTGACGTTCTGAAATAATGCAGCTTGCTGAGCCTGCGCGGAGGGCGGGGCGGAGAAGCTCATTCCAATTGCAGCCAGAACTGCCAGCACGGAGCTGCCGGGGAATATTCTCAGGCAAGACATTCTCATAGCCGCGTGTTCCCCGTTCTCTGATCTGGTTATCTGGTCTGACTGTTCTCATTGCGCTTGATGATCTTGAGAACCCAGAAGATCACGCCGGCAATCAGGGACAGGACGCCAAGAAACGATAACGCCGTTGACTCGAGGTTCATGCCTGCGACCAGCAGCATGCATCCCAGCACGATCAGAATCAGACCGCCGAGTTTTTTCGCGAGAAAAACGGGCCCTTCGTCAGCACGTGCAACCATAGCGACCACTCCCTTATGCCGTTTTCGCCGCCGGCCGCCACGCATAAGCCAGCCACGCGATGCCGTGAGATATCAGGTCGACGCCGAGGACAAATCCGAGCACCCACAGACCGGTCATCGGGAATCCCGTCAGAATGACGAGGCCAGCCAGGACTCCGAACAATCCCGACAGCAGCATGATCCAGCCGGCTTCTCTCCAGTGGCCGAAGCCCAGCAGAATTCGAACGATGCCGGATATCAGCAGCAACAGGCCGAGGACATAGGTGAGGATCAAGGCGCTGGCGACGGGCTGGCTCACCAGCGCCGCGCCGAAGGCGATGTACAGAATGCCCAGCAGCACCTGCCATATGAATCCGCCCCATCCCTTGGTCCAGAACGCGTGAACCACTTCGAAGGCGCCCGTGGCGATCGAGATCCAGCCGATGAACATCGTGCTGATCACAGTCACGAGCACGACGTCACCCAACACCAGGGCTCCTGCCGCAATCATCACCAATCCAAGCAGAACGCAGATCCAAAATGGCGGCGCGGACAAACCATCGGCGCGCAACCGTGAACTACCGTCGTAAGTGGTCATGTTGTCCTCCTCGGTTCGGAGCCTGTGCGATCAAATCAGCGGCAGCGCCGGCTGCTCGGGTCTCATCAGCATACTGAAATTGGCTATAGCCATCGCCAGCCGCAAACGCGGCGCCCGCGGTGCCAATAACAGACCCAACGGCGCCGGCGGTGACGATGAATTGGGCGTCGTCGCGGCGGACGAGCCACAGGACGCCGGGGCGGCCGGCGGGCTACGGCCTGAACCCGCACGGTGAGATCATCCGCCTTGCTGCCAGGATCTTTGCTGCCAAGATCTTTGCCAAGGTCCTTCTGGGGCGCGAGGGGCATGGCCTCGACCACGGCCGGCAGCGAACTTGCGGCAAAACCCGCGGCTGCGGCCGCACACAGAAGGCCCCGTAATACGCTGCGACGCTCGATTGCATCCATTGGGTTCTCTCCTTTGATCGACGCCTTGTTACTTTCACCGCGGAGAACACACGTCTCGCAATCGGGATCAGGCCGATTTCGCGCCTTCGACCGCGGGGTCGTCACTTGGGATTTCTCCCGGCAGGTAATTCGGGAGCTGTCCGGCCGGAAACACCGCGAGCAAGGCGAGGCCGGCCATGATGAGCAGGCCGATCTTCAGCGCTCGCAGCCGCGCCTCCGTGTTCACGCGCACCGCTTCCTGCACCTGCTGGGGCGTAGCGGTCGTTTTCTCCATCACGGTCCGCAGGCGCTCGTTGCTGACGAACGTGATGTTGTTGAGATCGACCTGGCTCTGCAGGTCCTTCGGCAGTACCGGATTTGCGGCGATGCTGCTGACGGCGATTGTGCTCAAGAGGCCGACAAGCAGCGCGCCGGCGACGGCTGTTCCGACTGCCGCGGCGAGATTCTGCGTGGTGCCGCGCGCCGATCCGACGTCGCCTGCCAGTGCCTTGGGCGAGGCGGTGACCAGTACGTTGAACAGCAGCGTGACCAGCGAACCCTGGCCGATACCGAACAGGACGAGGCCGAACAGCACGGGAATCTCGCTCCAGTCGTTCCGCACCACGAACGCGAGCCACACCAGTGCAATCGTGCAAAGGGCGAAGCCATAGCGGCCGATCTGGCGGGGCGTCAGTTTGTCGTAGACGTTGACGATAAGCATCGCCGTGAAGAACACCGTGAGATTGAACGGCATCATCGCGATCGCGGTCGCGAGAGGGGAGCGGCCCTGTACGATCTGAATGTACAACGGCACGGAAAAGTTAAGCGCCGCCTCCAGTGCGACCACGGCAAACAGCCCGTAGACCGCCGCGCGTTCCTGCGGCGAGTCGATCACCTCGAGGGCAAGCAGCGGCGTCTTCCCGGCCGCCTGGCGCCGATGCGTCCACATCAGGAAGGCCTGGCCGAGTACGATACCCAGAACGATCATGACCGGCGCGGGGGAGAGGCCAAGCAGGTCGAACGGCGCGTTGGGGGTTGCCAGCGCCAGGCCCCAGCCGTTCAGATTATTGAAGCCGAAACTGATGAGGATGATGGCTGTTGCCGCCAGCACAACGCCTGTGACATCGATCTGCACGTCCGGCCGTCCGTGGTCGGGCCTGAGGCGGAAGCTCAAAACGAAAACAATGGCGGAGGCGGCGATCAGGATTCCGAACGCCGGACGCCAGCCGATATATGTACCGAGGACGCCGCCAATGATGAACGCCAGCACGCCGGCAGCCGCCCGCGCCGAACCAAGCGCGCCGACGGCGGTCGCCTGTTGGCGCCCTGAATAATTCTCGGCGATCAGCGCCACCAGCGACGGCACGATCACGGCCCCTGCCGCGCCGCAAAGCGCCTGGGCCGTGATCATCAGGGTCGCCGTGGGGCTGAATGTCATCAATATCTGCGCGGCACAGAACAGGACGACGGCGGCGCGGAAGACCTGAGCGGCGCCGAACCGCTGGGCGAGTTTCGCGCCCAGCATCACGAAGCCGGCAACCAGCATCGAATAGGCCACGATGCCGGTCGCGACGGTCGTCGGCGGGACGCCGAAGCTCTGCACCATGCCTCCCATCGCGACCGGCAGCGAAGCGACGTTGAAGGACATGATCATCTGGCCGAACGCAATGGCGATCATCGGCACCCATGACGCCTGCGCGTCTTCGCGGATGTCACCGATTGAAATCGAGTGCGTTGCCATGGCGTCCTCCAGCCTGCTCGGGTCCGGATCGGTCGGGTCTTACGGCCCCTCAAAATCCCTTTGGCATCTGATTCATTCTTCCGGTTGCGACACGAACAGATCCATTCCCAGCCGCTGCGACAGGAATTTAGCGGCGAGCTGTCCCTTGACGCTGTTGCCTGCGGCGTCGAGCGGGGGCGCGAAGGTTCCGAAGCCGCCTTTACCCGGGGCAACGGCGACGATGCCGCCACCGATTCCGCTCTTTCCGGGCAAGCCGATGTCGTAAAGCCAGTCGCCCGATGTCTCGTACAGTCCGGCGGTGATCATCACCGCCAGCGCGTAGTGACAGACTGCCGGATCGACCACGCGTTCCCTGGTGATCGGATTGACGCCGCCATCAGCCAGCGTAGCGCCCATGACCGCGAGGTCCCGGGCGCTGACATTCAGCGAGCACTGCCTGGTGTAGAGGTCGGTCGCTTCCCTTGCGTCGCAGTAGATCCGATCAAAACTCTGCAGCAGGCGGGCGATGCTGCGGTTGCGGAAGTTGGTATCCGACGCCGAGGCGTAGACCTCTTCATTCAGCGGCAGCTTTCGGCCCGCGAAACGCGACAATCCGTCATGGATGAATTGCCATTTTTCCTCCGCGGTCGAACCCGGTGTCAGGCTTGTTGTCGCAATGGCGCCGGCGTTCACCATCGGGTTGGTGCGACCATTCGAGCCTTGCTCGATCGCGGCCAGCGAATTGAAGGCCAGTCCCGTGGCGTTCGCACCGAGTTTGTCGCGCGCTGCTTCCGGTCCGATCGTCTCGCAAACCAGCGCGAACACGAACGGCTTCGACACGCTCATGATCGAGAACTCGTAGTCGGTATCTCCGGCGGCGTAGACGCGTCCGCTGGTGCCGACAACACAGACGCCGAACAAATCGCCGGGGATCCTGGCAAGGGCTGGATAGACTTGGGAATTCTGGCCGTCGGTATTCGACTTGAATTGCCGGTGTGCGTCAGACACCAACCTCTGCACCGTCTCGGCTTCGGGCAAATGCCCCGTTGAGACGTATGGCCGCTCGGCTTGTTCCGCGATCGAAGGTGAGTCCATTGGACCCCTCCATCTGGCTCAAGCAATCCGCTTCAGGGATCGTCAGGTATTTCGGCAGCACTGCTGCGCGCTGACAAATCATCCCGAGGAATTGCGTCAGCTCTTTTTAGATCGTTGCACAAGTGAACGCTCAAGGAAGCGTCGAGTCAACGGTGCAACCGAACAGCACTGTTTGCAGCACGTATGTTTCGTTACAAAATTTGTGACAAATCGCGCAACGCGATGGCACAAACTGCATATGCCGGGAACGGGCTAATTATGTTGCGCCGCATCCATGCTGCGGCATGGCATGGACGGATACATCCACATGCAGTGCGATCGGGTCATCAGCGTTGCCGACGAAGCCGCCCGAAATTGGAATTGCTTGTTCCGCCTCTCGGGTTACGCCCACGCGGATCAGGTTCTCGCCGGCAATCAAGCCATTCGTGGGATCATACTCAACCCATCCTGCGCCGGGGAGGTAGACGCTGCACCAGGCATGGGTGCTGCCGCCCCCGCGAACCGAACCTGAGATATTGTCATACAAATAGCCGGTGACGAAACGCGCGGCGAGCCCGAAGCAGCGCAGCGCTTCCATCATCAGCACTGCAAAATCGCGGCAGGTGCCGGAACCAAGTGCGAGGGTCTCGGCGGCTGTCTGCGTACCCTCCTCATGGCGCGCGACATAACGGAATTCTTCCTTGATTACATGCGTCATTGCGTCCAGTACTCGCAGGGTCTCCTTACTATCCACGCTTGACACGACACGGCGGGCCCATGCGTCGACCTTTCGATCGGAGTCCGGCATTTGGAGTTGAGTGAACCGAGCCAGATCGGGAAACTCATGGGCGGCGTAGGCGTATGGAAACTGCTCGGCAGCCGAGTCGAGACTATAAATCGGGAGTGGCTGCCCCTCGGGGTGATGTGTTAAGTCAAGCTCTGACACAATGCCGAGCCGCCTGGTTCTGAGCGCTTCCGGCCAATGCAGGAAGCAGATCGAATTGTCGAAAACGTCATGCTTCCAGTAGATATCGGACGGCGCCGGTTCGACCTTTAGCTTCGCGCTATGAAGTCGCAGATCGTGACTCTCATCCGGCCGGATCATCAGCTTGTGGCGCAACAAGCCCACCGGGTTGCGGTAGGTGTACTCGGTCGTGTGCACGATCCTGACCCTCGCCATATGAGCCTCTTCTGAGCGAAATGTCCTAAAGACCAAGTCCAATGTGCACCGAAGCCGCTAGTTTCCCTTCGGTCCGGCCGGGCCTGGAGGACCTGCTGGGCCAGGCGGGCCAGCAGGTCCGGGAAGGCCGCAGTTCTGTATCACCACGTCTCTCGTATCCGGCCCGGACGTGATCTTCACGATACAAGTGGAGGGAAATTCCGATCCAACCCACCTAAAGCCTCCGGTCGATGTGCTCTCAACACGCACCGTTTTGGTTGGGCTTATCTTGATCTCCACGTTGGGGTCGCGCGCTCGCCGAACCCGTCCCACGACAACCAACTCGCCTCGCGATATCGCGGCAGTCGTGATCAATATTTCTGCACGGGCATTTCCACTCAACGTGACCAGCCAAGCGGTCGAAACAACCGCGACAGTGCCGATAAGCCTTGTGCGCATAACAAGCCTCCCTTGCAATTTGTAATGCGGAACTTGATTACTATCGCTCAATGTTAACGCTGCAACCGAATGAAAGGGTTTGCGGCTTGTGCGCTTTGCTACAAAAGTTTGTGACAAATTACGCTATCCGGTGGCACGAATTGCATATCCGAAGGCTGGCGCAGAGGAAGGCTGGCGAACAAAATGAGTGTGTTCAGAAGCAAGGTCGCGGCCCCGGGTGAGCGGATGCGCTGCTGGCATTCCACCGAAAGACTGATAGCGTCGGTCGGAGAGCAATCGATCCTGCTGCGGACGTAAAATGCGGGCCCTGATCATGAGGAGGCCGACCGCGGAGCCTGATTCAACAGCCGCTCAAGGCCGGTTGCTTGTCGATCCGCGCCAGGGCGATATCGAGGACGATGCCTCCAGTCCCGGACAGAGATCGCTGCTGGCGATCGCCGGCAGTCTGCTGGTTGAAATCAGCCTGCCGAAACTGCTGTTTGCCTGGACCGTCTCGCTGCTGTTGCCGGCGGTGCTGCTCGGGCTCGCGCCGCTGATCGCGACGGCATGGTTCTCATCCTTGTCCGAACATGTTCTGGAACTGACCGGGATCGGCGCGGCGCTGCTGCTGGTCACGGTCATCGCGCTTGGATGGTTCGGATGGCGACCATTGTTTCGGGCCGCTGAGACAAATTTCTGGTCGCTCAATGCGCTCGCCGTCCAGCCCGGCTATGCGTTTGGGCGCGAAGCGCTGCGGCACCTGGTGGAACTGGTGTTCGGCAGGAACGCTGACGCGGCAGGGCGGGCACGGCTGCGTGCGACGAGCTCCGCTGGCGCTGGCATTGTGCTCTGCCTGTGTGCGGCGGCAGTCGCGATTTTCGTTTGGCCCTTCTCGCGGTGGACCGGTTCGGTGTCGGACCTTGTGCTTCTGCATCGGCTGATCGTTCCGACTTTGGCCAATGCGGTCATACTGGTATCGGGTTATCTCGCGTTCGCGTCGCTGGTCTGGGGCTTTGCGGATGCCAGAATGGATCAGCCGCTCGATCTTCCCGGATTCGACGACGCGCCGTCCGGTTGCCGGACCTGGCGTGTCGCGCATCTTTCGGACCTTCACGTGATCGGCGAGCGATATGGTTTCCGCATCGAGAGCGGACGTGGCGGCCCGCGCGGAAACCAGCGCTTTACGCGCCTCATGGCGCGTCTTGCGGCGATCCACGCCGCTGACCCGCTCGATCTCATCCTTGTGACCGGCGACATGACCGATGCCGGCCGCGCGACGGAATGGGCCGAATTCCTCGACGTCGTGGCGCTGCATCGTGATCTCGCGGCTCTCATGGTCATGTTGCCCGGCAATCACGATCTGAACATCGTCGACCGTGCCAATCCGGCCCGGCTCGATTTGCCGTTCAGCCCCGGCAAGCGGCTGCGGCAGATGCGGACGTTGTCGGCCATCGCAACCGTGCAGGGGGAACGTGTGTATGTCGTCGACGACACGGGAAAGCCGGCAGCGACGCTCAACGAGGCGCTGGCGCCGTATCGCCAGCGGATCGCGGCATTCGCCGAACGCGGCGGCTTGCGCCGCGCCGCCGGACTGGTCGGGCTGTTCGACGACCTGTTTCCGATGCTGTTGCCACCCGATCGGGAAGACGGATTAGGCGTCCTGATCCTGAATTCCAACGCCGATACGCATTTTTCCTTCACCAACGCGCTCGGATTGGTCTCCGTTGAACAGATGCGCCGGCTCGCGGCGGCGCTGGGTCGTTTCCCGAAAGCGCAATGGATCGTCGCGCTGCATCATCATCTGATAGAATATCCAATGCCGGTTACGAATTTTTCCGAACGGATTGGAACCGCGCTGGTCAACGGCAGCTGGTTTGTCCGCAAACTCAGGCCTTTCGCGAAGCGGGCCGTGGTCATGCACGGCCATCGCCACATCGACTGGATCGGCGCCTGCGGTACGCTGAAGATCATCTCTGCTCCGTCGCCTGTCATGGGTGGCCCTGACGCCGAACCGACGCAGTTTCTGATCCATACGCTGGCCGCCGGTTCGAACGGGCGGCTCTGTTTGCTCCCGCCGCAGTGCGTCGAGATCGCCGGCGAGAGCGGTAGCTAGCGTTTGTCACCCCCTATTGCTTCGATCCGCCGAGCAGATCGGCTATCCAGCGGCTCGACGGATGCTGGGCACAGAAGGTGAGGATAGCGAGCGCGATCGGTACGCCGATGAAAGTTCCGAACAAGCCCCACTGAAAAGTCCAGAAAAAGATCGCGAACAACACAACCAGAGGCGAGATCGAAAGCATGCTGCCGGCAACGCGCGGCTCAATATAACTGCCGACCACAAACTGGATGATGTTGAGGCAAACGAACACGGCAAGAACGGCTTGCCAGCTCTCGAATTGTGTCATCGCCAGCAAGGTGGGAAACAGCGTTGCGATGAAGGGCCCGATGAAGGGGATGTAATTGAGCGCAAAGGCGATCACGCCCCACTCGAGCGCGAACGGCAGTCCGGTGATCCAGGCGAACAGACCGACGAGCAGGCCGGTGATGGCGCTCATCTGCGTCCGAACCAGGAGGTATTTCCGGAATTTGGCCGCGGTCGCCGCACTGCCGTCCAGCAGCACGCGCGCAACCTCAGGCTTGCCGAGCGTCTCGATCCTTCGTCTGGCGTCCTCTACCTCCAGAAGTCCCAGCACAACATAGACAAGTGCAATCACCCAGAAGCTGAGTGTGGTGTTGACGCGGCCGGTGACGAGTTGCGTTGCGCGCATCAGCCACGCGACGTTAAAATGCTCGGCCCACAGGCCGGCGACCGAGACGCCATGGCCGTCGAGCCACGTCACCATGGCGCCATAAAGCGCCTGATAGCGCACCGTATCGGCCATCAGTGATCGTCCGACCCGCCCGAATCCCCAGGCCGCGAGCGAGGCGAAAGCGAGACAGACCACGATCGTGACGACGATGGTGACGGCTAATGCCAGCAGTTTCGGCATTTTCGCCTGCAGCCGGCTCTGCAGCGGCCAGACGATTGCGATGATAAAGAGCGCCAGCGCCAGCGGCGCGAACACTGCGCTTGCTTCCTTGGCAGCGGCCGCCAACAGAACCGCTGCGATGATCCCGACCGCGATCTTCATGCGACGCCAGCTACCTTACTCTGGGATAATCACCCGCGTAACGTTGCGCTCGACCGGTGGTAGTTCTATAGAAAAACAAAATCTTTTGGGAGGCCAAAGTGCGCGCCAACCGGTTGTCCGTCAGATGGAAATTCGCTCCCCTGGCACTGCTTTGCATCGCGCTGTGCGCTGCAAGCCCCGCAATCGCCCAGAAGAAGGGCGGCACGCTCCGGCTCTATCACAACGACAATCCGCCCTCGACGTCACTCCTGGAAGAAGCGACCATCGCCTCGGTGCTGCCGTTTGCGGCGGTGTTCAATAATCTCGTGGTGTTCGATCCGGCCAAACCGCATGAGAGCATGGAGACCGTGATCCCTGATCTGGCCGAAAGCTGGTCCTGGGACGCGACCAACACCAAGCTGACCTTCAAGCTGCGGCAGGGCGTGAAGTGGCACGACGGCCAACCCTTCACGGCGAAAGACGTGCAGTGCACCTGGCGAATGCTGATCGGCAAGACCGAAACGCAGGATTTCAGGCGCAACCCGCGCAAGGTCTGGTACACCAAGCTGCAGGACGTCAGCATCAATGGCGACCATGAGGCGACGTTCGAACTGAGCGAGCCGCAGCCGAGCCTGCCGGTGCTGCTGGCGAGCGCGTTTTCAGCTGTCTATCCCTGCCACGTGCCGCAAGCTGTGATGCGGACCAAGCCGATCGGCACCGGGCCATTCAAGTTCGTCGAATTCAAGCGCGGCGAATCCATGCACGTCGTGCGCAATCCGGATTACTTCAAGAAGGATCGGCCCTATCTCGATGAAATCACGGTGCGGACGATCGACAACCGCGCCACGCGGATGCTGGCATTCGCGACCGGCGACTACGACATCACCTTTCCCTCCGATGTCAGCGTTCCCCTGCTGAAGGACATCAAGGCGCGGGCGCCGAACGCGATCTGCGAGATGACCGGCACCGGAACCCAGATCAATTTGCTGGTCAATCGCGTCAACCCGCCGTTCGACAATCCCGACATTCGCAAGGCGATGTCGCTGGCGCTCGATCGCAAGGCCTTCAACACCATCCTGATGGAAGGCAACGCGCGGCTGGGCGGGGCGATGCTGGCAAAGCCCGAGGGCGAATGGGGCATGTCTCCGGAAATGGTGTCATCGCTCATGGGCTATGGCCCTGACATCGCCAGGAACGTCGCGGAAGCGCAGGCGATCATGCAGAAGCTCGGCTACAGCGACGCCAAACCGCTGCCGATCAAGATCCAGACCCGGAACCTGCCGACCTACCGCGATCCCGCGGTGATCCTGGCCGACCAGCTCAAGAAGATTTACATCGTCGGCGAACTCGACATCCTCGATACGCCGCGATGGTATGCGCGGCTGGCGAAAAAGGATTTTACGATCGGATTGAACGTCACCGGCGTCAGCGTCGACGATCCCGACGGCAACATCGTCGAGAACTATTCATGCAAGTCCGAGCGCAACTATACCCAGTACTGCAATGCCGAGGTCGACAAGTTGCTGGCGGCACAGTCGCGCGAACTCGACAAGGAAAAGCGCAGGAAGATCGTTTGGGATATCGAGCGCATCCTGGTCGACGACGCCGCGCGCCCGATCATCCTGCATTCATCGGCCGGCAATTGCTGGCAGCCCCATGTGAAGAACTTCAAGCCGCACGACAATAGTCAGTATAATAATCTGCGGTTCGAGGATGTGTGGCTGGATAAGTGACGGCCGAAAGGCCGTCATCCCCCGATGCGCAATTGCGCATCTGAGGGCGCGCTTAGCGCGAACCCGGGATATCGAGCGACAACTTCAGTCGTCATTCCGGGGCGGCGCGAAGCGACGAGCCCGGAATCTCGCGCAACCATCTCGAGATTCCGGGTCTGGTGCTTGCGCACCATCCCGAAAGGACGGAGCCCCTCACGACTGGCTCTGCCACTGCCCCGACCGGCCGCCGGCCTGTTCTACCTTGACCGCAACCGTCAGCGTCTCGTTGCCGCCGCCGTAGCGGGTGCCGCGGACGGGGGCCGCGCCGAGATAATCCAGGCCGATGGCGATGCGGGCGTGGGCGTCCGTCGTGCAGATGCCGTTGGCGGCGTCGAAGCCGACCCAGCCCAGATCAGGCACGAAAGCTTCCGCCCAGGCATGGCCGGCCTGCTGGTTGACGGTGCCGTCGGAGCGCAGGAAATGCCCGGAGACAAACCGCGCCGGCACGCCGCCCGAGCGCGCGCAGGCGATGAAGATATGCGCGTAGTCCTGGCACACGCCGCGCTTCAAAGCGAAGGCCTCCGCCGCCGAGGTGCCGCTGTTGGTCGGATCCTCGTCGAACGTCATGTGCTCGTTGATCTGCACCATCAGCGCATGCAGGAAGCCGAGCACGTCGTCGCCCGATTCGGAGCGCATCTCGCGGGCAAAAGTCGCCATCGCCGGATTGACTTCGGTGAGCGCGGTGGAGCGCAGGAACAGGCTCGGCGGGAAACGCTCGTCGGTGCCGCGCAGCACGCCGCCGGTGTCGTGGGTCTCGATCAGGCCCTCGACATTGATGGTGAGGTCGGCGAGCGGCCCGTGAGTCAGAACATGCGTGACATTGCCGAACGCGTCCTGGTGCATGTCGAGCCGGGAATCGGTAGAGACGTCGATCTGCCACTCGGCGACATACTGCCCGTCATGGCTGCCGGGCGTCATCCGCAGGATCTGGATCACGCCCGAGGCGGGGGGCTCATAACGATAGCTGGTGGTATGGGCAATTCGCAGGCGCATGGGTAGACCGGGATGAGGTTGAGATCGTCATGCCCGGGCATTAGCGCGAAGCGCGTCTTCGCGCTAGACGTCCCGGGCATCCACGTCTTTCTTCCTTCTCACTCTCCAAAGCAAGACGTGGATGGCCGGGTCAAGCCCGGCCATGACGCTGAATGTATCAAATCAGATACTGCTTGGTGATGATCTCACCCAGCCGAGCGTTGTCCGCAATGAATTCCTGGATGAATTCATGGACGCCATGCTGGAAGATATCGTCCATATGGCTGTGTTCAAGCCGGTTGCGGACGCCGCGGGCGTGGCGCTGGGAGGCGCCCTGGCGGCCATAGGCGACGCCGATCTGGTCGAGGTTCCGCACCAGATTGCTGTAGCAGCTCGCCAGCGAGCGCGGCAGCGTGTCGTTGAGGATCAGCAAATCAGCGATCAGCCAGGGTTTCAGCGTCTCGCGGTAGACCCAGTGATAGGCCGTCAGCGCAGACACCGAGCGCAGGATCGAGGTCCACTGGTAATAATCCAGCGGACCGCCGACATGTTCCTCCTCGGGCAGCAGCACGTGATACTTCACGTCGAGAATGCGGGCGGTGTTGTCGGCGCGCTCCAGATGCAGCCCGAGGCGCGAGAACCAGTAGGCGTCGTTGCGCAGCATGGTCCGGTAAGCGGAACCGTCGAAGCGCAGCGAAGTCTCCTGCACGAAGCGCAGGAATCTCGCCAGCTCTTCCCGGCTCGACGTGCCTTTACCCCAGACCTCCTGCAGCTCGATCCAGGCCGAGTTGATGGTGTCCCACATCTCACTCGTCAGTGCCGTGCGCACCGAGCGGGAATTGAGCCGGGCGGCCTCGATGCAATTCTTGATCGAGGAGGGGTTGGACGGCGAGAACGCCAGGTACTCGACGACGTTCTGTTCGTTGGCTTCCTGATAGGCCTCGTAGAAGCTGGCGCTGACGCCGGCGGTCAACAGCGCGGAATCCCATTCATTGGTCTTGCCGATATAGGCGGCGGGAAGGGCGGTCACGCGCAAGGTCGCGTCGATAGTGCGCGCGAGATATTCCGCGCGCTCGACATAGCGGGCCAGCCAGTACAGGTTTTCGGCGGTGCGCGACAGCATCTCTATTCGTCCAGAATCCAGGTGTCCTTGGTGCCGCCGCCCTGGCTCGAATTGACCACCAGGGAGCCTTCCTTCAGCGCCACGCGGGTCAGCCCGCCCGGCACGATGGTGACGTGATCGCGCCCGGTCAGCACGAACGGCCGGAGGTCGACATGGCGCGGCGCGAGGCCCGACGCGGTGCAGGTTGGGCAGGTCGACAACGCCAGCGTCGGCTGCGCGATAAAACCCTCCGGCTCGCGCTTGAGCTTGTCGCGGAACGCCTCGATCGTCGCTTTGGTGGCGGCGGGGCCGATCAGCATGCCGTAGCCGCCGGAGCCATGCACTTCCTTGACCACGAGATCGCCGAGATTGTCGAGCACGTAGGCGAGGTCCTTGGGCTCGCGGCAGCGCCAGGTCGGCACGTTCTTCAGGATCGGCTCTTCGCCGAGATAGAATTTCACGATGTCCGGCATGTAGGAATAGACCGCCTTGTCATCGGCGATGCCGGTGCCGACGGCGTTGGCGAGTGTGACGTTGCCGGCCGCGTAGGCCGACATCAGCCCGGGCACGCCGAGCGCGGAATCCGGGCGGAAGGTCAGGGGATCCAGGAAGTCGTCGTCGACGCGGCGGTAGATCACGTCGACGCGCTTGAGGCCCTCGGTGGTGCGCATGAACACCTCGTCGTTCTTGACGATGAGGTCGCGGCCCTCGACCAGCTCGATGCCGAGCTTGTCGGCCAGGAACGAGTGCTCGTAATAGGCCGAGTTGTAGACGCCGGGCGTCATCAGCGCGACCACAGGCTCGGCGGAAGCGGAGAGCGGCGCCACCGAGCGCAGCGCCGACAGCAGTTCGTCGGGGTACTTCTCCACCGGTGCGACGCGGTGGCGGGCGAACAGGTCCGGAAACAGCCGCATCATGATTTCGCGGTTTTCCAGCATGTAGGACACGCCGGACGGGGTCCGCGCATTGTCCTCCAGTACGATGAAATTGTCGGCGTCGACCCGGACGATATCGATCCCGGCGATATGGACGTAGACGTCATGGGGGACGTCCTGGCCGTTCATTTCGGGACGGAATACCGGATTCTGGAAGATCAGGTCGTCGGGGATGATGTTGGCGCGCAGGATGTCGCGGCCGTGATAGATGTCGCGCAGGAACATGTTGAGGGCGCGGACCCGCTGCTTCAGGCCCTTCTCCAGCAGCGTCCATTCCTTGGCCGACATGATCCGGGGGATCACGTCGAAGGGGATCAGCCGTTCCTGGGCTTCGGCGTCGCCATAGACGGCAAAGGTGATGCCGATCCGGCGGAACAGCAGCTCCGCTTCCTGGCGGCGATATTCAAGGGCGTCCGGAGGCGTCTCCTTCAACCAGCGGGAGAGTTCCTGGTAGGCGGGCCGGAGGTCCCCGCCGGGGCCATTCATTTCATCAAACGCGACTGCCATAAATCCTGACTATCTTTCGAAGCCATGCGACACAGTGCATGACTTCACGGGATGGTAGCAAGGGCCGGGCCAGCGCGATATGCATGGGCTGGAGCATTTGGTATGGGGTTGTTTCCCCGTGCTGCCTCAAAAATCGGCTTCCGGGTGCTTATTTCGGCAGCAAAGCCCCGTGACTTCAATGCGTTGGATGCGCAAGGTCAGGGGATAAGACGAGGATTGGAAATGAGTGAGATCGTCACAGCGGGTATTCTGGTCATTGGTGACGAGATCCTGTCCGGCCGGACCAAGGACAAGAACATCGGCTTTATCGCCGAGTACCTGACCAATATCGGGATCGACCTCAAGGAAGTCCGCGTCGTTGCCGACGAGGAGGCCGACATCATCGCCGCCCTTGATGCACTGCGAAAGCGCTACGATTACGTCTTTACCACCGGTGGCATCGGGCCGACCCATGACGACATCACTGCCGACAGCGTCGCCAAGGCGTTCGGCGTCGGCATCGATCATCACCCCGAAGTGGTGGCCCGATTCCGCGAGCGCTGGACCGAACAGGATCTGAACGAGGCGCGCTTGCGCATGGCCCGTGTCCCCGATGGCGCCGAACTGATCCAGAGCGCCACCATCCTGGCCCCCGGCTTCAAGCTCGGCAACGTCATCGTGATGGCCGGTATTCCCACCATCATGCAAGCGATGATGGATATCGTCGCGCCGAAGCTGAAATCGGGCGTGCGGATGCTGTCGGATTCGGTCCGGGCGAATGCGCGGGAAGGCGACATCGGCGGCCCCTTGCGCGTGATCGCGAGTGCCCATCCCGACACCATCATCGGCAGCTATCCGTTCCAGGACGAAGACAAGAAGCCGAACACCAATCTTGTGGTCCGCTCGCGCGATCCCGACAAGCTCGCCGCCGCGATGGCTGCGGTGAAGGAGATGCTGGCGGGTTTGAACACGCCACGATAGCACCGATGATTTCGACCAGGCCAATCCGCGCCGACGATCTCGAACTGGTGTGCCGGCACCGCGAACAGATGTTCCGCGAATCCGACGCGCCGGGCAGGACCGAAGCGATTTTGGCGAGTCAGACCGCGCATTTTCGGCCCTGGCTGGCCAAGCACCTCGGCGACGGATCGTATTTCGGCTATATCGTCGAGGAGCACGGCAAGCCCATCGCGGGAATCGGGCTGATGACCATCGAGTGGCCGCCGGGCCCGGCGCATCCGACGCAGGACAGGCGCGGCTACGTGCTCAACGTGTTTGTCGAGCCGTCGCATCGCAAACAGGGAATTGCCAAAGCGCTGATGGACCGGGCGGACCAGGAATTCGCCAGGCGAGGCGTGGCTTTCGCGATACTGCATGCCACCAAGGTGGGACGGCCGCTGTACGCGCAACTGGGCTGGTCGGCGACCAGCGAGATGGCAAAGTCGCTATAGTTGAGGAGATCAAAGGTGGCCAATCGTTTTGGAGCGAAGTCATGACCAGTGAAAAAGTCACTCCGCCGGAGAAGGCCTTTCCCGTGTCGTGGGATCAGTTTCACCGGGATTGCCGGGCGCTGACCTGGCGACTCAACGAGGTCGGGCCGTTTCATGCCATCATTGCGATTACCCGTGGTGGGCTGGTGCCGGCCGCCATCGTTGCGCGCGAACTCGGCATTCGTATCATCGATACCGTCTGCATTGCCAGCTATGACCACACCAGACAGGGCGACCTGAAGGCTCTCAAGGGCGTTTCGGCGGACGTGGCAAAACTCGGCGGCGGTACCGGCAAGGGGCTGTTGATCGTCGACGACCTCGTCGATACCGGCAAGACCGGGCGGCTGGTGCGATCGATGATGCCGGAGGCGCATTTCGCGGCTGTTTACGCCAAGCCGCAGGGCAAGCCGCTGGTGGATACCTTCATTACCGAAGTGTCGCAGGACACCTGGATTCACTTTCCCTGGGACACCGCGCTGTCGTTCCAGCCGCCGATCCGCGACGGCGCGGGGTAACACTCTCGCCGTCATTCCGGGGCGTGCGTAAGCGCGAACCCGGAATCTCGAGATTCCGGGTCTGGTGCTGCGCACCATCCCGGAATGACGAGCCCCACGGCTTGGGGTGCGGCCAACGATCGAGCCGTCCATGCCGCTGCAAAACCGCGTCACGCCCTCAGGCGACATCGTCGCCGATCCGAACCGCGGCCTGTTCACCGGCAATCGCGGCATCATCCATGATCCCGCAACGAAGACGCTGCTGAAAAAGCGCTGGGCGAGCCCGGCGTGGATCACCTGTGTCTGCGAGTTCAGGGGATGGCGGCGCCAGGTGATGGGCACGCGCAGCTGGACCGAACTGTTCTTCCTCGATGAAGCGACCGCGTTCGCGGCCGGCCATCGCCCCTGTTTCTTCTGCCGCCGCGACGACGCCAACCGTTTTCGCGCGGCGTGGGAAGAGGGCAATGGCGTCGCCGATGTCCTCGCGCGAGATATTGACGCTGTGCTGCATCGGGAGCGGCTGGAGAAAGGCAAGAAGCGGCTGCATCCATTGCCGATGCCGGTCGAGAAGCTGCCCGATGGCGCGATGGTGCAGGCGGGGGCGGAGAGTTTTCTGATCATGCAGGGCAGGGGGCTGCAATGGTTGATGGCAGGCTATCGACAGGCGGGCCATGCGATCGCGGATGCGATGCTGCTGACGCCGCCGTCGACGCTGCGTGCATTGGGCGCGGGGTATCGGCCGGTGTTGCATCCGAGTGCGGGTGAATTGACGGATTGAGCCGGACTCTATCCTTCGTCATGCCCGGCCTTGTGCCGGGCATCCACGTCTTTCTGTGCTCATCGAAGAAAGACGTGGATGGCCGGGTCAAGCCCGGCCATGACGGTGGTTGGGAGCGCTGCTCACCCCAACTGCTGCCGCGCCAGTTTCGCGCCGGCCCCCAGCGCCGCAAGCTTCGCCTCGGCAATATCCCGGCGCATCGGCGCCATGCCGCAATTGGTGGTGGCGACGATGTTGGCCTTCGGCACGAATTTCGACACCGCGTCGATCACCTTGACGACGTCTTCTGCGGTCTCGACCGTGTCGCTGGCGACGTCGATCACGCCGGCCTGGACGATCTTGCCGGTCAACAGCGCCAGCAAGTCCAGCGGCACCTTGGAATTGCGGCACTCGATCGCGACCTGCTGGATCGAGCTTTTGGCGATCGCCGGGAAAATCTCCTCGTACTGCCGCCACTCCTTGCCAAGGGTTTCCTTCCAGTCGGTGTTGGCCTTGATGCCGTAGCCGTAGCAGATGTGCACGGCGGTGGCGCAGGTCAGCCCCTGCGCGGCGCGCTCCAGCGCCTTGATCCCCCAGTCCGAAACCTCGTCCATGAACACGTTGAAGGCGGGCTCGTCGAACTGGATGATGTCGACGCCGTCGGCCTGCAAGGCCTTGGCTTCCTCGTTCAACAGTTCGGCAAATGCGAACGCCATCTTGACGCGGTCGCCATAATGGCCGTCGGCTACGGTGTCGATGATGGTCATCGGGCCAGGCAAAGTGAATTTCAGCTTGTGTTTGGTGTGGGCGCGGGCGACGCGGGCCTCATCGGCGTGGACGCGGCCCCTTAGCGTCAGCGGCGCCACCACCTGCGGCACCATCGCCTTGTAGCGGTCTTTGCGGATGCCCATTTCGACCTTGTGGGCGAAATCGATGCCGTCGACCTTTTCCAGAAAGCCGTGGACGAAATGCTGACGGGCCTGCTCGCCCTCGGTGACGATATCGATGCCGGAATCCTCCTGCAGTTTTACGGCCAGCATGGTGGCGTCGCGCTTGGCGCGGGCGAGTTCATCGCCCTTGGATTTCCAGGGCGCCCATAGCGTGTTCGGCTCGGCCAGCCATTCCGGCTTCGGAAGTGAGCCTGCGATCGTCGTTGGAAACAGCATGGGAGCCTCCCGGGTGGTTCTGATTGAGCGCCTGTCTGCCATGTCTTATGATGTCAGTACAGAACAACAAAAGTCGTTCTCGCCGGGAATAATCCGGCAGGTGCGGCAGCCGGGGAAACCATGATCGACCTGCATTACGCGCCGACGCCCAATGGCTGGAAAATCTCGATCATGCTGGAGGAACTCGGGCTCCCCTATACCGTGATCCCGGTCAACATCCGCGCCGGCGAGCAATTCAAGCCGGAATTCCTCGCGATCAGTCCCAACAACCGCATTCCGGCCATCGTCGACCATGCGCCGGCCGACGGCGGCGCGCCGTTCTCGGTGTTCGAGACCGGCGCGATCCTGATCTATCTGGCGGAAAAGACCGGTCGCTTCTTGCCCACAGACGCGCGCGGCCGCTCCCACGCGGTGCAGTGGGTGATGTGGCAAATGAGTGGGCTCGGGCCGATGCTCGGCCAGCACGGCCATTTCGCGCTCTATGCGCAGGAAAAGATCCCGTACGCGATCGAGCGCTACCGGGATGAGGCCGCGCGGCTCTATCGCGTGCTCGACACGCAGCTCGGCAAGACCGGCGCCTATATCGCGGGCGATTATTCGATCGCCGACATCGCCTGCTTCCCCTGGACCATGACCCACAAGGCACAGGGCTTTACGCTCGACGATTATCCCAACATCAAGCGCTGGTACGCCGTCGTGCGCGCCCGGCCGCAGGTGCAGGCGGGATTGGCGATCGGCAAGTTCGTGAAAGAACCGTTCGACGAGGAATCGCGCAGGAATATGTTCGGCCAGAAGGCAAAGGAAATGGCCGGGCGGAAGTAAGAACCAGCCGCGCCGTCATTGCGAGGAGCGAAGCGACGAAGCAATCCATCCATCCGTTATGCCGTGCGATGGATTGCTTCGCTTCGCTTGTATGACGGCCTAGAAACACAAAAAGGAAACGCCATGATCGAATTCTTCTTCGACTGTTCCAGTCCCTGGACCTATCTCGCCTTCCACAACATCCAGCCGCTTGCAAAAGAGCTCGGCGTCGAAATTTCGTGGCGGCCGATCCTGGTCGGCGGCATCTTCAACACGGTCAATCCCAGTGTTTACGCCCAGCGCGAAACGCCGGTGCCGCTGAAGGCGCGTTACATGAAAAAGGATATTGCCGACTGGGCGCGCTCCGCGGGGCTTGCGATCAAGATGCCGCCGACGGTGTTTCCGGTGAACAGCGTCAAGGCGATGCGCGGCTGCATCTGGCTGGGCAAAGAATCTGAAAGGCACATGGTGCCGTTCGCGCGCGCCGTGTTCGAGACCTATTGGGGCGGCGACAAGGACATTTCGCAGGACTCGGTATTGACGGAAGTCTGCAAGAGCGTTGGCGTCGATCACGTCAAGTTCTTTGCCGGCATTGGCGAGCAGGCGATCAAGGACCAGCTCAAGGCCAACACCGATGAGGTGATGGCGCGGGGCGGCTTTGGATCGCCGACCATCTTCGTCGGCAAGACCGACATGTACTTTGGCAACGACCGCATGCCGCTGATCCGCGAAGCCGTGCTGCGGCTGCAAGAGAAGGCTGCCTGATGCCGAAAGCCGTCGTCTGCCGCGAGCTGGGTCCGCCCGAGAGCCTGCGCTTGGAAACCTTTGAAAGTGCACCGTTGGCGCCAGGGCAGGTGCGTGTTGCGATCCGCGCCGCCGGGATCAATTTTCCGGACATATTGATGGCGGCGGGTCAATATCAGCTCAAACCGCCATTGCCGTTCACGCCCGGCGTTGAAGCCGCTGGCGATGTCGTCGAGGTGAACGACGCAATGGGTGTCAAGGTCGGTGACAAGGTGATCGTCAAGATGCGCCACGGCGCCTATTGCGACGAGGCCGTGGCCACGCCGTCGCAACTCGTGCCGCTGCCATCGACCTTCGACTATCCGGAGGGCGCAACGTTCCTGGCCGGCCACGGTACGGCCTATCATGCGCTGATCGATCGCGGGCAGGTTCAGCCGGGTGAAGTGCTGCTCGTGCATGGCGCCGGTGGCGGGGTCGGGCTTGCCGCTGTCGAGATCGGTAAGATGATTGGCGCCACCGTGATCGCGACCGCATCAAGCGACGAGAAACTTGCGATCGCCAAGGCGAGGGGCGCCGATCATCTCGTGCGCTATGACCAGGAACCGTTTCGCGACGCGGTCAAGCGCATCACCGACGGGCGCGGCGCGGATGTCGTGTTTGACCCCGTCGGCGGCGAGGTGTTCGAGAACTCGATGCGCTGCATCAACTGGGGCGCGCGCCTCTTGATCATCGGATTCACCGGCGGCATCGGGCTCGCCAAAACCAATCTCCTGATGATCAAGGGCGCCAGCGCGCTCGGCGTGCGCGCCGGCGAAGCGGTGCGGAAAAATCCCGCGCTCGGCGAGGTCAGGATCAAAGTGCTGACGGAGTGGGCGGAAGCCGGAAAAATCCGCCCCAACATCTCGCACCGCCTGCCGCTGGAAGACTACGCCCGCGCGATGCGGCTGTTGATCGACCGCAAGGCCATCGGCCGCGTGGCGCTGACGATGGGGTGACCTTGTCGTCCCGGCCTTGAGCCGGGACCCATACCGCGTGATGTAGCGAGGAAGCAAAGTGGCAGACGCTCTTCGCAAAACTAAAGCCGGTGGCTATGGGTCCCGGCTCAAGGCCGGGACGACGTGAGGAGAGTTGGCTCCTTCTCATCCGCTCTCTTGTCTGCCAAACCTGCCATCCGTCAGAAACGCAATCGTCTGCGCAATCGCCACACCATTCCCCGGCAGCCAGGGATGCGCCGTGCCTATCACGATGTGGTCGGCCATCCCGTCGAGTTTGGTGTTCTCCACCGACACCCGGCCGTCATGCGGCTTTTGCAGGAACAGCGCAGCGGTCGGATCGACTGACCGGTTTCCCGCGATGATGCCGACGGGAAAATCGACCGGCGGAAACAATGCGCCGGTTGCGGCATCGCGCCGGGTCACGAGTTGCTCACCGGCCGGTCCGAACCAGGCGCGGTAGAGCGACACGTTCTTCAGGCGATCGGCGATCTCGCTGCCGCCATTGGGCGTGCCGAGCATCACGACGCGGCCCAGGCGCTCCGGCCGGTATCTGGAAAGGTAGACGCGGGCGAGCAGGCCGCCCATCGAATGGCCGACGAAATGAAGCTGGCCTGCGATCCCAGCAGCCAAGTGTGTGACGGCGGGGTGGATGTGCTCAGCCAGCGCTTCGAGCGCGTGATGGCGGCTGGGATAGTCGATGTTCAGCGTGACGAAGCCGGCGGCCTCGAGCGCGGTCTGCATTTTCCGGAATGACAGGGCCGTTCTGCTGATGCCGTGCAGCAGGATGACGCCGTCATTATTTTCGGGCATTTCCATCGTCCGTCATTCCGGGGCGATGCAGAGCATCGAACCCGGAATCTCGAGATCCCCCGGTGCGCGATTGCGCACCTGAGGTTCGCTTCGCGCCCCGGAATGACGGCTTCGCCGTCACTTATACTCCCGCTCGTCCCACCACGGGTAGTAGTCGGGCATATCTGATGAAACCTTGTTCTTGAATTGCGCCGGGCGCTTTTCCAAAAACGACACCACGCCTTCCCTGACGTCATCAGAGCGGCCGCGGGCGTAGATGCCGCGGCTGTCGACCTTGTGCGCTTCCATCGGATCGTCGGCGCCCATCATGCGCCACATCATCTGGCGGATCAGCGCCACCGAGACCGGCGCGGTCTTGGCGGCGATTTCCTTGGCGAGCGCGCGGGCGGTCGGCAGCAAATCATCCGGCGGCACCACCTTGCTGACGAGGCGGCCGGCGAGGGCTTCCTGCGCCGGGAAGACGCGGCCGGTGTAGCACCACTCCAGTGCCTGGGCGATGCCGACAAGGCGCGGCAGGAACCAGCTCGAGGCGGCCTCGGGCACGATGCCGCGCTGGGAGAACACAAAACCGAAGCGCGCGGCTTCGCTCGCAATGCGGATGTCCATCGCGAGCTGCATGGTGACGCCGATGCCGACCGCCGGGCCGTTCACCGCCGCGATCACGGGTTTTAAGCATTTGAAGATGCGCAGCGTCACCTGTCCGCCGCCGTCGCGCACCTGCGGATCGCTGTAGTCGACAGTGCCGTCGGCCAGCCGTTTCACCGGCCCGCGCCGCGCGTCGCGATCGAAGGTGTTGGCGCCGGAGGAGAGGTCGGCGCCGGCGCAAAAGCCGCGGCCGGCGCCGGTGACGATGATGGCCCTGACATTGTCGTCCTTGTCGGCCGCGTCGAACGCGTCGATCAATTCCTGCTGCATGGTGCCGTTGAAGGCGTTGAGCTTGTCGGGCCGGTTCAAGGTGATGGTGAGAATCTGCTCGGCGACCTCGTACTTGATGGTCTCGTACGCCATGGGGTTTCCTCTGCTGTATCTTTGTTTGGTGATTTGTACCCGTCATTCCGGGGCGTCGCAAAGCGGCGAACCCGGAATCTCGAGATTCCGGGCTCGTTGCTGCGCAACGCCCCGGAATGACGGAGAAAACTACTTCTTCGGCGGGGCCGGCCACGGCTTTTGCGGGCCGCGCAGGCCTTCGAACGCCTTGGCCATGCCGAGCACGCCGAGATCGTCGAACCGCCGGCCGACGATCTGCACGCCGATCGGAAAGCCCTTCTTGTCGTAGCCGCCATTGATCGAGACGGCCGGGTTCTCCGACATATTCCACGGCACGGTATAGGCGATGTGCTCGAACGGTTTCGTGGGATCGTTGACCGGGGAGGCGAACTCGGCCGGGAAGTTCACCACCGGCGACACCGGAGAAACTACGTAATCGAGATCGCAGAACAGTTTTGCCGCGGCGGTGCGGATCGCCATGGTGGCGTTGAAGCCCCTGATGACATCAAGGCCTGAGAGCTTCGCGCCGGCCTCTGCCCATTGAAGGATGTAAGGCAACGTCTTGGCGCGCTCCTCCGGCGTCAGCCTGGAAATATCGTCCCAGCTTCGCGCGCGAAAGAAATTGTCGATCCCGTCGAGCATCTCACGCGTCAATATGCCGTCGATTTCGGTAACGACCGCGCCGGCGGATTCGAACGCCTTGGCGGCCTTGACTGCGACCTCGCGCACTTCCTTCTCCAGCGGCTGGCCGGTGCCGGCATCGAGCATCAACCCGATCCGCACTTTGCGCGGCGATTTGTCGAGCCCCTTCCAGTTGATCTCATGCGCGGGCAGGCTCATGCCGTCGCGCCGGTCCGGCCGCGACAGCACGCTCATCATCAGCGCCGCATCGTCGACGGTGCGGGTCATCGGCCCCGCGACGCGGCCGACATAGAACGGCTCCATCGGAACGCGCCCGAGGCTGGGCTTCAGCCCGACCAGACCGCACCAGCAGGCCGGCAGCCGCACAGAGCCGCCGATATCCGTTCCGAGATGCAGCGGACCGTAACCGGCCGCGCCGGTGGCGCCGGCGCCGGAAGAGGATCCGCCGGGGTTCTTGCTGAGGTCCCAGGGATTGCGGGTGAGGGCATGGAAGCTCGAAAGGCCCGACGACAGCATGCCGTAATCCGGCATCGTCGTTTTGGAGAAGATGATGGAGCCGGCTTCGCGCAGCCGTGCGGCCGGCGGCGCGTCCTTCGGTGAGGGCACCAGCTTGACGCTGGCAGCGCCGAGCGGCACCGGCTGGTCCTTGGTCGCGATATTGTCCTTGATCGTCACCGGCACGCCGTCGAGCGTGCCGACCGGCTCGCCCTTCTGCCAGCGTTCGGTCGAGGCTTTGGCGACGGCGCGCGCGCCTTCGGGATCGAGCAGATAGAGCGCCTTGATGTGCGGTTCCCACGCCGCCACATGCGCCAGGACTTCCTCCAGCACTTCCGACGGCGAGAACTGCTTGGCGCGATAGCCGGCGAGAAGGTCGACGGCGCTGAGATCGTGCAGCGACGTGACCTCTTCTTCTTTTTTGGTTTTATGCATGGGCACCTAACCTACTGGCATACGGGTCTCGATGATGCGCGCGAACATGCTGGCGCCGATCGGCAGTATCTTGTCGTCGAGGACGTATCCGGGATTGTGCACCGGCACCGAGCCTTCATGGCCGACCCAGAAATAGGCGCCGGGCACCGCCTGCATCATGTCGGCGAAATCCTCGCTGCCCATTTTCGGCTCGGTGCGGGTGATCACCTTGTCCGGATCGACCACCGTACGCGCCACCGCCTCGACGATCCGCGACTGCTCTTCCTGGTTCACCAGCACGCTGAAGGTGTCGCGGATATCGGCGGTGATCTCGCACTGGAACGCCGCAGCGATGCCGGCGCAGATCGCGCGCATGCGCTCGCGGATCAGTGCGCGCACGCCGTCATCGAAAGCGCGGACGGTGCCGCACAGCTTGGCCTGGCCGGGAATGACGTTGTAGGCCGAGCCGGCATGGATCTGCGTGATCGACAGCACCGCAGGGTGATGCGGAGGGACGTTGCGGCTGACGACGGTCTGCAGCGCCTGCGCCAGCGTGGTCGCGATGATCACGGCATCCTTGGAGCGTTCCGGCATCGCGCCATGGGCGCCGTAGCCGTCGATCGTGATGTCGAAGAAATCGGCGCCCGCCATCGCCGGGCCCGGCAGGATCGCGATCTCGCCGTGGTTCAGGTCAGGCGCGTTGTGCAGGCCGTAGACCTCGTCGCAGGGAAATTTCTGGAACAGGCCGTCCTTGATCATGGCGCGAGCGCCGCCGAGACCTTCTTCGGCGGGCTGGAAGATGAAATGCACGGTGCCGTCGAAGTTTTTGGTCTCGGCGAGATAGCGCGCGGTGCCGAGCAGCATGGTGGTGTGGCCGTCATGGCCGCAGCCGTGGAAGCGGCCGGGAATGGTCGAGCGCCAGCGCAGGTTGGTGTTCTCTTCCATCGGCAGCGCGTCCATGTCGGCGCGCAGGCCGATCTTCATGCCGCTGTTGCCCTTGCCCTTGAGCACGCCGACGACGCCGGTGCCGCCAAGGCCGCGATGCACCTCGATGCCCCATTGCGTCAGCTTGTCGGCGACGATGCCTGAGGTGCGGACCTCCTCGAAGCCGATCTCGGGATGCGCATGAAGATCGCGCCTGATAGCGGTGAGTTCTTCGGCATAGCCGTCGATGCGTTCGATAGTGGGCATGTCTGTTTATCCGGTTACGGTTGAACGAGATTTGGCTGGAGTCGCAAAAGCAGGGCCGTTCGGTTTGATGCGGATACCCGGACGCAGCCGCGTCCAGGGCAGGGTCGCGGTGTCGGCCGGCATCGCGCCGGGCGCGGCGCAGATCAGGAGTTTTTCGGCGATCGGCTCAAAGTCGGCGCGGAAGTGCACCGAACTCTTGTTGACCAGGATCGCCTGTTCGGTCGGCTCAATCCCGACATAGCGGTACATCGCCTGGTCGGCGAGCTGCGCCTTGTAGGAACTTACGACTACACGGACATCGCCGATGCGCAGGCACGCCGACGGTCCCATGTCCATGTCGCGGCCGCCATAATAGGGGCCGGACGCCACGAACTTGCCGTCCGACAGTTTTTCGACGACGAACGTTTCCTGATACGGCGCGTCGCCCGGGATGCCGGACTTGCCGCCGAGCGACAGCGTCACGGTGGCGCCGATACCAGCGGCATGCGCGGCCCTGGCTGACTCCGGATCATAGATCACGCCGGTCGCCGCTCGCGTCGCCTTGTTGCGGACCAGCGCACGCAGCATGCCTGTCGTGTCGGAATCGCCGCCGGCGCCGGGATTGTCCTGGGTGTCGGCGATGACGATCGGCTTGCTGGCGTTCTTCGCCAGCTCGATGGCGTGCCGCACGCCATCGTCGGGCGAATAGATGCGGCCGTCGAAATCGTCCTCATGGCTCTCGATCAGCGCTACCAGTTTGTCGGCGGCTGCATCCGCATCGGCCTGCGTCGCGCCGTAGGCGAATACGCTGGGACCACAATCCCTGAAATCGGCGGCCGGAAATCCGGGCGCGAATGACAGCGTCGGAACTGAAGCGCTCTCCATCGCCGCCAGTTTTTCATAAATGCCCTTGGTCGGCTGGTCGTTGGTGCATTGCCAGCTGATCGGAATCAGGAACGGCAATTGCCGGAAGGCTTTTGCGTAGCGCGCCTTCGTCTTGAGCATCAGCGCCAGATGCTTTGCGCAGGCCCGGCCGGTGTCGGCCATGTCGACGTGCGGGTAGGTGCGGTAGGCGATGAGCGCGTCCGCATGTTCCATCATCTCGGGCGAGACGTTGGCATGGAGGTCGAGGCTGACGACCAGCGGCAGGTCCTTGCCGATCACCTTGCGCACCCGGGCAAGCGTTTCGCCTTCACCGTCGTCGTAATGTTCAGTGACCATGGCGCCGTGCAGGTCGAGATAGACGGCATCGATCGGTCCGGCCGCTGCGATGCCGTCGACCATTTCCTTCATGATGCGTTCGAAGGCATCCTTGGTGACATGGGCTGATGGAACAGCGGCCGCCGAGATCGTCGGCACCAGCTCCCAGCCATTGGCCTCGGCGGCTTCGACAAAGCCGGCAAGGCCGATATTGATCTTGCGCATCACCTTGAGCACGTCGGCGCCATGCGCCATCGACGGCCAGCCGCCACCATGAACGAAATCGTCATAGGTTGCCTTGGTCGGCGCGAACGTGTTGGTCTCGTGCAGAAAGGCACCAACGGCAATGCGGGTCATCAAGTTTTCTCACCGGTGCACTCGTTGGGGGACGTTAAGCGTGTCATTGCGCCAAGCGCAAGCCGTGGAGCAATTCCGTTTTGCATGCCGCCCCATGCGTCATTGCGAGCGAAGCGACTTGTCCGCCGTAGCTCAACGAGCGAAGGCGGAAGCAATCCATGCAGCGGCTTGCGCCGTTAGGCATTGCCTGGGAGCGTTGCTCCCATGCGCAAACGCTCTGCGTTTGCCGCAGGCAATGATGGGGAGAGATGCCTGGCACTCACGTCAATGTCGCCAGCAACCCCGCCATCAAGCGGCCGCGCTCGGCGAGACTGTCGACTTCGATATGTTCGTTGAGCGTATGCGCGTCGGCACCGCGAACGCCCAGGCCATCGAGGGTTGGGATGCCCATCGCGCCAGTAAAGTTGCCGTCGGAGCCGCCGCCGGCGCTGGCGTGCGGCAGCTCGACGCCCAGGCTGCGGGCCACGTTGCGCGCCTGTTCGTAGAGCGCCATCGTGCCGGCGTCAGGCTCCCACACCGGCCGGGTCACGCCGCGGGTGACTTTGAACGTGACGTCATTGCTGGTCCCGGAAAGCGCGAGCATGCGCTCGACGCCGCGATCGAGATCTGCCTGCCGCTTGGCCATGCTGAGCGCCTCGCCGGTGCAGGTGGTGGCGACGCAGTTCACCCACTGGCCACCATGCACGATGCCGACCGAAAAAGTGCAATCTTCAGTCGTCATGGCATCGATGGCGATAATCTGGCGTGCCATCTCGCGGATCGCGGAACGGCCGGATGAGAGCGTGGCGCCGGCATGGCTCGGCTTGCCGATCGCTTCGAGATTGAACCGGGCAATCGCATATCGTCCGGTGACCACGCCGTTGTTGGCGCGACCCGGCTCCGGCACCAGCACATATTTGTTGCGGGCGGCTTCGGCCTCGATGATGTCGCGGGTCGATGGCGTGCCGACCTCTTCGTCCGGCGTGAACAGTACCGTGATCGGCAGCGGCGTCGTGAACGATGTACGCGCCAGTTGCCGGATCGCCTCCAGGCTGAGGTAGTTGCCTCCCTTCATGTCGAATATGCCCGGGCCGTAGCATTTGTTGCCCTCGCGCCGCCACGCCAGCTTTTGCAGCGTGCCGACGGGATGGACGGTATCGAGATGACCCGCGATCAGGATGCCGGGTTCGCCCTGCTTCGGGTGGGGAAAGCGCGCGCGGACGCAGCCGGCAAAGCCCTGCCGCCCGGCGATGCGTTCGATGGTCGCACCCATGATGGCCATCTCCCGCGCTGCAAGATCAAGCATGCGGTCGACCGCGCCGGCGTCCCAGGTGGGGCTTTCGCATTCGACCCAGGTCCGCAGCCCCTGCAGCATGGTCTCGGAATCAAAGGGAAGGTTGGCAGGATTCATCTGGATTCTCCCGGTTCGGCCGGAATGTTTGGGCTCGGTGCCGATCGGTCCGTACGAGAGGGACCGGCAGGGATTTTGTAAAGGGAAAATATCCCGCCGTCAGACTTTCGCCGCAGCGGATCGGGGAATGGGAATTCTGGCATCATTCTTGATTGTAGATATTTGTGAAGGCGTGCTGGCGGAGCCGGATAGGGCCGTCCAGCGGCCAGCGCAAGCCAGGCGCGGATGAGGGCTATCCCGACTTCCACCTGAACGCCGGCGTCATCCGTATCGTCGGACCAAAAGGGTGTTGTGAAGCTCAAGATCGACCCTATAGTCCGGTCAGAAACCGGGCAGGGGGCCCGAACAAGAAAAAGCGTTCGGGCGCCGAGCGACAATGGAGGTGAAGGAATGAATGCGTTCAGAAAAACAATTCTGGCTGCGACTTGCGTCGGCAGCCTGATGACGGTGGCGGCGCCAGCGTTGGCCCAGACTACCTTGCGCGCCGTCATGCACTCGGATCTGAAGATCCTGGATCCGATCTGGACCACGGCCTACATCGTCCGCAACCATGGCTACATGATTTACGACACGCTTCTCGCGCAGGATGAAAAGGGCGAGATCAAGCCGCAGATGGTCGAGAAGTACGAAGCCGCGGCGGACGGCAAAAGTTACACCTTCACGCTGCGCGACGGACTGCTGTGGCACGACGGCAAGCCGGTGACGTCGGAAGACTGCATCGCTTCGATCAAGCGCTGGGCAGTCAAGGACTCGCTCGGTCAGAAGATGATGACCTTCGTCGACTCCATCGACGCGGTCGATGCCAAAACTTTCACCATCAAGCTCAAGGAACCGACAGGCCTCGTGCTGCTCGGCCTGTCAAAGCCCTCGTCCAACGTGCCGTTCATGATGCCCAAGCGCGTCGCCGATACGGACGCCAACAAGCAGATCGAGGATTTCACCGGCTCCGGCCCGTTCGTCTTCGTCAAGGATGAATGGAAGCCGGGCGACAAGACCGTCTACGTCAAGTTCGATAAGTACAAGCCGCGCGCCGAGCCCGCATCGGGTCTTGCCGGCGGCAAGGTCGTCAAGGTGGACCGCGTCGAGTGGCGCGCCATTTCCGACGCGCAGCAGGCGGTCAACGCGCTGCAAAAGGGTGAGATCGACTATATCGAGCAACCCAGCCATGATCTCCTTGGTACCCTGAAGAAGGATGCCAATATCGCGATCGTCCAGGTACCGCAGATCAAGGCGCAGTACGTCTTCCGCCCCAACCACCTGCACAAGCCGTTCGACAACCCGAAAATCCGCCAGGCGCTGTGGTACGCCTTCAATCAGGAAGACTTCCTGATGGCGACCATCGGTGACGAGAACTACATCAAGGCTTGCAAGGCGCTGTTCGTCTGCGACACCCAGTTCGGGACGACCAATGGAACGGATGCCATTCTCAACTCGAACGCCAAGAAGTCGCAGGAGCTCTTGAAGGAAGCGGGCTATGACGGCACGCCCGTCCTGCTGATGCACTCCACCGACCTGAAGGCTCTGACCAACCTCGCGCCAGTGGCGAAATCACTGATGGAGAAAGGCGGCTTCAAGGTCGACATGCAGTCGATGGACTGGCAGACCCTCGTTGCGCGGCGCGCCAAGAAGGATCCACCGAGCGCCGGTGGCTGGAACGCCTTCCTGACGGCCTGGGTCGTGGCCGACGTGATGAACCCGGTCTCTGCCGCCTATGTGAATTCGGGGTGCGACAAGGCTTCGTTCGGATGGCCCTGCGACCCGGAAATGGAGAAGCTGCGCGACGATTTCGCTCGAACAACCGATCTGGCAAAGCAGAAACAGATCGCGGAAGCGGTGCAGAAGCGTAATATCGAGATCACGGCCATGATCCCGGTCGGTGAGTATGTCCAGCCGATTGCCATTCGCAAGAACGTCAAGGGGCTGTTGATGGCGCCGGTCCCGGTGCATTGGAACATCGAAGTCACCAAGTGATGTGCAAGTGATGTGAAGGAAGCGGGCGGCTTACCGCCGCCCGCTTGGTTTCGGGGATCGACCTATGTATGGCTACTTCTTCCGGCGATTGCTCGGCACGATCCCCGTGATGCTGGTGGTTGCGGTCTTCATCTTCCTGATGCTGCGTCTGACCCCGTCCGACCCGGCGGCCGTCATCGCCGGCGACAATGCCACCACCGAACAGGTGGCGCAGATCCGCAGCCAGCTCGGCCTCGACCGGCCGATGATCGAGCAGTTCGTGATCTGGTCGGGTCGAGTGCTGACGGGTAATTTCGGCGAAAGCTTCTTCTTCAAGAAGACCGTGGCCTCGCTGATTGCCGAACGCATCGAGCCGACTTTGTCGCTCGCCTTGTTCACGATTCTGATTGCGGTGTTTGTCGCTGTTCCGCTCGGCGTGCTGGCCGCGCACCGGCACGGTTCGTGGATCGACCGCATCGTCATGGGCTTTTCGGTGCTCGGCTTTTCCGTGCCCGTGTTCGTGATCGGCTACCTCCTGATCTATTTGTTCGCGGTCTATTTGAACTGGCTGCCGGTGCAGGGCTATCAGCGAATCTCGGAGGGGATCGGCGGCTGGGTGCAGCGGCTGATCCTGCCGTCGGTGACCTTGTCGGTGATCTATATCGCGCTGATCGCGCGCATGACGCGCACCAGCGTGCTGGAAGTGCTGTCGGAAGACTATATCCGCACCGCGCGGGCCAAGGGACAATCCGAGCGAAAGGTGCTGTTCCGTCATGCGCTGCGCAATGCCGCCGTTCCGATCGTCACGGTGATCGGACTTGGCGTGGCGCTCCTGATCGGCGGCGTCGTCGTTACCGAGAGCGTGTTCACGATCCCCGGCCTTGGCAGGCTCACGGTGGATGCGGTGCTGGCGCGCGACTACCCGACGATTCAGGCCGTGATCCTGCTGTTCTCATTCGTCTACGTCATGATCAACCTGTCGGTCGACATGATCTACACCGTTCTCGATCCCAGGATTCGCTACTGATGGCCGACGCGACGATCCTCGAACCCGTGCTGCCGGCGAGCCCGGTCAAGCCCGCCGCGTATCGCAAATTGCTGCGCAACCCGGGCGTGGTGTTCGGCGCTGCCGTCATCACGATCGTATTGCTGATGGGGCTGCTCGCGCCCTGGCTCGGAACCATCGATCCGACGGCGATCAGCCCGATTGCGCGCAACAAGGTGCCCGGCACGGAAATCACGATGCGGACGGACACCGGCGAACGCATCAAGATGATCACCAAGTTCGGCACAGACAGCTTGGGACGTGATGTCTACAGTCGCGTGGTCTATGGCGCGCGCGTCTCGCTCTTTGTCGGCATCACGGTGGCGCTGATCAGCGTCGCCTGTGGCCTGTTCATCGGTCTGCTCGCCGGCTTCTTCCGCATGCTCGACGCCGTCATCATGCGGATCATGGACGGGTTGATGGCCATTCCGGCCATCCTGCTTGCGATCGCCATGGTGTCGCTGTTCCGTTCCAGCGTGTGGACGGTGATCATCGCCATCACGGTTCCGCAGATTCCGGGCGTGGTCCGGCTCGTGCGCTCCATCGTGCTCAGCGTGCGCGAGGAGCCCTATGTCGAGGCGGCGGTGACGCTCGGCACCTCTACCCCGAAACTGCTGTGGCGGCACGTGTTGCCCAACACGATCGCGCCCATGATCGTGCAGGGCACGTTCATTTGCGCGTCGGCCATTCTGATCGAGGCCATCCTGTCGTTCCTCGGCATCGGCGTGCCACCGGAGGTGCCGACCTGGGGCAACATCATGGCCGAGGGCCGTCAGGTCTTCAGCCTGTATCCGCACAATATCATCTATCCCGGGGTGTGCCTTGCGCTCACGATCCTTGCCGTCAACACTCTCGGCGACGGCTTGCGCGATACGCTCGATCCCAAGATGGCGAAGCGGGTGTGATGTGAGCAATACCGTACTCGAAGTCTCCGATCTTTCCGTCTCCATCAGGGGAGGCGACCGGACGCACGCCGTGCAGGGTATCAACCTCACCGTCGGTACCGACGAGATCGTCTGCGTGGTCGGCGAATCCGGTTCCGGCAAGTCGGTGACGGCGCAGGCCGTGATGGGCCTGTTGCCGAAAGCTGCGATGCGGGTCGAGTCCGGCTCGATCCGGCTGCAGGGCGATGAACTGCTCACAAAATCCGATTCCGAGCTGCGCGCGATCCGCGGCACCCGCATGGCCATGGTGTTCCAGGAGCCGATGACGGCGCTCAATCCGGTCGAGCGGGTCGGCGACCAGATCCGTGAAGTGCTGGAGATCCACACCAGGCTCGACCAGAAGGAGCAGCGCGCGCGTGTGCTCGAAATCATGCGCGCGGTGCATCTGCCTGATCCCGAACAGATGATCGACGCCTATCCGCACCAGCTGTCCGGCGGCCAACGCCAGCGGATCATGATCGCGGCTGCGCTGGTGCTCGACCCCGCTCTGCTGATTGCCGACGAGCCGACCACGGCGCTCGACGTCACCACGCAGGCTCAGATCCTCAAGCTCGTACGGGAAATGCAGGGGCGCACGAAAACCGGCGTACTGTTCATCACCCACGATTTCGGCGTCGTTTCCGAGATCGCTGATCGTGTCGTGGTGATGCAGATGGGCCGGATCGTGGAGCAGGGTCCCTGTGAGGAAGTGCTGCGGGCCCCGCGCGAGGACTATACCAGGATGCTGTTGCGCGCGGTGCCGAGCATGACGCCGCCGAAGCGATCTCCGGTGACCGGTCCGGTGGTCCTGCAGACCGAGAATCTCTTCAAGACTTATGGCAAGCGATCGCTGTTCCAGCCGAAAGCGCGCGTCGTGGCCGCGGTCAAGGACGTCTCGCTGACGATCCGTCGCGGTGAAACGCTCGGCATTGTCGGCGAGTCCGGCTCAGGCAAGTCGACAGTGGCGCGTTGCGTCGCGCGGCTGGTCGACACCTCCGGCGGCGGCATCAAGATCGACGGCATCGATATCGCGGCAATGCGGGAGGCGAAGTTTCGTCCGATGCGCCGGCGCGTTCAGTTCATCTTCCAGGATCCATATCGATCGCTCAATCCGCGCCGCACGGTCGGTGAGGCGATCATCGAGGGGCCGATGAATTTTGGCGTCAGCCGCAAGGAGGCGCTGCAGCGTGCGCGCGACCTGATGGCGATCGTGCACCTGCCTCCGGCCGCGATCGATCGCTTCCCGCACCAGTTCTCCGGCGGCCAGCGCCAAAGGATCTGCATTGCGCGGGCGCTGGCGATGGAGCCTGAATTGCTGATTGGCGACGAGCCGGTGTCGGCGCTCGACGTCTCCGTGCAGGATCAGGTGCTGAAGCTCCTGGACGAGGTGCGTCGAAAGTTTAATCTGGCGGTGCTGTTCATCACCCACGATTTGCGGGTCGCAGCCCAGGTCTGTGACCGGATCGCGGTCATGCAGCGCGGGGTAATTGTCGAACAGGGCACCACGGCGGAGGTCTTCGCCGCGCCCCAGCACGAATATACCAGGGCATTGTTCGACGCCGCGCCTGGCCGGCATCAGGAATTCGCCGCCAGCGCTTGATGGCGCGGGACCGGATCAATCCGGGTGCGCCGCGATATGCGCCAGCAATAACTCGCTGACCCGTTCCGGCGCCTGATCGGCCGCGAAATGCCCGACGCCGGGCAGGACTTCGAATTGATAGGGCGCGGCGACGAAATCGCGGGTGCCTTCGGCGGCGACACGGCCGACGGTGTCGTCGGCGTCGCCCCAGACGTAGAGCGTGGGTACACGGATCGGACCGAGCGGCCCGCGGACCGCGCCGCGCGCGCGGTACCAGGCCAGCGCCGCTTCCATCGCGTCCTTGTTGCCGAGCACGGCCAGATGCCGTTCGATCGCATCGGCGGGAACGCCGTTGGCAATGAGCCGATCGCGCAGCCATTTGGCGTCGTCGGCGAGCACCACATCGGCGGCGTCAGGTTCGAGGAACGCCTTGTGGTGTCGCGAGCGACTAGCCTGTTCGCCGTCGGCCATGTGCAGCGCGCGATTGAACGCGTTCGGATGGGGCCGCGAAAGGATGGTGAGCGAGGCCAGCCGCTCGTGGCAACGGTCGGCCAATCCCCAGGCGATGCTGCCGCCCCAGTCATGGCCGACCAGATGAAAGCGCGCCTCGCCATAGCCCGAGGCCGCGGCGATGGCCAGCGCGTCGTCGATCAGGCGGTCGATCAGGTAGTGCGAGAACTCGCGGGGGTTAGGCCGCGCCCCCGGAGAGTAACCGCGCTGGCTTGGCGCAATCGCGCGGTAGCCCATATCGCCGAGCGCCGTAACCTGGGCGCGCCAGCAATGCATCGATTCGGCAAAGCCGTGCAGCAGCAACACCAGCGGCGCGCCTGCCTCGCCCGCGACGAGGGCGTCGAAGGTGAGGCGCGGGGAGATGGTGATCTGTTCCAGGGCGGACACGCGGCAATCCTAGATAGACAATGCCGGCCGGTCCACGGCGAAACGGATTTTCTTTGGGGCAGGCGGTCGTTTGGGGCGGCCCGGAATTATGCAAGGGCCGAAAAGTACTGTATTTGGGGCCCGTCAATCGCGGAAGCCTCAAGGGATATTATCGTTGCATTATCTGAGATCGGTCGCATTCGATACGTTGGTGTTGCTGTGGACGCTGGTGCTGTCGCCGGCGATACCCCTGTTGTGGGTTTTCGATGCGAGCAGCGCAAAGGTTCGCGCGGTGTCCCAATTGTGGTCGCACGGCATCGTGCTTCTTCTGAAATACGTGGTGGGGCTGGATTACAGGGAGCAAGGCCGCGACAACATTCCAATTGGCCCATGCATCATCGCCTGCAATCACCAATCGCTGTGGGAGACGGTTGCGCTCTGCGTGATTTTTCCCGATGCCAGCATCGTCGCCAAGAAAGAATTGCTCAATATCCCGGTCGTCGGCTGGTTCCTTCACCGCTATCCGATGATCCTGGTCGACCGGTCAGCCGGCCGGCAGGCGCTCAAGCAGATGATCGCGGAAGCGAGGGCGGCGATCGGCGAAGGCCGCAAGGTCCTGATATTTCCGCAAGGCACGCGCCAGGCGGTCGACGAGCCCATGACATTCCATGCGGCCGGCATCGCCGCGCTGTACACCAATCTCGATATTCCGGTGTTGCCGACGGCGCATAATTCCGGATTGTTCTGGGGCAAGAAGACGCTGATGATTCACAGCGGCAACATTTCGCTGTCCTATATGCCGCCGATTCCGCCGGGTTTAGATCGGAAAGAGTTTCAGGCGAAGGTCGAGCGGGCGATTGCGGACGAGGCGGGCAGATTGCTCAAGGCAACCGGTGCCAACTAGAGCGTTTTCGGGGCGCGGCGAGACAAGTGAATATTCCTCGCGATGATTGCGACACCGGGCGGCCGCGCGACCCAGCGAATATTCAAGAGAACAACGGCAGCTGCGAACGAAAAGAAGCAAGCTAGCTCGCGCGTCGTCCCGTCAGCCAGCCTGCGATCGGCGAGAAAAAGGCCAGGCACCAGATAAACTGCGCCACCTTCGGGGAGAATGTGGCGATGGCAGTTCCGATCACGAACACCAGGATCGGAAATAACACCGTCACCCGTAATGGCATGTCGCGGCGGCCCCTGAGGGCGATAACCCACAGCAGCCCGTTCAGCGTGGCGATCGTGGCGAGATGAATCCCGTAGATCACGGCGACCACGCCGTCGAGCCGATAACTGCCATACAGACCGTTCGTCACCGGCAGGATGATGATCGACAGCAGAAACAGCAGATTGAGAAATACCACGCCGCGGCTGGCTTCCGGCGCAACGGCGAGCCGCCGGTGATGGCTGAACCAGAACAGGCCGGCGACCACGAAGCTGATCGTCAGCGCGATGACCGGTTGCGCGTAGACGCGAACGAGGTCGATCCAGGCCGGTGCGCTCGCGAAACTGGCGGCCTTCGGCAGGTCGTAAGCGAGCAGCGTCATCGCAACGCCGAAGATCGTGTTGCTCAGCATCTCCAGCCGGCGCATTTCGAAAAGACTAGTCTGCTGCAAAGTTGAATCCCCCGCCACGCTTCGTCCCGACGGTCCGGCATGGCTTGCCAAGCCGTCATTCGGCAAAGCGTCCCCTTTGCCTCACCAGTCCGCCTTCGCTTTCGCTGCGCTCAAGCTACGCCGGACACGCTTCGCCCTTACGGCCTAAGCGTGACTGCGCCACGCGTAGCCCGTCAGGGCGAAGCGTGGTGCGGGCGGTGGGACTCGAACCCACACGACGTTGCCATCGAGGGATTTTAAGTCCCTTGCGTCTACCAATTCCGCCACGTCCGCTTTAGTCAGAAGATCAGGTACTTAGCGCGTTTGCCGGCGAAGGGGAAATGGGATAATCCGCCCCCGAAACCGCGCCTTTCCTTAAGGGAACGCGGGGCCGGACGCAAAGCCTCAATGCGGACATCTGGTCCTGCTTTAGGCAATCTCAACGTTGTTGGCTTATGAAGGTCCGATGTCCGAATCCACGTCCCATCGCCGGCGAATTTCGCGTGCCGCAGGCGTGTTGGCGCTGCTCGCGGTCGGGGCAGGGCTCTCCAGCTGTGCCAGCGTGGGCGACAACATGTCGACGGCGTTCGCCGATCCCGCCAAATACGACCTCTACGAATGCAAGCAACTCGAGACGGAACGCGTCAGGATTGCTGCGCGCAAGGCGGAACTGAACGGCCTGATGGCGAAGGCTGAAACCGGCGTCGGCGGGTCAGTGGTGGCGGAGCTCGCCTATCGCAACGAACTCATTGCGACCCAGGGACAATCGAAATTCGCCGAGGAGGCCTGGCGGCGCAACAAATGCCAAGAGTCGCCGCAGTCGCCGCCGGAATCCAAACCTGCCGCGAGCGCGGCGGCGACGCCGCCTGCGCCGTCTGCAGGCGTCAGGGGATCCCGTCCATCGTCGCGGTGACGCGTCCTGCGGAAGTCCTCCCGCGCCACGCGCTCGCGTCGGATGTTCACGCCCGCCAGTCGTAAATCCAGTCCTGTCGCGCCAGCATTCGCCTTGGACCGAGCGACTTGATGGCGAGATCGCGCGCGAGCGCCAACGGTCCGGTCAGATGATAGATTTGTCCCGACCGCCGGGCGGCGCGCTGAACCCTTAACACACGGGCGCGCCGCAGCCGTCCGTAGCGCTTCAAGGCCGCCGGGATGCCGGCGGTGTTGTCGCCGGCGCATTCGCTCAAGGCTTTCGCCAGTACCGCGGCGTCCTCGATCGCCATTCCCGCGCCTTGCGCGGCGAACGGCAGCATGGCATGCGCGGCATCGCCGAGCAGCGCGATCGCGCCGTCACTCCATCCGCCAATATCGGGCACCGTGAACAGCGCCCATCGCCGCCATTCATCAACGGCGCCGATCAGCATTCGCGCGGTCGCCGGCCATTGCTGCGAGAACGCCGCCTTGATTTCGTTAGCCTCGCCCGGTGCGCTCCAGCCCGGCCTGTTCCACGTCCCCGGCACGATGGCGACGACATTGATGCGCCGCCCGCCCGAGATCGGATAGGCGACGAGATGCGCTCTTGGTCCCATCCAGAGTTGCACCCGGGGCGAAGTATATTCGCGCGGCAACGCCGTCGCATCGAGCGTGCCGCGCCAGGCGATCAGACCGGAGAATTGCGGCTGGACCTCCGGGAACAAATGATGCCGGACCGCCGACCAGATGCCGTCGGCGCCAATCAGCGCCACCGCCAGCTCCTGTTGCCGCGCATTGCCGCGGCGCCCCACGACCGTCAGTCCCTTGGCGTGCGCGGTGACGTCCTCGAACTGGCAGCCAAGCCGCAATTCGATGTCGGGACTGTGGTCGACCTGGGCCTGCAGCGCCGCCTGCAGATCGGCGCGATGCACCACCCAATAGGGTGCGCCGGCGCGAAAATTCGCGGCCTCACCAAGCGGCAGGCGGGCGATCTCGCCGCCGCCCCGGGCACTCATGATGTTGATGGATTGGGGCGTCACGGCGCTTGCTGCGAGCCGCGGCTGCAGACCGAGTTCAACCAGGATGCGGCTGGCGTTGGGCGAAAGCTGCAGGCCGGCGCCGGCTTCCTCCAGCCGCTCGGCCTTTTCCAGAACGACGACGCGAAAGCCTTGCTTTGCGAGCGCCAGCGCCGCGGTCAGTCCTCCGATCCCGGCACCAGCGACAACGATGGTGCGCGTAACCGCCACGGCGGACCTGTCAGGCGACTTTGTCTTTCAGCACGCATTCCGGGGGGCGCGCTTCGCCGGCTTTGAGATCGGCGGCAAACCGGTACAGCGTCGAACAATAGGGGCAGATGATCTCGTTGTCGTTGCCGAGGTCCAGGAAGACATGCGGATGGTCGAACGGCGGATTGGCGCCCACGCACATGAATTCCTGCGAGCCGATCTCGATTACCGAGACGCCGGCGTCGTTGTGAAAGTGCGGGACGACATGATCGGACATCTTGTTTCACCTTGGATAGCAATGACGGACGGACGCAACCAACGCGATGCGGCGGCCCGAAATGCCGCGCACCATACTGACGGGTTCCGTTGATTCCTAGAGCCCAGATTCTTGAAGGTCGCCGCCGCACATTTGCTCATGCAAATTCGACACAATCTTGTCGTCCCAGAGAAGCCCTTCTTTCGTCGGGGACGTTGTGTCGCAAATGCGGCACATTATGTTGAGGGCAGTGAAAACCCAGGTTTTGCAGGATGAAGCGGGCAGGGCTCAGTTTGGCGGTGGCGGGCATGGCGGCAACTATCGCCGTGGGTGCGGCGCTTTGGCCACACGCGCGCGACGCTTTTGCGATCCTGGCAGCGCAGGACGAAGCGTCCGAATTGGCCGATCTGAGGATCAATTCTGTCCTGCGGAACAACCCGGCGCTGGTTGCAGAAAATATCGAGGCCGCGCTGGCGGCAGGCGATGCCGATCTTGCCGGCAGCTTTACCGAACTTGCGCGCGACAAGAACATCGCCATTAGCGAAGAGCTGTCGACGCGCGTGAACGACGCCGTCACGGACGCGAACTCAAGCTCGCATTTTGCCAAACGTTTCGCGGTCGGTCTCGTCACCGGCAACGCCGAGGATGTCGCGAGCCTGTCGGGCACGGTGGCCGGCGATCTCTTCGTGTTCGGCGATATCCGCGACGTGGTGCGCGAGAGCAAGCATCTGGCGATGGGCGAGGATACCGATCATCTGGTGCTGGGACTTGCGACGGTGGGCCTGGCGGTGACGGCGGCGACCTATGTGTCGGTCGGTGGCGCGCTACCGGTGCGTGCCGGGCTGACCATGGTCAAGGATGCCCGCAAGGTCGGGCGCCTGGGCGAGGGGCTGATGCTGTGGGCCGGCCGCTCGGCGCGCGAGGTCGTCGATGGGCCGATGCTGCAGAAGGCCGTCGCCTCCGGCTCGGTGCTGCGGCCCGGCGCAACCGTCAACGCGATCAAGGCGGCGTTCCGCGCCGAGAAGGCCGGTGCGCTGGTTCGGCTGGCCAAGGACGTCGGCCGCATCGGAGAGAAGGCCGGTACGCGCGGTGCGCTCGACACACTGCGCATCGCCGAGGGCCCGAAGGATATCGCGCGCGCCGCCCGGCTCGCGGAATCCAAGGGTGGCCAGACCCGGGCGATCCTGAAACTGCTCGGCCGCGGCGCCCTGCTGCTGGCGGCCGGCGCATTCAATCTGTCGCTGTGGGTATTCAGTGCACTGCTGGCGCTGTTCGGCTTCTTGTCGTCGATCAAGGCGATCACCGAGCGCGCCACCATGGCGTATCTGCGCCGCAAGAAGGCGAGGCGGCAGCGTGAGCAAACGGCGGCTGCGGCGTTGCTTCCCGGCCCGGCTCTGGCGGGCGCCGCCACCTGCGGCTAGTTTTGTCTTGACGCGTTTTCTTCACGCGAACCGGTGTCCACTTCGCTTGAAAACGCTATAACCTTGCGATCGTTTTTCGATCGCGCATTTTGAACTCCCCAAAAAATGGAACTAGCGATGCCGAGTTTTCACAACGGCGATATCGAAATTGCCTATCTCGACGAAGGCGAGGGCGATCCGATCGTTCTCGTACACGGCTTTGCCTCGAGCAAGAACGTGAACTGGGTCTATCCGACCTGGGTGTCCGAACTGAAGAAAGCTGGGCGCCGCGTGATCGCGCTCGACAATCGCGGGCATGGCGATTCCGGCAAGCTTTACGACGCCGCGAGTTACGAGATCGCGATCATGGCCGGCGACGTCATCGCGCTGCTGGATCATTTGGGAATCGAGCGGGCCGACGTGATGGGCTATTCACTGGGATCGCGGATGACGGCGGTGATGGCGCTGGGCCAGCCGCAGCGGCTGCGCTCGGCCATCCTGGGCGGCATCGGGATCGGGATGATCACGGGCGGTGGCCCCGGCGAAAACGTAGCCCTCGCACTCGAGGCGCCGTCGCTGGAAGACGTCACCGATCCGGTCGGGCGGACGTTTCGCGCTTTTGCCGACCAGACCCGTTCCGACCGCCGCGCGCTGGCGGCCTGCCTGCGCGGCTCGCGGCGCCTGATGACGCGGGATGAAGCCGCCGCTATCCATGTGCCCGTGCTGATCGCGGTCGGCACGTCAGACGAAATCGCAGGCTCGGCGCAGGCGCTGGGCGAAATCATTCCGGACGCCGAGGTGCTGGATATTCCGAACCGCGATCACATGCGCGCGGTCGGCGACAAGGTCTACAAGGCCGGCGTCATCGATTTCCTGTCACGGCGAGGCTGAGTGTTCGCTCGGGTCCTCGCCGAAAAATTGCCGCGCCGCTGCGATCAGCACCACGAAGGTCGCGACCCACGCCATGCGCGCGCCATAGCGGTCATGCGGGCCTGATATCACGGCGCAGATGAAGGCGTTGCCGAGCACGGCCAATGTAACGGTTCCCGCGAGGAGCGTGAGATCATCGAACGGCCGCCGCCACAGGCCGCGAGCGAACACGATTACGGCCAGCAGCATCGAGACAAGTGCCACCGGAACGTGGAGACGGTTGATGGCGGCGAAGTCGAGCCGCCAGCGCTGCTGGTTCGCCGCGCGCATCGCCTTGACCTGCGTTGGGATATAACGCTCGATGATTCCGTAGGTGTGGCCGATCCATTCATTGGTGCCTTCGCCGGTCGCGACATGGACCAGTTGCCGCGCGGTTCCGGCGATCGCCGCCTCGAGCTGCCGTGCCGGATATTCGGCCAGCGAACGCAGCACGATGAAGCTCATTTCGTCGCCCAGGCCCTTGAAGCGGCCAAGCGTGTTGAACATGCTGTTGCCCCACAGAAATTGATCGGCCGTTGCAGGCAACTGGTCGCGATAGGGACAGAGCTTCAACTTTTGCTGCGGGCAATGCTCCTTCAGGTAACGCGCGACGATGCCGTCCTGCAGCATGCGTCCGAAGGCGACGCCGTAGCCGCCGGGCGTCCACGCCACTTTCCCAGACAGTGCGAAATTCGCCGCCAGCAGCATCGCCGCGCCGGCGACGAGGGTGAGGCTGCCCTGCATCAGTCCGGAAACTGCAATCCGTCCGCGCGAAAACGGACGCACGATCCACCCCACACAACACAGCCCGAGCAGCACTGCCAGCGTGGCGCTGTGCGAAGCCGCGGCGAACGCCGTCAGGACGAACAGCGAACATTTTTCGATTGTCGAGGTCCGCTCGCCCAGCGCGACCAGGATGAATAGCGACAGCACCGACAGGCCGGCGTAGAGGTCGGTCAGAAGCGTACTCGCGAGCCACGGCAGCGCGGTGGCCAGGGCCAGCACCAGGCTCATTGCGAGCAGCCGCAAGGGTTGGGCGATTTCGAATGCGCGCAGCGTCAGCTGCAGGATCCACAGCGTTGCCAGCGCCTGGATTCCGAGATTGATCCAGAACGCGGAGTCTTCGCCGAAATGCAGATAGAGGCCGAACACCGTGGAGCGGCTTGGCACGAGGTAGCCTTCATACCAGCGTGCCAGATAGCCGCCGGTATCCCATTGGAGCAGCGGATAGCCGTTCCACAGGGCAGGGGCGAGCAACATCAGGGGGATGGCGATGGCGGCGATCCAGACCAGCCGTGAGTCGGCGGTCCGCGCGCGCAAAATCTGCGTGTTGATGTGGTTTCCCCCCCCAATTTCGGCCAGCTTGCCCGGAATGGCCGGGGGGCCGAAATTCACCAATAGTCGGACCTTACCCGGCTTGATTTCCTGAAATCGCCAACCACCTTGAACTGACCCTGACCGATCCTGGGGCGTTCGGCGGGGGGTTACTCTGCCGGCGCCCGCCCCGGGACAGCCATCCGTCCGCCGTGCTATAAGGCCGGGCGAAACAAGCCGAGAAACCCGAGAGAAACCCGAGAGAAACCCATGGCAGTGCATCAGGTCAGTCCGCAGGGTTCGAAGCTGACCGCGCTCGATCCGATCTGGGATCGCGTGCGGAACGAGGCGGAAGACATCGTTCGCCGCGAGCCGGAACTGGCGTCCTTCATCTACTCGACCGTGCTGCATCACGAGCGGCTGGAAGATGCGGTGATCCACCGCCTGGCCGAGCGGCTTGATCATTCGGCGCTGTCGGGTGATCTGATCCGCCAGACCTATGACGAGGCGCTGCGCGACGAACCCGATCTCGGCAATGCGTTCCGCGCCGATCTGGTCGCGGTCTATGACCGCGATCCTGCGACGTCGCGCTTCATCGATCCCTTGCTTTACTTCAAGGGCTTCCACGCCCTGCAGACCCATCGGCTGGCGCACTGGCTGTACAAGCGAGGGCGGAAGGATTTCGCCTACTATCTGCAGAGCCGGGCGTCCGCGGTGTTCCAGACCGACATCAACCCGGCGGCGACCATCGGCCGCGGAATCTTCCTCGATCATGCGACCGGTTTCGTCTGCGGTGAGACGGCTGTCATCGAGGACGACGTTTCGATCCTGCACGGTGTCACGCTCGGCGGCACCGGCAAGGAGAACGAGGATCGCCATCCCAAGATTCGCCACGGCGTGCTGATCGGGGCGGGCGCGAAAATTCTCGGCAATATCGAGATCGGTCACTGCGCGCGCATCGCCGCAGGCTCGGTGGTGGTCAAGCCGGTGCCGCATAACGTCACCGTGGCGGGTGTTCCGGCCAAGATCGTTGGCGAAGCCGGCTGCGCCGAGCCATCGCGCACCATGGACCAGATGCTCAACGCGATCGGGATCTGATTTTCAAGGACTTTCTGACCTGTCAAACTCGTGAAGATACGGCTGGCGGTCTGCGCCGTCTCGGCCTAATACTCCCCGGAAACCGCATAATATCCGATTGGAGACCGCCGTGGACGTTCAGGAAGTCAGGAAGCTCGACGCCTATCTCAAGCGCGTATTCGGCAACCAGAAAATTCGCGTGGTGCCGCGCCCGAAAAAGGATGATTCCGCCGAGGTCTATATCGGTGAGGAGTTCATCGGCGTCCTGTTCGTCGACGACGAAGACGACGATCGTTCCTTCCAGTTCCAGATGGCGATCCTCGAGGAAGACCTGGTCGATCAGGGCTGAGGCGTAACGCGCGTCCGCGCCGCTATTTTTGCGGCCCGTGCAATTGCGCTGTCAAACGGTTCATCGCATTGGCGACGTCGCGCCATTGCGATAGCCAGCTCCGCGGAAATCTGAATGTCAGGTCGGCGCCGTCGACGCGGCGCTCGCTCAGGCACATTCCGGGCGTCACCCCGTCGCGCGTGCAGCGCGCGTTGAGGCCTGGCGCGCCGGCGGTGAACAAATCCTCGTTGGCATAGGGCGAGCCGTCGCGAAACGCGCGCATCGCCAGTCCGTCGTCGATCGGCGTTGCGGCCTGCTCCAGATAGCGCGGATAGATGGTGCGGACCCGGACGTCGGGCGCCAGTGTGTCGTGGTGCGCCGAGATCGACAGGAAGATCCGGTCGATCGGCTGCACCTTTTCTTCGACCGTATCGGCGCTCATGTGCCGGGGCAACTCGGGCGCTTCGAGCGAAGGGAATGTGAAGTTGAGATCGACGCGTTCCTGTGGACCGGAATGGCGCTGGATTTTCCTGCGGATCGCCGACGTCGGCACGTTAAAGAGGGTACCGCCCACGCTGACCGGTAATCGCGACGGCGCGTTGGCTGCACCATTGCCCCAGGTCGGCCACAGGAGATAGGCCACGAGCCCGATTGCGCCGGCGGTGATGGTCGCCGCCACCACGATCAGGACCATGTGCGAGCGCGGGTCTTTTCGCGTGTCGCGGGCGATGTGCTGGGCCGTCGAAAGCAATGTCATGAAAGAAGTATCGGTCGAGTTCGAGGCGGAGGCCGAATCACCCGGCGAATATGCCACGGGCGGCGGGATTTCCGTATGATCTCACCGGCATCGGGCAAGCGCGAGCCATGCGCAAACGGGGCTGCGGCCGCCCGCTGTTAACCTTTCCTTAAGGATGCTGTGGCGGCGGGTCCCCGATTTTGCGAAAGCAGGGCGCGGTTTGCTCTGTAGCGGATGTGTTCCATGTCGCCCGATGCGTTGAATTCCCTGTTTTCCCTTTGCATCGGTTTTGCGCTCGCCGGCGCGTTGACCTGCGGCTACCAGGCCATGGCGGCGCGGCCCGCCGGTTTCGGGCTACTCGGGGATGGCGTGGCGCCGAAGACGTTCGCCGCGGTTCCGTTCCTGGTTTTTGCTGCCCCCTTCATCATCATGCGCAATACGCTGCGCGGCGCCAGGATCGAGCGCCGCCGCTTCGAATTCGTGATGATGGCGACCGTGCTCGCCGGTTTCTGGAGCCTGATGTCCGGCACGTTCTTCCTGATGACGCTGCGGGCCGCAGGCCTGGTCGCTTAGAGCCTGTTCGCCTAAAGCCTGCTCGCCTGAGGCGTATCCGGCCGCTTGCTTGATCATGCGCTGGCGGCTGTGCCAAGGTCTCCACAAACGGAGACCTGATCATCATGGCGATCTACGAACTTGACGGGCAGGGGCCCGATCTTCCCGCGGACGGAAACTATTTCATCGCCGATACCGCCACCGTCATCGGCAAGGTGCGTCTGAAGAATGGGGCCAGCGTGTGGTTCGGCGCGGTGCTCCGCGGCGACAATGAGTGGATCGAGATCGGCGAAGGCTCCAACGTGCAGGACAATTCGACCTGCCACACCGACCCCGGCTTTCCGCTGACGATCGGGAAAAACTGCACCGTCGGCCACAACGTCATCCTGCACGGCTGCACGCTCGAGGATGGCGCGCTGGTCGGGATGGGCTCGATCGTGATGAACGGCGCGAAGATCGGCCGTGGCAGCGTCGTCGGCGCGGGATCCGTTATCACCGAGGGCAAGGAATTTCCCGAGCATTCCCTGATCATCGGATCGCCCGCGCGCGTGATCCGCACGCTTTCGCCCGAGCAGGCGACGGCGATGGGACGTGCGGCGAAGTCCTACGCCATCAACGGGCCGCGCTTCAAAAAAGGTTTGAAGAAGATCGGCTGAACACAGCGTCAGGTATCTTCGGATTCGTTGACCTCTGCCGCGCTGGCAACCTGTTCGTGCCCGGCTGCCCAGAGTGCGTGCTGTTCGCTGCCGTCCTGATATGGATTTGCTTCAGCCGGAATGTTCGCGCGCGCGGCGCGCTGACCCTGCTCGAACGGATCGGGCTCGGTCGTCACGATGTTGCCTTCCGGGCCTTTGACTTCTTCTGTTTTGCAATTTTTTCTGTTTTGGCGCTGGAAAGTTTTGCGCTCTTGCGAAGTGCGTCCTTGAGATCGATCGGGATGCCGTGCTTCTTCAAAACGTCAGCAAAGGCTTCATCGGCCAGTTCCTGAATCGTCGCCATCCGGTCGCGTCCAAGCTGGGTCAGCTTGTCGAACGTGTCGTCGTCGAAAGCGATCAGTTTGCGCAAGCGTCCTCGGCTCCGGCAACGTGGCGGATACGCTTGCATAATGGTCCGCGGCCGAAATCGTTCCGGCCGGAACAAGCCTGTTTCGCCGTCGTTGAACCAGGAAAGGAGTTCTCGATGACCAAACCAACCGCATTTGCAGCAATGATCGCGCTCACCATCCTGACGGTGCCGGCCATTTCGTTCGCGCAAAGCGCAGGCGGCGGCAGCGGAAGTGCTGGCGGCACAAGTGCTGGCGGCGCCGCAAGCGGCTCGACATCAGGAAGCAGCAGCTCGGTGGGTACGCCCAATGCGGGATCGGCGGGCGCCGGCCCGACTTCCATCAATGGCGTGCCACCCGGCCCGGCAAACGCGGCCGGTCTGAACAATTCGGGCAACGATCCGAGCGGCAACGCGGCCAGGCTTCCCGCTGCGCCCGGCACCAACAGCGCCGGCACCGCCCAATCGTCGGGCCCGGCCGTGAACACCGGGGCCGGGGTTACGACCGGTGCTGCGGGCACAGGGGCGACGGCGCAACCGCAAGCGGATGTCGATGCCGCCATCCAACAGGAAAACAGGACCATCGACCGCAAGGTGAAGAGCATCTGCCGGGGCTGCTAGAACGTTGCACGTTGCCAGTCGCGCAGAAGTGAGAAAACAGGCAGCGCGATTGCTGAGAACCCGTCCTAGATTTGTGGTGGGAAGCAGAATGTTTTCCACTCGCTTGCGGCGAGTCCTTAGCAGGAGAATGTGTGATGTTACGCAAAACGATGATCGCCTTGGTCGCGGCCGCATCGCTCGCCATGCTGGTGCCGGACACAGCTTCGGCCCGCGGCGGCTTCGGCGGCGGAGGGTTTCGCGGCGGTGGCGGCTTCCATGGCGGTGGTTTCCACGGCGGCGGCTTCCGGGGCGGCGGGATTGGCATCGGCGGCGGAGGCTTTCGCGCCGCAGCGATCGGCGGTGGTTTCCGTGCGGCGGCGCTTCCCGTAGCGGCTGGATTTCGCGGCGGCAACTTTGCCGGTTATCGCGGCGGGTACCATCACGGCTTCCGTCATCGTGGATTTCCCCTTGCCGCTGCAGCCGTCGTCGGCGCCGGCCTCGGCTACGGGCTCTACGGACCGTACGGCTATTACAGCGGCTATGATGACGGTTACCCGTATTACGCCAATTACGGCTACGATTACGGCGATGGCGGCTGCTACGTCGTTCAGCAGCGCGTGCTGACCCCCTATGGCTGGCGCCTCCAGCCGGTTCAGGTTTGCAACTAATCCCGGCCTGGCGGGTTATCGGGATTATTTCGGCGGCCCCGGTGTTTAATCACCGAGGCCGCGTTTGGTTTGCTGGTACGTCGCTTGCATCACATCAGGGATGCTGAACATGCTCACAGTCCCGGCTTTGACGTTCGTGCTCCTGGGTATCGTTGTCAGTCTGGGAGCGGCCGTCGTCTGGATACTCTGGGAAATCGAGCAGACGGTATCCAGGCCGCATCGCAACAGCGATCGCGTCGGATAGGCCGTCCCTTGAAATAGCGCGCAGCCGTTGGCTGCGCGCCATTTTTCACGCCTGTGGTTTGCCCGTAGCTATTTTTAGCTCAGCACGCCGTATTTCTTGAACCAGGCCTGCATCTGCGCCCACGCATCGTCGGCCGCTTCCTTGCGATAGCTGGCACGATAGTCGGCGTGGAAGCCATGCGGGGCGCCCGGATAGATCTTGAACTCGGCGGTCTTCTTGTTCGCCGCCAGGGCGGCTTTCAGGGCTTCCACGGCGGCGACGGGAATGCCGCTATCGGCTTCACCATAGAGGCCCAGCACCGGCGCCTTCATCTCGGGCGCGAGCTGCGTCGGGCTCTTCGGCCAGAGCGGGTTCGGCGGATCGACCGGCGGGCCGTAAAACGCGGCGCCTGCCTTCAGCGTGGGATTATGGGCGGCATATTCCCAAACCGTCCGCCCGCCGCGGCAGAACCCGATGATGCCGAGCCGCGAAGTATCGCCGCCCTGCGACTTCGCCCACGCCACCGTGCTGTCGAGGTCGGACAGCAATTCGGCGTCCGGTTTCGAATTCACGATCGGCAGCAGTTGGGGGATGTCGGTGACCTTGGTGAGATCGGTGCCCTTGCGGAAATAATAATCCGGCGCCACCGCAAACACGCCGAGCTTGGCGAGGCGCCGCGTCACGTCCTTGATGTATTCATGCAGCCCGAAAATCTCCATCGCTACCAGCACGACCGGCGGATTGGCGGCGCCTTCGGGACGGGCGAAATAGCCGGGCATCTCACCGTCGGTCACCTTGATCCGGGCATCGCCGGCGTTAAGGCCGTTGGTGTCGGTCTTGATAACGTCGGCCCGCACCGGCCCGGCGGCCAGCGTATAGCCGGCCGTGACGGCGGCCGTCGCGGTCATGAAGCTGCGGCGGGAAAACGGCGCGATTTTCGTCAGTCCGATGACATCGGCGGTCGGCAGGGGTTCGGCGCTCATTGGGGAGGCTCCTTGCATGGCGTCTTCCGGCGCAAGGGGTTTCCCCCGCATAGCGATCAAGTTTACGCAGATTGCGTAGACTTATCTGCGCCGAAAACGCATCAAAAACAAACGAGTAGAGTGCGGTCCTCATGTATCAGGATCGCACGGGCTCAAGAGAGCCGCATTCAGCAAACAATGCCGGCCAAAGGCAAATCACCTGCCTGCGAGTTAAATCTGATCGGGATTTCGGAAGCGCCGGGGCGAGGGATGAATGGGGGCCAAAAAACAAGGCCGTCGACGCAATATACCGTCAACGACCTTGCCAGCCCCGGATATTGAAATCGGCTCACGCCATCCGGTGAACTGCAGCATGCAGGAGATTCCCGCGGCCATATGTGAAGCAGTTCACACTCGGAACACAAAATTGGCAGGAAGGCGGATTTTTGGTGGCATCTGGTGGAGAGCTGCCGCCGGCCTGCAGCCGGGCACGGCGGACTGGGCTGAACGCGTCACGATCAGCCGCGCAAAGGGTACTGATCGTTCGGGGATATCACCAAGGCGCTCAGTCCGTTCCTCTGGCTTTGAGGGACGGTCCCGGACCGCGTCCGGGGCGGGCGTCAGCCGTTCGACCTGCCGCGCTTGAGTTTGGCGCTCTTGCTGGCGCGCGGCTTTGCCGCGTTGGATTTCCTGACCGACCGTTTGCGGGCAGAGGGCGGGGCGGCCGGTTCGGCCGCCTGCGCGCTCGCGAACGATTGCCGCAAGCCGTCGATCGATTCGGTCAGGGTGCCGACCTGTTCGGAGAGCTTTCTGGTATCGGCCTGCTGCGCGGCGAGCAGGCGGCGCACCGTCAGTAATTGATCCTGGACCACTTGGAGCTGATCGATCGATTCCTGCTGGGTGGCTTCGATGCCCTTGGTTTTCTCGACCAGCTGTTCGGACGCCTGCGCGGTACGCGCCTGCAATTGCCTGACCGCGACGACGCGGTCGGTTTCGGGCGCGGTGCCGGTATAGGCCCGCCACAGCGTGATTGAACCTATTCCCAACACGACAATGACGAGGGCCGCAGCGCCGATTGCGATCGGCTGGCCACTGATGCGCGCAAGCGCACTGGTATTCCGGGGGGTGGGTTCGATCATGAGACTCTAAATCCGGACGTAATTTCAATGCCCTCGATTACCACAGGCTTGGCTGCGCCGAAACCAGGGATTCACCCAGTCGAGGCGGGATTCCGGGTAAAACATCAATAATCCCGGGCTTTTGCGCTGCAGAATGGCCTTGGGCGGCCTGCGCGGCCTGCACACGCTCTACGGCGGTCTTTGCAGATGCGCGCGGACAAATTGCCCCGCCTTCGCCAATGCGCGGCGGCCATCTTCCAATCTCGCATTCCAGACCGGCCACGCATGGATCATGTGCGGCCAGATTTCGAGGCTCACCTCGACGTTATCAGATCCGGCGGCGGCCGCCAGCCGTGTGGCGTCCGCCAGCAGCGTTTCGGCCGAGCCGACCTGGATCAGGAGCGGCGGAAAGCCGGCGAGATCCGCAAATAATGGCGAGATCAGCGGATCCCTGCGATCGATCGGCGACGGCGCATAGGCGTCCGCGAGTTCGGCGAGATAGGCCCGGTGGATCAGCGGGTCCGTCGCATCCTTGGTGTCGAGCGTGGTGCCCGACATCGTCAGGTCGGTCCAGGGCGAGACCAGCCAGGCGCAGCCGGGCAGCTGCTCGCCTTCCGCACGCAACCGGCCGATCAGCCCGAGCGCGAGATTACCGCCGGCACTGTCGCCGCCGACGGCGATGTTTGCTGCCGGTATGCCTTGCTTGCGCAGGAAGCGCCACGCCGTCAGCGCGTCCTCGTGGGCGGCCGGGTAGGGGTGCTCCGGCGCGCGGCGGTAATCGATCGCGAGCGAGCGCGACTGCGCCGCGCGGCCGGCTTCCGTCACCATCCGGCGATGGCTCTGGATCGAACCGGAGCAATAACCGCCGCCGTGGAAATAGAGCAGCACGCGCGACGGGTCGCTGCCTGGCGCGAGCGACCACTCGCCGGGGACGCCATCGCAATCGACGGCGTCACATTTCACATCGGATGCGACCGGCCAAGTCGATCCGACTTCGTCGAGCCGCTGGCGCCGCTCCGACCATCCGACCGGTCGCGGTTTCGAGCCCAGCAATTCACGGATGGCGTCGATCTCAGTGTCGGCCAAGGTCGGTTCTCCCGCTTGGAGACACCATGATCTCACAGATTGCTGGCCAACTCCAAAAAAGTTGCGGCCAGCCAACCGTATGGCGGCTCGCCGCCTTACGGTTGGCTAAACCTACCGCGAACAATAAACGGTATCGGGCGGAAAGCCGAATCCCGTGCGCTACTCCAGATTGCTATTTTCTGTTACTTGCAGTCGAGAGGCGCTAAATCGGTAAAGCGCCTGCCTTCGTTATCGTCGATTTGGAATTATCGAAGATAATGATGTAGCGCTCGATGCTCTCTTTAATGCGAGTTGAATCGGGAGCTTCCGAGATTGCCTTGTTAGCATCAATCAGGTCTTTAATCATGTCGCCTACCTGAGGCGACGTGCCCACGTAAGATCGGTATTGAGCCTGAAATGCTCCGTAAGCGGCGTCCAGTTCAATTACTGAAGTCGGTAGAAGAGTCGGCTTCGCTAACGTTGCGATGATCTTGAATTTCTCCTGTACACAATCTCTCCAGACGGCAATATCCTGGGTCGTCTGGCGGTCCAATCCCGAAAGCCGCCCGCTGAGAGACTTTGCGTGTTCTTCGAGAAGCGGCTGATATTTTCGCGCGGCGGCTCGTAATTTGGCGAATTTTATTTCTTCAGTTACCGCCACGGCGGCCGCACTTATGAGAACGGCAATTTCGGAGAGTGCAGCAGTTTCAGTGCTATACTTGCCGAGGCTCTTCGCGATAGCTGCGGCATTATTGATGTCGAGTTGGACATCGCCGTATTGTTTTATGATTTTGTCGAAAGCCTTGGAATATCCACAAACTAAAGTTGAGTTGGGAGATAACATGGAAGCTCGATGTTTTCGGCACCCACAAAAAAGTTGCGGCCAGCCTTTGGGGGAAGGCTGGCCGCGCGCGAACCGGTCTGGGACGGGGAGGGGTGGGGATGTGACCGGGTCGCGGGTTCGTAAATTCCTTTGTCGTTAGCGATCGCGAGAACTGGCGGTGGCGACCGCGGGGCGGTTATCACCGAGCGACACCCACAGATTCGGGTCGCTCTGCGACTGACGCTTGACGAAGCGGTAGCCAGTCTCCGTCCAGGCGAGGACGTTTTCGTTCTGGTTGTCGAGCACGAATTCGCCCTTGTCGGTTTTGACCGTGAGCACCGCGTGGCCTTCGCCCTTCTTGTCGCGCACCACCGTGATCAGCAGCGCCTCGCGCGGCCAGCCGGCGTCGATCAGCATCTTGCGCTTCAACAGCACGTAGTCCTCGCAGTCGCCGTAGCCGTCTGTCGGCAACGACCATTTCTCGATCACACCCCAATGATCCATGTCGGTGATCGGCTTGATGGTCTCGTTGACCCACTTGTTGACTCTCAGCAAATCTCGCCATGCCGTCTGCGACAGCACGATGTCCCGCGGCTGTGATGCGCCGCCGCGGCAGTCGCCGGGATTCTCGGCGCAGAATTCAACCCAGCCGATCGGCGAACGCGTGGTATCGCCAAGGCTGGCATAGAGCGCGTCACCGGCTTTCGCCTGATAACTCGTAGAGACGCTCATCCCCAGCAGGATGGCGGCAACCGCCAATCCCTTCCCCTGTCCCCTGAACAACATTGTGGCCCCCGTTTCTTGTTGGGACCATGTTTCGCACAAAGGATTTGCGCCGCCGCTAAGTCAGCCAAGTACATTTGACGCGAATACAAGTAAAAGACGCGGCGAATTCGATCTATACTTGAATAAAATTCGCCTAAAATTTGAAACAACTGCAATTGATTCAAATTGTACGCATTAACGCGCCAGGCGCTGCCGCAGCGGCACTTGCGGTTGCAAAAGCGCCCGGCGTTAACCTGCTCTGGCCGGCGTCAGAGCGCACAAAGGCGGTATCCGGCAACGCGGATACCGCCTTTTGAAGTCGGGAAATCGAGGATTGGGGCGGCTGGCGCTTTACCGCGCGCTAACCGCGTCTTCGAGCGTCTCGGCAATTTGCTCGTGGACGAACTCGAGCGCGAAGCCTTCTTCGAGATTTCGCACCACCCGGGACTGGACCTTGCCCAGCATGACAAGCGATTTCAGCGGCGGGCGGTTTTCCGCGGCAATCGCCGCACCCGACGCCGAGAGGTCGATGATCCGGCAGGTCATCTTACTGCCGTCCTCGAGCGTGAGCAGCGCGATCGGGTTGCGCGGCACGATACGGTCGTGGCGGCGGTCTTCCGGAAGATTGAGGATATCGCGGTTGGCGAGCCAGGTGAGCTGGGCGGCGAGCTTGTCGCGTTTGCGCGCGGTCGCGCCCACGGTCATGGCAAAACCATTGTCGATGATGCGGGTGATCTTGCCCTCAACCCGGCCGATATGGTCGAGATAGGCGATCACGCGGTCGCCGACATTGCCGATGCCGGGCGCCAGCAGGGCCAATCCACCCGGCGACATATTGATGATCTGGCAGGGAAATTCACGCCGGTCCGGCAGCATATAGCGGCCGAGCAGGTGGACTTTCACGCGCTGGAAGCGCCGTCGCTCCTGAGCGACCGGGACAGTGGATTTTTTTTGCGCAAACGACATTCTTCGCCACCCGACGTCCGGTCCTTCGGCGTCAGGAAGACCCTAAGGCCGACAGGGTTAATGATGTGTTATCGCCGGTTGCATCAAGTATGTGCATCAAGCTGTGTGTGTCCGTGCCGCCGCAATCCGGTTGAACGTCCACAGCAGCGGCGGGCACAGCAAAACCATCGCCGCACCGAAGTCGAATGCGGTGGCAGCGGTCCCCGTCCATTTGGCGAGGCTGCCGCCGACAAACGGCCCCAGCATCATCGCCGCATAATAGACCGTGTAGAACAGGCCCATGCCGATCGCGCGGGTGGAAGGCTGCAGCACCTGCGGGGGCAGGCTCATGATCGGCCCCGACGGCAGCGCGCAGACGAGGCCGAGCGCGACGACTGCCAGCAGCACGGCGCCGGAGCGTGGCAGCATCAGCATCAGCAGCGCGAACACGATGCACCCGCCGACAAGAACAGTCTGCGGGCGCTTGGTTCGATCCGCCAGAAATCCGCCTGCCGGGCCCGCGAGCGCCGCCAGCCACAGCACGATGCTGATGGTCGATCCTGCTGACGCGATCGACCAGCCGCGTTCGACCAGCAACAACGGTCCAAAGCTGAAGATCATCGCAAAGCCGATATTGTAGATGCCCCAGAGCAGCCCCGCGACGATCACCGCGATCGTTACGTTGCGGTCGAGACGTGCGGGAGCGCCGGAGACCGCAGCCGCATTCGGCGGCGATCGATAGCCCGCGGCAAGAAGAACGATCCCCCATCCGATCAAGGCTGCGACCGCGAAATAGACCGCGCTCACGCCCCAGGCGGTGCCGATCGCGGGCAGGGTCAACAACGAAAGCGCAATGCCGGCCGGCCATGAATTGATGAAGATCGCCATCGCCGTTGCGATCTCGCGACCGGCGAACCAGTCAGCGACCATCTTGGTCATCTGGACGTTGAGCAGCACGCCGCCGGCGCCCGCGATCAGCCGTCCCGCCATCTGCACGGTCCAGGAATCCGACAGCGCCATCGCAAGGCCGCCGATCAGCATCAGCGTGAGCGCGGCGAGCACGGTGGTCTTGTCGCCGAACCTTTGCCCGATTGCGCCGCCCGGCAACGCAATCGCCACGCCCGGCGTGAAGTAAAGACCGATCAGCAATCCGATATCGGCAAGGCTGACGCCGAAATTGCTGCCGAGCAACGGCGCGACCGCGGCCACGCTCTGAAACTGGAAGGCCATCGTGAGGCGAACCACGAACAGGATCGCAAGAATGCCCCAGCGATTGCGCAATGCCGCACCTTCAAGAGTTGTCGAGCAACCTCCGACCGCGAGCGAGCTATGTCAACGCGCGCACGGATTTCGGCCTGAACGTCGACCGGCGGTCGAAAGCTACTTCTGGACCAGCTGATTGAGATCCTGCTTGATCGAGTTGAGCAGCGACTCCAGCCGTTCCGGCCTGAAGGCGGGTTGCTCCGGCAAGACAGCTTGAACGGCCGGCTCCGCGATTGCGGTTTGAACGCGCTTCTCCGTGATGTCGGGCTTCTCGGTGATGACGGGTTTTTCGGGGAAGACAGGCCTTTCGGGGAAGACTTGCCGAACCGCTTGAACTTTACGGGCAGGCCGCTCCGGAAACACCGATCGAGCGGGCTCCTCGACCTGCGCGCCGGCTTCGACGAACTCGCCGTGCAAAACATCCTCGCGCCGTCCCATCAGCCACAGGACCGCCCAATAGGAAACCGCCAGTAAAATGACGCAGAAAATAATGATCTCAAACATGGCTCACGTCCAATCCGGTCAGTATCCCGGCAAAGGTCGTTTTCGGTCAAGACCGCTGAAAGCGATTGTTTGTCAGTGCGTTGTTTCGGTACCATCATGCTTAATGTCGGGCCCGGCAGGGCCGGCCAAATTTCGGGGAGGGATGCGATGCCGGGAGTGAAGCGGGACCGCGACGATGCCGTTGGCGTGCTGACGCTGGACGAGCCTGCGACGCTGAATGCGATGACGCCCGACCTGTTGGGCGATCTTGCCCTCGCGATCCCTGAGATGACCGAGGATCCCGGGGTACGGGCGCTGGTCCTGACCGGCGCCGGCCGCGGCTTTTGCTCCGGCCAGAACCTCAAGGCCGCGGCCATCCTCGGCGACGACATTGTCGATGGGGTGATGCGGTATTACTGGCCGGCCTTCAGGGCGCTGCGCGAATGCCAGGTGCCGATCGTGGTGGCGGTCAATGGCGTCGCCGCCGGCGGCGGCTTCAGTCTCGCGATGGCGGGAGACGTGATTGTCGCGGCGCGCTCGGCGAGCTTCATTCAGGTCTTCAGCCGGATCGCGCTGGTGCCTGATCTCGGCTCGACCTGGCTGTTGCCGCGGCTGGTCGGCCGGCAGCGCGCGCTCGAACTGATGTTGATGAACGAGCCGCTATCGGCCGAGACGGCCAGGGAATGGGGACTGGTCCGGGAAGTGTTCGATGATGCCGCGCTTCAGGGCGGCGCGCTGGCGCTGGCGCGCAAGCTTGCAAACGGTCCGACGCGGGCGCTGGTTGCGACGCGCCGCCTGCTCGAGGAGAGCGAACACGCCAGCTATGCCGATCAGTTCCGGCGCGAAATCGAGACGCAGGCCGAGATCCGCAAGAGCGCGGATGCGCTGGAGGGACGCAACGCGTTTCTTGAAAAGCGCGCCGCGCGGTTCAGCGGCCGGTAATCCCCTCATACACCATGAAGCCGCGCGCGATGGCGAGCTTGCGCAAGGCGCGGGGAACGAGTTTTTCCGGCCGGTGCAGATAGCGCCAGGACGTCAGCTTGAAATCCTTCAGCGTGCCGAGATCGTCCTCGAACGGCGCCAACAGGCCGGTGACGCTGATCGGCGCGTGCGCGCGGTTGTTGAACGGCAGCAGCAGCAATTCCAGATGCGCCGTCCGGCCGTCTTCCGACGTCGCGGTGATGCCGGCGACGGCGGCCAGCATTTCTTCGGCGACGTAAGTCACGACGTCTTCGATTTCGCGGCGGCTCTCTGGTGCGAACAGCGCCGAGAAGCTGCTGTCCTTTGCGTCGCGGCCGAGCAGGGCGCAGACCCGTGTTCCGGCGACGCGGAAGGGGAAGCCGGTCTCGTTTTCGTAACCCAGCACGAAGATGTCGCCGAGCAGTTCGCGTACCGCGGAAGGTTCGATCTCGCTGCGGTCAGGTGCCCGCGCGTGGCCGCGTTTTGCGTCCCAATAGGCAAAAAACTGACGGCTCGATGGATGTTTCATACGTTGGCCTCGCCCCCGCCCGTGGCAGGGCGGCACATATCTGTCCCGATTTTGCTCACGTGCTGTCCCTTCTGTGTTGTGCAGGACAGGCTGTGCAGCGTCCATGCCGTGGACGCGGTTTGGCCGCTTTGGCGGCGGCTTTGCGTTATTAACGTTAAATTAACTATGAGATTGGCGATCCCGGTGCGGCCTGCGTAGAGTGGAACGCATCGAGCCCGGCCGGCTTATCTCCGACTTACCGGCTCGGTTGGTACACAGGTGGCGTCAAACAGTTTGGTCGTCGCGCGGGGAGGGGTGGGGATGTTCCCCCAAGCTCCAGGGGCGCGAAAAGATCGGCACGACGAGGGAGGACGTTCTCAGCGTCCTCCCTTTTTCTTTGCTCTTTTTGGCATAGCGACCCTGTCTCGTGTCCCGGACGCAGTGCAGCGCTCTTGCGGTGCACTGCAGAGCCGGGGACACGGGTATGTCCACCACAGCCATTTTGTGCACTTGCACAGCGCGGGCAAAGCCGCCTATCTGGGCCGATTATCCCCAAAGCCGCCTCTAAAGGTCTCTAAAGGTCCCTGGCCCCTTGGAATCCCAGCCTGAAACCCAGCTTGAAGCCCCGGACGGTCCGCGAGAGCCGATCCTGACCCTGCCGGGTGCGCTGACGGCCTATGTCGCGCTGATCGCGGTCATTCACCTGCGGGTGCTGCTGCCGCCGGAACTCGAGAACTGGACCATCGACGTCTTCGGTTTCATTCCGAAACGCTACGATTCGACGCTGCTCAACATCGATTTTCCCGGCGGAGCGGGCGCCAAGGTCTGGACCTTCGTCACCTATTCGCTGCTGCACGCCAATCTCACCCATATCGGCTTCAACGTGCTGTGGCTGTTGCCGTTCGGCAGCGCGCTGGCGCGCCGGTTCGGCGCGGTCAGGTTTTACCTGTTCATGGCCGTGACGGCCGCGGCCGGCGCGATTGCACATCTGCTCACGCATGAACACGCGATCGCGCCGATGATCGGCGCGTCGGCGTCGGTGTCCGGCACCATGGCGGCCGCCATTCGCTTTGCCTTTGTGAAGGGAAGCTTTCTGTCGTTCAGCCGCGGCGACGCGGATGAAGCGGCGAAGGTGCCGGCGCTGTCGCTCGGACAGGCCTTTCGCGACACGCGCGTGCTGGGATTTCTGGCGGTGTGGTTCGGCGTCAACATCATCTTTGGCGTCGGATCGATTGCGATCGGCGCCGACGGCGGCACCGTGGCGTGGCAAGCGCATATCGGCGGATTTCTCGCCGGCCTGATGCTGTTTTCGCTGTTCGATCCGGTGCCACGGGCGGCAGCGCATGCTGCAGATGCGTCATCGCCTGACGAGGCCGACCGCGTCTGATCGTCGCTTGCGGCGCACCGCGATTTCATCCATCATCTTGACATGTGTGACACAAGACAAAGCCCGCTGCCATGCTGGACAGCCGAGCTTGTAGACCGCGCCTGAAACGAACGCTCTTGAAACGAGTTCGGCGCGGAACTGTTGATTGAAGACTCGCGAACAAGTCGAACCCCCAAAAGGGGTGCGCACCGATTCAGGAGGCGGCAATGACGGTACGTGCAATTCTCGATTCCAAAGGCCATGACATCCTGAACGTCGAGCCGGACGCCAAGCTCTCGGCCGCGGTCAAGCTCCTGGGCGAGCGCAAGATCGGCGCCGTGCTGGTCATGAACCAGGGACGCCTCGAAGGCATCTTGTCGGAACGCGACATCGTCCGTGTGCTCGGCGAGCGCGGCGCCAAGGTGCTGGATGAGCCGGTCAGCGCCGTGATGACGCGCAAGGTCGTCAGTTGCCGGGAGTCGGACACGGTCAGCGGCATCATGGAAATGATGACGCTGGGCAAGTTCAGGCATTTGCCTGTCGTCGAGGAGGGCAAGGTGGTCGGCCTGATCTCGATCGGCGACATCGTCAAGCGCCGTGTCCACGAATATGAAGCCGAGCAGGAAGCGCTGCGCGACTACATCAAGACCGCCTGAGCCCTATTCTTTCTCTGGTCCGGCCTTTTCGGCGGGCGCGGCGGCACCAGCCGCTGGCGGCGCCAGAATGTGGATCGCTTCCTGGATGGAATCGATGGCGCGCTCGGCGGCGCGCACGCCATGGGCGATCAGATCGTCGGCGCGGTGAAAATCGAACAAGCCGATCTTGCCGACCCGGGGCGAGATCAGGAGATCGGGCGGATCGCCGGCCAGCCGCGCGCGGGTGATGCGGTCCTGCATGATGTTGAAGGCGTCGACCATGACCGTGGAAATTCCCGGCCGGCCGGGCGCGCCGAAGAATTCGCGCTTTACGGTGCGTTCGGCGGAGAAGAATTTTCCTAGGCCGCGCTTCGGAGTTGCAGGTTCAGGCGCTGCTTCCGGCACAACCGCAAGCTCGGCGGAAGGGCCATGCGCATAGATCGTCGTCGAGTGGGTAAAGACGTCGCTGGAGAGATTGGCGGCGATGACGATCTCCGCGCCGAGGGCGCGGGCCGCCGACACCGGAACCGGGTTGACCAGCGCGCCATCGACCAGCCAGCGGTCGCCGATCAGGACCGGCGAGAATATTCCCGGCAGCGCGTATGAGGCCTGCATCGCGTCGATCATGCGGCCATGGGTCAGCCAGATCTCGTGGCCGGTGCGCACTTCGGTCGCAACAGTGGCGAATTTCACCGGCAGGTCCTCGATCAGGCCCTGACCCATCGTCGTCTCGAGTTGGGCGGCAAGCCTGCTGCCGCCGATCAGGCCGGAGCCGTTGAGACGGATATCGAGATAGCTGAAAATATTGCGCGGCTGCAGGCCGCGCGCCCATTCTTCCACCTTTTCGAGATTTCCGGAGGCGTAGCCGCCGCCGATCACCGCGCCCATCGACGTTCCCACCACGACATTGGGATGGATACCGTGGGCGACCAGGGTCTTGATGATGCCGATATGGGCGAACCCGCGCGCGGCGCCGCCGCCCAGCGCCAGCCCGATCACCGGCCGGCGGATGCTGCCGAGCCCTACCTCGTCACGGCCGTCGGAGCCCTTTTGGCCGCGGCCCATCCAGTTATCCAACACGAAAAACTCTCCTGCGGCTCAAGCATATTCGCCGCGGCATGGCCGTACCAGAATCATGTCAATCAATTCCAGATGCATGGTTTATGCCCGGCCAAAGCGGCCTAGGCGGAGATTATGACTGGACTGCGACCGCGTGATCAACTGCCGGTTCCTTGGTCCAGGAGGCTTCGGGCTGCTCTTTCGGGCTACTCTGCAGGCTTGAATTTGCCGCGTTTTCAGTGAAAAGCATGGCGATGACTTGGCGAGGCAATGGCATCGGCGGGGACGGGAGCGCATGGCGGCTTTTCCCGCGGCTTCTGCTTGCCTCAATGTTTGCCTTGGTGTTGCTGGCACCTGGCCCGGCTTCGGCCCAGATGTTCTCCGATCGCCCGCCGCCGGTGCCGCCGGGTTCGATTCCGGATGCACCGTCGGGTCCTGCGATGAACCTGGCGCCGCCGGGCTCGATTCCCGCCCTGCCGCCAACGCTGACGCAGCCGACCCTGGTGCCGCCGTCGATCGCCACCGTCCCGCCGGTTGCGCCGCCGCCGGGCGCCGCGACGCCTGGCCAGGCCGTGCTGTCGTTGACGGCGCGCTACGGCAAGGATTTGCCGGTCATCAACAGCGGGTTGGTGTGGCGGGTGTTCGCGGACAAGCCGGACGATAACGGCACGTTCCGCCTGATCCGCGAGGACCGCGGTGCGACCCCGAACATCGTGCTGCCGCCGGGCAATTATGTCGTGCACGTCGCGCTCGGCCTCGTCAGCGCGGTGCGGGCGGTGAGCCTGAAGTCGGAGACCGATCGGGAATCCTTCGTGCTTCCGGCCGGCGGCCTGCGCATCGAAGGCCGCGTCGGCACCTCCAAGATCCCGCCGAACCAGATTTCGTTCGCGATTTATAAAGGCAGCCAGTTCGACGGCGCGGAGCGGACCTCGCTGTTGCCCAACGTCGCCGGCGGCGACGTCGCGCTGCTGCCGGAGGGCACCTACTACATCATCTCCAACTACGGCGATGCCAATTCCGTTGTCCGTTCCGACATCCGCGTGCAGGCCGGCAAGCTGACCGACGTGATCGTCACCCATCGCGCCGCTGTGATCACGCTAAAGCTGGTCAGCGACAAGGGCGGCGAGGCGCTCGCCAACACCGCCTGGTCCGTCATCACGCCGGGCGGCGACGTCATCAAGGAATCGATCGGCGCATTTCCCCGCGTCGTCCTGTCCGAAGGCGAATACCGCGCCATCGCCAAGAACGAAGGCAAGGTGTTCGAGCGCCCGTTCAACGTCGTCAACGGCGTTGATGGCGAGGTCGAGGTCGTGGCGCGGTAGCGAACCTCATGGTGAGGAGCGCGTCTTCGCGCGTCTCCGGACGATGCTTCGCCGGGCGAACCGTGAGGCCCGTGGCCCGTCCCTCGAGACGGCCGCGTTAGATCTAACAAGCGAGGAAACCAATCGTGAGCAGGGTCGCTGCTTTGCAGCTCTCTCGCCATGCTTATCAAGACCCTGTCAGAACACCTGTTCTTCTATCCATCGAAGATAGTCAGCCGAGCCGTCCGGGGGCGAGGAGCCGTTTGGAGAGAGACATGGGCCGGCGGCGCCTTTCCATAGCCTACCCAATAGAGCCCAATATGCTCTACCACTGCACCTGCCGACGGAATCCCCGCGCTGATCGAACAGCCAGCACCAAGTAGCACGGTGCATTTTCGCGTTGTGCCTGGTTTCGGCCGCAGCGCCTCTACAATGTCTTCTAACCTGCGTGGGGGCGTTGGCATCAAACTATTCTCATGTTGGAATTGAGTGCACCAAGCAGCACTAAGCTGACACCGCATGCTGTAGGTTTGTGCGCCTCGTTAGGCGACGAGATTGAGCTTTGGCCGCTTTCTTGGTGGCTGCTCGCTCGACGTATCCTTGCGCGGCTTGATGAAGTCAGCCCATCTTCTCAGCCGGAACCATCCACGTCCTTGCTTCGAAGTCGAGCTCCGTCCACTCCATCAGCCGGATTTCCTGCCTCCGCGACACGGTGAGGATGCCGACTTCTGTGCAGCGCGCGGCGTTGCCGGGATCATAGCGCAGCCCTGTCATCATTCCCGGCATCTTCGTATATGGCGCGGACTGATGCCCCTTCTTGCGATTCAGCTTGCGAGGCGACGGCAGCAGGTGTTTGAGGTTGCCGCGCCATGCGGCCGGGTTCTCGCCCGCGCGCAGTCTCAACGCTTTGGCAGCATCTATCAGCCGCTCGATCCGCTGGCGCGTCCGCGACGCTGTGACCGGCTTCACGGTCCAGATCGCCTTGAGCGCCTCCAATACGTGCTCGGTGGTGATCTCCTGGAGCTTCTTGTTGTGCAGGCTCGGCACGTCCCGGATGGAGCGCTGCCACTGCTTTAACTCCTCTTCGGACAGCCCTTGGCACCAATCAGGATACTGCTCCTCGGCAAACTCCTTGAAGGTCTTGCTGCCCTGAGCGGTGGCCCGCTTTTTGACGCGCGGATCGATGCCCTCGCGCTTCAACGCGACCTTATAGTCGCGCGCCTTCTCGCGCGCCCCAAGGGTCAGAACGTCACCGCTTGCGCCGTCGCGGTCGCCAGCCCTGGCGAACTCCATCTGCGCCCGCTTGCCCTCGAGGTCGGTGAAGCGGAAGGCCCACACCCGATCACCGCTCTCGCGCACCACCAGATAAAGCCCCCACCGTCCGCATGCACGCCAGGTTGCAGGGATTTAACTTGGTTCGAATTGAGTGCCACTTTAACGTTCCCGTTCTGCTTACCACTTACCGTCACGGATGCTCGGTCGTGATGGTTAGTTGTTCCAAAATCGACCTGCTTTGGATCGGTGACCATCACGGATACTTTACGAGGGAAAGCAGCGTTAACTTGCCATTATTTCACCAAAACCGGCCGGCGTTCGGCGATTTTTAGCGAAGCCAGACGACGGTAGATGCCAGCAATACATTGAAAATAAATGGAAATAAAAGCTGTGACGACGGTCAGTGATAACAGACGAAGCACTCAGATTGGATACATGATCCGTGACGGCATTCGGTAAACTGATCCGCACCACGGCGTTTCGCCTGACGCTGGTCTACCTGTTTTTGTTTGCGCTGTTTGCCGCTTCGTTGCTGGGCTATTTCGCCTGGAATACGCGCCGGCTGATCAACGAGCAGATCACCGCGACCGTCAACGCCGAGATCGCCGAGATCGAGATCATCTACGCACGCCGCGGGCTGCAGGGCCTTGCCCTCACGCTCGGCCGCCGCACGCTGCGGCCCGGCGCCAACCTCTATCTCGTCACCACGCCGGCAGGAACGGCGTTCGGCGGCAATGTCGAATCGCTGTCTCCGGGCGTAATGGCCTCTTCGGGCTGGTCCGAGACGGCGTACCGCCGGCTCGACGAGCAGGACACCGCCCACCATCGCGCGCTGGTGCGCGTCACCCAACTCGACAACGGTTTTCGGCTGCTGGTCGGACGCGACCTCGAGGAACGAAGGCGGATGTTCGGCATCGTCGCCAACGCCGCGCAATGGTCGCTGCTGGTCGTCATCGTGCTCGGTCTCGGCGGTGGCATCTTCGTGGCGCGGCGGGTGCTGCACCGGATCGACGCCATGACCGGCACCACCCGGCGCATCATGGCCGGCGATCTCTCCGGCCGGCTGCCGGTGGGCCGCAGCGGCGACGAACTCGACCGGCTCGCGGAAAACCTCAACGCCATGCTGGAGCGGATCGAGGCCCTGATGACGGGGCTCAAGGAAGTCTCCGACAACATCGCCCATGACCTGAAGACACCGCTGACGCGGCTGCGCAACCGCGCCGAGGAGGCATTGGCGAGTTCAGGCAGCGAGAGCGAATACCGCGCCGCGCTCGAACGCACCATCGAGGAATCCGACGGCCTGATCCGCACCTTCAACGCGCTGTTGATGATCGCGCGCGCCGAGTCCGGGCAGGCGCGCGGCAACATGGACGATTTCGACGCCGCCGACGTCGCAAAAGGCATCCACGAACTCTACGAGCCGCTGGCCGAAGACGACGGCCTGACCTTGCGCGTCAGGGCCGCACCCGCAGCCCTGCACGGCAACCGCGAGCTGATCAGCCAGGCGCTGGCCAATCTGGTCGAGAACGCGATCAAATACGGCAAGCCGGATCCGGCGGTGCAGCCGCTGGACGCCGCGGTGGCGGCACGTTCCCGGGAGATCCTGATCGAGTCGCGGCGCGAGGGCGATACCGTGCTGCTCAGCGTCACCGATCACGGCCCCGGCATTCCCGAAGGCGATCGCAAGCACGCGGTGGAACGGTTCGTGCGGCTGGAGGCCAGCCGGACGCTGCCGGGGTCCGGCCTCGGCCTCAGCCTGGCCTCGGCGGTGGCAACCCTGCATGGCGGCGAACTGCGGCTCGGCGATGCGCATCCGGGCCTGGTCGCGACGCTGGCCATTCCGGCGCGCGCGGCCTCCGGTGACAGGCTTGCGGCTCAAACGCAGGATGTGCCACAGAAGGTGGCATGAACTCATCCGCGCCGGGCAACGCGGAAGGACAGGGCCTCGCCGCGCGCTTCGTGGACGGGCCGCATGTCTCCGCTTCCAGCAATGCCGAACAGATATTTTCAGCCTGGCTCTCCGAACTGGAGCCGGCGCAGTCGGCTGCGCTCGAGGCCGTGCTGGCGCAGCCGTTCGCCAGGCGCATCCTGCTGGGCATCGCGGAGTTCTCGCCCTATCTGTTCGATCTGTTCCGCGCCGACGCCGCGCGGCTGATCCGCTTGCTGGCGTGCGACCCGGAGTCGCACCTTTCCTCGCTGATCGAGAAAACCACCAGCGACGTATTCAATGCGGCCAGCGAAGCCGACGTGATGCATCTGCTTCGCCGCATGAAGGCGGAAGCCGCGTTGATGACCGCGCTGTGCGACATCGGCGGGGTCTGGCCTGTGATGCGCGTGACGGCGGCGCTGACCGATCTCGCGGTCGCTTCAGTGCAGGCGGCGCTGCGGTTCCTGCTCCGACAGGAGGTCGTGCGCGGCCGGATGAATGCAGCCAACCATGACCGGCCCGAGGAAGGCTGCGGCCTGATCGTGCTCGCGATGGGCAAGATGGGCGCAGGCGAACTGAACTACTCCAGCGACATCGACCTGATCGTGTTCTTCGATCCCGCCGCGACCTCGCTCGTCGCCGACATCGAACCGGCGCCGTTCTTCGTGCGCGTCACGCAGGCGCTCGCACGGATTCTGCAGCAGCGCAGCGGCGACGGCTATGTGTTCCGCGTCGATCTGCGGCTGCGCCCCGATCCCGCCTCGACGCAAGTCGCGATGTCGACCGACGCGGCGCTGCATTATTACGAGCGGGAAGGGCGCACCTGGGAACGCGCCGCGATGATCAAGGCGCGGCCCTGCGCCGGTGATCCCAAGGCCGGCGAGGCGCTGATTGCCGAACTGGCACCGTTTGTCTGGCGCAAGCATCTCGATTTCGCCGCGCTTGCCGACGTCCATGACATGAAGCGGCAGATGCAGACCTATCGCGGCCAAAGCGAGATCTCGGTCGAGGGCCATAACGTCAAGGTCGGCCGCGGCGGCATCCGCGAAATCGAATTCTTCGCCCAGACCCAGCAATTGATCGCGGGTGGCCGGCATCCGCATTTGCGGGTGCGGCCGACGCTGCAGGCGTTGCAGGTGCTGGCGACCAGCAACTGGATCACGTTTCAGGCGCAGGAAGAGCTCACCATCGCTTACGAATATCTGCGCCGCGTCGAGCACCGGCTGCAGATGATATCGGACGAGCAGACCCATGCGCTGCCCGACGAGCCCGAAGCCATGGAGCGTTTCGCAAACTTCTTCGGCTATGAGAGCCGCGCCGCCTTCGCAAAAGATTTGCTCGGCCACCTCAAGACAGTGCAGGGGCATTACAGCAAGCTGTTCGAGGGCGATCCGACCGGCACCGAGAAACTGCCCGATGTCAATTACGGCGCGGGACCCGAAGACCCGCGGCTGCTGGATCATTTGGCGACGCTCGGTTTCAAGAAGCCGGTCATGGTCGCAGGCACCCTGCAGCAATGGATGACGGGCGATTATCGCGGGCTGCGTAACGAGGCCACCAAAAGCGCGTTCATCGAATTCATCCCCGGCCTGATCGACGGCCTCGCGCATGCCGAGGACCCCGACGATGCCGTGACGGCGTTCGACCGTTTCCTCGGCGCGCTGCAGCGCGGCGGGCGGTTGATCTCGCTATTGAGCCAGAACCGCGATCTCGTTGCGCTGGTGGCGCTGATCCTCGGCGCCGCGCCGCGGCTCGGCGACATGCTGGCGCGTCAGCCGCAGATCATGGACGGCTTGATCGACCCGCGCTTTTTCGGCGCGATGCCGGACCAGAAGGAATTGTCCGCGCGGCTTGCGACGACATTGAAGGACGCGGATTCCTACGAGGACTTTCTCGACCGGTTGCGGTTGTTCGGCCAGGAAAGCCTGTTCCTGATCGGCACGCGCATTCTTTCAGGTACCGTATCGGCGCAGCAGGCCAGCGTCGCCTTTGCCGATGTGGCCGAAGGTATCGTGAACACCGTGCATGGTCTCGTCACCGACCAGTTCGCGACCCAATATGGCAGGATCAAAGGGCAGGAGACCGCGATCATTGCGATGGGCCGGCTCGGCAGCCGCGAGATGACCGCGTCCTCCGATCTCGATCTGATCCTGCTTTATGATTTCGACGAGGAGTATCCGGATTCCGACGGCGAGCGGTCGCTGCACGGCGCGCAGTATTTTGCGCGGCTGACCCAGCGCCTGATCTCGGCCTTCACGACGCGGACCAATTACGGCGTGCTCTATGACGTCGACATGCGGCTGCGCCCCTCGGGCCGCGCCGGCCCGGTGGCGTCGCGGATCGATTCATTCGCCGACTATCAGGAACGCGAGGCCTGGACCTGGGAGCACATGGCGCTGACGAGGGCGCGGGTGATTTCGGCATCCCCTGCGTTCCGCAAGAAGATCGAGGACATCATCCGCGGCGTCTTGATCCGCTCCCGCGATCCCGCCAGCACCGCGACCGACGTCGCCGACATGCGCCGCGCCATCGCGCTGGAAAAGGGCGAGGACGACATCTGGGATTTGAAACTCGCCGCCGGCGGCCTCGTCGATATCGATTTCATCGCGCAATATCTGCAGCTCGCACATGCCTCCCAGAAGCCCGAAATCCTCAGCGTCTCCACCCTGCAGGTGCTCGACAACGCCGCTCGGTCAGGCGTGCTGCCGCAAGCCGAAGCCGAAGTGCTGCGCCAGGCTGCGCGGCTCTATCACGACCTGACCCAGATTTTGCGTTTGTGCGTGAACGGCAAGTTCAACCCGGAAACCGCAGGCGAGAATCTGCAGCGCGTAATGGCGCGCGCCGGCGACACCCCGGATTTCTCGACGCTGCAGGCAAGGGTAAGGGAGACCGAGGCGGAGGTGCGACGGGTGTTTCTGGCGCTGGTGGGTGGGGGGTAATTCACAGGATGTGCGATGCGTCGTGGATTCGCTAAGCAGCAACCTTTTGTTGGCCATGGAAATCCCGCGCATCATTTGGCGGGAAGGCAGTACTAATACCGGGAAGCGCCAAACTGCCTGCGAGTGCCTTGTGTTCCCGCCACAGTAGGCGCAACACCTCCTGGGCAGGGGGAAGTCAAAAATGCGAAATCTCGGGATCGTGGTGCTTTGCACCGCGCTGGCTGGCTGCGCGTCGAGTTCATCTGATATCATGCCGGCTTACGTCTCGCCGGTCGCGTATCAGAGTTATACGTGTCAGCAACTGGCTCAGGAAGCACAGGCCGTTTCAACCCGGGCCGCTTCGCTATCGGGCGTTCAGGATCAAAAGCGAACCAACGACGGCCTGGCAACCGCCGCGGCCGTTGTCATCTTTTGGCCAGCCGCGTTTTTCGTCGGCGGCGACAAGCAGACCGCAGCCGAGCTTGCCCAAATGAAGGGGCAGATGGTTGCCATTGAACAAGCCGCAAACATCAAGAAGTGCGGCATCCAATTCCAGGGGCAGCGGCCACCGGGGACATGAGCCGACCATGACCGGCGATGAATCAAGGAATCTCAAGGTCGGTAGTCGCATTCGCTGGGGTGCAGATGAAGGCGATCAGGCAACCGTCACGGAGAGGAACTGGTCGGGCGTATCCCTTAAATGGGATAATCGGGCCGAACAGTCCATTTTGAACAATGACATGAAATTGGCGTCTCTCATTTCAAGGAAATGATAGCTGTATTGCCAAATCGACCCAGGCTGCGCTTTTTCCCGACCCGCCGCCGCTTGTACAAATTCGCACAGGATGAGCAATATTGATCAGCGTCTTGGGGCGGCCAGCGTGCATATTGGCGGGATCACCACCCAGGAGGCAGCGAATGAAAATCATGACGCAAAAAATCAGGGAGCATACGTGCTCCGCCTGCAAAGGAACGGGCTTCCCCGTGGTGAAGCAGCCTGTGCTGGCAACCCGCAGAATCTATCCGGCCAAGTGCGTGGCCTGTACCGGCAAAGGAAAAATTACCGACGCTGATTGAGGTGCCTTGTACGATACGCAATTGCCGATCGGGAATGACGCAAAAAAGGCGAGCGCAATCAACAAAATTTGCCCGACGGGCAAATCAATTCTGATTTACGGAAATCGTGTCAAGTCCAGAATTTCCGAAAATCAAAAATATTTTCCTTTCCTTCGACCCAAATCATCGGCACATTCTCGCCATCCCGTCCCACTCAGAGGGGCGTTGGCCATCGTCACAACGAGGGGCGGGTCGCGGTGGACGCTGATGTTGCGATTGACGGTCGCGGCTGATGCGTACGGTGAAGGCGTGTGGTCCTGGCGCCCGTAACGGCGTCAAGTCTTTCGGGAGCTAACGCTTCCGAGGGGCGACGGTGGCAATAGAGGCCGTCTCACCGGGGAGAGCGCGTTATAAGCCGTAAAGCCACTGCGCAGGGAATGTCGGATGCTCTCCGCTGCCCTGTATGCTCATGTGCAGCATTCTTATGCACAATCGCACATGAGACCGCGGGTGCAGCGCGCATCCGGCATTCCCTGCGCCCTCTGAATTTTGGGGGTGAAGAATTTGATAGCAAACCTCGGACGCACCGCGCCGCGAGAACGCGAAACTATATCCGCGTCGTCCCGGCCTAGTGCGCAATTGCGCACGGGGGGCCGGGACCCATACGCCGCGGCCCATCGGTAAGAGCGCCGGCATTAGTGACCTTCCGCAACAACGAGCGTCACGGAGTATGGGTCCCGGCCTTCGCCGGACGACGAGTGGAGAGAGCTGAGAAGCGCAACGACGTGCTGGGCTGTTTGAAATTTGAATCGGAAGCGCAATGAAGGCGAAGCGCCTTGGGGCAAGCAGCGCTTATCCGTGATGGCGCGCACAGCCGCGATCGTCGGCCGACATGAGGCTGCCGGTCCGACAACGGGTGGTCCGTTGCCGGACCAACCATGGAGACAGCCAATGACTTCGCACATTGTCACCGCAGCGACAGACCGTGGCTCTAGACGTGAGGCGCGCTCGATCCGCGCAATCGTTCGACATACCAGAATGCCCAGATGGCAACGAACGAGAGGACGAATATCCCCCCGCATGCAAGGAACGTTGATCCAAAACTTGTTTCCATGACATCCTCCAACAGGGTTGATCGCTTGCAGTCCCACCAGTCGATGTTGCGCATCAAGCTGGTTTCAAATCGCGCGGTAGCGGCGGACGTTCACTTGCCCGTCAGAGCGTCAATGCCGCTGACGTTTCACTGGGTCGGTCATTCCCGACAGCGCTTTGCGAGCGAGATCTCGTTCGCGGATCAATCGATCCATGAACTGACCTCGAACTGAGGCGGGAGTGTTACCGAACTCTCAGTCACCGAAGGGTGCCACGGGCAGGGCGGTGATAAGGCAGGATGCGCGCTATTACGCGAAAGTGCCAATCAATAGTGCTCATGCAAGCCAAATGTTTTTGACCGCGCACCATGGATGTCGGAACTTTTGCGCGCAAAGGCTAACAGAAGGCGGAAACTATTCCGCCAGTTTTTGTGGTGGGCGATGGCCCCGCAGCCTGTCCTGGGCCCGCGCGGCGCTCACGTGACGACAGTCACGGAAGAGTTGGCCTTGCCGGCATAGGTTGCAATCACAACGAGCGATGATCGCTTGCGCCAACGGATGGAGACTTGCCATGACCAAGGTCAATCATGAACTGCGCATCGATGAGCTGGATCTGATCAGTGGAGGCGGCTTGAAATCGGCGTTTGATAAGCTGCCGACCACCACCACCACGACCGGCGGCTCCGGCACCGGTGCGCCGGATTGGTGGAAGCCGTTCCCCGGCTATCTGACCATGGATTCAGTCAGGGCGCTCGGCCCCATTGGATTCTGATAGTCTGAATGGCTTGCAGGGCGGAATGGCACTTGTCACGCCGTAGCCCAACGGGCGAAGGCGGAATCCATTCCGCCGCTTTTTCCTAAGCCCGCACCGCAATCAGCTGCGAGCCGACCGCGCCCAGCAGGAGCTGGTGCGCGCGATCGACGATTTCGTCGAGCGAGCGGGTGCGCGCAAACATGGCCTGCGCCTGCGCCAGTAATTCGTCGCGCGTGGGAATCCTCGGATGGAACGACGCCAGTACTTCGGCCGTTTGCGACCGGGCCTGGCTCAGCGTCTCCTGCAACGCCAGCAATTCGGATGAATGCAGCGCCGACGAAACGGCGAGCGCAATCCGCTCGGGATTGAACCATGCGACGAGTTCGTCGGCGGCGCGATTGATGACGCGCGAACCCAGCCGCTGCTCGTTGCGCAGCACCTCCGCGGGCGGCGTCTTCAGGTCCCGGACGACGCGAACGAATGACAGCGCCTTCAGGATATAAAAGGTGACGTCGATTTCCCACCAGCGAAAACCCTGGCGGGCGCTGCTCTGGTAGGCGTGATGGTTGTTGTGCCAGCCTTCGCCCATGGTGAAGAACGCCAGCAGCCAGTTGTTGCGGGAATCATCGCCGGTGACGTAGCGCTTGCGGCCGTGAACATGCGCCAGCGAATTGATGCAGAAGGTCGCGTGATAGAGCAGCACCGTGCTCCAGACGAAACCGACCACGAGGCCAGACCATCCGCCGATCAGGAAACAGGTGATCGCGAGGATCACGCTCGGCAGCTGTTCGAACCGGTGCAGGAACCTCAATTCCGGAAAGGCCGCAAAATCCGCGATCTTGACCAGATCGGTCAGGTCGTGTTGCCGGTAAAAAATCCATCCGACATGGCTGTAGAAGAAGCCCTTGTGGCGCGGCGAATGCACGTCATGTTGCGTATCGGAATGCAGATGGTGGTGGCGATGCTTGGCGGCCCACCACAGCACGCTCTTCTGGGTGGTGCTTTGGGCCAGGAACGCCAGCACGAATTGAAACAGCCGGCTGGTCGAATAGGAGCGGTGCGAGAAGTAGCGGTGATATCCCGCCGTGATCGCGAACATGCGCAGCCAGTACAGCGTCACGCAGATCGCGACGGCCTGCCAGGTGATGCCGGTCCAGAACGCGGCAAAGCAGCTGAGGTGCAGCACGATGAACGGCAGCGCGGACGGGTACATGATGTCGTCATGCGCATCGGCGGTTTGGGCGTCGGCATTGTCTGGCTTGTCGGACATGAAGTGCGTACTTGGCTCCCTGGCGCATGCCGGCCGCTGCCGGGCATGACTCACGGCTGATGGACGAGGTGATGATCGCATCCACCGGTTAAAGACCCGCTGAGGGGCCGGACGATGTTAGTCGAGAGTGGGCTGAGGCTCGTCAGTCACGCGCACTATGGGCGGGGCCAAGTCGGTCGGCCGAAGTTCGATCACCATAAATAGTTCCGGCCAGCTGGCGGCGCAAGGCAATGTCCGGTACCGATCCTGAGGCCGTGGGTCGCACTCGGCCGAAAGGGGCGCGGGGCAGGCGAAAGGGCAGGCGAAATGACGGCCGGCCCCGCGCCCTGATCGGAATTGGAATTGTTCCAATTATTGGGAACCCGTTCCATGCCGCTCGCCCGATAGGACCTGAAAATCGGGCGATATCAGTATCCAATGAGCGCCGATACCGTGTATCGGAGTTCGGCTTTTGACGTATGGGTCCAGCGGTGGCCGTGGTATTTGTCACCGCGGGACGATGGGGTTAACCGACCAGATTCACTGAGGCCTTCTTGCTCGATAAGCTTGAACTATTGCTGGCGCTCGCAAAGGAGCGGCATTTCGGACGCGCCGCCGAGGCGTGCGGCGTCACCCAGCCGACCATGTCGACGAGCCTCAAGCAGCTCGAGGAAATCCTCGGCGTCATGCTGGTGCAGCGTGGCTCGCGCTTTCAGGGTTTTACGCCCGAGGGCGAACGCACGCTCGACTGGGCGCGGCGGATCGTCGGCGACACCCGCGCCATGCGGCAGGAGATCAACAGCCTCAAGGACAAGCTCTCCGGCGAGATCAGGCTGGCGGCAATCCCCACCGTGCTCGGCATGGTGGCGCAGCTCACCACGCCGTTCCGCGCGCGCCATCCCGATGTGCGTTTCCAGATCCGGTCATGCACCTCGGCCGAGGTGCTGGGGCTGTTGGAAAATCTCGAGGTCGACGCCGGGCTGACCTATATCGAGAACGAGCCGATCGGCAAGGTTCGCACCATTCCGCTCTACAACGAGAGCTACCGCCTGCTGACCGCGCCCGATGCGATGTTCGGCGATCGCAAGCAGGTCACCTGGAAGGAAGTCGGCCAGGTGCCGCTGTGCCTGTTGACGCCGGACATGCAGAACCGCCGGATCATCGACCGCGCGCTGACGTCGGTCGGCGCCGAGGCGATGCCGACGCTGACGTCGAACTCGCTGCTGGTGCTCTATACCCACGTCAAAACCGGACGCTGGGCGAGCGTGATGCCGGCGAAGCTGGCGGAGACGTTGGGGCTCGCGGACACCGTCCGCAGCATTCCGATCGTCGATCCCGTGGTCGATTACAGCATCGGCATGGTGATCCCGCAGCGCGATCCGATGACGCCGCTGATCGCAGCCCTGGTGCAGATCGCCCGCGAAGTCGCGCCGACCCTGGAATCGGCTTGAGGGCCGGCTACGCCGCGACCGACAGCTTTGCGCTCGGCTTTTGCGGCTCGCGCGGCAGCTTGATCCGCACCACCGTTCCGGTGCCGAGCTTGGAACGCAGCCGCATCGTTCCGCCGTGCAGACTGGTCAGCGATCTCGCGATGGCGAGCCCGAGGCCCGAACCCTGATAGGTCTTGGTGAGCTGGCTCTCGACCTGCTCGAACGGTTTGCCCAGCCGCCGCAGCGAATCCGGCGCGATGCCGATGCCGGTGTCGGCGATCACGAGCACGATGGAATCGCTGAGCACCTGGCCGCGCACGGTGACCCGGCCGTCGTCGGGGGTGAATTTGACGGCGTTCGACAGCAGGTTGACGAAGATCTGCTTGACCGCGCGGCGGTCGGCCATGACCGAGATGGTGCTTTCGATATCGGCGTCCAGCGTCAGATGCTTGTCTTCCGCGCGCCCGGACACCACGCGCAGCGACTCCGCCAGAATGTTCGACAGGTCGAGCGGCTCCATGTCGAGCTTCATGCGGCCGGCCTCGATCTTCGACATGTCGAGGATGTCGTTGATGACTTCGAGCAGATATTTGCCCGATGTCAGGATGTCGTGGCAGTACTCCTGGTATTTGTCGGAGCCGAGCACGCCGAACATGCCGCTGCCCATGATCTCGGAGAAACCGATGATGGCGTTCAGAGGTGTGCGCAGCTCGTGGCTCATATTGGCGAGGAACTTTGATTTTGCCTGGTTGGCTTCCTGGGCGCGGGTCCTCTCCTGCGAATATTTCTCGGCGAGGTCGGCCAGTTCGGATTGCGAGCGCTTCAGATCGAGCACGTTGGCGCGCATCCGCGCGTCGTTCTCGACCAGCTTCTGCTCGTGCTCCTTGATGCGGGTAATGTCGGTGCCGACAGAGACGTAGCCGCCGTCCTTGGTGCGGCGTTCGCTGATGTGCAGCCAGCTGCCGTCGTCGAGCTGGGCTTCGAAGGTGCGCGCTCCCGGCGCTTGCGCGCCGGTCTCCTGCAGCCTGGTGCGGACCTCCGGCATGCTGCCGACTTCGATCACGGTTTCATAGGAGGTGCCTGATGTCACCGCCGAGTCAGGCAGTTTGTGCAGGCGCTGGAAATGCGAGTTGCAGAGCACCAGGCGGTCTTCCGCGTCCCACAGCACGAAGGCTTCCGGAATGGTCTCGATCGCGTCGCGCAGCCGCAAATCCGCCTCGACCGTTTTCTCGGCAAGGCTCTTCTGTTCGGTGATGTCGACCGCGATGCCGATCAGATGCAGGCCAGAGTCGGCGGCGGCCTGGCTGAGTTCGCAGCGGACCCGCAGCCAGATCCAGTGACCGCCGGTGTGCTGCATGCGGAAGGTCTGGTCGATATGGTCGAGCTTGCCGGAGATCAGCTGGTCGGCGATCGCGAACAGATCGATGTCGTCGGATTTCACCAGCGCGTTGACTTCGCCGAACGTCAGCAGGTCGTTGCGGGAGTCGAGCCCGAGCATCGTGAACATCGACTGCGACCAGAAAATGCGCCCGCGCGACAGGTCCCAGTCCCACAGGCCGCAACGGCCGCGGTTGAGCGCGGTGTCGATCCGCCCGCGCACCGCGTCATTGATCAGGTCGCCCTCGCGGGCGCGGGTCGATTGCCAGTGGAACGCAAAGCCGAGGATCAGCACGACGAAGCCGGTGGTGGCGGACAGCGTCATCGACAGCGCCGCGTCCGATCCCCACAGCGGATCGCTCTTCTCCTGGATCACGATGACCTGGCCGGGCAGCGCCTTGACCAGCCGCGAAATCGCCAGCGCGCCGTTGCCGCTCGGCAGCGTCATGTCGTTGACGACGCCCTGCTGAGCCGGCGCGGCGAGCAGTTGCGCGGTGGAGATCACGTCGAGCACGCGGTCGCTTCCGCTGAGGCCTTCGACCGGAATCCGCGCCAGCACGCGATGCTCAACCCCGGTGATGATGAAATGGCGGCCGGCCGCGTTGCCCCAGGAGGGAATGAGTTCGGGCAGCAGGCTCTGCAGCCGGTCGATGGTGAGGGCGCGATCCTGCCGGACGGAGGCGAGGCGATCGATGCGTTCGGCCATGAGGTCGGTGACGGCGGCGAGGTCGCGCTTCATGGCGGCGCGCTTCTGCCGGGTCTGGTCGATCACCTGCACGACCGCGCCGAGGCAGATCGTGATCAGGAAGGCAATGATCAGGGTCGGCACGGCGCGTCGCAGCGCCGGCTCGGCGATGAGCAGCCTGTGGTAAGCCGGTTTAGCGATCGATTGCGCCAATCCCTTGATCGAGTCGGATTGGACACACGCGTTCGCCGCATGCGCGCGCGCCATGCTAATAAACCCCCGCCGAAATTAATTTTTTCACATCGTTCGGAAGAACCCCACGTCGTTTCCGAATCACAGCGATTTGAATCCGTTTTTCCCGGGCTGTCGAGAGTCAACGATTCGTTAATATGAAATAAATCTTGTCCAACGACGAATCGGGGACTCCAAAAAGAGTCCGAAACAGGAACGCGTCCGTAATATTACGCAGCATGGCGTTTTCGAGCGAAAACAGGAATCACAGATAAGGCGGTTCGGCGTGGCTGATCACGCGCTTGATGGTCGGGAAGGCGCGGCGCAGCGCGCGCTCGATCTCGTCGACGTTCTCATGCACCTTGATGACGCTCATCGAGGGCGCGGCGCGGCAATGGAAGTTGACGATTTCGCCGGCGTCGGTGTCGCGCACCCGCACATTATGGATGTCGTGGATGGCGCCGTTGGCCGCGAAACCCGCCAGCGCCGCCTTGATGACTTCCACCCGTTCGGGTGAGGCGTCGGTGCCGTGGGGCAGTTCGGGCTCCAGCGGCTCGATATGGGTGTCGACCTCGACATCCTCGCCAAAGTCCTCGCGGATGCTGCGTTCCAGTTCATGGGCGATGTCGTGCGCCGCTGATAGCACCATGTCGCCGTCGACTTCGAGGTCGATGCTGACCGTCAGCCGGCCGCCGAGATCGTGCACCGTGACATGGTGGACCGCGAGGCCGGAATTGCGCGCGATCACCATGATGCGCTCGCGCACGCTCTCATTGTCGCGCGCCACCGGCACCGCGGTGAACGTCAAATCGGCGTCGCCGAGCGCCTGGCTCACCGCCGCCTGCGCGGTCCGCTTGATCGCCTCGACCCGGTCGATCGGGGTGGTGCGCGGCACGTTGACGATGGCGTCGATGAAATGGGTCGGCCCGACCATGCGCACGCGCAGGCGCTCGACGCCGACCACGCCGGGTACGGCGCGGATCGCGATGGTGGCCTTCTCCGCCGCGCCTTCCGGCGCGCGATCGAGCAGGGTTTCGATGGTGGATCGTCCCAGCCGCAAGCCCAGCAGCGATATCATCACGGCGACCGCGATTGCCGCCGCCGTGTCGCCCCACGCATAGCCGAAGCCGGTCAGCACCAGGCCGATGATGACGGCGATCGAACCCAGCACATCGGAGGCAAAATGCAGCGCGTCGGCGGCCAGCGCCTGGCTCTTGGTTTCGCGCGCGGTGCGATGCAGCGCCCGCGCCCGCCAGAAATTCACGCCGATGTCGATCACCAGCACCACGAAGGGCACGGCCGAGAGCGTCGGCGGCGCGGCGCCTTCGCGCAGGCGGCTCCAGGATTCCACCAGGATGCCGCCGGCCAGCACATAGAGCAGCGCGATGACGAACAGCGCCGACAGGCTTTCGAACTTGCCGTGGCCGTAATGATGTTCCGCGTCGGCCGGCTGGTCGGAAACGCGCACCACCAGCCAGGTGATGATGGTCGCGACCACGTCGACCGAGGAGTGCAGGGCCTCCGAAATCAGCGCCAGACTGCCGATCGCGATCCCGACCGCGAATTTCGCCGCGGCCATGCCGGCGCTGGCAAAAATCGAGATCGCGGCGACGTTGGTCTTGAGGTTGGAAACGCGGGCGTGGGTTAATGTCATGACCGGCGGTTTAGCAGGGCGTCCGTCAACATCAAGCCGCCATCCACAGCGCTAGTCGCAACTGGTTTGCAGAAGCAGGTTTGTTGCGAATTGTTCCGAGTTGAATTTGCTGACATGCGAAGGATTATCCGTCTTGTCGTCCCGACGAAGGCCGGGACCCATACCGCGTGATCTCTCGGTGAAGCCTCGGTAGCAGAGACTTTTCGCAAAACTTCTCCCTATGGTTATGGGTCCCGGCCTTCGCCGGGACGACGGCAACATATAACTCCGCGATCTCGCGACGCATTGCGCCCGAGTCTTGCTTGAAATCTTCCCACCCTCTCAATCAAGAGGGCGCAGGGAATGCCGGATGCACGCTGCACCCGCGGTCTCGTGTGCGGTTTGCACAAAGGAAAGTGCACACTAGCATACAGGGCAGCGGAGGCGATCCGACATTCCCTGCGCAATGGCTTTACGGCTTATGCCGTGCTCTCCCCGGTGAACGAGTTCCTTTTTGTCACCGTCGTCTGCGAATTGACGGCTCATCGAGACCCGGTCGGGTTCGACTTGCCTCCGCAAACTTGACACCAGCAACGGGTGCCAGGACCACACGGTTTTGCCGTACGCAGCATTCCCGTCTTCGCCTTTGGCTTCGCCGGGCAGGGCCCGTCTTCGCTTTCAGGTCCATTCGGGCGTTGGCATCGCTCGTCCTGCGCGCCGTGTGCCGCTCATGAGGTTCATCTCACCCTGCAGCCACCTATCGCGCGCGACGCTGCTGCGTCCACCGCACCCCGTCCCACGTTCGTGACGATCGCGAGCGCCCCTCTCATTGGGACGGGATGGATGAGGTGTGCAGGTGATTTGGGGGTGGCGTCAAGCGGAATTTCTGGAAAACGGAATTTTGTCGACGCTGGTGGGCTGCTGAGCCTCGCTTGAGAGTATTGGAGTGCGTTTAATCACGCGGAAAGGCGTGGTGAGAAGGGAATATTTTCCCGATGTGCACTCGCCGATGGTTACCATCGGTCGGGTAGGAGAATCATCGTAAGCTTGGTCGCGAACCGGCGGGTACAGCGAAAGGCAACCCAGAATACAAAAACGAAATCTTCGAACTCTTGTTGAGCAGAGAGCACGTTTGCAGAGCGATGAGTGAGAGGGATATCGACTTCATGCGTAAAACAATTCCCTTCTTCCGAGGCGGGAATGTCATGACGCTTCCTGATCCAACCAGCAAACTATTTGGGTCCGACGGTTAGGGCCTTTTTCACTGCCTTCTCAAACTCTTTCCCGCTCTCATCAAAGCCCTCGCATTCGAGCGGTTTCTTTGAATCGCTCGAATGCTTTTTATTCTTCTTAAGCTGCGGCCTAGCTTTATCTAGCATTCAAACCAAGACGGCGGATTACGCTACGCTAATCCGCCCTGCCGATCCCATCCCCGCCATCCGCAAAATGTGCGACGTCACCGAGCGTCCGCACCGTCCGGCTCTTCCAAAACTGGTCCTGCTGCAGATGGGTGATGCTGCCGGGCTTGCTTGCGAAGTTTACGTAGCCGGCGGCGTCGATCGGCATTTTGATCCATGCCGCGACGACGAAGGTCAGGGCGAAACCGTGGGTCACGATGATCTGGGTGCTGCATGGGCGGCCCACGATCATCTCGGTTGCCCGGTAAATGCGATTTGCAAACTCTCGACGCGTCTCGGCATTCTCGATGCCGCCTCGATGGTCGAGGCGGTTGTCGTCCGGGGCGACGGTCTGGTGAGCATCGAGCCAGGCTTGCGGCTTGCCTTCGGCCACTCCATAGCTGATCTCGCGCAGGTCCGACGTCCGAACAACCGGGCCAGCGATCCGCTCGGCGACGATGTCGACCGTCTGGGAGCAACGAAGAAGATCAGAGCTGTAAATTTCAGTTTGCTGAGCACCGACGAGCGATGACAGACGCTCCGCGAGCAGTTTCGCCGCCGCGCGCCCATTTGCGGTTAATGCCGTATCGTACCAGCCCCCCACGAGGTGTTCGACGTGGTGAACAGATTCCGGGTGGGAGACGACGAACAGATTCTTCATAACGCAGGATGCCTGGGCGGGATCTGCATGGCTTCGCCGGAAGCCGGCCTGACTCCAGGAATGTTATACTACCAGTGCGTAGGGCAAAGGCGTAGTCCGCCGCTGCATTTCAAACAAGATGCCGGATGACACTACGCCAATCCGCCGACGTGCGCTAACCCGCCAGTTTGAGCGCGCTGGAGATTTCAGCAAGCGTCGCCTTCTCGGTATCGCTGACCACAACACCGCCAATACCGAGAAATCCACCCTCGGTGGATGCCTCGGCGACATTTTCGCTGATCTCGCGCAACCAGTTCTTGAATGCAGCAGCGTCGCCGGGCGCTTTGGCGCTTAGGACGCCGTCGACTTTTTGCAGGATTTCGATGCAGGCGGTCTTGACCTCGGAGGGCTTTTTGCCGCTGAGGCTTTCCTTCAAACCGTCGCGCGCCACGGCTCGCCCCTCGCTTGTTGCGAAATCATCGACCACGGCCTTGATGAGCGGATTGGAGCCCGTGTCCATCTTCGTCTTCGCCAGCATTTTTCCGCTTGCGAAACTCTCCTGGAGCAGGCCCCAAAGCCCGCTTGGCTCGGCGGCCGTTACGGCAAGGCCGGGCGCCATTACGCTTTCCAGAAGCGTTTTCCATTCGTCGGCGGTAAAGGTCGATTTGTCGGCCATGAATTTTCTCCTCACCGTCGCCTGGCTACTGCGACGCCGAGCAAGAAGGCGACCAGGAGAGATCCGAGCGGAGCTTCGCGTGCAATGTTGCTAAGGATGCTTAGCGGCATACCGGGTTTTCGGCCGGTCTCGATGGCGTCACTGACCCGGCTGGCCGCGCCTTTGACGGCGTCAGAGACTTCCTCGATCGTGGATTTGGATTCGGGGATCGGATCCAGGCCTTCGTAGATAAACGGCTGGGTGGGGGCGTCGTCGGTCATGGTTTGAACTCCGGATCATTCCCAGCCAATCGATCAGCCGGCTATTGGTTCCTCATCGCAGCGGGCGAGCCAAAGGATTCGGAGTCATCGATCGGGCACATCACGGCGTATCCGGCTTGTGAGTTGGATGCGATTTCCGAACGGGTCGCACTTTGGGCGTGCGAGGCAACTCCGCGAACTCGGACGAGTGGTAATCGCGTCCTTCGGGCGTGGTGATGTAGATGTCGTAACAGCCGGTTCGCGACATTTCCCGCGCTTTCTTGAGCGCGGCTTCGGCAGTCTTCCTGCGATGGATCAGTTCGCCGTGCTGGCACTTGGCTTTGATGGAAAAGCTCATTTCTTCTTCTTTTTCTTCTGCTTCTTCTTGATGATCTCGGCCTGGGCTCGAAAGGCGTGCGCCAGCGATCGCATCTGTTCGGCGGCATAGGCGTCAACGGCGCTCGCCGCGACCCGCTCCGCGGTGGCTGCCTGCTGACGGATGGCCTTGGCCATTTTCATGGAAGGTCAATGTCTTGCCCGTGGTGTGGTTCCAGGCGGCAGCGTCGGGCGCGGTTTCGCGTGTCCGGCAACCGGGAAGCGCGTGCCGCCAAGGTCACGGCAAGCCTGCAAGGCATTCGCGGGGAATGCAGGAGCTTCTGCAAATCCAGTGCCGCCGAAACCCAAGGTGAGCAACGTAGTCGGCAATTCAGGAGTAGGAACGTTTAGTGAACAAAGGGTATCGGTTGCAGTAGAACTGCTTGAATTTTGGCGATATTCTCTTCGCCCTCAAGCAAGAGCGCGGGCGCGCAGCGCCCAAAGAGGTGGAGTCTGATTAAACTCGATTACGAAGACTCACTTTTGGACAAAGGGAGTAGTAGTGATGGTACAGTCTATAGTTGAACGGGTCTCGAGCGTCATTGATCTGGAGGGCGAAATCGAGGCCGAGTTTCGAAGAAGGCCGCCAGTTCACGAGCCGCGGCCCGCCATTTTCTCGCCGCCAAGGGTACGTGAGCCCACCGTGTCCATCGCGGACACCGGGTCGATGCCAGATTATGTCGAGCACCGCGAGGGAGCCACGGAAATCGGCAAGCTGACGGCGGAAGCCATTGTCCGCGAATACGAAGCTGCCGCGAAAGACATCGAGTCGATGGGCGCGGAACTGATCGAGCGCGTCAAGCAATGCGAAGCGATGACCCGCGATGCGCTCGCCGTGACCCTGGAGATGAGGGAAACCGCAGCCCGCTACCGCGAGGAGGCCAAGCGCATCTTCGTTCAGATCGAGGACTGTTCGCTGATGACGGCGGAGGTCCGCAGGACCTGCACCGAGCTCAAGGACAGAATCGCCACTCCGGTGGTTTGATCCAAGGGCCTGATCCAGGTTGCGGGCCCACTTGAACGTTGGTTCGGTGCGCGCGTCTGCGCTCAGGGATTACCCGCGCCCGGAATCTCCACTTTGGCCGCATCGACCCGCGACGACGATTTCCGTTGCCGCAGTTCCTCGTACGACGTCGCGGCGCTCAGGCAGAACAGGGTTTTGCGCTCGGGGCCGCCGAGCACGCAGGCAAGCGCCCGGCGGCCGGGCACTTCGATGCGCTGCAGTTCGCGGCCCTCGCGGTCGAGCCGGATGAAGGCGTCCTCCTCGAAGGCCGCGACCCACACCGCGCCATCAGCGTCGAGGCAAATGCCGTCAGGCGATTTCATGCCGCCGAGGCAGCTGCGAAGCTTCAAACCGCCATCGGGGGCGATGTCGTAATCGGCAAGGCAGGCGCCATCCATCTCGGCCACGACGAGCCGGTCGTTTTGGGGCGAGACCGCGATGCCGTTGGGAAACCGCAATCCGTCGGCCACCACGCGCCGCGCGCCGTCAGGCATCACCAGGATGATGCGGCCGCGCGCGCCGCGATCCGGCGGCGGCGGCAGGTCGAAGCCGAGATCGCCGACATAGGCGCGCCCGAGCCCGTCGACGATCATGTCGTCGATCGTGCCAGTCGCGATATCGGACAGGTCGGCGTAGAGCGACAGCTCGCCGTCGGAAAAGGCCAGCAGGCGTTTTTGAAACATCGTCAGCACGATCAGCCTGCCGTCCGGCAGCACACCGAGGCCGCACGGCGTGTCATCGAATTTCGCGTGCTGCCGGCATTCGCCTGAGGGCGCAAGGCTGAGCAGCGTCCGTTCCATGCAGTCGACGAACCACAGCCAGCCCGCATGCCAGCGCGGCCCTTCGAAGTAGCGGCCGCCGTCGTGGATGGTGTGGGGGGTGGATGAGGTCATTGCGTTCGCCTGTGCGAAGGACCTGAGGCCCGCGGTCCCCGGACGCTGCGCAGCACGAAGTGGTGCGCTGCAGAGCCGGGGTCCATCGGCGCGTGGGTCCCGGCTCTGCGGAGCAGCACTGCGTGCTGCACCGCGTCCGGGACACGAGATTACAGCGTCACCACGATCTTGCCGAGATGCTTGTTGGCTTCCATGTGCGCGAACGCCGCGCCGATCTCGGCAAAGGGAAAAACCTTGTCGATCGGCAGCTGCAGCTTTCGGGATTCCACCGCCGGCCAGATGTCTTTCCGGACCTCGTCAAAGATCTCGCGGACTTCCTCGATGGTGCGGGTGCGGAAGGTGACGCCGATATAGTGGATGCGGCGCGCGGCGTGGAGGTCGAAGTTGAAATCGGCATGGGTGCCGCCGAGCCGGCCGACATTGACGATGCGGCCCTTGACCTTGGTCGCCTTGAGGTTCTGGTTCGCGACCGACCCCGAGACCTGATCGACGATCAGATCGACGCCTTCGCCGCCCGTCGCCTTCAGCACTTCATCGACCCAGGCAGGATCAGAAGAATCCACCGCGAGGTCGGCGCCGAATTCCTTCAACCGGCCGCGGCGCATCGCATCCGTGGAGGAGCCGATCACGAGTTTGGCACCCTTGAATTTTGCGATCTGCATCGCCATCAGCCCGACGCCGGAGGAGGCGCCCTGGATCAGCACGGTCTGGCCCGCCTGCAGCGCGCCGTTGGTGACGACAGCGTTGTGCATGGTGGCGAGCGCGACGGGCAGCGTAGCGGCCTCCTCGAAATTCATGTTGGAGGGCGCGCGGAACAACCTTCCGTGATCGGCCAGCGTGTATTCGGCGAACGCCGCGCCGCCCGAGCCCATGATCTTGTCGCCGATTTTGACGCCCCTGGCGTCAGGCCCGAGCTCGGCGACTTCGCCGGCCCATTCCATGCCGAGCACGGTGCCGACGCCGCCGGCCGCGCCATGCACATGGCCCTTGGTCATGCCGAGATCGGCGCGGTTGAGGCCGCAGGCGCTGACCTTGACCAGCACCTGCGTGCCCTTTGGCGAGGGCTTTGCGACGTCGGCGATTTCAGCGCCGTTGGCGCCGTACACGTAAGCTTTCATGGGCTTCTCTTTTTCTCCCTCTCCCGCGCTTGCGGGGGAGGGTTGGGGTGGGGGTGTTGCCGCGAGTCAGAGTCTTCGTGAGGAAAGAGCCCCCACCCGGCGCTGCGCGCCGACCTCCCCCGCAAGCGGGAGAGGTGACCGAGTTCGTGGCGCTAGCCGCGCCTTATTCCGCCGCCTGACGCGCCGCGCCCGACATCATGCCTTCGAGGCGGCGGCGGATGATGGCCTCCGCATCGCGCATGATGCGCGACACCAGTTCGGCGCAGGTCGGGATGTCGTGGATCAGGCCCTGGACCTGGCCGGCCGACCAGATGCCCTCATCGGCATCGCCGGTGGCATAGACCATCTTGCCGCGCGCGCCGGCGACGAGTTCGCGCACATCCTCGAATTTTGCGCCTTCCTTTTCCATCTGCACCACCTTGGTCGAGATCATGTTCTTGGCGACGCGCGAGGTGTTGCGCATGGTGCGGAAGATCAGCTCGGTCTCGCGCTCGTCATTGGCGACGATGCGCTCCTTCACCAGCTGGTGGATCGGGCTTTCCTTGGTGCACATGAAGCGCGTGCCCATGTTGATGCCCTCGGCGCCGAGCGCGAGCGCTGCGACCAGACCGCGGCCGTCGCCAAAGCCGCCGGAGGCGATCATCGGGATCTTGATCTTGTCGGCGGCCGCCGGAATCAGGATCAGGCCCGGGGTATCGTCCTCGCCGGGATGGCCGGCGCATTCAAAGCCGTCGATCGAAAGCGCATCGACGCCCATCCGCTCCGCCGACAGCCCGTGGCGGACGCTGGTGCATTTGTGAATTACTTTGATGCCGTGCTTCCTGAATTCGGTGACGTGCTCCTGCGGCTTGTTGCCGGCGGTTTCCACGATCTTGATGCCGGCCTCGATGATGGCCTGGCGGTATTCGGCGTAAGGCGGCGGCTTGATCGCGGGCAGGATGGTGAGGTTGACGCCGAACGGCTTGTCGGTGAGGCCGCGGCAGCGCGCGATTTCTTTTGTGAGGTCTTCCGGGGTGGGCTGCGTCAGCGCGGTGATCAGGCCGAGTGCGCCGGCATTGGCGACGGCCGCGACGAGCTCCGCCCGCCCGACCCATTGCATCCCGCCCTGGACGATCGGGTGCTCAACGCCAAACATTTCGGTGAACCGCGTCTTGATCATGTCCTGCCCTTTGTTTTCCGGGCGCGGGCGGAGCCACGCGCGTTTTTGTTGGAATTCGAGGGGCAGGATGCCGTCAGCAGGCGCAAAAGTCTACCGGGGGACGGCACAAGGCGGGGCATCGCAAGCATGCAAAAGCGGGCTTTTGTCCGTCGGGCGGACAATTTGCGGCTTCTCGCGCCGGGGCGCGGGTGTTGCCTGGTTTCATCGGGCAGGCCATTTGTTCCGCTGGATGCCGTTGCGCTGGTCCGGCAGCGATCTGGTTTCCATCTGAAGCCGACAGAGCTTGGTGATGTTAACCGGCAGCAGCACAAGGTGCAGGAAAAACACCGGGTAAACCTGAGACAACAATCCGTAGACGATAAAAAGCACGTTGCTCAGCAACGCAAACGAACGAAGCGACAGTATGGTCGTCATGCAGAAGCTCGCGAGAACGCTGAGCGCTGCCACGAAGCCGAGAAAGTCAATCAACGACAAATCGATCAACGATAGATTCATGTCGGCTGTCCCCATCGTCCGCAACAGCGCATTGCCTGCGGTCCAATCGACGCTGGATCATCATCAACTCATTACGCCTGCAATCCGCATGCGAACGTAATCTGGCTCACATGCCGAAGGTGTTTGTTGCGTCATCGCGTCGGTTCGCGATCACAAACACGCGAGAGTGCGATGAAGGCTGTTCGTTGCGCGATGCGCGCGACACGACTGTGAGTGGCTTCACAGCCGCGTCGCGTTCCCCGTGTTAGCGTTGCAGATATTGAACGACTGCTCTGAAGAAGAGCAATTTGATTAAAAACAAGTCAGAGACCGGAGGCGCTTATGTTCAAGCAATTCCTTTTGGTTGCGGCTCTTATTGGTTGCTTTCAATCCGCTTGTCATGCTGACCCGGCCGCGAGAGTGGCCGCTGACTCTTCCGCTGTTCAGCCTCAGTCTGAAGCAACCCGGGCGACAAGAGATCTGCTCGATGAAATTGTGACCTGGCTCGGTTCGAACTTTGATCTGCCCGCCGCGGCAGATCATCCGGCCGTCGCTTTCGTCTCGCAATCGAAGCTTGAAACGATGCGCGCCGAGGACCGTGCGTTTTCGCGAGGCTTGACGCAGGGTGCCGTGGGCGATGAACCAGCTCCGCGTCGTGTCGTTGCCGTCTACGACAACAATCTGAAAACGATCTTTCTCCCCGATGATTGGACCGGAAAATCACCGGCGAGCCAATCCGTGCTGGTTCATGAAATGGTTCATCACCTTCAAAATCTCGCCGGGCTCAGGTTTGAATGTCCGATGGCGCGCGAGAAGGTCGCCTACATGGCACAGGACAAATGGCTAAAGCGGCTTGGAACGAGCCTGGAATCGGAATTTGAGCTCGACATGTTTACGGTTCTGATCTCCTCCGCGTGCATGTATTGACCGCCATTCGGCAAAACTGAATCAGGAAGAGTTGGCGGACCCAATCGGCTTCTGATGCTCATGTTCAAGCTCTTGATGGCTGTTACGTTTGCTGTAGCGCTCCTGGCGATGGTGCAGGGGCATCAGCGCCAATTCAAACCCCTGCCGACTGGACCGATGCCGGCGGCGCTTATTCCTTGAAGGGCGACCACCGGAGCCCGGCCAACCGCCTTCAATTCGTAGGTGATCAAAATCACGGTACGTCCGGGAGCGCTGAGGCAGGTTGCCATCACGGGCCGCTTATGCCCGGAACATCAACCCCTCTAGCGAACGGATTGGATGATCATGAGCAATTCCCTGAATCAGAACACGGGCGCTGACTGCGAAATCCTCAGCCTCGCGCAACTCGAAGCCGTCAGCGGCGGCCGCATCGGCGGCGGCCTCTTCGGCGACAAGGTCGTCATCATCGGCTGCACGACGCAGCCCCCGTTCGGCGGCTATCCCCCGGGAACGGTCACCTGGAATCCCTGGATCGGCCAGCCGTATCCCACGCCGATTTTCTAAGGCAATGAGGCAGCCGATGCCGGTTGTTGGCATCCGGCTGCCGCTACGGGCCTGACGAAGCCGCACGCTCAAAGCGTGCCGGCTGAGCCTGCGCCGGCGCCGGTCACGCCGAGCCGGATCCGGCCCCCACGATCTTCTCGCTCAGCTTCTGATCGACCACCTGCACCGTGTTGTCGATCTCGGCGTTGGGCGCGCCGAGCTGATGCGAAATCAGCTTCACCAGCAGGTCGACCCTCTCAATGAACGGCGCGCCAGCGGCCACGGCGCGGGCCGCCGATGAGGGCTTGAGCAGGCTTTCCGCCGCCTTGGCATATTTCTCGAACGGCACCTGATCTATCGGGTCGGCGCCGAGACGCCGCGCGATGCCGTCGACATGCTCATAGATCGATCGCGACAGTTTCAGATCACCATGCACCGCGTCGCGGATCGACTGCGGTTCGTTCGGCGTGATGCAGCGGTAATTGCCGGTCAGCAGCATCGACCATTTGGCCAGCGGCACGAACAGCGAGTCGAACACCTTGAGCTTTACCGGAACGTCCTGGCCATCCAGCTTCACCGCATCGATGTCGGCTTCCAGCTCGCGCAGCAGCTTATTGTGTTTCTCGTCTTCGAATGCCGCTGCCTTGAAGTTTGTCGGCAGGCCGACATGAAGGATGTTCGCCGCCTCGTCCGGCGGGCGGAAGGCCTGCGGATCGGGCGAGCACAGCGACACCAGTCCCGGCTTGAACCGCTCCCATACCAGCGCGTTGGTGTAGGCCTCTTCGAGGTCCATGTCCGCCAGTGCGGGAATCCGTTTGAGATAGGGCAGCGGCGGCATGTTCATGATCGACAGACAAGGCAGCTTCGCCTCGGCGATCTTGATCATCAGCACCCGGATGGTGTGGTTGGTGTATTGCGGCTCCTGCATCGCAAGGCCAACCAGGTCGTAGCGGGACAGGTCGACCTCGGCAGGCGTGACTGCGTCCAGCTTGCCCGGCAGGTCGCGCGAAAAGATCGCCCGGTGCGCCTTCTCGTCGCGCAGCTTGATGCGAACCTCGGTGCCGTCGCGGTTGATCAGTTCGGCCGTCTTCTTCCGGCAAACCAGGGTCACGTTGTGACCGGCCATCAATAGCTTTGTTCCCAGCAACGAGCCGTAGGAAGCTCCAAGGATCAGAATGTTGCGCGCCATACTCTCTCTCTTCCACCGGTTGTGCTGGGTTATGTTTTGACGTTTCGCCCCACGCCTGGCCTTCGAGAATTTCCCGTCCACGATCCACGTTTGGAGGCGGAGAGACGGGGTAGGCCTTATGTCACCCGGGGCAGCCCCTTCTGGCGAGGAGCGGCCGTGCTTATCGCAAGTCGGCTGGCATTACAAATGCCAATTGGGCCCCGAGGTGCCGCCGTTTACCGCCGGAATTCATTGGTCAGTTCGCCAATGCCGTCGATCGCGACGGTCACGGTGTCGACCGGCTCCTTCATGACGCCGCCGCCGACTGACGTTCCGCAGGCGATCAGGTCGCCCGGCGACACCGTCATGTCGTGCGAGATCTTGCTGAAGAGTGCCACACGTGGCTGAGGGCTTTCTCGAACTAGGTTTGGAGCGCGTCACTGCGAGCCGGCTCCGGCAGCTTGATCCTCTCGTTCAGTTTTTGATCCACGGTCTGAACCGTGCGGTCGATCTCGGCATTGGGTATGCCGAGCTGATGCGAAATCAACTTCACCAGGAGGTCGACCCGCTCGATGAACGGCGCGCCGCTGGACACCGCACGCGCTGCCGACGATGGTTTGAGAAGGCTTTCGGCCGCCTTGGCATATTTTGCGAAAGGCACCTGGTCCTTCGGGTCCGCCCCCAGACGTTGAGCAATGGCATCGACGTGGTCATAGATCGACTGCGAGAGCGTCAGATCATCGTACACCGCGTCGCGGATCGACCTCGGTCCGTTCAGTGTGACGCAGCGGTAATTCCCGGTTAGCAGCATCGACCACTTTGCCAGCGGGACGAAAAGTGAATCGAACACCTTGAGCTTCACCGGAACGTCCAGCCCATCGAGCCTCACCGCGTCGATGTCGGCTTCCAGCTCACGCAACAGGACATTGTGCTTCTCGTCTTCGAAGGTTGTGGCCTTGAAGTTTGTCGGCAGGCCAACATGAAGGACATTCGCCGGCTCTTCCGGCGGGCGGAAGGCCTGCGGATCGGGCGAGCAGAGCGATACCAGTCCCGGCTCGAACCGCTCCCATACAAGCGCATTGGTATAGGCCGCTTCCAGGTTCGCTTTCGCCAGCGCCGGGATCCGCTTGAGATAAGGCAGCGGCGGCATGTTCATGATCGACAGGCAGGGCAGCTTCGCATCGGCGATCTCGATCATCAAGACCTCGATCGCATGGTCGGCGTATTGCGGTTCCTGCATCGCAAGGCCGACCAGATCATAACGCGACAGGTCGACGTCGGCGGGTGCAACCGCGTCCAGATTTCCAGGCAGATCGCGCGAAAAGATCGCCCGGTGCGTCGCCTCCTCACGCAGCTTGATACGGACTTCGGTGCCGTCGCGATTGATGAGTTCGGCGGTATTGCTTCGGCAAACCAGGGTCACGTTGTGACCCGCCATCAAAAACTTTGTCGCCAGCAATGAGCCATAAGAGGCTCCAAGTATCAGAATGTTGCGCGCCATACTCTCTCTTCCAGTCCTTTTCGTGGGCGCACCACTCCTCCGGCGCGGGTGGCGCCGTTTGCGAAGAGTTACAATCTGTGGTGCGGTGCGACGCTCGAAGTCGTTGTCAGGCCGAAATGGCCAGCTGAGCGTTGGCTTCCTCGTCAAACGCGGTCGAGATGTCACGGATGCTGACGACGCCGATCAGGCTGTAATTCTCGAGCACCGGCACATGGCGGATGTGGTGCCTGTTCATGAGATGGCGAACGTGCTCGAGCGAATCCTGCGAACTGCACGACACCAGCTGCTGCACCGAGATGAATTGCGAAACCTTGAGATTGGCGCCGGCTGCGCCGTACTCGGCGATTGCGCGAACCACGTCGCGCTCGGTGAACATGCCGACGGCCGTATTGCCCTCGGTGCGAACGACATCCTTGACCACCAGCGCGCTGATATTGCTGGAGCGCATCAATTGCGCGGCGATGGCAACCGTCTCGTTCATGCGAACCGTTGCGACACGGGCGGCTTTCTTGCGCAGGATATCTCCGACTTGCATGGCAACCTCCTTGGGGTGGATTATGCGCAATTCTGGTATACATAATACCATAAGTCAACACGGAAAAGTCGGGCATCCGCGCACGCGTTGTGCACGGAAATGGGCAGTATTGCTGACATTATCGAAGATCTAGCGCGGGATGGCGAGACGATCCGGCAGCGACGAAGATTTGGTCTGAGGCGATCAGGTATACCAGAGGCCAGTCTATCTCGGCGCCAGATGAACTCCCGCAAGCGTGCAGCGGACCGAACCACCGGCTCTTTCGATCGTGGGGATATCGAGTGCGACGGGTTTGGCGCTTTCCGAGATCATGCCCAGTTGATCCTGGTTAAGCGAGGCAAGCGCCGTCGTCGAGAGGGCCAGGATTCGACCGTCGTTTCCCTGAAGTTCCAGGGCGTTGCCGGCGAATTTTGCAATCTGTTCGTTCGCGAGCGCGATAACATTGCGGCCGGAACGCTCCAGCCTCGTAACGACCTCCCGCCGTTTTGTGAGGTCAGTCATCATGTCCAGTCCCATCAGGGCGAAGTCGGTCGCGATGCACATCAGGACGTTGGTGTGATAGATCGCGACTCCATTATCGTCCCGCGCATCGAAGACCATCGGCTCGAAATTGAATTGGGTCGAAAAGCGCTCAAGCGCAATCGGATTGGTGCGATCGGAGCGGACCGCATAGGCCACACGGTCGATATGATCGAGAACCATGGCGCCGGTCCCCTCAAGAAACAGCCCGTCGGGCTCGAGACCCGAATAGTCGATAACTTCCTGCACCCGATAATGGCTCTTCAGCATTTCGATGACGTCGATGCGACGCTCGCGCCTGCGGCTGGCAGCCTTCATCGGATAGATCGCCACATGACCGCCGGCGTGGGTGGAGAACCAGTTGTTTGGAAAGACCGCATCCGGCGTGTCGGTGCCGGTGCTGTCGAACAGATGCACGTTCACACCATGGCTGCGAAGCGTATCGGCCGCTTGGGTGATCTCAGCGTAGGCCGTCAACGAGAGGTCATCCTTCGGGTCCGGGCAGGCCTGGAAGAAATTGTCGGTGGCGGTCTCGGTATTCACCGTGAAGTGGTGCGGACGAACCATGATCACCGCAGAAGGCGCCTGGACGGAGTATGGAATGTATCTTGCCATCCTAGGCCTGCTCTGCGCGCAGCAACATGCCAAACAGGTCGCGGGGCTCATCGGGATCGGCGATAATGTCGAGGTCCTGGTAAAACCCCGTGCCTCTGAGCTTGTCACGGACATAGCGAAGGGCGGAGAAATCCTCGACCGCGAAGCCGACGCTGTCGAACAGGGTGATCTGGTTTGCATCGCGGCGGCCGGTCGCGTGTCCCGTGATAACCTGCCAGAACTCAGTGACGGGGTAATCTGCATCCATCTGCTGGATTTCGCCCTCGATGCGGGTCTGCGGTGGATATTCCACAAAGGTATCGGCGCGCAGCAAGATATCGCGATGCAGTTCGGTCTTGCCCGGGCAGTCGCCGCCGATGGCATTGATGTGAACCCCGGCCGCAACCATGTTGTCCGTCAGGATCGTCGCATACGACTTGTCGGCAGTGCAGGTGGTGATGATCCCTGCACCTTCGATCGCGGATTGCGATGATGTGCAGGCGGTGACAGTCAGACCCATACCGGAAAGGTTGCGAACCGTCTTTGCCGTCGCCTGCGGATCGATGTCGTAGAGCCGGATATGATCGATGCCGACCGCGGCTTTCATGGCGAGCGCCTGAAACTCGGCTTGCGCGCCATTCCCTATCATCGCCATCGTGCGGGTACCCCTGGGCGCGAGATGCCGCGCCGCCATGGCCGAAGTGGCTGCGGTCCGTAGCGCCGTCAGCAGCGTCATTTCCGCGAGCAGCACGGGATAGCCGGTCGAGACTTTCGCCAGTAGGCCAAAGGCCGTCACGGTTTGCAGGCCGTGCGCCATGTTCTTCGGGTGGCCGTTCACATATTTGAAGCTGTAGATTTCGCCATCGGAGGTCGGCATCAACTCGATCACGCCTTCGCCGGAATGAGATGCAACGCGCGGCGTCTTGTCGAACGACTCCCAGCGACGGAAATCTGCCTCGATGACGTCAGTGAGTTCGCTGAGCAGGGTCTCGATGCCGATGTGATGCACGAGGCGCATCATGTTCGCGACACTGACGAACGGCACAAACGCTTTTTCCGATGGAAGGGGCGAAGTCATTGTCGGGTTCCGATCGCACATGTTTGATGGCGAAGGATAGGGACCTTACATGTTGGCCGAAATATCAGTTTTGTGCTATTTCGGTCAAAAAATCGGGCAATTTGTACAGTTCTATTGCGCGAATTGTACACTGGAGCAGAGATGGCCGCAGCAAAGTATGCACCGGATGATCTGGATCGCCGGATCATCGCCCACCTTCGGACCGATGGACGCGCTTCACTGACCAAGCTTTCCGACGCACTCGGGGTCGCGCGCGGCACGGTGCAAAACCGGCTGGATCGCTTGATCGAGACCGGTACGCTGCTCGGCTTCACCGTCCGCGTACGGGAGGATTACGACGTCAATACCATACGTGCCGTGATGATGGTCGAGGTCGTCGGCAAATCCACCACCCAGGTCGTTCGAAAGCTACGCGGCCTGACGGAAATTTCAGCGCTGCACACGACCAACGGCAACTGGGACCTTGTCGCCGATATCCGGGCGGCGAGCCTCGCGGATTTTGACAGGCTTCTTCGCGAGGTGCGGATGATCGATGGCATCGCCAACAGCGAGACCAGTCTCTTGCTGAGCACGGTTTGACCAGGATGTGGACACGTTAGCGCGAAGCCACCGTCAGGTATGCAGGTTCAGGAGCCCACAAAGCGAAAGCGCGCCCATCCCGCAGGGATGAGCGCGCCTGTCGTCGGATCGGGTAGTGCAGGTTAGGTGGACGCCTTCGCGTTCGCGACCACCACCTTGCGCCATGGCTTGAGCACGAATATCGCCAGCAGCGAGGCGAGGATGTTGGCGCCCGCCGCGATGATGAACACGCTGTCCCAGGTGCCGGACGATTGCTGCATGTAGTTCGCGATCGGCACCAGCAAGGCTGCCGTGCCCTTGGCGGTATAGAGCAGGCCGGCATTGGTGGTTGCGAACTTGGCGCCGAACGTGTCCGTGCAGGTCGAGGGGAACAGGGAGTAGATCTCGCCCCAGGCAAAGAACACGAAGCCCGACAGCAGCACGAACCAGATCGGATCGTGGCCCCACATGTACAGCGCCCAGATGCCGACGCCTTCCATGCCGAAGGCGATGAACATGGTGTTCTCGCGGCCGATCATGTCGGAGATCCAGCCGAAGAACGGCCTGGTCAGACCGTTGAGGACGCGGTCGATGGTCGCGGCAAACGTCACCGCGGTCATCGTTACCGCCATCAGCGTCACCGGTACGCTGTCGACCTTCCAGTCAACGGCGATCGGCTTGAGGTTGGCGGTGACCATCAATCCGCCGGCGCCCACGATCACGAACATGAAATACATCAACCAGAAGATCGGCTGACGGATCACCTCGGTCGGCGCATAGTTGCGGCGGCTCTGGATCACGTTGGCGTTCTGGATCACGGCCGGGACTTGGCCTGCTTTCGGCGAGAACATCAGGAAGGCGAGCAGCACGATGATGATGCCTTGTCCGAGACCGAAATAGAGGAAGGTGGTCTGGAAGCCGGAATCCTTGATCATCGCCTGGATCGGGGCGACCGTCAGCGCGGAGCCTGCGCCGAAGCCGGCAGCGGTGATGCCGGCGGCAAGGCCGCGCTTGTCGGGAAACCATTTCAGCGCGTTGCCGACGCAGGTGCCGTAGACGCCACCGGCGCCGATGCCCGCGATGATCATGCCGAGATAGAAACCGTTGAGTGTTTCTGCCTGCGCGTTGATCGCCCAACCGACGGCGCAAAGGACGCCGCCGACGAGAACCACGATGCGCGGGCCGTATTTATCGACGAACCAGCCTTCGACCGGCACCAGCCAGGTTTCGAACAAGACGAAGAGCGTGAACGCCCACTGGATCGACGCGCGATCCCAACCGAATTTTTTCTGGATGTCGGGGACGAAGAATGTCCAGCCGTATTGGTAGTTCGCGATCATCACCATGGCGGCGACGCCGATCGCCAATTGTGTCCAGCGGTAGGTATCGCTGACGCGGGCTACTGCAGGGGCCGCTCCTTGAACTGTGTCCGTCATCTTCCCTCCTATGTGCGCTGTTCTATCGCCCGACAGCTCTAAGGAAGGAGTTTGGTATATGATATGCCAGTAGACAAGAGAAATCTTGACTAGATGTCGCAGGCTACCCGATTTTTTCGTGGATGTCTCTTTCTCGATGCTTTTAGAAAATGCTGGATATAAAAAGACTTAGCCGCCGGATCGCTTTGCGATCCGGCGGCTTTACTAGGTCGAAAAATTTTTGTGTCTGGTATTTTTAGCCGTCAGGCGACCGAATGGGGACGCAAGCGGCTATAGCCTTCCTGGATGGCCGACCAGAACAGGGCGATCAGTCCAAGCACCATGATCGTGCCGACCAGCGAGTTCGAGAAGAACACGCCGAGCGAACCTTGCGATCCCAGCAGCGATTGCCGGAAGGCTTCCTCCGCCTTGTCACCGAGCACGATGGCAAGCACGAGAGGGGCGAGGGGATAGTTGCACTTCTTCAGGAGATAGCCGACCACGCCGAACACCAGCATCAGCACGACGTCGAAGGTTGAGCTGTGGACCGAATAGGCGCCGATCGCGCACAGCACCAGAATGAGCGGCGCAATGATGCTGAACGGCACGCGCAGGATGGCCGCGAAGATCGGCACGCAGGTCAGCACGACGATCAGGCCGACGAGATTGCCGAGATACATCGAGGCGATCAGTCCCCAGACGAATTCCTTCTGCTCGACGAACAGCATCGGACCCGGCTGCAGGCCCCAGATCAAGAGGCCGCCGAGCAGCACGGCCGCGGTCGGCGATCCCGGCACGCCGAGCGAAAGCATCGGCAGCAATGCCGCGGTACCGGCGGCATGCGCCGCGGTCTCCGGCGCGACCACGCCCTCGACCTCGCCCTTGCCGAAATTATGGCCGTTCTTGGAGACCCGCTTGGCGATGCCGTAACTCATGAATGACGCCGGCGTGGCGCCCGCGGGCGTGATGCCCATCCAGCAGCCGATCAGGCAGGAGCGCAGCGAGGTCACCCAATACTGCGGCATCTCCTTCCAGGTCTGCAGGACGACGCGCAGGTCGATCTTCGCCTTGCCGCCACGGAAGGCCAAACCCTCTTCCATGGTCAGCAGGATCTCGCCGATGCCGAACAGGCCGATGACGGCGATCAGGAAGTCGAAGCCGTTGAGCAGTTCAGTCGACCCGAATGTCAGCCGCAATTGTCCGGTGATGGAATCGAGGCCGACGGCCGCGAGCGCAAAGCCGATCATCATCGCGGCGATGGTCTTGAACGGCGGCTCCTTGCTCAAGCCGACGAAACTGCAGAACGCCAGGAAATAGACCGCGAATTTTTCCGCTGGACCGAAGCGTAACGCAAAACTTGCGACCAGCGGCGCGACCAGCGTGATCATGATGACGGCGAACAGCGCGCCGACGAACGAGGAGGTGAAGGCGGCGGTCAGCGCTTCGCCGGCCTTGCCCTTCTGCGCCATCGGATAGCCGTCGAACGTGGTCGCCACCGACCAGGGTTCACCGGGTATGTTGAATAGGATGGACGTGATGGCGCCGCCGAATAACGCGCCCCAGTAGATGCAGGACAGCATGATGATCGCCGATGTCGGCGGCATGCTGAAGGTCAGCGGCAACAGGATCGCGACGCCGTTGGCGCCGCCCAATCCCGGAAGCACGCCGATGATGACGCCGAGCACGATGCCCAGGACCATCACCATGATGTTGAATGGCTGCAGGGCGACCGCAAAGCCGTGAAAAAGATTGACGAGTTCTTCCATGCTTCAAGTCCTGCAAGCGTTGAGCTAACGACGTGACAATTCTAACGACACGAGAATTCTATTTTTATTTGAGCATGATCTTTTCGGAAAACCGGTATCCACTTTTCCGGATCATGCTCTAGAGACCAAGCCATTCCTCGATCGGTCCCTTGGGAAGCGGGACCAGAAACCAGCGCTCGAAAATCAGGTAGGTCACGATGGGCATGCCGAGCGCCACGGCGGTGACCACGAGCCAGCTGTATTTGCCGAGCCATCGCATGAACCAGCCGATGAAGATGATGGAGGCGAGATAGAGGCCGGTGAACGGCATCACGCCGACATAGATCGCGGTCGGTATGACGACGCTCAGGACCTGGCGCAGCTGTCCCCATTCCGCGAACAGCCCGTCGTCCCCGTCACGCAGCCCGTTCCACAGATTGATCGCGCTGGAGGCGATAATGAAGATCCCGATGTAGAACGGGAAGAAACCGGCACGCGGTCCCTCCGCACCCCAATTGATTCCGGCCTTCAGGCTGCCGTAGACGACGATCGCGCCGAACAACGCGATCAGCAGCGTGACGCCGGCTTCCACGGCCTTGTGGGTCGGGCCGGCGTGCGGGCTATTCGTAGTCATTCAAACTCCATCCGGAATCACGGTTCTGGGTTCGCAGCGCTTCATGCGCTGCGCATTCGCCGGTGTACGCGACGTGACTAAAGGTCAGTTTCCGGGGGTAGCGAGGAAACCGGCTTCTTTCATCAGGGTTTCGTGGCGCTTCTCTTCCGTCTCGACCCATTTGGCGTATTCAGGCCCGGTCAGGAACGTGGTGTTGAAGGCGCCGCTCTTCATGAAATCCTGCCACTCCGGCGTGGCCCGCACCTTCTTGAACAGCTCGACGTAATATTCGACCTGATCCTTGGTGGCTTTGGGCGACATGAAGATGCCGCGGAGCATCAGATATTCGATGTCGAGGCCCTGCGACTTGCAGGTCGGAATATCCTTCCAGCCTTTGCCGTCCGCGACGACTTCGTCATAGGCCATCTGCTTGCCGTCGAACACGCAGAGCGGACGAAGTTTGCCGCCGCGCCATTGCGCGACTGCCTCGATGGGATTGTTGACCGTTGAATCGACGTGGTTGCCGACCAGCTGGACCGCGACTTCTCCGCCGCCCTTGTAGGGAATGTAGGTGAACTTGGTGCCGGTCGCCTTCTCGAGCGCGACCGTGATGATCTGGTCTTCCTGCTTCGATCCGGTGCCGCCCATCTTCATGCCGCCGGCGGGTGCCTGCTTCACGGCATCGACGTAGTCCTTGACGGTGGTGTAAGGCTTCTCGGCATTGACCCAGAGCACGAACTCGTCGAGCGCCAGCATCGCGACCGGCGTCATGTCCTTCCAGCTGAAGGGAATGCCTGTCGCAAGCGGTGTCGTGAACAGGTTGGACAGGGTGATGATGATCTTGTGGGGATTGTTTCCCGAACCCTTGACGTCGAGAAAGCCTTCGCCGCCGGCGCCACCTGACTTGTTGATGACGACCATCGGCTGCTTCATCAGGCTGTGTTTTGTCACGATGCCCTGGATGGTGCGGGCCATCTGGTCGGCGCCGCCGCCGGTGCCGGCGGGTACGATGAATTCGACCGGGCGAACCGGCTCCCAGGCGGCGGAGGCGGTCATATTGCCCGCGCCGAAGATGGCAATCGCGGCTAACGCGGTATGCAAGACAGAATGCTTCATTTGACGTACTCCCCGTAAAATTCAAATGCCGTTCTTTGCCGGCTTTGTCTTTAACTCAACTCTTAACTGAACACTTCTGATCCAGCCGGATTTCCCCATTTGTCCAATTATCTCATGAGGTTTGGTCAGATGGCATTGCAGGTCAGGGTTGCAGACCTTTGTGAACTGTAAGCCTGACTGCTCGGCGCAGCATCCGCGTCTTTCGGATAAGTCTGAACTGCGAACCGCGGCACCGCCTGCTGATATCGCCGCCTAGGCGCCGAAGAGCCTGCCGCCATCCTCCTGATCGCCTCCGTTCGTTGTTGGGCCGGAACGCTTGGAAGACATATTGGTATGCGATATGCCAATACTGCAAACGAATAATGATGCCAGAGCATAGCTCAGGCTAATTTGTCGCAGTTGGCGCCTGGCCCGGAGTGCTTAAAGGCGGCGCCAAAAAAAGAGGCCCCGGAAAACCGGGGCCCTTAGTCTGGGAGGAAACCTGAAGTGCTCGAGCCTGAAAACGAAGTCTGTACTGCGCCTTAGCGGGCTCAGAGACCGAAACGGGGGAGGTCGCCGTTGCGAATGGCGATGCGGGCGCTCGCGGTCAGCAGGCGGTCGATCGAGGTCATCAGCCGGCCGAAGAATGTGCTGGAAGGTGCGAGGCTGATGGAGGCGGTTTTGGACATTTGGTCCCCTTTTCTCTTTCGCGGAGTAGCTCCGCTTCGTGATCTGCCGTGAATTTATGTATACCAGATGCCAGAAACAACGCTTTTGTTTGCATGGCAGCAATTTGTCTTCTGCATTGCAGCATAAAGAAAGCTATTCGGGTTCCCAAACAAAAAGGCCGCCGGAAACCGGCGGCCTTTGGCGAAATTTGAGAGATGAGACGGTTTATTCGGCCGCCTGCTTGCGCGGCGGATCGAGCGCGCCGGAGTCGTGGATCTCGGCCACCTGGTGATCGCTGAAGCCGAGCACCTGGCGCAGGATTTCGTCGGTGTGCTCGCCGAGCAGCGGCGAGCGCGTGACCTCGCTCGGGGAGTCCGACATCTTGATCGGATTGCCGACCGAAAAATACTTGCCGCGGGTCGGGTGATCGACCTCGACCACGGTGCCGGTTGCGCGCAGCGACTGGTCCTCGATGATCTCCTTCATCGACAGGATCGGGCCGCAGGGGATGTCGTCCTTGTTCAGGATCTCCATCGCCTCGAATTTGGTCTTGGTCATGGTCCACTGTTCGATGCGCGCGAAGATCTCATTCAACCGCGACAGCCGGGCAGGCGGCTTGGCGTAATCGGCGTGGGTCTTCCAGGTCGGCTCGCCGATCACGTCGCAGATCTTCTCCCACACCGGCGCCTGGGTGATGAAATAGATGTAGGCGTTGGGATCGGTCTCCCAGCCCTTGCACTTGAGGATGCGGCCGGGCTGGCCGCCGCCGGAATCATTGCCGGCGCGCGGCACCGCGTCGCCGAACGGAATGCCTTCGCCGAACTGGCTGTATTCCTTCAGCGGGCCATGGGCGAGGCGCTGCTGGTCGCGCAGCTTGACGCGCGCCAGATTCAACACACCATCCTGCATCGCCGCGGTGACCTTCTGGCCCTGGCCGGTGACGGTGCGCTGATAGAGCGCGGTGACGATGCCGAGTGCGAGATGCAACCCGGTGCCGCTGTCGCCGATCTGCGCGCCGGTGACCAGCGGCAAGCCGTCGCGGAAGCCGGTGGTCGACGCCGCGCCGCCCGTGCACTGGGCTACGTTCTCATACACCTTGCAATCTTCGTAAGGTCCGGGGCCAAAGCCCTTGATCGAGGCCACGATCATCTTCGGGTTGATGGCGTGGATCTTCTCCCAGGGGAAGCCCATGCGATCGAGCACGCCGGGGCCGAAATTCTCAACCAGCACGTCGCAGCTCTTGATCAACGCCGTGAGGACTTCCTTGCCCTTCGGGTTCTTGGTGTCGAGCGTGATCGAACGCTTGTTGTGGTTCAGCATGGTGAAATACAGGCTGTCCACATTGGGGATGTCCTGCAGCTGGCCGCGCGTGATGTCGCCGACGCCGGGACGCTCGACCTTGATCACGTCGGCGCCGAACCAGGCCAGCAACTGCGTGCAGGTCGGTCCCGACTGAACGTGGGTGAAATCGAGAATGCGAACGCCCTTCAGCGCCTTTGTCATCGTCTATGCTCCGTACTCTGTCTGCCCTGCAACGCGCAGGATGGATTGGGTGGAAATCGAAATTTATTTCTTCTTCAGCACGCTTTGCGGATTGAGGTTGCCGATGCGGCCGCTTTCGGAGCCGGCCGCGGGATCGATCACCGCGTTGATCAGCGTCGGCTTGCCGGAATCCATCGCGGCGTTGACCGCGCGCTTCAGTTCATCCGGCGAGGTGGCGTGGACGCCGACGCCGCCGAACGCTTCCATCATCTTGTCGTAGCGCGAGCCCTTGACGAACACCGTGGGCGCCGGATCCGTGCCGACCGAGTTGACGTCGGTGCCGCGATAGATGCCGTCATTGTTGAAGATCACGATGCAGACCGGAAGGTTGTAGCGGCAGATGGTCTCGACCTCCATGCCCGAGAAACCGAATGCCGAGTCGCCTTCGACCGCGAGCACCGGCTTGCCGGTTTCGATCGCGGCGGCGATGCAATATCCCATGCCGATGCCCATCACGCCCCAGGTGCCGACGTCGATCCGCTTGCGCGGCTGATACATATCGATGACGCCGCGGGCGAGATCGAGCGTGTTGGCGCCTTCGTTGACGAGGATGGCGTCGGGCCGTTCCTTGATGATGGTTCTGAGCACGCCGAGCGCGCCGTGATAATCCATCGGCGAATTGTTGTTCATCAGCCGCGGCGCCATCTTGGCGACGTTCTCTTCGCGCTTCTTGGTCACCGCGCCGGTCCAGTCGGAAGGCGCCGCCGCCCAGTTCGCGCCCATGCCTTCGAGCAGCGCCGAGACGCAGGAGCCGATGTCGCCGACCACGGGAGCGACGATCTCGACGTTGGAATCCATTTCCTTCGGCTCGATGTCGATCTGGATGAACTTCTTCGGCGCTTCGCCCCAGGACTTGCCCTTGCCGTGCGACAACAGCCAGTTGAGGCGCGCACCGATCAGCATCACGACGTCGGCGTCTTTCAGAACGGTCGAGCGCGCAGCGCCTGCGCACTGCGGATGGGTGTCGGGCAACAGTCCCTTGGCCATGCTCATGGGCAGGAACGGAATGCCGCTCTTCTCGACGAAGCTCTTGATCTCATCATCGGCTTGCGCGTAGGCCGCACCCTTGCCGAGGATGATCAGCGGACGCTTTGCGCCCTTGAGCACGTCGAGCGCGCGTTTCACCGCTGACGGGGCGGGGATCTGCGCCGGAGCGGCGTCGATCACCTTGACCAGCGACTTCTGTCCGGCCTCGGCATCCATCACCTGGCCGAACAGTTTCGCGGGCAGATCGAGATAGACACCGCCCGGACGGCCCGAGACCGCGGCGCGGATCGCACGTGCCAGGCCAATGCCGATGTCCTGCGCATGCAACACGCGGAAGGCGGCCTTGCACAGCGGCTTTGCGATCGCGAGCTGATCCATCTCTTCATAGTCGCCCTGCTGCAGGTCGACGATCTCGCGCTCGGACGAACCGGATATCAGGATCATCGGGAAGCAGTTGGTGGTGGCGTGGGCGAGGGCCGTGAGGCCGTTGAGAAAACCGGGCGCCGAAACCGTGAGGCAGACGCCGGGCTTCTTGGTCAGGTAGCCGGCGATCGAGGCGGCGTTGCCGGCATTCTGTTCGTGGCGGAACGAGATCACGCGAATGCCCGCGGCCTGCGCCATGCGGCCGAAATCCGTGATCGGAATGCCGGGCACGCCGTAGATCGTGGTAAGGCCGTTGAGCTTCAGCGCATCGATCATGAGATTAAAGCCGTCGGTGAGCTCGCGCTCGGCTTGATTGGTATCGATGCTCTTGGCTGCGGTTACGGACATTCCACTTTCTCCCTGATCGTGTGTGGTTCGGACGAGTTGATCGTCTTCTGCTGTGAAGTCGTTCTAACTAGGTAATTCTCTAACTAAACAGTCCTCTAGCTAAAGAGTTCTTGGCCATGCGCTTCGACATACGAAGCAAGGCCCAGCGTGTGATCGCGCGCGCGCTTCTCGGCAAGCTCAGTGTCGCGCGCTTCCAGCGCTTCGATGATGGCCAGATGCTCGGGCAGCGAGGTCGCGGTGCGATCGGTGCGGCCGATCGTCAATTGCCGGTAGCCGCGCACATGCAGCAGGATGTCGTTGGTCATATCGACCAGCACCGGCGATTCCGAGAGCGAGATCAGCGCCTGGTGGAAGGCGATATTGGCCTTGGAATATTCCTCGACGTGGTCCTGCGGCAGGCGGTCCTTGCCGAAATCCTTGAAGAAATCGCGCAGCGCCGTGATGTCCTTCTTGCGCGCGGTGGTGGTGATCAAGCGCGCGGCCATGCTTTCGAGCGCGGCCCAGGCGCGGATCATGTCGACGATCTCGGTCTTGGTGCGCCGGACCACGACGATGCCGCGGCGTGGCACGGTTTTGACGAAACCGTCCTGTTCCAGCATCGCGATCGCTTCGCGGATAGGGGTGCGGCTGACGCCGAGGCGTTCGGACAACGCGCGTTCGTCGAGCATCACCTGCTCGGGCGTCGCATAGATATCCATCTTGAGAATAGCTTCCTTCAAGGCTTCATAGGCCTTGTTCTTGAAGCTCGTCTCAGGTGCAATCCGAACGATTGCGATATCTGCATCAGCCATGGCAGGCGTGGCCTTGGGTTGTTTGCGTGCGGGCACGATTCGTCTCCTCCGGTGGGAGACCAGTTGTAACAGGAATAACGTCTAATATTTTTGGCATACCAAATACCACCATGTCAAGTTGACAGTATTTTCAGCGTTTCCGGGGTATCAGGTGACTTGACTTTCTCCGCGCTGGCATACCAAATGCCATAAAATATGCCCCAGGAGGAAGTCCATGTCGAATCCCAAAGATGCGGTCCGCAAAGTTCTCGATGCGGTGAAGGCCGATAAGCGCACCAGCCTGACGGCCCCGGAGGGCAAACTGGTCTGCGATGCCTACGGAATTCCGGTTCCGAAGGAGGGCGTCGCCAAATCGGCGGCCGAGGCCGCCAAGCTCGCGGCCGACATGGGCTTCCCGGTCGTGATGAAGATCGTCTCGCCGGACATTCTCCACAAGACCGAGGCCGGCGGCGTCATGGTCGGCGTCAAGACCGCGGCGGATGCGGAAAAGAATTACGAGACCATTCTCGCCAACGCAAAGAAGTACAAGGCGGACGCCAAGATCGAGGGCATCCAGGTCCAGCAGATGCTGGCCGGCGGCACCGAGGTCATCGTCGGCTCGATCACCGACGGCTCGTTCGGCAAGCTGGTGGCCTTCGGCCTCGGCGGCGTGCTGGTCGAAGTTTTGAAAGACATCACTTTCCGTCTGGCGCCTGCCACCAAGGACGACGCGCTGTCGATGCTCGACGGCATCCAGGCCCATGACATGCTGAAGGGCGTGCGCGGCGGCGATCCGGTCAACCGCGAAGCGCTGGCCGCAGTCATCGTCAAAGTATCGCAGCTCGTCAGCGACTTCCCCGAAATCGTCGAACTCGATCTCAATCCGGTATTCGCCACCAAGAACGACGCGATCGCCGCTGACGTGCGTATCGTCGTCGACTTCGACTACAAGCCGCGTCCGGCGCCGCGCCCGACCGAAGAAATCGTCACCGCGATGAACCGCATCATGCAGCCAAAGGCGGTCGCCGTGATCGGCGCCTCCGCCGAGGACGGCAAGATCGGCAACTCCGTGATGAAGAACCTGATCAACGGCGGCTATAAAGGCGATATCTATCCGATCCATCCCAAGGCCGCGGAGATCCTGGGTTACAAGGCCTATAAGAGCGTCAAGGACGTTCCCGGCGTGATCGACACCGCTGTGTTCGCGATCCCGGCAAAGTTCGTCGCCGGCGCATTGGTCGAATGCGGCGAGAAGAAAATTCCCGGCGCGGTGCTGATTCCGTCGGGCTTTGCCGAAGCCGGCGCGCCCGAGCTCCAGGAAGAAATCGTCGAGATCGGCAAGAAGTATAATGTCCGCTTGATGGGGCCGAACATCTACGGCTTCTATTATACGCCCGCCAATCTCTGCGCCACGTTCTGTACCGCCTATGACGTCAAGGGTTCGGCGGCACTGTCGTCGCAATCCGGCGGCATCGGCATGGCGATCATCGGCTTTTCGCGCTCGGCCAAGATGGGCGTCTCCGCGATCGTCGGCCTCGGCAACAAGTCCGACATCGACGAGGACGATCTGCTCGCCTTCTTCGAGCAGGATCCGAACACCGCGATCATCGCGCAGCATTGCGAGGATTTGAAAGACGGCCGCGCCTTCGCGGAAGCCGCCAAGCGCGTCTCCAAGAAGAAGCCTGTGGTGGTGCTCAAGGCCGGCCGTACCTCGGCCGGCGCCAAGGCGGCCTCGTCGCACACCGGCGCGCTCGCCGGCAACGACAAGATCTACGAGGACGTGTTCGCGCAATCAGGCGTGATCCGTGCCCGCTCGCTGCGCCAGTTGCTCGAATTCGCGCGCGGCGTGCCTGTGTTGCCGACGCCGAAGGGCGAAAACATCCTGATCATCACCGGTGCCGGCGGCTCCGGCGTGCTGCTGTCGGACTCCTGTGTCGATAATGGCCTGTCGCTGATGGCGATGCCGCCGGATCTCGATACGGCGTTCCGGAAATTCATTCCGCCGTTCGGCGCGGCCGGAAATCCTGTAGATATCACCGGTGGCGAGCCGCCGATCACCTACGTCAACACCGTCAAGCTCGGCCTGTCGGACGATCGCATCCACTCGCTGATCCTCGGCTACTGGCACACCATCGTCACGCCGCCGATGGTGTTCGCCCGCAACATGGTCGAGGTGAAGAAGGAGATGGAGGCCAAGGGCTTTGTGAAGCCGATCGTCGCCTCGCTCGCCGGCGATGTCGAGGTCGAGGAGGCCGCCGAATATCTCTACCAGAACGGCATCCCGGCCTATGCCTACTCGACCGAACTGCCGGTCGAAGTGCTGGGCGCCAAGTACAAATGGGCGCGCGGCGCAGGCCTGCTCTGAGCTGGCGACGACTGTTAACCTCTCCCCGCTTGCGGGGAGAGGTCGAATTCGAGCGGAGCTCGAATTCGGGTGAGGGGATTCTCCGCGAGTCCAATTCTCACCGTCCTTGTGGAAGCTCCCCCTCACCCCGACCCTCTCCCCGCAAGCGGGGCGAGGGAGAACGGGCAGGTCGCGATGAAGCGAAACGTGATCCGGCGCAAACCACTCGAGCCGAAATCGGGCTTGGACAGTGAGGCCGAGTCGAGGGACGGCGGCGTGCAGTCCGTCGATCGCGCGCTCTCGATCATCGAAACGCTCGCCGAGGACGACGAGGGCTATCGCCTGAGCGATCTTGCGATCCGCACGGGGTTGTCGACTTCGACCGTGCACCGGTTGCTGTCGACGCTGGAAAGCCGGCGCTTCGTGCAGTTCGACCGCACCGAATCGAAATGGCATGTCGGCGCGCGCGCCTTTACCGTCGGCGCGACCTTCGCCCGCCGCCGCAATTTTTCCGCGCAGGCCGTGCCGTATTTGCGCAAATTGCGCGACCTGACGCGCGAGACCGCCAATCTTGCGGTCGTCGATGACGAGTTCATCGTCGTGCTGACGCGGATGGAAAGCCGCGAAATCATGCGGTCATTGACACAAGTCGGCGGCCGCGTCGCGATGGTGGCGTCCGGCGTCGGCAAGGCCGTGCTCGCGACCTGGTCCGACGAGGACGTCAACGCGATCATCCGCCATCACGGCATGCCGCGCCTGACCGAAAAGTCGATCGTGCGGCCGAGCGATCTGTTCAAGGAGCTCGAAAAAGTCCGCCGCCAGGGTTTTGCCATCGACGACGAGGAAGCCTGCATGGGCCTGCGCTGCATCGCCGCCGTGGTCTACAACGATTGCAGCGAGCCGCTGGCCGCGATCTCGGTTTCCGGCATGACCGGCCGTCTCACCGACGATCGCCTGCCGTCGCTGGGCCAGACCGTGCGCGAGGTGGCGGCCGAACTGACGGTGGCGCTCGGCGGCGTGATGCCGGCGGGGAAACCGGACTGAGCGGCGGAAGTTTCGGCGAAAACGCGGCCGGACGTCCAGGGCGGGTCGGCAGGCAATACCGCCCCCACGTTTTTGCAGCGGAACATCACCACGGCGAACAGTCCGTCTGGACAGCGGCGGCTTTTCCGGCTGATATGCGACGAAATGACACGATGCGGCAAATGCGTAGTCATCTGCATCAGCCTGGAGGAACTCCCATGATCCCGTTTCATACGCGCCTGTTCGGCGCGGCGGTCGCGCTGACGCTCGCGGCAGGCAGCCCGGCGCTGTCGCAGCAGCTCGAACTCAAGCTGATGGCGCCCGCAGCGCCTGGCGGCGGATGGGATCAGACCGCCCGGGCGATGCAGCAGGCGTTTGTCGCCGCCGGTATCGCACGCAGCGTCCAGGTCACCAACGTTGCCGGCGCGGGCGGCAGCGTCGGCATCGCGCAGTTCGTCAACGGCGCCAAGGGTGACGGTAACCAGATGATGGTGAACGGCTTCGTCATGGTCGGCGCGCTCGCCATGAACAAATCGCCGGTCACGCTCGAACAGGTGACGCCGATTGCGCGCCTCACCGAGGAAATCCAGGTCATCGTCGTGCCGGCGAATTCGCCGATCAAGACGGCACAGGATCTGGCCGCCGCGCTCAAGGCCGATATCGCCAAGGTCACCTTTGCCGGCGGCTCGGCCGGCGGCGTCGACCATGTGATGGCGGCACTGTTCGCGGGCGCCGTCGGCGCCGACGCCAAGAAGGTCAACTACATCCCGTTTTCCGGAGGCGGCGAGTCACTGGCGGCCATCCTTGGCGGGAAGGTCACCGCGGGCATTTCGGGAATGAGCGAATACGACGGTCAGATCAAGTCCGGCAAACTGCGCGCGATCGGCGTGACCTCGGAAAAGCGTCTTCCCGGCAGCGATATTCCGACCTTCAAGGAGCAGGGCATTGACCTCGTGCTGGCCAACTGGCGCGCGGTGATGGCGCCTCCCGGTATCACGGCGGAACAGAAGAAGACGCTGAGCGATGCGGTGGAGAAGATGGTCAAGTCCGACGCCTGGAAAGAGGTTCTCAAGCAGAAGGGCTGGGATAACGCCTATCTTTCCGGCGACGCGTTCGCGGATTTCCTGAAGAAGGAAACGGTTCGCGTCACCGACGTGCTGAAGTCGGTCGGCCTGGTCAAATCATGAGCGACCTTCCGCAGGGGGCGGCGGAGCGGCGCATCGATTCCGCGGGCGTTGTCATTGCGCTCGCGCTCGCAGGCCTGGCAGCGGTGCTGGTGTGGGACGCGAGCCAGCTGCAATCCAACAATCCCTACGGCATGGGGCCTCACGTGATGCCTGTTGTCATCGCCGTGGGGCTCGGCATTCTCGCGATAGGCAATCTGGTCGAGGCGTTGCGCGGCAATCTGCCGGCACGCGAGAGTGCCGATGCCAAAGCGGTGTGGCTGATTCTCGGCGGGTTGGCGCTGCTGATCGCCATCATCGGTCTTGGCGGCGGCTTTATCCCGGCGACCACGGCATTGTTCGTCGCCACGGCGACGGCCTTCGGGCGGCGTGCCATTCTCGCCGATCTCGCCATCGGCTTCGTAATGACCACCCTGATCTATGTCGCCTTCAGTCGGCTGCTGACGTTGAGCCTTCCCGCCGGCCCCCTGGAAAGGCTGTTTTGATGGACGCCTTCGTCGCGCTCGCCAACGGCATGGCTGTCGCCATCCAGCCCATGAACATGCTCTATGCGCTGATCGGCGTGCTGCTCGGCACCGCGGTTGGCGTGTTGCCCGGCATAGGGCCTGCGCTCACCGTCGCCTTGCTGCTGCCGGTGACCTACAAGCTCGATCCCGGCGGTTCGCTGATCATGTTCGCCGGCATCTATTACGGTGGCATGTATGGCGGATCCACTACCGCCATCCTCATCAACACGCCCGGCGAGAGCGCATCGATGGCGACCGCGCTGGAGGGCAACAAGATGGCCAAGGCCGGCCGCGGCGGGCCTGCACTGGCGACCGCCGCCATCGGCTCGTTTGTCGCCGGCACCATCGCCACCATTGGTCTCGCCTTTCTGGCGCCTTGGCTGGTCGACTTCGCGGTGCACTTCGGGCCGGAAGATTATTTTGCGTTGATGTGCGTGGCTTTCGTCACAGTGTCGGCAACCTTCGGAAGTTCGCCGATTCGCGGACTGACCAGCCTGTTCATCGGGCTGACGCTCGGGCTCGTCGGCATCGACAAGCTCACCGGCCAGCCCCGGCTCGCCTTCGGCATCCCCGAACTGCTCGACGGCGTCGAAGTGACGACGCTGGCGGTCGGCCTGTTCGCGGTGGGGGAGGCGCTCTACGTCGTCTCGCGCCGTCATCACTCCGAAGAAAAGCTCGAGCCGGTGCGCGGCTCGCTATGGATGACCAAAGAGGACTGGCAACGGTCGTGGAAACCGTGGCTGCGCGGCACCATGTTCGGTTTTCCGATCGGCGCGCTGCCCGCCGGCGGCGCGGAGATTCCAACTTTTCTGTCTTATTCAACTGAAAAGAGGCTGTCGAAACACCCCGAGGAATTCGGCAAGGGCGCGATCGAAGGCGTCGCCGGGCCGGAAGCCGCCAACAACGCTTCCGCCGCCGGCACCCTCGTGCCGCTCTTGACGCTGGGGCTTCCGACCTCGGCTACCGCCGCGATGATGCTGGCGGGCTTTCAGCAATACGGCCTGAACCCGGGACCGCTGCTGTTCGCCGAGCGGCCCGATCTGGTGTGGGGCCTGATCGCCAGCCTGTTCATCGCCAACGTCATGCTGCTGGTGCTCAACCTGCCGCTGGTCGGCCTGTGGGTGAAACTGCTCGCGATCCCGCAGCCGTGGCTTTACGCCGGCATTCTGGTGTTTGCGACCACCGGCACCATCGCAGCAAAACCGTCGGTGGTCGAACTGTCGATGCTGGCGGGTTTCGGCGTGATGGGCTTCCTGATGCGCCGGTTCGATTTTCCGATCGCGCCTGTCGTCGTTGGTCTGATCCTGGGGCCGATCGCCGAAAGCCAGTTGCGCCGCGCGATGTCGATCAGCCTCGGCGATCCCATGGCGCTGCTGCAAAGCCCGATGTCGGCGACGCTGCTCGGCATCGCGCTGATCGCGCTGGTAGCGCCGTTCGTGATGCAGGGGCTGGGCCGGTTCAAGGCGAACGAGGATTAGGGGCGGGCTTGTCTTGAACATGCCGGTACTGGCCAATAAAATATAGTTGGCAGGCCATGTTTCGGAGCGAGCCGATATGGCGTTGAATTTACTTCAATCCGGATTCGCAACTCTCCAGTACGAGATCGCCGAGGAAAGGGCGTCAGCGCTCGGACGACTTGGACGGCGGCTCGAGGCCGCGCTGACGGAACTTGCCGCATGTCCGCGGACGGCGAATCCCGATCGGAAAATCCGCGATGGTCTCGTCGAACAGGCGGGGTATGCGCTCTGGCTCTTCGTCGTGCAGCGCGAGGCCTGCGGTCTCAACAAGATCGACCACGTGATCAAGCTCTACGGGGTGCCGAACGAGGTGCTTGCGCGCATGGGGCCATTGCCGAAAGCCCGCCCTCCGGCGTGATCCAGGGCCCGCCCTAATCCGCTCCGGCTACACCGGCAGCCTCCGCCCCTGGTGTGCCCGGCCCTTGATGGCGGCGGCCTCGCTATGCCCCGCGATCACGCGCACGCCCTCGTCAATCCGTGTCGTGATGTTGTCAGCCGTGCAGCCTTGCAGGAATGCGACGCCGTTGTTGCGGCAGGCCGCCAGAATGCGATTCCGCGCCGCCTGCATTTCCCGCGGAAAGGGCTCGCGAGGAATCTCGCGATAGCCGAGCGAAAGACTGAGGTCGCCCGGACCGATCTCGGCAAATCCCAGTCCGGGCACGCCAAGGATCTCCTCGCAATTGGCGACGCCCTCGGGGCTTTCCAGCTTCACGCCCAGCAGCAACTCACCTTTCGGATTGAGCGGCCAGGGATCGCAGCGCGCCATATATTCCTCGGTGGTCAGGCCCCAGACCGGGGCGGCCGTTGTCTCCGATCCGCGCCCCCGTGTGCCGATGCCGAGCAGCTTGCGACCGGCGGCGTCGGTGCCGCCGTCTTTTGCGCGTATCGCTCCCGCCATCCGTGCCAGCGGCGAGGGGATTTCGGGATCGACGCCATCAGTGTTGTGCGGATAGCGGCAGGATTCAACGAAGGCCCGCACCGCGTCGGCGGTTTCCGCCTGGCACAGCAGGATGCCATGCACGCCGCGGCCGAGGATCTGGCGGAACTGCCAGGCGTTGTAACGCACATGTGCGGCGTCGATGCCATTCACCGGCGCCTCGACAATGACAGTCGGCGTGCGGTGCCCCGAACGTGTCGGCCCGGCATCGATCATGCCGCGCATGTACTCGGCAAGGCCGGTCATATCGAATGCGCCGTGCTCCATGCCGACATTCATGTAGTCGGCCCAGGTCCCGGCATCGATGCGGCCCTGCGCATGGGTCAGCACATGGCCGCTGTGCGGGCCGTCATAATAGATCGCCTGATCCTGCTCCAGCAGTTCGATGCAGCGACTGATCCGCTTGCCCATCAAGGGTTTCCTCCGACAGTTTCCAGCGATGCCGGAGCAAGGCTAGCACGCTGCCGCGCCACCGTGGACAGGGGCGGTGATCACTATCGCGCTGAATGTGCAAAAGCGTCGTTGGGGAAACAGGAAATGGGCCGCCGCAACCGGCAGCCCAACCAGCGATCGACGGAATGACGCCGTGAAGCCGGCCAAGGGCCGCAGGGCGGACTGTTGATTCAGTCCGCTCCGCGGACCGTTGTCATTTGAACATGCCGAGAATCCACTTGATGAGCTGATCCATCGGCGAAGGCTTTGGATAGGGCATCGTGCCGTCCTTTGACGTAGCCATGCCTCCGTACACCGCGGACAGCTCCTCGATGTTCAACTCTTGATCGTTTTGCATCCGTGATCTCCTCTCAAGCGATGGACGCCTCATCCACCGTGCCGGGGAGGCTAGAACGGGCGCTCAGCCGAGGGTGTGATCCACGTCACGAACTCTGCAGGGTGTGCGCGGATCCGTTGAACCAATCAGCCCTGTGGCTCACCGCCGCGCCCGCAGCATCGGCGTCAATGCGGGGGACGAGCCGCTCTGTATCCTGCCGATGATCTTGAAGCCGTGGCGTTCGTACAGGGAAATGTTGCGCGGGTTCGAGCTTTCGAGGTAGGCGGCGGTGCCCTGCTCGTCGCAGCGTCGAAGCGCGTGTTTCATCAGTAGCGCGCCGAGCCCTTGCCCGATCCATTTCGGATCGGCGGCAAAAAGCGGCAGGTACCAATGCGGCTCGTGCGGATGATGCTCGGCCATGGCCTTCATCACGGCGCCAACATCCTCGGCGATCTCCGGGCGCAGCGCCCCTTCCATGGCCGCGTCCATCGCCGCTTCGTCGGGCTCGACGCCCGGCGGCAGCCATAAAGCGGCGGCGCGAGCGTGCTCCGTGATGTCGGCTGTGCCATGGTCGAATGCGCGGCCGCCAAAGGCTTTGACGAATCGCGGCATCACCTTGAGGTATTCGGACGGGTCGGGCCAAACCCAGCGCGTCATCGGGTCGGCTGCAAAGCCGAGCACGATGGTGCTGATGACGGTTGCCTGGATGCTTGCGTCCGCGGATTTTACTTCCGGCACCGCCGACATCGGGTCATCCTTCATTTCGATCTGGTCACCGCCAATGTAGGCGTGCGAATGCCTTCTTTCCAGGCGTTGGAACCTGAATGCCCGGCGTGGTCGGCGAGGCCAGTTCCGGCCTGCGGCAGCGGCCGGATCCGCAAATCGTCGATGGCGCTCGCCGCTTAGTTGACGGGCCCGCCGCGACCCAGATTTTCCACATCCGGGTCCGCGCGCTTCACCCCGGTCGCGCGGTTGACCATGACCGTGACGAACCAGAGAACGACGCCGACCGCGAGCAGAACGCCGGCGATGCGGTACTGCACAGGGTCACGGCCGGTCCAGGGACCGGTCAGGAAGGCGCAGAACACCGCCCCCAGGATCGGCAGAATGGTCGGCGTGCGGAAATGCTGATGATCGACAGGGTCGCGCCGAAGCACCAGCACCGCAACATTGACCACCGTGAACACGCACAACAAAAGCAGCGCCGTGGTGCCTCCGAGCGCCGGCACCTCGCCGACAAAGGTGATCAGTCCGAATGCCAGGAGCGTCGTGAAGCCAATCGCGACATAGGGCGTGCGCCGCGTCTGGTGCACCTTGCCGAGGGTGGGCGGAAGCACATGCTCGCGGCTCATGCCATACACAAGGCGGCTGGCCATCAGCATGTTGATGAGCGCGCTGTTCGCCACCGCGAACATGGTGATGAAGCCGAAGATCCAGAGCGGGAAACCGGGCGCGCCTTTTTGAACCACTTGCAGAAGAGGGGTCTCGCCTTCGCCCAATTGCTCCGGAGCCACCAGCGTGATCGCGGAAATCGAGACCAGAACATAGATGACACCGGTAATCGCAAGGCCCGCAAGCAGCACTTTTGGGAAGTGGCGGGTTGGATCCTTGCATTCCTCGGCCATGTTGACCGAATCCTCAAAGCCCACCATGGCAAAGAACGCGAGCGTGGTCGCTGCGACCACCGGCCAGAACATGCCGCCGTCCGGGGTTGAGCGAAACTGCATCACGCGCGACACATCGCCCTGGCCGAGGCCGATGGCCCAAAGGCCGATGACGATAATGATCAGCAGTCCGGTCAGCTCGACGCAGGTGAGCACCACATTGGCTTTCACGCTTTCGCCGACGCCACGGAAATTGACCGCTGCAACGACCGCCATGAAAGCAAGACCCGTGACGGTGATGCCAAACCCCGTCAGACCGAGCCCCATCGCATGCGACATGTTCGCAGCGAACGCCCGGGAAGCCGTCGATGCCGAGGTGATCCCCGAGCACATCACCGCAAACGCGACGATGAACGTGATGAAATGGATGCCGAAAGCCTTGTGGGTATAGAGGGCGGCGCCCGCCGCTTTCGGATATTTCGTGACCAGTTCGAGATAGCTGAACGCGGTCACCAGCGCGACCACGAATGCCACCACGAAGGGCAGCCAGACCACCCCGCCTACCTGCTTGGCGACCTGGCCCGTCAGCGCATAGATCCCGGTGCCGAGAATGTCGCCGACGATAAACAGGAGGAGCAGCCAGGGGCCCATGACCCTGTGAAGGCTAGGTTCGACGCTGCTTGACGGGGTGCCGGCGTTGACGGTGACATCGGCCATCGTACGTCCTTTCCACTCTCGGTAGCGCCGGTGCAGTGTATCTGTAGTTGCAGGCTTGTGGAAGGTGCGGGTCAAACCATTCACAGCTCGGTGCATCGCGCTGCGGGATGCGAAGCCATTTCCTCGTCATTGCGAGCCACCGGATTGCGAGCCACCGGGTCGCGCGAATGCGCGCCCGATGACAGGCTCCGCGAAACAATCCATCGCGCCGCGCAAGGGAAGCATGGATTGCCCCCGTTGGGACGGGTTATTTGGGCGACGGTGGAGTAGCTTACAGGGGCTACCGGATGATCTAGGATCTTACTGCGTCGTGTTCGCTTGCCGTGGGGGCTGCCCGACGGGCAAATCAGTTCCGATTTTCGGAAAGTGTGTCAAGTCCTGAAATAAAAAATATTTCTGTTTACCAGAATACAAATCAGGGGTATGTGTTTGGCCATCCCGTCCTACTCAGAAGGGCGTCGGCCGTCGTCACGGACGTTGGGCGGGTTGCGGTGGACGCTGGTTTGCGCTGAGACGACGGCGTGGACGGGCGTACGGCAAAACCGTGTGGTCCTGGCGCCCGTTGCTGGCGTCAAGCCGTCGGCTAAGCGCAAGCTGAACCGGCGGTGACGGAGTCAACCAAGAACTCGTCTCCGGGGAGATCACGGCATAAGCCGTAAAGCCATTGCGCAGGGAAGGCCGGGTGTTCTCCGCTGCCCTGTATGCTCGTGTGCAGCCTTTTTAGTGCAAACCGCACGCGAGACCGCGGGTGCAGCGCGCACCCGGTCTTCCCTGCGCCCTCTCTATGAGAGGGCAAGGAAGTTCTGGCAAACCTCGGGCGCATCGCGCCGCGAGATCGCGAAGGTGTGTTTGCGTCGTCCCGGCGAAGGCCGGGACCCATACGCCGCGGCCTCCGTTGCTAAAAAAGGAAGATGACGACCAGCGTGCAAAACAATGATCGCTGGTGGTTATGGGTCCCAGCCCCCGTGCGCAATTGCGCACTAGGCCGGGACGACGGCTGATAGAGCTTCGACTCTCGTTCGCCGATCTCATCGTTTCACCGATCCTTCCATCCAACCACATGATCCACCGTGCTTTTCCCAATTCCTCCCACATCGCGGGAAACAAATGCGACGTCGTTGAGATCGAAGGTGGCAGCCGTGATGATCGCGCCAGAGCAACACGGTCAAACGAGGTGCAGAATGGCGAAGATGCGCGCAATCGATGCCGCGGTACGTATCCTCGAAAAGGAGGGCGTGGTGACCGCTTTCGGGGTTCCCGGTGCGGCGATCAACCCGCTTTACTCCGCGCTGAAGCGGCGCGGTTCGATCAGCCACATCCTGGCGCGCCATGTCGAGGGCGCGTCCCACATGGCCGAGGGCTATACCCGCGCCAAAGCCGGCAATATCGGCGTCTGCATCGGCACGTCAGGTCCTGCCGGCACCGACATGATCACCGGGCTTTATTCGGCGATTGCGGATTCGATCCCGATCCTGTGCATCACCGGGCAGGCGCCGCGCGCGCGGCTCTACAAGGAAGACTTCCAGGCGGTCGATATTGAATCGATCGCAAAGCCTGTGACGAAATGGGCTGTCACGGTGCGCGAGCCCGCGCTGGTACCGCGCGTGTTCAGCCAGGCCTTTCACATCATGCGTTCGGGCCGTCCCGGGCCTGTGCTGATCGACCTGCCGCTCGACGTGCAGCTGGCCGAGATCGAGTTCGACGACGAGACCTATGAGCCGCTGCCGGTCTACAAACCATCAGCGACGCGCAGGCAGATCGAGAAGGCGCTGGCGATGCTCAACGCCGCGGAGCGTCCGCTGATCGTGGCGGGCGGCGGCGTCATCAATGCCGACGCATCCGAATTGCTGGTGGCGTTTGCCGAGGCTGTCAACGTTCCCGTGGTGCCGACGCTGATGGGGTGGGGCGCCATCCCCGATGACCACGTGCTGATGGCGGGCATGGTCGGGCTGCAGACCAGCCACCGCTACGGCAACGCCACCATGCTGCAATCCGACTTCGTGCTCGGGATCGGCAATCGCTGGGCCAACCGCCACACCGGCTCGATCGAGACCTACACCAAGGGCCGCACCTTCGTGCATGTCGACATCGAGCCGACGCAGATCGGCCGTGTCTTCAACCCGGATTTCGGCATCGTGTCCGACGCCAAGGCGGCACTGGAACTGTTCGTCACCGTTGCAAAGGAGTGGCGCAAGACCGGCAAACTCAAAGAGCGTCAGGCTTGGCCGGCCGCCTGCCAGGACCGCAAGCGGACCATGCTGCGCCGGAGCCGCTTTGACGACATCCCGATCAAGCCGCAGCGGGTCTACGAGGAGATGAGCCGCGCGTTTGGCCGCGACACCTGTTACGTCAGCGTAATCGGCCTGTCGCAGATCGCCGGCGCGCAATTCCTCGGCGTCTACGGTCCGCGCAACTGGATCAATGCCGGGCAGGCCGGTCCGCTCGGCTGGACGCTGCCCGCGGCGCTCGGCGTGCGCGCCGCCGATCCGACCCGCGAGATCGTGGCGCTGTCGGGCGACTATGACTTCCAGTTCCTGATCGAGGAGCTCGCGGTCGGCGCGCAGTTCAAGCTGCCCTACATCCACGTCGTCGTGAACAACTCCTATCTCGGCCTGATCCGTCAGGCGCAGCGCGGATTCGAGATGGACTATCAGGTGCAGTTGTCGTTCGAGAATATCAACGCGCCGGAGCTTGGCGCCTACGGCGTCGACCACGTCGCGGTCGCGCAAGGCCTCGGCTGCAAGGCGATCCGCGTCACCGATCCGCACGACGCGCAGGCGGCGTTCGCGACCGCGCGCGAATGGATGGCGGAGCACAAGGTGCCTGTGGTGGTCGAGTTCATCCTCGAGCGCGTCACCAACATCTCCATGGGCACCGAGATCGACAACATCATCGAGTTCGAGGAAGTGCTCGATCTGCCGCTGGACGATGCGCCGGCGAAGTCGAACACATCTGGCACATTGTTGCCGGCTTAGGGGGAGATCGACGATGCCCAAATTTGCCGCCAACCTCACCATGCTGTTCGGCGAACTGCCATTCCCAGATCGCTTTGCGGCGGCCAAGGCCGCCGGCTTCAGCGGCGTCGAATATCTGTTTCCCTATGATTTCGACAAGGCCGAGCTCAGCGAGCAATTGCAGAAGCACGGATTGACCCAGGTGCTGCACAATCTGCCCGCCGGCAACTGGGCGACGGGCGAGCGCGGCATCGCGATTTTTCCTGACCGGGTCGAGGAATTCCGCGACGGCGTCGCGCGCGCCATCGATTACGCCAAGGCGCTGGATTGCCGTCAGCTCAATTGCCTGGTCGGCATCGCGCCTGATGGCGCCGATGCGCACGAACTGAACAAGGTACTGATCGGAAATTTGCGCTTTGCCGCCGACGCGCTGGCCAAGGAACGGATCAGGCTTCTGGTCGAGCCGATCAACACAACAGACATTCCGGGCTTTTTCCTGAGCGGTACCAAACAGGCGATCCAGCTCATATCAGACGTGCGATCGAGCAACCTGTTCGTGCAGTACGACATCTACCACATGCAGATCATGGAAGGGGACATCGCGCGCAGCCTGCAGAAGCATCTGCCGCGCATCGCTCATGTCCAGCTCGCCGACAACCCCGGCCGCAACGAGCCCGGCACCGGTGAAATCAATTATCCGTTCCTGTTCCGGCATCTCGACGCGATCGGCTATCGCGGCTGGGTCGGATGCGAGTATAAACCGAGGACGACGACCGTCGACGGCCTCGGCTGGCACGCGGCCCTGACGCTCGATACCTGATTGGTCAATAACAAGGGAAAATCCAAATGATCGATATCGGCTTTATCGGCCTCGGCACCATGGGTCGCCCGATGGCGAAGCATCTCCAGACTGCCGGCCATCGCCTGTTCCTGCACGACGTTGCGCCGATCCCGCCCGAGCTTGTTGCTGAGGGTGGGGTGGCCTGCAAATCGGGCAAGGAGGTCGCGGAAAAATCCGACGTCGTCATCATCATGGTGCCGGACACGCCGCATGTCGAAGCGGTGTTGTTCTCCGAGGGCGGCGTCGCGCAGGGGATTTCAAAGGGCCAGATCGTGGTCGACATGAGTTCGATCTCGCCGCTTGCCACGAAAGAATTCGCCAAAAAGATCGAGGCGCTCGGCGCCGATTATCTCGATGCCCCGGTTTCCGGCGGCGAGGTCGGCGCCAAGGCGGCGAGCCTGACCATCATGGTGGGTGGACCCGAGCGCGCGTTCAACACCATGAAGCCGGTGTTCGACAAGATGGGCAAGAACGTCACGCTGGTCGGCGGCAATGGCGACGGCCAGACCACCAAGGTCGCCAACCAGATCATCGTCGCGCTGACGATCGAGGCGGTCGGCGAAGCGCTGTTGTTCGCATCGAAGGCCGGTGCCGATCCGGCCCTGGTGCGGCAGGCGCTGATGGGCGGCTTTGCGTCGTCGCGGATTCTCGAGGTGCATGGCGAGCGCATGATCAAGCGCAATTTCGATCCGGGTTTCCGCATCGAGCTGCATCAGAAGGATCTCAACCTCGCCCTCGAAGGCGCGCGCTCGCTCGGCATATCCTTGCCGAACACGGCGATCGCACAGCAGCTGTTCAGTTCCTGCGCGGCGCATGGCGGCAAGGCGTGGGATCATTCCGGCATGGTGAAGGCGCTGGAGATGATGGCTAACCACGAGATTGGAAAGACTTGATCGAACGCGGAACCTGATGCGGAACTTCCTGTTCCATGTGCCCTTTATTGGCGCGCGTGGAACCGGAACATCCGATGCCTCCGATGGTTGAAACGCACCATCAATTCACTGGAGGACATGATGAACAATCGTTTAGCTGTTTCGCTGATTGCCGCTTCGCTGCTGACTTCGGGCGCGGCGTTTGCCCAATCCACCACCGTTCAGGGCGCGCAGGACGGCGCCCGAGCGGGTGGTCAGGTCGGAGGTCCGGTCGGCGAGGTCGTTGGCGGCACCGTGGGTGCGGCCGTAGGCCTTGGATTGGAAATTCCGAATGCCGTGATCACGTCGATCCAGGCCGAGCGCGGGCCGTCGGTCGTGGTGCGTGAGCGGGTCGTCGTGGGCGAGCCGCTGCCGGCGACCGTCGAATTGCGCACGGTGCCGAGCCACACCGAATATCGCTATGCGATCGTCAATGATCGCCGCGTGATTGTGGAGCCGCGCACGCGCCGGGTCATCAAGATCATCGACTAAGCGCACAGCTTGCAATTGATCCTCGCGGGGGCAATCCTCCCGCGGGGATTGTTGCGTCAGGACGCACCGGCCGTCACGACGCGCCGGCGCTCGATCGTTGCGTTCGCTTGACGACCAGATCGAAGGCCGCCGCAGCGGCGAGGCCAACGCAGACTGCAAACGCGTCGACCAGAAAATCCTCCAGCCGCGCGTGCCGCCCCGGCGCCCAGAATTGCAGGATCTCGATCACGCCGGTCAGGCCGACGCCGGTGGCCGCCGTAAACAAACGGTTTCGCGTGTAGGCCAGGCCGAACGCGAGGCCAAGCAATACGAAGGCGAGCGCATGTTCGCCGTCCTGTCCGAGAATACTGGCGTGCGGCCGATAACCCGGCGGCCCCAGGGTTGCGAATGCGACGGCTGCGGCAAGACACCAGGCGAAGAGCTTGAGGGCAATTGACATGAGCCCGGCTTAGCATGTTCAGGACGCGAATATTGCACCTGCGAACAGCCACGATGTCGTGTGGTTAATGCCTAATACTAGAGCGTTTTCGAGCGAAAGCCTGTCCCGCACTTGATGCGGGATGGAGCCCGGTTCGCGTGAAGAAAACGCGTCAAAACAAAAAGCTAGAGCGGTTCCCGCACACCCAGCCCGTGCATGAACCGTTCCCTGATCTGCACGGGATCGCGCCGGGTGATGCCGACGCCCGGTTTGTCGTCGATCCGCACGCCGATCAGGGTCGGCCCCGCGGTGGACATGGATTGATCGATCAGGCGCTCGAAATCGTCCTCGTCGGCGGCCCAGGCGCTGTTGCCGAGACCGCTGGCGATCGCGATCGCAACGATGTCGGCCACAACAGCGCCTGGCGTCGGCTGCGCGCCGGTGATCTGGTAGACGCCGTTGTCCATCACCACCATCGTAAGATTCTTCGGCGCTAGGGTCGCGATCGTCGACAGCGCGCCCAGTTGCATCAACAGCGAGCCGTCGCCTTCGAGCGCGAAGATGCGGCGCTTCGGTTGCGCCAGTGCGACGCCGAGCGCGATCGGAAAGGCGAGACCCATGCTGCCGAGCATGTAAAAGTTCTGCGGCCGGTGGCCGGCGGCCCACAGGTCGAAATTGGTGTTGCCGATACCGCCGACCACGGCTTCCTCGTTCTTCAGCTTGGCGACCAGCCGCGAGGTGAGATCGAAGCGGTTCATGACCTTGGTATTGCGGGCAGGGGTGTTGTTCATGACATCGCTCACTTGTCGAAGGTCTTGCCGCCGGTCAAAAGCGGCGAAAGGATCAGCGCCACCGGCGCCTGCGTGGTGATGGCCTGCTTGATCGAGCGGTCGCAGATGAATTCGAACTCGTCGAGGCGTGTGCAGGTGTGATGCTCCATCGCCAGCGAATCCAGCACCGGGCGCATGGTGCGGCATACCAGCGACTGGCCGTAGTTGAACTCGCCGAGCGTGCCGCGTTCGGTCACGAACAAGATCAGCGGGATCTGGTAGGGCATCGCCAGTGAGGCCAGCACGTTGGCGAGCGTTGCAAAGCCCGACGTCTGCATCAGCACCGCGCCCCGCCGCCCGCCCATCCAGGCGCCGGAGACGATGCCGACGGCTTCTTCCTCGCGCGCGGTCGGAAAGGTCGTGAAAAACGGATCGGCATGCAGGTTCTTGATCAGCGTCGTCAGGATGCGATCGGGCACATAGGGCACCAGACTGATATCGTTGCGCTTGAGAGATTGCAGCACGATGCCGTGCCAGCTCTTCTCCTGCGAGATCTCGGGCGAGGTTTTTTCCTCCGCAACCGCCATACTGTCTTCTCCCTCGATCTTCCGAAAAATTCGCGTTCGCGACGTGGTGCCTTCGCGCAGCATTTTGCTGCGCCGAAACTTGACGCCGTGGGCGGGATTGTCAACATGCCTTCATCGTTACCGTGATCTGCAGACTTGGCGATGGCTTCAACGCGCCGGCATGCGACAATGTGAGATAACGAGAACATCGGGAGGGCTGCCGTGGGAGTTTGGTTCCGGATGGCTGCGGTTGCGGCATTGATGCTCGCTGCGGTGGGCGCGGCATCCGCGCAATCGTTCCCTTCAAAGCCCGTGCGTATTTTCGTGCCCTATCCCGCCGGCGGCGGCGTCGATGTCCTGACGCGCACGCTGGGTGAGGTGGTGTCCAAGCAATGGGGCCAGTCGGTCGTGGTCGAGAACCGTCCGGGCGCCGGCGGCGTCATTGCCTCGCAGGCGGTCGTGACCTCGCCGCCTGACGGCTACACGCTGATCATGGTGGCGAGCGGTCATGCCACCAATCCGTTGCTGTATCCCAAAATTCCCTACGACACCTTCAAGGACTTCACGCCGATTTCGCTACTCGGGTCGTCGCCCAATATCCTGCTGGTGCGTGCGGATTCTCCGTTCAAGGCGGTGGCCGATGTGATCGCGGCGGCGAAGGCAAAGCCGGGCAGTCTGTCATTTGCCCATGCCGGCACCGGCACGTCGACGCATCTGGCTGGCGAACTCCTGAAGAATCTCGCGAAAGTCGATCTCAACGCCATTCCGTACAAGGGTGGGGCACCCGCGATCAACGATCTGCTCGGCGGGCAAATTCCGATGTCGTTCAACAACGGCCCGGAATCGGTCGGGCAGCTTCAAGCCGGCACGCTTCGTGCGCTCGCCGTCACCACGGCCGATCGCGCGCCGCTCCTGCCCAACGTCCCGAGCATGTCGGAAGCCGTACCGGGCTATGACACCGGCGTGTGGTGGGGCCTGCTTGGACCGGCCGGCATGCCGCCCGAGATACTCACAAAACTCTCACATGATTTCGTCGCGGCCTTGAACACGGAGGCCGTGAAGGAGCGCCTCGGCAAGCTCGGCGCGCAGCCGATCGGCAGCTCACCGCAACAATTCGACGCCAGGATCCGTGCCGATTACGAAAAATGGGAGCCGATCATCAAAGCTTCCGGGATGAAGGCGGAATAACGATGTGGTGCCTCCGATGATTCCAGCCTGCCTTCCGCCCCGACCTGTCAGCCGTCCCAAGGTGCCGTTGCCGCCTGGCGCCTGCGATACCCATGCCCATGTATTCGGCCCATCGGATCGCTTTCCCTATGCGGATGATCGCAGCTACACCCCGCCGGATGCGCCGCTGGAAAAATATCTCGGCATGCTCGACACGCTCGGCTTTGCGCGCGGCGTGCTGGTGCAGGGCAGTGCGCACGGCCGCGACAATGCGGCGATGCTCGATGCGCTGCGGCGAGAGCCCGGCCGCCTGCGCGGCGTCGCGGTGGCCGACGCCAATGTCTCGCCTGACGAACTGCGCGCGTGGCACGGCGCCGGCGTCCGAGGCCTGCGCTTCAATCACTTCTTTCGTGATGGTCAGTTGCACTATCGCGGCGGCGTGCCGTTGACGAAGGCCGAGAAGCTTGCGCCTGTCATGGCCGAGCTTGGCTGGCACCTGCAGCTCTGGATCGATGTCAAGGATCTGCCGCAGACGATTCCGATCCTCAAAAAACTCGGCCTGCCTGTCGTGATCGATCACATGGGCCGCACCGATGCGCGCGCCGGCACAGGCACCGAAGGTTTCCAGAGCCTGTTGCGTGCGGTCGGCGAGGGCTGGTGCTGGGCGAAATTGTCGGGCGCGCATCGGCTGAGCCAAAACGCGCCTGACTATCCCGAAGCGCGGCCGTTCCACGAGATGCTGGTCAAGATGAATCCGGAGCGCCTGGTCTGGGGCGGCGACTGGCCGCATCCGCGGGTCGAGGGCGAAATGCCGGACGCCGGACACCTTCTCGAATTGTTTCAGATGTGGACGCCTGATAAGGCAACGCAGCAGCGCATCCTCGTCACCAATCCCGCCAAACTCTATGACTTCCCGAACTGAAAGTTGCACAACAAGATGACCGTCAACAACAAGCGCGTGTTCTACGTCAAATATCTCGCCCACGAGATCTACACCGAGATCCTGAAGGCCAGGGCCGATGTGCGGCTCGACAAGCTGGAAAACGAGAGCCCTGAATCCGTCGCGGCGCCGATTCTGGCCGCGGCGCACGCCTATCAGATCGGGGCAGCGCGCGATGAACTGGCGCCGCATTTCCATGCCCATGCAGATCTTCTGAAGCGGGCGCCGAATTTGCTCATCGTCTCCAGCAACGGCGCGGGCTTTGACCCCGTTGATGTCGACGCCTGCACCGCGGCCGGCGTGCTGGTGGTCAACCAGACCGGTGGCAACGCCAATTCCGTGGCTGAGCACGCGCTTGGCATGCTGCTGACGCTGTCGAAGCGCATTCTGGAATCCGACCGCGCATTGCGGCGCGAGGCCAATGTCAATCGCAATGCGCTGATCGGCAACGAAGCGCAGGGCAAGACCATCGGCGTTGTCGGGATAGGCAATGTCGGCCGTCGCATCGCCGAGCTCTGCAAGGGCCTGCTGCACATGAAGGTGATCGCCTATGATCCCTATCTGACGGCGGAGGAAATCGCGGCGCGGGGCGCCGAGAAGGTGGAGCTCGACGATCTGATGCGCCGCTCGGACTTCGTTTCGATTTCCTGCCCACTGACAAAAGACAATCGCCGTATGATCGGCGCAAAACAGTTCGCGCTGATGCAGCCGCATGCGTTCTTCATCACCACCGCGCGCGGCTTCATTCACGACGAGGCCGCGTTGTACAACGCGCTGCGCGACAAGCGGATCGCCGGTGCCGGGCTCGACGTCTGGGACAAGGAGCCGCCGCCGCCGGACCACCCGCTGCTGCAGTTCGACAATGTGCTGGCGAGCCCACATACCGCTGGTGTCACCAGGGAAGCCCGCGTCAACATGGGCAGGATCGCCGCCGAACAGATCCTCGACGCGCTCGACGGCAAGCGGCCGCCGCGTATCGTCAATCCCGAGGTCTGGCCGGCCTATGCCAAGCGCTTCGAGAAGACGTTTGGGTTTGCGCCGAAATAGGCCTACAGGAAAACGAACCGGAAGGCGGATCCCTTCGATACCACGCGGCCGGCGGTCGGTGCCGGAAAGTGCGCCGCAAGCAGGATGCTCGGCGTGTCCGCGAGCCGCTCGAGCAGTTTGATACGGGTGGCCCGCGCGGCCTCCCGATCGAAATCCGCCGCGTTCGACAGCCAGGGCGCCGCGCACTGGATCGGATGATGGATGATGTCGCCGGACATCACCGCGTGATCATGCCTGCCATTCAAATGGATCTGCATATTGCCGATCGTATGGCCGGGGGCGGGCTCAAAGTGCACCATCGCGTTTCGATCGTCGAACAGCAGATGGTCGGTTTCCACGAATTCCGCCTGTCCGGCGGCAACCACCGGCAACACCGAATCTGCGAAGGATCCGTGATTGACCGGATTTGTGGGGTTGGTGGCGTGTGCCTGCTCCCAATGGCGATACTCGGCGCGGCCCATCAGGTAGCGTGCGTTCGGGAAGGTCGGGACCCAGCGACCGTCGATGAGCCGCGTGTTCCAGCCGACGTGATCGACGTGCAGATGGGTGCACATCACGAAGTCGACGTCTTCGGGACGAACGCCGAGTGCTTGCATGTTTTCCAGATAAGGCTGGTTGAGCTGGTTCCATACCGGGACGCGCGGCCGCGGCTTGTGATTGCCGCAGCAGGTGTCGACCAGGGCTGTCCATCGCTCGGTGCGGACCACATAGGAGTGGTGGCTGAGGATCATCCGCCCGGTGTCGGGCTCGATGTATCGCTCGTCCAGCCAGCCGCGATTGGCCGCGATCACCTCGTCATCGACGTTGGCGAACAACCAGGTCTTTTCAAACGGCAGGCTGGCAATCTCGACCAGCCGGTCGATCCGCATGCTGCCAATTTTCAACGTCTCCATGCCGGGTTTGTCAGTTCCGCAACAAATCGCCGAACGGCACCCAGCGTGTTCCGTCATAGCGGATCAGCCGCATGCTCGTCATCGGCGTATAGCGTTCCGGCGAATTACTCACCGCGGTGCCGTTGATCAGCATCGGCAGGCGAACGTCTTTCAGGTTGGTCGCCTGCTTCATCACATTGGCGCGGGTCAGATCGTTACCGGCGGCCTTGAGCGTCGTTACCAATGTCTGGGCGATGGTGTAGCCATACACGTTCAGCCAGTCGCTCTTGTTGGCGTCCGGCAGATATTTCTCCATGAAGGCCAGCCATTCCTCGTAGCCAGGGTCGTCCTTCAGGCCGGGATCGGTGCTGTCTTTCAGATACTGGCTGGAGACGACGCCGACCGAATTCTCGCGCCCCGCCGGTTCGAGCACGCCGCTGATGGAGGCAGATACGTTTGAAATAATCGTGGTCGGCTTCCATCCGATCTCGGCGATCTTCCGGATCGCTTGCGCGGCGAATTTCGGTGTGGCCGCCACCAGTACGACATCGGCGCCGCTGCTCTTCAAGAGCAGTATCTGGGTATCGATGGTGGGGGAGGTGGTTTCATAGGGCGCCTTGGAGACGATCTGATCGCTGCCGCCGAGACCTTCCTCCAGCGCCTTCAGATAGTCTTTTCCTAGATCGTCGTTTTGATAGAGAACGCCGATCTTTGCCCTCGGGTGGCTGTCCCTGATGTATTTGGAATAGGCGAGAGCCTCGTCGCGATAGGTCGGCTGCCAGCCGACCGTCCACGGGAAACTCTTCGGATCGTCCCACTTCGCGGCGCCGGAGCCGAGGAAGAGTTGCGGCACCTTCTTGTCGTTGAGATATTTGTGCACGGCGTTGTTGGTCGGCGTTCCGACGCCGCCGAAGATCAACAGCACCTCATCGCTTTCGACCAGGCGGCGGGTCTGTTCGACGGTCTTTGGGGGACTGTAGGCGTCGTCCGCGATGATCATCTGGATCCGTCGCCCGTTGACGCCGCCTTCGTCATTGATCTTGCGAAAATAGGCTTCGGCGGATTTCGCGATCTGCGCGAAGGCGGAAACCGGCCCGCTGAGGGGGGCCGTGGTGCCGATCTTGATCGTCTTGTCGTCAGCGCCCGTGTCGTATTTCGCGGCGCCTTGCGCCTGCGCGGGGATGGCCGCCAGCACCGACAGGGCGATGCCGAGGGCGTGAAGTCGGGATCCAGGAAAACGGCGCACTTTGTAACTCCTCCCAGTTTTCCCGCCTCTTCGGGCGGGCTTTCCGGTCGTTCGGCGTACGAACGATCGTTCGTTTGGTTGACTATCGAACGATCGTTCGTTAGTCAATGTGCATGATTTCCTCTGCTTCCAGTGCGGCCGAAACGGTCGCGACCTCCACCCGCGAGCGCATTCTTGCCGAAGCGCTCAGCCTGTTTGCCGAGAGCGGCTATGGCGGCTCCTCGATGCGCGAACTGGCGCGCCGGGTCGGTGTCCGTGAAAGCAGCCTTTACAACCACTTCCCGGGCAAGGCGGCGATCCTGGAAGCGATCGTCAGCGAGCACGGGCCGGCGAGTTCGGCGAGCCGCCTCGAGCAGCCGCGCTATCGCCAGTTGCGCGACCAGCCCGCGGCGTTTTGCCGGCAGTTTGCCCTCGACCTCGTCGACCAATGGTCGGACCCGCGCGAGCATCAATTCCAGAAGGTCATCACGGCGGAACGAAACCGTGTCCCGGGTATTCGCGCGAAATTCGCCGATCAGTTCTATGCGCGCGAGCAGCGCCTGATGACGGACTATTTCCGCGGTTTCACGCTGGCCGGTCTCGTCAAGACACCGGATCCGCGCGAGACGGCGCGGCTGTTCGCGGCCGGCCTGATCTACATCCGCCTCGAGCACTATGTGATGGGCGCGCAGTCGTCACCGCGCGACAAGGTGATGGAAGCCATCGAGCGGTTTCTCGGTTTCTTCTTCTCGTTGATCGCCATCAGCGACGTCGCAGACCCAACAAATACAAAAAAACGAAAAGCTAAGGGAGAAGTGCGTGGCAAGGTTATCCCTGATTGATCCGGACGCGACGATCGGAGACATCCGCGCATCCTTTGACCGGATGGCGGTCAAGCCGAGCATCTTTCAAATAATGGCGCACGCCGAAGCCGGCGTGATCCCGGCGATGCGGGTCGGCAATGGCTCGGCGCGCCAACACGGGTCGAGGTAAAGATGACAGAGAAAATGCGCTATGTCCGCCAGCTTAGCGCGGCGTCCGAAGGTCAGGCTCCGGGCCGCGGCCGGCTTCGGGGCCGCAGGATCCTGGTCGTCGGTGGCGGTCAGCGGACGTTCGACGCCGCGACCGATCCGGTCGGAAACGGCCGGGCCATGTCCATGCTGTTTGCCAGGGAAGGCGCCCATGTCGCGGTCGCCGACCTGCACCGCGCCAGCGCCGATGACACCGTAAAGCGCATTGCCGGCGAGGGCGGTCTCGCTTTTTCGATCAAGGCGGATATTGCGCGCGAGGCCGATGTGAACAGGATGATCGACGAGGCCGTTGACGGTCTCGGTGGACTCGACGGCATGGTGCTCAATGTCGGCATCGGCGTCGGGGCGCTGGGGCTCGACGGTGTCGATCTCAAGGAGTGGAATGACACGTTCGCGGTCAATTTGACCGGTCCAATGCTCTGTTGCCGCAAGGCGCTGAAGCATATCGCCGATGGGGCGTCGATCGTGTTCATCTCGTCGATCGCCGGGCTTCGCTCGGGCTCGCGGCTGATTGCCTATGACACGTCGAAGGCGGCGCTTGGCGGCCTGATGCGCAACGTCGCCAAGGAAGGCGCGCGCCGCGGCATCCGCGCCAACATCATCTGCCCCGGACTGGTCGATACGCCGCTTGGCCGCCACACCAGCGCCGGCCGGCCGTCGCGCAGTGCGTCCGGCGCGCCGTTCGGGCGGATGGCGACGGGGTGGGAGATCGCCTACGCCGCGCTGTTCTTCATGTCCGACGAGAGCGTTTACGTCAACGCGCAGACGCTGGCGGTCGACAGCGGCATCACCGGGCTTTGAGCACGGCGAGGCAACGGGTCAATCAATAGCCGGCTCTTCTCGTGCCGGAAAGAAAAGTGAAAACAGGGGAGTGAGCGTATGTTGAGCAAGTCGTTGTGGCCGGCCCTTGTTGCCGGTGTAGTCAGTGCCATCGTCTGGACGGGAGCAGCGTCCGCACAGAAGAAATACGATCCCGGCGCATCCGACACCGAGATCAAGATCGGCCAGACCATGCCGTACAGCGGGCCGGCTTCGTCCTATGCAACGATCGGCCTTGTGATGAAGGCCTATTTTGACAAGATCAATGCGGAGGGCGGCGTCAACGGCCGCAAGATCACGCTGCTGTCGCAAGACGACGGGTTTGTTTCGTCCAAGACGGTGGAAGCCACGCGCAAGCTGGTCGAGCAGGATGATGTTCTGTTCATCGCCGGCTCGCTCGGCACGGCGCCGAACGCCGCGGTTCAGAAATATCTGAACATCAAAAAGGTGCCGCAGCTTTTCGTCGCGACCGGCGCGACGCGGTGGGGCGATCCGGAACATTTTCCGTGGACCATGGGATGGCAGCCCAGCTACCAGATCGAAGGCGCCATTCTCGGTCGTTACACGGCTGCCACGTATCCGACGGCAAAAATCGGCGTGCTGTATCAGAACGATGATTCCGGAAAGGATTACATCAAGGGTTTCAAGGCGGGCCTCGGTGACGCCGCCAAGCTGATCGTGGCCGAGACCTCGTATGAATTGTCGGATCCTACGGTCGACTCGCAAGTCATCACGTTGAAGACTGCCGGCGCCGACGTGTTTTTCCTGCACGCGAATCCGAGATTCGTCGCCCAGGCGATCCGCCGGACGTTTGAGCTGACCTGGAAGCCCGCGATCATCCTGCCGAGCGTTGGCGCGTCGGTCGGCGCGGCTCTGGCTCCGGCCGGTCTGGAGAAATCGATCGGCGCCGTGACGGCGGCCTATATGAAGGATCCCACCGACAAGGTGTGGGAAAGCGACAAGGGCTTTCAGGACTGGCTCGCCTTCATGAAGCAATGGTATCCGCGCGGGAGCCTGATCGACGGCAGCAATGTCTATGGCTACTCCATGGCCCAGACCATCGTCCAAGTCCTCAGGCAATGCGGCGACGTGCTGACGCGCGAGAACGTCATGCAGCAGGCGGCTTCCATGAAGGATCTGGAGCTTCCGATGCTGCTGCCGGGCATAGACCTCAGCACCAGTGCCAAGGATTTTTTCCCCATCAAGCAGATGCGGCTGGCGCGCTTTGACGGCACGTCCTGGATCGTGATGCCGAAGTAGGGCGAGGCGGCCTGGAACCCGTCCTCTCCGGGGCGGGTTCAGTGCCGAAAGTGCGGCTCAAATCTGCGGAGAAAATTTCCCCCGCGGCGGGCGCGATCATGGCAATAATTCCACTGCCAAAGGGCGCCCGGACGACGCGCGCATTGCTATTTTCGTAGGCATCTCGACTAGTTAGCCCGTTACGACCATTTTCCGTAGTGCGCCCCGTTTCTGGGAACAACCGTTCCGCCGGGCACGATGGAAGATGAAATGCGACAGGTAGGTACATTTCTGCGCAACGCGCCGTCCCGGATCGGACGTCGCCTGGCCCAGATCGTCGCGATTGCCGCTGCCAGCCTGCCGGCTGCCGGGGCTTAAGGCCGCTTACGTCAATTTGAACATCGAAAGCTCGTCATCGCGCGAACCTGCGGTTCGCGGATACCGGGTTTGTCGCGCTATGTCTGGCGTAAATACTTTCGCGCAGCCTCAGAGCTTTGCCATCGTCGCCCGCGCGGCACATTGCGCGCGGGCTCAGCTAAATTTCGCGAAGAGTTTTAGTCATTGGCTTCCGGCGGCAGAAAATTCACTTCATGCTCGGCCGAGATGCGCACGATCTCGGCGACATCGCTCAGATTGTGCAGCTGGTTGAAAAGTGCTTCCAGCTTCTGGGTCGGTGAAACCCAGAACAGCGCCCGCGCCGGTTTGTCCGACTTGTTGAAATAGCCGTGCGGGATCCCGCGCGGCAACCGCACCAGGTCGCCGGCCTTGGCCTGCACCCAGACGCCATCGAGCTTCAGATCGAGCATGCCGTCCTGCACCAGGATGAATTCGTCCTGCGTGGGGTGGATGTGGACCGGTACGAACTGGCCGGGATCACTGTTGGTTTCGAACGCAAAGGTCGAATCCGTCACGGCCTTTGGGAAGTATACCTGTCCGAGGATGTTCCAGGTCTTGCCGGAATAGCCGGTGCCGTTCTGCGTGATGCCTTTTTCGAGCGCCGCCATGTTGTTGACCCCTCTTTGGCTGTCGCGACGACGCTACCCCCGGCCGGCCTTCTGTCAAGCGGGTGTGGCAGGCACGCGAACGCTTCCGCAACTTGCTTCCTTGCAAAAGCTTGAAGTTTAAAATAAATGTCGGAGGTCAGTTCCGGGAGGCCGACCGATGTCCAAACCGTTGCATTCCCAGCATGCGCTCGTCACCGGCGGCGGGCGTGGCATTGGCCGCGCAGTCGCCGCAGCACTGTCCGACGCCGGCGCTGTCGTCACCGTGCTCGGCCGCAATCGCGCCACGCTGGATGAAGCCGTTGCGTCAGGCGCCGCGCAATTTGCTGTTACAGCAGATGTCGCCGATGCAGCTTCCGTGAAATCAGCCGTTGCGGAGGCCGCGGGCCGGCAACCGATCGATATCCTGATCGCGAATGCGGGCGCTGCGGAATCCGCGCCGTTCGGCCGCTCCGACGCTGCGCTGTTCCAGCGCATGATGGACGTCAATTTCATGGGCGTGGTGCATGCCACGCAGGCTGTGTTGCCGGGGATGCTGGAGCGCCGCCAGGGGCGGGTGGTCGCGATCGCCTCTACCGCCGGCCTGAAGGGCTACGCCTATGTCAGCGCCTACAGCGCTGCAAAACACGCGGTGATTGGTCTGGTCCGTTCGCTGGCGCTGGAAACGGCCAAGAGCGGCGTCACCGTCAATGCGGTATGTCCCGGATTCACCGAGACCGATCTGCTCGAAGGCTCGATCGACAACATCATCAAGAAGACCGGGCGCAGCCGCGAGCAGGCGGTCGCCGAGCTCTCGAAGCACAATCCGCAGGGCCGCCTCGTTGCGCCGTCGGAAGTCGCCGATGCCGTGCTGTGGTTGTGCGGCGCGGGCGCCGGCGCCATTACCGGACAGGCGGTCGCGGTCGCCGGCGGCGAAGTTTGAAATTGAAACCGTCATTGCGAGCGAAGCGAAGCAATCCATCTCGCCGCAAAAAGAAAGAATGGATTGCTTCGCTGCGCTCGCAATGACGAATAGCAAGACAAGGGAGATCCCATGAGCAGACCCGCCAACCCCGTCACGCTGCCGCTATCAGAATATTCGCCGAAGCATTTCTTGCTCGCCGTTGACGGCAAGATCGCCACCGTGACGCTGAACCGTCCGGAGCGGAAAAATCCGCTGACCTTCGACAGCTACCGCGAACTGACGGATTTCTTCCGCGCCTGCGCGATGGATGATGAAGTCAAGACCATCGTGGTGTCAGGCGCTGGCGGGAACTTCTCTTCGGGCGGCGACGTCTTCGAGATCATCGGTCCGCTGGTGCAGATGGACACCAAGGGCCTCACCGCCTTCACGCGGATGACCGGCGATCTCGTGAAGGCGATGCGCGCTTGCCCGCAACCCATCATCGCCGCTGTCGACGGCATCTGCGCCGGTGCCGGCGCGATCATCGCGATGGCCTCGGATATGCGCCTGGCAGCGCCCGGCGCCAAGGTCGCCTTCCTCTTCAACAAGGTCGGGCTCTCCGGCTGCGACATGGGCGCCTGTGCGATCCTGCCGCGCATCATCGGTCAGTCGCGGGCGTCGGAACTGCTCTACACCGGCCGCTTCATGACCGCGGAGGAGGGCGAACGCTGGGGCTTCTTCAGCCGGATCGTGGCCGCCGACCAGGTGCTGGCGCAGGCGCAAGCGCTGGCGAAACAGGTGTCCGACGGGCCGACCTACGCCAACACCATGACCAAGCGGATGCTGGCGATGGAATGGGCGATGTCGGTGGAGGAGGCGATCGAGGCGGAAGCCGTCGCCCAGGCACTGTGCATGACCACGGAGGATTTTGCCCGGGCGTTCGAGGCGTTTTCCAACAAGCGGTCACCGGTGTTCCAGGGGAATTAGGCAAGGATGTAGCCCGGGTGAGCGCAGCGATACCCGGGGAATTCTCCGTTCAGCCCGATCCCGGATGTCGCTCCGCTCATCCGGGCTACAGGTGGCCCTTGCGGGAAAATTGCTTTAGGTTTAAAGTAATTTCCGGATGGCCCGTTAGCTTGCTTCGGAGGCGCTGATGAAGGTGGCGATAATCGGCGGGGGACCGGCGGGTCTCTATGCCGCGATCCTTTTGAAGAAGCAGCGGCCGCAGGCCGAGATCACGGTGTACGAGCGCAACCGCGCCGACGACACGTTCGGCTTCGGCGTGGTGTTCTCCGACGCGACGCTGGACAACTTCGAAAAGTACGACCCGCCGAGCTACCGCCGCATCACCCAGGAATTCGCCTATTGGGACGATATCGCGGTGCATTTCCGCGGCACCGTGCACCGGGTGGGCGGCAACGGCTTTTGCGGCTGTTCGCGCCGCATGCTGCTGCTGATCCTTCAGGAACGCGCCCGCGAACTCGGCGTCACGCTGCTGTTCGAAACCGATGTCGACGACGAGACCCGTTTTGCCGATGCCGATCTGATCGTGCTCGCCGACGGCATCAACAGCCGTTTTCGCGACAAACATATCGGGCATTTCCGCCCCGAGATCGATCTACGCTCCAACAAGTTCACCTGGATGGGCTCGACCCGGCCGCTCGACGCCTTCACCTTCATCTTCCAGGAGACGGAGTGGGGACCGTTCATCGCCCACGCCTACCAATATGAAGCCGGCCGCTCGACCTGGATATTCGAGACCGATGCCGAGACCTTTGCGCGCGCCGGCCTGGAAGGCCTGAGCGAGCAGCAATCCGCCGATCGCATGGCGGAAATCTTCGGATGGTTCCTCGGCGAGCACAAGCTGCTGATCAACCGTTCGATGTGGCGGAATTTTCCGATGATCCGCAGCGAGCGCTGGGTCAAGGACAACATGGTGCTGCTTGGCGACGCCAAGGCGACCGCGCATTTCTCGATCGGCTCCGGCACCAAGCTCGCGATGGAGGACGCCATCGCGCTCGCCGAAGCGATGGCGCAGGCGCCGACAGTAGATGCAGCCTTGCAGACCTACGAGCAGGGACGGCGCGAGGAGGTCGAGAAGACCCAGCACGCCGCCGACGTGTCGCTTGTCTGGTTCGAGCATGTCGACCGCTTCTGGGATTTCGATCCCGTGCAGTTCGCGTTCGGCGTCATGACCCGCGCCAAGGCGATCACCTACGATAACCTTACGCTGCGCGCGCCGGGCTTTGTCAGCGAGGTCGACAAGGCGTTTGCGAAGACCGTCCGTACCAAAGGGTTTGACGTCGACATCGAAAAACCTGTCGCGCCGATGTTCCAGCCGTTCAAACTGCGCGAGATGGTGGTGGCCAACCGCGCGGTGGTGTCGCCGATGTGCATGTATTCGGCCGAGGAGGGCGTGCCCGGCGATTTCCATCTGGTGCATTACGGCTCGCGCGCGATCGGCGGCGCAGGTCTGATCTTCACCGAAATGACCTGCGTCGGCCGCGACGCCCGGATCACGCCGGGTTGCACCGGACTGTGGAACGACACGCAGCAGGCCGCATGGACGCGGATCGTGGATTTCGTGCACACCAATTCGGCCGCCAAGATCTGCCTGCAGCTCGGCCATGCCGGGCGCAAGGGCGCCACCAAGCTGATGTGGGATGGCATGGACCGTCCGCTGGAGCAGGGCGGCTGGGACACGCTGTCGGCGTCGCCGATTCCCTACTTCCCGGACAGCCAGGTGCCGCGCGAGATGGACCGATCAGCGATGGATCGCGTCAAGGCCGAATTCGTGGCCTCCGCGCAGCGCGGCGACGCCTGCGGCTTCGACATGCTGGAGCTGCACTGCGCCCACGGTTATCTGCTCGCAAGTTTCATCTCGCCGCTGACCAACACCCGGACGGATGAATATGGCGGCACGCTCGAGAACCGGTTGCGTTATCCGCTCGAAATATTCGAGGCGATGCGCGCGGCGTGGCCGGCGCACAAGCCGATGTCGGTGCGCATCTCCGCCACCGACTGGGCCGAAGGCGGCGTCACCGGCGACGATGCGGTGGCGATTGCCCGCGCGTTCGGCGAGGCCGGCGTCGATCTCGTGGACGTCTCCACCGGACAGACCGTGCGCGACGCGCAGCCGATTTACGGCCGCATGTTCCAGACGCCGTTCTCCGAACAGGTCCGCAACGAGGCAAGGGTTGCGACCATGTGCGTCGGGAACATCACGACGTCAGATCAGGTCAATACGATCTTGGCCGCCGGCCGCGCCGACCTGGTGGCGCTGGGCCGTCCGCATCTGGTTGATCCTTCCTTCACCATGCGGGCGGCGGCCTGGTATGGCGCCTCCGATATCGCCTGTCCGCCGCAATATCTTCCCGGAAAAGAGCAGATTTTCCGCAACTCTGTCCGCGACCGGCAGGATTTCGACGACCTCAAAATTAAGGGTAAGCCGAAAACCCGCGCCGAGCTCAAGGCCGAGGCGACAAAGCCGCTTGCGGCCGAATAGGCTGGATGGCACGCTCTATCTCTCCCTCGCCCCGCCCTTGCGGGGAGAGGGGAAGACAGTTGAGTGGAGTTTGAGCGGATGAAGGCGATCATCGTCGGAGGCGGCATCGGAGGCCTCACCACCGCGCTGATGCTGCGCGCCCGAGGCATCGACTGCGAATTGTTCGAACAGGCCGACAGCATTCGCGAGCTCGGCGTCGGCATCAACACGCTGCCGCATGCGATCCGCGAACTCGCTGGCCTTGGCCTGTTGGACCGGCTGGATGCGGCCGCTGTTCGTACCGATGATTTGTATTATCTGAACCGTCACGGCCAGGAAGTCTGGCGCGAACCGCGCGGCCTCGGCGCCGGTCACGACGTTCCGCAATTCTCGGTTCATCGCGGCCGCCTGCAGAGCGTCATCCATCGCGCCGTCGAGGAGCGGCTCGGCAAGGAGGCGATCCACACCGGCTGCCGGCTTGGCGCATTCGCGCAGCACGAAGGCGGCGTGATCGCGCATTTCTTCGACCGCACAGGCGCGCATATCAAGACCGCACGCGGCGATGTCCTGATCGGAGCCGACGGCATCCATTCGCGCGTGCGCGAAATGCTGTTTCCGGACGAGGGGCCGCCATGCTGGAACGGGTTGATGCTGTGGCGCGGCGCGCGCGACTGGCCGATGTTCCTGACCGGCAGTTCGATGATCGTGGCCGGTGGGCTCAATGCCAAGGTTGTGGTCTATCCGATCGCGGAGGGATCGAGCCCCGCCAGCCGGCTGACCAATTGGGCCGTGATGGTGCGGGTTGGCGAAGGCAATGCGCCGCCGCCGCGCCGCGAGGATTGGTCGCGGCCGGGCAAGCGCGAGGAATTGATGCCGCATGTGGCACGCTTCTCGGTGCCGCATGTCGACGTCCGCAACCTGATCTCGGCGACGCCGGAATTTTATGAATACCCCTGCTGCGATCGCGATCCCCTGCCATACTGGACCTGGGGGCGGGTGACGCTGCTCGGCGACGCCGCGCATCCGATGTATCCGGTCGGCTCCAACGGCGCCTCGCAGGCGATCCTCGATGCGCGGGCGCTTGCGGATTCGCTGGCCCATGCCGAGCATCCGCGCCAGGCGCTGCTGGCCTACGAGCAGAAGCGGCTGCCGATGACGGCGGAGATCGTGCGCGCGAACCGCCGCGGCGGTCCCGAGGGCGTCATCGACGCGGTCGAGCAACTGGCGCCGGATGGTTTTACTGATATCGAGAAGGTGCTGAGCTACGGCCAGCGCGAAGCCATCGTACGCGGCTATGCGTCAAAGGCCGGTTTTGCCGCGCCGTCATTGGCGGCCGTGCGGTAGGGCCAGCGTAAGCGCCACACGCTAAACTGTCATCGCCCGCGAAAGCGGGCGATCCAGTATTCCAGAGACGTCAGTGGTTGAATCGAGAAGCCGCGGCGTACTGGATGCCCCGCTGGAGCCTGTCATCGGGCGGCCATTCGGCCGACCCGGTGGCGGGGCATGACAACCTCACGCTCCCGGGGGCGGCGGCAGGAAGTGGATGTTGTGCTCGGCCGCCAGCGCCACGACGGCGTCGGGCGTCTGCTCTTTCATGTTGTGGATGCCCCAGAACAGGTCATAGAGCCGCCGCGTCGGCGAGACCCAGAACAGCACCTTCGAGGTCCGGCCCGATTTGTTGAAGATGCCGTGCGGCTTGCCCATCGGCAGGCGCACCAGATCGCCCGGCGAGGCCTGCGTCTCGGCACCGTCGAGGAAGAAGTCGAGCTTGCCTTCCAGGATGTAGAGATATTCGTCCTGGTCGGGGTGGATGTGCGGCGGCACGAAGGTGTCGGGCGGGAAGGTCGCGTGCCATGAGAAGGAATGCTCGGTGACGCTTTTCGGCACATAGGTTTGGCCAAGGATGCTCCAGGAGATTCCCTGGATGCCTTCATTGGCGCGCGTGATGCCGGCGATTTCAGTTTTCATTGTGTTGTTTCCTCCCAGATTTTCTTGCCAGCGTCTTCTTCGCCCGGTTATTTGCCGGATGCGCAATCCTTGGCGTAGCGGTCGCCGTAATTCGAAAAGACCTTTTCGACGATCTCGGTCTGGAACTTGCCGTCCGGGCGTTTTGCCACCTTGGTCAGGTAGAAATTCTGGATCGGATAGCCGTTGACGTTGAACTTGAAGTCGCCGCGCAGCGAGGTGAAGTCGGCCTTCTTCAGCGCCGCCGACACCGCGTCCTTGTTGGCGAGATCGCCCTTCACCGCCTTGACGGCGCTGTCGATCAGCATCGCCGCATCATAGGCCTGGAAGGCGTAGGTGCCGGGCACGATGTTGTAGGCCGCTTCATAGCCGGCCACGAATTTCTTGTTCTGCGGATTGTCGAGATTGGGCGCCCAGTTGGAACCGCCGAACATGCCGACGGCGGCGTCCTGCTGTGCCGGCAGCGTCGATTCATCGACGGTGAAGGCGGACAGCACGGGAATGCGATCGGCAAGGCCGGCCTGCCGGTATTGCTTGACAAGGCCGACACCGAGGCCACCCGGCATGAAGGTGAACAGCGCGTCGGGCTTCGAGGAGGAGATCTTGGTCAGCTCAACCTGGAAATCGGAGGTGTTCAGCGGCAAGTAGCTTTCCTCGACGATCTCGCCCTTGTAGTCGATCTTGAATCCGGCGGCGGAATCCTTGCCGGCCTGATAGTTCGGCACCAGCACATAGACACGCTTGTAGCCGCGATCCTGGGCAACCTTGCCGAGGACCTGATGGACCTGATCGTTCTGGTAGGAGGTGACGTAGAAAAACGGGCTGCACTCCTTGCCGGCATAGGTCGACGGACCCGCGTTAGGGCTGATCAGGAACGTCTTGTTTTCTGTGACCGGCCTGTGGATGGCCTGGAGGATGTTGGAGAAGATCGGGCCTACGACAAAATCGACCTTTTCGCGTTCCAGGAGGCCCTTGACCTTGGTCACGGCCCCGTCCGGCTTGAGCTCGTCATCGACCACGACGAGTTCGACGTCCTTGCCTGCCATCTTGCCGCCGAGGTCCTTGACCGCGAGTGCGAAACCGTCGCGGACCTGCTGGCCGAGTGCCGCCGGAGGGCCGGACAACGTCACGATGACGCCGATTTTGATCTTCTCCTGTGCCGCGGCTTGTCCTGCGGCGGCACTCAGCAAGACCGCAAGCAAGGCTAACTTAGGTCCCGCCAATTTCAACGGCTGCATCATCACCAACTCCTTCATTCGGCCGCAGCCGAAACCAACCCACCAAATCCTCAGATCCAGCTTATTCTGAGGATGACTTCGGCCGCAAGCAACAAGCCCGCAAATAAGAATCCATGTAAGAAAGCCATGCAAGCTGCGCGCCAAATGCTTGAACCCTAAAGAAATCTGGACCATGATAGCAAGCTGCGGTCTGCTCGATTCCCCGCACGCGCAAATCAGACAAATTGGCGTCATGATGCTTGATTCAGAGACCAAGGCTGTCGAACTCCCCGAGGATCACGGGGATGAAATCAGGCTGTGGCTCCGCCTTCTGACCTGTACCACCCTGATCGAGGGCGAGGTTCGCAGCCGGCTGCGCGAACGCTTCGATGTGACGCTGCCGCGCTTCGACCTGATGGCCCAGCTCGACAAGGTGCCCGACGGCATGACGCTATCAGACGTTTCGAAGCGGATGATGGTGTCGAACGGCAACGTCACCGGACTGGTCGAGCGCCTCGTCGAATCCGGCCATCTCGACCGGCGCACCTCGGATGCCGACCGCCGCGTCCAGGTGATCCGCCTGACCAAGGCCGGCCGTGTCGAGTTCCGCAAGATGGCTGCCGAGCATGAGTTGTGGATCGCCGACATCTTCGGGGATTTGACACCGAAGGATGTCCGCGAACTGATGCGGCTCCTGGCCAAGACCAAAGCATCGGCGCAGAAATCCGCGAAGGCGCGGACGGCGTAGGCGCAGCCTGGACCTGCCGGCGCGCCGGCTTCCAAAAAAGAGTGGAACGGCCCTGATCTGGGCCCTTGCGCCAAATTACTTTAAGTATAAAATGATTGCCAATGGAGCACTGCCGGACGGTCTTCACAAGCCTTTCATCCCGAACGCGAGGGCGATGGAAATGTCAGGTAGAAATTTAGACCTTGGCCCATCGGGTCACGTCGATGATTTTGCGCGGCGCAACCTGCCGCCGCCGGAGCAATGGCCGGAACTGGTTCTCGACCGACCGGAATTTCAATACCCCGAATATCTCAACGCCGCGGTCGAGCTGACCGACCGGATCGTAGAGAAGGGCTTCGGTGACCGCACGGCGCTGATCGGCAATGGCCGCCAGCGGACCTACAAGGAACTCGCCGATTGGTCGAACCGCCTGGCGCATGCGCTGGTGGAGAATTACGGCGTCAAGCCCGGCAACCGCGTGCTGATCCGCTCCGGCAACAATCCCGCGCTGGTGGCGGCATGGCTCGCGGCGACCAAAGCGGGCGCCGTTGTCGTCAACACCATGCCGATGCTGCGTGCCGGCGAGTTGTCCAAAATCGTCGACAAGGCTGAGATCGCGCTGGCGCTGACCGACAGCCGCATCGCCGACGAACTGGTTGCCTGCGCCAAGACCAGCAAGTTTCTCAGGCAGGTGGTGAATTTCGACGGTACGTCGAACCATGACGCCGAGCTCGACCGGGTGGCGCTCAACAAGCCGGTCCGCTTCGACGCCGTCAAGACCGGACGGGATGATGTTGCGCTGCTGGGATTTACCTCGGGCACCACGGGCGAGCCGAAGGCGACGATGCATTTCCATCGCGATCTCCTGATCGTGGCCGATGGCTATGCGCGCGAAGTCCTCAACGTCACCAAAGACGACGTGTTCGTCGGCTCGCCGCCGCTGGCCTTTACGTTCGGCCTCGGCGGCCTTGCGATCTTTCCGCTGCGGTTCGGCGCGACGGCGACTTTGCTGGAAAACGCTTCACCTCCCGAGATGGTCAAGATCATCGAGACCTACAAAGCCACGATCTGCTTTACCTCGCCGACGGCATATCGCGCGATGCTGGCCGCGATGGACAAGGGCGCGGATCTGTCGTCGTTGCGGCTGGCGGTGTCGGCCGGCGAGACCTTGCCTGCGCCGGTGTTCGACAGCTGGACCCGCAAGACCGGAAAGCCAATTCTCGACGGCATAGGCAGCACCGAATTGCTGCATATCTTCATCACCAACCGGGTTGGAGAGGCCGTCGCGGGAACGACCGGGCTCCCGGTCTCAGGTTACGAGGCCAAGATCGTTGACGATGACATGAACGAGTTGCCGGCGGGCACGGTCGGCAAGCTCGCGGTTCGCGGCCCGACCGGATGCCGCTATCTCGCGGATAGCAGGCAATCGAATTACGTCCGCGACGGCTGGAACCTGACCGGCGATTCCTTCGTCCGCGACGAGACGGGACGCTTGTCGTTCGTGGCGCGGTCGGACGATATGATTGTCTCCTCCGGCTACAACATCGCGGGCCCCGAGATCGAGGCCGCACTGCTGACGCATCCGGCGGTCGCCGAGTGCGGCGTCGTCGGCGCGCCCGACGAGGCGCGCGGCATGATCGTCAAGGCTTACATCGTGGTCGCCTCCGGCATCGACGCCGATGCGGCGCTGGTGACCGCGTTGCAGGAGCACGTCAAGCGCGAGATCGCGCCCTACAAATATCCGCGCGCGATCGAATTCGTCGCGCAACTGCCCAAGACCGAGACCGGCAAGTTGCGGCGGTTCGCCTTGCGGCAGATGGCGCAGACCGGTTCGGCCTCGGCCGGCATGGCTGCGGAATGAAGCGCATAGCGTTTTCGAGCGAAGTGGATACCGGTTCGCGTAAAGAAAACGCGTCAAACAACAATTTGGAAGTGATGGAGAGATTTTTGTGAGCACGCAAAAAGGGCCCACGCTGGCGGTGTTGCCGGTGGCGAAGGATGAGGTGCCGGCCTCGGGCTTGCAGATCCTGCAGCCGAGCGGCTGGCCGGTGCCGAAAGGTTACGCCAACGGCATGGCCGCCGACGGCCGGCTGGTGGTGACCGGCGGCGTGATCGGCTGGGACGCCAGCAACGTTCTGGCCGATGGCTTCATCGCGCAGGTGCGCCAGACGCTGGAGAACATAGCCGCGATCCTTAGCGAGGGCGGCGCGAAGCCCGAACACCTCGTGCGGCTGACCTGGTACGTCGTCGACATCGAGGAATATCTGGCGAACCTGAAAGCGCTCGGAAAAGTCTATCGCGAAACTTTTGGCGCGCATTATCCGGCGATGGCGCTGGTGCAGGTGGTGCGGCTTGTCGAGAAGGCCGCACGGGTCGAGATCGAGGCGACCGCCGTGGTGCCGAGGTAACTCACCTGCTGAGCGTCTGGTGTGAACTCGCCCCGCGCTTGATCGCCTCCCAATCGTAGAGCATCGGCACCATTTCGCCTTTTGCCCATGTCGCGTTCTGGTTCGCGTAATGCGGACTGGCCGGATGGCCCGACGCGCCATGGAAGACGATCCACCGGCAGTTGTTCCATGCGCCGACGTCGAAGACGTAACGGGACAATGCGGACGAGGTGGCCTGGAAGCCAAACTTCATCGAATATCCCGCCATGAACACGCAATCATTGTCGCCGGAAATCTTGGCGCAGTCCTTGTCGAGCTGACCGGCATAGTCGGGGAAAGCGACCGAGAGCGCGTGCTTGAGCTTCGGTGTATGCAGCGTGCCCCAATCGGCGGTCGGCGCATTCTTCGCCACCGTGACAACGGCCTCGCGCAGCAGCTCATTCCATGTCGCGCCGTTCAAGAGGCTCTCGTCATTGCTGCGCAGCAGTTGCGGCAGCGTCCACCAGAATTGGACTTCCGGAAACAGTCCCGGTGCCACCTTGGTGAAATCGCTGTCGGCGGTCTTGTCGAGGCCCGATCGGCGAAGCGCGAGCTTTGTCAATTCCAGCCGAACGGCGGAATAGGCCGCGGCCGCGACCGAATCGCCGCGCATCTCGCCGTCCCAGCCGAGGATCAGGTCGCACAAATGCTTCGTCTCCGCCGGCAGCCCGACCGCGCGTAGGCGTTCGCGGATTTCGATGGCGGGAATGCTCAGGAGGTCGCGGTGAATGGCCGGCATCTGCTCGGGCGAGGGCCGCTTCAGTTCCTTGAGCCGCAGCCAGATGCGGCGGGTGCGGTGCGGCGGCATCGGGTCGGTCGAGAGATATGGTTCGCGCTCGGGCTCCACCACGCGGTTGTTGGCGGTCACGATCATCCCCTTATCCGGCGCGATCGTATGCGGCATGTCTTCGAACGGCACCATGCCGTCCCATTCGTGCTCGCCGGTCCAGCCCGGCACCGGCAACCAGCCATTGGAGCGCGGCCGCTTCGGCACCAAGGCGCGCACACGATGGCCGATTTTGCCTGATGTGTCGCCGGCGACGACATTGTGATCCAACAGCGCAAAGCCGCGCGTCGCCTCGTATAGTTGCTCGACCGATTTGGCGCGCAGCATCCGCACCATGCAATCGAATGAGGCGTCGGGCACCGCGAACTGCACAGACTTGAGCGCCAGCGCGGTGCCCTTTGTCGGGTCGCCCGCGATGACGGGACCATGCTGGGTTTCGACCACGTTGATCGCGACGTCCTTGCCGTTGCGCACCTTGATGGTCTCGGGGCGATGCGTCGCCGGCAGCATCTCTCCTTTGAAGCGATAGTGGCGGGCGTCGGCGTCGAATTGCTCGACATAGAGATCGTGGATGTCGACAAAGGCATGCGTCACGCACCAGGCGACATTGGCCGTGTGCCCGAAATGCGGGAAGCCGGGCACGCCGGGCACGGTGAGGCCGATGACGTCGAACTCGTCGCAGGTGAGATGCGCCTGCGCGTACATGTTCGGCATTTCCAGTACGCGATGCGGATCGCCGGCGACGATCGCCCGGCCGGTCGATGTACGCTCGGCGGAGATCGCCCAATTGTTGCTGCCGCCGTCGAGTTCGGCGCCCATCTGCTCCTGTGCGGTCGCCAGCAGCGCAGAGATGCCGGGCTTGAGATCGGCAAGGGCTGCCGCGAGCCGCTTGCCTTCGACGCCCGGCGGCACGCACAGCAGATCGCTGCCGCCATCATCGAAGCGCAGCTTTGCGATGTTGTCGGCGCCGACGATCGGCAGCGCCGCGGCCCGCCAGAGCTTCCACCACACCGATCCCATCAGGAATCCGATCTGCCGCATGACAGCGATGGAATGCCAGGGCTCCCAGGCCATCGGTTCGCAGCCGAGGATTTTGTATTCGACCGGCCATCGGCGCAGCGCGATGAACGCGTTGACGCCGCGCGCGTACGCCACCAGCATCGCCTTGGCCTCGTCGCCGAGCAGGGCGTAGTCACGGCGCGAGGCGGCGTCGCCATTCATCTGCCGGGCAATCACATCGCCGGCAACAGCGCGGGCGCCGAGCCATTCGGCATAGCGGCCGGTGCCACGCCGCAACAACGCCTCCATCTGCCAGAGCCGGTCTTGCGCCTGCGCAAATCCAAGCCCGGCGAACGCATCCTGATAGGTGCCGGCGCGGACATGCGGGATGCCCCACGCGTCGCGCCAGATGTCGACATGGCCGAGCAGCCCCTTCACCTGCGCCGGGCTGACATAGTCCGGCAGGTGATCGGCTGGGTTGATCCGGGTGGTGGTTGCGGTCAAAGGGCGCTCCCGAGTTTTTCTGATTTGTTGTTCTTGCGGCGGAGGCATCATACGCAAGCGCGCATGCAAAGCCATGCCTGATAGCTGCGCCGGAACGGGCTCGCATTTCGTCGGCATCTTGCCGTTGTTCGCGTGCGATGCTTTGATGGCGGGATGGAGCCTCCCTCTTCATCGAAGCGGGGAGCTACCACGTCTGCGGCACGCGAGAAAAACAATAAGCGCACACCAAGAGGACGCCCATGAACAAGCAGGCAGCGGTATTGAGTGAAACACAGAGCGCGGATGCGATGTTGCGGGCGCGAGCCCAGCGCGTGGTGCCCGGCGGCATGTGGGGACATCTCAACGCCGCGCGGCTGCCGGAAGGCTATCCGCAGTTCTTCGCCTCCGCCGAGGGATGCCGGGTGCGCGACGTCGACGGGCGCGAATATATCGACTTCATGTGCAGCTGGGGACCGGTGCTGCTCGGCCATCGCCACCCCGAAGTGCAGGCCGCGGCCGAGGCGCAGGCTGCCCTGGGCGATTGTCTGAACGGCCCGGGCGAGGTGATGGTGGATCTGGCCGAAGATTTCGTTGCGATGGTGCCGCATGCGGATTGGGCGATGTTCCAGAAGAACGGCGGTGACGCCACCACGGCTTGCGTGACCATCGCGCGGGCCGGCACCGGTCGGCGCAAGGTGCTGGTCGCCAAGGGCAGCTATCACGGCGCGCTGCCCTGGTGCTCGCCGAGCGTGGCCGGCGTCACCAGCGAAGACCGCGCGCATCTGCTGCACTTCGAATACAACGACGTCGCGAGCCTGCAGGCGGCGGTCGATGAAGCGGGAAAGGATCTTGCGGCGATCCTGGTCACCGGCTTCCGGCATGACATCGCCCGCGATCTCGAATTGCCGACGCGCGAATTCGCCGCCGCTGCACGCGCCGCGTGCGACGCCGCTGACGCCGCGCTCATTCTCGACGAGGTGCGCACCGGGCTGCGGCTCGATATCAGGGGAAGCTGGGAGGCGCTCGGGGTGCGGCCGGATCTGGCCGCCTGGAGCAAGGCAATCGCCAACGGCTACGCGCTGGCGGCCGTGACCGGCAATGACAAATTCCGCGAGGCGGCAACAAAGGTGTTCGTGACCGGCTCGTTCTGGTGCGGCACCGTGGCGATGGCAGCGGCTCGGACGACGCTGCGGATCGCGCGTGAAACCGATGTGCCCGGGCAACTCCGCACCATGGGCTTGCGGCTGCGCGAGGGGCTGGCGTCGCTGGCGAACCAGTACGGCGTCGCGATCCGGCAGAGTGGCCCGCCGCAGATGCCGCTGATGCTGTTCGACGCCGATCCGGATGTGAAGAAGGGCCGGGCGTTCTGTTCAGCGGCTTAGCGCCACGGCGCGTTCTTTCATCCCGTGCACAACATGTTCCTGTCGTCGGCCCATCAGGCCGCCGATATCGACGCGGCGCTGGAGGCGGCCTCGCACGGCTTCAAGGCCGTCCGCGCGCTTACCTAGTTGCTTTGCGGCTATTTCAGCGCCTGCAAAACCTGATCGAGTTTCTCCACCAGCACGTCCGCATGCGCAGTGGTGAACACCAGCTGCGGCCGGATCTTGAGAACGTTGGCTTGCGGTCCGGCGGCGCTGATCAGCACGTGCCGCTCGCGCAGCATATTGACGATGGCTGCTGTTTCGCTGGCGGCCGGCGTTCCGGTGGGACCGCCGTGCCGCAGCTCCACGCCAAAGAACAATCCGGCGCCGCGCACCTCTGATATCAATGGATGGCGCGCCTGCAGCTGCCGAAACTGTTCACGCAGATAGGCGCCGACGCGCTGTGCATTCGCAAGCAAGCCTTCGGACTCGATCACTTCAAGCACGGCTATTCCGGCCGCCGCCGAGACGGGATTGCCGCCAAAGGTGTTGAAATAGCGTGACCGCGCGCCGAATTCGGCCAGCACTTCCGGACGCGCCGCCATTCCGGCGACTGGATGGCCATTGCCCATCGGCTTGCCCATCGTGACCAGATCGGGAATGAGACCGTGGCGGGCAAAACCCCACATCTGCTCGCCGGTGCGCCCGAAGCCTGGCTGCACCTCGTCGGCGATAAAGATGCCGCCGGCCGCACGCACCGCTTCGACGGCGGGGCGCAGGAAGCCCGCAGGGTCCGCGAACACCCCGTCGCTGGAGAAGATCGTGTCGACCAACAGTCCGGCCGGACGAATTCCGTTTTTGCGCATGTCGTCGAGCGCGCCGCGAACGTGCCGCGCAAAGGTCTCGCCGGTATCGTCGCCGGCAGAACGCGGCGCCGGCACCAACCGGGCGTGGCTGTCCTTTGCCAGCGGCAGCCCGAGCGAAGGCGACAGCTCGGCCAGCGCGCTGGTGACGCCGTGATAGGCGGTTTCCGTCACGATGAAGCCGGTGCCGCCGGTGCAGGTGCGGGCCACACGCAGCGCGAGGTCGTTGGCCTCGCTGCCGGTGCAGGTGAACATGATCTGGCTGATCTCGGCCGGGAAGGTGGCTAGCAGTTTTTCGGCATAGTCGAGCACGGTCTCGTGCAGATAGCGCGTATGGGTGTTCAGCACCGCGGCCTGCCGTGCGATCGCCTGCACGACGCGGGGATGCGAGTGTCCGACCGACGCGACATTGTTATAGGCGTCCAGATAGGCATTGCCGGCGGGATCGTAGAGCCACACGCCTTCGCCGCGGACAAATTGCACCGGTTGTTCGTAGAACAGACGGTAGGCCGGACCGAGCAGCCGCTTGCGCCGTGCGATCAAGTCGTTGGCCGAAGCAGCCTCATGGTTGGTGGACATCTGTTTTACTCCGAATTGCAGGCAGACTGAATCTGCTGCCGGGCCTGTGCCCGGGGGATACCAGCGATTCGCTGCAGTCTGCCCCAGGCCGCCGGATTGTTGCGTAGAATATAATCCCGATTCCCGGGATAGCGGATGGCCCGCCAGCTGCTGATCACGATGGTCATCACCATGCGCGTCGCGATCAGGTCGAACAAGATCTCGAACTCGATTCCGTCGAGCGGCGTGACCGCATGGTAAGCCGCGATCATATCGCAGGCGGGCGCGAGCGGATCGTCGCCATCGACGACCTGGTACGCCGCGGTCACGGCAAGGTCGACGACCCGGGCGGTCGACGTCATGTCGCCGAAGTCGATGATTCCCGCGATGCGCTCGCTGTTGGCGGAATCGACGACGATGTTGTGCGGGTTGAGATCGTTGTGAAGCGGCTGTTTGGGCAGGCTCGAGAGCACGGGAAGGGCGTGCGTCTCGAACCGGTCGAGGGTGCGCTCGACGAGAGTGCGTCGGTCGGCCGGGACGGCGTCGATCAATGGACGCAATTCGGCGGCGTGCTGAAGATCCCACAGCAGCTTGTGGTTGGCGCCGGGATGCCGGAAGTCGCGAAGCCCCCGTGCCATCCGTGCCGCGCACTGACCGAGGTCGCGCCGCAGCGCCGCTGAACTCTCGACGGTGTGGAATGGTGTTCCGGCAAGAAACGACAAGAGACGCACGACCCGCGTCGAGCCGTCGTCGAAGCCGATCTCGAGTTCCGTTGCGCCGTTCAACGCGGGGAAGATGCGCGGCACCGGCAGGCCGGGGTCGGCGGCGGCCAGCTGAACCAGGGCTTCGGTCTGCAGATTCGTGACCGCGCGATCCTCCGTGGGGTTCGCGATCTTCAGCACATATTCGCGGCCATCCGGCGTCCGCAGCCGGAGATTCTGATCGCGCTCGCTGTCGAGGCGACGCACCGTGACGGGCAGGCCGTAATGTTCGGCCGCCAGTTCCTTGGCAAGCGATTCCGGAATGCTTGATGCGGCGCGCAGGCCATCGATCGGATGTGCCGCGTCAATCGCGGGAGAGGAGTCTGGCACCGCAGTGTCCTTTAGGCCGTGATCCTTTGGGGGCGTACGACCGGTCAATAGCCGCGTTGGCGGTCGATGGCGTTCGGCGGCCGTCGGCCGGTTTGTATCGCGTCGGCGGTTGCGACGACCGTGGTCGCAACGGCCTCGACCCGGACTTCGCAGGCGTCGTGTGGCGTCACGACGATTTTGGGATGATGCCAGAACGGGTGCGCCGGCGCCAGCGGTTCGGCCGCGAACACGTCGAGCGCGGCGCCGTCGAGCTGACCGCTCTCCAGCGCAGCTAGCAGGTCCGCATCGACCAGATGTTCGCCGCGTCCGACCTGGATGAGGTAGCCGCCGCGGCGCATGCGGGCGAACAGTTCCGCGTTGAGAATGCCCTGAGTCTCCTGCGTCAACGGCAGCAGGTTCACCAGCACCTCGCTTTCACCAAGCATGGCGCCAAGGCCGGCGGGGCCATGGAATCCCCGAACGGAGGCGGGCGTCGGCTTCGCCGTCCGGCTCCACGCCATGACGGGGAAACCGAGCTGCGCAAGGTCGGCGGCAACGCGCTGGCCGATTTCGCCGTAACCGAGGATGCCGACCGGCACGTCCTGTGCGGCACGCTGCGGGAGGCGCTTCCAGATTCTGCCACGCTGCTGGGCCAGATAAGTTGCAAAACGTCGCTGGTGCGAGATCACATGCCAGATGACAAAGCCTGACATCGTCTGCGCCTGCAGGGGATCGACGATGCGAACGACGTCGATATCCGGCCGCAGGCTCGGGCAGGCGACAATATTGTCGACGCCGGCGCCGAGCGAACAGACCGCCTTCAGGTTCGGGTAACGCTCGAAGGCGTCAGCCGGCGGGTGCCACGCGATCGCAAGGCTGATGTCCGCGTCCGACCCATTGCGGCGATGATCGACGATTTCGATACGGTCGGCTATGCGCGCGAACTCCGCACCGAGGTAGCCTCTGATATCGAGGCTGCTGCTGACAAGCGCACAACGCATCGTTCACGCCGCCTTGGAAGATGATATCTGGCCGGGCACCGCGGCAAGAAGTTCGCGCGTATAGGGGTGCTCGGGAGCGGAGAACAGCGCCGCGGCAGGCCTGAGCTCGACGATCGAGCCGCGCTGCATCACCGCGATGCGATCGCAGATCTGCGCTGCCACCCGCAAATCATGGGTAATGAACAACATCGACAGGCCCAGACGCGTCTTGAGGTCTTCGAGCAGGTTCAGAACCTGCGCCTGCACGGAGACGTCGAGCGCGGAGACGGCTTCATCCGCCACCAGGATTTCGGGGTCGAGCGCCAGCGCTCGCGCGATTCCGATCCGCTGCCGCTGGCCACCGGAGAATTCGTGCGGAAAACGTTCCATGGCACTTGCATTGAGGCCCACCAGACCCAGCAATTCATGCGCCCGCTTTCGTGCGGCCGCCGGGTCCGCACCGTGCGCGATCGGGCCATCGGTGATGATGTTGCCGACCTTGCGGCGCGGATTGAGCGAAGCGAATGGATCCTGAAACACCATCTGGATGCGCTTGCGCTGTTCGCGCAACGCCTTTCCATTGATGCGCGTCAGGTCGGTTACACCGAGCCGCACGGTGCCGCCATCCGGCTCGATCAGCCGCATGATCAGGCGCGCGATGGAAGATTTGCCGGACCCGGATTCGCCGACCAGGCCAAGCGTCTCGCCCTGAAAAATGTCAAAGCTGACTTCCTTGGCGGCCTGGACGCTGCGGGTCGGCTGAAACCAGCCGCCGCCGCTGACATAGGTTTTTTCGATACCGATTACCTCGACCACTTTCGGCCGATCGAGCCGGGAAACGCGCGCCGGCGGCTGCAGTTTTGGTACGGCGGCCAGCAGCGCCCTTGTATAGGGATGTTGCGGACGCTGCAGCACGTCGTCGGCTGCGCCCTGTTCGACCACCTTGCCGTGCTGGAGCACGACAACGCGATCGGCGATATCGGTGACGACGCCGAAATCATGGGTGATGAACATCACCGCCATGTTGCGGCTGCGTTGCAGGTCGCGGATCAGTTTGAGGATCTGTGCCTGCGTGGTGACGTCGAGTGCGGTCGTCGGTTCATCAGCCACCAGCACCGCCGGTTCGAGCGCCAGCGCCATCGCGATCATCGCGCGTTGCCGCTGGCCGCCCGAGAGCTGGTGCGGATAGGCCCGCACGCTGCGTTCGGGGTCGGGCAGGCCGACTTCGCGCAGCAGGCCGAGGGCCTTTTGCTTCCGTTCTTTCGGCGTTAGCAGGCCATGCGCCTCGAACATCTCGGCGATCTGGTCGCCGATCCGCATCAAAGGGTTGAGCGCCGTCATCGGCTCCTGGAAGACCATCGCAACGCGGCGGCCGCGCAGACCGAGCCAGCCATCCGCGTCGAGGGTCAGCAGGTTTTGGCCGCCAAAGGTGATTTCGCCGGCCTCGGCGATCACGGTGTCGGGCAGCAGACCCATCAGGGCATGCGCGCACATCGACTTGCCCGAGCCGGATTCGCCGACGACGCAAAGGATCTTGCCGGCGGTGAGCTCGAACGACACGCCATCCACGGCGTAAGCGCGGTCGCTGCCGGGCGGTAGCGCCAGCTTGAGGTCCTTGATGACTACAGCGGCTTCAGACATGCTCAGCGCCCGTCCTTGTTGAGACGCGGGTTGAGCGCATCGTTGAGGCCTTCGCCGATCAGGTTCAGCGCCAGCACCGAGATCAGGATGGCGACGCCGGGAAACACCGTGATCCACCAGGCCTGGCGAATGACGGTGCGGCCGGCGCCGACCATGTAGCCCCACGACATCAGATTGGGATCGCCAAGGCCGAGAAACGACAGCGAGGATTCGAGCAGGATCGCGGTGGCAACCATCAACGACGCCAATACGATCACCGGGGAGAGGGCGTTGGGCAGGATCTCGCGCCAGATGATCCAGCTATTGGTCTGCCCGGTCACGATCGCGGCCTGGACATATTCACGGGTGCGCAGTGACAGCACCTCGCCGCGGACGAGGCGCGCCACCGGCGGCCAGCTGACGATGGCAATCGCGATCACGATCGAGACGATCGACGGCTGCAGCACGGCGACCAGCACGATCGCGAGCGCAAAGCTCGGCACGGTCTGGAAGAATTCGGTGAAGCGCATCAGGGCGTCACCGATCCGGCCGCCGAAATAGCCGGCCGCAGCGCCCACGGGAATGCCGACCGCTAGCGCCGCCAGCGTCGAGACGAGACCGACCAGCAGCGAGACGCGGGCGCCATAGATGATGCCCGCCATCACGTCGCGACCGAGCGCGTCGGTGCCGAGCGGCAGGCCGGCCAGCGTGAACGGCGGCAGGAACGGCCGCTGCACCATGCGCCAGGGCGAGGTCGGAAACAGCAGGGGACCGAACACAGCAATTACGATCGCGACCGTCAGGATCACGAGGCCGATCAGGCCACCGGGATTGCGGAGCATCAATCTCCAGAACTGTCTCATGCGGCAAACTCGATGCGGGGATCGACCGAACGGTAGATCAGGTCGGTGATCAGGTTGAACGCCAGTACCATCGCCGAACAGACCACGAATACGCCCAGCAGCAGATTATAGTCGCGCTGCAGTAGCGCCTCGTACATCAGCCGGCCGATGCCGGGCCAGGCGAACACGGTTTCGGTCAGCACGGCGCCGCCGACCAGCGTGCCCGCCTGCAATCCCGCCAGCGTCACCACCGGCAGCAGCGCGTTGCGCAGCACGTGACGGCGCTGGATCACGGCATCGCGCAACCCCTTGGCGCGCGCGGTCTTGACGAAGTCGAGACGCTTGACCTCGAGCATCGAGGCGCGGGTCATGCGGGCGTAGGTGGCCATGAAGAACAGGCCGATCGTGGTCGCCGGCATGATCAGGTGGGCGCCGACATCCAGCACGTGAGCGAGCCCGGTGTAACCAGCACCCACCGTCTCGTAGCCAAAGCTCGGCAGCCAATCCATCGTCACCGAGAACAGCAGGATCGCCATCAGCGCGACCCAGAACAGCGGCGTGGCGTAGAAGATCAGCGCCAGCACCGTGATAAGGGTGTCGGTCCAGCTGCCGGCGCGGCGCGCCGCCAGCGTTCCGAACAGGACGCCGAACGCGAGCGAGATCGCAAACGCGGTGCCGGTCAGCAGCAGGGTGGCGGGAAGCCGGTCGAGGATCAGCTTTGAAACCGGCATTTGCTGGCGGAACGAAAAGCCGAGATCGAGACTGACGATGCCCTTGACGTAGAGAAACAGTTGCACCGGCAGAGGCTGGTCGAGGCCGAATTTTTCGCGGAGCTGCGCCAGGAAGATCTGGTCGCCGGCGCCGGCTTCACCGGCCATCACCAGCGCTGGATCGCCCGGCGCCAGCCGGATCAGGAAAAAGTTGAGGACGACGATTGCCAGCAGGACGATGACGGCCTTGCCAATGCGCTGGGCAATGAATGCGAGCATCGTGTGAATTTCCGCTGCGTTCGAGGCGTGGTGTTGGAATTTCCGATCGCGGCGAGACGCCGGAGCGCCGCCGCCGCGATCTGGATGTTACGGAGTTACTTTTCGATCCACGCGTCCCGGAAGCCGTCATTGACGCCGATCGCGGTCGTGACGAGGTTCTTGACGTTGCAGCGGGTGATGGTGGGGAACTGCAGTTCGAGCAGCCATGCCACCGGCACGTCGTCGGTCAGGATCTTCTGCGCCTTGGTGTAGATCTCCTGGCGCTTAGAATCCGGGAAGGCGACGGCGCCGTCCGCGAACAGTTGATCGATCTCCGGATTCGAATAGCCCTCGACGTTGTTGAACGGCGAGCCCTTCGTTATCTGGCTCGAGACGTAATTGCGGCCGACGCCGAGCGCGGGGTCGCCGTACTGGTACAGATAGGTGAAGGCGATATCGTAGTCCCAGTCGGCGGTTTTCTGATTCCAGCCGGGGACATCGGTCGCCACCATTTCGATATTGATGCCGACGTCCTGCAGATTTTGCTTCACGGCCTCGGCCCAACGCTGCCAGGTTTCTCCATAAGGCAGCGGCAGCAGGCGAACCTTCTCGCCATTGTAGCCGGCCTCCTTCAGCAGTGCCTTCGCCTTCGTCGGATTGAAATCGTATTTCGTCACCGCGTCCGTGTAGTACTTGATCGAAGAGCCGGATGGCCCGGTGGCGACCTTGCCGAGACCGTTCCAGATCACGTCCTTTGCAAAATTGCGGTCGATCGCGAACATCACGGCCTGACGGAATTTCTTGTTGGCGGTCGGGCCGGAGCGGTTGTTGAGCCACAGCCAGGAATGCGGGCTGAAGAATTCCCAGCCAGCGCCGGTGACGCACACGTTCTTGAGTTTGCTCAGGCGCGGAACGTCGAAATTCTCGACCGAGCCGCCCGGCAGCACGTCGACCTTGCCGGTTTCGAACGCCACCGATCGCGCCGCGGCGTCGGGAATGACGTGCCAGTAGATTTCGTCGAGGTTGGGCTTGCCCTTGATGTAGTAGTTCGGGTTCTTGACCAGCCGGATGAAGGAGCCCTTCTGCCATTCCTTGAACATGAAGGGGCCGGTGCCGATGGGCGTGTTGTTGGCCGGGTTGGTCTTGAAATCGGTTCCTTCATAGATGTGCTTCGGAATCATCGGCATCGAGCCGACTTCGAAGATACCGAGGAACGGCCCGAACGGCTGCTTCAGCGTGAACACGACGGTGGATTCGTCTGGTGTTTCGACCTTGTCGACCTGGACCAGATTGTTGCGCCCACGCGGATGGGTCTGCTTGAGGAATTCGATCGAGAACGCCACGTCGGCCGACGTGAACGGTTTGCCGTCATGCCAGGTGACACCCTTCCTGAGCTTGAACGAGTAGACCTTGCCGTCTTCGCTGACGCTCCAGCTCTCGGCCAGACCCGGCTGCGGCTCCAGCTTCGGGCTATAGCGCAGCAGGCCTTCGTAAATATTGCCTGATACCATCTGGGTCGGGCCGTTCTGCACGATGCCCATCATCAGGCCCGGCGGTTCGGGCTGGATTACGGCATTGACGACGCCGCCTGCCTTCGGCTCTTGCGCAAAGGCTGTGCTGGTAAAGGCTGTGCTCGAAAGGGCTGCGCCGAAGAGCGCAAGGGCGCCTCCGGAAAGGCCGCCTACCACAGCAAGACCCATAACAAATTGCTTTAGCATGACATCTCTCTCTTGATCGCCTGAGCGGCGCGCGTTGCGTTGAAGTTTGAGTGTGCGGCTAGTTCATGAAATCCGGATCTGACCGTTCCAGCATCCGCTTGAAGGCGACCCATTCGATATCGGGAACACCGTTGAGTTCGATGCTGTCATAGAAGGTCCCATATTGACCCGCGGTCTTGCGGGCGACGCTTGCCGAGAGCGGCACGATCTCGGCATTGGCGCCCTGGATCGCGAGCTGGGCGCGGCACGAGCGTTCCAGATTGTGCATCAGCTTGAACGCCTCGGCGACGGAACGTCCGCAGGTGAGCATGCCGTGGTTGCGCAAAACCATGACGAACTTGTCGCCGAGGTCGGCGACCAGCCGCTCGCGCTCATCCAGATCGAGCGCGATGCCTTCGTAGTCGTGATAGGCGAGGCGATCGGTGAACTGCATCGACCATTGATTGAGCGGCAGCAGTCCCTGCTTCTGGCAGGACACCGCGACGCCGGCGACGGTGTGGGTGTGCAGTACGCAGGCAGCATCCGTTCGCGCCGCATGCACGGCGCTGTGAATGGTGAATCCGGCCGGGTTGATGCCGAGGTTCATCGGGTCGTCGATGACGTTGCCGTCGATATCGACGGTGACCAGATTGGACGCGGTGACCTCTTCAAACCGCAGGCCGTACGGGTTGATCAGAAAACGGTCATGGGCGCCCGGCAGCCGGGCCGAGATATGGGTGTAGATGCTGTCGTCGAGGCCGAGCCGGTGAATCAGCCGGTAGGCGGCGGCGAGATCGATTCGGGCTTGCCGGGTTCCGTCCTTGATGGCCGGAGGCGGTACGTGCGCTGTCATTATTGGAATGCACCCTTTTTGAACAGGTCTAAGGGTTGCATCGCAACCAGGCTCATGACAAGACTAAACTGTCGACAATCGACGCTTAAATTATGTACAAGTGGTAAAATCGGCTAAAATCGGTAAGAATCGGCCAAAATGGACCCATTTTGATGCGCACATTGTCCCCGCCGGTCGGATTGCCCGCCCTCGCCGACACCGATCTCGTCGGCCAGGTCGCCCGTCTTCTGACCCAGGCGGTGGTCGAAGGCCGGCTGGCGCCGGGTTCCAAAGTCGTGGAAGCGGGGATCGCGCGGGAGCTTGGCGTGAGCCGGGCGCCGGTGCGCGAGGCCGCGCGGCTCTTGGAACAGCAGGGGCTTCTGGTGGCCAGTCCGCGCCGCGGCTTCTTCGTGCGCAAATTCGCCGCCGACGATATCGACGACATCTATGACTTGCGGCTGTGCGTCGAGCGGCACGCGGCCGTGCTCGCCGCGCGCAATCTCACACCGGAGACGCGCGACATGCTGCGGCGGCAGATCGACGTGCTGCACCAGACCGCTGATCTCGAAGATCCCGCAAGGCAGGTCGAGGAGGACTACCGCTTTCACCGCCTGATCTGCGAGATCGCGGCGAACCGGCGGCTGTTGCGGTTGTTCGACGATCTCGCGTCGGAAATGCGCATGGTGATCGGCCTGATCGGCCGGCTGTACGACGATCCGCATGAAATCGCCCGGACACACGAACCCGTGCTCGCGGCCATCGAACAAGGCCATCCCGAACGTATCGTGGCGCATATCGACTATCACATCGGTCATGCGTGGCGCGAAGTCGGAAAACTCGTGCGGGAGATTCCCGCTTAGCCGGCGACGCAAGCTGGCGCGCCAGATTTCATTTACAGAAAACAGGAGTATTCGCGTGAAGGCCGTCTACACTGAACTGCACCGCAGTCACGATCCGCAATTCTTTCTGGTGCGCGGTATCATCCAGCGCACCACCGAACAGCCCGAACGCGCCGACCGGCTGCTCGCGGGATTGAAGGCCGGCAAGCACGAACTGGTTGCGCCCACCATGTTCGGGCAGGGCCCGCGTGCAAGGATTCACAGTCCGGAATATCTCGGCTTTCTCGCCGAAGCCTGGGAGGCCTGGTCCGCGCTCGGCAATGCCGGTCCGGAAATGATCGCCAACATCCATCCGGTGCGCCACGCCGCGACCTACCCGACCCATATCGTCGGCCGGCTCGGCTGGCATACCGCCGATACTGCCGCTCCGATCGGTCCGGGTACCTTTGCTGCGGCTTGCGCGGCAACGGATGTGGCGACGACGGCGGCCCAGCTTGTCCTCGACGGCGAAGACGCGACCTATGCGCTCTGCCGTCCGCCCGGTCATCACGCCTACCGCGATATGGCGGGCGGCTTCTGCTTCTTCAACAACAGCGCGATCGCGGCTGCGCATCTGCGCCAGCGCCATGAACGTGTTGTCATACTCGATGTCGATGTCCACCACGGCAACGGTACGCAGGGCATTTTCTACGAACAACCCGACGTGTTTACGGTTTCGATCCATGCCGATCCCACGTCGTATTATCCGTTCGTCTGGGGTTATGCGCATGAGCGCGGCGCGGGTCCCGGCCTCGGCGCCAACCTCAATATTCCTTTGCCGATCGGCACCGGCGATGACGGCTACATGGGCGGGCTTGGCGTTGCAAAGAAAGCCATCGATGCCTTCGCGCCCGGCGCGCTGGTCGTTGCACTTGGCCTCGACGCATCGGAGCATGATCCGTTGGCAGGCCTCGCCGTGACCACGCCCGGCTTCCGGCGCATTGGCGCCGCCATCGCGCGGCTCGGGCTCCCGACCGTGTTCGTTCAGGAGGGCGGATACCTCTCCGACATTCTAGGCGCCAACCTGACATCCGTTCTCGCCGGCTTCGAAGAAGCCCGCTAGGCCGCGCGCCTTTCCGATATCGACGACTTCAGGAGACGGAATAAATCTTCCGTCTCCTTTTGTACTTTCGCCACCGCTTCCAGCTTCACCGGGCCATAGCCGCGAATGTCCATCGGTGCGGCCGCGATCTTGGCCAAGCGTTCGATGGTGTCAGGTGAAATCCACGGCGTGAGATCGGTCACGAGCCTTTCGTACCAGTCGATCAGGCCGCGCTCCATCTGGCGCTCGTGCGTATAGCCGAACACGTCCAACGCGGTGCCGCGCAGGAATTTGAGCCGCGCCAGAATCCGGAATGGTGTCTGTATCCATTGCCCGAATTGACGCTTGAGCGGCCGGCCGCGGGCGTCCTTTCCGGACGACAGGACCGGCGGCGCCAGATGATACATGATCGCGAAGTCGCCCTCGAACTCCTGCCGCAGCTTTTCCTGAAACCCGGTCTCCATGTGCAGCCGCGCCACCTCGTACTCGTCCTTGTAGGCCATCAGCTTGAAGAGGGACCGAGCGACGGCGGTCGTTAGCGCCTGCGAGCCGGGTACGTGGCGTTCCTCGGCGGCGCGGACTTGACCTACGAATTTGAGGTAACGATCGGCATAGGCTGCATCCTGATAGGCGGTGAGGGACTCGACACGGCGAGAGATGACTTCGTCCAGCGTCTCTTCCTTTTTGGCCTGCCCTAATAGCGACGTCACAAAATCACGATCCGATGCGGCGAGGCGTCCGCTGGCAAAAGCCTGCTTGTTCTGTTCGATCGCAACGCCATTCAACTCGATCGCGCGCATCAGCGCTTCCGAACTCACCGGCACCAGGCCCTGCTGCCACGCCGCTCCGAGCATGATCACATTGGCAAAAACCGTGTCGCCGAACAGGGCGTCGGCCAGCCGGTTTGCGTCGAGGCTGCTCATATTGTCCAACCCGACAACACGTTCGAGGTGCCGAAGTCTCGCCACCGCCTCCAGGCTGGCGTCGCGATTGCGCACGATGTCGCCGGTCGGCATCTCGGCCGTGTTGACGACAGCGCGCATGCCCGGTCCATAGGTGCCGGACGCCTTCGGCGAGGAACTCACCACGATGTCGCATCCGATCAGCGCGTTCGCCGCACCCTGATCAATCCGGACCTGATGGATATCGTCGGGCCTGTTCGAGAGCCGGATGAAACTCAGCACCGGGCCGAATTTCTGCGCGAAGCCGGTGAAGTCGAGCACCGACGCACCCTTGCCCTCCAGATGCGCCGCCATCGTGATCAACGCGCCGACGGTGATGACGCCGGTGCCGCCGACGCCGGTCACCAGCAGGTTGAACGGTTTTTCGAGGGAAACGAAGTTTGGCTCGGGCAGCGCCGTCGTACGCGCCATCGCATCGATGCCGGCTCCCCGTTTGTTGCGGCGGGTCGCGCCTTCGACAGTGACAAAGCTCGGGCAAAAGCCGTTGACGCAGGAAAAGTCCTGGTTGCAGGTCGAGAGATTGATCTGGCGCTTGCGGCCGAACGGCGTCTCCTTTGGCTCGACGCTCAGACAGTTGGACTCGACCGAACAATCGCCGCAGCCTTCGCAGACGAGATCATTGATGACGGCGAACTTCTTCAGCTCGGGCGCCTGGCCGCGCTTGCGCTTGCGTCGCCGCTCGGTGGCGCATTCCTGTTCATAAATCAGGACGGATACGCCGATGATCTGCCGCAGTTCGCGCTGCACGGCATCCAGCTGCGCGCGGGGATGGATCGTTACGCCTTTGGGGAAATCGCTTTCGTGCAATTGATCGGGCGCGTCGGACACGATCGCAATCCGCGCCACGCCGTTGGCACGAACTTCGTGGGCGATGGCGGTGACGCTGATCGGCCCGTCGACGGGCTGGCCGCCGGTCATGGCGACCGCATCGTTGAACAGAATCTTGTAGGTGATGTTGGCCTTGGCGGCCACGGCCTGGCGGATCGCCATCGATCCGGAATGATAGTAGGTGCCTTCGCCGAGATTCTGGAACACGTGCTTGCCGCCGGTAAAGCGCGAGGAGGCGATCCAGTTGACGCCTTCGCCGCCCATCTGGATCAGCGAACTCGTATCGCGGTCCATCCAGCTCGCCATGAAATGACAGCCGATGCCGGCCAGCGCCTGCGATCCCGCAGGCACCTTCGTTGACGTGTTGTGCGGACAGCCCGAGCAAAAATAGGGTGTGCGCGTTGCGCCTGATATGTTGATGATCTCCGCACTTGGGCGGAGCAGTTTTTCGGCGCGCGATGTGAGGTCGAGGCCGGGGAAAATCAGGTCAAGCCGCTTGGCGACGATCGGCGCCAGCAGCCGCGGCGACAACTCGCCGACCCAGGGCACCAGCGGATCATTGTTTTCATCGCTCTTGCCGGCCATGTGTTCGGGCTTGTGGCCGGGATAGTCGTAGAAATATTCCTTGAACTGGCTTTCGATGATGCCGCGTTTTTCCTCGATCACGAGGATCTCGCGCTTCTCCCGGACGAATTCCAGTGCGTCGTGATGCGCCAGCGGCCACACCATCCCGACCTTGTAGATATCGATGCCAATCCGCCGGCATTCGAATTCGGTTAAGCCCAGGAGTTGCAAGGCCTCCATCAGGTCGAGATGAGCCTTGCCTGTCGTGACGATGCCGTAGGTGGCGTCGGGGATGTCGTAAATCCGGCGATCGATCGGGTTGGCGGCGGCAAAGGCGAGCACTGCGTTCTTCTTGGCTTCCAGCCGCTGCTCGATCTGCGGCCCGGGAAGGTCCGGCCAGCGGTAGTGCAGGCCGCCCGCGGGCGGTTCGAATGCCGGCGGGTTGAACAGGCGGCGCGGCGGCAGTTCGACCGAGGCGCAGGACTCGACCGTTTCCGATATCGCCTTGAAGCCGACCCACATGCCGGAAAAGCGGCTCAGCGCGTAACCATATTCGCCGAAGGAAAGATATTCGGCCACGCTCGACGGGCTAAGCGTCGGCATGAACCATGCCATGAAGGCGACGTCCGACTGATGCGGCATCGATGACGACACGCAGCCATGATCGTCGCCGGCAACGACCAGCACGCCGCCATGCGGCGAGGAGCCGTAGGCGTTGCCGTGCTTCAAGGCATCGCCGGATCGATCGACGCCGGGGCCCTTGCCGTACCAGAGGCCGAACACGCCATCGACTTCGCGCGCCGGGTTGGTTTCGACCTGCTGCGATCCCAGCACGGCGGTGGCGGCGAGGTCTTCGTTGACGGCGGGCAGGAATTCGATGCGCCGTTGGCTCAGGAGTTTTTTGGCGCGCCAGAGTTCCAGATCGACGCCGCCGAGCGGCGAGCCGCGATAACCGGAGACGAATCCGGCCGAGTTGATGCCGTCGGCAGAATCGCGGTCGCGCTGGTCGAGCAGGATGCGCACCAGCGCCTGCGTGCCCGTCAGCAGCACACGCCCGGTCTGGCGCGTGTATCGGTCCATCAAGGCGTAATCGTCGAGGTCTCTGCCTGTCGTCAGGGTCAGGGTCATGTCGGCCTCCCGCCGTATCAGGTCGGTGAAAGTGTCGACCCGATCGGGTGGAAGAGCTGTTCTAATTGTTCGGTATTTCCGTCTGTTATGGTAGAAATTACCAGCAGTGACGTATCATTCGGTATGATCTGCCACGGCAGTCCAGGAAAGGCTCATCATGATTGAAGGACAGGATCGACGATTGCTGACCCACCTCCAGAAAGATGGCCGCCGCAGCAACCAGGATCTGGCTGACGATGTCGGCATGTCGTCTTCGGCGTGCTGGCGCCGGGTGCGGGCGCTCGAAGAGTCCGGCGTCATTACCGGCTATGCGGCGCTGGTCGACCGCGAGCGGGCCGGCTTCCTGACTTCAGCCATTCTGCATGTGTCGCTCGATCGCCACGACGCCACTTTCGTCACCCAGTTCGTCGCGCGCGTGAAACGGCGCCCCGAGGTGCTCGAGTGTTTTGCGACGACGGGGGATGCCGATTATCACCTGCGCGTCGTCGTCGCCGACATGGCCGCCTACAACCGGTTTCTCGACGAATTCATGTTCAAGATTCCGGGCATCCGTCACGTCCGGACCAACGTCATCCTCAAGGAGATCAAGTGCGACGTCGCGCTGCCATTCTGAGAGGGGGCCGGGAACCATCGCTGCCGCAGAACGTTTGTCTTCCGAATTTCGAAAGCCTGTTTTTTTCACGGGAGAGCAAAATGATTCGTGCTGCCGCAGCAATTCTCGTGGGATCGTTGGTCATTGGACCTGCGGCCGCGCAATCGACGACGCCGTCGAGCGAAAAGCCGGAGACCAGTTGCACGACAAGCGGGTCCGCGACCTCGGGACACGGCGACGAAAAGACGTCGAATTCGATGGCCGTGGAAAAGAGCGCGATCCTGCCCGACGCCGGCGGCGCCGATTCGGCCGCGCCCACCGTGCAGAGCGGCGGCAAGCCCCTGGTGGTCCGAAAGGACTGCCCGCCGGATTCCAAACCGAAGGGATGAGCGCATCGACGCGCCTTGCGAATGTTCGTTCTGCCTTCGCTAAAGAGTCGGCGCGAGGATGATGCCGGCCTGCCTGTCGTGAGAAGTACGTTCGATCAATCGCACTGCTCGTAGCCGGACGATTTGCATTTCTGCGCCTTCTCGCGCGCTTCCGTGACCTGTTGCGGGGTCAGCTCCTTGGTGAGCAAAGCGAGATCCTTCTTGGCCTCGGCATTGCCCTGCGCAGCCGCCACTTCATACCACATGTAGGCACGAACGGTGTCGGGCGATTCCTCGCCGCTGGCCTTGTAGTAGAGGCTGCCGAGCAACGTCTGGGCTTGGGGGTTGCCTTGCTTGGCGGCGAGCCGGCTCCACTTCCGCGCTTCCTTTTCGCTCTTGGGAACGCCGAGACCCATCCTGTGCATCACCGCGACCTTGTATTGCGCGATGGCGTTGCCTTTTTCCGCGAGCGGCCGGAACAGCTTGATCGCCGCCGCATACTGCTTTTTCGCAAACGCGGCCGTGGCTTCCTTCAAGCTGTCGGCATGGGCTGCGGGTGCGTGGGCCGTCACAGCGAACATGAGGATCGCGGTCATTAATCCCAGATGTCTCAATATGCGCACGATTTGCTCCCCTAAATGCTTTGAAGAAAAAATTATGACTCTCTCGTATCTCGAAAATCCGGGCGGCACAATCGCGTGGCGATCCCGCAGCTTCGCTGCGATGCAATGAACTCGTTCACTCAATGATAATGCGAGGTGGCGGCCGGCTTGCCGCGCCGGAGGTGATCGTCGTCCAGACTTCGCGGGCGATCGCGATGTAGTGGCGCGCATGAACGCCGTCCGGTTCGGTCGCCACCACCGGGCGGCCATCGTCTGAGGTCTCGCGAATCTTGATATCGAGCGGTATCTCGCCGAGATACGGAATCCCGCGCCGTTCGGCCTCCTGGCGTGCGCCGCCATGGCCGAAGATCGGCGTGAGCTTCTGGCAGGCCGGGCAGCAGAACGCCGACATGTTTTCGATCAGACCCAGGATCGGGATGTTCACCTTCTCGAACATCGCGATGCCGCGCCGCGCGTCGATCAGCGCGATGTCCTGCGGCGTGGAGACGATCACCGCTCCGGCCAGCGGCGCCTGCTGGGCCATCGTGAGCTGCGCGTCTCCGGTGCCCGGCGGCAGGTCGATGACCAAAATATCGAGATCGCCCCACGCCACCTCGCGCAGCAATTGCGTGATCGCCGAGATCACCATCGCCCCGCGCCAGATCATCGCGAGGTCTTCCTCGACCAGAAAGCCGATCGACATCACCTTGACGCCAAACCGCTCCAGCGGCTCCAGCATGCGCGGGCCGACCTGGCGCGGCTTGCCGCGCAGCCCGAATAGTTTTGGCTGCGATGGGCCATAAATATCGGCGTCGAGAATGCCGGCTTTCAGCCCGAGGGCGGCAAAGCCGAGCGCGAGATTGCACGCGGTGGTGGACTTGCCGACGCCGCCCTTGCCGGACGCGACGGCGATGACGTGCTTGACGCCGGGAATGCCTGACGCGCGCGACGTCGCGCGGGCTGCAGGGGCAGGCTGGGTGGCGGACACGGCGGGCTCCTTACGATCCAACGGGATCGCCCTTCTTGCCATCGCGCGCGCGCAAATAATCTTCCGTCGACATCACCGGCGGCCGCTGCGGCGCCCCGTGCGGGTCAAAACCCTCATTGACCACGGCTTCGACGCGGCAATCCGCGCACATCTTGATGACATCGATCCGTTTGGCGTTGGCGCCCTGGAACATCCAGTGCTTCTCGCCGAGTTTTGCCAGTACGCGTTCTATCGAACTTTTGGTCCCGAACGGCTTGCCGCAGGCGATGCAGTTGAACGGTTCTTCCTCCTTCAGAACGCGCAGCGGCGCATTCCATGCTGCAAAATCCAGCCGCGGCTCGAGTGTGATGACTTTTTCCGGGCAGGTCGCTTCGCAAAGCCCGCACTGTACGCACAGGCTTTCGGTGAAGCGCAGCATGGCACGATCAGGATTGTCCGATAGCGCGCCGGTCGGGCAGGCGGTGACGCAGGCGTGACAGAGCGTGCAGCCTTCGACATTGAGATTGACGCCGCCGAATGGTGCGCCCGGCGCAAGCGGTACGCTATCGACCGGCGCGGGTGCCGCGAGGTGAAGTTCGCGAAACGTCGTTTCGAGCACGCCGCGTTTGGCGCCGCGCGGCACGAAGCCGGCCGGCTTTGGCGTCGCGACGCCGCCTGGCGCCGCATCGAGCATTGCGCGCAGCTGGTCCGGATCGTCGATCTCGAGGATACGCACCAAGCCTGCGCCGAAGCCGAGCGCGGCAACCACGGTGTCGGATGTTCCGGCGGTCCGGCGCAGTCCGGTAATATCGTGCCTGGGTTTGGCCCGCGTCAGGATCGCGACACCACTGCCGCCATAGGCGAACACCGCCGCGATACTCTCCGGTCCGAGTTGCGTCACTTCATTGACGCGCAGCGGCAGCACATGGGCCGGCAGTCCGGCGCCGAACCTTGCCAACGCGTCGATCAGCGCGTCGCCGTGCTCGCCGTCGTGGAACAGCACGATCGCGTTGTTGCCGCCGGCTTTACGATAGGTCTGCAGCAGCGTGCGCAATCGCCGCATCAGCGCGTCTGCACTGGGCAGTGCATATGAAGCCGCACCGGTCGGACACACCGAGGCGCAGGCGCCGCAGCCGGCGCATACGTTGGCGTCGATCGCGACGGCCTTTCCGTTCGGCGTGATCGCCCCGGTCGGACAGAGATCGAGGCAGCGCGTGCATCCGGTAATGCCGGAGCGCGAATGGGCGCACAGCGCTTCCTCGAACTGTATGAAGCGCGGCTTGTCGAAGGTGCCGACCAGATTGCCCGCATCCGCGATCGCGCGCTCGACGGCGCCGCGGTCGCGCGGATCGGCGCGCAGATATCCCGGACGCAGTTCGTGTGCGGGAAACAGCGGCGTACCGCCGCTGAGATCGAGGATCAAATCGCAGGTCGACGTCGCGCCGTTGCGTGCGGGGCCGAACAGGAGCTTGGCGCGCGAAGACGGCAGCGGCAGCGCGTAGTCGTCGACCGCAAGCTCAAACGCGCCGAGATGACCGCGCGCGTTGCGGATGGTGCCCTTGAGCACCGGAAACTCATTGCTCCGGCGCGGCATGACGTCGCCGGGCTTGCTGAGCAGCACGGTGATGTCGAGACGGTCGGCGAGGCGCTGCGCGGCGTCGATGGCGAGTTCGTCGCTTCCATAGATCAGCGCGACGCCGCTGCTCTCCATCGTCACCAGCGAAATCGGCGGCATGTCTTCCTGGGCGGCTGCGATCAGCGCCGCAGCTTTCGGACCGGCCGCAGCCGCATCATTCGACCAGCCGCCCGCTTCGCGGATGTTGGCAAAGGTGAGCTGGGCTTGCGGGAAATCTTCGGCGACTTCGCGGAACAGCGGCGCTTCCTGCGTGCAGGCCACCGTGATCGGCGCGCCGTCGGCAAGCGCTTGCTTGAAGCGGTCGAGTTCGAGGCCGCAGAGCTGGTTGGCTTGCGTGATCTTCCCGGCGCAGCCACGGCTGATCGCCGGCACGTCGAGCGGCATGGTCTTCTCGCAGCTGCAAATCAGAAGATGAGACGCCGTAGCCATCGTTAACTTCCTGAACCGGCGCGCACATCGCACGGCTCGTTTTTCTGGTTCCGCTCGCGTTGCGAGCCCGACGGGGATAGCATACACCGGCGGATTGCAAAGCAATTTAGCAAAGCAACGCAGGATGAGCTTTTCGATGATGTCGCGTCGCGGGGAAGTGGATCAGGCACCCGATCTGCCCCCCGGTTATACTTTGGTCGCGTTACGCGAACTCGGCGACGCGTTTGCCCATGGATGCGAGATCGCGGCCGAAGCGGGTGCCGGAACGCTGGTCTGGGTGCGGCGCTACGACCTGGTCGAATTCGCCGTGGTGCTCGAACCCGACGAACCCTTGAACTCGGCGCGCCGGGCGCTGTTCGCCGGCATGAACGCGCTGGCGGACGCGATTGCCGCCCATTGTCCGCCCGAGCGGGATGTCAGTTTCGACTGGCCCGATACGATCCGGTTCGACGCGGGATTGCTGGGCGGCGCGCGGCTCGGCTGGCCCGCCGATTGCGCGGAGACCGACGTGCCGAACTGGCTGGTCTTCGCTGTGATCCTGCGCGCCGCCGACATGGTGCATCTCGACGAGGTGCAGGCCGCGTCCGGCGTTTCGATGCTGGGCGCAGGCTTTGAGATGGTCGATACCGACGCGATCATCGGCAGCTTCGCCCGCCATCTGATGACCGCGTTCGATCGCTGGAACGAGCGCGGTTTTGAGGCCATCGCCCGAGATTATCTGGAACGGCTTCCGAGGCGCAAGGCCGGCGAGATCAGGGCCATCGACGTCAACGGCGATCTCCTGATCAAGCTGCCGGCCGGCAGCGGGCCGCCCGATCGATCCAGCCTCGTGGATGCGCTGGCGAAAGCGGACTGGTATGATCCGCAATCGCGCGGTCCAAAGTTCGGATGAGGCTGACATGCTGAAGCTGCCGCGAACCATCAGGCTCGACCCATCGGATACGTTCGTATTCGAGCGTGCCGCGGAACCCGGGGAATGGGCGGTTTCCGGCGCGTTCGTGTTCTGGAACCAGGATCCGGCGACGCTGGCGCAGAAGCAGCGCGTGGCGCTGCGGTCCGGATTTCTCGGGGTCGAAAGTCTGGGCTGGTCGACGCTTGCGATCGTGACCGAGGCGACGGACGCGGAGCGGCAAGCCGCGGTCGATCGGCTTGCTGCACAATTGCTGGAAAAATTCGGCGCGCCGGATCTTAGAGCCGCGCGCGGCGCCGCCGAAGAAGAGGTCGCGTTTGCGGCCTCGCTGTGCGATCACCCGGCGCAGACCTTGCTCGCCGTGCAACGCAGCATCGAGGATGGTGAAATCCGCGAGCGCTTTCGCACCCTCAAGCCGCGCGAAGCCGCAGGCGATGCCGACCGGTTGCACGCGCATGCCAGCGCCTTTACCTTTCATGAGATCGAAGGCGACGATGAACCTGCCGAGGAGGTCGATCTGCTGGGTTTGATGGGAACTGAACAGAAAACCGGAAATCGCAAATGAGAGAATTCTGGGTAGCGTCCGGCCATCATCTGACACGGCGCGCCGATCACGGCGGGTTGATCGCGACACCCGAACTGATCATGGCCTATCTGGCGCGGCCCGAATTGATGCCGCCGGAGGACGCCTGCGAGGCCGAGCGGAACCTGCACGCGGGCCTGTTGGCCGATCCGCTCCGTTCGGTTTCCAAAGCCGATATCGCGGCGCTCGCCGATCCCGATGCGCGCGAGAACTGGACCTTTATGATGAATTTTCGCGAGCGGCTGGTCGCGGCTCCGTCACTCGAGGCGGTCTATATCAACCTGGCCCGCAATGGCGCCGGCGACCTGCCGCCGATTTTTGTCTCGCAGCTCTGCCATCTGATCCTGCGCAACGCGCTTGAGGGTTGCGACGACCCTTACATGCTGCGCGCGGCCGAACTGTTCTATCGCAGCCAGCAGGCGGCGTTTCACGAGGGTACGCTGTTGCTTGCGGACGCCGAAATCGTCGAGGCGCAGCAACAGGCCGAACATGACCTGCATGCGTCGCCGCTGACGGCGATGCTGGCGCCGCCTAAGGCGTTCGGCGAGATGGATGTGATGGACGACGAGAACGCCTGGACCTATTGGTCGCGTTCGGATGCGCATGCGATGGTCATGAACATCGGCGGCAATCCGAAGGCGCGCGCCGGGCTTTGCCGGGTGATCGAACGATGGATCGCCCATCTGCTCGATGTAACCGTCAGCGTCGAGACGGTTCCCAGTATCGAAGACCGCGATTGGCGCTGGTTTGTCGGTCTCGACAGCGAGGGCACTAAAATCGGCAATGCGCTGTGGAACGGCACGTCGGTGGACGCCAACGCCGCCGAGCGCATCGTCGCGCTGATGCGCCTGACCATCGCGGATACGCGGCTGGTGGATGAGCGCGTCGGCAGCAAACCGGTTTACCTCATCCTGGCGATGGGCGCGGACAAGGTCGTGCGGCTGAAGCCGCAAAACCTGGTCGCCGGGCTGCCGCTCGCGCCAAAGGCGAATGTGGCATGATCGGCCGGTGCACGGAGGATCGCGCATGGCGATGACCGCATCCCGCGAAGTGGGTGTGGTGGTGCGGCGCCGCGCCGTCGATAATCCATGGATCGATCATATGTGGTCGCCGGCGATGGTGCTCGACGAGGTGCCGGCAACCGCGCCATGGACCGTGCTGTCCACGGAGTCGGATGCGACGATGTATTACGCGGGCGCCGCCAGCATCGACCTGTTCAGTTCCGACACCGCCAATTACCGCGACAATCTCGCCGACGGCGAACCGCGCATCTGGATCGCGCTGCGGCGACAGGCTGGCGGATCCGAACTTGAACTGACCAAGGTGACGGCCGATCCGACCGAAGGGGAGGCGATCTTCGAAAGCGGTTGCGACGTCATCGGCACGGTTCCGATGTCGCCGGAGATCGCGGCCTGGATCGCCGCCTTTGTCGACGAGTTTCATGTCGAGCGGGTGTTCCACAAACGCAAGCGCGATCGTGCCGGCGGCGACCGCCCGCGTGGACCGAAGGATCGCGGCCCGGACGAAGGGACAGGGCGCGCATGAGTGGTCAGGACCAGGGCGACGACAAAGGCTTTTTGGCGCGATGGTCGCAGCGCAAACAGGAGGCCAAGGAAGAGATAAAGCAGCCCGAGCGCGAAGCGCCCGTTGCCGACGCCGAAATCGCTGCTGCTCCGGCGACCGAGGCCGAGGCTGAGACGGAGGCTGCGCCGGAGTTCGATCTCTCCAGCCTGCCATCGCTCGAAGAATTGACCTCGGAGACGGATATCACCGGCTTTCTGCGCAAGGGCGTTCCCGAACATCTGCGCAATGCGGCTTTGAGAAAATCCTGGGCGCTGGATCCCGCGATCCGCAACTACGTCAACCCCGCGCTCGAATACGCTTATGACTGGAACACGCCGGGCGGCGTGCCGGGCAACAGCGAACTCGGCGCGGGCATCGATATCGCCCGGATGGTCAACCAGATCATGGGCACCGGCGAACCCCCGTCCGAGCCGCCGATTGCGGCCGCCGAGGTCCCGACAGAGATCGCGAACGACCCTGAATCTTCCGGCCAGCCAAAGCCTGATCTGCCGGATCAACCGCTGAGATTGAGCGGCCAGCCGGCGGCAATAGAGCCGAATCCTGCGGGCGGCGACGCGGAAGCCGGCCTCGAACCAGTGCAGGAATCAGTCTCCGTGCCTTCCGATTCTGTTGCACCGCAGCAGCCGGTGCGACGCCATGGCTCGGCAAAACCTCTTGTTTAGACAAAAGTTTTCGAGACATAGGCAAAGCCTATGATACAAATTTAGGACTGGAATAATTCCAGTTCTAATTTGTATGCCCGATTAAGAGGCATCGGACACAGGATACGGGACACTGGGCGCGAGGCTGGGGAGAAGTCGGGTTCACCATGCGTGACGCCGGACTGGAACAGGCAATCAGGGCAGCGGGTGGCGTCGCATCGTTAGCGCGAGCGATCGGCATTGCGCAGCCTTCGGTTTCATCATGGTCGCGGATTCCCGCCGAGCGGGTTCTCGCGGTCGAGGCCTTGACGCGCGTCGAGCGTTCCGTGCTTCGCCCCGATCTCTACGGATCATCCGAGGCTCAGGTGTCATCCCAGGTGTCGTCCAACGTGTCAGCGAAACCGGAACTCGACGAGATCGATCAGCTGCGCGCCGCGGAATACGGCTTGCTGTCGTTGCTGCTCGGCAAGGCGCCGGACGCGGGCACGCTGGCGCGCGTCGCGCAGTTGAAGGGCGACGCTTCCGATCTCGGCATGGCGCATGTCGAGCTCGCTGTGGCTGCGTCAGCTATGGACGACCGCGCCGCCAGCAAGGAATTCTTCGACCTGTTCATCGGGCTCGGGCGCGGCGAGCTGCTGCCCTATGCCTCCTATTACCTGACCGGCTTCCTGCACGAGCGCCCGCTGGCGCGCGTCCGCGAGGATCTGGACCTGCTCGGCATCGAGCGTGCCGGCCCCTCGCGCGAGCCGGAAGACCACATCGCGATTCTGCTTGAGGTGATGGCGGGTCTGGCGCGCGGCGACTTTGTGGCTCCATTCGCCGAACAGGCGCGCTTCTTCGACCGGCATCTCAAGCCGTGGGCGGCGCGGATGTTCGCTGATCTGGAGATGTCCGGGACAGCCAAATTCTACCGTGCCGTCGGCCGCGTCGGCCGCGTGTTTATGGAACTGGAAGCCGAGGCCTTCACGCTGTCCGAGTGACGCGCAAAGGTAATCGAAAGTTTGAAGTGGAGGAGACCGCGATGAGCAAACCATCCAACAAGGCGCCGGCCGACAAGCCGCTCGATGCCAAGGGGCTCGATCGCCGCCGTTTGTTCATGATGGGCGGATCGGCAGTCGCTGCAGCCGCCGTGGTGCCGCTGGCGGGCGGCGAGGCGGTCGCGGACGAGTCGCAGGCCGAGCGCGTCAAGGCCCGCTACAAGGAAACCGATCACGTCAAGAATTTCTACCGCGTCAACCGCTATTGATGGGAACACGCACATGTTGATGAAGCGAAAAGACGGATCCGCAGGCAAGGCGCGTTTGCAAGGTGTCGCCGCCGGCCTGGCTTCAGGGGTTCTCGACCGCCGCACGTTCCTGCGCCGGTCCGGTCTGGCTGCAGGCGCCGGCGCCGCGCTCGGCTTGATGCCGCTCGGCTCGGTGCGCAAGGCGGAGGCCGGTCCGAAAATCGTCGGCGCGCCGACGGAAATCAAAAAGAACATCTGCACGCATTGTTCGGTCGGCTGCACCGTGATCGCCGAAGTGCAGAACGGCGTCTGGGTCGGCCAGGAGCCGGCCTGGGACAGCCCGATCAACCGCGGCTCGCATTGCGCCAAGGGTGCGTCAGTGCGCGAGCTCGTGCATGGCGATCGCCGCCTGAAATACCCGATGAAGCTCGTCAACGGCGAGTGGCAGAAAATATCGTGGGACGTCGCCATCAACGAGATCGGCGACAAGATGCTGGAGATCCGCGCCAAGTCGGGCGCCGATTCCGTCTATCTGCTCGGTTCCGCGAAATTCTCCAATGAGGGTGGCTATCTGTTCCGCAAATTCGCGGCGTTCTGGGGCACCAACTCCATCGACCACCAGGCCCGCATCTGCCACTCCACCACCGTCGCCGGCGTCGCCAATACCTGGGGCTACGGCGCGATGACCAATTCCTACAACGACATGCGCAACTCGAAGACCGTTATCTTCATGGGTTCGAATGCCGCCGAAGCGCATCCGGTGTCGCTGCAGCACATCCTGACCGGCAAGGAGATCAACCGCGCCAACGTATTCGTGCTCGATCCGCGCTTCACCCGGACCGCGGCCCACGCCACCGAATATGTGCGCTTCCGCAGCGGCACCGACATCGCGGTGATCTGGGGCATGCTGCACCACATCTTCAACAATGGCTGGGAAGACAAGGAATACATCAAGCAGCGCGTTTACGGCATGGACCAGATCCGCGCCGAAGTCGCGAAGTGGACGCCGGAAGAGGTCGAGCGCGTGTCGGGGATTCCCGGCGAGCAGTTGAAGAAGGTCGCCGAGACCTTCGCCAAGCAGAAGCCGTCGGCCTTTGTCTGGTGCATGGGCGGCACCCAGCACACCGTCGGCACCGCCAACGTCCGCGCCTATTGCACGCTGCTGCTGGCGACCGGCAATGTCGGCACCTTCGGCGGCGGCGCCAACATTTTCCGCGGCCATTGCAACGTGCAGGGCGCCACCGATATCGGCCTCGATATCGTGACGCTGCCGCTCTATTACGGCCTGGTCGAAGGCGCCTGGAAGCACTGGGCGCGGGTCTGGGAGGTCGAATACGATTATCTGCAGGCGCGCTTCGACGAAGTGCCGGCCAAGGCGGGCCGTCCGGCCCGCACCCGCAAGCAGAACATGGAATTGCCGGGCATCCCGTGGACCCGCTGGTTCGATGCGACGCTGGCCAATCCTGATGATGTCGATCAACGCGACACCATCAAGGGCGTGCTCATCATGGGGCATGGCGGCAATACCATCCCGCGCATGACCGAGATGGTGAAGGGTCTCGAGAAGCTCGAACTGCTTGTGGTTGCCGATCCGCATCCGACCACGTTCGCGGCGATCTCGGAGCGCAAGAACGGCACCTATCTGTTGCCGGCCTGCACCCAGTTCGAAACCTCGGGCTCGCGCACCGCTTCCAACCGCTCGCTGCAGTGGGGCGAGCAGGTCGTCAAGCCGATCTTCGAATCCAAGGACGATTACGAGATCATCTACCTGCTTTCCAAGAAGCTCGGCTTCGCCGATCCGATGTTCAAGAACCTCAAGGTGGAGAACAACCGTCCGTCGCCGGAAGAGCTGCTGCGCGAAATCAACCGCGGCGGATTCTCGACCGGCTATTCCGGCCAGTCGCCGGAGCGGCTGAAGGCGCACATGAAGAACCAGGGCAAGTTCGACCTCGTGACCCTGCGCGCCAAGGCCGACGAGCCCGAAATCGGCGGCGACTATTACGGCCTGCCGTGGCCGTGCTGGGGCACGCCGGAGATCAAGCATCCGGGAACGCATACGCTCTACAACACCAACCTGCACGTCAAGGACGGCGGCGGCACGTTCCGGGCGCGGTTCGGCGTCGTCTATGAAGAGAAGCAGCCGGACGGTTCGGTGAAGAACGTCAACCTGCTGTCGGAAGGTTCCTACAGCAAGGGTTCGGAACTCACCGATGGCTATCCGGAGTTTACCTACGGCGTGCTGAAGAAGCTCGGCTGGGACAAGGACCTCACCGCGGCCGAACTGGCGACGATCAACAAGATCGGCGGCAACAATCCCGACGGCGTCGGCTGGGCCGTCGACCTGTCGGGCGGCATCATCCGCGTTACGCTCGAACACGGCGTGATGGCCTATGGCAACGGCAAGGCACGCGCGGTGGCGTGGAACCTGCCGGATCCGGTGCCGGTTCATCGCGAGCCGATCTACACCTCTCGCCCCGAACTCGTCGCCAAATACCCGACGCGTCCGGACGGCCGCCAGTTCCGGATGGCCAATCTCGGCTTTTCGGTTCAAAAGGCCGCGGTGGACAAGGGGCTTGCCAAGCAATTCCCGATCATCCTCACGTCGGGTCGTCTCGTCGAATATGAAGGCGGCGGCGAGGAAACCCGGTCGAACAAATGGCTTGCCGAATTGCAGCAGGACATGTTCGTCGAGGTCAACACATCAGATGCTGCCGAACGCGGCATCAAGGATGGCGGCTGGGTCTGGGTCTATGGCCCGGAGAACTCATCGAAGGCTCGGGTCAAGGCGCTCGTCACCGACCGCGTCGGCAAGGGCGTCGCATTCATGCCGTTCCACTTCTCCGGCTGGTTCCAGGGCGTCGACCAGCGCAGCAAATATCCAAAGGGCAGCGATCCGATCGTGCTCGGCGAAAGCGTGAACTCGATCACGAGCTACGGCTACGATCCGGTCACCGGCATGCACGAGGGCAAGGTGACCCTGTGCCAGATTCAATCGGCGTGAGGGGAGAATAGATCATGGCTCGCGTCAAATTTCTCTGTGATGCCGACCGTTGCATTGAGTGCAACGCCTGCGTGACGGCCTGCAAGAACGAACATGAAGTGCCGTGGGGCATCAATCGCCGCCGCGTCGTCACCATCAATGACGGCAAGCCCGGCGAACGCTCGGTGTCGATGGCCTGCATGCATTGCACCGATGCGCCATGCGCCGCGGTTTGTCCGGTGTCGTGCTTCTACACCACCGCCGACGGCGTGGTGCTCCACTCCAAGGACCTGTGCATCGGCTGCGGCTACTGCTTCTACGCGTGTCCGTTCGGCGCGCCGCAATATCCGAAAGTCGGCAATTTCGGCTCGCGCGGCAAGATGGACAAGTGCACCTATTGCGCGGGCGGGCCGGAAGCGGACTCCAGCCCGGCCGAATACGCCAAATACGGCGCCAATCGTCTGGCCGAGGGCAAGCTGCCGATTTGCGCAGAGATGTGCTCGACCAAGTCGCTGCTCGCCGGCGACGGCGCCATCATCGCCGAAATCTACAAGGAGCGCGTGATGAAGCGCGGTTACGGTTCGGGCATGTGGGGCTGGAAAACGGCTTACGCGGATTCACCGACCGGCTGATGCCTTGGCCGTCGCGCGGCGCGCGGCGGCGCACATGTCACGAGAAACGGGAAGGTCACGGGCCTATGCCAAGCTCTCTTTCACACCTCCGGGCGCTATGCGCCGCCATCGCGCTGCTGTTTGTGTTCGCGCATCCCGCCGCCGCGCAGCTGACGTTCAAGCCGACCGCCGAAGCGGTTCAGGAAGACAAACTCCTGAACGCGCTGAAGGAGGGCGACAAGATCACCGGGCGGATATCGATCCCGGATACCATGGCCTCCAGCCTGATCCAGCCCGCGGGCCGCGACTGGCGCGATTTTCAACGCAGCAAGCTGCCGATCATCGGCGGCGTCGCCATCCTTGGAATGATCGCGCTGCTGGCGATCTTCCTGATGGTGCGCGGCCGGATTCGCGTCGATCACGGTTTTTCCGGCACCAAGATCCTGCGTTTTGCGAGCTTCGAACGCTTCACCCATTGGCTGACGGCGAGCTGTTTCGTCGTGCTGGCGCTGTCGGGCCTCAACATCAGCTTCGGGCGGGTCCTGATCATGCCGCTGTTCGGCGCCCAGGCATTTGCGACCATGTCGGGCTGGGCCAAGATCGCGCACGATTACCTGGCGTTTCCGTTCATGCTTGGCCTCGCGATCATGTTCCTGATCTGGATCAAGGATAACATCCCAGGGAAGCTCGACTGGCAATGGATTAAGCAGGGTGGCGGCATCCTGCCCAACGGCAAACATCCGCCGGCCAAACGATTCAACGCCGGTCAGAAAGGCATTTTCTGGATCGTCATCATCGGCGGCGTGCTGATGTCGGTGTCGGGCTGGTTCATGCTGTTCCCGTATCTTCCGGCCAACGTCACGGCGTTGCAGTTCTGGACCGTGATCCATGCCGTGATCGCGATGCTCTTCATCGCGGTCATGCTGGCCCACATCTATATCGGTTCGGTCGGGATGGAGGGCGCGTTCGATGCGATGGGCACCGGCGAGGTCGACCTCAACTGGGCCAAGGAGCATCACGCGCTCTGGGTCGCGGAGGAGCAGGCCAAGGGCCGCGCGCCGTCGAAAGATGGCACGCACGCCGTGGCGGCCGAATGACGATGCGAGTACAGAACAGTTCGAGGGAAATACGATGAAGAGCTTTCTGGCGGCTTTGGCGTTTGCGGCGATCGCCGCGTTCTGTGTGTCGTCCGTGCTCGACACCATTCAGCAGTCGAGTTCGGTTGCCTACACCACCACCGGGGCGAGGGTCGGCGATCCCGGCAAGAATCTGATCGGGCCGAACTGATTTCTGGATCGGATGTTGAGCGCGCCCAAGCAAGTTAAGGCAGTTGCGGCGTGGCCGGTGGAAATCCGGCTGGTGAAGGACCGCCGCGCCCTTCACGTCACCTTTGACGACGGTGCGGATTTCAACCTGTCGGCCGAACTGCTCCGGGTGACCAGTCCGTCCGCCGAGGTGCAGGGGCATTCCGAAGCGCAGCGCAAGACGGTCGGCGGCAAGCGCAACGTGACCATTCTCTCCGTCGATCCCGTCGGCAATTACGCCGTGCGGCTCGGCTTCGACGACATGCACAATACCGGCATCTATTCCTGGGCGTTCCTGCACGATCTCGGCAGCAACGCCGAGCGGCGTTTTCAGGATTATCTCGACGAGCTCCAGGCCAAGGCCCTCGATCGCGACAAACCGGGCATGCGCTGATCCTTCTTCCTCTGCCTTGACGGCGACACGAACCGACGAAACGATCGCCGCGAATGCTCCGTGCTCATACCATCCGCCGCCTCGTAGCGCTGACCTGGATCGCTTTGCTGGTCCTGACGGCGCTTGGAACCAGCGCCGCCCACGCGCAGTTGCGCGGCCATGGCGGGCCGGTGCGGGCCTTGGCGATTTCACCTGACGGTGCGAGCGCCATTTCAGGCAGCTTCGATTCAACCGCGATCCGCTGGTCGCTGACATCAAATGCGGCCGAGCAGGTGCTTCGTTTCCACGCCGACGCCGTCAACGCGGTGGCATTGCTCCGGGATGGACGGGCCGCGACCGCGGGCGCCGATGGCCGCATTGCGATCTGGACCGCCGGCAACACCCGGCCTGACGCGGTGCTGGAAGGCCATACCGCGCCGATCGCAGCCCTTGTGGTTTCGCCCGATGGCGCAACATTGGCCTCCGTGTCGTGGGATCAAACCGTGCGCCTGTGGCCGCTCGCGGGCGGCGCGCCGCGCGTGCTGGAAGGGCATACCCAGAACGTCAATGGCGTCGCTTTTTCGCCCGACGGCCGCACGCTGGTCAGCGTCAGCTATGATCAGAGCGTTCGCATCTGGCCGCTGGCGGGCACGTCGCCGCCGTCAGTCATTGCGATGCCGACCCCGCTCAACGCCGTCGCGATTGGCCGTGATGGCGAAATCGCGGCCGGAGGCGCCGACGGCAGACTGTATTTTCTGGGCAGCGACGGTGCGCGCGCCGGTGACGTTGAAGCCGGACCGAGGCCCGTGATCTCGATGGCGATCTCGCCCGACGGCGCGTGGGTCGCGGCCGCCGGCATTGGCGGCGCTGTCGCGGTGATCGATCGCAAGACGCGCAATCTCGCGCGCACATTGGTAGGTCCCGGGCTGCCGGTCTGGTCGGTGGCGTTTCTGCCGGATAGTCGCACGCTGCTCACCGGCGGTGCTGACAGCACCATCCGCCGCTGGAACGCGGTGACCGGAGATCCCGTCGATCCCTTGCTGTTTGAACACACGGCAGACCCGCTGGCCGCGTATGCCGGCGACCGCGGCGCGGATATTTTTCGTGCCTGCGTCGCCTGCCACACGCTCGGCGCCGATCAGGCCAACCGGGCAGGGCCGACACTGGCCGGCCTGTTCGGCCGGCGCATCGCGACCTTGCCGGGATATGATTTTTCCGACGCGCTCAAGCGGCTCGATATCGTCTGGACGCCGGAAACGGTTTCGAAATTGTTCGAGATCGGGCCTGCGGCCTACACGCCGGGCACCAAGATGCCCGAGCAGCGCATCGGCTCCGAACAGGACCGTGCCGCTTTGGTGCAGTTCCTGGAGCGCGCCACGAAGCGCTAGAGAACACTCTATCGCGCCTTGCCCGCCGACCGCGGCTGCAGGGCCAAGTGGCGGCGTTCGCACGGCTATCGGCTACGTGTATTCCGAGCCGGAGCTTCTGCTTTCGCTGCGATCGTTTCAAGCAACCAGTTCTTGAACGAGAGCATCGCAGATGATGGTTGCCGCGAATGCAGCGACGTAATCCAGTAGTCGCCGAGCGTCACTTCAGTCTTGAACGGGCGTACCAGTCGCCGTTGACGGATCTCGTCCTGAAACATCTCCGCCGGCAACAACGCAACGCCGGTACCGCGCGCTGCAACGCTTGCGATCGTGATCGATGAGTCGAACACCATTCCCTTGATAACGGGACTAAGCAGTCCCGCCGCGGCAAACCAGCGCGACCATTCGTCCTGTCGATAGGAACGCAGCAGCACCTCGCGTTTGAGATCGGCCGGCCGGCTCAGCCTGCGGGCCAGTGCCGGCGCGCAGAACGGAGTAAACGACGCCCCCATCAGGCGGGTGGCGTCCGTACCGTGCCAGAGGCCGTCGCCAAACCTGATGGCGTAATCGAGGCCTTCGCCCGCTATGTCGACGCGATTATTATTGGCGAACAGACGCAAGTCGATCCGCGGATACGCCTTCTTGAAAGTGTCGAGCCGCGGCAGCAGCCATCCCGACGCGAAGGTGCCGACTACGCCGATCGTGATGACGTCCTGGTAGCGACCGTCTTCAAAACGATTGACCGCTTCGTTGAGCCGCCCGAAAGCTTCGACGATGCTGGGCAGCAGTGCTTGTCCTTCGTCGGTCAGCGCGACGCCGCGCGGTAGCCGGCGAAACAGCTGCGCGCCAAGCCTGTCCTCCAGTGCTTTCACTTGCTGACTGACGGCGGCCTGCGTAACGCGGAGTTCAAGGCCGGCACGGGTGAAACTCAGGTTGCGCGCCGTCGCCTCAAAGGCCCGTAATGCATTCAGCGGAAGGTGGGAAAGCTTCGTCCTGCGGCGCATTCGTTCGACCCTAGTTTTTCTAATGCCTGCATTCAAAACTGATCGTTTGTCAAGACAGGGCCTTCTGGGCACGTTCCTGCCCGCAACCCGGAGGGATTCGAAATGATCAGCAGGAGACAATTTCACCTTGGTTTCGGCGCAGCACTGATAGCCGCTGATCTGAGCGGTCTGCCAAAAACGGCTCGCGCTGCGGCCGCGGATCAACGACTGATCGCCGAGATCAAGCGTCTGGAGAGCGAGAGCGGTGGCCGGCTCGGCGTTTGTGTGCTGGAGACGGCAACCGGCGCGCGTCATGTCCACCGGGGCGACGAGCGTTTCCCGATGTGCAGCACCTTCAAGGCGCTGGCGACAGCGGCGGTGCTGGCGCGGGTGGATGCCAGGAAGGAGCAATTGACGCGGCGCATAACCTTCGACGCATCAGCAATCGTGGTGAATTCGCCGGTAACTGAAAAGCACGCCGGGGGCGATGGCATGACGCTCGCTGAAATTTGCGACGCGGCGATGACACGGAGCGACAACACTGCGGGCAACCTGCTGCTCGCCAGTATCGGCGGACCTCCGGGGCTGACGGCCTTCGCGCGAGGGCTCGGCGATCAGGTCACGCGGCTGGACCGGGATGAACCGTCGCTCAACCAGGCACTGCCCGACGATCTCCGCGATACCACGACACCGAATGCGATGGCTTCGGATTTCCAGGCACTCGTCCTTGGGACTGGGGCGCTGTCGGCGGCATCGCGCGAGCAATTGACGGCATGGTTAGTTGCCAACAAGACGGGCGACACACGATTGCGCGCAGGGTTTGCGAAAGGCTGGCGTGTCGGTGACAAGACCGGCGCCGGTGACCATGGCACGAACAATGACGTTGCCGTGGTGTGGCCTCCCGACGGCGCCCCTGTCATCGTCGCGGCCTATCTGACGGGCGCCAGCATTCCCAGCGCGCAACAAAACGCCACCATCGCCTCGATCGCGCGCGCCGTCGCGGCGATGAGACTGGGCTAGGTGCGGAATGGCGGCAAATCCTTCAGCGAAAACGACCGGCGCACTATCGATAGCCGTCGTCGCCGTATGCCTTGTGATGCCGAGTTCGGTTCCATCGCTTGCCTCGAACGGGATGTTCGCCAAGCGGCCCGCGTTCTCGGAGGCGGACCAGCCTGTGCGGATGGCCGCCGAGTGCAGAGAGGTGAGGCCGATGTCGGATGGCATTCCGGAACTCGACTACCGGATCGATCTTTCCGTGGCTGGCAGTCTCACGGCGGTGAAGACAGATGGAGTGTTGTGGTATCTCGTGCTGTGTTCTCCACCCGATGTCCGGATTATGTGCGTGACCTACCAGTCCAATGGCATGGAGACGGGTGACAGGATTATCGTGAAAGGCGGATACCGACGGCGCGATGCCGATCACGTACTTCTGGATCCTTGTTTGGCAACAAGGCCGGAGCCGTGATCTCGTCCCTCAGTGAAGTCTGCCTTGGCGCTGACGGCAACAGGAACCAGTGCAGCGCATCGGTTCCGAACAGGACCGTGCCGATTTGGTGCAGTTCCTGGAGCGCGCCACGAAGCGCTAGAGAAAGCGTGAACGCCGTCTGTGACGCAGTTCACATCCGCGCGCCGGGCTTCACGCTAAGGCACACACGGGGTGGGCTTCTCCGAACGGAGGTTTCCCATGAACCGTTTGATGATCTCTGGATTCATTGCGGTCGCTCTGCTTGCCGTTACCATCACTATGTTGCCGTCGCACTCGCTTTGGGGCCATCGCGCCGGGACAACCGGCCTGGCGTCATCGCAGCAACGTTCCCTTTCGACTGCCGCGAACAAGCTCCCGATCGAGGAGTTCGAGGATATGTCGTTCGTCTTTTCGCACCCGCCCAAGCGCTGAAGCGCGCGGACGGCATGATTCATGATCGTGACTTCGCGAACGTTGGCGCGTGAATTTGCATCACGACGCGCTTGCTTTCGTCAGCGGTCACGATTCGCCGGAAAGCCACATCGCCCAAGGCACAGCGCTCACCACGTGAGCGCATGGCTTGCCCATTGACGCCGGCAAGTCGGCATAGGACATTCCGATCAACGTGCGAGCGATCGGAAGCCGGCCATGAACGTCACCCATTTCAAGAATTTCGAAATGCTCGACCCGGAGGTCGGGGAGTTACGCGGTGGCCATGAACTGGTGGTCGAAGGCGACACGATCCGGGAAGTCTCGGCCAAACCGGTCAAGCTCGAAAACGCCAGCGTGATCGACTGCGGCGGGCGCACGCTGATGCCCGGCCTGATTGACAGCCATGTCCATGTGGTGCTGTCCGAGGTCGTGATCCGCAACATGGAAAGTGTACCCCTGACGTTGATGACGGCGCGCGCGGCCCGTTTGATGCACAGGATGCTCGACCGCGGCTTCACCAGTGTGCGCGACACCGGCGGCGCCGATTGGGGCCTGAAGGAGGCGACGGACAAGGGGCTGATACCAGGGCCGCGGCTGTTTATCGCCGGGCGTGCGATCGGTCCGACCGGTGGCCATAGCGATGCACGTCGTCGCACCGATTTCGGTTCGCGCTGCCATTGCTGCAACGCCATGTCGTTTTCCATGGGCGTCGCGGACGGTATCACCGAGGTCCGCCGCGCCGTGCGCGAGGAAATGCGCCAGGGCTGCGACCAGGTCAAGATCATGATGTCCGGCGGCGTGGCGTCACCCTACGATCCGCTCGACAGCCTGCAGTTCTCGGTCGGCGAGGTCGAGGCCGCCGTGCAGGAAGCGCACGCCTTTGGCCGCTATGTCTGTGCGCACGCCTATACGCCTGAAGCGATTACGCGCGCGGCGCATGCCGGGGTTCGCACCATCGAGCACGGCAATCTGATCGACGATGCCTCGGCAAAGCTGATGGCCGAGAAGGGCATGTTCCTGGTCGCCAATCTCGTCACTTACTTCGAGATGAAGAAGCATGCGGCAGAGTACGGCATGAATTCGGACATGCTGGCCAAGAACGACCTCGTGATCGATGGCGCTCTAAAATCGCTCGAAATCTGCAAGCGCCACGGCGTCCCGGTCGCCTACGGCACCGATCTGCTCGGCGAATTGCAGGTCGCGCAGTCGGAGGAGTTTTCGCTACGGGCGCAGGTGCTGTCGCCGGCGGAGATCATCCGCTCCGCGACCACGATCGGCGCCCAGGTCACCCGCATGGAGGGCAAGATCGGCTGCCTGAAGCCGGGTGCGTTTGCCGACCTGCTCGTCGTCGACGGCGATCCCTTGAAGAACCTGAAACTGTTCGGGGAGGAAGGCCGGCACCTTTCAATCATCATGAAGGCAGGGCGCTTCCACAAGAACCGGCTGCAGTGAGCCTGCCAGTGTCCCAACAAATCCTGTTCAAGAATTTTGAGTTACTCGAGCCTTCGTTCGGCGAGCTCCGCGGCGGCTATCAGCTGCTGGTCGAGGGCGATACCATCAAGGAACTCAGCACAACGCCGATTAAGGCGGCCGAGGCTACGGTGATCGACTGCGGCAAGCGCACCTTGATGCCGGGACTGATCGACTGCCACGTCCACGCCATCCATAGCGAAGTCAATGTCCGCTTCATGGAGGCGTTACCGCTGACGCTGGTCACCGCGCGTGCGGCGACGCGGCTTCGCGCCATGCTCGACCGCGGCTTCACCACCGTGCGCGACACCGGCGGCGCCGATTGGGGCATCAAGACCGCGATCGAAACCGGGCATATCACCGGCCCACGGCTCTACATCGCCGGCCAGTCGATCGGCCCCACCGGCGGCCATTCGGATTCGCGCCGGCGCACCAACCGCTTCAACAGCAGCAACAACGAGTGCGTCTGCTGCAACGGCCTGCAGTTCAAGTCCGCGATCGCCGATGGCGTTGACGAGGTCCGCAAATCCGCGCGCGAGCAGATGCGCCAGGGCGCCGACCATGTGAAGATCATGATGTCCGGCGGCGTCGCGTCACCTTACGATCCGCTCGACAGCCAGCAATTCTCGGATGGCGAGGTCAGCGCGGCGGTGGAGGAGGCGACCGCCTTCGGCCGCTACGTCTGCGCGCATGCCTATTCCGCCGAATCCATCACCCGCGCCGCGCGCCTCGGCGTCCGCACCATCGAGCATGGCAATCTGATCGATGATGCTTCCGCCAAGCTGATGGCCGAAAAAGGCATGTTCCTGGTGGCCAACCTCGTCACTTATTATGCCATGAAGGATCGCGCAAAACAGTTCGGCATGATCGGCGAAAGCCTCGCCAAAAACGAAATCGTGCTGCAGGGCGGGCTGAAATCGCTGGAGATCTGCAAGCGCCACAACATTCCCGTCGCCTATGGCAGCGACCTCCTGGGCGAGCTGCACTGGGACCAGTCCAAGGAGTTCACCATCCGCCAGGAGGTGGTCTCGCCGATCGAGATCATCCGTTCGGCGACCACGATCGGCGCCGACGTGCTGCGCATGCCGGGCAGGGTGGGTACGTTGCAGGCAGGTGCCTTCTCCGACGCCATCCTGGTCGACGGCAATCCGCTGAAAGACCTTGCGCTGCTTGGCGATCAAGGCAAACATCTCTCCCTGATCATGAAGGCCGGCATTTTGCATAAGAACCGGCTGAACTAATCGAAGGCTCCCATAAAGAGGCGATCTTGACCGTCGTACCCCGATGGACCTCATCACGCGTTGTCGGCCGGATGGCGCTCGGGACGGCGGCTGGCGTGTCGCTTGCATATATCCTGCTGCCGATGTTCTTCGTGATCTGGCTGGCATTCTTCGCACAGGAAATTCCGTCATTTCCCCCGGAAGGCTATTCGCTGAAATGGTTTCGCGCTGTTCCCGGCAATGACAGGTTCGTCAAGGGATTCTTCCTTAGTCTGCAGGTCGCCGTGCTCGCCACGTCGATCGGTTTGGCGATCGGCGTTCCTGCCGCCGTCTGCCTGGTGCGCGGGCGTTTTGCCGGGCGTGAGGCGGTGAACAATCTGCTGTTGCTGCCGCTGATCGTGCCGGGCATCGTGCTCGGCATCGCGCTTTACGTCTTCCATGTCGAAACCGAGATCGTGACCGGCTGGCCGATCCTCGGTTCGCTCGGCGGCCTGGTCGCCGGTCACGTCCTGATCGCGATCCCCTGGACGGTGCGCCTGATCACCGCGAGCCTCGTCGGGATGGATCGCGCCGTCGAGGAAGCCGCGCAGAGCCTCGGCGCCGACCGCCTGACCACGTTCCGGCGCATCACGCTGCCCGGCATTTTGCCGGGCATTGTTGCGGCGGCACTGTTCGGATTCATCGCCTCGTTCGGGAATCTGGAAATGAGTCTGTTCCTGGTCGGCCCCGGCCGCACCACGCTGCCGATCGCGATCCTGCAGTATCTCGAATGGAAGATCGATCCGACGATTGCCGCGGTATCGGTGCTGCAGATCCTGTTTATCGGCGGGGCCATGCTGCTGACCGATCGCTTCGTCAAGATCGGTCGTGTGGTCTGACCATGGCGCGTCTGCAATTAACCGGCATCACCAAGCGCTATGGCGACTTCAAGGCCGCCGATGACGTCTCGCTCGACATCGCCGATGGCGAGTTCCTGGTTCTGCTCGGCCCGTCCGGCTGCGGCAAGACCACGACCTTGCGCATCATTGCCGGCTTCATCGAGCCGACATCGGGCAGCGTGCGCGTGGGCGATCGCGATGTTACTTCGCTGCCGCCATGGAAGCGCAACACCGGCCTCGTGTTCCAGAGTTATGCGCTGTTTCCGCATATGACGGTGGCCGAGAACGTCGCGTTCGGGCTCGAGATGCGCAAGATACCGAAGGCGGAGATGGCGCCGAAGATCACGGAAGCCTTGCGCCTGGTGCGGCTCGATCATCTCAGCGACCGGCTGCCGCGGCAATTGTCCGGCGGCCAGCAGCAGCGCGTGGCGCTGGCCCGGGCGCTGGTGTTCCACCCCGATGTGCTGCTGCTCGACGAACCATTGTCCAATCTCGACGCCAAGCTGCGCCAGGACGTGCGCGTCGAAATCCGCGAACTGCAGCGCAAGCTCGGCCTGACCACCGTCATGGTCACCCACGACCAGGAGGAGGCGCTCACCATGGCCGACCGCCTCGTCGTCATGAGCGAGGGCCGCATCCGCCAGATCGGCTCGCAGCAGGATCTCTATGAGCGGCCTTCGGAAAAATTCGTCGCGGATTTCGTCGGCCGTTCCACCTTCATCGATGGCCGTATGGACGGCCCCGGGCGCTTCGTCTCGGCCGGCGGCCTCGTCGTCACCTGCGAAGGGACCGCTACCGGCAGCGCCTCGCTGGCGCTGCGCCCCGAACGGCTTGCACTGATGTCGGCTGCGGCGCCTGCGATGGACAACAGTTTTCCAGGCTCCGTGGAGTTCATCTCCTATCTCGGCTCGCAGGTGGATCTGCATGTCCGCCTGTCGCCCAAGGAACGTGTCATCGTGCAGATCCAGAACCGGCCGGAACAGCCGCTACCGGTGATCGGAGAACAGGTCCGTATCGGCTGGAGCAAATCGACAGGCCGCGTATTTCAATCATAATATCTCTGCCAATAAACATCCCGGAGGCATCCACCATGACCAGCTCGAAATCCCGCCGTGAAGTCCTGCTCGGTGCCGCAGCCCTTGCCGGTACCGCCAGCCTGCCACGCATGGCGTCGGCGCAGGCCAAAGGCCGCATCGTTGTCGGTACCTGGGGCGGCGACTACGCCCGCCTGCTCAACAAGAATATCGAGGCGCCGATCCTGATCAAGGATGGCTGGGAGGTGGTGCAGGACCAGGCCGGCGATCCCGAGCGGCGCTCGAAGATGCTCGCCGAGATGCGGCTGCCGCGCGGCACGACTGATGTGCAGGGTCTATCGGCCATCAACATGTTCCAGATGCACGACGCCGGCAGTGTGCTGCCGATCGACTACGGCAAGCTCAAGAATGCCGGCAATCTGCTGCCGGGGATGAAATATCCCTACGGCGTCGGCCATATCTATTCGGGCAAGGTCGGCGTCTACAATCCGAAGGTGATCACAACAGCACCGGTCAGTTACAAGGACGTGTTCGATCCCAAGCAAGGCAACAAGCTCGGCATCATCGACATCCAGTATCAGTACACGTTGGTCTGCGCGGCGCTCGCCGCCGGCGGCAAGGTCGATGATCTCGAGCCCGCCAAGAAACTGCTGCTGGAGTGCAAGAAGGCCGGTATGCGGATCTATCCGACCAACGAGGCGTTTGCCCAAGGTCTGAAGTCGGAGGAATTCGGTCTCGGAGTGATGTGGAAAGCGCGCGTCGTGCAATGGCAGAACGCGGGTATTTCAGTGACGTCAATGACCCCGACCGAAGGCGCACTGGCCTATGTCTCAGGCTTCGTCATCCCGAAAAACTCGCCCAACAAGGAAGGTGCCTACGCCTATCTCGACGCCATGCTGGACAAGAGCGCGCAGGAGGCCTTCGCCGTCGACATGGGTTACAATCCCACGGTCAGCAACGCCGTGGTCGCGCCCGATCTCAACAAGCGCATCGGCTTCACCCCGGACGAGGTCAAGAAACTGGTCGATCTCGACTACAACTATCTCAACAAGAACGACGTCGCGCTCAAGGAATGGTGGGACAAGGAACTGAAGGGCTGAGCGGGCATTAGCGAAGCAGCCGATGGCCACGACCGCTGCAGCACAGTTCCAGTCCGACGAGAAGCCAACGTCGGTGCTCTCGGCGACGACATTGATTGGGCCAGCGACGGTGTTCGTGGTCGCCGGTCTGCTGCTGCCGCTGGCGATCCTGTTCCGCTACAGCTTCGACAAGGTCGACGCGCGGCGCATCATGATCGATACGTTCTCGTTCGATAATTACGTCAAGTTCTTCTCTGACCCCTATTACACCGGCGTGCTGGCGACGACATTGCGGGTGGCCGCGCTTTGCACCGTCATCTGCCTCGCCATGGGCCTGCCGCTGGCCTATGTGCTGGCGCGCACCCAGTCGCGGTACAAGAACGTGCTGATCATGCTGGTGGTGCTGCCGCTGTTCGTCGGCAATGCGGTGCGCGCCGCCGGCTGGATGACCCTGTTCGGTTCCAAGGGCTTTCTCAACGTCACCCTGATGCAGATCGGAATCATTACCCAACCGCTGCAGATCATGTTTACCGAGGGCGCCGTCATTGCCGGCATCATTGCCGTCAATCTGCCCTACATGGTGCTGACGCTCTCGAGCGTGATCGAGGGCATCAACCGCAATGTGGAGGAGGCGGCCTTCAGCCTCGGCGCCGGGCCGGCGACGATGTTTCGCCGCGTGCTGCTGCCGCTGTCGCTGCCGGGCATCCTCGCCGGCACGATCCTGACCTTCATCCTCGGCATGAATGCCTATGCGACGCCGGTGCTGCTCGGCGGCCCCAAATTCAAGATGATGGCGCCGCTGGTGTACGGACAGTTTCAGCTCAACAACTGGCCGTTCGGCGCGTCCGTCGCGTTCGTCCTGATGACGGCTACCCTCGGATTGACGGCGGCGGCAAATATCCTGATACAGCGCCGGTTTCGGCGATGAAGACTGAAGGGGACTTGGCATGACAATTGGTGTTGGCGGTTCGACTGCGGAGGCGGAACTCGCCGCCATCAAGAACATGCGCGGCGACGTGCCGCCGATCGGCGTCGAGGAGCGGCTGCAGCGCATCGCCCGCGCCCAGGCCATCATGCGCGAGAAGGGCATCGACGCGCTCTATCTCGATGTCTCCTCGAGCATGACCTATTTCACCGGATTGAAGTTCCGCCGCACCGAGCGCATGCACAGCGCGGTGCTGCCGGCCAGGGGCGAGATCGTCTATATCTCGCCGGCCTTCGAGGTCGAGAAACTCAAAACCATGACTACGTTCGGCGAAAAGATCGCGGTCTGGGAGGAGGACGAGGACCCGACCGCCACCGTCACCGAGACCGTGCGTTCACTCGGCTATCCCTCCGGCACCATCGCGGTCGATGAAGCGACGCCGTTTTTCACCTTTGACGGGCTGCGCCGCGCCGGCAACGCCTACACCTTCATCAATTCGATCGACGTGACCGCCGGATGCCGCATGATCAAGTCCGAGCAGGAGCTCGCGCTGATGCAGACGGCCAAGAACATCACGCTCGAAGCCCACAGGCTGACTGCCCGCATCATGCGCGAAGGCATCACCACCACCGAAGTGCAGGCCTTCCTCACCGCCGCGCACCGCAAGCTCGGCTCGGAAGGCGATCCGCCGTTCAACGCGGTGCTGTTCGGCGAGGCGACGGCATATCCGCACGGCGTGCCCTATCCGCAGACGCTGAAGGAGGGCGACATGATCCTGATCGACACCGGCGCGCCGGTCGATGGCTATCTCTCCGACATCACGCGCTCCTACGTGTTCGGCGAACCGAGCAAGCGCCAGCGCGACGTCTGGAACCTGGAGAAGGAGGCGCAGGCCGCCGGCTTTGCCGCCGCCAAGCCGGGCAACCGATGCGAGGATATCGACATCGCCGCGCGCGGCGTCATCAACGGCGCCGGTTTCGGCCCCGGCTATGCCACGCCGGGCCTGCCGCACCGCACCGGCCACGGCATTGGCCTCGACGTGCACGAATGGCCCTATCTCGTGAAGGGCGACAAGACCGTACTGAAGCCCGGCATGACCTTCTCCAACGAGCCGACCATCTGCATCTACGGCGAATTCGGCGTGCGGCTCGAGGACCACATGGTCATCACGGAAACCGGCGCGCGCTGGTTCACCCAGCCGGCCCATTCGGTCGACGACCCCTTCGGCCTGGAGAAGTAACAGAACGCCGTCAGCCGCTCTTCTTCTGCCGGGTGCTGGCGATCAGCACCAGCAGGAACGAGGCCGCCGTCATCAGCGTGCTGATCGCGGCGATCGTCGGATCGATCTCGTCGCGCAGCGCGGTGAACATCCGTTTTGTCAGCGGCTGATACTGGCCGCCTGATATGAACAGGCCGACGACCGTCTCGTCCATTGCCGAAATGAAGGCGAAGATGGCGCCCGTGAGCACGCTGGCCTTGATCTGCGGCAGCGTGACGGCGAAGAAGCTGCGCAAGCGGTTCATGCCGAGGCTGCGCGCCACCATCTCCTGTGCCGGGTCGAAACTCTGCAGGCCCGCCACCACTGACGTGATGACATAGGGCAGGCCGAGCATGACATTGGCGAGCACCAGTCCCGACATCGTCGCAACCAGCCCGACCTTGGCATAGACAAAGAAGATGCCGACCGCCGTGATGATGATCGGCACCACCAAAGGCAGCATCAGCATCATGTGGACGATGCGCATGAGGCGCATTTTCGAATTGCTGATGGCGTAGGCCGCGGCGACGCCGAGCGGCGTTGCGATCAGGACGGTGAGGGTGGCCACCGCAAAGGTGACGCGGGTCGCCTGCATCCAGGCGGCATTGCCGATATATTCCTCATACCAGCGCAGCGACAGCGCCGGCGGCGGGAAAGTCAGGAAACGCGTGCTCGAAAACGACATCGGCACGATGATCAGCACCGGCAGGATCAGATACAGCAGCACCAGCGCGCAGAACACGACGAAGACGATGCGGCCAAGCGAGAACGTCTTCATTTTTGCCCCAAGATTCGGTCGAGCGGAATGAACCGGCCGACGATGAGGAAAATGACGAGAACGCCGAGCAGCAGCACCACGCCGACGGCGCTTGCGGCGCCCCATTGGTCATAGAGCTCGACGTTGCGGCTGACCAGCAGCGACACCATCACGGTACGACCGCCGCCGAGCAGTTCGGGCGTAATGTAGAAGCCGAGGCACAGCACGAACACCAGCGTGGTGCCCGCGAGCACGCCGGGCAGCGACAGCGGCAGGAAGATCCGCCAGAATGTATGCGAAGGACTGCCCCCTAAGCTGGCGCCCGCCTGCATCAAATCGTGCGGGATCTTCTGCATGGTGGCGTAGAGCGGCAGCACCATGAACGGCAGCAGGATATGCACGGTCGCCACCACAGTGCCGAACGTGTTGTGCACCAGCGCCAGCGGCTCGTCGATAATCCCCAAATATTGCAGGAACTGGTTGATCACCCCGGTCCGCTGCAGCAGCGCCAGCCAGGCATAGGCCCGCACCAGCACGCTGGTCCAGAACGGCAGGATCACCAGCGCCAGAATCAATACGCTCCATCCCTTCGGCACCACGCTGGCGGCATAGGCGATGGGATAGCCGAGCAGCAGCGCCAGCAGCGTCACCAGCAGGCTGATCTGGAAGGTCAGCGAGAAGCTGCGCCAGTAGATGGCTTCGCTGAAGATGCGGCGGTAGTTCTCCAGCGTGAAGCCGTCATGATAGATCGATTGCCAGGCGAGCCAGCCTACCGGGAGCACGATCAGCAGCAGGATCACCAGCAGCGCCGGCGACGCCAATGCCAGCATCAGGCCCTGTTCGCGGCGATGGTGACGCAACGAGAGGTCTGGTGTGGAATGGGTCAATGCCGTTTTCCTGTCATTGCCGGATGGCTGGAGCGGGGCGCGCCGGTCGAACCCCGCTCCAGTTGATTCCGTCTATTTCTGCACGAACGAGACCCAGCGCTTCTCGGCGGCTTCGCCGTCCGGCGACGCCCACCACGCATAGGACATCAGCGCCTGCTTTTTGGCGTTGTCGGGCGCGCTCGGCAGCTGCGCGACGCGCTCCGGCTTGACCACGCCGGTATCGAACGCCTTCGGGTTCGCCGGGCCGTAGTCGATGTGCAGCGGCAGATTGGCTTGATGGACGGGATCGACGGCCTCGTTGAGGAACTTGACCGCCGTCGCCAGATTCGGCGCGCCCTTGAGGATGCAGAGGGACGTGCTCTGCAGGATGCCCTGATTATAGGTATAGGCGACCTTGGCGCCTTCCTTGGTGAGCGCGCTGACGCGGCCGTTCCAGGCCATCACCATGTCGACCTCGCCGTCGTTCAGGAGCTGCGCGGATTGCGCGCCCGAGGTCCACCACACCGTGATGTTGGGCTTGATCTCCTCGAGCTTCTTGAAGGCGCGGTCGACGTCGAGCGGATAGAGCTTGTCCGGTGCGACGCCGTCGGCCATTAGCGCTGCTTCCAGCGTTGCAATGGGGTGGTTGCGCAGCGCGCGGCGGCCGGGGAATTTCTTCACGTCCCAGAAGTCGGCCCAGCTGTTCGGCGTGGCGCCTTCAGGATATTTCTTCTGGCTGTAGGCCAGAACGCTGGAATAGAACTCGTACGCCACCGAATACGGATTGCGATAGGCTTCAGGCATGGCGGCGGCATTGGGGATCTTGGAGAAATCGAGTTTTTCGATCAGCCCCTGTTCGCCGCCGCGCAGGCAATAGCCGGTCGGAACGTCAACCACGTCCCAGATCGGCTTGCCGCTGGCGACCTGCGATTTGATCACCGGCCAGGCGTCGGGAATGCTGTCCTGGTTGATGGTGATGCCGAGCTTCTTGGCCGAGGGATCGAGGATCGCAACCGTCTGCGCCTTCTGATAGGCGCCGCCCTGTGACACGAAGGTGATCTGCTCGGCGGCGTTGGCCGCGATGCTGGTTGACGCGAAGAGCCCGAGCGCTGCGCCGAACAACGCGCGTCCTAGTCCTGTGTTGGATGCAACTGCCATCTTCCGTTCCCTCCTGTTATGACCGGGCTTAGTCCTTGCTATTGCCCGATCGCGTCCAAAAACTGATACCAGCCGGCCACCATTCGGACGGCCGGTTCGCGCAGCGGATAAAATGGAATGACCTTGAGGCGGCTGGCATCGAGCAGGCCGACATCCGGCTGCTCGCCGCGCACGAAGGCCGCGAGGTAACGCCCCATCAGGCTCGACATCGCGACACCGGCGCCGTTGTAGCCCATCGAGAACAGGGTGTGGTCGTCGAGCCGGCCGATATGCGGCATGGAATCCAGCGTCATGCCGACGAGGCCCGACCATTTGAACCCCAGCGGCGTGTCGTTCAGTTCCGGGAAGATGCCCACCATGGCCTTGCGCAGCGCGTCGAAGGCGGCTTCCGAATCCTGTTTGCCGAAGGCGCCGCGGCCGCCGAAGATCACGCGATCGTCGACCATGCGGAACCAGCGCATCATGCGCTTGGTCTCGGTATAGGTTCGCCCGGTCGGCATCAGGCTGCCCGCGAGGTTATGCGGCAGCCGGTCGGTGGCGATGATGGCGCTGCGGAACGGCACCAAAGTGTGCTGCATATGGCGCGTTGCGTCGGTCAGGTCGGAATAGCTGTTGGTGGCGATGATGACTTGCCGCGCGCGCACCGCGCCTGCAGGTGTCTCAACGACAGCGCGCTCATTCTCCCGCCGTAGCCGAAGTGCAGGGCTCTCCTGGAAGATGCTGACGCCGCGCTGCGCCAAGCCTTCGGCGAGGCCATGCAGATAGTTCAGCGGATGGATGCCGCCGGAGCCCGGATTGAGCACGCCGCCGACGAACGCCTGCGAACCGGTTTCCTCGCGTACTTCATGGGCGTCAAGGATGCGAACATCCGCATCGCCCATCTCGCGCTTCATCCATTCGGCTTCATCGATCGCAGCTTTCAGCGTCGCGTGGTTATGCGCGGCCTTGACCTGCCCGGTCCGCGTCAGCCGTGCGGCGGTGATGCCGAATTCCGAAACCAGTTCCTCGACGATCTCGGTCGATTCATACGCGATCTCGTACATGCGCTTGGCCATCGCGCGGCCATGGGCCGCATCGATGCCGCGGAACGACTGCCGGAACTTTGCGGTGATGACGCCACCATTGCGGCCGCTCGCGCCCCAGCCGGGACGGTTGGCTTCGAGCACGACAGGCACGAGGCCGCTCTTGGCGATGTGATGCGCGGCGGAGAGTCCGGTATAGCCGGCGCCGATGATCACGACGTCGGCCTGAGCCTCGCCCGACAGCACAGGAAAGGTCCGCAACGGCGTCGCCGTGCTCGCCCATAGCGAGTTCGCCGATGCCATTGGGGTCCAGACCTCAGCCATCCGCGTGCCTCTCAGTGCCCGACCGCCGCGTCGGCGAAGGCCTTCATGGTGGCGAAATGAAAATCGGGTTTTGTCAGAACGGGCACTTCGGGCGTGCCGCCGAATCCGGCCATACCCTGGCGGCGCTCGATCCAGCACACTTTATAGCCGAGCTTGCGTGCGATCCCGATATCATGGTGCTGGCTCTGCGCCACATGCAGGATGTCGGACTGCTTGTAGCCGAAGGCCGATTGCCGTCCTTTATTATAGGCGAAGAATTCCGGATTCGGCTTGGCGACGCCGGTCTCGTCGGCGCAGACGCTGTCATCGAAGGGGTCGCCGAGCGCGTGGGCGTAGCAGGACAGTGCGACGCGGTCGGCATTGGTCATCGCCACCAGCCGGAACTTTGTGCGCAGCCGCTTCAGCGCCTCGACCGAATCCGAAAACGGCTGCCAGCGCAGCACGGCGAGCTGGAAGGAATCGCAGGCTGCATCATCAGCCGGCAGACCGAGTTCCTTGGCGAGATAGCGATAGACGTCGAACATCACTTCGCTGGACCGCTCCGGATGCGCATCGCGGCCGCGCTTGTAGGAGGCAAAGATCTTGTCGTCGCTGAGTTCAGCGGCGCTCCTTCCGGATATCTTGCGGACGGCGTCGAGCACGCCGGTTTCGAAGTCGATCAGGGTGCCGACGACATCGAAAGTGAGAACCTTGAAATTGCTGAACGACATGGGCGTTTCTTCTCTGGTGTTGGAACTGCGTTGGTGGTGGACGTTCATTCCGGTGCTTTCGGCACGATGATCGTGTCCTCGGGGTGGAGGGTCACGGTGAGGGGGCCGCCGACCGGCGGGATGCGGCGATAGGCTTCGTGATGGCTGGGCTGGCGCAGGCTCAGCGCGGTACCGTCCGGCAGGGCGATAAAAATGCGCAGGCTTTCGCCCTGGTAGACGACGTCGGTGACGGTGCCCGTCAGCCGGTTGAGCGCGGCATCACCAGCGCCGTCGTCGATCAGCAGTTTTTCGCTGTGCACCGCCAGCATCAGCGCCTCGCCATTCGGGATCGCCCTCGCGCTGCGCAGGGTGGAGGGGCCTAGCGCAACGCTGCCGGAATCGATGCGCCGGACCGGCAACAGGCTTGCCTCGCCGATGAAACTCGCGACGAAGGAATCCGCGGGATGATCGTGCAGCCGCGCGGGCTGGTCGATCTGGATCAGGCGGCCGTCTTTGAGAATGGCGACGCGGTCGCTCATCGTCAGCGCTTCGCGCTGGTCGTGGGTAACGTAGATGATGGTGGCGCCGATACGCTTGTGGAGCTGGCGCAGCTCGATCTGCATCGATTCCCGCAGCTGCTTGTCGAGTGCGGAAAGCGGCTCGTCCATCAGGATCAAACGCGGCTCGAAGATCATCGCGCGAGCCAGTGCCACGCGCTGGCGCTGGCCGCCGGAGAGCTGCGCCACGCCGCGTTCCTCGTAACCGGCGAGGCCGACCATCGCCAGAGCGCCGCGCACTTTCGCGGGCCAATCGGCCTTCGGCAGCCGCCGCGCGCGCAGCGGGAAGGCGACGTTCTCGCCGACGCTCATATGCGGAAACAGCGCGTAGTTCTGGAACACGACGCCGATGTTGCGCTTGTGCGGCGGCTCCAGCGTGACGTCGCGCTCGCCGAAATGGATCGAACCTGATGTGGGCTGGATGAAGCCGCCGAGCAGGCCGAGCAGGGTGGTCTTGCCGGATCCGGATGGCCCCAGCAGCGAGACGAATTCACGTGGTGCGACGCCCAGCGTGACATTGTCGAGCGCCACGACAGCACCATAGTGCTTGCTCGCGGATTTGATTTCGACGCTTTCGCCACCGCTGCCCAATGAACGACCTTCCTGTTGCGCTTCGCCGCTGGCCGCATGAATGCGGCTTCCCGGCGCCCCTGCCGCAAGGCCAAGGGGGTTGAACTGGCATGATCTCAATTTATAGGCGGACGCTTCCCGCGCGACAGGGGCGATCTCCCCGACCGTGGTTTGCTCGGAATGCTCCGCTTCCCGGCAGGCCTCCTTGATCGGCAAGGCAATCAAAATTAGGGCGGCCCGGCAATTGCCAAATTATCACTTGCATCATAACCTGGAGTTATGCCTGAGCTTCGCCGGATGCTGCCTTCCAGCAATGCGCTGTTCGTCTTCGACGCCGCCGCGCGCAACGGCAGCTTCACGGCGGCGGCGGCCGAGTTGAACGTGACCCAGCCGGCGGTCAGCCGCATGCTGGGGCGGTTCGAGGATTACCTCGGGGTCCGCCTGTTCGACCGCAGCGCCGGGGGCGCGACCCTGACGGAAGAGGGCGAGCTGCTCTATCGGCGCGTCACGGACGGCTTTCGCAGCATCGAGAGCGGGCTGGTCGAGATCGAGCGGCGGCGGCGGGGCACCGAAACCGTCACGTTGTCGGTCTCCTCGGCCTTCACCAACCATTGGCTGATGCCGCGGATCGACAAGCTGCAGCGCGCGTTTCCGAACGTCGACCTCCGGTTCCAGTTGATCTCGGGCTCGCTGCGCGGCGCGGTCGAGAACGTCGACGTCGGGATGCGGTTTCGCGACCAGGACGACCCCGAGACCAACGGCGCCCTTGTGATGAAGGAAGTCATGCTGCCGATCTGCAGCCCCGGCTACCGCGATACCAATGTTTCGCGCAAGGCTGCCGAAGGGCGCACCATCATCAAGCTGGCCGACACGCCCGAAGACTGGGTGCTGCAATATCCGGGCGCGCTCACCGGCGCATCAGGTCCCGCCAAGGCGCTGAGCTTCTCGGATTACGCGGTCGTGGTGCAGGCGGCGCTGCTCGGGCAGGGCGTGACGCTCGGCTGGATCACCGTCGTCGCGCATTGGCTGCTGACCGGTGCGCTGGTGCCGGCGTCCGCAAAACTCGTCAGCACGCGGCGGGTCTGCGAACTCGTCACGCCGCGCAACCGGCCGATCCGCCCCGTTGCGGTCGAAATCAGGGACTGGATCATCGCGCAAATGCGCAGCGACATCGTGGCGATCGACAAGCTTTACCCGCGCCTGAAACTGATGGCCGCCAGCTATTGATGTTGCCCGCCCTCAGAATGTCGGCGGCGTGCAGGCGCTGATCACTTCGCACGGCTTGGCGCCGACGCAGCGAAACCGATGCGGCCGCCGGCTCTCGAAATAATAGGCGTCGCCGGGCCCGAGGATGCGGCGTTCGCTATCGACAGTCACTTCCAGCCGGCCCGAGAGAACGATGCCGCCTTCCTCGCCGTCGTGTACCAGCGGAATGCGTCCGGTGTCGCCACCTGGCTCGTAGCGCTCTTTCAATATCTGCAAGCTCCGGCCGAACAGATTGTCGCCGACCTGGCGAAAGGAGATCTTGCCCTTGCCGATCTCGCTCAATTCGTCGGCGCGGTAAAACGCCGTGCGCGGCTGGTCGGGTTCGAGGGCGAAGAATTCAGCCATCCCCATCGGAATGCCGTCGAGAATGCGTTTCAGCGCGCCGACGGACGGGTTCATCTGGTTGGATTCGATCAGCGAGATCGTCGAGTTGGTCACCCCCGAACGCTTGGCAAGTTCACGCTGCGATATCTTGTTGCGGGCGCGAACGAAGCGTAACCGTTCGCCGACATCTATGCTCATCAAAGCCTCGAGGGGTTGGTTTGGGGTGTTGAGTGTGTTGCGGATCGAACGAATTCTACCCAACGTCCCCAGTAAATTCAATGGCTTGGATGGTATCAGAAAAGGACTTGCTGCACATCATCAACATGATGTCGGGTAGGGAAACCGCACAGGAGCGCCCCATGACGATTCACCAGATTCCCAACACCGTGAAGCTCGAATCGTTCTGGATGCCGTTCACGGCGAACCGGCAGTTCAAGGCCGAGCCGCGGCTGTTCGCCTCCGCCTCGGGCATGCATTACACCACCATCGACGGCCGCAAGGTGATCGACGGCTCCGCGGGCCTCTGGTGCGTCAATGCCGGCCACGGCCGCAAGGAGATCGCCGCCGCCGTCGAGCGCCAGCTGATGAACCTCGATTTTGCGCCCTCGTTCAATATGGGCCATCCCTTGGCATTCGACTTCGCCGAGCGCCTCGCCGCGATCGCTCCTGATGGCCTCGATCGCATCTTCTTCACCAATTCCGGCTCTGAATCGGTCGATACCGCGCTGAAGATCGCGCTGGCCTATCAGCGCGCCGCAGGTCAGCCGACCCGCACCCGCCTGATCGGCCGCGAGCGCGGCTATCACGGCGTCGGCTTCGGCGGCATGTCGGTCGGCGGCATGGTGAACAACCGGCGCGCGTTCGCGACCCATCTGCCGGGTGTCGACCATATCAGCCACACCCATGATCTCGCCCGCAACGCGTTCGCCAAGGGTCAGCCCGAGCACGGCGCCGAACTCGCCGACGATGTCGAGCGGCTGGTGGCGCTGCATGGCGCCGAGACCATTGCCGCCGTCATCGTCGAGCCGGTGCCTGGCTCGACCGCGGTGCTGCCGCCGCCGAAGAATTACCTGCAGCGGCTGCGCACCCTGTGCGACAAGCACGGCATCCTCCTGATCTTCGACGAAGTCATCACCGGCTTCGGCCGCCTCGGCGCGCCGTTCGCCGCCAATTATTTCGGCGTCACGCCTGATATGATGACGACCGCCAAGGGCATCACCAACGGCACCGTTCCCTGCGGCGCGGTGTTCGCCAGCCGCAAGATTCACGACACGCTGATGACGGGCCCGCAGGCCCAGATCGAGCTGTTCCACGGCTACACCTATTCTGCGCATCCGGTGGCCTGCGCCGCCGGTATCGCGACGCTCGACATCTACAAGGACGAGGGCCTGCTGACGCGCGGCGCCTCGATGGCCGATTACTGGGAACAGGGCCTGCATTCGCTCAAGGGCCTGCCGAACGTGATCGACATCCGCAATGTCGGCCTGATGGGCGCCATCGAGGTCGCACCGCGCAAGGACGCGCCGGCCGCGCGCGGCTATGATCTGATGGTCGATTGCTTCAACAACGGCCTCTATCTGCGCCAGAGCGGCGACTCCCTTGCGGTGTCACCGCCGCTGATCGTCGAGAAGAGCCACATCGACGAAATGGTCTCGATCCTCAGCGACGCGATCAAGCGCGTGGCCTGATCCTTGCTCTAACTGCGGCATCGACTATCGTGCGGTGATCGAACGATGCCGCGGCAGAAGCATGAGGGATCGTGAAAGTTTTGATTCTCGGCAGTGGCGTCATCGGCGTCACGTCAGCCTATTATCTCGCCAAAGCCGGCCATGAGGTGACGGTCGTCGACCGTCAGCCGAAACCTGCGCTGGAGACCAGTTTTGCCAACGCCGGCGAAGTGTCGCCCGGCTATTCCTCGCCATGGGCGGGGCCGGGCGTGCCGGTCAAGGCGATCAAATGGCTTCTGATGAAGCACGGTCCGCTGGTGATCCGGCCGAAGGTCGATCCCGTGATGTGGCTCTGGCTGCTGAAGATGCTGCGCAACTGCACATCGGAGCGCTACGCGGTCAACAAGCGGCGGATGATTCCGATCGCCGAATACAGCCGCGATGCCTTGCGCGCGTTGCGCAGCGAGATCGGCATTCGCTATGACGAGCGCGAGCGCGGCACGTTGCAGCTGTTCCGCTACGCGGCACAGCTCGACGGCACGGCCGACGATATCGCCGTACTGAAACAAAACGGCGTGCCTTATGAAGTGCTCGATCGCGCCGGCTGCATTGCCGCGGAGCCGGCGCTAGCGAAGGTTTCGGAAAAGATCGCCGGCGGGCTTCGCCTGCCGCAGGACGAGACCGGCGATTGCCACATGTTCACGCAGGCGCTCGCGCTCGAGGCCGAAAAGCTCGGCGTGCGCTTTGCCTTCAATGTCGGCATCGAGGGATTGATCGCGGATGCGTCGCGCATATCAGGCGTCGCCACCTCCAATGGCGTGTTGCAGGCCGATGCCTATGTCGTCGCACTCGGCAGCTGGTCGCCGCGGCTGCTGCGGCCGGTGGGCATTTCGCTGCCGGTCTATCCCGTAAAAGGCTATTCGATCACGGTGCCGATATCGGATCCCGACGCCGCACCGGTATCGACCGTGATGGACGAAAGCTACAAGGTCGCGATCACGCGACTCGGTGATCGAATCCGTGTCGGCGGCACCGCGGAAATTTCGGGGTACTCCGACAGGCTCTATCCGGCGCGGCGCGCGACGCTCGATTATTCACTGACCGAACTGTTTCCGCGCGGCGGCGACATCGACAAGGCGACATTCTGGAGCGGCCTGCGGCCGATGACGCCCGACGGCCCGCCGGTAATCGGCCCGACGCGCTACAGTAATCTCCATCTCAACACCGGACACGGCACGCTCGGCTGGACCATGGCGTGCGGTTCGGGGAGGGTGCTCGCGGACATGCTCTCGGGCCGCAAGCCGGATATCGATGTGAAGGAGCTGGCGCTTAGCCGATACGATCACCGGTTTGGGTGAGGGGATATCGCCGTGCGCCGTCATTGCCTGCGATAAACGCGATGCGTTTGCGCAAGGGAGCGCAGCGACGAAGCAATCCATTTCTCCGCTTGCGGCGCGATGGATTGCTTCGCTTCGCTCGCAATGACGGGGGCGGGCGGTATCGAGCGCAACGCGTAGCCCGCATGAGCGCAGCGACATGCGGGCGGTGCCGGGACAATACCTCATCCGGGCTACAGGCTGGAACTATCTCTGGCGCAGTAGGTTTCGGTACCAAGGCCCAATCTGCTACTTGCGCAGCGTGGTGCCAAGAGTACTCTGCGGAGAGCCGGCCGTCGAGGGAGGAGTTTCCCGTGATGGAGCGCACTACCAGGGTAGGTAATCGACTGTTAGCTGCGTTGCCAGCGGCAGATTTTGATTTGCTTGCGCCTCACCTGCGCAAAGTGTCGCTTGAAGGCGATGCAGTGCTGGTTCGATCGGGAGACCTGGTTGAACAGATCTATTTCCCCCTCAGCGGGACGATCGCGTTCATCATGGACATGCCAAACGGACAAACGGTGGCAACCGCGGTCGTCGGCAATGAGGGCGCCGTGGGCATCTTGTCCGCGCTGGGACCTTCCCGCTCTCCGATGACGGCGGTCGTCCGCGTGGCCGGAACCTCGTTGCAAATTTCTCCGGCAAGATTTGAGGCGGCCCTCAGCCGCAGTGCCGCCATCAAAGAGGCGGTCCAGATCTACACCAGGGTGCTATTGGCGCAATTCCAGCACGTCGCCGCCTGCAATGCGCTGCACTCGGTCGAGGCCCGCTTGGCCCGGTGGTTGCTCCACATCCACGATCGCGTCGACGGTGATTTCCTGCCGCTGACGCAAGAGGCGCTTGCGGAGCTGCTTGGCGTACGTCGAACGACCGTGACGCATGTCGTGCACAAGCTGCGGACGTTGCGGGCTATCCGGTCTAATCGGCGGGGCCTGATCGAGATTGACAGGCCGCGGCTCGAATCCGCGGCATGCGAGTGCTACGACGTCATGCGCCGCAGAATCGATCATATCGTTTCGCCTGAAGGAATGAAGCCTCACATGCCTCCGGTACATAAAATCCTCCGCGCGCCAGATCCGCTTTTGGCCAAGGTGGATGTCGCGCAGCGGCACCCGCGAACGCATGGGACTAGCCCGCGGCCAAGAGGCCATTGATCTCCGCCGCCCCGCTTGGCTCATGAACCCAGGCTTCCTTGACCCAGGCATCCTTGGCGAACCATTCGTGATTGGCTTTGCAGAGTGAGCAGAAGGTGCGCGCGAAGAACACCACGCTGCACCGAAACTTTTCCCGATCCGCCTTGATACCCGTCGGGATCTCGCGTCCCGTTTGAGGGCACTTGATCATGACGATACCCATGTTGTTTCTCCCTGTTCCGTTGTCGTGTCGCAGCAACGTGTCCGTTCGCCATCGGCTGGACGCACCTCTTCTCACCGGAGGCGGCTAGAGCTCTTTCCAGCGAAGTGGACACCGGTTCGCGTGAAGAAAACGCGTCAAAATAGGAATCTAGAGCCCCGTTCCGATTCCATCGGAACGGAAAAGGCTCTTGTTCCAGCCGATCCCGGCGACCTGGGAAGTTCGATTTTAGGAGGCTTTCTGCAGGACCTTGGTGAGGCCCTTCTTGATCGGCTCGGCCGTCTCGGTCGCGACTTTCTGGGCGAGCTGCCAAAGTTCCTTGTTCTGCGCGGACGTGGCTTCGAAGTTCTTGCGGGTCTGCGCGGCTGACAGCTGCATGATTTCCGAGAGCGACTTCGTGTCCATGAGTTTGGCGAGAAAATCGAAGGCGGAGTTGGTGTTGGCGCCCGCGATCTCGATGACCTTGATCCCGTAATCCGCGGAGGTCTTTGCATTGGTCGAATAGGTTTCGCTGAGAATGTCGGCTATCTCCCCCGAGGCAGCCTGTAACTTCTCGTAGTTGTCCTTTGTCCGCACCATACCCTGCTCGGCGATCCCGCGGAAAATTCCCGGCATCGTGAAACCGTCAAAGTTCCGCTTTTCATTCGTATCGACCTTCGCATTCGGCGTATCGGTGTTCGCTTTGGCTTTAATATCGGCCTTTCCCACGGGTTTTCATCCTTTCAAGTCGTCAACGGATTTGCGCTTGGACCTTCCGAGGGAGCTTCCTAAAGGTGCTGCCTGGGACATCCGCCTCGCGCCTGCCTGAACAAGATATGGCTGACTAACGCCGGGGCTTCCGTTCGCTTTCTGACTCTCGCGTCGGAATTTTTCGGTAATCGGGAAATCTTGCGCGAAGACGCGCTTCGCGCTTCAGCCCGGGCATGACGACGTTGAGCGCGTAGCCCGCATGAGCGCGCGACATGCGGGGCCGTGCGGGAAAATACCCGGATAGCGGGGAGCCTGTCATCGGGCGTGCATTCGCGCGACCCGTTGGTTCATCCAGGCTACAGGCCGCGACCGCTTTTGCCCGAAGGCACGGGCGTTCCATCCGCCATCATGTGCTGTCCCCTTCGTTCGACAATCAGCCCGTAGGCATGGGGCTGCCGGTGGACGTCGAAGTTGAAGGTGGTGCGCTTGTAGGAGTTGCACAAATCCAGATCACAGCGCGCCAATGCGATTTCGTCACCTTTGGTCGTGCAGGCGGCGACGATTTCACCTGATGGCGCCACAATGCAGCTACCGCCAATCTGGTCGACGCCCTCTTCGATCCCGGCCTTGGCGACGCCGACGACCCAAGTCCCGTTCTGGTAGGCGCCGGACTGCATCACAAGACGATTGTGGAACAGCGAGAGGTCGTCATGATCAGGCGCGGGCGGATTATGCACCGGCGTGTTGTAGCCGATCAGCACCATTTCGACGCCCTGCAGTCCCATGACGCGATAGGTTTCGGGCCAGCGGCGATCATTGCAGATCGCCATGCCGATCGCGCCATTGAACGCGTCGGCCACGCCAAAGCCGGAGCCGGGCTCGAAGTAGCGCTTTTCCAGATGCTGAAATCGACGCCAGGGCTCGTGTTCGGCGTGGCCGGGCAAATGCACTTTGCGATACCTGGAAATGGTTTTGCCGCGCTTGTCCACGAGGATAGAGGTGTTGTGCCGATGGGTTTCGCCGTTCTCGACCGCCAGTTCGGCGTAACCCAGGCAAAATCCGATGCCCAGTTCCCGGGCCAGGTCGAACAAAGCGCGCGTCTGCGGACCGGGCATCTCATGCTCGAAGAAGGAATCGATTTCCGCCTGATCCTCCATGTACCAGCGCGGAAAAAACGTCGTCAGCGCCAGCTCGGGATAGACGATCAGGTCGCATCCGTTGGCGTGCGCCTGGCGCATCAACGCCATCAGCCGCGCGACAACCTCGGTCCTCGTTTCGCTTCGGGCGACAGGGCCCAACTGTCCCGCTGCGACGTTCACAAATCTTGCCACTGTCTTTCCTTTGATCCGTTACCGGGTTGCTCGGCACAGTGCAGAACGCGTGCCAAGGCGCGGCCGGTGCGAGAATTCCTGAAAATCACTCTGCTCCTCCGGGCTACGGACCACAACATCTGGCCCGTCGGGCAAATCAGTTCTGATTTACAGAAATCGTGTCAAGCCCCGAAATAAAAAATATTTCTGGTTACCAGAACACAAATCAGGGGCATATATTCGCCCATCCCGTCCTCCTCAGAAGGGCGTCGGCCGTCGTCACGGACGTTGGACGGGTTGCGGTGGACGCTGGTTTGCGCCTCGACGACGGCGTGGATAAGCGTACGGCAAAACCGTGTGGTCCTGGCGCCCGTGGCAGGCGTCAAGCTGTCGGAGAAGCGCAAGCTGAACCGGCGGTGACGGAGTCAACCAAGAACTCGTCTCCGGGGAGAGCACGGCATAAGCCGTAAAGCCATTGCGCAGGGAAGGCCGGGTGTTCTCCGCTGCCCTGTATGCTCGTGTGCAGCCTTTTTTGTGCAAACCGCACACGGGACCGCGGGTGCAGCGCGCACCCGGTCTTCCCTGCGCCCTCTCATTGGAGGGCAAGGAAGTTTCTGGCAAAGCTCGGGCGCAGTGCGTCGCGAGAAAGCGAAACTGTATCCTTGTCGTCCCGGCGAAGGCCGGGACCCATAACCCCAGGGAGTAGTTTTGCGAACGGTCTCTGCTACCGAGCCTCTATTGAGAGATCACGCGGTATGGGTCCCCCGATGCGCAATTGCGCATCGGCCTCCGCCGGGACGACAGCTACTGCGCCGAAACGCAATTCACCCACAGCACCACCGCCTTGGCCTTGTCAGACGGATTGCTGAAACGGTGCGGGCGGCGGCTGGCGAAACGGAAACTGTCGCCGGTCTTGAGCGTCCAGCTTTCGGCATCGACCGTGAGTTTCATTTCGCCTTCGAGCACGAGACCGGCTTCCTCGCCGTCATGCGTATACAATTCGTCACCGGTGCTGCCGGCGGGCTCCATGTGGACCAGAAACAGATTGAGTCGGCCTTCAGAACCCGACGGGCTGAGCAACTGCTTGGAGATGCCGGTGCGCCACAAATTCAACTCGGCGCGCTGCGGTTCGCGGGTGACAATGGCTTCCGAGCCGCTTCCGGCCGCTTCCTTGGCGCCGAACAGGCCGGCGATGCCGACGCCCAGCACGTCGGCGATGGTCGCCAACACCCGCAGCGAAGGCGAGGACAGGCCGCGTTCGATCTGGCTGAGAAAGCCGATCGACAGATCGGTGCGGGCGGCAATCGTTTCAAGCGACAGCTTGCGGCTTCGCCGCAGGTCGCGGAGGCGCTGCCCGACCGCGACGTCCACCGCCGGTTCGGCCTTGACGGCCTTCTTGCTCATGCGCTTGCCGCCGCTCACGTCAAACCGCGTCCTTCATGTGTATGAAAATCCCGCTTGCGCAATTCCGGGCAATGTGTCCATAATTTCATGGTTGTGAAAATAGGCTTGGACGGCGAAACCTGCAACTGGCTTGTTGACGATGAGGCAAATTCGCCGCCCGGTGCCCAAACAGTTGAGGGGTACGATGCTTTTCAAACGTCTCGTTCAGGCCGCGGCCGCGGCGCTCGTCCTTGCCGCCGCCACGCCTTCATCGGCGCAGCAGGTGCTCAAGGTCGGCTCGACCCCGACCGGCGTGCCCTTCACCTTCCTCGAAACCAAGACCAACAGCATTCAGGGCGTGATGGTCGATCTGATCACGGAGATCGGCAAGGACGCCGGCTTCCAGGTCCAGATCGAACCGATGCAATTCTCCGCGCTGGTGCCGTCGCTGACGTCGAACAAGATCGACATCATCTCGGCGGCGATGTTCGCCACCGCCGCGCGCAAGGAAGTGATCGATTTCTCGGAGGCCGTCTACACCTATGGCGAGGGTCTCGTGGTGCCGAAGGCCGACGCCAAGAACTATGCCTCGCAGGAAGATCTGAAGGGCGAGGTGGTCGGCGCCCAAGTCGGAACGGCCTTCGTCGATGCGTTGAAGAAGACGGGATTGTTCAGTGAGGTCAAGGTCTACGACACCATTCCGGATATTCTGCGTGATGTGAATGCGGGCCGTCTCAAGGCCGGCTTCGCCGACTTCCCGATCCTCGCCTACAATCTGAAGCAGGGCGCGTTTGGCGAAGTCCGGCTGGTGGATTCCTATAAGCCGGTCACCGTCGGTACGGTCTCGATCGGGGTCCGCAAGACCGACCAGGAACTGCTCGGTAAGATCAACGCCTCGCTCGCCAAGCTCAAGGCCAATGGCGCCCTCGACAAGATTCTCGACAAATGGGGTCTGAAGCCCAAAGCTTCCTGATCAGGCCCCTTGATGCGGCATAGCGTTTTCGAGCGAAGTGGATACCGGTTCGCGTAAGGAAAACGCGTCAAAAAATAAAGCCGGCAACGCGTGATGAACTGATGCAAAATTTCCTGCGCGATGCCGTCGAGTTCATGCCGATCCTGCTGCAGGGCGTATGGCTGACGGTCGTCGTCACCATCGGCTCGCTGCTGCTGTCGACCGTTCTGGGCCTGCTATGGGCCCTGATGCGGGTCTCCGGCATTCGGGTCCTGACCGGCCTGAGCGCCGGCCTGATCAACGTGATCCGCGGCATCCCGATCATCGTGCTGCTGTTCTACCTCTATTTCGTGATGCCCGATTTCGGCGTCGCGCTGACGGCGCTGCAGGCCTCGATTATCGGGCTCGGCATTGCCTATTCGGCCTACCAGGCCGAGAATTTCCGGGCCGGCATCGAGGCGATCGACAAGGGGCAGATCGAGGCGGCGCAGACCATCGGGATGGGCTGGTGGCTGACCATGCGCCGCGTGGTGCTGCCGCAGGCGGTCCGGATCGTGCTGCCGCCCTATGGCAACGTCATGATCATGATGCTGAAGGATTCCTCGCAGGCCTCCACCATCACGGTCGCCGAACTGGCGTTGCAGGGCAAATTGATCGCATCCTCGACCTTCAAGAACACCAGCGTGTTCACGCTGGTCGCGCTGATGTACCTGACCATGAGCATCCCGCTGATCCTGCTGGTTCGCCATTTCGAGAACAAGGCGAAGCGCAAATGATCGAGCTCAGCAACGTCCATAAGAGCTTTGGTTCCAACGAGGTACTCAAGGGCATTACCGCTTCGATTGAGAAGAGCGAGGTGGTCTGCATTATCGGCCCGTCAGGCTCCGGCAAGTCGACCATCCTGCGCTGCATCAACGGCCTGGAAAGCTACGATTCCGGCGACATTCTGGTGGAAGGCACCAAGGTCGATAACAAGGCGCCATCGATCGTGGCGATCCGAACCCAGGTGTCGATGGTGTTCCAGCGCTTCAACCTGTTTCCGCATCGGACCGCGCTGGAGAACGTCGTCGAAGGACCGATCTATGTGAAAAAGGAACCGCCGGCCGAGGCGCTTGAGCGCGGCCGCGCGCTGCTGGCGCAGGTCGGCCTTGCCGAGAAGGCCGACGCCCATCCGGGGCAGCTTTCCGGCGGCCAGCAGCAGCGCGTCGCCATTGCGCGCGCGCTGGCGATGCAGCCGAAGGCGATCCTGTTCGACGAGCCGACCTCCGCGCTCGACCCTGAATTGGTCGGCGAGGTGCTCGGCGTCATGCGCAAGCTCGCCGATGACGGCATGACCATGGTCGTGGTCACCCATGAGATGGGCTTTGCCCGGGACGTCGCCGATCGCGTGCTGTTCATCGACGGCGGCGTCATTGTGGAGCAGGGGGCGGCGAAGTCCGTGCTTAACGCGCCGCAGCACGCGCGGACCCAGGATTTCCTGCACCGCGTGCTGCATCCCCTCTGAATTGAAGCTGCCGGACCTGATGACCGTGACCAACCATCCCCTTGCCCTGCCGCCGAGCCTCTATGCGGACACCGCCGTTGCGCCGGTCGCGGCGCCGCCGCTCGATGTCGACAAGATCGTGTCGGTGGCGATCATCGGTGGCGGCTTTGCCGGATTGTCGACCGCGCTGCATCTTGCTGAAGCGGGAACCGACGCGATCGTGCTCGAAGCCCAGCAGCCCGGCTGGGGCGCATCGGGCAACAATGGCGGCCAGCTCAATCCGGGACTGAAGCTCGACCCCGATACGATCGAGGCGACGTTCGGTGCGGATCTCGGCCGGCGCATGATCGCGTTCAGCTACAACACGCCGGTATTCACGCTCGACCTGATCCGCCGTCTCGGGATACCCTGCGAGGCGCGGCAGAACGGCACCCTGCGCGCCGCCTATCATCCGTCCAGCACCGCGGGGGTTGAAACCACCGCCGAGCAATGCATCCGGCGCGGCATGCCGGTCACGGTACTCGGCCGCGACGCCGTCCGCGAAGCGACCGGGACGGACCGATATCTGCTGGCGATGCGGGACGCGCGTGGCGGCGACGTGCAGCCGCTGAGCTACGCGCGCGGTCTTGCGCGGGCGGCGATGGCTGCCGGTGCTGCCGTTCACGGCGAGACCCCGGCGACCTCGCTGCGGCGCGAAGGCGGACGATGGCGCATTGAAACCCCGCGCGCGGTGGTCCGGGCCGAAAAGGTCTTGATCGCCACCAACGGCTTTACCGATGATCTCTGGCCCGACCTGCGCCGCACCATCGTGCCGGTGTTCAGCTCGATCGCCGCGACTGAGCCGTTGCCCGACGAGGTCGCGCGAAAAATCATGCCGACGCGGTCGGTGCTGTACGAAAGCGGCCATATCACCGTTTATTATCGCATCGATGCGTCGAACCGCCTGCTGATGGGGGGCCGCGGTCCGATGCAATGGATCAAGGATCCAGCGCCGGTCTCATACCTCATGCGTTACGCGGAACGGCTTTGGCCTGGAATCCGCGGCGCGCGCTGGACGCACGGCTGGAACAGCCGCCTCGCCATGACGCCGGATCACTACCCGCATGTGCACGAACCCGGCGCGGGCGCGCTGGCCTATCTCGGCTGCAATGGCCGCGGCGTCGCACTCGCAACCGCCATGGGGCAGCAACTCGCGAAACGGCTGATCGGGGGCGAGAAGGCCGAGATCGACATGCCGATTACCGGCTTGAAACCCATTCGTTTTCACGCATTGTGGCCGGTGGCGGTCAAGAGTGTGGTGATGACGGGCCGGATCCGCGATCGCCTTGGGCTTTAGGACATGAAGAACATCACGATCGGCGTGATCGGCGCCGGGCTGATCGGGCGCAAGCATCTGCGCAAAATCGCCGAGCGGCACGACTACGAGCTCGTCGGCATCGCGGACGTGAATGCCGATGCGGTCTCCGCCGAGCACCCCAGGACGCGCGTTTTCGCCGATTACCGTCAGTTGCTTGACGAAGCACGGCCGGAAGCCGTGATCATCGCTTCCCCCAACCAGCTTCATGCGGAGAACGGCATCGAATGCGCCCGGCGGGGCATTCATATCCTGATCGAGAAGCCGGTCACCGATACGCTCGAGACGGCGGCCACCTTGATCACGGAAGTGCGAAAGGGCGGTGTCAAATCGCTGGTCGGACATCACCGCCGCCATCATTTGCCGGTCAAGACGCTGCAAGCGCTGCTGCGGGATGGCCGGATCGGGGATATCGTCGGTGTATCGGCGATCTGGGCGACGCATAAGCCGGCGCATTACTTCAAGATCGCGCCGTGGCGGAGTGAGGCTGGCGGCGGCCCGATCCTGATCAACCTGATCCACGAGATCGATTTCCTGCGCTACACCGTCGGCGAAATCGTAGCCGTCGAGGCCATCGCGTCGAATCGCCAGCGCGGCTTTGCGGTCGAGGATAGCGCCGCCGCGCTGATCGAATTCGACAATGGCGCGCTCGGCACCTTTTTCATCAGCGACAGCGCCGTCTCCCCCTGGACGACGGAGCAGGGTCTGGGTGAGGCGCCGGAATTCCCGTTCAGCGGCGAAAGCAGCTACCGCTTCATGGGCCGTCGCGGTGCGATCGAGTTTCCCGAACTCGTGCAATGGACGCAGGCGGGCGACGCGCAGGACTGGAACAAGCCGATCCAGGCCCAGCGCCTCCACGCGCCAACGATCGATCCCTATGTCGCGCAGCTCGATCATTTCCGCGACATTATCCGCGGCACCGCTTCCTCGTTGCAGCCGGTCGAGGACGGCGCGCGGTCCTTGCTCGCAACCCTTGCGATCGCCGAGGCGGCCACCGCCGGGCGGCGCATCGACTTGCGGGACCGGTATGCGGCGCTTTCGCCATAGGTCCGCTGAGAATCAGTGAAAGTTATTGGAGACCAGAGATAACAATTGGTCCAAATGGTTGAAAAAGAAGATGCTTTAGCTCTATCGTGCGGCCCTCGGGACGCGCCTGGGACCTTCCGGAGCTAATTGCATGACCAAACGCTCGATCGCCACGGTTTCGCTGAGCGGCTCGCTCGACGAAAAGCTGCGCGCCATCGCCGGCGCCGGCTTCGATGCCGTCGAGATTTTCGAGAACGACCTGTTGACGTTCAACGGCAGCCCCCGCGACGTCGGGCAGCTCTGCCGCGACCTCGGCCTTTCAATTTGCGCGTTCCAGCCGTTTCGCGATTTCGAGGGCATGCCCGAACCGCAGCGCGCCCGCAATTTTGCACGCGCCGCACACAAGTTCGATCTGATGCAGGAATTGGGGACCGACTTGCTGCTGATCTGCAGCAATGTTTCACCGGCGTCCCTTGGAGGCATCGACCGCGCCGCTGCGGATTTCCGTGCGCTTGGCGAACTCGCGGCTTCGCACGGCCTGCGCGTCGGTTTCGAGGCGCTGGCCTGGGGGCGTCACGTCAATGACTATCGCGACGCCTGGGAAATCGTGCGCCGCGCCGATCACAAATCGATCGGGGTCATTCTAGACAGTTTTCACGCGCTGGCGCCGGGATTTCCGGTCAGCGCGATCCAGTCGATTCCGGCGGACAGGATATTCCTGGTTCAGCTTGCCGACGCGCCGAAGCTTGGTCTCGACGTATTGTCCTGGAGCCGGCACTTCCGTTGCTTCCCGGGGCAGGGCGACCTGCCGGTGGGGGCCTTCATGGACGCTGTGGCCGCGACCGGATACAGCGGCCCGCTGTCGCTGGAAATATTCAACGATCAGTTTCGCTCCGGCTCGCCGGTCCGCACCGCGACCGACGGGCTGCGTTCGCTGATCTTGCTGGAGGATGAACTCGCCAAGAGTTCGTCCAGGGCATCGACGAACAGGCTGCAGCCCAAAGCGCAGAGCCGCGGCGTCGGCTTCGTCGAATTCGCCGTCGATGAAACCAAAGCGAGGAACCTGTCGGCGCTGTTGGGCCAACTCGGCTTTCGCAAGACCGGTTCCCACCGCAGCAAGGATGTCGAACGCTGGTCGCAGGGCCATATCGAGCTGGTCATCAATTGCGAACCGGACGGCTTTGCTCATTCGCACTACGTCACGCACGGCCCGGGCGTCTGCGCCATCGCGATCGACATCGACGACGCCGGGAAAACCATGGCCCGCGCGGAAGCGCTCAAGGCCCACACCTTCTATCAGCCGGTTGGGCCCGGTGAGCTCGAGATCCCCGCGATCCGGGGCGTCGGCGGCAGCCTGCTGTATTTTCTGGAGGCGGCGGGCAAGAACTGGGACACCGATTTCGAAGCGTTGCGCAGCGATGCCGCGACCGACCGTCTCGAGGTGGTCGACCATATCTCGCAGTCGATGCCTTATGACGAGATGCTGTCCTGGCTGTTGTTCTACACCGGCATACTCGATCTGCAGCGCCTGCCGCAGATGGAGATCGCCGATCCGGTCGGGCTGGTGCAGAGCCAGGCGCTGATCAACGGCAATCAGGGCTTGCGCGTGATCCTGAACGGCTCGTCGGCGACGCGGACGCTGTCGGCCCGATTCATCAACGAATTCTTCGGCTCCGGGGTTCAGCACATTGCATTTTCATGCAGCGATATTTTTACAGCTGTCGCGGACATGCGCTCGCGCGGTGCGGATTTCCTGAAGATTCCGGACAATTATTACGACGATATCGAAGCCAAATACGATCTCGATGCCGCGACCATGACGGCCCTGCGCGACAACCAGATTCTGTACGATCGCGAAGGCGACGGCGAATTCTTCCAGGTCTACACCCATACCTTCGATGACCGATTCTTCTTCGAGATCGTCCAGCGGCGGGATTACCAGGGATTTGGCGCCGCCAATGCCGCGGTTCGCCTCGCGGCGCAGACGCGGGAGTCGCGGCCCTTGACCATTCCCCGCGCGTGAAAAAATCTAGAGCGCGATCGATCCGATACTCGCGCCGCCGCAAACATAGAGCGCCTGGCCGGTGATGAAATCGGCATCGCGGCTCGAGAAGAACATCACGGCGCGCGCCACATCGTTCGGCCGGCCGATGCGGCCGACCGGGATCGAGCGGGCGAGTTGATCGACCTTCGGGCTGCCCTGCGGAATGACCTCGTGGAACATGTCGGTCTCGACCGGTCCAGGGGCCACCACATTGACCGTGATGCCATGGGCGGCCGTCTCCAGCGCCCAGGTCCGCGCCATGCCGAGCATGCCGGATTTCGTTGCCGAATAGGCGGTGCGGGTGGCGGCGCCAAGCGCGGCGCGCGAGGCGATCAGGACGATGCGTCCGAAATGCCGTTGCTTCATGCCGGGCAGCGCGGCCTGGACCAGCGTCAACGCCGCGCCGAGATGGAGCTGGCTGAGCGCTGCGATGTCGTCTGGCGTCACCTGTTCGATCAGATTGGGCCGGATGATCCCGGCATTGTGGACGATGTGTGAAACTTCATGCCGTGCGGCTACATCCCGGGCAGCATCCGCCGTCGCCTTCGGATCGAACAGATCCACCAGAACCGGCTCGAGGTTGGCGTGCGTCCAGTCCGGCAGGCGCCGGTCGAGCGAGATGATTTGGTGACCGGCCGCAAGCATCGCCTCGGCGATGGCCCGGCCGATCCCGCCGCTGGCGCCCGTGACGATGGCAACGTTGCGCTCGCTCATGATTCCCTCATCCGGCCTTCTGCACCGGCCGCTTCTTCAGCGACCTTGTATCGACGCACTGATCAGAACCGATCGTCGCAGCAACCAGTTCCTTGAGCGCACCGCGCTGGATTTTCTGTGTCGAGGTCAGCGGCAGCGCCGACACGAACGCGACATAGCCGGGCGCCTTGTAATAGGCGAGGCGGCTCAGGCTCCAGGCGACGAGATCGGCCGCGATCTGCTTGCGTGCCGCGGCGTCCGGGGAGGCTCCCTCGCTCACCACGCAGGCGAAGACCTCGTCGCCGCGCACCGGGTCCGGGGCAGGCGCCACCGCAACCTGCCTCACGGCCGGGTGCTGCATCAGCACGCTCTCAACCTCGACCGCCGAGATATTTTCGCCGGAGCGGCGGATCACGTTCTTCTTGCGGTCGACGAAATGAAACGCCCCATCCGGACCGCGCCGCACCACGTCGCCGGTGTGAAACCAGCCGCCATCCCAGGCCTCCGCGGTGGCTTCCGCGTCCTTGAGATATTCGCGGAAGAAGCCGTAGCGCGGCGCTGCGCCGGCGTGGCGCACCAGAAGTTCGCCGGGTTCGTCGACACCGGCGTCTGCGCCAGTATCGGTAACGATGCGAGCCTCGAGTTCGGATCCGAGGCGGCCGAAGCAGCTTGTGCCGGTGTGGCGGGGCTCCTGGGAGGCGACGACCACGGCGCCGGCGCCGGTTTCGGTCATGGCCCAGGCTTCGACCAGCGGAAAGCCGAACCGTGCCTCGAACGGATCGTGCAGCGCCTTGTCGACGCCGGCGCCAAAACCGAAGCGCACGCCATGGCGCTTGTCGTCGGCGCTCTCAAGCGCGCCCATCAGCATCGGCGGCATCACGCCGAGATAATGCACGATGGTGGCACGGCTGTCCTTGACGCTGGCCCACCAGCTCTTGGGGTGGAAGCGGTCGAGCACGATCAGGCAACCGCCGGTGGTCACCATCGCCATCGCGGAATAGGCCATCGCATTCATGTGGAACACCGGCAACGGCGTCAGCATCCGCTCGGCGCCGTCGTTCAGCGCGATCAGGTCGCCGACCGTGGCGTACCAGTGGCCGGCGTAAAGAAAATATTCGTTCGGCAGCACGCAGCCCTTCGGCCGGCCGGTGGTGCCGGACGTGTAGAGCAGGGCGCATTCGCTGTCGCGATCGGGTGTGCCCGGCTGCGGCGCTGAGGCGTGGATCGCCGCCGGTTCGTCATCCGGCCCGACGACAGGAATGTCGCGCCCGATTGCCTTGGCCGCGGCCGCGACATCGTCCTGACGCGAAGGGATCACGACCGCCGCGACGACCTCGGAATGGCCGATCAGATATTCGAGTTCCGCTGCGCGCATGTCCGGATTGATGGGTACCAGCGACACGCCGAGCGCATTGAGCGCAAACCAATGCAGGAAGAAGCCCGGGCGATTCTCCATGAGGATGCCGACCCGATGGCCGCTTCCGTAGCCCTTGGCGCGATAGGCGTCGGTCAACGCCGCCATCCGCGCGAGCGCCTCGCCATAGCCGATCTCGCCGGCCGCGATGCCATAGGCCTGCGCCGTTTCGGGCAGCACGGCGAGAAATGGCTTGTCGCCGTGGCTCGCCGCGGCGCGCGCGAAAGCCTCGAAGACGGTTGCCGGAGCCTCGATCGGAAGCTGCATCACCGTCTCACATGAACAGTTGGATGTTGCCGAAGGCGGCATCGCAATTGACGATGTCGACCCGCTTCAGCTTGATCTTGAGCGCGCCGTCCACCACGGCCAAGGTGTGCGTGGCCCAGGCGGCGTAGAGGTCCTGCTGATCGAGGCGGGTCTCGACATAATGCATCGGCGTCCAGGTGACGTACTCGTTCAATGCTTCGTTGCGGCTGTCGACCTGCGGCGTTTGCAGCACGTGATGACAGCGGCTCTTGGGCTTCTGCGAGAAGGTGCGATTTCCCTTGAGCCGCTCGACGCGGATCTTGAGCAGCAGCTTGTCCTCGTACATCAGCGACGTCGTCAGCCGCGGATCGGTCTGGCCCCATTCGAGCGGCATCCAGTAAAAGCCGTCTTCGGCGAACAGGTCGAGCCATTCCTCAAACCGGTGCTGGTCGATCAAGCGGGTTTCGCGAATGACGAAATCGATCAATTGCTGGTCGGTGGGCGCGGTCATGGCAGCACTCACATCGACATCGTCATGAATTTCGACCAGGCGCGGAACTGGTTCCGCATCTGCCATTCGGTGGTGCCGTTGGTGACGGCCGTCGTGTCCGGTATTTCGGAAGGGTCGTAGAGCCGCTGCAGATTGACCCATTGATTGGCGTCGACATGCAGGCCTTCCTGCGCGCGCTCGTACATTTCGAGGTCGTCATGGCCGACGACGGAGGTCGGCGCGTTGATCAACCGGTTATACATCAAGGTACGTTCCAGCAGCATGTCGGGTGCATCGACGAGGCGGAAGGTCCAGCTTTCCACCAGCGTCTTGTTGGCCGCGATCGGCTTGAACACGCGAACCAGCTGGATCGGTCCCTTGATCATGATGTTGGGGAAATACACTGTATTGTGGCGGTTCTCGCCCAGGATCGCCTTGGCGCGTTCCTCGCCATGGGCCTCCGTCATTTTCTCGAAATAGCCGGGCACCGCCGAATAGTCGGAATGGATCGAGTGGTGCACGCCGGTATGGCCGTGGCCGTTGGGCCAGACGCGGATGCCCATGTTCTCGAAGAACTCGTAAGGCGCCATGAAGGGTGCGTAGATCTCCACCGCCATCGGCTTCTTGGCGCCGGGAGGCGCGTTCTTCCACACCTCGATCGCGGTGCCGGCCGACGATTCATGCGCGACCATGGGATGGCAGGTGTCGGTCTGGTTCTCGACCAGCATTTTCCAATTGCAATTGTGCATGTAACGCAGCACGCCGCCGGCGACTTCGAGCCGGCCGGCCGGGGAACGGTCGACCATGTTGTCGAAGCTCGACAGGCTGTCGCCGAAAAATTCCTCGAAGCCGGGGCCGACATCGTTGAGTTTTGCAAAAACGAAGCCGCGATAATTGTGCACGTGCTTGACGGGGCTCATGCCGCGCCCGGCATGGCTCTGTTCGACGCCGGTGTTCTCGTAACCCTTCTTCAGGGGGATCGCGAGCAGCGAACCGTCGGTCTTGAAGCTCCAGGCGTGATAGGGACAGCGGAAGAATTTTCCGGTGTTGCCGCAGGATTCGGTGGTGATGCGGGTGCCCTTGTGCGGGCAGCGATTGTGCAGCACCTTCACGGTGTTGTCGGTGTGGCGCACCATCAGGATCGGTTGGGTGCCGATGGTGGTGCCGTAATAGTCGCCCGGTTTCGCGACCTGGCTGTCATGGCCGACATAGGCCCAGGTGTTGGCGAAGACATGCTCCATTTCGAGCTGGAACACCTCTTCGTCGATATAGACGTCGCGATGAACCTCGGTCTCGCGCACGAGGCCTTTGATTGCTTCGAGATTTCCGCGATATCTGGCCATCAACACCTCCTCAGGAATCAAAGATCGAGCACGAGCCGCGGGCTTTTCGACCGCGAGACGCAGATTTGCATGACCTTGCCATCGGCCTTTTCGGTATCGGTCAGGATATAGTCGCGATGGTCCGGCGTGCCTTCGATCACGCTGACCTGGCAGATGCCGCAATCGCCGCGCTGGCAATCATGCATGGGATCTTCACCCGCTTCGATCAGCACGGCGAGAATGGTCTTGTCGGGCGGAATAAGGAAGGTCTTGCCGGAATTGTTCAGCACTACTTCGAAGGGCTGGTCACCGGCGAGGGGGGCGGCGGTGGCAAAAATCTCGAACCGCAAGCGACCGTCGGCCCAGCCGAGATCCTTGGCGCTCTGGATCGCCGTATCGATCATCGGCTTGGGTCCGCAGACGTACAGCGGTTCGTCGCCGGTGAGTGAGGTCATCAGGCCCTTCACGTCGAAGATGCCGTTGGCGTCGTCGGTGTGGACGGTCAAATGCTCGCCGCACAGCGCCTCGCTTTCGCTGAGAAAGGCGAGCTGGTCGCGCGAGCGGCCGGCATAGATGAAGCGGTAGGGGTGCTTGCTGGCGGTGAGCGTCGTTGCCATCGAGAGCACCGGCGTCACCCCGATGCCGCCGGCAAGAAGCACGATCGGTTTCGACGCCGGCTCCAGCGGAAAGTTATTCCGTGGCGCGGCGAGCGAGAGAACGTCGCCGACCTTGAGCGCATGCATGAATTGGGAGCCGCCCTGGCTCGGCTGTTCCAGCCGCACGCCGAGCCGGTAGGCGTGCGGGCGCGTGGTCGCTGCCGGATCGAGCGAGGTGTTGATCAGCGAGTAGGAGCGTTCGCTGCCATCGGGCAGGCGTACTTTGACATGCGCGCCGGCCTCCCAGGAGGGCAGCGGCTCGGCGTGCGGACGGGCGAGCTTGATCGCGCGGATCAACGTGGTTTCCGCGTGGATATCGGTCACGGTGAGGTCGAACTGGTCCATCGTATCAATCACAGAAATGTTTCAACCGTGGCAAGCGCGCCGTCGAGCGCCTTACCCTCTTCATCGGCGAGTGCCGCCTTGCAAAGGCGGCGCAGCCATTGGCCACCATCAGCGCGACCGGCAAGACGCGGTGCAACCGCGATCACCCTGTCGAATTTCGAGGCGCCGCGCGCGTGGGTGTCGGAATAGCCCTTCACCAGCCGACGCGCCTCGAGAATGGCGACGGCAAGCTCGTAATCTTTTGCGGCGGTCGTGCGGGCAAGATTGAGCCAGGCATCGCGATGGGCGACCTCGCGCTGATGGCGCAACGTGCCGCGGCGAAAGCGCTTCAGGCCACCCAGCACATACAGCGGCAGGAACCAGCGCACGGTGCCGGTCTGCACGCGCCGCCCGCGATTGACGAGGCGGTCGAGCCTCTTGCACAGGCCAGGCTTGCCTTCGAGCCACAGGCCAAGGCCCGCGGGAAGCGTGCCCAAGACCTCTTCCATGCGCGGATGCATGAATTCGGTGGTGTAGACGAGTTGATCGGGTTTCGCGAGAACCTCGCCGCGAACGCGTTCGAAACGGCTTGCACGCGTCTTGAGGTCGGCAACGCGGATGACGTCGTCATAGGCCATGGCCACGGCGACATGTTTTGCCGCCGCTCGCGTCAATGCGGGATCGCTGCCGTGTTCCAGGCGCATAAAGCCTGCGACGAGATCGAGGTATTCCCGGCCATAGCTGACGTCCTGAAAATCGACGACCTTGCGCAAGCCTGCGGCGATGATGCCGTGCAGGGACGTGGGGAAAGTCGTGCTTGCGTCGGTGACGAGTGCATCGAAGGCGGAGTCGCCGATTGGTGCGAGCGCCGGATACAGCTTGCCGGCTGAAGCAGGCTTGGGCGGCGCGGGCGGCGTCGCGGTTGCGGCATCCGCCTGGGTGCGCTCAAAACCCGCCGCGAACGCGCGCAGGCTCGGTTCGATGCCGATGCCGGCGGCGCGGATGGTCGCTTCATAAGCTTCGCGGCCAAACGGCAGGGCGCCGCTGCCGGCGAGCGCACCGAACAACACCGCCGAGATGGCGCTGCCGGTGCTGTCGGCAAGCACAGCCATGTCGAAGGCGACAAAACGTTTCGCGGTGGCCTCTGCCGCCTCATATACCTTGCTGGAATCGCTGATGCCGTCGCCGGGCACGAGCTTCTCCTGGACCGCGAAGGAACGATGCGACGAGGCGATCAGCGTGGTCTTGTCTGGCGTGACGAGGCCGCGCTGGATGGCGCGGCCGGCTTCCATCAGTTCGGCGCCGACCACGACATCGACTTCGCCGGGGACCGGCATCAGCGACAGCACCGGGTAGGCGGCATCGGCGCGGGCAGGGATCATCTCGACATAATAGATGGTCGCGCCGGTGCGCTGGGCGACACCGGGCACCGAGGTAGATTGCGCAATCCAGTTCTGGCTTTCCGCCAGTGCCACGATCCAGTCGACCAGCACGCCGCCGCCCTGGCCGCCCATCGCGAGCACGGCGATCGAAAGCGGTCGGGTCAGATCGATGGCGGGGGGCTGCAGCACGATGTTCATTCGGTCATGCCCTCAAACCAGAGCGAGACGGCGCCGGTCGCGGCGTCGCTGCAGGAAACCGATAATGCCGCCGCGCAGTTTCGCCATGAACTGATCGAATCCGGTCGGGTTGTGGATGATATCCGCGCGGTAGAATGACGGGCACAGTACGGCGGCCTCCGCCACCTCACCGCAATTGCCACAGCCGACGCAGCTGTTGTCGATCGCCGCCACCGGATCGTCCTTCAGGGGATCGTCGGTGTGCTTCACCGAAAGCGAGGGGCAGCCGGACAGCCGGATGCAGGCATGGTCGCCGGTGCAGACGTCCTCATCGACACCGAAGCGCTCGCGCACGACGCGCTCGCCACCCTTCACGGCCTTGTTGAACAGCGGCTTGATCCGGCGCTGCTTGTTCAGCATGCATTCGGACGAGGCGACGATGATCTTCGGTCCCTTGTCGGTGCTTGTGAGCGCTTCCTTCAGCGTGTCGCGCATCTTGGCGACGTCGTAGGTGCGGTCGATCTGGCGGACCCATTTGGCGCCGATGCCTTTGACGGCCTCGGTGATCGGGTGGTTGGTCGAGCGCGATTTATTGTCGGCGCGGGACGACAGGATGTCCTGGCCGCCGGTGGCCGCGGAATAATGATTGTCTACAACCAGGATGACGCCGTCATGCTGGTTGTAGACCGCATTGCCGATGCCGCTGGTCAGGCCGTTGTGCCAGAAGCCGCCGTCGCCCATGATAGCGATCGAACGCTTGTCTGCCTTCACGTTAAACGCGGACGCCGAGGCCGGGCCGAGGCCATAGCCCATCGTCGTCGCCCCGATGTTGAACGGCGGCAGGATCGAGAACAAATGGCAGCCGATATCGGCCGCGACATGATGCGGCCCGAGGTCCTTTTCCACGAGCTTCATCGCGGCGAAGATCGGCCGCTCCGGGCAGCCGGTGCAGAAGCCGGCGGGACGCGCCGGCACCACTTCGGCCAAGGCCTTGACCTTGTCGTGCGCTGACATCGATGGGTCGTTCGGGGCGCGGATCCGATCCGGCAGCGCGCCGGGCGCGGCAGCGGTGAGGAAGTTGCGAAGCCCCGCCGCCATCACGGCTGCGGTATATTCGCCGCCGATCGGCAACTCGCCCTTGCCGTAGATCTTCGTAGAGACATCAGCCTTTCGCAGCACCTTGTGCAGGGCCTGTTCGATGTAATCAGGCTGGCCTTCCTCAACCATCAGCACCGCGCGCTTCGATTGGCAGAAGTCGATCAGCTCATCGTCGATCAAGGGGTAGGTCACGTTCATCACGTAGAGCGGAATGCGGGTGTTGCCCCAGACGTCCGCCAGGCCAAGGCCCTGCAGCGCGCGGATCACGCCATTGTACATGCCGCCTTGCAGGATAATACCTACGTCGTCGATATCGCCTTCGAATACCTCGTTGAGCTTGCGCGCCTTGATGAAGGCGATTGCGGCCGGCCAGCGCTGTTCGATCTTTTCCTTCTCGTGCTGGTAGGCGGCCGGCGGCAGCACGATGCGGTTGGTATCCCGCCGCGGATTTTCCAGCGCCTGGGCCAGCGTGAATTCGGGGCGCTTGTTGTCCTTGGCGACAAAGCGGCCATGGACGTGGCAGGAACGGATGCGCACTTCGAGCATCACGGGCGTATTGGTCGCCTCCGACAGCTCAAATCCGTCCTCCACCGCTTTCACGATGGATTCGAGGTTGGGGCGGGGATCGAGCAGCCAGATCTGGGATTTCATCGCAAAGGCGTGGCTGCGCTCCTGCATGATGGAGGAGCCTTCCCCATAATCTTCGCCGAGCACGATCAACGCGCCGCCGGTGACGCCGCCGGAGGCGAGATTAGCCAGCGCATCGGAGGCGACGTTGGTGCCGGCGGTCGATTTCCAGGTGACGGCGCCGCGGATCGGATACATCACGGATGCGGAAAGCATCGCGGCTGCGGCCGCCTCGGACGCCGACGTTTCGAAGTGCACGCCGAGATCGCCGAGAATGTCCTGCGCATCCGCCAGCACGTCCATCAGATGCGAGATCGGCGCGCCCTGATAGCCGCCGACATAGCCGACGCCGGACTGCAGCAGCGCCTTGGTGATGGCCAGAATCCCCTCGCCATGGAAGACATCCCCGTTGCCTAGTTTGAGGTCCTGGACCTCTCGGGCGAAAGAGCGTTCAGCCATGACGCATTTCCTTCGGCTTGGGCGATGGCGGCGAGCCGTGCCATCTCGACTGGGGTCGTCGCCAATGACGGCCCGGTGTCGGATCGGTAAAAATGCTAAGCCGACATATTTTAAGTGTCAAATAATTATCCATTACACGGCACCCCGCTTCAGCCGGTAGCCGGCCGCTTCGCGATCCCAGGTCGACGCGGTCACGCCGCGCTCGCGCAACTCGTATTTCCGGATTTTGCCGTTCTCCGTCCGTGGCAGGTCCGCGACAAAATCGATGAAGCGAGGAACCGCGAAATAGGGCAGACGCAGGGCGCAGAATTGCATCAGTTCGACGGGCGGGATCGCCGCTCCCGGCCGCACCACGATCGCGGCCATCACTTCATCCTCGGCAAGTTCCGAGCGCACGGGAAAGACGGCCGTCATCTCGATGTCAGGGTGAGCCAGCAGCACCTGCTCGACCTCATAGGACGAGATGTTCTCGCCGCGGCGGCGGATCGCGTCCTTGAGCCGGTCCACGAAGCGGAAATAGCCGTTCTCGTCACGGATAACCCGATCGCCGGTATGGAACCAGAGATTCCGCCAGGCTTCCACGGTCTTCTCGGCCATGCCGAAATAGCCGCTCGCGAACGCAAACGGCTCGTCGGCGCGCAGCACCAGCTCACCGGCCTCGCCATCCGGCAATTCAACGTCGCTGATATCGACGACGCGGGCCTGAAAACCATCGATGATACGGCCCATGGTTCCCGGCTTCTGCGTTTCCGGCGATGCGCCGATGACGAAATTGGTTTCGGTCGAGCCGTAACCTTCGAGCAGCGTAACGCCAGTGCGCGCAGCGAATGTCGCGCCGAGATTAGCCGGAACCCCTGGTCCGAGCGCGGTGCGGACTTTGTGCCCGCGTTCGTCCGCTCGCGGTTCACCCGCCAGCAGGATCGGCACCATGGCGCCGAGCAGATAGATCACCGTTGCTTCGTTGCGGATCATGGCCGGCCAGAAACCGGAGGCCGAGAAACGCGGTTCGAGGACCATGTGCGCGCCGCTGAGAAGCGCCTGCGCGAAAGTATTGAGGGCATTGATATGGAACAGCGGCAGGGTCGTGCAAAGCACGTCGTCTGCCGTCAGGCCAAAAATGCGGCCGGAGTGGATGCCCCACCAATAATATTGTGCATGCGGGCACATCACGCCCTTGGATGGACCGGTGGTGCCGCTGGTATAGATGATCGCGAGCGTGTCGCCGGGGCTGACGGGCGCTGCCGAAATCGGGGCTGCGCGTGGCGGCATGGCTTCCATCAACGGCGCTGCACCCTTGGGCGGGGCATCGGCGCCGATCACCCAGATCGAACCAAGTGAGGCCATGCCTTCGGGGACATGGGCCAGGCGTTCGACGAATTGCGCCTCGATCGCGAACAGCCGTGCACCGCTATTCGACAGGTAGTAACCGATCTGCGGTCCCATCGCGGCGGTGTTGATCGGGACAGCGATGGCGCCGATCCAGCCACACCCCAAAACGATCTCCAGCATTTCGAGGCGATTGGAGCAGAGGATCGCGACCCGGTCGCCGGCCGAAACGCCGGCAGCGCGCAACGTCGCGGCACGGCCGGCCGCGATGTCGCGCGCCTCGCGGAACGTCCATGAATCAGTTGCGCACGAGACCAAGGTCCGGTCGCCGTGGCTTCCGGCCTGAATCTCGAGCATGCGCGGCAGCGTCCGGTCTTCCGGCGGCAGCGGAATCATGCCGGGCGCATGGAGGCTCACGAGCGGGGCGCTCCCGCATGATTTGAAGGCACCAGCGCCAGCACGCGCAATGGGCTGCCGCTGCCCTGTTGGATCTTCAGCGGCGGCGCGATCAGCGAGCTGCCGGTCGGTGGCAGCAGGTCGAGATTGGTCAGGCATTGCAGGCCATAGCGTCCGGCACCGTGCATGTAGTAGTGGCACGGATAGGGAGGCAGGAAATGCGCCGCCTGGCCCGCATCGGTGCCGATGGTTTCGGTGCCGAAGCCGAGCACGTCGCGCTCATTGAGCAGGAAACGCACGGCGTCAGGATCGGGACCGGGTGTGTGCTGCCCGACGTCGTCGAAATTCTGATAGGCCGCCGGATCGGTCTTCTTCGACCAGTCGGTGCGCATCAGCACCCAGCATCGCGGCGGGATTTTGCCGTGCACGGCTTCCCAGGCCTTGATGAAATCCGGCGTCAGCAGGAAGTCGGCATCCTGTGCGGATTCCTTCGAGCAGTCGATGACCACGGCGGGCGCGATGAAATCGGCAACCGGGATCGTATCGGTGGAGCTGTTGGGAAGGTCGCGGCCCGAGACCCAGTGGATCGGGGCGTCGAAATGCGTGCCGGTATGTTCGCCAAAGGACAAATTGTTCCAGTACCAGGCGCCGCCGCGTTCGTCGTAACGCGAAATCTCTTCCATGCGGAAGGCGCGGCTCTGGCCTATTTCCGGCGGCATCACGATGCTCGGAAAATCCGGACCCAACGTCTGCGTCAGATCGATGATGCGGATCGCGCCGGTCGCGAGCGCTGCGGTGAAGCCCGCCAGGATTTCAGGGCCGGGCGCTGGATCGTGCGGTTTCATCGGCCAAGCTCCCGTTCCAGTGCCTTGGGATTGTCGCGGAAACGGGCGAGCCAGTCCTGCGCGATATCGCCGGGATAGACGTCCTCGACCGATCCTTTGAGCGCGCCGACGATGGCACGGGCGACCGCCGATGGCGCCAATTTCGGCGGCAGCAGCAGCTGATTCCATTCGTCGTCGATCGGTCCCGGAAAGATGTTGATGACCCTGATGCCGGCGACGCGCATTTCGGCGCGAAGCGCCTGCGCGACCGAAAGGGCCGCGGCCATCGACGCCGAATAGGTCGCGTGCTGCGGAAAATTGGACAGCGCATAGATCGACAGCAGATTGACCCAGGCCACCGCGCTTGTTTCGCCATCGGCGCCACGCGACTGCATCACCGGACCGAACGCCTGGGCCAGCCGCAACAGGCCGAAGCAATTGGTCTCCATCTCCGCCCGCGCGGTTTCGACGCCGGCACGGCCGAAAATGCCAAATGTGCGATGATGTTCTGATGTGTTGATCACGATGTCGACCTTGAAGCCGAGTTCGGCGGCAAGCTCATTGACCGACTTGGTGTCGGTGACATCGAGCGGGACCAGCGTCACCTTGGGTAGCTCGGCGATCGCCGGCCAGCCTGGCGGGTTCTTCCAGGGTTCGCAATGGCCGGCCCAGACGAGATCGGCGCCGGCCTCCAGCACCGCTTTCACGACAGCCTGGCCGACCGCCGATTTGGCGTCGGTGACCAGCACTTTGCGGAATCTCGGATCCGACGTGAAATTGCGCAGCTTCGGCTCGTCGGCGAGGGCGGTATTGCCACCATCCGGCTTGGCGACGAGTGCGGCCTGGCCGGCGCGGTCGAGCACCGCCTCCACTATGACCGGAGACGGCGCCGGGCCACAGCGCGCGTCGAGGTGGACGACGAGGCTGACGCCTTCGGCCAGGCGGACCAGTCCAAGTCGCCAGGGCATGCGCTCGCGAAAGAACAGTTCCTGGGAATGATGCAACGTGGTCTCACTGACGAGTTCGCCCCGTCCGCTCATCACGGTCCATTCGAGTTCGGCCGACAGACAGCGAACGCAGGCCTCGCGCGGCGGATATTGCACGGCGCCGCAGGCCGCGCAGCATTGCAGTTCGAGGTTACCAAGTGCTGCGCCGCGAACGAGGCCGAGCGCAATGCGGCTGCGGCGGTCCGGCGGCAGTGTCGGCGCGCGCGTCTTCAGGATCGGGTTCTTGCGCTTGGGCCGTTTGATTGTTTCACTCATCATCAAGTCCCAATCATGTTGCGGCGAGAATGGCGGCGCCGGTGCATAGTCCCCGGTCGAAGTTGATCATGCCGAATCCGGAGACCAGCGCATGACGGGCGTTCTCGACCCGCGCGCCAAGCGACTGTCCCGTGACCTGCCGGAGCGCTTCGACGATTCCGAGCGTGCCGCCGGCGGCACCGGCCTGGCCGACAGATAATTGTCCACCCGATGTGTTGAAGGGAAAGCTGCCGTTCGCTTCGAATGTGTGGCGACGAATGAAGTCCGGCCCTTCGCCCTTGCCGCAGAAGCCGAGATCCTCGATCTGCAACACGCAGATGACCGGATAATCGTCATAGGCCTCGAGCAGGTCGATGTCTTCAGGCCCGATGCCTGCGCTTTCGTACAGGCGGTCGCGGTCCATTGCCCAGCCGCCCCGGTGTTGCACGGGATCATCAGGGAATGCGTTGTGCCGCTCGATGGCACCTCGCAGCCGCGCGTGCGGCAATCCGAGGCGCCGGGCCCGGTCTTCGCTCATGACAAGAAAGGCTTCGGCGCCGGCGCAAGGCATCACGCAATCGAACAGCCGAAGCGGGTCGGCCACCGGTCGGGCGTTAAGATACTCGTCCAGGGTCAAAGGCTTCTTGAACAGCGCATGGGGGAATTGCAACGCGTTGGAACGCTGCGCGACGCAGAGCTTGCCGAAATCCTCAGGCTTCGCGCCATAGGTGCGCATGTAATAGGCGGTGAGGAAGGCGAAACTGGTATTGGGCCCACCGGCGCCATAGGGATAGACCGCGTCCTGCGCAAACATGCTGAAGGTCGCCGTGCTGAGCCGGAAGCTGTCGACGTGGTTGGTGTCGCCGGCAATGCAGGCAACGATCTCGGCGTCACCCGCCTGGACGGCGCGCGCGGCGCGGCGGAGGCTGACAATGCCGGATGCGCCGCCCATCGGCACGTGATCGAGCCAGCGCGGCGAAAGGCCGAGATGCTGGGTCAGGCCGACGGCGCTGTCGGGCGCCAGCGTGAAGCTCCCCACGCACAGGCCGTCGATTTCATCCTTGGAAATCCCGGCGCCATCAACCAGGGCCTTCAGCGCGCGGGCGATGAACCAGTGCGCGCCGCGGATGGAGAAGCGCTCATAGGGCACGCTGACGGGTACCGCGACGGCGACCCCGTCGTAACTTGCAATGCGGTTTGCCATGGCGGTCAATGCCCTCCGCCCAGATAAGTTGCCTGCACGCGGGCATCGCCGAGCAGGCTAGCGGCTTCACCGTCGAGCACGATTTCGCCGGTTTCCAGCACATAGCCGTAGTCGGCGATTTCAAGCGCCGCCTTCGCATTCTGCTCAACCAGCAGGATCGAGACTCCGGCATCGCGCAGGCCAGCGACGATGCGCAGGATGTCACGCACGATCAGCGGCGCGAGGCCGAGGCTGGGCTCGTCGAGCATCAGGAGCCGCGGCGCCGACATCAGCGCGCGGCCAAGCGCGAGCATCTGGCGTTCGCCACCGGAAAGCGTGTCGGCGCGCTGGGAACGACGTTCGGCAAGGCGTGGAAAGCGTCCATACGTCTCCTCAAGCGCGCGGGCGACGAAGGCGCGATCCGAACGGCGCGGGTAGGCCCCGAGCACGAGATTGTCGTAGACCGTCAACTCTCCGAACAGCTCCCGCGTCTCCGGCACCAGGCAGAAGCCGTGCTCGACACGCGCCTCGACGTCGAGCTTCAACAAATCCTGGCCTTCGAAGATAAGCCGGCCGCGCGATGGCAAAAGGCCGATGGTGGCCGCAAGCAGGGTGGTCTTGCCCGCGCCGTTCGGCCCGATCACCGTGACGATCTGGCCTCTCTGCAGCGATAGCGAAACGCCGCGTACGGCTTCGACCTTGCCGTAAGCCACATGAAGATCTGATATTTCGAGCATCGCGCTCATAATACGCCTCCGAGATAGGCTTCCTGCACCTTCGGATCGGCGCGGACCGCTGCCGGATTTCCCTCGACCAGTTTGCAGCCGAACTCCATGACCACCAGCCGGTCGACCAGGCCCATGACGAAATCCATGTCGTGCTCGACGATCAGGATCGTGACGCCTTCATCGCGAATCTGGCGCAAGACCTTGGCAAGCGCTTCCTTCTCGGGCGGCCGCAAGCCTGCGGCCGGCTCATCCAGCACCACCAGCACGGGATCGGCCGCCAGCGCGCGGGCAACTTCGAGGATGCGCTGTCCGCCGAGCGGAAGGTTGCCGGCGAGTTCGTAAGATTTGTCGCCGAGGCCGACGCGCTGCAATTGCCGCTGGGTCTCGTGCAGCGTCCGCCGCTCTTCGGCGCGATCGAGACGAAGCGCGCTCTTCAGGAAACCGGTCGCGGTGCGCGCATAGGCGCCGAGCGCGACGTTGTCGATCAGGCTCATGTTCGGCCGCAGCTTCACGTGCTGAAACGTGCGCGCGATGCCCATGCGCGCGATTTCCATCTGTGGACGGTATGTGATGTCCTCGCCCAGAAAACTGATCCGGCCGGCATTGGCCTGCAAGGCGCCGGTCAAGAGGTTGAACATCGTGCTCTTGCCGGCGCCGTTCGGACCGATCAGGCCCAGGATCTCGCCGGCCTTGAGATCAAAACTCACTTTGTTGACGGCGGTCAGTCCACCGAAGGTCCTCACGGCGTTTTCGACGTTCAAAATCAGCGTGCCATTTTCCGGCAGCGCGCGGCGCGGCATCGCCTCGGCGGCCGCGGGCGCCGGGCGCGTGCCCTTGGGCAGGCGCTTGGCGATGAACGCGATGAGTCCGCCGCGGGCATTCTGCAGCAGCAGGACAAGGAGAACGCTGAAAGCGATGATCTCGAATTGCGCCGGGTTCTTCGTCACCAGCGGCAGCACATCCTGCAACCAGTTCTTGAGCAGCGTGATCAAAGCGGAGCCGGCGACGGCGCCCGCGATATGGCCGGCACCGCCCGCCATCGCCATCAGCAGGTATTCGATGCCGGGCTTGACGTCGAAGGGGGCGGGGCTGATGAACCGGTTCATGTGCGCATAGAGCCAGCCGGCCAATCCGGCGAGCAGGGCCGCGATCACGAAGGTAACAAGGCGAATTCGAAAGATGTTGACGCCGAGACTCGCCAGCAGAATGCCGCCGCCACGCAGGCTTCTGATCGCACGGCCCTCGCGGGAATTGAGCAGATTGGCGCTCGCCAGCATCGCGAGCCCGACCATCAGCCAGATCAGATAGAAAATCGTTTGCGAGGAAATCAATGGGACCGAGGCGATGGTGATCGGCGGGATGCCGGCCATGCCGGTATTCTGCCCGAGGCCTGGGACATTGCCGAACAGGAAATAGATCGAGATCCCCCACGCGATCGTGCTGAGCGAGAGGAAGTGCCCGCCGAGCCGCAGCGTCAGCGCGCCGATCGCCAGCGCCGCAAGCCCGGTCATTGCCAGCGCCAGCAGCAATCCGACCCACGGCGACAAATCGAGGGTCACGGTCGCCCAGGCCGTCGCATAGGCGGCGATACCAACAAAGGCGGCTTGCCCGAAAGACGTCATGCCGCCGATGCCGGTCAGCAACACCAGCCCGAGCGCGACCAGCGCGGAGATGCCGATATAGTTGAGAAGCGTAATGGCGAAGCTGCCGAGCAGTGCAGGTGCGATCAGCAGGGCGATGACGGCGGCGCTGATCAGGCCGATGCGAAGCGGCGCGCTCAACGCGATCGCGTCGGGCATTTCCATTTCCTCGCCTTCCTCATCGGCATGCCCGGCCGACTTCCAGGACTGCCAGAGCAGCACCGGGATCAAGAGGCCGAACACGATCACTTCCTTGTAGGAACTGCTCCAGAACGAGGCGAAGCTTTCCATGATGCCGACGAACACGGCGCCGAGCGCTGCGATCGGATAGCTGGTGAAGCCGCCGATGATGGCGCCGATAAAGGCTTTCAGCCCGATCATGAAACCGGAATCGTAATAGATCGTCGTGGTCGGACCGATCAGGATGGCGGAGACGCCGGCGAGCAGCGAGGCAATGAAATAGGCGATCGTGCCGGTGCGTGCCGGCCGGATACCGACGAGCCGGGCGCCGATGCGGTTGACCGCGGTCGCGCGCAGCGCCCGGCCCGACATCGAGCGCTCGAAGAACAGGAAGAACAGCAGGCTGAGCAGGGCGGCGGTGACCAGCATCAGCAGGACCTGCGCCGATACGATGACGCCGCCGAAGCTGTAGATGCCATTGACCAAGGGACGAATGCGGAATCCTTCGGCGCCAAAGGCCATCAGGCCCAGTCCGCTGATCGCGAAATGAACCGCCAGCGCGATGATGAGCAGAACCAGCACGGAAGCATCGGCGGCGGGCCGGAACGCGATGCGGTCGAGCAGCGGGGCGATCGGCAGCACGAGCACCAGCGCAAGGATGATCTGCACCGCCTGGGGCAGGGCGTACGATGCGGCGACCCAGGCCAGCGCGCAGGGAATAAGCGGCAGCAGGCCATACATGAAAAACGAACGCGGGATCCGCGCGTGTTCGCCTGATCGGTAATGACCGGCCGCATCGACAATGGTTGCGATAATGGCCAGGATCGCGACCACCCAGATCGTGCCTGGCACCCGGCCAAGTTCGAACGCGGCGATCGAGAGTACGCAGAACGCCGTGATATCGCCGAACGGCACGAACACGACGCGGGTGACCGAAAAGATCAGCACGAGGCCGAGGCCCGCCAGCAGGTAGATCGCTCCATTGGCGATCCCATCGAGCAGCAGAATGATGGCGATTTCAGTCGTCATGCGATCCAGCACCTTGATTAGTCAGGTTAATACATTAAATTGCTGTTTGAAATTGATATTTGAGGAGGCATTCTGTGGCCAAAAAACAAGCAGTTTCGGCACAAATAACGGCAGTAGTCTCGGAGCCGGCCGCCGAAGTTTCGCCGATCGAGCAGACCGTGAACGCGTTCGAATATGCCGCCTGGCATTTCGGTTCGGCGTTCGCGCGCTGGCGGCGCGACTGTCTGGGCGCCATGCCAACGAACGCGCTGGGCGGTACGGAGGCCTCGATCCTGCATGTGCTTCATCTCAATGGCACGCCGAAGGGCCTGAGCGATGTGGCGCGGCTTCTGCACCGCGATGATCTTGCCAATCTGCAATATGGGCTGAAGAAGCTGCTTTCGCTGGGCTTTATCGAGAAAGCGAGCAATGGCGCCTCGCGCCGCAACACCACTTACGTGCCCACCGAGCCCGGCCGTGCCATCGTCGACGCTTATCTGCAGCACCGGCGCGACACCCTGGTGCGTCTGGTCGGCAGCATGTCGGGCACCCAGGACGCACTGCAGCAGGCGACCTCGATCCTCCATGTGATGACCGGTCTCTACGATCAGGCCAGCACGATCCTGTCGAGCCAGATCGGCGACACCCTCGGCCTTCGGCCATAAGGCATGAATTGCAACTTTAATCGGTAAGTTGATCATGTGAATTGCCTCTTGACTGGGGCCATACTGCACGCTTTTATATTTTATGTCTAAAACAATTTTTGTCCGGAATGGCGGATGGCGCGGCTGTGAACAGTAAATCAAGCCACGACGCGGGGACGAACCGGCGGCCATGCCGCCGTCGGCCTGCCATCGCTCCGGTCTCCCACTTCTTCAGTAGCCCGGCCCCCGTCGACTGACCGGCGGCCCAACAGGAGGTAGCGACGATGAGCAGACAGATGATTTCGCGCCGAAACGTTCTCGTCGGCGGTGCAGCACTCTCCGGTTTCGTCGCGGCTCCCGCGATCCTTCGGGCGCAGTCCGCTCCCATCTCCGTTGGTTTCGTTACCGGTCAGACCGGACCGGGCGCCTCCATCGGCATTCCCTATTCGAGGGGAATTGCCGCTGCCATGGCTTACCTCGACACGATCGAAGGCCATAAGATCAGGCTGGTCCAGATGGACGATGGCGGCGATCCATCGGCTTCCACGCGCAATGCCCGCAAGCTAGTCGAAGAAGAAAAGGTCGACCTGTTGATCGGGACGTCGGGCCTGCCGGGATCGGTCGCGATGGCGGCGGTCGCCGGCGAGCAGAAGGTGCCGTTCGTTTCCATCTCGCCGCTTCCGCCGACGGCGGGCAAGGGTGACGGGGGATTCTGGGCGATTTCGATTCCGCAACCGCCACCGCTGATGGTCGCGGCGGTGGTCGCGCAAATGCAAAAAGCCGGCATCAAGAGCCTCGGCTATATCGGCTTCAGCGACGCCTGGGGCGATCTCGTCTTCAACGCGCTGTCCAAGACGGCCGCGCCCATTGGCATCAAGATCCTGACAGACGAGCGCTATGCGCGTCCCGATACCACGGTGACCGCACAAACGCTCAAGATCATGGCCGCCCAGCCCGATGCCGTCATGACCGGCGGTTCGGGAACGCCGGGGGCGCTGCCGTTTTTGGCGCTGCGCGAGCGCGGTTTTCGCGGCCCGATCTACGGCACGCATGCCCTGATCAACCCCGATTTCATCCGGGTCGGCGGCGCGGCGGTCGAAGGCGTTCTGGCGCCAACCGGGCCGGTGATCGTCGCCGAACAATTGCCCGACAGCAATCCGGTGAAGAAAGTCGGTCTGGAATTCCGCGCCGCTCACCTCAAGGCCAACAACGTGGCCTCGACCGACGCGTTCTCGGCCTACTCCTTCGACGGCTGGCTGGTTTTCGCCGCCGCGGCCAAGCGCGCGCTCGCGTCGACACCGCCCGGCACGGCCGCCTTCCGGTCGGCGTTGCGCGATGAGCTCTACCGCACCAAGGACGTGGTGGGCTCGCATGGCGTCTACAACTATACCCAGAACGACAATTCCGGTGTCGACGAACGCGCTCGCGTCATCGTCACGCTCGAGAAGGGGCAGTGGAAACTGCTGGCCTGAGCCACGGCCCCGACGATCGCGCCGCATTCATCAAACGCCGCGCCGTCCCTAGGGACGCGCGCGGAAGGAGACGCCTGCCATGAAGCCGATCCGCATCTGGTATCAGAGCTACGTCGACTACGAGAACGGCAAGACCTATTGGGATCGTTTGCGCAAACATCTCGATGACGTCGTCGAGCCCGGCACCACGATCGACATCAAAGGCATTACGCCGCACGATTCCTATGCCCACGCCATCGTCGAATTCCGTTGTGCGCGCGAAGTGATCTGCAATGCGGTGCGGGCTGAACGCGAGGGGTACGATGCCTTCGTGATCGGCCACTTCCAGGATGCGGGTTTATACGAAGCCCGCTCGGTGGTCGATATTCCGGTTCTGGCGCTCGGCGAATCGTCGATGCTCCACGGCTGCCAGCTCGGCCAACGCAGCGGCATCATCACGATCAATCCCCGCTACATTCCCTGGTTCCATCACCAGATCACTAAATACGGGCTGGAGCGCCGCGTTGCGGGCACCCACGCCATGACGTTCGAGCCGGGGCAGATCTTGAAGGCCTATGAATCGGAAGCGCTGGCGCGTGAGGTCGAAGAGCTGTTCGCCGAACAGGCGCGGCCGCTGGTGGCCAAGGGTGTCGAAGTGCTGATCCCGGGCGGCGGCATCCCGATGCTGCTGTTTGCTGCGCTCCGCAATCACGCGATCGACGGCGCGCCCGTCATCAACGGCATACCGATCGTGGTGAAGATGGCTGAAATGGCGGTAAAACTTCGCCGTCTCACCGGCCTCGGCGTCAGTCGCGCGGGGGAATTCGTCAAGCCGCCAGCGGAGATCATCGAGGAATTCATGACGCATCCGAAGCTCGGCTAGGGCCTAAAGCTCCGTTCTTACTTTCCAAAGCTCCGGAAAGAGTTCGACCTCGAGCATCTTGCGCAAATAGGAAACGCCCGACGTACCGCCGGTTCCGCGCTTCAGGCCGATAATGCGCTCGACCGTGGTGACGTGGTTGAAGCGCCAGCGGCGAAAATAGTCTTCGAAATCGACCAGTTTTTCGGCCAGCTCGTACAGCATCCAGTATTTCTCGGGAGATGCGTAGACGGTCTTCCAGGCATCCAGCACCTTGTCATTTGCGGTCCGCGTCAGGCGCCAATCCGTTCGATGCGCATCTTCGCCGATGTCGAAGCCGTTGCGCGCGAGCAGAAGCAGGGCTTCGTCGTAGAGACCGGGCTGGCTCAGAATCTCCTCCAGCTTCGCGACGATGTCGCCGCGGTGGGCATGAGGGCCAAGCATTGCAACATTGCGGTTGCCGGCGAGGAATTCGATCGCCCGGTACTGGTACGACTGGAAGCCTGACGATTGGCCGAGCTGGTCGCGAAATTCGGTGTACTCGCTCGGCGTCATCGTCCGCAAAACATCCCAGGCGCCCGTGAGCTGCTCGAAGATTCGGGCGATGCGCGACAGCATCTTGAACGCGGGTTGGAGCTTGTCGTTGTGGATGGCCTTGATGGCGGAGCGGATTTCGTGGATCGCCAGCTTCATCCAGAGTTCGGAGGTCTGATGCTGTATGATGAACAGAAGTTCGTCATGCGCATCCGAAAGCGGTTCCTGCGCGTCCAATACGCGTTCCAGATGCAGGTAATCACTGTAGGACATCCGCCCGTCGAACGACATCTGGGCTCCCTCGCGGGAGGGGTCCAAAGGTTTTTCGGTCAAGGGTTTTTCGGTCATGTCACGACAGCCATTTTGCGATACTCCGCGGCATCCCAGCGGCGATTGTTCACGACGTCCTCGATCGCATCGACCGCCGCGCGAACCTCGGCCTCGCCGATGTAGAGCGGTGTAAACCCGAAGCGGATCGCGTCGGGGGCGCGAAAATCGCCGATCACGCCGCGCGCGATCAGCGCCTGCATGATCGCGTAGCCGTTGGCGTGGCGAAACGACACCTGGCTGCCGCGCTTGTTGCCGTCCCGCGGCGAGGCCAGCGTCAACTCCGGACAGCGGGCTTCGACTTCGCGGATGAACAGATCGGCCAGCGCGATCGACGCCTTGCGGACCTCGTTCATGCTGACGCCCTCCCAGACATCGAGCGCTGCGTCGAGCGCGGCCATCGCAATGACGGGAGGCGTTCCAACCCGCATCCGTTCGATGCCGGCGCCGGCCCGGTAATCAAGATCGAAGGCAAACGGCGCCTGATGCCCCATCCATCCGGAAAGTGCCGGCCGCGCCATGTCGGCATGGTCAGGTGCGACATAGATGAAGGCCGGCGCGCCGGGACCGCCATTGAGATATTTGTAGGTGCAGCCGACCGCGAAATCGGCTTTGGCGTCTGACACGTCGACCGGGATGGCTCCCGCGGAGTGGGCGAGGTCCCAAACCGTCAATGCGCCGGCGGCGTGCGCTTTCTGCGTCAAGGCCTTCATGTCGTGAAGGCGGCCGGTGCGATAGTCGACCTCGGTCAGCATCAGCACCGCAATCGTTGCGTCGATGGCGTCTTCGACTTCCTCGGGGGCAACAATCTTGAGCTGATATCCCCGGTCGAGCGATCTGAGCAGACCTTCGGCCATGTAGAGGTCGGTTGGAAAGTTGCCGTTGTCCGACAGGATCACACGCTTGCTGGAATTGAGTTCGAGCGCTGAGGCAAGCGCTTGATAGACTTTGATCGACAGGGTGTCGCCGATCACCACGGTGCCTTCAGGCGCGCCGATCAGCCGGCCGACGCGATCTCCGATGCGGCGCGGCTGAGCCATCCAGCCGGCGCTGTTCCAGCCCCTGATAAGCTGTTTCCCCCATTGCTCGGACATCATGCTGCGGACGCGATCGGTCGCCGCAACGGGGAGGGGACCGAGCGAGTTGCCGTCGAGATAGATGACGCCATCCGGCATATGGAACAGGGATCGCGTTCGCGTGAAATCGGTCATCATTGGCCTCGTTCGCAGGCGGCGGATACTCGCATGGCGGCGAATTGTTTCAAGCCCATAAGTTATATGTCTAAAATACTTTTGGACTTGTCCTGCTGGCGGCCGATGTGAGTAGATATCACCCAACTGAATCCTGATCGTAGGCGCCTGCGCCGGCTACTCAAGACCAAACGGAAACCGACCCGCATGATCTTTCATCAGATTTCCGACTGGAACGACGCCTACGCCAATGGCCCCAACATCCCCGGTGGCGAACGCTGGCCGGCGGCCTGGGTGCAACCCGCCCAGACCTATCGCGATGAACTAGGGGGGAGTGGCCGCACGACGCTTGATGTCGGCTATGGCGAGCGGCCGCGAAACCGCTTCGATCTGTTCCGCCCCGAGGGCCAGCCCAAGGGCCTGGTCGTTTTCGTTCATGGCGGGTTCTGGCGCGCCCTCGACAAGAGTTTTTGGTCGCACCTCGCGCGCGGCTCCGTCGAAAGCGGCTATGCGGTGGCGATGCCTTCCTACACACTATGCCCCGCCGTTCGCGTTGCCGACATTACGCGCGAAATTGCCGCCGCGATCACGCAGGCGGCCTCGATGGTGGAAGGCCCGATTTTCCTGACAGGCCACTCCGCAGGCGGACACCTGGTCACGCGCATGATTTCGGCGACTTCGCCGCTGTCGGAGCCCGCCCGCGCGCGCATCCGCAATACCGTCTCGATCTCGGGCGTCCATGACCTTCGCCCGATGTTGAAGACCGCGATGAATGCCGAGCTGCGGATCGACGACGCCGAAGCCCAAACCGAAAGCCCCGCGCTCCTGCAGCCTTTGCCCGGTGCCCGCGTGACCTGCTGGGTGGGCAGCGCGGAGCGCCCGGAATTCGTCCGCCAGAACGCCCTGCTTGCCAACATCTGGACCGGGCTCGGCGCGCAAACCTGCACGATCGAAGAACCCGGTCGCCACCATTTCAACGTCATTGACGGCCTGACCGACCGGAATCATCCGATCGTCCGGACCCTCTTGGCCGATGCCGCGTAGTTCACCATGACTTTGTAGACATCGACGTGTTTATTCGGTCGCGGAAGGTCCACGATGAAGCCGCGCGACGAGGGCCGCGCGATTGCCCACCGCGAGCTTCTCGAAAATATGGTCGAGATGCGAACGGACGGTCCAATAGCTGATCTGCAGTGATCTGGCGATGGCGCGATCGGTTAAGCCGTTCACGACGCCCGCAGCTATCTGCCGTTCCCTGACCGTCAGTTGCTGAAAGCAAAGCGAAGCGGGGGCGAGGCTCTGGTTGCGCACCTCTCGGGTCGCCCGCAGCAGCACCGGCTGCAATAGTCCCAGCAGCAACATCTCGCGCGACCCGACCGGCGTGCGGCCTCGATCGCGCCAGAACCTGAAGTCGCCAACGTTCGTACCGCCGTCATAGAGATGGAGATCGATACCGTCGATGGTCCGGTAGGTCCGCAAGAATTCGTGGAAGTAGCGCGTGCGCTCGAGTTCATCGCGGCGGATCACCGAATAGATCGGCGTCGGACCCTTGCGGTGCCGAAGCCGCGGCGAAATAGGGTCACAGCCCTGGAATTCCGCGACATAGGCCCGCGCCATGTCCATTCCGCGGCCGACGCACATGGCGTTTTCGTAGCGGCCACTGGCGGGATTCCACAGGGTGGTCCCGATGAAATCCATCGATAGCAGGTGCTGCAGATCCAAGGCCACGCCTGGCGCTGTCAGCAGCCAATCGGGAGCCAATGGCTGCAGCAGGGCCTCGCTCACCCGCTTCAGGAGTGTCACATCCTTGGAAGAAAGACTAAGCGCCATGGCGTTGCCGAGGGCTCCTGTCGTGCAGTGAGGCGCATCCCAGAAAACAGGGATAGTGGGCAAATATTGTGAAAGCTAGCGTGTGGTGCGTCAAGCGCGGGAGGGGCGCCCCATCAGCTCCCGGTGGATCAAGACGAGGAACGACATGAAGATCTCAATGCCGGACGGATGCGGCCTCCACGTCGAGTCGGAAGGACATGGTGATACGGCCATCGTGTTTCTGCACGGCATCATGATGAGCGGTGCCGTCTTCAAGCGCCAGGTCAGTGCGCTGTCCGCTGACTATCGGGTCGTCACCGTCGATCTCCGCGGCTTCGGCCAGTCCGACAGGCCGGAGACCGGGTACTCGGGGGAGAATTTTGTCGCCGATTTGAAATGCGTCATCGATCATCTCAATCTGACGCGGCCGATCATTGCCGGCTGGTCGATGGGCGGAGCCATCGCGCTGGCATTTGCGGCGACGTTTCCTGGGATAGCCTCGCGATTGGTGCTGATCGGTACGACGCCATGCTTGATTCAGCGACCCGATTGGCCGCACGCGGTGCCGCCGGCGGCCGCCGAGCAACTCGGGCAGGCGCTGGCAACCGACTATGACGCGGGCGTCGACGGCTTCTGTCGCATGATGTTCCCGGAAGCCAATTCTGAGGACGATATGAACTTTGTCAGGCAGATCATGCTGGCGACACCGCCGCGCGTCACTTTGACCTGCATGCAGAATCTCGGCGGCAGCGATCTTCGTCCCCTGTTGGGCTCGATCCGCGAACCGGTCAGCGTGCTCTGCGGTACTGAAGACATGATCTGTCCGCCGGCGACAAGCCAGTTCCTGGCTGATACGCTTGGCGGCAAGCTCGCTCTCATTCCTGGCGGGGGACACTGCGCGTTCCTCACCAAGGCCGAGCAATTCAACAGCGCGCTCTGCGCTGCACTTTGATTGCCAACCTATTTGGTGCCATAGGCACGGTCACCGGCATCGCCGAGACCGGGCACAATGTAGGCGTTGTCGTCCAGCCCCTGGTCGATCGCGGCGAGCCAGATCGGAACGTCCGGGTGAATGCCGCGCACGCGCTCGACGCCTTCCGGTGCGCCGATCAGGCACACCAGCCTGATGTCGTTGGCGCCGCGCTCTTTCAGCCGGTCGATCGCGGCGACGGCGGAGTTCGCCGTTGCCAGTATCGGTGAAATCACGATCACCAGTCGCTCGTGCAGATCGCTCGGGGCTTTAAAGAAATATTCGACGGCAACGAAGGTTTCCGGCTCGCGGTAAAGACCGATATGCGCGATACGCGCGGTCGGCACCAGATCGAGCATGCCGTCGGCAAACGTAATGCCGGCGCGCAGTATCGGTGCGAACACCAGCTTCTTGCCCGCGATCTGCGGCGACATCATATGCGCAAGCGGCGTTTCTATTTCGACGTCGGCCAGCGGCAGGTCACGGGTGACTTCGTAACACAGCAGCATCCCGATCTCCTTGAGGAGTTCGCGAAACGACTTGGTCGAAACTTCCTTCTTCCGCAACAGCGTCAGCTTGTGCTGCACCAGCGGATGACTAACGATCGTGACGCCGTCCATGTTGCTAATCCCAAATCTAGAAAACAGTGCCGTCGCTGATAATTTTCACCGGCGGCGAAGCGTCGGCGCGGCGTTCGCGCGCCAGCGATCGACCCGCCGCCCAGCTGCCGCCCTCGAGAATTTTTGCCAATGGCATCGAGGTGGCATCGACTTTGAGCCGGTGTCGTAAACCATCGGCGATGCGGTCAAGCAGCGCCACCGTCAGCGCACGCCATTCCACGACCAGCGGTGACGCGACCTCGTGTTCCCTTTGCGCGGATTCCGGATCGCGAAACGCGAGCACGCCGATATCGATGAACAGTCCGCCATTGCGATATTCGGCGAGGCCGGTGAGGCCATCGATATCGGTCACGGTGATGCCGGCCGTTTGCAGCGGCTCGATCAGGGAGTAAGCCAGCCATTGCGAGAGCTTGTGCAGCGGCACGAGTCCATTTGTCGCATCCGCTGTCGTCAATGCTGGATGCTTCCAGCAGTCGCCGAGCGGGATTCCCCCCAGCGTCAGCCGCGATGGCCAGATTGGGCCGAGCTGTTGCAGCAACTCCACAAGAATGGTTGGCGCGGGAAGCTTTCCGCCGTAGGCGAGTTTCGCCAATCGATCGAACAGGCCGCCGGGCCGCGGCGTGTCCTGGCTGCCGAACACATCCGGCTTCGAGACCACCAGTCGGCCCAGCCGGCGCAATAGCTCGGCGCGACCGTCCATTCCGACCAGCGGATTGGTATCCGAGACCTGCATGCCACGCTCGAGGTCGGCGACATCAAGATTTGCAAGGATCTCGCCATCGGCGCGCAGCGGCTCCTGCGGATCGGCCGAGAAAGCGCCGCCGGCGAACATCGCGAGGCTGGCGAGCCCCAATCCTTCCGAACGGGCGATGTCAGATCCGGTTTTCGGATCGTGGTAGCGCCACGACGGTCCGGCGCCGGCATCGAGGAAGACGCTGACGATCGCCAGATCGAATTCGGCCCGGGCGCGGGCCGCCCGACCGAGCCATTTGGTCCGGCCGGCGATATCGGCCCAGCGATTATCCCCATTGGTGACGAAGTGCCGCCAGCGCGAATGAAAGGGAACGTCGAAGGAGGGATAGGCCTTGCGCGTGGTCTCCAGCACCAAATCGACGGCGCTGTCCATGCGATCGAGGTGAACACGGAAATTCGGCAGCCTGTCGTCAAGGCCGATTGCGAGCATGCGATGCGCCCGCTCACGGACCGCGCTGGCGTTCAGCAATGACAACGCGGCCGAAATCTCCGGATCTGCGGGGGACACAGCGCCCTCTCAAAATTTTTCGAGCGGACGGCCGACCGGATTGTCCGGACTTTCTTGCGGCTCGGGCGTGTAGTAGCCGGCGGCTTTCTTTGCCGCGATTTCCACATGCGCGTCGGCTGGGATCATGTCGTCGGGGATAGGCACGCGTTCGACGATTTCGATGCCCTGGCCGGTCAGCGCGTCGTGCTTCATGTCGCTCATGGATACGAAGCGGTCGATCCGCTTCAGGCCGAGCCAATGCACCACATCCGGCATCAATTGCTGGAACCGGGCGTCCTGCACGCCGGCGACGCATTCGGTGCGCTCGAAATACTGGGCCGCGGCATCGCCGCCTTCCTGACGCTTGCGCGCGTTGTAGACCAGAAACTTCGTGACTTCGCCGAGCGCGCGGCCTTCCTTGCGATTGTAGATGATGATGCCGAGACCGCCGGTCTGGCCGGCGCGCGCGCATTCCTCGATGCCGTGAATGAGGTACGGACGGCAGGTGCAGATATCAGAACCAAACACGTCGGAGCCGTTGCACTCGTCATGCACGCGGCAGGTGATCTTGGTACGGTGGTCCGGCAGCTTGGTAACGTCGCCGAACAGATAAGCCGTCGTGCCGCCGATCGGCGGCAGAAAAACCTGCAGATCGGGCCGTGTCACCAGTTCCGGAAACATGCCGGCGGTCTGCTCGAACAATTGCCGCCGCAAATTGTTTTCGGTGGTCGCGAAGCGTTCCGCCAGGCCCGGCAGATACCAGACCGGGTCGATCGCGATCTTGACCACGGAGACACTGCCGTTCTTGTGCACGAACTCGCCGTCGTGCTTGAGCCGTCCGGCTTCGATCGCTGCCTGCAACTCGGGCAGGTCAAGGCGCGCGCGGGTGATGGCAATGCTCGGGCGGATGTCGATGCCCTCGGCGATCTCGGTTGCAAAATTTTCCGCGGCGAGATGTCCCCAGGGATCCAGCGAAACGATCCGCTGCGGATCGGTCCATTGCGGAAACGGCCCAATGGTTTCGGCGGGGTGGGTGTTGGTGAGATCCGGGCGCCGGATCGGATCGAGCGCGCCGGAGGAGACGGCCAGTGCCCGATAGACTGAATAGGAGCCGCCATGGGTGCCGATGACGTTGCGGTCCTGCGGGCGCGACACCGTTCCGATCACCGGTCCGCGCTCACGCGCGCTGGCGGCGCCCCAGCTGATTGGAAAGTTGAGCTTGGCACCCGGAGCCGGGTGCGACGTAATGCGAATATGATCAACCCGATTGGAACGAGTCATCGCTACGAACCCTGAAACGGCGACGGCCCGCCTGGACAGACGGGCCTGGTCACACCAACGTTAAATTCAGCAGCGGTTGCAGCTGAGAGAGCAATATAATCAAATCTTGGCCGATTACAACGGCGATCAGAACGCGCTACGGAGGCCTTCCCGGCCTGTTAACCTTTTGGGTGCGGTGCCGCGATGCCTGTTTTTATGCCCCCGCAGCATTGCAGGGCAGATATCGGCATCGGTCGATGCCTCCCGACTTTACGATCCCGTGTTTCGCGGCGAAGGTGACGTTCGATTTGCGGACATCAGCAACGCTCAGGAGACCGCCATGCCAACCGTCGACCTCAATTCCGATCTTGGCGAAGGATTTGGGACTTATCGCTGCGGCGACGATGACGCTATGCTCGCCATCGTCACCTCGGCCAACGTGGCCTGCGGGCTTCATGCCGGCGACCCCGAGGTGATGGCGCGGACGTTTGCCGTCGCGCGCAAGCGCGGCGTCGCGGTGGGGGCCCATCCCGGGTTTCCGGATCTGTGGGGTTTTGGTCGCCGCCGTCTCCCGTTCTCGAATGGCGAGATCGAAAGGCTCATCGCCTACCAGATCGGTGCGGCCATGGCGCTTGCGGCTTACGCCGGTCATCGTATCACCTATGTGAAGACCCACGGCGCGCTCGGCAACATCGCCTGCGAGGAACGCGACGTTGCGGACGCGGTAGCGAGGGCGGTGCGGGCGGTCGATCCCAATCTGGCGTTGCTGGCCATCGCGGTGACGGAGCTGGTCGCGGCCGGTGAAGCCGCGGGACTTGAAATTCATCAGGAGATCTATGCCGACCGCGGCTACACCGAAACCGGGCAATTGATCCCGCGCGGCCAGCCCGGTGCGATGATCGAAGGCGCTGAAGAAGCTGCCGCGCGCGTGCTCGCGATGGTCGAGGCGGGGGCGGTGATCACCGCAAGCGGCAAGCATTTGCCGACGCCGATCCGTTCGATCTGCGTTCATGGCGATTCCGACCATGCGGTTGCGACCGCCAGCCTCGTGCGCGCGCGATTGGAAAAGGCCGGTGTTACGCTGAAGCCGTTCAAGCCGATGGCCTCATGACACTGCAGATCGATCCGCGCTTTCTCGACGCGGGGGAAGCCGCCCTCGTCGTCGAATTCGGTGACACCGTTGATCCCGTGATTAACGACAGGGTGCTTGCCCTCGACGCGGCTTTGCGTGCCGATCCTCCGACAGGAACGCGTGAATTCGTGCCGACCTATCGCTCGCTGATGATTCACTATGATCCGCTTGGGATCGACAGGGAAACGCTGGTTGCCATCGTGCGCCGTATGATGACGGGTCTTACCGAATGGCGGGGCGAGGGCACCATTTGGACGTTGCCTTGTTGTTACGATCCCGCGCTGGCCGAGGACCTCGACGAGGCCGCCAGGATTCTCGGCCTCACGCGGGATGACGCCGTCGCTTTGCATACGAAGGCGACGTATCGCGTCTATATGTGTGGTTTCACGCCTGGCCAGATCTATCTGGGCGGCGTACCCGAGCAGCTGAAGATCTCGCGCCGCGCGACCCCAAGACCGCCGCATCCGGCCGGTGCGGTGTCGATCGGAGGTGGTCTTGGCACCGTGGTGCCGTTCGTGATGCCGACCGGTTGGTATGTCATCGGCCAAACGCCGGAGCGCCTCTTTGCCGCGGAACGCCAAGATGCCTTTCTGATCCAGGCCGGCGATCTCGTGCGGTTCGAACCGATCGATCTCGCGACATTTCGCGATCTGGCGCAACGCGCCGGGAGCGGCGAAATCGTTGCCCGCAAGCGTGCCGCATGAGGGCTGACGCTTCGGAGGCGAGCCTTCGCATCCTGTCGGCCGGGCCGGGTGCAACGCTGCAGGACGCCGGCCGGCACGGCTATCTGCGCTTTGGTGTCACTGCCGCAGGCCCGATGGATCAACTGGCGCACGCCACGGCAAACCTTGCGGTCGGCAATCCCGCGGGCGCAACCGCGATCGAAGTATCCGTCGGTGGGTTAGAGGTGACCGCTGAATCTGGACCGCTCTGTGTCGCCGTTGCCGGCGGCGAATTCTCGCTCAGCCTCGACGGCAGGTCGCTCCCACCGGCGGTGGTACTCAATCTGGAGGCAGGCGCCGTGCTGAAAATTCGCGCCGGCGGTCGCGGCTCCTGGTGCTATCTGGCGGTGGCGGGCCGCTTTATCGTGCCAAAGGTGCTGGGCTCTCACGCCACCCACACGCGCACCGGCTTTGGCGGCGTGAATGGCCGCGCGCTTGCCGCGGGCGATCGTCTCGCCATCGAGCGATCCGCTTCTTCGACATCGTCGCTGAGCGCCATCGCAGCACCATGGCTCGACCGTCCCCTCGACACCATTCGCGTGGTCCTAGGCCCTCAGCACGACTACTTCGCCAACGACCAGATCGCCGCGTTTCTTGCCGGGCCCTGGACGGTCTCCGCCAAGGTCGATCGCATGGCGTATTATCTTGACGGACCCCGGCTGACGCACGCGCGTGGCTACAACATCGTGTCTGACGGGATCGCCATGGGGGCGATCCAGGTGCCGGGAGACGGCCGTCCGATCGTTCTGATGGCCGATCGCCAATCCACCGGCGGTTATCCGAAGATTGCAAACATCATCGGACCCGATCTTGGCCGGCTGGCGCAGGCGCGACCGGGAGCGGTGTTCAGATTCGCGGCGGTCACGATCGGACAGGCGGTCGAAGCGCGCCGCAGCGAGGCCGCGTTGCTGGCGCGCGGCATTGTCGTCGAGCCGCTGACGCGCACCGAACTCAGCTCCGAATTTCTGCTCGGCCTCAATCTGATCGACGGTGTTGTCGGCGCTGAGGCCTCCGGATGAGGCTCCGGCCATCAACGGGGTTCAATGCCTAAGCGCCGTCCCGGTCCAGGGCGCGGCTCGCCTGCCGGACTTCGTTCAGGAACGCCTTGGCCAAACGCGACAGAGGCTCCGCCTCAGACCACAGCATATACGCCACGGCCACGGTTTTCGGCGTGAAAGGCCGGACGATAAGGCCCTGGCCGCCGCCCTGGCGCGGCGAAAACGGATCGACGACCGCAGCGCCTACGCCGGCGGCCGCGAGCACGCAGGCCGTATTGCAGTATCGCACTTCGACGGTCGGCTGGAACGGCGCGCCGGCTTGCGCAAAACTCTCGCGCACGGCTTCACCCAATCGCGTACCGCGCTCCAGCCCGATGAAGGGCAAGCCGACGAGGTCGGTGGCTGAAATGACCGGCCGTTCGGCCAGCGCATGGTTCGGCGGCAAGACGCAGACCATTTCGCCGGTGTGAACCACCTCGTGCGCGATGCCGGGATGATGTGACAGCCCAAGCGCGAAGCCGAGTTCTGCGACCCTGCTCGTGACGCCGTCGATGATACCCTCGTAGCGCCGTACGTCGAAGAAGACGCGCGTCTGCTGACGGCGGCGCAGGAAGTCCGATAGAGCGTGTGGAATGATGCTGTAGGCCAGCGGCGGCGTCGCCACGATCGATAGAAGGCCGGTGCGGCACTCCCGCAAATCGCGCACGCGATTTTCAAGCTTGGCGTGCAGCGCAAAGATCGCTTCACTTTCCTTGTAGAGCGTCATCGCCTCTGATGTCGGGAACAGCCGGTTGTTGACGCGCTCGAACAGGGCGAAACCCGCCTGTGCTTCCATCGCCTTGAGCGCATTGCTGATCGCCGGCTGCGACAGCGCCAGTTCGTCGGCCGCCGCGACCGTGGTCCGATGGCGGATGACCGCCCGCAGGATCTCCAATTGGCGCAGGTTCATATAACCACCGGTTATTGTCTCGGTGAAAATATCATAGCACGAGTGATTGCGTTTTGGCCCGCGCTTTCGCGTAATCACCTCTGCATCGGGGCGTTGCCGGAGCGGGCTTGTCCGCCTCCTGCGTAAGCAATCCGCTCAGATTGGAGGCAATGTTGGTTCGAGTTCTCCGCGCCGCCGCCGCTCAGATGGGGCCGACGCAAAAAGCGGATCCGCGAGAGCATACGCTTGGCCGGATGCTGGAACTGTTGGAGGCGGCCGCGGCGAGTGGCGCAACGCTGGTGGTTTTTCCCGAATTGGCGTTTACGACCTTCTTCCCGCGATGGCTGATCGAGGGTGAAGCGCTCGAGCATTATTTCGAGCGCGGCATGCCGAATCCGGCCGTGCAGCCCTTGTTCGATCGCGCCCGGGCGCTGCGGATCGGCTTCTATGTCGGTTATGCCGAGCTGACCTCGGATGGTCAGCGCTTCAATTGCTCCATCCTGGTCGATGGCGACGGCGAAATTCTCGGCCGCTATCGCAAGGTGCATTTGCCGGGTTCGGTCGAGCCGCGGGCCGGCGCACGCTACCAGCAGCTCGAAAAACGCTATTTCGAATATGGTGATCTCGGATTTCCTGCCTTTCGGGCGGGGGAGGATTGGCGCCACGCGATCATGGGCATGATGATTTGCAACGATCGCCGCTGGCCGGAAGCCTGGCGCGTGTTGGGCCTGCAGGGCGTCGAGCTGGTGTGTATCGGCTACAATTCCGCGGCCTACGATCCCAACGGCGGTGTTTCCGAAGATGCGGCGCTGCGTACCTTCCATTCAAAGCTCGTAACGCAGGCCAACGCTTACATGAACGCGACCTGGGCGATCTCGGTCGCCAAGGCAGGGAACGAGGACGGCTCCGGACTGATTGGTGGCTCCTGCATCGTCGATCCGAATGGCCGGATTGTTGCAGAGGCGCAGACACTCGCCGACGAGGTCGTCGTCGCCGACCTCGACCTCGATCTCTGTCGCCAGGGCAAGGACAAGATGTTCAATTTCGCCGCGCATCGGCGACCGGAGCAATACATGGCCATTACGGCGCGCGCGGGCGTCGTCGAACCGGCCGATCTCGATGCGATTTAACATGATGCGTCCAGTCGCGGCCACGGGCTGAAGGAGCTGATATGATACGCCTCTGGTACTCCGCTGGTTTCGCCGCTCTCCTTGCCATTACAACTGCGCAGGCAGCCGAGCTGCCTGAAACGATCAAGCAGGCGGGCACGTTGCGGCTGACGGTTAATTCGACCTACGCGCCCATGGAGTATCGCGATCCGACGACGAACCAGCTCGTCGGGCTCGACATCGATCTCGCGAACGAGCTTGCGAAACGCCTCGGCGTGAAGATCATCTGGAGCGAAACGCCGTTCGCCGAGCTCATCCCCTCATTGCAGACCAAGCGCGCGGATTTCATCATCAGCGGCATTTCGGATCGCGCCTCGCGGCGCGAGACCGCTGATTTCATCGACTATCTGGCGACAGGTCCGCAGTTCTTCGTTCTGTCAGAAAATGCGGCGAAGACCGCCATTGATCTCTGCGGCAAGAAGGTCGGGACCACGCGCAGCACCAGCTTCCCGATCGAGATCGAGAAATGGAGCAAGCAGAACTGCGAAGCGACCGGCAAGGCCGCCGTGCAATATGTCCCGGGCGAAAACAGCATCGATGTCCGCAACCAGCTCAAGCAGGGCCGCATCGATGCCGCGGTGCAAGGCAGCGAAACCTTGCCCTACGCCCAGGCACAGGAGGCCGGGAAATACCGCATTATCGGTGAGCCGTTCTCCACCGGCTATCAGGGCATCATGTTCCGGAAAGACGATGCGGCGCTGCGCGAGGTGGTGACGGAGCATCTCGCCGCGATGATGAAGGATGGTTCGTACAAGGCCATCCTCGACAAATGGGGGCTCGGTGCGAACGCGGTCGCCCAGCCGATGATGAATGCGGCCACGCAATGAGAACGGCGCCCGCGCTGGCCGGAGGCTTCCCCGACATCTCCGGCATGACGGTCGCGCGTCAGGCGCATTGGCAGCGATGGCTTGCCGCGGCGGCTATTCTCTTGGTGCTGGCTGCGATCGGCCGCGCCTTCGTCAACGGTCAGATCGAATGGAGCTATGTCGGCCGCTTCCTGACTGCGAAGGCGATCCTCGAAGGCATCGTCAACACCATGGTGATGGCGGTGCTTGCGATGACCCTTGGCATCGTGCTCGGCGTCGTCGCCGCGATCATGCGGCTGTCGCCCAATCCAGTGCTCAAATCGGTCGCAGCCGGCTATACGTGGCTGTTCCGCGGCACACCGCTGATCCTGCAACTGCTATTGTGGTTCAACATCGCGCTGGTGTTTCCGACGATCGGCATTCCCGGCCTGTGGGAGGCCCGGGCGGTCGACGTCATGACGCCGTTCCTTTCAGCCCTTCTCGGTCTCGGCATCAATCAGGGCGCCTATACGTCCGAAGTGATGCGGGCGGGCATGCTGTCGGTCGACGTCGGACAATATGAGGCCGCGCAGGCGATCGGCATGGGGCGGCTGCGCGCGCTGCGCCGGATCATTCTGCCGCAGGCGATGCGGGTGGTGACCCCGCCGCTCGGTAATGAATTCATCGGCATGGTGAAGGCGACGTCTTTGGCGAGCGTCATCCAGTATCCGGAGGTGCTGCACGCCGCGGAGAGCATCTACTACGCGAACTCGCGCGTAATAGAACTGCTGATCGTCGCCGGCTCATGGTATCTGCTCGTCGTGTCAATTCTGACGCCTCTGCAGATGCTGCTCGAGCGACGCTTCGCGCGTGGCGCATTGCAGATCACCCGATGACCCAGCCCCTCGTCGCCATCCGTTCGGTCAGCAAGTATTTCGGGGAGTTTCAGGCCCTGAACAAGGTCTCGCTGGACGTCCGGGCAGGCGAGGTGCTTTGCCTGATCGGTGCATCAGGGTCGGGCAAGACGACGCTGCTGCGTTGCATCAACCAGCTTACGCCGGTCGACAGCGGCGGCATCTGGCTCGATGGCGAGCTGCTGGGCGTGCGGGAAGAGGGCGGGCGGTTGCATCGCCTCACCGAGCGGCAGGTCGCGCGCCAGCGCCTGAAGACCGGCATGGTGTTCCAGCGCTTCAACCTGTTTCCGCACAAGACAGCACTGGAAAACATCACCGAAGGTCCGGTGCAGGTGCAGGGCCGCAACCGGGCTGAGGTGCAGGCGGAGGCGATGGAACTGCTGCGGCGCGTCGGGCTGGTGGCGAAAGCCGATGCCTATCCCTCTCAGCTTTCCGGCGGGCAGCAGCAGCGGGTGGCGATTGCCCGTGCGCTTGCCATGAAGCCGATGCTGATGCTGTTCGATGAGCCGACCAGTGCGCTCGATCCCGAACTTGTCGGAGAGGTGCTCGGCGTCATGAAGGAGCTTGCCCGCAGCGGCATGACGATGATGGTGGTGACGCACGAACTCGGCTTCGCGCGCGAGGTCGCCGACACCGTCATCTATATGGACCATGGCGCGATCGTGGAGTCCGGGCCCGCTGCCGAAGTTCTCGGCGCGCCCCGTGAAGTGCGCACAAAATCGTTTCTTTCCGCGGTGATCTGATGGGGACATTTTCATGATCAAACGTATTCTTGCAGCGGCGTTCCTCTGTGCCGCCGATAGCTCAGCGATGGCGGTCGAGTTGCCTCCGGAAATCGCAAAGCAGGGCAGTATCAAGGTCGCCATCGTACCGAACTATCCCCCGTTGGAATTCAAGGATCCCGCGACCAACACGCTGGCCGGTTTCGACGTCGAACTCGGCGAGGCGCTCGGCCGCAAGCTCGGACTCAAGATCGTCTGGCAGGAAACCAGTTTCGACCAGATGATGCCCGCGATTGCGACGGGGAGGGTGGATGCGATCCTGTCCGGGATGACCGACATGGCAAGCCGGCAGGATACGGCGACCTTTGTCGACTACCTCCGCAACGGTCCGCGCTTCTTTGTGCAGCAATCGCGCGCAGCCGAGTTCAAGGACACGAAGGCTTTCTGTGGAAAAAAGGTCGGCGCGAGCCGCCGCACGTCGTTTCCGAAGTTGATCGCCGCCTGGAGCGATGCGAATTGCGGCGGCAATCCGATCGTATACGTCGGCACCGAAGGCTCGGCCGATGCCCGGACCCAGCTCAGGCAGGGGCGGCTCGACGCGGCCGTTCAGGGCGGCGAGACGCTTCCCTACATCATGGACCTCGAGCCTGGGACTTATGTTCCGGTCGGCGAGGTTTTCGCGGTCCAGTTCACAGGACTTGCTTTGGGTGTGAAGGAGACTGTGCTTCAGCAGGCGTTAGTGGAGGCCCTCGACGGCTTGATCGCCGACGGCTCCTACCGCGCGTTGCTGGCGAAATGGAAATTGACCGACTACGGCGTAGAAAAGGCGATGATCAATGCAGGACAGTAAAGCGCTCGCGAGCATTCCGCTGGTACCGGCGAACACCGCGCCGATGGCGCCGGAGTATCCCTGGCCCAAACCCTATACCTCGGCGATGTTCCTTTCCTTCGACGTGGACGCGGAGAGTGCCTGGACCAGCAAGGACGCAGCCCATGCCCAGCGCCTGATCACGATGAGCTACGGCGGCTACGAGGCGCGCGTCGGCACGCCGAAACTGCTGGAACTGCTCGATCAGCTTGATCTGAAGGCGACGTTCTTCATCACTGGCTGGTCGGTGGATGCGCATCCCGCGATGGCCGAGGCCATTCTCAAGGCCGGCCACGAGATCGGCCATCACGGCTATCACCATTTACTGCCGGACCCGGGCGATCCCTGGATCGAGGAAGAACTGGAGCGCGGTTTTGAGGCGCTGAAGCGTCGCCTTGGTGTCAAGCCGACCGGCTACCGGGCGCCTTACGGCGAATTCACCGAAGAACTGCGCGTGGCGCTGGTGCGCCACGGCATCGTCTATACCTCCTCGTTTAGGGACGACGTGCGGCCTTACCGCCACCGGCTGGCGGATGGCCGGCCGGGCACGATCGAGCTTCCGGTGACCGCAAGCTATGACGACTGGATGCACGGCCTGTCTGCCCGGTTCAGCCCGCGGCCGATCTTTCCCAAGGAGCATGTGCTCTCGATCTGGAAGGATGAGCTCGACGAGATCAGAGATTGGGGCGCGATGGTGACGACCGTGCTGCATCCGCAATGCAGCGGTCGCCCAATGCGGTTGCGCCTGCTGCGGGAATTTCTCACCTACGCCAAATCCTGCCCCGATCTGTGGATCACGACCGGCGAGGCGATCGCGGCAAATTACAGCCGTCACGAAGCCGCCAGCCGCTGAGAACCGCACCGATCGAATATCCGCCGATTGATTGTTCCAGGAGTTCTCGATGCTTGTTTCCCGCCGCTCACTGTTGAAGGCTGCCGCCGCGGCGCCGGCGCTGTCGCTGCCGGGAATCGTGCGGGCGCAGTCGCAGACCACACTGCGCTTCATTCCCGTGATCGATCTGACCTTCATCGACCCGATCTACTCCACGGCGCAGGTCTCCCGTAACCATGGATTCATGGTCTACGACACCCTCTACGGCATGAACTCGGCGCTCGAGGTCTCGCCGCAGATGGTGTCCGGGCATGTCGTCTCCAATGAAGACCGGCAATGGGATCTCACGTTGCGCGACGGCCTGCTATGGCATGACGGCGAGCGCGTGCTGGCGCGGGATTGCGTCGCCAGCATTCGCCGATGGGCGGCTCGCGACGGATTCGGCGCCGAACTGATGGCGGCGACGGATGAATTGTCGGCGCCGGACGACCGCACCATCCGCTTTCGGTTGAGCCGGCCTTTCCCTCTGTTGCCCGCGGCGCTCGGCAAGGCGGCAATCCAGGCGCCGTTCATGATGCCCGAGCGGCTGGCGAGCCAGGATCCGTTCAAGCCGCTGACCGAGGTGGTGGGCAGCGGTCCTTTCCGTTTCGTGGCAGACGAGCGGGTGCAGGGCGCGCGCAATGTGTACGCCCGCTTCGATCGCTATCAGCCCCGTCAGGATGGCAAGCCGGATTGGACCGCCGGTCCCAAGATCGTTCACTACGACCGCGTGGTCTGGACGACGATGCCGGATGCGGCGACAGGGGTCGCTGCGCTGCAAACGCGCGAACAGGATTGGCAGGAAACGACGCCGCACGATCTGTTGCCGGTGCTGAAGCGTACCGGCGTCACCACGCGGATCCTCGACCCGCGAGGGTACACCTGCATGTTGCGGGTGAACCATCTGCAGCCGCCATTCGACAATCCGGCTATCCGCCGCGCGCTGCTCGGCGCGATCGACCAGTCCGCCTTCATGACGGCGGTTGCGGGCGAAGATCCCGCCTATCAATCCGCGCCGATCGGCTTCTTTGCGCCGGGTACGCCGATGGCAAGCGATGTCGGCCTGAACGTGTTTCGCGGGCCGCGCGACATGGCGAAGGTCAAGGCCGATCTGAAAGCTGCCGGTTATAATGGTGAGAAGGTGGTGCTGCTCGTCCCCACCAATTCGCTGGCACAAAAGCCGCTCGGCGACATCGCCGCCGACATGCTGCAGCAGGCCGGCATGAACGTCGAATATGCCGGGCTGGATTTCGGCCTGGTGTTGCAGCGGCAGTTGAAAAAGGATCCTGTCGCCCAGGGCGGCTGGAGCGCGGGCGTCGGCAACTGGCAGGGCATCGATTGGCTCAACCCGGCCGGCAATTCGAACCTGCGCGGCGACAGCAAAGTGGCCGGCTGGTACAAGAGCGAGAAGATGGGGGCGCTCCGAAGCCAATGGCTCGCCGCCGCCAATCTGGCCGAGCAACAGCGGATCTGCCGCGATATCCAGGCGTTGTCGTTCGAGGAAATTCCTTATTTCCCGATCGGTCAGTATAAACAACCGACGGCCTACCGCTCTGGTATCACCGGGATCCTCGACGGCACGGCCGTGTTCTGGAATGTGAAACCCGCATGAGCACGATCGCGATCTTCGGCAGCTATGTGTTGTCACGCAAAGACGGTGCGCAGGAGGTGCTGCGCGATCATTGGGTGCTGCTCGAGGGCAAGCGGATCGCCGCCGTCACGCGCGACCGCCCGTCCGCCACCGAGGTGTTCGACCGACCGGGCCGCTTCGTGCTGCCCGGGCTTTTGAACCTGCACAACCATTGCTTCAGCGAAGCCGTCGCCCGGACCCATACGGAGGACGGCAACGGTCGCAAGAACAACCAGAGCATCGTCTATACGGTGCTGCTGCCGCTGACCAAGCGGGGCGCCGACATGCTGTCGCCTTCGGAACGGCTCGCCATCGCACGGCTCGGCATTCTGCAATTGCTGAAGGGCGGCGCCACCACGGTCATGGAGCCGTTTCGCAACACCATCCCTGAAATGTTCGACGCCGCCGAGGAGATGGGCATCCGCTTCTATGGCGCGCCGTATTTGTTCTCCACATCGGACGCCAAGGCCGGGCCGGACGGCGTGGTACGCTACGCGGGCGATGACGGCCAGGCCGATATGGATACATGGAACGCGCTGTACCATCGCTGGAATGGGCGCGGCGATGGGCGGATCGGCCTTGCGATGAGCCCGCACGCGACCGACACCTGTGGTCCGGATCTGCTGCGGGCGTGCGCCGCCCGCGCACGCGAGCTCGGCGTTCCCATCACCACCCATCTGGCGCAAAGCCAGGCCGAAGTCGCGACGATCGGCAGCCGTCACGGTGGTCGCACGCCGGCCGAGTATCTCGACTGGCTGGGCCTGCTGGCGCCAGACCTTCTGGCCGCGCACTGCATCGCGAGCACCGATGGTGATTTGAAGCTGATGGCGGCGAGGGGCGCCACGGTGCTGAACTGCCCGCGCGTGTTTGCGCGCGCTGGCGTCACCGCGGCGTTCAGCCGGTTTGCCGGGCACGGCGTGCGGACGGTGGTCGGAACCGACGGCTACAACATGGATCTGCTCGGCGAACTCAACGCGGCGTCGATGATCTCGAAGATCGTGTCTGCTCGGCCCGACGTCGCCAATGCACCCGAATTGATCGAGTCGGTCACGGCAACCGCGGCCGCGGTCATCAAGCGACCGGATCTCGGGATCATCACCCCGGGCGCAACAGCCGACCTCACCGTCGTTGATTTGACCCATCCCCATCTGCAGCCGTTGTTCGATCCGCGGCGTGGGCTGGTGGCGCTTGGCAATCGCGCCAATATCGACCAGGTCATTGTTGACGGGCGTGTGCTGATCGATGGCGGCCAATACATTCATGGCGACGAGGCCGCGACGATCTCGGCCGGAACCGCGGCGATCGGCAAAATCTGGGATTTGCCAGAAGCCCAGGCGGCCTTTAGTGGCTGACGTCCCGTCGACACAGGCACAATGTTGGAGAGGCGAGACGCGCTCCCGCCGCTTCCTTCACTGTCTTATCAGGAGTTAGCAATGCCTTTCGACTTGATCCTGCGCGGCGGCCGGGTGGTTGACCCATCCCAAAAACTCGACGCCGTGACAGATGTCGCCTTCGCCGGCGGCAAGGTGGCCATGGTCGGAAATGAGCTCAAGGCCGGTCCCGGCACCGACGTGCGCGACGTCTCGGGTTACATCGTCACGCCGGGTCTGATCGATCTGCACACCCATGTTTATTGGGGTGGCACCTCGCTGGGCATCGACGCCGAAGAATTCTGCCGTACTTCGGGCGTCACCACGGCGGTCGATACCGGCAGCGCCGGCCCGGGGAATTTTGCAGGCTTCCGCAAGCATGTGATCGAGCCGAGCCAGGTCCGCATTCTCGCTTATCTGCACGTTTCGCATGCCGGCATCTTCGGCTTCTCGCATCGGGTTATGGTCGGCGAGAGCGAAGAGCTCCGGCTGATGAATCCGATCGACGCTGCCATGGTGGCGGATCAAAATCGTGATCTCATTGTCGGCATCAAGGTGCGGGTCGGTCTTCACGCCTCGGGCACTTCGGGTATCGTGCCGCTCGACATCGCGCTTGAGGTCGCCGAACAGGTCGGCATGCCGCTGATGGCGCATATCGACCATCCGCCGCCGAGCTACGAGGAGGTGCTCGCCCGCCTGCGTCCGGGCGACGTCCTCACCCACGCATTCCGGCCGTTTCCCAATACGCCGGCTACGGCCCAGGGCACGGTGAAAAGGGCGGTTCTCGAGGCGCGCGAACGCGGCGTGTTGTTCGACATCGGCCACGGCAAGGGCTCCTTCGCCTTCAAGACCGCCCGGGCGATGCTCGCCAACGGTTTCTATCCCGACACCATCTCTTCGGATGTCCATCTGTTGTGCATCGACGGCCCAGCGTTCGATCAGGTGACGACCATGTCCAAGTTCCTCTGCATGGGAATGCCGCTCCCTGACGTGGTCGCGGCTTCGACGGTCAACGCCGCGATGGCGCTGCGGCGTCCCGAACTCGGCAGCCTCAAGCCGGGCAGCGCCGGCGACGCCACCCTGATCTCGATCGCGCAAGGGCAGTTTGACTATGTCGACGTCATCGGCGAGCATCTGATCGGCGACCGCAAGATCGTGTCCGAAGGCGTCGTCATTGGCGGTCGCTGGTGGCACCCGAAACCATCGGAGAAGTTCAGGCAACTCGCAGCAGGTTAGTCGGCCCTGGATGATGCATCGCTCGAAGATGTGATCGCTCGAAAAATGTTTCTTCGTTCATGATCGACCTGACTTTTGGCAGCGGAACAACCTGGCCCCGCTGGCATACCATTTGCACGCAAAGGAAGCTGATCGCTATCATCTGATTGGCCTGTTTCACCTCACCGGCGCCGAACCCTCGGCCCATGAAACGGGCGGAATCGTTCATCACAACCCAAAACTGGGGAGAGCACCATGGATCGCAGGACGCTGTTGAAGGGATTTGCGGGGGTGGGCAGCCTGGCCGCAACGGCTGGCTTGTCGATGCCGGCCCTTTCCCAAGGCGCCGCGGCGCGCACCTTGCGCTTCGTGCCCCAGGCCAACCTTGCGAATTTCGACCCCATTTGGGGGACCCAGTATGTCGTGCGCAACGCCGCCGCGATGGTGTGGGACACCCTCTACGGCGTCGACGCGGCGCTGCAGCCGCAGCGCCAGATGATCGAGTCCGAGGAGACCTCCGATGACGGTCTGGTCTGGACCTTCCGGCTCCGGCCGGGGTTGAAGTTCCATGACGGCGAGCCGGTGCGGAGCAAGGATGTGGTGGCAAGCCTGACGCGTTGGTCGGCTCGCGATCCGATGGGACTGATGCTCAAGGCGATCCAGAACGAACTGGTCGCCGTCGACGACAGGACCTTCAAGTGGTCGCTGAAGGCGCCTTATCCGAAAATGCTGCTGGCGCTGGGCAAGAACAGCACGCCGATCGCCTTCATCATGCCGGAGCGCATCGCGCAGACCGATCCGTTCAAGCAAATCCCCGACTATATCGGCTCGGGCCCGATGAAATTCGCGAAAAGCGAGTGGGTGCCCGGCGCCAAGGCCGTGTTCGAGAAATTTGCCGATTACACGCCGCGGCAAGAGAAAGCGTCCTGGCTGGCCGGCGGCAAGCAGATGCTGATCGACCGCATCGAATGGGTGGTGATCCCGGATCCCGCTACGGCGGCCGCAGCACTTCAGAACGGCGAGGTCGATTGGTGGGAGAATCCGATCACCGATCTGGTGCCGTCGCTGAAGAAGAACCGCAACATCAACGTCGATATCGCCGATCCACTCGGCAACATCGGCTCGTTCCGGATGAACCATTTGCATCCGCCCTTCAACGACGTGAAGGCGCGGCGCGCCGTGCTCACCGCGCTGAGCCAGGAAGATTACATGCGCGCGTTGGTTGGAGATGACCCCGCGCTCTGGAAGCCGCTGCCGGGCTTCTTCACGCCGGATACGCCGCTCTACAGCGAGGCGGGCGGCGAGATACTGAAGGGCAAGCGCGACCTCACAGTGGCCAAGAAGCTCTTGGCCGAGAGCGGTTATTCGGGACAGCCGGTCACTTGCCTGGTGGCGCAGGATCAACCGATCACTAAAGCGTTCGGCGATGTCACCGCCGATCTTCTGAAGCAGATGGGGATGAACGTTGATTTCATCGCAACCGACTGGGGCACGGTCGGTTCCCGCCGCGCCCAGAAGACGCCTCCGGGTCAGGGAGGCTGGCAAGTATTTCACACCTGGCACGCCGGCGCGGATTGCGTCAATCCGGCCGTCTACAATGCTGTTCGTGGCACTGGCGACAAGGCGTGGTTTGGCTGGCCCACGAGCGAGGCCGTGGAAAAGGAAGTCACGGCCTGGTTCGGCGCCAAGAATCTCGACGAGGAGAAGGCCGCGGTGGGGCGCCTCAACAAGGCGGCGCTCGAGGACGTCGTCTATGCGCCGACCGGCTTCTTCCTGAGCTATACGGCGTGGCGCAAGAATGTCTCCGGCATCGCGAAGGGGCCGCTACCGTTCTTCTGGGGCGTGTCGAAGACCGCATGATGGGACAGTGAAGCGACATGCTCTCGTATATCCTGCGCCGTATTCTCTCGACGTTGCCCGTAATGGGGATCGTCGCGCTGTTCGTCTTCAGCCTGCTTTACATCGCGCCGGGCGATCCGGCGGCGGTGATTGCAGGTGACCAGGCAAGCCCCGCCGACGTCGAGCGGATACGCCAAAGCCTCGGACTCGACCGGCCGTTTCTGGTCCAGTTCAGCAGCTGGCTATGGGATATCTTGCACGGGAATCTCGGCACCTCGATCTTCACCAATTTGCCGGTCGCCAAGATGATCGCGCAGCGGATCGAGCCGACATTCTCGCTGATGGCGATTACTCTGGTCCTGACTATCCTTGTCGCGGTTCCGCTCGGCGTGGTGGCGGCATGGAAGGCGGGAAGCTGGATCGACCGCACCATCATGGCCTTTGCCGTGTTCGCCTTCTCGCTCCCGGTCTTTGTGGTCGGATACGTGCTTGCCTATGTGTTCGCGCTGCAGTTCGAATGGCTTCCGGTGCAGGGCTATACGCCGCTATCCAATGGCGTCTGGCCATGGTTCCAGAACCTAATCCTGCCGGCGCTTGCCCTCGGCTCCGTCTACATCGCGCTGATCGCGCGCATTACCCGGGCCTCGATGCTCGAGGTGTTGCAGCAGGATTATGTCCGCACCGCCCGCGCCAAAGGCCTTGACCAGCGCAGCATCCTGTTCATTCACGCGCTGAAGAACGCGGCCGTTCCCATCGTGACGGTGATCGGTATCGGTATCGCGCTTTTGATCGGCGGCGCTGTGGTGACCGAAAGCGTGTTCGCCATTCCGGGCCTTGGCCGGCTCACGATCGACGCGATCCTGCGCCGCGACTATCCCGTCATCCAGGGCATCGTTTTGCTGTTCAGCTTCCTCTATGTGCTGGTCAACCTGATGGTCGACGTCACCTACACCCTGGTTGACCCGAGGATCCGCTATTGACCGTCCTGGAAACCAACACGCTACGGATACCACCGGGTCTTGTGGTCGCGCAGCAATTGCCGGATCTGCTGTCGCCGGTCAAGATTCGTCGCGGCGTCCTCGGTTTCCTGCGCAACCATCCGACGGTGGCGATCGGCGGTGCTTTGCTCGTCTGCCTCGTCCTGGTCGGAATCTTTGCGCCTTATCTCTGGACCGTCGATCCGACCGCGATCGCGCCCGCCAAACGCACGCGCTTGCCTTCCGCGGACTACTGGTTCGGAACTGACTTGCTCGGCCGCGACATCTATTCACGCGTGATCTACGGGGCGCGGGTCTCGCTCACGGTCGGTCTTTCGGTGGCGATACTGGCATCGCTGGCCGGTCTCGCCATCGGTCTTGTTTCCGGGTTCGTGCGATGGGCCGACGGCATCATCATGCGGTTCATGGACGGGCTGATGTCGATCCCGCCGATCCTGCTTGCGGTTGCGCTGATGGCGCTGACGCGCGCCAGCGTCGGCAATGTGATCCTGGCGATCACGGTAGCCGAGATCCCGCGCGTCTCGCGCCTGGTACGCAGCGTCGTGCTGTCGCTGCGTGAACAGCCCTACGTGGACGCCGCGACAGCTTCCGGCACGCGAACGCCGATGATCATCCTGCGCCACATCCTGCCCAACACGCTGGCGCCGATGCTGGTTCAGGCGACCTATATCTGCGCCAGCGCCATGATCGTGGAGTCCATATTGTCCTTCATCGGTGCCGGCACGCCGCCCACCATTCCGTCCTGGGGCAACATCATGGCCGAGGGCAGGGCGCTGTGGCAGGTCAAACCCTACATCGTATTCTTTCCCGCCGCGTTCCTGTCCGTCACCGTGCTTGCCGTCAATCTGCTCGGTGACGGCCTGCGCGATGCGCTCGATCCGCGCATGGCCAAGAGTCTCTGATCTGATGGCATTGCTCGAAGTCGAAAATCTGCAGACCCATTTCCGGACCCCCGAGGGCATCAACCGCGCCGTGGACGGTGTTTCCTTCCATGTCAATGAGGGCGAGACGCTGGCCATCGTCGGCGAATCCGGTTGCGGCAAGTCGGTCACCTCGATGTCGCTGATGCGGCTGATCCCCGAGCCTCCCGGCAAGATCGCGGGCTCGATTCGTTTCCAGGGCAAGGATCTGCTGCAACTCTCCGAGCGCGAAATGCGCGCCATCCGCGGCAACGATATTTCGATGATCTTCCAGGAGCCGATGACGAGCCTCAATCCGGTGCTGACGGTCGGTCGTCAGATCGGAGAAACGCTGCGCATGCATCAGGGGCTCGACAAGCAGGCCGCGGAGGCCCGCGCCGTCGACATGCTGAATCTGGTTGGCATCCCGGAGTCTGTACGGCGCGTGCGCGAATTTCCGCATCAGCTTTCTGGCGGCATGCGCCAGCGCGTGATGATCGCGATGGCGCTGGCCTGCAACCCAAAACTCCTGATCGCCGACGAGCCGACCACGGCGCTCGACGTCACGATCCAGGCGCAGATCCTGCAGTTGATGCTGGACCTCAAGCGCCGGGTCGGTGCGGCGATCATTCTGGTTACCCATGATCTCGGCGTGGTCGCCGAAATCGCCGAGCGCGTCATGGTGATGTATGCCGGCCGCAAGGTCGAGGAGGCGCCGGTGGCCGAACTGTTCCGCTCGCCACGTCATCCCTATACGCAGGGCCTGCTCGGCGCGGTGCCCAAGCTCGGCTCTTCGTTAACAGGGGCCGCGCGGCGTCTCGCCGAAATCCCGGGCCAGGTGCCCAGCCTCAAAGGACGGATCGAGGGCTGTGTGTTCGCGGGGCGGTGCACACTGGCGACCGATCTCTGCCGGCAGGTCGCGCCGGGTCTTGAAGAGAAGGGCCCCCGCCATATCGCCGCCTGTCATTATGCCGCCAAGGAGGCGGCCGCGGCATGAACGCGCCACTGCTCCAAGTCCCGTTGCTGCAAGTCAACGATCTCAAGAAACATTTTCCGGTCCGCGGCGGGTTCTTCAGCCGCAGGTCCAAATGGGTCTATGCGGTGGACGGCGTGTCCTTTGAGGTCGCGCGCGGCGAGACGCTGTCGCTGGTCGGCGAGTCCGGTTGCGGCAAGTCGACGGTCGGCCGCGCGATCTTGCGCCTGTTCGACATCACGGCAGGCCAGGTGGTGCTCGATGGCCAGCGCATCGACGATGCGTCACCCGCAGCCTTGCGCAGCATGCGCCGCCGCGTGCAGGTGGTGTTCCAGGATCCATTCTCCAGCCTCAATCCGCGCATGCGCGTGCGCGACATCCTGGCCGAGCCGATCCGCAACTTCGGTCTCGCCAAATCTTCCGCCGAACTCGAGACCAAGGTTGCAGCGCTGATGGACACCGTGCGCCTGCCGCGCGACGCGCTGGGCCGCCGGCCGCACGAATTCTCGGGCGGCCAGCGCCAGCGCATCGGCATCGCCCGGGCACTGGCGGCGGAGCCCGAACTGATCGTCTGCGACGAGGCGGTCTCCGCGCTCGACGTCTCGGTCAAGGCGCAGATCGTCAACCTGTTACAGGATCTGCAGCGCGAGTTCGGCCTCGCGCTGCTCTTCATCAGCCACGATCTGGCGATCGTCGAGCACATGACGCACCGTGTCGCGGTGATGTATCTCGGCAAGATCGTCGAGATGGCGCCCAGGCAGCAGATCTTCACCGCGCCCAGGCATCCCTATACCAGGGCGTTGCTGTCGGCCGTACCGGTGCCGGTGCCTGGGGCGATCCGCAACCCGATCATCCTGAAGGGCGACGTGCCGAGCCCGATCAATCCGCCGAGCGGTTGCCGATTCCACACCAGGTGTCCATACGTGTTCGATCGCTGCCGGACCGAGGAGCCGAAACTTCGCTTGGGTGGCGACGACCAGTGGGCCGCGTGTCATCTCGACGCACTGCCGGTCTAATTCCGCGGCGGAGTCCGCGAGGGCTCGAACCATCGAAGTCCGTTTGCCTGCGCTGATTTGACTGTCCCGCGATCCCCGCGCAGACTCGTGAGGCGGAGGCGGCTGGGCCTCGGTCGCATGGGTTATGTTCTCCGAAAGTCTTCATGAATCGTCTGGCAAATTTGAAGCGGTTGGGATTCTTCACGCGCCTTCTCGACGACGTTGGTCCGGCGGAACGATATCGCCTCGCGGCAGCGCAGATCGTCCACGCGGAAACAGCAGGTCTTGATTCCGCATGGATCGCTCAGCACCATTTTCATGAGAGTGAGGGCGGGCTGCCGGCGCCCTTTGCTTTTCTCGGCTTCGTCGCGGCACAGACATCCCGCATTCGTCTCGGCACCGGCATCGTTACCCTGCCGCTGGAAAATCCCGTACGGGTGGCGGAGGACGCCGCGGTCCTCGACCTGTTATCAAACGGCCGTTTTGAGCTTGGTGTCGGCACCGGCGGAAACCCGTCAGCCTTTGCAGCCTTTGGGCTGGACAGTGCGCAACGCGCGGAGATTTTCACTGACAATCTCGACATTGTCCGTAACGCCCTGGCCGGCGCGCCGTTGGCCGGCGGCGATACGCTCTATCCACCGAGGCCGCAACTGTGCGACCGGATCTGGCAGGCGACCTTTTCCGTCAGCGGCGGGACGAGGGCCGGCAAAGCGGGCGACGGCTTGCTGTTGTCGCGAACGCAGCCGCGCCCAAGGGAGACGCCGCACGCGTCGCTTGCCGAGATTCAACACCCCATCATCGACGCCTATCTCGCCGCACTGCCGCCGGGGCGCGAGCCTCGCATCATGGCATCGCGCAGTATCTTCGCCGCCGATGAACGGCAGGAGGCGCTACAGCTGGCAGACATCGGGCTACGCCGGGCGCGCGCGAGCTTCATCGCCGGCGGTCATGCCCCGCCGGGGGAGGCGTTGCGCGACATGATCGCCGCGTTCGATACCCATGTCGGGACGCCCGACGACGTCATCGCTTCGCTGCGCGCCGACAGCATTTTGGAGCGGGTGACCGATCTGGTGTTTCAGGCCCATTCGGTCGATCCGCCGCACCCGTTCATTCTGCGATCGATCGAGTTGATCGCCGAAAGGGTTGCGCCGGCATTGGGGTGGACGAAAGGGACCATACCGAGCCCGGACACAGAATCGCGAAAACAACCCCATGCAAAGAAAGATAGTCCGGGGTTGGGGGTTCTATAATACCATTCGCGGTGCGGAAATCAGCAAGGCAACGAGCATCCGTCAGGCATCAACCGCCACCTTCAATGCCTCGGCGCGGATCTCTTCCACCAGCCTTTCCTTCAGCTGGACGAATTCGGGCGCGGTCTTGATCTTGTAGGATCGTGGGTGGGGCAGATCGACCGCGATCTCGGCCTTGATGCGGCCGGGGCGGGCGCTCATGACGATGACGCGGCTGCCGAGGAAGATGGCCTCCTCAATGTCGTGGGTGACGAACAGCACGGTTTTCTGGTCGCGCTCCCAGATGCCGAGCAGCATTTCCTGCATCAGCACGCGGGTCTGATTATCGAGTGCGCCGAACGGCTCGTCGAGCAGCAGGATCTTGGGATCGTTGGCAAGCGCACGCGCGATCGCCGTGCGTTGCTGCATGCCGCCGGAGAGTTGCTTCGGCCAGTGATTTTCAAAGCCGGACAAGCCAACCCGTTGAATAAATCCATCGGCGATCTTGCCGCGTTCGGCCTCGGAAATTCCGCGCTCGCGCAGCCCGAACGCGATGTTTTCGCGCACCGTCAGCCACGGGAATAGCGTGTAGGATTGAAACACCATGCCGCGATCCGCGCCGGGGCCCGTTACCTCCTGCCCGTCGAGAATGACGCTGCCACTGGTCGGCCGGTCGAGCCCGGCGATGATACGTAGCAGCGTGGATTTTCCGCAGCCCGAGGGGCCAAGGATGGTGACGAAATCATTGTTGCCGACATCAAGATTGGTCGGTTCCAGCGCCCGTGTCGGCGCATTGCCCTGGCGCGCAGGGAAGGTCCGTGAGACCTGATCGATCTTCAGCGTGGTCACGCTAGTCTCCACGGAAACAGCCAGGCGTTGAAGGCCTTGAACAGGAAATCCGAGACGAGGCCGATCAGCCCGATGACGATGATGCCGAAGATGATCTGGCCGGTGTTGAGCAGCGCCTGGCTGTCGGTGATCATGTGGCCGATGCCTGACGATGAGCCGATCAGTTCGGCGACGATGACATAGGTCCATGCCCAACCCAAAACGAGCCGGAGAATTTCCGCGATCTCGGGAGCGGACGAAGGCAGCAGGACGCGGCGGATGATGCCGCTGTCGCCAGCACCAAGCGTGTAGGCGGCTTCAACGAGATCGCGCCTCGTGTTGCCGACGTTCACGGCGATCATCAGGATGATCTGGAACACCGAGCCGATAAAAATCACCAGCAGCTTTTGCAGTTCGCCGATACCGGCCCACAGAATCAACAGCGGGATGAAGGCCGAGGCGGGCAGATAACGGGCGAACGAAACGAACGGCTCGAGAAAAGCCTCGATCGGTTTGTAAGCGCCCATCAGAACGCCGAGCGGCACCGCGATGATGGCCGCCAGCACGAAGCCGCCGATCACCCGCCATATCGTCATGCCGATATCGTACAGGAAGCCGTGCTTCGTCAGCAGTTCCCAGCCTTCCTGCAGCATGGTCAGCGGGTTGGCGAGAAATGTTTTCGAAACATAGCCGCCAAACGTGGCCCATGCCCACAGGGCAACGAACAGGACGAAGAACGCGAAGCCATAGGCCACGCGCTGCTTCGACGTCACGGGATCCAGGGGTCGTATCACAGGACAAATTCCTCAAAGCGGTGCGCCGATAGCGGCAAGTCCCGCTTCCACAGAAGCGGGACCGGCGCGTCGCCGACCGGGTGTCTACTTGATGAAGCTCGCGTCAAAGAGGTCGTCGGTTTTCGGGATCGATTTGATGATACCGATCTCGAGCAGCAGTTCTCCAGCCTCCTTGGTGAAAGCCTGGAACTCGCCCGCGAAGAATTTCTGGTTCGCAGCCTTGTCCTGCCAGCGCAGATATTTTGCCGAATTGCCGAACTGCTCGCCGGACTGCTTCACGTCCGATCCCATGATCTCGTACGACTTGGCCTGGTCCTTTTCGATCAGCGCAACGGCCTCGAAATAGCTGTCAGCCAGTGCTTGCGCGGCCTTCGGATTCTCGGTCAGGAATTTCGGGGTGCAGCCGAACGTGTCCATGATCATCGGATAGTCGAGCGTGGTGGCGATGATCTTGCCCTTGTCCGGCGCAGCACGCACCGTCGAGAGGTAAGGCTCATACGTCATGGCCGCATCGTTCTGGCCGGCGACGAACGCCTGGGCGGCGGCGGCGGGCTCCAGGTTCACCACGGTCACGTCCTTGACCGTGAGACCATTCTTTTTGAGCATCCAGGCCAGGGTGAAATAGGGAGCGGTGCCGGGCGCGGACGCTGCGACCGTCTTGCCCTTCAGGTCCTTGATCGCGGCGACGTCGTTTCGCGTGGCCATGCCATCGGCGCCGTAGCTCTTGTCGAGCTGGAAGATCTGCTTGGTCGCGACGCCATTGGCATTCCAGGAAATCCAGGTTTCCACCGTGGTTGCCGCGCACTGAATGTCACCTGACGCAATGGCCAGGTGCCGGTCCTTCTGCGGGATCTTCTTGATCGTCACGTCGAGGCCGTTCTTCTTGAAGATGCCGGCCTGGTTTGCGAGCGTGAGCGGTGCAAAGCCGGTCCACCCCGAGATGCCGATGCCGACCTTCACGTCCTGTGCGACGGCTGGTGCGGACACCAGGAGAGCTGCGGTTGCGGCAAGCACTCTAAAACTAAAACTAAGCATGGCTGTATCCCTTTTCTGGTTCATGGATTGCGTCTTGCTCGTCTGTGCAGCGTTGCTGCTTTGTAAGTTGCTGCTTTGTTTATTGCTGTTGCATAAATTGTGCCGGATCTTATGCGCATTGATATCCCTCTCAGCCGCCCTTGAAGCGGGCGACCAGTTTGTGGGAATCGCCTGGATAGAGCAGGCGCACTGCCGTCAGTGTCCGTGCACTGCGCCAGGTGTGCCGCTCTATCACGAGGCAGGGCGCGCCGATCGCGATATCCAGTGCGGCTGCGGCCTTGTCGTCGGCCACGATAGCGCTGATTGAATGCTCTGCTTCCGTCCATGGGACATGGTGAAGCAACCACGTGCCGGGCGGTTCGATCGCAAAATTGGCCGTGGCGGCTTCGGGTACCGCGTCGAGATCGATCAGCCTGTCCTCGATCGCGAACGGCACGCCGTCGGCGCTGTGGCGACAGGCAATCGCGATCACCTTGCCGGTCTTTCGTACCCCAAGACGCGCGCGGTCGGCGGCGTTGGCGGCACGGCGCGAACACTGGATCAGCTGATAGAAGTAGCTGCGGCCGAGCGCGGTGATTTCCGCGCGGATATCAGGAATCGTCAGGACTGCTGACAGAAATTTGGGGCGGCGTACAAAGGTGCCGGCCCGCCGCCGCCGCTCGATGAGATCGGCTTGGGCCAGTTCCGACAACGCCTTGCTCACGGTCATCCGCGCGCAGCCATAGTGCGCCATGAGTTCGTGTTCGAACGGGATGCGGTGACCCGGCGGCCATTCACCGGTCAGGATGCGGCGTTCGATGTCGAGGCGTATCTGCTTGTACAGCGTCGGCTTGTCGGTTGCATGGGCCTTGTCGCGATCGATCGAGAGGCTCATGCGACGAGCCTTCGAACGGCGGCGTTGAAGGTCTCGCGCGCCTTCTGGCGAAGCCGGTGACGCCCGCCTTCAACGACCTTGCTGCCGCCTGCCCAGACACAGTCGATAGCCCCCGCATTGGCGGCGAAAATCCAGCCATCGAGGACGGCATCCCGATGGCGCCCGGCGAGCGAGGGATGTGCGGTGTCGAGGGTGACGATATCGGCGCGCGCGCCTGCCTGGATTCCTGTGGTCGGCTGCGCGAGCGCCTGGGCGCCGCCGGCCAGCGCGGTGTCGAACAATGCGCGTCCGGTCGAGATGCCGGGACCGCCGGACAACACATTGCGTTCCCGGTGTTTGAGCCGCTGGCCATATTCGAGCTGGCGCAGTTCGTCGGCGACGCCGACGAGGACATTGGAATCGGTGCCGACGCCGAACCGGCCGCCTGCATCAAGGAATTCGCGCGCCGGAAAAATGCCATCGCCGAGGCTTGCTTCGGTAACCGGGCAGAGGCCTGCGACGGCGCCGCTTTTGGCAAGCGCAGCGATCTCGGTCGCGGTGGTGTGCGTCGCATGGATCAGGCACCAGCGCTGATCGATTGGGGCATGCTCGAGCAGCCACTCGACCGGCCGCCGGCCCGACCAGGCGATGCATTCCTCGACTTCCCTGGTCTGTTCGGCGGCGTGGATATGGACCGGCCCGCCTTCGGCCAACGGCACGATTGCCGCCAGTTCATCTGGTGTCACGGCGCGCAGGCTGTGCGGGGCGATGCCGACATTGGCCCCGGGCAATTCGCGGAGGGTCCGCTTTGTAGCGTCAATCAGTTTGGCAAACTGGTCGACCGAACAGATGAAGCGGCGCTGGCCGGCATGGGGCGCGGCGCCACCAAAGGAGCCGTGCGCGTAGAAGCTCGGCAGCAGCGTTAGCCCGATGCCGGTGGCCTCGGCGGCTTGCGCAATTCGCGTCGCCATCTCGGCGGGATTAGCGTAGGGCGTGCCATCGTGGGCGTGATGGAGATAGTGGAATTCCCCGACGCGCGTAAAACCTTGCTCCAGCATCTCGACATAGAGCAGTGTCGCGACGGCTTTGGCATCGTCGGGGGCCATGCTCAGCGCGAAGCGATACATCGTCTCGCGCCATGTCCAGAATGTATCGGCGGTATTACCGCGTGTTTCGGCAAGACCCGCCATGCCACGCTGGAACGCGTGACTATGCAGGCTGGCTATTCCCGGGACGGCCAGCTGGTGGCGTTCGTCGTCGGCTTCCGGCGCCATGCCAGGGGTGACCTTGGTGATGATCCCATCGGTAGCAGCCACCTGCACGTCATCAGCCCAACCGGACGGGAGCAGCGCTGACGCGAAATGCAGAGTGGACATGTTTTCCAAACCGGCTGGACAGAACACCGGCACGATAATATGTATAGACATATCGTCCCGTCAAGCTTCTGCCGTTGAGGGAATGCTGCATGGCCGAGCGCTTTGATCGAATTTGGCATAATGCCCGGCTCGCCACCGTTCGGGAGGATCTGCCCGACCTCGGCGTGATCGAGCAGGGCGTGATTGCCGCGCGGGATGGCCGCATCGTCTTTGCCGGCAGCCGTTCCGACTTTCCATCTGACGCCGATGCGGTCGAACGGATCGATTGCGCGGGGCGGTGGATCACGCCGGGACTGATCGATTGTCATACCCATCTGGTGTTCGGCGGAAACCGCGCCCACGAGTTCGAGCTGCGCCTGCAGGGCGCAAGCTACGAAGAGATCGCACGGGCGGGTGGCGGTATTGTCTCGACGGTCGCGGCGACGCGGGCCTCCGGCGAGGCCGACCTGGTTGCCGGTGCGCTGCCGAGGTTAGATGCGCTGATCGGCGAGGGCGTGACGACGCTCGAGATCAAATCCGGCTACGGGCTCAACACCGAAACCGAGATGCGACAGCTGTCAGCCGCGCGTGCGCTGGGCCGCAGCCGGCCGGTCAGCATCCGAACCACGTTTCTTGGCGCGCACGCACTGCCGCCGGAAGCCGATGGTGACAAGGATCGATACATCGAGCTTGTTTGCCGCGAGATGCTGCCGGCGGTGGCGCAGGCCGGGCTTGCCGACGCCGTCGACGCCTTCATGGAAGGTATCGCTTTCTCGGGCGATCAAACGGCGCGGGTGTTCCGTGCGGCAAGGGCGCTGGGACTGCCGGTCAAACTGCATGCGGATCAGTTGTCGAACCTCGGCGGAGCGGCCCTTGCTGCGGGATTTTCCGCTCTGTCCGCCGATCATCTTGAACACACCGATGAAGCCGGCGCCGCGGCAATGGCGCGGGCGGGTACGGTAGCCGTGTTGCTGCCGGGCGCGTTCTATTTCATTCGCGAGACCAGGAAACCACCGGTCGAATCGTTCCGCGCCCACGGCGTCAACATGGCGCTCGCGACCGACTGCAATCCCGGCAGTTCGCCGCTGACGTCGCTGCTGCTGGCCATGAATATGGGCGCGACGCTGTTCCGGATGAATGTTGCCGAATGCCTGGCCGGTGTGACGCGCGAAGGAGCTCGCGCGCTCGGCGTTCTCGGGGAGACCGGCACGCTCGAAGCCGGCAAATGGTGCGATCTCGCGATCTGGGATATCGAGCGGCCCGCCGAACTCGTCTACCGGATGGGCTTCAACCCGTTGCACGCAAGGGTGTGGAGGGGACAATGAGCGACCGCAACGCATCCATTGTCGTTTCGCCCGGACGGGTCAGCCTCGACGAGCTTGCGCAAGTGCTTGCGGGCGCGGCCGTCGCGCTCGATCCATCCTTCTTGCCGCGCGTCGAGGCGGCTTCGGCCATTGTTGCCAAGGCCGCGGACGCGGACATTCCGGCTTACGGCATCAATACCGGCTTTGGAAAACTGGCGTCGAAGCGAATCCCGCCCGGCCAGACCACTCTGCTGCAGCGAAATTTGATCGTGTCGCATTGCTGCGGGGTAGGGCTGCCAACGCCCGAACCGATCGTGCGTCTGATGATGGCGCTGAAGATCGTCTCGCTGGGGCGGGGCGCCTCGGGCGTTCGACGCGAAATCATCGAGCAATTGCAGGCGATGCTGGCGCGCGACGTTTTTCCGCTGGTGCCACAGCAGGGCTCAGTGGGCGCGTCCGGCGATCTGGCGCCGCTGGCGCATATGACGGCCGTCATGATCGGCGAAGGGCAGGCGCTCGTCGATGGCAAGGTCGTGCCGGGCCTTGATGCGCTGGCCGCCGCCGGTCTCGCGCCGGTGACGCTCGGCCCGAAGGAAGGCTTGGCCCTGATCAACGGCACGCAGTTTTCGACGGCCTATGCGATTTCCGGATTATTGCGCGCCCATGGGCTGCTCTGCGCGACGCTGGTGACCGGCGCCTTGTCGGTCGATGCGGCGATGGCCTCGACGGCGCCGTTTCGCGCCGAGATCCAGCAGTTGCGCGGACATAACGGGCAAATCGCAGCCGGGGCGGCGCTGACAGCGTTGCTGGAGGGCAGCGATATCAGGAACTCGCATCTCGAAGGCGACGAGCGCGTGCAGGATCCTTATTGCCTGCGCTGCCAGCCGCAAGTGGCCGGCGCCGTACTTGACCTGCTGACGCAAGCCGCCCGCACACTGACGATCGAGGCCAACGCGGTCACCGACAATCCGCTGGTGCTGGTAGAGACCGGAGAGATCGTCTCGGGTGGAAATTTTCACGCCGAGCCGGTCGCGTTCGCCGCTGACCAGATTGCGCTGGCCTTGTCGGAGATCGGCGCGATCAGTGAACGGCGCATCGCTACGCTGGTCGATCCTGCGCTGAACTTTGGTCTGCCGCCATTCCTCACCCCGGAGCCCGGCATCAATTCCGGCTTCATGATTGCCGAAGTGACGGCGGCCGCACTTTATGCCGAGAACAAGCAACGTGCCGCGGCCTGCTCGATCGATTCGACACCGACCAGCGCCAACCAGGAAGATCATGTGTCGATGGCCGCGCACGCCGCCCGCCGGTTGTCTGACATGGCGGATAATCTTGCGGCCATTCTCGGCATTGAGCTGCTGGTGGCGGCGCAGGGCATCGGGCTGCGCGCGCCGCATACGACCAGCCCCGCACTTGCTGCGGTGATTGCTACGCTGCGCGAGCAAGTACCGGCGCTCGGTGGCGATCGCTATATGGCCGACGACATTGCGAAAGCAACGGCGCTGGTCGCAGCCGGCACATTGCCATCAGTTGCGATTTCGGTGCTCGAGAACAATCCGTTTCCAAACCTTGCCGAGAAAGGTCATTTGTCATGAACCGCCGACTGGACAACGACCGTATCATCCGATCGCCGCACGGGTCCGAGATCAGCGCCAAGAGCTGGCTCACCGAAGCGCCGCTCCGAATGCTGATGAACAATCTCGATCCTGACGTTGCCGAACGGCCGAGCGAACTCGTCGTCTATGGCGGCATTGGCCGCGCGGCGCGCGACTGGGACAGTTTCGACCGGATCGTTGCCTCCTTGCGCAAGCTCGAAGCCGACCAGACGCTGGTGGTTCAGTCGGGCAAGCCGGTCGGAATTTTCCGAACCCATCCCGATGCGCCGCGCGTGCTGATCGCGAATTCGAACCTGGTACCGCACTGGGCGACGCTCGATCACTTCAACGAACTCGACAAGCAGGGCTTGATGATGTTCGGCCAGATGACCGCCGGGTCGTGGATCTACATCGGCAGCCAGGGCATCGTGCAGGGGACGTACGAAACGTTCGTCGAGGTGGGGCGACGTCATTATGGCGGCAGCCTCGCGGGCAAATGGATTCTCACGGCCGGTCTTGGCGGCATGGGCGGCGCCCAACCGCTTGCCGCCACGATGGCCGGTGCGTCGATGCTCGCCGTCGAATGCCAGCCGAGCCGCATCGAGATGCGGCTGCGCACGGGTTACCTCGACAGGCAGGCAAGCACGCTCGATGAGGCGCTCGCGATCATGGCGGAGGTGGCGCAAAGCGGGAAACCGGTCTCGGTCGGCCTGCTCGGCAACGCCGCCGATATTTTTCCCGAACTGGTGCGCCGCGGCGTCAGGCCCGACATCGTCACCGACCAGACCAGCGCGCATGATCCGATCAACGGCTATCTGCCCAAGGGATGGACGCTTGCCGAGTGGACGTCCAGGCGCGAGGCGGATCCGAAAGCGGTTGAGGCGGCGGCGAAGACTTCCATGGTCGGCCACGTCCAGGCCATGCTGGATTTCCATGCGCAGGGCATTCCCACGCTCGACTATGGCAACAACATCCGACAGATGGCGAAGGACATGGGATTGAAGAACGCGTTCGATTTCCCCGGCTTCGTTCCGGCCTATATCCGCCCGCTGTTCTGCCGCGGCGTCGGGCCATTCCGGTGGGCCGCGCTATCAGGGGACCCCGAAGACATTTTCCGCACCGATGCCAAGGTCAAGGAGTTGATGCCGGATGACAAGCATCTGCACAACTGGCTCGACATGGCCCGAGCGCGGATCAAGTTCCAGGGACTGCCGGCGCGGATCTGCTGGGTCGGCCTTGGCGATCGCCACCGGCTGGGCCTGGCGTTCAATGAAATGGTGGCGCGGGGCGAGTTGAAGGCACCGATCGTGATCGGTCGCGATCATCTCGACAGCGGCTCGGTGGCGAGCCCAAACCGCGAAACCGAAGCGATGCGCGACGGCTCGGACGCGGTGTCGGACTGGCCGCTGCTCAATGCGCTGCTCAATTGTGCCAGCGGGGCCACGTGGGTCTCGCTGCATCACGGCGGCGGCGTCGGCATCGGCTATTCGCAGCACGCCGGCATGGTGATCGTCGCAGACGGAACGCCGGAGGCCGCGCGCCGCCTCGAGCGGGTGCTTTGGAATGACCCGGCGACGGGGGTCATGCGCCATGCCGATGCGGGCTATGAGACCGCGATCGAGTGTGCAAGGACCAACGGTCTCGATCTGCCCGGTTTACCGTCGTAGCCGAAACCGTCAGCCTCACTGAGGCACGATGCCCGCTTCCTTGGTGAGTGTTGCCCATCGCTCGATATCGGTGGCGACGTGTTCGGCGAATGGCTTCGGCGGGAGCCACTGCGCTTCGAAGCCGATTTCGGCGAGGCGCTGGCGGACCGCGGGTTCAGCCAGGATTTCGCGCAGCGACTCCGCCAGCTTTTCGACCACCTCCGGCGGCGTGCCCTTGGGCGCGAACACGCCGGTCCATGCGGAGAGATTGCCGAAATCAAGTCCCTGCTCCTGGATGGTGGGCAATTCGGATAGCAGCGTCGTGCGGTCCTTCGTGATGGTCACAAGTGCGCGAAGCTGACCCGACCGCGCCAGGGGCAGGGTAGAAGTTACATCGTTGAACATCAGGGAAACGCGACCGGCGATGACGTCCGTTATGGCTTCCGGGCTGCTCTTGTACGGCACGGCCTGGATATCGATACCGGCGCGCCGTTTGAACATTTCACCGGCAAGCTGGCCCAGCGCATTTGAATAAGCAAACGACATCGAGCCGGGCTTCTGCTTTGCAAGCGCGATCAGTTCGCCGACGTTTTTGGCCTCGATCCCGGGATTGACGACGAGGATGTAGGGGAACAGGCCGACACGGGAGACGGGCGCGAAGTCGTCCTTGGGAGAATACTGGATGGACTTAAGCAGGCTGGGGTTGGCGGCATGGGTGGATGATCCGCCGAACATCAGCGTATAGCCGTCCGGCGCGGAACGCGCGGTCGCGACCGCACCGATCGCGCCGCTCGCGCCGGGGCGGTTCTCCACCACGATGGTCGTTTTGAGCATTTCGGAGAGCCGTTGGGTGACAATTCGGGCCACGCCATCCGTGCCGCTGCCCGCGCCGAACGGCACGATCACAGTGATCCGACGTGAGGGGTATGTTTCCGCCGTTGCGACGCCACACACGGCAAGAAGCGTTGCGAACGCCAGCACGGTACGGCGCATGGATCTGCTCCAAATGTCCACTGTCGATTCCCTCGGGTGATGAAAGCCGGTTGGCCGTGAAAAAATGCAACGGCGCGCAGTGTTTTGGCTGAAGACGTCGGTTGCGCCAGGTGTCCGGCGCGGCGCTCGAAACGCTTTTTTCGACCGACGATGCGGTTGCCCGCAGGTCGCCGTTCATACCGGTTCGCTGACGTAGTGTCTACAGTTGCCAGTTCATATCCACGATATGGAAACTGTTGACATGCTGTGGCGCCAACTGCGCAGCCCCTTGAGCACAGCCGCGACGAGGGGGGCCGAAGGACACAAAATGGTCGACCGAAAGAAAGTCATACTAATATGATAATATGCTATACAAGGCTTGAGGGTTGTGGCATGGGAGATCGCGCCAGATTTGAGCTTGCCCGAAGAGGCAGGACGGTCCGCAACGATCAGGGAGCGAAACCAGCCATGACTCCACGAGACCCGCCATGAGGTCCGACCGGGTCGTGATTGCGCCGGGCCGCGGTCATTTCAGCCAGGTGGAAGTGACCCGGACGATCGGGATCGACATCATTGTCGGCCGCTATCCGGAAGGCGCCAGTCTGCCGCGCGATGCGGAACTGACTGCCATGTTCGACGTTTCGCGCACCGTATTGCGTGAAAGCGTCAAGACGTTGTCCGCCAAGGGATTGCTGAATTCCAAGGCGGGCGTCGGCACGCGGGTCAGGGAACGTTCGGCCTGGAACATGTTCGATTCCGATGTGCTCGGCTGGCACCTCGAAGCCGGGATCGACAAGCGGTTTCTTCGCGATCTCGCCGACATTCGCCTCGCCGTCGAGCCGCATGCCGCAGCTCTCGCCGCCGAGCGACGGGCGGATGATGCGATCGCTCACCTGCGCGACAGCATCGCCAGGATGCGCAGCTTCGCTTCTGATTCAGTTGAATTTGCTGACGCCGATCTTCGGCTGCACCTCGACATCGCGACCAGTTCGGCCAACCCGTTCATGCGATCGATCGGCGCCGTGATCGAGGCGGCATTGCGCGCGTCGTTCCGGCTGAGCGCGCCGACCGAAGAGCAAGAGCGCGAAATCACCATCGCGGCCCACGAACGAATTGTCGACGCAATCGCCGAGCGGAATGCCGAGGCGGCTTCCGCGGCGATGAAGGAAGTCATCTTCAACGGCCTGCGCCGCCACGGCGCGGCTGGTTAAGCAAAAGCGGAGAATGGTCATGGCAGATTCCACCGTCGAGCGGCCCTATAAGGGGGTGTTTCCAGTCGTGCCGACGGTGTTCGACGGCGACGGCCGGCTCGATCTCGACGGCCAGAAACGTGCCGTCGATTGCATGATCGATGCCGGCTCGCAGGGACTGTGCATCCTCGCCAACTTCTCCGAGCAGTTCGTGTTGACCGACGCCGAGCGCGACACGGTGCTCGATGCCGTGTTGAAGCACGTCGCGGGACGCGTCCCCGTCATCGTCACGACCACGCATTTTGCTTCGCACATCTGTGCTGAACGTTCGCGGCGGGCCCAGCAGGCCGGCGCCGCGATGGTGATGGTGATGCCGCCTTATCATGGCGCGACCATCCGGGTCGGGGAAAACGCCATCTATGAGTTTTTCCGCACTGTTTCGGATGCGATCTCGATTCCGATCATGATCCAGGATGCGCCGGTCGCCGGTACGGCGCTGTCGGCGGCCTTTCTCGCCCGCATGGCGCGGAAGCTCGAGAACATCGCCTATTTCAAGATCGAGACGCCTCAGGCCGCCGCCAAGCTGCGCGAGTTGATCGCGCTCGGCGGCACGGCGATCGAGGGTCCGTGGGACGGCGAGGAGGCGATCACGCTGATGGCCGACCTCGATGCCGGTGCGACTGGCGCCATGACCGGTGGAGGTTATCCCGACGGCATTCGCCAGATCACTGATCCGTATTTCGCCGGCCGACGCGCCGAAGCGGTTGCGGCCTATGAACGCTGGCTGCCGCTGATCAACTATGAAAACCGCCAGTGCGGCCTGATCGCCTGCAAGGCGCTGATGAAGGAAGGCGGCGTCATCCGGCACGAGACCGTCCGGCTTCCGCTGCAGCCGCTGCATCCGGCCGTTCGGGCTGGGCTGATCGAAATCGCGCGCCCGCTGAATCCGCTAGTGCTGCGCTGGGGCAAGTGAGCCGCTGACATCGTTCCTCGAACGTCGAGAAGAATTGACGTGACCACCATTCGCATTGCCATCGTCGGCCTCGGCAAGATCGCCAGGGATCAGCATATCCCGGCGATATCAGACACCGACGGCATCGAACTTGCCGCGATCGCCAGCCGCAATGCTTCGATCGACGGGATCGTGCATTTTGCGACGCTTGACGAACTACTCGACGCCAGACTCGATATTGATGCCGTTGCGCTCTGCACGCCGCCCCAGGTGCGCCACGCGCAGGCGGCGGCTGCGCTGAAGGCCGGCAAGCATGTGCTGCTCGAGAAGCCGCCGGGCGCCACCGTCAGTGAACTCGATCCGCTGGTCGCTGCGGCCAGGCAAACCGGGCGAACGCTGTTTGCAACCTGGCATTCGCGTTTTGCGCCGGCCGTCGAACCCGCGCGCGCCTTCCTCGCCGGCCGCCAGATCAAATCCGTGGTCGTCGAATGGAAGGAGGATGTCAGGGTCTGGCATCCCGGTCAGGCCTGGATCTGGGAGCCGGGCGGACTTGGCGTGTTCGATCCCGGCATCAACGCGCTCTCGATCCTGACCCGCATCCTGCCGCGGCCGTTCTTTCTAACGGAGGCCGAATTGTCCTTCCCGCGCAATCGCGCGGCGCCGATCGCGGCCGATCTCGTCTTTTCGGACCAGACGTGCATTCCGATCCGGGCGGAGTTCGATTGGCGCCAGACCGGCCCCCAGACCTGGGACATCCGGGTCGAGACCGACGCCGGGCGGTTGACGCTCTCTTCCGGCGGCAGCCATCTCTCGCATGATGGCCATATCCTGGTTGACGAAAAGCAGGCGGAATATCGCGGCATCTATCGGCGCTTCGTCGAACTGATCGCAAGCGGTGCGTCCGATGTCGATCTGTCGCCGCTGGTCCATGTCGCCGATGCCTTCATGCTCGGCCGGCGCCGCGACGTCGAACCATTCATCGAGGTATGACGTGACGCAGTCAGGCCAATCACAGACGGCGAAGATTGCCCGCGAGGTATTCGGGCATCTTCCGGACGGCACCGCGATCGAAATGGTGCGGCTGCGTGGTGACGATGGTTTTGAGGTGCGTCTCATCACCTATGGTGCGGCGCTGCAGTCGATCTTCGTGCCTGACCGGGCCGGGCGCCTTGCCGATGTGGTCCTCGGCCGCGATGATCTTGCAGGCTATCTCGCGGTTCGGCGTTTCCTCGGCGCCACGGTCGGGCGCTATGCCAACCGGATCGCGGGCGGCACGTTCGAACTCGATGGCGAACGCTTTCAGCTGCCCACCAATGACGGAGCCAACGCGCTGCATGGCGGGTTATCAGGCTTCGATCGCAAACCATGGACCATCACGGCAATGGGTGAAGACCCGGCGCCGTTCGTCACGCTGTCCTATGTCAGTCCGGATGGCGAGGAGGGCTATCCCGGCACGCTGAAAACCGAGGTCATCTATCGCATTTCCGGTGGCAGCGAGCTCGCGCTTGAATTCTCAGGGGTGACCGACAAGCCGACCATCGTCAATCTGACCAACCACAGCTTTTTCAATCTCGCTGGCGTCGAGTCCAGTGGCGACGTGCTCGACCATCATGTGACGATCGTGGCGGACGCATATCTGCCGATCAGTGCCGCCGGCATTCCGTTGGGCGCGCCCGATAAGGTCGATGCGACGCCGTTTGATTTTCGCAAATCCCATCCTGTCGGCGCCCGCCTGCGCGATGCGGCCGAGCAGGTTCAGATCCGGCAGGGCTACGACCACAATTTCTGTCTGCCCGGCGGCGCGACCACGGAGCCGCGCTTTGCCGCCCGCGTGGAAGAGCCAAAGTCGGGCCGGGTTCTCGAACTCTGGACCAACCAGCCGGGCGTCCAGTTCTATTCCGGCAATTTTCTCGACGGGTCCGTGACCGGCAAGTATGGCCGCGTTCACCGGCAGTATGACGCGCTCTGCCTCGAACCGCAGGTCTATCCCGACACGCCAAACCGTCCCGATTTTCCATCGGCGCGGCTCGATCCCGGGCAGACCTATCGTCATACGTCGCTGTATCGATTTTCCGTCAATCAAGTTGCAGGGGAATAAGGGAACTCGCGTGGAAGAAGTCGGCACCAGCATCCTGAGCGATTGGCATTGCCATCTCGGCGAGGGCTGCACCTATGATGCGGCGACCGACACCGCATGGTGGTTCGATATCATCGAGCGCCAATTGTTTCAGGCCGACCTTGCATCCGGCGCGGTCAATTCGCACGCGCTTCCGCTGATGGCCAGCGTCCTGGCCTTCATCGATGACAAGCGCCAATTGCTTGCGACCGAAGATGGCCTCTATGTCCGCGACATCGCGGATGGCCGCCTCACGCTTCATATGCCGCTCGAAGCGGACAATGCGACAACCCGCTCCAACGATGGACGCGTTCATCCCTGCGGCGCGCTCTGGATCGGGACCATGGGCCGCACCGCAGAAAAGGGAGCCGGCGCGATCTATCGTTTTTACCGCGGCGAGCTGCGTCAGCTCTATGCCCGCATTACCATCCCGAACGCAATCTGCTTTTCGCCCGATGGCGCCACGGCCTACTTCACCGATACGAGCAAGGGCGTCCTTTACCGCGTCGCCGTCGACCCGGCGAACGCGCTGCCGACCGGAAATCCCGAGACACTCTATGATGCCAGCGGCGGGGTAGGCGGCCTGGACGGCGCGGTCGTCGATGCGGATGGGCTGATCTGGAATGCGCGCTGGGGCGGATCGTGCATCGATGCCTACACCCCGGCAGGCGATCGGGTCCGCACCATCAGGATTCCGGCGAAGCAGCCGAGTTGCCCGGTCTTTGTCGGCCGGAATTTCGCTTCGCTGCTGGTCACCACGGCCTGGGAGGGCATGGACGAGCATGCCAGGGCTGCCGACCCGCACCACGGCCAAACCTTCGTTCTCGATGTCGGCGCACGGGGGCGGCCGGAACCGCGCATCAGGCTCGGTTCGTCATGATGTGTCGCTTCACAATTCGGCCCATGAGGGCTGCATGTACTTGCGGAACCATAACGTGTGGCCGATCATCTGTTCACGTCTCTGCCGGCCTGACGTTCCCCAATGATGCGCCGATACGTTACCGGCGCCAAAAGCAAACCGCTGATAACGCGGCGATTAACGTTCAACACCTGGGAGTGAAACATGAAACTGCTCAAATCTGCTCTATCGGCCATCTTGCTCGGCGCGGTCGCCCTTGCGGAACCCGCGCTCGCGCAAACCAAGCCCACTGTCGGCATCGCCATGCCCACCAAGGCTTCGGCGCGCTGGATCGATGACGGCAACAATATCGTCAAGGTGCTGAAGGAGCGCGGTTACAATACCGACCTGCAATACGCCGAAGACGATATTCCGAACCAGCTCTCCCAGATCGAGAACATGGTGACCAAGGGCGCCAAGGTACTGGTGATCGCTTCGATCGACGGCACTACCCTGTCCGATGTGCTCAAGCAGGCCAAGGACAAGGGCATCACAGTAATCGCCTATGACCGCCTGATCCGCGACACGCCCAACGTCGATTATTATGCGACGTTCGACAATTTCCAGGTCGGCGTGCAGCAGGCGCAGTCGATCGAGGGAGGGCTGAAGCTGAAGGAAGGCAAGGGCCCGTTCAACATCGAGCTGTTCGGCGGCTCACCCGACGACAACAACGCCTATTTCTTCTACAACGGCGCGATGTCGGTGCTGCAGCCCTATATCGACAGCGGCAAGCTCGTGGTCGTGAGCAAGCAGATGGGAATGGACAAGGTTTCGACGCTGCGCTGGGACGGCGCCACGGCGCAGGCCCGGATGGATAATCTGCTCAGCGCGTTCTACACCACCAAGCGGGTCGACGCGGTGCTTTCGCCCTATGACGGCCTTTCGATCGGCATCCTGTCGTCGCTCAAGGGCGTCGGCTACGGTAGCGGCAATATGCCGATGCCGATCGTGAGCGGTCAGGACGCCGAAGTGCCTTCCATCAAATCGATGCTGCGCGGCGAGCAATACTCCACGATCTTCAAGGATACCCGCGACCTTGCCAAGGTCACCGCCGACATGGTGGACGCGGCGTTGAGCGGCAAGACCGTAACTGTCAACGACACCACCACCTACAAGAATGGCGTCAAGGTCGTGCCGTCCTTCCTGCTCAAGCCTGTAGTCGTCGACAAGACCAATTGGGAAAAAATCCTGATCGACGGCGGTTATTACAAGAAGGCGCAAATCAACTGAGGCGAGCTGTAATGAAGCGGATGGCCGGGGAACATATGCCCCGGCCATCCATGCCTTCCCGCATCTTCCAGGGAACTTGAATGGCCACATTGCTTGAAATGCGCGGTATCAGCAAAGCCTTCGCCGGCGTCAAAGCGCTCGACGACGTCAATTTTACCGTGAGGCAAGGCGAGATCCACGCGCTGGTGGGCGAGAACGGCGCCGGCAAGTCGACCTTGATGAAGGTGCTGAGCGGCGTCTATCCCCATGGCAGCTATGACGGCAGCATCGTCTATGACGGCGAGGAGCGCCACTTCCGCGACATCAACGATTCCGAGGCGCTCGGCATCATCATCATTCATCAGGAGCTTGCGTTGATCCCGCTGCTCTCGATCGCGGAGAATATCTTCATTGCGAGCCCGCCGTCGCGGTTCGGCGTGATCGATCGCGACGCGGTCTACCGGCGGTCGCAGCAGCTGCTGGCGAAAGTGGGGCTCAATGAGGCGCCGGACACGCTGGTCACCGATATAGGCGTCGGCAAGCAGCAACTGGTTGAGATCGCCAAGGCGCTGTCCAAGGAAGTGCGCCTTCTGATTCTGGACGAGCCCACCGCGAGCCTCAACGAAAGCGACAGTGCGGCGCTGCTCGACCTTCTACTCGAGTTCCGCTCCCATGGCATGTCCGCGGTCCTGATCTCGCACAAGCTCAACGAGGTGGCCCGCGTCGCGGACCGCATTACGGTGCTGCGCGATGGCCGTACTGTCGATACGCTGGATTGTGAGCTAGGCGCGGTCGAGGAAGATCGTATCATCCGCAAGATGGTGGACCGAGATCTGGAGCATCGTTTCCCCAAGCGGGAGCCTGCGATAGGCGAGGTGGTGTTCAAGGTCGAGAACTGGTCGGTCTATCATCCCCAGCATACCGATCGGCAAGCCATCAAGAATGTGGACTTCCAGGTTCGCCGCGGCGAGATCGTCGGCATCGCCGGTTTGATGGGCGCAGGCCGCACCGAATTCGCCATGAGCCTGTTCGGCCGCTCCTGGGGCCGCAACATCACGGGCCGCGCCTTGCTGCATGGTCGCGAGATCGACCTCTCGACCGTGAGCCGCGCCATCGACGCCGGTCTGGCCTACGTCACCGAGGACCGCAAGCAGCTCGGCCTGCTGCTCGCTGAAGACGTGCGCAAGAACATCACGCTTGCCAATCTCGATAGTGTCGCAGCCCGCCGCGTCATCGACGACATCAAGGAATTGCAGGTGGCGAGCGATTATCGCAACCGCATGCGCATCCGCTGTTCCGATGTCTATCAGACGTCCGGCAACCTGTCCGGCGGCAACCAGCAAAAAGTGGTGCTGTCGAAATGGCTGTTCACCGATCCGGAAATCCTGATCCTGGACGAGCCGACCCGAGGTATCGACATCGGCGCCAAATACGAGATCTATTGCATCATCAATGAGCTGGCCGATGCCGGCAAGGCGGTCATCGTGATCTCGTCGGAAATGCCGGAACTGCTCGGGATCTGTGACCGCATCTGCGTCATGAACGGTGGGGCCTTTGTCGGCGAGTTCGATCACGCCGAGGCGACGCAGGAAAAAATCATGCGGGTCATCGTGCGCAAGGGCGAACAACTGGTCGATAGAGACCTGGAACGAAAACTGGAAGAGAAGCTATTGGGAGAGGCGCATCCATGAGCGATAACACCGTGATGCTTCCCGAGGCGCGCAAGCATGCGGGCTTTCTCAAGGCCAATTTGCGCGAATACGGCATGTTGCTGTCGCTGTTCGCGATCATGCTGTTCTTCGAGGTCGTCACCGACGGCACGCTGCTGCGCCCGCTCAACCTCACCAATCTGGTGCTGCAGAACAGCTATATCGTGATCATGGCGCTCGGCATGCTGCTGGTCATCGTCACCGGGCACATCGATCTGTCGGTCGGATCGGTCGCGGGCTTCATCGGCGCGATCGCCGCGGTGCTGATGGTACGTTACGGCATGCATTTCATTCCAGCCGCGATCATTTGCCTCGCGCTCGGTGGGCTAATCGGCGCGGCGCAGGGCTATTGGGTAGCCTATTTCAAGATTCCGTCCTTCATCGTCACGCTGGCCGGCATGCTGGTGTTCAAGGGGCTGGCGCTGGCGGTGTTACAAGGTCAATCGGTTGGCCCGTTTTCACCGACCTTCCAGAAACTCTCCTCCGGCTTCATTCCTGAACTGTTTCCCGGCGCCGGCTCGCTCAACCCCACCTCACTCCTGATCGGCGCCGTGCTGGCGCTTGGCCTGGTATATGTCGGCGTCACCACCCGCGCCCGGCGCGCAAGCCACGGTGTCGAGGTCGAGCCGACCGGCTTCTTCGTGTTCAAGAACATAGTTCTGTTCGGCGTGATCGTCTATTTCACCTATCTGATCGCCTCGCATCGTGGACTGCCCAACGTGCTCGTGATCATGATCGCCCTGATCGCGCTCTACGGCTTCATCACCGCGCGCACCACGATCGGGCGGCAGATCTATGCGGTAGGGGGCAATGAGAAGGCCGCAAAACTATCAGGCATCAAGACCGAGCGGCTGACCTTCCTCACCTTCGTCAACATGGGTGTGCTGGCCGCGCTCGCCGGCCTGGTGTTCGCCGCAAGGCTCAACACCGCGACACCAAAGGCCGGGGTCGGCTTCGAGCTCGACGTGATCGCCGCCTGCTTCATCGGCGGGGCCTCGGCCTATGGCGGTGTCGGGCGAGTCGCCGGCGCCGTGATCGGCGCGCTGATCATGGGGGTGATGAACAATGGCATGTCGATCCTCGGCATCGGGATCGACTACCAGCAGGTGATCAAGGGCCTCGTGTTGCTGGGCGCGGTATGTCTTGACGTTTATAACCAGCGACGCTGAGGCGCGAAGCAATCCAATTCCTCAATCAGCCGGCGATCCGGCATGCGCGCGCGGCCGTAGTTGTGGCGCGGATACGTCTGCGATCGCTTCATTCTCGAAGGCGACGTGCCGGGACCAACGTCACAACCGGTGCTCCGAGGCCTCGGCAAATGCACGGCAGGTAGTCGTTGCGACATGAGCAGCGTGCCCCACACGGCACGGACATTGCTTGATTAAGCACCTGCTTGCGGGGGTGCGTTTCTCGGCTTCCGAAGCCTCGCAGACTCTCCTCACGAACCCAAAAAAGGCATCCATGTTCAAATTGAAGGCTTTCATCGCTGCCACGTTTTCGCTCGCGCTCGGCGCGGCTCCGGCGATTACGCCGTCCTATGCTAGCGGCAATCTTGTCGCGGTGCTGGAAGCGGAAATCGCCACGCTCGATCCGCATTTTACGCCGGCCTATATCTCGCGGACCTTCGGGTTCATGGTGTTCGACACCCTGTTCGCAAAGGACACCAAGGGTGAGATCAAGCCGCAGATGGTGCAGGACTGGAAGGTTTCGCCTGACGGACTGGTTTACACGTTCAGCTTGCGTGACGGCCTGAAATGGCATGACGGCCAGCCAGTCACGGCAGCGGATTGCGTCGCATCGCTGCGCCGCTGGGGACAGCGCAACGCGCTTGGCCGGCGAATCTTCGCCATCACCGCATCGCTCGAGCCTGCTGACGCCAGGACGTTCGTGCTGACGCTGAAAGAACCTTCGGGCCTCGTGATCGATGCGCTCGGAAATCCCGTCAGCCCTGTTGCCTTCATGATGCCGGAGCGGGTGGCCAAGACGCCGGCCGATCAACGCATCACCGAAATCGTCGGTTCCGGGCCGTTCGTCTACAGCAAGGCCGATCATCGCAGCGGCGACCGCATGATCTTGAAGAAGTTCGCCGATTATGTGCCGCGTTCCGAACCCGCCGACTTCCTGGCCGGCGGCAAGCGCGTCAACATCGACACGCTGGAAATTCGCGTCATTCCGGATGGATCCACCGCGGCGTCGGCGCTGCAGACCGGCGAAGTCGATTACATGCAATACGCGCCGTTCGACCTGCTGCCGGTTCTGGAAAAGAACGCCCGCGTGAAGGTCGTCAACTTCACCGGCGGCAACATGTTTGCCGGCGCCTATCGCCTGAACGCCACGCAGAAGCCGTTCGACGATCCGGCGATCCGGCGCGTACTGTGGAAGCTGGTCGATCAGCGCGAGGTGATGGACGGGTTGGGGCTCGATGCCAAATACGCCACACCTTGCGCAACGTTCTTTACTTGCGGCACCACCTATGACAGCAAGGCCGGAACCGAAGCAGCCGCGAAACCTTCCGTCGAGGCGGCGCGCGCGGCGCTCAAGGCGACGAAATATGCCGGCGAGCCTGTGATCGTGATGCAGGCCAGCGACCTCGAGGCGCCGCGCATTTCGGCGCAGGTCCTTGCAGAGAAGTTGAAGCAGGCCGGCTTCAATGTCGATCTGCAGGTGATGGATTGGGCCTCGGTGCTTGCCCGTCGCACCAAGAAGGAAGGTTGGAGCGTTTATGGCGTTCACGCCGGCGGCTTCGATCTGGCGTCACCCTTGACCAACGTCATGGTGGCGTTCAACTGCGCCGACTTCACGGGCTGGCAGTGCGATCCGCGCATCACTCCGCTGCTGGACGCCTTTGCCAAGGCTCCCGCCGAGGAGGATCGCAAGAAGATTGCTTCCGAGATCCAGACCGTGATGTATGATCAGGCACCCGGCATTCCGTGGGGACAGTTCGCTCAGCCGGCCGCCTATCGCGCCAATCTGCGCGGTTTGATACCGTCCGCCATTCCGATCTTCTGGAACATCGAGAAGTAACGCCATGTATGAAGTAACGCCATGTATGACGTCATTGTAGTCGGCGGCGGTTCTGCCGGCGCCGCGGTTGCCGCCCGGCTCTCCGAGGATGGCACCAGGCGCGTGCTGCTGCTGGAAGCTGGCCTCGACTGGCGCGCCGATGAGGCGCCCTGGGAGGTCCGGACGCCGAATCCGATTCCAATCATTCACATGCGCGAATATCAGGAGAAATGGCAGTGGCCTAACTTGCTGACGCGCCGGGTGGCGGGGCAGGAGGCGCGCTTCTATTGGCGCGGCAAGGGCCTCGGCGGCAGTTCGATGATGAACGGCCAGATCGCCATCCGCGGTGTGGCTGACGCGTTCGACGAATGGGCGGCTGGTGGCTGCACCGGCTGGTCGGCGAAACAGGTCATGCCGCTGTTTTCGGTCATCGAGGATGATTTCGAGTTCGGCGACCGCGCAGGTCATGGCCGCGGCGGACCGTTGCCCGTCTATCGCGCGCCGCCGGAGAAGTGGGGGCCGATCGATCGCGGGCTGCGCGACGCCGCGCTGGCATCGGGATATCCGTGGTGTGCCGATCTCAACGGGCCGGTTGGCGAGGGCGTCGCCTGTTATCCGATCAACAGCCGCGACAGCCGCCGCATCACCACCAATGAAGCCTATCTGGAGCCGGCGCGCGGCCGCGCCAATCTGGAGATCCGGGGTCACGCGCTGGTCGACCGCCTCCTGATCAAGGACGGTCAGGCCACCGGTGTGCTGGCTCACATCGAAGGGCAGGGCAGTTCGGAGATCAAGGCGCGCGAGATCGTGCTGTGCGCCGGCGCCATCCATAGCCCGGCGATACTGCTACGTTCGGGCATCGGCCCGGCCGACGAGCTGAAGGCGATGGGCATCGCGGTCGAGCGCGACCTGCCGGTCGGCAGGCACTTCTTCGACCATCCGCTGTTTCGCGCTACCATCAAGCTGCGCGACGAATTCCAGCCGACAGATCCGGACACGCGTCACACCAATTGCTGCGTGACGTATTCGTCCGGGCTGGCGGATGGAGGCAAGCGCGACATGATCCTGATCGCTTTCAACCATCGCGGCGTCGGCAACCCCGGTGCCATCGGTGCGGGGCTGTTCAACGCCTATTCGCGCGGCAATTTGAAGCTGGCTTCGACCGACCCATCGATCGATCCGATCGTCGACGAAAACATGCTGGCCGACGACCGCGACCTGCTGCGCATGGTCGATGCGGTGAAGCGGCTGGCCGTGCTCACCACCCGGCCGGCGCTGGCTGACATCGCCGAGTGGATCCGCCTGATCGATACCGACCTGACGCTGCCGCAGGCCGCTGCGCTGCCGAACGGGGAACTCGAAGCGCTGCTCCGCCGCGACACCGGCGACATCCAGCATGCCGCCGGTTCGTGCCGCATGGCTGATTTCAACGACGCCAACGGCGTGGTCAATCCGGATGGCACCGTGAAGGGCATCGCCGCGCTGCGCGTGGCGGATGCCTCGATTATGCCGTCCGATTGCCGCGCCAACACCCATTTCACCACGGTGGTGATTGGCGAGGCGATTGCGCGCATGATGATGAGGAAGACCGGCGTGTCAAACAACGCCGCCGCCATGGTGCTTTAAGAATTGGCGCTTTAAGAACTGGCATTGTAAGAACCGGGAGCCGCTCCTTCTCCAAATGGAGGCGGATGCGGCTCGATAGATTGCCACGAAGGAAATGCCATGCCCGCCAGTACCGAAGTGCAGATCACCGAATGGATCGCGTCGCAAAAGCAATCGATGATCGATCTGCTGCGCGACGCCGTGAACATCGATTCCGGCTCTTATGACAAGGCGGGCGTCGATGCGGTCGGCGCACGATTCGAGCAGCATTTTGCCGCGCACGGCATCGAGGCGTGGCGCGAGCCGCATGATGTGTTCGGCGATGCCGTCCACGCGTTGGTGACGAAGCCGGGCAGCAACGAGAAGCCGATTTTGCTGATGGGGCATCGCGACACGGTGTTTCCCAAGGGCGAGGTGGCGCGCCGGCCGTTCACCATCGAGGGCGGCCGGGCGTATGGGCCGGGGGTCGCCGACATGAAGGCCGGTCTGGTGATCAACGCCTTTGTCGCCGTGGCATTCCACAAATTCGGCGGCGCGCCGTGCCCGATCAAACTGCTGCTCACCGCCGACGAGGAGATCGCCTCACCATCGTCGCGTCCAGTGATCGAACGTGAAGGCCGAGCTGCGCGTGCGGTGTATAATTCCGAGCCCGGCCGGCCGACCGGCAACGTCGTCACCAGCCGCAAGGGCGGCGTGTTCATGCGCTTCGAGATATCAGGCAAGGCGGCGCATTCCGGCGGCAATTTTGCCGAAGGCATCAGCGCGATCGGCGAACTCGCGCACAAGATCGTGCAGATCCACGCGTTGACCGACCTTGCAAAAGGCATCACCCTCAATGTCGGGTTGGTCGCCGGCGGCCAGTCGGTCAACACCACTGCGCCGTATGCCGAGGGCCAGATCGACATGCGCTACATCGATCCCGCCGATCGCGCCACCACACTGGCGGCGATCGAGGCCATTATCGCCACGTCGACGGTGCCGGGCACGACGGCGAAGCTGCACATCAACGGCGAATTCCTGCCGGTGGTGCAGAGTGAGACGTCGAAAATCCTGTTTGATGGCTACCGCGCGGCGGCAAAGGATGCAGGCCTGCCTAACCTCGACGGCGAATTCGCCGGCGGTTGCGCCGATTCCGGCTTCACCGCGAGCGTCGGCACCCCGACGATTTGCGGAGTAGGCCCGGTTGGCGGCAAAGCCCATACCGCACAGGAATATCTCGAACTCGACAGCATCGTCCCGCGCGCCCAGGCGCTCGCGCTGGCGATCCTCAGGACTGGTGTCGATTAATCTGCCGCTTCCTCGGCCGCGACCGCCATTGCACCGTGAGCGTCCATGAAGGTTCAACTCAGCTTCCGACGACGGTAGCAATCCCGAATTTCGACATCCTGGTTGGACCGTCAATGTCGAAACGACGCCAGGCAGCCTCCGTGATCTGCTCATCGGTCGTCCACCGTTCTCCAAAGTAAAGGTCAAATTATAGATCGGCTTGCTGCCACATTGAGCAGGCGGCGATCTACATTAGTCGTCCTTATACGTGGAATTTTAACTTCCGATTTTACAATCGGATTTCTCCCTCGCTACGGTTGATCATCAACACGGTCGCGCAAACGAACGAGCCGGTTGGGGTGCAGGCTGGTCCACCAAACGCGAACGGAGAGAACGATGTTTGATGACGACAAGGACGGTGCGAAGGCCGGTTCGTCCAAACTTCCGGTAAAGAAGAAAGGTCTTTCGAGGCGGGCGCTTCTCAAAGCTGGTGCGGCTGCGGCGGGCGCAGCTGTCGGCTCCGACGCGTTTCGCGGCTTCCCGACGATCTGGGCGCAGGAGATCAAGGACATCGAGCTCCGGCATGTCGGCGTCTCCTACTCGGTGGTCAAGGCGATCGGCGATCAGGCGGCAAAGGACCTCGGTTTCAAGGTCACGATGCAGAATCTGGATACATCGGCCTCGATCAACCGCTTCATCAGCCAGCCGGACTCGGTGGATATCGCGGATCTCGAGGGATGGCAGGCCAAGCTTGCCGCCAAGCGCGGCGTGATCCAGGGCATCGAAGTCAAGAAGATCAAGGAGTTTGACAACATCCTGCCGATCTTCACCAAGGGCGAGATCGACGGCCACAAGATTCCGCGGCAGGGCATTTCCCCCTATGAAGCGATGTATATCGCCAAGCCGAATTCGACCGAATTGAACGACGGCGTGACGGAATGGGCGACCTTCCTGCCGCAGGTCTATAATGCGGACTCGATCGGCTATCGTCCTGATCTCGTCGGCCGTGAAATTACCGAGTGGAAGGACCTGATCGACCCGAAGTTCAAGGGCAAGGCCGCCATCCTCGACGTTCCCGCCATCGGCATCATGGACGCCGCCCTTTGTTTCGAGAGCGCCGGCCTGATCAAGTACGGCAACAAGGGCAACATGACCAAGGAGGAGATCGACTTTACCTGCAACAAGCTGATCGAACTGAAGAAGGCCGGTCAGTTCCGCGCGACCTGGACCACCTTCGACCAGTCGGTGCAGTTGATGGCGGCAGGTGAGGTGGTGATCCAGTCGATGTGGTCGCCGGCGGTTGCCGCCGTCCGCGTCAAGGAGATTCCCTGCGTCTATGCGCCGGTCAACGTCAAGAACGGCAAGGAAGGTTATCGCGGCTGGTGCAACGGCATGGGCCTGATGAAGCACCTGTCGGGCAAGAAGCTCGGTGCCGCCTACGACTATCTCAACTGGTATCTCTCGGGCTGGCAGGGTGGGTTTGTCGGGCGCTACGGCTATTACAGCCCGGTGCCATCGACGGCCAAGAAGTTCCTGACCGCGGCGGAGTGGGACTTCTGGTACGACGGCAAGCCCGCGCCCTCCGTCATCAACGATCCCTACGGCGTGCCAATGGAGAAGGCCGGCACCAAGCGGGACGGCGGTTCATTCCTCGACCGGGTCAAGAACATCTCCTGCTGGAACACGCTGATGGATGAGGCGGCCTACATGAACAAGCGATGGAACGATTTCAAGGTCGCTTGATGTGAATGGTCCTGCCGGCGCAGCCCGAGCGCCGGCAAACCTCAAATTGCCGTCCCGAAAGATCCGAAATGAAGTCCAGTCAGGCCAGGTGATGCGGCAACCAAATTTGAGCGCATGGCTCTACGTGACACCGCTGATGCTGGTGCTGGTGCCGTTTTTCTTGCTGCCGACGCTGGTCGTGCTGGTCGCGAGCTTCTTCGAGACCGACGGTTTTGGCGGGTTGCTGCCGACGTTCACGCTGGCAAACTACGCCGATGTGCTGACTTCGGCGCAGACGTTCCATCTCTATGTCGCGACGCTGAAATTCGCGGTGCTGACCTGGCTGTTCACGCTGATCATCGGGTTCCTGGTCGCTTATTTCCTAGTCTTCCATGTCAGGAACCAGTTGCTCGCGATCGGCCTGTTTCTGATCTGCACGATTCCGTTCTGGACTTCGAATATCATCCGGATGATTTCCTGGATACCGTTGCTCGGAAAGGAAGGACTCGTCAATTCGGCGTTGCTTGGCGTCGGCCTGATCCGCGAACCGCTGGAAGTGCTGCTCTATTCCGGTCTCGCGGTCGTCATCGCCTATGTCCACCAGCTGACGATCTTCATGGTGGTGCCGATCTTTAATTCGCTGGCGCGCATCGACAAGCGGGTGGTGGAGGCGGCGCTCGACGCCGGCGCCAGCCGCCTCGACGTGATGCGCTACATCATCATCCCGATGTCGAAGAGTGGCATCGCGCTGGGATCGACCTTCGTGATTTCGATCGTGATGGGCGACTTCTTTGTGGTCAAGGTGATGTCCGGCGGCGGGTCGGCTTCCGTCGTCAGCGCGTTCTACGAGAACGTCGGCGTGCTGCAATATCCGATCGCCGCGGCCAGCGCGGTGCTGCTGACCGTCGTTCTGATTGCCGTCATCGCCCTGATCCTGCGCGTCGTCGATATTCGCCGGGAGATCACGCAATGACGGTCGCTCTCGGCGAGGCTGATATGGCTATGGTCAGAACCCGGCGTGTCCCCGCCGTCGCGCGCGGCGATCGCCGCCCCTGGACGTTCTACGCGCTCGCGGCCGTTTTCACGCTCTACGTCGCGGCACTCTACGGGCCGATGATCTGCATCTACATCCTGTCGTTCCAGGATATCCGCGGCGGACTGGTGTTTCCGACGAAAGGGCATTCGCTGCACTGGTTCGTCGATCTGTTCACGCAGGTGCGCACCGGCGACGTCAAGGGATCGTTCGACCGTTCGATCAAACTGGCGGCGCTGGTGACGGTGGTTACACTGGTCGTGTCGCTGATGGCGGGGCTGGCGTTCCGCCGCCGCTTCTTCGGTGACACCTTCGTGTTCTACCTGATGATCGGCAGTCTGGTGGCGCCCGGGCTGGTGCTCGGGCTCGGCATCGGTCTGTTGTTTCAGTGGCTCGGCATCAACGCGAGCTGGTACACCTCCGCGCTGGGTGCGCAGCTGTCGTGGACGCTGCCGTTCGGCGTGCTGGTGATGTTCGCCGTGATGTCCCGCTTCAACAGCGTGTGGGAGGAGGCGGCCCGCGATCTCGGCGCCACCCGCTGGCAGACCATCCGCCTGGTGGTGATCCCGGTGCTGGCGCCCGGCCTGGTTGCGGTCGCGTTGTTCGGCTTCACGCTGTCCTATGACGAGTTCGCCCGCACGCTGCAGACCGCGGGCTCGCTCAACACCCTGCCGCTCGAAATCTGGAGCATGACGCTCAACGTGACGTCGCCATCGCTCTATGCGCTCGGCACCGTTACCACGATCGTGTCGTTTGCGATCATCGGCGGCTGCATCGCCGCCATTGTTTTCATCAACAAGCGCCGCGGCGTGCGCGCGGCAACGCACTGAGGAATTGGGAATGCGCGCAGGCGCCGGCGATATCGAATTGGCAGGTCTCTGCAAGAGTTACGATGGCGCGACCAACGTGGTCGATGGCGTCAACCTCAAAATTCCCGACGGCGCCTATTGCTGCTTTCTCGGGCCCTCCGGCTGCGGCAAGACCACGATCCTGCGGATGATTGCGGGTCACGAGGATCCGACCGCGGGCGAGATCGTGATCGGCGGCGAGAATGTCGCGGGAATGGCGCCGGTCGAGCGACGCACTGCGATGATGTTCCAGTCCTACGCGTTGTTTCCGCATCTGAACGTACGCGATAACATCGCCTTCGCGCTGCGGGTGCGCGGCCAATCCAGGGCCGAGCGCTACAAGGCTGCGGATCTGATGATGGAAAAGGTGCGGCTGACCGAACTGGCGGACCGGTTGCCGGCCAATCTGTCTGGTGGACAACAGCAGCGCGTCGCACTGGCGCGCGCGGCGATCACCGAACCGCGGGTGCTGTTGCTTGACGAGCCGTTGTCGGCGCTGGACGAGCAGCTTCGGGTTCAGATGCGCCAGGAGCTGCGCCGGATGCAGCGCGAACTCGGCATCACCTTCATTCACGTTACCCATACCCAGCTCGAGGCGATCGCACTCGCTGACATCGTCGTGGTGATGGAGAAGGGCAAGATCAAGCAATCGGGGCCGGCGCGCGACGTCTACGCCTATCCGCGGGACCGCTACGTCGCGGAATTCCTGGGCGGCCAGAATGTGCTGTCCGGCAAGGTCGAGAAGATCGGCGATGGCCACGTCGTGCTGTCGCAGCCGAACCGCAGCGGGATCCAGGTCGGGCTGTGCGCCGATGCGCGACTTTCCGTCGGCGATCGGATCGATCTGGCGGTGCGGCGCGACGATATCGAACTGATGCGGGTCGACGCCGGCGGTCTCGGCGATGGCGCGACGGCGCTGCCGAGCCGCGTCGTCGCCATCGAGTACCAGGGATCGTTCGTCAAGGTCATGCTCGACACGTTGCCTGACGAGGATTTTGTCGCCTACATCCCGGAGCGGACGTTCTTCCGCGATCCCTTCGATGTCGGCGATATGCTGCTTGCGACCTGGTCGGCGGGCCGCGCCCGCGTTCTTGCCTGATGTCAGCCCCAGCCCCCGGAGATGCCAGATGAAAATCAGTTTTGCGCTTAACGGCCGGCCCCGGACGGTCGATGTCGAGCCTGCGACGCTGGTCGCCGAATTGCTGCGCGAGAACCTCAACCTGACAGGGACCCATGTCGGATGCGACACCAGCCAGTGCGGCGCCTGCGTCGTGCTGTTCAACGGCGAGGCGGTGAAGAGCTGCACTCTGCTTGCACCGATGCTCGACGGCGGCACGTTGACGACCATCGAGGGATTGTCGGGGCCGGGCGGTTCGAACGCCCTGCATCCGATGCAGCAGGCGTTTCATGAAAATCACGGCCTGCAATGCGGCTTCTGCACGCCGGGCATGGTGATGACGGCGGTGGCGCTGACCGCGAAGAACCCGGCGCCGACGGAGGCTGAAGTCCGCCACAGCCTCGAAGGCAATATCTGCCGCTGCACTGGTTATCAGAACATCGTGGCATCGGTGCTGGCCGGTGCCGCCGCCATGAACGCACCTGCGATCGGAGAATAGCCATGTCCAACATTATCGGAATTGGCGCCGCGCCCCGTCGCAAGGAAGATTTCCGGTTTCTGACCGGCCGCGGCAACTACGTCGCCGACGTCAAGCGCGCTGACATGACGTTCGGCGTGTTCATTCGCTCCCAGCACGGCCATGCTGTCATCCGTGGCATCGACAGGACGGCGGCGCTGGCAATGCCGGGCGTCGAGGCCGTTCTCACCGGCGACGACGTCGCCGCCGACGGGCTCGGTTCGCTGCCGTGCGGCTGGGGCATTCACGGCTCGGACGGCCTGCCGATGAAGGAGCCGGCGTTTCCGATGCTGGCGCAGGGCAAGGTGCGCTTCGTCGGCGACATGGTCGCCTTCGTGATCGCCGATACGCTGGAGCTCGCGCGCGCGGCGGCGGAAGCGGTCGTGATCGACTATGACGTGCTGCCGGCGGTAGTCGGCGTGCTCGAAGCGGTTCGCCCCGGCGCACCGCAACTGTTCGACGACGTGCCGAACAATCTCTGCTGCGATTGGGAGCTCGGCGATAAGGCCGCGGTTACGACCGCGTTCAGGAAGGCCGCGCATGTAGCGCGCCTCAGCCTCGTCAACAATCGCCTGATCGGCAACCCGATGGAGCCGCGCGCGGCGATCGCCGAATATAATGGTGGAACGGGCCACTACACGCTGTGGACCACCAGCCAGTTTCCGCATGTGGTGCGGTTCCTGATGAGCGCGCTGGTATTGAAAATCCCCGAGCAGAAAGTGCGCGTGGTGGCGCCCGATGTCGGCGGCGGTTTTGGCGTCAAGCAATTCCATTACGGCGAGGAGGCCGTGATCACCTGGGCGGCCAAACGCGTCGGCCGTCCCGTCAAATGGGTAGCGGACCGTTCGGAAGGGTTTGTCTCGGACCGGCACGGAAGGGATCACGTCACCGAGGCTGAACTCGCGCTCGACGAGAACGGAAAATTCCTGGCGCTGAAGGTGGTCACGCTGGCCAATATGGGCGGCTATCTCTCCACCTTCGGCCCCAACATCCCGACCAACCTTTATGGTCCATTGCTCGGCGGCGTTTACACCACGCCCGCGATCTATTGCAACGTGAAGGTGGTCTTCACCAACACGGTGCCGGTCGACGCCTATCGCGGCGCCGGGCGTCCGGAAGCCACCTTCGTGGTCGAGCGTCTGGTGGATGTCGCGGCCAAGGAAATGGGCATCGATCGCGTCGAATTGCGCCGCCGCAACATCATCCCAAAGGAAGCCTATCCGTACCAGACGCCGGTTCTGGTCGAGTATGATTCCGGCGATCCGATGGGCTGCCTCGAAGGCGCTCTCGTGGCGGCGGATGTCGCCGGCTTTGCGGAACGCAAGACGGCGTCGGAACGCGACGGTAAGTTCCGCGGGCTGGGTTATTCGACCTATGTCGAAGCCTGTGGCCTTGCACCGTCACGCTTTGCCGGCCGGCTCGGCGCCCGCGGCGGTCTTTACGAAAGCGCCACCGTGCGTGTGCATCCGACCGGGCAGGTGACCGTGCTGATCGGGACCCACAATCACGGGCAGGGGCACGAGACCACCTTCGCGCAGATCGTGTCGGAAAAGCTCGGGGTCGCCTTCGACAATGTCGACATCGTGTTCGGCGATACCGACCGTGTGCAATTCGGCATGGGCACCTATGGCTCGCGTTCGCTGGTAGTCGGCGGCGCCGCGCTCTCGAAGGCCAGCGACAAGGTGGTCGTTAAGGGCAAGAAGATCGCCGCGCACCTGCTCGAAGCCAGTGAGCAGGATATCCAGTTCGAGGCGGGCGTCTTCTCGGTCGCCGGTACCGACCGCAGCAAGACCTTTCAGGAAATCGCGGGCGCCGCCTATGTGCCGCACGATTATCCGCTCGAAATCCTCGAACCCGGGCTGGAGGAGCAGGCCTATTACGATCCCGTCAATTTCACCTATCCCGGCGGTTGCCACATCGCCGAGGTCGAAATCGATCCCGAGACCGGGATCGTGACGCTGGAGAAATATACCGCGGTCGACGACGTCGGCACCGTCATCAACCCGATGATCGTCGAAGGCCAGCTGCATGGCGGCATCGTTCAAGGCGTTGGCCAGGCGCTCTATGAGAACGCCGTCTATGACGACGTCTCGGGGCAGCTGCTGTCAGGATCGTTCATGGACTACACCATGCCGCGCGCCGATCATCTGCCGAACATGACGATCAAGACCCATTCCACGCTGTGTACGCACACCCCGATGGGTGTGAAGGGCTGCGGCGAGGTCGGCACCATCGGGTCGCCCGCGGCCGTCATCAACTCCGTCGTCGATGCCTTGTCGCATCTTGGCGTGATGCATGTCGATATGCCGGCGACGCCGAACCGGATCTGGCGCGTCATTCAGAATGCCGCAATGCCGCAGGCCGCAGAGTAGGAGAAGTCGAAATGAGATCATTTGCATTTCACAGGCCGAGCACGCTTTACGAGATGTCGGCGCTGCTTGGCGGTGTGGCAGACAGCATGCCACTGGCCGGCGGGATGACATTGCTGCCGACCATCAAGCAGCGGCTGGCGGCGCCGGCCGCGCTGATCGACCTGTCGAAGATCCCGCAAATGGCGGGGATTTCGTTCAAGGACGATGTCCTGACGATCGGCGCGATGACCAGGCATGTCGATGTCGCGGAATCAGAACTGGTGCGCGGCAAGATCCCACTGTTGGCCAGTCTCGCCGCCGGTATCGGCGATCCCGCGGTTCGCAACCGCGGCACGATCGGCGGTTCGGTCGCCAACAACGATCCCTCGGCCGACTATCCGGCCGCGGTGCTCGCGCTGGATGCGATTGTGGTGACCGATCGCCGGGAGATCGCCGCCGACGCGTTCTTTCGCGGGCTGTTTGAAACGGCGCTCGAACCGGGCGAGATCATTATTGCGCTGCGCTTCCCGGTGCCGTCGGCCGGCGGCTATGCCAAGTTCAAATCCCCGGCGTCGCGCTATGCGGTCGTCGGCGTCTGCGCGGCGAAGAAGGCCGGAAAGGTCCGGGTCGCAGTGACCGGGGCGGGGCCTGGCGTGTTTCGCGTCGGAGCGATGGAAGCTGCGCTCGAAGGCTCGTTCACGCCGGGTGCAGTCGCCGCCATCAAGGTGAGTTCGGAAAACCTCAGCTCCGATATCCACGCGGATGCGGAATACCGCGCCCATCTCGTGACTGTGATGGCAAAGAAGGCCATAGCGGCCGCTCTCCAGACGTTGTGAGGTTGCCGTGAAAGCAGGAAAGGCCCGCGCCGACGGCGCCACTGAAGCCAATGCGTTGGCCAGGCTGTCAGCCGTTGAATTACTGGAGGGCTATCGCACCAGGCGGTTCACGCCGCGCGACGTCATCGAGGATGTGATTGCCGCACTGGAACTGACCAATGCATCCTGCAACGTGGTCGTGACCGAGACCTATGATCAGGCGCGCAAGGCGGCTGACGTGGCGACAGCTGCCTGGTCCGCGGGGCAGCCGGCAGGCAAACTGACCGGCGTGCCGGTCAGCATCAAGGACCTTGTCTATGTCGCCGGCGTGCGCGCGCTCGGAGGCGCGCCCGCCAACAGGGATCTGGTGCCGACCGTCGATGGCGCGGCCGTTGCGGCCTTGAAGGCGGCAGGTGCAATCGTGACCTGCAAGACCACGACTTGCGAATCCGGTTACAAGCTGACGGCCGACAGCCCGGTGTCCGGTATCACGCGCAACCCCTGGAACACGAAACGGACCAGTGGCGGATCGAGTGGCGGGGCCGCGGCCTCGGTCGCTGCCGGATGCGGGCCGCTCGCGATCGGCACCGACGGAGTCGGATCGATACGCGTGCCATCCTCCTTCTGCGGCGTGGTCGGCATCAAGCCGACCTTTGGGCTGGTTCCGAGGTCGCCGGGCTTCGCGCCGCCGTCATGGGCGTCGCTCGCACATACCGGACCAATTGCGCGTACGGTCGCCGACGCGGCCCTGCTTCTCGAAGTGATCGCGGCCCACGATCTGCGTGATGCCGCCAGCCTGCCGGTGCCGACGCGCAGCTTTGACGCCACAGCGGTAAAGCTCGACGGGATCAGGATCGGAAGCAGTGTCGACTTCGGCTATGCGGCGGTGGCGCCCGACATTCGCAAGGCCTTTCAGTCGGCGGTTGAGACGCTCGGTTCGCTTGGCGCCAGCATCGTTCCGGATTGTGTTCATTTCGAACCTGATATGCTCGAACGAATCTTGAAGCCGATCGCTTACACCGAGCAGGCCGCAGCCGTCGCGGCCCGCGACGCCAGCGCGCTCGCAGGCTCGGATGGCGACTACCGTGACGTCGTGGCGAAGGGCGCAGTGTATAGCGGCGTCCAATATGTCGAGGCCAGCTATCGCCGCAACAGCCTGCGCGGTTCGTTTTTGGAAATGTTTGGCAAGGTCGATGCGATCGTCACGCCGACGGTGGCCGTGACGGCATTTCCAGCCGGTGCACTTGGGGTCGATGAAGTCGACGGCGTTGCCGTCGACCGCCACCTAGGTTGGTCGCCGTTCTCTTGGCCGATAAATCTGACCGGGCTGCCGGCCGCCACGATTCCTTGCGGTTTCGACAGCGACGGGCTTCCGATTGGACTTCAGATTATCGCGCCGTGGCTCGAGGAGGGGCTCATCATCCGCATCGCCGCTGCCTTCGAGCGGGCGCGGCCCTGGACCGAGTTTCGGCCCCAGATGAGCTGATCGGCTTGCGCTGCTGTCGTTTTCGGATAGCGGAAGCTCCTTGCCCAGCAGGAGCTCGTCTTCGAGATTGAGATAGTGTGCGAGATAGTCGTGCAGGGCGCTCGCGGCCTTTGATGTCGCGGTCGGGGACTTATACAGCAGGAGATCGACCTTAGGCAGCGGCGGCAGCCCTTCCTTGTCGCCGATCTCGCGCATGTTGCGCACCAGTGCGGAGCGGCCGAGGACGGTGACCGCCATGCCGGCGAAAGCGGCGGCCTGCAAACCGCCGACGCTGGGACTGACGCAGGCAATGCGCCATCGGAGTCTTGATGCTTCCAGCCGTTCGATCGCATGGTCGCGAAAGATATTGCCCGGCGGCAGCAGCGCCAGGGGGATTGGCTTTTCGTTATGCGCCGTGGATTGCTCCCCGGTCATCCAGACTAACTGCTCCTGCCGCACCACCTGTCCGCCGGTGAAATCGTTCATGCGGGTCACCAGCGCGATATCGACTTCGCCGCGCTTCACGCATCCGACGAGTGGTGTCGAAAGAGAGCAGTTCAGCTCCAGCTGAACGCGCGGAAAGGCTTTGCGGAAAATCCTCAGGATCGAGGGGAGCATGAAGGCGGCATAGAGGTCCGGGGTGCCGAGCACCACGTGACCCTCGATGTCCGGAGAGGCGAGTTGCGACAACATTTCGTCGTGAAATCCGACGATCGATCGTGCGTAACTCAGGACCGTCTCGCCTTCCGCCGTCAAAAACAGCCGGCGGCCCTCGTGAATGAAAATCGCCTTTCCGGTGAGCTCCTCCAGCCGCTGTAGCTGAAGGGTAATCGCGGGTTGGGTACGACCAAGCCGCCGCGCCGTCTCGGTGATGCTGCCGGTTTCGACGACCGACATCAGCGAACGCAGCATGCGGATGTCCAGATTGATCAGGTTCATGGCGTTGCTCGCTGTGCAGGCAGGGCCGTTCTATGCAATTTTCGTGCTTGGGTAGGAAAATAAGGAGTCCTGGGCCGGTGCTGATAAAGAGCGGGGTGTGCTTACGACTGGCGCGGAGCGCCGCGTCCTGTTCTCGAAAGATTCGCGCGCCAGCGATCACGGATTAAGCAGCAAGCCAAAAAAGATAGCAGTCGGTGCGATTTAAGCTGGACGTCGGCAGGAAACGACCGGATTAAGGCTTGTCAACACGCGCGCCGAGTAGGGGGCCGTGGGCTTCCCGTCGTCGCTGCCTGACGAACGAAAGCTATTTCTTTCTGGCGGCATCTGTCAAAGCCGTTTGCTGCGGGGCGCGGCTAAGTTCGTTGCCGGCGGCGATGGCCTTGCGCAAGAGCCGCATGAGTGTCGCGGCCTCGGCATTGGACAGGCCAGCCAACAAGATCCGCTGTGCAGCCTCGACTGCCGGCTCTATCCCGTCGAGCGTCCGATGTCCTTCATCGGTGACCTGCAACGCGTGGGCGCGCCTGTCGGTGCGGCTAGCCAGCCGAACCAGCAAGCCTTTCTGCACCAGCCGATCCACAACGCCGGTGATGGTCGTCCTGTCATAGGCGATCAACCCGGCAAGCGTCGCCTGATCGATTCCCGGTTGCGTCCCGATGGTGGTGAGCGCTGCGTATTGAACTGGGGTGAGGTCATAGCCGGCTTCCTCGACCGCGGCATGGAAGACCGCCACCGCAATCTGTTGGAACCGGCGCGCCAGGTGCCCCGGCTTGTCGTCGTTCTCGGTCACCAAAACCCTCCAGGTTGCTCGCTTGACAAGTATACTGATAATAAGCATACTGATTAAATTCGGCAACAGCTTTTTGGGTCCGCAGCTGAGCAAGCTGACGGCCCGGAACTCGCGTCAGGCGCGGGGAGGGTTTCGTGCAATTTCATCTGAACGGATTCGAACCCGGCGACCCCGAGATTCAAGACCCTGCACAACGGGTTGTTGCGCCAGGATCTGCTGGCGCCATTCCGGCGGAGGTCGACATCCTCATCGTCGGCTGCGGTCCGGCCGGGCTGACGCTGGCGGCTCAACTGTCCGTCTTTCCCGATATCAAGACCTGCATCGTTGAACAGAAGCCGGGCCCTTTGCTCCGCGGCCAGGCTGATGGCGTTGCCTGCCGCACGATGGAGATGTTCGAAGCCTACGGCTTCAGCGAGCGTGTGCTGAAGGAAGCCTGCTGGATCAACGAGACGAGCTTCTGGAAGCCCGACCCTGCGCAGCCCGACAACATCGTCCGCAGCGGACGGGTGCAGGACACCGAAGACGGGCTGTCGGAGTTTCCGCATGTCGTCCTGAACCAGGCGCGGGTGCATGATTTCTACCTCGACGTCATGCGCAAATCGCCGTCGCGGCTCGAGCCGTATTATGCGCGGCGCCTGCTCGATCTTCAGATCGACCCTGCGGCCACCTCCGGCGACGATGCCGGTCCCCATCAGGTGACCGCGAGATTCGAACGGCTCGATTCCGCGCACGAAGGACAGATCGAGACGATCAAGGCGCGCTATGTGGTGGGCTGCGACGGGGCGCGCAGCACGGTGCGCGCGAGCATCGGGCGCACGCTGCGCGGCGACTCCGCCAACCATGCCTGGGGCGTCATGGACGTGCTGGCCGTCACCGACTTTCCGGACGTCCGCTTCAAGTCATTGATACAGTCCGCCAACCACGGCAGCATCATCATCATTCCGCGGGAAGGCGGCTATCTTTTCAGGCTGTATATCGAACTCGACAAGCTCGATGCCGGCGAGAGGATTTCCAATCGTAACATCACGGCCGACGACCTGATCGCGGCGGCGCGGCGCATTTTCAAGCCCTATTCGCTCGACGTGAAAGAGGTTCCGTGGTGGTCGGTCTATGAGATCGGCCAGCGCCTGTGCGACAAGTTCGATGACGTGCCGGAAGCGGACGTCGCGAAACGTCTGCCGCGTGTATTCATCGCCGGCGACGCCTGCCACACCCATAGCCCGAAAGCGGGCCAGGGCATGAACGTATCCATGCAGGACGGTTTCAATCTCGGATGGAAGCTGGCGGCTGTCTTGCGGAAGCGATGCGCGCCCAGCCTCCTGCACAGCTATTCGGCCGAACGCCAGGCTATTGCCAAGGAACTGATCGACTTCGACCGCGAATGGGCCGCCTTGCTCGCATCGAGTAAGGGGTTCGATCCGGCCGAGACGCAGCGCTATTTCGTGAGGCACGGGCGCTACACCGCGGGAACCGCGGCCCGTTACCGACCCTCGCTCCTGACCGGCGAGCCAACCCATCAGCATCTGGCCGAGGGGCTGACGATCGGCATGCGCTTTCATTCCGCGCCGGTCGTCCGTCTGGCCGACGCCAAGCCGGTTCACCTCGGCCACGCGGTCAAGGCGGACGGCCGCTGGCGCATTTTTGCCTTTGCCGGCGCGGAGAATCCCGCCGCGTCCAGCTCCGGCATCCGGGCCCTGTGCGACTTCCTCGCCGAGGCGCAGGCCTCTCCTGTGCGGAAATACACCCCTGATAACGAGGACATCGACTCGGTGATCGATGTTCGCGCGGTTTTCCAGCAACATCATCACGCGCTCGCTATCGAGGCGATGCCGTCCTTCCTGCTGCCGGAGAAGGGACGTTATGGACTTCGCGATTACGAAAAAATGTTCTGCGCCGACCTGACAGGCGGCAACGACATCTTCACGATGCGTGGCATCGATCGCGAACAGGGATGCATGGTGATCGTACGGCCAGACCAGTACGTGGCGCACGTTCTGCCGCTCGAGGGGTATGGGCCGCTCACGACGTTCTTCGATGGCTTCATGACCCGACCGGACTGAACGCAGCCCGCGCCCGAACTGAAGTTTTGAGGACGTCTTCTCTATCCGGTAGTACCGTGCGGGCGCACCAGATTGTCCGCCCAGTCTTCGGCAATGTGGGACAGCGAGAGGTCTGGCTTCTGGTCGAGGAGCAGTTCGAGCACGCGCGGTGGCGTGAGTGGCAGCTCCTGGACGCGTTTACCCGTTGCGTTAGCAACCGCGCATGCGATGGCCGCGCCGACATTGAGGATGGGCACTTCGCCGGCACCCTTGGTACCGAGCGGTCCGATTGACGGCGCACCCTCGTAGAGGCTGATTTCGACCGGCACGACATCGAGCGCCAGCGGCACGCGGTAGGTTTCGAATCCGTTCTGGTTGACGCGGCCGTTGGTGCCGATCGTGACCTCTTCGTGCAAGGCATAGCCCAGTCCCTGCACGACGCCGCCCTGGATCTGGCCCTGGATCGCGCGCGGGTTCAGTGCGCGGCCGACATCCTGGACGACGCGATAGCTGAGCACTTCGACATGCCCGGTCTCTCCGTCGACGGCGACCTCGCAATCATGGACAGCGAATACGGGGATGTCGATCGCGTCGATGAAGTGGCCGGCGACGCATCCCGGCATCGCCGGCACGCCGGCCCCCGTGAAGGCGCCGGTGCCGGAGACAGGTCCGATCTGGGCCTGGGCGCGGGTCGCGACCTCGGCGACCGTGCGGCCCGAACCGGGCGCGCCGGCGATCTCGATTCGTCCCTGCCGCATCACGAGGTCTTCCGGTGCCGCCTCGATCATGTCAGAGGCGACCTTGAGCAGCTTTGTGCGTACTTCCTGCGCGGCCGAAAGACTGGCTGCGCCGAGCGCGACCGTGGTGCGGCCGCCGCCGACGCCGACATCGTAGCCAGCCGCATCGGTGTCGGCGGCGCGCACGATCACGTTTCCAGGGTCAATGCCGAGCGTACTGGCGACGATCTGCGGAAGGCTCTGCATCATCGAGCCGGAGCCGATCTCGACGCCTGACGTCACGAGCGTGGCCGTGCCATCGGCATTCATGTTCACGGTTGCCGCCGAAGGACCGACAAAGACGAACCAGGTTCCGACCGTGGTGGCGCGGCCAAACAGCCGACCGTCGGCAAGCTTGCGGGGCGGGGCGGCCGCGTCGCGTAGCGTGTCCATCCGCGCGAGCATCGGGCCGAGCACGTCGCCCTCGAACACCTGGCCGGTGGCGCCGAGATCGCCATCGCCGAGCACGTTGCGGCGGCGGAAGGCGAGGGGATCCATGCCGATCCGGGCGGCGATCTCGTCGGTGTGCCGCTCCAACGCGAAGGTGTTGTAGACGCCGTTGCAGCAGCGGAACGCTCCGTTCGGAGCGGTGTTGGTGTAGACCGCACGCGAGACCAGCCTCACCGCGCCGAGCCGGTAGTTGCCGCCGAGCGTGTGCGCGGTCATGGTGGTCAGGAAGATCTGTTCTCCGCCATACGCCCCGCAGTCCATCAGGACGACGGCTTCGCGCCCGACGATCTCGCCTTCGCGTGTCACCGCCGAGCGAATGCGGATCTCGGCATTCTCGCGGAACAGGCAGGTCAGCATCTCCTCTTCCCGCGAGTTGACCAGCCGGACCGGCCGGCCGCTGGCGCGGGCAAGCAGGGCGGCGAAGGGTTCGACCGCAAGATCGAATTTGAGGCCAAAGCCGCCGCCGACCGGTGGCACCGTCACGCGCACCTGCGATGCGGCGACACCGAGGAGCCGTGCGGTTGCGTTGCGGATGCCCCAGGGAACCTGGGTCGAGGTCTCGATGTGGAAACGGCCGTCTTCGTAGCTTGCGACCACCGCGCGCGGCTCGAAGGCGATATGGTTTTGGCGGCCGACGCGGAAGGCGCTCTCGATGATCTCCACGTCAGTCCGTGCGAAGGCGCCATCAACATCGCCGCGGACCACGGTCGCTTCCCAGGCGACGTTACCTTCGCGTGCCCCGCCTTCGAACAGGACTTCGTACGCGCGCCAGTCGGGATGAACGAGGGGCGCTTCAGGCGCAAGCGCCTCGGCCATGGTGAGCACGGCCGGCTCGGGCGCGGTCTCAACTTCGATCGCGGCGAGGGCAGCCTGGGCTTGCGCAAGCGTGTCGGCGGCAACCGCTGCCAAGGGCTCGCCATCGTAGCGGATCACGTCGCGGGCAAACAGCGGGTGATCGGCGATGCCGATTCCGATCGTGCCGGGTGCGTCGGCGGCTGTCACCACCGCGCGCACGCCGGGCATGCGCGCGGCTTTGGCGGTGTCGAGGCGGACGATGCGTCCCGAGGGGACGTTGGCGCGTAGCACCGCGGCGTGCAACATGCCCGGTAGATAGCGATCGACGGTGTAGCGCGTGTGGCCGCGCAGTTTGTCGCCGGCATCGCGGCGTCGGAAATCCATGGTTGCGGAAACGTCGGCCATCGCTGGGCCTCCCATCATGTCGCGGTGAGCGCCCGCACGGCCGCTTCGACGATGCTCTCATATCCGGTGCACCGGCAGATGTTGCCGGTCAGCGCGGAGCGGACGTCGTCGCGCGTTGCGCCGGGCGTCGCCTTCATCAGATGCGTCAGGGTCACCACCATGCCGGGAAAACACATGCCGCATTGCACGGCGTCGCAAGCCTCGAGCGCCTGCTGAATCGGGTTCAATGTGCCATTTGCCGCGAGGCCTTCGACGGTGCGGACCTCGCAACCCTGCGCGAGCGCCGCGGGCATCAGACACGACAAAGTGGGCCTGTCGTCGACCAGCACCATACAGGCGCCGCAAAAGCCCTCGCGGCAGACCGGCTTGGCGCCGGTCAGGTGAAACTCCTCGCGCAGGACGTCGACCAGCGGCGTGACGGGATCAGCGGTGAAGCCGCGACGATCGCCGTTGACGTTCAGGCTCAGGGCCATGTTCACCTCCATCATCATCGGCGCTCAGCTGCCAAGCGCGGCGACGGCAGCGCGACGCACAAGGCTTGGCAACACGCTCACGCGGTACCAGGCCGGCACCTCGACGCTGTCGCGGCCGGTGAATTCATCGGCCAGTTCGGCCGCGACCTTGGTAGCCTGTACCGGATTCAGCACGTGGCCGAGCAGCGCCGCTTCGAGGCGGACCCAGCGGCGCGCAGCCGGTTCGACCGAACCGACGGCGATCCGAACGGCCTGCACACGGTTCGCCGGATCGGTCGCCACCGCGAGGCTGACGATGGCGACCGGGTAGTCGCCCGACTGGCGCAGTGGCAGGCGCGCATGCGCGGTCTTGCGCGCGTTCCGCGGCACGACGATCCGCGTGAGCAGCCGGCCGGGTGCGAGTGTCGATCGCATCCTGAGGAACTGTTCCAGATTGATCCGCTCACGATCGTTTCGGCTGGCAATTTCGACTTCGGCGTTGAGGCATAGCAGCGCCGGCACACAATCCGCCGCGGCGAACGCCGTTGCCGAGAGGTTGCCCCCGATCGTCGCCATCGCGCGGATCGCCGGATTGGCGGCGCGGCCGGCCGCCGCTGTGAGCACGCCGAACTCGGGGAGACGGGCCAAAGCCAGCGCCAACGCCGCGTGTGTCACCGCGGCGCCAATCTCGATCGTGTCGGTGCCGATCTTGACCGCGCTCAGTTCGGGGATTTTCCCGATCGCGACATAGTGCGCCTTGAGCTGCTCGTGCCGGATCGGAGACCGCATGATCCAGGTGCCACCGGCAAAGGGAGCGCCAGCGGTGCCGTAGTCGCTCAGCGCATCGAGTGCTGCCGGCAGCGAGGGCGCGACGTAGAACGATCCCGCCGGACCGCTTTGCAGGAGGGGATTAGTCGTCATTGGCGCCGCTCCAGTCGCAGGCGATCGAGCAGCACGCCGATGATGACGATGGCGCCCAGCACGACCATCTGGACGTACCCGTCGATGCGGGTGAGATTCATGCCGTTGGAGAGGATTGTGACGAACAAGGCGCCGAGCACCGCGGTGCCGACCCCGCCGCGTCCGCCGGCGAGGCTCGTTCCGCCGACCACGGCGCCTGCAATCGCCTGCAGCGACAGCGAGCCGCCGAGATTAGGTTCGCCCGAGCCGGTGCGCGCCGTCATCATGATGGCGCCGAGGGCGGCGAGGGCCGAGCACAGCACATAGGTGAGAACCAGGATGCGCTTCACCGGCAAGCCCGCCACCGCTGCGGCGCGCGGGTTGGTGCCGATGATGTAGAGCGAGCGACCGAAGACGGTACGCGCCAGCATCAGTTGCAGCACGATGCCGATCGCGACGGTGATTGCGATGGCGGCGGGGACACCGAATATGTTGCCGCCGTAGAAGATCTGCGAGAACGTGCCAGGTACGCCCTGCACCGGCCGTCCGGCCGACAGCGTCGTCGCGACGCCGATCGCGATATTGTAGCTGCCGAGGGTTGCGACAAAGGGGTTCACGCCGAGCAGCGCGATCACCACGCCATTGAACAGGCCGCACGCGATGCCAAGGCCGAAGCCGGCGCCAAGTCCGGCGAGCAGGACGGTGGTCGTGTCGTGGCCCGATGCGGTGGCGCCGGCCATCGCCAGCGCGGTGCCGACGCTGACCATCGATACTGTCGGACCAAGGGCAAGATCGAAGCCACGTGTCAGGATGACCACGGTCTGCGCCATCGCGAAGAGTGCGAGATAGCTGGTCTGCTGGGCGATGTTGAGCAGATTGGCCGGGGAGAGCACGCGGCTGTCGACGGCGGCAAAGCCGAGCAGCAGCACGACCAGCGCGATCGGCAGCATCGCGCTCCAGAGCCATTCGGCCGGAAGCCGTCTCGTTTGACCGGTGTCCTTGGCGGCGACCGACAATTCGAGGTCAGACACGGGACTTCCTCCGTCGGCTGAGTTCGTCCAGCGCCACCGCCGCTACCATGATGACGCCGAGGAATACCGGCTGCAGGCGGGAGTCGATGTGCAGGAGGTTGAGTGCGTTGCCGAGGATGGTCAGAAACAGCGCGCTGATGGCGACGATCTCGACCCGGCCGACACCGCCGCGCAGGCTGACGCCGCCGATCACGGCGGCGGCGATCGACTGCAGCATCATGCGGTCGCCGCCAAAGCTGGCCTGGCCGGAGCCGACCTGTGCGGTCAGCAATATGCCGGCGAGGGCGGCGAGCACGCTGGAGAGGACGTAGGTGCCGACGATATGGCGCTGGATCGACACACCGGACACCACGGCCGCATCGACGTTGCCGCCGATCGCATAGACGTAGCGGCCGAACAAGGTTCGCCGCTGCGCGAACATCGTCACGAGGATGACGGCGAGTGCGAGGTAGACAGCGGTCGGCAGGCCGAGCACCTGGGCACGCCCAAAACCTTTTACGAAAGCCTCGGGCATGCCGTAGACCGGGATGCCGCTGGTGATCATGAGGCCGACGCCGGCGGTCGCCGACATCGTGCCGAGCGTCACCACGAAGCCCGAGACCTTGAGCTTCGCCACGCAGAAGCCGTTGACGAGCCCGACCAGCAGTCCGCAGCCGAGCCCGGCAGCGACGCCGCTTGCGATGATGAGGGCGTTGTTGCCGGGAAACGCGACTGCCGCGGCCGCCATGGTCTTTGCGGTCACCACGCTGGCGAGCGCGACGACGGCGCCGACCGAGAGGTCAAAACCGCCCGCGATGATCACCAGCGCCTGGCCGCAAGCGACGATCGCGAGAAACGACGCGTTGCGCAGGATGTTGAGGATGTTGATGATGCCGTAGAACTGGGGATCGATCGCGGACATGCCGGCGACAAGCGCGACCAGCAGCGCCGGCAGCAATCCGATCCATCCGGCGATCGATCGGCCAGAGCCGGTGGAAGTTCGAGGTTGGGTGGCGGTGAGGGCCGTGCTCATGCCACCTCCGCCGCAAGGTGATCGCGGAAGAAGCTCGCAAGCACGTTTTGCTCGGTCTTCTCGGCGCCCTTCAGCTCGGCAGCGATCCGGCCATGGTGCATGACGTAGAGCCGGTTCGACAGCGCCAGCACCTCCGGCAATTCGGACGACACCACGATGACCGCAGCGCCGGCCTCGACGAGGCGCTTCATGAATTCGTAGACCTCGAGCTTGGCACCGACGTCGATACCGACGCTCGGCTCGTCGAACAGGAAGACGGTCAGCTCGCGCGTCAGCGCGCGCCCGAGCATCACCTTCTGGCGGTTGCCGCCGGACAGCGCGCCTGCGGCCCGCTCGATGTTGGGCGGCCTGAGCTGCAACTGCTCCATGATGCCGGCGATTGTGATGCGCTCCGCAGCCTGTCGCAGCACGCCGAAGCGGGCGAACGCGGGCAGGTCTAGTCCGGTCATCGAGGCGTTCTCGCGGATCGGGCGCGACAGCGCGAGCCCTTCGGCGATCCGGTTGGCGGGGAAATAGGCGATGCCATGCTTCAGGCTGCGCCGCGGCGTGGGGAATTCGTAGCGCAAGCCATCGATCCGGACTACGCCCGAAGCCATCGGCTCCAGCCCGTAGATGGCGCGGATCAGCTCCGATTTGCCGCAGCCGACGAGGCCTGCAATGCCGGTGATCTCGCCCGCCTGGGCGTAGAAGTTCACGTCGCGAACACTGCCGTCGGTCAAGGTGAGGTTTTCGACGTCGACCATGACCTTGTCCGGCTTGTGCGCGATCGTCGGAAACAGCAGGTCGATCTTGCGGCCGGTCATCAGTTCGACCAGTTCGCCGTCGGTCGACGTGGCGGCATTGAGGGTGCGGATATGGCGGCCGTCGCGCAGCACGGTGACGCGGTCGGCAAGCGCACGGATCTCGCGCATGCGGTGTGAAACATAGATCAGCCCGACATTCTGGCTCTTCAGCCGGGCAATCAGCTCGAACAGCCGTCCGGTCTCGCGCTCCGTCAGCGAGGCGGTCGGCTCGTCGAGGATGAGCAGACGCACCCGGCCGAGCAGCGCCTTGGCGATCTCCGTCATCTGCTGGTGCGCGCGCGAGAGATCGTCGACGCGCTGCGATGGATCAAGGTCGAAGCCAAGTTCGTCGATCAGCGCCCGGGCCCGCTTGCGCATCTCGCGCGCCCGCAACACGCCGCTGCTCGAGACTTCGCGGCCGAGGAACAGGTTCTCTTCCACCGTGAGGCTTGGAACCAGCGAGAATTCCTGGAACACCGGGCTGATGCCGATCGCGCGCGCCCGCTGCGGCGTGAGGTGGCGGATTTCCTCGCCGCCGAAATGGAATGTGCCTTCGTCGGGCGGAAACGTCCCTGACACCACATTGATCAGGGTCGATTTGCCGGCGCCGTTCTCGCCGAACAGCACATGCAGTTCGCCGGCACGGACATCGAGATCGACCCGGTCGAGGGCGCGGACGCCGGTGAATCGTTTTGAGATCCCCCGCAATGCGAGCAGGGGCCCGGTCTGCTTCAAGTCGATGTCGACATCCATCCCCGTCTCCGCAGGCGGCCGGTAAGCAGGCGGGAGCGCTTGTCTCCCGCCGGTGTGTTGCCGGAGCTTACTTGAGGCTTTACTTGGCCTTGACCGAGTAGACCGGCTTCCAGCTTCCGGGCGCCAGCACGAGGCCCATCTGCAGCTTCGGCACGGTGGTCTTGTCGACGGCCGAGGCCAACGGCTGAGCCAGACTCATCACGGGTTTCTTCTCGATCAAACGCACGGCCTGATCGACCGAGACGGCGCCTTCGCCGACCGGGTACTGGGTCGCAAAGGCGAGGACGTCGCCGCGGTTCAGTGCATCGAGCATGGCCTGGTTCTCGTAGGAGGACATGATCTTCATGTCGCTGCGGCCGGCTTCCGCGACCGCGCCGATCGCCGCTTCAGCGGTGGGTGCGGTGCCCCAGATCACGTTCATGCCCGGGTAGGCCTGCAGCGCGTCCTGAATCAACTGGAGTTGGACCGCAACGCCGGAGTCGCCGAACTTCTCGGCAAGGACCTTGGCGTTCGGATTCTTCGCCACCGCCTTCTTGAAACCTTCGTTGAAGGATTCCGCCCAGCCCGAGCCGGCGGGGCCCGGGAATGTCACGATGTTGAGCTTGGCGTCGGGCTTGGCCTGCGCCAGCAGGCCTTCGCCGGTCACCCCGCCCATGGCGACGAAGTCGACATAGATCGCGGCGGGCAGGGCGTTGGGCGGCAGCGGGTTGGCGACACCGACGACCGGCACGCCCTTGGCCTTGGCTTCCTCGAATTTCTTGCTGAGACCCGCACCGGAGATCGCGCCGACAATGATCGCGTCGGCGCCGCTCGCCATGCAATCGTCGAATTGCGAGAGCTGCTTCGGCAGGTTCTCATAGCCACCGGCCTCGTAGAGGGTCATGTTGACGTTCATTGTCTCGGCCTGCTTGACGATGCCGTAGGCGACCGCCACCCAAAAGCTGTCCTTCATATGCGGAAACAGCACGCAGAGCTTGTAGGGCTTCTCGGCCTTCGGCAGTGGTGTGTACTCCGCCGGCTTCGGTGTGCCGGACGAGGCGTCGTAGACCTTCATCGGAAACCAGGGCGTCTCGGCCGCGGCGGGCGAGATCGCCGCAAGTGCGAGGCCCGCGGCGATGCAGAGCGTGGAGCGGATCGGCCGAAGCCGGTTGACGGGAAGGTACGTCGTACTGGTCATAGCTCTATCCTCATGGTTCGAATGAAAGGGCGAGGGCCGACGAGTTCGGCTCCCCATTTGCATGCGCGCGCCGCGCCGCCCGTGGGCGACGCGGTTGCCGGCGGGGATTAGTCCGCGGCCCAATTTGCGACCGAGCGTCGCTCGAATACCTCGCGGAACTGGCGCGTGGATTCAGGAAGGAGAGCGCCGGTGCCCCAGTCGAGGATCACGGCGTGTTGGCGGATCACGTCGAGCGTATCGATCGCGCCGCTGCGAAAACGTTGCGCCACCACTTCCGGGTCGAGCCGCGCCTTGGCGACGCGCTCGGCCCTGATCTTGGCGCGGAGTGCATCGGTAGCGGCCCTGTCGATCTCATATTCGCAGAGCTCGGCGTCGATGGTCTGTACCACCACGCCATAGTCCTTGGCGGCGCGCTCGACCGAGACGTAGTCGTCCTTGATGTCCTCGATCACAAGACGCGGATCGCGCAGAAGCGGATCGCCGAACCCGCCGCCACCGGCGGTGGGGCGCGAGAACACGTCGCCTTCGCCGATCGGGACATCGGAGAAGATCGAACCCAGCCGTTCCTCGGCGGCGGCGCCGGCGCGATGCAGGGTCAGGCCATGCGGCATCGAAGGCAGGCCGCCTTCAATGCCCCAGACCACGGCGCGTTCGCGGTCGCAGATATAGGAGATCACCGTCTTCTCCGCCTGCAACATCCGTGAGGTCTTCACCACCCCTGCACCGCCGCGCCATTTGCCGGGGCCGGGCGAGTCCGTAAGGATTTCGCACTTGGTGGTCAGGATCGGATTGGCGCGCTCCTGGCCCTCGACAGGCTGCGACATCAGGCCGGTGCCGAAGCAGGCGGTCGTGACGTTGCTGCCGTCCTTGCCGTTGCGTCCGCCCCAGCCGCCCGGCAGCCAGTCGTAGAACATGAAGATCGGCTTGTCGGAGCTGCGGGCGTCGAGACCGCCGGTGAGCAAATATTCGAGATTGAAGGCGCAGGCGAGCGCGCGCTCCGGCATCAGCTTCGACCACATCTCGTAGATCGAATTCATGATCTTCTCGAACGGCATCAGGAAGCCGGTGACTGCGATTGGCCATTTGGCGTCGACGATCGAGCCCTCGGGCGCGATGATGTCGAAGCAGCGGTAGAAGCCGGAGTTGAGCGGCAAGTCGGGAAAGAAGGTCTTCATGCCCGCCGCAACGGCCGAGAAGGTGGCGCCGAAGGCCGAATTGTAGATCGAGCCAATGGTCGGATGGCTGCCGGTGAAATCATAGATTGCACGGTCGCCCTTGATCGTCATCTTGATTCGGATCGGGATCATCCCTTCGCCACCGGCAGGGTCGCGATCGATGAAGTCGACCGTCTCCCATTCACCGTCCGGGAGGGCGGCGATGCGCTGGCGCGCCGAGCGCTCGACATAGTCCTGGACGGCGGCAAGTCCGGTCTCGACGGTGTCGCGGCCGTATTTGTTGACGAGGCGAAGGATTTCGCGCTCGCAGACTTGTGTTGCCTGGGCCTGCGCCTGGATGTCGCCAATGATCGAAGCCGGGTCGCGCGTGTTCGAGGCGATCAAATGCGCGACGTCCCTGCGCAGGCCGGCCTTGTCAAACAGGCGTACCGGGGTGATGCGCAGCCCCTCGCGGAACATCTCGCGGGCGGCGACGTCGAACGATCCGGGCACGCTGCCGCCGACATCAGACCAGTGTCCGTTCGACTGGCTGAAGGCGATGATCTTGCCGTCGGCAAAGATCGGCCGGATCAGGCGTACGTCGGAGAAGTGCGTGCCGCCGGCATAGGGGTCATTGATCGCAAAGACGTCACCCTCATGCATGTCGCCTTCGAAGTGGCGCATGACGTCCTGGCAGGTGAAGTGCAGCGTTCCGACATGGACGGCGATGTCCTGATTGCCCTGGGCTGCACATTCGCCCTTGGCATCGTGCAGGGCGCTCGAGAAATCGCGGTTGTAGATGACGAAGGAATAGCAGGTCCGCAGCACCTGCTCGCCCATCTGGTCGACGCTGGTGATGAAGGAGTTCTTCAGGACTTCGAAGGTTACAGGGTCGAGCGCAAGATTGCCGGCCATCGGCTCACTCCTTCACGCGGATGATGATGTTGAGGTATTTGTCGACTTCCGCGCTGGCGCCGGGCGGCACCACGGTGGTCGCGTCGACTTGTTCGATGATTGCGGGACCCTGGAAGCTGAAGCCGCAGGGCAGGTCGTCGCGCTGGAACACCGGCGTGTCGAGCCCGTTGCCGTCGAACCACACCCGGCGCCGATCGACCGGCTCCGGGGTCGCTCCGGTAGGTTTGTGCACGGCGAACTCGGCCTTGGGTACGATACCGACGGCCTTCAGGTTGAGACGGAAGAAGCTGACGGGAGAATCGTCGCGGCGGAAATTGTATTCGCGCTGGTGCTCGGCGTGGAAGCTCTTGACGAGGTCGGCTATCGCGCCAATCGGACGCGGCGCGCTGACGGCGAGCGACCGCCACTGGCCGCGATACATCATATCGATCGACCTCTGCAGCACGATGTCCTGCTGGGCGACGCCTTCGTGGGTCAGCCGCGCCAGCGCTTCTTTCTCCAGCGCGGCGAACTGCGCCTCGATGTCGGCGGAATCGGCCTCGTCGGCGCCGACCATGCAGCTTTGCGAGAAGTCGTGCTGCATGTCGACCAGGAGGCATCCGAGCGCCGAGGTCACGCCGGGATTGGGCGGCACGATCACGACGGGGATCGCGAGTTCGCGGGCGACATCGACGCCGTGCAGGGCGCCGGCGCCGCCAAAAGCGACGAGGGCGAAGTCGCGCGGATCGTAGCCGCGGCTGATCGAGATCAGCCGTACCGCGTCCGACATGTTGGCGTTGGCAACTTTGAGGATCGCGTCGGCCGCCTCGTGCAGGCCGAAACCGAACGGCTTTGCGACGCCATCCTCGACGGCCTTGCGGGCAAGCTCGGGATCGAGCATCACTTTGCCGCCGGCCAGGCTGGTGCCGAGCCGACCCATCGTGACGTTGGCGTCGGTATTGGTCGGCTGCGCATTGCCATTGCCGTAACAGGCCGGGCCTGGATAGGCGCCGGCCGATTGCGGGCCGTTGCGCAAGGAACCGGCCGGATCGGTCCAGGCGAGCGATCCTCCGCCCGCGCCGATGGTGAGCACCTCGATGGAGGCAAAGCGGATCGGGTAGCCGTATTCGATGTACCAGTCCTTGGTGATGCGTGACTGACCCTCATAGGCCAGCGAAACGTCGGTCGAGGTACCGCCCATGTCGAGGCCAATCGAATTGGGAAAGCCGCAGAGACCCGCGATGTAGCGGCTGGCAATCGCGCCGGCGGCAATGCCGGAACCTGCGAGGCGCGCGGCGAAATCCTTGACGCTCGCCGGCGTCATGACGCCGCCGCCGGTGTGCAGCAGGAGGAGATCGCGGGTGTAGCCTTCGTCGGCAAGGCGCTCGCCGAGGCGGCTCGTGTAGCTGACGACGACCGGACTGACGACGGCGTTGACGACCGTGGTCGAGAATCGCTCGTGCTCGAAGATTTCGGGGAGCACCTGCGAGGAGATCGACACCGGAATGTCCGGCATCTCCGCCAGCAGGATATCGCGCATCGCGCGCTCATTCTCGCCATTGAGGTAGGCGTTCATGAAACAGACCGCGATCGCGGCCACGCCCCGGCGCTTCAGAATGCGCGCGACCTTGCGCGCGGCGTCAGTGTCGAGCGGCTGGATCACCTTGCCGGCCGCATCGACGCGTTCGGATACGGTCAGCCGGTCGCGTCGCGGCACATAGGGTTTGACGACGTCCTTGTAGGTGTCCCAGAGGTCTTCCTTGTTGGCGCGCCGGATCTCGATGACGTCGCGGAAGCCTTCGGTCGTCACCACGGCGGTGCGCGGAAGGCGGCGCGTGATCAGTGCGTTGGTCGCAACCGTGGTGCCGTGCGAGAACAGCGCCACCCTGGACAGATCGATGCCGGCCTTGGAGACGCCGCCCATGATCCCCTCGATGGGATCCCGGGTCGTGGATGTTTTCTCGATGCGGATGAGGCCGGTGGCCTCGTCCATGATGCATATGTCGGTAAAGGTGCCGCCGACGTCGACGGCCACGCGAAGATTTTGCACGATACGGCTTCCTTTCCAACGCGTGCCGGGCGAGGTCGGGACGACGGTTCAGGCGCGCCGGATCGATGATCCGGCTGCCGCAGACGGCCCGTTCGACCGGCGGATTTCGTAGATGTCGCGAGGATTATAGGCAGGCCTTCGGTGAGGCTTCTTGACGCTGAGCGCAGGAAGATTTGTGCCAGAGAGCACGAACGGCTCAGCCGTCGCGCCTGCTCCAGCCTGCCCCGGAAGCAATCAAGGGTCGGATCAGGAAGAGTACTGGAGCCGTCATTGCTTCATGTATTGGCTGCGCGCGACGCCGCCCGCGCCTCGCTCGGCGTGCAGCCGAACCGGCCGCGGTAGTTGCGGCTGAACTGCGCCTGGTCGCCGAATCCCCAATGGTAGGCAATTTCGGAGATGCTCTTGCGGCAGTGCGGATCGCGCAGCATGGCATCGCACATCAGCAGGCGCTGGGCGCGGATATAGGTGCTCACGGTGACGCCTTCGCCTTCGAATATCTGGTGCAGATATCTGAGAGAAATGCCGCAACCGTCCGCCACCGTCTGCGGCGTCAGCCGCATGTCGTCGAGGTGTGTACGGATAAAATGCTCGCAGCGATGCAGATGCGCATTGCGGATCGTGGACGAGTGACCCGCCAGCACGCGCTCGTCGGACTCGACCGCCATCGCCAGCAAATCGATGAGATGCTTGCCCATCATGGTTCGGGCAGTCTCGTCCATTTCCTCGATGCGCTCGCCGGACAGGCGTAGCGTATCGACGAAGAGCGCGCCGACGCTGCGGCTGGCGTCGAATTGCAAGGTTGCGAGGCGTTCGGGGCGGGAGATCCGCCCGCGCAGCACGGCGCTTGGGATTTTCAGCACCCAGAGCGCGGCGGGATCGTGGTGGCTGAACTCATAGGGTAAATGGCTGCGCTCGATCAGGAAGGCGCCCGGTCGGCAGCGGATGTCCTTGCCGTCCTGCTCAAAGCGGATCTCGGCGAGCTCGGGCACGGTGATCAGGAAGCATTCCTCGCGTTCATTGACGAGGTGGCGTTCGTGCCGCTTGTAAAGCAGGCCGTCGCAGACGTTGCGGGAGATCGAAACCGGCCCGAGCGACCAGGCGCCCAAATTGCCGTGGAAGTCATGACCTCCGAGAAAGCGAAGATCCAACGAGTAGTAGATGTCGGAGACGACCTTCTGCCAGAACTGGCGGCGGTGATGGGTAGGAATGTCGTTGGTCGCGAAAGTGGTCTGCATCTTACGCTCCGTCACTGCCGTCGACTGCTGGGATCTGATCGTCTCTCCTGGCGGGGACCATCTGTCGCGCCGATGTGGCGGCGAACGCGATAGGTATCGTCATCTCGATCGTTGATGGCCGCACTCATACGCACTCCCGTGCCGTCATCGACGTCAGCTTGGCGAGGACGGCAGGATGACGTCAAGTCCAATGGAAGGGGAAGCCGATATTTTAGGCCGCGTGCTCAATTTCGATCAGGACAACCGAAGGATGGAGGCGGCGATCAACAACAACCTCCCGGCCGGAGTCCGTCCGAAGAGGTTGCCCATTGTCGGAGCGTTCCGGCGATTACGTCAACTGCGTAGTCTGGCCAAAAGCCCCGCGCGAGCCTGACGCGCGTCCAGTGCCATCCTGACCTTGACGAACCTGACCGCTGTGTTCGGCTGAAGCTGGCCGATCAGGTCGATGTCGGCTGCGTTCACCATGCCAATCATGAACTAGCCGCCGCCTTAAACGGCGTCGGTATCGACGCCGGCGGCAGGCCGCGCAAGTATTCGTGATCACGCAGATAATCCAACCGTGGTTAGTCGCATTGAGGGCGTAAGATAAGCCGCTGAAATACCGAGACTATCTCTTTTCCATCGCCCCCTTGATGGATTGGATCGAGAAGGCGGCATGCGCACGATGGTTGCGCCGAGAGATCAGAGAAAATCGAGCAACATCCAGCGTGCGCAAGCCGACCTGAACGTGCTGGGGTATCAGTGGCGGGTCGATCGTTTCAAGAACGTGTATATGAAGACTGCGGTTTGCTGGTTGGCCGCGCTCAAGTTAAATCCTTCGTCTATGGAAAAATCCCGCCCCCAAAAGAGGCGCGTGTCGATCGCCGGCATGCATATCGATCGCGCTTCAGCGGTCCCGATCCACCTGCAGATCGCCGCGCATCTCCGGAACGGCATTCTGCAGGGGAGGCTTTCGGCCGGCACGAAGTTCCTCGGCTCGCGGGAGATCGCGCGCGAACTGGGCTGTTCACGAACCGTGATTCTGACAGCGTGGGATTTGCTCTATGCCGAAGGTTACCTGGAATCGACCCCGCGTGGAGGCGTCACCGTCGCGTCGGTCAAGCAGGCGCAAGCGAGCCCGGCGCCAGCGGCGGTGTCCTCGTCAGGAGAGGATTCGACTGCTATCGAGATTGGCCCGGTCTCTGATCGATGGCGATCCCTGCTGGCATTCGAATACGACACCAATTGGAAGTCCGAATTCAGCCCCGGTGCGCCGGATGTTTCCAGCTTTCCATTCAAGGAATGGGCGAGGCTGCTGCGGCAGGCCTGGCAGAATCCCAAAAACTCCGACTGTCTTGACCTTCCGCCTGAGGGGCATCCGGCGTTGCGGAGCGAAATCGCCAATTTCCTCGGATCGGTGCGCGGTCTGGTCTGCACGCCGGGCAACGTGGCCGTGACCTCCGGCACGTCAGGTGCACTGGATTTTTGCAGCCGCATGATCCTCGATCAGGGCGACGAGGTCTGGGTCGAGGAGCCCGGGTTCGTCGAAGCCCGGTGGACGCTGACCGCGGCAGGCGCGAGACTCATTCCGGTGCCTGTCGACGACAAGGGCCTCTGCGTTTGCGAGGGAATTCGGCTGGCGCCGCATGCCAAGCTGGTGGTCGTGACGCCGTCGCATCAATATCCGATCGGCGTCAGCATGGGGCTTGAGCGGCGGCTTGAGCTTTTGGACTGGGCGAACAAGAATGACGCCTGGATCATCGAAGATGATTACAATTCGGAGTTCAGGCACCAGGACAGCATGATTGCCTCGCTGCGGTCGCTCGATCGTGACGGACGCGTGATCTACCTCGGGACTTTCTCGAAGCTGATGATGCCGAGCTTGCGTATCGGCTACATGATCGCCGACGAACGTCTCATCAGGGCGTTCTCGAAAGGTCGCGCCCGGATCGATGTCCACACATCGGGAATCGGGCAGGTGGCGCTGGCGGAATTCATGCGGGAAGGCCACCTGGTGAGACATCTGCGACGAATGCGGAAGGTTTATGCCGCGCGGCGGGCTGCCTTGATTAACGCGATCACCACGTTGATGCCTGATGAGCTGACCGTGTCGTCCGCGGCGACCGGGCTCCATCTGGTCGCCTTCTTCACCGAGCGAATGCGGGCACGGATGAGCGACGCAGAGGCGGCAAGGCTCCTGCTGCAAAGCGGCATTCACGTGCAGCCGCTGTCGCAGAACTATCTCGGCGAACCCACGCGACAGGGATTGGTGTTCGGATATGGGCGGCTGCAGACAGAGGATGCACGCCGGTTGATATCCAAAATGGCCGCCTGCCTCAGTGCTTCATAGCGGCAGCAGATCAGCTTGAGCCATCGGAGTCGCGGCTCCGGGGGCGGCGAGTGTGCATCTTCCGTGAGCATCAATGCCCGGATTAATGCAGAAGACTTTGGAAGAGCGGCAGCGCGCTTTAGCGGCTGGCCTACCTGTTTGCGGCAAGTCTGGCTCTATGCGATGGCTCGACCGGTCTGTCACAAATTCGCCTGGGTGGCCTTCACAGGGGAAGCAGGGTGATGATGACGGATCGTGGAGTCTCGTTGAAACTACTGATCGGCGCGGCCTATCTCTAGCTCGACTTTCGCGATTTGAGTCGCAACGTGGCTTCTGTCGTCGCCCCCGGCCTTGTTCGGTGCGCTGAGAAGGAAGGCAATGGCTGAACAAGGAATGAAATGAGCGGCTTAAACAGGGAATGGGAGGTCGGTACCGATATCGGGGGCACCTTCACCGACATCATTGCCATCCGGCGTGACCCCGCCGAAACCCGGATCGCCAAGGTTCCGTCGCGTCCGCATGCGCCGGTCGATGCGATGCTCGAAGCCCTTGAGGCCGTTGGACTGCAGAAGGATCAGGTCAAACGCTTCGTCCATGGCACCACACGGGTAACCAATGCGATCGTCGAGGAACGCCTCCCAAAGGTTGCGCTGATCGCCACCGCTGGATTCGAGGATGTGCTGGATATCGCCCGCTACCGGCGCCGTGATCTGTACCGCCTCGATATCCCGCCGAAATCGCCATCATTGGTGCCGCGCGAGCTTTGCTTCGGTCTGGTTGAGCGGCTCGATCACGAAGGGAACGTGCTGAAGCCGTTGCAGGATCGCGAGATCGACCGTCTCGTGACATGGCTGAAGCAGACCGGTGTGCAAAGCGTCGCGGTGGCCTTGCTGCATGCCTACGCCAATCCGGTACATGAGAGGATTCTGGCCGAGCGGCTCAAGGCGATCGTGCCGCATGTCTCGCTGTCACATGAGGTCAATCCGGAAGCACGCGAATACGAGCGCACGTCGTCGACGGTGTTCAATGCGGCAGCGATGCCGATTGCCGTCGAATATTTGAGTGAGCTGGAGCAGCGCTTGCCGATTGGACCTGGCCTGCAGGTGTTCCATTCCGCCGGAGCCATGGTTCCGATTGCTGCGGTCAAGCGGCGTCCTCTGGTGATGGCGATGTCCGGGCCCGCGGCCGGTGTGTCAGCGTCGGTCAGCATCGCGCGCCAGCTCGGCACGCCGAGAATGCTCACCTTCGACATGGGTGGTACCACCACCGACGTCTGTCTGATCATCGACGGGCAGGCGGAGATGGCGGACGGCCGAATGCTCGGGGATCGGCCGCTGCGCCAGCCGATGCTGGCGGTTCACTCGATCGGGGCTGGAGGTGGTTCGATCGTGCGCAATGGGCCGGGCGGCTTGACCGTAGGACCCCAAAGCGCGGGGTCGGAACCCGGCCCGGCCTGCTATGGCCGCGGCGGCACGGCGGCGACGATCACCGATGCCAACGCGGTGCTCGGCTATCTCAATCCCGAAACGCGGCTCGGGGACCGTATCAGCCTCGACATCGAGGCTGCCCGGCGCGCCATTGCGCCCATAGCACAAGCGTTGAAACTGGGCCTCGAGGAGACCGCACTCGGCATCGTCAAGGTCGCCAATGCAACCATGGCAAGGGCGCTGCGCCGGGTGACGGTGGAACGCGGCATCGACGGCCGCGACTGTACGCTCCTTGCCTTCGGCGGCGGCGGTCCGATGCATGCGGCGGGAATGGCGGATCTCTACGGCATCGGTTCGATCGTGGTGCCCAACGCATCGAGTGCATTTTCTGCGCTTGGCTGTCTCACTGCCGATTTCAGCTTTCTGCAGCAGCAGACCTTCCGTGTCGCATTGGATGGTATCGATCTCGCTCGGGTGTTGGAGCGGATCGAGACCTTGATCGGGCAGGCGTCGGAACCATTGATTGCCAACGGCGTTGCGCGCGCAGAGATCGACGTCGAACTGGTCGCCCTGATGCGCTATGCCGCGCAGAACGACGCCATTGCCGTGCCGTTCTCCCTGCCTCTGAATACCACGCGCCTGCGGGAAGATTTTCTCGTTCGTCACCACGAACTGTTCGGCTACGCGACGCAGGAGAGTTGCGTCATCGAATCGGTGCGCGTGCAGGCGCGGCGGCCATCGACCACCATCGTCGATCGCCCCACGACCGCCGTTCGCAAGTTGCAGGTGGCTTCGCGTCGATGCACGTTCGATGGCGGCCATGACGTGGCGACGGTGATCGTGGACCGCGCCTCGATGAAGGAGCCGGTCCTCGGGCCCGCGATCATTGAAGATGCGTGGTCCACAATTGTGGTCCCCCCGGGCTGGCAGGCCAAACCGGACACGGTCGGTCATCTCTTTCTGACGAAGGTGAGGCCATGACGCTCGATCCGTTTACCGTTGAGGTGATCCGGCATGGATTGTCGGCGGCAGCCGAGGAAATGAGTCTGGTGATGACGCGTTCGGCACGCTCGCCACTGTTGCGCGAAGCCGGCGATCTTTCATCTGCGATCACCGATGCGAAGGGCGATCTGGTCGGTCAGGGCCGGGACATCCCGATCCACCTCGGGGCCATGGCTTACACCGTCCCGGAACTGCTGAAAGTTGTGCCCGTAGGCAGCCTGAACGACGGCGACGTGCTGATCTATAATCTTGGCGCGCTGGGCGGCAACCATCTCAACGACGTCAAAGTGGTCCGGCCGGTTTTTGTCGACGGTGATATCGTCGCATTCGCGATCAGCCTCGCGCATTGGCCCGATATCGGCGGAACATGGCCGGGCAGCTACTTCGCCAAGGCCATCGATACGTTTCAGGAGGCGATGCGCATTCCGCCGGTTCTGATTGCGACAGCGGGCGGTGTGAATACGCCCATCATGCAGCTTCTGAAGGCCAATGTACGCGATCCCGAAGCGTGCGAGGGCGATCTGCTCGGACAGATCGCGGCAACCAAGGCGGGCGAAAAACGCATCGTCGAGCTTTGCCGGCACCACGGCAGGGATGTGTTCACCGCGGCATTGGCGCGTCTGCATGATCTGTCGGAGATCGAGATGCGGGAGGCGATCCGCGAATTGCCTGATGGCGTCTATCAAGGGGAAGATTACCTGGACGATGGCGGCGCGGGCGGGGAACCCGCCCGCATTCACGTCAAGATCACCATCGCTGGTGATGAGGCCACGTTCGATCTGTCCGGCAGCGCCGACCGGGCCTCGAATTTCTGCAACACCACGCCGTTCATCGCGCGTTCCGCGGTTGCCTATTCGGCACGCATCATGAGCGGGCGTGAGATGCAGCAAAATGCCGGCGCCTTGCGGCCGCTCACGATCATCACGCGCCAGGGTTCGATTCTGGAGCCGGGGTGGACGGCGGCCGTCGCGGCGGGAAATCACGAAACCTCAATGCGCATCGTCGATGCCATCTTCCATGCGATGCAGGACGCGATTCCGGAACGCTTGTCCGCCGGCGGGACGACGACAGCCAGCGTGCTCTTTTTCGCCGAGCCGCGCTCGGACGGCTCCTGGAAGATGCTGTACGAGGTCCATGGCGGCGGCGAGGGCGCGCGCCATGATCGTGACGGCGTTTCGGCGACGCGCGTGCACCTGGCCAATACGTCCAATACTCCGGCCGAAGTGATCGAGGCCAACTACAAGATCCGGGTCGAGCAGCAATCCATTCGCCGCGAGTCCGGTGGCGCCGGACAGTATCGCGGCGGCGACGGCGTGGTGCGTTCCTACCGGATTCTCGCGCCGTCCATGCATCTGACCACATGTATCGAGCGAATGGTGATCCCGCCATTCGGCATGCAGGGCGGCCAACCCGGCCAGACCTGCCTGATATCGCTGGTCAGAAACGGCGCCAATGTCGAAATCGACGGCAAATCGAATCTGGTGCTGCAGCGCGACGATCTTGTCACCATCGAGAGCTGCGGCGGCGGCGGTTATGGAGCGGCGAATGAGGTTTCTCGATGAGTAGGCTCTTGCGAACCGGCCTGAACGCAGGCGACAGCGCACCGCTTACCGTCGTCGGGGGTGAGGGCGTCTATTTCCATCTCGAGGATGGCCGTCGCCTGATCGACGGAAGCAATACTGGCGGCGGCCTTGGCCATCGTCATCCGGCGATGGTGGAAGCGATCCGTCGCGCTGCGGATACGCCCGTCGTGAATGAAGGTTGGACCTGGATCGGGCGCGAGCAAGCCGCTGACGATCTGATCAGGGTCGCCTTCGAAGGCGAAGCGGACTGGGTCGGCGCCGTTCGCTTTTGCATCAGCGGAAGCGAAGCGAATGACATGGCGCTCTCGCTTTGCCAGGCACTAACGCAGCGCACGGCGCTCGCGACCCGCGAACGCGCCTATCACGGCCTTGTCGGTCTGTCCCGCAGCATGACCGTGCAGCCGCAATGGCATGGCGGCCTCGCGGTGCATGCCGGTGGCTCGCAACTGCCGGCCGTGATGGCGCCGGTCCGCATTCTGCCCGCGCCCGATGGCGCGATCTACGGCGCACCACCGAACAATCCGTCGGCGAAACAGTATCTCGCCGATGCCGCAAGCACCCTGTCGGACACCGCCGCAACCATCATCGACTATACGCAAGGCGGCATCTACTACGACGCCGACTATCAGGACGAGCTGGCGCTGCACGCCCGCGAGGCTGGATCGGTCTGGATCGCCGACGAAGTGGTGACCGGCGCGGGGCGGGCGGGGCGATGGTTTGCGTTTCAAGGTGGCGAGAGCCGCCCGGACATCGTGACGCTCGGCAAATCGTTGGGGGGCGGCGCCGCGGCGGTCGCGGCGGTCGTGGTGTCGAAAGCGATCGTCGAGCAGCTCAAGGGCAAGAGTTGGCAGAACTACGGAACGTTGCGCGGGCACCCGATCAGCATGGCCGCCATCAGCGCCTACCTCGGCGTGGTCACCAGCGAAGACATCCTGTCGCGGGTACGCCAGCTCGAGGGACTGTTCGCAAAGCGTCTGCTCGAGATCGCGCGGCGGCATCCCAGCGTAAGACGCGTGGCGGGACAAGGCCTGCATTGGACCATCGAGCTGCACGGGCCGGACTGGCGGACGTGGCGCGCGGACAGCCTTGAGGATCCCATCGCTTCCCGCGTCGCGTTGCGCGCCCTTGAGGCGGGCGCGGTGATCGGAACCAGCGGTGAACAGACCTCGCTGTTCCTTGCGCCGCCTTTGGTGATCTCCGCGGATGAATCCCGTCGGTTGCTCGATGCGCTTGATCACGGTCTGCAGGTTGCGGATGAAGAGCACGAACGCCATGCTGCCCCTGGCCACGGCCGATAGGAGGGCTGGACTGAGTCATCAAGGATACCGCCAGTGAGCTGCGTTTCTCGCTTGGCCGGTTGGCGAACCCTGGTACCTGCCGATGCCTGACGGCACGCTCGACCATGCGCTGGCGCGCGCCGCGGGGGCGGCGAGCGGAAACGCAGAACTGACGTGCATCACGAGGACTGTCTCCGGAATTGACTTCGTGTGAACCAAAACTTTAACTGCTGGCTCGATTGAGCCGGATAAGACTCCGAGCTTCACAGGCTGCTTCATTTTCATGCAAGCGCCGCCTTAAATGGAAGCGCCCAGAAAGGTATCCATGCGCGTCATCAATGTTGCCGCCGCCCAGTTGGGTCCGATTCAGAAAGCCGACAGTCGCGAAACCGTCGTCAGGCGCATGATCGCACTGATGGATGAAGCCAAGGCGAGGGGCGCCGATCTGATCGTCTATCCAGAGCTCGCCCTCACCACGTTCTTTCCTCGCTGGTACATGGAGGGCCAGGCTGAGGTCGACACGTGGTTCGAACGCGAGATGCCGAATGCTGCGGCCATGCCGCTGTTTGAGCGCGCCGCCCGGCACCAGATGGCGATGAGCTTCGGCTATGCCGAACTGACAGCGGACGGACATCACTTCAACACCTGTATTCTCACCGATAAGTCCGCCAGAATTGTCGGGACCTATCGCAAGATCCATCTGCCCGGTCATTCGGAGTTCGACACGAAACGCGCGTTCCAGCATCTGGAGAAGCGCTACTTCGAACCCGGTGATCTCGGTTTCAACGTCTGGCGTGCACTCGGCGGAATCTTCGGCATGGCCGTCTGCAACGACCGGCGCTGGCCGGAGACCTACCGCGTGATGGGGCTGCAAGGCGTCGAGATGGTGCTGATCGGCTACAACACGCCTTCGGTCAATGCCGAGAAGAGCGAGGAGGGGCCCGAGAAGCGGCTGTTCCACAACCGGCTGTCCGCACAGGCCGGCGCCTACCAGAACTCTACCTGGGTCGTGTGCGTTGCCAAGGCCGGCGTCGAGGATGGCCACCCCTTGATAGGCGGCAGCCTGATCGTCAATCCGGACGGCGAGATCGTCGTCGAGGCGAAAACCGAAGAGGACGAGTTGCTGGTTTACCCGTGCGACCTCGACGCCACCGATTTCGGCAAGAAAACCATCTTCAACTTCGCCAACCACCGCCGCATCGAGCATTATGGCCTGATCACCAGCCGCACCGGCGCGGTGCCGCCTCCGGAAAACTAGATGTCCGGCATCTCCTTCCGCGAACTTGATCCGCACGACCGATACAAGTTGCTGTGCGGGGTCGTGGTGCCACGGCCGATCGCGCTGGTCACCACGCTCGACGAGAACAACAAGGTCAACGCGGCACCGTTCAGCTTCTTCAATGTGTTCTCCGAAGATCCTCCGCTCGTGGTGCTCGGCTTACAACACAAGGCCGATCACAGCCCCAAGGACACCACCCGCAACATCCACCGCAGCGGAGAGTTCGTCGTGCATATGGTGGACGAGGCGTTGGCGACCACCATGAACGACTGCGCGATCGACTTTCCCTCCGGCAACAGCGAGGTGGAGGCGACGGGCCTGGCGACATTGCCGTCAGTCGATATCGCCGTGCCGCGGCTGGCGGCAGCTCCCTTCGCGCTGGAGTGCAGGCAACATGTCGCCCTCGCTTTCGGACCCGGGCGCGAACTCCTGGTTGGTGAGGTGCTGCGCCTGCACGCGCGCGACGGCTTGGTCGACCGGGAGAGGATGTACGTCGATTTCGACGTCTATCGTCCGATCGGACGCCTGTTCGGCAATCTCTACGCTACCCAGCGCGATACCTTCGCGCTGACGCGCGAAAGCCACGCCCAGTGGCTTGCACGCAGCGGTGCGCGTGAACCGTCCGGCGAAAGTCAGTGATGGGCGAACTGTACCGCACCCAAAGCCATGGTCACGGCCGCCTGCGTCGGGTCGATCACGGGAATCCCGAGCGCCTGTTCCAGCGGCCTTCGGTGACGCGCCATGCCGGCACAGCCCATCACGATGGCGCCGGATCCGTCTTCGTCCTTGAGCGCGCGCCCGACCTCGATCATCTTCGCGAGCGTTCCTTCGCCCGACGCCGTCTCCGCCACGCTCATGTTGAGCGGGCGCTCCCGCGTCAGGCGATCCATCAATCCCATCTGCCTGAGGTAACGGACGTGGCGGCGAATCGAGCGCTGTGCGATCGCAATGACGCCGAAGCTTTCGGCGCGCGCAAGCGCCGTCAGCACGCCGCATTCGGCGATGCCGAAAACGGGCCGGTCCGTCGCTTCGCGGCAGACATGCAGGCCCGGATCGCTGTAGCAGGCAATGACAAAGGCGGCCGAACTGTTGTCGCCTTCGACAAGACGGCGCAGCGGCATCGCCACGCCATCGACGTCGGCCTGGCTTTCGATCCCGTAAGGCCCTTCAGCCAAAGTTTCGCAGACGATCTCCGGTCCGCCCTCAAAGCCGAGCGGCTTGAGTGCCTCTTCCAGCCCTTGCGTCACGAGGCGATTTGAATTGGGATTGATGACGAGAATGCGTTGCCTGGACATCATGTTTTCCTGCTGGACGGTGCATCGGCCGATGCCGTGGGGCCGAGGCGCAAAGAGATTTCGATGGAAGCAATGACCATGCCATCGAGCGATGCATGGTCCACTGTCTGCTCCCAAAGCGCAAGGGAGTGTAGCGACACGATCTGTGCTTTTATGCAGCGGACGCCCGACTTGCGATTCAGGACCTGACTTGGAGAGTTTGCCATGACCGAACCCGCCTACGACCTTCTCATTCGCGGCGGACGCGTCGCGACCGTCAGCGACGTGTTCGAGGCCGATGTCGCCATTTCCGGCGAGACGATTGTTGCTGTCGGCCGCGGCTTGCCGGCCGGGCGACGCGAGATCGATGCGCGCGGCAAGCTGGTGCTGCCCGGCGGCGTCGACAGCCACGCCCACATCGAACAGCTATCGGCCGCGGGTATCATGAACGCCGATACGTTCGAGAGCGCGACGGTCTCGGCGGCCTTCGGTGGCACCACGAGCGTGATCTCGTTCGCGGCCCAGCACGTCGGCATGAAACTGCCGCAGGTGCTGGAGGACTATCATGCGCTGGCAAAAAAGGGCGCGGTGATCGACTACGCCTTTCACATGATCATCGCCGATCCGACAAAGGAAACGCTGGAGACGGATCTGCCGGCATTGATCAAGCAGGGCCATGGCTCGATCAAGATCTTCATGACCTATGATCGCCTGAAGATCGATGACGAGCCGCTGCTCGACATTCTGCTGACGGCGCGTGACGGCGGCGCGATGCTCTGCGCCCATGCCGAGAATCACGGGATCATTTCCTGGATGGTGAAGCGGCTGCTCGCGCGCGGTTATACCCATCCGAAATATCACGCTATCAGCCACGCCCGCGTTTCGGAAGCGGAGGCGTTCACGCGGTTGATTGGCATGGCTGCGCTGATCGACCAACCGATCATGATCTTCCACGTCTCGACGGCGGAAGGCGCCAGGGTGATCCGCGATGCGCGCGGGCAGGGGCTGAAGGTGTTCGCGGAGACCTGCCCGCAATATCTGTTTCTCACGGCCGATGATCTCGACAAGCCCGGCGTGGAAGGCGCCAAATGGATGTGCAGCCCGCCGCCGCGGCGCGCCGCCGACCAGGAAGCGCTGTGGCAGGCGTTGGCGCTCGGCGATCTCCAGACCGTGTCGTCCGACCACGCGCCGTACCGATTCGACGAAACCGGTAAACTGCGGGCCGGCCCCAATCCTAATTTCAAGCAGGTGGCGAACGGTTTGCCGGGCCTTGAAGTCCGGTTGCCGCTGCTGTTCGACGCCATGGTTTCCAAGGGGCGCCTCGGAATCGAAAAGTTCGTCGAACTGACCGCGACGGCACCTGCAAAGATCTACAATCTGCATCCGCGGAAAGGCTCGATTGCGGTTGGCGCCGATGCGGATATCGCGATCTGGGACCCGGCGCGAGAGGTGACGCTGAGCGATGAGATGATGCATGACCTCACGGGCTATACGCCCTTTGCCGGCCGCAAGCTGCGCGGCTGGCCGGTGACCGTGCTATCGCGCGGGCGCGTGATCGTGTCGGACGGCAAACGTTCGGTCGAAGCAGGCTCAGGGCGTTTCCTCGCACGCACGGGAGGAGAGGCGGCGAAACCGACCGGCCGGCTGGTATCGGATATGGACCCGGAACAGAATTTCGGGGCGAGGCTCCTGTGATCTGTCCGCCGCGACGAGTTCGGATTGAGAAATGAGAATCCTTGTTTTCGGCGGCACCGGTTTTGTTGGGCTCAATATCGCCGCGACATTGCTGGCGCGCGGTCATGCGGTGACGTTGTTCGACCGCGCGGGCTTGCCGTCTGACGCAGCCAGGTATCTTGCCTCTCACGCGGATCGGCTGACCGTCATCCAGGGCGATATCACCGATCAGAATGCCGTCGGGCAGGCGATCGCAGCCAGCTATGAGGCGATCATTCTCGGAGCCGCAATCACGGCCGGTCCGGAGCGCGAGGCAAAGGATCCCGAGACCATTCTGCGGGTCAATCTGCTGGCTCAGACGCCGGTCCTGATCGCGGCGCAGCGCACTGGCGTCAAGCGCATCATCAATCTGTCGTCCGCGGCTGCCTACGGCGCCAGCGCATTTGGGAATGCGGTGCTTGATGAGGAGACGCCTTGCGATCCGGTTTCACTCTACGCCATTACCAAACTCGCGTCGGAGAAAGTGGCCGCGCGCCTTTCCACCCTATGGCAATGCCAAATCGTCAGCGTACGGCTGAGCGCCGTATTCGGCCCGTGGGAGCGGAGCAACGAGGTGCGCGACACGCCAAGCCCGCAGGTGCAGATTCTGGCTGCGATGCAGGAGAAACGCGAGGCCGTTCTGTCACGTCCGGGCATCAGGGACTGGATCTATGCCGTGGATGTCGCGGAAGCCGTGACGTTGCTGATCGAGGCGGAGCGGCCCAAGCATCAGCTCTACAATATTTCGACCGGCGTGGAATGGCCGGCGCTCCAATGGGGGCAGGAATTGGCCGCGCTGCGCCCCGGTTTCATTTGCAGGCTGACCGATGCCGGTGAAGCGGCGACGATCGACCTGCATAGTCCAGCCGACCGGGCGCCGCTTTCGGTCACGCGCATGGCGGAAGAGTTCGGCTGGCGCGCGCGGTTCGGCTGCGCCGATTCCGTCGTCGAACTGAGCAACTGGTGGAAAGAACATCGAGGGAAAGCCTGACATGAGACTGACAGGGCGGACGGCGATCATAACCGGCGCTGGCTCCGGCATCGGCCGCGCCAGTGCGGCGCTGTTTGCGAAGGAGGGCGCCTTTATCGCGTTGGTCGATCGCGACAGTGCGGGTTTGCAGGAGACGCTGGCGGCGATCGACGGCGTGAAGGGTGAAGCTTCATTCCATGTCGGCGATGTCGGCGAGGCGGATTTCGCGCAAACTGTGGTTGGCGATGTCATAGCGCGGCGCGGCCGCCTCGATGTGCTGATGGCCGCGGCGGGCTTTTCCTGCGGCGGCACGGTGCTGACCACCGATCCCGCCGATTGGGATGCGGTGTTCCGCACCAATGTCGGCGGCACCTGGCTCTGGGCACGCGCGGCAGTGCCCGAGATGCAGCGGCAAGGCAGCGGCTCGATCATTGCGCTCGCCTCGCAACTGGCGATAGCCGGCGGCAAGGGCAACAGCGCCTATATCGCGGCCAAGGGCGCGATCATCAGCCTTACCCGGACGATGGCGGTGGATTTCGCCACGGACGGAATCCGGGTCAACGCGATCGCGCCGGGCGCCATCGACACGCCGATGCTGCGACGCAGTTTTGCTCGCCATGCCGACCCTGAACCAGTGCGTGAAGCGTCCCGCAACCGCCATGCCATGAAGCGATTTGGCCAGGCGGAGGAGGTGGCCCAGGCCGCGCTCCACCTCGCCAGCGATGCGTCTTCCTTTACGACCGGCACCGTGATGGTGGTGGATGGCGGATGGCTCGCGGCATGAATAGCTTGCTCGCTCTCGAAGCCCAGGTTCGCGCCGATCTTGCCAAGACCGCGCATCCGGATGCTGCGTGGCTGACGCCGAAGCTCGGGCCCGACGGCAGACCGGCGCTGGACGTGCTCGTGGTGGGCGCCGGGCAATCTGGGCTCGCGACGGCGTTTGGGCTGATGCGCTCGCAGGTGAGCAACATCCTCGTGCTCGACAAATCCGAGGAGGGGCAGGAAGGACCGTGGCTCACTTACGCCCGCATGCATACGCTGCGCAGTCCGAAGCATTTCACCGGGCCCGATCTTGATATTCCCAGCCTGACTTATCAGTCCTGGCACGAGGCGCGGTTCGGCGAAGAGGACTGGCGCAATCTCGACCTGATTTCACGCGCGCTGTGGGCGGAGTATCTGCTCTGGTTCAGGCGCATCCTGGACCTGCCGGTGCGGAATGGTTGCGAGGTCGTCGAGATATCGCCTGCGACCGGAGGATTGCTCGCGGCCAAGGTGCAAACGGCTGATGGTTTCGATACTGTCTTTGCGCGCAAGATTGTGCTGGCGACGGGGCAGGAAGGCATGGGCGACTGGACCATTCCGGAGCCGCTACGCCATCTGCCGTCGTCGGTTTGCGCGCATGCGGCCCAGCCGATCGACTTCGCCCGCTTGCGCGGCAAGAATGTTGCGGTGATCGGCGCCGGCGCCTCGGCCTTCGACAATGCAGCGACCGCACTGGAGGCAGGCGCGGCCGAGGTGGATCTGTTTTGCCGCAGGGCGGAGATCCAGGTGATCCAGCCCTACCGCTGGCTCACGTTCCGCGGCTTCCTGCGTCACTTCTGTGATCTGGATGATGCCTGGCGCTGGCGCTTCATGCGCGCTGTTCTGGAGATGCGGGAAGGTTTTCCGCAAGCAACCTACGACCGCTGCGCGCGTCATCCCAATTTTCGCCTGCAGGAGGGGGCACCGATCGAAGCCGCCACGCAAACGGCTTGCGGCGTCGACTTGCAGACGCCGCGGGGCGTGTTCGCGGCCGACTTCGTGATCTGCGGCACAGGGATCGACATGAATTTTGCCGGCCGGCCCGAACTGCGAAGCAGCGCCGCCAACATCGCGACCTGGGCCGACCGCTACCAGCCGCCGCCGGACGAGCGCAGCCCGCGGCTCGGGCGTTTTCCCTATCTCGCTGACGACTATGCGCTGATGGAGCGGGTCGCCGGTGAAACACCATGGATCGCGAACATTCATGTCTTCGCGATCGCCTCCACCATGAGCTTCGGTGCTTCGGGCTCATCGATCAATGCGATGACCACGGCCGTGCCGAAGCTGGTGCACGGGTTGACACGCGGCCTGTTTCGCGCGGACATCGAGCGGCACTGGGCTTCGTTCAAGGCGTATGACGTGCCCCAGGCTGTCGTCGTGCGGCAAGCATCCACGACGGGTGAGGAACGGTGAACGGTTTTCAACCGCGTTTGGGAAGCTCGGCTCATACCTACTATGCTCCTGCCTCTGGCGGTTCCGGTTGGCATATCCCTTGCTTTAAGTTGATGTTCTCATTCAGAAAATAAACCTGACAATATAGGGAATAAGTTCGATGGGCGTTACAGGATCCAGGCGTCTGCTTTCGGCGGTAGCCTTTGTCGCGTTTTCACTGGCCGCCGGATCGGTGCAGGCACAAACGCGCGCGGAAACGCTGCGCTACGTCACCGGCGCATCGGTCAATACGCTCGAGCCGAATGTTCCGGGTTCGACCCGCGAAGCCTTTGCGGTGAGTCTCAGCACCTACGACCGGCTCGTGTCATTTGGCCGCAAGCAACTCAATGGCAAATGGGTGTTTGACCTCAGCAAGATCACCGGAGAGCTGGCGGAATCCTACGAGGTCAGCCCGGACGGGCTGAAGATGACTTTTCGCCTGCGCAAGGACGCGAAATTCCAGGACGGTACACCGGTCACCGCTGATGACGTCAAGTGGTCGCTCGACCGCGTCGTCACGGCGCCGATCCTCGGCAAGGCGCAGCTTCTCACGGGATCGTTGACATCAGCCGATCAGTTCAAGGTCGTCGACCCCTTGACCATCGAGGTGACGCTGCCGAAGCCGGACAAGCTGGCCTTACCGAATCTCGCCACCGTCTACCCGATCATCATCAACTCCAAGGTCGCCAAGTCGCATGCGACGGCAGAGGATCCCTGGGCAACGGCGTGGTTGAAGGAGAACACGGCCGGCAGCGGCGCCTACAGGATCGAGACGTTCAAGCCGGGTGAACAGGTGATCATGGTGCGCAACGAGGCCTGGAACCGCGGCACGACCGACAAGTCGGCGTTCTTCAAACGCGTCATCGTGCAGTCGGTGCCGGAGCCGGCGACGCGCGCCAATCTGGTCGAGCGTGGCGACGCCGATATCGTCGTCGATCTGCAGGCGAGCGACGTCCAGTCGCTCGAAGCCAAAGCCAAGCTGAAGGTGATCTCGACGCCGCAATACAATTCCGTCACCTTCGTTTCGATGAACAATCAAATCCCGCCCTTCGACAACGTCAATGTGCGCCGCGCCGTCGCTTTTGCGCTGCCCTATGACGACATGTTCAAGGCGGCGCTGTTCAGCCGCGGGTCGCCGCTGTTTGGCGCAACATGGGCTGATGGCAAGCCATCGAGCGGCGCCTATCCTGTACCGCAGCCGGTGAAACTCGACCTCGATAAGGCCAGGGAATATCTGAAGGCGGCCGGCATGCCGGACGGCTTCTCGACCACGTTCAGCTTTAACGTCGGTCAGGCTTCCACCGCCGAGCCTATGGCTGCGCTAGTGAAGGAGTCGCTCGCCAAGATCGGCATCAAGGTCGATATCCAGAAGCTGCCGGATGCGCAGATGTCGACGCAGATCAACGAGAAGAAGCTGCCTTTCTTTACCGAGGGCATCGTCGCCTGGTTGCCTTCGCCAGACTATTTCTACCGCAACTTCTACACCGGCAATCAGCGCTGGAACTACTCGTCGATCAACAATGCCGAACTGGTGGAGATCGCGCAGAAGGCCCGCTTCGAACCCGATGCGGCCAAGTATGAGGAAGACGGCAGGAAGCTCAACGCCATCCATTTCACCGAGATGCCGCAGATTCCGCTCTGGCAGCCCAGCCAGGACGCGGTCATGGCGGCCTCGGTCGAAGGCTACACCTACCAGTTCCACCGGCAGGTCGATTATCGCGATCTCAGTCGCAAGTAACCCGGCGGGTACGATGGCGGCCTTTGGAGCAACGGTGATACGGGCGGGCAGGCGTTTCCTGTCCTCGCTGCCGGCGCTGTTTGGCGTGCTCGTGTTCACCTTCCTGCTGATGCGGGTGCTGCCGGGCGATCCGGCGGTGTTCTTCGCCTCCGGGCCGAACTCCGGCAAGGAGGAGATCGAGGTCATCCGCAAGCAGATGGGCCTCGACAAGCCGATGCCCGAACAACTGATGCTCTATCTCTATGACGTCGGCAGCGGCAATCTCGGTCGGTCGATGATGACCGGCCAAATGGTCACGAAGGATCTGCGCGAGCGGCTGCCGGCCTCGCTGGAACTGACGCTTACGGCGCTGCTGATCGCGCTGGTGTCGGCGGTGCCCCTCGGTGTGCTGGCAGCGCTCAGACCGGGCTCCATCATCGACCACGGCGTGCGATTTTTCTGCGCGCTCGGTGTCTGTGTCCCGACATTCGTCTCGGGCCTGTTGCTGATCTATGTTTTCTATTACCTGCTCGGGCTTGCGCCTGATCCGACCGGCCGGGTCGATATCTTCGCATCGCTGCCGCCGAGGCGAACCGGTTTCCTGTTGATCGATTTCCTGATCGCCGGCGATTTCGATGGCTGGTGGGCCGCCTTCCGGCAACTGATCCTGCCGGCGCTCAGCATGGCGCTGTTCGTGGTGGCGCCGCTGGCGCGCATCACGCGCGCCTCGATGCTGGTCTCGCTGGGCAGTGATTTCGTGCGCACCGCGCGCTCCATGGGCCTTCCGTGGTGGAAAATCGTCGTCACCTATGCACTGCGCAACGCCATCCTACCGGTCATCACCATCGCCGGCATCGTGTTCTCGACCATGCTCGGCGCCAATGTGCTGGTGGAAAAGGTATTCTCGTGGCCGGGCGTCGCTTCCTACGCGCTCGATGCGTTGCTGTCTTCCGATTATGCGCCGGTGCAAGGCTTCGTGCTGCTGATGGCGACCGTGTTCGTGATCGTCAATTTGTTGGTGGACATCCTCTATGGTATCGCCGATCCCAGGGTGACAATCGGATGACCAGTGCGACATTACGCCATGCCGGCTGGATCCTGCGCGGCAATCCGCTCACCGGTGTCGCCGCGACCGGCGTTTTCCTGCTGGTGTTGATTGCGATCTTCGGGCCCTGGATCGTGCCGTACGATCCGATCGTCTCGAATGTATCGCAGGCGCTGCAGCCGCCGAGCGCGGCGCACATCGCAGGCACCGATCAGCTCGGCCGCGACGTATTCAGCCGCCTCATCGTCGCCGCACGACTCGACCTTGCCATCGCCGTCTCGGCGGTCGGGATCTCCTTTGCCATCGGCGCCGTCATCGGCGCGATCTGCGGCTATACCGGCGGCCGTCTCGATCGCGGCGTCGGCCGCTTCGTCGACGTCGTGATGGCCTTTCCGCTTTTCGTGCTGGCGATGGCGATGGTCGCGGCCCTCGGCAACCGGGTCGAGAACATCATCATCGCGACCGCCATCATCAATCTGCCGTTCTACATCCGCTTTGCGCGGGCGGAGGTGAACGTCCGCCGCAATGTCGGCTGGGTCGAGGCGGCGCGCGCCTGCGGCGACAGCCACATCTCGGTCGTGCTGCGCTTCCTGCTGCCGAACGTGCTGCCGGCCATGGCGGTGCAGATATCGCTCAATCTCGGCTGGGCGATCCTCAATGCGGCCGGACTGTCCTTTATCGGTCTCGGCGTCAAGCCGCCGACGCCGGAATGGGGCATCATGGTTGCCGAAGGCGCGCGCTTCATTTCGACAGGCAAATGGTGGCTGGTTGCATTCCCCGGGTTGGCGCTGATGCTGACTGTGCTGTGCTTCAACCTCCTCGGCGACGGGGTGCGCGATATTCTCGACCCCCGCATGCGCACATGACCCCATCGCTGCTGGCATTAAACGACCTGCACGTCACTTTCTCGACACGGCGTGGCCTTGTCGAGGCGGTGCGTGGCGTCACGCTGTCGCTCGGCGAGGGCGAGATGCTCGGCCTGGTCGGCGAGAGCGGTTCGGGCAAGTCCGTGACGGGTTTTGCGATCACGCGGCTGCTGGATGCGGCCGGCCGTATCACGGCAGGCAATATCCGGTTTCGCGGGCAGGACATCACGCGGATATCAGGGAGTGATTTCCGTCATCTGCACGGCGCGGCGATGGCGATGATCTTTCAAAATCCTCGCGCAGCGCTCAATCCAATCCGTGCCGTCGGCGACCAGATCGCCGATGCCATCACGGCTCATAAGCGAATGCCGCGGGATCAGGCGCGCGCGCAGGCGCTGGAACTGTTGCGCGCCGTGCAAATCCGCGATCCCGAAAAGCGGATGTCCGCTTATCCGCACGAACTCTCCGGCGGTATGTGCCAGCGTGTGATGATCGCGATGGCGATTTCCTGTAATCCCGCACTGCTGATCGCCGACGAGCCCACTACCGGCCTCGACGTTACGACGCAAAAGGTCGTGATGGATTTGTTGACCGGGATTGCGGCCGAGCGCGGCATGGCGACCATTCTGATCACCCATGACCTCGGTCTCGCCGCCCGTTACTGTCGTCGCGTCGTGGTGATGGAGCAAGGCCGGCTGGTCGAGGAGGCCGAACCGCTGACACTGTTCCGAGCGCCGCAGCATTCCTACACCAAGCGCCTTGTTGCTGCTTCGCCCACGGCGACGTCCCGGATCGCGGATTTGGTGCCGGAAGAGGAGAGGGGTCGAGAAGTGGCGATCCAGGTCGCACCCAAATCGCCGGCTGCTCCGGGCACGCCGCCGCTGCTGGAGGTGCAGAAACTCGCAAAGCGGTTCGATCAGGGGGCCCCGGCGGTCGCGGACTTTTCGATGATGATCAATGCCGGCGAGAGCGTAGGCTTGGTCGGCGAGTCGGGTTCCGGCAAGAGCACGACATCGCGCATCATCTGCCGGTTGATCGATCCGAGCGAGGGCGAGATCGCGTTCGAAGGACAGTCGATCGGCCATATCCCGGCCCGCGATTTTCACCGCTCGCCGTTTCGCAAGGATATCCAGATCGTCTTTCAGGATCCGAACGACAGCCTCAACCCGCGCTTCACCGCCTTTGACTGCATCGCCCATCCGCTGTTGCGGCTGGGTGGCATGCGCGCCGGCGACGCGCTGCGGCAGCGAGTGGAGGAGTGTGCACGACGGGTCGGATTGGGGGTCGAATTGCTGACGCGCTTCCCGCATCAGCTTTCGGGCGGCCAGAAGGCTCGTGTCGGCATTGCCCGCGCCATCGCCTGCCGGCCGCGCCTCCTGGTGCTGGACGAGCCGACGGCGGCGTTGGATGTATCGGTACAGGCGGTGGTGCTGCAACTGCTCGACCGGCTGCGACGTGAGGATGACTTGGCCTTCCTCTTCGTCAGCCACGACCTCAACGTCGTTCGCATGATGTGCGACCGGACCATCGTGCTGCAAAATGGCCGCATCGTCGAACAGGGCGAGAGCCGGGCGATGTTCGACAATCCGAAAACCGCTTACACACGTGAGCTGGTTGAAGCCGTGCCGCATATCGAGCCGGAACTGGTTGCATCCGTAACCTGATATTGACGGGCGCGACAGCCGCAAAAGCCGCTTTCGCCGACCACCGATAGGCCGTCAAGTCCGGCCCCCGGCGGCCAGCGCGGCATAGAGCGCACGGGCGAGATCGGCGGGGCTTTGACGTTTCAGGCTTTGACGTTTCAGGCTTTGGCGTTTCAGGCTTTGGCGTTTCAGGCTTTGGCGTTCCATCCCGTAGGTCCTCTTTTTCGATGCGCAATGACGGCGGAGTGCGGCAAATCAACCCGACGGGCAAATCAGTTCTGATTTACGGAATTCGTGTCAAGTCGTCCCAAGATAAAAAATATTTCTGTTTTACAGAAGGTCAAATCAGTTTATATGTGAGCCATCCCGTCCTACTCAGAAGGGCGTCGGCCGTCGTCACGGACGTTGGGCGGGTTGCGGTGGACGCTTGTTTGCGCTGAGACGACGGCGTGGACGGGCGTACGGCAAAACCGTGTGGTCCTGGCGCCCGTTGCCGGCGTCAAGCTGTCGGAGAAGCGTGAGCTGAACCGGTGGTGACGGAGTCAACCAAGAACTCGTCTCCGGGGAGATCACGGCATAAGCCGTAAAGCCATTGCGCAGGGAAGGCCGGGTGTTCTCCGCTGCCCTGTATGCTCGTGTGCAGCCTACTTAGTGCAAACCGCACACGGGACCGCGGGTGCAGCGCGCACCCGGTCTTCCCTGCGCCCTCTTGATGAGAGGGCGGGAAGTTTCTGGCAAAGCTCGGGCGCAATGCGTCGCGAGAAGGCGAAGGCGTGTTCAGTGCACAGTGCGGCAACAAATTCCGCCGTCGTCCCGGCCTTGAGCCGGGACCCATAACCACAGGAAGCAGTTTTGCGAAAGGTCTCTGTTACCGAGCTTCTATTGAGAGATCCCGCGGTATGGGTCCCGGCGTTCGCCGGGACGACGAAAGAGAAGCGCCGACATTCTCGCAACTCGTTCTCTTGCCCCGCCTCAACTAAACGCATTCCGCAGCTTCTGCGCCATCTCGAGCAGGGCCGGATTATGCTTCACCATGCGCTTGGTACGGTTCAGCCCCGACATCACGCCCGCGGCGAGCTTGCCGCGCTGGCTCAGCGGGATGAAGCTGTCGAAGATCGGCTCGTCGTCCTTGCAGAACAGCCGCTTGTAATCGTCCGATCCGATGCCGAGATCGAAGGCGCGATAATCTTTGGCTGCGAAGTGATCGATGATGTCGCGCATCAGGATCAGGCCGGGGCTGTATTTCGAATTGGCCGACATCGTGTAGGTGTTGAACATCATCGAGAAACGATGACCGTCGGCGACGCCGGTGAAGATCGCGATCACTTCCTCGTCGCATTCGAGCGCGTGGATGTCGATGACGCGGTTGGCGCCCTCCACGTGCGCTGCGCAGGCGCTGCGGATGAAATCCTCGATGCCGGGCTCGGCGAATACGTCAGGCAGTTTCTGCTCGGCCATCCGCAGCGGCTTGATGCGGAAGAACCAGTCGAGCAATCGCGTGATGTCGGCGTCGGTGGTGGCAACGTGATAGCGAAAGCCGGGCAGGGCCTGCAGCTTGCGCTCCTTGCCCTTCAACCGCTGCCGGAACGACTTGCTGACCAGCGCCGTCGGCGCCGCACCGGGCTCCATCTTCAGCACCGGGCAGTCGTTGGCGGAGGGTTGATGCGGCAGCAGTGCGATCGGGTTCGGCAGATCGCGCCAGCGCAGCGGCTGTTGATGCAGCGCCAGCACGTCGGCCTCGGAACGTTGCGAGATGGCCGCGATCAGGCCCTCGATATCGGCCCGCGTTGCGGTCGCGGCAAAATCCATGTCCCACAGCGCCATGTTGAAGGTCGAGTGCTTGCCGCCCATGAAGCTGGCGCAGCGCGCGCCATAGACATGCCTGACCGCGAGCGGCAGCAGCATCAGCGGCCGGCGCTCCGCGTCGTAGGCGATCACGATGAAGGGGGTGAGGCCTTCGCGCGCGCCGACATTGCGCTGCCAGGCGCTGACGAAGTCGAAGCGCTGAAAGGGCGTGGAGGATTGCTGCTGCGCGTTTTCCAAGCCGCGCCAGATCGCTTCGGCGCCTGTGAGATCGCGGATGATGTCGATGCCGGCGATGCGCCCCGGTTTCGACCAGGTTTGCGTATCCGCCGTTCCGTTTTCAATCGCGGCAGCCATGGTCATCGCAGAACCCTGTAGGAAATTGTTTACAATTTTCGGCTTTGGCGCGACCTTCGCAGGGAAATGTCAACAAAGAGTAATAACAATGCGGGCGCGGCGGGGCACCGCGCGACCGTGTTTGGGGGCGGGACGTTGGGTCAGGACGTCGGGTTTTTGAAGCGGGCCCAAATGGAGCTCGCTTATTTCAGCGGCTACGCGCGGCTGAAGCAGCGCGGAAGCGGCGGCGCCGGTGTCGTGCTGCGGTTCGAACGCGTGCGCGGGCGGCAGCCGCGACGGTTCCAGCCGCTCAAGGCGAGCGAGATCACCCCGCAATTTCTGGACCGGATGATCCGGGCTGTGAAGCGCTGGAAATATGACATCGTCTCGATGGACGAGGTATGCCGGCGTGCGGTCACGCTGCCGACGGCCAATCGGTTTGTCGCGCTGACATTTGACGGCGGCTACAAGGACGTGATGACGGCGGCCTATCCGGTGCTGGCGAAGCACGCTGTTCCCTTCACCGTTTACCTCCCGACGGCGTTTCCGGACGGGCTCGGCGAGGCATGGTGGCTGGCGCTGGAAGAAATGATCGCGCGGGAAAACCGCATCAGCCTCGTGATCGATCGCAAAGAGCGGCATTTCGCGACGCGAAGCGCTTCCGATAAATATCAGGCGTTCGAATTTTTTGCGAGCTGGATGCGGACGCTGTCGCCGCCGGATCTTTCATTCGCCATCAACGATCTCTGCAAGCGCTATTCGGTCGACCTTGCGGGCCTGTCGCGCGGCGCGTCGATGGACTGGGACGACCTGACCAAGCTCGCGGCCGATCCGAACGTGACGATCGGCAGCGCCACGGTGAACTATCCGGTTCTGTCGAACCTGAAAGACGCCGACGCCCAGCGCGAGATGGCGATGGGCAAGGCGGTGGCGGAAGCGGCCTTCCACTGCACCATCAAGCATTTCGCCTATCCGTTCGGCGATCGCGACGCCTTTCGCCGGGCGCACGTGGCGATGGCGCAGGAGATGGGTCTCGCCAGTGCGGCAACCGTGTTGCCGGGCGTGGTCGCTTCGAAGGGATATACCAATCTGCGCGCGTTGCCGCGCGTCGCCTGGGACGGACGGCAGCGTTCGCTGCGCATGATGCGGGTGATGCTGTCGGGGGCGTTTCTTCCGCAGGTAAAGGCGAAACGAACCAATTGGGGGTGAGTGCAAAATTCAGGCGTCGGGCCGCGACATCCAGCTGATGATCGGCATCGCCGGCAGCACCCATCCAAGGCCCGCCACGACGTAGAAAATCGATTGCAACAGCCCGGAATTGGCGAGCCAAGGCGTCTGCGCGATGGTCATGCCGAGCAGAGACCAGACCACGACGAGCACCAGCAAGAAGATGGTTCCGACGAATTTGCGGGTACGGATTGTCATGGCGGATATGTGAAGCCTTTAACGAGCTTAGAGCCTGTTGCGCGCGGGAAGGGGCGGACTATAAGGGGCGCAGCAATTCAATCAAGCATGGGCATCGAACGGGTTCAATGACCGGTATTTCCGCCAACGAGGGGCCTCCAAACCGCGCTGTCAGATGGTGGCTGTTTGCGGTCGCGGCCCTGATCGCGATCATGGTGCTGGTCGGCGGCGCCACGCGGCTGACTGAGTCCGGATTATCGATCGTCGAGTGGAAACCCGTCACTGGAACCTTGCCGCCGTTGACCGATGCGCAATGGGCGCAGGCGTTCGAGGGCTACAAGACCATTCCGCAATACCGCGAACTCAACGCCGGCATGACCCTGGCCGAGTTCAAGACCATCTTCTGGTGGGAATGGAGCCACCGGCTGCTCGGGCGCGTGATCGGCGCGGTCTATCTGCTGCCGTTCCTGTTCTTCCTCTGGCGCGGCATGCTCGGCACCGAGCTGAAGCGGCGGTTGTGGGTGATCTTTGGCCTCGGCGCGCTGCAGGGCGCGGTCGGCTGGTGGATGGTGGCCTCGGGCCTCACGCAGCGGGTCGAAGTCTCGCAATATCGGCTGGCGGCGCATCTGATGCTGGCGCTGGTGATTTTTGCGGCGATCGTCTGGACATTGCTGCGGCTGACGGATCGGCAGCAAGCCGCGGCGTCGTCGCGACTGAAGGTCACCGGCGTGGCGTTGCTGGCGCTGACCTTCGTGCAGATCTATTTCGGCGCGCTGGTCGCGGGCCTGCGTGCGGGCAGGGTGTACAACACCTGGCCGCAGATCGACGGCGCCTTCATTCCCTCCGCGGCGCGGCTGTTCTTCGAAGATCCATGGTGGCGCAATCTGTTCGACAATACGCTCACGGTGCAGTTCGAGCATCGCATGACCGCCTATGCGCTGCTGGCGCTGGCGGTGCTGCACGCGATCGATGCGGTCGCCTCGCGCACCGGGACGGCCGTGGTCCGCGGCGCCTGGTGGCTGGTCGCCGCGATCGTCGTGCAGGCGGTCCTCGGTATCCTCACGCTGCTGCACCAGGTGCCGATTGATCTGGCCCTGGCCCATCAGGCGGTTGCGATGGTCGTCCTGACGCTGGCGATTTTTCAGACCGAGCGGCTGGTCGCGCGCCGCACCGAGCCCGGCCCGGAGAGATTGGTTCAGCCGGTGGGGCAGCCCGGCTGAGATGGGAGAATTCTAAAGCTATTCTAAGCTGTCGTGAGCGCTTGACGCGCTTGTGTCGGACGTTGCGCTTTACTTGAATCATCCGGACGATAAAACGAGCCGGAAATCAGGGTTTCCATTATGTCTTCAGCATTCATCCAGGCCGCCGTCATCCTGCTCCGCGAGGGGCTTGAAGCCATGCTGGTGATCGCGGCGCTTGCCGGCTATCTGAAAAAGGTCGGCTCCGCGCACCGTGTCGGCGCGCTGTATGGTGGTGCGCTGGCCGCGGTTGGCGCCAGCTTCATCGCCGCCTGGCTGTTTGCGGTACTCAATTCCGGCGACCACAGCGACGTCCTCGAAGGCGTCATCATCCTGTTCGCCGCCGCGTTGATGCTCTATGTCAGCGGCTGGCTGATGGTGAAGCAGGATCCGCGCGGCTGGCAGGATTATCTGGCGCACAAGGCCGACAGCGCGCTGGCGCAGGACACGGTGTGGGCGGTCGGCGCGCTGGCCTTCCTCGCGGTGTTCCGCGAGGGCGCCGAAACCGTGCTGTTCATCAATGCGCTGGCGAAGACCGAAGGCGGATGGAGTGCCGGGCTGTTCGGAGGCCTTGCGGCGGCGACGGTCGGGCTTGCCGTGCTGTTCTATTTCATCAATATGATCGCGCAAAAGCTTCCGCTGCGGCCTCTGTTCGTCATCACGTCCGCCTTCCTGTTCGCGATGGCGATCAAGTTCATCGGCGAAGCCGTGCAGGAATTCCAGGAGCAGGCGATCATTACGGTGACCGAGGTCAAGGGCAGCGCGTTTTTCACCGCGATCGGACTCAATCCGAGCATGGAAGCGCTGTCGATCCAGCTGCTGGTCATTCTGTTTGCGCTCGCGACCTTTTCGGTGTTCCAGCGCAATGCTCGCCTGATGCGCGAGGAAAAAGCCTCGGTGCGCGCGGCCGAGTGATCCTCAAGCGGCCTGCCGCTTGAGATCGAGATAGTCGAGCCCGATATCGAGCGCGGCCGAGCTGTGCGTGATCCAGCCGGCCGAAATCAGGTCGACGCCGGTCGCCGCGATCGCCTTGGCGGTGGCGGCGGTGATGCGGCCGGACGCCTCGGTGATCGCCCTGCCGCCGGTCATGGCCACGGCCTGCTTGAGCTCCTCGTTCGACATGTTGTCGAGCAGCACCGCGTCGACGCCGAGTGCCAGCACCTGTTCGAGCTGCGCCAGCGTGTCGACCTCGACCTCGATCTTGACGAGGTGACCGGCATGGGCCTTCGCGCGCTCAATGGCGGTGCGGATGTCGCCGGCCAGCGCGATGTGGTTGTCCTTGATCAGGATGGCGTCGTCGAGGCCAAAACGATGATTGCCGCCGCCGCCGGCGCGCACCGCATATTTTTCCAGCGCGCGCAGCCCCGGCGTCGTCTTGCGCGTGCAGACGATCTGCGCCTTCGTCCCCTTCGCGGCGGATACCAGCGAGGCGGTGGCCGTTGCAACGCCGCTGAGGTGACACAGGAAGTTCAGCGCCGTCCGCTCGCCGGTCAGCAAACCGCGTGCGGGGCCTTCGATGGTCGCGATGATTTCGCCCGGCGCGACGACGCTGCCGTCGGGCTGCTCCGCACGGAGCGTGATGGCTGGCGACGCGAACTGGAAGGCGCAGCGCGCGATGTCGAGGCCAGCCACGACGCCGGGCTGCCGCGCGCGCAGCACCAGCGCGGCCTGCTGGTCGGCGGGAACGATCGCGTCAGCCGTGATGTCGCCGGCGCGACCGATATCCTCCAGGAGGGCGGTTCGCACGATCGGCTCGTACATGATGGGCAGGAGGGGATTGAGGGTCATGATTGGGCACTCCCAAGAGACAGGGTGTCGGATTCCACAATCTCGCGAGCGGCGTCCAGCGCCTCGGAAAGCGAGATCGATGACGGCGTGGCCAACGGCAGCGTGTCGGGATAATCGGTACGAAAGTGCCCGCCGCGGCTCTCCTCGCGCTGGTATGCGGCGACGGCGATCATCAATCCCACCAGCGCCGGGTCGGATGCCGCGCCATCTCTGTGGGCGATCGGCAAGAGGCTATGAACCAGCCGACCGATTGCGCTGCGGTCGCGGAGCACGCCGAGGCCTTGCGACATCATTGGCCGTAAGGTGGATGGATCGGAGGCGGGCAGGGGCGTAAGGGGCGCACGCGCCTTCAATGGCCCGCGGCTTGCTCTGCTGACGCTTCCGGCAACCCACTCGGCGCAGACGATGGCTTCCATCAGCGAATTGCTGGCAAGGCGGTTGGCGCCGTGCAAGCCGGTGCGGGCGACCTCGCCGCAGGCCCAGAGGCCGCCAACCGTGCTGCGGCCCTCAAGATCAACAGCGATGCCGCCCATGTGGTAGTGCACGGCGGGCCGGACCGGAATCGGATCGGTCGCAGGATCGATCCCGGCCATCTTGCAGAACGCGGAGATGACGGGATAGCGCTTGGCAAAATCCTTCCCCGGATGCTTCCGTGCATCGAGGAATACCCGATGTCCCTCAGCGCGGCGGCGCCACACGGCGCGGGCGACGATGTCTCGGGCTGCGAGCTCGGCGCCGGGCTCGTTCGCCATGAAACGCTCGCCGGTCTCGTCGATCAGGGTTGCGCCGTCGCCTCTGATAGCCTCGGTGAGCAGCGGCATCGGCCGCGACGGTCCATCGAACGCGGTTGGATGAAACTGGACAAACTCCAGGTCCGAAAGCCTCGCGCCCGCGTGCGCTGCCAGCGCGAGGCCTTGGCCGAAGCAGCCGGCCGGATTGGTGCTGTCGAGAAACAGTCCGCCGATCCCGCCGGTCGCGATCACGACGCGGCCGCTATCGATGACCAGCGGGCCGTGCGCGTTGACGCCGAGCACGCCCTTGACGGCGTTGTCCTCGACGATCAGCCGGCGCGCCTCGACACCCTCCAGCAGGGTGATTGTTGGGCAGCGGCGTACCGCGGCGATCAATGCCCGCATGATCTCGCGGCCGGTGCCGTCGCCGGTGGCGTGAACGATCCGGTTGCGGCTGTGGGCGGCTTCGAGGCCAAGCCGCCAGCGCCCGTCCGGCCGCCGGTCGAAGGCGACGCCGAGTTGCGCGAGATGTTCGACCGCCGCGGGCGCTGCGTGGACGATCCGGCTTGCGGTGGTCTCATCGCAAAGGCCGGCGCCGACAGCGAGGGTGTCGGCGAGATGCAGCGCAGGGTCGTCGTCCGCACCCATCGCCGCGGCGAGCCCACCTTGCGCCCACAGGCTGGAGGCCTCCGCCCCCAATGGGGCCTTCGACATCACCAGCACCGGCTCCGGCGCCAGTTGCAGCGCCGTCATCAATCCTGCGGCGCCGCCGCCGATGATCACGGGACGGTTGGCCAGCGCTGAAATATCCGTGCTCATATCGCCAGCATCCTCTCGACGGCGCGCCGCGCGGGGGCGGCGATCGCGGGATCGATCGTCACCTGGTGCTGATTGGTCTCCAGCGCATGGCGGATATTTTTCAGCGTGATCCGCTTCATATGCGGGCACAGATTGCAGGGCCGGATGAACTCGACATCGGGATGCAGCACCGCGACGTTGTCGCTCATCGAGCACTCGGTCAGCAGCACGACGCGCGGCGGGCGCTGCTGTTCGACATAGCCGGACATCGCCGCCGTCGAGCCGTAGAAGTCAGCTTCCGCCACCACCTCGGGCGGGCATTCCGGATGCGCCAGAACAGTGACGCCGGGGTGGTTCTCCCGGATCTGCCTGATGTCGTCAGGCGTGAAGAGTTCATGCACTTCGCAGTGGCCCTTCCACGCGATGATCTTCACGTCGGTCTGCCTGGCGATGTTCTGCGCCAGATATTCGTCCGGCAGCATGATGACGCGCTCGACGCCGAGCGACTCCACGACCTTGAGCGCGTTGCCCGAGGTGCAGCAGATGTCGGATTCCGCCTTCACGGCGGCCGATGTGTTGACATAGGTGACGACGGGCGCGCCGGGGTAGCGTTGCCGCATCAGCCGCACGTCCGCCGGGGTGATCGAATCCGCGAGCGAACAGCCGGCCGCAAGATCAGGGATCAGGACGATCTTCTGCGGATTGAGCAGCTTGGCCGTCTCGGCCATGAAGTGCACGCCGGCGAGCACGATGATATCGGCGTCAACCTTGGTGGCTTCGCGCGCGAGCAGCAGGCTATCGCCGACGATGTCGGCGACGCCGTGGAAGATTTCCGGCGTCTGGTAGTTGTGCGCCAGGATGACCGCGTTGCGCTTCCTCTTGAGGTCGAGGATGGCGTCCACATCGCCGGCGAAGGTCGCCCATTCGGGTGGCGGGATCACGCGCTTGACCCTCTCATAGAGCGGCGCGGTGCGGGCGAGGGCGTCGAAACTGAGGCTGGCCATTTATACTCTCCATGAGCATATCATGGCTTATACTTATCCTGAGCATAACCTAAGTCAAGTGCGCGAGAGCGGCAGCTTGGTTCCGGCGACGGCCCGTTCGGCCAGGACCGCGTGGCGGAAGCGGAACAGCTTGGCGGGGCGGCCGACGGTGTCGGCGGCGATTGCGCCAGTTTCCTCAACGAGTTGCTGTTGTTCCATCAGGCGGCGGAAGTTCTGCTTGTGCACCAGTCGTCCTGCAAGCGCTTCAACACTGCGTTGCAGTTGCAGCAGGGTGAATTCCGCCGGCATCAGTTCGAATACCACGGGGCGGTATTTGATCTTGGCCCGCAGCCTGGCGATGCCGGTCGCGAGAATACGGCGGTGATCGGCCGTCATCGGTCGGCCGGGCACCAGCGTGGCCGCGTTGCCGCCTTCGCGAACCGCTTCGGGAATTAGTGCTGCCTCAAAGAGCAACTCGTAGCGTTGCAGCACGAGTTCTTCATTCCACTCGCGGTCTTCGAACCCGAAGGTGATCGCGGCACGCTGCCAGCGCTCCCGCTGCAGCGCTGTGGAGGGGGCGGATTTCGCCCATGCGCGCAGTCGCGGCGTCAGCAGTTTCGCCAGCAGAGAAGGCGGCCCTTCCCGATGATCTTCCCAGGGGAAATAATCATACCAGCCGGACCAATGGGCCTCCGCCCCCTCGCCAATCTCATCCTCGCGGGTCAATCCCAAATAGCTGATCGAGATGCTATGCGGCGACCGGGCATCGCCGGTCCGTCCGCGATCGGCGAAAGTGTACAACTGCTCGACATAGCCGAGTGGATGGCCGGTTTGCGCTTCGACCCACGCCCGCAAACCTGATTGCAGCGAGCGGTGCTTGAACTCGAACGGCCCGCTCGGCAGCGCACCCGCATTGGCGATCGTCATGATCTTGGGTTGGCCGTCGGTCACCGCGACCAGCACGGCGACGAGGTCGGCGGTGATCGCGCGCGCGGAATCCGGTGTTTTGGTTTTTCGCGGTGGCCCTGCCACGTCCAAAAGTCCGTTTCTGTTGCAGTCGCGGCTAGCGATAGCCGTAGACGCCGCCAGCATAAGGCAGGCGGCTCCAATAGGGCGTGTAGGGGCCGCCGTAATAGGGGCCATCATAGCTGTAGGAATGGCTGGTGCCGTAATAGCCCGGAAGCGTGTTGGAGCCCGGCAGCAACGGCACACCGTAGACACGCGGCGCATAGGGGACAACCCCGACCGGCGTGAACAGCACGTCGGGATCGGCTTCCTCGACCACCACCAATTGCCGGCCGCGCCGCACGTAGAGCGGCGCTGCGGCAGGAGCAACCGTGGTCCGGTAATTGTAGTGCGCGCGGGGCAGGCCTGGCGGCAATTGTTTTGTGGCGCGAACCGCGGCGCGCCTGGAGGCGGCGACGTTATTGGCGCGCTTGGTCGCGGTTGGGCTTTTGGCTGACGTGGTAGCGGCCGGGCTGTCGGCAGGCTTTGCTGCTGCGGTGCCATCGGTGGCCTTGGCGGTGCCGGGGCTCTCGTCCGCGGCAGCAGTTCCGATCGCGAAAATAGCGACCAGAAATGGCGTCATCCAGCGCAGCATCGTTTGCTCCGAATCATCAAGGGCGGCTCAGCGCCACTTTATGCCGGAATGACCGTTAATGAGAGGCTTGTGATTTCAGGCCAAATGGCCGGCTGGGAGGCGGCGGTCACCAGCTGTCGTCACCCCGCCAGAATGCGCAATGCTCACGGGGGCGGGTAAACCGATAGGCCGCGGCGTACTGGTACCCCGCTTTCGCGGGGTACCACGAGTCGTGGTGATGCGACGTGCGATGGCCCTCAGGCCGTCAGCGCCTGCTCCAGATCCGCGATCAGGTCTTCCTTGTCCTCGATGCCGATCGACAGCCGGACCACGTCGGGGGCGGCGCCCGATTTCACCTTGGCGGCGTCATCGAGCTGGCTGTGCGTGGTCGAGGCCGGGTGGATCACCAGCGACCGGGTGTCCCCGACATTGGCCAGATGCGAGAACAGTTTCAGGTTCGACACCAGGTTGACGCCGGCGTCATAACCGTCCTTGAGGCTGAAGGTGAACACCGCGCCGGCACCCTTCGGTGCGTATTTGCGCGCGAGGTTGTTGTACCTGTCGCTGGCGAGACCCGCATAGTTCACCGCGGCGACCTTCGGATGGCCGGCGAGAAATTCCGCGACGGCCTTGGCGTTCTCGCAATGCTTCTGCATGCGCAGCGGCAGCGTCTCGATGCCGGTGAGGATCATGAAGGCGTTGAACGGCGACAGCGCCGGGCCGAGGTCGCGCAGGCCGAGCACGCGACAGGCGATCGCAAAGGCGAAATTGCCAAAAGTTTCCTGCAGCTTGATGCCGTGATATTCGGGGCGCGGCTCGCTCAGCATCGGATACTTGTTGTCCTTCGACCAGTCGAAGGTGCCGGCATCGACGATGATTCCGCCGAGCGAATTGCCGTGGCCGCCCAGAAATTTCGTCAGCGAATGGACGACGATGTCGGCGCCGTGGTCGATCGGGCGGATCAGGTAGGGGGTGGCAAGCGTGTTGTCGACGATCAATGGCACGCCGGCCTTGCGGGCGACGGCGGCGATCGCCTCGATATCGGTGATGCTGCCCGAGGGATTGGCGATCGACTCGATGAAGATCGCCTTGGTGTGCGGCGTCACCGCGCGTTCGAAGCTTGCAATATCATCGGAATCCGCCCATGCGACGTTCCAGCCAAAGCTCTTGAATGCATGCGTGAACTGGTTGATCGATCCACCATAGAGTTTGCGCGCGGCAATGATCTCGTCGCCGGGCATCAGCAATTGCTGGAACACCACCACCTGGGCGGCGTGTCCGGACGCGACTGCAAGCGCGGCGGTGCCGCCTTCGAGCGCGGCGACGCGTTCTTCCAGCACGGCGTTGGTCGGATTGCCGATGCGGGTATAGATGTTGCCGAAGGCCTGCAGGCCGAACAGCGACGCAGCGTGATCGGCGTCGTTGAAAACAAAGGACGTGGTTTGATAGATCGGCGTCGCCCGCGCGCCGGTGGTCGGATCAGGCTGCGCGCCCGCATGCACGGCAAGGGTCGAAAATCCCGGGTGGCGATCGGTCATTCTATGCATCCTGTTTTTGGTTCGTCGAAAATGCGCGGCATGCTGATCGCAAGCCGCGTCCGCCGTCAAGGCGACCGTTTCACATATCGTGGATTAGGAACGGACGTGCTTCACGGGAGCCTGTAGCTAGGCGGCGCTCCGCGCCGTTGGCCACGTTTTCGAAACAATCGTTTCGCATCTGCGTTACGACAGTTCGCTCTTGTTTTTCGCGGCGCGGTCGGATGCAGCGGTTTCACCGCCGCCGACGCTCATCCGGTTCAGCGACAGACGCATGCCCTGCGTCGGGATCGGCGCGCGCTTGGAGCTGAGCGTTCGCGAATTGACACCCATCCAGGAAATCTCTGATGACAGCCGTCCATATTCGATCTTCGGGCAGCGGTTCATCACGACCTGGATGCCGGCGGCTTCGGCTTTTTCCGCAGCGGCGTCGTCGCGCGCGCCGAGCTGCATCCAGATCACCTTCGGCAGCGGCGACAATTTCAGGGCTTCATCGACCACAGGCATGATGTGGCTGGAATTGCGGAAGATGTCGATCATGTCGATCGGGCGGTCGATATCCCCGAGCGAAGCGACGAAGGGTTTGCCGAGCAGGCTCTTGCCGACATGGCCGGGATTGACCGGGATCATGTCGTAGCCGCGCTGTGCCAGATATTTGAACGCGAAGTAACTCGGCCGCACGTTGACCGGCGAGGCGCCGACCATCGCGATCGATTTCACGCTGTTGAGGATCGCGCGGATGTAATTGTCGTCGTAGGCGTCGTGGTTCATTTATGATTCCCTGCGTCATTGCGAGAAGCGAAGCGACGAAGCAATCCATTCTTTCTTTGCTTGGTATCGATGGATTGCTTCGCTGCGCTCGCAATGACGGAAAAGCTATCTATCCTGCCATTTCGGCTCGCGTTTCTCGATGAAGGCGCCGATGCCTTCCTCGGCGTCGCGCGCCATCATGTTTTCGGTCATCACCTCTGCCGCGTAGCGATAGGCGTCGGCGAGGCTCATTTCGGCCTGGCGATAGAAGGCCTCCTTGCCGAGCTTGACGGTGTAGGCGGATTTCAGCGCAACCTTTTGCGCCAGTGCAATCGCCGCATCGCGTTCGGTGCCGGGTGGAACCACGCGATTGACGAGGCCGAGGTTTTGCGCCGTCGTGGCGTCCACCGGCTCGCCGGTGAGCAGCATTTCCATCGCCTGCTTGCGCGGCACGTTGCGCGACAGCGCCACCATCGGCGTCGAACAGAACAGCCCGATGTCGACGCCGGGCGTGGCGAAGCTTGCGGCTTCGGAGGCGATCGCCAGATCGCAGCTCGCGACCAGCTGGCAACCGGCGGCGGTGGCGACGCCCTGAACCGCGGCGACCACCGGCTTCGGCAATTGCACGATCGCCTGCATCATCGCGCTGCAGGCATTCATGATCTCTGCGAAATAGGCGCGGCCGCTATCGGCGTCGCTTCGGCGCGCGGTCAGTTCCTTCATGTCGTGGCCGGCCGAAAACGCCGGGCCGCTGGCGGCGATGACGAGTGCGCGCACATTCTTGTCGCTGTGAATGTCCTTCAGCGCCGCATGCAGTTCGGCGATCAAGCCCTCCGACAGGCTGTTGCGCGCCGCGGGCCGGTTCAAGGTAAGCACGGCGACGCTGCCGACCCGCTCGCGCAGCAGGATCGGCGATTGAGGGGCAGGCGCGCGGGCGGTCTGGGGCGACATCTCAAAAATTTCCGCTCAATGGTTTTCTTGGGTTTTGTTTGGGCTTTGATGACAACTTAATGTAACAGGCGATCTGAAGCGAGGGCAGGGGTCAGCATGGCGGCAGCGAAAATGAGCGTGGCTGAACTGGAGAAGTTCCTCCACGAGGAATTCCCGCAGGCGTTCAAAGGCGGCGATATCACCATCGAAAGCGCGGATGGCGAAACCTGCCTGCTGCGCCAGCGCTACAACGAGAACATGCTCCGCCCGGGCGGCACGGTGTCGGGCCCAACCCTGATGGCGATGGCCGATTTCGCAATGTATGTGGTGCTGCTGTCGGCGATCGGACCGGTTGGGCTCGCGGTGACCACCAATCTCAACATCAATTTCCTGCGCAAGGGCCAGCCCGGACAGGACGTGCTGGCCGCAGCGCGGCTGTTGAAGCTCGGCAAGCGCCTGGCGGTGGGGGAGGTCAATCTGCTGTCGGGCACGTCGCCCGATCCGATCGCACACGTGACGTCGACCTATTCCATTCCAAACAAATAGGCTTTTATACGGTAATATAACACCATATTTCTAAGGCATTGTTTTTGCTATTGTAATTATCGCCATTTGGCATTGACGCGCCGCGCGCGGTTCTCTAGAAACCGCGCAGTTCGGCGCAGCCTGCGCCGCAGTCCCCTTTCACGGATTTCCTCACATGAAAACCTTTTCGGCTAAGCCCGCCGAGGTGACGAAGAAGTGGGTGCTGATCGACGCCAAAGGTCTGGTGGTCGGACGGCTCGCTACCCTGGTCGCCATGCGCCTGCGCGGCAAACACCTGCCTACCTACACGCCCCACGTCGATTGCGGCGATCACGTCGTCATCATCAATGCGGCGCATGTCGTTCTGACCGGTCGCAAGCGCGACCAGAAGGTCTACTACAAGCACACCGGCTTCATCGGCGGCATCAAGGAACGCACCGCGAAGTCGATCCTCGAGGGTCGCTTCCCCGAGCGCGTCGTCGAGAAGGCCATCGAGCGCATGATCCCCCGCGGACCGCTCGGCCGCGTGCAGATGGGCAATCTGCGCGTTTACGCCGGCGCCGAACATCCGCATGAAGCCCAGCAGCCCGAGACGGTTGATATCGCTTCGATGAACCGCAAGAACATGAGGGCCGCATAAGATGTCCGATACCATGCAGTCGCTCGACCAGTTGTCGTCCCTGAAGACGGCTTCGCCCGACGCGCCGAAATACGTCAAGAAGGTCGACAAGTTCGGCCGAGCCTACGCCACCGGCAAGCGCAAGGACGCGGTCGCCCGCGTCTGGATCAAGCCGGGCGCCGGCAAGATCGTGGTCAATACCCGCGAAGTCGAAGTCTATTTCGCGCGTCCCGTTCTGCGCATGCTGATCCAGCAGCCGCTGGTCGCAGCTGCCCGTGCCGGCCAGTACGATGTCATCTGCACGGTCGCCGGCGGCGGTCTGTCGGGCCAGGCGGGTGCCGTGCGTCACGGCATCTCCAAGGCGCTGACCTGCTTCGAGCCGGATCTGCGCGGCGTGTTGAAGAAGGGCGGCTTCCTGACCCGCGACTCCCGTACCGTGGAGCGCAAGAAGTACGGCCGCGCCAAGGCGCGCAAGTCGTTCCAGTTCTCGAAGCGCTAATTGCTTCGCTAAAATTTGCAGCGATTGCTGCATTCAAAAACGAAGAAAAAGGGCGCTTTTCAGCGCCCTTTTTGTTGTGAGTTTAGAGATGAATTAACGCAGATTTTCACGAAAACTTTCGTGCGCGTACACACGAAATTGGAACCCGAGCGGCCTAGCGTGCCAGGACTGCGGGGGCGCAGCATCACATTTCCAAATACGCTCCCAGCATTGCATCACACTTTTACGGTGGGGCTCATGTCGTTCGATACGTCCACGCTATATCTGTTCGCAACCATGGTTGCGGGCATGCTCGGGGCCATGCTCATTTTCTTCGGCAAGCAGGAAAATGTCCCGGCGTTGAAGTGGTGGGGCACGGCCTATCTGCTCGGTGCGGCCTCGGTCGCGATCTGGACCGTCGGCGGCGCCGCACTTGGCGGACCGCTGACGCTGGCGTTGAACGCGGTCGGCTTCATCGCCTGCGGCATGGTCTGGAATGCCGCCCGTGTATTCCTCGGCCGCAAGCCCAATCTGCCGGGACTGGTGTTCGGCGCGATCGCCTGGGTCGGTGTATCCGTGGGCTTGCCGTGGCTGGATCCGGCGATGCGCCTGACCGCCGGTGCGGCCATCGTTGCGATCTACGCGGCGCTGACGGCCTCCGAATTGTGGAGCGAGCGGCGGCGCAGCATGCAGAAGCGCTGGCCGACCATTGCGGTGCCTGTCATGCACGGCTGCGTGCTGATGCTGCCGATCCTGCTCGGCGATCTGCTGCGTCCACACGACGAAACCTTCTACAGCAGCATCTGGGTGACGGCGTTTTCGATCGAGCTCGTGCTTTATGCGATCGGCACCGTGTTCGTCATCTTCATGCTGGTGTCGGATCGTGCCGTGACCGTGCACAAGACGGCAGCGTCGATCGATCCCTTGAGCGGCATGTTCAACCGCCGCGGCTTTGCCGAGGCCTGTGCGCGGGTGATCGAACGCGAGGCCAACGCCGGCCGGCCGGTGACGGTGATGATCTTCGACATCGACCATTTCAAGGGCATCAACGACCGTTTCGGTCATCCGGCGGGTGATGAAATCCTCAAACTGTTTGCCACCGTCGTGGTCAATAATCTGCGCATCAGCGATCTGTCAGGCCGCATCGGCGGCGAGGAGTTCGCCGCGCTGTTGCCGTGTGCGCTGGAAGAGGGCGTGCTGGTGGCCGAGCGCGTGCGTGAAGCGTTCGAGGCGTCCGGAATCGTGTGCGAGGAAGGGCCGGTCGATACCACCGTCAGCATCGGCGTGGCCGGCGGGCCGGCGGGCACCGAACTCGAGGTGCTGCTGGCGGCGGCCGACACCGCGCTCTATCAGGCCAAACGCAGCGGCCGCAATCGCGTCGAGGCCGCGGAAGAGCTGCCGCTGTCGCTGGAACACTGGCGGCGCAAGACCGCAGGCCTTCCGGCGCCGGCCCGTGCGCAGGCTGCCGCGACCTAGAGCTGATCGGTTTTGATTTGAGCAGAACCGAAGCTCCAGACTCTTGTTTGACGCGTTTTCTTGACGCGAACCGGTAGCCATCCCGCATCAAGTGCGGGACAGGCTTTCGCTTGAAAACGCGCTGCAGGAAAACGCGGCGGTAACCTCGCGTTTACCATTCTGTCCATATTATTTACTTATGGAGTCGATACGCTCGCGAAACCCCCAGGCTGCCCTGATGTCGCTCGAAGCGGCCGCAGTCTCCGCCCGTGGCGGCTTCGCCTGCATGTTCTCCAGCTCGGAAGAATTCGAGACGGCGCTCATAACCGAGCGCCGGGCGCAGGGCCGTTACGATCAGCGCAGAACGCGCTGGCCCGCCATCCTGTTCATCGGTTGCGCGATGATGGTTGTGGGCGCAGTGTTGCTGTTCAACTGAGGCTGACCTTCGGGATGCTGATGCCGGGCGCCGCGAGGCGCCTTTTTCTTTGCGCCGGGCTGGGTTAGAGCGTTTTCCAGCGAAGTGGATACCGGTTCGCGGCAAGAAAACGCGTCAAAACAAGAATCTAGAGCCCGTTCCGATTCCATCGGAACGGAAAAGGCTCTAGAGACGATTGTTCCCAGCAGAAGGCCTTCATCAATGATCACCGAAATCGCACAGATCGACGTCAAACCCGGCACCGAGAAGGATTTTGAGGCCGCGGTGGCCAAGGCGCGTCCGCTGTTCCTGCGCGCCAAGGGCGGCAAGGGGTTTGAGCTGCACAAGTCGATTGAGAAGCCGCAGCGCTATCGCCTGATGGCGCAATGGGAAACGCTGGAAAATCACACCGTCGACTTCCGCGGCTCGGAAGATTTTACGGCATGGCGCGGCCTGGTCGGGCAGTACTTTGCGGCGCCGCCCGAGGTCGAGCACACCGAGACGGTGCTGACCTCGGCGGGCTAGGCTTACGCCATCGTCCTTTCGGCCTTGAAGTGGTCGATCATGACCTTGGCGATCGCCATCAGGGGGAGCGCCAGCGCCAGCCCCCAGATGCCGAACACGACGCCGAGCAGGATCTGGAACGCGAACAGCGTGGCGGGCGGAATATCCAGCGCCTGACGCTGGATGATCGGCGTCAGCACGTAGCTTTCCAGCGCGTGCACGCCGAGGAACAGGATGAACGCGCTCAACGCCGCGACCCATCCCGAAGCGAGGCTCGCGAGCACCACGATCAGTCCACCGAGGATCGCACCCACGGTTGGAATGAAGGCGAGCAGGCCGGCCTGGATGCCCAGGATGAACGAGCTGGGGATGCCGATGATGGCAAGTCCGACCCAGGTGACAAAGAACACCGCGGCCATGGTGATGATCTGCGCGATCAGCCAGCGCTCCAGCGTCCAGCCGATGCGGTCGATAACGATGGTGGCGCGGGCGCGGTGCTTGGCCGGCGCCATGAACAGCAGCCCGTTGCGGTAAACGCTCGGCTGCACGGCAAAGGCGAGGCCCAGAAACAGCACGATAAAGAAGTTTCCGACCGCGCTCACGGTGCCCAGGATCAGCTTCAGGCTCTGGCTGAAAATGGCGCCGCCGCTGGACGCGATGGTGCTGGCGCTGGGAAGGCTATGCGGCGTTGTTGGCGCCGCCGGCGCAGACGCATCCGAAGCCGCATTGAGGCTGCCGAAGTCGAAAAAGCTGGTATCGACCCCATTCCTGTCCAGGAAGGCTTTGAGGTCAACCAACTGCGACTTGATCGTGTCGCTCAACACCTTGGTCTGTTGCGCGATGGTGGCGCCGCCGAGAAAAAGAATACCCGACAGGAGCCCGGCCAACACCAGGCCCACGACGGTTAGCCGCAGCGAATGGGGAAGTTTGACCACACGGCCGAGCATGTTGGCCATCGCGGTGAGGGCGACGCCGAGCAGCACGCCGGCAAAGATCAGGAACAGGGTCGCGGCGAAATACCAGGTGAACAGCAAGAGTGCCGTGAACAGCACGACGCCGATGCCTCCGACCGAGATCGCCCACGCCAGATCGTTGCGGGCCAAAAGACGATCGTCAGCCGGACCTGTCACGTTGATTCCTTCCTGCAGAATATCCTGCGCCAGTCTTTCGCGAAAATTCGCCCGGGATCAAGCGGCGAGGCACGCGCCGGTTTGACGCTGCCACGCCCGGTGTGCCAAGCGGTGCAGGCTAACTAAAGCGTTTTCCAGCGAAGTGGACGCCGGTTCGCGTCAAGAAAACGCGTCAAATCAAGAATCTGGAGCTCCGTTCCGATTCCATCGGAACGGAAAAGGCTCCAGCGACGTCGGCGAGGATGAGATGAATTTCAAATGGTTGGGGCCGGTTGCGCTGCTGGCGGCGATCTATATCGGCGACCAGATCAGGATCAACCGTCCCAGCCACAAATATCGCTTGACCGTCGAAGTCGAGACCCCCGATGGACGCAAATCGGCGAGCGGAGTTTTGGCGGTCCATCCGTATCGCGGCTACAGCGGCATCGGCCCAACCCGCACCGTGGGCGATGCCGTCTACGTCGACCTCGGCGGCGGCAAAAATCTGGTCGCGCTGCTGGCGCATATCGACAAGAAACTCGAACTCGAGGGCATCAATTACGTAGCCTTGCGCGCCTATACGGCCGCCGCCGGCGACGGCAAGCGCGTGTCGTTCAACGACATGAACCGCCAGACCGGCGTCGTGCCGGTAACGGGCGCGCTGATCCCGGTGCTTGTGACATTTGCCGATCCGGCCAACCCTGGGACCGCGCGCAACGTGCAGCCTGACCAAGCGGAGGCGATGCTGGGGAAGGGATATCGCCTCCACGGGATATCAGCCGAGGCCGTGCCTAACGGGTTCTGGCCGCTCGATTTCGGCGGCGCGCTGGGCGAGCCGGTGACCCGCGCCATCCAGGCGAAACTGCCGTGGCTGAATGGCGCCGACAATTCCGCCGCGACCGCGCTTCGGGCGGCCGGTCTGCCCGGCGTCGAGGCTGTTGATGCCAGGGAAGCCTTTACCCGGAAGTAGCTGCCTTTGCCGCGCGTCAGGCCTCCCCACGAGCCAAAACGCGTGCCTTGCGCCTATTCTGACGCCGGCTTGCCGGCACGGCCTGGGATTCGCGCGGAGCTGCAAAGCAGAAGTGGGCAGCATATCATGTTGATCCGGCACGTTCTCGCAGGCATGATCGGTCAAAATCATGGCTCAACCTAGAAGATCCTTGCGCAGGACGATGAAAGCAGAAATTTGGCGATGAGACGGCCCGTGGTCGGTGTGATCGGGAACGCCCATCGCATCGAAAATCGTTTCACAACCCAGATGGTCGGAGAGCGCAATCTCCGCGCTGTAGCCGACGTGTCGGGCGCACTGCCGCTGATGTTTGCGGGATCGCCGGAGATTACCGATATCGGCGCCTTGCTTGACGCCGTCGACGGGGTGGTGCTGACAGGCGCCCGTGCCAATGTTCATCCGACTCGTTTCAAGACCGAGCCGCATGAGAGGCACGAGCCCTACGATATTCACCGCGACGACGTCGCCCTTGCGCTGGCGGAAGCCTGCGTCGCCCGCGGCGTGCCGATCTTCGGTATCTGCCGCGGCTTGCAGGAAATGAACGTCGCCTTTGGCGGCTCGCTGCACCCGGAGATTCGCGAAATCCCCGGCCGCATGAATCACCGCATGCCGCGGCTGGAGAACGGCGAAATCCACCCCGATCCGTTGGTGATCTTTGCCGACCGGCATGACGTCCATCTCACCCCGGACGGCGCTTTTGCAAAGCTGCTTGGCTGCGAAACCATTCGCGTGAACTCGCTGCATGGGCAAGGCATTCTCGATCCCGGCGAGCGCGTCGTCATCGAGGGCGTGGCGGAAGACGGCACCATCGAAGCGATCCGGATTGCTGACGCACCGAGCTTTGCGCTCGGCGTGCAATGGCATGCGGAGTACGACCCGCAGCGCAATCCGATCAACCGTGCGCTGTTTGAGGCGTTCGGCGAGGCGCTGAAGGCGCATCAGCGGGCGAGCTAGCAGGCGGTTTCGAACGAACAGGCGGCCGAACAACGGTCGGGCGACAAAGGGGGAGGGTGCGATGCGGGACCGCCGATGGTCGAGACGCGACCTGCTCAAGGCGTCGACGGCTTCCGTTGCCGGCCTTTTATTCGCCGAGCCGGTCAAAGCCGCGGCGCCGCCGCCTTCCGAAGTGACGCCCGCGCTGATCGAGGCTGCCAAGAAAGAGGGCAAGGTGTCGTTCTATACGGCGCTTGAGCTCAACACCGCCGAGCGGATGGCGCGGACGTTCGAAGCCAAATATCCGGGCATCAGCGTCCGGGTGGAGCGTTCCGGCGCGGAGCGGATCTTCCAGCGCATCGCGCAGGAGCAGGGCAGCGGCATCAACGCCGTTGACGTCGCCAACTCGACGGACCCGGCGCATTATCTCGACTGGAAGAAGAACAACTGGCTCGCGGCCTACCTGCCGGCGGAGGTCGCCAAACATTTCCCGGCCGACCAGATCGACCCCGATGGCATGCACGCGACGTCCTGCGCCTGGCTGGAGGCGATCGGCTACAACACCAATCTCGTCAAGCGCGAGGAAGCGCCAAAGAGCTATGCCGATTTGCTCGACCCGAAATGGCAAGGCAAGATCGTCAAGGGCCATCCCGGCTACAGCGGCGCCATCTTGACCGCGACCTTCGTGCTGACGCGCGATCTCGGCTGGGTCTATCTGGAGAAACTGGCGCAGCAGAAGGTCATGCAGGTGCAGTCGGCCGCCGATCCACCGAAGAAGATCCTGCTCGGCGAGCGTGCCATCATGGCCGACGGCAACGACTACAATCTGGTGCTGGCCAAGGACCAGGGCAAACCGGTCGAGGTGGTCTATCCGACCGAGGGGGCGCCGTTGATCATCGTTCCCTCCGGAATCTTCCGCGGCGCGCCCAATCCCAACGCGGCAAGATTATTTCAGAACTTCTTTTTCAGCGCCGAAACCCAGCAGATGCTGGTCGACGTGTTCGCACACCGCTCGTTTCATGCGCTGGTGAAGGAGAAGGGCGAGCACATCCCGCTGGCGAATCTGAAATTGCTCAAGGCCGATCCCGCCGCCGTGCAAGCGCAAAGCGAGGAGATCAAGGCGCGCTACGCCAGGATATTCGGGGTATAATTTGATTCGAAATATCCATTTCTCCGGGGTGCTGTCCGTAATTCTACGGAACCGAAAACGCGGGAGCGCGGCGCAGAACTCGGCTATGCATTGGGGTAGCTGAGGGCGCCGAACAACCGGCGCAAGGCGCCGGACCCGCATTCATACTCACACCATTGTCGTTATCATTTCCTGGGCGGTTTCTCTGGCGGTTTTCTTAGCGATTTTATTGGGCAGTTGGTCGTCATGACTTTGAGGAGCCGCCTTGCGTTCGCGATGGTGTTCCTGGTCGTGGGCACCATTTGCGCCCTTGCTGTGTTCGGTGATGGTTTCGGCCGCGCGGCATTCATCGTCGGGGTGATCGCGATCTTGGTCGCGCTGGTGCTTGCGGCCGCCATCGCGGGCTCGCTGTCCCGACAGCTGACCCAAATGACCCGGGCGGTCGAAGGCCTGTCGCGCGGCAAGCCGGTTGCGATGCCTGCCGAAGGTAGCCGGGAGATGGCCCCGCTATCAGCGGCTTTCGCCGAATTGTCAGACCAGCTTGGCGCCAAGCCAAACCTGCTGGAAAACACGGTCGAAAGCATCCGCGATTGCGTTGTCGTGGCCGACGAGAATGCGGTGGTCGTCGTTGCCAACGGCGCAGCCCGCCAGCTGCTGGGTGTGGACCGCGGCTTCGACAGCCTGACGGGGGTAAGAAAATTCGCCTGTTTCCTTTCGGACGGTACCACGCCGCTGCCGATCCCGGATTCGCCGCTGGCGCGGGCGCTGCGCGGCGAACATGTCGATGATTTCGAACTCATGGTGCAGTCCGAAGGATCCAGCGCCAAAGCCTACATCGTCGCCAACGCCCGGCCGTTGCGCGACGAACGCGGCAGGCTTCGCGGGGCGGTGACCGTGCTCCGCGACGTCACCGAACAAAGGCGCGCCCTGCAGGCTCTGGTCGACAGCGAACAGATGGCGCAGACCATCGTGAGCACCGCGCTCGACGCCTTCGTCCAGACCGACGAAAACGGCTTCGTTCTCGAATGGAGTCCGCAGGCCGAAGCCTTGACCGGGTGGACGCGGGCGGAGACGGTTGGTGTGAAGCTGGTCGAGCTGGTGTTTCCCGAACACCTTCGCGCGGCGCACCGGCAGCGGATCGCCAAATTCCTGCGTGAGACCGCCGGCGGCGCCATGGGCATGCGCTATGAGGCACCGGCGCTGCACCGGGACGGTCACGAATTTTTCGTCGAAGTGTCGCTCACGGCGCTGCGCCGCGGCGACGGTTACATCATCAACTCCTTTGTCAGGGACGTCACCCAGCGGCGCCTCGCCGAGGAGCGACTGATTCAGGCGCAAAAGATGGATACGGTCGGGCAACTGACCGGTGGCATTGCCCATGACTTCAACAACATGCTCACGGTGATCACAGGCACGATCGAAATTCTGGCCGATGGCGTCAAGGACGTTCCGCACCTGGCTTCGATCACCAAACTGATCAGCGACGCCGCCGACCGCGGTGCAAACCTCACCGCCAGCCTGCTGGCGTTCGCGCGCAAGCAGCCGTTGCAGCCGGCCGAGATCGACGTCAATGATCTCATTCGCGAAGCCGTTCGATTGCTCGCGCCAAGTCTCGGCAAGAATATCGAAATCGAGGCCGCCTTGAACGACGACGCGTGGCCGGCATTCGTCGATCGTAGCCAACTCTCCTCCGCGGTCGTCAATCTCGCCATCAATGCCCGGGACGCCATGGCAAATGGCGGAAAGCTGACCATTGCGACCGGCAATATCACCTTGGGTGTGCCCGAGGCCGTGGCCTGCGGCGTCGAACGCGCCGGCGATTATGTCGCCGTCGAGGTGAGCGACACCGGCACCGGGATTCCGCAGCCCATTCTCGACAAGATATTTGAACCGTTCTTTTCCACCAAGGAGGTCGGCCAGGGAACAGGGCTCGGGCTCAGCATGGTGTTTGGCTTCGCCAAGCAGTCGGGCGGAAGCGTCGACGTGCGCAGCGAGGAGGGAAGCGGCACGACGTTCACGATCTATCTGCCCAAAGCCGACACCAGCGCGCTTCAACCGTCGACACAAGACGAGGATTCGCCGGTGCAGGGCGGCAGCGAAACGCTCCTGTGCGTCGAGGACGACCGCAAGATCCGCGACTATGTGACGATGCAGCTCGAGAGCCTCGGCTACAAGGTGATCGTGGCCTCGAATGCCGACGAGGCCCTCGCCATCGTCAATCGGGGCGCCGCGTTCGATCTGCTGTTCACCGACGTCGTGATGCCCGGCAGCATGAACGGCAGGCAACTGGCTGAAACGCTGATGGCCGGGCGTCCGTCGCTCCGGGTGCTCTTCACCTCCGGCTACAGCGACGGCGCGCTGCCGCTGAAAAACCGCGCGGGCCACGGGATTCCGCTTTTGACCAAGCCGTATCGGCGCGCGGAGCTGGCGCGAACGTTGCGCCGTTGTCTTGATATTGCGGTCGATCCGGCCGGCGATCCGATACCGACGCCTTATTCCGTGCAGCCGGAGCTCGAGCGTTTCCTGCGCAAGTATCCGCCGAAGGAGGGGTAGAATTTATTCGAGGTGTCGCGGAGAGGCGTCGCGCGCAAACAAGTTTCACTTCGGACAACGAAGGCTTTCACATCAAACTGTGAGTTAGATCACACAAGATGTGCAATTTCTAGTTTTCCTGTTGTCGGGGTACCCGGATGATAGCTTCGAATTTAATGCTGGTTAGGACCGTACCGATGCGCACCGTTAGAGCAGCCACCTTCGTCGTCACTTCAATTTGGCTTCTCATTCAGCCGGCACTTGCTGAGAATCGGATCGCGCTCGTCATCGGGAACGGCTCCTACGAAAAGGTACCGGAGCTACCTAACCCGCCTCGTGACGCAGCCGACATTGCGCGTGCCCTTGAGCGATTGAATTTCAAGGTCACGCAAACAAAAAACGCGACCGCGCACGAAATGCGTAAAGCCATCGTCGATTTCGGCCGCGCTGCCGAAGGGGCGGAAATGGCCGTCGTATTCTATGCCGGACACGGCATGGAGGTGGGTGGCGAAAATTGGCTGATTCCGGTCAATGCCGAACTGCGTAGCGACGCCGACATCGAGAGCGAGGCCGTCAGTCTGCGCTCGATTAGTCTCCAGGTTTCAAAGGCGCGGCAGCTGGGTCTCGTCATTCTTGATGCATGTCGAAATAATCCCTTTGCTGCAAAGATGAAGCGCTCGCTCAGCACCCGGGCGGTGGCTCGCGGGTTGGCTCCGACAGAACCCTCCGACAACGTGCTGATTGCATATGCCGCTCGGGATGGCACCACAGCAAGCGACGGCGAAGGCCGCAACAGTCCGTTTACGATAGCCCTTCTTCGACACATTGAGACACCTGGACTCGAAATCTCATTCCTGTTTCGGAGAGTCCGGGATGACGTCATGGCGGCAACCAAGCGCGAACAGCAGCCGTTTGTGTACGGATCGCTGTCGAAGGAGGAGATTTATCTTAGAGCTCCCGGTGCCAGCGCTCCAGCACGGCCTGCTGCTGGTCAAGTTGCGGCAGTTCCGTCGGAAGATGAGCAATTTTGGCAAGCTATGCGAACGTCAACGGCAGCCGGCTTATACGAGGAATTTCTCTCCAGATATCCAAAGAGCAGTCACGCCGCTGAAGCTCGTCAACGGATCAAGGACTTCAGATCCAAAGAGGTTGCTGCAGCATCTCCCACGACTGTCTCTCCTCGACTAGAGGACAATGCGGGCACGATCAAAGGAGGCGAAAATTCAGGTGCGAGACCGTCCGACCGAAACCTGTTTTTGGCCGAAGACAGTCAAAAAGTGGCAGCGATTGGGGTGGCTCAGCGATTCGATATGCCGAAGTTCGCTATCTCGCCCGCTCAGGACGATCCTCTCGGCGCTAATTCCAGGTTTGTCGGAGTGTGGTCTAGCAAGCGCGGCTGGGGAGGTGGCAAGGGTCGCAACGCCATGTTGATCGTTACAGAAGTTTCCGCGACCGGCCTCGCACGTGGATATTACGTTTGGGGCCCACCCACGAAGCATTCCTGGACGCGGGATGCGGCGGGGTACAAATGGTTCGCCGAATACATTGTGAACGACAAGTTTTCCATCAAGACGGTTCCGGGGATCAATGTAAAACTGGACGACAAGAACGTTCTCACATTGCTCACAGCTAAATCAGACAAGCCCGTTGATAGGGGCAGCATCGAGCTTCGCCCAATCTGGCAACTCGTAAAATGGCGTGGGGATGCCGAACCATCGGCCAAGCGTGATCAGGCTCCGCAAAATGGTCGAGTGCCCAAACAGGAGCCGTCAGAGCGGCGATCCACGATATCAGGGCCCACGATCAAGCCGAAACCCCCGGGCCCGAAGGTTGCGCAAGAGAGCGATCTGCGACAGGGCAAGGTCGCCGGCCAGTCTATGGAAGATCGCTATCGGGCATGTCGAAAGCTGGTTAAGGGTTTCGCCCAGCGGGACGCGTGTGCGCGCAACGGAGGCATATGAGTTTCAGCCAGTGGGGCAGATGAGTTAACCCGTCTACAAAACAAAAGGCGCCCCGTTCGGAGCGCCTTTCGCATTTGTGGACCGTGACATCAGCGGCGCGAGCGCCGCGAAAAATCACAGCGAATAGTACATGTCGAATTCGACCGGATGCGGGGTCATCTCGAAGCGCTCGACTTCGGTCATCTTCAGCTCGATGTAGCTGTCGATGAAGTCGTCGTCGAACACGCCGCCGTTCTTGAGGAACGCGCGGTCCTTGTCGAGGTTTTCCAGGGCCTCGCGCAAGCTGCCGCACACCGTCGGGATCTGCTTCAGTTCTTCCTTCGGCAGATCGTAGAGGTCCTTGTCCATCGCCGGACCCGGATCGATCTTGTTCTTGATGCCGTCGAGGCCGGCCATCAGCATCGCAGCGAAGCCGAGATACGGGTTGGCCATCGGGTCGGGGAAGCGGACCTCGACGCGCTTGGCCTTCGGGTTGGCGGTGTAGGGGATACGGCAGGAGGCCGAACGGTTGCGCGCGGAATAGGCGAGCAGCACGGGGGCTTCATAGCCCGGGACCAGACGCTTGTAGGAGTTGGTCGACGGGTTGGTGAAGGCGTTGATCGCCTTGGCGTGCTTGATGATGCCGCCGATGTAGTGAAGGCAGGTCTCGGAGAGGTCGGCGTATTTGTTGCCGGCGAACACCGGCTTGCCGTCCTTCCAGATCGACTGGTGGACATGCATGCCCGAGCCGTTGTCGCCATAGATAGGCTTCGGCATGAAGGTGGCGGTCTTGCCGTAGATGTGCGCGACCTGATGGATGCAATATTTGTAGATCTGCATGTGGTCGGCCATCAGCGTCAGCGTGTCGAACTTCATGCCGAGCTCGTGCTGGGCGGAAGCGACTTCATGGTGATGCTTTTCGACCTTGACGCCCATCTTGGCCATCGCGCCGAGCATTTCCGAGCGCATGTCCTGCACCGAGTCCTGCGGCGGCACCGGGAAGTAGCCGCCCTTGGTGCGGATGCGGTGACCGAGATTGCCGCCTTCATATTCGGTGTCCGAATTGGTCGGAAATTCCGAGGAGTCGAGCTTGAAGCCGGTGTTGTAGGGCAGGGACGAAAAGCGCACGTCGTCGAATACGAAGAACTCGGCTTCCGGTCCGACGAACACGGTGTCGCCGATGCCCATCGACTTGACCATCGCCTCGGCCTTCTTGGCCATGCCGCGCGGGTCGCGGTTGTAGGGCTCGCCGGTGGTCGGCTCGAGCACGTCGCAGGTGATGACCATGGTGGTTTCGGCGAAGAACGGGTCGATCGTCGCGGTGACCGGATCGGGCATCAGGCACATGTCGGATTCGTTGATCGCCTTCCAGCCGGCAATCGACGAGCCGTCGAACATGGTGCCTTCGGCAAAGATTTCCTCGTCGATCATGCCGATGTCGAAAGTCACGTGCTGCCACTTGCCGCGCGGGTCGGTGAAGCGCAGGTCGACGTATTTTACGTCGTTGTCCTTGATCGATTTCAGGACGTCTTTGGCGGTCTTCATGAATACCCCTTTTGGTTTCCAGGACTCTGCGACAACGACATTTTCGCAAACAACACGCACACACAGACAGAGTGGTGAGATATCGCAAACGAAATCAGGCCGCCGAAGCAGCCCTTTTCTTGTTTTTCAGTCGCAAAATGCGGGATAGCACCCGGCTTAGATAGCGTCCAGCCCGGATTCTCCGGTTCTGATCCGGATCGCTTCTTCGATGTTGGAGACGAAGATTTTGCCGTCGCCGATGCGGCCGGTCTGGGCGGCGCGGCGGATCGCGTCGATGGCTTTCTCGACCAGTTCGTCTGATATCACGATCTCGATTTTGACCTTGGGCAGGAAGTCCACGATGTATTCCGCACCGCGATACAGTTCGGCGTGGCCCTTTTGCCGGCCGAAACCCTTGGCCTCGGTCACGGTGATGCCCTGCAGTCCGACCTCCTGAAGCGCCTCCTTCACCTCGTCGAGCTTGAACGGCTTGATGATGGCTTCGATTTTTTTCACTGAGCGCCTCCCGGGCATTACAAATTGCAGAGCAGATAGTTTCGATGTCGCGCGTGGCGCCGTCTGGTCGTTGATCCCTGATCAGGCCTCTAAACGCTCGCAATTGCCGCGAACGACGAAGGTCCTGAACCGGCTTCCTTACCGGCTTCCCCAAAAGCAGGGTCTATGCCAAGTTGTTAACGGGCCTGATTTTGGAATGTTATCAGACTTTTAACAGGCAATCGGCAGAGGTCGAACCGGACGCTGCATGATACCCAAGCCTAGCAAATAGGCAAACCGATCAATTGGTATGCAGCTATTGGAAAATTGGCTACGGCCGATATCGGAAATGCCTCCGGAAAAGGCTGATAGATCGAGGATTCGGCATGGAAGTTCTGACCACCACTGAGATGGAGCGCGCCGACCGAATGACCATTGCCGCCGGCACGCCCGGCTTCGCGCTGATGATGAGCGCGGGCCAGGCCGTTGCCGAAGCCGCGATGGAACTGGTCGAGGAGGGCGCGATCGTGGTGGTTGCCGGCCGTGGCAACAATGGCGGCGACGGGTTTGTCGCTGCGGCCGAACTGGCCGCGCGCGGCCGCGAGGTTTCGGTGATCCTGCTCTGCGAGCGGGACAGTCTGACGGGCGACGCGGCAATCGCGGCGAAGGGCTGGAAATACCCGGTGCTGCCGTTCAATCCGCAGGCGATCGGAAAGCCGGCGCTGATCATCGACGCGCTGCTCGGCGCCGGTCTCAATCGTCCCGTGAAGGGCGATCCGCTTGACATGATCGAGGCGATCAACGCCAACGGCGCGCCGGTCCTCGCCGTCGATCTGCCGAGCGGCATCAACGGCACCACCGGCGCCGTGATGGATGTCGCGATCAACGCCGTCGAGACCGTGACGTTCTTCCGCAAGAAGCCGGCGCATCTGTTGCTGCCGGGACGGATGCATTGCGGCCGCGTCCGCGTCGCCGACATCGGCATCGATGCGCAAGTGCTGGACGAGATCCGCCCGCAGACAACGGAAAACGTTCCGCAGGCCTGGCGGAGATGCTTTCCGGTGCCGCGTATCGATGGCCACAAATATGCGCGCGGTCACGCTGTCGTCGTGTCCGGCGACATGGCCTCAACCGGCGCGGCGCGGCTGGCGGCGCGCGCCGCGCTGCGGGCCGGCGCCGGACTGGTCACGCTGGCCTCGCCGCGCGAGGCGCTCGCGGTCAATGCTTCGGCCCTGACCGCGGTGATGATCCGCGCGGTCGATAGTGCGATCGAATTCGCTGACATGCTGAACGACAAGCGGCTCAATGCCTGCGTGATCGGACCGGGCGCCGGAATCAGCGCGCGCACGCGCGATCTCGTCCACACCGCATTGTCGGCGAAACGTCACCTCGTGCTCGATGCCGACGCGCTGACGAGCTTTGCGCAAGAACCGGAGCGCCTGTTTGAATCGATCAAGGCGTCCAGCGATCCGCAGGTGGTGCTGACCCCGCACGAGGGCGAGTTTCCGCGGTTGTTCAGCGACATCAGCAACAAGCATCCGGGCCGCTCCAAACTCGAACGGGTGCGTGACGCCGCCTTGCGCTCTGGCGCCGTGGTGCTGCTGAAGGGGCCGGATACGGTGGTGGCGTCACCCGACGGGCGCGCCAGCATCGCCGCCAACGCGCCGCCCTGGCTCGCCACCGCCGGCGCCGGCGACGTGCTGGCGGGGATCATCGCAGGGTTATTGGCCCAGGGCGTGCCGGCCTTCGAGGCTGCCTGTATCGGCGCCTGGATGCACGGCGAGGGCGCCCGCGAGGCGGGGCCGGGCCTGATCGCGGAAGATTTGACCGAAGTGCTGCCCGCGGTGTTCCGGCGGCTGTATGACGAGTTCGGGATTGAGTATTAGCAAAGAGCCAGATCATGACGCTCGATCTACGCCTACGCTCGATCAGTCCAAATCTGCGCGGCACGCGCGCGACGGATGGCGATATACATTTCTTGAGATCTCGATTGCCCGCCAGTTTGACACCTGATTGGCTCATGGCCCTTTTGGGAGGGCACGCGCTGGCGGGCGTTGGCTTCAGCTTGAACACGGATCACGACGAGTCTGGGATCGGAGCAGAAGTTATCTGGCTAACGCCGGAACAGATTGTGTCCGAGAGCGTCGAATGTGAGCCCGGGAAATCAGTGCTGTCCTATGGATTTCTCGCAGTAGGGGCGTGTGCGGAGGGATCAGGAGATCCATATTTTGTGGATCTCAGGAATTCTTCTAACGATCCGCCCCTTGTAAGGATTCCACATGACTACGCAGTTTCGGTCCCATATCCACGCGATAAAATTGAAATTGTGACTTCGAGCATGTCCGAGTTCTTTCGGAATTCCCATCTATGGGACGCCTAATCCGCCGACTGCCGAACTGTCCACTACGTCACCTGATATTTCGCCACCGCTGTCTCGTTCCATTCCAGCCCAAGGCCCGGACCTCGCGCGGTAACCGTGCCGTCGATGATCTCGGCAGGGTGGGCGAGGATGACGCGGGCGAAATCGAGGAATTCGAGCCAGTGCGCGGATGGCGTCACCGCCAGCATGTGGGCGCTGGCCTCAGCGAACAGATGGCTCGACACCGGAATGTTGGCGGCTTCGGCTTGCGCTGCGACTTGCAGCCAGCCGGTGACGCCGCCGCATTTCATCAGGTCGGGCATGATGAAGTCGCTGGCGCCGGCTGCGATCGCCTCGGCAAAGCCGCGCGGGAACCACCAGTTCTCGCCGGCCTGGATCGGCGTCGGCGAGGTCTCGCGCACCTTGGCGTGGCCTAGCAGGTTCTCCTGTGGCACCGGCTCTTCGATCCAGTGCAGATCATAGGGCTCAAGGCGAGCGATGCGCCGGCTGGCTTCCGCGGGATCGAGCGACTGGTTGAAGTCGATCATCAGCGCGATATCGGGGCCGAGCAAAGCGCGCACGGCCTTGACCACCCGCTCGTCATTGGCAGCGTCGCCGTCGCCGCCCTTGATCTTGATGCCGCGAAAACCCTGCTCCAGCGAGCGGCGCAGCGCCTTCTCGTCGGCGATCGGATCGACCACGCCATGACTGTCATAGGCCTTGATCGGCCGCGGCGCGCCACCGAGCAGCTCGGCCAATGGCCGACCGGCAATCTGGCCGAGCGCGTCCCAATAGGCCATGTCGAGGCCGGACACTGCCATGCCAACCAGGCCCTGCCAGCCGAGCAGGCGGAATTTTGCATCCATCGCCTTCATCAGATCAAACGGTGCAACCGGCTTGCCGACGAGTTCGCGCCCGATCTCCTCGATCAGGTGCACCAGCGGCTTCAGCGTCAGCTGGGCGTAGGCAAAGATGTAAGCGCGTCCGGTAACGCCTTGATCGGTCGCGACATCGATCAACACCATCGGTGCGGCATCGATCGTTGAGAAGGCTGTCTTCACCGGCCGTGCGATCGGCACCACGAGGCTTCGGGCGGTGACGCTGCGAATGGCGGGAACGGATACGCTCATGCTGGTCTCCTCATTCCACACTGTACCATCGCACCAGCCGGGGGGAGGCCCAATCGGTCGCGACGGATTCGATCAGCCAGCGTCCGGCATATTCGGCGGCAAAGGCGATGCGTTGCGTTTGGCCGGGTTCGATGGCCAGCGTATCCAGCCAGAACGGCTTCCAGCCGTCATCGAGCCGGTCGAGCAGCCGGAAATGATGGCCGTGAAGGTGAAACACCGTTGGGGTGGCGCCGCGGTTGTTCAGGGCCAGCACAACGGTGCGTCCCGCTTTGGTGCGGACCGCGGGCGCGGCGGTCGCAGTGAAGTTTGCCGGCGGCACCCAGTCGCCTTGCGGCCCGCCAAGGGTCAAGTCGGCCCGGGTTGCGCCCTTGAGGTCGAGTCGCTCCGGCAGACCGTTGGAAGGTAACGGCGGCGCCGGGGAAAGCGGGGCGGCGCGAACCGGCGGTTCACCCGAGACGATCAGCCTGCCGATAGGGCGGGCCTCCTTGCCGTCGTGGACCAGAATCGCTGCGGTGGTCCCGGCCGGCGCCGTCACATCGACAAAGGCATCGACGCGGCCGCCGGGGGGCAGCACCAGCGCGCCGTTGCGGGCCTGGAACGGCTCGGAGGGCTGGCCGTCGATAGCCATGACGCGGACGTCGAAATTCTCGATTTTCGCGGCGATAACAGACCGCTGGCAGCCGTTGATGAAGCGAATCCTGATCCGTTCATTGGTTCGCGCTGTAATATCGAGCGAAAGCCGGCCGTTGGCCGTCAAAACCGTTGTGGCGTCCTTGGGGTCTAACCCGGGCGCGATCGCGGTTCCGTCCGGGCGCAGCCGCCAGTCCTCGACCAGAAACACCTCGTCGCGATCGACGGCGACGGTCTCGCTTTCCCGGACCACCAATGCGCGAGCCCGCGATGGCCGTGCCTGGCCGTCGGCGAGAAGGGTCAGGTCACACAGCAGCGTTCCGGCATGTCGCAGCGGCAGTTGCAGGGTTTCCTTCACCCCGGCCACGAGCGGCGGGCGGGCCGTCAGCGATTCGACGCTCGCGGCCCCGTCGAGCCCCCGCCAATTGAGGGCAACGGGCTGCGGCAGCTCATTGGCGAGCGTGACTTCAACGGTATCGCCGCGTTTGAATCGCATTTCCGAACCGGCAAGTGACCAAACCGGCGTCTCCGGCGCCCCTGGCCGAAGCGCAACGACATCGGCTTTGGCTTGCAGCGCCAGCGCGGCGCGGCCTTGAGCAGAGCCAGTGGCGGGCCATATCGGGAGCAGGGCGGCAGCGCCCAGTCCGGCCATCAGCTCGCGTCGGTGCAGCAGGGATTTGGGGCTTGCCATGAGACCGATGCGGACCATTTTCTGGCGGCCCTGTCCAGCTGTGACGCCTTGCCTCGGGCGAGGGGGCGGAATGGCCATTTTTTTGCTGCGGACACGTGGGCGCATGTTATAAGCCCGCCGCTCGCGGCATCGCGGCCGGACTGGATGCTTTTTACGCGGGCGTGGCGGAACTGGTAGACGCGCTGGATTTAGGTTCCAGTGACGAAAGTTGTGGGGGTTCGAGTCCCTCCGCCCGCACCAAGCGCTCTATTCAAGCGTTTGCATGATGAATACTGGAGGGCCTGTTTCCCCGGTTGGGGAGTTGGGTCAGCCGAACCACCGGCGCAGGCTTTAAGGGCCCCGCGTCGACCCAATTGACAATGTCGGGGCCACGCGCCCTGCCGAAACGGAAGAAGATTGACGCCATGCAGGTCACCGAAACCCTCGTCGAGGGATTGAAGCACGAGTTCAAGATCAGCGTTCCCGCATCGGATCTCGATGCCAAGGCCGGCGCCAAGCTGATCGACCTCAAGGACAAGGTGAAGCTCAACGGCTTCCGTCCCGGCAAGGTGCCGGTGAGCCATCTGAAGAAAGTCTATGGCCGCTCTGTCATGGCCGAGACCATCGACCAGACCATCCGCGACACCAACACGCAGATCTTCACCGATCGCGGCTTCCGCCTTGCGACCGAACCGAAGATCACGATGCCGACCGAGGAAAAAGAGGTCGAGGAACTGCTCGCCGGCAAGAGCGATCTCACCTACACGGTGGCGATCGAGGTGGTGCCGACGATCCAGCTCGCCGACTTCAAGAGCTTTACCGTCGAGAAGCCGGTCGTCGACGTGTCCGACAGCGATGTCGATGACGCCATCAAGCGGATCGCGGACCAGAGCCGCCCCTATAACGCCAAGAGCGAAGGCGCGAAGGCCGAGAACGGCGATCGCGTCACCATCAACTTCACCGGCCGTATCGACGGTACGCCGTTCGAGGGTGGTACCGGCGAGGGCATCCAGGTCGTGATCGGCACCGGCCAGTTCATTCCGGGCTTTGAAGAGCAGTTGATCGGCATCGGCGCGGGCGAGACCCGCACGCTGAAGGTTGCCTTCCCGAAGAACTACGCGAGCGAAAAGCTCGCCGGCCAGCCCGCCGAGTTCGAAACCACCGCCACCGCCATTGAAGCCCCGGGCGAGACCACCGTCGATGACGAGTTCGCCAAGACGCTCGGCCTCGAATCGCTCGACAAGCTGAAGGAAGCCGCGCGCGAGCGCCTGGTCTCTGAATTTGCCGGTGCGACGCGCCAGCGCGTCAAGCGCGCGCTGCTCGACCGTCTCGACGAAAGCCACAAATTCGAGGCGCCGCCGTCACTGATCGCTGAAGAGTTCAATCTGATGTGGAACTCGATCAAGGCCGAAATGGAATCCAGCGGCAAAACCTTTGCCGACGAGAACACCACCGAGGACGCCGCCAAGGAAGAGTACCAGAAGATCGCCGACCGCCGGGTCCGGCTCGGCCTCGTGCTGTCGGAGATCGGCGAGAAGAACAAGATCACCGTCACCGACGACGAAGTCAGCCGCGCCGTGATCGAGCGAGCGCGGTCGATGCCGGGCCGCGAGAAGGAAGTCTGGGACTACTATCGCAACAATGCCAATGCGCTGGCCCAGCTTCGTGCGCCGATTTATGAAGACAAGGTGGTCGATTTCATCCTCGAACTCGCCAACGTGACCGAAAAGAAGGTTTCGCGCGAAGACCTGTTCAAGGACGAGGACGCTGAGAAAACTGCCGCTTAATCCCGGCACCTGATGTTAATGATGAACGGCGAAAGCGGCGGGGCTTCGGCATCCGTCGCTATGAGTTCGCCTGCGAATCAGTTTGAACTCGTCTAATCCAGCTCGCAATTGCTCGGCCTTGTGGCCGGGAAATTGGCTCATATCTGTGAGTTGTCTTTGAAGTTCTGCATCACGGGACGTTCGTCCACTTTTGGCAAATCAGCCGGCTTGCCGATGGATGTTCGCCCCAGCCAACCTTTGGGTGACTAATGCGCGATCCCGTTGAAACCTACATGAACCTTGTGCCGATGGTGGTCGAACAGACCAACCGCGGTGAACGCGCCTACGACATTTTCTCGCGCCTTCTGAAGGAACGCATCATCTTCCTGACCGGTCCGGTCGAAGACGGCATGTCGACGCTGATCGTCGCTCAGCTGCTGTTCCTGGAAGCCGAGAATCCGAAAAAGGAAATCTCGATGTACATCAACTCGCCGGGCGGCGTGGTGACATCGGGCCTGGCGATCTACGACACCATGCAGTTCATCCGCCCGCCGGTGACGACGTTGTGCACCGGGCAGGCAGCGTCGATGGGATCGCTGTTGCTGGCGGCGGGCCACAAGGACATGCGTTTCTCGCTGCCGAATTCGCGCATCATGGTGCATCAACCGTCCGGCGGCTTCCAGGGCCAGGCCACCGACATCATGCTGCACGCGCAGGAGATCCTGAATCTCAAGAAGCGGCTCAACGAAATCTACGTGAAGCACACCGGCCAGACCTACAAGGCGATCGAGGAAGCGCTGGAGCGCGACAAGTTCCTGACCGCCGACATGGCCAGGGACTTCGGTATTGTCGACAAGGTGATGGATAAGCGTCCGGAAGAGCCGGCGATGACCAAGACCCCGTAAGGTAACGGGTGGAGGTACCCACGCGTTGACCTTGACAGGTGGGCCCAATCGGCAAATTACGCTCTAAGCGGCTGCTTATGCCCGAACGTAGGCAGAAAGTTCCGCTTTCGTGCTGGTTTGGCGGCGTGGTAATCGCGCAACGCTTGGGTGATTTCGGTAACTTCTCCCCGTGCGAAGGCCGAAAATCACGGTATTGTCACGGTGTCCGCGCCGAGCCCGGTTAGCGAATTCTTGATAGTCGGGTGTCAGCATGGTTGGCTGTGAGGGATCGGGTAGGATCGCGGGGATTCGAGTAAACCGTGATTCGAACGGCGCGTACTGAGTTAAGGTCTTTTTTGGTACGGAATTTGCTCTATCTACTTTCAGGTCCGGTTTGGTACCGGAATGGGTCGATCGAGTGACGGGATCGAACGGCGGACGGAGAATAGAATGAGTAAGGTCGGCACGAGCGACTCCAAGAACACGCTGTATTGCTCGTTCTGTGGCAAGAGCCAGCATGAGGTCCGCAAACTGATCGCGGGACCCACCGTCTTCATCTGCGACGAATGCGTTGAGCTCTGCATGGACATCATCCGTGAGGAGAACAAGTCCTCGCTGGTGAAGTCGCGCGACGGCATTCCGACGCCGAAGGAAATCTGCAAGGTGCTGGACGACTACGTGATCGGCCAGAGCCACGCCAAGAAGGTGCTGTCGGTCGCCGTCCACAATCACTACAAGCGGCTCAATCACCAGACCAAGCACAACGACGTCGAACTCGCGAAGTCGAACATACTGCTGATCGGTCCGACCGGTTCGGGCAAGACGTTGCTGGCCCAGACGCTGGCGCGGATTCTCGACGTGCCGTTCACGATGGCGGATGCGACCACGCTGACCGAGGCCGGCTATGTCGGTGAGGACGTCGAGAACATCATCCTGAAGCTGCTGCAGTCGGCCGACTACAATGTCGAGCGCGCGCAGCGCGGCATCGTCTATATCGACGAGATCGACAAGATCAGCCGCAAGTCCGACAATCCGTCGATCACCCGCGATGTCTCGGGTGAGGGCGTGCAGCAGGCGCTGTTGAAGATCATGGAAGGCACCGTTGCCTCCGTGCCTCCGCAGGGCGGCCGCAAGCATCCGCAGCAGGAGTTCCTGCAGGTCGACACCACAAACATCCTGTTCATCTGCGGCGGCGCCTTCTCAGGCCTCGAGAAGATCATCTCCGCACGCGGCCGTTCGACGTCGATCGGTTTCGCGGCGCAGGTCCTGGCGCCGGAAGACCGCCGCACCGGCGAAATCTTCCGCCATGTCGAGCCGGAAGACCTCTTGAAGTACGGCCTGATCCCGGAATTCGTCGGCCGCTTGCCGGTCGTCGCGACGCTGGAAGATCTGGATGAGGCTTCGCTGAAGAAGATCCTGACCGATCCGAAGAACGCGCTGGTCAAGCAGTACCAGCGGCTGTTCGAAATGGAGAATATCGAACTCACCTTCGCCGACGAGGCGCTTGGCGCTGTCGCCCGCAAGGCGATCGAGCGCAAGACCGGCGCGCGGGGCTTGCGTTCGATCCTCGAAAGCATCCTGCTCGAGACCATGTTCGATCTTCCGGGTCTGGAAGGCGTCGAAGAGGTGGTGATCTCGCGCGAAGTGGTCGAGGGAACTGCCCGTCCGCTCTACATCTACGCGGACCGTTCCGACCGCGCCGTCGAGAGCAGCGCCAGCGCCTGATAGGCCCTGGTCCGGGATGGATTTCTGTCCCAAACAGGACGGCTGCCGGGACATTCCGGCGGCCACAGCGGCGTAGTTATTTCGCAGCAATCCTTTGGCGTTTAGCCCCATTTGGCGGGCATTTTTCGTGACTTGACACCCCCGTACCCGATAGCCACCTAATGCTGTCGGTGGCGAAGCTCATGCTTGAGATTCGTCGCCAAACGATCCGGAAATACAGGCTGCGAAGGTGGCTTGCAGCCCCGGAACCTCCCGGCACCTTGTGGCGGTTGCGCACAACAGGCGGACTGCGTGCAAGGGGGCACAACAAAAGGAATTAGGCCATGACGACCGCCAAACCCCGGCCATCTATCGTCCACGGCGAAAGCCACTCTTATCCGGTGCTGCCGCTCCGCGACATCGTCGTATTCCCGCACATGATCGTGCCTCTGTTCGTCGGCCGCGAGAAGTCGATCCGCGCGCTCGAAGAGGTGATGAAGAACGATGCGTTGATCCTGCTCGCGACGCAGAAGAACGCGTCCGACGATGATCCGAGCCCGGATTCGATCTACGAAGTCGGCACGCTCGCCAGCGTCCTGCAGCTGCTCAAACTGCCCGACGGCACCGTGAAGGTGCTGGTCGAAGGCTTGGAGCGCGCACGCGTCCAGAAATATTCCGACCGCAGCGAATATTACGAAGCCACCGCGGTTGCGCTCGCCGATACCGATGCGACCTCGGTCGAGGCCGAGGCGCTCTCGCGTTCGGTGGTGTCCGACTTCGAAAGCTATGTGAAGCTGAACAAGAAGATCTCCGCCGAAGTCGTCGGCGTGGTTCAGGCGATCACTGATTTCGCCAAGCTGAGCGATCAGGTCGCCCAGCATCTCGCCGTCAAGATCGCCGATCGCCAGGGCATCCTGGAGACGTTGTCCGTGACGCAGCGCCTGGAGAAGGTGCTGGGCCTGATGGAGAGCGAGATCTCGGTGCTGCAGGTCGAGAAGCGCATCCGCTCGCGCGTCAAGCGCCAGATGGAGAAGACCCAGCGCGAGTATTACCTGAACGAGCAGATGAAGGCGATCCAGAAGGAACTCGGCGACGACGAAGGTCGCGACGAGCTCGCCGATCTGGAAGAGAAGATTGCCAAGACCAAGCTCTCCAAGGAAGCGCGGGAGAAGGCGCAGCACGAGCTGAAGAAGCTGCGCCAGATGTCCCCGATGTCCGCGGAAGCCACCGTCGTGCGCAACTATCTCGACTGGCTGCTGTCGATCCCGTGGAACAAGAAGTCCAAGGTCAAGAAGGACCTGGTGGCCGCGCAGGAGGTCCTGGACAGCGACCATTACGGGCTTGAGAAGGTCAAGGACCGGATCGTCGAGTATCTGGCGGTGCAGTCGCGCGCCAACAAGCTGACCGGACCGATCCTGTGTCTGGTCGGACCTCCCGGCGTCGGCAAGACCTCGCTGGGCAAGTCGATCGCGAAGGCGACGGGCCGCGAGTTCGTGCGCGTGTCGCTTGGCGGCGTGCGCGACGAGGCCGAGATCCGCGGTCATCGCCGCACCTATATCGGCTCGATGCCCGGCAAGATCATTCAGTCGATGCGGAAGGCGAAGACCTCGAATCCGCTGTTCCTGCTCGACGAAATCGACAAGATGGGCGCCGATTTCCGCGGCGATCCGTCGTCGGCGCTGCTTGAGGTGCTGGATCCGGAGCAGAACGGCACGTTCGCCGACCACTATCTGGAGGTCGATTACGATCTGTCGAACGTCATGTTCATCACGACCGCGAATACGCTGAATATTCCGGGCCCGCTGATGGACCGCATGGAGATCATCCGGATCGCCGGCTATACCGAGAACGAGAAGGTCGAGATCGCGCGCAAGCATCTGATCCCGAATGCCATCTCCAAGCATGGCCTCGATTCCAAGGAATGGTCGATCGACGACGATGCGCTGCTCTTGATGATCCGCCGCTACACCCGCGAGGCGGGCGTGCGTAACCTGGAGCGTGAGCTCTCCACACTCGCCCGCAAGGCGGTGAAGGAGCTGATGATCTCCAAGAAGAAGTCGGTCAAGGTCACCGAGAAATCCCTCGAGGAATTTTTGGGTGTGCCGAAGTACCGCTACGGCGAGATCGAGAGCGAGCCTCAGGTCGGCATCGTAACGGGCCTGGCCTGGACCGATGTCGGTGGCGAGCTGCTCACGATCGAAGGCGTCATGATGCCCGGCAAGGGCAAGATGACGGTGACGGGCAATCTGCGCGACGTCATGAAGGAGTCGATCTCGGCGGCGGCGTCGTATGTCCGCTCGCGGGCGATCAACTACGGCATCGAGCCGCCATTGTTCGACCGGCGTGACATCCACGTCCACGTTCCCGAGGGCGCAACCCCGAAGGATGGACCGTCGGCGGGTGTCGCGATGGCGACCGCCATCATCTCGGTCATGACCGGCATTCCGGTCCGGCACGATGTCGCCATGACCGGCGAGATCACGCTGCGCGGCAGGGTGCTGCCGATCGGCGGCCTGAAGGAGAAGCTGCTGGCGGCGGCCCGTGGCGGCATCAAGACGGTGTTCATCCCCGAGGACAACGCCAAGGATCTCACGGAGATTTCCGATGCGATCAAGGGCGGCATGGACATCATCCCGGTCGCCCGGCTTGATGACGTCGTCGCCAAGGCGCTGGTGCGCCCTCCGGTGGCGATCGTCTGGGAAGAGGACACCAAGGTGCCGGTCAAATCCGACGCCACGGACGAAGCCGGTGGCGGCCTGACGGCCCACTGATCAGACAATGTGACAAAGCGGCGTCCCGTCCCCGGGGCGCCGCTTTTTTGTTAGGGCATCCCCGCTTGCGCCAAGGGGCAGGGCGGCGCTAAACAGGCGACTTAAGGGCGATTAGCTCAGTTGGTAGAGCGCTTCCTTTACACGGAAGATGTCGGCGGTTCGAGTCCGTCATCGCCTACCAGCCTTCGCGCTTCGCGCTACGGCTGGGCAAGCCAGCCAGGGTGCGAAGCGCGAAGGCTGTCTCGCCGTAGCTCGAAGAGCGAAGGCGGACTGTTCGTTGGACGACGCCTTTCATACGCGCGAGACACCACATGGACACCCCCACAGGCCACGAGCAGAACGCCGACCAGATAGCCTACTGGAACGGCCCGGCCGGGCAACGCTGGGCTGATCGGCAGGCGGAGCAGGACGTCGTGCTCGGGCCGGTCGCCGACCTTCTGATCGATCGCGCGAAGCCCAAACCGGGCGAGCGGGTCATCGATATCGGCTGCGGCAGCGGCGTCACCACGATTGCGTTTGCGAAAAAGGTTGCGCCGTCAGGACACGCGTTCGGCGTCGACATATCAGGCCCGATGCTGGAACGGGCGCGGGCGAGCGCGCCGAAGGATTTGCCTGTCGACTTCGCGCTGGCCGATGCCACCGTCTATCCGTTCGACCCCGCGAGCTTTGATCTATTGGCGTCGCGGTTCGGCGTGATGTTCTTTGCCGACCCGGTGGCGTCGTTTGCCAACATGCGCAAGGCGCTGCGACCCACGGGCCGGCTGGCATTCGCCTGCTGGCGCGAGCCGCGCGAAAACCCGTTCTTCATGGCGCCATTGCAGGCTGCCTATAAACACGTGCCAAAGCTGCCGCAGCAGGGGCCGGAAGATCCCGGGCCGTTTGCGTTTGCCTCGGAAGCGCGCGTGCGCCGCATCCTGAGCGAAGCCGGCTTTGCCGCGGTGGAAATGGAAGCCTGTCCGCTGTTGCTGGACGCCGCGATCGGCCGCGGCGTCGATGGGGCGGTGCAGGGTTCGCTCGAAATCGGCCCGGTGAGCCGCGCGCTGGACGGCCAGCCGGAGGAGCTTCGCGTTGCCGCAGCCAATTCGATCCGCGAAGCGCTGACGCCGTTCGCCAAAGGGGACGCGGTGCTGCTACCGGCCTCGGTCTGGGTCGTGACCGCGCGCGCCGGATAGTGCCAGCGCGGCGCGCTGCCCGCCGCGCCCCGTTCTACCTGCGAGCCAGCCGGCTACTCGACCGGCTTGCAATATTCCGTCGAGACCGTTGCCGATTGCCGGGTCTCGGAAACGAAGCAGAAATAGAGTTTTGCGCCTTTGCGCAGAAACAGTCCGGCGCCGCCGCTCGGCGTCGCCGAGGTTCCGGCGATTGCATAGTCCTGCGCGAGCAGGGAGCTCACGGTGACTTTTTCGGCCGAGGGTGCCGCAGTCTGCGCCAGGGAAGGCGCTGCGCCAGACGTGAACAACCACACAACACAGATCGAACTTCTGATTTTCACACTATCGCTCCCGCTCGTCAGCTAGGCCTTTTCTTCCCAGATCATCGCCAGATGCACGATGGTCTGCACGGCCTTTTCCATGTCTTGCACGCTGACCCATTCCAGCCGCGAGTGGAATGCGTGCTCGCCGGCGAAGATGTTGGGGCAGGGCAGTCCCATGAACGACAGCCGCGAGCCGTCGGTGCCGCCGCGGATCGAGCTGCGCACCGGCGTCAAGCCGGCACGGCGGATCGCCTCGATCGCGTAAGTGACGATTTCGGGGTGGCGGTCGATCACCTGCTTCATGTTGCGATACTGGTGCTTGACCTCCATCCGGTAGGTCGAGCGCGGATAGTCCTTCATCACGTCCTTGACGATGCCCTCCAGCAGCGCCTCTTTTTCCTTCAGGCCCTCGTTGGTGAAATCGCGCACGATGAAGCCGACGGTGGCTTTTTCCAGTGCACCGGAAATGCCGATCGGATGCAGAAAACCTTGCTTGCCTTCGGTGGTCTCCGGCGAGCAGGTTTCCTTCGGCAGGCGATCGACGATGGCGGCGGCGATCTTGATGGCGTGCTCCATCTTGCCCTTGGCAAAACCCGGATGGGTGCTGACGCCCTCGATGGTGATGGTGGCGCCATCGGCCGAAAACGTCTCGTCCTCGATATTCCCCGCGGTCTCGCCATCCATCGTGTAGGCGAAGTCGGCGCCGAGCTTTTTCAAGTCGACCTTGTCGACGCCGCGGCCGATCTCTTCGTCCGGCGTGAACAGGATCTTGATGGCGCCGTGCTTCACTTGCGGATTGTTGATCAGGAACTGCGCGGCATCCATGATCTCGGCGAGACCGGCCTTGTTGTCGGCGCCCAATAGCGTGGTGCCGTCGGTCGTGACGATGTCGTTGCCGATCTGGTCGGCAAGCGCCGGATGATCGGCGAATCGAATCACCTGCGTCGTATCAGCCGGCAGCACGATGTCGCCGCCACGATAATTGCGCACGATCTGCGGCTTGACGTCCTTGCCGCTGCAATCCGGCGAGGTGTCCATGTGCGAGCAGAAGCAGATCACCGGCACCTTCTTGTCTGAATTGGCCGGGATGGTCGCGTAGACATAGCCGTGCTCGTCGAGATGGGCGTCGGAGAGGCCCATCTCCCGCAGTTCGGCCGCCAGCACGCGGCCGAGGTCTTTTTGCTTCTCGGTGGAAGGGCAGGTCGGCGACGCCGGATCCGACTGGGTATCGATCACGACATAGCGCAGGAAGCGCTCGGTGACACCGTGGGTGAATTTGATTGTGGTCATGGCTGTATCGTAGCGCTCGAATTCATCTCGATCTAGCGTCGACGTATCAGCACCAGCAGAACCACCGCAATGGTGAAACAAATGACGGTGAGGCTGCCCCAGGCGATGCCGGCCTGTTCGAGGAATACTTCCCGCGATTTCGAATCATAGCAGCGGCCAAGTTCGTTGAAGCAGTCCCGCCAACGCCAGTAGCGTTCATAAAATGCGAGCCCGAAAAGGCAGCCGAGCCCCGCGCACAACCAACCCACCGCCGAGCGGATCATCGCAAAGTCCTCCAGACGGCAGAATTCCCGGCGGGCCTTCCTCAAAACAAAAGCGCCATTCCGGGCCCCCGGAACGGCGCTTGAATGTCGGACCTTAAAGCGCGTCGCTTAGACGGCTTCCTTGAGTTCCTTGGCCGCGCGGAAGGCAACCTTCTTGCTGGCCTTGATCTGGATGGCTTCGCCGGTGGCGGGGTTGCGGCCCATGCGGGCGGCGCGCTTGCGAACCTGGAGAATGCCGAGACCGACGATGCGGATGCGCTCGCCCTTCTTCAGGTGCTTGGTGATCATGGTGACCATGTCGCTCAGAATCGACTCAGCCTGCTTTTTGGACAATTCCTGGTCCTCAGCGATTGCCGCTGCCAGATGCTTCAGCGTGATCGTCGCCGGAGTCGCTGCTTTCTTCGCCATATTCGGCCCTCCTCGGTGATGAATGGCTTTACGGAAACTTAGGCGTATCAGGCCTTAAACGATTCGGGTGGCGGGTGCCTACGCTGTTTTGCCTGCAAATAGGCCGTTATTTGCATCGGCATCGCAAAAAGGCCCATTTGACAAGGGGATTCGCAACGTCCTTGACTAAAACAAGGAGGCCCTTTAAGTCCTCGCTTCTGCGCGGATCAAGACGTGATTACGCATCCGCGGGAGTAGCTCAGTTGGTTAGAGCGCCGCCCTGTCACGGCGGAGGCCGCGGGTTCGAGTCCCGTCTCTCGCGCCATTTCTCAATGGCTTAAAGACAAATCGCCCAATCGTCGGACTGGAACTCGGTCGCGCTCACACGCGTTCCGATAGTTCCAGCGTGCGTCAGAAGTGGCGGTGCGGCCAACAAAAAAGCCGCCCGAAGGCGGCCGTCTTGCCGGTGCTGAGAACGAAACCCCTTTAGCGGACCGCCGAGGTCTGCGAGCTGGTGATGACCACCGGCTTGCCTGCCTTCACGACCTGGGTCTGGGCCGTCTGGGTGTATTCCGAATTGGTGCGCGCCGAGATGCCGAAAGCTGCCACCGCGATACCAGCCACGAGCGCCACAACCACGATCTTCAGGTGGGTCGAACGGTCTGCCGAGTGAATTGAGTGGTTCATGTGATGCCTCCGAGGCGTCTATGCGCCATCTGATGGCGAGAGATGTACGCCCCGTCTGTTTCGGGACGGTTTCGTGGATTCCGTGAAATGGTTTCGTCCGGCGGGTTTTCGAGGCGATTTTGCGCCTTTTCGGCGTCCTTAGGCGGCCGGTCGGTTGGTGCGGCGAAGGCAAGTCGAGCGCTTAGACGTTAAATATAAGCAATAACAACAGGATAAATCCAAAACCGGCTCAACTGCCCGTTTGATGTCCTCGCGTATCGACTGCGCGGCCCAGCTGAACGGCGGCGCGCCGAGCGTGGTCGTGACCGCGGCCGACAGCAGCGCCCGGCTCACGGCATTGGCACCATCGTTGCTCTTCAGCGTCATTGACCCCGCCGACCGCCAGCGTTCCTATGCCCTTGGCCGAAGCAGATCGAGCTCAACAGGATGATCGCGGAAGCGGGCGCCTGCCTGCTCGGCCTGGCGACGGTCTTAAACGATCGCAAAGATCGGACCGAGATGACAGCTGGCCAGAAATGAAGTCGCGCCCGTACGGCGACCATGGTTCTGAACCCTGCATCAGCATGCACACCGTGAACAACTGACCGGCGAACCCCGACATTCTGTTGGTTGATCGGTAAACCCAAATGGGCCGCGCATGAGCAGGGTTCGGGCGAACGGATTGCGCGAGGAGCACGCCCAAAAAATGCTGCTAAGTGCAGGTCGGGTGGCGGCGGGTGCGCCCGGCTTTCCTGAGTTGTCCACGGCACGGTAGCGCCGGTTAGACCGTAAAAATAGCTTGTCTTGCGCCCTCTGTTGCGCTGCGCTAAGCCTCAAGAATAATTCCAATCAGCGAATCTGCGGCTGTCCGAAACCGCAGGAAAAGGTCCCGCCGATGAACGGCATCCTGCAGAATTACCTTCCACTTATGGTGTTTATCGGGGTGGCAAGCCTGATCGGTCTGGCGCTGTTGATTGCCCCGTTCCTCGTCGCGTTCCAGCAGCCCGATCCGGAAAAGCTTTCCGCCTATGAATGCGGATTCAACGCTTTCGATGACGCCCGCATGAAATTCGACGTCCGCTTCTATCTGGTGGCGATCCTTTTCATCATCTTCGACCTCGAAGTGGCGTTCCTGTTTCCGTGGGCGGTGGCTTTCGGCAAGCTCGGCGCCACCGGCTTCTGGTCGATGATGGTGTTCCTCGCCGTCCTCACGGTCGGCTTTGCCTACGAATGGAAGAAAGGCGCGCTCGAATGGGATTGAGCCCCACCGCCGTATCGCATGGGTCTTCGCCGGTGATCGCACCGGCCGCGACCGGCATTATCGATCCCTCGACCGGCAAGCCGGTCGGCGCCAATGACCCGTACTTCCTCGAGGTCAATCACGAGCTTTCCGACAAGGGCTTCTTCGTCGCCGCGACCGACGATCTCATCACCTGGGCGCGCACCGGCTCGCTGATGTGGATGACGTTCGGTCTGGCCTGCTGCGCCGTCGAGATGATGCAGGTGTCGATGCCGCGTTACGACGTCGAGCGCTTCGGCTTTGCGCCGCGCGCTTCGCCGCGGCAGTCCGACGTCATGATCGTTGCGGGGACGCTGACCAACAAAATGGCGCCGGCGTTGCGCAAGGTCTACGACCAGATGCCGGAGCCGCGCTACGTGATCTCGATGGGGTCGTGCGCCAATGGCGGCGGCTATTATCACTATTCCTATTCGGTCGTGCGCGGCTGCGACCGGATCGTGCCGATCGACATCTACGTGCCCGGCTGCCCTCCGACGGCGGAAGCGCTGCTCTACGGCGTGTTGCTGTTGCAGAAGAAGATCCGGCGCATCGGCACCATCGAACGCTAAGGTTTCAGGTCAATGGACGACGGCAAGCTCGACGCCTTGGGGCAGACGATTGTTAGCGCGCTTCCGGGTGCGGCCAGCGCCCACGCGGTCGCGTACAACGAGCTCACGATCACGGTCGACGCGACCAAAATCGTCGAGGTCGTTAAATTCCTGCGCGACGATCCCTCCTGCCGTTTCGTCAGCATCATCGACGTCACGGCGGTGGATTATCCCGGCCGCGAAAAACGCTTCGACGTGATCTATCACTTCCTGTCCCCGACGCTGAACGGTCGCCTCCGCGTGCGCGCCGAGGCCGACGAGACCACGCAGGTGCCCTCGATCATCGACGTGTTTCCCGGCGCCGACTGGTTCGAACGCGAATGCTACGACCTCTATGGCGTGATCTTCACCGGCCATCCCGACATGCGCCGCCTGCTGACCGATTACGGCTTCGACGGCCATCCGCTGCGCAAGGATTTCCCGCTCACCGGCTTCGTCGAGGTGCGTTACGACGACCAGGAGAAGCGGGTGTTGTACGAACCCGTCCGTCTCAACCAGGAATTCCGCAAGTTCGATTTCCTCTCGCCATGGGAAGGCGCTGACTATCCGCTGCCCGGCGATGAGAAGGCGGAGCCGAAGGCCTGACCATGAACGAACAGAATCTTCGAAATTTCACGATCAACTTTGGACCGCAGCATCCGGCAGCCCATGGCGTTCTGCGTCTCGTGCTCGAACTGGACGGCGAGGTCGTCGCGCGCGTCGATCCGCACATCGGCCTCTTGCATCGCGGCACCGAAAAGCTGATCGAGCAGAAAACTTATCTGCAGGCGATCCCGTATTTCGACCGGCTCGATTACGTCGCGCCGATGAACCAGGAACATGCGTTCTGCCTCGCGGCGGAAAAGTTGCTGGGCATCACGGTGCCGCGCCGCGGGCAATTGATCCGGGTGCTCTATAGCGAGATCGGCCGCATCCTGTCGCATCTGCTCAACGTCACCACGCAGGCGATGGACGTCGGCGCGCTGACCCCGCCGCTGTGGGGTTTTGAAGAACGCGAAAAGCTGATGGTGTTCTATGAGCGCGCTTCCGGCTCGCGCATGCATGCGGCGTACTTCCGCCTCGGCGGCGTGCATCAGGATTTGCCGCCAAAACTGATCGACGACATCGACGCCTGGTGCGATCCGTTCCTGCAGGTCGTCGCCGACCTCGAAACGCTGCTCACCGGCAACCGCATCTTCAAGCAGCGCAACGTCGATATCGGCGTGGTGCCGCTGAAAGAAGCCTGGGAGTGGGGTTTCTCCGGCGTGATGGTGCGCGGCTCCGGTGCTGCCTGGGATCTGCGCAAGTCGCAGCCTTATGAATGCTATGCCGAGATGGATTTCGACATTCCGATCGGCAAGAACGGCGACTGCTACGACCGCTACTGCATCCGCATGGAAGAGATGCGCCAGTCGGTGCGCATCATGAAGCAGTGCATCGCCAAGCTGCGGGCGCCGGACGGGCAGGGGCCTGTCGTCGTCGAGGACAACAAGATCGCGCCGCCGCGGCGCGGCGAGATGAAGCGCTCGATGGAAGCGCTGATCCATCACTTCAAGCTCTATACCGAGGGCGTTCGCGTGCCGGCCGGCGAAGTCTACGCCGCGGTCGAGGCGCCAAAGGGCGAGTTCGGCGTCTACCTGGTCGCCGACGGCAGCAACAAGCCCTACAAGTGCAAGATCCGCGCGCCGGGCTTTGCCCATCTGCAGGCGATGGACCACATCTGCAAGGGCCATCTGCTCGCCGACGTCTCGGCCATCCTCGGCTCGCTCGACATCGTGTTCGGAGAGGTCGATCGGTGATGGCGCAGCCGCCAATCCAGTTTGACCGGGCTTCGGGTGCGCTTGAAGGCGCCAACCCGTGGGAGCGGCTGGCTGCGGTGGCGCTGACGCTGGGATCGAAAATATCGTCGAACTTTTCGCATCGCGGCTACAACATGTGCGCCAACCTGCTGCGCAGGACGTTGCCCGAGCGCGACATCGACGTCAGGCTGAATGCGGACGCGACATTCGCATTCCCCTATGGCGACGGCTACTGGAGCAAGCTGCTCAACCGTTCGTTCGCCTATGAGAACGAACTCGAATTGCTGTTCCGGGAATCGGTCGACGTCGACTACACGCTGCTCGATTGCGGCGCCAATTACGGCTACTGGTCGGTGCTGGTCTCAAGCAAGCCGTTCGGCTCGCACAAGGCGATCGCGATCGAGCCGTCGGGGCAGAATTTCCCGAAGCTGGCCAACAACGCGAGACTCAACGGCAACCGCTTCGAAGCGATGAGATGCGCGATCGGCGCCGCGCGCGGCACTGCGCGATTGAGCGGCACCAAGCATGAGGCCTTCAGCATCGCCGGCGACCAGACCGCTGGCGAGGAAGTGCCTGTCATCGCGCTCGACAATCTGATCGACGACGGCAAGGTTACGGCCGGCGGAAAATTCCTGATCAAGCTCGACGTCGAAGGCGTCGAGATCGAGGCCATGAAGGGCGGCAAGCGGCTGCTGGAGGCCGACAGCGTGATCCTGTGCGAGGAGCACGGCAACGATCCCCAGCATACCGTGTCGCGCTACATCCTCGACCAGACCCCGCTGAAGCTGATCGTCTACGATCCGCGCAGCAATCGCCTTGAAACCGTGACCGACCTTTCCATCCTCGATCGCATCAAGGTTTCAACCCACGTCGGCTACAACGTGTTCGGCACCGCAAGCGCATTCTGGCTCGACCGGATCAATGCGCTCAATGCGAAAGCCGCAGCCCCGCGCGCAATGAGAGACTGAACGATGTCCGTCCGCCGCCTTGCACCAAAGGAATTGCAGCCCGCGAGCTTTGCGTTCTCCGAGGAGAACCTCGCCTGGGCGAAGAAGCAGATCGAGAAGTATCCGCCCGGACGCCAGGCGTCGGCGGTGATTGCGATCCTGTGGCGCGTGCAGGAGCAGCATGAGGGATGGGTTTCGGAAGCCGCGATCCGCGCGGTCGCGGATCTCCTGGATATGCCCTACATCCGCGTGCTCGAGGTCGCGACCTTCTACACCATGTTCCAGCTGCAGCCGGTCGGCAAGAAAGCCCATGTCCAGGTCTGCGGCACCACGCCGTGCCGCCTGCGCGGCGCGGAAGACATCATCAAAGTGTGCCAGAGCCGCATCCATCACGATCCCTTCCACCTGTCGAAGGACGGCAATTTCAGCTGGGAAGAGGTCGAGTGCCTGGGCGCATGCGTCAACGCGCCGATGGTGCTGATCTGGAAGGACACCTACGAGGACCTGAACAAGGAAAACTTCGGCAAGGTGCTGGACGGCTTTGCCTCCGGCAATCCGCCAAAGCCTGGACCGCAGATCGACCGTCAGTTCTCGGCGCCGGTGGGCGGCCCGACAACGCTGAAGGAAACTACATGACGCGCGATCGCATCTTGCGAACGGGCGGGCCGGGGAGGGCCGCTGCGATGAAGACCTGGCAGTTGATGACCCTTCACGCCCTGGCCGCGGCGACGTTCATTTTTCTGCTGCAGCGCTACGCGCTGAGCGCCTCGCTTGATTCCGCTTTGTTGTGGGCGCTGACCTTCGGCGGATGCGCCGCGGGGCTCGCTTACTCTCAGTCCAAACGTTGATCCCGGGAAGTTCTGGTCATGCTCGACGACAAGGATCGCATCTTCAAGAATCTCTACGGCCTGCACGATTGGGGCCTTGAGGGTGCACGCCGCCGCGGCGCCTGGGATGGCACCAAATCCATCATCGACAAGGGTCGCGACTGGATCATCAACGAGATGAAGGCCTCCGGCCTGCGCGGGCGCGGCGGCGCGGGTTTTCCGACCGGGCTGAAATGGTCGTTCATGCCCAAGGAATCCACCGACGGCCGGCCGAGCTATCTCGTCGTCAATGCCGACGAGTCCGAGCCCGGCACCTGCAAGGACCGCGAGATCATGCGGCACGATCCGCATCTTCTGGTCGAGGGCTGTTTGCTCGCGAGCTTCGCGATGAACGCGCATGCCTGCTACATCTATGTGCGCGGCGAATTCATCAGGGAGCGCGAACATCTGCAGGCCGCGATCGACCAGGCCTATGATGCCAAGCTGGTCGGCAAGGACAACCTCAATGGCTGGCCGTTCGACATTTATGTCGCGCACGGCGCCGGCGCCTATATCTGCGGCGAAGAGACCGCGCTCTTGGAAAGCCTCGAAGGCAAGAAGGGCCAGCCGCGGCTGAAGCCGCCATTCCCGGCCAATGTCGGTCTCTATGGCTGCCCGACCACCGTCAACAACGTCGAGTCGATTGCGGTGGCTCCCGATATCCTGCGGCGTGGCGCGGCATGGTTCGCCGCGATCGGCCGGCCCAACAATGTCGGCACAAAACTGTTTTGCATTTCCGGCCATGTCGAGCGGCCCTGCAACGTCGAAGAGGCGATGGGGATTCCGTTCCGCGAATTGATCGAGCGCCATTGCGGCGGCATTCGTGGCGGCTGGGACAATCTAAAGGCGGTGATCCCCGGCGGCTCGTCGGTGCGCATGGTGCCGGCCGAACAGATCATCGATACGCCGATGGATTTCGACAGCCTTGGCAAGCTGCGCTCCGGCCTCGGCACCGCAGCTGTCATCGTGATGGACAAATCGACCGATTTGATCCGGGCAATCGCGCGCATTTCCTATTTCTACAAGCACGAGAGCTGCGGCCAGTGCACGCCGTGCCGCGAGGGTACTGGCTGGATGTGGCGGGTGCTCACCCGCATGGCCGACGGCCGCGCCCACAAGCGCGAGATCGATATGCTGCTGGAGGTGACCAAACAGGTCGAAGGCCACACCATCTGCGCGCTGGGCGATGCCGCGGCGTGGCCGATCCAGGGCCTGATCGCGCATTTTCGCCACGAGATCGAAGAGCGTATCGATCAGTATTCGCATAAGGCCGATATCGACGATATCGGCGTGCGCGACCCCGTAAACATGGTCGCGGCGGAGTAATGTCCATGTCGCAACCGAGCTTTTGGTGGCAGAGATACGGAACGCTGGCGCAGATGGCGCAGGCGACCGTGGCGCTGCTCGGCTTTGTTGCGATCCTGCTCCAGATCAACGAGATCCGCACCGGCAGCCGCGCGACCAGCGCGCGGCAGGCGTTTCTGGGCTACACCGACCTGGCGTTCAAGAATCCGAAGTTCGCGCAGCCGGACTACGACAAGATCAAGGCTTCCGGCCGCGACGAGCAGGTTCAGTACGAGAGCTTCGTCACCTACTTCCTCTACGCGTGCGAGGAAGCGATCGGCGCGTTCGCGGGAAAGCGCGAATGGCAGGCCTCCTGCGATTACGATTTGAAGCCGCATCTGCCGTTCCTGTGCGAGAAGAACGCGGCGCAGCCGGCCTATCTGGCCACCTATGGCGCCGAGACCCAGCAATGGATCAAGGCGTCGCTGAAGACATCAAGCGTTACACCACCCGACTGCAAGCTCGGAAAGACTTGAGAGCGCAATGACCAAACTCATCGTCGATGGCAAAGAGATCGATGTCCCCCCGGAGTACACGCTGCTGCAGGCGTGCGAGGCCGCGGGCGCCGAAATTCCGCGCTTCTGCTACCACGAGCGGCTGTCGATCGCCGGCAATTGCCGGATGTGCCTTGTCGAGGTGAAGGGCGGTCCGAAGCCGGTCGCAAGCTGCGCCTGGGGCGTGCGCGATTGCCGTCCGGGTCCGAAGGGCGAGCCGCCGGAAATCTCGACGCGTTCGCCGATGGTGAAGAAGGCGCGCGAAGGCGTGATGGAATTCCTGCTGATCAACCATCCGCTGGATTGCCCGATCTGCGACCAGGGCGGCGAGTGCGACCTGCAGGACCAGGCGATGGGCTACGGCGTCGATACCTCGCGCTTTGCCGAAAACAAGCGCGCGGTCGAGGACAAATATCTGGGCGCGCTGGTCAAGACTTCGATGAACCGCTGCATCCAGTGCACGCGCTGCGTCCGTTTCTCCGCCGAAGTCTGCGGCGCGCCGGAAATGGGCGCGACCGGCCGCGGCGAGGACATGGAAATCACGACCTACCTGGAATCGGCGCTGACTTCGGAACTGCAGGGCAATCTCGTCGACATCTGCCCGGTCGGCGCGCTGACCTCGAAGCCCTATGCCTTTGCGGCGCGGCCCTGGGAGCTCGGTAAGACCCAGTCGGTCGACGTGATGGACGGCGTCGGCTCGGCGATCAGGGTCGATACCCGCGGCCGCGAGGTGATGCGAATCCTGCCGCGCATCAACGAGGCCGTGAACGAGGAATGGATTTCCGACAAGACCCGTCACATCGTCGACGGCCTGCGGACCCAGCGGCTCGACCGACCCTATATCCGCCAGAACGGCCAGCTCCGCGCCGCGTCGTGGTCTGAAGCGTTTGCGGCGATTGCTGCCAAGACCGGCCGTATCGACGGCAAGCGGATCGGTGCGATCGCCGGCGACCTTGCCGCGGTCGAAGAGATGTTCGCGCTGAAGGAACTGCTGGCGAAGTGCGGCTCAAGCAATCTCGCGGTGCAGGGCAGCGACGCCTTCGACCCCAGCACAGGCCGCGCGTCCTATATCTTCAATCCGACCATTGCCGGGATCGAGCAGGCCGACGCGCTGCTGATCGTGGGATCGAACCCGCGCAAGGAAGCCGCCGTCCTCAACGCCCGCATCCGCAAGCGCTGGCGCACGGGAAGGCTCAAGATCGGCGTCATCGGCGCCAAGGCCGACCTGACCTATGATTACGACTATCTCGGCGCCGGTACCGACTCGCTCGGCGATCTCGCGGCCGGCAAGCATTCCTTCGCCGAGGTGCTCAAGGGCGCCAAGAACCCGATCGTGCTGGTCGGCGCCGGATCACTGGCGCGCCATGACGGCGCGGCGGTGCTGGCGCTCGCTGCCAAACTCGCGGTCGACGTCGGCGCACTCAAGGAGGGCTGGAATGGTTTTGGTGTGCTGCAGGACACCGCGTCGCGCGCGGGCGCGCTCGATATCGGCTTTGCGGCCGGCAAGGGCAGCCTGAATCTCGCGCAAATGACGACCTTCGGCACGCTCGACGTGCTGTTCCTGCTAGGGGCTGACGACGTCAAGGTGCCGGACGGGACCTTCGTGGTCTATATGGGCACCCATGGCGACCGCGGCGCGCATCGCGCTGACGTCATTTTGCCGGGCGCGGCCTATACCGAAAAATCCGGCATCTACGTCAACACCGAGGGCAGGGCGCAAATTGCCAACCGCGCCGCGTTCCCGCCGGGCGAGGCGCGCGAGGACTGGGCGATCGTCCGTGCGCTGTCGGATGTGCTGGGCAAGAAGCTGCCCTATGACTCGCTTCAGGCGCTGCGCCAGGAGCTCTTCAAGGCCGTGCCGCATCTGATCCGGATCGACCAGATCGAGCCCGGTAAGCCGGAAGAGGTGAAGGCGCTGGCCGGCAAGGGCGGCGGCGTCGACAAGACGCCGTTCAAGACGTCCGTCGAGGATTTCTACCTCACCAACCCGATCGCGCGTGCGTCGGCGGTGATGGCGGAATGTTCCCGCCTGGCGTCCGGGCAAATGCTGACGGCAGCGGAGTGAGCGTGACCTGATGGCTGAATTCTTCGCAAGCTCGTTCTGGACCGGTTTCCTCTGGCCGCTGATCATCATGGTCGCGCAGAGCCTGCTGCTGCTGGTCGTGCTGCTGATCGCGATCGCCTACATCCTGCTTGCCGACCGCAAGATCTGGGCGGCGGTGCAGATCCGCCGCGGTCCCAACGTCGTCGGCCCCTGGGGCCTGCTGCAATCCTTCGCCGATCTGCTCAAGTTCGTGCTGAAGGAGCCGGTTATTCCCTCCGGCTCCAACAAGGGCGTGTTCCTGCTCGCGCCGCTGGTCTCTTGCGTGCTGGCGCTGGCGGCCTGGGCCGTGATCCCGATGGATTTCGGCTGGGTGATCGCCAACATCAATGTTGGCGTGCTCTACATCTTCGCGATCTCGTCGCTGTCGATCTACGGCATCATCATGGCCGGCTGGTCGTCGAACTCGAAATATCCGTTCCTCGCCGCGCTGCGTTCGGCGGCGCAGATGGTGTCGTACGAAGTCTCGATCGGCTTCGTGATCATCACGGTGCTCTTGTGCGTGGGCTCGCTGAACTTGACCGACGTGGTGCAGGCCCAGAACACCAGATTCGGGTTGCTCGGCTGGTACTGGCTGCCGCTGTTTCCGATGTTCGTGATCTTCTACGTCTCGGCGCTGGCCGAAACCAACCGGCCGCCGTTCGACCTGGTTGAAGCGGAATCCGAACTGGTCGCGGGCTTCATGACCGAGTACGGCTCGACGCCGTATCTGCTGTTCATGCTCGGCGAATACGTCGCGATCACCACGATGTGCGCGCTGGCGACGATCCTGTTCCTGGGCGGCTGGCTGCCGCCGGTTCCCTACGCCCCGTTCACCTGGGTGCCCGGGATCATCTGGTTCGCGCTGAAAGTGTTCTTCATGTTCTTCATGTTCGCGATGGCGAAGGCGATCGTGCCGCGCTACCGCTACGATCAACTGATGCGGCTCGGCTGGAAGGTGTTCCTGCCGCTGTCGCTGGCGATGGTGGTGATCGTCGCCGGGGTCCTGCAATTCGCGGGGCTCGCGCCGAAATGAGGTCGCTATGAGCATCAATATCAACGCAACAGCCCGCTCGCTTCTCCTGACCGAGTTCGTATCGGCGTTCATTCTCGCCATGCGCTACTTCTTCAAGCCGAAGCCGACGCTGAACTATCCGTTCGAGAAGGGCCCGATCTCGCCGCGCTTCCGCGGCGAGCATGCGCTGCGCCGCTATCCGAACGGCGAAGAGCGCTGCATCGCCTGCAAGCTGTGCGAGGCGATCTGCCCGGCGCAGGCGATCACGATCGAGGCCGGGCCGCGCCGCAACGACGGCACCCGCCGTACCGTGCGCTACGACATCGACATGGTGAAATGCATCTATTGCGGCCTGTGCCAGGAAGCCTGCCCGGTCGATGCCATCGTCGAGGGACCGAATTTCGAATTCGCGACCGAGACCCGCGAGGAACTCTATTATGACAAGGCGAAATTGCTCGCCAATGGCGACCGTTGGGAGCGAGAGATTGCAAAATCGATCGAACTCGACGCGCCGTACCGGTGAGGTGAGGGCATGATCCTTCCCGCGCTGTTCTTCTATCTGTTTGCCGGCATCTGCGTGGCGTCGGCGGTGATGGTGATTGTCTCGCGCAATCCCGTGCACTCCGTGCTGTATCTGATCCTGGCCTTCGTCAACGCCTCGGGCCTGTTCATCCTGATGGGCGCCGAATTCCTCGGCATGATGCTGATCGTGGTCTATGTCGGCGCGGTCGCGGTCCTGTTCCTGTTCGTGATCATGATGCTCGACGTCGACTTCGTCGAACTGCGCGAGGGCTTCATGCAGTATCTGCCGATCGGGCTCGTGATCGGCGGCATCTTCGTGTTCGAGCTTCTGCTGGTCGTCGGCGGCTGGGCGATCAATCCGTCCGTGACCAAGAACATCACGGCGGCAATCCCGACGAATATCAGCAACACCGAGGCGCTCGGCCTCGTGCTCTATACGAAGTACATCCACTACTTCCAGCTCGCCGGCATGGTGCTGCTGGTCGCGATGATCGGCGCCATCGTGCTGACGCTGCGCCACAAGGTCAACGTCAAGCGGCAGGACATCAACGTGCAGAACGCGCGGACGCCGGAGCTCGCGATGAGCGTGCGCAAGGTGGCCGCGGGCCAGGGCCTGCAGGACGCGGACGCGGCGGAGTGGGTGAAATGACGATCGGGCTCGGACATTACCTCTCGGTCGGCGCCATCCTGTTCACGCTCGGGATCCTCGGCATCTTCCTCAACCGCAAGAACATCATCGTCATCCTGATGTCGATCGAGCTGATCCTGCTTTCGGTCAACATCAACCTGGTGGCGTTCTCCACCTTCCTCGGCGACATCGTCGGCCAGGTGTTTGCGCTGCTGGTGCTGACGGTCGCCGCAGCCGAGGCGGCGATCGGCTTGGCGGTGCTGGTGGTGTACTTCCGCAACCGCGGTTCGATCGCGGTTGAAGACGTTAATTTGATGAAGGGCTGACGGCGCATGATCCGGAAAAGTGGACGCCGGTTTTCCGGCAAGATCATGCGCAAGGGAAAACGTTGATGGTTCAGGCAATCGTCTTTCTGCCGCTGCTGGGCGCCATTCTGGCCGGCCTGATCGCCATTTTTGGCGCGCATGCGCGCAACCCGAGCGGCGACACCGTCGAGCATCATGATGACGGGCATCATGGGCACGATGCGCACGCGCAGGCGTCAGCTGCCCATGACGACCATGGCCACGATGACCACGGCCATGACGACCACCACGTGTCCGAGCCGGCGGCGGCAGGTTCGCGCGCAGCGGAACTGATCACGACCTGCCTGCTGATGATTTCGGCTGGTCTGTCCTGGGTCACGCTGGTCGATGTCGGCTTCATGCACCATGACGCGCGGATCGCGCTGTTCCCCTGGATCAATTCAGGCGACCTGCAGGTCGCATGGTCGCTGCGCGTCGATACGCTGACCGCGGTCATGCTGGTCGTGGTCAACACGGTCTCGGCGCTCGTGCATCTTTATTCCATCGGCTACATGGACGAGGATCCGCACCGGCCGCGCTTCTTTGCCTATCTGTCGCTGTTCACCTTCGCGATGCTGATGCTGGTGACCTCGGACAATCTGGTCCAGATGTTCTTCGGCTGGGAAGGCGTTGGTCTCGCCAGCTATCTCCTGATCGGTTTCTGGTACCAGAAGCCGTCGGCCAATGCGGCGGCGATCAAGGCCTTCGTGGTCAACCGCGTCGGCGATTTCGGCTTCGCGCTCGGCATCTTCGCCGTGTTCATGCTGCTCAAGTCCACCGATTTCGAGACCATCTTCGCGGGTGCGCCGGGGCTCGCAGGCAAGACCATCGACGTGTTCGGCTGGCATGCCGACGCGCTGACGCTGACCTGCCTGCTGCTGTTCATGGGCGCGATGGGCAAGTCGGCCCAGTTCCTGCTGCACACCTGGTTGCCAGACGCCATGGAAGGCCCGACGCCGGTCTCGGCGCTGATCCATGCCGCGACCATGGTCACCGCCGGCGTGTTCATGGTGGCGCGCCTGTCGCCGCTGTTCGAGCTGGCGCCGAATGCGCAGGCCGTCGTGATGTTCTTCGGCGCCACCACCGCGTTCTTTGCGGCGACGATTGGCCTCGTGCAGAACGACATCAAGCGCATCGTCGCCTACTCGACCTGTTCGCAGCTCGGCTACATGTTCGTGGCGATGGGGGCAGGGGCCTATTCGGTCGGCATCTTCCATCTGTTCACGCACGCCTTCTTCAAGGCACTGCTGTTCCTGGGCTCCGGCTCGGTGATCTACGCGATGCATCATGAGCAGGACATCCGCAACATGGGCGGGCTGAAGGACCGGATTCCCTTCACCTATATCGTGATGGTGATCGGCACGCTGGCATTGACTGGATTCCCGCTCACTGCCGGCTATTTCTCCAAGGATGCGATCATCGAATCTGCGTTCGTCTCGCATAATCCGTTCGCGATGTACGGCTTCCTGATGACGGTGGTCGCAGCCGGCCTGACCTCGTTCTATTCCTGGCGTCTGATCTTCAAGACCTTCCACGGCGAACCGCACGATCAGGAGCACTATGAAGCCGCTCACGAGGCTCCGCTGTGGATGCTGGTCCCGATCGGCGTCCTCGCCGCAGGCTCGATCCTGGCCGGCTTCCCGTTCAAGGAATTGTTCGCAGGCCACGGCGTGGCCGAGTTCTTCCGTGAATCCCTGAAGATGCACCCGAACATCATCGAAGAGATGCACCACATCCCGGCGTGGATCGCGTACCTGCCGACCGTGATGATGGTGGTGGGCGCCTACATCTCCTACGTCTTCTATATTCGCCGGCCCTATCTGCCGGTCGAACTCGCCAATCAGCACCCGATGCTGTACCAGTTCCTGCTCAACAAATGGTATTTCGACGAGCTGTATGACCTGATCTTCGTTCGTCCGGCCAAATGGATCGGCCACTTCCTGTGGAAGAAGGGCGATGGCTATGTCATCGACGGCTTCGGCCCCGACGGCATTTCCGCGCGGGTGCTCGATGTCACCCGCAACGTCGTGAAGATCCAAACCGGCTATCTCTATCACTACGCGTTTGCGATGCTGATCGGGGTCGCCGGACTAATCACCTGGTTCATGTTCGGCTTGGGAGGCCAGTGATGACAACCTGGCCCATTCTCTCGGTCGTCACCTTCCTGCCGCTGTTCGGCGCGCTGGTGATCTACATCAGCCGCGGCGACGACGACGCGGCGAGAAGCAACTCGCGCTGGATCGCGCTGTGGACCACGCTGGTGACCTTTGCGGTCTCGCTGATCCTGGTCTGGCGCTTCGATGCGACCAATCCGGACTTCCAGTTCATTGAAAAGGCGTCGTGGCTGGCGAGCGGCATCACCTACCACATGGGTGTCGACGGCATTTCACTGCCGTTCGTGATCCTGACCACCGCCCTGATGCCGTTCTGCATCATCGCGAGCTGGAAATCGGTGACGATTCGGGTGCGCGAATACATGATGGCGTTCCTGCTGTTGGAAACGCTGATGATCGGCACCTTCTCGGCGCTCGACCTCGTGCTGTTCTACCTGTTCTTCGAGGGCGGCCTGATCCCGATGTTCCTGATCATCGGCGTCTGGGGCGGCCCGCGCCGGGTCTACGCGTCCTTCAAGTTCTTCCTCTATACGCTGCTCGGCTCGGTCTTGATGCTGCTGGCGATCATGGCGCTGTACTGGAACGCCGGAACCACCGATATCCCGACGCTGATGCACACCGCCGTGCCGCGTTCCCTGCAGACTTGGGCATGGCTGGCGTTCTTTGCATCGTTCGCGGTGAAGATGCCGATGTGGCCGGTGCACACCTGGTTGCCGGACGCCCACGTCGAGGCGCCGACCGCGGGCTCGGTGATCCTGGCGGCGATCCTGTTGAAGATGGGCGGCTACGGCTTCCTGCGCTTCTCGCTGCCGATGTTCCCGCTGGCGTCGCATGATTTCGCTTGGATCATCTTCTCGCTGTCAGCGATCGCGATCATCTACACCTCGCTGGTGGCCTTGATGCAGGAAGACATCAAGAAGCTGATCGCCTATTCGTCGGTGGCGCATATGGGTTTCGTCACCATGGGCATTTTCGCCGGCACCACGCAGGGCGTGGCCGGCGGCGTGTTCCAGATGATCTCGCACGGCATCGTCTCGGGCGCGCTGTTCCTTTGCGTCGGCATCGTCTACGACCGCATGCACACCCGCGAGATCGCCGCTTACGGCGGCCTCGTGAACCGGATGCCGCTCTACGCGCTGGTGTTCATGGTGTTCACCATGGCCAATGTCGGGTTGCCCGGCACTAGCGGCTTCGTCGGCGAATTCATGACGCTGATCGGCACCTTCAAGGTCTCGATCCCGACCGCGACCTTCGCCACGTTCGGCGTGATCCTCTCGGCGGGCTATGCGCTCTGGCTCTATCGCAAGGTGGTGTTCGGCACCCTGACCAAGCCGGCGCTCGCCAGCATCAAGGACCTCACGTTCCGCGAAGGCCTGATGTTGTTCCCGCTGGTGTTCCTCACCATCCTGTTCGGCGTCTATCCGAAGCCGGTGCTCGACATGTCGGCGGCCTCGGTTCAGCAACTCGTCAACAATTACAACACCGCCGTGACTGCCGTGAAGGCAGCCGCGTTGATCCAGTAAGGCCGCCTCCATGAGCTTCCAAAGTGCAGGTTATCAGTTGCTGCCGGTGTTGCCGGAGCTGGTGCTGGCCGCGGGTGCCATGGCACTGCTGATGCTCGGCGCCTATCGCGGCGGCGAGGGGACGACGAAGCTCGTTACAAGCCTTGCGGTATGCCTGCTGATCCTGACCGGCGCGCTGGAGCTGATGCTGCCGGCCGGCAAGCTCACGACCTTCGGCGGCAGCTTCATCGTCGACGATTTTGCGCGTTTCCTAAAGATCCTGGCGCTGATCGGCTCTGGCGCGACGCTGATCCTGTCGGCGGAATACCTGTCCGATCCGTCGCGGCGGATCTTTGAGTATTCGATCCTGGTGCTGCTCTCGACGCTCGGCATGATGGTGCTGATCTCGGCCGGCGACCTGATCATGCTCTATCTCGGGCTGGAACTGATGAGTCTGGCGCTCTACGTGGTCGCCGCCAGCAACCGCGACAACGCCAAATCCACCGAAGCCGGCCTGAAGTATTTTGTGCTCGGCGCGCTGTCTTCGGGCATGCTGCTCTACGGCGCCTCGCTGATCTACGGCTTTACCGGCACCGTCAGCTTCGCCGGCATCGCGGCGGCTGCGAAAACCGGCAACATCGGGCTCGTGTTTGGCCTGGTATTCCTGCTCGCGGGCCTCTGCTTCAAGGTCTCCGCGGTGCCGTTCCACATGTGGACGCCCGACGTCTATGAGGGCGCGCCGACGCCGGTGACCGCGTTCTTTGCCTCCGCGCCCAAGGTCGCGGCATTGGCGGTGTTTACGCGCGTGGCGCTGACGGCATTCCCGGGCATCGTCTCGCAGTGGCAGCAGATCATCGTGTTCGTGGCGATCGCCTCGATGGTGCTGGGCTCGTTTGCCGCCATCGGGCAGAAGAACATCAAGCGCCTGATGGCCTATTCGTCGATCGGCCATATGGGTTTTGCGCTGGTCGGGCTCGCGTCCGGCACCGTCGAAGGCGCGCAGGGAGTGCTGGTCTATATCGCGATCTATGTCGCGATGACGCTCGGCACTTTCTCGGTTATCCTGACCATGAAGCGCAACGGCCAGCCGATGGAGCAGATCAGCGACTTTGCCGGTCTGTCGCGCACCAATCCGCTGCTCGCCTTCGTCTTTGCGATGCTGCTGTTCTCGCTGGCCGGCATTCCGCCGCTCGCGGGTTTCTTCGCCAAATGGTACGTCTTCGTCGCCGCCATCAAGGCAGGCCTGTTCACGCTCGCCGTGGTCGGCGTGCTCGCCAGTGTCGTGGGCGCGTTCTACTATCTCAGCATCATCAAGGTGATGTATTTCGACGAGCCGGCGGGCGAACTCGATCCGATGCGCACCGAATTGCGCGTGGTGCTGGCGATCACGGGCATCTTCACGATCTTCTTCTTCGTCTATCCGGGGCTGCTGGTCAGTGTGGCCGCGGCCGCGGCGAAGTCGCTTTTCTAGATGGCCTTCGCGCTCGGTTCCCGGGCCTTATCGGCGGGTTACCGTCTCGCCGCCTTTGACCAGGTCGGTTCGACCAATACCGAGGCCATGGCGCACGCCCGCAGTGGTGAGCCCGGATCGACTTGGTTTGTCACGACAGAGCAGACGGCAGGAAAGGGACGGCGCCAGCGCGCCTGGATCGCGCCGCGCGGCAACCTTGCCAGCAGCGTTCTCGAGATCATCGACGTCCCGCCCGCGACCGCCGCGACATTGGGCTTTGCCGCGGGGCTCGCGATCGCGACCGCCCTGCAGCAGGTGAGCATCGAAGCCAATCTGCGAAGGGCCGGCTCTGACCCGTTGAAATTCCTGCTGAAATGGCCGAACGACGTGCTGGTCGAGAAGCAGAAGCTGGTCGGTATTTCACTCGAAGCCGAAGCTGTCGCCGGCAACCGGCTGGCTGTCGTGGTCGGGATCGGTACCAATGTGGTCGCAGCCCCCACCGGCACGCCGACGCCAGCCATTTCGCTGGCGGCGCTAGGTGTCCATGTCGGCGCCGAGGAGCTGTTCGCCGTGCTATCGGACGCCTGGGTCGAGTTCCGCGGCATTTGGGACAATGGTCGCGGCTTTGCCGAAATCCGCCGGCTGTGGCTGGCGCGCGCCGCCGGCCTCGGTGAGCCGGTCGCAATCCAGACCGGAACTGCGACGATCGCAGGCACGTTCGACACGATAGATGAAAGCGGCTGCCTGATCGTGCGGACCGCAGAAGGCAAACACCTCCCGATCGCCGCGGGCGAGGTTTATTTTGGCTCGGCGGCCTCCGTGGGAGCTGCCTGATGGCTAGACCAGATGAACTGACCTTTGCGCCGCTCGGCGGCGTCGGCGAGATCGGCATGAACCTGTCGATCTACGGGCTCGGCAACCGCCACGAGCGATCCTGGCTTGCGGTCGATCTCGGCGTCTCCTTTGGCGACGAGGAGCATTTGCCGGGCATCGACCTGATCATGCCCGACATCCGCTTCCTGGAGAAGGAACGTAAGAACCTGATGGGCCTGGTGCTGACGCACGCCCATGAGGACCATTTCGGGGCCATCATCGATCTCTGGCCGAAGCTGCAATGCAAGATCTACGCGACCAAGTTCAGCGCGGCTCTGTTCGAGGCCAAACTGGCGGCCGAGCGCAATCCGCCGAAAATTCCGGTCACGGTGGTGCCTTCAGGGGGGCGTGTCCATCTCGGCCCGTTCAACGTCGAGTTCATCCCGGTTGCGCATTCGATTCCGGAATCGCACGCGCTGGCGATCCACACCTCGGTCGGCACCGTGCTGCACACCGGCGACTGGAAGATCGATCCGACGCCCATCATAGGCCTGCCGACCGACGAGCGCCGTCTGCGCGAACTGGGCGACGAGGGCGTGCTGGCGCTGGTCGGCGATTCCACCAATGCGGTGCGGGACGGGCGCTCGCCTTCGGAGACCGAGGTCGCCGCCACCATTACGAAATTGGTAAAGGCCGCCAAGGGCCGGGTCGCCGTCACCACCTTCGCCTCCAACGTCGCGCGCCTGAAGGCGGTCGCGGACGCCGCCAAGGCCGCCGACCGCGAAGTGGTCGTGGTCGGCCGCGCCATGGAACGGGTGGTGCAGGTCGCGCGCGAAACCGGCTATCTCGACGGTGTGCAGAATTTCCGCGGCGCCGATCTTTACGGCCATTTCCCGCCGGACAAGGTGCTGGCGCTGTGCACGGGAAGCCAGGGCGAGCCGCGCGCGGCACTGGCGCGCATTGCCAATGACGACCATCCGCAGGTGACCCTGAACAAGGGCGACTGCGTGATCTTTTCCTCGCGCACCATTCCCGGCAACGAGAAGGCGGTCGGCAGCATCATCAACGGCCTGGTTACGCAGGGCATCGAGGTCATCACCGACCGCACCGATCTGGTCCATGTCTCCGGCCATCCTCGCCGCGACGAACTGCGCGACATGATCTCCTGGGTGCGTCCGCAGCTGCTGATCCCCGTGCATGGCGAAGCCCTGCATCTGTCCGAGCACGCCAAGCTGGCGCGCACCGCGGGTGTGCCGAAGGTCCTGATTTGCAAAAACGGCGACCTGGTCAAGCTCGGCCCCGGCGACCCCGGCATCATCGACCAACTACCTTCGGGCCGGATTTACAAGGATGGCACGATCCTGGAGGATTCCAAGTCGCGCGCCGTGGTGGAGCGGCGCCGGATGGGATTTGCCGGCTGTGCCTTCGTGGCGATCGCGATGACCGACAAGGGCGAGCTGGCCGACGATCCCGAGGTCGATCTGGTCGGCATCCCCGAGAAGAATACGGCCGGCGAACCCCTCGACGACATCGTGTTCGATGTGGTGGTATCGACCGTGGAAGGCCTGCCGCGGGCGCGGCGGCGCGATGCCGATGCCACCGCGGAATCGGTACGTCGCGCGGTACGCGCGGTGCTGAACGAACATTGGGGCAAGAAGCCGATCTGCCTCGTGCATGTGCTGACGATCTAGCGCGTGTTCCGCGGAATTGGGTACTAGGGGAGGAGCAACGATGCTGGGCCGGCTCAATCATGTCGCGATTGCGGTCAAGGACGCCGAGAAGGCGGCCAGGATTTATGGCGGCGCGTTCGGCGCTGAAATCTCCGGCGCGGTGCCGTTGCCGGAGCACGGCGTCATCACTGTGTTCGTGACGCTGCCCAATACCAAGATCGAGTTCATCCAGCCGCTCGGCGACGCCTCGCCGATCGCCAAATTCGTCGAGCGCAACGCCGACGGCGGCATCCATCACATCTGCTACGACGTGCCCGACATCATCGTGGCGCGCGACAAGCTGATCAGCGAGGGCGCGCGCGTGCTCGGCGACGGCGTGCCCAAGATCGGCGCCCACGGCAAGCCGGTGCTGTTTTTCCATCCGAAGGATTTTTCCGGCGCGCTCGTCGAAATAGAACAGGCCTGAACCCTTATGGCCTACAACATCTCGACGATGTTCGCGATCTACTTCGTGTTGTGGTGGGTCGTGCTGTTCGTGACGCTGCCGTTCGGCGTGCGCAGCCAGCACGAGGACGGCGAGGGCCCCCCCGGCACCGATCCCGGCGCGCCGGTCCTGGCGCGGATGGGCCGCAAGCTGATCTGGACCACGATCATATCGGCGGTCATTTTCGCCATCGCGATGTGGGCCTATTATCAGGGATTCTTTAATATCGAGCGGCTGGCCAAGCTGATGGGGACGCCGTTCTAGGGGCGCGTCAATGCAAATTTTGCGGCGCGGCGAGGCCAGGCACTAGCTTGGCGGGAGAACAGAAATGACTTTTCAACGCATCATGATTGCTCTGGTGATCCTGCTCGCCGCCGGCCTTGGCGGGTCGTTCTACATGAATTGGAAGACGCAGACGCAGCTTCGAACGGTGAAAGCCTTCGTCGAGCAGGCGGTCTTTCCCGACGCGGTCGTAGCCTGCGAGAAAGCGCAGAGCTCGACGCCGTTCAAATGGAATGGCGGCAAACAGACCGCGGCGATCGGCCTGAATTCGGTCAAGCTCAACAAGGATACGATCATCGCGAGCTACACACTGGTCGCCGACAGCGTCTATTGCGACTACGATCCGATCAAGAAAAAGGCCGATATCGGTTCCAACTTCCTTGAGCGGGACTAGGACCCAAACTCGGTTTTCGGCACTGGAGGCAACTGCGGATGATCTCGGACGAGCGATCCAAAAACACCTCCCGACCGGACCAATACCGAATTCTGCGCGAAGCCGATCTGCGCGACTATCTCGCGCAGCTTCCCTCGATCGCAAGCCAGCTTGGCGGTGCGCCGGCCACCTGGTCGATCAGCGAGGTCGGCGACGGCAATCTCAACCTCGTCTTCATCGTGCGCGACGGGGCTGGCAGCATCGCCGTCAAGCAGGCGCTGCCCTATGTGCGCCTGGTCGGCGAGAGCTGGCCGCTGCCGCTGTCGCGCTCGCACTACGAACATCTCGCGCTCACCCATCAGGCCCGGCTGGCGCCCGCCCTGGTGCCGGCGGTCCTCCACCACGATGAAGCGCTTGCGCTGATCGCGATGGAGTTTCTTGAGCCGCATATCATCATGCGCAAGGGATTGGTGGCCGGAACCACTTATCCGCGCTTCGTCGACGACATCACGACCTTTCTGGCGCGAACGCTGTTCTTCAGCTCCGATCTCGCGGTCCCCGCCGCGGAAAAGAAGGAGGGCGTTGCCGCCTTTGCCGGCAATCATGCGCTGTGCAAGATTACCGAGGACCTGATCTTCACCGATCCATACCGCGTCGCCGAACAGAACCGCTGGACACAGCCCTGGCTGGATGCGACCGCGGCGCGCTTTCGCGGGGATCTCGACCTGCACGTCGCGATCTCCCGGCTCAAGCTGAAGTTCATGGCCTCGCCGGAAGCGCTGATCCACGGCGACCTTCATACCGGCTCGATCATGGTGACCGAGCGCGAGACGCAGGTGATCGATCCCGAATTCGCGTTCTATGGGCCGATGGGGTTCGATATCGGCGCCGTGATCGGCAATCTCCTCATGGCCTATCTCGCCTCCAGCGGTCACGAAACCTCGCCCGGCGACCGGCGCGCCTTCGAAGCGTGGCTGCTGCAGACGGTCGAGGGCGTATGGACGGAATTCGCGCGAAAATTCGTCGAATTGTGGCGCACCGAAGCGAAGGGCGATGCCTATCCGGCATCGCTGTTTGCCGGCACTGATGGTGCGGCGCGGCTCGAGGCCGAGCGGCAGGCCTATATGGCGCAGCTGTTTGGCGACACCGTCGGGTTTGCTGCGGCCAAGATCATCCGCCGGATACTCGGTCTCGCACACAATATCGACTTCGAACTGATCGAGGATCCGAAGCTTCGCGCCGTCTGCGAGGCGCGAAGCCTGCGGCTGGCGCGTGCCATGATGGTGGAATCGTCCTCATTCCCCACGATCGGCGATGTGACGAAAGCGGCACGAGAAATGCGCGACTGGCGGCCGGATCTCGGTGGGTAAGGACGAGCGGCTGGCTAGGGCGTGGTCCACTTCCGCTTTCGGCGGATTGCGGACTTGCTGCTGGTTCGACCCGGTTGCGAATGACCCATAACAGACATACCTCCATAATCGCGGCGGCAGAACCAGATATCGCCCCCGTGGTGATAGCCGTGCGCTCATTGTGGTACAGTGCCGCAAGCCGTAGCCTGGAGAGCAGTCCATGGCACAGCAGCGGGTCGAACGCAGGCTTGCAGCGATCCTTGCCGCCGATGTGGCTGGTTACAGCCGACTCATGGGCTTGGACGAGGCAGGGACAGCGCGCCGCTTGCGTGACCATCTAGCGGCAATGCGGCCGATCGTCGGAAAGCACGACGGACGGATTTTCAAGACCATGGGCGACGGCGTGCTCATTGAGTTCCCATCGGTGGTGGCAGCGGTCGAATGCGCGATCAAAGTGCAGAAGCTAATGGCCCGACGCAACGCCAAGCTGATCGCGGAACAGCGCGTGCTATACCGCATCGGCATCAATCTCGGCGAGGTGCTGGTCGAGGGCGATGACATTCTGGGCGATGGTGTCAATATCGCAGCGCGACTCGAAGGAATTGCTGAACCCGGCGGAATCTGCTTGTCGCGTTCCGCATACGAACAGGTCAAGGGTAAGATCGCCGCCCAGTACGCTGATATGGGTGAGCAGCGTTTGAAAAACATCGCTGATCCGTTGCAGGTATTTCGGGTCAACGTCGGCCTGGCCGCTGCCGCGTCGGCTCCGCCAGCTCTGCCATTGCCGGACAGGCCGTCCATCGTGGTCCTGCCGTTCACGAACCTCAGTGACGATCCGGAGCGCGCGTACTTCGCGGACGGCGTCACCGAGGATCTCACCACGGCGCTGTCCCGGCTTCGCTGGCTCTTCGTCATCGCCCGCAATTCGGCCTTTGTCTACAAAGACAAAGCCGTCGATGTGAGGACAATCGCCCGCGATCTGGGCGTGCGCTACGTCCTGGAGGGCAGCGTACGCACGGCTGGCCAGCGCATCCGCATCACGGGCCAGCTCATCGATGGGGAGACGGCCAAGCACATCTGGGCGGAGAAATACGATCGTGAACTGCACGACATCTTCACGGTCCAGGACGAGATTACGGAAAACATCGTTGCCGCGATCGAGCCGCACCTCTACGCCCAGGAGGGCTATCGTGCCACCCGACAGCCGCCTGAAAGCGTCGATGTCTGGGGACTCGTGGTCCGCGCCATCGACCTCATTAACAAGTTTGGCCGCAAGCACAATGAAGAGGCGCAACGCTTGCTGCGCCGCGCCATAGAGATCGACCCGAACTATGCGCGAGCGCACGCCACGCTCAGCTGGGCGATCTGGTGGGCCACGCTCTACTATTACGTTGAAGACCGCTCCGAGGGCTACAGGCAGAGCGCCTTGCACGCCCAGGAGGCGCTACGCCTCGACCAGGGCGAGCCGTGGGCCCACATGACCGTCGGCCTCAACTTGAGCACCTCCTGCCAACACCAGCGCGCGCTGGCCGAACACCAGGCCGCCCTCAACCTCAATCCCAGCTTCGCGCTCGCGCGCACGGCTTATGGCTGGGCGTTGTTGCGGGCGGGTCGCTTCGATGATGCGATCGCCGAAACTGCAAAAGCGCTTCGCATGAGCCCATTGGATTCCTTTGCCGGCCTTTACACCACGATCCACGGTTTGGCGTTGCTCGCGGCGCGGCGCTTTGCGGAGGCGCTGCCATATGTCCGGGCATCGGTCGCCGCCGATGCCGAATTCGCCGGGCACTACAATGCGCTCATCAGCTGCTGCGGGCATCTCGGCCTGATCGAAGAGGCGGAGGAATTCACCGCCCGCCGCAACAAGGTCGGGCCACCGCTGAGGGTGGGCGTGCTGCGCAACAATCTGCGCGGCTTCGCCCATTGCGAGGTGTTCGCGGAGGGCTTGATCAAGGCCGGTATTCCCGAATAGGGGGCGTCCTTCAAGATATGATCGACAAAGATATCAGCTCGGCGAAAGCCCTCGACCAGGTTCGCACCGTCATCAGACAGCCGTAAGAGTGGCGCAATTGACCCGTTTCAGACATCGACCGAACTCTGGATTGAGCCGGTCAGGGGCGCTGGCGACTGAGGGAAGCCAAGAATTCGTCCGCGATCGGTCGCCATCGGCTGGGATAAAGTCGCAGCAGATGGCCGTCACCAGGAACGTCGTGGAGAAGTTCAAAGCGCGCACGGCCCCCAGCTGCGGTGAACGCTTGGTAGTATTCGCGGATCAGGGCTTCGGGGTAGAGTTTGTCGCTGTCGGCATAAAGCCAGAGCTGCGGAACCTTCTCCGCAGCGCCGCGGCCTGCCTTCGCATAATACGGTGTGGTCACCGGCCCGTAGGGGTACCAGCCACCAGTGAAATTCACGACGGCCATCACCTCTCCGGGCTTGAGGCCGGCATAGTGCATGGCAAGAAAGCCGCCGCGTGATTGGCCAGCGACCAGCACCGGTCCTGGCCGAACGCCGGGCAACGTGCGGCCGTAGGCAATCGCCGACTCGAGGTCCTCAACGGCTTGTGCGACGCCCGCCGAGACATCGACGAGGCTACCGTCGTTAGCACGTCCGAAGTCTTCCTCGCCGTTGATCCCTTCGGATCTGCCACGTCCTCGGCGCATCAGCGCCAGCACGGCAAAACCATTGTCGCGAAGCCAATGCGCCTCGGTCGAGAACGACCAGGTCCTTAGCTGATTCCGGCCTACATCGGACCCGTGGGTGAAGATCGCAAGCGGCGCCGGGCCAGGGCCGGTCGGCGGGTAGAACGTCGCCTCCAACATGATCGGCCGTGCGCCATCGGGCGTCCGAACGATGAGGTGCGGACTCCGCACCCGCTCGCCGGGCCATGGCCAATCGACGGGCCGTTGCCCCGCGGCCAAGCGAGCCGCGTCGGTACGGACCATTGCTCCAGAGGTAACGCCGCCCGACTTCAGCGTTGCAGTCATGTACAGCCGGTCCGAACCGTCGAAGGCGTAACGGAAGGTACGAAATCCTGTCATCGTCAGCACGCCGTCGACGATCGTCGCCTCGTCGCGCCACCATTCTCGATTCATGCCGTAAAAGGCGGAGTCCGACTGCGCGAAAACGACTTTCGCATGTCCGTCAGGTTTGACGCGCTCGACTACGAGGATATGCCTGTCGTCGTGCCAAGTGCCAATCCATGCGCCCTGAAAGCGGGCAATCTCAGGCGGCACGTCGGGTGCCGGTGTCTCCATGTCGAACTTGTCTGGCAGCGGGACGATCGACTCGGGATCGACGGTGAGTGACTGGGCCTGAGCGCCGTGCATCCCGTTCATCAATACCGCCACAAGTATCATCAGCAAGTTGCGCATGTTCCGTCCAGTGCCCAGCACCAAACGCAGAGCAATCTACACTTTACGACAACGTAAGGTAGGCGTCACTTCACTTTGCGGACATGTCAGTCCGTGCCGACGACGTCGAGCCATCGACGCAATGCGGACTCTGGCAAAAAGTCCGCCCTCGGCAGATCTATGAGTTCACGGCCTGGAATGCCGCCGTCATTCCACCGTCCGCTCCCGCAGCTTCTGCGCATAGACGTTGATCACCAGCGCCGCGAGCAGGATCAGGCCCCGGATCAGGATCTTCAGGAAGCTGTCGATGTTGACGTGGTCGAGGCCGTTGTTGAGGACGCCGAGCACGAACAGGCCGACAATGGTGTTGCCGATGCCGCCGCGGCCGCCGAACAGGCTCAGGATAAGCCGAACAAGAAGGACCCTCCGGTTCTAACCGTAACGGCCCGCTTCCAGCTACACCACAGCCCTTTGCCCCTGCGCGAAGGGGCTGAGTCCCAGCCATTGCTGCATCGATTTGGCGATCGAGCTATCGCCGGTGACCTTGATGCGGCCGGCCTCGACTTCGCTGTTGAGCTTGGCGACGCCCATCCACACCGCGGTCATGGAGCGCAGGGGGCAGCTGACATAGAGGTCGACGTCGTAGCCGGGATCGGTGAGGCAGAGGTCGACCTTCTCGCGATCGACCACCAGCCACCATGATTTCCGGTCGGGCCGCATCTCCGGATAGATGAAGTTGATGGTGGTGCGGCGGGGCGGCAGCGGCGTCGGCTGCAGGTTGCGCCGCATGTCCCACATCAACAGCCCGGGATCGAGATTCTTCAGCGACAGCGTCGACTCGACCCAGCGCTGCCCCCAGAAGCCGAGCGACATGACGATGCCGCGCAGATCTTCGCCCGCCTCGGTCAGCTTGTAGTCCACCACGCCGTGCTGACCGGTTGGCACCGGGACGATCACGCCGGCCTCTTCCAGCTCCTTCAGCCGCTTCGACAGCAGTGTCGGCGACATCCGCGGCACGCCGCGGCGCAGTTCGTTGAAGCGCGTGGTGCCGCAGAGCAATTCGCGCAGCACCAGCGCGGTCCAGCGGTTGCAGAAGATCTCTGACGCCATCGCCACCGGGCAGAACTGCCCGTAGCTTCCGCGTTCGCTTATGTCGGGCAACGGGAATCTCCTCATGCACGCGCGGGGGCAGTACAGATACTATACCGCTCTAGCCTGTCGGCTGTCACATGGAAGCGAATAATCCAGTGTTTACAGTGGGCTGTTTTGCTTGTGGGGCATCGCCGGCGCGGCAGTACACTTCCTGAACTGGAGGGATCTTGCGCCCGGGCCTAGTTTCCGGGGCATTAGACATCTCGCTTACCGGCGAATGTCCCAATGAATGGAGGGATCACCATGAGCAGCAACGCAGCACGCGCCGTCGATGCGACAACGCACCGCAGCCCCGTCGAGATCGCCCGCGAGCTCGGCCCCATCTTCGCCGAGCGCGCCGCCACCGCCACCGCCACCGACGAGGACCAGTTCGTCGCCGAGAATTTTGCCGCGCTGAAGGAAGCGGGCCTGGTCGAGGCCGGCGTGCCCACTGAGCTTGGCGGCGGCGGCGCCAGTATCGATGAGCTCGCCGAAATGCTGCGCATCCTCGGCCAGCATTGCGGCTCTACCGCGCTGGCGTTTTCCATGCACACCCATCAGGTCGCAATTCCCGCCTGGCGCTGGAAGGTGCAGAAGGCGGCGCCCGTCGAGCCCTTGCTCAAGCGCATCGCTGCCGAGCGCATCTTTTTGCTGTCGAGCGGCGGCAGCGACTGGATCGGCGGCTCCGGCAAGGCCGAGAAGGTCGACGGCGGCTATCGCATCACCGCGCGCAAGGTTTGCCTCCGGCTCACCAGCCGCGAACCTGTTCATGACCACCGCCGTGCTGGAGAGCGAAGGCGAACCGGCGCAGGTGTTGCACTTCGGTCTGCCGATGAACTCGCCGCAGGTGAAGGTGATGGACAACTGGCGCACGCTCGGCATGCGCGGCACCGGCTCCAACGACGTCATGATCGACGGCCATGTGGTGCCGGAGGCCGCCGTCGCGGTGAAGCGCAAGGCCGGCGAATGGCATCCGCTGTTCCAGATCATCGCAACCATCGCGTTCCCGCTGATCTATTCGGTCTATCTCGGCGTCGCCGAGAGCGCCCGCGACATCGCGGTTGGTGTCGCGAAAAAGAAGAAGGTCGACAACCACATGATCCAGCTCGCCGGCCGCATGGACACCGAACTGGCTGGTGCGCGCCTTGCCCGCGAACACATGCTGGCGGCGGTGCGGCTCGATGCGCCTTCGGCCGAGACCATCAATCAGGTGATGACGGGCCGCACGCTCGTCGCGCGCCACGCCATTGCCACCGTGGAGCTTGCGATGGAGCTCGCCGGCGGCGCCGGCTTCTACCGTGCCACCGGACTGGAGCGCCGCTTCCGCGACATCCAGGCCGCCCGCTACCACCCGCTGCAGGCCGGCCCGCAGGCGCAATATGCCGGCTCGATGGCGCTCGGCCTGCCGGTGGACAAGGTGTTCTAACGACTCTCTTCCCGAGAGAAGCGGTTGAGGGGTCTGTCTCCGAGCGAGGCAGGCCCCTCAATCGTTCGCGATTCTTCTCTCCCGCGCACAGGAGAGACGCATTGTCGCAACCCGCGTGTTGATTTGGGTTCACGGCCTGGAATGCACCTTTCCCGCAGCCGTTGCGCATAGACGTTGATCACCAGCGCCGCGAGCAGGATTCGGTGGGTAAAGGCTAGCGGCTGGCCAAGCGTAATCTACTTCCGCTTTCGGCGGATTGCGGACTTGGCCAGACTTGCGCAGCCAGCGGGCGGTATGGACTAGCGACGCCCTGATCGCTTGAGTTCTGCGACCTGAGGCTTCTCCCCGGCCAACTTCCCTCCGGCGAGCAGGCTGCTGCAATACCACCAGGCGCCAGCGTTGCTCCCACCCAAAAACAGTCTGCTGTTCTGGCACTCAGCATAGGTTTTGTAGTTGTGTACGTTTCTGCACGTTGGCGAAAAAGGAGGCGGAACCCCCCCCGACACCGAGCATCCATTCCAGGGTTGGTTGCCGTACTTGAAACTTGTTTGGCAACCATCGTTGCAATTGTTGGAGATTTTCTCGAACGCGGCAAGCTTCTCCATGGTTGTACCTGGCCCCGCCAGTATGGCACCTGGCGAAGTCGATCGTATTGCCGCGGCTGGCGATCTCCGGGGAGATGCAACCGTGTGTGCCACCCGAGCGGGCCTTTGTGACCTTACCGCCGGCCGAAGCGGCCTTGCCACCTGCTTCGGCGCGTCGACCGTGACGGCAGGAAGCGGGGTGGTTGAGCCCGTTGCGGTTTGCGACATTGCCGTACCGCTCAGGCCGCACAACAATGCCGTTGACAGGATCGCGACAGCTGAGGGTGCAAATAGGCTTGACGACATTCTCATGAGACGTTCTCCCAAATCCGGACATTAATGCCGTCCCAGGACGGCGCGGGCGCGCTCAATTTGGCCTCGGCGGGCAAGGCGAGCATGTCCTTGTCCAGGTTCATCGACACCGCCTCCAAAAAAGACGAGAAGCCCCAACTGGAAGTGTCCGATGTGTCTCGCGAATTTCCGTTTGTGCCCATTTTGAAATTTTCCATGTCAGGCCGGCGGGTCGATACATTACGTTACAAAATAGGATGTCGCTTGCCTCGCCGGTTGGGTACTATGGCGTGTATGGGCAATTCGGACCACATTCTCGTCGTCGACGATGACTTGGGTTTGCGCGAACTGCTGGACCGATATTTTGTCGGCAACGGCTATCGGGTCACTACGGTGGCCAACGGCCGGCAGATGCGCGAGGTTCTCGCAAACCACCGGGTCAATCTGATCGTGCTTGACCTCATGCTGCCCGGGGACGACGGCCTCACGCTCTGTCGCAACTTGCGCGCAAATCAACCCTATGACATTCCGATCCTGATGCTGACGGCGCGCGGCGATGAAGCAGACCGTATCGTCGGCCTTGAGATGGGGGCGGACGACTATCTCACGAAGCCGTTTGCCCCGCGCGAGCTGCTCGCACGAATCCGCTCGGTTTTGCGCAGGGCCGAGATGCTGCCCCGCAACCTTGCGGCATCGGAAAAAGCCCGCCTCTTTCGCTTCGGCGAATGGAAGCTCGATACGACCGGGCGTTTCCTGGTCGACTCCAACGAAACCGTGGTCTCGTTGAGTGGCGCCGAATACCGATTGTTGCGCGTGTTTCTCGATCACCCTCAACATGTCCTCAATCGCGATCAGCTGCTCGACCTGACGCAAGGCCGTGAGACCGAAGTCTACGATCGGTCAATCGACCTTCTTGTCAGCCGCCTTCGCCAGCGATTGCGCGACGACGCCCGGGAGCCGTCCTACATCAAGACGGTGCGTAGCGAAGGCTACGTCTTTGCAGTCTCCGTCGAGGCATTGCCGGAGCGGTCATGAGCGCCCGTTTTCGGCGTATGGCGGCGCGTCTTTGGCCGGGCTCCCTGTTCGGCCGGCTGGCGATGATTCTGTTTTCCGGCCTTGTAGCTGCACATGTGCTAGCCTTCGTTTTGATTGTCCTCGACCACATGGCTATCGAAGACGAACTGGGGAATAAATTTGCTGCCGTGGACGTCGCGGACTCGGTCGCTATCCTGGACTACGTCAAGCCTGAAGAAAGACCCGCTTGGCTCGACCGCATCTCTCGACTGCACTATCGATACGTTCTCAGAGATGGGGGAGAGCTGGAAGCGGAGCCACCCAAACGACGGCAAGCAAACATCGCGCGTTTGCGGGCCCTGCTGGGGCCCGCCTACGAGGCGAATTTTGTCTACCTCGATCCACCGACGCGATCGCGACGGGGCATACTCATGCATCTGAAGGACGGTAGCCCGCTGACGCTCGAGATCTTCGGGCAGGGGGCAACCATTTCGCCATGGTTGCCGGCGGCGCTCGCCGTTCAACTCTGTATTATCGCATTCTTCGTCTGGCTTGCCGTAAAGCTCGCGACGCAACCGCTGGCGCGCCTGGAGCACGCGGCCAACAGCCTGGGTTCGGATTTGCGCGGTGAGCCGCTCCCGGAGGATGGTCCGAAGGAAGTGGCGCGCGCGGCTACCGCGTTCAACGCCATGCAGCGCCGCATTGCCGAGCAGGTCGCGGAACGGATCCAGATTCTGGCGGCGATCTCGCACGATCTTCAGACTCCGATCACGCGCATGCGGCTGCGCGCTGATTTCCTGGGTGACAGCGACGCCAAGGAAAAGCTGCAGGGCGACCTGCAGGAAATGCAGACGCTCGTCAAACAGGGCCTTGCCCTGGCGCGGGAGTACGACGACATTGGCCCCGGGGCCACCGCGCATGTCGCCGTCGAAGCATTGCGGGAGCCGTCATGAGCGCCCGTTTTCGGCGTACGGCGGCGCGTCTTTGGCCGGACTCACTGTTCCGCCGGCTGGCGATCATCCTGTTCGGCGGTCTCCTGGCTACACATGTGCTGTCCTTTGGTCTGGTTGCCTTTAATGTCTTCGGCCTCAGCCGCGAGATAGGGGATGACTATTTCATCAGGTACATCGCGACCACGGTCGCTATCCTCGACCGGGTCAAGACCGAAGAACGGTCCGCCTGGCTCGAACGTCTCAGTCGACCTACATATCGGTACGTTCTCGGAGGTGGGGGAGAGATAGAAGCGGCGCCATCCAAACGACGACAAGAGCGCCTGGCGCGTTTGAGGGCCATGCTAGGGGCCGGCCACGACGCGAAATCTATCTTCTACCTCGATCCACTGAATCGACGGCGGCTGGGCTGGCTCGTTCACCTGAAGGACGGCAGCCCGTTGATGGTCGAATTCGTCGCACAGAGGACGGTGATTTCGCCCTGGTTGCCGACGGCGTTCGCCGTTCAACTCTTTGCTCTCGCGTTCCTCACCTGGATTGCCGTGAAGCTCGCGACACAACCGCTGGTGCGCCTCGAGCGCGCGGCCAACAGCCTGGGTTCGGATCTGCGCGGCGAGTTGCTCCCGGAGGATGGTCCGAAGGAAGTGGCGCGCGCCGCTACCGCATTCAACGCCATGCAGCGACGCATTGCCGGGCAGGCTGTGGAGCGGATCCAGATTCTGGCGGGGATAGCGCGCCGTCTTCAGACTCCGATCACGCGCATGCGGCTGCGCGCTGATTTCCTGGGTGACAGCGACGCCAAGGAAAGGCTGCAGGGCGACCTGCAGGAAATGCAGACGCTCGTCAAGCAGGGTCTTGCCCTGGCCCGCGGACGCGACGAGCTCAGCAAGCAGCGGTGTCAGACCGACCTGCATGCCCTTATCGACAGCCTCGTCTGCGACTATTCCGACGCCGGAAAATCTCTTCGCTTTTCCGGAGAACGCGGGGTGACGATTCTCACGCACCCGCAGGCCTTGCGCCGCATCATGATCAACCTGATCGATAACGGCCTGAAATTCGGCGAGGATGTCGAAGTCGCCATCGATGCGCAGCGGTCGAACGGCATCACGATCACCGTATCGGACCGGGGCCCCGGTATTCCCGACGAGCATCTGAAGTCGGTATTCTTGCCGTTTTATCGGGTCGAGGCTTCGCGCAATCGCGAAACCGGCGGCACCGGGCTTGGCCTTGCCATCGCCCAGCAACTTACCAGCGCGCTTCTCGGGACGCTCACGCTCGCCAATCGTGATGGCGGCGGATTGGAAGCGCGCCTCGAATTTTTGCGCTGACAATACGATGACTTTGACGCGGATGATTTCGTGGCGAGATGACCGACCCGTCGCGTCCACGGGACGCAATGCGGACTCTGGCAAGAAGTCCGCCCTCGGCAGATTTATGGGTTCGCGGCCTGGAACGCTGCCTTCAATCAACCGACCTTTCCCGCAGCCGCTGCGCATAGACGTTGATCACCAGCGCTGCGAGCAGGATCAGGCCGCGGATCAGGATCTTCAGAAAACTGTCGATGTTGACGTGGTCGAGGCCGTTGTTGAGGACGCCGAGCACGAACAGGCCGACGATGGTGTTGCCGATGCCGCCGCGGCCGCCGAACAGGCTGGTGCCGCCGACCACGACGGCGGCGATCGAGTCGAGCAGGTAGGTGTCGAACTCGTTCTGCTGCGCGCTGCCGAAATGGGCGACGCCGAGCATGCCGCCGATCCCCGAGCAGACCGCCGCGATCACCATCACGCTGCCGAGGATGAGCTTGACGTTGAGCCCGGAATATTCCGCCGCCTCGCGGTTGCCGCCGACCATGTAAACGTAGCGGCCGAAGCGGGTGTAGGTCAGCACCAGGTGGCCGGCGAGCAACATCAGCGCGGCCACGATCACGATGCAGGGGATACCGCCGATCGATCCCGATCCGAGCGTCGTGATCACGTCGGGCACCTTGTAGGCAATCTGGCCGCGCACCAGCAGCGCGGAAATGCCCGCGGCGATCTGCATCATCGCCAGGGTCATGATGAAGGAGGGGATGCCGATCACGGTGAGCCCGAACGCATTGACGACACCGAGCAGGGCGCAGAGCGCGAGCGCCAGCATGACCGCCGCCCAGCCGGGCATCGGGACGTTGGCGATGTTCACGTAGGATTCCTGCAGCGTGAAATAGGCGACCGCGATGCCGGTGACGTTGGCGATGCTGGCGATCGACAGGTCGATCTCGGCGCACAGGATCACGAAGGTGAGGCCGACGGCGATGATGCCGGTCACCGAGACCTGGGTCAGGATATTGCCGAAATTGTCGAGCGTCGCAAACGATGGACTGGCGGCGGCAAAGAAGCCGGTCAGGCAGATCAGCGTCAGGAACGGCGCGATGTTGCGCATCTGCGAGCGCAGGAACCTGCCGACGCTGCGCGGCCGCTTGCGATCCGCCGGGACTGTCGCGCTTTCACTGCTCGCCATTCAAAGTTCTCCTCAAGCCGCTTGCAGCAGGCGGTCCTTGCTGACCATCTCGTGAGTGAATTCGCGCACCACCGCGCCGCGCTTGAGGACGATGATGCGGTCGGCAAGCGACAGCACCGTCTCCGGTTCGGTCGAAAGCACGATCACGGCCAGTCCCTTGGCGCGCAGATCTCTGACGATGTTGATGACGTCGTTCTTGGCGCCGACGTCCATGCCGCGCGTCGGCTCGCACAGCACCAAAAGGCGCGGCGGATAGCTCAGCCATTTCGCCAACGCCACCTTCTGCTGATTGCCGCCGGACAGCATGCCGAGTTCGAGTTCGACGGCCGCGGGCCTGATCTGCAACTGTTCGACCTGGCGCGCAGCGATCGAGCGCTCGCGTGCGGGCTTGAGCAACAGGGCAGAGATCCGGCCCAGCACGCTGATCGAGATGTTCTTGTAGACCGGCTCCTGGTGGAACAGCATGGCGCGGCGGCTCTCGGGAACAAAGGCGACGCCGGCGCGCCGCGCCGCCGCGGTGCTGGCGAAGGTCTTGGGCTCGCCGCCCACGATCAGCGTGCCGCGGTCGGGCTTGATCTTGCCGAACAGGATTCGCGCCAGCTCGAGCTGCCCGCAGCCCATGAAGCCGTAGATGCCCAAAACTTCGCCGCCGCGGGCCTCGAACGAAACGTCCTGCAGGCTGCGGGCGAGCGTGAGCTCGTCCGCCTTCAGCACCGCCGGACGATCGGTTGGCGGCGGCAGCATGATGTCGTCGGTATAGGTCTCGCCCAGCGCCTCGCTGCCCTTGCCGATCATGGCTTCGATCAGCGCGGCCTTGCTGGTCGCGGCGGATTCCGTCTCGGCGACTTTCCGCCCGTTGCGGAACACCGTCACCGTATCGGAGACGCGCAGGATGTCCTCGATGAAATGCGAGATGAAGACGATAGCGCAACCCTCGTCGCGCAGCCGCCGCAGCGTCGCGAACAGGCGCTCGACCTCAGGCGGCGAGAGGGCGGAGGTCGGCTCGTCGAGAATGACAATGCGGGCGCCCGAGAACAGGACGCGGGCGATCTCGATCAACTGCTGCATGCCGATCGGCAGGTCGCCGAGCCGCGACATTGGATCGACGTCGATGCCGAATTTGGCGAGCTGCTCGCCGGCCTCGCGCGCCATGCGCCGCCACTGTACGAGGCCGAAGCGGTTGGTCGGCTGGGTGCCGAGAAAGACGTTTTCGGCCACCGACAGATCAGGGGCGACGCTCAGCTCCTGATGGACCATGGCGATGCCGGCCGCATGCGCGTCGCGGGTCGAACGGAAACGGGTGTCCTTCCCATCCAGTGCAAAATGGCCGGAGAATTCCGCGTGCACGCCGGCGATGATCTTCATCAGCGTGCTTTTTCCCGCGCCGTTTTCGCCGACGAGACCATGGATCTCGCCGGCGAACAGCGCAAAATCGACCCCGCGAAGCGCCTCGACGCCGCCGAAGGCTTTGGTGATCCCTCGCAGTTCGAGGATGGGTGCGCGTTGCGGAATCATCAGGCTTCAGATCAGGAAATGATTCTCCATCCACTGCATGCCCGCGGCGTTGGCCTTGGTCACGACCGGGCCGTCCGTTATCACGTGCTTCGGAATGCCCTGACCGCTCTTCTCGCCCCCGGTCACCGCGGCGACGCCCGCGACGATGGCGCCGCCATGGATACGGCACGAAGGATTGCGGACGGTGGCGAACATCCGGCCTTCGCTGACGGCCTGGATCGCCGGCGGCATGGCATCGACGCCGCCGATCAGGATGTTGGTGCGGTTGCGCGCCTTCATGATGTTGTAGGCGGCGAGCGCCATGTCGTCATTGTGGAAGAAGGCGGCGTCGATCTGCGGGTATTTTGTCAGATAGGTCTCCCACAGACGCGCGGCCTTGGTGACGTCCCAATCGGCGGGCTGGGTATCGAGCACCTCGATGTTCGGGAATTGCTTGACGACCGTATTGAAGCCCTTGGCGCGGCCTTGCGCGCCGGTGTGGCCGAGGGCGCCTTGGGTCATGATGATCTTGCCCTTGCCGCCCATGGCATTGCAGAGCGCCTGCGTCACCGAAGCGCCCATAAATTCATTGTCGGGGGCGAGGAAGGAGTGGACGTTGATCTGGTCGAGCGGTGCGATCAGCGTGTCCATGTCGATGACCGGGGTGCCGGCGCTGATCATCTTCTGCACCGGCTGGGTCAGGGTGCCGATGCCGAACGCCTGGATGGCGACGAAATCCCATTTTTGCGACGCCATGTTGTCGATCGCGGCGCGCTGCTTGACGGCGTCGAGCTGGCCGTCGAACCAGGTGACCTCGACGTTGAACAGCTTGCCCCACCATTCCGCGGCCTGCTTGCCCTGCGCGCACCAGGTGGCCTGCAGGCCGGCGTTGGAGAACGCGGCCTTCAGCGGTTTTTCGGAACGTGCGGCCTGCGCGAGCGCCGGGCTCACGCCCAAACCGCCGAACAGCGCAGTCGCTGCGCCGGCGAACGCCGCCGACTGAAGAAGATCACGCCTGGTCGTAGAGGATTTGTCCGTCCCTGACATTGCTTGCTCCCTCGCTTTCATTTTTATGACCGAGGGCGTTGCACGCACCGCGGATGCCCGCAGTGTCTCACACTCGTCGCGCACGCGCTACCCGTTCGCTGATCACGTCATCGCTGAGGGTGCAGAATCGATCGAGCAAGTTGAGTGGAAGCCGTCCTAGCTTGTGCGCTGCAAGACCAGCTGCTCGATCTCATCGAGTAATTTCCGCCATGCAGCATCGATCTCAGGCGACCAGTCTTGATCGAGGATTTCGCGCAGGGTCCCGGCGATCACGCCGAAGAATGCGATGAACAGGTCGCGCGGCGTACCGTAGGCGTCATGCGAGGAAATCTCGCACTCGATCATGCGGAAGTGGCCGGTGCGGGGACCTGCGAAATCCAGGATCGCATCGATCGTCAGCGCCAGCATCGAGCCCTTGACCAGCTCGCTGCCCTCGGTCCGGAACATCGTTTGTGTTTCGGGATGTTCGCTGTGCAGGCGGCGATAGACCAGCGGCGTCAGATCCGCGCAGCGGGCGGCTGCGATCTCAAAGCTTCGCTCGATCGGATTGGACGCGATCATGAGGCGTACGCGGTTCGGAGACTCTTGGAACGATTTAGAGAAACGATTCTAGAGCGTTTTCAACCGAAGCGGGCTGCGGTTCGCGTGAAGAAAACGCGTCAAAACAAAAGACTCAAAAAAAAAGAGCAGGGCACGGAGCCCTGCTCAAAAATTGTGTCGACCCTTTTACCTCGAAAATTTGGGTTTGATCTTGATTGACGAGGCGACGCTGCTTGTGCGCGTCAGGGCTCCTCCCGAGACTTGGACCACCAGACTTCAACCTTTCGGCCAGCCTGAGCCAGCACATGTAGACTATCTTTTTCCACTTGTCACCATTTTCAGCAACGATTGTTCAAAATTCCAGCAATCTGCGAAATGATTGGAATTGCACCACTATTCCTTGTGGCGCAGGGTCAGTACCCGTACTGGGTCACGGGCGCGGAGGGCCGGAATCGCCGCCTCGATCGGCTGGAACGCATCCAAAACGCCGGGTTATTTGCGCAACACAAGCGGATAAACCGGAAACCCGATCTCGACTTCGGACTCTCTCGGTGATTAGTTCTTGACCCGGATGGGTTTGCAATGCGCGCGCGGCTGAAAAAGTTCCTACCCATAGTCCTGATCGCCTTGTTGGTGCAGATTTTCGCACCGATCGGCGCATGCTGGGCGGCCAGCATCGCGGCCTCCGATCCGATCGCCGCGGCCGTGATCTGTCACGGCAATGCAGATGCCTCCACCGGCCAGAGCGACCAGACCGGGCATCGCGCGCACGATGGTTGCTGTTCGGTCTGCAGCGTGCTCCAGACCGGTGCGCCGGTCGATGTACCGCAAACCGCCGACGCCGTCGTCTTCGAACGCCGGCACGCGCGCGTGGTCTGGGTCGAATTCACAACGGAGCGGTTCGGTTCCCGCGCCGGCTCGCACGCGCAAGCGCGCGCGCCACCCTCTATTTCCTGACCTTTCGAACATCCGAACGATCGGTGCGGCTTCGGCTGCGCTGATCGGTGCAGTTCAATAAGCCGGCCACAGCGCCGGTGTCAGGATTATCAATGTTTCGCTATCATTTCCCCTCGGGCGCGCGCCCGTGCAAGCCCCTGCTTGCCGGCGCCGTCCTACTTGCTTCCATTCCAGCAGCCGCTCAGACAGGCCCGCACGGCGTGTTGCCTCCCGTCACGGTTGACGCCCCCACACAGCAGCGGGCGACCACGACCCGTCCCCCACAACGCGCCGCGGCGCGCACCGCGCGGGCATCTCGCGTTCGAAATCCGGCTCCGGTTGCGCCGGTCGCGAGCGATGAGGGGCAGGGGGCGCGCGGCGCCCTGGCGGTACTGAGTGCACAGCAGGCGTTGGCGGAAATCAACCAGACGCCGGGCGGCGTCGCGCTGGTGCCGGCCGAAGCGTACAGGAATTCGACAGTCGCCAACACCATCAAGGACATTCTGGATTACGTTCCCGGCGTCTTTGCGCAGCCGAAATGGGGTGACGACACGCGGCTTTCGATCCGCGGGTCCGGCCTGTCACGGAACTTCCATCTGCGCGGCGTGCAGCTCTATATGGACGGCATTCCAATGAACACCGCGGACGGCTATGGCGATTTCCAGGAAATCGATCCGACCGCCTACAAATATGTCGAGGTCTACAAGGGCGGCAACGCGCTGCAGTTCGGCGCGAACTCGCTCGGCGGCGCCATCAATTTCGTGATGCCGACCGGCCGCGACCCGTTTCCGAACGGGGTGTCGGCTGATATTGGCGCATTCGGATTCAAGCGGCTCCAAGCCAATGCCGGCGGCGCGAATGGGCCGTGGGACGGTTTCGTCACCGCTTCGACCCAGGCGTCCGACGGCTTTCGCAATCACAGCAGCGGCAGCAGCACGCGCGTCAGCGGCAATGTCGGCTATCAGTTCTCGCCGGATGTCGAGACACGGTTCTATTTCAACGCCAATGAGGTGCGCCAGCGTATCCCCGGCACCGTCACCAAGGCCTCCGCCTTGAGCAATCCTGAAGCCGCCGCTCCCGCAAACGTCATCAATGACCAGCAGCGCAATATCGATACTGTGCGGCTCGCCAACAAGACGACGATCCGGTTTGAAGACACCAAGGTCGAATTCGGAGTGTTCGGCGTCGACCGTCACCTGATGCACCCGATCTTTCAGTGGCTCGATTACAGTTACAAGGACTATGGCGGCTTCGCGAAGGTCACCGACGACCGGTACATCGGCGGCTTCCGCAACCGCCTTGTCGCCGGCGTCAACGTCCTGAACGGCAGCATCGACAACCAGCAGTTCGCGAATATCGGCGGCCAGAAGGGCGCGCTGTTGTCGTCGTCGATCGATCGGTCCAAAAACACCTCCCTCTACATCGAGGACAGCTTTTACTTCTTGCCGAATGTTGCCGCGATCGGCGGAACGCAGTTCCTGTACGCAACCCGCAACCGGCAGGATCGCTTTCTCAGCGATGGCAATCAGTCGGGGGCGACCGAGTTCAGGCTGTGGTCGCCGAAGGCCGGTCTGCTCTGGAATATCGATCCGACCTGGCAGGCCTACGCCAACATCTCCCGAAGCGCCGAGGTGCCAAGTTTTGGGGAAAGTTCGTCCGGAGCGGGGGGCACGCCGGTCATTCCCTTCACCAGCATCCGACCGCAGATCGCCACCACCTACGAGATCGGAACTCGGATGAAGCGGCCCGATTACGCCTGGGAGATCACGGCCTATCGCGCCAACATCCGCGACGAGCTGCAATGTATCTTCGGCAACGCCGCCGGAACCTGTAACGTCACCAACGCCGATCGCACCATTCACCAGGGCATCGAAGCGGGTGCGGGCGCCGCGATTTTCCGCGGCATCTTCAACAACGGCCCGGCGCCCGACAAGATCTGGCTGAATCTTGCGTATACGCTGAACGATTTTCGTTTCGACAACGATCCAAACTATCGCAACAACATCCTGCCCGGGGCCCCGCGCCACTACCTCCGTGCCGAGTTGTTGTACAAGAATCCGACCGGTTTCTATTTCGGGCCCAATATCGAATGGGTGCCGCAGTCCTATTTTGTCGACAACGCGAACACGCTGAAGACCGAGCCCTATGCGCTCGTCGGGTTGAAGGCGGGCTTCGACAATGGCGGTCCGGTTTCGGCCTATATCGAGGGGCGCAATCTGGCCAACAAGGCCTATATTTCGAGTGCGAGCATTATCAATCAGGCAACCGCCACGTCGCCTCTGTTCGAACCTGGTAACGGAAGGGCTGTTTATGCCGGCATGAAGTACCGATGGTGAGGGAGTACGGTATATGTCGCCGGTTTCTCTTCACCAGCGTGGTGGAAATCCGAATGCCGAAGCCGTTCAAACATCGAAAGAACAAGCTATGAAATCAATTCAAATCAAACTCGTGTGCCTGGCCCTCGTAGCGGGCTTGCAGACGGTCCCCTTGCACGCCCAGGAGGTCAAGGCCGGCGGTCTCGTCATCACGCAAGCCTGGAGCCGCGCCACGCCGGGCGGCGCCAAGATCGCGGGCGGATACCTCACCATCGAGAACAAGGGCTCGACGCCGGATCGGTTGATCAAGGGCGCAGCTGACATCTCCGGCAAGATCGAGGTCCACGAGATGGCTGTCAACAATGGCGTGATGACGATGCGGGAACTCGACAAGGGCCTCGCTATCGAACCCGGCAAGACCGTAAAACTCGCGCCGGGCGGCTATCATCTGATGCTGATGGATCTCAAGGGCCCGCTCAAGCAAGGCGACAAGGTACCGGTAACGCTCGAGTTCGAAAAAGCGGGCAAGGTGACGCTGTCGCTCGACGTGCAGGGCGTCGGCGCGCAGGCGCCCGCGCCTGATCATTCGGGTCATTCCGGCATGAAGAAGTAACGGGGATGGCGTGCGGTTCGCCGCTGCGGCCGGTGCAGCGGGCGACCCCGCGTCCACCAGCCATGGCAAGGAACGGGCGGCGCATCATCGCCATTGACGTGAGAGAAGTCCGATCAATTCAGCAGGAACATTTGAGGCCAAAAATGTCTAAGCCAGGTTTACTAGTCGCCGCCGCTGCACTCTGCGCCGCGTCTTCCGCCAACGCGCACGTTACGCTCGAGAAGCGCGAGGCGGCCGTCGGCAGTTATTACAAGGCGGTATTTGCCGTGCCGCATGGTTGCGCGGGATCGGCCACCGTCAAAATCCGGGTGCAAATCCCCGAAGGCGTGATCAGCGTCAAGCCGATGCCGAAGGCTGGCTGGACTCTCGAGACCATCAAGGGAAAATACGCCGCCGAATACGAATATCATGGCAACAAATTCTCCGAAGGCGTCAAGGAAGTGTCCTGGAGCGGGGGCAAGCTCGCGGACGACAATTACGACGAATTCGTCATGGCAACCTTTCTCACCGGTGGCCTGAAGCCGAACACCACGCTGTATTTTCCGGTGGTGCAGGAATGCGAGAAGGGGGTAAGCCGCTGGATCGATATTCCGAAGGCCGGGGCCGGGTCGCATAGTCATGACGGCTCGTCGCCGGCGCCGGGCCTCAAGCTGATTTCGAAGCCGTAAATTCGATGCTACGCGCCATCGCAGCCGTCGCGGCACTGCTGGTGGCGCTCTGTTTTGCAACGGATACGTTTGCGCATGCGTCGCTGGTCGATGCCGAACCTGCCGATGGCAGCGTCGTGGCCGAGGCGCCAAAGACCCTGCAATTGCAGTTCAACGAAAGCGTCACACCCGCGGTTGTCAACCTGATCGATGCCGCGGGCAAGACGCGCGCCGTCACGGTTCGCGCGGTCGACCAATCCGTCGTGATCGTGTTGCCTGATGACCTGCCGCGCGGGACTCAGGTCGTCAGCTATCGCGTGGTTTCCCAGGACGGGCATCCCGTCGCGGGATCGCTGGTGTTTTCGATCGGCGTTGCGACGGCCAATACTGCCAGGTCGAATGGCGGCCCGGTTGCGATCCTGATCTGGCTGGCTCGCATCGGGGTTTATGTCGGCTTGTTCGCAGGCGTCGGCGGCGCGTTCTTTGCCGTATGGATCGGGCAGGGTTCCAGCGGTGCGCTCGTGATCACGGGCGCGCTTGCCGTCGGTGTCGCAAGCGCTGTCGCCTCGCTTGGCCTGCAGGGTCTCGACTTGCTCGATCTTCCGCTCGGCGGTCTGGCGACCTCAGCGCCATGGACCGGCGCGCTCGGAACCAGCCTCGGACCGTCGCTGCTGATTGCGATCGCGTCGATGGTCATCGCCGGGTTCGCGTGGCGCAGCCCGACCAGGATTACCGCCTGGGCGTTGACTGTTCTCGCGATGGCAGGCGTCGGGCTGTCGCTGGCAACCAGCGGACACGCCGCAACGGCGTCACCGAAATCGCTGACGGCGCCTGCGATGTTCCTCCACGGCGTTGCCATCGCCTTTTGGGTCGGCGCACTTGCGCCCCTTGTGGTGCTGGCGCGCCAATCGACGGGCGCGGTGGTGCCGGTGCTGCAACGGTTTTCGCGCCTGGCCGTGCCGGTCGTCGGATTTCTGGTGTTGAGCGGATTGGGTCTGGCGGTCATCCAGCTCGAGAGCTTTCATGCGCTGATCGACACCCGCTACGGCATTATCCTGCTGGTCAAATTGACACTGGTGACGGTCCTGCTTGGGCTCGCCGCGCTGAACCGATACCGCCTGACGCTGGCCGTGGCGGCTGATCCGGGGAATACGCGGCCGTTGATCGGTTCGATCCTGATCGAATGCGTCGTGGTGGCTTGTATCCTCGCCGTCGTCGCGACCTGGCGTTTCACGCCGCCGCCGCGCGTGCTGGCGGCCGCCGCGCAGGCGCCGTTGGCGATCCATATCCACACCGAGAAGGCGATGGCCCAGGTCTCGATTGTGCCGGGCAAAGTGGGATCGAACGATTTCGTGCTGCAATTGCTGACCGGCGACTTCGGCGAGCTATCGGCCAAGGAGGCGACGCTGACGCTGAGCCTGCCGGAGCGCGGTATCGAACCGCTTGAACGTGAAGCCAAGCGCAGGCCCGACGGTTACTGGCACGTGCGCGGCGTGCCCTTGCCGGTCGCCGGCCGCTGGCGCATGCGGATCGACGTGCTGGTGACCGATTTCGAGAAGGTCACGCTGGAGGGCGAATTCGACGTGCGGTGAGGGGGGCTGCGTCGCCTTGCTTGCAAGCGAAATCTCGCGGCCCGCGTGCGACAAATCAACCCGACGGGCAAATCACTTCTGTTTTACGGAAATCATGTCAAGTCCAGAATTTCCGAAAATCAAAAATATTTCTCTTTCCTTCGACCCAAATCGCCGGCACATTCTCACCCATCCCGTCCCACTCAGAGGGGCGTCGGCCGTCGTCACGACGAGGGGCGGGTTGCGGTGGACGCTGACGTTGCGATTGACGGTCGTAGCGGAAGCGTACGGCAAAAGCGTGTGGTCCTGGCGCCCGTAACGGCGTCAAGTCTTTCGGGAGCCAACGCTTCCGAGGGGCGACGGTGGCAATAGAGGCCGTCTCACCGGGGAGAGCACGCCATAAGCCGTAAAGCCATTGCGCAGGGAATGTCGGATTGCCTCCGCTGCCCTGTATGCTCGTGTGCAGCCTACTTAGCACAATTCGCACACGAGACCGCGGGTGCAGCGCGCATCCGGCATTCCCTGCGCCCTCTGAATTTTGGAGGGCGAGAAGTTTCCAGCAAACCTCGGGCGCATCGCGTCGCGAGAATGCGGACACACATTCAGCTGTCATCGCCCGGCTTGACCGGGCGACCCAGTATCCCAGAGACGCCAGTGAAAGAACCGAGAAGCCGCGGCGTACTGGATCCCCCGCATGCGCGGGGGACGACAGAATCGTATGGAGACGCGCCATTCCCGTCATTGCGAGCGAAGCGAAGCAATCCACCGCACCGCGTAACGATAGAATGGATTGCTTCGCTTCGCTCGCAATGACGCGGACGGAGCTGGTGGGGACCAACCCGGACCTGATCGCGCCGCAATCATGCGGTCAATATCGGGGGCAGAACGGTCGGAAATCCGCATATCTTGCGGCTTTTTAAGGTGTTCCGGCCTTGTATTTTCGTAGCCGATCCGGTTTCACTGCCATTCTTCCTTATCGCCCCCTGATTCCCTGAGTTGACCCATGCGATTGTCGCGGTTTTTTCTGCCCATCCTGAAAGAGAATCCGAAAGAGGCGGAGATCGTCTCGCATCGCCTGATGCTGCGTGCCGGCATGATGCGGCAGGAAGCGGCGGGCATTTACGCCTGGCTGCCGCTGGGTTTTCGGGTGTTGAAGAAGATCGAGCAGATCGTCCGCGAGGAGCAGGACCGCGCAGGTGCCCTGGAACTGCTGATGCCGACGCTGCAGCTCGCCGACCTCTGGCGCGAGAGCGGCCGCTACGACGCTTATGGCCCGGAAATGCTGCGCATCAGCGACCGCCACAAGCGCGAACTGCTGTACGGGCCGACCAATGAGGAAATGATCACCGAGATCTTCCGCGCCTACGTCAAGTCCTACAAGAGCCTGCCGCTCAATCTCTACCACATCCAGTGGAAGTTCCGCGACGAGCAGCGTCCGCGTTTCGGCGTGATGCGTGGCCGCGAATTCCTGATGAAGGATGCCTATTCGTTCGACATCGACGAGGCGGCGGCGCGGCGCTCCTATAACCGGATGTTCGTCGCTTACCTGCGCACCTTCGCGCGGATGGGGTTGAAGGCGATCCCGATGCGCGCGGAGACCGGCCCGATCGGCGGCGATCTCAGCCACGAATTCATCGTGCTGGCCGAGACCGGCGAGTCCGGCGTCTATTGCGACAGCGACGTGCTCAACCTGCCGATCCCGGGCGACGACGTCGATTATGACGGCGATTTGACCCCGATCATCAAGCAATGGACCTCGGTCTATGCCGCGACCGAGGACGTGCACGATGCCGCGCGCTTCGACAGCGAAGTGCCTGCCGAGAACATGGTGCACACCAGGGGCATCGAGGTCGGCCAGATCTTCTACTTCGGCACCAAATATTCCGACGCCATGAAGGCGATGGTCGCGGGCGCCGACGGTGTCGACGTCCCGATCCATGGCGGCTCCTACGGCGTCGGCGTGTCGCGCCTGGTCGGCGCCATCATCGAGGCCTGCCATGACGATGCCGGCATCAAATGGCCCGAGGCGGTGGCCCCGTTCACCGCCGTGATCCTGAACCTGAAGCAGGGCTCCAGCGACACCGATGCGGCCTGCGAGGCGCTGTATCGCGAGCTCGAGGCCAAGGGCGTCGATGTCCTCTATGATGACACCGATCAGCGCGCAGGGGCGAAGTTCGCCGCCGCCGACCTGATCGGTATCCCCTGGCAGATTCTGGTCGGCCCCAAGGGCCTCGCCGAGGGCAAGCTCGAGATCAAGCGGCGCAGCGACGGCTCACGCGAGAATCTCAGCCCGGCGGAAGCGGTCGCCAAGATAGTTGGACGATAAGCGGAAGATAGCGGGATAAAGATTATCCACGGGGGGCGGGTATTCTTGGCCATTCCCGGCCACATTTGGCCCCGAATCATGGGATTATCGAAAGATGGATGAGACCATGAACGAGACAGTCCGAACCCCGCCGTTTTCGCAGTTCGAATGGCTGTTGTCGGGGCGTTACCTGCGGGCGCGTCGCAAGGAAGGGTTCATTTCCGTCATCGCCGGTTTTTCGTTCCTCGGCATCATGCTCGGCGTTGCGACGCTGATTATCGTGATGGCCGTGATGAACGGCTTTCGCAAGGAGCTGCTGGACAAGATCCTCGGCCTCAACGGACATCTCTTAATTCAGCCGCTGGAATCGCCGCTGACCGACTGGAAGGATGTCGCCGAGCGTATCAACCAGGTTCAGGGCATCCGGCTGGCCGCGCCGGTGGTTGACGGTCAGGCGCTGGCGTCCTCGTACTTCAACGCCTCGGGCGTGCTGGTGCGGGGCATACGTTCCGCGGACCTGAACAACCTCACCTCGGTCGCCAAGAACATCAAGCAGGGCACCCTGGAAGGCTTCGACGAGGGGCAGGGCGTCGCGATCGGTCGCCGGCTCGCCGATACGCTGTCGTTGCATGCCGGCGACAGCATCACCTTGGTTGCCCCGAAGGGGGCCGTGACCCCGATGGGTACCACACCGCGCATCAAGGCCTACAAGGTCGCCGCGGTGTTCGAGATCGGCATGTCGGAATATGATTCGAGCTTCGTGTTCATGCCGCTGCCGGAGTCGCAGGCCTATTTCAACCGCAAGGACGACGTGACAGCGATCGAGGTGTTCACCTCCAATCCGGACAAGATCGACGCTTTCCGCAAACTGGTGACGGAAGCGGCCGGGCGGCCGGTGTTCCTGGTCGACTGGCGGCAGCGCAATTCGACCTTCTTCAACGCGCTGCAGGTCGAACGTAACGTGATGTTCCTGATCCTGACCATGATCGTGCTGGTCGCGGCGCTCAACATCGTCTCCGGCCTGATCATGCTGGTCAAGGACAAGGGCCAGGACATTGCGATCCTGCGCACCATGGGTGCCTCGCAGGGCTCGATCATGCGGATATTCCTGATCACGGGGGCTGCGATCGGCGTGGTCGGCACGCTGACCGGCTTTTTTGTCGGCATGCTGGTTTGCCTGAACATCGAATCGATCCGGCAATTCCTGTCGTGGATGACCAATACCGAGCTGTTCTCGCCGGAGCTCTACTTCCTGTCCAAGCTGCCCGCCGAGATCGATTTCGGCGAGACCACCGCGGTGGTGATCATGGCGCTGACGCTGTCGTTCCTGGCCACGCTGTATCCGTCCTGGCGCGCCGCGCGCCTCGATCCCGTCGACGCACTCCGGTACGAGTGATGGGTGAGACCATGAAGGAGACAGTTCGTACCCCGCCGTTCTCACAGTTCGAATGGCTGTTGTCCGGGCGTTACCTGCGGGCGCGCCGCAAGGAAGGCTTCATTTCCGTCATTGCCGGTTTTTCGTTCCTCGGCATCATGCTCGGCGTTGCGACGCTGATCGTCGTGATGGCCGTGTTGAACGGCTTTCGCAAGGAACTGCTGGACAAGATCCTCGGCCTCAACGGGCATCTGCTGGTCCAACCTCTGGAATCGCCGCTGACGGACTGGAAGGATGTCGCCGAGCGGATCAGCCTGATTCAGGGTGTCCGGCTGGCCGCGCCGGTGGTTGACGGTCAGGCGCTGGCGTCGTCGGCCTTCAACGCCTCGGGCGTGGTGGTGCGCGGCATGCGCGCCGCTGACCTGAACAACCTCACCTCGATCTCGGCGAACATCAAGCAGGGCACGCTGGAAGGCTTCGACGAGGGGCAGGGCGTCGCGATCGGTCGCCGGCTCGCCGATACGCTGTCGTTGCGTGCCGGCGACAGCATCACCTTGGTTGCCCCGAAGGGGGCTGTGACCGCGATGGGCACCACGCCGCGCATCAAGCCTTACAAGGTCGCCGCCGTGTTCGAGATCGGGATGTCGGAATATGACTCAGGCTTCGTGTTCATGCCGCTGCCGGAGTCGCAGGTCTATTTCAACCGCAAGGACGACGTCTCCGCGATCGAGGTGTTCACCAGCAATCCGGACAAGATCGACACTTTCCGCAGGCTGGTGACGGATGCGGCCGGGCGGCCGGTGTTCCTGGTCGACTGGCGGCAGCGCAACTCGACCTTCTTCAATGCGCTGCTGGTCCAACGCAACGTGACGTTCCTGATCCTGACCATGATCGTGCTGGTCGCAGCGCTCAACATCGTCTCCGGCCTGATCATGCTGGTCAAGGACAAGGGCCAGGACATTGCGATCCTGCGCACCATGGGCGCCTCGCGGGGCTCGATCATGCGGATATTCCTGATCACGGGGGCCGCGATCGGCGTGGTCGGCACGCTGACCGGGTTTTTCGTCGGCATGCTGATTTGTCTCAACATCGAATCGATCCAGATATTCCTGTCGTGGCTCACCAACACCGACATATTTCCGCGAGAGATCTATTTCCTCTCGAAGCTTCCGGCCGAGATCGCCTTCCGCGAGACCTCTGCCGTCGTGATCATGGCGCTGACGCTGTCGTTCCTGGCCACGCTCTATCCGTCCTGGCGCGCGGCGCGCCTCGATCCCGTGGACGCGCTCCGCTATGAGTGAGGGCAAAATGGCCGAGGGCGCGGAAGATGTACCGGTGGTCTATCTCCACGAGATAAAACGCCAGTACACGCAGGGTGAGGCGACGCTGACCATTCTCAACGGCGCCAAGCTCGCGCTATGGGCCGGGCAGTCGGTGGCGCTGGTGGCGCCGTCGGGCTCGGGCAAGTCGACGCTGCTGCATATCGCGGGCCTGCTCGAAAGCCCCGATGACGGCGAGGTCTATGTCGGGGGAGCGCCGACCTCGCAATTGTCAGACATCGACCGCACCCACATCAGGCGTTCCGACATCGGCTTCGTCTACCAGCAGCACCGGCTGCTGCCGGAATTCACCGCGCTCGAAAACGTCATGCTGCCGCAGATGATCCGCGGTCTCAAGCGCAACGAGACCATCAAGCGTGCAACAGAGATCCTGGCCTATCTCGGTCTTGGCGAACGCATCACCCACCGCCCGGCCGAACTGTCCGGCGGCGAGCAGCAGCGCGTCGCGATCGCACGCGCGGTCGCCAATGCGCCGCGGGTGCTGCTGGCGGACGAGCCGACCGGCAACCTCGATCCGCACACCGCCGATCACGTGTTCAACGCCCTGATGCAGCTCGTGAAGGCGACGCGGGTCGCGATGCTGATCGCAACCCACAACATGGAATTGGCCGGGCGCATGGACCGGCGGGTGTCGCTGGTGGACGGTCAGGTCGTCGAGCTGGAATGACGACAGCTTCACAATGGAATTGGAATCGCTCCACACATTCGAATCTCGTTGAGCTCGGAGCGCGCTCGTCGGTTCGATCACGGATCGTTGAACATCTTTAGCCGCGCACGCGCGCCATCTCTTCAACACAATCGCACACGGTGATACCGCTGCGCGGTTCCATTGTGATTTTTCTGCGGCGAACGTGCACGCAATGTTTCGAAAAGTGCCTGTTACACAATATTAACTTACATTTTCACTGAACTCGTTTCGCGTGCGCTGTTGCAGCCAAGTGACAGTAATTCAAACGAACAATGATATGACGCTGCCACGGCCTTGGGGGCTGTACCAACTGGAACGGGAATTAAAAAAGATGAAGAAGGTTTTGCTTGTAACGGCCAGTCTGATCGCGCTCGGCGCGGCTGCGCCGGCAGTGGCTGCGGATCTCGCTGCGCGTCCTTACACCAAGGCGCCGCCGATGATCGCCGCTGTGTATGACTGGAGTGGTTTCTACATCGGCGTCAACGGTGGCGGCGGTTGGAGCCGCAATGACTGGGACGCGGTCGCTCCCAACGTTGCGTTTGGCCCCGAGGGTTCGCATGACGCATCGGGCGCCACGGTCGGTGGTCAGATCGGCTATCGCTGGCAGGCCGGCACCTGGGTGTTCGGCTTGGAAGCGCAGGGCAACTGGGCTGACTTCAAGGGCTCGAACACCAGCCTGCTGTTCCCCGGCTTCGTCAACCACTCGAAGATCGACGCGTTCGGCCTGTTCACCGGTCAGGTCGGCTATGCCGTCAACAACGTCCTGCTCTACGTCAAGGGCGGTGCTGCTGTGACCTCGAATCGTAACCACATCAACACCGTTGCTGGCGCGCTTGCTGCGTCCACCGGCGACGACACCCGCTGGGGTGGCACGGTCGGTGCTGGCCTCGAATACGGCTTCGCCCCGAACTGGTCGATTGGCGTCGAATACAATCACATCTTCCTGCAGGATCGGACCTACACGTTCACCACGCCGGCTGGCGTGTTCTTCGGCACCGATCGCATCAGCCAGGACGTCGATCTCGTGACCGCTCGCCTGAACTACAAGTTCGGTGGCCCGATCATCGCCAAGTACTGATCTAACTGAGTACTGATTTCGCTATCCTCTAGCGAGACCATCAAAGCCCCGGGCATTGCCCGGGGCTTTTTTGTTGGGCCCGGTCGGGATGGTCAGACATCGCGGAAGTGTTTGTTAACGCGAGAGCGCCAGTCCACTTATCGCGTCCTTAACTACAGGGCTGTCGCGGACTTGAATTAGCCCACCGCCGGCGCATAGTTGCGCAATGGCAAGCAGCATCTGGACATCCGAAGAATTTACCTGCCCCGGTTGCGGGATGGATTACTCCGCGACGAGGGAGCAGCATCAGCACAAGCATGCGGGCAAATTCGAATGCATGGTTTGCCAGACCGAAGTCCACGCCTGGTCCGGTACCCATGATTATTTCGGCTGGAAGCCGATCAGGCGGACGCAGCCGGTCTTTGGACGAAAAACGGCGTAGCCGCGCGGGCTGGAATTGGTCAGCTTGCGAAGGCATATACGGGGCATGAAAATAAGATTCCCCATCGTCGTTTCAGCCGTCCTACTCGCCGCCGCAGCCCTCTTGGTTTTCAACGGCCGCCTTCACGCGCGCGGTCCCCATCACCCCACGACAGAATGCGGCTTCTGGGGGTCGATGGAGGCGGGGATGTCGTGCCAATGACAGCTTCCCGGAGGGCTGGAAAACAGACCGGGCCGGGCGCATATTTGGGGCATGGAAAACGTACACAAATGCACATCCGTGCTGAGCCCGCTGATTGCGGAGGCCAAGACGGGCGCCATTCCTCTGGCAGAAAATGCCATCAACGAGATGGTCGCCGTGACGCCCGCACCTCAGCAAAGGGACGCCTTGGAAAGCGTTCGGTCGGTGGTGAAAGCTCACGGAGACGCGGCCGGGCCCGGCTCTCAGTGCGACTTTGCAGATGCCGTGAATGACTACATCGAAAAGCTGATGAGAGCGCTCATCTGATCCCCGAGCGCCCCGCGACCCCAACCAACGCCAAGTCGATGATAGACCCCGCGACGGGAGGCGGCCCGGAGTGGGTCAGTTTGATTGTTGCAGAGTTCCGGGCTGGAAAAAGGGCGGTTCCAGGCGCATATTCCGGGGATGGCGACAATTGTCCAATGCAATTGCGGCGCCGAGTACAGACGTACTGAAGAGAAGTTCTTGGTACCGCAAACAGGTGACGCGGTCTGCACGGTCTGCGGGGCTGCGCTGGAGTCGTGGTGGAATAGCGGCCACGTTCCCACATACGAGCTTATTGAACGGCCTCGGACAGAAGGCGGGAATGGCAAGCCACCCGAAACGCCCTAGCGACCCCAACCAGCTCGCCAAGCGATCACAGACATTGCGACGGGGGGACGGGCCCCCAAGAATTAACCACAGGGATCATTCTTCAAACTGACCCGCCAGGCGCGCTTGACTCTTAGAACAAAAAAGGAACAATGTTCCTCATATGTTCTTGGATCGGGAGTGCCTGCGATGTTGAGGATGTTTGTGGAAGAAGCCGCTGCTCTGGCGTCGATTACGCTGTTTGTCGGGATGATCGCGGTGTGGGCGCAGCTCATTCCCCAGCTCTGAGGTGGGGCGGGATCGAGGCCGACGTACCTGCAAAGCAGGCTTCGACAGCCCCTTGGGGAAAAGCCGGATGGCGGGCGCAAGCTGAGCGTTCCGCGTGGACTCCGCTAGCCCAACGCATCACCATTGGAGTTGGCGAGTCGGCGCCCGGGGAAGTTTCTCGGAGAGCCTGACGATCGCTCCCATCCACGATGCAAGAGCCCTCAAAGCGACATGTCCAACGCCGGATTCGTTCATCTCCACGTTCATTCGGCCTATTCGCTGCTGAAGGGTTCGATCAAGATCGCCAAGCTCGGCGAGCTTGCCAAAGCCGACCGCCAGCCGGCGCTGGCGCTGACTGATACCGACAACATGTTCGGGGCGCTGGAATTCTCCGACAAGATGGCGGGCTATGGCATCCAGCCGATCGTCGGGTTGGAACTCGCGATCGATTTCGGCGACCAGGATCCCAACGCGCGCAATGCGCTTGCCACCGCACCTGCGCGAATCGTGCTGCTGGCGGCGCGCGAGCGCGGCTATCGCAGCCTGATGCACCTGAACTCGCGGGCGTTCCAGGAGACGCCGGTTCACCAATCCCCGCATATCAAGCTCGAATGGCTTGAAGGCTACTCGGAGGACCTGATCGCGTTGACCGGCGGCCCCGAGGGGCCGATCTCGCTGGCGCTGCACGGCGATCATTCAGCGCTGGCGGCGACGCGCTGCGACCGGCTGACCAGCCTGTTCGGCGACCGCCTCTATATTGAATTGCAGCGCCACGGCATCGACAAGGAGCGCCGTGTCGAATCGGGCCTGATCGATCTCGCCTATGCCAAGGGCCTGCCGCTGGTCGCGACCAACGAGCCGTATTTCGCGAGCTCTGACGACTACGAAGCCCATGACGCGCTGCTCTGCATCGCCGGCGGCCGCCTGATCGCCGAGACCGACCGCGAACAGCTGACGCCGGATCACCGCTTCAAAACCCGCGCCGAAATGGCGGTCCTGTTCGCCGACATTCCGGAGGCCTTGGCTTCCACCGTCGAGATCGCCGAACGCTGCTCGTTCCGGCCGATGACGCGCAAGCCGATTTTGCCGCGCTTTACGGTTGGCGCGGGATCGGGATCCGATGCGGTAGGCGAAGAGGCTGCCGAACTGAAGCGTCAGGCCGAGGAGGGGCTTGCCAGGCGCCTTTCGGTGCATGGCCTGTCGCAGGGCACCTCGGAGGAGGATTACCGGAAGCGGCTGGCGTTCGAGATCGACGTCATCAACCGCATGAACTATGCGGGCTACTTCCTGATCGTTTCCGACTTCATCAAATGGGCCAAGGACAACGACATTCCGGTGGGGCCGGGCCGCGGCTCGGGCGCGGGATCGCTGGTGGCCTATGCGCTGACCATCACCGACCTCGATCCGCTTCGGTTTGGCCTGCTGTTCGAGCGCTTCCTCAATCCCGAACGCGTCTCGATGCCGGACTTCGACATCGACTTCTGCCAGGACCGCCGCGGCGAGGTCATCGACTACGTGCAGCAGCGCTACGGCCGCGATCAGGTGGCGCAGATCATCACCTTCGGAACGCTGCAGGCGAGAGGCGTGCTGCGCGACGTCGGCCGCGTGCTGCAGATGCCTTACGGGCAGGTCGACAAACTGACCAAATTGGTGCCGCAGAATCCCGCAGCTCCGGTAACGCTGGCCGCGGCGATCGAGAGTGAACCAAAACTGCAAGCGTTCCGCGACGAAGACCCCGTCGTGGCGCGCGCCTTCGATATCGCGCAGCGCCTGGAAGGTTTGACCCGTCACGCTTCGACGCACGCCGCCGGCATCGTGATCGGCGATCGCCCCTTGAGCGAACTGGTGCCGCTCTATCGCGATCCCAAATCCGACATGCCGGTCACCCAGTTCAACATGAAATGGGTCGAGCCCGCCGGCCTCGTGAAGTTCGACTTTCTCGGCCTGAAGACGCTGACCGTGCTCGACGTCGCGGTCAAACTGCTCAGGCAGCGCAATATCCAGGTCGATCTGGCGACGCTGCCGATCGAAGACGCGGCAAGCTACCAGATGCTGGCGAAGGGCGATGTGGTCGGCGTGTTCCAGGTGGAAAGCCAGGGCATGCGGCGCGCGCTGGTCGATATGCGGCCCGACCGCTTTGAGGACATCATCGCGCTGGTGGCGCTCTATCGCCCTGGCCCGATGGCTAACATCCCGACCTATTGCGCGCGCAAGCACGGTGACGAGGAGCCGGAATATCTGCATCCGATCCTGGAGCCGATCCTGAAGGAAACTTTTGGCGTCATCATCTACCAGGAACAGGTGATGCAGATCGCCCAGGTGATGGCCGGCTATTCGCTCGGCGACGCCGACCTGCTGCGCCGGGCGATGGGCAAGAAGATCCGTGCCGAAATGGAGAAGCAGCGCTCGATCTTCGTGGCCGGCTCGGTCAAGAACGGCGTGCCGAAAGGGCAGGCCGATACGATCTTCGAACTCTTGGCAAAGTTCGCCGACTACGGCTTCAACAAGAGCCACGCCGCGGCTTACGCGCTGGTGTCGTATCACACCGCCTATATGAAGGCGCACTATCCGGTCGAGTTCCTGGCCGCGTCGATGACGCTCGAACTCAACAACACCGACAAGCTCAGCGAGTTTCGCGCCGAGGCGCAGCGGCTCGGTATCAAGGTCGAGGCGCCCAATATCAACCGCTCGGGTGCGACCTTCGAGGTTGGCGAAAACACCATCTATTATGCGCTGGCAGCGCTGAAGGGCGTCGGCCCGCAGGCGGTCGAACTGATCGTGGAAGAACGGCGCAAAGGGCTGTTCACCTCGCTCGCCGATTTCGCCGCGCGCGTTAATCCGCGCGCCATCAACAAGCGCGTCATCGAAAGCCTGGCGGCCGCCGGCGCTTTCGACACGATCGATTCAAACCGCGCGCGGGTATTTGGCGGCGCGGAGGCTATTCTGGCCGCCTGCCAGCGCAGCCACGAGGCGTCGACGATCGGGCAGAACGACATGTTCGGCGGCGCCGCGGATGCTCCGACCATCATGCTGCCGCAGGTCGAACCGTGGTTGCCGGCCGATCGGCTGCGGCGCGAATACGACGCCATCGGCTTCTTCCTGTCGGGCCATCCGCTCGACGACTATGCCATGGTGTTGAAGCGGCTGCGCGTGCAGTCCTGGGCGGAATTCTCGCGCGCGGTCAAAACCGGCGCGACCGCCGGCAAGGTCGCGGCCACTGTCGTCTCGCGCATGGAGCGGCGGACCAAGACCGGCAACAAGATGGGCATCATGGGCCTGTCCGACCCGACCGGCCATTTCGAAGCGGTGCTGTTCTCCGAAGGCCTCGCGCAATATCGCGACGTGCTGGAGCCGGGGGCTGCCGTGTTGCTGCAGCTCGGCGCCGAACTGCAGGGCGAGGACGTGCGGGCAAGGGTGCTGCATGCCGAGCCGCTGGATGACGCGGCGGCCAAAACCCAGAAGGGTTTGCGGATTTTCGTCCGCGACACCAAGCCGCTGGATTCGATCGCACGACGGCTGAACATGCCGGAGCCGGTCGTGCCCGGCGCGCCAAAGGGCCTGCCGGCGAAACCGGCGCCCGCGCCGGTGGGGGGCGCCGACGGCGACGTCTCGCTGGTGATCATGCTCGACCTCGAAACCGAGGTCGAGATGAAGCTTCCCGGTCGCTTCAAGGTCTCGCCGCAGATCGCCGGCGCGATCAAGGCGGTGTCGGGCGTGGTGGATGTGCAGACGCTTTAGCGGGCTGGGCGCTATTCCTGCTCGATATCTTCGAGGCGGACGCCGCGCCCTGATTGCAGGCTGTTGCGGGCCCGCTCGATGCGCTGCAGAAATCGCGGATCGTTTTCGAGCCGATCGTCTTTGACCTCGGAGAGTGCAACTTCCTTGCCGGTCTTGCGAACTGCGCGAGCCATGTCTCGGCCTCCAATTTAGCCACGTCTCGGCATTATACCCGCTACAGCGACCGCGCGATCAACAGCTTCATGATCTCGTTGGTGCCGCCGTAGATCTTCTGGATCCGCGCGTCGACGAACATCCGCGAGATCGGATATTCCTCCATGTAGCCGTAGCCGCCGTGGAGTTGCAGGCATTCATCCGCGGTCTCCACCTGCTTCTGGGAGCACCACCATTTCGCCATCGAGGCGGTGACCGTGTCGAGATCGCCGGCGACCAGGCGTTCGACGCACCAGTCGACGAAGACGCGCGCGATGACAGCTTCGGTCTTGCGCTCGGCCAGCTTGAAAGCGGTGTTCTGGAATTCGATGATCGGCTTGCCGAAGGCCTTGCGTTCCCTGGTGTAGTCGGCGGTCAACTTGATCGCGCGCTCCATCGACGCCACGGCGCCGACGGCAAGCGAGAGGCGCTCCTGCGGCAATTGCTGCATCAGCTGCACGAAGCCGTTGCCTTCCTCGCTGCCCAGCAGGTTTTCCGGCGGCGCCACCGCATTGTCGAAGAATAATTCCGACGTGTCGGAGGCGTGCAGGCCGATCTTGTCGAGGTTGCGGCCGCGGCGGAAACCTTCATTGCCTTCGGCTTCCAGGACGATCAACGAGATTCCCTTGGCGCCGGGCTCGCCGGTGCGCGCGACCACGATGATCAGGTCCGCAGCCTGGCCGTTCGTAATGAAAGTCTTCTGGCCGTTGATGACGTAATTGTTGCCCTGCTTTTTGGCCGTCGTCCGTACGGCCTGCAAATCGGAGCCCGTGCCCGGTTCGGTCATGGCGATAGCGCCGACGAACTCGCCGCTGGCCATTTTCGGCAACCAGCGTTGTTTCTGTTCCTCGGACCCGTAGTTCAAAATGTAATGCGCGACGATGGCGCTATGCACCGAGTACCCGGTCGTTACTTCCGGTACCACGGTTTCGAGATCCTCGATCACGGCAGCTTCATAGGCGAAGCTGGCACCCAACCCGCCATAGGCTTCCGGGATACTCGGGAGCAGGGCGCCCATCTCGCCCAGCGCCCGCCAGGCCGAGCGATCGACCATCTTCTGATCGCGCCAGATCTCCGCATGCGGCGCCAGGTCCTTGGCGAGGAACTTGCGAAACTGATCGCGAAAAGCGTCCAGCTCCTCCGTCATCCAGGATGATCGATATTGCATTGGATCCCCGCGCTAGATGATGAGGCCGCCACCGCAGACGACGACTTGCCCACTGATGTAGTTCGATTCCGGGCTGCAGAACAGATAGACCGCATCGGCGGCTTCTTCCGGCGTGCCGCCGCGTCCGAGTGGAATCATTTTCGCCATCGCGTCGAGCATCTGGGGCTGGACCCCCACCTTGATGTCACGGCCGGCGACGTCGATGGTCTTCTGCTGGGTTTCGATCGGTTGGGTCAGGCGCGTATTGATCAGGCCGAAGGCCACGCAATTGACGTTCACCTTGTAGCGTCCCCATTCCTTGCAAAGCGTGCGCGTCAGCCCGATCAGCGACGCCTTGGCCGACGAATAGCTGGCCTGGCCTGCGTTACCGTAAAGGCCGGCGATTGAGGAGATGTTGACCACCTTGCGAAACACTTCGCGGCCGGCTTCGGCCTCTTTCTTTGCCATGATCCGGATCGGCTCGGAGGCGGCGCGCAGCAGACGGAACGGTGCGACCAGGTGGACGTCAAGCATGGCCTGGAACTGCTCGTCGGTCATCTTCTGGATCGTCGAGTCCCAGGTATAACCGGCGTTGTTGATGATGATGTCGAGGCCGCCGAATGTTTCCATGGCTGCGCCGACGAAACGGTCGGAGAAGCCGGATTCGGAAACGCTGCCGTTGATCGCGATGGCTTCGCCGCCGCCATCGCGGATTTCCGCGGCGACGGCGTCGCCCGGCGCGGCATCGAGATCGTTGACCACGACCCTCGCGCCCTCGCTGGCGAGTTTCAGCGCGATCGCGCGGCCGATGCCTCGCCCCGATCCCGTGATCAGCGCGACTTTTCCCTTGAGCTTGGTCATGTGTGCTTCCTGTTCAGAGCGCGATAACGGCTTCACCGGCGAGCTTGAGATCGCCGTTTTCGTCCTTGGTCGTCAGCGCCAGCTTCGCGCATCGCTCGCCATCATGTTCGACGAGTTCGGAAACATGTCCCTCGCAGGTCAGGCGTGCACCGAGCTGCGTGATTGCGACGAAGCGCGTCGAGAACATGCGAAGCCGCGGGGGAGGGACCGCATCGGTCAGCGCCTGGCCGAGATAGCCCATGACCAGCATGCCGTGGGTAAAGACATCCGGATATCCGGCGGCCTTGGCGAAATCCAGGTCGACATGGATCGGATTGTGGTCGCCCGAGGCGCCGCAATAGAGCACCAGCGTGTGGCGGCTGATCGGCGGAAACACCTTGTGCACGATGCGGTCGCCTATCGCGGGCTGAGTTTTCACAGGCTTGCTCATGCGGTTTTGGGATTGAGCACCACCACGGTGCGCGAGACGTCCGCGACGTGGGTGCCGTTCTGATTGGTGACTTTGGTTTCGATGCCGACCAGCGTCATCGCGCCACCCTTTTTGTCGGCGACGCTGACGATGCGCGGCTGGAACTTAAGCGTGTCGCCGACCACCACGGGTGCCCGGTACGTAAAGCGCTGTTCGCCATGCAGCAGGCGCCCGATGTCTACGCCGATGACGGTGATGAACTCGAAGGCCTGTTCCGCGTCCATCATCTCAAGGCAGAACAGATAGGTCGGCGGCACCGGCGTCGCGGCATAGCCGGCGGCCTGCGCGGCCTTGACATCGCCATAGACCGGATTGGTCTCGCCGAGCGTCTCGCGGAAATAACGCAGGCGTCCGGGCTCGACATGCGCGGTGACAGGCGAAAGGCTGTGCCCGATGAGGGAGGGGGCAATCATATCCGGGCCTCAGACGCGTTCGTAGAGTGTGACGACGCAGGCGCCGCCGAGGCCGAGATTGTGCTGCAGGGCGCGCCTTGCGCCGTCCACTTGTCGTGCTTCCGCCGAACCGCGCAACTGATGCGTGAGCTCGTAGCATTGCGCCAGACCGGTTGCGCCGAGCGGGTGCCCCTTGGACAGCAGCCCGCCGGACGGATTGGTCACGGTCTTGCCGCCATAGGTGTTGTTGCCGTCGTCGATGAAGCGCTCCGCGCCGCCGTCAGGGCACAGGCCGAGGGCCTCATAGGTGATCAGCTCATTGTGCGCGAAGCAATCGTGCAGCTCGACGACGTCGAGATCGCCAGGACCGATGCCGGCGGCCTCGTAAACCTTGTTCGCCGCGGCGCGCGTCATGTCGAAGCCCACCACCTGCATCATGTCGCCGGCCTTGAAGGTGGAGGGCGTATCGGTGGTCATCGCCTGCGCCGCGATCCGGACGTCCTTGCGGAGGCCGTGCTTGCTGGCGAATTTCTCCGAGACCAATACTGCCGCCGCACCCCCGCAGGTTGGCGGGCAGGCCATCAGCCGCGTCATCACGCCGGGCCAGATCACCTGGTCGTTCATGACGTCGTCAGCGCTGACTTCCTTGCGGAACAGCGCCAGCGGATTGTTCTTGGCATGCCGGCTCGCCTTGGCGCGCACCTTGGCGAACGAGGTCAGCGGCGTGCCGTATTTCTTCATGTGGCTGAGACCGGCGCCGCCGAAATAACGCAGCGCCAGCGGAACGCCTTGCGCGTCGACCAATTTGTCGGCCGCGGCGTCGAACTCGTCGAACGCGCTCGGCCGGTCGGTGAAAACAGCGCCGAGCGCGCCGGGCTTCATCTGCTCGAAACCGAGCGCCAGCACGCAATCGAGCGCGCCTGATTCAATCGCCTGCCGCGCCATGAACAGCGCGGTCGAACCGGTCGAGCAGTTGTTGTTGACGTTGATGATGGGGATGCCGGTCATGCCGACCTGGTAGAGCGCGCGCTGCCCGCAGGTTGAATCGCCGTAGACATAGCCGGCATAGGCCTGCTGGATCATCTCGTAGCCGACGCCGGCGTCAGCCAGCGCGAGCCTGGTCGCTTCCGCGCCCATCACCGGGTAGGGCGCGCTCGCGCCCGGCTTGACGAAGGGGATCATGCCGACGCCGGCAACATAGACGCTGGATGTCATGGTGCGCTCCCTTTATTACCCATTGGACTTTTTATTACTCATGGGTAATATACGGGCCGACGGAGCCCGTCAATGCAGAGCAGGCAATTATCAGGATGGATGCGCAGTCACCCGAAACCAATCTATCGCCATGGATGCCGTTCGAAAGCCGCCGCCGCGCGCGCGACGAGAAACGCGAAGCCGTGCTGCGTACCGCGGTGCGGCTGTTTCTCGAGCAGGGCTATCACCGCGTCACGCTGAACGATGTCGCCGAGCGGCTGAACATCACCAAGCCGGCGCTGTACAATTATTTCCGCAGCAAGGACGAGATCCTGTTCGAATGCTGGGCGTTGGGGCAGGAAATCGTCGACGAGTTCATTGCTGAAATCGACAATGGCGGCGGCAATGCGCTCGCCAAGCTGCGCAAGCTGATCCAGGCTTATGCCGAGCAGATGACGACTGATTCCGGCGCCAGTCTGGTGCGGTTCGATGCGCGCGACCTGACCGCGGAAAACCAGAAGATCGTCCGCGCCGCCAAGAAGCGCATCGACCGGACCTTTCGCAAGTACCTCGCCGACGGCGTCGCCGACGGTTCGATCAAGCCGTGCGACCCGAAGCTCGCGGCTTTTGCGATCGCAGGTTCACTGAACTGGATCGGTCACTGGTATCAGCGCGCCGGCGCGTGGTCGGCGGAAGCCGTCGCCAGCCGGTTCGCGGCTCAACTCACCGAAGGGCTGGCAAACGACCGGCCAAGCAAACGCGGCCCGGGAACACCAAAGAAAAGCCGGCCGGCAAAGGGAGGACGGAAATGAACATCACGCACGGCCTGCGGCGCGCGCTGCAGATCAATCCGAACGGGCTTGCCATCGTCTGTGGCGACCGCAAGAAAAGCTGGCGCGAGGTCGGCGACCGCGTGGCGCGGCTTGCCGCCGGCATCCGGGCCCTCGGCGCGCAAGCCGGCGACCGGGTCGCGATCCTGTCGCTCAATTCCGACCGCTATCTCGAGCTTTATCTTGCCGCCGGCTGGTCCGGCACCGTGATCGTGCCGCTCAACATCCGCTGGAGCCCGCTGGAGAACGAGGACGCCATGCGCGACTGCCGCGCCGGCATCCTGTTCGTCGACAAGGCCTTTGCTGCGGTCGGCGCGACGCTCGCTCAGGCGATCCCGGGCCTCAAGCTGATCTATGCCGATGATGGGGACGCCCCCGCCGGCATGGAGGGGTATGAGGCGTTGATCGCGCGCAGCGCGCCGATGCAGGATGCGATGCGCAAAAGCGAGGATCTCGCCGGCATCTTCTATACCGGCGGCACCACCGGACGCTCCAAGGGCGTGATGCTCAGCCACGGCAATCTGATGGTCAATGCGCTGAACGCGCTCGGCGAAGGCCTGTGGCCGAGCAGCACGGTCTACCTGCACGCTGCGCCGATGTTCCACCTTGCCAATGGGGCGGCTATGTATTCGGTGCTGCTGAGCGGTGGCTCCAACGTCATCATCCAGAGTTTTACGCCCGACGGCGTCGCCGGCGCGATGCAACGCGATCGCGTGACCGACGTGCTGCTGGTGCCGACCATGATCCAGATGTTCGTCGATCATCCCAAACTCGGCGAGTACGACCTGTCGTCGCTGACGGGTATCGCCTATGGCGCCTCCGTCATCAGCGATGCCGTGCTCAGCCGCGCCATGAAGGCATTGCCGAACGTGCAGTTCACGCAAGCCTATGGCATGACGGAATTGTCGCCGATCGCGACGATACTGCACTGGAAGGAGCATGTCGGCGATGGCCGCACCAAGGGGCGGCATCGCGGCGCCGGCCGCGCCACGCTCGGCTGCGAGGTCAAGATCGTCGATGCCGATGACAAGGTGGTGCCCACGGGCACGGTCGGCGAGATCGCGGTGCGCGGCGACAATGTGATGATGGGCTATTGGGAGCGGCCCGAGGAAACCGCCAAGGCGGTGATCGACGGCTGGATGCACACCGGCGACGGCGGCTACATGGATGACGACGGCTTCGTCTACGTGGTCGACCGCGTCAAGGATATGATCATCTCCGGCGGCGAGAACGTCTATTCGGCCGAGGTCGAGAACGCGCTGGCGCAGCATCCGTCGGTGGCGCAATGCGCCGTGATCGGTATTCCGAGTGAGCGCTGGGGCGAGCAGGTTCACGCCATTGTCGTTCCCAAGCCTGGCGCGAGGGTAACCCCCGACGAGTTGATGGATTTCTGCAAGACGCTGATCGCAGGTTACAAATGCCCGCGCAGTGTCGGGGTCACGGAGACCCCGCTGCCATTGTCCGGCGCCGGCAAGATCCTGAAGCGTGAGTTGCGCAAGCCGTATTGGGAAAACCGCCAGCGCATGGTGAGCTGAGGCCGGCGTCTGTGCGCCGGCCCGCCATTCGAGACTGGCGAGGCATCCTGGATTGATGGACGTGCTGCCGGCGAGGGCTTTCCCTGCATTGCGGAGTTGTCATCGCATTTTTTTGCGATGCTGTCCGATCCGATCCGTCGTATAGTCGAGCCAGGGGGAACTGTTCTGCATCACGGGGATACCACCTGAAATCGCAGCAACGGAGGTCCGCCATGAAAGTCAAAGACGCGATGCACAAGGGCGTCGACTGGGTCAGCCCCGACACGCCTGTCACCGAAATCGCAAAGCTGATGCGAGCGCATGATATCGGCTGCATTCCGATCGGGGAGGACGATCAGCTGATCGGAATGGTGACCGATCGCGACATCGTCTGCAAAGGACTTGCTGGCAACGGCTTCGATGCCAGCCGGGCCAAGGCGCGCGACGTGATGACCGAAGGTATCCACTGCTGCCGGGAGGACGATGACCTCGCCAAGGCGGTGCATCACATGGAAACGCTGAAAGTCCGCAGGTTGCCGGTGATCAACAAAAGCAAGCGGATGGTCGGCATGATCAGCCTGGGTGACATCAGCCATTCAACGTCCGGCGACGTGGTGTCCGGGTACGTCAAGAGCGTTTCAGCCCATCACTGAAGCACGGCGACGCCTCGCGACGCGGCTGTTCAACGGCGAACGCGCGCGATGGCGTTGCTTGAGGTCGCTCGACCGGCGCTCGAGCGGCCTCAATCGTGCGTTGTGAAGTGGCCATGCCAGGCCTTCGCGGTCAATCGTGCGAACTGCTCGCGGTCCAGACGGATGAGTGTAGCGTGGTCGCCACCCTCCATGTAGATCTCGCTCTGCGCATCGATGCTGTCGTCGACGATGACATCGAGCCCAAAGCATTCGCCAACCGGCGGTACGGCCCCGCGCTCGCAGTCGCCAAACAGCTTCGCGACCTCCTCTTCGCTCGCCAGATCAACCTTGTGGCCGAGCTGCATTTTCAAGGCCGGCAAATGGAGATGGCGGGAAGCCGGAAGGATCGCCATCATGTAGCCGTCCTCACGGCGAAGGACGACGCCTTTGGCCAGCGCGTCGCCCGGCACATGGCAAGCCTCGGCCGTGCGCGTCGACGACATGGTGCGGGCATGAGGGATCAATTCGTAGGTGACGGTCTGGTCCAGGTAGTTCTGCAGGGTCGGGGAGACGGTCATAACGGTTCCTCCATTGCAACGCGCAATCCGGACATCGGGAGGAACTCGCGTCGTCGCCTCACGATGCGGGCGCTTGCGAATTGGGTGAAGGTTACGCCTGCCGGAAGCCGGCGACAATGCGAATCGTTCTCACCATCCCGGCCGAGATAGGGTCTCCGCGGGGGTTTTCGGCGGATTAGGGCCCCGAATGCCCGCATTTATGGGCCTGGACCGGGCCAGCTGGCGACAAAAACCGGCCGTATTTCCTTGCTTCTGGCTGGAATCCGGCTATATACCGCGCCATCTCACACGGAAGCATGGCTCTCAAAGGCCGTCCGGTGGCAGCCGGGCCATAAGGCTCGTCTGCTCACACGCTTCCGGAGGAACCAACCGGAGAAGTATTACCATGGCGCTACCCGATTTTTCTATGCGTCAGCTGCTTGAAGCTGGCGTTCACTTTGGCCACCAATCGCACCGCTGGAATCCCAAGATGGCGGATTTCATCTTCGGTGCCCGCAACAACATCCACATCATCGACCTCGCGCAGACCGTGCCGTTGCTGCACACCGCGTTGAAGGCGGTCAGCGACACCGTCGCCAAGGGCGGCCGTATCCTGTTCGTCGGTACCAAGCGACAGGCGCAGGACGGCGTTGCCGAGGCCGCCAAGCGGTCGGCGCAGTATTTCGTCAATTCGCGCTGGCTCGGCGGTACGCTGACCAACTGGAAGACCATTTCCGGTTCGATCAAGCGGCTGCGTCATCTCGATGAAGTGCTCAATTCCGGCGATGCCAACGCCTACACCAAGAAGGAACGGCTGACGCTGCAGCGCGAGCGCGACAAGCTCGACCGTTCGCTCGGCGGCATCAAGGACATGGGCGGGCTTCCCGACATGATCTTCGTGATCGACACCAACAAGGAAGACATCGCGATCCAGGAAGCGCAGCGGCTCAACATTCCCGTCGCCGCGATCGTCGACACCAATTCCGATCCCAAGGGCATCACCTATGTGGTGCCGGGCAATGACGACGCCGGCCGCGCCATTTCGCTGTATTGCGATCTGGTGGCCCGCGCCGCCATCGACGGCATCTCGCGCGCCCAGGGCGACCACGGCATCGACATCGGCGCTTCCGCGCAGCCGGTCCGTGAGGAAATCCCGGCTGCTCCGCAGCCGGCCGGCTTCCAGGGTCTGGCGGGCCCCCGTGGCACCGCCGACAACCTCAAGAAGCTCACCGGCGTGTCGGGTGCGATCGAGAAGAAGTTCAACGATCTCGGTATCTTCCACTATTGGCAGCTGGCCGAATTGGATCACGATACCGCGCACAAGATCGGCGAAGAGGTCGGACTTCCGAGCCGCGCCGATGGCTGGGTTGCCCAGGCCAAGGCGATGACCGCGGAAGCGGAATAATTGTAACGCCGCGTGGCCGGCCTTCCGGCCACCGGTTTGATTTCCCTGTTACGGCATTCCTGTAGCTGATGGCGGCACGGCGCAAGGCGCGCCGCGCTCGTGGCTAACAGGCAGAAGGACATTCAACGATGGCAACGATCACTGCGGCGATGGTCAAGGAACTGCGCGAGTCGACCGGCGCAGGCATGATGGACTGCAAGGCTGCGCTCACCGAAACCGCGGGCAATATGCAGGAAGCGCAGGATTGGCTGCGCAAGAAGGGCTTGTCCAAGGCCGCGAAGAAGGCCGGCCGTGTCGCTGCGGAAGGCCTGATCGGCGCGATGATTTCGGGCAATAAGGGCGTCGTCGTCGAAGTCAATTCGGAGACCGATTTCGTCGCCCGCAACGAGCAGTTCCAGGGCCTCGTCAAGATGGTCGCGCAGGTCGCGCTTCGCGTCGGTGCCGACGTCGAAACAATCAAGGCTGCGAAGATCGGCGACTTCACCGTCGAGACCGCGATTTCGGACGCGATCGCCACCATCGGCGAGAACATGACGCTGCGCCGTGCGGCTTTGCTCGAGGTCGCCAATGGCGTGGTGGCGAGCTACATCCACGGCGCTGTCATCGACAACGCCGGCAAGATGGGCGTGCTGGTGGCGCTCGAATCGACCGGCAAGACCGATGAGCTCGCGGCGCTCGGCCGCCAGCTCGCGATGCACGTCGCCGCGACCAATCCGCAGGCGCTCGATCCGTCCGGCCTCGACCCGGAAACCGTGAAGCGGGAAAAGGACGTGCTGGCCGACAAGTATCGCCAGCAGGGCAAGCCTGAGAACGTGATCGAGAAGATCGTCGAGTCCGGTCTGAAGACCTACTACAAGGAAGTCTGTCTGCTGGAGCAGGCGTTCATCCACGACGAAAAGGGCAAATCGGTCGCGCAGGCGGTGAAGGAAGCCGAAGGCAAGATCGGAGCGCCCGTTAAGATCGCCGGATTTGTGCGCTATGCTCTCGGCGAGGGAATCGAAAAGCAGGAATCCGACTTCGCAGCCGAAGTCGCGGCGGCCAGCGGCAAGAAGTAACCGCGGTCGACAATCTTCCGGCGCCGTTGCGCCGGAGGACGCCTGCGCGGAATGAAGGAAGCGATTCGCTATGGCAGAGCCGGTCTATCGTCGCGTCGTGATTAAGATCTCGGGCGAATATCTCGCCGGCAGCCAGTCCTTCGGCATCGACCAGCCTACCGTGGACCGTATCGCCGACGATTTGATCGCCGCGCGCCAGCTCGGGGTTGAGGTGGCGGTGGTGGTCGGCGGCGGCAACATCGTTCGCGGCGTCGAAGTATCCTCGCGTGGCGTGTCACGCCCGACCGGCGACACCATGGGCATGCTCGCCACCATGATGAACTGCCTTGCGCTCGAGGCGGCCATCGAACGCAAGGGGACGCCGGCACGAACCCTGTCGGCGTTCGTGATGCCCGAGATTTCCGAACTATTCACCCGCAGTGCGACGCACAAATATCTCGCCGAGGGCCGTATCGTCCTGCTCGGCGGCGGAACCGGCAATCCGTTTTTCACCACCGACACCACAGCGGTGTTGCGGGCGGCCGAGATCGGGGCGCAGGCGGTGCTGAAGGCCACCAATGTCGATGGTGTCTATAGCGCCGATCCCAAAAAGGACCCGTCGGCCAAGCGTTTCGACCGCCTGACGCATTCGCAGGCCATCGAAGGTGGCTACAAGGTGATGGACGCGACCGCTTTCGCGCTTGCCCGCGAGACTGCGCTGCCTATCATCGTATTCTCGGTTGCCGAGCCCGGTTCGATAGGTGCGATCCTGCGCGGTACCGGCCACGGCACGGTTGTCGCCGGCTGACCGGCCCGCGCCACGTCGAACCGCTGGAATGATGATGCCGGCGGATGGTTTTCTGAGGAGGGGAGAGCGTTATGCCCACACCTGGTTTTGACATCAACGAATTGAAGCGCCGCATGCAGGGCGCCACCCAGGCGCTCAAGCATGAACTGGGCGGTTTGCGCACCGGTCGTGCGGCCGCGTCCATGCTGGAGCCGGTGCAGGTCGATGCCTACGGCACGCACATGCCGCTCAATCAGCTCGCAACCGTCAGCGTGCCCGAGCCGCGGCTGCTTTCCGTCCAGGTTTGGGACAAATCGATGGTCAAGGCCGTGGAGAAGGCGATCGTCGACTCCAACCTCGGCCTGAGCCCCGCGACCGAAGGGCAGGTGCTGCGCCTGCGGATTCCGGAACTCAACGAGGAACGCCGCAAGGAACTGGTCAAAGTCGCGCATAAATACGCCGAAGCGGCCAAGGTTGCGGTCCGGCACGTCCGCCGCGACGGGCTCGATACGGTCAAGAAGCTGGAGAAGAACCACGAAATCTCCGAGGACGACCAGGAGCGCCTGGCCAATGACGTGCAAAAGGCGACCGACGGGATGATTTCCGAGATCGATCAATTGCTGGCGGCGAAGGAAAAGGAAATCCTTACCGTTTAAGGCCTTAAGATCGAAACTTGAGACCGCGACTTTGCGACTGGTCCTGGAACTTTAACGATGCCGAATGCCGCCGCCCCCGCAACCGAAGGACCGGATCGAACCGGTCCCTTGCACGTGGCGATCATCATGGACGGCAACGGGCGCTGGGCGGCCGCGCGGGGATTGCCGCGCGCGGAGGGCCATCGCCGCGGCGTCGAGGCGCTGCGCCGCGTGGTTCGTGCGGCCCATGAACTCGGTGTGGTCTACCTGACGATCTTCTCGTTCAGCTCTGAGAACTGGTCGCGACCGGCGACCGAAATCGGCGACCTGTTCGGATTGCTGCGCCGCTTCATCCGCAACGATCTGGCGACGCTGCACCGCGACGGGGTGAGGGTGCGGGTGATCGGCGAGCGCGAGGGACTGGAGCCGGACATCTGCGCGCTCCTGAACGAGGCCGAGGAACTGACGCGCGCCAACACCAAGCTCAATCTCGTCGTCGCGTTCAATTACGGGTCGCGCCAGGAAATCGCCAACGCGGTGCAACGGCTGGCGCGCGAAGTAGCTGAAGGCAAGCGCGATCCCGCATCGATCGACACCGACACGCTCGGCCAATATCTCGACGCGCCCGATATTCCCGATCCCGACCTGATCATCCGCACCAGCGGCGAGCAGCGGTTGTCGAACTTCCTGATGTGGCAGGCGGCCTACAGCGAACTCGTCTTCGTGCCGATCCACTGGCCGGATTTCGACAAGGCGGCGCTTGAAAGCGCGATCGCAGAATATGCCAGACGGGAGCGCCGTTTCGGCGGTCTGGCCGCGAAAACCGGATCGTGACCGAGGGCAAGGCCGCGCCGGCGGCCGCTGCCGAACAGGATACGCGCAACCTCTCGACGCGCATCGTTGCAGCCGCCGTGCTGATCCCGCTCGCCGTCGCCATCGCCTATGCCGGCGGCTGGTTTTGGGCCGTGCTGGTGACGTTGGCGGCGATCGGCCTTTATGTCGAATGGCTGATGGTGGTGGGCCGCGCGGCTGACAAACGCGTGGTCGTGTCGGGCGTTGCCGCGCTCGCATTGGCCGGGCTTTGTCTCGCCATCGGGCGGATCGATGCTGCGCTCGCGGTGCTGGCTGTCGGCCTGGTGGCGGTCGCCCTGATCACGCCGGCGCAGCGAAACTGGAGCGCTGCGGGATTTTGCTATGCGGCGGTGGCGGAGGTCGCGTCTGTCCTGCTGCGGCTTGATCCCGTGAAGGGCTTTATCGCGCTGATCTTCGTGCTGGTCATCGTTTGGGTAACCGATAGCGGCGGTTACTTCGCCGGCCGCGGCATCGGCGGCCCAAAACTCTGGCCGCGCGTCAGCCCCAAAAAGACCTGGGCCGGCGCCATTGGCGGCTTTGTCGCAAGTCTTGCGGTGGCCTGTATATTCGCGGTGCTGGATCTCGGGAAAATCGGACCGCTGTTGATGATATCAGGTGTTCTTTCGGTGGTTTCTCAACTCGGCGATCTGTTCGAATCCGCGGTCAAACGGCGCTTTGGCGTCAAGGATTCCAGCCAGATCATTCCCGGCCATGGCGGGCTGTTGGATCGCCTGGATGGATTTGTTGCAGCTGTCGCGATGGCGGCGCTGATTGGTTTCCTCCGGGGCGGCGCCGATGGCGTCGGCCGCGGACTTATGATTTGGTGAAAAAATGAGCGCGGTTCCATTGCGTAATAACAAGGCCGCGGCATCCGCCGCGCGCACCGTCACAGTGCTGGGCGCCACCGGTTCCATCGGCGACAGCACCATGGATTTGCTGCGCGGCGACCGCGCCCGCTACCAGGTCGAGGCGCTGACCGCCAATGGCAATGTCGAGGGGCTCGCCAAACTCGCACGCGAATTCGGCGCGCGCTTTGCAGCGGTCGCCGACCCCACCAAGCTCGGCGCATTGAAGGAAGCGCTGGCCGGCACGCGGACCGAATGCGGCGCCGGCGAAAGCGCGATCATCGAGGCCGCGGCGCGCCCGGCCGACTGGGTGATGGCCGCCGTCAGCGGCGCCGCCGGGCTGAAGCCGGCACTCGCCGCGGTCGATCGCGGGGCGTCGGTCGCGCTCGCAAACAAGGAATGCCTGGTCTGCGCCGGCGATTTCTTCATGCAGCGCGCCGCCAAGGCAGGCGCCTGCATTCTGCCTGCGGATTCCGAGCATAATGCGCTGTTTCAAGCGCTCAGCTCCGGCAACCGCGAGGAGCTTGTGCGCGTGATCATCACCGCGTCGGGCGGGCCGTTCCGCACCTGGACCTCTACCGACATCGAGCAGGCGACGCTGGCGCAGGCGCTGAAGCATCCGAACTGGAGCATGGGCCAGAAGATCACCATCGATTCGGCGTCGATGATGAACAAGGGGCTCGAAGTGATCGAGGCGTCGTATCTGTTCGCGCTGAGGCCCGACGAGATCGATGTGCTCGTACATCCGCAGTCGATCATCCACGGCATGGTCGAATTCTCCGACCGTTCGGTGGTGGCCCAGCTCGGCGCGCCTGACATGCGCATCCCGATCGCCCATTGCCTCGGCTGGCCCGATCGAATCGTCGGTCCCTCGGCCCGGCTGGATCTCGCCAAAATCGGTCAGCTGACCTTCGAGGCACCGGATTTCGAGCGATTTCCCGGCTTGCGGCTGGCCTACGATGCGCTGCGCGCCAGCGGCGGTTTGACCACGGTGTTCAACGCCGCCAATGAGGTGGCGGTGGCGGCCTTCATTGCCGGAAAGATCAGATTCGGCGCGATCGCACGGCTTGTCGAGGCGACCATGAACGACTGGGTCCGCTCCGGAAACCTGGCGCCATTGAGCTCAGCGGATGATGCGATTTCCGTTGACCATAATGCGCGAAATAAAGCTGCCTCCCTATTGCCTCAAATTGCCTTAAAGGCATCCTAGAGGGTTGGGGGCGCAGCCTTAGGCTCGCGTCGAGGGGAATCGAATGACTGAGTTTTTTCTACATAGTTTCAATACGTTGAGCAGTGGGCTCATCGGCTACATCATTCCCTTCCTGTTCGTCCTGACCATCGTTGTTTTCTTCCACGAACTCGGCCACTTCCTGGTCGCCCGCTGGTGCGGCGTGAAGGTGTTGACGTTCTCGCTCGGTTTCGGGCCGGAGCTTGCAGGGTTCAACGACCGCCACGGCACCCGCTGGAAGATATCGGCGATCCCGCTCGGCGGTTACGTCAAGTTCTTCGGTGACGACAGCGAAGCCTCCACGCCCTCGACCGAGGCGCTCGCCAGCATGAGCGCGGAAGAGCAGGCGGGCAGCTTCCACCACAAGAAAGTCGGTCCGCGCGCGGCCATCGTTGCCGCCGGACCGATCGCGAATTTCATCCTGGCGATCGTGATCTTCACCTGCTTGTTCACCTTCTTCGGCAAGCCGAGCACGACCGCGCGCGTCGACAAGATCGAAGCCAACAGCGCCGCTGCGAAAGCGGGCTTTCAGGTCGGCGACATCGTCACCGCGATCGACGGCAAGACCATCGGCAGCTTCTCCGACATGCAGCGCGTCGTTGGCGTCAATGCCGGCGTTCAGCTGAACTTCACCATCAAGCGCGGCGATGCCACGCTGCAAGTGAAGGGCACGCCGGAGCAGCGCGAAGTAAAGGATCCGTTCGGCAACGCCCACCGGCTCGGCGTTTTGGGCATTACCCGCGCGACCGCGCCGGGCGATGTCGTGACCGAACGCGTCGATCCGGCAACCGCGATGTGGCTGGGCGTCAAGGAAACCTGGTTCGTGATCGATCGCACGCTGGCCTATATCGGCGGCGTCTTTACCGGCCGGGAAGCCGCCGACCAGGTCGGTGGCCCGATTCGGATTGCCCAGATTTCGGGGCAGGTGGCCACCATCGGCCTTACCGCGCTGGTGCACCTGGCAGCCGTGCTGTCGATCTCGATCGGCCTGCTGAACCTGTTCCCGGTTCCGCTGCTCGATGGCGGTCATCTTTTGTTCTATGCCGTGGAGGCGGTCCGAGGACGCCCGCTGTCGAACCGGGCTCAGGAGATGGGGTTCCGAATCGGATTGGGTTTGGTGCTGATGCTGATGGTGTTTGCGACCTATAACGACATCCTGCATCTGGCGGCATCGTGAAGCGGCTTTTTTGTGGCGTTGCCCATCGGCAACGTCTTGGAATGAAAATGGAATCGCGGGGCGATGTTCCGTTTGCCGCCTTGGGGAAATTGGCTACAAGACATGCAGAAAATGGGAATCTGCCGGTTCGTAGGGGTGCGGACCAGCACAAGAATGACAAGGGCGCTTGGCGCATGATGTTTGGAATGCGAGTGCGGGGGGGCTTGTTGGCCGCCTCGATCATGTTCGCCGTGCCAGTTGCTGCCGCGCTAGCGGCGGTGCTTGTTTCGGCGCCGGCTGCTGCCCAGACGGTGGCTTCGATCGCCGTGGAGGGGAATCGGCGCGTCGAAATCGAGACCATTCGCTCCTATTTCAAGCCGGGACCCGGCGGCCGCCTCGGGCAGGCCCAAATCGATGACGGCCTGAAGGCGCTGATCGAAACCGGCCTGTTCCAGGACGTGCGAATCAATCAGGCCGGCGGCCGGATCATCGTGGTCGTGGTCGAAAACGCTGTCATCGGGCGCATTGCCTTCGAGGGCAACAAGAAGGTCAAGGACGACCAGCTCTCGTCCGAAATCCAGTCCAAGCCGCGCGGCACTTTCTCCCGCCCGATGGTTCAGTCGGACGCCCAGCGTATCGCTGAAATCTACCGCCGCTCGGGCCGCTATGACGTGAGCGTCACCCCGGAAATCATTGACCAGCCGAACAACCGCGTCGACCTGATCTTCACGATCAACGAAGGCGGCAAGACCGGCGTCAAGAACATCGAATTCATCGGCAACCGGTTCTATTCGTCCTACCGGTTGAAGGATGTCATCAAGACGCGCGAATCCAACCTCTTGAGCTTCCTCGGCGGCGCCGACGTCTACGATCCGGACCGGGTCGAGGCCGACCGTGACCTGATCCGCCGCTTCTATCTCAAGAACGGCTTTGCCGACGTGCAAGTGGTGGCCGCGCTGTCCGAATACGATCCGGAGCGCAAAGGCTTCCTCGTCACCTTCAAGATCGAGGAAGGCCAGCAATACCGCGTCGCGACCGTCGACTTCCAGACCAGCATCGCGACCCTCGATGTGAACTCGATGCGCAGCTACTCGCGTGTCGGCGTCGGGTCGCTCTACAACGCCGAGGCGCTCGAAAAGTCCGTCGAGGAAATGCAGATCGAAGCCTCGCGGCGCGGCTATGCCTTCGCCATCGTGCGTCCGCGCGGCGATCGCAATTTCGAACAGCACACCGTCTCGATCGTGTTCTCGATCGATGAAGGCCCGCGAACCTATATCGAGCGCATCAATGTCCGCGGCAACACCAGGACCCGCGACTACGTGATTCGCCGCGAATTCGACCTTTCGGAAGGCGACGCCTACAACCGTGCGCTGGTCGATCGTGCCGAGCGCCGGCTGAAGAATCTCGACTTCTTCAAGAGCGTGAAGGTTGTCACCGAGCCCGGCTCATCGAGCGACCGTGTGATCCTGATCGTCGATCTGGAAGAGAAGTCGACCGGCGACTTCTCGGTGTCGGGCGGCTATTCGACCACCGACGGCGCGCTCGCCGAGGTCAGTATTTCGGAACGCAATTTCCTCGGCCGCGGCCTGTACGCGAAGGCGTCGGTGACCTATGGCCAATACGCACGCGGTTACTCGCTGTCGTTCGTCGAGCCCTATCTGCTGGACTATCGCGTCGCGCTCGGCCTCGACCTGTTCCAGCGCGAGCAACTGGCCAACAGCTACATCTCGTACGGGACCAAGACGCTGGGCTTCAGCCCGCGGCTCGGCTTCACCCTGCGTGAAGATTTGGCCTTGCAGTTGCGCTATTCGATCTATCAGCAGCAAATCTCGCTGCCGAGCTCGCTGTCGAACTGTAACAACAACCCGAACAACGGATTGCTGGCGTTCAATCCGTCGCCGGCCTGGGTGAATCTGAACGGCGCGCCGGCCGCGACCGCACTGGGCGCTACCGATGCCTCGGGCGTCGGTCTGTGGTGCTACAGCGACGGCGAAGCTTCGCTGCCGGTCCGCAAGGAGCTGCAGAGCGGCAGGACCCTGACCTCGTCGGTCGGCTATTCGCTGAACTACAACACGCTGGACAACAACAAGAATCCGACTACGGGCTTGCTGATCGATTGGAAGCAGGACTTCGCCGGCCTCGGTGGCGATGTCTCCTACGTCAAGTCCGCGATCGATGCGAAGTACTACACACCGCTGGTCGCCGACATCGTCGGCCTGCTCCGCTTCCAGGGCGGCATGCTCAACCAGGTCGGCAACGACCAGCTGCGCATGCTCGATCACTTCCAGATGGGTCCGAACCTGGTCCGCGGATTTGCGCCGAACGGTATCGGACCGCGTGACATCAACCCCTACGGTACGGGTGATGCGCTCGGCGGCACCAAATATTGGGGCGCGTCGGCGGAATTGCAGATGCCGTTCTGGTTCCTGCCGAAGGAAGTCGGGCTAAAAGGCGCGATCTATGCCGACGCCGGCGGCCTGTTTGACTATAAGGGGTCGACCGCATGGGCACAGACCGGTGAAGTCAACGTTCCTGGTTGCGTGAAGCCGACGACCAACCCGGCAACGCCGGGCACCTGCCTCGGCCTGCAGTATGACGAAGGCAATGTCGTCCGCAGCTCGGTCGGTGTCGGCTTGATCTGGGCGTCGCCGTTCGGTCCGCTGCGCTTCGACTATGCGATTCCGATCACCAAGGGTAAGAATGACCGCGTGCAGGAATTCAGGTTCGGCGGCGGTACATCGTTCTAAATCCAGCAACCGGCCGGACTGCGACGGGTGGAATGGCGCAGCCGATGTTCTTCAAGCAACCGCCTTCGTCGACGCTGGCTGATATCGCCGCGTTGACGAAGTCGGTATTGGTCGACCCCGCACAAGGCGGCCATGTCGTCCGGGGCCTTGCGTCGCTCGACGAGGCCGGCCCGATGCACCTGGCGTTCTTCGACAACCTCAAATACGCCGACCAGCTCGCCTCGACAAAGGCCGGTGCCTGTCTGGTCAGCCCGCGTTTTGAGGCGCAGGTACCGCCTCATGTCGCGGTGCTGCGGGCCGCTCAGCCGTTCCGCGCGTTCGTGCAGATCGCGCGCCAGTGGCATGAAGACGCGTTGCGTCCGCAGTCCTGGTTCGACAATGACGGAATTGCCCCGTCCGCGATCATCGATCCGTCAGCCCATCTGGAAGACGGCGTCATCGTCGATCCGCTGGCGGTGATCGGCCCTCGGGTCGAGATCGGGGCGGGAACGGTGATCGGCGCAGGGGCCGTGATCGGGGCCGAGGTGCGGATCGGCCGGGACTGCAATGTCGGCGCGCGTACTGCGATCCAGTTCGCCCTGATCGGCAACAACGTGCTGATCCACCCCGGCTGCAGCATCGGCCAGGACGGCTATGGCTTCATTTTCTTCGGTCCCGAGGGCCATCTGAAGGTGCCGCAGACCGGCCGCGTCCTGATCCAGAACAATGTCGAGATCGGCGCCAACACCACCATCGATCGCGGCAGCCTGCGCGATACCGTCATCGGCGAGGGCACTAAAATCGACAATCAAGTCCAGATCGGCCACAATGTGACCATCGGCAGGCACTGCCTGCTCGCGGCCCAGATCGGGCTCGCGGGCAGCCTGACGATCGGGGACAATGTCGCGCTGGGCGCCAAGGTAGGCATCAATAACCATCTCAAGATCGGCGACGGTGCCCAGGTCACCGCCATGAGCGGGGTCAAGGACGACATCCCGCCCAATGGCCGCTGGGGCGGTTATTTTGCAAAACCGACCAAACAGTGGTTTAGGGAGATTATTGCAGTGGAGCGACTGGTGCAGGGCGCCGCCGATCCGAAGAACGAGGGACGGGAGTGATGGAGGAGGTGCCGGTCAGGTTTGAACTCGTTGATATCAACGAGATCCTCAAGACGCTTCCGCATCGTTTTCCGATGCTGCTGATCGACCGGGTGATCAACATCCGCACCGATTACTCAGGCATCGGCGTCAAGAATGTAACCTTCAACGAGCCGGCTTTTCAGGGACATTTCCCGGAACGCCCGGTTTATCCCGGCGTGATGATGATCGAGGCCATGGCGCAGACCGCCGGCGTGATCGGCATCAAGTCGGTCGAAGGCACCGAGAAGCCGCGCGCGGTGTACTTCCTGACCATTGACAAGTGCAAGTTCCGCAAACCCGTGATGCCCGGCGACACCATCGAATACCACATGCGCTCGATCGGCCGCCGCAAGGCGATGTGGTGGTTTCACGGCGACGCCAAGGTCAATGGCACCGTGGTCGCCGAGGCCGATGTCGGCGCGATGCTGACGGATTAATTCCGGCAAGCAAAGCGAGCGCCCGACGCTCCGCTGATATGGCGGTTGAAGAACCCGCCCATCGACGGCGCGCCCAGCAAGGCGTCGTACGTCTCGGCCGGCAGTTCGCAATACTGGTCGTAGGCTCCCTTGATCGCGACGATCAGGCGGCGTTGCGCGCGGTCGTAGCAGACACGTTGCACGATGCTGCTGCGGGTGATGTCGCGGCACTCGAACGTCCCGAGATCGACCGGGCCGCGATCCCTGACATCAACGGTTTCGGAGGCGACCCCGGCGGTGAACAGATGCAGAAGCAGCGTCGCAATTCTGACCATGGCGCGCACAGGATAGCGCAGATGCTTCGATTTTGGAAAACGCCCCGAAGCGTGCCGTAACCCGGCAGCACGCAAGGCGCCGTCGCTTGCGACTTGGATTGAATTTGATCCTGCACAGCCCCCTTGGATCGCGTACTTGGCTCATAGCCGGGTAGTTCGATCGCCCGCGGCATTGGAACTTCAGCCAAGCAAGCGCTTTGTTATGCCGGCGTGAAACCTGGTCCTCAGCACTGGGGGCGAACATGCATTGCACGAATTTCTCGAAGATTTGGATCGCGGTGCTTTTGGCGATTCTTTGGGCAGGAAACACGAGTAGTGCGCGCGACGACGGCCGCTACGCCGGGTCTCCGTTGAAGCCATGGTTCGATAGGTTGAGGAGCGGCCAGGGCCTGTGCTGCTCGGATGCGGATGGTTTTGTCGTCTCCGATCCGGACTGGGAATCCCAGAATGGACATTACCGTGTCCGCCTCGAGGGCATTTGGGTCATCGTTCCCGATGATGCCGTTATCACGGAGCCCAATCGCGCCGGTCGAACGATGGTCTGGCCGGTCAAAAGCGCGCTCGGGATTTCCATCCGCTGTTTCCTGCCGGGTAGCATGACCTGAGCGTCTGCCGGTCTCGCGTCTACCGGTCTTGCGGCTTCCGGCCTCAGCGCCGGCGATTCCTGTATTGATTTCCATCGACCACCCAACTCCGGAAGACCGGAGGTTCGGGCAAAGGCCATTGATCCAAACGTGACGACATCGGCCGTAACCATACGTCACTGGACAAGCGCTGTCCTGTCGCGGTAACCACCGGAAAACCCGAGATAATATCGCCCCGGCGATATCAGCCCAACCTGGACGCATTTGATGACGACGATCGATCCCACCGCGCGGATTGAAGATGGCGCTGTGATCGGCGAGGGCACCTCGATCGGTCCCTATTGCATCATCGGGCCTCACGTCGTGATCGGCGCCAATTGCAAGCTGATCGGCCATGTGCACGTCACGGCGCAGACATCCATCGGCGACGGCTGCACGATCTATCCGTTCGTCTCGCTCGGCACCCCGCCGCAATCGCTGAGCTATCGCGGCGAACTGACCAGGCTTGAAATCGGGGCCGGCTGCACCATCCGCGAATCCGTCACCATGAACGCCGGCACGGTTGCCGGCGGCGGCGTCACGCGGGTCGGGGGGCGCGGCTATTTCATGAACTGCAGCCATGTCGGCCATGATTGCCAAGTCGGCAATGACGTGATCTTCGCCACGTCGGCCACGCTCGGCGGCCATTGCGAGATCGGCGATTTCGTCTTCATCGGCGGGCTTTCCGCCGTGCATCAGTTCACGCGGATCGGGCCGCAGGTGATGGTCGGCGGCGTCTGCGGCGTGCGCGGTGACGTCATTCCGTTCGGCCTCGTCAACGGCCAGTATGCGAGCCTCGAAGGCCTGAACATCATCGGCATGAAGCGGCGCAAATTCACCAAGGACCGGCTCGTCATGGTGCGCGCGTTCTATCAAAAGCTGTTCCATGGCCCAGGCATCTTTGCCGAACGGCTGAGCGAGGTTCAGCCGCTGGCGGCAAACGATCCGGCGATCGCGGAAATCCTCGCCTTCATCGATGCGGGCAAGCATCGCGCGCTGTGCCTGCCGGCCGACGGCGCTCATAAATCCTGATGACGGGATCGCCGCAGCCCATGAGTCCAGCGGCTTCAGAAATCTCTTCGCCGGTCGGCGTGATCGCGGGCGGCGGCGCCATGCCGTTCGCGGTCGCGGATTCACTTGCCGCGCGCGGCGTCGCGCCGGTGCTGTTCGCGCTGCGGGGCTCCTGCGACCCGGTTCGGGCCGAACGCTTCCGCCATCACTGGATTTCGGTCGGACAAATCGGCCGGGCGAAAAAACTGTTGCGCAGCGAAGGCTGCCGCGACCTGATCTTCATCGGCACGCTGCTGCGGCCGGCGCTGTCGGAAATCAGGCTGGACTGGGGGACGATCCGCGTCATCGGCCCTATCCTGGCGGCGTTTCGCGGCGGCGACGACCATCTGCTGTCGGGGATCGGCCGGATTTTTGAGCAGGACGGTTTCCGCATGGTCGGCATCAGGGATGTCGCCCCTGATATTCTGATGCCCGAGGGGCGCATTGCCCGCGCAACGCCCGATCCGGCCGGCACCGCCGACATCGAGAAGGGGCGGGACGTGTTGCGCGCGCTAAGTCCGTTCGACATCGGCCAGGCCGTCGTGGTGATCGACGGTCACGTGGTGGCGGTGGAGGACATCGAGGGCACCGACGGGCTGCTGGCGCGCGTGGCGCGCCTGCGCAGCGAGGGCCGCATCCGCGCCGGCACGGGCCGTGGCGTGCTGGTCAAGGCGCCCAAGACCAGCCAGGATTTGCGCTTCGATCTGCCGACGGTGGGGGCAATGACGGTCGAAGGCGCGGCCAAGGCAGGGCTGGCCGGCATTGCCATCATTGCCGGACAAACCATCGCGGCCGACGCACAGGCCATGATCGAGGCCGCCGACAGCGCCGGCCTGTTCATCCAGGGGCTGCCGGCGTGATGCCGCCGCGTCCGACCACCGACACGGTGCGCAAGATCGTCCTGATTGCGACGGAGGAATCCGGCGATCGCCTCGGCGCCAATCTCATGAAAGTGTTGCGCCAGCGCCTGGGCGACGCGGTGCAGTTCGAAGGCGTCGGCGGCCGCGCGATGGCGCGCGAAGGCATGAATTCGTGGTTTCCGATCGAGGAACTCTCGATCATCGGCCTTGCCGCCGTGGTCAAGCAATTGCCGAAGATCCTTCGGCTGATCAAGCAAACCGCCGCTGCGGTCACCGAGGCCGCGCCCGACATTCTCGTCATCATCGACAGCCCCGATTTCACCCACCGCGTGGCGAAGCGCGTCCGCGCCAGCGATCCCAAGATTCCGATCGTCGACTATGTCTCGCCCTCGGTCTGGGCGTGGCGGCCCGGCCGGGCCCGCGCGATGCTGACTTACGTCGATCATGTGCTGGCCCTGCTGCCGTTCGAACCGGAGGCCTATCTCCGGCTGCGCGGGCCGCCCTGCAGCTATGTCGGCCATCCCCTGACCGAGCAACTCGCTTCATTGCGGCCCAACCCTGAGGAACGGCAGCGGCGGGAAGCGGCGCCGCCGGTGCTGCTGGTGCTGCCGGGAAGCCGCCGCAGCGAGATCCGCCACCACATGGCGGTGTTCGGCCAGGCGCTGGCCCGGCTCAATGCCGAGGGCGTGGCGTTCGAACTGATCCTGCCGACCATGCCGCATCTGCAGGAAGCGGTCGCGGAAGCGCTGAAGACCTGGACGGTGCAGCCCCGCGTCGTGATCGGCGAGCAGGAGAAGCGGGCCGCGTTCCGGATCGCGCATGCGGCGCTGGCAAAATCCGGCACCGTGACGCTCGAGCTTGCACTATCAGGCGTGCCGATGGTGACGGCCTACCGGACCGGCGCGATGGAAGCCTGGATATTGCTGCGGGTCATCAATGTGAGTTCGGTGATCCTGGCCAATCTCGTGATCGGCGAAAATGTCGTTCCCGAATTCCTGCAGCAGGACTGCACGCCGGAAAAACTGTCGCAGGTACTGCGCGAGTTGCTTGGCGAGTCCGCGCTGCGTCGAAGGCAGCTCGAAGCCTTCGCGAAAATCGACCGGATCATGTCGACCGGCAACACGCCGCCGAGCGCCCGCGCCGCCGACATCGTGCTCGCGACGATGCGAAAAGCGCGGCGGTAGAGCGTTTTCCAGCGAAGTGGACGCCGGTTCGCGTTAAGAAAACGCGTCAAACCAAGAATCTAGAGCCCCGTTCCGATTCAATCGGAACGGAAAAGGCTCTAGCGCTAACCCTTCGGCGCCGAACCTTCCGGCCACTCCGGCAACTGGTCTTTCGGATCGAACCACGTCGCGCAATCCGATCGCCAGATGTGCGCGGCGGGCCGGTTGGTGATCGGCGTGTCCAGGCACCCCATCCGCAGCAGGACGCTGCGGCTGCCGGCGCGCTCGGCGACGATATGCGAGCCGCATTGCGTGCAGAAATAGCGTTGCTTGCCGGGCGAGGATTCAAAACCCCTGAGCAGGCTTTCGCCCCTGGTCCAGCGAAAGCGGTCGCGCGGCACATTGGTCACCGTCGAGAACGCCGAGCCGTGCGCCTTGCGGCAGGTGGCGCAGTGGCAGTGCACGATGGCGCCGGGTTCGGCGTCCACCTCATAGGCCACGCTTTTGCACATGCAGCTTCCGGTGAGCATGGTTCCTCCTGGAATCGTAGGGTGGTTGGAGCGAAGCGATACCCACCAACTTTCTTTGCCGTGGCGGTGGGTATCGCGAAGCCTGTCATCGGGCGCGCGTTCGCGCGACCCGTTGGTCCACCCACCCTACAAGAAAAAAGCCGGAGGCGGTGACCGCATCCGGCTTTCTCGGGTCTCGTATCCGTCAGGCCTTACTTGCGTTTGCCCATGTCGACGTAGTCGCGGCGGGCGACGCCGGTGTAGAGCTGGCGCGGACGGCCGATCTTCTGCTGCGGGTCCTCGATCATCTCGCTCCACTGGCTGATCCAGCCGACGGTGCGGGCGACTGCGAACAGCACGGTGAACATCGAGGTCGGGAAGCCCATCGCCTTCAGCGTGATGCCCGAATAGAAGTCGACGTTCGGGTAGAGCTTGCGGTCGATGAAGTAGGGATCGCTGAGCGCGATCTTTTCCAGCTCCAGCGCGACCTTCAGCATCGGGTCGTCGCCGTGACCGGTCTCGGCCAGCACCGCGTGACACATCTTCTGCATGATCTTGGCGCGCGGATCGTAGTTCTTGTAGACGCGATGGCCGAAGCCCATCAGGCGGACTTCGCTGTTCTTGTCCTTCACCTTGGCGATGAACTCGGGAATCTTGTCGACGGTGCCGATGTCGGCCAGCATCGCCAGCGCGGCTTCGTTGGCGCCGCCATGCGCCGGTCCCCACAGGCAGGCGATGCCGGCGGCGATACAGGCGAACGGGTTGGCGCCGGAGGAGCCGGCGATACGCACCGTCGAGGTCGAGGCGTTCTGCTCGTGGTCGGCGTGCAGGATGAAGATCTTGTCCAGCGCGTCAGCCAGCACCGGATTGATCTTGTAGTCCTCGCAGGGCACCGCGAAGCACATGTTGAGGAAGTTCTCGGCAAAGGTGAGCGAGTTCTTCGGGTACACGAAGGGCTGGCCGACGGTATATTTGAAGGCCATAGCGGCCAGCGTCGGAACCTTGGCGATCATGCGCATCGAGGCGATCATGCGCTGCTTCGGATCGTTGATGTCGGTAGAGTCGTGATAGAACGCGGCCAGCGCGCCGACGGCCGCGACCATGATGGCCATCGGGTGGGCGTCGCGGCGGAAGCCCTGGAAGAAGCGGGCCATCTGCTCGTGAACCATGGTGTGATGGATCACGCGGTGGTCGAAATCTTCCTTCTGCGCCTTGGTGGGAAGTTCTCCGTACAGCAGGAGATAGCAGGTCTCGAGGAAATCGCCCTTTTCGGCGAGCTGCTCGATCGGATAGCCGCGGTATTCCAGGATGCCGGCGTCGCCGTCGATATAGGTGATCTTCGACTGGCAGCTGCCGGTGGAGGTAAAGCCGGGGTCATAGGTGAACATCCCGGCCTGGCCGTAGAGCTTGGCGATGTCGATGACATCCGGCCCCACCGTGCCGCTCAGGATCGGGAAATCGTAGGTCTTGTTACCTACCGTTAGCGTTGCAGTTTTGTTGCTGGATTTTGCGTCCATCGCGAAGTCCCCGATGAAATCGTTGCGAAAACCGGGCTGACCTGATGCCGTTTTCTGGCAGATAACAGGGCAGGCCGGATTGTCTAGAAGGCGGCTTCAAAATGCGTAGCTTATTGCCCTGTGCACTGCAAGATGGCCGCCGCTAGCACATAGCAGGGGCTCCAATAGCGTTTTCCAGCGAAGTGGGTACCGGTTCGCGTGAAGAAAACGCGTCAAAACAGGAATTAAGCGGCGGCCTGATCGCCGAGCCGGGCCAGGCACTGGTCGCGCCCCAGCACCGCCAGGACGTCAAAAATCCCGGGTGAGGTCGTCCGCCCGGTCAGCGCCACCCGGAGCGGCTGAGCGACCGCGCCCAGCTTGAGGTTATTCTGCTCCGCGAAATTCCGCATCGCCCCCTCGGTGCTCTCGGAATTCCAGTCGGTCACGGCTTGCAGCGCATTGCGCAGCTTGCCGATCAGTTCACGGGTTTCCGGCGTCAGCAGGGCGGCCGCTTTCGGCTCGAGCTCGAGCGGACGGTCGGCAAAGATGAAGTAGGAGCCGGCGATCAGTTCGAGCAGCGTCTTGGCGCGCTCCTTCAGGCTCGGCATCGCCCGCAGCAATTGCGCCCGCGTGGTGTCGTTGAGCTTGGCCTTCAGCTCGGCGCCATCAGGGACGTAATCCAGCAACTGTTCGAACATGGTCACGAGCGCTTGATCGTCGGCCTGGCGGATGTAGTGGCCGTTGAGGTTTTCCAGCTTGGCGAAATCGAAGCGCGCCGCCGAACGCCCGATGGCGGGCAGGTCGAACGCGTCGATCATCTCCTCCGTCGAGAATATCTCCTGGTCGCCGTGGCCCCAGCCGAGCCGGACCAGGTAATTGCGCAGCGCCGCCGGCAGATAGCCGAGTGCGCGGTAGGCCTCGACCCCGAGCGCGCCATGGCGCTTCGACAGTTTTGCGCCATCGGCGCCATGGATCAGCGGGATATGGGACATGTTCGGAATGTCCCATTCCAGCGCGTCGTAGATCTGCTTCTGGCGCGCGGCGTTGATCAAATGATCGTCACCCCGGATCACATGGGTGACGCCCGTGTCGTGGTCGTCGACCACGACCGCCAGCATGTAGGTCGGGTTGCCGTCGCCGCGCAGCAGCACGAGATCGTCGAGGTTCTCGTTCTGCCAGACCACGCGGCCCTGGACCTGATCCTCGATCACGGTCTCGCCGGTCTGCGGTGCCTTGAGACGGATGGTGGGCTTCATGCCCGCGGGCGCTTCGGACGGGTCACGGTCCCGCCACAGGCCGTCATAGAGGCGGGTGCGGCCCTCGGCGCGGGCCTTCTCGCGCATCGCCGTCAGTTCCTCAGGCGTGGCGTAGCAGCGATAGGCGCGGCCGCTGGCGAGCAGGGACTCGGCGGCCTCGCGGTGGCGGGCGGCTCGGCTGAACTGGTAGATGACGTCGCCGTCCCAATCGAGCTCCAGCCACTTCAATCCGTCGAGGATCGCGGCAATCGCCGGCTCGGTCGACCGCTCGCGGTCGGTATCCTCGATCCGCAGCAGCATCTTGCCGCCATGCTTCCTGGCGTAGAGCCAGTTGAACAGCGCGGTGCGGGCGCCTCCGATGTGGAGGAAGCCGGTCGGCGAGGGGGCAAAGCGGGTGACGACGGAATCGGTCATGATTTGGGCAGGCCTATGCTTGAACGGCCGTGGTGTATAGCAGGACGGTGCATAACTAAAGTCTCGCCATTAATGTCCGGTCCTGGACAAAGCAGGCTTGGCGGGCCGGGGCGAATTTGGCAGAAGGGCCGCTTACCGAGCGGGAACACGTAATGACCACAGAACCGGCAGCGGCAGAAGCAGGGCGCGATTTCATTCGCGACATCGTCCAGGCCGACCTCGACACCCAGAAGCACAGCCGGATCGTGACCCGATTTCCGCCGGAGCCGAACGGCTACCTGCATATCGGCCACGCCAAGTCGATTGCCCTTAATTTCGGCATCGCGCAGGAGTTTGGCGGCAAGTGCCATCTGCGCTTCGACGACACCAACCCGACCAAGGAAGAGCAGGAATATATCGATTCCATCCAGGCCGACGTGCGCTGGCTCGGCTACGACTGGGGAACCGATCTTTATTACGCCTCCGACTATTTCGAGCGGCTCTACGACTGGGCGGAAGGCCTGATCAAGGCCGGCCACGCCTATGTCGACGACCAGTCGCAGGAGGAAATCCGCCTCTCGCGCGGCACGCTGACGGAACCCGGCAAGAACAGCCCGTTCCGCGACCGCCCGGTGGACGAAAACCTCGATCTGTTTCGCCGCATGAAGGCCGGCGAATTCCCGAACGGCACCCGCGTGCTGCGCGCCAAGATCGACATGGCCTCCGGCAACATCAACATGCGCGATCCCGTGCTGTACCGGATCCTGCACGCCCATCATCCGCGCACCGGCGACAAATGGTCGATCTATCCGAGCTACGACTACGCCCATGGCCAGTCGGACGCCATCGAAGGCATCACGCATTCGATCTGCACGCTGGAATTCGAGGATCACCGGCCGCTCTACGAATGGCTGCTCGACAAGCTGCCGGTGCCGTCAAAGCCGCGGCAGTATGAATTCGCAAGGCTCAACATCACCTACACGCTGCTCTCGAAGCGGGTGCTGACGCAGCTCGTGCGCGAGGGCCATGTCGCCGGCTGGGACGATCCGCGGATGCCGACCGTCGCCGGCCTGAAGCGGCGCGGCGTGCCGCCGGCGGCGGTGCGCGAATTCGTCAAGCGCATCGGGGTGGCGAAATCCAACAGCGTGGTCGATGTCGGCATGCTGGAATTCTGCATCCGTGAACTGCTCAACAAGACGGCCGAGCGCCGCATGGCGGTGCTGCGGCCGCTCAAGGTTGTGATCGAGAATTATCCGGAAGGCCAGGTCGAGGAGCTCGAAGCCATCAATCACCCCGACAATCCCGACGCCGGCACCCGCCGCATCGCGTTCGGCCGCGAGCTCTATATCGAGCAGGACGATTTCATGGAGAACCCGCCGAAGAAATTCTTCCGGCTCTCTCCGGGCAATGAAGTGCGGCTGCGCTACGCCTATTTCATCAAGTGCACCGGCGTCATCAAGAACGACGCCGGCGAGGTGGTCGAGCTGCGCTGTACCTATGACCCCGCGACCAAGGGCGGCAACGCGCCTGACGGACGCAAGGTCAAGGCCACCATGCACTGGCTGCCGGCGGCGCAGTCGCGGCCCGCCGAAATTCGCGTCTACAACCAGCTGTTCGCAAAACCGAGCCCCGACGCCGGCAATTTCGCCGCCGACATCAATCCGCAGTCGCTGGAAGTGCTGTCCGACGCGCGGATCGAGGTCGGCGTTGCCGAAAGCAATTCGAACGAGGTGATGCAGTTCGAGCGGCAGGGCTATTTCGTGCGCGATCAGGACTCGACGCCGGACAAGCTGGTCTTCAACCGCACCATCGGCCTGCGCGATACCTTTGCCAAGGAAGTCGCCAAGGGCTGAGAAGGGCTGACGTCGGCCTCACAACGATTGGATATTCCGATGCCAAGCGCGGCCGACGACATCGCATCCGGCACCATGGCGAAATGGGCCGCGGCGTTCAGCAGGCTGGACGCCGACGCGCTCGCATCGCTTTATTCGAAGCATGCCCTGTTCTTCGGCTCGAATCCGACGCTCTATCGCGGACGGGAAGGCGTGAGGTCTTATTTCGCAGGCCTGCCGCGCTGGAAGGCGCAATCCGTCCGCTTCACTGACGTGTCGACCGAAGCCGCCGGCACTGAGGTGGTCAACACGGCAGGCACGGCTAACTTCGCCTTCGACGATGCAACACTGACCGTGAAGATCACCTGGGTCATTGTCCGCGAAGACGGCGACTGGAAAATCGTCAGCCATCACGTGTCGTCGAAGGCGCCGCTGATTTAGGCGACGTCTCGCAGGATCGTTCGCTGTTCGACTTGACGCTCGCGCGATACGATTTTGTCGGCGCTTGCGAGGGCAGCCTGCAATGGCTAACGATCGGCCAATGCCAGTTGCATTGGATCGGGAATGTTGAAGCAATTCGCTCACGATATCTGGACCGTGGATGGAACCGAAATCGTGATCGTCGGATTTCATTATCCCACTCGGATGGCTGTCATAAAACTGTCCGGCGGCGGCCTCTTCATCTGGTCGCCGATCCAGCTCACGGATGGCTTGCGGGCAGAGGTCGATGCCCTCGGCCCAGTGCGGCACATCGTTGCGCCCAATTCACTTCACCACTTGTTTCTTCCAGCGTGGAAGCAGGCCTATCCCGGAGCCAAGGTCTACGCCCCTCCGGGGTTGCGCAAGAAGCGTGAGGACATTGTCTTTGACGCCGATCTCGGCGACGCGCCGAGCCCGGAATGGGATCAGGAGATCGACCAGGTCCTGATGCAGGGAAATGTCATCACGACAGAGGTGGTATTCTTCCACGCCAGCAGCCGCACCGTGCTCTTCACCGATTTGATTCAGCAGCTTCCTGCCAGTTCGTTCTCCGGCTGGCGGGCTGTCGTGGCGAAACTGGACCTCATGGTAGGCCCCGAGCCGTCGGTGCCGCGCAAGTTTCGACTCGCCTTTACCAACCGCCGCGCCGCGCGGCTCTCTCTGGAACGCATTTTCGCATGGCCGGCCGAGAAGGTGCTGATGGCCCACGGACCGCCGGTAGAGACGGATGCCCGGGTATTCCTGCGCCGCGCGTTTGGATGGCTGGCCACGCATTCCTGACGGCGCTTTCTCCGAGATTTCGCTTCGCGTCTTGCGATCTGGCCGCCGTTCATCAAGACTCTGCGCACATGGGCGCGCGCAAGGTGCAGCGGTCAAAGCTTGAACAACGATCGCAGAAAATTCTGCACATCCGCTGTCGCTTGCTCGCGTGCCGCGGGATTATAACCAAACGACCCCTTCGACACGACGCATGGCGCCCCCGTTCCTGCCAGGCTGCCGGTCATCACGTCGATGATCTTGTCGTCTTGCTCGAGGAACGTACAGTTGTTGTAATTCAGGAAGCCGGTCGGCGTTTGACGGTTGGCGAGATCGGCGTTGTCAAACCAGTGCTTGGCGCCAACGTATTCGAATAAGGCGGCGTCATTGCCGGCGTTGCGGAGCCTTGCGACGTACTCCCTGCAGCGGCCGATGATCGTCGCGTCATCCGCTGCGCCATGAAAGATTCGTATCGGGACATTCGCCACGCGATCTTCATCGATGAGCTTGATATGACAGCCTGTGGGGTAAAACGCGAGATAGGCTGCAAAGGGTGACAGCCCGGGACCGTAGCGTTGCTGGAACCGCGGGGACGCAGCCCAGAGCGCGTTGCGGCCACCGAAGGAAAATCCCAATACTGCAATTCGTGAAGGGTCGATGCGCGGATGGACTGCCAGAAGATCCCGTGCGCGATAGACATCCGTGAGCACACTGGCTGTGCTTATTGTGTGAGGACCTGAGCAGACACGCGGAATATTCCTCCCGACAAAACTGTTGACGACGAACGTAGCGACGCCGAGTTGAATGAGACTTTCCGCCCAATACGTCTCCGCCCCTGTGATGCCCGAACAACCATGCGTTATGACGACGGCAGGAACCCGGTCCGTGGTCTCCGGAAGCCTCAGAATACCAAAGATAGTTGCCGGCGACCCCTCCTGTGGGGCAGCCATGAAGGGGGGCGTAAACAGGCTGCCGGGGAAGGTCAGGCTTTGGAAGTTCACTATTTCGATGCGGCCTTGAGAAACAGCGGCTTGCGGGGCCAGGAGTGCGAACGCTGCCATGCCAACCAGCACGGACGACATGCGTCTTGAAGCGCCGATCATAGGGCGCCGATATCGCTGCGCGCGTGAAGCGAAGAGCCCGGTGGCCAAAATCTTGCGCAAGAGTCCGATGATCGCCCGTTGCATCAAGCACCTCGCCGAAGTCAGGGGTGAACGGCGCTGAATGTTAGAAGGCAGAGTTTACTCACCCGCGACCAACTTGATGGCCGAGAGGCCTTTACGCAGCAGCGGGCATCGATCACGAAAACAGAAAGGTGCCTATCAGCAAACCGGCTGCAAATGACCAGAGGCCCAGAGTACAAAATGAGACCACGCGGACAAGGATACGGAGGTCGTGGTCTTGCGCAACTTCGTGGGATAGGTCCGCCATTTCAGCCACCGCCTGCGTTGGCCGCTAGGTTAAGGCTAGGATCGCTGTTTCCGCCCAAAAACAGGCAAAAAATGGGCAGTCAAGCTTAGAGATTCGGGTGAAAACCAGGTCAACCGTTGCTCAAAGTCACCAGTCGCACCGCGATCTGTGGCGACAAGGCGAATCATTTTGACTGTGCAGCGCGGCGAGTTGCTTACTTGAGCGACCCTGCGAGGATCGCCAATGTTCGAGGCCGTTGCAGCATTTCTGATAATTCTCAGCGTCGGCATCCTTGTCGCTCACGCGCTGGACGCTTACAGGTCGTGGAAATAGTGCGGCTTGGGGCCGTGCGGTTCACGGTTGCGGGAGCGCGCGCCTTACTGATCTCTTTTGAGCTTCCGCTCTCCCCAATTATGCTCTTTGGCATCGGGATTGAACTGCAGGACTTCGTGGCGGTGCAGTGCCTTGAGCACAGCCATGCGCGCCAAGAACATCCAGGCAATACCGCGCTCCGCGGCGTAGGTAAGGATTTCCGCCGCGGTCGTGACTGCCGGCATATCGCGTTCTGATTTGGGAACGGTCTCGGCGAGGTAGGCGACCGCCTCGCGCAGCGTGTTGAGCTGTGTGCCGTCCGGCGCCTCGATCGCCTCGTCGAATTTGCGGAGCCATCCTTTAAGCATCACGCAAACATCTCCGCGCCGGCCAAAGGTTCCCCGGAACTATATGACGTCATTTGCTGTTGAACAGCATGCCCGTCAGGTATTTTTTCAGTGCAGCGGTGGGAGCCAGCGTCGGGCTCTTGTTCGTTTTCACGTCCGACATGTTTGCGGAGATGAGCCTCCGATGGGCAATGGCGCTCCTTGCGCTGATCGGTGGTGCTAAGCTGGGCGTTCTCGCCTGCTACTTACTGGACATGGCGGTAGAAAATGCTCCGGCCATTAATCGGCGGGGCCAATAGCGGCAAAAGCAATTCCCCTCTACCCCTGCTCCGAGCCAGCAGGCGAACATTTCGGCGCCGGCCGGGGTGATCTTCAGGAAGTCGTGTCAGCGGCAGAAGGGAAAGGCAACGCCACAATGGCGAAACGGGAGGACGACGAGGCTTGCGGGGCGCTTCACTTCGCCAGCCCGAGCGACTTCAGCGCCTTGCCGTTGTCCTCATCGTCGGCCTTCATGAACTCGCCGTACCTTGCCGCATCCAGATAGATCATGTCGAAGCCGCGCCGGGTCATGAAATCCTTGAACTCGTCGCTGTCCCAGGCCTTCTTGATCGCGGCCTCATACATCTTGGCGATCTCCGGCGGCAGGCCCTTGGGCGCCGCAAAGCCGCGCCACACGCCCTTGTGAAACTTGTGACCGGTCGCCTCCTCGGTGGTCGGCACGTCAGGGAAGTTCGGCGCGCGCTTGGGCGAGAAGAACGCGAGGCTGCGGATACGCCCCGCCTTGATCAGCGCCTCGGCTTCCGGCATCGAGCACGCGACGAAGTCGACGCCGCCGGCGGCCAGATCCGTCAGCGCGGTCGCAGCGCCCGTGGACGGCACCCAGCGGATCGAGGTCGGCGAAACGCCGTCGGCCTGCATCAGGCCGGCGAGCGCGACATGCCAGCTTCCGCCCTGGCCGGTGCCCGAGGCCACCACCTTGTTCGGGTTCGCCTTGATATGCGCGAACAGCTCCTTGACGTTCTTGTAGGGCGAGTCCGCCTTGACGTGGATCGCGGCGAAGTCCTGGTTGACCAGCCCGAGCGGCGTGAACTTCTCGAACGTAAGATCGGTAAGCCCCGCCCAGTGCATCAGGGTGATCTCCAGCGTGATGAGGCCGAACGTGTAACCGTCAGGCGCTGCAGTCGCGATCGCCTGGTGGCCGACCACGCCCGATCCGCCGGTGCGGTTCACGACGTTCACCGGCTGCTTGAGATCGCGCTCCATGATGTTGGCGATCTGGCGCGCGACCGCGTCGGTGCCGCCGCCGGCGGCCCATGGCACGATCAGCGTGATGGGTCGCTCCGGGAAGGCCGCTTGCGCGTTGCGGGCGCCGAGCAGGCTTAACGCTGCAAGCGAAGCAAGGGCAACATTTCTGGCCAGACGTTTGGCATCGCGGATTACTTGGCGAAGCATTCGCAAACCCTCCCGATTTTGTTTTTGATGCGCCGGGCATTGCACCGCGGCGCGCGCTTTTTGCGCTACCCGCCATTCGGGCGGCGGAGCGCCGGCATGTCAAGGGGAAGTGCCGGCACGTGGCGCGGCGGAACGCCACGATGGGTGGGAGAAGCGTAGGACGTAAAGCGGGGCAGCGGCGGTGTCAGCGCTGTGCGGCCTTGGCGGGATCGGCGTAGGGGCGGGCGGTGACGTGTTTCATGCGGGATGCAAATCCATCATATGTGCTTCGTATATGTGACGGTCGGCCGTCGCTATGTCGATCGTGGCGCCACAGAAACAGCGTGCCCGTGCACTGGTTGATTGCGTCGGCAACGGCAGGCCAGCGGTACTCGCTCCCGCGCTGGGGCCGTTTCCATTTTGGTGAATATTACAGATTACAGGTCGATCTCGAGGTAGGACCGGTGCATTTTTGTCGGTTCTTTGTTGCCATCAAACAAGACTTGAACAGAACCTTGTGCGGCCGTCCACCCAGGAATACGCACTACCGTGCCACGAGACTTAGTTCGGGGCGTGCGCGATTTCCCTAGCTCACTCAACCGGACGCGATCTCCCACGTGAAATTCTGGTAGAGGGTCGTCGCTCTGACGTCGATTCATTGGAAACGTTCCGCGGGCCGCATCTTCAGGCATTCACTTACCCATCGCCTTCATCTCGATCTCGACGGGTCAATCGAGCGCGAGGACGCCCAAACCGGTGAGCCTCGGTATTCCTTCTTGCATCTCGACGAAGCCCAGATCCACGAGCGCCGCTAGGTCATTTTCGCTGACGGGCGTCAATTTCGTTCGCTTACTTCTGATATCGCGCATCGCCCAGCGGAGGCGGATCGCGGTGTCAAGGTTTAGTCCGGACAGCAATGACTTTGCTTGCTCCGCCCGTCTCAACGCATCTTCGGCATCGGGTGCAGCGTCAACTGCAGGGGCTTGAACAGAAGGCTCCTCTTCGTTTGGTGGGTCAAAGGATGTTGCCGGCGCGGGCTCAATCTGGGTCGAAATTAGTGGAGGCTCGCGGAATATCTCCGCAAGAACCTTGTCCATCTCCTGAAGTTTATCCGTACTCATTTTTTGGCCTTCAACCCCCGGACAAGCCGAATTTGTCGCGATTGCAGATCCAGATTAGCGCCGGACAGCCGTCTCCAAGAACTCCTGCACAGAGCGCGGCACTTGATCGTATTCGACAAATCGTCGGCGCAGTTCGTCGGCGATATCCATGGTCACGTCCCGCGACCAGCCGTCGACGGTATTGAAGGCTACGATGCGCGCCGGATGCCCACATTCGTCGTTCATAAGGTCTTGGATCAGCGTCTCGCGATCGGTACCCGCTTCGTCGGTCTCGCGCCATGCTCGGCCTAAACGGGCGCCGAAATCGTCCAGCACCAGATAAACGTCCCGGTCCGCTTCGCGCGGCACGATCGACGGTGAGCGACGCATAACGGAACTCCCGGTCCAGAATACAATGCCAGCCTCCAGAAGGACGAACCGAAGCCGTCAGTCGAAAGCAAACCCATCGGTCTATTCGTTAACAAAAACATTCGATCCCGTGCGTGGGCCTTTGGGGGTAATCCCGGACATTCATGAATCCGGCTTACAGGACCGCGATTCAAGCTAGCCCCGGCGGATTCGTTCCAGGCGGTCGGGAGTCTGGAACTAAATCTGGCCTGCGCGCATTCCGGCTTATGGTTGAAGGGTTGGGAGATAGCAGTGTGCAATGGCAACTACACATAAAGGCGAGTGCTGCTGCGGCACGGTTCATGTGGAGGTATCAGGCGAGCCGGAAGCAATGGGCTACTGCCATTGCAGTTCGTGCCGTTCATGGTCAGGCGGACCCGTCAACGCTTTTAGTCTCGGGAAGCCCGAGGCGGTCCGAATAACATCGGGCATGTAGGAATGTTCCAAAAGACCGAGGTCAGTAAGCCGCAGTACCGTAAAAAATGTGGCGGGCACCTAATGACCAATCACCCGCCCTTGGGACTGGTAGACGTCTTTGCAGCAACATTGCCAACGCTGAAGTTTACGCCGGGCGTACATATAAATTACTCAGAAACAGCTCTGCCCATGCGCGACGGTGTGACCAAGTTGAAGGATGTTCCGAAAGAGTTTGGTGGCTCCGGAGAGGTAATTTCAGAGTAGGCGCGCGCCGCGAATAGTGCTTCTTTCGCCACCGGCAGAAGTTACGAATGATGCACGCCTTGATCAGGCGGGAGCGCAAAGCTTCTCAGTCACCGGTAGCTGCCGAGTCGGGGCGGTGATGGGAACATCATGCCGCGCCGTAATACCGAACCGATGATCAAAACAAGTCGAGGTCAGGGACGCGTTTTTTCAGAGCCAGCCAAATAGCTCCCCGATCCAGTACCCGAGACGGGGGATATAAACTGCCTGTGCAGGCATGTTGGTCTTTTGGCGCCATCGAACAACACGGTAATGCCCGTGTTGGTATGACTCACCTCGACAACGATGCCATTCAGATTAGCCAGTTCCGGGCATCGAGCAGCGCCTAGCTTACTCGTCTTGAAGCGAGTCCCGACAACTATCCTGTCGATTTCCCGAACCATTGCAAATCTTCAAAAATAAATTTCGCTAAAGCGCAATAAAATAATAGGTACCAGCGGACACTTAATGCGTGCCACCAAGTTGGCAAAGATTAAACACCTTAACCCATCATCTTTCCATCACCCGTTTGGGTCAGCGGTCATGCCAAGGTCACCTGCATGTTGCAAGGCGGCGACAGTTCATTGAACCCGCGGTCCCGTGGCACTTAGCGACGCTACCAGCGCAGCCAGAGTGGGAGTGCGGCTCTGTTGCGGAACCGCACTGCGTACGCGCATGCGGGATAAGCAGGCAAGCATGCAAGAAAAGCGAATCGACTATGCCGGCTGGTTTGTTACGCTGTCAGCAGCCCTCACGCGGGCTAAAGAAGCAATGATACCCGACTTAGCCCCGCCCTAACCGGCGGGGTTTTTCGTCTAGAGAGGGCGCCTTGACGCCGATGCCGCCGGTTTCTTGCGCTGGAACGTCCCCACGGCTCACACCAGGCGTACCGGCACCGTCTTCGCCTTCAGCCCTAGCGCCGGTAGTGTCTCGGTTTGAAATTTCGGAATGAAAGAGGCCGCCAAACTGAGGCGACTATCGCAACAGACTCGGCCTTCACCAAGTCTGGCTGCCGACGGCAGAGAAGACTGCGCCCGAAGACGATTTGCTGTTTAGGTCTACTGGGGTGCGGCCGCTAGTTGGGGCGGACTTCGTAGCTGCAGGGACCAGTCCCGCCCAGCCACCGGCGACTGCATCGAGTTCGGAGGCGGTCAATTCGTAAATCGAGGTCTGGTTGGTCATTGTCCCGCTCCATGTTGTGGCGCTGTGCGCTGTTGATCTGGAGCGAGTATGCCGGGTGGCGATCTGACGTGCTGTGACGAGAGTCAATATTGACTGCCGATGTCGTCAGAAAATCAACTTTTAACGGTCACAAGTCATCCTGAAGGCAATCGCGGAACGGACCCCAAAGCCCCCGCGAGAGTGATGCGTAAAGGAAACCCGCCGGGGCAGTTACCGGCGGGTTTTTCTTCCCACAGCAGTCTTGAGAGCGCGGGGCTTCGCTTCCGCGCGCGCGGCGCCTTTCCCCGATATTCTACTTCCGTTCTGCTAGCCGGCACCTGACACCTTCCGGTAGCTTTGTCCCCGCGAGCGTATCGTGTGGGTAGCTTGATGTCGGAGCAGGGCAACACGTCGGGCCAAAGGCGAGGCTACGCCGGCACGTGGCCGCCGCGTGGGGCGGCGCCGGTCGGCGGTCTCGCGCCCCAGCGTCTTGCGCTGTGGGCACCGCTGATCGAGACCTTGCGGCAATGGGCGCGCGCGGAGGCGGGGGCGGGGCGTTTGCTGCCCTGGGTGCCCGTCGCCTTCGGCACCGGCATCGCGTTCTATTTTGCCGCCGACCATGAGCCGGTGCTGTCGGTCGCGGCTGTCACCGCCATCGTGCTGTGCGCGGCGGCGTTCTTGCTGCGGCGGCACAAGATGTTTCCGGTCGCCGTGATGATCGCCGCCGTCGCCGCCGGCTTTGCGATTGCCACCTGGAAGACGGCGCGGATCGCGCATGGCGTGCTGGCGCGGCCGATGTTTTCGGTGGCGCTGACGGGATTTGTCGAAACCCGCGACATCCGCGAGCGCACCGACCGTTTTGTACTGCGCGTCGTGACCATGGAGAGCGCGCGCGACGCGACAAAAATCGAACGGGTGCGGCTGTCGGTCAAGAAGGGTACCGCGCCTGACGTGGGCAGTTTTGTCGAATTGAAAGCGCGGCTGTTGCCGCCGATGTCGCCGCTGCGGCCCGGCAGCTACGATTTCGGCCGCGACATGTTCTTCTCCGGCATCGGCGCCTCCGGTTTTGTGATGGGCGCGATCAGGACCGCGGAAGCGCCTGATGGCGGCGGGTGGAAGCTGCGCTATTCGGCGTTCATGCAAGGCATGCGGGATGCGATCGATGCGCGGATCCGGACCGTGCTGGAAGGCGACAAGCGCGCGATCGCGACCGCGCTTCTGACCGGCCGGCGCGATGCGATCTCCGAGCCCGTCAATGACGCGATGTTCATCTCCGGCCTTGGCCATGTGCTGTCGATATCAGGCTATCACATGGCTGTCGTCGCGGGCGTCGTGTTCTTTGCGGTACGGGCACTGCTGGCGCTGTTCCCGACGCTCACGGTTGGTTTTTCGATCAAGAAATGGTCGGCGGTGGCGGCACTCGCCGCGTCGGCGTTTTATCTGTTGCTCTCCGGCGCTGAAGTCGCGACCCAGCGTTCGTTCTTCATGACGGCCGTGGTGCTGATCGCGGTCATGGTCGACCGCCGCGCCATCACGTTTCGAACGCTCGCGGTCGCGGCCCTCATTGTCTTGACCATCGCACCGGAGGCGCTGGTGCATCCGAGCTTCCAGATGTCGTTTGCGGCGACCCTCGGACTGGTGGCGCTGGTGCAACTCGGCATGCCGCGCCTGTTCGCGCAGCCGGATCATTCCGCGACGGCGCAGGTGGCGCTGTGGGGCGGCCGCGAGATCACGATGCTGCTCCTGGCCTCATTGGTGGCGGGCCTTGCCACCACGCCTTACGCGGCGTTTCATTTCCACCGGGTGACGCCCTATGGCGTGCTCGCCAATCTCGCGGCGATGCCGGTGGTCTCGGCGCTGGTGATGCCGGCGGGCCTGCTCGGCCTGGTTGCGATGCCGTTCGGTTTTGACGGTGTGTTCTGGGCCATCATGGGCGTCGGCATCGACTGGATGATCGTTGTCACGCAATGGGTCGCGGCCTTGCCGGGCGCGGTTGGTCGTGTGCCGGCGTTCGGCATCGGCCCGCTGATTGCGGCGAGTCTTGGCATCATCCTGCTCGGCTTGTTGCGGACGCCGCTGCGCTATACCGGCGCGGCCGTGGTGCTGGTGGCGGCGGTGTGGGCGGCGAGGGTGCCGCAGCCGGACATCCTGATCGCCGCCGACGGGCGCAATGTCGGTGTCCGCGGCCAGGACGGCAAACTACATTTGATGCGCGCGGCCAAGGGCGCCGCGAGGGATGGCTTCCTCGTCAAGGAATGGCTGGCGGCGGATGCCGACGCCCGAAAGCCTGCCGATGCCTCGCTCACCGAGGGCGTCTCATGCGACGAGAGCGGCTGCGTGATGCAAGGCGCCGGTGGCGGGTTCGTGGCATTGGCGCTGCGGCCGGAAGCGCTGGCGGATGATTGTGAGCGCGCGGCGCTGGTGGTCACCGCAAGGCAGGCGCCTGCGGGGTGCGGCGCCTCGGTGATCTCTGCGGAGCGTCTGCGGCGGCAGGGCGCCATGGTGCTGCGGCGAAGCGGCAGCGGATTTACCATCGATGCCGTCAAGCTCCGGGGCGTCGATCGTCCATGGTCGCCGGCGATCGCGGGCGAGGGGGACGCGGAAACAACCATCCTCGCGCCGCGCCGTACGGCGCCGCGTGCGGTCGATGCGACCCCGTCGGAAGCGGATCTCCAGGCCGAGGAATAAGGATTCACGTTCCCCGGCGGGGCGCGACCGACGGCGCGGAATTCAACCGGTGGAAAGCGGTGTCGCCGTGTCCGCCTTCGTTGTTGTGCGCTCGGGAATCGGATGCACCACCGGCAATTGCAGCACGGTGACGCGCTGACCCTCGCAAAGCTGCGTCACCAGCACATGGCTGCCGTCGGGAAATTCGATCGCGTCGTGGTGACGCTCCTTGATATGCGGATCGATGGTGTTGAACTTGCCGACGCGAAAACCGATCGTCCGCGTCCAGATCCAGCGATTGTCGTATTTGACGTCTTGCGCGAAGGCCAGTTCGGTCCCGGGCAGCATGCAGACCGCGACTGCGGGGTCGCGTTCGCTGGCAAAGCCGCGGGTCGAGGTGCCGCGGAAGGTGGTCGATATCAATGTCTCGCCGACCTCAGCAGGACGCGTTGCCATCGCGTGCAAACTATAGTCACACATCGGATCGCTCCCTCGTAAGAGATAGAGACCCGTGCCTCCCTCGAGGCGCTGGCCTCTATCAGAGTGGACTTGAGCAAAGTCTATTCCTGTTCTGGGCAATAGTGCGACGGAAAGGCCGGCGTGCCCGATCACAAACGCGCTACGGCGGCTGCGGATCTTCGGGCATCGGCGGCAGCGGCAGTTCGAAGGCGCCGAGATGGAATTGCTCCCTTCCGTCGTCGGCAATCCCGGGCAGCGCGACCAGCGTGAACGCAGCCTCCGGATATTGCTGCCAGATCGCGAGATCTTCCGCCGTCACCATCAGCCAGCCGAACCGGAGCATGTAGCGGCCCGGCTCGGTCACGAGTCCCGCCCTCTGCCAGGTGATCTTGGTGATCATACTGCTGACCACGTCTCGTCCCCCCGGTTTTTGCGTCTTCGAGTCGAAGAAAACGCGTCAAACCAACCATCCTCGCCCGCACAGTTTTTGCCGCATTCTGGGCAATTGTGCGACGCGCGGCCCCACCGTTCTCCGTCAGGGCCGGGTCTTGATCTTGCAGCCAACAACGTGGATGCCCGGCACAAGGCCGGGCATGACGAGCTTACGGATGTCGTTACCGAACAGAAGCGCCCGCGAAAGCGGGCCGCCCTCAGTACTTCCGGTACAGCCCGATCAGCTTGCCCTGAATCCGGACCCGGTTAGGCGGCAGGATGCGGACTTCATAGGAGGTGTTGGCAGGCTCCAGCGCGATCGAGGCGCCGCGGCGGCGGAAGCGTTTCAGGGTGGCTTCCTCCTCGTCGATCAGCGCCACCACGATATCGCCGGTGTCGGCGGTCTCGTTGCGCTGGATCAGCGCCATGTCGCCGTCGAGAATGCCGGCGTCCACCATGGAATCGCCGCGGACTTCGAGCGCGTAATGTTCGCCGGAGCCGAGCATGTCAGGCGGTACGCTGATGGTGTGGCTGCGGGTCTGCAGCGCCTCGATCGGGGTGCCGGCGGCGATCCGGCCCATTACGGGAACGGCGACCGGACGGTTGCCATCGTCCTCGGCGGGCGCGCTGGCGGCGCGGACCTTGCCGAGCGTGCCTTCGATGACGCTGGGAGTGAAGCCGCGGCGGCCGTTGCCGTTACCGGCGCCCGCAAGCTCGGGCAGCTTGATGACTTCGATGGCGCGGGCACGGTTGGGCAGGCGGCGGATGAAGCCGCGCTCTTCCAGGGCGGTGATGAGGCGGTGGATGCCGGACTTGGAGCGGAGGTCGAGCGCATCCTTCATTTCGTCGAAGGAGGGCGGCACGCCGGCTTCCTTGAGCCGTTCGTTGATGAAACGCAGAAGTTCATACTGTTTGCGCGTAAGCATCTCGAGCAATCCCCCGGTTGGCGCGTCGTAATTCGTGGTCGTTCAGTTCAGTTGCGAGTGCGGTCTCAAATTCGGAAGTCCAAAACTCCCATTTGTAGACACTAGCTCTCGAAACAAATCATGAACGGACACTATATGTTCGATACATGTTCCGCAACCACTTAATTTCAGGTGAACGCGCGCCGACTTCGCCCGAACAGGCCGCCGCGATGCGTCATTCCGGCAGGCGCAGGAACTCGCATGGCGCGCCTGTCGGCAGCGCCGGCGCAAACGGCGGACGTATCAAAAGCGCCCGTGCCGCAGCGAGATTTCCAAGCAGCGACGAGTCCTGGTGGCTCACCGGCACCGCGATCAACGCACCGTCCTCGCGCTCTTCAAGTCGTGCGCGAAGATAGTCTTCGCGCTGGTCGTTGGCGGGGAGATCGCGGCCGAGCAGGGCGGTCTCACGCGCGTGATGGATGGTTTTTCGGCCCGACAGCGCGCGAATCAGCGGCACCAGAAACAGGAAACCACAGACATAGGACGAGACCGGATTGCCGGGCAGGCCGATCACCCGCATCGCCCCGAGGCGCCCGTGCATCATCGGCTTGCCCGGCCGCATCGCGATGCGCCAGAACGCCATGGCCACGCCCTCGGCCTCCAGCGAGCGCTTGACGAGGTCGTGGTCGCCGACCGAGGCGCCGCCCATCGTGATCAGGATGTCGGCGCCCGATGCGCGGGCGCGGCGGATGCCGTCGGTGGTCGCCTCGACCGTGTCGGCGGCGATGCCGAAATCGATGGTCTCGGCGCCCTCGGCCCGCGCCAGCGCGCGCAGCGCATAGCCGTTGGAGTAGACGATCTGGCCCGGGCCCGGGGTCGAGCCCGGCATCACCAGCTCGTCGCCGGTGGCGAGCACCGCCACTTTGGGGCGGCTGATCACGGCGAGTTCCGGATAATTCATGCCGGCGGCGAGCGACAGGTCGCGTTCGGTGAGGCGGCTTCCCCTGGTGAGCAGCACATCGCCCTCGCGGAAATCGGCGCCGGCGGCGCGGATATGCCGTCCCGGTTTGGCGGTTTCCGTGATCGTGACGTGGTCGCCGCTGGCAGCCGTGTCTTCCTGGATGATGACGGCGTCGGCGCCATCAGGGATCACGCCGCCGGTGAAAATCCGGACCGCTTCGCCCGGGCCCACCATGCGCTCGAACGGGCGGCCCGCCGCGACTTCGCCGATCACCTTCAGCCGCGCGGAGAGGTCGGCGGCGTCGGCCGATCGCACCGCATAGCCGTCCATCGCGGACATCGCCTGTGGCGGCTGGGTGCGCTTTGCCGCAAGGTCGCGCGCGAGCACGCGATGCCAGGCGGTGTCGAGTGCGGCCATTTCTTCCGCCAAGGGATCGGCGCCCGCAAGGATCGCGGCCAGCGCATCAACGACCGGCATCAGGGCCACGGCAACACCCTCTCAAATTCCCAGCGCGGCAAGCGCCTTTGCGACGTCATCCGGCCCTGTCACATGCACCGCGGCCAGGCCGCGCGCCCGCGCGCCGTCGATGTTCGCGGCGGAATCGTCGAAGAACACGATGCGGGAGGCGGGAACACCGATCGCCTTGACGACGTGATCATAGGCCGCCGCATCGGGCTTTCGAAGCCCGATCGTCGATGACAGGTAGATTTCGCGGAAATGGCCGAGCACGCCGGCATAGGCCTGGCTGAAATGCACGACATGCGCGTTATTGGTGTTGGAGAAGGCATAAAGCGGCAGGCGTTGTCCGGCGCGCGCCAGCGATGCGGCGATATCGGGCATTTCGCCGGCGAAGATCGCGTTCCAGCCTTCCAGGAACTGGGCGTCCGATATCCCGATGCCGAGTGAGCCACGCAGGCCTGCGAAGAATTCGGCGTCGCTGATCTCGCCCCGCTCGTGGCGATGCCAGGCATCATTGGGCAAGAACCGCTCGACCAGCTGTGCCGGCTCGCAGCCGGCATGGCCGGCCCAATTGGCCACCACCTTGCCGAAGTCGATATCGAGTACGACGCGTCCAAGATCGAACAGGAGCGCGTCGGCGGAGTTGGGGAGAAGCGGGGCGTTCATGCCAGACGTTTACAAAACTGGACCGCTCTGGGCAACGACTGGCTGCAACCAGCAAAATGCTTGTTTTCGCGAGCAACTTCCGCCCAATCCAGCACTTAGGCTGGCGCGGGAGCTGTGCTAAGCGTTTGGCCGGAAAGTCCGGGGAGTGATCGCATGAAAATGATTGGTATCGTGGCTGTGATGGTCTTGCTGGCCGGGCCGGCGTTGGCCCAGCAGGCACCCGTTCAACAATACGGGGAGCCGGACAAGGAAAAGTCGCCGTCGGAGATCGCGGCGGCGAAGGAGGCCGAGCGGGCCTACAAGCGGTCGCTGGGCAATATTCCGGAGCAAAAGAGCACCGATCCCTGGGGAACCGTGCGCAGCGACAATGCCGCCCCGAAAGCCGCAGCCAAGCCGCCCGCGAAGCCGAAGGCAGCCAAAACGGATATCAAGACCGAGACCACCGCAAAACAATAACAGCCGCCCGCCGGCAGCTTGCCGGGACTGGGGTGCCCAGGATTCCAGGAAACCGGCGAGGACGCTAGAATGTCGAACACGCTGCTGTTTTCGCCGGTGACGATCCGCGGCGTTGAGCTGAAGAACCGCATCGTGGTGCCGCCGATGCACCAATATTCCGCCGTGAAGGGGTTTCCGACCGACTGGCACCTGATGAACTCAGGCAAATTCGCCGCCGGCGGGGCCGGGCTTGTCGTCGTCGAGTCGACCAAGGTCGAGCGCCGCGGTTGCGGCACGGTCGGCGATCTCGGCATCTGGGACGATGCCTTTGTCGAGCCGCTTGGCCGCCTCGTTAGATTCATCCATCAGCAGAATGCGGTCGCGGGCATTCAGCTCGGCCATTCCGGGCGTAAGGCGCGCGCGACCCGGCCGTGGGAAGGCGACCGGCCGCTGCAACGGACGCCCGAGATCGAGGATTGGGACGCCTGGTCGCCGGTGGCGCCGAGCGCGATTGCCCATAGCGAGAAATGGCCGGTGCCGAAGGCCCTGGAGCGGAGCGAAGTGAAAGACCTCGTGCAGGCCTGGGGCCAGGCCGCGCGGCGCGCCCATGAGGCCGGCTTCGACGTGCTGGAGCTGCATGGTGCGCACGGCTATCTCGTGCATCAATTTTTGTCCGAGCGATCCAACCAGCGCACCGACGAATATGGCGGCTCCGAGGCCAACCGGATGCGCTTCATCACCGAGATCACCGAAGCGGTGCGCACGCACTGGCCCGACCACAAGCCGCTGTTCGTCCGCCTGTCGGTGGACGACAACGCCGGATGGGGACCGGAGCAGAGCGCACGGCTGGCGAAAATCCTCAAGAGCAAGGGCGTCGACGTCATCGACTGTTCGTCCGGCGGCATCACCGAGATGGCGCCGATCCTGGGCAAGGAAATCAAATACAGCTACCAGGTGCCGCTGTCGGACTATGTCAAACGCCACGCCGATATCATGACCATGGCGGTCGGCCTCATCATCCATGGCGACCAGGCCGAGCAGATCCTGCAGGACAAGCAAGCCGATCTGATCGCGGTGGGCCGCGAAATCCTCAACAACCCGAACTGGCCGATGGACGCCGCCCTCAAACTCGGCGTCGAAGGCCCGTTCCGCAACGTGCCCCCGCAATTCGGCTATTGGCTGGGCACGCGCGCCAAGCGCGGCTTTGGCACGCAGCCGTCGACCTGGCAGAGCGGGCTGAACGAGGCGGGGAAGCTGACCTGAAGCTGGTAGCCCGCATGAGCGCTAGCGATATGCGGGTATCGGAGGTGCGAGAGCCCCGCACATCGCTTCGCTCATCCGGGCTACATAACAATCCGCTTCACATCCGCTTCTCGAAGAACACACTCGCCGCAATGGATTGCGGCGCTTTCAGCGCGTAATCCCCAAACGCGGAACATTCCCGGAATCCCGTCCGTATATAGAGCCGCATCGCCGCGATCTGGCGCGTTCCTGTCTCCAGGCGCAACATGGGAAGTCCGGCGCCACGCACCTCGTCTTCGATGCGTGCGAGAATGGCGTCGGCGACGCCCTGGCCCCGCGCGGTGCCGCGCACATACATCCGCTTGACCTCGGCATATTCAGGGAAGAGGGCGACGCCGCCGCAGCCCACCGCCGCGCCGTGACGTCGCGCGAGGAAGAAGCGGACATGCGGTTGGAAGATCGCATCGATGGAAAAGCCATGCCGCTGCTCCGGCGGATACTCCACCGCGAGCACGGCCTCGAGCTCGCCGATCAGCAGGCGCACCTCATCGGTCGCGGCCAGCGCAACTTCGATCTGCACGTCATCGCCGTTGCTCATCGGTGCTCCTTCTTGGACCCGTACGTTAGCGAGCTTGGCCCGGGCGAGCGAAGCGATATCAGGATTTTTTCAGATTCGTCCGGATAATTGCAACGAGATGCCGAAGATTGCAGGCGGCTTAACGCGATCGATCAAATGTCGAGTAATTGACATTACCGCCCATCTACCATGGCTCAACTAATCCCGTTGTCCTGACGTATGGCAAGGCAATTTGAACGCGTGAGCTGCTATGTGTCGGCGCGGCTATGAAATAAGTTGGCGGCAACAAGGTCACTTGCGCCGCGCAGTCTCGATCGAGGAAAACATAATGGTAGATGGTGCCACCGCATCTGAGCCACCCTTCGTCCCCGACGCTCCCCTTCTCGCCGATGCCGCAACGCCTCCCGAGGCCTTCGTTCCCTCCGACGTCTCGATCTTCAGGATGCTGACCGCAGAGCAGCGTCAGGAGATCCGGGGTTTCATGCGCGAGCTGGTCATTCTGCGCGGCGAAGAGCTTGTCGCCGAGGGCGATGCGTCGGACGCTTTCTTTGAAGTCGTGCGCGGCGCATTCACGGTGCAGCGCGCGGGCGACGAAGGGCCGATTGCCGAACTGGGGCCGGGCGATCTCATCGGTGAAATCGGCTTTTTTGGGAAGATCCGGCGGACGGCCACCGTAACGGCGATCAGGGATTCCTGTGTTCTCTCATTGTCGCGTGCCGCTTACAACAAAATTGCAACTGAAGCGCCCAGCATCGTTGGTTTCCTGCTTGAGGCGATGGCGCTTCGGGTGGCCGAGACGACGTCGCGCGTCGTTCCCAATCGACAACTTGCGCGCACGCGAACAATCGTGGTTCTGGAAGGGGGAAGGGAGCCGGTGCCGCCGCAGTTTTACGCGTTGCTGACACAGGCGCTCGGCAACGCGGTGGTTGAGATCGTAACCTCCCAGCGTATCAATCAAATGTTCCCCGGACGGGATCCGGACGATGAAGAAATAACCGGCTGGCTGCATCGACTGGAGCAGGCATCCGATCTCGTCGCCTATTTTGGCGACCGGGAGCTGACGCGCTGGACCCAGAAATGCATCCGGCAATCCGATCAGGTCCTGTTCGTATGCAGGGGCAGGGCGCCGGACGATTCCCTGACCGAAGTAGAGGCTGCGGCGTCGACCTATCATCGAACCAACGAGCGGCGGCTCGTGCTCGTTCATGATGAGCGAAGCGGTGAAGTGCGTGGCACGGGCGCCTGGTTGAGGCGCATGCCCGTCTTCATGCATCACCACATATCGCTCCAGGACGACATCGATGTACGGAGCCTGGCGCGCTTCCTGCTCGGCCGGGCGATCGGGTTTGTGGCGGCTGGCGGAGGAGGATTGGGGCCGGCGCACCTTGGAATCTACAAGGCGTTTCGCGAACGCGGCGTTGACTTCGATATCTTCGTCGGAACCAGCGTCGGGGCTGCCATGGTCGCCGGCTTCGCCAAGAACCTCGAAGCTGAAGATCTTGATCGAGGCACGGACGATATCTTCGTCAAGAGCCGGAGTTTCAAGCGCCCCACCTGGCCGCGATACTCCCTGCTTGACCACAAGGCCCTCGACCGCGCGCTTGCGGAGGCGCTCGGGGCGGATTGCAACATCGAGGATTGCTGGAAGCCGTTTGCCGCCGTGGCAACCAATCTCTCCACCCAGGCTGGCGAAGTCATTCGTACTGGTTCGCTGTGGCAGGCCGTGCGGGCGTCAGCCTCGATTCCAGGCATCTTGCCGCCGTTCTACACCAAGGATGGCTCGATGCTGGTTGACGGCTGTCTGATCGACAACATTCCGCTTGCGCCGATGCACAATCTCAAGCGCGGGCCCAACCTGGTGGTCCATTTTGGCAAGCAGGAAATCGAACGCTTCGAGGTGGATTACGATGCGCTTCCGGGACGCCTCAAGCTGATTTCCAGTCTGCTGCTGCCGTTTGGCAAAAAGCGCCTGCCAAGGGCGCCATCAGCGGTCAGCGTGCTCTGGCGCAGCCTGCTCGTGCATCAGCGCGTGGATTCGATTCCGGTGGGCCCCGCCGATTTTGTGATGCGTCCGCCGACCATTCCTGGCGCCAAGGTCATGGAGTTCGACAATCACAAGCGTGTTTTCGAAGCGTCCTATCTGTGGGCAAAATCAACGCTTGAAAGCGCGGAAGGCGATCAGCACGCAGCACTGCTCGCGATTCTCTCAAAGGGTTCGCCATTGCGCGCCGCTGCCGGCCGGACGTTCGCCGAGTTGGCCGCAAGCTGAGTTCAGGCGTCGCTTTGACGCGTGCATATCTATCATTTGAATAAAATTTATCCTGTTTTAGGGTTTCACCGCGAAAGCGAACCTGAAACCATTTTCCGTTCCACAGAACTATTCTCTGCAATTCACGAAGTCGTGCAGAAACGCGGCCTCCTTATTCGTCCGTTCCATCGCGTGAATGGAAGCGCAATAAGGAGACGATCATGCAAACGACTTCTGCCGAGACCAGCGCATCGGCCCGAGAGAACGGAATCTCCTGGCTGAACGAGGCCGGCATCGATCTGTCTCAGATGATGCTGCGGCTTGGATGCGCCAGGACGAGCGTGGAGCTCGACCACTATCTCAGGAGGTTGCTGCCGGCGCATCGCGAGGTGATTGAACTCGTCGACTTCGCGCTCAAGTCCCTCGAGGAAGCAAGCGAGATCATCGGCCTCCCACAGGCGACGATCAAGACGCGCTTGTTCTACGCCCGCAAGGCGTTGGTCGACGTGGTCAAATATCAGAATATCGAGCCCGTTGCCGCCTAGTGCGCTCCCGGGGAGGGCATGACCTCCTCGACCCCTTCACCAGTATGTTCAGAGGAGCCGGTCATGAATTCGATCGAATGGCGGCATGAAGTGATGGTTGTGGATTGCGACTCTCCCGCGCTCGCACCAATGCTCCAGGGCGAAGTGCTCGACGTCGCCGCGGCCTTCGTAGCCACGGCAACCGCGGCGGTTTTCGAGATTGTGCGGTTGCGGACCGGTAAGTCGGTGGTGATCCGCTTGCTTGAACCAGATGACCGCGAAGCGCTGCAGGCCTACTTCGAGGCGCTGTCGCCGGCCGCGCGGCGCAACCGGTTCACCGGCGCCAGCCATGGCCCCTCGGACCGGGATCTCGATTTGTTGTTTCGGTCCAGCGCGGACAGTCGCTTCGCTGTGGTCGCCGTCATGACGGTGAACGGCGTCGAAACGATCGTCGCCGAGGCCTGCTATGCGTTCGATCGGGCAACCGGCGGCCTGGAGTTCGGCGTTTCCGTCCACGATGAGCACCGGGGCTGCAGCATCGGTTCTGCATTGCTTTCGAATCTCGAGCGCCTCGCGGCGGCATTCGGCGCCCGCCATATCTTCGGCGACACGCTGCGGACCAACGATGAGATGCAGGCCCTTGCGCGCAAGGCAGGCTTTTCCTTCTCCAATACGCCGGGCAATTGGTGCGAGCGCCGCATGGTGAAGCCGTGCCTGGCGGCGTTGGGCACGATGCTTGGCGGCGTCATGCCGGGGTTCGGGGCGGCCGGAAAGCTGTCTGTCGCCTGATCCGATGCGATCGGCTTGAAGCAGGCCAGCCGCCGCGATGGTCGCGAAGGCCGTTCGGGCCTGCGTGCAATGACGCGTGGGCGCGACAAAACGACCCGACGGGCAAATCAGTTCTGATTTACGGAAATCGTGTCAAGCCCCAAAATAAAAAATATTTCTGTTTACCAGAAGGCAAATCAGGTGCATATCTTTGCCCATCCCGTCCTACTCAGAAGGGCGTCGGCCGTCGTCACGGACGTTGGGCGGGTTGCGGTGGACGCTGGTTTGC
>NZ_JAFCMB010000039.1 GCF_018130145.1 Bradyrhizobium sp. AUGA SZCCT0176 | reverse complement strand
GCCATCCCGTCCTACTCAGAAGGGCGTCGGCCGTCGTCACGGACGTTGGACGGGTTGCGGTGGACGCTGGTTTACGCCTCGACGACGGCGTGGATAAGCGTACGGCAAAACCGTGTGGTCCTGGCACCCGTTGCAGGTGTCAAGCCGTCGGGTAGGCGTGAGCTGAACCGGCGGTGACGGAGTCAACCAAGAACTCGTCTCCGGGGAGATCACGGCATAAGCCGTAAAGCCATTGCGCAGGGAAGGCCGGGTGTTCACCGCTGCCCTGTATGCTCGTGTGCACTTTGTTTTGTGCAAACCGCACGCGAGACCGCGGGTGCAGCGCGCACCCGGTCTTCCCTGCGCCCTCTATTTTTCGAGGGCAAGGAATTTCTGGCAGAGCTCGGGCATATTAGGCCGCGAGATCGCGGATTCATGTCCGCGTGTTCATGCTGGGCAATCTGTTCTCTACAGTTTCGAGCCATTCAAATTTTGAAACGCAGGCGATCGCTTGATGGCAATCACGTCAGGGCGTATCGATTGTCCGGCGCTGACGCTGGTCGCGCAGGGTGCGTTTCTCTGAGCACATTGTGGCCTTCGCGGCCGCCCGCCATGGGCGCGAACAAGGAAGAGGATCCGAGCAGTCATGCAATCAGACACGGATAGCGAATCTGCCGGCGCAGAGATGCATCGGTCCATTATGACGGCCTTCTGCGATGTCCTTCGTACCACCCAGCTGCCGCCCATGACCGTCATGAGCCTTGCCGCGTCCGCGCTCGGAGCCGTCTACAGGGAAGTCGCCGATCAGCATCGTTGTGATGACGGTTGTCCCTGCGGCTGGAAGCCGAATCTGCGTGCCGATGTCGAGGCTTTGCAGGCGGCGCTGGCAGCGAAAACACAGACTGTCCCGTCCAGTGACTTGCGCGTCATGCAAGCCGTCGGACGTGCATGAGTCATGCGCGACCCCGGCCGACCTTGTGCGTAGCGGTTGGCTTTGAACGCCGCCGTCGACGCTGATCCCGCCGTCTGCTTCGGAAATATTGTCATGTTCACGGCCGGTGATCGACGGGGGCGGATCGAAGGCGCGCCCCGAGCTTGTGCTCGCCGGTGTGCCTGCGCCTGGCGCCAAAATGGCAAATGACGGCATCGAGGCTTTCGCCGGGCATTCGCAACCTGCGCCCATGCTCGGCCAGCCACACCTCGATCGTTGCGATCGACGCCTTCCCAAGCCCGGGTATTTCCGAAAGCTCGTGCTTTGTGTGCAACGATAGTATTTCCGGCAGGAAAGCAGCGCGATCGGCCGTGTGCCGTACCACCAACGGTGCGTACGGCGCATTTTCCGTCAACTGAATGATCCGATCCGGCAAAACTGGTTCAGGTTTAACGGTCGTGCTCTTTGTCTTGGCCATATGAGACAGACTCACCTTTGACATGACGGGCAGGCTGAATTGGATCGCTTCTAGGTCTGCTCGCAAAAAAGCGCGGTTGCGTCAAATCTCACGGCGCATTCATGCGTGTGCGTTGCAGGAGAGGTTTGGAATATTTCTAATGGTGACAGGATTTCGGCTTGTTGCTCCAATGACTGGCTTTTTAAGCAAGGCGAGCGAGCCGTCTGGATCGTTTTCGATGGTCCTTTCAAATTGTTCTAAGCTTGGTTCGATACCTAATTTTGATCGATTCAAGATCGACTTCACTCGATGCGATCGTCCTGATGTGAGTGACAACGATCAGGTTCCTGTCCTTGCGACTCGTTCCTGGTGTTATGTGATGTCATGATCAACGCCCGAAATCGGGGCCTATTGAGCTGAACGTGATGAGCATGAGCATGTTTTTGGCTGAGCGGGAATTGACGGAACTGATTGCGTGGCGGCACCAGCTCCACAGCAAGCCCGAATTGTCAGGGCAGGAAGAGAAGACCGCGCAAGCAGTGAAGGCGCTTCTCCATGCAACTGGTGCCGACAAGGTCGTCACGGGACTTGGCGGGCATGGCCTGCTCGGGATCTACCAAGGAGATGCACCTGGCCCGACGATCATGCTTCGCGCCGAGCTGGATGGATTGCCGATCCAGGAGATCTCGGCTCTGCCGTATCGGTCGTCGGAACCAGGAAAAGCGCATCTTTGCGGTCACGACGGTCACATGACGATTTTGGCGGCGGTGGCGCGCGGCTTGGATCGTCAGCGCCCGCAACGAGGGCGGGCCGTACTGCTGTTTCAACCGGCGGAAGAGGATGGATCTGGCGCCGCTGCTGTCCTCGCCGACGAGAAGTTTGAGCAGGTGCAGCCCGATTTTGTGTTCTCGTTGCACAATTTGCCGGGACTTCCTCTTGGGCAAGTTTCGATCGTCGAGGGGCTGGTCAACTGCGCCTCTCGCGGTATGCAGATCAAACTGTCCGGGCGAACCTCGCACGCGTCGAGCCCCGAACTCGGTGTTTCGCCGCAGGCAGCCATCGCGAGGCTGTTGGACGAGATCGATGCGCTCGGACGGGGCGGGGCGCTCGACGAAGATTTCTCCATGGTGACCGTCACCCATGCGAGGTTGGGAGAACCGGCGTTCGGCATCTCGCCCGGTCATGCCGAGGTCTGGGCGACACTCAGGACGTTGACCGATTCGAAGATGGACGCCCTTCGCGCGCAGGCCGAAAGCCTGGTCGAGAGCGTGGCGGCAAGCGAAGGACTGAAGGCGGAGATCATCTATCGCGATGTGTTCAATCATTGCATGAATGACGCGGAGGCCGTCGTCCATCTCCGGAGCGCGCTGGAGGCAGAGGGCGTGCCGTATTCCGGGCAGGGGCTGCCGATGCGGGGGTCGGAGGATTTTGGACGTTTCAACTACCGGTCAAAGGCCGCGATGTTTTTCCTGGGGGCGGGCACGCGGCATCCCGGCCTGCATCAGCCGGACTATGATTTTCCGGACGAATTGATCGAAATCGGGTCGCGGGTCTTCATCCGTGCATTACGTAATCTGTTGGGATGAGATGGCGCGCAGCTGACGTCACGCGCGTGATTGAATTTCGCGCGCAGCTTGCAAATTTAGAACGCTTAAAAATTCAGGTATAGTTTAGAACGATTGGAAACTGCGCGGTGTTGCTCGATCGCCACTGATGCAATCTGTTGCGCGCGCATAGCGTTACCTTAGATAGCTTCTACTCGCTGTTTCCACTCGCGAAGATAGAACGGCCTCAGGGACCTGCTTATGGGCTTTGGGGTGGAAGTATGACGTATAAGATTGCGACCAGAAATGTTGTGCGCGCTGTTTCGTTGGGCGCGGTAAGTTATCTTGCTCTTTCGCTCGATTTTGCGAGCGGTCAGAAAGCGTTCGCGCAGAGCTTGCCGCCCGTCACCGTAGATGCTCCGACGCAGCAGCGAGCGCGGCCCGCGGCACGGAGAACGCAAACGTCCACGTCGCGCGTGCAACGCCGCGTCGCCGCGCCCGCGCCTCGCCGCGTCGAACCGGTTCCGTATCTGACACCTTCGACCGGAACACTCGGTGCGCCGCCGGCCCCCTATGCGGGCGGGCAGGTGGCGACGGGCGGAAGCCTCGGCCTTCTCGGCAACCGCGGCGTGATGAATTCGCCGTTCAACCAGACCAGCTACACTGCGGAATTGATTGCGAATCAGCAGGCCCGCACGATTCGTGACGTGCTGGCGAATGATCCTTCGGTCAGAGTGATACAGGCGGCAGGTGGCGGCGCCGATGGTCTCTTCATTCGCGGCTTCTATTACGACAGCGGCGATTACAGTTTGAACGGCCTGGCCGGCATCGCGCCATACTACTCCACGGGTGCAAATTTCGTCGAGCGCGTCGAGGTTCTAAAGGGTCCGAGCGCCTTGCTCAACGGCATGACGGTTGGCGGCACCGGTGCGACGAGCGGCGGCGCTGTCGGCGGCACCGTCAATCTCATCACCAAGCATGCTCCGGATGTCGATATTACGCGGCTGACGGGGACCTACGTTTCCAGGTCGCAGTTCGGACAGATCACCGACGTCAGCCGGCGCTACGGCGAGCACAAGGAGTGGGGCGTCCGGCTGAACAGCACCTATTCGAACGGCGGCACCCCGTGGAATCGTCAGACCGACGAATTCGGCAACGCTGTCCTGGGCCTTGATTATCGGGGCGAGAACGCGCGCGTGGAAGTCGATATCGGCTATCAGGCCGACAATCTGAATCCGCCGCTGCGCTTCTTCAACACGCCTGGCGCCACGGCCGCACCCGCGACGCAGTTCATTCCCGCGCCGCCGAAGGCGGGGCTCAATTTCCAGGTTCCGTGGGCCTATTACACGCCGACGGACTTTTTCTCGACCGTAAGGAGCGAGGTGGATCTTGCCGACAACCTAACCGCCTATGCGGCTTTTGGTTATCACGACAGCAACATCAACTATGCCTACCCTTCGCCCAACATCTCCAATATCGCGCCGGGTGCCATAACGATCCCTCCGGGAACGTTGCAGGCGGGAGGCTTGTGGTCGCGACCGCTGATGGGGAGTGAGAGGTTCGAGACGCTCGCGGGCGAGGCTGGCGTTCGTGCAACGGTGGACACCGGTCCCGTTAGACATGCCTTGAACTTCAACTATTCGGAGAACGACCGAACCTATGACCAGCAGGTCCGGACGCGGTCCGCTAATGCCCTGACCGATATTATTTTCTGGAACCTCTACACCGAGCCGACCAATATTCCCAAGCCCAACTTCACGACATTGTCGGCCAGTCAGGTCACCCACGTGAATCTGTCGAGCTTTGGCGTTTCCGATACGATGTCGACGTGGAACAATCGCGTCCAGTTGACCGTCGGTGTCCGTCGCCAGACCGCAGGGAGTGAGATCAACAACGTATTTGCTACAGTGGCCAATCCGAACCGGCCGTTCCAGTCTGAAAGCGTGTGGACCCCGGCCTATGCCCTCGTGGTCAAGCCGGTCGAGAATATCTCGCTTTACGCAAACTACATCGAAGGACTCCAGACACCGACCGTCGTTGGCGGCGCTTTCACCAACGTGGGTACCGTATTCCCGCCCAGCAAGACCACCCAGGCCGAGGCCGGTGTCAAGTTCGATACGGGCCGCCTGACCACGACCCTCAGTATGTTCGAGATCGAGCAGGCGAGCATTATCGCGGTGGGAACGGGCGTGACGGCGACCCAGCAACTTAACGGCAGGCAGCGCAATCGCGGCACTGAACTCAACGTGTTCGGCGAAATAACCCCCGAATTCCGGGTGCTTGGCGGCGTGGCGTTGATCGACGGCAGGCAGGTTGCCACGCCCACCGTGGCCGGCGTGAATACCGACGGCAGGAAGGCGGTCGGCGTGCCCGGCTTCAACGCCAACATCGGTGCGGAGTGGGATACGCCGTTGCGCGACCTGACACTCACGGGCAGGGTGATCTATACCGCCTCGCAGTATGCCAACGTGACCAATACGCTTTCCATCCCGGAATGGACGAGGGTCGATCTCGGAGCGCGTTATACCCTGACGTCTCCGTGGAACGGCAAGCCGATCGTGATCCGTGCCAATGTCGAGAACGTCTTCAACAAGACCTATTGGGCGTCGGCCTACAGCGGTGTGATCACGCTTGCCGCGCCGCGCACCTATCTGGTGTCGACGACGTTCAACTTCTAAACGTTGCGCCGTTTTCCGGCAGTGCGTGCCGTCGCGGATTTCATCCGCGGCGGCATTGTCTTGTTCGGGGGTCGTTCTCATTCCGACGGAATTGATGACAATGCGATGAAAAAAACTCGAGAGCTGGTGTCCGATTTCCAGAACGAAAAATGTTCCAGCTTGGATGATTAGAATTCGACAAAATACGGATCGCCTTGCAAATCAGTCACTTGCCGCGCGCGCCCGGTCGCTGCGCGGAGGTTGTATTTTCCACTAACGCGCCACCTTGGAGCTATTAAAAACTGCGTCGCCGATATTGCTTTGACCATCATTTGCTTCTGACCTAGTCAGACGCCGTTGCTTCGTTTTTCTGAAAGGTGCCGGCCATGATGGTTTTTGACAGAGAAGACGTCACCTTCACCGTCGTCATCAATCACGAAGAGCAATATTCGATCTGGCCGACGTTCAAGGATATTCCAAACGGCTGGACGGCAGTCGGCAAGACCGGCACCAAGAAGGAATGCCTGGATCACATTGAGCAGGTGTGGACCGACATGCGTCCCCTGACGCTGCGCAAATTCATGGACGAAGCGCCTCCTGCGCCGAAATCGGCTTAGCAAGCGGAGCCCGTCTTCCGATGCGGCTTTTTTGTCTGCCATACTCCGGCGGCAGCGCCATGTTCTATGCGCGGTGGCGCAGGCTGCTGCCCGCTTGGATCGACGTCCGGCCGGTCGAGTGGCCCGGACGCGGCGCGCGGATGGACGAGCCATTGGCGACCGATCCGCGAGCACTCGCCGTGCAACTGGCCGCAGAGATCGACGCACAGCTTGATGGTCCTTATGCGCTGTTCGGGCACAGCCTCGGCGCGCTGATTGCGTTTGAGGTTGCCCACAGCCTGCTCGATCGCGGCGCATCCGCGCCGGCCATCTTCTTCGGGTCGGGCACGGAGGCGCCGGCCGTTCGAGACGGAAGCAAATGGCGCCTGCCGCTGAGCGACGAAGCGCTGCTGAAGGAACTGCGCAATCTTCAGGGGACGCCCGACGAAGCACTGGCGAATGCGGAACTCATGCGATCGGCGTTGCCGGTGCTGCGCGCCGATTTCCTGATGTGCGGCGCCTATACCTATCGGCCGCGGCGTCCGCTGCCGTGTTCCGTCCACATCTTCGGCGGCATCGACGACGAGACCAGCCGCCAGTCGCTGGAAGCCTGGCAGCAGGAGACCTCAGCCGAGTTCGCGCTCGACATGCTGCCGGGACATCACTTCTTCATTCACACGCAGCAAGCCGAACTGCTCGACCTGGTCGGATCGGCCCTGGCCCGGCAATCGGGACGGTCGATTGGTTCGCATTGGAGCAAGGATCATGAGCGCATTCTCCGTCCTGCCACTCGTTGAAGGCAAGAGCCTTCCGTTGTTGCTGAAGGCCGACAAGGCCGGGCAGCCGCTCGGCGCGGCGCTTCCGATGCTGCGAGATACCATCGACCGGCATTTGACCGATTGCGGCGGCATCGTGTTTCGTGACTTCTCTCTCGATGGCCCCGACGCGTTCCGGGCTTTCGCGGCCGATTTTGGCCATCCGCTGCTCAGCTACGAGTTCGGATCGACGCCGCGCTCGCAGGTCACTTCTGGCGTCTACACGTCCACCGAATACCCGCCGCACCAGCATATTCCGCTACATAACGAGCAGGCCTATACAAGGGATTGGCCGATGAAGATCTGGTTCTATTGCATGCAGCCGGCACAAGAGGGCGGCGAGACGCCGATCGCCGACAGCCGCGCGATCCATCGAGACATGCCGTCAGCCATTCGGGAGCGTTTCGCCGAGAAGGGCGTCATGTATGTCCGCAATTACGGCAACGGCCTCGATGTCGACTGGCAGCAGGTGTTCGGTACCGATTCCAGGTCGGAGGTCGAGGCCTATTGCGCCCGCCATGACATCGACTGTGAATGGAAAGAAGACGGCGAACTGCGGACGCGCCAGATCTGCCAGGGCACGGCACGTCACCCCGTAACGGGCGACTGGGTCTGGTTCAATCAGGCTCATCTGTTTCACGTCTCGAATCTCGAGCCGGAGGTGCGTGAGAGCTTGCTCGACGTTGTCGGCGACGAGGTCGAGCTGCCGCGCAACGTGTTCTACGGCGACGGGGCGCCGATCGACGACGAGACGCTGACCACCGTGCGCAACGTGCTGGAGGCGCACAAGATCAGCTTTCCCTGGCAGGCCGGCGATGTCGTCATGCTCGACAACATGCTCACCGCGCATGCGCGCGCGCCGTTCAAGGGCCCGCGCAAGGTGATCGTCGCCATGGCCGAGGCGCATCGGCAGAGCTGATCGTCCCTCGCTGCCCGCGAGGCGGAGATTTCCGGACTGGATTTCGAGAAAATGTATCAAGACAATCTCGTCGAACGACTACGCGGCCACGCAGCGTTGCGTCCGGATCGGGTGGCGTTGCGCTTCCTCGAAGGCGATGATGTCGCCGGCGAATTGACATTCGCCGCTCTTGATAAAAGGGTTCGCGCCGTCGCGTCCCGGTTGCAACAATTGGGCGGCGCGTGCGAGCGGGCGGTCATCCTGCTGCCCAGCGGGCTCGACTATGCCGTGGCATTCTATGCGTGTCTTTACGCGGGTGTGATCGCGGTTCCGGCGTATCCGCCTGAAGGTGCTGCCGATCGCTATGCAGGTCGCCTCAACGGCATTCTGCGCGACGCGACGCCGCGCTTCATTCTGACGGAAACAAATCTGCGTGCTGCCGTGGAAGCGACGCTCCCCGAACAGACGAATGTCCGGATTATCGAGGTTGATGCGGTTTCGTCTGAACTCGCTGCGCAATGGCGAGAGACAAGTCCTGCGGCGAATGCTGTCGCTTTCCTGCAGTACACGTCGGGGTCGACGTCGCAACCGAAGGGGGTTTGCGTCTCGCACGCCAATCTGACAGCTAACGAGAAGGCCATCCAGGCCGTCACAGGAGGAACGCTTGACGATGTTTTCGTCAGCTGGCTGCCGCTCTATCACGACATGGGACTAATCGGTGGACTGCTGAATCCACTGTTCACCGGCTTTACCGCTGTCTTGATGTCGCCGCGCAATTTTCTCGAGCGGCCTCGACGGTGGCTTGAGGCTATCGACCGTCACGGCGGAACGTTGAGCGGTGGACCCGATTTTGCCTACGCGTTGTGTGCCGATCGGGTTTCCGATGACACGATCGGCCGGCTCGACCTGAGCCGTTGGAGATTCGCATTCTCCGGCTCGGAGTTTGTCCGCAAAACCACGCTTCAGAGATTCGGCGAGCGATTTGAGCGGACCGGTTTTGATCGACGTGCGTTAACCGCCTGCTACGGTCTGGCTGAGGCGACGCTGCTGGTGACGGCAGGAAGCCCAATGACCGAATCCGTCAGCTATACGCTCGATACAGCCGCGCTCGCGGCGGGTCGTATTGCGAACGCCGGTGAAGGCACCGACCTGGTGGCCTGCGGTCAAACGGTCGGCGATCATGTCACGCGCATCATGCGCAAGGATGGATCGACGGTCACAGAGGCTGACGAGGTCGGCGAGATCTGGGTCGCAGGTCCCAGCGTTGGGCTCGGGTACTGGAATAATCCGGAGGCCACGTCCAAGGCATTCGTCGAGCGGGATGGCATGCGCTGGCTGCGCACCGGAGATCTCGGCTTCATTCGAGACGGCACGCTGGTCGTCACCGGCCGGCTCAAGGATCTCCTGATCGTCCGCGGGCAGAACGTCTATCCGACGGATGTCGAGCAGGCGGTGGAGGCCGACGTCGAGTTGGTTCGCAGCGGCCGGGTGGCCGCTTTTGCGGTCGAGATCGACGGACGGGAAAGCATTGGAGTCGCGGCCGAGTTCAGCCGTGTTGTTCTTAGGCGCAGTGATCCCGGGGTTCTTGCTCAGGCCATCGGCGAGGCTGTGCTTCGACAGGCTCAGGAATATCCGGCTGTCATCATCCTGTTGAACCCGCAGGGGATGCCGCTGACGACCAGCGGGAAGCTGCAGCGTTCCGCCTGTAGCGCGCGTTGGGCCGACAACACGCTCGACAGTTTCATGGTCTTCGAAAGAGGGCGTCGCCGCGATGGCGCCGCATTGACGGCGCCCGCGGGCGATACCGAGCGTGCCCTGGCGTCGATCTGGCGCGACGCGCTCGGCGTGCAGGCTGTCCACCGAGAGGACGATTTCTTCGTATTGGGCGGAAACTCGATCACGGCCGGACAGACCGCCGCCGCGATCCGCGAACGTTTCGGCGTAGAGCTGGAATTGCGCAGCTTCTTCGATGCGCCGACGCTCGCAGCCTTCGCAGGGCGGATCGATACCCTGGTGGGTGAAGGCGCGGGGCGGACTCTCCCGCCGATCCAGCGGGCGGCGCCGGCAAGCCGCATGATCTTGTCCCATGCCCAGGAACGGCTGTGGTTTCTCTGGAACATGGACCCCGGCGGAACGGCCTACACGGTTGCCAGCACCGTACGGCTGAAAGGAAAGCTCGATCATGCCGCCTTGTCGCGGGCGATTGCGGAAATCGTCCAGCGCCATGAGGTGTTGCGCACCACGTTTGCCGCGCACGAAGGCCGCGCAGAGCAGGTGGTTCATGGCTCGCTGAGTGTTGCCATCCGGCACAAGGATCTCCGCTCATATCCCGCGCACGCCCGTGCCGAACACGCCGCGGGGCTCGGTCAGTCCGAACTCGCCAAACCGTTCGATCTCGTCAATGGGCCGTTGTTGCGGGCGGCCCTGTTGCAGTTCGCGGACGATGAGCACGAACTGTTGCTGCTGGCCCACCACATTGTCGTCGATGGCTGGTCGCTCGACGTGATGCTCCAGGAGTTGGCGGGGCTTTATCGCAGCTTCATCCGGGAGGGCGTCGGTCCACCGCCGGTGCCGATGGTTCAATATGCGGATTTCGCAAGCTGGCAACGCGATTGGCTTGCGGGAGGTGAGGCAGACCGGCAGCTAGCTTATTGGCGTTCAAAGCTGGGTGACATGCACCCGGTGCTGGCTCTGCCCCATGACCGGCCGCGTCTGGCGGCGCAAAGCCATGGCGGAGATACGATCGGCGTTACGATCGACGGCGCGTTGGCCGCCCGGCTCCGCGAGATCGCGGGAAAACATCGCGCGAGCGTCTTCATGCTGCTGCTCGCGGCGTATCAGGGGCTGCTATATCGCTATACGGGCCAGAGCGATGTGCGCGTCGGTGTGCCCGTAGCCGGGCGTCGTCACGCGCAGCTCGAACGATTGATCGGTTGCTTCGTCAATACGCTGGTGCTGCGTGCCGAGATCGCCGATGGAGCGACGTTCCCGGACCTGCTCCAACAGGTCAAGGGAGCGGTGATCGATGCGCTCTCCCATCAGGATCTTCCGTTCGAGATGCTGGTCGATGGTCTGCGGCCTGAACGCAGCGGTGGTCATAACCCGCTGTTCCAGGCGAAGTTCAACTATATGAAGGCGCCGAGCGGATTTGACGGCGTCGAAGGACTTGCTGCCGAGATCGACATCCTGGACCTCGCGGGTTCGCATTTCGATCTCGCACTTGATATCGTCGATGGCGCCAATGGCATGAAGGCGACCTTCAACTACGCCACCGATCTTTTCGACTCCGCGACGATCTCGCGGCTGGCGACACAGTTCGGCTCGCTGCTCCGCCAGATCGCGGAAGACGCAGAACGCCTTGTGTCGGACTTCGTCATCGACGATGCGAATCGGCAGCTGGTGCCGAGCCAGACCGCTGCGTTCCGATGCACCGATGTGGTCAGTCTTTATCGCGCCTCGACGGCCGATCGACAGACCGCGGTTGCCATCCAATGCGGCAGCGAGAGACTGACTTTCGCGGACCTCGAGCGGAAGTCGGAGGGGATCGCGCGCATGCTCGCTGCCAGGGGCGTGACACGGGAAACGCCTGTTGGGCTCTGGATCGAGCGCTCGCCGGCCTTCGTGACGGCGCTGCTCGGCGTGCTCAAGGCCGGCGGTGCCTATGTGCCGCTCGATCCGAAATGGCCGGTGGAACGGGTCCGAGGCATCCTGGCGGATGGCGGGATCGAGATCGTGTTGGCGTCCGGTGAGAAGCTGGCCCAGGCGCTTACGCTTGATTGCCTTGTGCTCGATGCGGACGCCGACGCCACCTCTGAAGAATTGTCGAGCGCGCCTCCGGGCAGCACGATTCATCCGGCGCAGACCGCTTATGTGATCTACACGTCGGGATCGACCGGGGCGCCCAAGGGCGTCGCCGTGTCGCACGGTGCGCTGGCCAATTATGTCCAGGCCCTGCTGCAACGCGTGCAGCCGTCGCCGAGTGCAAGCATGGCGTTGGTTTCTACCGTCGCGGCCGATCTCGGCCACACCGTTCTGTTCGGCGCACTTGCCTCCGGGGCGACGCTGAATCTATTGGTTCCGGAAGCCATCCTCGATGCGGATTTGTTTGCGAAGGCGATGCGGGATGGCGACGTCGGCATTCTCAAGATCGTGCCCAGCCATCTGCGCGGCCTGTTGCAGGCGTCACGCTCGGCCGATCTCTTGCCCCGCGATGTCCTGATTCTCGGCGGTGAGGCCTGCGACGCTGATCTGTTGAACGAAATCCGTCAATTGCGGCCGCAATGCCGAATTCTCAATCACTATGGTCCGACGGAAACGACGGTCGGGGCGGTTACGCATGAATGGGAGCCTGCAGGGGAGGCAGGTCCGGTTCCGATCGGCTTGCCGCTCGCTAATTTGCGCGCCCATGTGCTGGACGACACGCTAAGCGAGGTGCCGATCGGCGTCACCGGTGAACTCTATATCGGAGGTGCCGGGCTCGCGCGGGGCTATCGTGGTCAGCCTGGCCTGACCGCCGAACGCTTTGTCCCGAATCCGTTCGGACCGGCCGGAGAGCGGCTCTACCGGACCGGGGATCGGGTTCGTTGCGATCAGTCGGCGCGGTTGGTGTTCCTCGGCCGTGGCGACGATCAGATCAAGCTGCGCGGCTATCGCATCGAGCTTGGCGAGGTGGCGCGCGCGGTCAAGGCGTTGCAGGAGATCGACGACGCGGTGGTGATTGCCCGTGCCATCGGGACAGGCGCGGAACGGCAGGAGCTCGTCGCGTACTGCGTTCCCCGGTCCGGCATGGCGCCAACGGCGGAGGCAACCAAGCAGCAACTGGCTGCCGTCCTGCCGGAATACATGGTGCCGTCGCGCGTCGTGCTACTGGAACGCCTGCCGCTCACGCCAAACGGCAAGGTGGACCGCAAGGCGCTGCCGGAACCGGATCAAGACACAATTGTCGCGAACTATGCGGCTCCCGAGGGAGAGACCGAGGAGGCCATCGCTGCGATCTGGCGCGAGGTGCTCGGCCGCGAGCAAATTGGCCGCAACGACAATTTCTTTGAACTCGGCGGCGATTCAATCCTCAGCCTGCAGATCATCGCGCGGCTGCGCAAGCGTGGCATTCGTCTGACGCCGAAACAGGTCTTTGGACAACAAACCGTGGCGCGCCTGGCGACGGTAGCGACGATCACAGCGGTGCCTGTTGCAAGGAAAGAGAAGTCGAAGGCGGAGACCATCACCGGGAGCGACCGGATAACCGGCGTGCACCGCCTGCTGCCGATCCAGACCCGCTTCTTCAATGAAGGCGCCGGCAACCGGAATCATTCGAACCAGGCCGTGCTGCTGGTCCCGCAGTCGCGGTTGGATTGGGAGGTGCTGCGACGTGCGCTCGCTGCGGTCGTGGATCATCACGATGCGTTGCGCCTGCGGTTCGAGCAGGAGGACCGCTCGTGGCGGGCAGAATATGGCGCAGCGCCTGCCCCGTCGGAATTGCTGTGGGTTCGCACGGATGTCGGCGAGGCTGCGCAGGTCACGGCGATTACTTCTGCCGCGCAGGCAAGCCTGTCGCTGTCATCGGGTCCCTTGTTGCGCGCGGCAGCAATGGATCTTGCCGATGGCAGTCAACGACTGCTGATCGCGATTCATCATCTGGTGGTTGACGGCGTGTCGTGGCGGGTTCTCCTGGAAGACCTGGCCGCGGCTTACGGCCAGCTGAAGCAGGGCGCTGCCACTGTCTCGCTGCCGCCGAAGAGCGAAACCTATGCGTCGTGGGGGGAGCGGCTGCACGCCTATGCGGCCACCCCGGAGCTTGCCGATGAGCTGTCGTTCTGGCTCGCGCGCGGAGCGGGTGCCGACCTGCCATGCGATAATGATCACGGTGATCTGGATCTCGTCGGGGACGGCGAAGAGGTGCCGCTGGTACTCGATACCGAATTGACGTCGAGACTGCTGCAGCAAGCGCCATCCGCCTATCGGACGCAGGTCAATGATCTGTTGCTGGCGAGCCTGGTGCGCGCTGTCTCGCGCTGGTCCGGGCTCGAAGATTTGACGATCGAACTCGAGGGGCATGGCCGTGAGGACATTTTTCCCGCGACGGATATTTCCCGCACGGTGGGCTGGTTTACAACAGCGTTCCCGGTGCGGCTCCATGGTGGATCAAGCGACGACGCATCACTGATCAAATCGGTCAAGGAAGAACTCCGCGCCGTCCCGAACCGTGGAATTGGCTACGGCGTATTGCGCTATCTCGGTTCCGAGGAGCAGCGCAGTGCGCTGGCGCGGCTGGCGGAGCCGCGGATCGTGTTCAACTATCTCGGCCGGTTTGATGGCAGCGTAGGTGCTTCCTCGCTTTTCGACTTCGCACCTGAGAGTTCAGGCCCATCACGTAGTGGTGCAGGTCACCTCAGAGGTTGGCTGAATATCACGGGTCAGGTGCGCGAGGGATGTTTGCTTCTGTCCATTGGATACGGGCGCAAGCGTTATCGGCGGGAGACGGTCGAACGGTTGGCGCAAATGTACGAGACTGTCCTGCGTGAACTGGTGACGCATTGCTGCAGCGGTGCATCCGGCATTACGCCGTCCGACGTTGCGTTGTCCGGCCTTGACCAGGCCGATCTCGACAGGCTGGGGACTGCTCTGGACCTACGCGGTGTCGAGGACATCTATCCGCTTTCGCCGATGCAGCAGGGCATGCTGTTCCACGCGCTCCGGGATGGTGCTGACGACGTCTATGTGAACCAGGTCGGGCTCGAAGTGTTTGGCTTCGATGCCGGCAAGCTGAAAGCTGCGTGGCAGGCGGTGAGTGACCGGCACGCCGCATTGCGGACCGGCTTCGTCTGGGAGCATTTGTCGGGCTCAGCGCAGCAGGTGGTGTATCGCCATGTGGCGGTGCCCTTTGTCGAGGAAGATTGGCGCGATCGGGCGGCGGCGCTGGATGGCGGCGGCGAACGCGCCGAGCTGGATGCCGCGCTGGCCGAAGTATCTCGGAGTGAGCGCGAAAACGGTTTTGATGTCTCGCGACCCCCACTGCAGCGGGTGCGTTTGATCCGGCTCGATGACGTCAGGCATTGGCTGATCTGGACCCATCATCACATCTTTATCGACGGCTGGAGCTCGGCGCGGCTGGTTGCGGAGGTGTTGCAGCATGTGAGCGGCGGCACGCTGCCGACGGTGCAAGGCAACTATCGCGACTATATCGCGTGGCTGCAGGGCAGGGATCATGCAGCCGCAGCCACGTTCTGGCGTGATGCGCTGGGAAAGCTGGATACGGCAACCTTGCTGGCGAATGCGCGGGCATCGAACGGCATGGCGCTGGAGGCCAAAGGTCATGCCAGCATCGCGCTTGCGGTGAGCGCAGAGCTGACCGAACGGTTGAAGTCATTTGCGAAGCGAGAGCGCGTGACCCTTAACACGCTCATTCAAGGAGCGTGGGCGCAGCTGTTGCGGCGGCGTTCGGGGCAGGGCGCAATCTCGTTCGGGGTGACGGTATCGGGCCGTCCGGCGGAACTGGCAGGCTCCGAGGAGATGGTCGGCTTGTTCATCAACACGCTGCCGATCGTCGACGCACCAAACCCGGAAGCCAGTGTCGGCGATTGGCTGCGCCAGTTGCAGGAGCAGAACCTGGCCTTGCGCGAGCACGGCTGGACGCCGCTGTACGAGATCCAGCGTCTTGCCGGTCATGCCGGGCAGACCCTGTTCGACAGCATCTTGGTCTTCGAAAATTATCCGATCGATGAAGCGTTGCGGAAAACCGGCGAGGGCGGTCCTCGCCTCGGGCGCGTGGAGCACGTCACGCCCACCAACTATGCGCTGGCGGTCGCGGTGTTCGCCGGAGCGGATGCGCTCAATCTGGAGTTCAATTACGACCGGGCCCGTTTTGGCGGAGCCGGGATCGGGCGTCTGCGCGACAGCTTGCGCGGATTGCTGGAGCAGATCGCGGCCAATGCCGAGCGGCCGGTGGGTGATATCGGATTGCCCGACCATGATGAAGCAAGGCGAATTCTGGACTGGAGCTGTGCCTCGAACTTGGCGGCATCGCGGTCTTCCTATGTCGGCGTCGTCGCGCAGATCGAGGCGCGGGCCGCGCAGGCGCCTTCGTCGGTCGCGCTGGTGTGGGGCGATGCGTCAGTCAGCTATGGTGAGTTGAACGCCCGCGCGAACCGGCTGGCGCGACGGCTTCGTCGCTGGGGCATTGGTCCGGATCGCCTGGTCGGCCTGGCGCTGGCGCGCAGCCCGGACATGATGGTCGCGCTGCTGGCGGTCCTGAAGGCCGGCGGCGCCTATCTTCCACTCGATCCGGACTATCCGGGCGATCGCCTCGCCCACATGCTGCGCGACAGTGCGACGAAGTTGGTATTGACGGAAAGCGCGCTGCTCAAGCGTTTTGCGCCAGTGCTCCGCGACACCGGGGTCGAGGCCTTGCGCCTGGACGAGCCGCAGCAGTGGCGCGCCGGTGACGATGCAAGCAATCTCGATGTCGAAATCCACCCGGACAGCCTGGCCTATGTGATCTACACCTCGGGTTCGACGGGAACACCGAAGGGCGTGACGGTCTCGCACGGACCGCTCGCCATGCATTGCGAGGCGATCGGCCGGCTGTACGGCATGAACTCGGGCGATCGGGAGTTTCAGTCAGCTTCGATCAATTTCGACATCGCCCACGAAAGATGGCTGGTGCCGCTGATGACAGGCGGGTCGCTCGTCCTGCCGTCCAGGCCAGGTCTGCTGATCGACGACCTGGTCGGCGAAATCGAGCGTAATTCGGTCACGGTACTCTTCCTGCCTCCGGCCTATGCCGACCAGTTGAGTGAAGCGTTGCGGCACAGCGGCCGACGCCTTTCGCTGAGAGTCTGCATCGTGGGCGGCGAGGCCTGGTCGGATACGGGAATCAAGGCGTTTCGTCGAGCAGTCAATGTCGGGCTTCTGATCAACGCCTATGGTCCGACCGAGACGGTGATCGCGCCGACGGCATGGACTGTCGACGAGGCTGCGTTGACGCCGGGTCAGTACGCGCCGATCGGACGGCCCGTTGGTCTCCGGTCCGCCTACATTCTCGACGCTGAACTCAACATGGTCCCGGCCGGCGTAACGGGCGAGTTGTTCATCGGTGGCGTGGGGCTGGCGCGGGGCTACCTGAAACGCGGCGCACTGACGGCGGAACGGTTTATTCCGGATCCGTTCGGTGGCAGCGGCGAGCGTCTCTACCGGACCGGCGATCTGGCGCGGTGGCGGGCTGACGGCGTGATCGAGTATGTCGGACGCTCGGACCATCAAGTGAAGATTCGCGGTTTCCGGATCGAATTGGGGGAGATCGAAGCGCGCTTGCTGGAGCAGCGCGGCGTAAGCGCCGCCGTCGTGGTGGCACGCGAGATAAGAGCGGGACGTCAGCTGATCGCCTACGCAAGCGGCGAGCGGACGCTCGACGGCCAGGCGCTGCGCCAGGCGTTGTCGGCCATGCTGCCCGACTACATGGTTCCCACGACAATCGTGGTGCTCGAGCAACTGCCGCTGACCCCGAATGGCAAAGTCGATCGGCGAGCACTGCCGCCGCCAGACGAGGACGCAGCGGCGCGCCGCCGCTATGCGGCGCCCGAGGACGAAATCGAGATCGCGCTGGCGGAGATCTGGACCGAGTTGCTGGGCGTCGACCGGATCGGACGCAATGATCATTTCTTCGAACTCGGCGGACACTCACTGCTCGCAGTGCGGCTGCTCAGCCGGGTGTCGCAGGATCTCGGCGTGTCGATCCAGATTTCGGATCTGTTCGTTCATCCGGAGCTCGCCCAGTTCGCCCGGATCGTTTCGATCGGGCTGATCGAACGCGAGTTCGATGCGGAAGAACTTCAAGATCTGATCGCATCGGGATTGTGACAATGGCAGATTTATTGAAACCCGATTTGCGGGAGCTGGATGCAGAAGGATTGAAAAAACTCCTGGCGCTGGCCAAGGGCCGGAGCCGCAACGCCAACAGGGGAGAACCCGTCTCGATACCGGCGGTGCCGCGCGACGGGCCGCTTGCATTGTCCTTTGCGCAGCAACGGCTTTGGCTGCTGGCGCAACTCGACGGCACCAGCACCAACTATCACATTCGCGGCGCGCTGCGCCTCTCGGGCGATCTCGACGTTACCGCCTGGCGCCTGAGTCTGGACCAGCTGTTTGCGCGTCACGAATCCCTGCGCAGCATTTTTCGTGTTGCCGATGGACAGCCCAGCGTCGAGCTGTTGCCCGCACGCCAGGGCCTGCCGTTGCTCGTCCATGATGTGCGAGCCGAACCGGAGCACGAGCAGGTACTTGAGCGCCTGTGCCGCGACGAGGCGAATGCGTCCTTCGATCTCTCCGAAGGGCCGTTGATCCGCGGTCGTCTCATCCGGATCACGGAGTGCGAATATCTGTTCCTGCTGACCCAGCACCATATCGTTTCGGACGGCTGGTCCATTGGTGTGCTCGTGCGCGAGCTGAGCGCCTTGTATCGCGCCTTCATGGTCGGCGAGGGCGATCCGCTACCGGCGCTGCCGATTCAGTATCCTGACTATGCCGCCTGGCAACGCCAGTGGCTTGCGGGCGAACGATTGCAGCGGCAGGTCGACCATTGGCGGCAGACGCTGGCGGGTGCGCCGGCCTTGCTCGAACTGCCGACCGATCGGCCGCGACAGCCGGTCAGGTCTCTCGCCGGCGTGTCATTGCCGATCGAGATCGACGCCGAGCTTGCACGTGGCATCAAGCAGCTAAGCCAATCTCATCGCACGACCGCATTCATGACGGTGCTGGCGGCATGGGCGGCTGTGTTGTCGAGGCTGTCAGGTCAGAGCGATGTCGTGATCGGTACGCCGACGGCCAATCGCAACCGGCGTGAAATCGAGGGTCTGGTCGGCTTCTTCGTCAATATGCTGGCGCTCCGCGTCGATTTGTCGGGCGAACCTGACGTGGCGGAGCTGCTGAGCCGCGTGCGCGGTGCGACGCTGGCGGCTCAGGACCATCAGGATTTGCCGTTCGAGCAACTCGTCGAGATCATTCAGCCGCCGCGGCGTCTGGACCATGCCCCGGTGTTTCAGGTCGTGTTCGCCTGGCAGAATAACGAGTCGGCAACGTTTGAATTGCCGGGCCTGAAAGCCGAGATCACGGACACTGCTCTGAGCGAGATCAAGTTCGATCTTGAGCTCAACCTGACTGAGGCCGACGGCTGCATCGTCGGGGCCCTGAACTACGCGACGGCACTGTTTGACGAGGCAACCGTCGAGCGTCATCGGGACTATCTGCTTGCCATGCTGCGAGCCATGGTCGCTGATGTGGGTCAGGTCGTCGACCGGATCGATCTGGCTGATGTCGAAGAGCGCGAACTCGTTCTGGAGACCTGGAACCAGACCGCTACGCCGTACCCGTCCGAACATTGCATCCACGAATTGTTCGCCGAGCAGGTCCGAAAGGCACCCGATGCCACTGCGCTGGCGTATGAGAATCTCCGCCTGAGTTACGGCGAACTGGATGCAAGGGCCAACCAGCTCGCGCACTATCTGATCGAACGGGGCGCGGGTCCGGACCAGCCGGTCGCGATCTGCCTGGAACGCGGCATCGCCATGGTCGTCAGCCTGCTGGCCGTACTCAAGGCGGGCGCCGCCTATCTGCCGCTGGATCCCGTCTATCCGTCCGAACGGTTGCGGCAGATCGTCGATGGCGCAAAGCCAAAATTACTGATTTGCGACGATGCCGGGCGCGCGGCGCTCGCGGGAACAGCATGCGATATCGTTGATCTGGAAGCGGACGCACCTGTTATCGCCGGGTTGGCGAAATCAAATCCAGAGGTCGCGGGCCTGACATCGCGTCATCTTGCCTACATTATCTATACGTCGGGTTCGACCGGAACGCCTAAAGGCGTGATGGTCGAGCATCGCGGTGCGGTAAACCTGGCGCTGGCCCAACGGGCGCTGTTTGAAGTTTCCGCGCGCAGTCGCGTCGTTCAGTTCGCTTCCTTGAGCTTTGACGCCAGCACCTGGGAAATCGTCATGGCCCTGTGCTCCGGGGCCGAATTGTTTCTGCTCGGCCCGCGAGAGCATCGCAACGCGGCGGAGCTGCTGGATTATCTGGCACACAACGGCATTACGCACGCGACCCTGCCGCCGGCCTTGCTCCAGGGGCGCGCGGACCTTGATCGCCTGGCATCGCTGCAGGTGCTTGTCCTCGCCGGTGAATTGCCCAAGGCCGAGTTGATCAAGGGTGTCCCGTCAGGTGTGGCCGTTTTCAACGGTTACGGCCCCACAGAGATAACCGTCTGTGCCACAACCTGGCTGCGGCCGATGGACTTTGAAGGCGGCGTCGTCCCGATCGGTCGACCGCTTCCGAATGCGCAGGTTTATCTGCTGGACAGGTTCGGTGCGCCGGTTCCGCTCGGGGCGATCGGCGAGATCTATGTCGGCGGAGCAGGGGTCGCACGCGGGTATCTCAATCGCGCCGATCTGACCGCGGAACGCTTCGTGTTCGATCCCTTCAGCGGTGATGCGGGGGCGCGGATGTATCGCACCGGCGATCTCGGCCGCTATTTGCCGGGTGGCAATATCGAGTTCCTCGGCCGCAATGACCATCAGGTCAAGATCCGCGGCTTCCGCATCGAGTTGGGCGAGATCGAATTTCGCCTGAACGAGCACGCCGGCGTGGCTGATGCGGTGGTGCTGGCGCGCCAGGATCATGACGGCGACCAGCGGCTGATTGCTTATGTGGTGCCAACTGCGCAGGATGACGACGGCGGCGATTTCGCGGCTGCAATGCGCAGTCACCTCCGCGCCTGCTTGCCGGAATATATGGTGCCGTCGGCTTTCGTGCGCCTGGAAGCGTTGCCGCTCACGCCGAACGGAAAGGTCGATCGAAAGGCGCTGCCGTCGCCCGAGGACGATGCCTTCGTGCGCCGAAACTATGAAGCACCGCAAGGCGAACGCGAAGAAACGGTTGCCATGGTCTGGACCGAGCTGCTCGGCGTCGAGCGCATTGGGCGGAACGATCACTTCTTTGAACTCGGCGGCCACTCACTGCTCGCAGTCCGCATGCTGGAGCGGTTGCAGCGGCATTCGCTCAGCGCGGACGTGCGCACGCTGTTCGCCAAACCGGTGCTGGCTGATTTCGCGGCGAGCCTTGATGGTGGCGGCGTGGCTGACGTGCCGGCCAACCTGATCCCGATGCAGGCTGCTGCGATCACGCCCGATATGCTGCCACTAATCAGGCTGGAGCAACCCGACATCGACAGGATCGCGGCGAAGGTTCCTGGTGGCGTTGCCAACATCCAGGATATCTACGGATTATCGCCGCTTCAGGACGGCATCCTGTTTCACCATCTGCTGGCAGTGGAGGGCGATCCTTATCTGCTCGTCGGGCAGATGGCGTTTGCAAGCCGCGATTTGCTCGACCGCTATCTCGCAGCCGTGCGGCAGGTGATCGATCGTCACGACATTCTTCGCACCTCGATTGAATGGGAGGGCCTGTCCACCCCGGTACAGGTGGTCTGGCGACAGGCTCCTTTGATCGCCACCGAGGTAGAGCTGGACCGCGAAAGCCCGGCGCACGAACAGCTTGCGCAGCGTTTTGATCCGCGACGAAACAGGATCGATCTTGGCCAGGCGCCGCTGTTGCGCTTTGCGGTGGCCCGGGATGCCGGCAAGGATCGCTGGCTGCTGCTGGTCTTGCTGCATCACCTGATCGGCGATCATTCCACCCTGGAGGTGATGCATGACGAAGTCCGGAAGATATTGTCCGGGCGTGGTCATGAACTGGCGGCTTCGTATCCGTTCCGAAATCTCGTAGCCCAGACGCGGGGAGCGGAAGCTACGGCCGGGCATGAGCGTTTTTTCCGCAGCATGCTGTCGGATATCGATGAACCGACCACGCCGTTTGGTTTGGACAGGGTGCACGGCGACGGCCGTGGCGTGACGGAAGCCCGGCGAACGTTGTCGCAATCGCTCAACGGACGGCTGCGGGTTCAGGCGCGTCGTCTGGGAGTGAGCCTCGCCAGTCTCTGCCATCTCGCCTGGGGTCAGGTGGTGGCGCGGAGCAGCGGTCGCGGGCGCGTCGTGTTCGGCACGGTGCTGTTCGGCCGCATGCATGCCGACGCCGGTGGCGACCGCACCATGGGGTTGTTCATCAACACATTGCCGCTGCGGCTGGACCTCGACGACACCGCGGTCGAAGACAGCGTTCGCCGTGCGCATGCCCGGCTCGCCGAACTGATGGCGCATGAGCACGCCTCGCTGGCGCTTGCGCAGCGATGCAGCAAGGTTGCGGCGCCGGCCCCCTTGTTCAGTTCGATCCTGAACTACCGCCATAACGCCATGCCGGCCGACTCAAGCGTGGATGAGACCGCCGCTGGCGTCGACGGCATCGAGTGGCTCGGCGGCGAAGAGCGTACCAATTACCCTTTGATGCTGTCGGTCGAGGATTACGGTCAGGCATTGGGTCTGACGGCGCAAGTGATCCATCCGCTGTCGCCTGAACGCGTCTGCGCGTTGATGCAGCATGCGCTCGAGCAACTGGCCGATAATCTGGAGCGACGGCCGCAGTTTCCTGTCCGGCAACTCGACATTTTGCCGCCTGAGGAGCGCGAACTCCTGCTCGATACGTGGAATCGGGCGGACGCCGGGTATCCGCGAGACCGCTGTCTTCATGCGCAGTTCGAAGAACAGGCCCGCCGGTCTCCGGATGCAGTGGTGCTGGTGTTTGGCGATGCAGCGCTGAGCTATGGCGAGCTGAACAAGCGGGCCAACAGGCTGGCGCGGGGTCTGCGGG
>NZ_JAFCMB010000038.1 GCF_018130145.1 Bradyrhizobium sp. AUGA SZCCT0176 | reverse complement strand
GTGTCAAGCTGTCGGGTAGGCGTGAGCCGAACGGCGGTGACGGAGTCAACCAAGAACTCGTCTCCGGGGAGAGCACGATATAAGCCGTAAAGCCATTGCGCAGGGAAGGCCGGGTGTTCTCCGCTGCCCTGTATGCTCGTGTGCAGCATTTGTTGTGCTAACCGCACACGAGACCGCGGGTGCAGCGCGCACCCGGTCTTCCCTGCGCCCTCTATTTGAAGAGGGCGGGAAGTTTCTGGCAAAGCTCGGGCGCAATGCGTCGCGAGATCGCGAAATCACGTTTTGAATGATTGCGCATCTACAATCACCGCTGTCGTCCCGGGCTTGACCCGGGACCCATAGCCACAGGAAGAAGTTTTGCGAACGGTCTCTGTTACCGCGTCTTCATCGAGAGCTCACGCGGTATGGGTCCCCCGATGCGCAATCGCGCATCTGAGCTCAAGGCCGGGACGACGAGTGGAGAGCGTGAGGGCGCCAAAACGGACTGCCCCTCTGCCCGAACCGCATGGGTCCAAACACGGGGATGAATTGACTCCAAGGCTTAACCGGCTGCAAATGCAGCCAATCACTAATGGCGAGGGAAAACACCATGGCTGACGCGCTGATCATCGACGCCTGCAGGACACCGCGTGGCATTGGCAAGGCCGGCAAGGGTGCGCTCGCGGGTATCCATCCGCAGCAACTCGGTGCCACGGTGTTGCGTGCGCTGGCAGATCGCACCGGGATTAATACCGCTGACGTCGACGACATCATCTGGGGCACCAGTTCCCAACGCGGAGCGCAGAGCGGCGACCTCGGCCGGATGTCGGCGCTGGACGCCGGCTATGATGTGCGCGCCAGCGGCGTCACGCTGGACCGGTTCTGCGGTTCCGGCATCACCAGTGTCAACATGGCGGCCAACTCCATCATGTCGGGCTCCGAGGATCTCGTGATCGCCGGCGGCACCGAGATGATGTCGATGGAGGGTCGCCGCGGCGAGGGGCCGTTCATGATGGACAATGGCAACCTTCGTCTGCGCGCCCGGCACCCGCAATCGCATCAGGGCGTCTGTGCCGATGCGGTGGCGACGCTGGAGGGTATTTCGCGTCAGGATGTCGATGCTCTGGGCGTCGAGAGCCAGAAGCGTGCGGCCGCCGCCATCAAGGGCGGTCATTTCGACAAGAGCCTCGTGCCGGTTCACCGCGAGGACGGCAGCCTTGCGCTGGACCGCGAGGAATATCCGCGTCCGCAGACCACGCTGGAAGGCCTTGCCGGGTTGAAGCCCGCCTTTACCGCGGTCGCGGACTATCCGCTCGACGACAAGGGCACGACCTACCGCAATCTTATCCTCGACAAATATCCCGATCTCGACATCAACTTCATGCATCACGCCGGCAATTCCTCCGGCGTCGTTGACGGCTCGGCGGCCATTTTGTTGGCTTCGCCGAATTATGCCAAGGCACATGGCCTGAAGCCGCGGGCGCGCGTGGTCGCGATGGCGAACATGGGAGACTCCCCAACCCTGATGTTGAATGCGCCGGTGCCGGCTGCGCGCAAGGTGCTGGCCAAGGCAGGCCTCACGCTCGATGATATCGACCTGTTCGAAATCAATGAAGCCTTCGCCGTCGTCGCCGAAAAATTCATCCGCGACCTCAAGCTCGACCGCGACAAGGTCAACGTCAATGGTGGCTCAATCGCGCTCGGTCACCCCATCGGCGCGACCGGCTCGATCCTGATCGGTACCGTTCTCGACGAACTGGAGCGGCGCGACCTCAGGCGTGGCCTGGTGACGATGTGCGCCGCCGGTGGCATGGCGCCTGCGATCATCATCGAGCGAGTCTGAAGCGTTCTCGGGCGAAGAAAACGCGATCAAAATCAAGCGGCGGGAAACTGCAGTTCGAACGCCACGTCCTTGTCTGATGGCAACAGCCGGATCGATCCGCCGTGACTCGCCATCACGGCCTGGACGATCGCGAGTCCCATTCCGGTGCCGCCGGTGTCGCGGCGGGTGGTGAAGAACGCGTCGAATATCTTCTCCCGGTTGGCCTCCGATATCGGATCGCCGTCATTGCTCACGGTCATCTTGACCGTGGCACCTTCATCGACCGCTGCCAGCCGCACATTCCCAGCGTTGTGACGAATGGCGTTGTCGGTCAGATGCGAAAGGACGATGAGCGCCTTCTCGTTGGACATGCCGATCGAACGTTCGAGACAGCCGGTGGCGTCGATCGCGCGGGTGGGAAAACGGCTCTTCAGTCCACTGATGACCTGGCTCAATTCGGTGTGCTCGTTCTGCGGCGTGGTCTCGGCGCGCGCCAGTTCGCGCAGCCGCTGCGTCATCGCTTCCAGACGCTCGGTGTCGCCCAGAATATTTGATACGAAAGTCTTCTGCTCCATCAGTGTGAGATTGCCGGTCTTGCTCTGCAGTGAATCCAGCAGCAGTTCGGCGGCGCCCTTGATCGAGGTCAGCGGCGACTTCAGCTCGTGGGTGAGATGCGACGAGAAGGTCGCGATGTAATCCGATCGGCGCGACAATTGCTCGGCCATGTCGAGAAAGCTGTGCGACAGCTGGGAAAACTCGCGGGTGCCGTAATGCGCCAGCGGCTGAAAGGCGTCGCGGTCGCCGCGGCTGATACGGGCGGCGCGATCGACCAGCTCGCGCATCGGCCGGGTGATGGTGCGGGAAAACACCAGGCCAATGATCACAGTGGCGAAGATGACGGCGAAGCCGGCAAGAATGAACTTGCCACGCTCCTGATAGAGATGGTCGAAGATGTTGCTCGGCGTCCTCGACAAGTAGATGACGCCGGCAACGCGATTGTTGACGACCACGGGCATGGCCGAAAACACGTGAACGCCGACGCCGCGGCTGATCGAGTAGATCGGCGGCGGGGGCTTATCGGGGACTCTGATCCGCAACGCGGCGCGATACTGGCCCTGCAACGCGGTCGCCACCTCCTCGATATGCGCCAGTGATTGGCCGACTTCGTTGCGGCCGGCGATCACCACGCCGCGGGGATCGAGGATCCGGAATCCCGCCAGCGTGACCTTCTGCGTTTCCAGGATGATCGGCATCAGCCGGGCCCCGATCTCGACATAGGCCTGAGATGCGGGAGCACCGGCCGGAAGTGCGTCGGGCCGCCGCCTCAGCAGATCTGCGCCGGCGGCCAGGTCGAGTGCCGGCCGGATTGGCGTCATCTTGTCGTCCGAAACAGGGCGCGCTTCGGGCGGGATTTCAGCGCCAAGGACGACCCCGGCATTGAGGCGGGCTTCCACGTCTCGCGCATAGACCGCGGCCAATACCCGGCTTTGGGCAATCAGCTCGGCCTGCGTCTGGTGAATGAGCTGGTTGTCATAGAGCCGAAAGAAGAACAGTCCGACCAGAGGCAATGCGGCCACAGCAGCCAACGCGGCAAAAATGATCATGCCGACCGACGGCCGCCATTTCTCGCCGGCCCGCGATGTCATGCGTGCGGCTCGCAGCGGCCGAGCTTGAAGCCAACGCCGTGGATGGTCTCGATGACATTGTCGCAGTTCACCGCGGCAAGCTTGGCGCGAATATTGCGAATATGGCTGTCGATGGTGCGGTCCGACACCTGGATGTTGAGCTGATAGGCAGCATTCATGATCTGCTCGCGGCTGAAGACCACCGATGGCCGGGTTAGAAAAGCCCTGAGGATTCCGAATTCGATGGCGGTCAGGCGAAGCGGTGTACCGGCGAACGCCGCAACATGCTGTTCCGGATCAACCAGCAGCCCGCCCTGGGAAAGCGCCGCATTTGCCTTTGGGTCCGACCCGCGCAGGGAGGTGCGGCGCAGGATGACATTTACCCGCGCGACGAGCTCGCGCGGGCTGAAAGGCTTGGTGACGTAATCGTCGCCGCCGATCTCGAGGCCCAGCACACGGTCGATCTCTTCGTCGCGTGCCGAAAGAAACAGGATCGGAACGTCCGATGACTTCCGGACCTCCCGGCAGACATCCAATCCATCGAATTCCGGCATGCCGATATCGAGAATCATGAGGTCCGGCCTGTCGGCGGCGAAGCGGGTCAAAGCTTCCTTGCCGTCCCGCGCCTCGAAGACGGTCATCCCGGCCTTCCGGAGCGCGACCCGGATGACTTCGCGAATATGCAGGTCGTCATCGACGATGAGGATACGGTGTGTCAAACGTCTCTCCGGACAAAGGTCGTCGTCAACTCGCGGTCGAACTCTTTGAGGCGTCCAGAGTACGCTGGAGCCGCCAGCTCCGAAAACCCCAGGCGCGCCAGGAAGCCAAATCATTGAGATGCTGTTCTACAAGGTAGTTGCGGCGGAAAACAAGGTTTGGATCGAAGCTGCGGAGGGCAATCGCCCTGTCGATGGCGGGCAAGGCCTGAGGACCGAGATGAAACAGATAGTTGATGTCGACCGGGACACCCTTGCCCGTGGCTTCGCGGCTATGACCGACATTGTAGTCGGCGATAACAGCAGGAAAATTGACCAGCGAACAAACATAGAGCGTTGCGATCAAAGTGATGAGGTTCGCGCGGATCAGCCAATCGTTCGAACGATTGAGCCTGATACGGGCAACGATAAGCAGCAGTCCGAACGCGACAAGCAGCATCCAGATAAAGGCTGCGACGCGCCACCAGGTCAGCAGGTAGATCTGCACATAGAGATCGAGCCGCAGGATGGATGACGCAACCAGCAGGACGTTCTGCGCGACCCAGAGATAGACGAGCGGCCGGATCACCTTCGATTGCTCTGCCGGGCCGCCGGGTCTCATTGCGATGAGTACGAATCCGGCAGCCAGCAACGCGGTGAGGATCAGGGGATAGGCGCCCCGGTGCGCATAGGCCGCGTAGCTGATGTCGGCCGGCAGCGTCGCGTTGCCCCAGAGAAAGAACACGTCCAGGGCGGTTTGAACCGCAAACAGCAAATTGAACAGGATCAGCGAACGCAGGATGGTCGCCACACCGAAGAAGTCGACGTCATGAACTGGCTTCTCCTGCTCCTCCGTTACCGATACGACCAAGTCGGCCGGCGCCTCGGACTTGCGGCGCCACCGGACGTGGATAAAGGGCCAAACCAGCGACAAAGCGGCCGCCCAAAACAGCACCCGTCCCAGGCTGATATAGGAGGTGGCGCTGCCCGGGTTCAGCAGGCTGATCCATTTCTCAAGCAGCGGATTGGCCGATACGAACAGAACTGCGAAGATGCCGCTGAGAACCACCGGAATGAACCACACGGTGAAACCGGCCGTCAGCGCCGGGAGATTGAACGCGCTGATGGCGTCCCGGAGCAATCTGAACGGGCCGACCAGATAAAGGTCGCAGAGCGCGGCGGCTTGTTCGCCAACGCCGGTCAGTTTGCGATCTGTCGTTAGCGAGAGGCCAACGCCGAGCGCCACGACAATGAAGAAGAGTGAAGCGGCATTGAATTCCTCGACGGCCGGGATGAGGGCGGCGAGCACAAGGAGGCCCGCGGGTAGAATCTTCGCTTTGTTCAGCCTGGTGAAATTGGCGAGCAGCGCGCCGCCGGTTAGTGCAATGGCGAAGATAACAGCGGATATTCCGGTTCGCTGGCCGTAGAACAGCCAGTCGGCCAATGCCGCGAGGGCCAGGGCAATGGTCGGCTTGATTGGGAAAGTGCTTTCCCGAATGGAGCCTGCATGGGGTGCCGGCGTGGAGAATTCAGCCATCGTTGCGCTGCCTGTCTGGAGGGAAAGATTGCAGACCAGCGCCGCCGAGAGTGGCTCACAGAGCCACCAGACATCATTGGCTAAACGCGAGGGAATCGGCATTCAAAGGTCGCACCGGTTTGCAAGACGAGCTATGCGCGGCCATTGTGCAAATACCGGGAAGGCTGTCTGCAAGACTTCAGGATTCTTATGCAGTTTCTGTGCAGCCACGCTTATACGCTCGCGGAGCAATAACAAGTTTGATACGGCGATGGTCTCGCCAGTCACACGCACACAGCATCGTCCTTCATGCAAATCATCAAACGTATCGGCGTCGGCCTGGCCTGGTTCGCGGGGTTGGCTTTCATTTTCATCGCGGCGAACAAGAACGATCCTTATCTGATCGCGTTGCGTGGTACGGGTAACGTCGTTCTTGTCGTGGTGAGCGTTGGCGTTCTCGCCTGCCTGATTCGCGGCGGTTACTGGCGCAGGCGAGGGATCGCGGGAAAACTGCTGGTCCTGCTGTGGTGCCTGCCGCCGCTGTCAATGCTGTGCGCGCAAGCCTCGTTCGAGTTGCGCAGACGAAACGTTCTGCAGACCGACGTCGCGCAGGCGCGTAGCCTCGGCCAGCATTTCATGGCGGGGTATTCATCATTCCCTGAAGTGGCTGCTTTGGCTGAGAAAGGCCTGATCGCCGGCATCTACATCACCAAACACAATGTACGAAGAGCACCGGCGACGCTGAAATCTGAACTCTCGGCGCTTCAGGAAAAACGACGTGCCGCCGGCCTGCCGCCATTGATTGTCGCCGCCGACCACGAGGGCGGCATCGTCTCGCATCTGTCGCCGCCCCTGACCAAATTGCCTGCGCTCTCGACGTTGGCGAGCCTTCCGCCGGATGTTCGCACGGAGAAAGCGAAGGCCTTCGGGCGAACTCATGGCCAGGAACTGGCGGCGCTTGGCGTCAACCTCAATTTGGCGCCGGTGCTGGATTTGCGACCCGACGCGAAGCGTAACCGGTTCGATTTCAACACGCTGATCGGCCACCGCGCGATTTCCGACGATCCGGCCATCGTGGCCGACATCGCCAGGTCCTATGTCCATGGGCTTGAGGCCGTTGGTGTCGGTGCGACCGTGAAGCACTTTCCGGGGCTGGGGCGGGTTCGTGCCGATACCCATCACTTCAGTGCCGGTCTCGACACGCCTCTGGCGGAGCTCGAAGCGTCCGACTGGCGGCCGTTTCGGGCTGTGCTGGCGGGCTCCGGGGCGCAGTTAATGATCGGGCACGTGACGCTGACCGCTGTCGATCCCGATCGCGCGGCGTCGCATTCCCGGCTTGTGGTTGACGGCATCGTTCGCAAGAAGTGGAATTACCAGGGCGTCATCATGACTGACGATCTGGTGATGGGCGCGATCTATCAGAACAATGTCTGCACAGCGGTGGTGGAAGCGCTCAATGCCGGCGCCGATCTGCTGCTGGTCGCCTTCGACGGTACGCAATTTTACCGGATCTTCGCGTGCGCCAAGGAGGCATCTTCTCAAGGGAAACTCGATTCGGTAACGCTGCGCGACAGCGAGGCACGGCTAAAGCGGGCATTACCGCCGGATTGAGAGAGACGCTCCTCGCGGTCTCGGTGCTGGAAGGTCTGGCGTTTGCCATGTAACATCCTCTTACGACGCGCCGGTCGTCGCCGCAGGTACCATCGTGGCGGGCCGGAAAAGACGTCCTCGGGGTGGTGCAATGCCGTTCGGAATCTTCGATCAAAACGATCACGGGCCCTATCCGCTCAGCGAACAATATGAAAATCGGCTGCAATTGATCGAATTCTACGATCAAGCCGGATTCCGTACATACCATATGAGCGAGCACCATTCGACGCCGCTCAATTTGACGCCATCGCCAAGCGTGTTCCTTGCAGCGGCGGCGCAGCGCACCAAGCGTCTGCGCCTCGGTGCGCTGGTCTACGTATTGCCGGCGCACCATCCGCTGCGGTTGGCCGAAGAAATCTGCATGCTGGATCATCTGAGCCGGGGCCGGATCGAGGTCGGGATCGGCCGAGGCGCGTCGCCGCATGAGCTGCATTATTTTGGCGTCGATCCGGACCAGGCACAGGCGATGTATGTCGAGGCCTACACCGTCATCATGCAGGCGCTGACGCAGGCCGAGGTGAATTTTCCAGGCAAGCACTATCAGTTCACGAACGTACCGATCGACATGAAACCGGCGCAGCTTCCGCACCCGCCGCTATGGTACGCGGTCCCGGTGCCCGAGGGCGCGGTCTGGCCGGCGCAGAACAGGATCAACATCGTGTGCGGCGGGCCGCTGCCGCGGGCACGTGAGATTACCGACCGCTTTCGCGCCGAATGGGCTGCGGCGGGCAACTCGCCGGAACAGCTGCCGCTGCTCGGGATCAACCGTTTTGTGGTGGCGGCCGACAGCGACCGGGAGGCGATGGCGCTTGGTCGCCGTGCCTGGCCGAACTTCTACAGCAGCTTCATGAAGCTCTGGAAGAAGCACGGTACGCAGCCGCGTTTCGCCCGGCTGCCCGAGGATTTCGATACGATGGTACAAAACGGCGGAGCGATTGCGGGATCACGGGGCACGATCCGGGAGCAGGTCAGAAGGATGACCGAGGAGGCGGGCGCCAACTACTTCATCAGTCAGTTTTCGTTCGGCAACCTCAGCCAACAGGAGGTACTGCACTCCGCTGGCATCTTTGCGCGCGAGATGCTGCCCGTGGCGCGGGAGCGCGTGGCGCAGACCGTCCAGGAACACCAAGGATGATCATTCGCGTTATCGCATCGAGCCGATCCGTCGAAATCGATGACCCCGAAAATTTCAAGGCATTCTCGGTCCGCATCGAAGGGGCGATGGATTCCACCGTGCAGGCAAAACTGCTTGGCAGCGTGGCCGTGCGCAGCGATCGCGAGCATGCCTGGATTTCGGAGAAGGTCTTGCGCGATTGGCCTTCGCTCACATACGAGGCGTGGTGGCAGGATGGCCTGTCGAACATGATCGCAGCGGTGCAGAAATTCGGCTGGAACGATCAGGTCAACCATTCGATCCGCGCCCACATCGAATACGCGCCGTAGCGGTTTGGTGGACCGCAGCCTCGCTCAGTAACGAGTGCTGAGCGCAGGTTTGTAGTCCTGCCGCCTGGACCACGACGTGTAATAGGCAACGCCCGCCATGATCGCGATTCCGGCGATGCTGACCAGGAAATGCATCGCGAGCGAATTCGGTCCCGTGATCAGGAAGAAATGCCCTGCAAAGGAAAGGAAGACACCGGCGCAGAAGACAGGCAACCATTCTTCCCCGCACTTCACGATCGGCCGCAGGGCTGGCCGTTGAAATCCATGCCAGTCTCTCGGGACCGCGAACGAGAAGAGGAAGGCAAGAGTGAGGAAATGAAGTACCCTGTAAGGGGCCAGATTTTCCTTTTCATTTGGAAGGAAGAAATCGAGCACGGCGTCAGGAACGATTCCAGCCAACTGCGGCACGTTTCCCGTTACGGTCACGATCAACGCGAACAAGAGATAGAGCAAAGCCAGTATGCGCAGGATCGAAAGATCCTGGAGCGAACGAATCGCCCGCATTTGCCTCGCGCTACCCAACGCGAACCAGGCGCCGAGCACGAACAGCAACTGCCAGGCGAATGGATTGAAATACCAGTGCCCGTCTGGAAATGAGGATAGATTCCAGTCGAGTTTGCGGGCGGCGAGGTAAAGGACAATCGACCCGGCTGCCGTCAGGTTCGGCCGGCGCAACATTCCGAACAATACGACCGGAAAAAATGCCATCAGGACGATGAAGAGCTGCAACACATCGAGGTTGAGCGGCTTGGCCTGGAGCAGCAGGCCGTAAATCAATGTCCGGATCGTGTGGCCGAGGATTCCGGCGACATTGAATTCGTGGATGATTTCGGGCGCCGCCGATTTCCTGGCGACGTATCCGATCAAGTCGATATAGATCACGAACAGGACGACATAGGCGGCGTATAGCTGCCATACGCGCCTGAAAATGCGGGTAGCGGTGACCAGGAAACCGCGCTCCAGCATCATTTTTCCATAGAGGATTGCGGCGGTATAGCCGCCGACGAACACGAACAGGTCGGTTGCGCCGCTGAATCCGAAATTCCGCAGGGTCAACAGGCTGACTGCGTTATGCGGAATGTGATCCAGAAATAAGAACCAGGCAGCGATACCAAGCAGCAGGCTGAGCCGGGGATCGCCGTCGCGTGCGGCAATCTCGGCCTTCATTGACGGAAACATGGAGTGTAAGAACTTTGCAAGCCGGAGAAAATCGAATCGCTTATGTAGCGCAATTGTCTGCGCCGTCCGAGTAGACTTTGCGTGACGAATAATTAAGGAAGCCGCCGGCGATCAAAGCCCGTTAATGATCACATTATTTTGACGACGGAACAGGGTTGCCCGAGTTCAGACGGTTTCATGTTTTCGCAGGTCGCGTCGGTGGTCGAACTGGTCGGCCTGCAGATCGACGCTTGCCGCGCCAATGTCGGGAAGCGCGGCTTCGTTCAGAATGTCGGCGGTTATGTCCTCGACGGAGGAATCGACGATTTCATGGATAAAACTGATGTTCCTGTATTCACCCGACGCAATCCGCGAGATGACCTCGCGCCGGGTGATTTCAGGATCGACAATGGCCTCACGGCCACGCCGGCCGTAATCGATCATCACGACGAAATACTGCATATTTGGCAATCTGTCAGTCACCCTGGAACGGATGGCACCAGTATTGCTGAAAAACAGAAAAAGTCAAGCAAGAATTCGGCAAAACAGCAATCAAGGCGGCGTGTGGCCTGTTCCCGACGGCCGGCCGGCCGAATCACTTGATGGCTTTACCTGCCGAATCGCTTCCCTTTCGCCGGCATCCCGTCCGCTATTTTGCCTTGGCCGCCTTGCGTGTCTTCGCAGCTGCCTTATTGCGCAGGCGTTCGATCTGACCCCGCGGCAGGGTGACGCAGATCTCGCCGATCCATTCGAGTTTCACGCCCGTGATCGGCTTGGCGTTGAAGCTCTTGAGATTGACCAGAGGTGAGGACTTTCCTCGCTCGATCGTCTTCAAATAGCGCTCGCCGGTCTTCAGGCGCACGACAGCCTCTTCGCCGTAGAAGCTCGACAGCGGATGGCGCTGATCGCGGAAAACCACGATAACGTCGCCATTTTCGTACTTTGGCAGCATGGAATCGCCTGCAACTTCAAAGGCGATGGTCTCTTCGGCCATCGGGAAGGGCAGTTCGACCTCGCCGAGGCCCTCCGGCGGCACCTGTTCATGCTCTGGCTCGATCGTTGCGCCGGCGCCGACGCGCCCCATGATCGGCACCGAATTCAGCCCGAGATATTCCGTGATCGGCGCGATCTCGGACGCCTTGATCAGCCGTATCCCGGACAGGATTTCCGAGACTGCGCCCGCACGGACGCCCATGGCGTCCGCCAGGCCACCCTTGCTCTTACCCGTCCTCTCAAGTGCCCGTTCGATCATTTTGACGTCCAGCATGGTTCATCCTTTCCCGAATTTCGGAAACACTAGCAGTTACGATTACCAGAAACAAGCTTGACTTTTTGTTCGGAATATCGGAAATAAACGAGGGGGCGCCGGGCGACGCTGAAAGAAACAGGAAATTCGGTAATGGAACCAACAGACTGGGCGCCCGAGCACTCGGGCGCGCTGCGGGAGCTTTTTGCCCTGCATTTGTCCTTTGCCCGGATCGCGGCAGCTATCAACAGGAAATTCAACACAGCTTACTCGCGCAATGCCGTATTGGGCCGTGCCAGGCGGATGGGGCTCGCCTGGAACGAGCGGTCCGGATCGTCGTCCCCAGGCGTGGAGCCGCAGTTGACCCGGCCGGGCCAAATTCACCTGGTAAAGGCAACATCGCCCAGGTTTCCATGGCCGGTGCCGCCGCTTAGAGGGATGAAGCCGGTCGAGCTGCGTTGTGTCGAGATCGATCCGCTCCATCTCTCCCTGATCGAACTGGAACGCGGCAATTGCCGCTACCCTTACGGTGGGGACGAAGAGGGGGAAGCCATCACCTTCTGCGGTCATCCACGCCGGCCTGGCTCGAGTTACTGCACACCGCATTTTCATTTGAGCTGCGGCCCCGGCACGCCATCGGAACGCACGGCGTGCACTGTCTTGCTCAAGCTGGTTGAGACGGCATGAACAGCAACGCCGGGTTCTTCCGCGCGCAATCCAAATTCCATCGTTCTTGAAAGGAGATCATCCGACATGCCGAGAGCCAAGCGGAACAAGCCGTATAACCCTGCAAGGGCCCATGACCGGAAATCCCGGGATTTGCCACGCAACGCCGAGGTCGCGACCGTCGAGGTCGATAATCCCCTGGCGCTGGAGCCGGGTGAGAAGATCGTTGCCCTGCGCTCCATCCGCAACGATCCGCTTGCCCGTCTGCATTCGCATCGCCAGATCGACGAGGCGCAGTACCAGGGCGGGCGGGCCTTTCAGAGCGATTGGGAGAGAGCCGAGCGCGGCCCGCGCGCTGTCGATCCGACCAGGGAGTACGTGGATGGCGGTCAGATGCGCGAGCCGATCACCGAGGGGCAGCGCAAGGCCGTGCTGCGGCTCAATCGCGCCGAGCGCGAACTCGGTGCCGACGGTTCGGCGCTGGTGCATGACGTCCTTGTCCACGGCTTGACTATGGCGCAGGTCGGGCAACGGCGGGGATTGCTCACCCAGCGCTGGAAGGACTATTTCGCACGTCGGTTCTGCGAATGCCTCGACCGACTAGCACTGATCTATGGGTTCGCGAACGCCAATCCCGTCAAAACGCCCCCGCGATGAAGCATTATTCCAGCCCAGCGCGGCGGAACCCCTCTAGATAATGCTCCCGATCGGCGTCGAGTTTCCAGGGTAACTGCGTCGCGATCCAGGCCAGCGAGATATTGGGCTGGGTCCGCCGCAGCTCCTCGAGCGCGGCTTTGGCGACGTCGATCTTCCCGGCCATGCCGGCGGCCACCGTCAGCACCCGGTAGGCGCCGCTGAGATCGCCGCGCTGGCGGGTCGCTTCGCGCGCGAGCGAGATCGCTTCACAATAGTTCCTGCCGACGAACTGGGCGTAGGCGGCGACGCCGTAATAGATCGCGGACGAAGGATCGCGCGGGCTCTGGCGGATGGCGCGTTGCGCGGCCGCATAGGAGTCCTGCCATCGCCCGCTGTAGGACAGCGCCAGCGCGTAGTATCCTTGCGCCAGCGAGAAGTTCGGGTTGAGCTGCAACGCCAGCTCGAATTCGGCCAGTGCATGGTCGAGGCGGCGGGTGGAGAAATAGACGCTGGCGAGCGCGGTATGCGCCCACGCATCCTCGCTGTCGGCAGCAATGGCTGCGAGCGCTGCGCGCTCGGCGATGGGGGCTACGGTCGTAATGTCCGCCCAGCCCAGATGCACGCCGAACATGTGGTTAGTGGCGATCAGGGCCAGCGCCTGGCCGTAATTCGGATCGATCGCAATCGCCTGTTCCAGAAGCGTCTGAGCGGCGGCGCTGTCCGTCCGCGTCACGCGCCAATGATGCGACAGCGCCCGCATAACAAGGTCCCACGCGTCCACGCTGTTCGGTGGTTTGCGCCGGCTGCGGAAGTTTTCGGCGGCATAGATCTGCGGCTCGATCGCCGCGACGATGGCATCGGTGATCTCATCCTGCACGGCGAATACGTCGACCAGATCGCGGTCGTAATGCTCTGCCCAGACGTGGCTGCCGGTCGCAGTGTCGTTGAGTTGCGCGGTGATGCGCACGCGATCGCCGCTCTTGCGCACGCTGCCTTCGAGGACGTAGCGCACCCCCAGTTCGGCGGCGACCTGCTTCAGATGCACCGCCTTGCCCTTGTAGGAGAACGACGAGTTGCGGGCGATGACGAAGAACCAGCGCAATTTCGACAACGCGGTGATGATGTCTTCGCTGATCCCGTCAGAGAAGTATTCCTGTTCCTGGTCGCCGCTCATGTTGTCGAACGGCAATACGGCAATCGCCGGTCGATCCGGTAATGGCAATGGCCGGGGTTCAGCAGCGGCCTCGGCTGGCTCGGGGGGCGGATGAACGCCATTCACCTGCTCGTTCACGGTTCCAACGAAACGAAGACCCTTTCGCGGAATTGTCCGGATCAGCCGTTGCTCCTTGCCACAGTCGCCGATGGCGTTTCGGGCGGCGTTGATGCGGCTGTCGAGCGTTGAGTCCGACACGGTCCGACCGCCCCAAACCAGCGCGATGAGTTCGTTCCGGCTGACGACGTGATCGCGACGCTTCAACAGATGAACCAGCAAGTCGAATACTTGCGGCTGCATCGCAACCAGTTCGCCGTCGCGGCGCAATTCGCGAAGATTGGTGTCCAGAGCGTACTTGTCGAAGTCAAATTTCACGTGCGTTGTCGCATCCTTTCTCAACAAACAATCAAGTCCGTCTCATGGAGAGATCAAGCGTCAGGCAAAGTCTTGTCGGCGCGTTTCAGTCATCCTGCAAAAACCGAAGTCGCGATCCCATTGCCCTCCACGGAGTTAATTTCATGTCCGAAGCCCGAGCCGTTGGCTCAGTCATGCCGACAAATCGAATGCTCAAATTCACTGCATTTCTGTTCGGCGCTGTGGCCTATTTCACATTTCTCTTCACGATTTTGTATGCGATCGGGTTCGTATCGGACCTGGTCGTGCCGAAGGCCATCGATACCGGCGCGAATTCGCCCGTTTTTGAAGCAATCGCCGTCAATCTCGCGTTGCTGTCGCTGTTTGCCATTCAACACGGCGTGATGGCGCGTAGGGGCCTTAAACAATGGTGGACGCAGTTTATTCCGAAACCGTTCGAGCGCAGCACCTATGTGCTGTTTGCCAGCCTGACGTTGCTGCTGCTGTTCTGGCAATGGCGGCCGATTCCGACCGTCGTCAGGCATATCGAAGAGCCCGAAATGGCCGCAACGATCGCCATATTGTCATTTGTCGGCTGGGTGATCGTGTTCACCAGCACATTCCTCACCAATCATTTGTTCGGGTTGCACCAGGTCACCAACCACCTGACCGGTCGGCAGATGCCGCCGTCGACCTTCCCGACGCCGCTGCTCTACAATTTCGCGCGGCATCCGATCTATCTCGGCTTCATCATCGCGTTCTGGGCGGCGCCGACCATGAGCGTCGGACATTTGTTGTTCGCGGCGGTGACCACCGCCTACATCTTCGTCGGTATCTTGCTCGAAGAGGGCGACCTCATAGGCATGTTTGGCGACGAATATCGTCGTTACAAGCAGCGGGTATCGATGTTGTTTCCGTGGAGCAAACTGATCTGATCCAGACTCTCTGTTGTTTGTACGGAGACATAAGTGATGAAGCATACGGACACTGCCTCACCAGTCGAAGTGCAGGTTAGCGGGTTGCCGGATGGATCGGGCGTAGCGCTTCCCGGGTAAAAGTATTCGCGATACCCGCTGCGACACTGCTTTCGACGCGACTAAGCGAAGTATTGCGCTGCCCGGTCGGGGTAAACCCGATCGGGCGGCCGTTCGTTTGGGAGAGAGCTATGTCAGAGGCAGGTCCCGCCCTGCAAATTCGGGGTTTGGCGTTGGCTGCGGGCTTCCGGTAAAAGGCCATGAAGCACCGTTCGCGGCGGCCGCGATCCGTTCCGCCAGGCAAAATAACACGAGGAAATGCCCGACATGACTGCCAGACCGCAATTGCCGGAGCGCACGCCGCGCGCCAAGGGCGAACCGACCGCCCTCGATGGTCTGCTGGTCGTCGATTTCACCCGTGTTGTTGCAGGGCCCGCCTGTACGCAAACGCTGGCCGACTTTGGCGCCGAGGTGATCAAGATCGAAAATCCGGATGGCGGCGACGATACGCGTCATTATGAACATGCGGAAATCGGCGGCGAGAGTGCGGCCTTCCTCAGTCTCAACCGCAACAAGCGCGGTATTGCGCTGGATTTCACCAACCCGGCGGCGCTGGTAGTCGCGCGCGAACTGATCGCGAAAGCGGACGTCGTGGTGGAAAATTTCTCCGGCGGCGTGATGAAGAAATTCGGCCTCGACTATGCGTCGGTCGTTCCAACCAATCCGCGACTGGTCTATTGCTCGATCTCGGCCTATGGCCGCAAGGGAGAGCTCGCCTTGCGCCCCGGGTTCGACCCGATCACACAGGCCGAAAGCGGCTTCATGTCGCTGAACGGCTTTCCGGATGCTCAGCCGGTACGAACCGGCCCGCCGATCGTGGACATGGCGACGGGAATGTCGGCGTGCAACGCGATCTTGCTGGCTCTGATTGCGCGCGACCGGCTCGGCCGTGGCCAGCAGGTTGAGGTGGCGTTGATCGACACCGCGGTAGCGATGACCGGCTTTTATGGCATGGCCTACCTGATCAGCGGCGAGAACCCCGGTCGTTTCGGTAATTCACCTAACGGCTCACCGACGGTCGGCGTGTATCAGGCCGCCGACGGGCCGCTCTATATGGCCTGTGCCAACGACCGGCTGTACCGCCGCCTTGTGACGGAGGTGCTGGAACGGCCCGACCTCGTGACCGACCCTGAGTTCGCTCACCGGAAAAACCGAACGGCCAACAAGGAAAAGCTGCGCGCCATCATTGCCGGCGTCTTTGCCAGCGACCGGCTCGAGAACTGGATGGCGAAGATGAAAAAGGCGAACATACCGGTCGGCTATCTGCGCACCGTCGAGGAGGGCTTCAACGCGCCGGAAGTGCGCGACCGCGATCGCCTCAGCCATATCCCGCATCCGACCGCTGGTTCAGTGCCCAACATCGAAACGCCGCTCAATATGAGCCTCACGCCGACAATCGATCCCGTCGCTGCGCCGCTGCTCGGCGAGCACACCAAGGAAGTGCTGCGCAAGACGCTTGGATACGATGACCGCCGTATCGCTGGTTTGGCCGAGGCGGGGGCTTTCGGAAAGACGAGCAATACCGGCTGATCGGCTGTCTTTCGTTTTCAATCGTGTCACCGGCGCCGGGTCTGATCCATTCGGACCGGTCCCGGCCCCGCACATTTCCCGCCGACCCTCTCGCCGCACCGAATCGGGCCGTTTCGGCCGTTCAGTTCGGCTTGCTGCGTAGGTTGTTTTTTGGCATAGTTGCAACCTGTTCGGGCTCCGCGCGATCGATTTCCAGGCGAGCCATGCGAAGTATCAGGGTCGCCGTCGTCAGGCCGAGCCGTTCGGCTTCTTGCGCAGCAGTATCTACTTTCTGGGCCAAGCCCTCACGTTTACCTGGATATGCCATTCCTGTTCCTCTTCTAAGGTGCGAGATGAAAAATCCCACTTATGTTGCAGAGCTGCAGAAGAAACTCGGAGCTCCATCGAGCGAAACGATCGAAAGCCTGCGACTGTTGAAGGCTTTCGTGAAACTTCCGTCCGGTCAGCGTTCCGAAATCATCGAGCTGGTCGAACGAGTGGCGACGGACTCTTCGTCTAACGATCCCTCATTGTCTTGACCCCCATTGCACGCGCGCCTTGCTTCAATTGTTCGCTTGATGCGCGGGTGGACGGGTCGCGATCGCGTAGACTGCGCCGCCCTCCAGCGCTTCGGATTGGTGGAGCGTGCCGGCGGGCAGGTGGATGGTATCGCCGGCGCCGACGATGCGCTGGCCGCCATCCCACATGAAATTCAGCCGGCCGCTAATGATCACGAGGATTTCATCTACCGGATGGGTGTGAAAGCGATGCACCTTGCCCGCGGCGTCATGCTGCAATTCGATGCTGCCTTGCTCGGGGAGCAGGTTCAGGATGACGGGATCGATAGCGAACTCGGTTTTCTGACTTGCAATGATTTGGGTCATGCCGCTTGCTCCTTGTCTTCGATTTGAGGCGGTTTGCTCTGCGCGAGCTTGGCGAAGGGACAGCCTCCTCCGGATTCGTTATCGTCATGCAGGAAGTACTGCTGGTACTCGCGCCCGTCGGCCGCACCGTAACGGCCGAGATGCGGAGAGGGGCTTGCATTGTCGTAGGGAATGAGCCGCTTGCGTACTTCGGCGAACGCGGCGTTGGCGGCCTTTTCGCTACCGAGGATCTTCTCGAACACCCATCGTGGCTGGAAGGTGAGCATGAAGGCGCTCGACCGGCGGCTTTGCCGCATCACGTGTGCCGGCGTCGTGCACACCACAAAAATTGGCTCTCCGGCGAATGAGAACTCCCACATTGGATGATCGATCTGTTCGGGGATCTCTGCCGGCCATGGACTCTTGTCGAGCCGCGCCAACTGGTCGAGCGTCAGCCACATCTTGCGGTAATAGGCGTCAAGCGTCTGCACCGGACGAGGCCGGGTGAATACGATCAACGAAGTGTTGGGACCGTAGGATCTGGACTCGGAGACGTATTGTGCGAGTTGGACGCCTAGAATCTCGACGTCGTAGGGATCGAGGAACAGATAGCGCAACTGGTCCTGCCGATGGCCGGTCACGCCGAAAACACAGGGAAAAGGTCTCGCTTCGCTGCTCATCTGGGCTTCGAATTCGGAGAACATGACACTTTGCCAACTGCTCACCGCATACTTCGATGCGACTTCCTCTTTTCTCAAAAACAAACGCTCCATAACGGCCCCTCTACGTTCAATGCGTCTAGCGAACTATCAATTTGGTCCTCATCAATAACGGCCCGGCGATACCCGGCAGCGACATGAGCAGCAGAATTCCGATAAGCATGCTGTACCCGGCGTCGCCGATCGCGGCAGCGCCTTGCATGCCGCCGCTGGCGGCAAGCGGACTGGCAGCAATCATGGCGAAGCCGATGACGGGCTGTGCCGCGCCGGCGAAAATTCCCGCGGCCGTCGTGTTCACGGACGCGCCGACGCCGATAAGGGCGGAGGTGTAAAGTTTCTTGGTGCATTTCAGCACCAGGGGCACCGTCCCGCCGGCGACAAGTCCGAGCGTCGTAAACACGATGGTAACGTAGATCAGGCCGAACGCCTGTGCGATCGGCGGCAGCAGCATTGCAATCAGCACCATCCGCAGCACGCAGATGCGGATCAGCGCGGTGTCGAGCGCGGCTGCTGCGCGGTCAGCCATGTGACCGAGAAAGATCGAGCCGACCGCGTTACCGATCATGAAGGCGAGCAGGGGAGTGGCGGCCGCCGTCGGCGAGATATTGAAGAAATGAGCCACCATCGGAATACCCCAGACGCCTGACAGCGTCGTCACGACGGCGAAGTGAGAGGCAAAAGTCATGGCGCAGCCCCAGTTGGCGAGCTGGGTCAGCGATTGTCCGGCGGCCACAACGACGCTCTTCAACGTCTTGTTGCTGCGCGATACCGGATCAGGCTTCAGCACGACCTTGGCGAAGGCAAGGTTGGCCAATCCGACGGCGGCGATGAACAGGAAACACGCGCGCCAGCCGAAGCCGGTTACCGCGGCCGCGAGCGGCGTCGTCGCGATGACCCCGCCGACGTAGCCGGATACTTGCGAGATGCCCGACATCACGCCGAACCGCTCGTCGCTGAAGCTCTGCGCCACGAGCTTCAACAGCGCCGTGAATACCAGCGCGTCGCCGCAAGCGATGACGAGGCGCGCCGCAAAAACGTCGAGCATATTCGGCGCCAGCGCAAACGCAGCACTCCCGAGCGAGGATGCCACCAGACTGAACAGCACCACGCGCTTGACGCCGTAACGGTCGACCAGAAGACCCGCCGGAATCTGCATCAGCGTGTAGCCCCAGAAGTAGCTGGAGGCGAGCATCGCGACGCCGGCGGCGTCGGTGCTGAAGTCGTGCATGAGGTTCAGGCTGACCGATTGCGGCGACACGCGCTGCAGGAACGCGATGGCGTAGGCGATGGCCACCGCTGCCCAGGCCAGATAGGCGCGATCGGTGAACCGCGAGACCGGTGCGATCATGGCCTGTTGTCCGGGCATCGACATCATACCCTCGCGTATCCAACCGAGAACAGGGCATCGGCCGTATCGGGAATCACACGGGACATCGCGGCGTCGACCAGCGACGCCGCGCCATGATAGTCCTGCCGGTGGTGCTTAATGTGGCCGTAGGCGCCCCGCATGATCATGCCGGGTAGTTCCAGCAGTTTGCCGGGGTACAGCGAGGAGCACATCTCAATGCAGGCCGCTTGCAATGCGGGATCCTGCGTGTCCCCAAGCAGCGAGGGGGCAACCTTCTCGCAGATCTTGGCATTGGCGGCCCATACGATGGGATTTCGCGTCCGCCATCCATAGAGCACACTGTCACCCTTCTCGGCGGCACCTGAGCGCCTCAGAACTTCCGAGGTGAAAAATCCGTAGAGCCCGCGGCCCTGATGGGCGGGGAGCACTTCGGTTCCACTGCGATAGATTGCAAGTCCACTGGAGATCCTCAGCACGCGATAGACCGAAAACGCGACCAGTCCTGAGCTGCTAAAAACCAGAATGAGGCTGAACTTGCTGTCGAACGGGGAGGCGTCCGCCGTCCAATGCGGCTCGCTGGCTTTCCAGTTGACGGCGATGATGCCGTTCATCGCGTCCATCAGCGGTTGGCGGTCGGGGGCTGCAACGCTTGATGCATCCGGAAAGCTGTAGACTGCGTAGTCTGTCCAGGGCGATTTGATCGCCTGATACCGGCTGCCCAGATTTCGCGTCATCGCCGAACTCCAGTTACGCCTTGAGCTATACAGGCGAGCCTCGAATGGCTTAAAGGACAATATGCCCTCGAAATCTGCCAAACCCCGACGCTCCGGACCGCGTGAAACGCCGTCGACGCGGCGTATCGCGATCGTCGCCTTTCCGGGCGTGACCCTGCTGGATATCTCCGGTCCGGCGCAGGTGTTCGCGGAGTTGGCGGCGATCGAGTTGTCTGGTCCGGGCTATTCCTTGTCCTATCTGTCAGCCTCGGGCGGGTTGGTGCCGACAGACGTCGGGATGATGGTGGATACCGCCGCGATCGATAGCGTCCGGCCGCATCAAGTCGATACGCTGGTGATCCCGGGCGGGCCCGGTATTTGGGATATCCGCAAAGACACCCGGCTGATGCAATGGATTTCGCAGACGCTGCCCAAGGCACGTCGGGTGGCATCGGTGTGTCTCGGGGCTTTTGCGCTGGCCTGGACCGGCGCGCTGGACGGAAAGCGCGCCGCGACCCATTGGCGCTATTGCCCGAGGCTGCAGGACAGCTTCCCCAACATCCGCGTCGAGCCGAACGCGATCTTCGTCAAGGACGGGCGGGTCTGGTCATCGGCTGGCGTCAGCGCCGGCATCGATCTGGCGCTCGCCATGATCGAAGAGGATTTCGGCCACACCACCGCGCTCGACGTTGCGCGAAGGCTGGTGGTGTTTCTCAAGCGGCCCGGCGGCCAGAGCCAATTCTCTACCGTGCTCGCGGCGCAAGCCTCCGACGTCGAAGGGCGGTTCAGCGCGTTGCACGCCTGGATCATCGAGAATATCGCAAGCGATCTCAGGGTCGAAACACTCGCCGCGAAGGCCGGGATGACGCCTCGGACTTTTGCTCGCACCTATGCCAACCGCACCGGAATGACGCCGGCGAGCGGTGTCGAAGCGCTGCGGGTGGAAACCGCACGTCTGTTGCTGGAAAGCAGGCAGGTCGGCGGCGTGATCGAGGTCGCCAAACGCGCCGGGTTCGGCGATGACGAACGCATGCGCCGCGCGTTCCTGCGGCACCTCGGTGTATCGCCCACCGAATACAGGAACCGTTTTTCGGGCGGTTGAGCGCCGCCGCCGGGGGCCCAGCGGCCACGAAGTTCCCCTGTGTTAGTCCCCAAAATGCGCCAAGCTCTGACGTTTTTGGCCACAATCCAAATCGACCGTGACGACATGAAAACGCTGGTCGTCATTTCGATTCTTGCGCTGCTCACGGTTTCTGGGGCGGCCTATACCGACCAGCTTTTCACGGGCGATCAGCAGACGACGCGAGGGGCGGATTGAACGCGCCTCACAAGCACCTTGGGGACGACGAGCATGCTTTCAATTGATCAATTCTTGCGATTCATCAGTGTACCGGCCGTGATGGCGGCATTCCTGATTGCCTCCCAGGTCTCGGGCGCGGGAATTTTCCATTCCAAGCCGATGTACCTCGCCAGCGAATAGCAGCCCTTCGTTCCAGCACCGGATTAACCCGTTCAAAGCGGTAGCTTTTCCCATTTGTCTGCGGCTAATGTGCCGCCAAAACGGGAGAGAAACAGCATGAATGATGGGACCCCCATCCGGCCGGCGAGGAATGTCGAACTCGGCGCCAGCGGCGAAGAATTCCAGAATCTCCATGAATTCGTGCGCAAGGCGCGGGCCCGGCTGAACCAGAACGCCTGGGACTATATCGTCGGGGCCTCAGAGACCGAGACGACCATGCGCCGCAACCGCATGGCGCTGGACGAGATCGCATTCCGGCCGCGGGTCCTGCGGAATGTGGCCCGGGTCGACGCGTCGACCGAGGTCTTCGGCCGTAAATTGCGCCTGCCGGTGATGATCGCGCCCGTCGGCGCGCTGGAGATTTTCGATCCCGATTCAGGTGCTGCGGTAGCACGGGGAGCCGGGACGTTCGGCGCGGCCCATATGCTCAGTTCGGTCTCCGAGCCCGGGCTTGAGGCTACGGCAAAAGCAGCGCCCGATGCGCTGCGCATCTTTCAGCTTTACGTTCGCGGCGACGATGCCTTCGTCGAAGATACCGTCAGCCGCACGATCGAAAACGGCTATGCCGCGTTTTGCCTGACGGTCGACACCGCCCATTACAGCCGGCGCGAACGCGATATCGCCAAACGCTATGTCCGCGAAAGCCGTATCCGCGCTACCGGCGGCGACTTCCAGAAGGGGCTGGAATGGCGGACCGTGAAGCTGATCAAGGACAAGTATAAAATCCCGCTGGTGCTCAAGGGCATCGCGACCGCGGAAGATGCAGTCATTGCGCTCGATCATGGGGTGGACTGGATCTATGTGTCGAACCACGGCGGACGCCAACTCGACCACGGCCGCGGCTCGATGCACGTGCTGCCCGAAATCGTAGACGCCGTTGCCGGCCGCGCCAAGATCATGGTCGACGGCTCGTTCTGCCGCGGCACAGACATTGTGAAGGCGATCGCCTCGGGTGCCGATCTCGTCGGCATCGGCCGCCTGCAATGCTGGGCGCTCGCCGCCGCGGGCGAGGCCGGCATCACCCGGATGCTGGAATTGCTGGAGGATGAAGTGATCCGGTGCCTCGGGTTGCTCGGCGTCACCAGTCTTGCGGAGCTCAACAAATCATATCTACAAGCGGCGATGCCGACCAACCTGCCGAGCGTGTTCAGTGCATTCCCGCTGCTGGATATTGAACCTTACCGGTACTGAGCACGGTGCTGCGGGCCGATTTGGGTGGATGGCGTCCTGACGACGTTGCCGCGTAGACGAGCGGGGCTGTGTTTCGCGACGGCTCTGCTCAAGGCTTGCGCGGCACACAGGGAATCTCTGGTCAGGTCTTGTACGCCATTCTCAGGGAGGCCGGCTCCGATTGTTGCATTAGCCGGTGCGCGCAAGAAGCTGCCGCGATGCAGACAAAATCTGATCGAAATCTACCAATAGCGAGGAGGGATGGTGGACAATCCTTTCGCTGAACTCAGTCTCGAAAAGGCTATTGGCCTTCGTTGGACATTGCGGGACATTCAGGCCCGCCGGCTGAAAATGTCGCCTGTCAGCGACGAAGACCTGCACGTTCTGACCGAACTCGGTCTGATTGAGATACGAGACGAGGGGCCAGTGCTGACGGAGGCAGGGGCTGCCGTGCTGTGACCCGATCTAGAGCTTCGGTTCTGATTGAATCAGAACCGAAGCTCTAGATTCTTATTTTGTCGCGTTTTCTTCACGCGAACCGGTAGCCACTTCGCTCGAAAACGCTCTAGCGGGCCTTCAAAAAGCTCTCACCCGAGTCGCATGGGGCGCATCGATAGGTCAGCACATCGTAACTTTGATCGCGTGGCTCGATCATGGCCAGCCTCATTTGCGCGCCGCATTTGATGCAGGGCATTTCTATGCTGGTTTGAAAGCGCGTGCAGGTTGGCGTTGGCCGGAATGTTTGCAGCATTTGTTCCCCATGTTCCCGAGAGCGACGCAAACGCCACGAACCGTCGAACTCGAGCCCCCGAATCACTATGCCACACTGTTGACATGATTGGAATCGGGGTACGCTAGCCCGTATCGCTACGGGCCGGAGAAGGAATTAATTCCTTTGCGGAGGCGCCTGGACGACATCCCAGGAAATGCGGCGCCGGCCAATACGGCGCAGACGCGGCCCTGAACTATGCTAACCTCCCAGAGACGACATTGGAGAGGCGATCATGATTGAACCGAAACTCGAAGTTCCGGCCGAGCTGCGCGATCTGGCCGAAAAAACCATCGATCAGGCAGAAAAGGCGTTCGGCATGTTCTTCGATGCCGCCGGCAAGTCGATGACGTCGATGCCGGGGCCAGGGACGGAGATTTCGAAGCAGGCGCTATCGTTCACCGAGCAGAACATGAAGGCAGCATTCGAGCACGCCCGAAAGCTGGTTCATGCGACCGACCTCCAGGAAGCGATGCGGATTCAGTCCGAATTCCTGCGAAGCCAGTTCACCAATGCCGGCGAGCATATGAGACAGATCAGCGGTGGTGTCATGTCGGCCGCCAAGGACGCGACCAAAGGCAAGTTCTGAACGGCAGCCGCTACCGCCGGCGCGCTATTGCGACTCCGAACAGGAACGCAACGAACAGACTTGCGAGGGGCGCTTCCCGGGTAATTGCGCTGACGGTGGATAGCGGCTTGCCGGGTTGCCGTGCCGTTGCGATCGCCTCGGCTAGACGATCGACCGCGGACTGAAGCGCTGCAGACACATCCGTGATCGTGCGCGATACATCGGTCGCGGCGTCGATCGCGCGTTCGGCCATGTTGGGCTGTAGCGGTGGAGGTGTCTCGATGCTCACTGTCGACACTCACTTTAAGATTTTTAAACTTTGAAATCTGTTCAGCATGCTGGAAATGCGCGAGTAGGCGATTTGTTCCGCCACGGTTCCGCGACAGGGCGGTCTGAAGGCGGAACAATCGTCGGCCCCGGGATTTGATTCCAACACAGCAACCAATCCGGGTTTCTAAAATGACGAACAATCATTCGAAGGAAAGCCATGCGACACGCCGTGGCGGAGCACCTTTGGCGGTCGCGATTGCAGTCGCGTGTGTTGGCGGGTTCAGCATGTTAATCGCTGATTACGGCCCAAGGAATAAGACCAAGGTGCAAACGGCCGCGGAGGCACATTACAGCACCACGGGCGACGCCGCCCGGGCGGCCGGCGCAAAGGTGATGCCGACCGAACCGAAACCGCAACTTGAACCCGATGCGCCGGGGCCGAAGCCCGTGCAGCCGGCAAACCCCGTGCGGTCCGGGTATAACTAGTCGGCAGGTTGGTCCTCGCCGTGCGAAACCCTGAGAGCAGCGTCAATTCTCATGTGAACGCGACGCTCCGCCATGTGAATCAGCCGCGTCCTGGTCTTGCCGGCCACGGTCTGCTCGCCGATCTGAAATCGCCATTGCCAGACATCCGGTTCGCCGGTGGCCGCGACGCTGTATTCCACGCCCTTGTAAATCACGATCTGCCCCATGCTGGGTCAATATCATGAGGGACAATTCTTTGCCGCTGCGATCAATCCGGGAGATTACGGAAAATGGCCCGTGATCTGCATGCTTCCCGTGCAGAATGGCGTGAAACACGAATGGCTCGATGCTGAGTTGCAGGGGCTGCGGCCGCTTCGCTCAAGAGGTACCGATAGCCGATCCCGTTGATGAACAGTCGTTCGGGCAGCTTGCAAGTAGCGGCGAGAGCTTGATGCGACGATCCTGATTTCGCGTTTGACACGTCGGGCAAATCAGGGGCAGAAAATCATCATCACGAAATCAGGCTCGTGACCGGCGCGTCAGCGTACGCTGACGAAAGCGCCCCATACGGCAGCAAGCCCCGCTCCCACCAGGACGAGAAGCGGGTTGGCACAAAACGAACTGCCGTACTGGCACATCGTGACGCCGAGCGAGCCGATCTCGTTATGGCTTGCCGCATAGAACAGGCCCGACAGGATCGCGAGCACGGTAGCGACGAAATACATCAACGGCCTCCTTGCGATCTGATTGAGCGTTGGCTGGTGCCCTGCGCCCAATGTTTCCATTTGAATGTCGATGCACCGAACCAATTTTTTGCGCTTGACGCGTCGGGCAAATCAGCGGCACATCTTCATCATCGCCGATATCGTAAAGCTCGCGCCGGTAAATCGGCCGCGGGCTTTTTCATTTGCAGCGATGCTATCCGCGGGGAAGTTTCAAACTATCCAACCTGTTGCATCGCATTTTCGGTAATTTGTCGACGGTCCGAAAAACATTCGACACGTCGGGCAAATCACCGGCAGATTTTCACCATCGCGACAATCGTGCACAGCCCGGGCGGAGCAATCCGCCGCGGGCTTTTTGTTTGAAATTTTCCAATCGGACGGCGGCCGCTTGTCACGACGCCACAACTCCCAACGC
>NZ_JAFCMB010000037.1 GCF_018130145.1 Bradyrhizobium sp. AUGA SZCCT0176 | reverse complement strand
ACGGTGACATGATGTAACGTGGGGTGGAGGGAAGTTTTTGGATCACACGGTGATCAAAGTGTGCGTTACCTCAGCAGCCCCTCTGGCGCCGCAGCTGCGCCACCCTCCGCCGAAGTGGGACTCGTCGGGCCTGAGAAGTTCGTATCAATCAAGCGGCCAAAACCCGAACATCTAGCGAAATCCTGGATGATTTCGGCACATTTTATCGAGCGCGCGATGCGATGAAGGGCTAATCGGAACTTTGCTTCCGCATTCTGGGCAGCCGAGGTGGGAACATGTCGCCCCACGCGCCGACTTGATGGCAGCTATACGCTTGCGATCAGCGGCAAGGCGAACCTCGAAATCACGCCCCAGGCTATCCGGTATAGCCGGGAATTCATGCCGCAGTTTTTGCGTCGCCTGAAGAACGTCAGGCTCGGCGTCGGCCAATCGTTCGTTTCGGGGCCGGATTCAATGCCGGCGCTGCTGACCAACGACGATCGGATCTTCGAACAGAATCGCGTGCTGGATCCTCCGCCCTTGAAATGGTTGGTGAGCCCAGTGGTGGAGAGTGTCCGCAAAACCTTCCCCCAACTCGGCGAGATAGAGATCGATAGCGCCTGGGGCGGCTTCGTCGATTGCACGCCGGACGCTGTGCCTGTGGTGTCGCAGGTGGACGGGGTGGAAGGGCTCGTCCTCGCGGCGGGCTGCTCGGGTCACGGCTTCGGTTTGGGCCCGGGGCTCGGCTATCTGGCCGCAGAGCTTGTCGTAAACGACACGCCTTGCGTCGATCCCACACCGTTCCGCCTGTCGCGTTTGGTCGATGGCTCGAAGCTGGACATCGCCGCCATCTGAAGATCGAGCCGGAAGTCAGGCCTGACGCGCACCAAGCGAAGTCAAGGTGTCGGCATACGAGTGAATTTCCCGCGCCGTCACGTCTGCCGGCGCAGGAGCGCAAACTCGGAGTTGCACCAGAATTCGCTCGGAAGGCGCCTCGCTCGGTGACCTTTCCGATCGGTGGCATCCTCGCCTGGGAGGAAAGGTCGGGGCTGCGGTCATCGTCGTTACGTCGGGCTGTGCTGTTCACCTTCCGGTCATCCCGCTGCGGCTGAAGGTGGTGCAGTCCACGACACGTTCATTGGGGTGCTCACGCCCGCGGCAGTATTCCTGGTCCTGCTCGAGCGGCATGACCACGTACGTCAACCGGGTTCGTCACGTCACCACTATCACTTAGGTCGCAAAAGACCTTCGGTGAAGAATGTATGGAACACCGCGCAGCGGGTCAGCGCATATCCTCAGGGCATCGCGGTTTCGATCGGAAGGGCGGACGGCCCTTCGCCAGTGGTCGGAAGTTCGGCGAGATCAGTGCCGATCCATTTTTTAAACAGCGCAGTGAGCTGGCCATTGGCGAGGCTCTTGGCCACGAAGCCGCTCAGCGCCGTGGCCAGGTCGCGGTCACCCGGGCGGCAGGCAAAGGCGTTGAAGGCGCGGGCGAGGACGAATTTCTGATCGAACTTGCCTGCACCAGCAACCTTGGCAACGTTACCCAGCTGGGTGGAGGCGGCACCGATTAGGTCCACCTGGCCGGAGACCAATGCCTGCACTGTGGTCGCATCCTCGTCAAAGCGCTGGATGGTGGCGCCCTTAGGCGACGCCTTGGTGAGGGCCACATCCTGCGGTGTACCACGCGGGACGCCAACGCGCTTGCCGCTCATGTCGCCCCAGCCCTTCACCGAGACATCGGCCTTACCGATGAAGATCGTGTCGTTGTTGCAATAGGGGCGTGAAAATAGGACGACTTTCTGGCGATCGGCGAAGATCCCCATCACGGCAGCCAGCGTGTCCACCTGACCGGTCAGCAGGGTCGCGACGCGGTTGGCGGAGGTGACGGCGGTTATCTCGGCCTTCACGCCCATGTCGGCGGCCGCCAAGCGGACCAGTTCAACGTCGAAGCCGGTTAATGCGCCGCTGACGTCTGTAAAGCCCCACGGCACCTGTGCCACCTGACACCCGGCCTTCAGCACACCGGCCTTTTGAATGGCGGCCACCGCGTCGGCATAGGCAGCTTTGCCGACGAACGGCAGCAGCGATGCCGCCCCGGCAGCTGTCAGCAGTGAACGGCGGGTCAGATGTTTTCCGATGATAGTCATGGCGTTCCTCATTTCTTTTTTTTGTGGTGGCAGACGCGTCAGGATCTCGCGGCCAGGCGTCGCTCAAGCGCGGCGCTGGCACGGGACAGTGGGAAACAAAGGACGAAGTAACAGGCACCGGCGAGGCCATAGGCGAGCAGCGGCTTGTAGGTAGTGCTGGAGACGATCTGCGCGGAACGCGACAGCTCGACGAAGCCGATCACTGCGGCAAGCGAGGTGCCCTTGATGAGCTGCACCAGGAACCCGACCGTGGGCGCCAGCGACAACCGCAAGGCCTGCGGCAACACCACATCGCGCATGCGAGACATGTAGCCGAGACCCAAGGCAGTCGCCGCCTCACTTTGCCCGCGCGGCACCGACTGAATGCCGCCGCGCCAGATTTCGCCGAGGAAGGCGCTGGCGTTCAGCGTCAGCCCCAGGCCAGCGGCGACCCAGATATTGACGTGATAACCAAACGCCGGAAGGCCGTAATAGACCAGAAATAGCTGCATCAGCAGCGGCGTACCCTGGAAGAAATCGATGAAGATAGAGGCGGTACGTCGCAGCCAAGGAAGCTTGGCGGTGCGCAACAGCGCAATCGCCAGACCGCCCAGACCGCCGCCGAAGAAGGCCATCAGCGACAGCATGATGGTGGCCTGCATCCCGGCGACGATAGCGAAAAACTCGTTTGAGGTGAAATCGCGGATCATAGTCGCCCTCACCTCACCGGGTAGGAGAAGGCACTGCGCTCGATAATTTTCGACGCCGTGGAGAAGACCGTCGCCATCATCAGATAGAGCAGCGTGGCGACGATATAGACTTCGAAACTGCGAAAGACGGTCGTGTCGATCTCACCCGCCACCGCCGTCAGTTCCTCGGCGGAGATCGAGGAGGCAATGCTGGATGCGAGCAACAGCAGAATGAATTGGCTCGACAACGCCGGGAAAATCGCGCGCATTGCCGGTTTGAGAACGATGAAACGCAGGACGTCGAACGGGCTGAGGCCGAGTGCCGCGCCTGCCTCGAATTGCCCTTTGGGAATGCCATCCACCCCGCCGCGGATGATCTCGGCAGCAAAAGCGCCGCAGTTCAGGGAGAGCGCGAGCACGGCGGCAGGCCATGGCGTCAGGGCGAAGCCCAGCGTCGGCAGGCCGAAATAGAGAAACAGCACCTGAACCAGAAACGGCGTGTTTCGGATGGTCTCGACATAACTGGTGGCGACAAGGCGCAGCAGACGATAACGGCTGCGCAAGGCAAGCAGGGTGAGCAAGCCAATTCCAAGACCGAAGATCAACGACAAGGTCGTCATCGACAAGCTGAGCCAGCAGCCGGACAGGAGCGTCTCCCAATAGGGCAGCAGTACGCTGAAATCGAAAGTGTAGGTCATGCGGACGCCGCCCTCCCATCCAGCCGCACCAGCGCCCCAGACGTCGCCGCTTGCTTGACCGCCTCGATCACCTTGAGCGTCTTCAGCCCCTCGCTTGCCGGCACGACCGCCTTGGCGGTTCCGCGGATGACGCCGCAGAAGTTGGCGATCTGCAGACCCAGCGGGTCTTGGTGCGCTACCGGGATTCGCTCATACTCCAGCGGAGACCACCAATCGGCTTTGGCTGGGTGCTTCCACAGGTCGAGATAGGGCACGCTGAGCGATCCGCCGGTGCCGCCAATGTTGTAGCAGGTTTCTTTGGTGTGGCTGTAGGCCGGGTTCTCGCCACTGGTGAACTCCCAGCTCCACGGTGCCTGGATGGCATCGGAGACGTTGACAGTGCCGAGTGCGCCAGAGGCGAAGTGAAGCAGGATCACCGCCGTCTCCTCGACCTCGTTGTTGCGAAGCATGCGGGATTCGGCGGCCTGCACTGCCACCACTTCGCCGCACAGATATCTCAGCAGGTCGACGTCATGAATCAGGTTGAGAAACACCGGTCCCGCGCCCTTCTGACGGCGCCAGGCGGGGTCGAAATAGGAGTCCGGCTTGAAGAACCAGCAGGTCCCCTGCACCGAGATGATCCGGCCCAGGTGCCCGGCCTCGATTACTTCCTTGGCTCGCTGAATCAGCGGGTTGTGGCGGCGGTGATGGCCAGTCAGTAGCGGTACCCCAGCCCGTTCGGCAGCTCGGACCAGCTTTTCAGCTTCTGCCACATCATCGGCCAATGGCTTTTCCACCAGAGCCGGAATCCCCGCCGCGATGCAATCCAGCCCGTTTGCTACATGCATCTGGTTTGGCGTGGCAACGACGACGCCATCCGGCCGCATCTCCGCCAGCAGCTCCGCAAAGCTCGGATACCATGCCGCGCCGTACGTCGCCGCCAATTCTCTTGCTGCCGGCATCGGATCAACGACGGCCGCCAGATCCGCCTCAGCACTCTTGGCGATATGAGCGATATGGCTCTTGCCGATCAGCCCCGCGCCCATCACCGCGAGCCTGACGGGAGCGCAGCTCTCTTGGTTCATCTTGTACTTCCTTGATCACAGTGTGGCTTTGGATGGGCCAGACCGCGTGGCTGTCTTTTTCAGCGGTCACGCCTTCTTTTCGTCGACAAGCTTGGCCACGCGGCGTAGGCCGAGCAGGTAGCCTTGGGTACCGAAGCCTGCGATCACGCCGTCAGCGCGCTTGGAGACGAAGGAGTGGTGCCGAAACTCCTCACGCTTGTGCACGTTGGAGATGTGCACCTCGATCACCGGCGGCTCGAAGGTGTTGAGTGCGTCCAGGATCGCCACAGAGGTGTGGGTGAAGGCGGCCGGGTTCATCACGATGCCGACGGCGATCTCGCGCGCTTCGTGAATCCAGTCAATCAGTTCGTATTCCCGGTTGGACTGGTGAAAGCGGATATCGAGGTTCAGTTCCTTGGCCAGTTCCCGGCAATCTCGCTCAACATCTGCCAGCGTCTCATGGCCATAGATGTGCGGCTGGCGCTTGCCAAGCAGGTTCAGGTTCGGCCCGTTGAGGACGAATACGAGGCGGCTCATTGGATTTACTCCGGATCAATGATGGGCGAGGATTTCGCCAAGGAACTGCTTGGCGCGCGGATGGTTGGGCGACTTGAAGAAGGTCTCGGGCGGAGCCTCCTCAAGGATCATGCCGTCGGCCATGAAGATCACCCTGTCGGCGACTTGACGCGCGAAGCCCATCTCATGAGTGACGCAAATCATCGTCATGCCGTCCTGCGCGAGGCCGATCATGGTGTCGAGCACTTCCTTGACCATCTCCGGATCGAGCGCGGAGGTCGGCTCGTCGAACAGCATCACCTTGGGCTGCATGCACAAGGCGCGCGCGATGGCGACGCGCTGCTGCTGGCCACCGGAGAGCTGGGCGGGATATTTGTCGGCCTGGTTGCCAATATGAACGCGGTCCAGATAGCGCCGCGCAGTGGCCTCGGCCTCCTGCTTGCTGGAGCCGCGCACCCGTATCGGCGCGAGCATACAGTTTTGCAGCACCGTCATATGCGGGAACAGATTGAAGCTTTGGAACACCATACCAACTTCCTGGCGGACGACGTCGATCGCCTTTTGATTGTCGGTTACCGAGACGCCATCCACCACAATCTTGCCCTTCTGGTAGGATTCGAGGTGATTGATGCAGCGGATCAAAGTCGATTTTCCGGAGCCTGACGGTCCGCAAAGCACTATCTTCTCGCTTTTGGAAACTGACAGATTTACTGACCGCAACGCCTGGAAAGTGCCAAACCACTTCTCCACCGCCCCCATCACGATCAGCGGCTGTTCGGTCGAATTGGGGGCGGTGGAGGTGGAGGACATCGAGTATTCCTTGCGATGGTGGCGTGAAATCAGGAGGCGACGAACGGAACGCCCTCGACGGCATCCGGGAAGCTCGCAGGCGGCTCCTGCTTCATCCAGGTCTCGTAGGCCTTCTTCAGCAATCCGTTCGTCTTGATTTGATCGACGAAGCTGTTTGCCGCCGCGTTCAGTTCCTTGTCACCCAGGCGGGTGCAGGCTCCATTGTAGAGGCGGCTGAATTCGAGCTTGTTCTCGTAAAGGCCGGGCTTCGCCTCATTGAGGCGGTCGATGTAGAACATGTTGCCACCGACGGCATCGACCTGGCCCGAGACCAATGCCTGTATCGTGGCGGCGTCGTCGTCATAGCGACGGATGGTGGTACCTTCCGGCGCGTTCTTGGTGACCTGCTGGTCCTGCGAGCTCGCGCGCGGTACGCCAATGACGAAGTTCTTCATGTCCACGTTGGTCTTGATTGTGGCCGACTTCGGGCCGACCAGCTGTATGATGTTTGCCACGTAGGGCTTGCTGAACTGCACGACCTTGGCGCGCTCCGGCAGCATCGCCATCGTGGCGAACAGGATATCCACGCGGCCGGTCGTCAGTGCCGGAATACGGTTGACGACGGCGAGCGGCAGGAATTCCACGCCGACGCCGAGATAGTCGGCAAACGCGTTGCCGATCACAGCGTCAAAACCGTCCGAGGCACCGGAGGTGTTCACGAAGCCCCAGGGCGGGTTGTCACCCTGAATACCGATCAGCACCTTGCCGCGGGTCTTGATCGTCGAAATGCTTTGCGCCGAGGCAAGACCGGGCAGCAGGCCGGCACCGAGGGCAAGCGTGCCGGCACCAAGCAAGGCGCGGCGCGAGAGGCGAAAAATATCGTTCATGGACTGTTTCCTCTTTTGTTTGGTTAGTGTTTCAACGGCAAACGCTTGCGTTCACCCCGCGGCGGCGAACTTCGCCTCCAGTCTGGCGCTGTAGAGCGAGAGCGGCCAACAAAGGGAGAAGTAGATTGCACCGACCACGCCGAAGACGAGAATCGGTGCAAAGGTTTGGCTGGAGACGATCTGCCCTGCCCTTGCGAGCTCGATGAAGCCGACGATAGCGGCAAGCGAGGTGCCCTTGATGAGCTGCACCGCGTAGCCAACCGCCGCTGGCTGCGCGATGCGCAGCGCCTGTGGCAGGATCACGTCGCGCAGACGCGAGACAAGCGGTAAGCCGAGAGCGGTAGCGGCCTCGGTCTGGCCGCGGGGCAGCGCCTGGATAGCGCCGCGCCAGATTTCGCCCAGGAACGCGCTGGCATTGAGTGTGAAGGCGATTGCCACCGCCGCCCAGGCCGGGAGCTGGATGCCGACGAGGCCCAATCCGTAATAGACGACGAACAACTGCATCAGCAGCGGCGTGCCCTGGAATACGGCGATATAGAGGATCATTGCCCGGCGCAGCGCTGCACTCTGCGCCGTGCGAGCGACAGCGACTAGCAGACCCATGATGCCGCCACCGGCGAAGGCGATCAACGACAGCAACACGGTCCATTTCAGGCCAGTCAGCAGAAAAGCAAACTCCTTGAAGCCGAAAACGACGTTCATGCCGGGCTCCTAACGGGTGGGGTAGCTGAAATACTGGCGTGAGATCGCGGCGAACGCGGTCATCAGCATCCAGGAGATCGCCAGGTACAACAGGGTGACGGTGAAATAGACCTCGAAGCTGCGAAACGTATCGCTCTCGATCCGCTGCGCGACCGATGTCAACTCGTAGGCGGCGACCGAAGTGCAGATGCTTGATGTCAGCGTCAGCATGATGAACTGGCCGGTGAGCGACGGGTAGATCGCCCGCAGCGCCGGCTTCAGCACGATCAGCCGGAACACTTGCGTCTTGTGCAGTCCAAGCGCGAACCCGGCCTCGACTTGGCCCCTGTGGATGGATTGGACGCCGCCACGGATAATCTCGATCGCGTAGGCACCGCCGTTGACGCCAAGTGCGATGATAGCAGTCACTGTCGGGTTCAGTTTCAGACCGAGCTGTGGCAGGGCGAAATAGAGGAAGAAGATCTGCACCAGAAAGGGCGTGTTGCGAATGATCTCGATGAACGCGATCACCAGCCGCCGCAGCCAGCCAATTTGGGACCCGCGCGCCATCACACCGAGGACACCAATGACCAATGCCAGAATCATGCCGGCGAACGACAGGCCGAGCGTGCCGAGACACCCCCACAGAAGTTGCGGGAAATGATCGAACACGACGGAAAAATCCATCTGGTAGCCCATTCATCCCCCGGGCAGGTTCATCGACCTGCATTGCTTTTTTGCTCGACGTTTCCTCAACGGTCAGATTAGCGGAACGGCTATCTGTGCAATCAATGGCGCGGTTTGCGGGCGAACGCCACGCCACCAGAAAAATGCCTCGGCCGCCTGCTCCACCAGCATGCCGACGCCATCAGCCAGACGCTGAACGCCTGCTGCCTGCGCGGCCTTGAGGAATGGTGTCAATCCCTTCGCGTAGGCCAGCTCATAAGCAAGAGCGGCACCGTTGAAGACATTGGGCGGCACCGGCGGCAGCTCTCCTCGCAGACTGGCGGAGGTGGCGTTGATCACGAGATCGAACTGCCCCGAGAGGTCAGCCAGTTCCGGATAGCCGCAGACCACCAGATTTCCCGCGGCAGCGAATTCAGTCCCGAGCGCAGCAGCCTTGGATAGCGTGCGGTTCACCAGCACCAACTCGGCCGGCTCTTCCCGCAGGAACGGTAGTAGTGCTCCACGGACTGCACCGCCGGCACCGAGCAACAACACACGCTTGCCACGCATCGAAACACTTTGATTCACCGTGATGTCACGGGTTAGCCCCACACCATCGAAATTCTCGGCAAATGCACGTGCGCCATCGAATTTTAGGCAATTCGCCGCTCCGGCTCGCCGCGCGCGCTCGGATAGGTCCGTCGCATACCCGAAAGCATCGAGCTTGAACGGAGCGGTGATGTTCAGTCCCTTTGCGCCATCCGCACGGAACTGGTCAATTTGTGGGGCAAACTCGCCTATCTTTCCAAGAATCGCAGTGTATTCGATGTCCTGGTCGGTCTGTTTAGCGAAGGTCGAATGAATCAATGGCGACTTGGTGAAGCCAATCGGATTGCCGATCACCGCATATTTGTCGGTCATGCCGAGGCTCCAACTGCCGCCTCGGCGTAGAGCACGCCATCCTTCACCATGGCGTCGATCTGCTCAGTTGAGAAGCCGAGACTGGCAGCGATGCGACGGTTGTCCTGGCCCATCAACGGCGCTGTGGTGCGGATGGTGGTGTCGCAGCCGGAGAAATGGAACGGCAGGTTTGGCAGCGTAACCTTGCCCAGCACCGGATGCTGTTGCTCGACCAGCATGCCACGCGCGAGAATCTGCGGGTCCTTCACGACTTCGTCGATATTCTGAACCGGGGCCGATGGCACGCCCGCTGCATCGAGCGCTGCCAGACAGGCGTCGCGCGTGGGTTGCGCCTGGGTCCAGCCACGCACGATATCCATGGCGATGGCGTAGTGCGCATTGCGAGCGGCAGGAGTAGAGAAGCGTTCGTCTGCCGCAAGCGAAACGCCACCAATCAAGTTGGCAAGGCGATTCCAGGCGTCATCGACTTGCGCGGCAATCACCAGATAACCGTCCTTGGCGGGAAAGACGCCGTAGACTGTCGAATCCGGCTGACCGCTGCCGGTCTGCTGCGGCATCACCGTGCCTTCCGACATGAAGTAGCGCTGCACCGCGAAGTCATGCATCGAGACCATGCAATCATACAGGGCTAGATCGATATGCTGGCCGAGGCCACTCGACACCCGCCCGAGCAGAGCCGCGTTGATCGCCGCCACGCCATGAATGCCGGTGTACATGTCGGCAATCGGCATGCGCAGCAGCGGTGGTGCCTCGCCGGGATTGCCGACCTGAGCCATCGCACCCGACATCGCCTCGGCAATCAGTCCAAAGCCTGGGCGATCCGCATAAGGACCGGTATGGCCGTAGGCGGAGACCGAGCAGTAGACCAGTTTCGGATTGCGCACCGACAGCGCCCTGTAACCAAGACCGAGACGATCAAGCGCGCCAGGGCGGTAATTCTCGATGAACACGTCGGCGGTATCGGCCAGCTTTTGCATCATCTCCAAGCCGCGTTTGTCGCGCATGTCGATGCACAGGCCCTGCTTGCCCATGTTCTGTTGCAGGAAGTAGCCGGACTGACCGTCCTTGAAATGCGGATGCGCTCGCCCGGCATCGCCAGCCTTCGGACGCTCCACTTTGATCACTTCGGCCCCGAGCGCGGCCATGCAGCGGCCCATGAAGGGACCGGCCAGGAAGTGGCTGTAGTCAACGACGCGGATGCCCTTAAGCGGCAGGTTCTGCATGCTCATGCTGCTGACCCTGCCTTGCCGCGCATTGGGATCATCAACCGGTGCTCGCCGAGCTGCACGACCTCGCCGCGCTGGTTGATCAGTTCGGACGGCAGCACCACGATGCCCCAGCCCTCGCGCTTGGTGGTGCGCATCGAACCGACCCTGAACTTGACGTGCAGGGTATCGCCGAGCTTGATCGGCAACTTGAAATCCCAGGTCCAGCCCAGCGACATGCCGGGCAGGAAGCGGTAATCAGCCCGCGTCTTCATCCCGTCGGCCAGTGACAGGCCGAACAGACCGTGGGCCACACGGGTGCCAAACGGCGTCGTCTTGGCGTATTCCTCGTCGACATGGACGGGCGTGAAATCGCCTGTCAATTCGGCATAGGCATTCACCATCGCCTCGGTGACGATCACCGACGGCGTGATGCTCTCGTCGCCCACCTTGGCGTCATCCCAATACTTCTCTTCGGACATCTCACGATTCCTTATGCGCGTGGGTCAATGGCGAGAGCGGCTTCCACCGAACCCTGGTTCGCCTGCAAAATTTCGATGTTGAGTCCATCCGGCAGTTCGAGCCAATTCGGCCCGGCGGGTAGCGCCTTGGCGCCGAAGGCGGCGGCGCGTTCGAGGACGCCGTCATAGTCGTCCACCATAATGCCGAGATGGCCGAGCCTTGCTTCCGGGCCTTGGAAGGCGGGGTTGGAGATCAGCTGCACACTGCCCAGCACCCAGACTTGCCGGCCAATATGCGGCTGGGCCGCTAGTTCAGCGCGGATACCGAGGCCGAGCACTTCGGCAAAGAAGCGCACATACCAGTCAATGTCTTTCACCTGGATAGCGACGTGTTCAATATAGGCGCGAGGGAGACTCATCGATTTCAAGCCTTGCCGGGATATTCGGTGCGAGCGAATTCGATGCCTTTGATGCAGGCGACGATGGTGGAGTTGACCGGAGTCGGAATGCCCAGCTTGGCGCCCCAGCGCATGACGGAGCCGTGGATGAAATCAATTTCGGTAGCGCCGCCGGCTTGCAGGCTTTGCAGCATTGAGGTCTTGAACTCCGCGGGAAGTCCGGCGGACGCCATCTTCCAGGCCACATGCGGATCTGTGATCGAGATCGCTACGCCGGCCGCCTTGGCGACAGCGATACCCTCGGCGACCGCGGCCAACGCGGCTTCTTCAAGCACGGGCAGAGCGTAGAGGCCGCCATAGGTCAACCCGGTGATCGCGGTCAGGCCGCCACCAGCAACGTTGATGAACAGCTTGTCCCACATAATGCCGGTGATGTTGTCGCTGACATAGGTCCGGATTCCGGCAGCGTTGAAGCAATCCGCGATGCGCTGAGCGCGCGGCGAGAGCGCCCCGTCCAATTCGCCGATGATCGTTTCCTTGCCCACCACGCCGGAGCGGACATGACCAGGGGCCAGGAATACACCGCCGACATAAGTCTTGCCCGCCATTACCCGGTCGCGACCGACTTCGTCGGCCAGGATGTCTTCGTGTCCGAGTCCGTTTTGCAGCGACATCACGATGGTCTGCGGTCCGATAATGGACGCAGCAGCGCGTATGGCGTCACGCGTGTAGTAGGATTTGACGAGTACGATAACCAGATCGGCAATCGTGCCGAGATCGGCAGCGCATGTGCTGGCGCTAACCTTCACACTGGTTTCGATCCCGGCTTCGAGAATGCGCAGCCCGTGGGAATTAATCGCATCGACATGCGCCTGGAGCGGGTCGATCAGCCAGACGTCTGCACCACCCTTGGCGAGCGTGCCGCCAATCGTGGAACCAAGCGCGCCCGCGCCGACAAAGCAGATTTTCACCTAGACTTCCTCCCACCCGTTGCCGGTGTGGGGAAATTCATAGGCCGTCAACTCATCATGTGGCTATTCAATGATCGTAATAGATGATATTGCATTTTTTAATGACCGTACCTACAAGCGAAACAAGCCTGCTTGACGCCAAGTTGCTGCGGCTGTTCGATCTGCTCTACACCACCGGCAGCGTGACCCGGACGGCCGAGCAACTCGGGCAGAGCCAGCCGACGATCAGCATTTGGCTCGCTCGTCTGCGGCGCGATTTGCGCGACCCGCTGTTCATTCGCAGCCCTTCCGGCATGCAGCCGACGCCGCGCGCAGACGCGCTGATCGGCACGGCGCGCCAAGCGCTGGAGGCACTGCGCCGTCTGGCGGCGTGGGAGGATTCGTTTGTTCCAGCCACTGCTCAGCGCCAATTCCGCATATGCATGACCGATGGGAGCCACGTAACTCTGTTGCCGCACATCCTCCAGCACGTGCGAGCCGCGGCGCCCCACATTCGGATCGAGGCCGCGCAGATAAATGCGGATACCGGACGCGCGTTGCAATCAGGCGAGGCCAACCTGGCGCTCGGTTTCATCCCGGAACTCGAAGCCGGATTCTTTCAACAAACGCTTTTTCCGCAGGACTGGGTTTGCCTCGTCAACGCCGCCCATCCGCGGGTGTCACGCTCCCTTTCGCTCAAGGACTATCAGGCCGAGGAGCATATCGGCATCGTCTCTGGCACCGGCGCACAGCTATTGGCAGCCGCGATGGCGCGCCAGAAGGTTGAACGGAAGCTGGCGTTGTGGTTACCGGGCTTCCTCGGTCTTCCGGCGATCATCGGCACGACCGATCTGATCGCCACGCTGCCGCGCCACATCGGAGAGACACTGGCAGGCTTCTATGGCCTGAAGGTGCTGCGGTGCCCGGTGAAGATCCCCGGCTTCACCGTCAAGCAGCACTGGCACAGCCGCTTTCATCAAGATGCCGGTAATCGCTGGCTGCGCGAAGTGTGTGTCAAGTTGTTTCAGCAGCGCGAAGTGCGGCGGGCCAACTGACACCGAGAAAATCAGAAGTATGGTAACACTCGGCAATAACGACAATCAATGAGGTCTTAAGTCAAGTCATTGGCTAATGGCGCTCTCTAGGAAACAACCGCGCGGAGGAGGACGATTCATAAAACTCCGCATGATCTTCCGGCGGGCACTCCAAACCGTCAAACTAATACAGTAGGCAAATGGAAGAGATTCTTCGGTGTCCGCTTTGCGCCAAAAGCCGCCCTTGGCAGGCTGGAGATCAGCTTCGGCTCAATCCCTGAAGCAAACTCAACTCCGAAATCGCGGCACGTCCGAAAAGTGACAAAAAGCGACATGATCACCTCGTTCGCTTACCGCTGACGCTGACGCAAAAGTCCCAAATGTGTAGGGTAAACTCGCGTCACGCAGGCAGAGCAGTCGGGTTGGTTCTCAACATTTGAGAGTGAGAGGGACCGCTATGAAACTACCTCGCAGACACTTCCTTCATCTGGCGGCGGGGGCTGCCGCGCTCCCCGCTGCGCCGCAGATCGCATGGGCTCAAGCCCCATCCGCGCCTGCCACACTATTTCCAACCGGCAAACTGCGCGTCGCTCTCATTGCCTCCAATCCTGTTCTGGTGACCCGCGGTACCGACGGCTCCCTCGGCGGTGTTTCCGTCTCCGTTGCCCGGACGCTCGCTGCGCGTCTCGGCATACCGGTCGAACTCAAGCCCTACGACAATCCAATGCGTTACAACGAAAGTCTCGCGAGCGATGACTGGGACATCGGGCTTGCTGCGCGCGATCCATCTCGCGCAGAATACCTCGCGTTTAGTGTGACATTCATGGAAGTAGACAACGGCTATGTCGCGCGCGCCGGAGCAACACCAACCACCGCAGAGGAAGTCGACCGTGCAGGCGTGAAGATCGCCGTCGCGCAAGGAAGCGCGCCACACACCGTTCTGACACGCCTTATCAAGAATGCAGAGATCATACAGGTGCCCGGCGGGTTCGATTCGGCTCGCGAGGCGTTGGCAACTGGCAAAGCTGACGTTTACGGTGAGAACCTGCACCTCGCCCATCGCATTGCTGACGCCTTGCCTGGAGCACAGGTGTTGCCCGGGCGTTTCAACGTCGTGCAAATGGCAATCGGAGTGCGCAAACGAGCCGCCTCGGCGCTTCCCACCGTTGATGAACTCGTGAACGGAATGCGGTCCGATGGCACGGTGGAGAAAGCGATTACCGAAGCCGGGCTGCGGGGCGTTCGGGTTCCGAATTAGTCGCCCAACAGTCGGATAGTGTGGAGCTTGGACCACTTAGTCCGTTCTGGGTCATTCGCGTCGGTTCGCTCGGACCACCGCGACTTCCGGTCTACCCCGGTGAACGGACATCTCAGGATAGGCAGGCATGTCTCAGAGGGGCCAATGGGCACAACTAGTACAGATACTTCACCAGTCGCCCCCCAGCGCTGTTCATCTTCTCTCGGAGGACCAAGGAAAATTGATATATCGATCACGGGTATTATAACAAATATTACCGTACATTTTTAGATATGCGGCACGGCGCTGAGGGTCGCGGTACACCGCTGCCGGGTCGGCCAAGTCCGACTCGTACGAACTCATGTTGTCTGACGTGAGCAGCTTGGGCAGAATGTCCATGGCCTGCGGAACGCTTTTCCCTTCCAGCCAATCTGCAGCGTGCTGGGCCATGGCATAACCGAAAACGGGAGATGCGAGACTGACGCTTGTCTTGTAGGGACCGCCTTGCTTTATCTCTGCGACCGCTTCCGGCTCGCCATCGATACCGCCTAAAAACTGTTGCGGGCGCGCCTTGCCAGCCTCCCTTAGAGCGGCCAGCGCGCCTAAAACCACCGTGTCGGCGCCCATGACAACGTCAATGGAGGGGTCGGCGAGAAGGATGGTGCGCATCATGGCGGCGCCACCTTCCTTGTCGACGGTCGCCGGTGAAATATCTGCAACGATGGTAACGCCCGGAATCTCCTTGAGTGAGTCACGGATGGCTGCAAAGCGGGGCGCCAGAAATTGAAGACTATCGTGTGTCAGCAACACGACCTTCGCCTTGCCCCCAAGCTTCCCTTTGATGTAGGCGGCCGCCGCATCGCCGAGGACCTTTCCCGTCAGGTATTGCGGAGCGTTCAGAAGGGAGATAGCCGGCGGTGGAACAACAGTCCCGACATACCCGCCCGACCAGATGACCTTCTGAAGACTCCGGCTCAGAGACGGCGCATCGACCGGAGCGGCGACAACCGCGCCAACGTTGGAGGTTTGCAAAATGTCTACCTGCTCGATCATTCTTTTTGGATCGTTGTTGGCCAGCACCAGCTGAAATTCGAGGCCTCGGTCTTTAGCAGCCATGGCGAGGCCGCGTGCAACACCTTGCATGAATTGGCGTTCGTTATCCTGCGCAAAGACCAATATTTTATGGAGCCCAGGAGGCGCCGCGCAGAGGGGCGACCGTTCGTCGAACTGTGGCAGCACAATCGGCGAAGTAATGCCTGGCGGCCCGTCCTGCGCCATCGATAAGCTAATGCCGGCAACCAAACAAAGCAAAAGACCCAATGCGCCGCCGACGGCAGCTCTATTCACGGTGCTAAGCGCAGCACCCAATGACGACGTCGCGCTTTTCCAGGATGAAACTCGGGGACCATTCATATCAATCGGCCGGTAGCGGAAACGTAAGACGCGCAAGGGTGCCGGGCTGACGCGCGAAATATCCCACCTCGCCGCCAAGATTGCCAGCCATCGCATTCACCAGCCGCGTTCCCAACCCGGTGCCCTTGATCGCACCGCTATCAATCCGACCGATACCGTCATCCTCCACGAGCAGTTCTCCCCGGCCATCCGACAAACGCTTCAAATTTACCCGGACCTCGCCGCGGCGCTCGGGATAAGCATATTTGAATGCATTCGTGACCCATTCGGTGACGACCACGCCGAGATTGATGCTGGAATCAGTCGGCAGCTTGAGTGGCTCAAGATTGTAGTCGAGCGACGCCCCATGGCCTTCGTCCTGCATCGAACTCTGCAGGCTAAGAAGCAAACCTGACAGATATTCGTCCAACGCTACCAAGCGCACGTCACCCGAACTGTAAAGCTTCTTATGCACATCCGATATTGCATAGATACGGGCCTCGGTCTCGGCAAGCGCATCCTTGGCAATTTGGTTTTGTACCGCGTTCGATTGAAGCCTCACCAACGAGGCAACCATCATCAGACTGTTGGCGACCCGGTGATTGACCTCGGCCAACAACACTTCGGCGCGATCGCGCGCCTGCGCCAAGGCGGAAGTGCGCTCCTTTACCCTTTGCTCTAAATTGACATTAAGGTTTTTCACCTCGTCACGCGCCTGGGCGATTCCGACCGCATAACGAATACCAAGAATGGTTACTCCGCTAACAACCAGCACAATGATGACGCCGCCAAGCAGCGACACCCAGCGTAGCTTTGCCGCATTTTCACTCTGCTCAATCACACCAGCGATGAGCCGCTCGTCGGTCATTCTGATAATGCTGGAAAGGAAGACGTTTGCTTCGTCCATCAATGCTTTGCCGCGATTGGATCTGAATATCGCAAGCGCTTCGGCATCGCGCTGCTCCTTCTTCAACGCGATCGTGCGATCCATTTCGTCGATTTTTTCGCCGATGACGGTCGATAGCCGCCGAAGCATGGCATCGGCTTGCCTGTAGGCCACCAGCAATACTTTAAGCCGGTCGAGTTGCCGCTCTAGAGACACCTTCGCGCTATCGTAGGGCGCAAGATAGATTTCGTTGCCGCCGACAATGAATCCGCGTTGGGCCGATTCCGCACTCTGAATTGCACTGCGGAGTTCAACCGCCGAGATTCGAGTATCACGCGCCTCGATGGCATCGTTAGCGTATGTCTGAGCCCGCTCGCCAAGCCAGATGGTCATCCCGACGATGCCCAGTAGGGTCAGAAGCCCAATAGTAAGCAAAACACCGGTGTATCTGAAGACAAAACGCCCTGAAATCGGCATTACGTACGTACTCATAAATCGATCGTGACTTCAAGCGCCGGACGGGAGTGCATATCGGACGCAAGAGTCATCGACTGAGGCGGCTTACGCGGTCGGCGGGGCACCGTTAAGGAGCTGGGAAACTGCGGTGACGAGTTGCGCCAGAGCAAACGGCTTTGTTAGCAGAAGGCTATTTGGAACGCCCTTGGATGCCCATTCCTCGCCATGAGTGCCGGTCATGTAGACGACGGGCATTGCCGGATCGATCTCCCTTGCGACGCGGGCCACTTCCCAGCCATCCAATCCTCCGGGCAAATCGATGTCAGTCACGACTGCGCGAAATTTGGAATCGCCTTTGAGAAGCGTAATTGCTTCCTTGCCGGATGGTGCATTGGCCGATTCAAAACCACCGTCTGAAAGAGCTTCTTCCACTAAATCCCTAATAACCTGGTCGTCCTCGACGACCAGAATCGTAACTACGCCATCCACTTCACTATCCCCCTTGGTGCTGCCTTACAGTCCTCCGGCGGGGTAAGTGAGGCTGACCTCATTCGTTCCAGAATAATGTTCAAAAGTGAACTTATCCGGTGAACTACGGGGGTCCTTGGTCCGATGGCTGTGATCCGCACAAGTTCCAGATTGAATGCCGCTCCCGTAACATCGCCAGTTCGGCCATCGACAGTAAGCTTCGCGGCTGCGATGAGTTTGCCGTTCGGGTTGAAGATGTAGCCGCCGTTCCCAGTCTGCACGTTCACATGCCATTGCGCAAGGAACACGCAAGGCGCCCGGTCCAAAGTCGGTCGATGATCCAAGTCGCGTTTCCCGTCGTTAGACGGGTAGGGCTTCGGCCGATGCCCGCCCTGTCGATTACCACATGAGCGCTCGATGATGACTTACTTCACGGCCTATTTTGCAACGCTGGCAGTCTTCGTGCTTTGCGACATGGCGTGGCTTGGAACGATGGCAAGCCGCCTCTATCGTCCGACGCTCGGCGACATTATGCGCGCGGATGTCAATCTTCCCGCCGCGGTCGCCTTCTATGTGATTTACCCCATCGGGCTCGTGATCTTCGCCATCCTGCCGGCTCTGAAGTCCGGAAGCCTTGCGCAGGCGATGTTATGCGGCGCGCTGTTCGGCTTCTTCACCTACGTGACGTACGACTTGACCAATCAGGCGACACTGCGGAACTGGACCACCCCGCTCACCGTAATCGACGCGGGTTGGGGAACGCTGCTTGGGGCAATTGCCGCAGCGGCAGGTTTCTGGGTGACCATGAAATTCGCCGTCTGACGCACAAACTATCTTTTTGGGAACGGAAAAAACGGCCGAGTGCGCGCCTGAAGCCTACGAAATTGTGCGCCACGCGAGCGCAGCATGTGTTCTTCCAGGGGCGGAATTCCGGAGACGTAAACCAGCACCCAGTACATGCAGGCAGGTGCCAGCAGCGCAATCCAGCCGAGGGGATTCGCGCCCGCCAAGTCGATCGCGATCAGTGGATAAGCGAGCCAGCAGAGCCATTCGAAGAAGTAATTCGGATGGCGCGACAGGCTCCAAAGCCCCTCCTCACATATCCGCCCGCGATTGCCCGGGTCGAATTTGAAGCGCCGCAACTGCCAGTCTGACACGGCCTCGCCGGCGAGAGCGCCGACAAGGAGCGCAATGCCCAGCAAATCCACCGCACCGAGACCCTTTCTCGGATTATGCGCCGCAAGTGCGACAGACAGCGCCAGGATCAGGCCGACCGCCGCTTGCGATTGCAATTGCAGGAACATCCGCAGATTTGCGCTGGCCCCCCATTGTTTGATCAAATCGCGGTAACGCGGGTCGTCCCCGGCCTCCCGGGTGCGCACCAGAATATGGCCACCCAGTCGCAGCGACCAAAGCGCGATCAGGAGCGCGACCACGATTTGCCGCGCGCTCGGTGCGTGAGGTGCAGACAACGGGATAAGGCAGGCGACGACCGCCACGCCCCCGACGCCGAACGTCCAGAATACGTCGATCCAGCCAGTATGGCCCGTCGTCAGTTGAGCTTGCCAAGCTGCTGTCATGATCGCCGACAGCAGTAGCCCCACCACGGCAGCCAGAAAGATAAACTGGAGCACGCTCATCCCGGGCGCTTCCTTAGGCACGTCTACTAGCGTTGCGGGCGATCACATCCTGATCAGCGGCTGAAGCAGACGGCCGATGATACCGTTCAATTTCAGTTCACCTTGCATCGCCACCAGACAGATGCAGTCCTCTGACGAGTCGATCATCACCTCGTGATCGGTCGCGCCATCCCCAAAGTCGAAATCGCCAGGGCCGAAATGTCCGCCGGCGTGCGCAAAGCTCCCCGTTAAGATGCAGGTCATCTCGAAGCCGGTATGGGTGTGCTCAATCATCTTGGTGCCCGGCTGCGACTTCAAAAGAAAAACTCTAGTCGCACTTCCTTCCGGCAATCGGATAGGCCGCAAATGCACCTTCGGCGCGATCCACTTCCACGAACTAGATAGGTAATCACGCACGAACGGCGGCAGACCGGGAACGTCGGTGAGCCCTGTTGCCGCTTTCCCCAATCCGGTCGCAACCGCAGGAGCGAGCCCGTCCAGCCGCGTTTCAACGGCAGCAAGCGCACCCGGAGACATCGCGGTTGCCGGCAACGCTGTCAGGACCCCGCCCCCAACGTGTTCCATAGCGTGCACGACGCGGCGGCAATGCAGGCAGCCGGTCAGGTGGGTTGCAACCGCAATATGCTGTCCAAGGTCGAGAATCCCGGCCGCGAACGCCGTCAATAGTTCATCCGGCGGATGGTGAACAATCGTCATGAGAAATCACCCAACAGGCCGCGCAACCGATTCATAGCGAGCCGCAACCGCGATTTGACCGTCCCAAGCGGAATCTGGAGCGTCTGGGCGATTTCCGCATGCGCCCTATCATCAAAGAAGGATAATTCGATCACCCGCAACTGATCGTCCGGCAATGTGGCCAAGGCGCTGCGGACCCGCGACTCAGTCTGCGCCGCGGCCAGTCCGGCGTCGGGCGACGGACCATCGTCGACCTGAAACTCGAGGTCGATGTCGTCCGTACCTGCAGTTCGTGTACGCTTTTCGCGGCGTAGCGCGTCGATGCGAAGATTGCGCGCGATGGTGAATATCCAGGCCGAGGCACCGACGCTGTTGGGATCGAAAAGATTGGCCTTTGACCAAACCGCCAGCAGAGCTTCCTGCGCGAGCTCGTCGGCACTTTGCTCGCTCGCGCCGGAACGCCGCATGAAGGTCTTTATCCGCGGCGCAAAATGCGTGAACAGGGCCGCGAAGGCCTCGCGATCCTTTTCCCTGGCGACAGCTGCAATCAGGGCAGCCCATCTGGCTGCGTCCGACGTCGCGTCGTCCGGTTTGTCATTCAGCATGCAGCGCGAACGCTCCCATTCGCAGACGGTTCTGCGAGGTGAGTACCGGATCGCGGGGGCGCTGGCCAGAGTGCTGGCCCCCCGAGGATGTTGTACGGCGGCAGGCATATTGCCGAAACGGATCGCCGGCCTGTTTGGATCACCGGTGATCCAAACCCGTCTGGGTATCGTTTTCATTCATATAGCGGCCCGCCACGCGAGCCGTTGAACGCTGGTTGGTGGAGCGCAACGGTGTCCCATGATGGTATCCGCTTAAGGGTGGCGGTGGTCGGAACCGGAATTTCCGGCCTGTCCGCGGCATGGCTGCTCAGCCAGAAGCACGATGTGACGGTGTACGAACAGTCCGACCGGATCGGCGGGCATTCGAACACGGTGATCGCATCAATCGATGAAAAACAAGTCCCGGTCGATACCGGCTTTATCGTTTTCAACCGCGCCACCTACCCAAACCTCGTCGCCCTGTTTGAGCATCTTTCGGTTCCGACCAAGCCTTCCGACATGTCGCTTGCCGTCTCGCTCGGAGATGGCGATCTGGAATATTCCGGCGAGGGAATCGGCGGCCTGTTTGCACAGCGGCGCAATTTGTTTAGACCCCGCTTCTGGTCGATGTTGCAAGATCTCGTGAAATTTTACCGCCAGGCGACACGCGATGCGGATCTTCTGACGGACGATTCAATCTCCCTCGGCGAATACCTCGCAGCGAACAGATACGGCGCCGCGTTCCGTGACGACCATTTGCTGCCGATGGCGAGTGCGATCTGGTCGGCGCCGCCAGACGAGATCCTGGCCTTTCCGATCGCGACATTCATCCGCTTTCACCGCAATCACGGCTTGCTGCAACTAACGCAGCGGCCGCAATGGGAAACCGTGGATGGCGGCAGCAGAGTCTATGTAGAACGCCTCGTCCGGTCGTTTGCGGATGGGATCAGACTGGATACCGGTGTAGTTGCCGTGCGGCGCGATAGCGATGGCGTGGAAGTGACGGACTGCCGTGGCAGATCTCAACGATACGACCACGTCGTCATGGCGACGCACGCCAACCAGGCGCTCTCGGCGATCGCTGATCCGACCGCAGACGAGGTTAAGCTGCTGGGCGCCTTTCGCTACAGCCGGAACCTTGCCGTCCTTCATTCGGACCCGGGTTTCATGCCGAGGCGCCGCGCGGCTTGGTCCAGCTGGAACTATACCGGCAAGCGCGTGGCGGCTGATGGCGGTGTTGGCTTGACCTATTGGATGAACCGGCTGCAACGCATTCCAGAAAGCACTCAGCTATTCGTCACGCTTAATCCGTCGCGCCTGCCCCGCGCCGGCACATTGCGTCACAGCGAAGTCTACGAACATCCGATATTTGACGCAGCCGCGATCGCCGCGCAGCGCCGGCTTTGGTCCCTGCAAGGGATTGGAAACCTTTGGTTCTGTGGCGCTCATTTCGGCGCCGGCTTTCACGAAGACGGGTTGCAGGCCGGTCTTGCCGTCGCCGAGCAGCTCGGCGGGCTGCGTCGGCCCTGGAACGTGCCCCATGAGTCCGGCCGGATCACGCTGGCCGAGGCTCCTCGCGCGATCGTGCCGGAGCTGCAGCGATGACATTTGAATCGGCGCTCTATACCGGCGCGGTGATGCACCGGCGGTTGCGGCCCGTGGCGCATCAGTTTCGCTACCGCGCGTTCTGGCTGTTGATCGACCTCGACGAGCTGCCGCTATTGGCAGCGCGGCTCCGGTTGCTGTCGCGCAACCGGTTCAACCTTTTCGCCGTGCATGATGCCGATCACGGCGACGGCAGCGCGACGCCGTTGCGCAACCAGGCCGAGCGGATACTTGCACAAGCTGAAATCGACATCGCAGGCGGACCGATCAGCCTGCTCTGTATGCCGCGGACGCTCGGCTACAGCTTCAACCCGATCAGCATCTATTTCTGCCATCGAACCGACGGGGAGCTCGCCGCCATCGTTTATGAAGTTCACAACACGTTCGGCGAGCGTCATTCCTACGTCAGTGCGGTTGAGTCGAGAACCGGCACTATCCGGCAAACTTGCAGCAAGGCGTTCCACGTATCTCCGTTCATGGATATGGAGCTGGTCTACGATTTTCGGCTGTCCGCACCTGCGGAACGCATCGCGATCGGTATCAACGCCAGCAAAGGCGGTCAGCGCGTGCTCAACGCCTGTCTTGTCGGCGCGCGCCGCGAACTAAGCGACGGCGCGCTGCTCCGGCTCTTTTTTGCGGTTCCGCTGATAACAGCCAAAGTCACGCTGGCTATTCACTGGGAAGCATTACGTCTGTGGCTGAAGGGGATGCGATTGCGCAACCGGCCTCCCCCGCCAGCGCGACGTATCACTGTTGCGGACAGCATATCACAACACCGGAAGTCCCATGTCGCTTGAAAGCCAACATACCGCGGCTGCATCGGTCGATGCTGCAACCACGCCGACAACCCGTACGTCGCTGAACTCGTTCATGCAGCGCATGCTTCGCAAGATCGATTGCGGTGAGATTCTGGTGCACACGCCCGCCGGCCGACGATTTCTGATCGGCGGCAAGCGAACCGGCGAACAGACCCATTTAACGATCCATAGCTGGAAATGCGTGCTCCGCCTGCTGACCAGCGGCGACCTCGGTTTCGCCGAGGGATACCTTGCGGGCGAATGGTCGACGCCGAACTTGCATTCATTCCTAAGCGCGGTGGCGCGTCGTTCGACCGACGCGGCGTCGTTCGAGGGACTGAGGCCACCTCAACCCGTGACCAAGTTTCGCCATGCGCTGAACCGCAATACCAGACGCGGCAGCCGGCGCAACATCGCCGCCCACTACGATCTGGGCAACGATTTTTACAGGTTGTGGCTTGATCCCAGCATGACTTATTCGTCCGCGATCTATTCGTCGCCGGCCGAAACCCTTGATCAAGCCCAGCGCAACAAGCTCGACCGCGTGACCGAATTACTTGAACTCAACGGTGGCGAACGAGTGCTCGAGATCGGCTGCGGCTGGGGCGGGTTGGCCGGGCATATGATCCAGTGCGCCGACTGCCACGTGACGGGATTGACGCTATCAAACGAGCAACTTTCCTATGCGCGACAGCAGCTGGCCGAGCGCGGTTACGCAGGAAAATCCGACCTCAAGCTGCAGGATTATCGCGACGAAAGCAGAACCTACGATCGCGTCGTATCGGTCGAGATGCTGGAAGCCGTCGGCGAAGCCTATTGGCCCACTTTCTTTGCAAATCTGCGGGAGCGGCTTAATCCGCAGGGCGTCGCAGTGCTGCAGGTGATCACGATCGACCAGTGCCGGTTCGAAAGCTATCGTCGGCGACCGGATTTCATTCAACGCTATATTTTTCCGGGCGGCATGCTGCCGACCAAGGAGATCATCGGGCAATTAGTCGCCAAGTCCGGATTGCGGTTGACGTCATCGGAATTCTTCGGCGAAAGCTACGCGCTCACGCTCGCTGACTGGCATCGCCGCTTTCTGGAAGCCTGGCCCTTCATCAAGGCGCTCGGTTTCGATGATCGCTTCAAGCGGATGTGGGAGTACTATCTGGCCTACTGCCGCCTGGGCTTTGAAATCGGCATTCTGAATGTCGGGCTCTATAAGATTGAGCCCCAGCCCACCACTCAACGAGGCGCTTCAGCATAAGCAACGAATTCTCGTGCCACGATGACTTCAGGCGAAGGCGTATTTTGGACAATGTTCTTCGAACCCTGAGAAATATTAGCAGTTGACTGCCTGGAGCCAATGGATGCCTTCACGCGAAGACGCAGGAAGCGCTGCAAAACGCCTTAACGGAGCCGCGCCGAAACTGTCGTACCGGCGCGGCATTAACGAAGCTAGGCCTAGCTTGCAGGCATCAAAACGTTGTTGACCACATGGATCACGCCGTTCGACTGGTTGACGTCGGCAATTGTGACGGTGGCGGAGCCACCCTTCGCGTCCACTATCATGACCGCGCCGCCGGATTTCTTAACGGTAAGTTGTTCGCCCTCGACCGTCGTCAGCTTCTGCCCGTCTAACAATTGCGCCGCGTTCACCTTGCCCGGTACCACGTGGTACGTAAGTATCTTCGTGAGCGTCGCCTTGCTTTCCGGTTTCACGAGCGTATCCACCGTGCCCTTGGGCAATTTGGCGAACGCGGCGTTGGTGGGAGCAAAGACGGTGAAAGGGCCCGTGCTCGACAGGGTATCCACCAGTCCAGCGGCCTTGACGGCCGCGACGAGGGTGGTGTGATCCTTCGAATTGACCGCATTCGCAACGATGCTCTTCGACGGATACATCGCAGCACCGCCGACCATCACCGTCTTGTCCTTCGCTTGAGAGAGCGTTGCCGACCCAAATGCGGCGAGCGAGAGTGTCGCGACGGAAAAAAGCAAGCGAGAATTCATCTTTGCACTCCATTCATGTTTGGGGATTGCGAGGAGGCCGTATTCCTGAACTGAGAAAAACCTACCCACCATTTGTTGCATCTGACATGTAACGACGCCTGTCGCGGGCCGGATCACGTCGGCATGAATCTTTTATTAGCGAACGCGCGCTGGTGATCCGTCAGGCATCGAACAACGTTTCTACAAGTGCGAGTTACGTCGTGGCGGACGGTCTGTTGGAGACGCTGTGATACGATGTTTCACTGGATGCGTGCTGCGCCGCGTTGCCGAAAAGCGAATGATGTCATCCATGATGCGCCTTGCCGCTTTCGTTGTTTTCGTGATCGGGGGCGGCTTGCTGATCGGATGAGTTTGCCGGCCTTCTTGCCAGCGCCGGTCTTCAACTTCAACGGATCACACCCTTGGATATCTCCGAAGCACTCATAGAGGCGACACCGGTTTAGCCGACACGAGCTTCGTCTTCCAGCCATACTGCGGGTATTCTCACCTAGCGGACATGGATGTTCGACCGAATGACCGCTTGGCGCCAGAAGCGGTCGGTCCTGAGCATGCTCGTCGGGAAAGCCGGATTGATCAGTCGGCAATAAAGTCATTCGCTCGCGATGAGCGACGCGGGGGGGGGGCGGGATGGCGGAGGATCCCGTATGCCCGCACGCCCCGTTGATCGATGCCAACGACCTTGGAACAAGGGACTACTCGTCGGCCAGAAGAAACCTCTTGAGCCCAAGCACGTATGGTCTATTCGAGTCCGCCTAGAAATCGCGCGGTCAATGCGCGACCTTGCTATCTTTAACCTAGCAATCGACAGTAAACTTCGCGCCTGTGACCTGGTCAAACTACGACTGGACGATATTTGCTCGGGAACAAACGTGCGGCGTCGGGCGACTATTGTCCAAATGAAAACAGGTCGACCAGTTCAGTTCGAGATATCGGAGCAGTCGAGGAATTCAGTTGAAGCCTGGCTACCAACATTGCGAGCCACAGGCTCCCGCTACCTCTTCCCAACTCGAATTCATGCCAGTCCTCACATTTCAATCCGCCAGTATGCTCGGCTGGTGCACTGCTGGGTTAAAAGCATCGGCTTAGAGTCAGCATCTTACGGCACGCACTCAATGCGCCGCACGAAGGCTGCTCAGATTTATCGCAAGACCGGAAACTTGCGTGCAGTCCAACTTCTCCTCGGTCATACCAAATTGGAAAGCACCGTCCGGTATCTCGGGATTGAGGTGGACGACGCCTTGAATATGGCTGAACAGATTGAGCTCTAATCGTCGACCACCGGCATCCACGCCGGTGGTCGCTTTTGCGCCAGAAGCGGCCAGTCGCAAATCGAAAAGTAGCGATGTCTGCTTTTCACTCAGAAGCGGACGTCGCCCGCCAGATTAGCCATGTCCGAAAAGTGCCAAGACCGGACATTATGGTTGCGGCCTGCTCAATCATTCGCTGGTGCGACGAGAAGGGAACGGCCGAACAAGCGACGCGTCACTCTGGCAGTCCTGCTCTGCGTAGGCCATCGAAATAACTCTGAGGCCATTTACCGCTACGAGACAGGAGATCAGATATTCGAAAACTGGGTTCAATTTCAAGTATCTGAGCCACTATTCTCTTGGCTTCTGCATCTCGCCCAAGGTGCGCTAGAGCAGCCGCGAGGCATCGATTGGCCAACCCGAATGTTTTGTTCTTACGAAGGGCTTTCATGGCCACGGCGACCGCCTCATCGAAGCGGCGAAGATCGATGAACGCAACACCTAGCATTGAATAGGTTACGAAAAGCGTTGGATCGAGCGGATTCAGCCGTATGCTGCGTTCAAAACTACATACCGCCTCTTGAGCCTGTCCTACATATACGCAGGTCACGCCTCTAAAACCCCACGCCGTGGCTGAGTTAACATTAAGAGCTACGGCTCGATCGACCATCTCTATCGCAGTGTCGAAATCACCTGACACGTAAGCTTTTGCGAGTCCAACGCAGGCCAGCGTATCTGAGTCATGCTCGTCGATACTAAGCACTAACTGGGCAAGCCGTGCCGCCTCCTTGAGATCCGACTGTGGATCAATAGCCCATCTTTGCATGAGGTTGATGGTGTGACAGACGGTGGCCAATGAGGCCGCGCGGCTGTAACGAGGATCAATCTCCAACGCGCGATAGAGCAGCCGAAGGGCTTCCTTCACCTCTTCACGATTCATCGCATAATAGTGAGCTGTCGCCCGAAGATACAGATCATAGGCGCTCAAGCTGTTCGGACGCCGCGCAGCCAGATCAATTTCAGCTTGCTGCAATTTCGGCTGAATGGCTGAGACGACTTTCACCGTTATCTCATCCTGTAAGGCAAAAATGTCGTTCAAATTGCCATCAAATCGATCTGCCCAAACATGCGCACCGGTCGTTGCATCGATCAATTGGCAGGCGATGCGAATTTTTCCCGTGGCCTTGCGCACGCTACCCTCTAACACGTAGCGGACACCAAGCTCGCGCCCGACCTGTTTGATGTCGACCGCCTGGCCCTTGTAGGTGAAGCTCGAATGACGCGCGATGACGAACAGCAACCGAAACCGCGAGAGGGCTGTGGTGATATCGTCGACTATGCCGTCCGCGAAATATTCCTGTTCCACATCGCCGCTCATGTTCTCAAACGGTAGCACGGCAATGGAGGGTTTATCGGGAAGCGCAAGAGCGGGTTTGGGCGATTCTTGGGGGTGTTCGGCGACTTCCGGGCCTCCGGGCTTCTGCACTTCCTGCACTGTGCCAACGAACCGGAAACCTTTGCGCGGCAGTGTCTTGATCAGGCGCTGTTCCTCACCGGAATCGCCGATTGCATTTCGCGCGCCATTCAGGCGGGTCGTGAGTGCCGTTTCGGAGACAATACGCCCGTTCCAGATGGCCTCGATCAGGTCATCCTTGCTGACGACACGCTCCCTGTTGCGGATAAGGTAGTCCAGCAAGTCGAAGACCTGCGGCGGGATAGCAACCTGTTCAGAGCCGCGAAGAAGCTCGCGGCGGTCGGTGTCCAAAGCGCAGTTCTCGAAGAGGTAACGCAAACTGCCGTCCCCCAAGCAGCCGCCGAACGTCGGGGCACCAACACGCCGGTAAGGCAAAGATTAAGCTGCCGGTGACGAAAATGTAAGGAGCAAGTAAAGCGCGCCAGCTCATGCCTTGGCATCCTCTGGGCCGATACAACACCCGAGGAGAGACCGCCATGAGCACGATGACCATATTAGGACAGCCCTCTGTGTCGACCCGGCAAGTCCCCGGCTTCATAAGGCGATGCTGGAGTGCGCTTCAGGAACGACGTAAACGCGAGCAGGTGCGGGCCGCCTTGTACGCCCTGAACGGCCGCGACCTGCACGATATCGGCATTGCCTATAGCGATATCGAGTACGTGGCCTCGAATCCGAACCTCGACCCGCGATGTATCTGACGCGGCGCGATGTCGCACTCCTGACCCACACCCGGGCTGGTGATCCCTGCTGTGAGTTAAAGCTGACTTCAGCCAGACCCCGGCCGCGTTAAAGCAGACATTGGAGGGACATTCCCGGAGGTCCGGTTAGTGCCACGAGCGGGCTTGGCAAAGCTGCTAGTGAGTCGGACTGGCTTCGCTAGGCTAACGCCGATACAAGCCACAGCCCGACATGCAGGCCGCGCCCATCTGCTCCAATATTTGCGGCGAGCGCGTTGCGAACCGCTTCTGTGGCCCGTATCCGTTGCTCGCCCGAGGCATTTTCGAGGAGCGCAGGCAACGGGCCAGCCTGCGTGATGAATGCCATGCTTTGCGTGGTGTCCTTGCCGTGGATCGGCACGTTGGTCGCCTTGAGTGCCACCTCGCGAAACCCAGCCTCAGTCAGGATGCCACCTAGGCGCTCCTCGCGCCCCAGCGAAAACATCCCCGGTGCCAATGGGTCCACCGGCGGCTGAGGCGGCACATGGAGCCGTGCAGCCTCGATCGGCACACGAAACCACGGACTCTCCGGCATGGTCCGAAAACAGACGAACACCAGCCGACCGCCTGCCTTCATGCCGCTACGGATATTAGTGAAGGCCCTGATAGGGTCATCGAAGAACATCACGCCGAATCGCGAATAAACTAGATCCGCCCAACTCGGTTCGAAGGCGTAGTTCGTCGCGTCGGCCAATGCGCAGGCTGTGTTGCTAAGTGTCGCTTCGGCAGCACGGTGTTTGGCGAAGTCGAGCATCGGACCCGAGACGTCGACGCCCAACACAGCGCCTGATGGTCCTACAACTTTAGCAAAGGCCAACAGTGTGTCACCGGTGCCGCATCCGATATCGATCACATGCTCGCCCAGCTTCGCTGCCGCAGCATCTAAGCTGACGCTCGTGACGGACGTGAAGACGTCACTGATTACGGCTTGCTGCGAAACCCATGCGTGACCCATGGTGCTGTTCCAAAACTCTGCTCCACGGGGGTTAGGCGTAGGTGCTGGCATTTGGCGAATGTCCTATAGTTCTAACAAGGCTGATGGAGTTATCCTCACAGGCTGCACGACATCTCAGATCGGACGCAAGGCTGAACTGTCCGCAACGGGTCATTTTCGGAAATCGACCCGCGTGCGTCCTTTGGTCCCCAGACAGCAGACGTCGCCGAGAAGTGCCAAAAGCTGCCATCGGTCAACCGCTACATTCCCTACTCGTCATGCACCAGCCTTCCAATCCAGTTCGCCTCGCGCATTCACGGTCTCATAGAGCGGACCGCGAGCGAATGCTTTGCCAAAGCGATCTTCGCGTCCAACGTATATGAACGCCTTGGTCGGCAGGCGCTCGCCGCTGGCGATTGGTAACGTGACGTCGATCAGCTTACGGTCATAAGAACTGCCTTCGCGCTCAAGTTGGTCGAGCCGGGCAAGGGTTTCGTCATCGACATGGTAGATTTCGCCGCAGACCGGCTGGCCGTTCGGATCATCAAGGATCACGGGAAACATGCCGGAAGGGTGAAGCATCGTAAGCATTCGGTAGGTGCTGATCGTGGCAACGTCATCGAAGAACTCCCTGACGGTCGCAAGCATCGGATGGTTTGAGTAACCTCGTTTGAGGGTGCCGTAGACAAATACACGGTGCGTCATTGGGGTCATGGCTGGTTCTCTTCGCGGTGCGTTAGCTGACGTTGCGCCCAAAGTCTCTCCTACGCACGCTTTTTTCAGTATCGGACCGCGGACCCCTGTTAGGATGCGACCAAGGGGCAGTCATCCAGGGATACGACAATTCGAAGGAGATCATTGATGGCCGAGCGGGAAATCCGCTTCGACGACGGGGCTGCCTACGAGCAAATGATGGGGATCTGGAGCCGGATCGCAGGCGGCATTTTTCTCAATTGGCTCGCTCCGCGCTCGGGCTTGAGCTGGATCGACGTTGGATGTGGCAACGGTGCTTTCACGGAGTTGATTGTCGCAGGCTGCGCTCCTGCTGAGGTCCACGGTATCGATCCATCCGAGGGGCAACTCGCTTTTGCCCGCACGCGGCTCGCAGCGGACGTAGCTCGGTTTCATCAGGGTGATGCCATGGCTCTTCCTTTTCCCAACGACAGTTTCGACGCAGCCGTTATGGCGCTGGTGATCTTCTTCGTCCCCGATCCGACCAAAGGCGTCGCTGAGATGACGCGGGTGGTACGACCGGGCGGCATCGTCTCGGCTTATGCTTGGGACATTCCGGGTGGCGGACTTCCCAATGCACCGATTCAAGCTGAGATGCGCGCCATGGGTATCAAGCCAGTGCTCCCGCCGAGTGCCAACGTGGCGCGAATAGATGCTCTGCAGGAATTATGGACGCGCGCAGGTCTGGAAGCGGTAGGGACACATGAGGTCGCTGTTCAACGAGACTTTGATAGCTTCGACGACTTCTGGACGAGCTGTTTGCTCGGAGGCGGTATCGGCCCGGTAATCGCCGCGATGCCGTCCGGTGATATGGAATTGCTTAAAACGCGGGTTCGCTCGCGCCTGCCGGCAGATGCGGTTGGGCGTGTTACAGCCAATGCGCACGCGAACGCGGTAAGAGGTCGTATGCCAATGTGATACGTCCGTTGTGGGTCAATCGCGCCACTTTCCCCGCGCGTCAGTTACTTCGGGGTCTTCACCGGCAAGCGGACATTCCCCGGGTTTATCGGCATGTCTTAAAGTGCCAAACTCGGACTTATGCGCCGCAGGGCAGCGGCCTCCCGAGCCGCCGCCGTTTCGACGCAGGTACCACCCGTCTTTGTGGAGGGGTTTCTCCTTTGATTTAGAGTGACTGGAGTGCCTCTTTAAATCCCTTGAGCGCATCCGCCTGCTTTTTGTTCTCCAGGGCCCTGACCTTGTTGCCGCCAGACACCGCATCGAGCTCCTCGGAGGACAACTCGTGCAGCTTCAGAGCTTCGCTCTTTGCATTGATTGCATTTGCAGTCATCACAGTTCTCCTTTGATTTAGCCCAGCGCGATCATCCAACGCTGGTACGGCCACATTTAGCGTCATCCCTTCTCGTCGCGATGTGACGGCGGTCACAGAACGCTGATTTAACCGGGGCGCTCGCCTGTAAGCTGTGCGTGGCAGCGAAATCTTCCCGCTTACGTCGGCTTGGGGTCAAAGGCTACAGGTCGTCTGCGGCCAGGTCCTGTGTGAAGTCCGCTTCGACCCGAAATCCGACCTGATTCCGACGCCTGATCCAGTGGCACATGCTTCTCGCCTTCTGTAACCAAGCCGAGGAGTACGGCCATGCAGGATCAAGTGAACGCCACCCCTGAGCCAAAGCGGGTGCCGTGGAACAAGGGAAAGCTCACCGGGGCAAAGCCACCGCTGCGACCCAAACACGTCTGGTCGATCCGGACGAAGCTCCAGATCGAAGGCCGCGCTCGCGACCTCGCCATGTTCAACCTGGCAATCGACAGCAAGCTTCGCGGCTGTGATGTCGTCGCCATCCGCGTCGAGGATGTAGCCGCGGGCGGATACACAGCGGATCGCGCAACGGTGCGGCAGAAGAAAACCGGGCGGCCGGTCAGGTTTGAATTGAGCGAGCAAACCCGCCAAGCAGTCGATGACTATCTAAAATCCACCGGTAAACGGCCCGGAGCGTTCTTATTCACCGGCCGTCGCGGCCCTGACCGCAGTATGACAACCCGTCAGTATGCGCGGCTCGTATCGGACTGGATCGGAAGCGTCGGGCTGGATCCCCGACTGTTTGGCACGCACTCACTGCGACGCACAAAAGCGACCCTGATCTATCGACGGACCGGCAATCTCAGGGCTGTCCAGCTCTTGCTCGGGCACACCAAGATCGAAAGCACGGTGAGATATCTCGGCATTGAGGTCGATGACGCGCTGGCAATAGCGGAACAAGTGGATGTCTGAAATACCCGGGCAGAGCGGACATGCTCTGCCCGCCCTTCGACAGCCGGTTCGTGCCAAACTCGGAAATGTCACCCTTGCGAGCTTAGGCCGCTGTTCCTTCAGCAACCGACGTCGGCTCGGGCTTTGTCAATTGGCGCTCCGGTGGACTACAGCATATTAACGCGCTGACTAGCGGCTTCAGCATTGGCAGAGGCGCCCCCAACAGGTACCATTTGAGAAGTGTGCCAATCCGCTGCTAGACCTTGGGTGGCAACTGTACGGCACCGACAGCTGGCCAAGTCGCGAGGTCCGTCATGGCTGCACCCGTTACACATTACGTCAAGAGCGACGATGTTCATATCGCCTATCAGGTTGTAGGCAATGGACCGCAAGACTTACTATTCGCCCCGGGATTTGTGTCACACGTCGAGGCGTTGTGGCAGGCGCCAGCGCGCAGCGCTTTTTTCCGTCGCCTCGCATCATTCTCTCGTCTTATCCTCTTCGACAAGCGCGGCACCGGAATGTCGGATCGGGGATCGCAGATCTTTACGCTTGAGCAGCGTATGCACGACGTGAGTGCGATTCTGGACGAAGTCGGGTCAGATCGAGCAGCTTTGTTTGGCGTGTCTGAGGGAGGGCCAATGTCCCTGCTTTACGCCGCCACATATCCCGAACGCACATCTGCGCTGATCTTATATGGCACGTATGCGAAGCATAGCTGGGCGGTCGACTATCCGTGCGGCTGGACCGACGAACGATGGGACCGTTTCTTCGAAAATCTCGAACGTAATTGGGGCACACCACAAGGAATCAGTCTCGAGATGTGGGCCCCGAGTCTTGCTCACGATCCGAGTATCGCTGAAGGCGTGGCTTCTTACTTTCGGACGGCAGCGAGCCCCGGAGCAGCCGTTGCGATCATGAAGATGAATCGCGAAATCGATGTCCGGCATATTCTGCCGGCGATCAGGGCTCCGACGCTGATTTTGCACCGCGATGGAGACCGGGTCATAGATATAGAGAGCGCGCGTAGAATGGCTCAAGGCATCGCGGGAGCCCAGTTGATCGAGCTACCGGGCATTGACCACCTCTACACGGTTAATGGGGAGACAATCCTCGACCGCGTCGAGCAGTTCTTGACGGGCAAGTGCCATTGGCAGGACCGGGAGCGGGTGCTCACTACGGTTCTTTTCGCGGACATCGTGGGATCCACTGAACGGGCTATCGCGCTCGGCGATCATTCGTGGCGCGAGTTGCTTGCCGCGTTCCATGCAAGAGTTCAGGAGATGCTTCGGAATTTTGGCGGACGCGAAGTTAGTACTGCGGGGGACGGTTTCCTTGCGGCTTTTGATAGCCCGGCACGAGCCGTCCGCTGCGCGGGTGCGATCCGCGAGGTCGTGCGTTCGCTCAACCTCGAAGTCCGCTGCGGACTGCATACCGGGGAATGCGAGGTCGTAGGTGAAGACCTGGCCGGCATCGCAGTGCACATCGGTGCTCGCGTAGCGGCACAGGCGGCCCCTGGCGAAGTGCTCGTTTCCCAGACCGTTCGAGACCTTGTGGCTGGCTCCGGATTAAGGTTCGCGGATCGCGGCGCACACGCATTGAAGGGTATTCCCAGCGAGTGGCGCTTGTTTCAAGCAATTGTGGAGTGAGTCCGCACTTAGGCTCGTGGACCTCGACTGGCAACAGTTCGGATCACACTCAGATGAGTGCGGCGTTTCGCTGCATGTCTCATGCGGGTCAAACTGAGAAGTCCGGGTGCACGACGGGGGAAGTCGGCTTTACCCTCAAGAACGGACGTGGGCAGCCGACTTGTCAGGTCCGAAAAGTGCCAACAGCGGCCATGGGAAGGCAACGACACGAAGACTTCTCAAAGAAAGATAGATAGTCATTCGCAACGAAAGCTTCCGGCATCTTTGATTTCTCCCGTTCCCGAGTACGTTGCCTTCTTTGGAAACGCGCATAACGGGCGCGTCCACAAAACCTTGCCATCCTTGTCGGTCTTGGTTGCAAGCATGCTATCCGGTGCAACACCGTCTTCCGCCCATTTTTCAAGCGCACTTAGCGGATCGAACCCCGCCTCGGTGATGCCCGGACCGGCTTGCGCGGGAATACCACAGTGATCCATGCCCGGAATCATGAAAAGGCGAAAGTGGTCAGCAACGCTTCCGCCTGCGGCCTTCTCGGCGGTCGCGTAATAGTCGAGCGTGTTTTGCGGCGTGACGATCGGATCGGCGAGCCCGTGATACATCAACAGCTTGCCGCCACGCGCCTTAAACCTCGATAGATCAGGGTTCATTGCATTGTAGATCGCAGCCATGAAAGCGAGACGCGGCGGATCCTTTTCGAAATCGAAATCGGCGGCACGGTAGCGCTCGCCTGGATCGTCCTGAAACGCCATGTAGCGCAGGAAGTCGAGACCAAAGCTGTAGATCAACTTGCCCCCGGCAGGCTCAAGCCCTGTCACCCACAAAGGCCAGTAGGGTTCCGAGCCCTTCGGCAGACCGCCCGGGTACAACTGCTCGCCTCGGGAGTTCTTGGGGCCAGCGTACCACTTCTCGAGGACCGCCGCTTCGGCCGCGCTCAGGCATTCCGAGTTCTGCCCTGCCTTGCAGATCAGACTCGCGGGTTTGAAGGTGCATGCGGCAGGATCGACGACGAGACCGGTTGCATCGCCGCACTGGTTAGCGACCGCGTCACGGATCAACGGAATCTTGGCTTTGGTCAGAATATCCTTGCCGTCGGGGCCTGTGTTGGCTTGCACCAGCCAGGCAAAGTGCGTCGCAACGAGGCCGGTGTAATCGAGCGCCGGAGCGCCGCTAATGATCCCGTCAAAATCGTCAGGATAGCGTTGGGCTTCCAGCGCCGCCATTCGACCGCCGGTCGAGCAGCCGGAGAAATAGGACTTCTTTTGCGGTTCGTCATAGAAGGCGCGGATAATCGCCTTTGTAACTTTCGCCGTCTCTGTAACGGCGCGGCTGCCCCAGTCGATCTCGGCAATACGATTGTTGTAAGCCCAGCGTCCGTCCAGCACTGAGAGACCCCAGTGACCGGCATCCATCGTTGAAACGGCATAGTTGCGCCGCAGCGCATAGTTCATCGCATTGGTGAAGCCGACCCGGTCGCTGTCGAGTGTGCCGCAGAAGCCGCCACAGCCTGCCATGAAGAACTTCCCATTCCAGTTCTGGGCGGGCAAGCGAATATCAAAATTAATCGCGGGGCGCACGACACCCAGTACGCGGCAGTGTGAAGGCAGGTCCGTAGACTGAGTGACTTTAGTCGCCGAAAGCAAGTTGACGTTGTCGATCTTTAACCCCGCCAAAGATTCGCAGGCGAGAGGGGTTTGAGCGTGGCCGGCACCTGGAACGATTGTTGCCGCAACAATGGTCAATGGGACTAGTCGTACGAGAATGCGCTTCATGGCCATCTCCCCTAACCAGCAGTTCAAGGCGATCCGAGTTGATCAATCATAGAGAGGGCCAATAATAATTCATAGAATGCAAAGCCTGCCGGATGTCCGAATTGGGTCAAACTCGGAAGTCGAACCGGTCGAGGCCGACTTCCGCTTTACCCCTCAAAGTCGACATCCAGCGGGCGGGCCGGGATGTCCGTTGAGTGCCAATTGCGGACTCACCTATCCTGAAAGGCGGCGTAGCGTTGCGCTACGCTTAAAGAGATTCGTGCCGCGCCGCCGCAAGCAAACAAATGGCCCGACGATATTGCACGTCGGGCCATTCAAGATCGTCCGCCTCGGTTACATCCGCCGAGCCTTCAGATCAAACAACTTTCTTTGATTGCGCCATCTAATTTGGGCATTGATGTGACAACCGCACGGCGTGAAGCGGCTCACATTCGGCATTAAAGCGGCTCGCGTGCGCAGAAGCTCTGACTGATGTCGCGATCCCTCCGCGGGTCGGCTTCAAGTTCTTCGACAATGAGCCGAAGCAAACATAGGGCAAGCGGATCAGTAACCTCGCGCGAGAGAAACTGATAACGCTCGATCTGAACTTCCTGCTCTCTCAACTGGCGATTTGTCATGAGTTGCGCCCTCCGACAAACTTACGCCGAGAGGGCCCACTTGTTTCATTAAAGTTTTCCGATCATTTGAGATGGTTTCTAATTGATGAATCAACGATAGCGACCGGCGAGCGTTGTTGCCGAGCTGCGCCTTGGCGTTTGACTACCGCGCCGCGTAGATTCGCCGTCTGATGGCGCAGCGGTCAACGATAACATCGGCGAACCGTCCATCATCAACGCGGTAGCTGGGTGCGCGGTGAAGATCACCAAAATGCCGCTCACGCTGTTGCAATCACGCAACCTTCTGTTTGATCCGAAACGATAGGGTTCTGGTTTCGGATCAAAGGTGGCCCATGTTCGACGTGTACCTAAACCATAAACGTGATCTGCTGGTGGTGAGGCAAGGATCGTCGATGCCGCTCGGTGACACGTCGGGGAGATGGCAAAAGAGAAAGAGGCGGGTCGCCAACGTCAGCGACGAGATCAAGTCCACCGTTCAGAGGCAGGGCTATTACATGCGGAAGCGAAGTGAGTTGAAGACAAACTAGAATCAAGCCCGGATTTTCAAGCTCGGCTCCACGGCAGTTCAGACCGAGGTCTTAAGCACCTCGTTTTGGGCTTATACCTAGCAATTGTCGCCTCGCCGCTTATTGCAGGAGATTTGATCGGACAGCGAGCGTGATCGATGGCGACACACTCGAAATCGCGGTGAGCGCATTCGCATTTTGGGCATCTACGCACCAGAAACCACGCAACTGTGTCGCCCCCGCGTGGTCAATCCTGCTCAAGGTGAGTGAAGGCTGCCTCAGGCGGCGGCCTCGTGCTGCCCTCTCGCTCGGCCACATGAAGAAGGCTCCCAAACTAAAATCATCGCTAGACGCTGTATTTCAAACGCTGTTTCAAACAATCGCTTTCATCAAACTACAGCTGAAAATCTCAAAGCGAACCGACACCTTTAAAGCCCATTGGTATCTTGACGGTACGCAACTGGGGGATCGTGGGGCGCGGCCGTGTTGGAAGTGTTGGTTACCAAGCGGGGCTCGACCAAGTGGGAATGGCGGGTCTGTGACCGCTACGGGGTCACGATTATCGGCGGGTTTGAGAGCACCCAGCCAGCTGCCAAATATCGGGGTAATCGGGCGCTATTTCTGTTGTTGTCTACGCGCTGGACATGATGATCAGCAAAGTTGCGCGCCAGAGTGCGATCAGCAGTCGAATGTAACTAGCGGCATTAGCAATATAAGGGTCGCGGGAGCCAAACAAATGGCCCCGAGGCTATTGCGCGTCGGGGCCATTCAAGATCATCCGGCCGGTTTGACGCGGCTGGTCTATTTCGGCGGCCTTCCACGCTTGCCGAACGAAATCCCTTGAGCATCCGCCGCCTTGCGCAGTAACCCTGCCTTTTTCGAGGCTTCTGTCTTCTCAGGCCCGCGCGGCATTGACGGCACAGACCCGTCTAACCCGATTGTTTGCTGGTTTTCATCGCTTGTTCGACCTCATCGGCTAGTCGATTGAGATGCTGGTGCAGTCGGTCGAACATCTCGCGTTTGGTCATATCGGTAGCTAGGTCACGTATCAGCGCGGCCTCTGCCGCGTCACGGCGGAGCTTCTCGATGGACGCCTGATAATCCTTCACGGGAGAACCCCCATGGTCTTGTCCCTGAAAAATAGCCCACAGCCCAAAGCGTGCCAATAAGTCTCGCATGTTGGCCGGGTCCTCCTGAGGCCGCGACCTAGCGCGGGGACCGCGCGACCGGACCCTATCAACTATTTCACTCCAAGCATTCCCGGTTCTAATTGTTGTGTACGATCAGTATACAAATGCGATGCGCGGTGTCGCGTGTCGCATGGGACTGGCGGTAACCTACTCGGGGATGATGTCGCTTTTGGCGGAGTTCAGCAAAAGTTTGGCGTGAGCTCACAAGAACCGCTGTGTCCGGAATGATAGCCGCGTTGGACTGAATGCGGAGCCGTGGCGGCTCGGGGGAGCCATCATGGTTGTCGGACGGGACTATTTGCTGCGCTTAGTCGCAGCGCTGCTGAAAGACGCTCAATCAACGGCTGACCTTCGGGAGGCGGGAGAGCTAACGCAACGCGCTGCCGATATCCTGACGCTGATTGATGAGTTGAGCGCCCCGGACGAGGATGATCCCAACACACTAACGCAGTGAGTACGGCAGGTCGCTTTGGTCGGGGCCTTCTGGCGGGGCGGAGCAGCCCTCTTTTGCAAACGGCTCGTTCTGCAAGTGGCGCTTCACGAGCAAGCCTATCGCGCTCCTCCACCCCAAACAGGGCCCTTCGGGCCGGTCCCCGTCAGCCACGCGGATGTCCGCTCTGGGTTCGCGTCGGTTTGGCGCGGCCCATGCCGAGGTCCGATCTACCCGGAGAACGGGCATTCCCAGGATAGGCCGGCGGGCTCGGCGGCAAGATCGTCCTGCTATCATGTCTCGCCGGGTCACGCCCCTCGCAAGCGGAACCTGAATTGCTCTTGTTCTGTTAGGTATAGGCCGAGCGGTCCCCAAAAGCCGAGCCAACCTATGCCCAAGGTCCTCGTTTCAATGCCGCGGAATTGCAGCGCCGAGCGTTGTTAGAAGTGAGAAAGCAGCCCGGCTGTCATAACGTCCAGGAAATAGCGATCAATCGTGTTGCAAAGCACGCTGAAAATAACTGGTCGCTCTGTGTGCTCGCAGCGGGCGCG
>NZ_JAFCMB010000036.1:22500-43951 GCF_018130145.1 Bradyrhizobium sp. AUGA SZCCT0176 | reverse complement strand
CAAGGTGCACACGAGCATACAGGGCAGCGGAGAACACCCGGCCTTCCCTGCGCAATGGCTTTACGGCTTATGCCGTGATCTCCCCGGAGACGAGTTCTTGGTTGACTCCGTCGCTGCCGTTCCCGCTTGCGCTTCTCCGACAGCTTGACGCCTGCAACGGGCGCCAGAACCACACGGTTTTGCCGTACGCCCGTCCACGCCGTCGTCTCAGCGCAAACAAGCGTCCACCGCAACCCGCCCAACGTCCGTGACGACGGCCGACGCCCTTCTGAGTAGGACGGGATGGCTCACATATAAACTGATTTGACCTTCTGTAAAACAGAAATATTTTTTATTTTGGGGCTTGACACGATTTCCGAAAATGCGAAGTGATTTGCCCGTCGGGTTGTTTTGTCGCAGTCGAAGCAACCCCCTCAATCGTCATTCCCCGATGCGCAATTGCGCATCTGAGGGCTCGCGGAGCGAGAACCCGAAAATCCATTGAGCGACGGCGCATGCGCCCTGATGGGTTAAAATCCCCAACAAGCCCACCAGTGAGCTGGATGACTGAGGACGCATTTTAGATTATCGTCCGCCTCTTTGATATCCGCCTCCGCTTCGCGCATCACCTTACCCAGCGCGTAGACAACACAAGAAATAGCGCCCGATTACCCCGGTACTTGGCCGCTGGTCTGGTGCTCTCAAACCCGCCGATAATCGTGGCCCCATAGCGGTCACAGACCCGCCATTCCCACTTGGTCGAGCTTCGCTTGGTAATCAACACTTCCAACACGGTGCGTCCCGCCATCCCCAGTTGCGCACCATCAAGATACCAACGGGCTTTAAGGTGTCGGTTCGCTTTTAGACTCTCAGATGTAATTTGATGAAAGTGAGTGTTTGAAACAGTGTTTGAAACACGGCGTCTAGCGATGTCTCAGTTTGGCAGGTTTGTCACTTTTGTGCCGATGCCGCACGGCTGCCACGTGGTGCTCATTGGTGACGGGATGGCGAGGCCCGCTCGGTCGTTGAGCGATCGGCGGATGTAACTGATCCCAACGCTCCAACAGGACCCCCGGCGGACGATAGCTCACAGCTTTCTTGTACATGGAGCCCAACAAGGGATCGTTTGGCATCGATGTCGCCATAACGGCGATGTTCGGGCAGTCTTGCCGGGCGTATGCTGTTTGGCTGATGACGACACTCCGCCTGCAGGGCGCGCGACAATCACTCCTCAACGTCACAGCACGCATCCGCAGCGCGCCGATCGAGCATAGGCCAAAAGCCGGGGGTCGGCCTTGGAATGCGCCTCGCAAAAGCGGTCTATAATTTGAGTCACTTTCTCGCTGTAGTCTCGCTGCCAGTGTCCGAGCCCGTGTAGAGCGCTCTCCTGGCAAGCGATCGAGTTGAGATGAAGGATGCGCTCCATGGTACGCAGCGCGCAATCGTGGAGAGTTGGCAGGTCCGGATCGCCCGCATGAGCCAAACTCGGAAACGCATCCCACCACATGTAGCCAACACAGTTAAGCGTTCCGGCATCGGCTTCGCTTAGGTGAGATAAATTGGGAGCGCACCGTGGCTCGAACAATTTCGTAAATAGTGCTGCGACAGACTTAACGCAGCGGACACGGTCTTCGACCGGCACATCAGTTGAACAAAACCATCTGTTATCGCCGCTTGCGCTCGTATTCACGAGGTAGGTTAAGCCCTGTGCAATTTGGCTGTCAGCAAATCCCTGTAATGCCGGCTCGGGGTCTTCAAACAGTCGAGTGAAGTAGGATACGGCTTCCACAGGTGGCGGATCCCACCAATCATGGTCCGGATCGAAGTACCAAGGCGCTTGCTGAAAGCGAACTTCGCGTCCAAACGAGTGTTCCAGCCAATCATCAAAAGTGAGTTTTTGCAGGCGCATCACGGAAGCCGCGACCAGTACATCAAGAGGCGATAATCTTGTTGCCTCTCACCGTAGAAGCCCTGAAGTCAGATCAGGTCAATCATTGCCTTCAGCCTTGACCGGCGGCTTCTGCGCGCTCTGAACGCTCTGGCTCAGCGACGCCAGCGCAGTCTTCAGCTCGTCAGAGATGGATGCGATGTCCCGAATGTCTTCGAAGGCCTGAGCGACGCGCTCACTCGCTGATTTCTCGAATGGTTCGAAGCCTTCAGAGATGCGCGGTCCTGCTCCAAGATCTGTGAAAGCGGCCATAGGCCCGAGCAGGAGGATTGCGGTTCCGACGATGCCGATTTTACGGATGTGACGGATTGGCGGTGGCTGCACTAGGCGGTCGTTGGTCATGTCTCCACCTCACGGCGCATAGGCTTGCATCATGCCAATGGTCGCGAACAAACGGTAGATCGGGCGTCGACCATTAGGAGGTACTCCCAAGCAGAGGCGCTTTCTTGTCCAACCATCAGAGCGCGGTCAGCACCATGCGCCGGCAACACCCGCGCGAACTCCCACCCCCTGGCTAACGCCAGTTCGTAGGGCGGGTTCTCTTTAACCCGCCATCTCGCTAGGCAGCCATCGTTTCGGGAGATCAGTGATACAGTTTGTAGACCCATTCGATCGTCGGCAGTGACGTCCCCACAAATACGCCGATCGAGAACGCCTTTCGAATTGGTGTCCCCCAAGGAAACCATCTCGCTCCGCCCATAAAATATACTGCGGCCCAACCGAGAGCAAACACCGTCCAATCGCGCCAAGCGATTTCCATTGCCACTGCAACTATAGCTGCGGTCACAAGGAATAGGCCTAACCGGGAAAGAAGTTGCCCAATCGACTCCCGCACAGGGCCTGACGGGGTCATTTGTTTCTGTTCCATCTTTCAGCCGGTGTGCAGTAGCAGGTATGGCTCATCCGGGCTGACCATCGACCGGCTGAAGCGAGAGCAGCGAATTTAGCAGGCAATGATCGACTGATATGCATTTCGCGCAGCGAAGAGCCACTTATCATGGCCGCTGCGATTGGCTACAGTGTCGCTATCGAAATCTAGAAAATCACCTGACATAACGGGAGTGAGACAGTGGATCTTGGGATCAAAGGCCGCCGCGCCATCGTATGTGCCTCCAGCAAGGGCTTGGGACGCGCCTGCGCGATGCAACTGGCCAATGAAGGCGTGCACGTCACCTTGACGGCGCGCGGCGCCGAGGCGCTGAAAAAGACCGCCGATGAAATCCGCAAAGCGCATCCCGGCGTAACGGTGACGGAAGTCGCCGGCGACATCACCACGCCCCAGGGACGCGCGGACGTGCTCAAAGCCTGTCCCGATCCGGACATTTTGATCAACAACGCCGGCGGCCCGCCGCCCGGCGATTTCCGCAACTGGACCCGCGACGACTGGATCAAGGCTGTCGACGCCAACATGCTCACCCCGATCGAGCTGATCAAGGCGACGGTGGATGGCATGATGGCGCGCAAGTTCGGCCGCATCGTCAACATCACCTCCGCCGCGGTGAAATCGCCGATCGACATATTGGGCCTTTCCAACGGCGCCCGCGCCGGCCTCACCGGCTTTGTTGCCGGTATCTCGCGCAAGACCGTGATCAACAACGTCACCATCAACGGGCTGCTGCCGGGTCCCTTCGACACCGACCGCCTGCGCGGCACCGCAAAGGGCGAAGCCGAGAAGCGCAAAATCGACGTCGAGCAGGTGCTGGCAGAGCGCGCCAAGCTCAATCCCGCCGGACGGTTCGGCACCCCGGAAGAATTCGGCGAGGCCTGCGCCTTCCTGTGCAGCGCCAAGGCCGGCTTCATCACCGGGCAGAACATCCTGCTCGACGGCGGTGCGTTCCCGGGAACGCTGTAGTGTAAGGGGCGCCAGATGAAAGCGGTCTGGTACGAGCGGACGGGCCCTGCGCCCGAGGTGCTGACCTATGGCGAGATGCCGACGCCTGACGCCGGCCCGGGCGAAGTCCGGGTGCGGCTGAAGGCGTCCGGCGTCAATCCCGCCGATGTCGGCCGCCGCGGCGGCAGCTATCGCGCGATGGAGTATCCGCGCGTGATCCCCAACAGCGACGGCGCCGGGATCATCGACCAGGTCGGCGAAGACGTCACGCAATTGAGGGTCGGCCAGCGCGTCTGGCTGTTCAACGGTCAGCGCAACGGCCGCGCCTTCGGCACCGCGGCGGAGTACATCGCGCTCGCCGAGCATCTGGTGACGCCGCTGCCGGACAGTCTTTCATACGCCGCCGGCGCCACGCTCGGAATTCCCGGCATGACGGCGTGGTGCTGCCTGTTCTGCGATGGTCCGATTACGGGAAAAACCGTGCTGGTCACCGGCGGCGCCGGCGCGGTCGGCCATTATGCGGTGCAACTTGCAAAATGGGGCGGCGCGCAGGTGATCGCGACCGTCAGTTCGGAAGCGAAGGCCGAACAGGCGCGGCTTGCCGGCGCCGATCTCGTCATCAACTACCGCAATGATGACGTCATCGCCAAAGTGCTGGCCTTCACCGGCGGGCGCGGCGTCGACCGCGTGGTCGACGTCGATTTTGGCGGCAACATCGCCATCACGCTGAAATTGATGGCAATGAATTCCACCATCGCGGTCTACGCCACCAGCGGCAATCGCACGCCGCTGGTCCCGATGCGCGACCTGATGGAGAAGTGCATCGCACTCCGCGCGCTGGTGCTGTTCGCACTGCCGCCGCCGCTGCTGGCCGCAGCCCAGGCCGACATCACAAAATGGCTCACGGCGGGCAAGCGCATCCACAACGTGGCCGGGGAGTTTGCACTGTCGGAGACGGCCCAGGCGCATCTCGCGGTGGAAAAGGGCGACAAGCTCGGCACCGTCATCGTCGACTGCGCGCGTTAGCTGACTCCCTCGCCCCGCTCTTGCGGGGAGAGGGTTGGGGTGAGGGGCTCCCTCAACGAGCGATTTGCTGGTTGGATAGACCTGTACCCCCTCACCCGGCGCTACGCGCCGACCTCTCCCCGCAAGCGGGGCGAGGTAAGCAAGAAACGAAACAAGGGAGGAACCGCCGGATGCACTGGACGGTAGGCAAGGTCAAAATCACCAAGGTGGTCGAACTGGAGACCGTCGGCAGCACCCGCTTCATCCTGCCGCTCGCAACCAACGAAGAGATCCAGAAGCTGCCCTGGCTGATCCCGCATTTCGCCAATGAAGAGGGCCGCCTCAAAATGTCGATCCATTCGCTGCTGGTGGAAACACCAAAGCGGCGGATCATCGTCGACACCGGATTGGGAAACGACAAGCAGGGCCGCAACGTACCGACCTGGAACAACCGCCAGGACCCGTTCCTCGACAGATTGACCGCGGCGGGCTTTGCGCCTGACAGCATCGACACGGTGCTCTGCACCCACCTGCATGTCGACCATGTCGGCTGGAACACCAGGCTGGTCGGCGGCCAGTGGGTGCCGACCTTCGCCAACGCCCGCTATGTGTTCGGCAAGACCGAATTCGAGCACTGGCGCGACCACAGCGACGAGCCCGACAAAAAGGCGGTGTTCGGCGATTCCGTCAAACCGATCGCGGATGCCGGCAAGGCCGATCTGGTGCCGAGCGATGCCAGGCTTTCGGACGAAATCACTCTGATCCCGACGCCCGGCCACAGCCCCGGCCATATGAGCATCCACATCAAGTCCGACGGCCAGGAGGGCCTGCTCACCGGCGACGTCGCCCATCACCCCTGCCAGATGGCCCATCTCGACTGGTCGTCAACCGCGGATTCCGACCCCAAAGCGTCGGCCGTGACGCGGCGCGAGCTGTTCTCCCGTTTTGCCGACACGCCGACGCTTGTCATCGGCGGGCACTTCAATGCCGGCCATATCAGGCGCGAGGGGGACGCCTTCAAGTTCATCGCGCTGGGGTGAACCCGGATTGTAGGGTGGGTGGAGCGAAGCGATACCCACCGCCTCAGGATGCAGGAAAGCTGGTGGGTATCGCTGCGCTCCACCACCCTACGAATTAAGAGACCTGCAATGCGGGGCGCTTCCGTGGTTGAATTTCCCCGCCCGCTGTTCCATGAAGCATTCCAAGTAAATAAACCCCTGAGGGAGCAGTACAATGAAGCTTGTTCGTTACGGCGCGCTTGGCCAGGAAAAGCCCGGCCTGATCGATAAATCCGGCCAGCTGCGCGATCTTTCCGCGCATGTGAAGGATCTTAACGGCGAGGCCTACGCGCCCGCTTCGCTGGCCAAGCTTGCAGCATTGGACCCCTCAAAACTTCCCGCCGTCGATGGCAAGCCGCGCTTCGGTGCGCCGGTCACCGGCATCTCGAAATTCGTCGCGATCGGCCTCAACTACGTCGATCACGCCAAGGAAACCGGCAATCCGATTCCGCCCGAGCCGATCTTCTTTTTGAAGGCCAACACCTCGCTGAGCGGCCCGAACGACGCGATCGAAAAGCCGCGCGAGTCCAAGAAGCTCGACTGGGAAGTCGAGATCGCCGCCATCATCGGCACCCGCGCCAAATATGTCAGCGAGGCCGACGCGCTCAATCACGTCGCCGGCTACTGCGTCTGCAACGACGTCTCCGAGCGCTACTTCCAGCAGGAGCGCGGCGGCCAATGGACCAAGGGCAAGTCTCACGACACGTTCGGCCCGGTCGGCCCATGGCTGGTGACCAAGGATGAAATCGCCGACGTGCAGAAGCTGTCGATGTGGCTCGACGTCAACGGCAAGCGCTGCCAGACCGGCTCGACCTCGACCATGATCTTCACGATGGCGAAGTGCATTGCCTACGTCTCGACATTCCTCACGCTGCTGCCCGGCGACATCATCACCACGGGCACGCCGCCCGGCGTCGGCGCCGGCATGAAGCCGCCGCAATTCCTCAATGTCGGCGACGTCGTCACCCTCGGCATCGAGGGCCTCGGCGAACAGCGGCAGCAAGTCATCGAGGCGTGAGGCTGGCGGGGTGGAGCACTTGCTCACTCGTCGTCATGCCCGGGCAAAAGCGCGAAGCGCGTCTTCGCGCTGGATGTGCCGGGCATCCACGTCTTGACGGTGCATCGGCAACGAAGACGTGGATGGCCGGGACAAGCCCGGCCATGACGGAGAAATGAACTGGTCAGGGAATAACAACATGAAACTCAGCTTCTCTCCCGCCTCGCCATTCGCTCGCAAGGTCCGCATCGCCGCGATCGAGACCGGACTGATCGACAAGATCGAATTCATTTCGGCGACGGTGGCGCCCGGCACCGTCAACGAGGAATATTCGAAGATCACGCCGCTGAAGAAGCTGCCGGTGCTGATCCTCGACAATGGCGACGTCATTCTGGATTCCTACGTCATCGTCGAATATCTCGACGAACTCGCCGGCGGCAACAGGCTGATCCCGGCCTCCGGCCCGACGCGCTGGCAGGTCAAGTCGGATCATTCGCTGCTGCAGGGCATGCTCGATGCCATGCTGCTGTGCCGCTACGAGGGCATGGTGCGCCCGCAGGAGTTGCGGTGGAAGGCCTGGTCCGACGACCACTGGAACCGGGCCTGGACCGGCATGGCGCGGTTCGAGAACAAGCTAGAGGTGCTGTCGCGGCCGTTCGACATCGTGCAGATCGGCCTCGTCTGCGTGCTCGGTTATGCCGATTTCCGCTTTGCCGATTGCGGCTGGCGCAAGGCGTTCCCGAAGCTCGATGCCTTCCATCAGAAAATGCTGGAGCGGCCGTCGGTGAAAATCTCGGCTCCGCCGCCGGCGTAACAATGGAGACGGCAGCATGCGTGAGGGCGGCAGGAAATTGCGGCGCCTCGGCATCGCTGCCGTGCTCCTGCTGTCGGCGTCCCGCGGGGACAAACCGGCATGGCTTGCGGAACGCCCACCGCCCTCGACGATGGCTGGGCCATCGCCTCCCCCGAAAGCGTCGGCCTCGATGGCGCGCGGCTTTGCACCATCGCGGCGCGCCTGAAGGAAATTCAGGCCAACGTCCACGCCGTGGTCATTGTCCGCCACGGCAAGCTCGTGTTCGAACAGTATTTCGCGGGCTATGACGAGCCCTGGGGCCAGGGCGGCGGCCAGCACGCGTTCGATGCCACCACCCTGCACGACATGCGCTCGGCCTCGAAGAGCGTGATCTCGCTTCTGGTCGGCATCGGGATCGACCGCAAGCTGATCGCCGGCGCGGAAGAGCCCGTCGTCAAATTCTATCCGGAGTATTCTTCCGTCAAATCGCCGGGCTGGGACCAGGTCACGCTTCGCCATCTGCTCACAATGTCGTCCGGCATGCAGTGGGACGAGAACCGCGCCTGGAACGATCCGAAGAACGACGAACCGCATTTGGGCAGCGAGACCGACCCGATCCGCTACATTCTGTCGAAGCCGATCGTAAAGCCGCCGGACAATGTGTGGACCTATAATGGCGGCGGGACGGATTTGCTCGGCAATATCCTCGAACGCGTCTCCGGCAAGCCGCTGGAAGCGTTCGCGCGCGAGGTGCTGTTTGGGCCGATCGGAATTACCGATCTGGAATGGAAGACCTACTCGAAGAACGGCAAGGTCGCTTCCGCCGTCGGCCTGCGGATGCGGCCGCGCGATGCCGCCAAGCTCGGCCAAATGGTGCTCAATCGCGGCACCTGGGGCGGACAACAAATTGTCTCGCCGGAATGGATCGAGCAATCGGTGCGGCCGCGCTTTCAGGCGATCGGCTATTTCAGCGGGCTGTTCTTCTATGGCCAGCAATGGTGGATGGGCCGTTCTATCGCGCAGGAGAAGGAAGTGAAATGGATTGCCGCGATGGGCCTCGGCGGCCAGCGGCTTTTCATCGTGCCCGACCGCGACCTTGTGGTGATGACGACATCAGGGCTTTATCCTCAACCACGCCAGGGCGACGGAGCGTTGGATATGATGGCGAACTACATCCTTCCCGCCGTTCGCGACGACAAGAACAAGGAAAAGCCATGAGCCTGAAATTCACCGTCGGCGATCTCACCATCCACCGTATCATCGAGCAGGAAGCCGCCTTCGTGCCGGCGCTGGAGATGCTGCCGGGGCTAACGCCGGAACTGCTGGCGGAAAACCGCGGCTGGATGCAGAAGGCCGGCGCGCTCGACGCCGATGACGTGCTGATCCTGTGTTTCCAGTCCTACATCGTGAAGACGCCGCACCACACCATCCTGATCGACAGCTGCATCGGCAACGACAAGCCGCGGCCGCTGCGTCCGAAATGGAACATGAAGACCGACGACACTTATATCCGAGGGCTTGCCGCGGCGGGTTTTGCCGTCGGCGATATCGACTATGTCATGTGTACGCATCTGCATGTCGATCACGTCGGCTGGAACACGCGGCTGGAAAACGGCCGCTGGGTGCCGACCTTCCCGAAGGCGCGTTACGTGTTCGGCAAGACCGAGTTCGACTACTGGACCGAGACGCATGCCAAGACGCCGGTGCCGCCGTTCGGCGACAGCGTGTTGCCGGTGGTCGAAGCCAGACAGTCCGAAATCGTGCGCGACGATTTTGCGATCGGCGACCACGCGCGCCTCTTGCCGACGCCGGGCCACACCCCCGGCCATCTCGCCTTCACCTTCGGCCGCGGCAAGGACGATGCGGTGTTCTCGGGCGATCTGATGCATTCGCCGCTGCAGACGCGCTATCCGGAAATGTCGGTCAAGTTCGACGTCGACCAGGCGCAGGCGGGCGTCACGCGCCGCAGTTTCCTCGAACGCTATTGCGACACCGACACGCTGTGCTGCACCGCGCATTTCCCCTCACCGTCGACAGGCAAAATCCGTCGCGCCGGCAACGGATTTACCTGCGAGGCGATATGAGCGCGGCCCCGGAAACACCTGCCTTCGAAACCCTCGCGCTGGAACGGGTCGACGAGCACGTGACGATCGTGCGGCTGAACCGGCCGGACGCCTCCAATGCGCTCAACACCCAGATGGGCCGCGATCTCGTGCGCGCTTTCGAGGATGTGGCGCTCGACCCCGCCAATCTGCGCTGCATCGTCCTGACCGGATCCGGCGACAAGGCGTTCTGCGCCGGCGGCGACCTCAAGGAACGCCGCGGCATGACCGACGAGCAATGGACGCGCCAGCACGTGATCTTCGAGCGGATGGTGCGGGCGCTGATCGACTGCCCGGTCCCGATCATCGGCGCCGTCAATGGCGCGGCCTATGGCGGCGGCTGCGAGATCGCAGGCGCTTGCGATTTCCTCTACGCCGCCGAGACCGCACGCTTTGCCCTGACCGAGGTCACGCTCGGCATCATGCCGGGCGGCGGCGGCACGCAAACCCTGCCCCGCGCGGTCGGCGAGCGCCGCGCCAAGGAACTGATCCTGACCGGCAAACCCTTCACGGCAGCGCAGGCGCGCGACTGGGGCCTCGTCAACGAAGTGTTTCCGCAAGCCGACCTGCTGCGGGAAGCGCTGGCGACCGCGTCGCACATCGCCCGCAACGCCCCGATCTCGATCCGCCAGGCCAAGCTCGCAATCCACCGCGGCCTGCAATCATCGCTGCGCGACGGGCTTGCGCTCGAGATCGAGGCCTATAACCGGATGGTCCCGACCGAGGACCGCCGCGAAGGCGTGCTGGCGTTCAACGAAAAGCGCCCGCCGAACTTCAAGGGGCGCTAACGCGCTTCAATCGAACAGGTTCGGCGTGTGGTTCACCACCGCGCCTTCGATCGCCAGCATTTTGAGTTTCGTCACCACGCCGCCATTGGCGGAGAAGCCGCCCGGCTTGTTGCCCGCCGCCAGCACGCGGTGGCAGGGCACCACGATCGGACAGGGGTTGCGGCCGAGTGCCTGGCCGACGTCGCGCGACAGCTCGACGCCGCCGAGCTTTTTCGCGATGTCGCCATAGGTCATGGTCTGGCCCGGCGGAATGGTGCGCGCGATGTCGTAGACGCCGCGGTTGAATTCGGGCACGCCGTCGAGGTCGAGCACGACGTCCGCCAGGTCGTTCGGCTTGCCGGCCAGGAGTTCGACGATACCTTCAATCGCAGCCTGCACGTTCGCCGGCGGATGCGCCTCGTCGATGTCGCCATGGCGCTGCTGCAGCCGGGTGCGGGTTTTCTTCTCGTCGCCCATCGGCAGTTGCACCGACACAATGCCGCGCTCGCCCCACACGATGCCACAGCGGCCGATCGGGGTGTCGAATATCGCAAATTGCTGTTCGGTCATGATCTCGCTCCAGATCCTCTCGCTCCGATAGTTTGAGCTTGATGCTGGTCCCAAATCTAGGCTTGGAGATTGTTGCTATCCACCCGAAACCTGAGGGAACTTGACGGCATAAACAACTTCCGATGATGTGGGATATTCACCGCGCCATTCAATGGCGCCGCCCCGCACACCGAGCCCCCCATGCAAACCCTCCCCGTCAACGGCTTCGACATGGCCTATCTCGAGGCCGGTGACGGCCCGCCGCTGGTGTGCGTGCATGGCTCGCTGTGCGACTTCCGGATCTGGTCGTCGGTGATGGGGCTGCTGTCGAAAAAACACCGCGTCATCGCGCCGTCGCTGCGGCATTTCTTTCCCGACCATTGGGACGGAATCGGCGACACCTATTCGATCGCGCAGCATGTCGACGACGTGATCGCCTTCATCGAGAAACTCGGCATCGGACCGGTCGATCTGATGGGCCACTCCCGCGGCGGGCACATCACGTTTCGCGTCGCGCAGCGCCGGCCGGACCTGTTACGAAAACTGATCCTGGCCGAGCCCGGCGGCGAACTCGACGCCTCGCTCGATCCCGCCTACGAGCCCGGCCCCTCGCCGCTGGCGGCCCGAATTGCAGCGTCCGCGGAGGTCATCGCCAAGGGCGATATCGATGGCGGGCTTGCCATCTTCATCGACGCGCTCGAAGGACCCGGGGCCTGGAAGCGCCTGCCGGCGACGCCGAAGCAGTTGCTGCGCGACAACGCCACCACGCTGATCGGCCAGATGCGCGACTCGCGTCCGCCGTTCTCCAAGGCGGATGCGGAAGCGATCACGACGCCGACGCTGTTCATCGGCGGCGCCAACACCAGGGGCACGCCGCCGCTGGTGCTGCGTGCGCTGGCCGCGAATGTGAAGGGGTCCCGCACCGAGATGATCCCCCGCGCCACGCATCCGATGTTCGAACAGGCGCCGCAGAAATATTGCGAGATCGTGCTCGCGTTCCTGGCAGAGGCTTGATCCCATGCAAACGCTTCCCGTCAACGGCTACGACATCGCCTATCTCGACGTCGGACAGGGCCCGCCGCTGGTCTGCGTCCACGGCACGCTCGGCGATTTCCGCACCTGGTATCCGGTGCTCGGACCGCTGTCGAAAAAACACCGCGTGATCTCGCTCAGCCTGCGGCACTTTTTCCCGGAGCATTGGGACGGCGTCGGCGACGACTATCTGATGGCGCAGCATGTCTCCGACGTGATCGGCTTCATCGAGCAACTGAAACTCGGTCCCGTCGACCTGATGGGCCATTCCCGCGGCGGGCATATCGCCTTTCGCGTCGCCGAGCAGCGGCCGGATCTATTGCGCAAGCTGGTGCTCGCCGAGCCCGGCGGCGACCTCGACGCCACGCTCAGTTCAGCCGGTGCGGGCCCGGGTTCGTCGGCGATTGCGGCGCGGATTCCGGCTGCGGTGGAGAAAGTAAAAGCCGGCGATATCGACGGCGCGCTCGACCTGATCGTCGACATGATCGATGGCGAGGGCACGTGGAAGCGACTGCCGGCCGCACCCAAACAGCAGCTCCGCGACAACGCCTATACGCTGATCGGCCAGGTCGGCGAGAAACGCCGGCCATTTTCACGCAGCGAAGCGGAATCGATCAGGATGCCGACGTTGCTGATCGGCGGCGGCGACACGCAGGGCTCGCTGGCCCAGATCTGGCGCGTGCTGGCACAGCATATTCCGGGCGCCAGAACGGCCGTGATCCCCGGCGCCCGCCACTGGATCTTCGATCAGGCGCCGCAGGAATATTCCGACGCCGTAATGGAATTCCTGGCGGCGTGATCGCCGCCGGTTGTCATTTCTGATCGAGAATCCATGCGCCGTCCCAATCGGCGGCCGGCGGGTTTGCCTGAAACTCACCGATGCGTTTGATGAATACCCTGGACGGCCCGTCGCCGGGGACCGCTTCGAGCCCGGCGCTGAAGGCGTGGCGCGCGTCGTCCCAACGGCCCTCGCGATAGGCGGCGAGCCCCTTCGAATAACTGTCCAGCAGCGACACCTGGTCCGGCGTGAGTTCGTCCTCGCGCCCGATGATCTCGAACACCGTCTCCGGCTGGCTCTGGCCGACCACGACCAGACGGTCGATCTCGCGAAACGCCAATCCGTCACCGGCTGCGGCGATGGTCGGCGCCGAGACCAGGCAATGGCTGCCATAGGCCTTGTTGGCGCCCTCCAGCCGCGACGCCAGATTCACCGCGTCGCCCATCACCGTGTAGCTCATCATGAATTCCGAACCGATGCTGCCGACCAGCACCTCGCCGGTCGCAACGCCGATACGGACGTCGCAGTCGCTGGGCACCGTGCGCACGCCGAGCAATTCGGGAAGCTCCGTCCGCAACGTTGTACCGCGGCGAGCCATGTCGATCGCAGCCAAACAGGCCAGCCGCGCCTGCTCGCCGTCTTCGTTGAACGGAGGACCCCAATAGGCCATGATCGCGTCGCCGATATATTTGTCGATAATGCCATGATGGTTGCGGATCGGCCCCGACATGGTCGACAGATAATGGTTCATGACCTTGACCAGCCCCTGCGGCGTCATGCCCGTGCTGAGGCTGGTAAACCCCTTCATGTCGCAGAACAGCACGGTCATCACGCGGCGCTCGCCATCGGTTGTGGTCAGCGATTGACGGTTGATCAATCCTTCCACGACGCGCGGGTCGATATAGCGGCCGAAGGTCTCGCGCATCTTCTCCTTGTGACGCAACTGTTCGACCATGTTGTTGAACGCGGACGTGAGCTGGCCGATCTCGTCCCGCGTGGTGACGTCGATCGATCCATCGAGGCGGCCGGCCTCGACGGCGCGGGTGCCATCCAGCAGCCGCCGGACCGGCCGGGTGATGCCCATGCTGACGAAGATCGCGAACATCAACCCCAATACGGCCGCCAGCACCGTCAGGATCATGGAGATCACAATGGCCTTTTGCTGGTCACGCATCGTCACCACGGCATCGCTGCGGACCTGCACCAGCATATCCTTTCGGATTTCCTCCACCTTCTGATTGAAATCGTCGCGCAGCGTGTCGGCCCGGGCGAGGCTCGCCCTTACCTCGGCGAAATTGCCGGAAGCGAGCAGTGGCAACATCCGCTTGTTCTCATCGCTCAAGTAGCGGCGAAGGTCCTTGTTGACGTTCTCGATCCGGTCGTCGATCCGGCCGAGCCTGGCGTTATCGGAATCGGTAGAGGTGTCGTCGATGATCGCATTGATCAGCACCCGCGCGGCCTGCGCCTCTTTGTCGATCTCCAGGTCTTTCGCCTCATAGGTTTTTTGATGCTCCGCAAAAGCGGCATCATCCGGCGGCGACTGCGTCTTTGCGATTACCATCCTGCGAACCGCCAGCGCCTGCTCCAGCGAGCGGACATTCATCCGCGCCAGATGCCCGTAGGCCTCGACATATTTGCCGCTTAACTCATCGAGCTGATGGGCGACCTTTCGCGTCATCACCGTCGACAGAACCGATGTGATCGCCATCAGGACGATCAGCCCGACCGCGATGGCAAGGATTCGTTTGCGGATCGACGGTCGCAACATGGATCGGGGCTCTGACATAACGGGCGGACCGGAATGGATGGTGGGGCAAACGAAAAAGCCCGGCCGATCGGGATCGGCCAGGCTTGTTCTTTAGCTCGCGCAGGTAAATTAAGCACGAGCCGGCGCACTGGAATTGCGGCCAGTGTCCCGGGATTCCGGGCCGGACCCCCGCGTAATCGCCCCTCACACCTTCCAGACGCCCACCGGCTGGCGCACGGCGACGTTGAGCCTGTTCCAGACATTGATGTTGGCGATCGCCAGGACCAGCGCTGCAAGCTCCTGTTCGTCGAACTGCATGTCGGCCTCATTCCAGATCGCATCCGGTACCGGGTCGGCGCGGTCGCTGATGCGGGTCAGCGCTTCCGTCAGCGCCAATGCGGCCCGCTCGGCGTCCGTGAAGTAAGGCGTGTCGTGCCAGGCCGCGACCGCGAACAGCCGCTCATCGGTCTCGCCGGCTTTCTTGGCGAGCTTGGGGTGCATGTCGACGCAGACGCTGCAGCCGTTGATCTGGCTGGCGCGCAGATGCACCAGTTCAAGCAGCTTTTCCGGCAAGCTGTTCTTGGTCAGTTCGCCGAGCGAGTGCAGCGCCTTCATGGCGTCGGGAACGACCATGACGGGGTGGTTCATTCGAGCCTGCATCATCTTTGATTCTCCATCCAGTTTTGTTCGGTTTTGACGCCGCCATGCCGATTTGCTGTCACATCGGCACGGTTTCGTTCGTCATAGCCAAGACGGAACGCGACATGGGAATGTGACCGATGGACGAGAAAAAGTTTCTGGCCGAGAAATTCGAGGCCAACCGAGGCCATTTGCGGGCGGTGGCCTACCGCATGCTGGGATCGACCGCCGAGGTCGACGATGCCGTGCAGGAGACCTGGCTGCGCTTGAGCCGTACCGATACCGGCGCGGTCGAAAACCTCGGCGGCTGGCTGACCACGGTGGTCGCCCGTGTCTGCCTCGACATGCTGCGGTCACGCAAATCGCGGCGCGAGCAACCGATCGGCCCGGATGTGCCGGAACCTGCGGCCAACGACGAACACGAGCGCGATGCTGATATGGCCGATTCCGTCGGCGCGGCGCTGTTGGTGGTGCTGGAGACGCTGGCGCCGGCCGAACGGCTTGCCTTCGTGCTGCACGACATGTTTGCCGTTCCCTTTGAGGAGATCGCGCCGATCGTCGGCCGCACGCCCGCCGCAGCGAGGCAACTCGCCAGCCGCGCCCGCCGCCGGGTGCAGGGCACCCCGCCCGCGCCGGACGCCGATTTCAGCCGCCAGAAACAGATCGTCGATGCGTTCCTGGCGGCCTCGCGCAGCGGTGACTTCGAAGGGCTGCTCGCGGTGCTGGATCCTGACGTGGTGTTCCGTGCCGACCAGGCCGCTCAGCGGCTCGGTTCGCTGCCGGAAATCCGCGGCGCTGCGGCGGTTGCCGAAACCTTCAAGGGCCGCGCCCAGGCCGCAAGGCCCGCGCTGGTCGACGGCGCGCTGGCGGTCGCCGTCGTCCTCGGCGGGCAATTGCGCATCGTGCTGCGGCTGACCATCAGCGGCGAGCGGATATCGGCGGTGGACGCGGTGGCTGACGCGGAAGCGATCGGCACGTTCGACGTGGAGGTGCTTGCGCCCGGCTAGCTTCGGCCAGAGTTCCACACGTCAAAGCCCCCTTGACCGTGCAGCCAGCCAGGGGTATCAATACCGAATACGGAATTCCGTATTCCATTTTGGACGGCTGGCATGATCCCGTTAGATCCGCTCCCCAACCTGATCGACCAAGTCTATGCCCGGATCCTCGAGGCGATCATTGATCGCACGCTGCCGCCGGGGCAGCGCATCACCCAGAACGAGCTGGCCGAGAAGCTTGGCGTATCGCGCCAGCCGGTTTCCCACGCCCTGCATCTGCTGCACCGGCAGGGCCTGGTGGCCGAGAGCGGCCGCCGTGGGTTCGAGGTCACCGAGCTCGATCCGGCGCGTATCCGCCAGCTCTACGAGGTCCGCGGGGCCATCGACGCCCTGGCGGCACGGCTTGCCGCCGGACGTGTGAAGACCGACACGGCCGGGCGCGCGGCGCTGGAAGCGGCACTGCAAGCCGGCCGGACCATCGGCGAGGACACCCCGCTGGCGCGGCTGATTGCGCTCGACGTCGACTTTCACAGCGCGATCTACCGCCTCGCAGGAAACCCCGCGATCGAGGAAATGATCGCGCCGCAATGGCCGCATATGCGCCGCTCGATGGCGACCGTGCTGGCCGAACTCGACTACCGCGACAGCGCCTGGAGCGAACACGAGGCGATCGCGGTGCGGATTCTGGCCGGCAAGGCTGGGGAAGCCGAGGCCGCGGCATTGGCGCATGCGCAAACGGCGGGACGGATGACGGAGGAAAGACTGAGGGCGACGGATAGGGCGGCGTAAGTCGTCATTCCGGGGCGTGACGAAGTCACGAGCCCGGAATCCATAACCACGATCGTGAGTATGGATTCCGGGCCTGCGCCAAGAGGCGCATCCTGGAATGACAAACAATAGAAAATAAAACAGGAGGAACGACCATGAAACTCACGCAAGAGCAGATCGACTATTTCAACCGCGAAGGCTGGCTGTTTCTGCCCGAGCTGTTCAGCCCCGAGGAAGTGGCCTATCTCGCGCGCGAGGCCGAAGGCATCTACGACGCTGATCGACCCGAGGTGTGGCGCGAGAAGAGCGGTGCGCCGCGCACCGCCTTTGCGGCGCATCTCTACAACGAGGCGTTCGGCGTGCTCGGCGCGCATCCGCGCATGATCGAGCCGGTCGAGCAGGTGTTCGGCGAAAAAGTCTACATGCATCAATACAAGATCAACGCCAAATCCGCCTTCACCGGCGACGTCTGGCAATGGCATCAGGATTACGGCACCTGGAAGCGCGACGACGGCATGCTGCTGCCGCGCGCGATGAACATCGCGATCTTCCTCGACGAGGTGATGCCGATTAACGGTCCCCTGATGCTGGTGCCGAAGAGCCAGCACGCCGGCGACCTCAAGGCCTCGCACGATCTCGAAACCACCTCCTATCCCTTGTGGACGCTGGACGAGGCCACGGTGACGAGGCTGGTGAAGGAAGGCGGCATCGTCGCGCCCACCGGCAAGGCCGGCGGCATGCTGATGTTCCACGGCAATCTGGTGCACGGTTCAGCCGGCAACATCACGCCCTATCCGCGCAAGATCGTCTATTTGACGCTGAATGCGGTTTCCAATTACATCCGCACGCCGACGCGGCCGGAATATATCGCCCATCGCGATTTCACGCCGATCCAGACCGTCGATGACGACGCGTTGCTGCGATTGGCGCGGGCGCATCGCCAGGCGGCGGAGTAGAACCGCTCTCGTGCCCCGGACGCAGCGCAGCGTGCACAGGATCGCGCTACGCGCGATTCCGACGTTGCGCTGCTGAGCCGGGGCCTTTCTTTCGATCGTCCACTTGGGTCCCGGCTCTGCGGAGCAGCGTTTCACGCTGCACCGCGTCCGGGACACGCCACACCCGGAAATCCGCCATGAACCTCCACCACCTCCTCCAGGCCCGCCATGCGGCGGGCAAACCGGTTCGCGTCGCGCTGATCGGCGCCGGCAAATTCGGCTCGATGTTCCTGGCACAGGTGCCGCACACGCCTGGACTTGAGGTGCCGCTGATTATCGATCTCGACCGCGACCGCGCGCGCGAGGCGTGCCGTACCGTCGGCTGGGACCAGGAGCGGATCGCACGGACCGCCTTCACCGATGATGGCGCGCGCGCGATCTCGGGCGGCGCAATGGATGTCGTGGTGGAAGCGACCGGCAATCCGGCCGTCGGCATCCGGCATGCCCGCGCCGCGATTGCCGCCGGCAAGCATGTCGTGATGGTCAATGTCGAGGCCGATGTGCTGGCAGGTCCGCTGCTGGCGGAGGAAGCCCGCAAGGCCGGCGTGGTCTATTCGCTGGCCTATGGCGATCAGCCGGCGCTAACCGCCGAAATGGTGGACTGGGCGCGCGCGACGGGATTCCGCGTCGTCGCTGCCGGCAAAGGTACAAAGTATCTGCCGGCCTATCATGACGTGACGCCGGAAGGCGTCTGGGGCCATTACGGCCTCACCGCGGATGAAGCACAATCGGCCGGCATGAACCCGCAAATGTTCAACTCGTTTCTGGACGGCACCAAATCCGCGATCGAGATGGCGGCGATCGCCAATGCTTGCCAACTCAACGTGCCCACGGACGGCCTAAAGTTTCCGCCCTGCGGCGTCGACGACCTGCCGCATGTGATGCGGCCGCGCGACAAAGGCGGCGTGCTGGAGAAATCCGGCGTGGTCGAAGTGGTGTCGTCGCTGGAGCGCGACGGCCGGGCGGTGTTTCGCGATCTGCGCTGGGGCGTCTACGTCGTGCTGGAAGCGCCGAACGATTACGCCGCGGATTGTTTCAGGCAATACGGGCTGAAGACCGACGCCTCGGGCCGGTATGCGGCGATGTACAAGCCCTATCATCTGATCGGGCTGGAGCTGAACATCTCGATCCTGTCGGCGGCACTGCGCAATGAGCCGACCGGGCAGCCCCATGGTTTTCGCGGGGACGTCGCGGCGGTCGCAAAACGCGACTTACGCGCCGGCGAAATGCTCGACGGCGAAGGCGGCTACACGGTGTGGGGCAAGTTGATGCCGGCAGCCGCCAGCCTCAAAGCCGGCGCGCTGCCGATTGGTCTGGCCCATCGCGTCAAGCTGAAGAACAACGTCGCTCACGGCGCCGTGGTGCGCTGGAGCGATGTCGAGGTCGACGAAGCCAACGACACCATCAGGACGCGCAAGGCGATGGAAGCGAAGTTTGCCGCGACGGGTAACATGTAGCGATTGGATTACACCTGGTTCCGGCGGCAGACCGCCTCGATGTTGTGGCCATCGGGATCGAGCACGAACGCCCCGTAGTAATTTTCGTGATATTGCGGGCGTAGCCCCGGTTGCCCATTGTCTCGTCCCCCGGCTGCGAGCGCGGCCTGGTGAAACCGGTCTACGGTTTCCCTGTCGTGGGCCGCAAAGGCGACGTGGCTGCCGGTCTGCGAAGCGTCTTTCTCGCCGATCCAGAAGAATGCCTTCCGGTCGGCCCCATAGCCGGCGGCGGTTGGACCGTCAGCGTACAAGCGCTCGATGCCGAGCGGACGGAGCGCCTGATCATAGAATTTCCTTGACCGCTCGATATCGCTGACGCCCAGCGAGACGTGATCCAGCATCTTGAGGCTCCAATGTTTCATCCCGTCAAATCATGATGGCATCTGGCGCGGATCAGCGCAGCCCCCGAGAGTGCTACGGCAGCAAGCGGCTCGATCGCGCCAGTCCGAACCATTTCCGGAACATCGCCTCGGTGTCCATCATCTCCGTAAAGCCGGCCTGGTTGATCTTCACGGTCGAGACGATCGACGGCGGGCCTGCCTGGGTCTGGCCATGGCGCATGCTGTAATCGGCGTACTGGAACGACAGGCCGACAAATTCTTCAAGGCCGGGCGAAATCAGATTATGCTTACGCCGCAACTCGTCCCACGGCGCGATCCACTTGGGATATTCCTGCGCCAGCGACAGCGGCACGGCGTTGCCCGGCTTCATCTCAAGCGCGTCTGCTATCGCCGGCCAGACATTCTCCCAGGTGAAGACATCGCCATTGGTGACGTTGAAGGCTTCGTTGCGCGCGGCGGCCGCCTCGCCGGCCCAGGCGATCGCGCGCGCCAAAAGATCGACGTCGACCGCTTGCGACACCCGCGCGGCACCGCCGGGATAATCGAGCGGCCGGCCCTGCTCGCGCAGCATGGCGGCATAGACGCCGAGCGGCGGGATCAGGTCCATCGCGCCGCCGATTGTCTCACCGACGATCAACACCGGACGCAAAATGCTCCAGTGCCAGGCCTTGCCCTGCTGCAGCTCACGCAGGAAATTCTCCTGCGCCCAGTAGAAATTCGGCTGCTCGTACATTTCCGAGCGGCCTTCGCGCGCCGGCACGGTGAGCGGGCGGACGTGGACGCCATAGGCCTTGGTGCCCTGCAGAAGTGCGACATGCCGAAGCTGCGGCGCGACCGGTTCGAGCGCGGCCATCAGATTGCGCAGCATCAAATCGTTGGTGCGGATCTGATCCTGATCGCGCCAGCCGTCGACCAGATTGGGCGCTTCATACAGCGCAGCGTAGACGAGATGGGTGGCGCCCTGCAGTTCGGTTGCAGCGCGCCGGCACTGCGCGGGATCGGTGAGGTCGATCTGCACGTGCCTGAAGCCATGGAGCTCGCGCGGCCTGCGCCGCGACAGCGCCAGAACGTCGCATCCCCCGGCGGCGCCGAAGTGCCGCAATGCGGCATTTCCCACCAATCCCGTGGCGCCCGCGACCACGACCTTCTTCTCTGCCATTTCCGGCTCCAGCGGCGATTACCGGCCTTCCTATCAGACCAACGCCGGTCGCGTCAGTCTACGTCTTAGCCTTTCGTCGTGTGAAGGCCGGGCATGTGAAGGCCGGACCATTGCGTAAACTTATTGCAGCTGTTCGCAGCTGCGGCGGGGCCAGAACCCTTGATTATCGACCCCCGATTGGTCATCCTGACCTACGGGTTTGAAAGGATTGATCTCAATCACCAATCGAACGTCGGCCATCGTCGGACAGAAACGACAATTCAAGATCGTTGTCCCGTGGTCAGTATTAAAAAACAAAAGGGGAAACGAATGAAACGTCGTGATTTTATCAAAGTAGGCGGTGTCGGTCTCGCTGCGACTGCGGTCGCATCACCTGCCATCGCGCAATCCAATCCTGAAATTAAGTGGCGGCTTGCGGCCAGCTGGCCAAAGGCACTCGATACGCTCTACGGCGGCTGCGAATTTTTCTGCA
>NZ_JAFCMB010000036.1:0-17500 GCF_018130145.1 Bradyrhizobium sp. AUGA SZCCT0176 | reverse complement strand
TTGGTCTCAAACATTGCTGTTCAAACCCCAAGATACGAGATCTTGGAGTTCCAGCTATCGAAGGTGGGTTTCCCCATTCGGAAATCCGTGGATCAAAGCTTCTTCGCAGCTCCCCACGGCTTATCGCAGCGTAGCACGTCCTTCATCGCCTCTCAGCGCCAAGGCATCCACCGAACACCCTTAAGGCACTTGATTGCTCTCATTATCAATGTCCACACACTCGGCAGAATGTAGTCCATACAATTGCCTTGAGGTCGAAACCCCAAAACGCGCACCCTCGATGAATGCTATGCACGGCCGGACAATGATTAGAAAGACCAGCTTGCTTCGTAAGATCAACCCGATAGCGAGGCGGTCAAGCTTCGCTAAAAAGATCATTTACAACTCACTCATCTCACTCATCTTCCGATGGGTTACGATGCGCGAGCGCCGAAATGATCTGGAGATTATGAATTGAGCTCCGCAAATTGCTTTGCAGACCCAAAACTCGGATCAATCTCCTCTTTACGATGTCAGAAATCACGCACGCGTATCCCGTAGGACACGACATGCGAAGTGATGTTTCGCGGACGATTTGAAAGGCGCTTTGTTAGCAGGCCACTTTGTCGATCTTCAATTCCATCTGGTGGAGCCAGACGGGATCGAACCGACGACCTCATGCTTGCAAAGCACGCGCTCTCCCAGCTGAGCTATGGCCCCGTACCAGAAGACGAATGCTTACGTCGGTCATGAGACGTGATGCGCTCGATCAAAGTGGTGGGCCTGGGAAGACTTGAACTTCCGACCTCACGCTTATCAAGCGCGCGCTCTAACCAACTGAGCTACAAGCCCCTAACACGAGAGGCCGCAGTGGCGCGCAACCGGCTCACGCCAGATGCATCGCACAAGCGCTAAGCCCCTGGCGCGTGTTCGTCCGCGAAGAAAGAGAAACGTAGACGGCGAAATCCCGCCAATGCAGCTCAACAATCCTGACGATCGTTGGCCACTGATGTTTCTAAAACGGTTCGATAGAAGCAAGCTTCTGAAGAACCATCCTTAGAAAGGAGGTGATCCAGCCGCAGGTTCCCCTACGGCTACCTTGTTACGACTTCACCCCAGTCGCTGACCCTACCGTGGCCGGCTGCCTCCCTTGCGGGTTAGCGCACCGTCTTCAGGTAAAACCAACTCCCATGGTGTGACGGGCGGTGTGTACAAGGCCCGGGAACGTATTCACCGTGGCGTGCTGATCCACGATTACTAGCGATTCCAACTTCATGGGCTCGAGTTGCAGAGCCCAATCCGAACTGAGACGGCTTTTTGAGATTTGCGAAGGGTCGCCCCTTAGCATCCCATTGTCACCGCCATTGTAGCACGTGTGTAGCCCAGCCCGTAAGGGCCATGAGGACTTGACGTCATCCCCACCTTCCTCGCGGCTTATCACCGGCAGTCTCCTTAGAGTGCTCAACTAAATGGTAGCAACTAAGGACGGGGGTTGCGCTCGTTGCGGGACTTAACCCAACATCTCACGACACGAGCTGACGACAGCCATGCAGCACCTGTCTCCGGTCCAGCCGAACTGAAGAACTCCATCTCTGGAGTCCGCGACCGGGATGTCAAGGGCTGGTAAGGTTCTGCGCGTTGCGTCGAATTAAACCACATGCTCCACCGCTTGTGCGGGCCCCCGTCAATTCCTTTGAGTTTTAATCTTGCGACCGTACTCCCCAGGCGGAATGCTTAAAGCGTTAGCTGCGCCACTAGTGAGTAAACCCACTAACGGCTGGCATTCATCGTTTACGGCGTGGACTACCAGGGTATCTAATCCTGTTTGCTCCCCACGCTTTCGTGCCTCAGCGTCAGTATCGGGCCAGTGAGCCGCCTTCGCCACTGGTGTTCTTGCGAATATCTACGAATTTCACCTCTACACTCGCAGTTCCACTCACCTCTCCCGAACTCAAGATCTTCAGTATCAAAGGCAGTTCTGGAGTTGAGCTCCAGGATTTCACCCCTGACTTAAAGACCCGCCTACGCACCCTTTACGCCCAGTGATTCCGAGCAACGCTAGCCCCCTTCGTATTACCGCGGCTGCTGGCACGAAGTTAGCCGGGGCTTATTCTTGCGGTACCGTCATTATCTTCCCGCACAAAAGAGCTTTACAACCCTAGGGCCTTCATCACTCACGCGGCATGGCTGGATCAGGCTTGCGCCCATTGTCCAATATTCCCCACTGCTGCCTCCCGTAGGAGTTTGGGCCGTGTCTCAGTCCCAATGTGGCTGATCATCCTCTCAGACCAGCTACTGATCGTCGCCTTGGTGAGCCGTTACCTCACCAACTAGCTAATCAGACGCGGGCCAATCTTTCGGCGATAAATCTTTCCCCGTAAGGGCTTATCCGGTATTAGCACAAGTTTCCCTGTGTTGTTCCGAACCAAAAGGTATGTTCCCACGCGTTACTCACCCGTCTGCCGCTGACGTATTGCTACGCCCGCTCGACTTGCATGTGTTAAGCCTGCCGCCAGCGTTCGCTCTGAGCCAGGATCAAACTCTCAAGTTGGACTTGAAACTTCAAACCGGCTGATCACAACGTTTGACGAGGTCCCACCATTTTTTGCCGGCCGAAGCCGACAAGCTGCCTACGATTCACATCGTGGGCAACGATGGTGTAACCTATGTAAACGTGTACCGCCGAAGTCTTTCGTCCGGCCCCAACACTTCAATACTTGCGTATTCAAGTAATCGAGGCCCGCAAGGACTCCGCCGTCCACGTTTCTCTTTCTTCATCTTCACTTGTCAAACAGCCCGGGACCCGAAGGACCCATCTCCCATTGACTGGGAGCTTCCCACTACTGGGAGTTCCGGAAGCACCTTCACCGGACGGCAAATAACAACCGATTGGTATCGGCTGTTGATTCACTCATCATAATGAGGAGCTTCACGGGCGCGACAACTTGCCTTGGCCTCAGGGCCAAAGCAGCGCCGCGCTCAGTGGTCGGGTTATAGGCCCACCCGATCGGACCTGTCAACGCCCTTCGTCAACAAATTGTCGCACGATGTGGAAGAAATTTTGGACCCCAAGAAGTCTATATATTTGGGGGCTTTGCGCCGTACTTGAGCCACAATCCTGCGACGTTCTGACTATAACGTATGCATTGAACCGCCGGATGCCAGTGGGGGCTGCCGGTGGTCACCTACCAGGGACTGGCGATCTTAATGAACCCGTCGCCTTTCCCCACGCGGCCGAGAAACATCGAGAGATCTGCACATCATTGACGTTCGAGGTTCCGGCCGGTCTTCTGGCCTTTGATTCCCGAATATCGATTCGTGCGGCGCGCGATGCACCGGGATCCTCCTTATAGAGGGACGGAAACCGGATCTGGATCGAGCGAAGGTCTAGTCGAATGTTGATGGAATTTGGGGGGACACAGGGTTGAATCAGAAGGCGTCACGCGGAAGCGGCTATGGACGCGAGACCGGGATCATTGATCTCGGTCACGAGCCGCCGCTTTCCGTCGATGGCACCGAGGCCGCGGTGATCGACCGCCGCCGTGTCTCCGTACAATGGTTTAGCGGCACTATCCTGACTGGTCTGTGCGGCGCAGCTCTCATCGGCGGCGCCGTTTTCGCGTCGCTCGACGGCGAAATGACCTTTGCCAAGGTGCCGGAGCGCGTCGAAGGCGCGTTGCGCGGCGCTTTCGGCGCCAACGATCGTTCCGCCAGCCTGCATAAGAGCGACCGCCTGCCGCCGCCAGGTGAATCGACAGCCGCCCGCAACGTCATGCGGGTCTCGACCGTCACCCGGGTCGGCAACCGCGACGTGATGCGGGTTCGGCCGTTCATCCGGATCTCCGGCAATTTGTCGATGACGACGAGCGACCTTTCCGCCAAAATCCCGCCATTCAACGCCCAGCGCATGCTGACCGATGTCGGCGCCCCCACCCCCGCCGCCGCCGACGATCCGAACAATCCCGATGCCGTAGAACCCGATGCCGAGGTCTCCTTCGTCACCAAGGACCTCGCAACGGTGCTTCCGAAGGCGAAACTCGCCGCCGTGGTCGCGCTCGACGAAGTCCTGATGCGGGTGCGGGACGCCGCCAACTGGCGCGGCAACACCGGCGGCGTACGCTATACGGCGCTGGCGAACGCCGCCGCCGATGCCAGCGGCGTCCAGTCCGACATGAAGCTGGCCTACGCCACCGAGGGCACCGTCTCCGACCCCTATGCCGGCTTTGAAACCCGCGTGGTGCCGGAAAACGTCACGCTGCTGCCGAAGACCAAAGACCAAATTACCGGCGGCAACCCTTCCAACGAGCGCATTCACGTCGTGAAGAAGGGCGATACGGTCACCTCTATCCTGCGCGATCAGGGCGCAACGCCGGACGAGGCCAAGGCGATCGCCGCAACGCTGGGCGCCCGCGGCCGCGACGGCGGCCTGAAGGAAGGCCAGAAGCTCCGTATCCTGATGGCGCCTGCCGCCCCCGGCCCGGGCGTGCGGCTGCAGCCCTATCGGGTGATCGTCGCCAACGAAACCACCATCGAGGCCGTTGCCGCGCTGTCCGACGTCGGCAAATACGTCGCCGTCGACGTGCAGAGCATGAATACGGTCGCCGAGGCTGCCGCCGGCAAAGACGACGACGACGATGAGGATGACGGCACCGGCGTCCGGCTCTACCAGAGCATTTACGAGACCGCGTTGCGCAACAAGGTGCCGGCCACCGTCATCGAGGACATGGTCAAGATCTATTCCTACGACGTCGACTTCCAGCGCAAGGTGCAGCCCGGCGATTCCTTCGACGTGTTCTTCGCCGGCGAAGACGACGGCGCGACCATCACCGAAAAGACCGAAGTGCTGTTCGCTTCGCTCACGGTCGGCGGCGAAACCAAGAAATATTACCGCTTCCAGACCCCCGACGACTCGGTCGTCGACTACTACGACGAGACCGGCAAGAGCGCGAAGAAGTTCCTGGTGCGCAAACCCGTCAACAACGCGATCATGCGTTCGGGATTCGGCGGACGTCGCCATCCGATCCTCGGCTACACCAAGATGCACACCGGCGTCGACTGGGCCACGCCTTACGGCACGCCGATCTTCGCTTCCGGCAACGGCGTCGTCGAGAAAGTCGGCTGGGAAGGCGGCTACGGCAAATACGTCAAGCTGAAGCACAACAATGGTTACGAGACCGCCTACGGCCACATGTCGGCGTTTGCCAAGGGCATGGAGCCCGGCAAGCGGGTGCGACAGGGCCAGGTGATCGGCTTTGTCGGATCAACGGGCATGTCGACCGGCGCGCACGTGCACTACGAAATCCTGGTCAACGGCCGCTTCGTCGATCCGATGCGCGTGAAGCTGCCGCGCGGCCGCTCGCTCGAAGGCCCGGTCATGGCGGGCTTCGAGAAGGAACGCGATCGCCTCGATATCCAGATGAACAATCGCGGCGCCGCGCGTGTCTCCGATGCCGCCGGCAGCACCGCTGCGCCATCGGTGCGGCAAGTCAGCCGCTGAGCGTTTAACTTCCCCACTTTTCACCTCGTATGTTCGTTAGCGTGAAGTTGCACGCGTTACTGTTCCGCGACGCGGAATGTTTTGCGCGCGCACGTACTTCACTCAAGTTCCTCCGCGACAAAATCGCATCGCGCGCGTCGCGATAATGCTTGCGAGCATTTCGGACGCGGTCCACTCTTGTTGCAAGAAGACGATGGGGGGCAGCGAAGGATGCAGGCATATCTCGCACGGCGATTGTTGGCGCTTGTCCCGGCGCTGTTCTTTGCCAGCCTGATTGTCTTCGTCATCGTGCGGCTGGTGCCGGGCAACGTCATCGACATGATGCTCGCCCAGAACGACGTCGGCGCCGACAAGCTCTCGCGTGACCAGCTGATCGCAACGCTCGGCCTCGATCGCCCGATGTGGCTGCAATATTTTCACTGGATCGGCGGCATCCTTTTTCACGGCGATTTCGGCCGCTCGCTCTGGCAGAATACGCCGGTGCGCGAACTGCTCGGCGCTCGGCTGCCGGTGACCTTCCAGCTCGGCTTCATGGCGCTGATCATCGCGCTCTGCATCGCGTTGCCGATCGGCATTTATTCTGCGATTCGGCAGGACACCGCCGGCGATTATCTCACCCGTTCGTTCTCGATCCTGATGCTGGCGGTGCCGAGCTTCTGGATGGGCACCATGGTGATGGTGTTCCCGTCGATCTGGTGGGGCTGGTCGCCGCAGGTGAACTTCGTCGCGTTCACCGATGATCCCCTGCAGAACCTCAAGCAGATGATTCTGCCGGCGATCATTCTGGGCACCGCGCTGTCGGCCATCACCATGCGCCTGACCCGCACCATGATGCTGGAGGTGCTGCGCCAGGATTATATCCGCACCGCCTGGGCCAAGGGCCTGTCGGAACCGCTGGTCGTCATCCGGCATGCACTGCGCAACGCGCTGATCCCGGTGGTCACGCTGATCGGCCTGCAGGCGCCGATCCTGATCGGCGGCGCCGTCATCGTCGAGCAGATCTTCGTCATTCCCGGCATGGGGCTGTTGCTGCTCGACGCCATCAGCCAGCGCGATTACCCGATCATAACGGGCGTCAGCCTCGTGATCGGTCTTTGCGTGATGCTGATCAATCTCGCCGTCGACCTGAGCTACGGCCTGCTCGATCCCAAGGTGAGATACCGCTGATGACGCTGGCGATCGATATTCCGGCCACGAGCGGCAAGACCGAACGCAACGGCGTCCTCCGCTTTGTGATTCGCCTGTTCCGCGAGAAGCCGCTCGGCGCCGCCGGCGGCGTCATCTTCATTCTGTTCCTGCTGTGCGGGATCTTCGCCGATGTTCTGGCGCCCTATGGCATGAACCAGATCAGCCCGCGCAACCGCCTGATGGCGCCGTCATGGGCCTATCCGTTCGGAACCGACAATCTCGGCCGCGACATGCTCTCGCGCTGTCTCTATGGCGCCCAGATTTCGGTGATCATCGCTTTTACCGCCGCGTCGCTTGCGACGATCATCTCGATCGCGATCGGCATTCTCACCGGTTATCTCGGCGGCAAGATCGATCTCATCACGCAGCGCTTCGTCGATGCCTGGATGAGCTTTCCCGATCTCATCATCCTGCTGGTCGTGGTTTCGGTTCTCGGCCCCGGCCTGCCGCAGATCATCGGCACGCTCGGTCTATTGCTCGGCATCGCCGGCTCGCGCATCATCCGCTCCGCCGTGGTGTCGGTGCGCGAGAACATGTATGTGCACGCCGCCCAATCGATCGGCGCCTCGACCGGCCGCATCCTGTGGCGGCACATCCTGCCCAACATCATGCCGCCGATCATCGTGCTGTTCACGACGCGCGTCGGCACCGTGATCCTCGCCGAGTCGGGCCTGTCGTTTCTTGGCCTTGGCGTGCCGCCGCCGACGCCGACCTGGGGCGGCATGCTGTCGGGCTCGGGCCGCACCTTCATGTTCCAGGGACCGTGGCTGGCGCTGGCGCCTGGTCTGTGTCTGACGATCGTCGTTTATTCCACCAACGTGTTCGGAGATGCCTTGCGGGATCTGCTCGACCCACGCATGCGCGGATCAAGATAACCAGAAAATATGCTCCAGGAGGAAACCATGTCCTATTTTCGCGCCGCATCACGCCTCGCCGCCGCGTCGGTCGCCGTCGCGCTGTCGCTTGCAACTCCTGCATTCTCGCAATCCGAAACGCCGCCAAAGCCCGGCGGCACGCTGGAGATAGGGACAGTTTATGTCACGCTCTCGGCGCTCTCCTGGGATCTGGCCGACTGGAACTGGAAGCAGAACCACGATACCGGCCAAGTCTACGAGCAACTTTTCGCCGCGGACCTCTCCAAGTCCAAACGGCTTGGCGGCAAGCATTCGTTCTACGCCGATGCCTGGATTCCTTCGGATGCGATCCGCGGCGAACTTGCCGAAAAATGGCAATGGAAGGAAAATCCGCTCCGCCTCGAGATCAACCTGCGCAAGGGCGTGATGTTTCCCGACAAGCCCGGGGTGATGGCGGCGCGCGAACTGGTCGCCGATGACGTGGTGTTCTCCTTCAACCACCGCGACAAGAGCCCCAAGAAAATCGCCGGTTATTTCGATCACATCGACAAGGTCGAAGCCACCGACAAGCACACCGTGCTTTTCACCTTCAAGAACTACAACGCGGAATGGGACTATCGCTTCGGCTGGGGTTATTATTCCGGCATCATCCCGAAGGAAGTCGCCGACGCAGGCGCCGGCAACTGGAAGAACGTCAACGGGACCGGCCCGTTCCAGCTTGCCGAGTTCGTGCAAGGCAACTCGAACACCTATGTCAAGAATCCGAACTACTGGGGCACCGAGAAGATCAACGGCGTCGAAACCAAGCTCCCGCTGGTCGACAAGGTCGTCTACCGCACGATCAAGGACGAGGCGACCTTCCTCACGGCATTGCGAACCGGCAAACTCGACATCCTCGAAAACATCAGATGGTCCGCGGTCGATGAGCTCAAGAAGAGCGCACCGCAGCTGCAATGGTCGAAGTGGCTCTCGATGAGCGGCCAGTTCCTCGCCATGCGCGTCGATACCAAGCCGTTCGACGATGTTCGCGTCCGGCGCGCCCTCAATCTCGCCGTCAACAAGCAGGAGATCGTCAAGGAATACTACGGCGGCAACGCCGAGCTGTTCGCCTACCCGCAGCACCCCGATTATCTCGGCTATTTCGAGCCGCTCGAGGCGATGCCGGACTCGATCAAGGAACTCTTCACCTACAACCCGGAGAAAGCGAAGAAGCTGCTCGCCGAGGCCGGCGTTCCGAAGGGGTTTACCTTCAAGGTGCAGGTATGCGCGTGCCAGCCCGACCATATCGACCTGATCCCGCTGCTGGCAGCCTATTATGAACAGGTCGGCGTCAAGCTGGACATTCAAACCATGGAATACGGTGCGTTCCTTTCGGCCATGACCACCAAGACCAATGCACCGGGCTATCTCATGAACAACGGGCACACCAATCCGACGACGACCATTCGCAAGAGCTTCGTCAGGGGCCAGGTCTGGAACCCGTCGCAATGGTCCGATCCCGAATACGACAAGAAGATGGACGCGGTTTATCTTGAGCCAGACGAGACCAAGCGCCAGGCCATGCTGAAAGAGATGACGCGCGAGATTCTGGATAAGGCCCCCTATGTGTGGCTTCCCACCCCGTACATCTTCACGGCCTGGTGGCCCTGGGTGAAGAACTACGCCGGCGAACTCCGCGCCGGCGCCGTTCGTCCGGGGCCGATCTACGCCCGGATCTGGATCGATCAGGACCTCAAGAAGAAGATGGGCCGTTGAGCAGGACCGCGGCGATGACGCGCCCACTGCTGGAAGTCAAAAACCTGACGACGCGGTTCCGCACCGAGCGCGGAACCGTGACCGCGGTCGATGGCGTATCGTTTCATGTCGATCCCGGCGAGACGCTCGCGATCGTCGGCGAGTCCGGATCCGGCAAGAGCGTGACCGCGCTCTCCGTGCTGCGCCTGATCCCGAATCCGCCGGGCCGGATCGAGAGCGGCGAAATCCTGTTCGACGGCACGGATCTGTTGAAGCTCGACGATCCCGGCATCCGCGCGGTTCGCGGCAACAAGATCGCGATGATCTTCCAGGAGCCGATGTCCTCGCTCAATCCGGCGCTGACCGTCGGCCTCCAGGTGGCCGAGCCGATCAACGTGCATCGGGGCACGCCGTGGGAGAAGGCCTATGAAGCTGCGACCGAACTGATCGGCCGCGTCCGCATCGGCGATGCCGCGAGCCGGCTCGGCTCCTATCCACACCAATATTCCGGCGGCATGCGCCAGCGCGTGATGATCGCAATGGCGCTGGCCTGCGCGCCGCGCCTGATTATCGCCGATGAGCCGACCACGGCGCTCGACGTCACGGTTCAGGCGCAGATCCTGGACCTCTTGAAGGAAGTCACGCGTGAGACCGGCTCATCGCTGATCCTGATCACCCACGATCTCGGCGTCGTCGCCCGCTACGCCGACCGCGTCGCGGTCATGTATGGCGGCCGCATCGTCGAAGTCGCCCCGGCGCGTGAGCTCTACGCCCGGCCACAGCATCCCTACACGTCAGGCCTGATGGCTTCCGTCCCCCGCCTCGATGGCGGCGGCGGCCGGCGCCTGATGCCGATCGAGGGCCAGCCCCCTGATCTGGCCAGCCTGCCGCCCGGCTGTTCCTTCGCGCCGCGCTGCCGCGCGATCCTGGATCAATGCCGAACCGCGAAGCCTGAGCTGGTTCAGGTCGCCGACCGTCACGCCAAAGCGTGTTTCGCCCATGTCTGACGCGCTGCCCGAGCCATCCGTCGATACCATCCTCCGGGTCGAGGATCTGAAGGTTCATTTCCCGGTCACCAAGGGCATCATCCTTCAGCGGCAGGTCGCGACCGTCAAAGCGGTCGACGGCGTTTCGTTCACGATCCGGCGTGGCGAGACACTGGGTCTCGTCGGCGAAAGCGGCTCCGGCAAATCGACCACGGGACTGGCGGTGCTGCGGATGCTGACGCCGACCGCCGGACGGATCGTGTTCGAGGGACAGGACATCGCCCCGCACCGTGGCGCCGAACTATTGGGTGTGCGGCGCCGGATGCAGATGGTCTATCAGGACCCTTATGGCTCGCTCAATCCGCGCATGACGATCCGCAGCATCGTCGGCGAGCCGCTGGCCGTTCATGGCCTCGATGGCGACAAGGCGGCGACCCGCGACAAGATAGCTTCTCTGATCGCTTCCGTCGGCCTGTTGCCCGATATGGCTGATCGCTATCCGCATGAATTCTCCGGCGGCCAGCGCCAGCGCATCGGCATCGCCCGCGCGCTGGCGCTGGAGCCGAGCCTCTTGATCGCCGACGAGCCGGTGTCCGCGCTCGACGTCTCGATCCAGGCGCAGGTCATCAACCTGTTCATGGATCTGCAGGAGCGGCTGGGGCTGACCTATCTGTTCATCGCGCATGATCTGGCTGTTGTCCGCCACATCTCGACGCGCATCGCCGTGATGTATCTCGGCCGCCTCGTCGAAATCGCCGACCGCGACGATCTCTATCGCAATCCGCTGCACCCCTACACCGAAGCCCTGATGGCGGCGGTGCCCGTCGCCGATCCCGAGGTGGAGGCGCGCCGGCCGCGTGCGGTGATTTCAGGTGAAGTGCCGAGCGCGCTGCGGCCGCCGCCCGGATGCAGCTTCCACACCCGTTGCCCCCGCGCCATGGCGGTGTGCAAAACCGATCAGCCGCCGCTCCGCGAACTCGGTCCGGGACGCGCGGTCGCCTGTCATCTCCATACAGGCTGAACTCTCGTTAAATTCTGAAGGGGCGGGTTCCTAGCGCGTTGTCATTTTTGTGGCGGCCGGGCCGCGCCGCACCTACAAGTTTTGTTTGCCAAACCACGCGAGCGAACGAATACTCACCTCCATAATAAAAAACGGGAGGTAGCGTCATGACGAGCAGGCTTGCATTCGGTGCGACCGTGGCTGCGGCAGTGTTTCTTGCCACCGGCGCCTCGGCGCAGACATATGAAGTTACCAAACTCGTTCCAGGCTCGGCGTTTCACGGCGTTCATGGGCTCGGCATCGACAAGGCCGGGCGGTTGTTCGCCGGCAGCGTCGCAGGTGCGGCACTCTACGAAGTCGATCGCGCGAGCGGTACGGCCAAGATCGCGGTTGCCTCGCCGGAAGGCATGGCCGACGACATCGCATTTGCCCCCGACGGCACCATGGCGTGGACCGCATTCCTGACCGGCGACCTCTACTCGCGAAAGGGCGACGGCCTGGTCAAGAAGCTGGCCTCCGGTCTGCCCGGCATCAACTCGCTCGCGTTCCGCAAGGACGGACGGCTCTATGCGACGCAGGTATTCCTCGGCGACGCGCTCTATGAGATCGATGTCGAGGGCGCCAAGCCGCCGCGCAAGATCATGGAGAAGATGGGCGGCCTCAATGGATTCGAGTTCGGGCCGGACGACAAGCTTTACGGCCCGCTCTGGTTCAAGGGCCAGGTCGCCAGGGTCGATGTCGACAAGGCCGAGCTGACTGTGGTCGCCGACGGTTTCAAGATTCCGGCGGCGGTCAATTTCGATTCCAAGGGCAATCTCTGGGTCGTGGACACCGCGCTCGGCCAGTTGGTGCGGGTCGATCCGAAGTCCGGCGCCAAGAAAATGGTGGCGCAGCTCAAGCCCTCGCTCGACAACCTCGCGATCGATGACAAGGACCGAATCTTCGTTTCCAACATGGCCGATAACGGCATCCAGGAGGTCGATCCGGAAACCGGCGCTGCCAAACAAGTCATCATCGGTAAGCTGGCGTTGCCCGGTGGCATCGGCGTCGTGTCCGACGGCGGCAAGGACACCCTCTATGTCGCCGACGTGTTTGCCTACCGCACCGTCGACGGCACCACCGGCGAGGTCTCCGAGCCTGCCCGCATGCATGCCAACGGCGTGACGCTGGAATATCCGATGAGCGCCACCGCGAGGGGCGACGACGTGATCCTGTCGAGCTGGTTCACCGGCACGGTGCAGCTGATCGACCGCAAGTCCGGCAAGACCAGGGAGATGCTCCACGACTTCAAGGCGCCGCACGACGCCGTCAAGCTCGGTGACGGATCCATTCTCGTCAACGAACTCGGCAGTAAATCGCTGATCCGCGCCAGTGGCGAGCACGGCAAGGACCGTACTGTTCTGACCGGCGACCTGGAGGGACCGGTCGGCATGGCCGCCACCGCATCGGGCGATGCGGTCTATGTCACGGAAGCCTTCGCCGGCCGCGTATCGAAGATCGGAACCAACGGCGAGAAGACAATCATCGCCAAGGACCTGAAAATGCCTGAGGGCATCGCGCTCGGACCCGACGGAATGCTGGTCGTCGCCGAAGTCGGCGCCAAGCGCATTGTCGGGATCAATCCGAAGGATGGGACCGTCACCGAGATCGCCGGCAACCTGCCGATCGGCCTCGCCCCTGCCCCCGGCGGATTGCCGTCCAACATCCCGACCGGCGTCGGCGTCGGCGCGTCCGGGGTGATCTACTTCTCGTCGGATTTGGAGAACGCGATTTACAAGGTCACGAAGAAGTAGCGTGAGCGCGCGCGAGCGTTAAATCGGCATGCGTGTCGCTTTTACACCACACCTCCTTTGGGTGTGACCACTCGCTTCGCGCCAAAGTTGCACAATGGAATCAATCAGTTCGGCAGATCTTTGCCGCCGCTGCAATCACCTAAAAAAACAGCCTGCGCGAGGCAGGCTGTTTCATTGTCTATGTCGCCTTGCGTGCATTGCAGGAAGCGTCGCTGCGCCGCCTGACCCGCTCAGTTCAGCTTGCGCTTCGGGATCGGCGCCTCGAAGGTCGCGATCTCGGCGGTCTGCGGCGCCTTGCCGTTGAAGGTCAGCACGTTGCCTTCGCTGGAGATCGCCACGCGGTCGCCGTCGGCGACCGAGCCTTCGAGGATCATCTCGGCCAGCGGATCCTGCAAATTGCGCTGGATCACCCGCTTCAGGGGACGCGCGCCATAGGCGGGATCCCAGCCCTTGGCGGCGAGCCAGTCGCGCGCCGCGGCATCCAGCGTGAGCGTGATCTTGCGCTCCTCCAGGAGCTTCTGCAGCCGCGCGAACTGGATCTCGACGATCCGGCCCATCTCGCTCTTCTGCAAGCGGTGGAACAGGATGATCTCGTCGACCCGGTTGAGGAACTCGGGGCGGAAATGCGCCCGCACCATCCCCATCACCTGATCGCGCACTTCAGACGTGTCCTCGCCTTCCGGTTGGTTCACCAGGAATTCCGAACCGAGGTTCGAGGTCATGATGATCAGCGTGTTGCGGAAGTCGACCGTGCGGCCCTGACCGTCGGTCAGCCGGCCATCGTCGAGCACCTGCAGCAGCACGTTGAACACGTCGGGGTGGGCCTTTTCGATCTCGTCGAACAGCACCACCTGATAGGGCCGCCGCCGCACCGCTTCGGTGAGCGCGCCGCCCTCGTCATAGCCGACATAGCCCGGAGGCGCGCCGATCAGCCGCGAGACCGAGTGTTTTTCCATGTACTCGGACATGTCGAGGCGGACCATCGCGGTCTCGTCGTTGAACAGATATTCCGCCAGCGCCTTGGTCAGTTCGGTCTTGCCGACGCCGGTGGGCCCTAAAAACATGAACGAGCCCATCGGGCGGTTCGGGTCCTGCAGGCCGGCGCGCGAACGGCGGACCGCGGTCGCGACCGCGCGCACGGCTTCGGCCTGGCCGACCACCCGCTGGCCGAGACTGCCCTCCATCTTCAGCAGCTTGTCCTTTTCGCCCTCGAGCATCTTGTCGACGGGCACACCGGTCCAGCGCGACACCACCTGCGCGATGTGGTCGGCGGTAACCGCCTCCTCCATCATCTCGCCGGGGTTTTCCTTGGCTTCGATGTCGGCAAGCTTCTTCTCCAGCTCCGGGATCCGGCCATAGGCCAGTTCGCCCGCGCGCTGGAATTCGCCGCGGCGCTGCGCGTTGGCGAGTTCGATGCGCAAGGCATCGAGTTCGCTCTTTAGCTTCTGGGCGTCGGAGAGCTTGTTCTTCTCCGCGCTCCAGCGCGCCGTCAGCGCCGCCGACTTCTCCTCGAGCTCGGCGAGTTCCTTTTCCAGCGTCTGCAGGCGGCTCTTGGAGCCGGCATCGCTTTCCTTCCTCAGCGCCTCCTGCTCGATCTTCAGGCGGATGATCTCCCGATCCATCGTATCGAGTTCTTCCGGCTTGGAATCGACCTGCATCTTGAGCCGCGCCGAGGCCTCGTCCATCAGGTCGATGGCCTTGTCGGGCAGGAAGCGGTCAGTGATGTAGCGATTCGACAGCGTGGTGGCGGCGACCAGCGCCGAATCCGTGATCCGCACGCCGTGGTGCTGCTCGTATTTGTCCTTCAGGCCGCGCAGAATCGAAATCGTGTCCTCGACCGTCGGCTCGGAAACGAAGATCGGCTGGAACCGGCGCGCCAGCGCCGCATCCTTTTCGACATGCTTGCGGTATTCGTCGAGCGTGGTGGCGCCGATGCAATGCAGTTCGCCGCGCGCCAGCGCGGGTTTCAGCAGATTGGACGCGTCCATCGCGCCGTCGGCCTTGCCGGCGCCGATCAGCGTGTGCATCTCGTCGATGAACAGGATGATGCTGCCTTCGGCCGAAGTGACCTCGGCCAACACGGCCTTCAGCCGCTCCTCGAACTCGCCGCGGTATTTGGCACCCGCAATCAGCGAGCCGAGGTCCAGCACCAGCAGCTTCTTGTCTTTCAGGCTCTCCGGAACGTCGCCGTTGAGAATCCGCAGTGCCAGACCCTCGACGATCGCGGTCTTGCCGACGCCGGGTTCGCCGATCAGCACGGGATTGTTCTTGGTGCGGCGGGACAGCACCTGAATCGTGCGGCGGATTTCCTCGTCGCGGCCGATGACCGGATCGAGCTTGCCGTCGCGCGCGGCCTGGGTGAGGTCGCGGGCATATTTCTTCAGCGCGTCATAGGCATTTTCCGCCGTGGCGCTGTCAGCGGTGCGGCCCTTGCGCAGGCTTTCGATCGCCGCGTTGAGGTTCTGCGGCGTGACGCCACCCTTGCTCAGGATGGTCGCGGCCTCGCTGCCCTTCTCGAGCGTGAGGCCCAGCAGCAGCCGCTCGACGGTGACAAAGCTGTCGCCGGCCTTTTCGGCGGCCTTTTCCGCAGCGTCAAACGCGCGCGCCAGTTCGGGGGCGAGATAGACCTGGCCCGCGCCGCTGCCGGATACTTTCGGGAGTTTGCCCAGCGCATCCTCGGTGGCCTTGAGGATCGCGCGGGAGTTGCCGCCGGCGCGGTCGATCAGACCGCCGGCCAGGCCTTCGCTGTCGTCCAGCAGCACCTTGAGCAGGTGCAGCGGGGAGAATTGCTGGTGGCCGTCGCGCACGGCCAGCGATTGCGCAGACTGGATGAAACCGCGCGCACGCTCGGTGTATTTCTCAATATTCATTCTTCACTTCCCTCGGCCTGCCACCCCTACCCCGAAGGCATAAGCGCGGCATCTTCATTGGGTTTCCACGCGGCCGCGCTGACTTTCCTCAACCAGCCGGTGGTCGTCGCCATCATTTTACAGGCTTGGCGCAAATGTGGGCATGTCAGGCCAAAAACGGAAGAGGCCGATTTTGCAATTTCAGCGTAGTGGCAGGCTGCAAAAGAATCTCTTAAAAGGCCGGATGACCTCACCAAAACCCCCTGAGATCACCGGTATCTACCGCTATCCCGTCAAGGGCCTGACCCCTGAACCGCTGCCGCGAGCGGCCATGACCGCTGGCGAGACCCTGCTGGCCGACCGCCGCTACGCCATCGAAAATGGCCCTAGCGGCTTCGATCCGGACGCGCCGAAATGGCTGCCAAAACCGCACTTCCTGATGCTGCAGCGGGACGGCTGGCTGGCGGCGCTGCAGACCCATTTCGACGACGCCAGCCACGTGCTGACCATCCGCCACAACGGCGCGATCGCGGCCCAGGGCAACCTTGAAACCGCCGAGGGCCGGGCCGCCATCGAAGCGTTCTTCGCCACCAGCTATGCCAGCCAGATCAAAGGGCCGCCGAAAATCCTGACCAGCCCGGGCCACAGTTTCTCCGACGTCGCCCGCAAGGTGGTCTCGATCATTAACCTTGCCAGCGTCCGCGCTATCGAGAACATGGTCGATCACCCCGTCCATCCCCTGCGCTTCCGCGCCAACCTCTATGTCGAGGGCTGGCCGGCCTGGCACGAGTTCGACCTGCTCGACCGCACGATCGCGATCGGCGACGTCAGGCTCAAGGTGGTGAAGCGGATCGTCCGCTGCGCCGCCGTCAACGTCGACCCCGACACCGCGGAGCGCGATCTGGCGATCCCGCAGGCGCTGCAACGCAGGCTCGGCCATGGCGATTGCGGGATCTATGCCGAGGTGACGGCGGGCGGCAGCATCGCCGTCGGCGACGCGCTCATGGCGGAACAGCCGGAGCTGTTGTGAGTTGCTGTCGTCCCGGCGAACGCCGGGACCCATGCGCCGCGGCGGCTGTTGTTTGCAGAAGGTCTCTAACGCCAGCGCTCTAATCGATGGGCCGCGGCGTATGGGTCCCCCGATGCGCAATTGCGCATCTGGGGTCAAGGCCGGGACGACAGCATTGGTGTTGCTGCACTGAACACACCTTCGCGATCTCGCGGCCTGATATGCCCGAGCTTTGCCAGAAATTTCCTTGCCCTCTTCAAATAGAGGGCGCAGGGAAGACCGGGTGCGCGCTGCACCCGCGGTCTCGCGTGCGGTTTGCACAAAACAAAGTGCACACGAGCATACAGGGCAGCGGAGAACACCCGGCCTTCCCTGCGCAATGGCTTTACGGCTTATGCCGTGATCTCCCCGGAGACGAGTTCTTGGTTGACTCCGTCGCTGCCGTTCCCGCTTGCGCTTCTCCGACAGCTTGACACCTGCAACGGGTGCCAGGACCACACGGTTTTGCCGTACGCTTATCCACGCCGTCGTCGAGGCGTAAACCAGCGTCCACCGCAACCCGTCCAACGTCCGTGACGACGGCCGACGCCCTCTGAGTGGGACGGGATGGC
>NZ_JAFCMB010000035.1 GCF_018130145.1 Bradyrhizobium sp. AUGA SZCCT0176 | reverse complement strand
TTGCAGATATTGTTGCTTGTAGCACGAAACCCGTTATTTACTAGGGTTTCTTTTAGTTTGGTACTCCTACGGTACTATTATCGAGCCTGTGCCGCATTGTTCAGCCATCCGGGAATCGAGTGGCCATAGGTGCTTTCCACCAAGGCGACCGTCATCCCGAGGAACTTCGCCACATCCCAAATCGGAACTCCCTGCTTCAGCATCTCCGTTGCGCGGGTGTGCCTCAGAACGTGGGGCGTCACGTCCTCGGACAGCTCGGCCGCCTTGCGGGCCTTATGCCAGCCGCGGTCGTTCTGCTTGATGGCGTTCTCCTGCGACCGGCCGGGGAAATAGATCACCAGATCCCGCTTGCCATCCAGCCGCTTCCAGCGCTTCAGGTGGGCGTAAAGCCGGTCCCCGATCGGGATGGGCGGGGCGCGCTTCTTCGTCTCGACGGCGCCTATGGGCTTCCGGCGAAGGACCCTGGTTTTGAGGTCGATCATCGGCCAGCGCAGATTGAGCATGACGGACTTCCGGCTACCCGTGTACCAGCCCAATATAAAGAACCTGGCGATGTGCGGTGACCGGCGGGCGGCCCATAGGAAGGCGGCAGCCTCGGATCTCGTCAGCACTCGGCAGCGGGCCGGCGACTTCGGCGGCATTGTGAGTTCCGGGATCACGATCGGGGCGTGGTTCTTGTTCCAGTGGCGCAAGGCGGCCCGCAGGTAGGCCATCTCCGTCCGCGCGCTCGGCTGCGCCGTTCCCCTCGACTTCGCATACGCCCGGCAACTGGCCACGTTCACGTCCACTAGGAACTTGTCGCCCCACCACTTGTTCAGCGGCTTCAGGGCGGACAGGCTGGTCTTCTCGCTGACCTTTCCCGTTATGACTTCATCGATATAGGCCATCAGGATATCCGCAATCGCCGTCGAGGAATTATCAACCGTGTGCTTCTCGGCTATGTAGATTTGGAGTTCTTTTTCGGCCGCTCTAATCTCATGGCGACGGCAGCTTGTGCGGCGCTTGCTCTTTCCGTCGCTGATCGTCCAGCGGTCGCGCGCCTTGTCGTACCAGAGTTTTGGGCCGGAGCTTCTACGCGGCATTTCTTCTTCATATCCTCAAGGTCGCTGACGGTCGTAAAGTCCCGCCGGCCGATCCGGTAAATCTCAAGACGCTCGGATTTGTGAAGGGCGCGCAAGGTGGCAACCGTCACCTTATTATGCAAGAAAAACTTGCACGCATCCTCCAGCGTTATCAGGTCGGAGAAGTTAAGATCGGCGTCCCGCGTCATGGCTCTCGCGATCCTCCCACAACATCTGGGATGTCGATTTCCGTTTTGAACGGCGGGTCAAACCCGTTGTTCAAGTGCGGACCGAAATCTCGCATCAGGCACCAAAGCTGCCATTTAGACCAGCCGCGCGAATCTTCCTTTGGTGGCTGGTACGGGAACGATGTGATGCCAAGCTGATCCCATTGCGCGCGGTGGATGCGCCGGCCGCTTTCGGTCAGCCGAACCTTGACCTCGTTGTTGATGTTGAATTTCACGGTGTTTCGCTTTCCTGTGGGGATCGAGCAGGGCGGCGGTCTTCGCACGCGGTGCACTGCACAGCATACGGCTCCCACTCGGAATCGTAGACAACATAGCCGCGCCCTTCGCATCGCTCGCAATAGAGCGGGTTCGGGATCATTTTTGGCTGTTTAGCGTTCATGGCGAAGCTCCTCATAAATCCACTTTGCTCGAAGCATCGCTAGAAACCACGCGCATTGATCCCGTTCGGTGGGCGTTGCTTTTGCAATCCTCATGATGTCATCGAAAGTCATGATCGGTCAGTCATAGTCATTGAGAAACGCATCCCCTTGCAGGGCGCACTTTTCTGCCGTCGTCAGGCTCTCGTACCACTTGCCATACTCCATGGCTTTTCGCTCGCGGGCGACTTCAACGGCCGCTTGCTCCGGGGTTTGGGAGAGATACTGACGACGCTGCCATTCAGGCAAATGGGCAGTTACTCGGGTTTTGAAATCCAGATCGGTTTCTGATGGGCCAGACTGGGCTCCCTTCAAGCAAATACACAAGCTGGGTTGGCTATGGCACGTCACGCAAAAGGCGTCCGGCTTCAGCCCATCGGCAATATCGGCTATCCGCTTGCCCAATGCTTCCGGCGTGGGGCGTCGCTCTGGCGAGCACTCGACCCAGGCAAGACAAGCGATGCGCATCTCGAATTGGGCGTTCCGTTCCGACTCGGTTAGTTCCCGGTCGCACAGAGACCATGGGAATATCGGCCTGCTCATCACTGTTTCCTTTTGCATTCGCAGTCTCCATCGTTGCAGGGTTTCGGGTTTGTCGTCTGGTGGCGCGGGCAGTAGAAGCTCATGGCTAGTTTCCGCAGATGAAATCGCAACAGGACTGGTCAGGCTTGCAGTATGGGCGGTCTGGAAGTCTCTCTGACGGCCCTCCGCGCGTGTGAATCTTGCGCCATTCATCGCACTGGTCTCGGCGTTCCGGTGTTGGGCAAGTAACGTCCGCGGAACCGCAAAAATAGCAATGCTTCGATGGCTTCATGGCTCAGTCCGTCGATGCGGCCGACAATCAGAGCATTCATATTGCGGCCCACCTTCGGGGTGAGTGATCTCGCCAGTCCCTTTGCATTTGTCGCAGACCATCGGCCGTCTCCATGCCGCTCGCCACTTCTCGTTTGCTGCGTCGCGCTCGTCTTCAAGACGTTCGCGAACTTCATCTTTGATTGCGCCCATTTGCCTCAGTCCCTCGATGTTCGGCCGGCGATGCCCTCTGCCGCTGGCAAGCCGCCAGACGCCGCTAGATCGGCATATGAGAAATGGTCCATCCATGCTGATCGGGCCGCCTTGACCTTCCGGCACTCATCGCAGTGCGGCTGCGGGTCGGTTGTTTTCCATTTGCTGGGGCACCGCGCTTCGCACACCGCCGCGGCGGCTATGGTCAGGGCTTCGTAAATTTGCTGTTCCATTGCTTTCAGGTTCCTCCATTCTGCGAAGACAGTGAAAGCGCACTCATGATTGCGCGCCCGATGATTTCGGGGATCTGGGGCACAACGGCATTGGAGAGTGCGCCGAGTCGGTCCACCCGATCGGAAACCCCATGAACCACTCTAGCCACGCTGGGTTCAGCGGCCCACCAGGAGGGGATTGTGTGGCCCCGCCCTTCGTCTTCGATGAGGGCGAGAAGCCCATCGCGCGATAGAATTCGGCGCGGTTCACTCCCGAACTGTTTTTCCCCGAACACTTCCGGGGCGTAGGCCACAATCCAAATCCGATCCCTCGGGTGAGGCGCACCAACGGCGGAAGCCGGTATGCAATGCCACTCTGCATCGTACCCGAGCGCGGCCAGGTCTCCGAGAACTCGGCCAAGTCCTCTGACTGTGAGGTCGGCGACGTTCTCCACGATTGCGAATTGTGGCTGTAGCTCGCCAATAAGACGGGCAAAGTCCCGCCAGAGGCCCGATCTTTCGCCATCGATTCCCGCAGGGGCATCGGCCGCGGAACTGATGTCCTGACATGGGAAGCCGCCGGCAATGACGTTGACTGAGCCAACGTCGGCGCCTCGGAGGGTTCTGATGTCGTCGTGAACGGGGATGCCGGGCCAAAGCCTTCGAAGGTCGGCGCGTCGTCGCGGCTCGATCTCGCAGAACGCGACGGTTCGCATTCCCGCTCGTTCAAGTCCGAGGGAGAAACCACCAATTCCGGAAAAGAGATCGAGGACATTCACTTATTTCTTCCAAAATATTGAGGCGAAGCTGACGGCAAGCGACAGCACCATCGCGCCGAATGAAAAGATGCCGAACGCTATCGCCCATTGGATTGCATCTGCCGCAGTCACGCCGCACCTCCTGACTGCGCCGGAGACATCATTTCACCAGTGGTTTGCGGATTTTCCGCGTTCCATTTGATCATGCAGGCTGGCAAGCACCAGAAACGAATTGGCTTCTCGAATTCGTCATCGTACTCCACGCCGTACCAGCCCAGCTCCGGCCGCTTGCATCCGCATTGGGCGCAGTGTCCTTTTGCCATGCGACCGTCAGTCATTTTGCCGGGCCTCCGCTTTGCGTGGAGGAGAGCGCGGTATCGTCTTGCGGGCTGGACGCTATCCCAGCTTCCCCGATGAGTTCTTTCGAACGGCGCGATGCGCTTGCTTGGGGGCCAATTGGCTCGCTTCTGCTTTCAGCGAGAGCGGTGAGGTGGTTAGCAATCCACTGCGCTGCACGGTCGATCTCAGCGGCTTCCTGATCAAGGTCTCCATCTTCCGCCAGGTCGTGGCTGTATTCAGCGAGCCAATTTGATAGCCGCGCGCCCTCGGCGCATGGTTTCGCGGCTGCTTGGGCAGCATCGAGCATGTCCGCCAGCTTCCTTATTGAGTTTCTGGCCTGTTCAAGGTGTGCCCGGCCCGGCTTCCAATCTGGTTTTGCAAGCTGCGACGTGATGCCGTCCGCGTGACGGAACGCGGCGTCAATGAGTTGCTTGGTGGCAGTGGAATATCGATTATCCGTCATCGGTCGTATCCCTTCAACACCGCCGAATCCCTCGGCCGATCCACGCGGTAAAAGCATTCAGCCGCAACCCATAGCCAGAACACCGCCCACACGAATGCGAATACGAGCGGATGCACAACGAACGCAGCCGGCAACAGAATGAGCGCTGCTATCGCGTAGGCTATCCATGACGGGAGTTCGTGGCGGCGGATCATGCCGGCCTCCGTTCGAACCCGCGCGACTGCAGCGGACGACCGGCGGGGATCTTGCGGCGTTGCTCTGGCGGCTTGCGTGCCTTGATCTTGCGGGGCCGTGGCGCTCGCTTCGGTTCAAGCTCTCGCTCGAAGCCGCCGGACGCGATCCAGAGTGACGCCGCGATCGGCCACGGATCGATGCCGCGCAACTCCCACCAAAGACGCTCATTCGAATTGTGCTGGCAGTCGATGCCGATGCGATGGTGATAGGGGCAGAGCGGCACCGTGTATTTATCGTCAGGCTTTCCGCGACCGGTGAACTCCTTGCCGGTCGGAAGGTTCGCCATGCGCAGATGCGCGGCTTCGGCCTCGCGCTTACAGAACGGCAAGCAACACGGCTGCGTCCGAACGAACGCAAGGTGCTTCTCGTCTCGCTGCCTGGGTGAGCGCTGGCGCAAGTTCATTGGACGCGCCGCGCTCTGGCTTCGACGTTATCGGGGCTGGTGTGCAGATCGTATCGCGGCCGATCCGAGAGGATCGCAAGGCAGACGAGCGAGCCGCTAATAACGCCGAGAAGGTACAGTCCAAAACCAAGGGCGAAGTCCATCAAATATCCCCCATCTCTTTTGCAATGATGGTCTGTTCGGCTTCGGCCTTAGCGTCGTCCATGTGGTTCAGCACCACGCGGGATTGAAATCGCTCAGGCGTATTCAGAAGCGTTTGGATGACGTCGATGTCGTTGGTGACATCGAGGTCGTCATGCAGGATCGCGGCGACCAAGTGCATCGCCATAGTGCTGACGATTTCGGCGCGCGGCACCGCTTCGAGCGGGCGGCGGAACGGGACGACTTCGGCTGTTGCGACATGCTTGTTCATGCGAATGCATTCCCTGAGAAGCGATCGAACTTGTGATTGCTGAGGTGCTGGCCAGGCAGGAGCCGGTATTTGTTCTGCTGACTGGCGATGTATTCCGCCAAGGCTCGCTCGCCTTCGTCGCGGATCATGGTCGGCGTTCGCATGTCGTAAGAACGATCGCGGCAGAACGCGCTCATGATCGGCGGCAAGTCGGGCTTCGACCAAAGCATCTCGCGATTGATCAGCCAGCGCGGTACGGAGATCGCGGCCCAGCGGCGCGCGTCTGGCGTCTCGATTACGATCAGCTTCCGGGGAAGGTTGACGACCTTCTTCAGGCCGTAGCTGTAAGCCTGCAGCGAGTTCTCACGGGCGCGCCCGCGGATATCGAGCATCAGGCACACCATCGCGTCGGTGGCGGCTGCGTATTTAGTGCGGCGAACGGCGGAGGGCATTGCGGTCTCCCGGCGCCCGGCTGGTTGCCTGAGCGTGGAGAGATATTCGCGATAATCGCAAATTTAGTCAAGCGAAAATTCGCGACAATCGCAAAGTCGCGATTATCGAAAATTGATCAATGGCATAGGAGGACGGCGCTAACCGCGCTTACCAGTCTTCGCGGCTGGTGCCGGCGGTCGGAAGTCTCCGTTCAATTCGGCAAACTCTTCGTGAGGGAAGTCGCAATAGCCCGCGGCGTCCGCCATCAGGATCGAGGGCGGCCGGCTGTCGTCGTACAGCCCGATAAGCATATCCTTCTCGCCGGCATAACCACCGAAGCTGTTTTTCGCATTCGATCGCACGCAGACGTGCCACATCATGCCCATGTGCCGGCGCGGAGCTGTGATACTTGCGCTTTTGATGCTCTCAGGGTCTTTCCAGAGCGATCCCTTCGCTGCAAGTATCAGAGCCCTGGCGTCGGGCGGAGGCGCCACGCTTACGGTGTTGCTGCCTGAGTCGGTTTGGCATCCGGCGAGAAGCAACATGGCAAACACCGCTGACAGCAAGCGCATTGGCGCACTCCTAAAGGTCGACGACAGCACGTTTAACGCGGCCGATCACCATCTTTTCGGCGGCCTCTTTCGTCTTCACGTAGATCGGCTCGTGCGCCGGGTTCATCGACCAGGGGGCAAAGCGGGGAGGGGATGGCTTCCAGAGCTTGAACGACACGGCTCCGCGGTCGGAAATGACGTAGGGCTTGCCGGCGACAAGCTGCCGGTCTGCCTGGTTCACGACAATGGTAGCGCCGTCGGGGGCGATCCTGTCCATCGAATCCCCCTCGACGGTCAACGCGAAGAAATCGCCGCGGCCAAGGTCCGCGAAGGCCAGCAAAGGCACGTCTTCCCCGGGGATCTGCGATATCGGCGCCTTCAGCCTTCCGGCCGAAACTCGATCGAGCAGGGGCACCCTAACGACCTCGCGCGCGCGGCGCTCTGGGGGCGGTGGGACTTCGCGCGCGCCGATGAGGCCGGGCGGTAGGTCGTTGAAATACTTAGCCAGAGCATGCAGCTCGGGGACGCTGATATTCCGGGTCTCGCCCTTGCCGGACAGGTTTATGATGCGCGTAACAGCGTCTGGCGCCTTACCGATCGCCTTGGCGACCTCTCCCTTCACTCCCCTGGGAGCGCGCTGCAGCTTCATTGCGAGCCAGCGCCGATTTTGCATATCTAAGTCGTTCATATATCTATTATTCGCGAATATCGCGACGAAAGATATCGCGACAATCGCAAAAATAGCTTGACTGTAAATCGCGATTATCGCAAAAATGGCGGCCATGCACATGCAGCCCGCCAAATCCATACTGGACCGTATCGGCGTCGACAAGGCAGCCGCGATCACCGGAAAGAGCCTTTCCCGCGTCTATCGCTGGGCAAAACCTGCCAGCCGCGGGGGCACCGGCGGAGTGATTCCACACGCCGATGCGCTGAAGCTGCTCGATCACTGTCGCGCTGAAGGGATTCCCGTCACGGAAGCCGACTTTATGAGGGCGCCGGCGCTCGCCAAACCTGAGCAGCGGGGGGTGGCCTAATGCGTCTGCAAATAGTCCACCTCGTCGACGATCGCCATTTGCTTCTCGGCGGTGATATCGGCTGCCGCTTCGGTAATGAACTTCGTGTTCTTGATGAGTTGGGCGATAGGCATCTCCAGTGTGACCCGGTCCTCCCACGCGCCGTTGCGCTCGACGCTGCAATACAACCGCACACAGTCTCCGCCAATCGGTTCGACCTTCCGCACAGTCGTAAAAAAAATCTCCGGTATCTTCTTCATCAATGCCCCCAACGCCAAACGGCGGAAAGGCATTCCAGCACGACTTTAGTCGTGCGAACAACCCTAATTCCAGATAGCGGAAAATTTGAACGAGGTGTTGCACGCTGTTCCAAAGTGGGATCGCGTAAAATTTTCGCAAAAGGCTTCGGAGCCCTGCTGCGGGCACCATTTCAAATTCCACCAGCATGTATCGCGTCTGGTGAGAATGCGTCGACCACCGACGCTCCGCCCCCAGCCAAAACGGTGGTCGACGCTCCCCTTTCATCTTCGGCGACCGTGCGGGTCCAAGCCCGGCAGATGACAGTCGCTGCAGATCCCCCACCGGGGAGCCAGGCGGTCGTCATCGGAGAATTCGCGTCGAACACGAGAACTTCGGTGGCGGCCGTCACACCTAAAAATTCCAGAACATTACGCGTCGTGGCGATGAGCGAGATCGAGCTGAGTTCGTCTGCGTAGCGTTCCATGACGGAACTAATTGCAAGAGCGCGGGACTGCGGCAACGCAATAGAGAACGGGGAACGTTGTGAAACCTTTTTCAGATTTTCAGTTTGCGTTGAAGGCCGCGGTTCGGCGCGCGGTGAAGATGGCCGGAGGGCCGAACGCGGCAGCCGATGTGGTGCGCGTCGACGCTCCCAGGCTCTCACGATACGGCAACCTCGACTCCCCGGAATTCGCACCGGTCGATGTTGGATTCGAACTCGACAAGGCCGCGGGCGATCCCGTGATCCTGCGCGCGTGGGCGAATGAACTGGGTTTCGAGCTTGTGCCACGCGAGGCCGCCAAGGCCGCCGCTGATCTCGCACAGGCGGCCGTCAATGTCGTTCAGGGCGCGAGTGAACTCCTCACCAAGACATACGCCGCCGACGCGGACGGTGTTCGGACGCCGTCTGAAGCTCGCGATATCGACACCGTCGCGGCGGAGACCGAACAGCGCGTCATTCAATTGCGAACCCTCAATAGGTCCGCGATGGGCGGCAATCGCAATTCCAACTGAGGGCAGGGACCATGCACGCAGCCATTCACGATCCGGTTTCAGAAACCACAGTAACAGCCCGCGAGTTCGCTGAAGCAAGGCGTAAGCGGCTGGCCAGGATCGAGGCGCGGGCCTACCGCGCGCCGGTGGCGGAGGCTCCTCCGGAGGTCAAGACGATCGAGATAGTCGACCTCGAAACAGACGATACCACGATCGAAGTCACGGCATGCAACGGTCAGATTGTTGTCGTCACCGAAACGCAGATCGCCGAAGTCCGTGAGGTATTCGAGAAGCTGACGGTTAGCGGTGGTGGGTTGCGTATTGAGAACATACAGCGCGCTGTCTGCCGAAAGTTCAACCTGTCGCGCATCGACTTCCTATCTATGCGCCGCACCAAAGATCTGGTCGTGCCGCGGCAGGTCGCGATGTACCTCTGCAAGACGCTTACGCTGAAATCTCTTCCAGAGATCGGACGGCACTTCAATGGCAAGGATCATACGACCGTTTTGCATGCTGTGCGCAAGATGGAGCGTCTAGTTCAGGTCGACGAAACAATCAGTGGCGTCATCAACGAGCTAAAAGAAGAATTGCACGCTGAGTTGGTGGCGCAGCATGGCGTATAGGCCAGACCTCGTTTGGACAAACGAGCACATCGAAGAACTGACGCGCCGATGGGATGGCGATCAGACGTGCAGCGAGATCGCGGCCGCAATGGGCATTACGAGAAACGCGGTGATCGGGAAGGCGCATCGGCTCGGACTGTCAGCGAAGACCATCAAGCCGCGGATGGACCCAGCAGAGGCCAGAATTCGCAGGCTCGAACGGCAAAGAATTTACGACGCGAAGCGCCGCGGCAAACCAATCACAGCGAGGATAATCATGGAAGCTCCAGCCCCGATCGTTCCGCCGGACTTCGTTGGCGACTTGCGCATCCCGACTCGCGATCTTCGCGACTGGATGGAGTTCTCACCTAACCAGTGCCGGTTCATCGCAGACGAGCCGCCAGGTCCTGACTATCTCGCCTGCGGCAACGAGACGCTTCCGGGCGCCAGCTACTGCCCGAACTGCACCGAGCGTCTGAAGCCGCCGAAGCAGATGACCCAGGCGGAGCGCGCGCACCACATTCAGATGCGCATTCGCAGGTATCAGCGCGACCTTCGGAAGGTGGCGTGATGGACCTTTTCGAACTCGCGGAATCGAGAGCACAGCGCGACGCCGGCATGAAGCTGGCAGCGGATCACGTCGAAGACGCGCACGTCGGCTGGAACGACCGCGCCTATGCGTTCCTCGTCGAGTTCGCAAAGCGCCACGACAGCTTCATTTCGGAAGACGTCAGCGACGCGGCCATTCTCGCGGATGAGCCCCAGCCGCCCACGCTACGCGCTTGGGGCACCGTTTACCGCCGCGCCGTCAAGAACGACGTGATCATTCAGGTGGGCTCCGGACGTTCGCGCCGGCGCCACGCTTCGATCTGCCCCCGGTGGGGCTCGCTGATCTGCAAGGTGTCAGCATGACGCTGTTTCCGTTCTTCAAGCGCATTGCGGACTCGCGCCCTCCGGACTTCCTGATCGGCGGAGCCGAAGCACCCTACATGCGGCGCTGGTGGGTCATTCCGCGCAACCGGTTCTTCAACGTCTATCTGCATCACTTCCTGCGCAGCGACGACGACAGGGCCCTGCACGATCACCCGTGGCTCAACTGCTCGATCCTGCTGGACGGCAAATACACTGAGCACACGATTGCCGCCGGTGGCGTCAACCAGAAGAAGGAATTCGCGGCAGGCGCGATCAAGTTTCGCCGGCCGCGCTATGCGCACCGGGTCGAACTCACCTCCGGGCCATGCTGGTCGCTGTTCATCACGGGGCCGACCATGCGGACCTGGGGCTTCCATTGCCCGAACGGCTGGCGGCCTTGGAAGGAGTTCGTCGACGACAGGGACAACGGCAAAATAGGCAGGGGGTGTGAATGACGGCACATATTCCACCGGGCCAGCTAGGCAAATCAACAGCTTACAAAACGCAACGTGAAACGCGCGGGGCAAACGTCCTGCGGTGCGTGAACGGCTGCGAAAGCCCGAGGTTGGCACCTTTTACGACATGTCGCGCCTGCCGAGGCTCCATTTGGAAGCAGGGCGCGCAAAAGGCCGCACGAGTACGCAAGCGGATGGCTCAAGCAAGGGAGAGGAATGCATGAAGGCAATCGAAAACGCTATGCACGACTTAAAGGCCAGCATCGCGGCAGAGATCGCCAGCGTTAACAAACGCGGTGAGAGAGCGCACGTCGTGGCCAAGACGCTCCAAATCGAAGAGGACGAGGCCAGGTATTTGATATCCCGAGGCCGCCGGCTGGCTCGCGAGAAGGCAAAGGAACGGGCGGCATGAGGCAATGCCAACCATGCGGACGCTCCGTTTGCGGGTCCTGCTGGCTGTACGTCGTCGCCGATCGTAGCGGTGGATACCCTGTCAAGGTCGGCATTTCCAATCATCCGGTAAGGCGGCTAGGCCAGCACCGAAAGGATAGGCGGCGGGACTTGTACCTTGCTCACAGGGTTGAACTTCGTTGCCAGTTTGATGCGGCAGCGGCGGAGGCTTTGGCTTTAGCCATACTTGAGCCGCGCAGGACGCGCGGGGATTGGTTCGATTGCTCTCCGGCACTTGTGATTGACGTCATTAACTCCGTTCACGAAGGCATGGCCGCATGAGCCGATGGCTGCGCATAAACGAGGATTGCATCGACAATCCGAAGATACTGAAGCTGCCGGAGGCTTTGCGCTGGCAGTGGGTGGCGTTGCTGTGCGTAGCCTCCAAGAATGACGGGGTATTGCCACCGATCGACGACGTGGCGCTCTGCCTGCGGGTCCCGGAGGCCAAGGCTGCCGAGTTTATCACGAAGTTGGTCAAGGCCAGGTTGATTGACCAAGTCGGCGACCATTTCGTTCCTCACAACTGGACGAAGCGACAGTTCAAGTCGGACTCGTCGACGGAGCGGGTCAAGAAGCACCGGGACAAACATCGAAACGTTTCACCGACCGTTACAGGAAACGTTTCAGGTAGTGTTTCAGAAACCGTTTCTGAAACGGCCCCAGAGCAGAGCAGAGCAGAAACAGAGTCAGAGCAGAGCAGAGCAGACACGCGCGAGCTTGATGAAATTGGTTTGAAGCAGGAAGGGTTGCTGAAGGCTGCGTTCATCGCGGAATGCGTGAACCGGCCCAAGGTGCCTGACACGTCGATCATCCGGACATGGCTGCTGGACGGAATCCCCATGGGAACGATTTCACGAATGGTGCCGCCAATCCTGCGGAAGAAGCTGGATATGAAATCGCTGTCCTACTGCGATGCGGCGGTCCGGGAAGAGCACGCGAAGGGGCAGTTTACGCCGTCTCTGGAGCCGGTACCGCTGAGCGACGCTGATTGGCGGTCGACCGTGAAGCGCTTCAAGGCGAACCGCTCGCAATGGTCTCGTCATGCTGGGCCAGAGCCGGGGATGACCGGCTGCCGATGCCCGGTGCAGGTGTTGGTCGACGCTCAGATTGATCCCGCCACCGGGTACGACATGACGTCGGCGTGGCATTTCATCGACCACACCACCAACGAAATGGCGGCGTTCATCCACGATGCGCAAACGCGCAGGGTGCGGCCGCCCGTCATCTTGAAATTCGAGCAGGATGGCGTTGAGCGCTGCGGCTTCTTCAGCCAGATCGCAATTCCGCCTGGGTACGACGAAGCAACCGGAGAGCGCATAGCGCCGGCAGAGGAGAATGCAGCGTGAATGCGTTACAGGAACTTGCGTCAGAGTACAAAGCGCCGGCGCGCGAGATCATCAACTCGGGCTGGCATATCGTCCTTTGCGAGCCGAACGTCGAGCTGCAGGTTTCGATCGCCCTTAACGTCCGCGGATACGAGTCATTCTGCCCGGCAGAATACCGGCCACAGCGTACCAACCGCATGGAGAACGGCCGTCGGGTCTATGAGCATCGAGCGCGGGCGATGATCCCAGGTTACGACTTCGTCCGGTTCGATGCGGGCAAATGGGACTTCGACGGTGTCCGTCGGGTTAAAGGCGTTCGGGATTTCCTGAAGATCAACGGATACCCGGCGGGCCTCACCGGCGCGGATGTCGACAGGCTGAAGCGGGAAGACGCGTCAGCATTCGAGAGCCATCAGCGCCTTATGGCGAAGCGGGCTGCAGAGGAGGCTGCGCGTCTGTCCGGCAAGCCTGAAGTTGAGTTCGAGGAGGGCAAAGAGGTTCGGATCGACGGGCCGCTGGGCGAGGAATGGATTGGCAAGATGCTTCAGCAGCGGGGATCCGGGCGTGTCGTCGTGTTGCGCGACAATGCCAAGCTGATCCTGCCGCACAGTCGAATCCACAACATAGAGCAGGGCAACCTGTGAACAACCACAATAATCAGTTGCCGAATTGTGGCAAATCAAATAGCGCTCAATTTCTCAGCCGAGGGATTTTCGGGTTGAATTCCCGATTGTTCGCTCCGCCCCGTCGAGTACGGGACTTCTGGCCCAACATGGTGGGCCGCGCGCCGCGTCTTGAACCATCATCTCCGCTGTCGATCGAGCGCGCCGAAAGGCAGCGGCAACAATTCAGGCCCATGCATGGGTGACGTCCTGCAATTCACGCTCTCACCAAAGCAGGATCGTAAGGAGCGTTTCCGTGCTCGTCGCGAGAGACTCGGTCTAGCGGCACCAAGGGAAGAAGATGATCTTGTTATGGATCATGCTGATCCTGAGGCACCTTTCGATAGCGCTCCCATGGTGCACCCTGCCTAAGCCACTGGAGCGCAGGCAGCGGAATAGGGAATACGACACCAAGCGTAAGGCTGAGAATCCATGGCGTGCATGGTACGGTACTGCCAGGTGGCAGGCCCTACGTGCAGCACAGCTAGCCAAGCAGCCACTATGCCAGCGCTGTGCATCAAGGGATAGGATAGTAGCAGCATCGGTTGCCCATCATACCACGCCACATAAGGGTGACCCTGTGCTCTTCTGGGACCCGAAGAACCTAAGCTCAAGCTGCGCTGATTGCCATGATGTGGATGAGCAGCGCATAGAGCGTGGTGGTAAGGCAAGGCAGACCATTGATGATGATGGTTGGCCTGTCGAGATAAAATAATATCGAACGCGAATGAAATTTTATTTCGTTCTCCCCTACCGGGGGGCGGGTCAAATCTCTGGAGCCTTTCGCTCCTAGACCGGCGGCACTCTGCAAATCTAAATTCCGCTAGTTTTGAGGTCGGGGGTCTGTTTTGGGTAAGAGGGGACCAAAGCCTAAGCTGGCAGCGCTCGAAAAACTGGAGGGAAACCCCAGTAAGCGCGTGATCGAAGAGAGCGGAATCGAGGCTCTCGGCGAGCCTTTCGTGCCTGAACATCTCTCGGATGACGCGCGCGGCTGCATCGAAGTCATCAAGCAGTCGATGCCGGCGAACATCTATTCGGCTTTGGACAGTTTCCTTCTCTCCGCGTTCGGTACTGCCTGGGCGCTGCACAAGCTGGCGGCCCATACGATCAATGATCCCAATTTCGAACACGTCATCACCGTCGGCGACAACGGCGCCGAGGCGCAAAGTCCATGGCTGGCCATCCTAAACAAGCAGGCCGCGCTGATGGCAAGCCTCGGCGACCGGCTCGGGCTCGATCCAAAAAGCCGCGCGGCGCTCAAACTGCCAGGCGCAAAGCAGCGCAAAAGCAAATTCGCAGGCCTGCTCGGGCAGACCGGATCATCGCCTTCATTGAGCAGCTAAGGGTACCGTCGGGCGAAGGGCAGGGCGGACAATTCAGGCTGCGCGAGTGGCAGAAGCGTTTCATCCGCGACGTCTACGAACCGCACATGGCCGACGGTCTGCGAACCGTGCGCCGGGCCATCCTCTCGGTCGCTCGAAAGAACGGAAAGACGGCGCTGATCGCCGCGCTGGTGCTCACGCACTTGATAGGTCCGGAGTCGATCCAGAACGGTGAAATCTATTCGGCCGCGAACGATCGAGAGCAGGCCGCTATTGTTTACAAGGTTGCGTCGCAGATTGTCCGGGCTGATCCGGAGCTAAATGAAATCCTGCGATGCGTCGACTCGACGAAAACGATCGCATGTTACTCGAATGGCTCCTTCTATCGTGCGATGTCCAGCGAGAGCGGGACGAAGCATGGTCTGAATCCTACCTTCGTTGTCTTCGACGAGCTGGCGCAGGCGAAGAACCGGGAGCTTTACGACGTTCTGGATACCTCGTTTGGTGCCCGTGCTGACCCGCTTTTTGTGGTCATCTCTACGCAATCGAACGATCCAGAACATATTCTGTCGAAGCTTATTGATGACGGCACTGGTGCCAAGGACCCGCGCATCGTCTGCCATCTCTACGAAGTGCCGGAAGACTGCAAAGACATTTTCGATCCGAAGGTTTGGAAGAAAGCGAACCCGGCTCTAGGCGACTTCAGGTCGCTCGCTGATCTCAAGGCGATCGCGGATAAAGCGGAGCGGATGCCGGCGGAAGAGCCGAAATTCCGAAATCTGTATCTGAACCAGCGCGTCGCGCCGATCGCGTCGCTGATATCTCGCAAAGAATGGATGGCCTGTGTCGGGCCTGCGGACTTCGCGGAGAAGGAAGAGGTCTATCTGGCGCTGGATATGTCGGCGGTGGTCGACCTTACAGCGCTCGTCATGGGTAGTGCTGGAGAAAAAACGAAGGTCCGGCCCTTCATCTGGAAGCCGGAAGAACTTCTGAAGGATCACAGCGACCGCGACTTCGGGTCGGGCAATTCTCGCTACGTGCAGTGGCATAAGGACGGCCATCTGCTTCATTCGCCAGGGCGGTCAATCGACCCAGCGGTGGTGGCGAATAAGATCGCCGAACTGGTTCAGGCCTATAAAGTTCTCGGACTCGCATACGACCGCTGGCGCATCGCCGATCTGCTGCGGGAATTTGATCGCATCGGGCTCGCGGCTTGGGAAGACAAAGGGCAAGAAAAGCAGGGTACCGGCCTTCGCTTGATCCCGTGGGGCCAAGGTTTCAAAGACATGGCTCCGGCAATCGACGCGCTGGAGCTGGAGGTTATCGAGCGAAACCTGATCCATCCGTCGAACCCCGTCCTCACATGGGCGATGGCAAACGCTGTCGCGACTATGGACCCGGCCGGCAATCGCAAGTTGGACAAGGATAAGGCTCGGTTCCGCATCGATCCGGCCGCGGCTTTGACGATGATGTGTGGCCTCAAGTCGAGAGACCGCAAGGTTAAGGGTCCGGATTTTGGTGCAATGATAGATGCTGGGCGAATGTTTGTATGAGCGATAAACCCGCCAACTCCTTCGATGCGCGCGATGTGATCGGCGTTGTCGGTCTCACTTCTCTCGGTGTCGGTATCTCCCAATTCTCCTGGCCGGCTGCTTTGATTGTTGTCGGCGTGGTGCTGATCGCGGTCGCGGCTGGTTACCTGCGGTAGGATTCAGTAAATGGGAATCTTGAACCGCATTGCGTCGGAGGTTTCGACGCGCTCAACGGTGACGGCCGGCGTTTCGCTTCGCGATCCGGTCCTCGTTTCGTGGTTCGGTGGCGGGTCGTCGACGAATGCCGGCGAGAACGTCACCCCGGATAACGCGCGTGAGTGCCCCGAAGTTGATGCTTGTATCGGCCTGAACGAAGACACGATCGCGACTATCCCGCTCGATCTCTTTGAGCGCAAGTCGGAAGATGAGCGAGAGCGTGCTGTAGGTCATCCGTTGCATTCGCTGATGCATGATCAGCCGAATTCTTGGCAAAGCTCCGCCGAGTTTCGGGCGATGATGGAGGGTTTTCGCGAGACACACGGCAACGCCTATGCCCGCATCATCGCGGGCAAGTCTGGCTTTCCGGTTTCGCTGGAGCCGCGCCATCCGCGTGAATGGCACCCGTACCTGACGCCAGCGGGCGTCGCATACCGCTGGACGCCGCCGGACTCGACACCGCGAACACTCCTGCAGCACGAAGTCCTTCATCTTCGCGATACTCCTGCCGAGAATTTCAACCTTGCGAAGGGGCAATCTCGCGTCACGCGCCACAAGGAAACGATCGGCCGCGCGCTCGCGACGGGCAAGTATCTTTCGCTGTTCTTCAAGAACAACGCGACGCCGAAGATCGGCATCGAGGTTCCCGGAGAATTGACGACTCCGCAAGTCGAGGCGATCCGCCAGCAGTTTATCGACACGCACGGCGGCAACAATCTCGGCAAGCCGGTTGTTCAGCACTCCGGAATGAAGATCAACGCCTTCGGCGCCAACAACGAAGAGTCCCAGGTCGTTCCTATCTATGAGCAGGCCACCGCGCAGATCGCGCGCATCTGGGATGTTCCGCTGCATCTGATTGGCGAGATGTCGAAGTCGACGAGCTGGGGAACCGGTATTGAACAGCAGTCTATCGGGTTCGTTCAATATTACATGCGCGCGAAGTTCGTCGCATGGGAGCAGGCGCTAAATCTCTCGCTGATGTCGGCGGACACGCGCAAGCGTTTCTATTTCGAGTTCAACATCGACGCACTTCTCCGCGGTGACTTCAAAACCCGTATGGAAGGGTATGCCCTCATGATCCAGTGGGGCCTTGCCACGCCGAATGAAATCCGCCGACTGATGAATATGACGCCGGTTGAAGGCGGCAATGAGCGGATTACGCCGCTCAACATGGTGCCCGCCTCAAAGATTATGGACGTGCTCCTAAAGACAAACAGCACATCACCCCAAGCGCGCGAGCATGACGCGGATATCGCGACGCGGTTCATCGCGCAGATCGTCTCGTCGATTACGAGTCAAGAAAAGCTGCGCCTCGCAGCCTGACTTCCCGGAGAACAGCCATGGATATCGAGCGCCGCACCTTCGCAGCGGAGGGTTTGCATATCGAGAAGCGTGATGCAGGCGAAATTCGCCTCGTTGGTCACGCGGCGGTGTTCAACTCATTGTCCGAGGATCTCGGTGGCTTCCGCGAGCAGATTTCTCCGGGTGCCTTCGCGGACGCTATCGAGACCGACGACGTCCGCGCGCTGTTCAATCACGATCCGAATTTCGTTCTTGGCCGCAACCGATCTAAGACTCTGCGCATGTCGGAAGACGCGCGCGGACTCGCGATCGAGATCAAGCTTCCCGACACTCAGACGGTTCGCGATCTCGTTGTGGCGCCAATAGAGCGCGGCGATGTTTCGCAAATGTCGTTCGGCTTCAGCGTCAAGCCCGGCGGCCAGGATTGGGCGAAGGACGACGAGGGGCGGGTGATCCGAACGCTGAAGCGTGTTCGACTGTTCGACGTCTCGCCGGTCACCTATCCGGCCTACCAGCAGACCGATATCGCGGTGCGCGAGATGCGATCGTTCCAGTCGAAACTTCAGGAGCAGGAACGGTTGAAGGTCCCAATGAACTTGCTGCGCGCGCGGGAAATGCTCGCACGCGCTCTGTAATCCGCCGCGGAGGCGGTCAACCCCGGCCCGTGGTCACGGGTCATCACAGGAGACAGACTCATGTCTGATCGTTTGAAGGCTCTCCGCGAAAAGCGCGGTGTTGCAGTGAAGGAAATGCGTGATCTTATCGAGATCGCGACGACCGAAAAGCGGGACATGTCCGCCGAGGAAATGGAAAAGCATTCGAAGGCGTTCAATATCGTCGATAGTCTGCGCGTTCAGATCGAGGCGGAAGAGCGCACGATCGAAGCCGAGCGCCAGGCGGCCACGCAGGCCGACAAGGACAACAGCGAGCGCCGCGACCGCGAGAAGGGCAAGGACACTCCGGAGGCCAAGCTTCGCGCCGGCTTCCGTAACTGGCTGCGTACCGGCAAGCTGATCGGTGAGGGCTCCGAGGAGTTCCGCGCCTATCAGGTCGGTTCTGACACCGAGGGCGGCTTGATGCAGCCCCCGCAGGAAGTCGTCGCCGGAATCCTCAAGAACGTGGACGATCAGGTCTTCATCCGATCGCGAGCCACCGCAACCCAACTCCCGCAGGCGGAAAGCTTGGGTGTGATCACCCTCGACACCGACGCGGAAGATTGGGACTGGACCACCGAACTGCTTACCGGCAGCGAAGAAGATTCCCTCCGGATCGGCAAGCGCGAGTTCCGCCCGCATCCGCTGGCGAAGCGCCTGAAGCTTTCGAAGACCCTGATCCGCAAGGCTCCGAACTTCGAAACTCTGATCCTGAGCCGCATGGCCTACAAGCTGGGCGTGACGATGGAGAAGAACTATCTCACCGGCAACGGTGTGCAGCGTCCCCTTGGCGTGTTCACCGCGTCGAACGACGGCGTTCCGACGACCCAGGACGTGTCGACGGGCAATACCACCACGTCGATCACGTTCGACGGTCTGATCGAGGCGAAGTTCAAGCTGAAGGCGCAGTACTGGACCAAGGCCGACTGGCTGTTCCACCGCGACGCGGTGAAGCAGATCACGAAGCTGAAGGACGGTGACGGCCAGTATCTCTGGCGCATGTCGGTTCGCGATGGCGAGCCCGATTCGTTGCTGGGCCGCCCGCTGATGGTCAGCGAGTTCGCCCCGAACACCTTCACCGCCGGTCTCTACGTCGGCATGTTCGCGGACTTCTCCAATTACTGGATCGTGGACGCGCTCAACATGCAGATGCAGACGCTGTACGAACTCTATGCCGAGACGAACCAGACGGGGTTCATCGCGCGCTATGAGGGCGACGGCGCACCGGCACTCGCGGAAGCCTTCGCTCGCGTCAAGCTGGCGCCGTAACGGATCAACGGCCCGGCCTCGCGCCGGGCCATCATCCCCCTTTCAGGAAAGACCACTCCAATGAACTTGAGCAAGAATGTTCAGATCGATCAGGTGCTCGGCTACTTCGCCGCTGGCACCACGAAGCGAACGTCGACCATTCTAGATATGGCCGGCTACGACGGCGTGTTGTTCGTCGCTGGTCTCGGTACGCTGATCGAGGCCGGAACCGTCGACGTGTTCGTCGAGCAGAACACGATCAACTCCACCAGCGGCATGGCCAGGCTCGCCGGCCAGAGCGCGCATACGGTGACGGCGGCTAACGCGCTGCTGACCTCGTCTGCAATCGTGGTCGACATCGAGAACGTCACCGAACAGTACGTCCAGTGCAACATAACGCCGGCCACTCAGAATGCCGTCGTCCTCGGCATCGTCGCCATCCGCTACAGCGGCCGCGTCAAGCCGACCCTGAATTCAGCCTTGCTGAAGAGCACGCTGCTCGCCGGCCCGGCCGAAGCGTAACGCCTGAAACTTCACTCCGAGCGCGCAGCGCTAGACAACGGCGGGGCGACCATGCCCCGCCGGGCTGTCGCAACAAAGGAGAATTCCCATGGTCGATGCTACCTATCAACCCCTCGTTTACCGCAAGCAGGGCGGGAACGAGCTTGTCGTCGCATCTGGCGGTGTCATCACCGTCGAAACCGGTGGCTCGATCATCGCTAATGGCGTCGAAGTCGCGAACGGGCAGACCGCTACCATCGCGGAGATCGCGCGCGTCGCGGACGTGTCGTCGCGGATCGTGGTCATCACCGAAACCGGCGCCATCACGGAAGCTCTGCACGAGGGCAAGACGTGTCTATTGCGGGAGGCCGGCGGCAATGCACTGGTAACTCTCACGCTCCCGGCAGCGACCGGCGGCGGTGGCCGGTACCGCTTCGTTGTGGATGAGGTCAACACCTCCAGCTATGTAATCAAGTCCGTCGCCGGAGCCGACATCATGACCGGCTGCATCATCGGCAACGATGGTGGCGGCGTCACCACTACCCTGCGCTGGCAGGCCGCAGCGACCGACGACACGTTCACGCTCAACGGCACCACCATGGGCGGCGTGACGCGCGGCGATTGGGTGGAATTTGAGGACATCGCGGCCGACCGTTGGGCCGTGCGCGGCGTCGTCAGCCAGAGCGGCAACGAGGCGACTCCGTTCAGCGACACTGTCGCGTAAGTCGAAAGGCCAAAACAATGAAAGTCAGAATGCTGACGACCAAGGCCGGTCCGGACGGCGGCTGGAATGCCGGAGAAATCTTGGACCGGGAAGATGGCGAGCATCTGGTTTCCTCCGGCTCGGCGGTGCCACACGGCCCCGTCGAGAAGGTGGAGCGCGCCGTCGCCACTCCACAGCGCGAGTCTGAACCCGTCGTCGAGAAGACGACGGCGCCGGTGCCGGAGCCGGAAAAGACTGCAGTGGCGCCATCTCATGACCGGCGCCCGCATAAAGACAAAGACGCGCGCCGCAAGTAGCCCCTCGCTTTTAGGAGTCCGCAATGACGGAGAGTATGTTCATCGTCGGCACCGGTATTTCTGCGTCGGCGACGTTTACGCCGGCCGCAGCAGCCTACGGTGCCGGAGACATCGTCTCCGTTGCGAAGGAGTTCGCATTTACCGACAGCGTCGGGCGGATCGTCCCGGAAGGCGCGCTGATCCGCATCGTCTCTGCAGTCATCAAGATTGATCAGACGGCGGTCATCTCCGGAGAAACGAGCTATTCGCTCGCCCTCTACAACGTCACGCCGCCTAGTGCCCAGGCCGATAATGCCGCTTGGACCCTCGCATCTGCTGACCTCCCTTCGTATCGCGGGACGCTCGCACTCGGGACGCCAGCCGATCTCGGAGCGGCTTGCTACATCAAGACGCAATTTTCCGATCAGCAAGATTTCAAGCTGGCCGGAACGAGTCTCTTCGGCGAATTGATCACAACTGGCGCATTCACCGCTACCGCAGTTGCGCGCCAAATTCTTCTCTACGGCTTCGTGGTCTGAGCGGTGGATTTATCGCGCCGGATGATGACTGGCCTTCTGGGAGCGAATGTCCGCAATTTTCTCCCATTTAGCGAAAACTTTTCAGGATGGAGCGGCTTTCAGGGCGGTACGGGCGTGAACGCGCTCTTTCCCGATGGGCCGACACTCTCCGTCGCGAGCCAGCAGCAGGTGCCGGACGCAACCGGCGGCGCGGTAGGTGAAGGCTTCACCTGTACGGGCCTGGCGCACGACCCGGTGAACAATACGTGGTGGGTCGGGAACTACGGCCAGAAGACCGCTACCGATGGATCAAGTCCCTTTACCAGCCTGTGCCAAGTCTCGCTGGACGGCACGACGCTGGTCTCTCAATTCGCCGTGACGCCCAATACTGGCATGCAGGGCGTGGCCTACGTGACACCTTTGGATTGTGTCGCGTGGTGCGGCGCGGCTACGGGGCTCGTCTACTTTGTTGACCGTGTGGGCAACCAGGCGCGGGCGCCGCTCTCGGTGCCGTACACCACGCCAAACGGGTTGACGTGGGATGATGCACTGCAGGGCTTGTGGGTTAGTGACAACGCGACCGGCGCCTCGATCTGCATCAGCCTATCGGGCATTATCCTGCGCAGCTTCGACTGGACCGGGCAGGGCGGCCCGATCGACCATTTCCACGTCGACGCCGCGCGCGGCACGGCCGGTTATTTGTGGGCGAGTTCCGGCGCGAACGGTGCGGCCGCCGTCCTGATCGCCTTCGACAAGGCCAAAGACCGAATCGTCAATCAATGGCGGCTCGATACCGCGCAGGCCGTCGAGGGACTGCATGTTAGCGGAACGACCGTCACGATCGTCAACGACGGCTATTACCATTCCACGGGGTCGCCAGCGACCAGCGCGCCCTATGACGTCAACAACATGCAGACCTACACGCTGCCCGGCTCGCTGCCTGCGTATCGCTACAGGCGCGTGTTCGCGGCCTACACGATAGGTCCGTTCGGCCGGATGGTCGGCCGCATCATTGCGGACAAGGGCGGCGGCGCTACGTCTTCCGATTTCACCGGCTGGCAGCGGGCTTCCGACATTCCCGCTGGGATGGCGACGTATTCGCACTACATGCGGTCGACGGATGGCGTCACGGCGTACAACGTCGGAATGCGGCTTCTGAACGGAACGCAGGTCAACAAGGTCGTCACGGGCGCGTGGACGCGGTTCAGTGAGACGCAAACCGTCGCCGCTAACGCCACGGCGCAAGCGCCGGTGCTGCGCGGCACGTTTGGGTCGGATGACTTCATAGATATTCTGATCACGGGCGCCATGCTCAACGCCGGCCCCATCGCGGCGCCGTATGTCCCGCGCCTTGGGGCCTAGAAATGTACCGTCCCGTCCTCGTAACAGCACCGGTTATCAAGCCCGTCACACTTGCTGAAGTGAAGGCGGCGCTGGATATCGGCTACAGTGAAAAGGACACGTTGATCACCGGGCTCATTGCTGCGGCGACGTCGTATCTGGACGGGTGGACGGGTATCCTTGGGCGCGCGTTGTGCGAGCAGACTTGGCGCCAGGACTATGACGGCTGGTGTTCGAAGTTTCGATTGCCGCTATTCCCGGTCATCTCGATCGGCAGCGTGAAATACATTGACACGTCAGGCGTCGAGCAGACAGTCACCAGCACGAATTACACGCTGAAGAATGACGATCTCGGCGCCTATGTCGAGTTCATCACGACTTATGCGCTTCCGTCCGTTGGAGTTGAGCCTGCAGGAGTCCGTGTCGCATATCTTGCGGGCTACGCGGACATCGCAGGGTCACCAAAGACGAGCAGCGTTCCGGACAACATCAAGCAGGGCATGTTCCTGTTGATCCGTCATTGGTTCGACAATCCGTCAGCGGTCAACGTCGGCAATATCGTGAATGAGGTTCCGATGGGCGCGGCGGCACTGTTCGGAATTTCCAAACGGGCGCGCTTCTGATGCAGCGCCGCTATGATCGGCAGATCATCATCCAGCGGAAAACGGTCACGCAGTCTGGATCTGGCGAGGAAGTCGAGACCTGGGCAGACCTTTGCTACAAGTGCCTCGCGTTTGTCGCGCCCACCAAGGGCAGCGAGAAGTTCGCAAATCCTGAAAATGTCGCGAGCCAAGAGACGACGTTCACGATCCGCTTTCACGAAATTGCGTCAGCCTCGCGCCCTCTGGGGCCGGAAGACCGCATCATCTATCCCGTCGACGGCATCGCGGCGAATGCGCAGAGCCCGGCTTGGAATTTGGTTCACGACATCATTTCTTCCGACGAAGTCGGGCGGCAAGTCGATCTCTCCATCAAGACGCTGCGGCGCGCGGACGTAACCACGTAAATTCTCACCGAAAGGAAAAGCTATGACCGATCTTTCCGTTACTGCCGCGAACGTTCTTCCGGGCGCGGGCGCGACCACCGACCGCGGTTTGGCTGGCGGTACGATAACCGCCGGCATGACGGTCTACAAAGCCGCCGACGGTACGATTGTCGCTGCCGACGCGGACTCCGCTACGGTGTTAGCCCGCACGCCGATCGGCGTCGCGCTTAACAGCGCGTCCGCTGGTCAGCCCGTCGATTACCAGAAGTCCGGGAGTATCACGATCGGCGCCACGATGACCGCTGGCGTAACCTATTATCAATCCGGCGGCGCGGGCCTCATCTGTCCGCTCGCGGACGTGAGTTCGTCCGAATATCTGTGCATCGTCGGCATCGCGACGTCCACCACGGTTCTCAAGCTATCGTTCAACTATTCCGGCGTCCTGGGCACGTAAAATGAAGGACATCCGCCCAGCGTTGCGTGAGTTTCTGCTGGGCGATTCCAACATCTCCGCCCTGGTGGTCGCGCGGGTCTATCCGATCGTGCTGCCCCAAGGCCAGAAGCAGGCGAGCGTCGTCTACAACCGGGTTTCCGGCGGTGGCGATTACAACATGCAGGGATCAACCGGGTACGCGCATCCCCGCATCCAGATAGCGGCATGGGCGCCGACCGCTGACGCGGCGGTGGTGCTCGCAAATCGAGTGAAAGACCGCGTCGACGGCTATTCCGGCGAGATGGGGACCGGCGCCAACATTGTGAGGGTACAGGGAGTTTTCCAGGCCGACGAGCGCGAGCTGTACGACGATGCCGTGCAGATGTTCGGAGTGCAGCGGGACTGGTTCGTTCATTACGAGGAATTGTGATGGCTCGACAGACCTTCAAAATCGAAGGGCTTGCCGAACTGGATGAGGCCCTGACCGAGCTACCCAAGGCAACCGCGCGAAACGTTCTGCTCCGAACGTTGAAAGAGCAGGGCGCGCCGATCAAAGAAGCAGGCGAGCGCAACGCGCCGCGGCTCAAGGGCGGACTGAAGGAATCGTACACCGTCGGGCAAAAGCTCTCGCGAAGGCAAAAGGGCCTGAACCGCAAAGAGAGCATGGTGGAAGTCTACATCGGCCCCGGGCCGCACGCGAAGGGCGTTCAGACCGAGTTCGGAAACGCGCACCAGACCGCGCAACCGCATCTCCGGCCGGCCTTCGATAGCAATGTGCAGAGGGTGCTGAACGGCATCAAAGACAGTCTGGCCGAACAAATCGAGAAGGCGCGCGCGCGTCTCGCCAAGAAAGCAGAACGGCTCGCAGCCAAGATCGCAGCCGGAAAATAGTTCCCCATCCCCGCCGGGGCGACGTCGCGGGCTTCCCTAAATCAGACATGGAGTAATCCCGATGGCGACCAGTGCCCGCATTGGCTATCAGACGCTGTTCAAGACCGGCAACGGTGCGGCGCCGGAAGTGTTCACGACCCTTGCGGAGGTCACCGGCATCACGCCGCCGGCCATGGCGCGCGACACGGTCGACGCCACGCACGAGGAAAGCCCCGGCGCATGGCGCGAGTTCATCGCGGGCCTGAAGGACGGCGGGGAGGTTTCGCTCGAGCTGAACTTCGTGCCCGGCGGCTCCGCGGCGCTCGCACTCACCGCCGAACTGGATCTTGACGGCCCGTCCGCAGTGAAGAACCGTCAAATCCTGTTCCCCGACGGCTCCTACTTCTCGTTCGCCGGGATCCTCACCGGGTTCGAGCCGGATGCGCCGCTCGACGACAAGATGGCGGCTTCGGTGACTTTCAAGGTCTCGGGCAAGCCGAGTCTGGTGCAGGCGTAACCCATGGCAAATCCGCTCAAGGGTGAGATCGAAATCACCGCCGGCGACAAGAGCTATATTCTGTTCTTCGACATCGATGCGATTTGCGCCATGGAAGAGGCAACAGGGAAGGGCTTCGGTGCGATTGCCGCCGAGATGCAGAACCCAGCCCTCATGTCGATCAGTATGGTCCGGAGGATGCTTCACGCGGCCCTGCAGCAGAACCATCCGGACGTCACCCTCAAAGAGGCGGGGGAGATCATGGTGGCCGGCGGCGGCATGCTGAAGGCCATCCAGAAGATCGGTGCGGCCATTAATGCCGCCTTCCCGGAGGCGAGCGGCACCCGCCGCCCTCCGAAGAGGCCGAAAGGTCGGACTGGCTCGACCTCCTGAGCCACTGGCTTTCGGCCGGATTCGACGAAGACGACTTCTGGCGCCGTACCCCGCGCCAGATTGCCCGCATCCTCAAGGGCAAGACCTCGCAACTCACCCGCGAGCACAATGAACGGGCCTGGCTCGCTCACACATTCGCCAGCCTTCAGCGGGCGAAGAAAATCCCAACTCTTAAGAAACTACTGGTCCGAGAGCGGGATCGCAAACCTCAATCCTGGCAAGACATGCAGGCCATCGCAAAGCAATGGACTGTGGCGCTAGGCGGCGATCTCAAATCTAAGGAAGATTGATGGCAGGCGCATCTGTGATCGGCGCGCTCCGGGTCGTCCTCGGGGCGGACACTGCCGCGCTCGATAAGGGCCTGAAGGACTCGCAGTCCAAGCTCGGTGCGTTCGGCGTCGCCGTCACGGCTGGTATGGCTGCGGTCGCAGCCGGCGTAGCCGCTGCCGCTGTTCAGATCGCGGGATCGATCCAGTCGACGATCGACAGCGCCGACAAACTGAACAAAATGTCTCAGTCGACAGGCATGAGCACTGAGGCGCTGTCGAAGCTCGGCTATGCCGCTGAGCTCTCCGACGTGAGTATGGAGTCGCTCGGGAAGTCGGTCGGGAAGCTGTCCAAGGCGATAATCTCCGCTGCGAATGACGCCGCCAGCCCCGCGGGGCAGGCGTTCACGCAGATGGGCGTCGCTGTCAAAGACCAAGACGGAACGATAAGAAACTCCGCGGACGTCATATCGGACGTTGCCGGGAAGTTTGCGACCTACAGAGACGGCGCAGCAAAGACTGCTCTGGCCATCCAGCTATTCGGCAAAGCGGGCGCGGACATGATTCCGCTGCTCAACCAGGGCGCTGCTGGCCTGAAGGAAAGCGGTGACGAGCTTGAGCGCTGGGGAGGGGTGATCGACTCCAAAACGGCTCAGGCCGCCGAACGGTTCAACGACAACCTTCGAAAAATGGATACGATCAAGAAAAGCTTGTTCGTTACCATAACCGCTAAACTGATGCCCTCGTTTGAGGCTCTCTCCGTTGTTCTTCTGAAGTCGCGCGAGGATTCGCAACTCTGGAACGTGATCGGCGACAAGATGGCAACTGTCATGGCCGGCATCGTAACTGTCGGGACCACTCTAATCACCACATGGCAGCAAATCTTCGCCACTGCTGTCAACCTGAAGGCCGCGTTCGGGCAGCTCACCAGCGGTGACTTTACCGGTGCATTTGAGACCATGAAGAAGTCCGCCGCCGACACCTCGGTGGCGATGACGGGTCTCAAGGACGTGGTTCAAAAGCTCTGGGCACCCGACGAGACCGATAAAGCTATGTCTGAAATGTCGGCTTCGGTCGATACGTTCATGGGTCATATGACCGGCGTTGCGGACAAGCTGAAGAAAGATGCGCCATGGAAGGCTGTGTCTGAAGATGCAAGCAATGCGCTAAAATCGTTCTTGGACAGCTCAGCCAAACGCGCGGCGGCCATGAACGCCGATGCAGCGACCGTCGGCAAAAGTACCGGCGAGCAGGCCAAAATGCGGCTTGAGGCGGAAGCTTGGGCCATTGTTGCTGCAAAGAACATCACGATCACGGCGGGCGTAACGAAAGCAATAACCGACGCGGGCAATGCAGCCGCTGCTGCGGCTCTGAAGATGCAGGGAGCGCAGCTGATCGACCAGGCATCAATGCCATGGGATCAGAGAGCGCAGCAGGTTCAGCAGTATAGTGCAGCGATGCTGGCAGCCGGCGCCAGCGCTGACCAGCTTTCGGTAATGCAGGCAAGAATAACATTCCCATCGTTCACGTCCGCGGCGATTGCCGCTGCGGATTTCGGAATGCAGATGGATCAGTTGGCGACAGGCGCGGTCAACTCGCTCTCGACGAACTTGGCCGCGTTGGTCACGGGAACGAAGTCTGCTGCTGATGCCTTTAAGGCGTTTGCTACGTCGCTGATCGCGGACATCGCGGCAATGATTGTCAAGATGCTGATCTTCAAGGCTATCCGAACCGCGATATTCGGGTTTTCGGACGGTGGCATGGTCGGCGGAACTGGCCTGAGTCTGACCGGCACCGGAGGACTATTTGCTGATGGCGGTTTTGTCAGCGGTCCGGGCACGGGCACGTCCGACAGTATTCCGGCGCGCCTTTCGGATGGCGAGTTTGTTGTGAACGCGGCGGCGACCAAGCAGTTTGCTCCTCTACTTCAGGCGATCAATTCGGGAAATCTTCCATCGTTCAAGGATGGTGGAGATGCTTCCGGACGCCAGGAGCAGGGCGGCGGCAACGATCTGCGGCGAGGTGCAGGATCGCAGCCGATCAATCTTTCGATGCCGATCGCGGCGACCCGCGACGCATTCCGGGCAATCATCGAAGGAATCAATGAGATGACCGCGGACGGCTATCGGTTGAACGTGGTGCCGGCCTGATGATCGTTATTTCAAGTGCCATTGTTCTGCAGGCGGCCTCTCCGACAGGCCTTCCGGGTGGCCTGACGCTCGATCATCCGGTGATCGGATGGCACAACGTAGTGACGGCAGAGACAATCGTCGCTGATACCGAGGAGGCTGGATTTCCGGCCTCGAACCTCGCAAATCCGGCAACGCATCTCGAATGGCGGGCGGAGGATGACAGCGAGCAGTATCTCACCATCACGACGAACGAAGTCGACGAGATCGATTACGTCGGAGTTGCGCGGCATAATTGGGGATCGTCGGCAATCGTCGTTTCCATCGAAGGGTTCATTGATGGCGTCTGGACGGAGATCGTCGAAGAAGTCATGTTGCCGGACGATGGCCCGGCGCTATTTCGCTTCGATCCTCAATCGTTGGCAGAGATCAGGATCAAACTGCAGACGGGTGACGACATCCCGCGCGCGGCCGTGGTCTATGTCGGGAAACTATTGATTGTCGAGAGGAAGGTTTATGTCGGGCACGTTCCGCTTCCCCACGGCAGGAAATCCAACGTCATCAACGGAATGAGCGAGACCGGCAATTCGCTTGGCGGCATTGAAATCGGTGCGTGGCGCGAGACGACCATCCCGCTCTCCCTGATCACGCCAGCGTGGCACCGCGAATATATGAACCCGTTTCTGGCGGCAGTGGGGAAGCGGCTGCCGTGGTTCTTCGGTTGGCGTCCTGAGACCTATCCCCGGGAAATCGGCTTCTGCAAATTGGTGGATGATGTGGCGCCCGTGCCAACAGGGCCAAGCAACCTGATTGCCTTCGATATGCCTGTTATCGGCGTCGTCTGATGCAAGCCCTACAGTATATCGAAATCGATATTCCGTTTTGCTCTCTCGTCTACGGTGTGGCGCCGTGCACAGCGTCCATCCCGACGACGGGAGCAATCAAGTGTTTCAACAGTCGTCATACGTGCCAGGACATTGCGCACTTCGACCCGGAAGACGTCACGCTGCGATTTGCAGTGGATGCGGAGTTTCTGCCGCGCGAGATCGATTGCATTCCGTCGATCAGTGAAATCTCCTATACGCCCGCGACGATTTCGCTCGGAAAGAACCTCGGCACCCGCGCGACGCTTAGCGTTACGTTCAAGGATCATCCGCACTCCGACACGGGCGATGGTTTCGACAAGTACCTCGCTGACCGGGATTATGATCCGTACAGCCAAGGAACGTTCTGGGGGAAGTTTCGCGCGCGCCAGCCGTTCCTTCGAGGTCAGCCGATCCGATGGATATCCGGTCTCGTCGGTGAAGATCTCGCGGACATGGAGACGCGACACTTCGTTATCGACAGTTTCGATGGCCCGACGCCCGAAGGCAAATACACGATCCTCGCAAAGGATGTTCTGAAGCTCGCCGACGGGGATCGGGCGCAGGCGCCGGTTCTCTCGAGCGGGTTTCTGAATGCCAACATCAGCAGCGCAGCGCTTTCTCTAACGCTGTTGCCCGTGGGCATAGGCGCCGAGTACCCGACGGCGGGATACGGAACGATCGGCGGCTCGGAAGTCGTTTTCTACAATAGAAGCGGGGATACCTTTTCGCTTGCTCGTGGCCTGCTAAATACCGTTGCCGCTTCTCACAAGGCCCAGGACCGATTTCAGGAAGTACTTTCATACTCGGGCGACGATGTAGCGGACATCCTCTATGACCTACTCGTAAACTACGCGGAAGTGCCGGCGGCCTATATCGACCTCCCGGCATGGCGGGCAGAGACGGCTGCGTTTCTCGGGACCGTATACACAGCCAACATATGCGAGCCTACGTCAGTTGCGGCGCTGGTCGCTGAACTGTGCGAGCAGGCCGGGCTTGTTATTTGGGACGAAAATCTCACGCAATCGCTGCGGCTGCAGGTTTTGCGGGGCGTCTTGACGGATGCAGATACGTTCTCACCAGACAACACCCTGCAGGGAACGCTCACGATCAAGGAGCAGCCTGAACTCCGGTTGTCGCGCGTGCAAACCTACTTCGGTCAGAAAGACCCGACAAAGCCACTATCGAACCTCGACAACTATCGATCGACATCGCTCGTTATCGACGAAGAAGCGGAGGAGGATTACGGCTCCGCAGCAATCAAGACGATCACTTCAAGATGGATACCGGAGGCGGGCCGCACGGTAGCCGATCGTCTCGGGGCGATCATCCTTGGACGATACCGGGATCCTCCGCGTAGGCTGACGTTTGCAACAGCGCGCCACGCCGAGACGGATATTGAAATAGGCCAAGGCTACCGCGTGGAGTCGTTCTGCGTACAGGACGCCACCGGCGCGCAGTCAAACATTCCGATTCAGGTCACGCGGCTGAACCCCGGGCCTGACCGGTTCACCGCAGAAGCTGAGGAAATGCTTTGGACGGCGCCGGATGCTGACTTGACGGATCGTCAGGTCGTTTTCGACGCGAACAACTACAACATCAATCTGAGATCGGCTCACGATTCGATCTACCCCGCGCCTATATCCGGCGACACGGTAACGTTCACGATCAACTCCGGTGTTCTCATTGGATCGACGTCTACTTCGGCGCCTGCGGTGAACGTCGGATCGTGGCCGGCTGGCGTCGATGTCACGCTGATCGTTAACGGCAAGATACAGGGGGCAGCCGGCAACGGCGGCGCTGGCGGTTACGGTCTGGGCCTCACGCCGCCAAACGGCACTGCGGGCCTCGTGGGCGGCCCTGCGTTGTACAGCCGGTACGCGATTGACTTGGAGTTCCCATCGGGCGGGAAAATCTGGAGCGGCGGCGGCGGCGGTGGTGGTGGCGGTGGGGGCGGTCTGACCCAGGAGTTTACGCCTGGTGTTCACACGATCACGCAAAGCGGCGGCGGCGGCGGTGGCGGTGGGGGCGGTGGTTGGGTTCCTGGCTTGGGTGGCGCAGGCGCAACGGGTCTCACCGCGGGCGGTTCGAACGGCGCTAACGGTACGGTCGATTCCCCCGGCGGCGGCGGTGGTGGTGGGGGCGGCTTGGGCGCTGGCGGCGGCAACGGCGGTTCACCTGGCTTGGCTGGCAGCGCAGGCGGTAATGGGCAAGCAAGCGCCCTAGGCCCTGGCGGCACTGGCGGCGCCGGTGGTGCGGCTGGCGCCGCGGTGGACGGCATCAGCTACATCACTACGACGGTAAGCGGCGGCGATCAGCGCGGCTCCTCTATTAATTGAGGCGGATTTTATGAGCTTGGCTGTTTACAATCGAACCGTGCAGGACAGCGGGGGCAACGTAGTCCCATCAGCGCACATTGAGGTGCGCCGGGAAGTTCCGGGGCAACCTCTGGCGACTATCTACAGCGATCGGGATGGAACATCGGTTCTCTCCAATCCGTTCGACGCCGAAGCAGACGGAAGTTTTTCGCTATTCGCTGTTGGTGGTGCCTATCGAATTCGAGCCTATCTCGGCCCCAGCGGGACACCAACATTCGAAGCCATCTTGCGCTATGAAGCGATCGGTCTTTCAGCGGAGACGGATAGCGCCGCCGATCGCAGCAAGCGCACCGTGACGGCTGCAGGCGCTGTAACTGTGGCATCGGATGACGTTGACGACATCATTATCGAAAAGACGGTAGGTGCCGCGACTACAGTCAATCTTCCGGACTCGTCGCTACGCTCGAAGCCAGTTCGAATTATAGACGGCAAGGGTGATGCCGCCACGAACAACATTACGATCCTCCCTATCTCGGGGGAGACGATTCACGCGATCGTCGATTATCCAAAGATCATCGACCAGAACGGCGGGTCAACGACGCTGACGCCGCGTGAAGACGGCACCGGTTGGTACTAGAACTCCAAACATAATCGGAAATTCAACATGAACCTTCGCGGCATAATCGCGAGCGCGATGGCGCTTGCGCTCTCTGCATCCTTTGCATTCGCGCAGGACGGCGGCGGCTCGTCTCCGCTGCGAGGGTCGAAGGGCGGCACGAACAATGCGTTTATGCAGTTCACTGGCCCGGGGACGTCGATCAAGACATACGCACTTCCGAATGCGAGCGACACGATCGCTACCATCGCTGCCGCGCAGACGCTGTCGAACAAAACCCTGTCAAGCCCGACCCTGACCGGAACGACGACGGCAGGAGCAATTAACAGCGGCGCGATCGGGATCACGTCGGCAAGCGCGACTGCGCTATCTGTTGGGTCTGGCGGCGGTGTTTCAGCGTTCGTGGTTGATGCGTCTACGGCGTCGCAGGCTGCGGGCCTCAAGGTCACTGGCGCGGCGACTGGGGGTAATGTCGGCGTCGCAGTTATCGACAGCGGGGCGAATGCACATCTAAACATAGACGCCAAAGGAACTGGTCAGGTGGCGATCGGAGCCTCCTCAACCGGCTCCATTTCATTGCTTCGGGCGTTAACCTATGGGGGCGTCACACTTTCGAATTCCGTGACTGGCACGGGAAGCATGGTGCTGTCGACGAGCCCGACGCTTACAACGCCAGCCCTCGGTACGCCGTCTGCACTGGTGCTGACAAACGCAACGGGTCTGCCGGTCTCGACCGGCGTATCAGGACTTGGGACCGGCGTCGCGACCTGGATGGGGACGCCATCTAGCGCAAATCTTGCTGCCGCTGTCACCGGCGAGACTGGTTCTGGTGCGCTGGTTTTCGCGACATCTCCGACACTTACAACGCCAGCGCTTGGCACGCCGTCGGCGGCGACGCTGACCAACGCTACCGGGCTTCCGATCTCGACGGGCGTGTCAGGGCTAGGAACGGGAATCGCGGGATGGCTGGCGACGCCGTCCAGCGCGAACCTGGCCACCGCCCTAACGGATGAAACGGGGTCAGGTGCTGCGGTCTTTGGCACTGCGCCGACACTGAGCAATGCAATTGTAGGGACGCAAAGCCCTGGCGACAACTCGACCAAGGCGGCGAGCACGGCCTACGCTGATGCGCTTGGCGCGCTGAAGGCGAATGCATCTCGCAATATTTCGACCGGCTGCGGCCTCGCCGGTGGTGGCGACCTGTCAGCCGATCGCACGATACGCCTTAGCCTGACCGTCAACGCACAGACCGGAACAAGCTACACGGTGCTCGATGGCGACTGCGGCAAGGTCGTCAGCTTCAACAACGCGGCCTCTGTCGCTGTTACCCTGCCTCAACCCGGCGGCAGCTTCATTTCTGGCTGGTCGGTAGATTTCCAAAACAAGGGCGCGGGCACAGTCACGATCACGCCGACGTCATCGACCGTCAACGGCGGTGCCAATCTTGTCCTGACGACCAACCAGGGCGCGCACTGCAGCAGCGACGGCACCAACTATACCTGCGTTCTTGGCGTCGGCGCCGGCGGCGGTTCTGGTATCACCAGCATGGTCTGCGATGGCGTCACGATCACGTCGACCGGGACCTGTCCGCCGCGCTTTGGCTTCGTCAACTGCACGCTCGCCGCGAGTGCCGCATCGAGCGCCCTGACGATCGCGCTTAAGGATAGCGCAGGAAACGATCCAGCTTCCGGATCGCCCTGCACCTTGAATTTCCGAAATGCCACGGGAACGACGGGCTCTTGGTCGCAGATCGTCGTCACGTCAGCGACTTCGCTTGTGATCTCGTCGGGCTCGACGATGGGGGTGACATCGTCAACGGCGTTCCGGATTTGGGTCGTGGCATTCAACGACGGCGGTACGCTCCGTCTCGGTGCGGTCAACGCCTTGGTCAGCAATTCGGGCAACATCTTTCCGCTTAGGAATTCTGCGGTTGCTTCATCGACAGAAGAAGGCGGGGCTGGCGGAGCCGACAGCGCGGGTGTGATCTATACGGGAACAGCGGTTTCGCTCAAGGCGTACCAAGTTCAAGGGTTTCTTGAATGGAGCCCGACCGGCCTGACTGCAGGAACGTGGACGACGACCACTCTGAACTACATTCAGACGTTCGGCCCCGGTGTAGCGCTGCCGGGCGAAATTGTGCAACAGCACTACACGCAATCCACCTCGTCGACCACGACGACATCGACATCATTCACGTCGACCGGGATCACGGCAGTAATTACGCCTGTGTCTTCGGCAAATCTGATCCGCTTAGGCTTCTCAGGCGGGGGTGATACGGATTCGGCGGGTAACACATTCGGATTCAATGTCGACCGGGGTGGCACCTCGTTAGCTGCCGGCTTTGGCGTCGATTATTTGTCGAGCGCAGTCAAGCAGGGGGCGGGTTCAGGTGTCATTCCGCAATCTTTCATCATCACAGACCGGCCGAACTCGCCGTCAGCGCATACCTATACGCTGCAATGGAAGATAACCGCTGGCACGGCCACGCTTGGCGCCCGCAACGGTGGCGCAAATACGCAGCCGACGATTTTTTACTTGCACGAGATACAGGGCTGACTTTTTTTCAAGCGCCGTGCTTGGATGCGAGCACTGCGTAGGAATGTTCTCGCATCGGCGTGATTTTGTCGATCGTCATTCCTGAAAGCATCATCGGGAAGATGTATCGTTCAAGGCAATTCACGTCGAACTGCTGCCGGTAATCCTCGATGAATTCGGAATGCGTAATGGGTGCAAACATCGTCCCCATTTTCTTGGTGCCTCGACCTGACTTGACGCTGTTCTGCTCGTTCTCGGCGATTGGCCCGAGCGTTGTCTGCAGAAGCTGGTTAGTCGTGTCGTGCGTGTTGGGGATGATGTGGACGGATCGGCCGCCAGCTTTTAACGACGCGGCAAACAGATCGCAGGCGCCCTGAATATCCTCGACGTGTTCAAGGCAAAACACGCTGAGTAGCATGTCGTATCGGTCAGTCCGGTCCCTCAAATAAGCAAAGCTGTCGCCTGAAGTTAGCTGGATATTGTTGATCCCAATTCCGGAGATCAGCTCAGACCCAACGGCCGGGGCGGGGCGGGTCGTTTTGAAGGCGACGCCTGGGTCATCCAGATCGACGCCTTCAACTTTTGAAAAGTATTTGCTGGCGTAGACACAGGCGAGTCCGAGGCCGCAACCGAAGTCGAGAAACCGTTCGCCTCCCTTCTTGATCGCGCCATCCAACAGGCTGTCGATCAAAACGAGTTCCATCAGACGGATGTTGAAATAGTTGATGCCCCAATGGCTGTAGGGCATGGCTGCTCCAACGAAGTCGGAAACAGGCTTCGAAAGGCGCTTTGAATAGTCTGTCTGCATAACCGCGCTTCTATCACCACAACCCCACGGCGATCAACTCAGATCGCACCCGTGATTTCGTGTCGGTGCATTGCACCGGAGATCAGTGAGGGCAGGTCAGTCGAGATACGCCTGCGCCGAAAGCCAAAGGCCGCCAGCGATCACAAGCGTAGGGATAGCCAAAGCGATGATTATTCCGATCCACATGGCTGTTTCCTAGCTGGTGCAGGATGGGCAAGTTCCTCGACCTTGGAGAAGGTGGGGCATCTCGGGGAGACCAGCCAAAGTAAGAACAGCGCTGCGCCGCCGTTCGAGAGCATCACTGTCGAAAGCGGAACGTTCGTGAGGGCTTGTACGAGTACCCCACTCGAAACGGCAATGAGTGCGGGTGATAGTCTTGCCGACGCGACATTGCCGAGACCGATGATGATCCCGCAAACAAAGGTCGCGATGGGAGCAAAGACGGGGCCAACTGATGCAATCCCCTCGGTTGCAAAGAGTGATCCGTTGAAGTTTCCAAGGTTGTACTCGTTCTTCAGGATCGCCCCGAGTTGTTCATTGTAGGGACACTCGGTAAAAATCCGAACGAAATTGATCTGGCAGAAACTGGTGTTGGGGTGGCTGCTGAAGAAATGAGAGTAATAATCGAGCGCGACTGATGGGATCGCGATCATCCGAAGGTTGATGAAGCCGAATGCCAGCGCGCCTAGCTCTGAGGTGAAAATAAAATAGCCGGCGATGCCTATCATTGGCGGGATAGCGATAGATAGCACCGTCGCAGTTTTCGGGCGGAACATCGTATAAAGTGCCAGAATAAATACCAGCCATACAGGCGCCAGCAAGACGGTCTTGTTTAGCAACACGGGGAAGAACGAAAGCAGCAAGGCTGCGGCAATTGCACTCAATGCCACCTGCCGGTTGAGCGCGAAATAAGCAAAACAAAACGGCAGGACCGCGCCGGATACGATGCCGCTCAGGTAGTTCAGCAGCCTTGGGCGCGTAACTTCCTCTCGCATCGCCAGCGACTCCAAAAACCCGGCTATCCTGAAGCCGTACATCGCGGAGGCGGCAACCACAGCGGCGCTCAAGACCAGCGCACAGATCATTAGGGCGTTCATGGCTCTCGGGCTTATCGAAAAGAGCGAGATTCTGAACCGGAGGAACAGAGCCGGGACCAGAAACGAGATGAGGCACAGCAGCGCGGAAATCCTCGCCTGGCTGTGATTGTATTCGAGCTTGGTCGAATAGCTGAGGAAGATAAACCCGGCCACCATGACGTACATCCATAGCCCGATGATGTAGCCGAAGCTGAATCGAGCCAGTACGAACAATGGGAGCGGGATCAGTACGAGCGCCGCGGCAACGAGAGCATCGACTGGCGCGGGGAAGCGCAGCTCGGAAATGAAGGCTGGGAAAACCCGGCCGACAAGCGAGTTAGAAACGACCGTTAGCCCAAGGAGCGCGAATATCAGCGCGGCGGTTATGACCTGTTCGCGCGCCAGGTTCCGATCTCGACTCACAGCGATACGCTATCCGCTGGTGAGCGCAGGACCAGAACGGCGATCACGATCAGAGATAAGAGCACGATGAGGGCCAGATAATGCGACCGGCGGATCATTGTCGTTTAGCCCGCCGGATTTCCCACTCGACCCAGATCCAGATTAAGGCGCCGGCCGAAGCCGGAACGATTAAGAGCAGCCACCAAAGCGACACGAGCAAAACACCCCTAAGACGGTTTAACGAATCCGAGCACCACAACCCCACAGCGAATAACACTAGTCCGCTCGTTTCGCCGGCCAAACTTTGTACGAAGCGGACGAATGCGATAACCATTTGGAAACCTCCCACCTGAAATCGGAGAAATTGCCATGTCGTGGCGGCTTGCGCGCGCGCTCGAAAAGCTACGTTCCCAGGTCAACGCCAAATGGCCGAAGCGGGGGAAGGGGTCCGATGGTTCAGTTGGGGATACATCCCACGGTGCCAGGAAGTCCGATCACAATCCGGACGGGGCAGGGATCGTTCACGCCATCGACATCACGCACGACCCGAAGAACGGATTTGACAGCTACGCGTTCGCCGACATGTTGCTGGCCAAGCAGGACCCCCGCGTGAGCTACATCATCAGCAACCGGCGGATCGGCTCCGGTCCGAAGGGCCCGCAGCCCGGCAAGTGGCGCAAATACACAGGCAGCAATGCCCATGATCACCACGTCCATATCTCGGTCGTGAGCGGTGCCAAGGCGGACGACATCAAAGCGTGGGATATCGGCGGCCTGCCGGACGTCGCTCCGGAAGTCGTGGCGGCCTACATCAAGCCGCCCCGGACCCTCCGGAAGGGATCGACTGGCGAGGACGTGAAGAAGCTGCAGAAGGCGCTGAAGCTGACAGTTGACGGCAAGTTCGGCGCGCTGACTGAGGCTGCGCTGAAGAAATTCCAGACGGCGCACAAGCTGGCGGCTGACGGCGTGGCCGGCCCGCAAACCTGGGCGGCCCTGAACTAATCCGCCGCGCGACGGAATCGCGCAATCAAAACATCATCGGAGAACTATCAAAATGAGTTGGGAACAGATCAGCAGCATCCTTCGCCACATCCTCACCTTTGGAGGCGGATTCATCGTGGCCAAGGGCTGGATCAGCGCGGAGGCCTTGCCCGGTATCGTCGGCGGCATCATCACGATCGGCGGCGTCATCTGGGGCATGTTCAACAAGACCCAGAGTTCGATCGTTGCGTCGGCGGCGGCGCTGCCTGGCACGACGGTCGTCACCACGCCGGCTCTTGCAGCGGCGGTTACCTCGCCGGACGCGGTCTCCTCGTCTGAAGTGAAGGTCGTCGCGAAATGATGTCCTGGATATCGCTCGCGCTCACGCTTCTCAAGGTGGTCAACCAGATTATGACGTGGGCTCGGGAGCGCGAGCTGATATCCGAGGGGTACGACAAGGCGATTGCGGAGGTAACGCAGTCGATCCTCGTCAAGACGACCGCCGGTAAAGCCATCATGGAGAAGGTCAATGCGATGTCTGATGAAGAGGTTGACGCTGGTTTGCGCGGCCTTGAGCCTAAGTAGTTGCGCGACGAAGCCTATGCCGGTGGATTCCTACTGCCAGGTCTACAACCCGGTGGTGGTGCAGAAGGGCGACGGTTCGATTACGGCAACGCCTGGCGTCAAGAAACGGATACTGGCGAACGAGCTGACGTACCGGGATCAGTGCAAGAAACCAAAGTGAAGCGGGCCGCGCCGTCGTCTGGAAACGTCGACGCAGCCCTGACCCTTGACCGACGCGAGACGGTCGCAGGCTGGGAATGTCCTAGCGAACAAAGGTGGCTAGGAGATTAAGGGGATGACGTTAGAGCAGGGGTTTTTGGTCGCTGGGTTCCTGATTACTTGGACGTCTGGCGTCATTGGGCTTACGCGCGCGGTCTCGAGGATCAAAGAAGACACCTCCGAAAAGATTGCTTCGGAGGAGTTGGCTCGGACTGAGGCCATCGCCGCAGCGTCCGCTGCACGTAACGAGAAAATGGACGGTCTCCGCCGCGATTTTAACGAAGCGCAGCGGGCGCAAGATAACAACGTCGGTGAAATGGGGGCTGCCTTGAGGCGCTTCATTGAGACGGTTGAAAAAGAAATGCACGCCATCGAGATTTGGGGGCGCGACAACTACGTCCAAAAGGGCGAGTTCGAGCGAGCAACCGACCGCATGACGGAAGCCATCAAAGCGATGGGCACCGATATCAAATCTGACTTCCGTGAGCGCCTTGAGGAAATGAGCAAGCGCATCAACGGCAAGCACTAATCCACCACCACAGGAAGCATCACATGATCCGAACCGCATTTATCGCGGTGCTGGCGCTCGTCGCGCTGGCATCCAACGCCGAAGCTCGCCAGCGTCATAGGACGTACATCGCCCATGAGCGCTGCAACATCGACTGGCCTTGCGAGGGAGTGACCGCGTCCGCGCGCGGGGAGCGCATCGTGAGGAGCATGGGCGGGTTCGGGTCGGCTCAGAAGGTTTACACGCCGCGCGTTGCCAAAGCGGACTACCGCCATGTCATCCGGGAGCGGCCCGCGCGCCGCGCCCCACCGGTGATCCGGACGGTTTCCAGCTATGGCGCGCCGTCGCCGGTGGCCGAAGCCGTTGGCCGGCCGCTGCGCTACATCTCCGGGCGCCTGATCTGCGCAGTCAACGTGAACGCAGCGCTCGCGGAAAGGGGCATCAAAGGCACAGGGAGCGCGCTGGCGCGGTCGTTCCTCTCTTGGGGTCGCTCGGCAGGCGGCCCGGTCCCCGGCGCTGTAATCGTCTCCGCAAGGCGCGGGGGCGGGCATGTGGCCATCGTCTCCAGAGTCCAGGGCGGCGTCGTTTACGCATGGAATGCCACCGGCGGGCAACGCGGCTGGCGCGAGATCCCGTACCGCAAGCATGTCATTGATTATCGGGTGCCAGGATGAATACTCTCGGCTGGCTTCTGATCACCACCGCCCCGGCCATGCTGTTCGTGGTGGTCGCCGCTAACGCGGTGGGGATCATATGATCGTTCTCGCAATCATCCTTGGCGCCGCGGCCCTCGTCTTCTTTGGGATCGGCGCCTTGATGGTGAACCGATCCCGCACGCCGCCGCAAGCCACTATGGGAATGGCCGGCGTCGTCCTCGGCCTAATCCTGGCTGTCGCGGGTCTGTTGCTGCTGCTGTTCTCGGCGCTGGTTTTCTGAATTCGGCCTTCGGGCCGTCAACCTCTACCGGCCTCCGTTTCTCGGGATCGGTAGGCTCGTCCCCAACGAGCACGTTTCCTCCCTAGACTAGCCCGGCGGCCTCACGGCTTGCCGGGCTTTTTTTGTGGCCGTATTTGTCCGGATATAACCAGCCGCTGCCGCCAGATATATTTATGGCATGAACAACCGATTCCCATTCTACATGCTCGGCTTGACGTGCAGCAGCGCGGTCGCGTTCGTGTTGGCTGTCGGAGCGCTGGTGCTGCGCTAATAGTCCTGAAGCGTGTCGAGGAACTTGAATTCCGTTCGGAGATTTCGTTCCAGATCTTGCATGTTCGTACCGGGCGGCGCGTTTTCAATTGCTGCGATGGCTTCGAGTACAGCGCGGCAGGCATCGTCAATGTACACGATCTTCTGTGCCAGATCGCGCTTCTTGATATCCCACGCACCGCGCTCCATCTTATACCCGGTGAGTTTTTCATAGATGCGCTCAACGCGCTTTTCGTCCAGCTTCGCCATATTAACCCCTCTTCGCCCTTCGCTTCGCTTCCAAAAACGCGGTCAGGTTCGCTTCATCGGAGCTAAAGCGCTCCCAGGCCGCCTTGAACTTCGCCATGCAGTCTTTGAGGTTTGAACCGCGTCCGGACGTTGCCATGGCGCGCATCGGAATTACCGTGTCGATGCCCCAGCCCCATTGAAGCTCAACGTCTGCCGTGCGCTGCGGTCCGATCGACCCCACCTCGTATTCCGTCTCGTCTATTTTCAGGATCACCCGCCAGTTATATACGGCCTGTGGGTGATCGACTTTTCTGAGGTAGAGGGGCATCCGGGCATTTTAAAGAAATCCAACCTGCAAGAAAAGCTAGCAGCTTCAATCAAACTCGATCTCGGGGTTGTTCTCGCAACTGATCCTCTGCGACACCAAGCAATTCGGCGAGTTTGGGCCGAACCTTCTCGTTCAGGGTTAGTGGGGTCCAGCGCATTAAAAATTGCTGCAAATAGGTTTCGTTGCGACCAATAGCTAACGAAGCCTCTTTCATCGTCAGACCTTTCGCGTCCAGTTGCTTCGCGACCAAGGCTCTAACGGGGTCGCGGGTGTCAACGTCACCGCGCTTCATTCCCGGATTGCTGGCAGTGTTACTCATGATAATCTCGATGGTCTGATCTTCCGTCAGAACTCCGGCGCGGAACAATTCCAGCACCTTTTTTACTTCCTCGCGTTTCAAATCGCCCCCCAATTCGGTCTTGTCGAGCCCATAGCGCTCATTGGCCAGTAGGGGTGGGGTGCGGCGTTACAGCCTGACCTTGTATCCAAAAAGGGCCATGCCGTTGTTGATCGAACTTAGGTCTTCATGGCTCAGCGCGGGCGCAGCGGCTAGGCGGCCTCTCTCGTCGCAGCAGGTCGGCTTGTTGAACGCCACAGCCCAGAGGGCCTTTTCTAGCTGCTCCACCCGCTTCTTCAGGTCGTCAATCTCTTGGTCAGTCATGGGGCTCTTTTCCTCTTCGGTCAACCGCGCGCAACCTTACGCAGCTTGCGCAAAGTTCGCCTGTGCTCGTCATGGCGCTTCAGCATCTGCTCGACCTCGCCGTTATTGGCGGCCTTCACGGCCTCCATGATAGCGTTGTAGGCCGTGTTCCGGATCGACAGGGACGCGGACGCCTGGGAGACGTGTTCGAACATGCGCGGGTACTGACCCTCGATATGGTCAACAACCTGCTTGCCAACGTCCATCGCTATCTGACGGACAAGGGCCTCCGAGAAGTCTACGGTCGCGGGTACATTTGCCACGGGCTAACCCTCTCCATTCGAGACCGCCGCACTTAACTCCTCGCGCAGCTTCTCGCATTCCTCAAAGGCATCCCCCAGGCCGACTATGATGGGTATCCCGAACGGCGTGTCGGTCTTGAACGGGTTCCCCTTGAAGTCGCGAAGGTTGCCCTCGAAAACAAGCGTAAAGCGTTCGGTCAGAATGTCGCTCATTGGCACCTCCTACTGATCACCACTCACAGCGAACCCAGACATCCTTATGTCCGAAGTGCTGGAGTTCGTTGCTGATATGGGCCGCCAGTTCCGTCGCGTCGGGTGATGCTTCCTCAATCGTGGCGCACCACAGTCCGTCCATCAGGGACACGCTGACATCGGTGCAGCTCAGGTCGCCCCAGTTGATGGGGCCTTTAACCTCGTTCGCATCGGTTCCGTCGATGATGGCATTGATATGCGCTTGGATTTCGCGCGCCTTGGCTTTCATCTCGTCTAGGGTCATTGCCTCAGTCCCCCCATCCCCTTGCCGCACTACTTGTCACTTGTGACCCACCACCATTCTCCGGCTTCGAAGAACGGGTAGTAGACCGTTTCTTTGCTCTCGACGCTGGGGCACTCGAATAGGCCCCAATGGCTTACTGACAGCATCGGCGTCTCCTCAGTGAGTAGTCGGGGCCCGGTAGATGACCCGGCCGTCGATCGTCTCGATCTTGGTGGTCCCAGGGTTCAGCGGGACGTGCTTCAGCACCTTCTCGTCGCTCTCTTCCTCGACTGGGTAGAAGTGGCCTTCACGGAAAAACAGGTAGGTCTTCATCTTGGCCATGGTCGTCTCCTGGTTGACTGTTTGACCCTACCGGGTCCGTAAAATTAGCTTCGCCATAGCCTCGCGCATGACGGACAGCCCGGCCTGCCAACATTCGTCTTTGGTATCCAAGCTCCAACCAGTGGCAGCGTGTGCGGCATCGAAAACCTGCTGCAGCGTCGATCTGGCTTCGCTCTCGACGCGCTCGCGTTCGAGTGTTGAAAGGTTGTCGTAGGCGGCCATTAGCGGAGTATCCGCCAACCGGCATCCCGCAATGCCTTGGTGATCTGGTGCGCCGTCTGTCTCACCCCGGCCGGCGGGCTACTGTCCGCGAGAACAGCGGCGACGATGCTTTCCGGCGAGGGGTGGGGCACTTGGCGGTTCAGCGAAGCCTCGACAATCCGGGCCTCTCCGGTCTCGTTATCCCAATACGCAATCATGTTGCTGCTCCAGTTGTTAGGGGGTCGGCAAGCGCGGCGTCGATCATGGCTAGCCAGCAAACCTTGGGGGGCGGCTCGTACTCGTCGTCAGTCCATTTCCCGCCGTTAGCCGCATACGCAGCGCGATACATGCCCTCCGTGGGCTCGCGCATAGCCTCGATGGCGGCCCTCGCGCCGTCCAGATAGGTTCCGATCACATCCAGATCACGGTCGCCAAACGCCTGCGATGGCTCCCCATCAAAATCGGAGTTGTAGATGGCCTCGGCTACCTTCCAGAGGAATTTATCACTCATGCCGGCCTCCCGGCGCTCAGCCGAGCCAGCCGCTTGATCTGTTGGTTGGCAGAGTATTGGAGCGTCTGCCGTTCATCGGTCGCCCAGTCCGGCCGCTCGTAATCGGCCAGGTTCTCAATGATCTGGATGATATTTGAGATCGTGTGGCCCTTGGGCGTGTCCCAGCCGGCGGCGCAGCCCAGCCGGATCAGGTCGCGGCGGACGTGGATCGGATCGTCAAAGAAGTGTATGCAGCCCTGAGCATTTGCCTTCGCGGCGAGGGCTGCCATTGCCCCCTTGCTCTCAGGGGTCTCACGAAACGCTTCTGGTACTCCTTCGGTACTCTCATAGGCCTGCTTTCCCGATACGTTCACTTCTGTTCGCATGCTCGACCTCAATTTATTCAATGGTTTAGCTACAATCATGTGAGTTGCAGATATTGTTGCTTGTAGCACGAAACCCGTTATTTACTAGGGTTTCTTTTAGTTTGGTACTCCTACGGTACTA
>NZ_JAFCMB010000034.1 GCF_018130145.1 Bradyrhizobium sp. AUGA SZCCT0176 | reverse complement strand
CGCTTGCGGGGAGAGGTCGGATCGCCTCGGCGATGCGAAGCATCGTCCGGTGCGATCCGGGTGAGGGGGTACAGGTCTCACGACACACTTCGCTCGTGGAAAGAGCCCCTCACCCCGACCCTCTCCCCGCAAGAGCGGGGCGAGGGAGAAGAGGCTCACCCCGTCACCTTGCTCGAGCCCTGCGTGATCAGTCGCGCCGCGCGCTGGTTCCTGGCGTGGATCCAGAGCCAGCTCATGGCGACGCTGAGTCGGTGGCGCAGGCCGATCAAGAAATAGATGTGGGCGATGCCCCAGATCCACCAGGCGAGATTGCCGCGCAGCTTCATCCAGCCGAAATCGATCACCGCCTTGCGCTTGCCGATCTGCGCCAGGCTGCCGGCATGCTTGTAGCGGAACGGTGGCAGCGTGCCGCCGCCGAGCCGCGCCTTGATGAGGGCTGCGACGTAGCGGCCCTGTTGCTTGGCCGCCGGCGCAATGCCGGGCACCGGATTTCCGCTCGCATCGGCAATCGTTGCGGTGTCACCCACAGCGAAGATATCGGGATGGCCGGGCACTGTCAGGTCCGGCTTTACCTGCACGCGGTAGGCGCGATCGGCAGGCGCGCCCAGCCATTCGGCCGCGCGCGAGGCACGCACGCCCGCGGCCCAGATGATGGTTTTCGCGTCGAGCTTGGTGTCGCCATAGACCACGCCATCGATGCTGCATTCCGTCACCGGCTTTCCCAGCATCACTTCGACGCCGAGGCCCTCGAGCGAGGTTTGTGCGTAGGCCGAGAGATCGTCGGGAAAGCCCGCCAGCACGCGAGGACCTGCCTCGATCAGCACCACGCGCGCCTTGCTGGTGTCGATGTTACGGAAATCCTGCGGCAGCGTGTCCTTGGCGAGGTCGGCAATGGTGCCGGCGAGTTCGACGCCGGTGGGGCCCGCGCCGATGATGACGAACGTCAGCAATGCGGCGCGCCGCGCCGGATCGGTCTCGCGTTCGGCGCGCTCGAAGGCGACCAGGATGCGCCGCCGCAGCGTGGTGGCATCCTCCAGCGTTTTCAGACCGGGTGCGAACGGTTCCCATTCGTCATGGCCGAAATAGGCGTGGCGCGCACCGGTGGCGAGGATCAGCGTGTCATAGGGCAGCGCCTCGCCGTCATCGAGCAGTACACGCTTGCCGGCGGCGTCGACGCCATTGACGTTGGCGAACAGCGTCGTGACATCGGGCCGGTCGCGCAGGAGATAACGGATCGGCCAGGCGATCTCGGAGGTCGCCAGCGATGCGGTGGCAACCTGATAGAGCAGCGGCTGGAACAAATGGTGGTTGCGCCGGTCGATCAGCGTGATTTTCACCGCTGCGCCGGCCAGCCCGAAGGCGGCTTCCAGCCCGCCGAAGCCGGCGCCGACGATCACCACGTGGTGCTGACGTTTCGGCGCGCTCGTCATGGAATCCAGCCTCGGTTCGAGATGTCTCCGTGCCCTCATTATGTAGTTATTTGTGCACTGCTTCCAAGAGAAGCTTCAAGGCGTGTTTGCCAATCGACCGATAGCGAAAGCGTATCGTGAGCCGTGAAACACAGCGTCGAAAAATTTTGCTTACGCTGACGACGGCCACACGGTCGACGCCTCGATGATGTCTGCGGTTCGCCGGTAATGCTCGGCCAAATAACGCACGGCGTCTTCGCTGCGGCGTAGCGTGGCGTCCATGATCTGCTGATGCTCGGCGGCAACGTCGCGCGCCGGCGTTCCCGCCACCCGGCCGACCAGGCATGGCAGCCGGTAGCGCTGGGTTTCGACATAGAGCTGGTCGGCCAGGTCGAGAAGCCGCGGCGATCCGCAATGGGCGATCAGCGCCCGATGGAATTGATAGTGCCGCTCGTCCATCGCATGCATGTCGACGGCGCCTACTTCGCCGGAGAGGCGCGATTGCCGTTCGGCCTGCAGGCTGAGCGCATGGAAGGCGGCCACGATGGCGGCTTCCCAATCATCGTCGCCGTTGCGCATCGATCTGCGCAGCGCGTCGGATTCGATCAGAATGCGGGTTTCAGTCGCGTCCTTCATTTCCGCGCGCGACAGCGGCGCGACCGAAAAACCGCGCAGCGCCGTCGAGAACACGAGCCGCTCGGACTGCAGCCGCATCAACGCCTCGCGCAGCGGCGAAAAGCTCAGGCCGTAGCGCTGCTTCAGCGCTTCGAGCCGCAGCGGCTTGCCCGCGTCGAGCGCGCCGGAGACGATGTCGGCACGCAGACGCTGATAGGCGACTTCGCTCAATGTTGCGGGCTCGCCGGCTCCTTCGCTGACGATCCGGCGGTCGCCTGCCACGCCTGCCATGTTTCCTGCTTTCGCGGTCGCCATTAGTGGATTGGATTTCTTTCGAAAATTTTCTATTGCTTCGAAGATATATATTATTTTATATGATTGGTAACCCAGGGAGAGCGAAATGGCAACAGGACGCCGCGAAAACCACCGGGAAGACGTCGCCGGGCGCGCCAATGTCGAGGACACCCCGGAATTGCTCGCCTATTACGACGAGCTGGAAAATCTGGACGCGGGTGCGCTGTGGACGGTCGCCAACAAGATCGAGCCCTGGCAGCCCAAGTCGTCCTCCGTCCCTGTGCTTTGGCGCTATGAGGACCTGCGCCGGCATGTGCTGCGGTCCGTCGAACTGGTGTCTCCCGAAAAGGCCGGCCGACGCGTCATCTACCTGAACAATCCCGGTCGCCGTGATCATGCCGCCGCCGTCGGCTGGCTCTATTCGGGTCTGCAGGTGATGCATCCCGGTGAAGTTGCCTCCGCCCATGCCCATTCCGCCTCGGCGCTGCGCTTCATCATGGAAGGCGAGGGCGCCTACACCATTGTCGATGGCCACAAGCTCACACTCGGCGCCAATGATTTCGTCCTGACCCCAAACGGCACGTGGCACGAACACGGTGTTTCCAGCGATGGCACGCCGTGCATCTGGCAGGACGGTCTCGACATCCCGCTCGTCAACACGCTCGAGGCCAATTTCTACGCGGTGCATCCGAAGATGCAGCAGGAGGTCGGCTATCCCGTCGACGACATGACCCACGCCTGGGGCAATCCGGGCCTGCGCCCCGCGGGCGCGGAATGGACGCGCGGATATTCACCGCTCCTGAAATACGAGTGGGGCCCGACCTACGAGGCGCTGCAACGCTACGGTAAGGCCTCCGACGGCTCGCTTTATGACGGCGTGCTGATGAACTACGTCAATCCCGTCACCGGCGGTCCTGTGATGCAGACGATCGGTGCGTCGATGCAGCTGCTCCGGCCCGGCGAGGCCACAAAGGCTCATCGTCACACCGGCAGTTTCATCTACCAGGTCGCAAAGGGAAGCGGTCACTCGATCATCGACGGCAAGCGCTTCGACTGGAAAGAGCGCGACATCTTCTGTGTTCCGTCCTGGTCCTGGCATGAGCATGTCAACGGCTCCGAACGCGACGACGCCTGCCTGTTCACCTTCAACGATCTGCCTGTGATGCACGCCCTCGGCCTGTATCGCGAGGAAGCGTATGGCGACAATCAAGGCCGGCAGCCGCTGACATCCTAGGGAAACCAACCATGCGTCTTGTTACCTACCGCGCCAATGTCGAGGCGGCGGCCCGCCTCGGTGCCGTCGTCGATGACCTAGTCGTGGACGTCGAACGGATCGGCGCGCATGCCGGCGTCGCGCTGCCATCGTCGATGCTCGATCTGATCGATCTCGGGCCGCCGGCGACGATGGCGCTGAAGAAGATTTTAAGCGATCACGCAAGCCATTGGCCGGTAGGCACAGCGCTGCCGCTTGCCAATGTCAGGCTGCTGGCGCCGATCCCGAGGCCGCGGAAGAACATCTTCGGGATCGGGCTGAACTATGTCGAGCACGTCGCGGAATCGTCACGCGCGCTGGACACGGCGAAGGAATTGCCGAAGCAGCCGATCATCTTTTCAAAGCCTCCGACCAGCGTGATCGGGCCCGACGACGCCATCGAGCACAACCGGACGATTACGCAGCAGCTCGATTGGGAAGTCGAACTCGCCGTCGTGATGGGGCGAACGGCGCGCCGGATCCCGGAAGCGCAGGCCCTCGATTTCGTTTTCGGCTACAGCGTGATGATCGACGTCAGCGCGCGCGACAATCGCCGCGCCGGCCAGTGGATCTATTCCAAGGGCCAGGACACCTACGCGCCGTTCGGTCCATGCATCGTGACGGCTGATGAGATCGGCGATCCGCACGCGCTCGATCTCTGGCTCACGGTGAACGGCGTCGAAAAACAGCGATCCAACACCCGCCACATGCTGTTCAAGGTGCCGCTGCTGATCTCGGACATTTCGGCAGCGATCACGCTCGAGGCGGGTGACATCATCGCGACCGGCACGCCCGATGGCGTGGGCGCGGGGCGGACACCGCAGGAATGGCTGTGGCCTGGCGATGTCGTGGAGGCGGAAGTGGCCGGCATTGGCCGGCTGCGTCATCCGGTCGTGGCGGTCTAAGCGCGGGGGCCGGCGATGTTGTTCGACATGGAGACGCTGGAGGCTCAACAACGCTACAAGATATTGACGGCGACGGTGACCCCGCGGCCGATTGCCTGGGTGACGACGCTGTCCGAAGACGGTGTCATCAACGCGGCTCCCTACAGCTTCTTCAATGTGTTGGGGCACGAGCCGCCGACGCTTGCGATCGGGCTGCTCGCCGGGCCGGGGCGCTTCAAGGATACCGCGACGAATATTCTTGCGACCGGAGAGTTCGTTGTGAACCTGGTTTCCGAACAGAATGCCGCGGCCATGAACGTCACTTGCATCGATGCGCCGCCCGATATCGACGAACTCGCGCTGGCGGGCCTCACCGCCGCCGCGTCACATGCGATACGGCCGCCGCGCATTGCGGAGTCCCCGGTTTCCTTCGAATGCCGGGTGCTGAGCTCGATGGTGACGGGGCCGCGCCAGACGGCGGTGATCGGCCGCATCCTGTGCGCGCACGTGGATGGTGCGGCGGTTCAGGACAGGGAGCGCTGCCATATCGACACGCCTGCGCTGCGGTTGATCGGCCGCATGCATGGCAGCGGCTGGTATGCTCGCTGCACCGATCTGTTCCAACTCGACCGGCCGAGCTGGGCGGAGTGGCGACGAAACGCCGCGCCCCAACCGGATCAGGCGCCATGAACATGATGGCGCGCGCTGTCTCTTCCGATTGTGCTGCGGCCGCACCTGCGACATTTGTTGCCCCGGCAACCGGAACTATAGTTCTTGCCTTCGGCGCCGTCTGCGAATTATGGTGCAGGCCGCTGGGGTATGGGCCGAAGGTTCTAATCGGAGCTTTCGGTTCGTGCTTGCTGTGGGCCGGAGATTTCGCGCACAAAATATCCGGGCTTACCGGGATTGACGAAGGCGCAGGCCTCGAGACGGCAGCCGCACTGGCTGGCGGAACAAAATAGATAATGAGGAGGGGAGTGAATATGAAAAAGACATTCTGGCTGGCGGGCGCAATGGCTCTGGCGCTGGCGCAGCCCGCGCTTGGCGCCGACAGCATCAAGATCGGTTTCGTCTCGACCTTCAGCGGCCCCACGGCCGCGATCGGCAACGACATGCGCAACTCGTTCGAACTGGCGCTCGACCATCTGGGCCGCAAGATAGACGGCAAGCCGGTCGAGGTGATCTATGAGGACGACGGCCAGAAGCCGGATGTCGGCAAGCAGAAGACCGAAAAGCTGATCCAGTCCGACAAGGTCGATTTCATCGTCGGCTACATTTGGTCGAACGTGCTGCTGGCTTCGCTGAAGACCGCGGTCGATTCCAAAACCTTCCTGATCTCGGCCAATGCCGGTCCCTCGCAGCTCGCCGGCGAATTGTGCTCGCCTTACGTGTTCTCGACCTCCTGGCAGAACGACCAGACGCCGCAGGCGATGGGCACCTACATGAACCAGAAGGGCGTTAAGTCGGTGTTCCTGATCGGCCCGAACTATGCCGCCGGCAAGGACATGCTGGCCGGCGTCAAGAGCACGTTCAAGGGCCAGGTAGTCGGTGAAGAATACACGGTGTGGCCAAGCCAGCTCGACTTCTCCGCCGAGCTCACCAAGGCCAAGAACTCCAAGGCCGATTCGATCTTCGTGTTCTATCCGGGCGCTGCTGGCGTGCAGTTCCTCAACCAGTATGCGCAGGCCGGCATCAAGGCGCAGATCCCGCTCTATACGGCGTTCACCATCGACGAATTGTCGCTGCCGTTGCAGAAGGACAACGCGCTCGGCGTTCCCGGTGCGCAGCAATGGGTCAACGACCTGCCGAACCCCGAGAACAAGAAGTTCGTCGAGGACTACCGCAAGAAATATCCGAACCTGCGCCCGACCTTCTATGGCGCGCAATCCTATGATGCCGCGCAGCTGATCAACAGCGCGGTGGTTGCGGTCAAGGGCGACACGACCAAGAAGGACGCGATGAAGGCCGAGATGGAGAAAGCCAACTTCAAATCGGTGCGCGGCCCGTTCAAATACGGCAAGAACCACATTCCGATCCAGAACTTCTATCTGCAGGACGTGGTCAAGGATGCTGACGGCCAGTTGGCGCTGAAGACGGTGGCCACCATCGTCAAGGACAGCCAGGATGGCTTCCACGATAAATGCCCGATGAAGTGATCAGTTGTTCTGCCGACGCATGGTCCGCCAGAAATTGACGACTTGGCCAAAATCTTGGCAAGAAACTTGGCAAGGATCATGCATCCAATAAGAAAATGGCGGCGGCGCAAACGCGCTGCCGCTGTTTTGTTTCGAGTTGCGGGGCATGATCGCGACCAACGCGTGGCGTTGACGCCAGTATCATGGAGAGGGCGCTAAGTTGGTTCTTGTCGAACAATCGCTGAACGGGTTGCAGTTCGGCCTGCTGCTGTTCCTGCTGGCGGCCGGGCTGACGCTGGTGTTCGGCATCATGGACTTCGTCAATCTGGCGCACGGCTCGCTCTACATGATGGGCGCCTATTTCGCCGCGACCTTCACCGCATGGACCGGAAGCTTTATCCTCGGCGTGCTGCTGGCGCTCGGCGCCACGCTGCTGCTCGGGATCGCGCTGGAATTTGTCGCGCTCCGGCATCTCTACGGCCGCGACCACCTCGACCAGGTGCTGGCGACGTTCGGACTGATCTTGTTCTTCAACGACGCGGTGCGGCTGATCTGGGGCCCAGCCGGGCTCGCGCTGCCGCTGCCGGCCTGGCTGACCGTGCCGGTCCAGATCATCCCGGGCGTGTACTATCCGGCCTACCGGCTGTCGATCATCATCGTCGCGCTCGCTGTCGCCGCGCTGCTTTACGTCGTTGTGATGCGGACCCGGATCGGCATGCTGATCCGCGCCGGCGCCTCCAACCGCGAAATGATCGGCGCGCTCGGCATCAACATCAAACTGCTGTTCACGCTGGTGTTCGGCCTTGGCGCGGCGCTCGCCGGTCTTGCCGGACTGATGCAGGCGCCGATCCTCACCGTGCAGATCGGCATGGGCGAGAACATCCTCATCCTCGCCTTCGTCATCATCGTCATCGGCGGCATCGGCTCGATCCGCGGCGCGTTCCTGGCCGCGATCTTTGTCGGCATGATCGATACGCTCGGTCGTGCCTTCCTGCCTGATCTCCTGCGCATGGTGCTGAGTTCCGCCGCCGCCTCTACCGCCGCGCCCGCGCTGTCGTCGATGCTGATCTATCTCTTGATGGCGATCGTGCTGGTGGTGCGGCCGGAGGGGCTGTTTCCGGCCGCCAAGCGATGAAACTACAAATCAATACAAGCAACGTCGTCGTCGCGCTGGTCGCCGCCGGGCTGGTCGTGCTGCCGCTCTATTCGCAGCTCACCGGCAACATCTTCATCCTGACGCTGTTCACCCGCATCATCATCTTCGCGCTGGCCGCGGCCAGCCTCAATCTCATCATGGGCTATGGCGGCATGATGAGCTTCGGCCACGCGGCCTATCTCGGCATCGGCGGCTATGCGGTCGGCATCCTCGCGCATGAGGGCATCGGCTCCGGCTTCATCCAGTGGCCGGTGGCGCTTGCAGTGTCGGCGCTCTATGCGCTGGTCATCGGCGCGCTCAGTCTGCGCACCCGCGGCGTCTACTTCATCATGATCACGCTCGCCTTTGCGCAGATGGCCTATTACATCGCCTCGGGCATGTCGCGCTACGGCGGCGACGACGGCCTCACCATTTACAAGCGCAGCAGTTTCGGCGGCCTGATCGACCTGTCGAACCGCGTGCAGTTCTATTACCTCTGCCTCGGCTGCCTGTTCGGCGGCATCTATCTGATCTGGCGGATCATCAATTCGCGCTTCGGCCTGGTGGTGCAGGGCATTCGTTCCAACGAGCAGCGCATGCAGGCGATCGGCTATCATGCCAACCGCTACCGGTTGGTCTGTTTCGTCATCTCCGGTACCATTTGCGGCCTGGCCGGCGCGCTGCTGGCGAACAATACCGACTTCATCAGCCCGGCCGGAATGTACTGGACCCGCTCCGGCGAGCTCATGGTGATGGTGGTGTTCGGCGGCATGGGCTCGCTGTTCGGTCCTGTCATCGGCACGATCTTCTTTCTGCTGCTGGAGGAGCTGCTGTCGCAATTCACCGAATACTGGGCGCTGATCATGGGGCCGCTGCTGCTGCTGATCGTGCTGTTCGCGCGCGGCGGCATCATGGGCCTGCTCGGGAGGTTTAACCGTGGCTGATCCCTTGCTCCGCGTTGAAAACCTGGTGCGGCGGTTCGGCGGCATTCTCGCCACTGACAATCTGTCGCTCGACGTCATACCTGGCGAGTTGCACGCCATCATCGGCCCCAACGGCGCCGGCAAGACCACGCTGATCAGCCAGTTGACTGGGCAATTGATGCCGAACTCAGGCACCATTGTTTTCGGCGGCCGCGACGTCACCGGGCTGCCGTCCTATGAGCGCAGTCGGCTCGGGCTGGCGCGCTCGTTCCAGATCACCTCGCTGCTGCCGAATTTTACCGCGGCCGACAATGTCGCGCTCGCAGCGCAAGCCCATGACGGCCACTCGTTCCGGTTCTGGGGCAATGCGCGCAAGGAAAAACCGCTGCGCGCCGCCGCGCAAGCCGCGCTGACGCGGGTCGGGCTCGGGGCGCGCGCCGACGTGCCGGTGTCCGAACTCAGCCATGGCGAACAACGCGAACTCGAGCTTGCGGTCGCGCTCGCCACCAAGCCGCAATTGCTGCTGCTCGACGAGCCGATGGCGGGGCTCGGCGTCACCGAGTCGGCGCGCATGGTGGCGCTGCTGAAGGAATTGCGCAAGGAAGTCACCATCGTGCTGGTCGAGCATGACATGGAGGCGGTGTTCGCGCTGGCTGACCGCATCACCGTCCTCGTGTACGGCCGCGTCATCGCGTCGGGCGATCCCGATGCGATCCGGCACAACGACGAAGTCAAGCGCGCCTATCTCGGCGATCAGCACGTGGTGGTCGCTCATGGCTGAAACAAAAATGGCTGAAACCCTGCTCGAAATTGATGGCATCGAAACCTGCTATGGCCTCAGCCAGGTGCTGTTCGGCCTGTCGCTGAAGGTTCAGTCAGGCGAAATGGTCGCGCTGATGGGCCGCAACGGCATGGGCAAGACCACGACCATCCGCTCGATCATGGGCATGACGGGCGCGCGTGCCGGCACCATCCGTTTCGGCGGGCAGGAGGTTCGCAGCCTGCCGTCGTACAAGATCGCAAAACTCGGCATCGGCCTGGTGCCGGAAGGCCGCCAGATCTTTCCGAACCTCACCGTGTACGAAAACCTGGTCGCGGCTGCCGGCAATCGCGCCGGGAATTCCGATCCCTGGACCATCGAAAAGATCCACGCGCTGTTTCCGCGCCTCGCCGAGCGCGGCGGCAACATGGGCGTGACGCTGTCCGGCGGCGAGCAGCAGATGCTCGCGATCGGCCGCGCGCTGATGACCAATCCGAAGCTCTTGATCCTCGACGAAGCCACCGAAGGCCTCGCACCGTTGATCCGCGAGGAAATCTGGAGCTGCTTGTCGATGCTCAAGGGCCGTGGGCAATCGGTGCTGGTGATCGACAAGAACGTCGCCAACCTCTCCCGCATCGCCGACCGGCATTACATCATCGAGCGGGGACGCACGGTGTGGAGCGGCACGTCGGAGCAGTTGATCGCCGAGCCGGATTTGCAGCACCGGTATCTGGGGATTTGAGGGGACCACGCAAATGTCTCTTTACGTCATGGCCGGGCTTGACCCGGCCATCCACGTCTTTCTTGTTTCGCGGAGGTAAGACGTGGATGCCCGGGACAAGCCCGGGCATGACGAGTTGAGAGACTGACGCGTTCACAACGCCCACGCCAAAATACCACCATGAACCCCGACGCCGACCGCATCATCGGACTCTATCAACGCCACGGCCGCGCCTGGGCGCAGGACCGCGGCAACCGGCTGATGGAGCGCGCGTGGCTCGACCGGTTTGGCGCGCTGCTGCCGGCCGGAGCTTCCGTGCTCGACATCGGCTGCGGCTCAGGTGAGCCGATCGCCCGTTACCTCATCCAGCAGGGATGTCATGTCACCGGTGTGGATTCGTCGCCGGAACTGATTGCCCTGTGCACGGCATCTTTTCCGGATCTTGCGTGGCACGTCGCCGACATGCGCACGCTCGCCCTCACGCGGCGCTTCGACGGTTTGCTGGCGTGGGATAGTTTCTTCCACCTCTGTCCCGATGACCAGCGCCGGATGTTTACCATCTTCCGGAATCATGCTGCGCCGCGCGCGGCATTGATGTTCACGAGCGGTCCGGCGCATGGCGAAGCGATCGGGAGCTACAGGGACGAGCGACTCTATCATGCCAGCCTGGACGCCGCCGGATACCGCGCGCTGCTCTGCGCGAATGGTTTCGACGTGGTGGCGCATGTCGTCGAAGATCCGGACTGCGGCGGTCATACGGTCTGGCTGGCGCAACTCACCTAGCGCGGTCGGCTCGCCCACGCTGCGCGCAGGTCAGCCAGAACGATCACGCACATGCCAGGTGGCCCCGGGATTGTTGGAAGATGACGAGCGCTGGTATATTCTTTTTCGTCAAACCGACGTGGTCTATCGGGGCCGCGTGCCATCAAACCCTTAAGCCGGATCGTGACCTCCATCAGGCCAAAGTATGTCCAACAATGTATTCAATTGCCTTCCTGTTGACCGGCAGGTTTTCACGATTGTCGGCGCCGCGACCACCGCGCCGCAATACGACGTTGAGCACCGCTTGCTCCTGATCTAGCCTAGGGCTGCGCGATGTCCCTCGATGCTTCCGCCGCGTTGCGATCTGGTTTGCCGGTCCGGCCGACCGGCGCTTCCCGCAAGAGCGTGCCGCTTGTGCTCTTCTTTTTTTCCATGAGCATCATTGTTGCGGCCTGGTACTGGCTGGCGGCGCCGGTGCTGCTGGATCATGCGCCGATCGATCCCGCGAAGAAGCTCGACTGCGTGTCCTACGCGCCGTTCCGGAGCGGGCAGACGCCGTGGAATTCCGATATCATCATCAGCCCGGAGCAGATTGCGGAAGATCTCGGCCAGTTGGCCGGGATATCGAACTGCATCCGCACCTACTCGGTCGAGAACGGGCTCGACAAGGTGCCTCAGCTGGCGTCGAAGGTCGGGCTCAAAGTCATTCTCGGCATCTGGCTCGGACGCGACCGCACGAAAAACGCCGATCTCATCGACACCGCGGTCGCGCTGGCCAAGGCGTATCCCGGCACGGTCACGTCGGTCGTCGCGGGCAGCGAAGTGCTGCTGCGGGGCGAAATGACCGTGTCCGATCTTCGGGAAGTGATCCGCTCGGTCAAGGCGCGCATCACGACGCCGGTGACCTACGCCGATTCCTGGGATTTCTGGCTCCGCCACCGGGAGATGGCCGACGACGTCGATTTCGTGACGGTCCACATGTTGCCGTTCTGGGAAGACGTGCCGATCCGCGCCGAAGACGCCGCCGCGCATGTGATCGATATCTACGGGAAGGTCGCACTTGCCTTCCCCGGCAAGAACATCCTGATCGGCGAAGCCGGCTGGCCAAGCAAAGGACGCATGCGCGACGTCGCACTGCCGTCGCGGATCAATCAGGCCCATTTCATTTCCGAACTCCTCGACCGGGCCGGGCAGGAAAAAATTCGTGTCAATCTGTTCGAGGCCTACGACGAGTCCTGGAAGCGCCAGTGGGAAGGCACGGTCGGCGCCCATTGGGGCCTTCTCGACGGCGATAGCCGTCAAATCAAGCACGCGCACGGAGCGGCCGTCAGCAATTATCCGTTCTGGAAGATGCAACTGGGAGCTGGCCTTGCTTTCGGCGTTTGTGTCTTTGCCGTTGCATTGTTGACGCTTTGGCGGCGGCGGACGGCGACAGGATTGGTTCCGTGGCTGGCGGTGTCGGCTTGCGCGACGACAGGCGGAATCCTGCTGGGGCTCGGCGCCGAAAAGGCCTTCTATGAAAACTATGGCATCGCCGGTCTGCTGAACCAGGGATGGCTTCTGACCGCGGCCATCGCGCTGCCGCTGCTGTGTGCCAACGCGTTGATGGCTGGACGGCCGTTGCCGTCCTTCCGGGAATTGCTTGGCCCGCGCGAGAGCTGGCCGTCATCAGTGCCTGCGCTGGTGCTGGGCGTTGTGCTGATGATCACTACGCTGATCACCGTAGAGGTCGCGCTCGGCCTCGTGTTCGATCCGCGTTCACGGGATTTCCCGTTCGCCAGCGTGACCATGGCGGCTGTGCCGCTCTGGACGGTGGCGCTGCTCTGCCGCCGAAAGTCGGACAATGGCGTCACCGCCGAGACGGTGTTCGCTGGCCTGCTCGCGGCGGCCGCGCTTTTCCTCTTTTTCAATGAGGGTGTTCACAACTGGCAGTCGCTGTGGACAGCGGCGGCATTTCTCCTGTTTGGCGCCGCGCTGTGGCCGCCGCGTTTCGTTGCCGTGTGGAGCGCGCTACCGAACATGCCGTTCGTCTTCCGGAAGACGCTTCGCAAGCAACAACTCGCCGTACAACCGGTCGCCGTCGCTTCCCTGCCGTCGCCAAAGCCGCAGGACGCCGCCGGCTTCGTTGCGACGACGTCAAAGGTCGAATGCGACAAATAGCTTTGTGCTGAAGAGGGCTCTGGTCCGGGAACGAATGCATGTGGTCGAACAGATTTTCCCGGCGCCGTTTTGGCAAGATCGCAGGATGGGCGGCGCTCGGCCTGTCGACGGGATCGGTCAAGTCAGCGGATGCACAAAGCAGTTCCAGCGGCAAACCCATCGCGGCCTTCCCGGCTGATTTTAGATGGGGCACCGCGACCTCGTCCTATCAGATCGAAGGCGCGGTCAACGAGGACGGTCGAGGGCCGTCGATCTGGGATCGTTTTGCGCACACGCCCGGAAAAATTGCCGATCACAGCACGGGCGACGTCGCTGACGACCACTTTCATCGCTACAAGGACGACGTCCAATTGATGAAGGCGCTGGGGACGAAGACCTATCGCTTCTCGATTGCATGGCCTCGCGTTTTCCCGGAAGGAACGGGCACACCGAATCCAAAAGGCCTCGACTTCTACAACCGGTTGCTCGACGAGCTCCTGGCAAACGGCATCGAACCGTTTGCCACGCTGTATCATTGGGACTTGCCGCAGGCGCTGCAAGACCGCTTCGGCGGCTGGATGTCGCGCGACACTTCGAAAGCCTTTGCAGATTACTCGGGCTATGTCGCCGAGCGCCTGAGTGATCGCGTGAAGCATATCTTCACGATCAACGAATGTTCGAGGCTGGTTCATCTCGGCCATGGCCTTGGCCTCGACGCGCCGGGCCTGAAACTGTCGCTAGGCGAACAGAACCAGGTTCGTCACCATGTTGCCCTTGGGCACGGCCTTTCCGTGCAGGCGATCCGGGCGCACGCCAAGGCCGGAACCAAAATCGGCCTCGCCGAGAACATGGTCAACTGCATCCCCGCAATCGAGACGCCGGCGAACATCCGCGCCGCCGAGATCGCCGTGCGCGAGCTCAACGCCGGTTATCTGACCGCGATCCTCGAAGGAAAATTCACCGACGCCTATCTGGCGCAGCCCGACGCCCCGAAACACACCGCCGACGATCTCAGCATCATTTCGTCGCCGATCGATTTCGTCGGGCTGAATGTCTACACGCCCGATCATTACGTGCTGGCCGCGGACAACGCGCGCGGCTACACGCTGGCGCCGTTTCCGGCATCGTTCCCGCATATGGATGCGTCCTGGCTGCGGATCGGGCCGGAGGCGCTGTATTGGGCGCCGCGTCACGCGGCGAAGATTTGGGGTGTGAAGTCGATCTACATCACCGAGAACGGGACGTCGTCGACGGATCAGCCGGCCGCGGACGGCAACATCTATGACGTCGACCGGGTCATGTATCTGCGCAACTATCTGTTCCATCTGCAGCGCGCGACGTCGGAGGGCGTCCCGGTGGCCGGCTACTTCCTGTGGAGCCTGATCGACAATTTCGAATGGATGGACGGCTACCAGAAACGCTTTGGAATCTACCACGTCGACTTCAACACCCAGCGCCGCACGCCGAAACTGAGTGCGTCGTTCTATCGGGAGGTTATCAAGCAGAATGCGGTTGTTTGACTTTCCGTCGTCCCGGCGAAGGCCGGGACCCATACCGCGTGATCTTTCCGCGAAAGCGACGGCGTCAGTTACCTTTTAAAGCAATGATCGCTGCGGAGTATGGGTCCCGGCCTTCGCCGGGACGACGGAAGACTGTTGCTCAAAACATCTCGAAATATTCGCGATGTTCCCATTCCGAGACCTCGGCCTGGAAGCGTTCGATCTCGGCGTTCTTGATGTGGACGTAATAGTCGACGAACTCTTTTCCGAACGCTTGACGAAAAAACGGATCGTCGCTGAGCGCGGTCACCGCTTCGCGCAGCGTCTTCGGCAACAGCGCCGCCTTGGTCTCATAGGGCATGTCGGCTGACGGGCCAGGATCGAGCTTGCGGTCGACGCCATCGAGCCCTGAGAGAATCTGCGAGGCCATGTAGAGATAGGGATTGGCGGCGGGTTCGCCGATACGATTTTCCAGACGTGTCGCAGCATCATTGGGGCCGCCGAGCACGCGGATCATGACGCCGCGGTTGTCGCGGCCCCAGATCGCCCGATCCGGCGCCAGCGAATAGGTGCGGTAGCGCTTGTAGCCGTTAATGGTCGGTGTCGTGAACACGGCGGAGGCGCGGGCGTGGGCCAGCAGTCCCGCGAGATAGTTGCGCGCAAACGGGCTCAGTACCTCGCTGCCTTCCGTGGTCATGAACGCGTTGTCGCCGCTGGCGCGCGATACGATGGATTGATGCAGATGCCAGCCGGACGCGAACACGTTCGGCAGTTTGGGCCGGCACATGAAGGTGGCGTGATAGCCGTGGCGCCGGGCGACCTGTTTTACGGCGCTGCGAAACAGCACCATGTTGTCGGCGGGCGTCAGCCCCCTGGTCGGCGCAAAGGTGAATTCGCATTGGCTCGGGCCGAACTCGACCTCGACCGACCGCAGCGGCAGGCCGAGCGCCAGCACGTCGCGCCGGATGATTTCCAGCACCGGCTCCATCTGGTCGTAGCGCTGCTCGGTCAGATATTGATAGCCGTGCGACAGCAGGCTCACCGAAGGCGGCTGACCGGGCTGCCCGGCATCCTCCGGCGCCATGTGCGCGTCTTCGAGCTTGAAGATGTGAAACTCGACCTCAAGCCCGGCAACGAAATCGTAGCCGCGCTGGCCGAGTTGATCGAGCACCCCGCGATAGAGATGCCTTGTCGCGAACGGCACCGGGCGGCCATCGCTGAAATAGATGTCGCAGAGCAGCCAGCCGGTCGTCGGCGCCCATGGCAGCACGCGGAACGTGGTGGGATCCGCAACCATCAAGACGTCGGCGGCGCCCTCCATCTCGCGCATGCCAAAACCGCCGCCTGATGTGAACACCGGAAACACCGTGCGGTGCGAGGTGTCCTTGGCGAGCATGGTTGTCGTGATGGAGCAGCCGCTCTCCAGCGAGGCCAGCGCCTCGCTCGCGACCAGCGTCTTGCCGCGCAAAATGCCGTGCTGGTCCGGGAACGACAGCCGGATGACTTCGAGTTTTTGCTCTTCGACAATGCGGCGCAGGCGGCTTGCCGCCTCCTTCTGCTCCGCCGACCACAGGCCGTGACGCTCCACGAAACTCAACGCGTCACTCCCTTTCTTCTCCCTCGCCCCGCTTGCGGGGAGAGGGGCGGGGTGAGGGGGACTCTCCGCGAAGCCGGTGCGAATTGAAGGACCTGTACCCCCTCACCCGGATCGCATCTTTCGATGCGATCCGACCTCTCCCCGCAAGCGAGGAGAGGTGAAGGGAACGCCGGTGCCAACTCAAGAACCACCATCACTCAGCCGCCGTCAGATGCCGGATCTTGTCCGATATCTCGCCCGGCACCGGCGCGGCCCATGGCGCGCCGCGGCGGCGTTTGACGTCGACTTCCATCCAGTAGATTTCCCAGCCCCGAGTCGGCCCGATGCCGTCCATAGTGGCGGGGCCCTGGATGCTGCGCGCGCGGGACGGGTCGAGGAACATGAACGGCTTCTCGCCGCCGGAGACCTTTTCGATCTCCTGCCGCAGCAGGCGGCGATATTGCACGATCGCCTTGTCTGAGGTGCCGAGATGTTCGTTGGTGCGATCCTGGATCGCGCCCATCGATTCCACCGCCCACTGGTCGTGCACGTTGATGTCGGCGCCCATGCCGGTATAGGTCTCGGTCGCCTGCTCGTGCGGATCGAATCCGTAATCGTTCGATCTGTTCTTGCGCGATTTGTAATCGGGCAATTCATAGAGTTCGAGGCGCTGGTCGCGCATCTTCTTCTTGTCGACCGGCGCCGTGTAGGAGGTGAAGATCGCGAACCAGTAGCAGTTCTCGTCATCGACCGGCACATGCCACTGCGTGATCGTCATCTCCTGGCTCATCGGGATGACGAAGCCGTGCGGGAACAGCTGGTTGGTGACGCGCACATGGGTGCGCTCCTCGTCGATCTCGCGCAGTGCGATCAGCCGCAGACCATATTCGGTGTGCTCGACATTGATGATCGGGTTGTCGTATTCGCGCAGGATTTTGGTCATCGGCATGTCTGACCCGGCGGACGCGCCGCGGAACTGCTTGCCGTAGGAAGCCGAAGTATCCTCATCCTCGAAGAAGCGATGCAGGAAGGAGGCGTGCGCCGGATCGATGCCGACTTCGAGCGCCTGCAGCCAGTTGCAATTGATGTGGCCCTTGAATGCGAACGTATGGCTGTCGGGCGCGATGAAGCAGTCGATCTCCGGAAACGCCGGCGGTTCGCCTTCGCCGAGATAAGCCCAGAGGATGCCGCTCTTCTCGACCACGGGATACGAACGCTGCTTGATGCCCTTGCACAGGTTCGAGCCCTTCGGCTCCGCCGGCGTCTCGATGCACTGGCCCGACGTGTCGAACAGCCAGCCATGGAACGCGCAGCGCAGGCCGCCATGTTCGAGCCGGCCGAAAGCAAGGTCTGCGCCGCGATGGGCGCAATGGCGGTCGATCAGGCCGTAGCGGTCGTTCTCGTCGCGGAATAGCACGAGGTTCTCGCCGAGCAGCTTGACGGCTTTGACCGGCCGCGGGCCCTGTAGCTCGTCGACCAATGCGGCCGGTTGCCAGTACATCCGCATCAGTTTCCCGCAGGGGTCCTTTGCCCCGGTGCGGGTGATCAGGTCGTTCGCTTCCTGGCTCATCATGGCGTTCAGCCCTTTCGTCGGAGGCGGTTTGTTCGCCTATTGAACGAATGGGCGAATTATGCCATGACTGTAGAGGACGGCAAGCACAATTTTGAACGCTTCCAATCGGAAGGGCCAATGCCAAAGCTGAAACGCGCCGAGGGCGACGAGCGCGCCACCGATTTCGTCGAGAGTCTCGACCGCGGCATCCGCCTGCTCCAGGTGTTCGGCACGATCGGGGGCCCGGCGACGCTGAGCGATCTGGCGCGCGCCGCCGATCTGCCGCGGGCCACCGCCCGCCGCATCCTGTTCACGCTCGAGCACGGCGGCTTCGTCACGTCAGACGGCAAACTGTTCACGCTGACGCCGCGCGTGCTGACCCTCGCAGCCTCCTATCTTCAGTCGAGCCAGGTGGTGACGGTGCTGCAACCGGTGCTCGACCGGATCGCGCTGGCCGCGCAGGAAATAAGCTCGCTCGCGGTGCTCGATGGCGACGAGGTCGTTTTCATCGCGCGCGGCAGTCCGACGCGGGTGTTCTCCGCCGGCCTCGACATCGGCTACCGCCTGCCGGCGTTCTGCACCTCGGTCGGCCGCGTCATGCTCGGCCAGTTCGACGATGGCGATCTCACGGCGCGGCTCGCCGCCATGCGGCGCGAGCCGATGACGCCACACACGGTGACCGATCCAAAACGATTGCTTGCTTGCGTGCGCGGCGATCGCGAACAGGGCTATTCGCTGGTCGATCGCGAGGCCGAGCCGCATTTCCGTTCGATCTCGGTGCCGGTGCGCCGCTACGACGACGTGATCGTCGGCGCCATCAACATGGGCGCGCATGTTGATCGGGTCTCGACGGCCGAGATGATCGAGCGGTTTTTGCCGTTGCTGAAAGAGGGCGCGGAGTCGGTCAGATCGATGTTGCTGTGACTATGCCGCACCTCGTGGGCAACCTGAAAAGCTATTTGAAGGTCATTGCCCCGAAGAGAGCAGCTCTATTTGTCGCTGAGCTGTGACGTAGCCCCAGATACCGGCAATTGTGATCGTTAGCAGCGCAGCCGCACCCAAGAGAGGCCACTTGGAAGTACCGCGGAAGCCAGCGTCCATATGCAGGAAGCCAAACAGCGTAACGGGAGTCTGAAACGCCAATGCGCCAATGTAGCGCGTGATCGAAATGCCATGCTGATACGGCTTCCAGTCCGGGCCGGCATTTATACCCAGAAGGAGATCCGAAGGCGTCAGATAGTCGTAGCAATACCAGGTCAATATGGCGGTAAGCGGCAACGCCGGAAGCACTGCAAATCGCGCTCGACTACCAACCATCCGATGCCCGGTTGCAACGAGGGCGGCTTGAAAGGCCTGAGGTAAAGCAAATACGAGGATGGATCCGATCGCGGCAATGATACCAAGGATGGGCGTCTGTATGGCCATCATGGAGAGAACGTCTTTCCGGGTTCTGTGCGGGTTACCGTGCACGATGTCGAAGAACACAAGGTGAGCGATACTCCTTGCACCGACGGCCATCGCCGCGAAAAGCATGACCCATAAGAGGCTGTGTGCCTAAGAAGCGCCAATAGCGCGATTGTTCATTGAAAATGGCCCCGTTCAATTCTGCGTAGCCCGCTCACTGTCGCCGATGGCTGAGCAGGTTTTGTGCATAAATTCAGGGATTTTCGTGCCTAAATGCCCCGCTTGCGCCGTGCTCGCGGTCAGAGTTGGTGGATACGCGGAGTTCATTATCACCCACCTTGAACGGAGGCCGCATTTTTCGTCATCTGCCATGAACGCGATCCCCTCCCGCCTGCACGAAGCTGATGCAGATGCCGCGAGAGATCGAATGAACAATCCCAATTGGGCTGTCCGTATTGTCGCCGTCCCTCCCGGCGAGGCGCCGCTATGGGTGCGTCAGAAATGGGTCGGCCTCGATTTGCCGGTCATGCGCTATGCGGCGCACCGCAAAATGCTGGCCTTCGGCGTCCTGTCCATACCGCAGTCGTGGCCAGCGCAATGGGCAGCCATTCTCCGTGGACGCGCAGAGCGAGTCGCCGGCTATGCGGTGGCGGCAGCACCCGCTATCGGCATTCTCGCCAAAGCGAGTCCGGAGGCCGCCGCATGGTGGCGCGAGAACACGCCGCATCTGATCGCGCCGAAGCGCTACCTCGTGTTTCACGAGGAAGTCTGCCGGATTGCCGATATCTGACGAGGAAACCAAAGCCGGCTAGCGCTTGAGCGCGGCGGCGATCATTTCGAACTTGGCGACGATCTGCGGTGTCACCAGATAGCGAAGCGTGCCCGCAACCGACAGGCTGACGACGATCGCGACGATCGTGTACTGCGCCGTCAAAACCGCCAGTATCGCGCGAAGCGGGCGCGGCCGGCTTCTCGGCATCTTCGCGGCGATGCGGATGGAAGCGTCGTCTTCAAGGGTACTCATGCGATTTCATCCTGCATGGCGGCTGAGCGGATCGCATCAGTGTTCGGATCGCAGCTGATCGAGGCGCGACCGCAGTTGCCGGTTCGCCCGTTCGCTGGCGCGCAGCTTGCGCGCCCAGTTCAGCTCAACGACGCCTCCGGCCTCGCTTGCGCCAGAAAACATCAGGCCCGCGGCGAAACGATCGCGCCAGACCAGGCGCGCCAGGCAGGAGATACCCTTGCGTTCGATTTCGAAATCCACCTCGTCGGGCACGAGGGCCGAATTTTCAAATTCGATCCTGGCACCGAACTGGCTGAAGTTGCGCACGACGCAGGCGAGCGTCGAAGAGCGGGCGTTGAAGGCGACCCTTCCGCCGTAATAGACGCGGTTTCTCGGCAGTTTGCGGCGCTCGGACATGATCTGTATTCCCTGCGTTTAACGCTTTGGTAACACTATTAGAGGGTGTGTTTCCGCAAGGAACTGTTGCGGTGGTTAACCGCGGCCGTGGTTAATGGTGGCGTTCTTTTCGCGAGCGGTGCACGACGCCGCGCCCGCTCAGCCCCGCGCGAACATCCGCGCTTCATCGTGCAGCACTGGCGCCACCGCATCGACCAGCCGCGACGCGGCGTCGTTGACGTTCAAGCCCGCGGTATCCACCACGGCCGACGCGCGGGCGTAGAGCGGTTCGCGGCTGACCAGGATGGTGCGCAGTTCGGCCATCGCGGAGCGATCGTCCGCCATCGGCCGCAGGTCGCCCTGGCCGCGCACCCGCGCCATGTGTTCTTCGGGCTTCGCCTTCAGCCAGATCGTGTAGAACGACGACAGGATCAGGTCGAACGTCAGTGGTTCGGAGACGATGCCGCCGCCGGTTGCCAGCACCATCAGTTCCTTGCGCGCCAGCAATTGCCCGAGCGCGGCCTGCTCCATGCGCCGAAAGCCTTCCTGGCCGTAGAGCGCGATGATCTCGGCGACGGACAATCCGTTCTGCGCCTCGATCTCCTTGTTGAGTTCGACAAAGCTCCAGCCGATCTTCTTCGCCAGCATCTTGCCGAGCGTCGATTTGCCGGCGCCACGCAGGCCGATCAGGGCGATGCCCGAGAACGACATCTTGCGATGCGCCGCAGTACTTCCGCCCGCGAGCACATCCTTGGCCTGCGCGATCTGCGCGGATGTCGCCTTGCGCACGAGGTCGCGGATGACAGCCCAGTCGGGCACAGGTTCAGTGGAGGGAATGAGATCTTCCAGATGCGCGCCCATCGCGTTCGACACCCGGCGCAGCAGCACGATCGAGACGTTGCCCTTGCCGCTTTCGAGCTGGGCGATATAGCGTTCGGAAATGCCGGAGACCTTCGCGAGCACTTTTCGCGACATGCCGCGCAACGCCCGCATGGTGCGCACGCGCTGGCCGAGCTGCTCAAGAAAGCCGGTTTCGGGATCGCTGGTTTCGGACATTTCCCTGAGTTAGCCCTGACTGCGAATCGGCGCGGTTCGGAAACATAATGCCGATGAGGATTGACAGCAAGCGCGCCCGGTGGTCTTTATATGAATTATAATTCTTAAAATCTGGGAGAAGCGTCGTGAGCGGCACGTCCGGTTCCTACAATGCGGTGACCTGGCTGCTTGATCGCAATGTCGACGAGGGCCGCGGCGCCAAGCTCGCCTTCACCGATACGGTCTCCGAACTCACCTATGGCGATCTGCAGCGGCAGAGCCGCCGCGTCGCCAACATGCTGCGCCGGCTCGGCGTCCGCCGCGAAGAGCGCGTCGCGATGATCATGCTCGACACGGTCGATTTTCCCTGCGTGTTCCTGGGCGCGATCCGCGCCGGCATCGTGCCGGTGCCGCTCAACACGCTGCTGACGGCGGATCAATATGCCTATGTGCTGGCGGATTGCCGCGCGCGGGTGCTGTTCGTTTCCGAGGCGCTGCTGCCGGTCGTGAAAGACATCGTCGGGCGGATGCCGGACCTCGAACATGTCGTGGTGGCTGGCAAGGAGGCGCACGGCCACAAGAAGCTTGCCGACGAACTCGCGCGCGAGAGCGACGCGTTTGCGACCGCGGCGACGCATCCCGATGAGCCCGCGTTCTGGCTCTATTCGTCGGGCTCCACCGGCATGCCCAAGGGCGTGCGCCATCTGCATTCCAATCTCGCCGCGACCGCGGAAACCTACGCCAAACAAGTGCTCGGCATTCGCGAGGACGACGTCGGCCTCTCGGCAGCAAAGCTGTTTTTTGCCTACGGCCTCGGCAACGCGCTGACCTTTCCGATGTCGGTCGGCGCGTCAACGGTGCTGAATTCCGATCGTCCGACGCCGGCGGCGATGTTCGCGCTGATGAACAAATACAACCCCAGCATCTTCTTCGGCGTGCCGACGCTGTTCGCGGCGATGCTCAACGACGAGACGCTGAAAGACACGGGAGCCGGCCAGCGGCTTCGTGTCTGCACCTCGGCGGGCGAAGCGCTGCCGGAATCGGTCGGCAATGCCTGGAAGGCGCGGTTCGGCGTCGACATTCTCGACGGCGTTGGCTCCACCGAGCTCTTGCACATCTTTCTTTCCAACGCGCCCGGCGACATCAAATACGGCTCGTCCGGCCGCCCCGTGCCGGGCTACCGGGTGCGGCTGGTCAATGAAGCCGGCGCCGACGTGCCGGACGGCGAGGTCGGCGAATTGCTGGTCGACGCGCCCTCGGCCGGCGAGGGCTACTGGAATCAGCGCAGCAAGAGCCGGCAGACGTTTGAAGGCCACTGGACTCGCACCGGCGACAAGTACATCCGTGACGCCGACGGCCGCTACACGTTCTGCGGCCGCAGCGACGACATGTTCAAGGTATCCGGCATCTGGGTGTCGCCGTTCGAAGTCGAGAGCGCGCTGATCACCCATCCCGCGGTACTGGAAGCCGCCGTTGTGCCCGAGGCCGATCCGGAAGGCCTGCTGAAGCCAAAAGCCTTCGTGGTGCTGCGCGCCGAAACCAAGACCGACGGCCTGCATGACGCGCTGAAGGAGCACGTCAAGCAGAAGATCGGGCCGTGGAAATATCCGCGCTGGATCGATGTGGTGGAAAGTTTGCCGAAGACGGCGACGGGAAAGATTCAACGGTTCAAATTGCGGGATGGCGCACCATAACCTCAACGCCGTCCCGGCCTAGTGCGCAATTGCGCACGGGCGCCGGGACCCATACGCCGCGGCAGCAATTGTTGAGCACAATGGTTGACGGCTTCTTTCAACAACAGATGACCGGGATATGGGTCCCGGCGTTCGCCGGGACGACGTGAGTGGGACGTCCGGATCACTTTCAGAAAGCGACATCATGACACTCTCCCCCACAGGCTTCCTCACCATCGGCGCGTCCGATCTCGAATACCGCATGATCGGTCCGTCACCTCAGGACGCGCCGACCATCGTGATGCTGCATGAAGGCCTCGGCTCGGCCGGCCTGTGGGGTGACTTCCCGGACAAGCTTCAGGCCGCCACCGGCGCCGGAATCTTCGCCTATTCGCGCGCGGGCTATGGCGCGTCGACGCCGGTGAAATTGCCGCGCCCGGTCGACTACATGCACAGCGAAGCGCTCGACGTGCTGCCAAAGCTGCTCGATGCGATCGGCTTTCGCCGCGGGCTGCTCGTCGGGCATTCCGACGGCGCCTCGATCGCGGCGATCTATACGGGTGCGCATCAGGATCACCGCGTCGAAGGCGTCGTGATGATCGCGCCGCATTTCATCGTCGAGGACATCTCGGTGAGTTCGATCGCCAAGATCAAGACCGCCTATGAGACCTCGGACCTGAAGGCAAAGCTGGCGCGCTGGCACAAGGATGTCGACAACGCCTTCCATGGCTGGAACGGCGCCTGGCTCGATCCGGCCTTCCGCAACTGGGATATTTCCGAATACCTCGCCTATATCCGCGTGCCCGTGGCGATCCTGCAGGGTCTGGACGACGAGTATGGGACAATGCGCCAGATCGAGATCGCCCAGGAAGAGTGCTACTGTCCTGTCGATGTGACGGTGATTCCGGGGGCGGGACACCAGCCGCATCGGGAGGCGCCGGGGGCGACGCTGGATGCGGTCCAGGAATTCGCAAACGCGGTGTTGCGTGTCCACGGCTCGCAGGGACGGGCCGCGTAAGCTATTTTTCCGTGCACTGTTTGGGACTGTTGGTCGTCGGGTCACGCCCCGATGACCACCCCGCCTCTGGCCACAGGCAATCTTCCGCTGCCGCGATGGGCCTATGTGCCGGGCGAGGCTGACGAAGCCCACGCCGACTACGAAACGCTGGCGCAGGTCACCGCATTGGTGCCGTCGCGGTTCGGCGGCCATGTGCCGGCGCGGCATCCGGCGCTACGCTATGCGCTGCGGCTCAACGACCACGGCTATTTCTGGGAGTCGCAGGAGATCCTTGAGGCGGTGTGGGCAGCCGCACCGCAAGGCGGCCGCGAGCGAATCCTGCTGCGCGCCTGCATCCAGATCGCGACCGCGAATTTGCGCCTGCGTATGCAGAAGCCGCACGCCGCAGCAAGGTTGCTTGGGGAAGCGCTCGCCGAACTCAAGGCGCTCGGCATGCGCAACGCCGGCGGCGACGGCTTCGCCGACGGTTTTCCGGTTTTGGCCCTGGCCGAACTCGTCAAGGTCAAACTAGGGCGGCCGCAGCTTGCCAAGTCCGATTGGGTGGCCTTTGGCTCTGTCAGCCGAACATGAAACAAAATGCATGTTCCGACGTTTTGGACTAGACCTGATCAAAAACATGCATTATTGTGCATGTAAGGTAAGGCTAACAAAAGCGTCAGGGTGGCCCAATGGCTGGCGAAGATCGCGTCCTCGCAGGCGGTGCAAAATACATCGATTTCCAGACTGATCCGTCGCGCTACCGGCACTGGAAGCTCGATGTGGCTGGTGACGTCGCGACGCTGACCATGGACGTCGACGAGAATGCCGGCCTGTTCGAAGGCTATCAGTTAAAACTCAATTCCTACGATCTCGGCGTCGACATCGAACTCGCCGACGCCGTCCAAAGGCTGCGCTTCGAGCATCCGGAAGTAAAAGTCGTGCTGATGCGCTCGGGCAAGAACCGCGTGTTCTGCGCCGGCGCCAATATCCGCATGCTGGCGGGCGCCACCCACGCCCACAAGGTCAATTTCTGCAAATTCACCAACGAGACCCGCAACGGTCTGGAAGATTCGTCCGAGAATTCCGGCCAGCGTTTCATTACCGTCGTCAACGGCACCGCGGCCGGCGGCGGCTATGAGCTGGCGCTGGCGACCGATCACATCATGCTTGCCGACGACGGCTCGGCCGCGGTGTCGCTGCCGGAAGTGCCGCTGCTCGCGGTGTTGCCGGGCACCGGCGGTCTGACGCGCGTGGTCGACAAGCGCAAGGTGCGCCGCGATCACGCCGATTATTTCTGCACCATCGAGGAAGGCATCAAGGGCAAGCGCGCCGTGCAATGGCGCCTGGTCGACGAGATCGTGCCGAACAGCAAGCTGGAAGCCAAGGTCGCCGACCGCGCCAAGGAATTCGCCGCCGCCTCCAGGCGCAACGGCAATGGCAAGGGTCTCGCGCTGACGCCGCTCAAGCGCACCATCAATGAGGCCGGCATCCGCTATGGTTTTGTCAGCGTCGATATCGACCGCGCACAGCGCATCGCCACCATCTCGATCAAGGCGCCGGAAGAAGCCCCGCCCGCCGACATCGACGGCCTGATCGCGCAAGGCGCATCGTTCTGGCCGCTGCAGGTCGCGCGCGAGCTCGATGACGCGATCCTGCACCTGCGCATCAACGAGCTAGAGACCGCGATGCTGCTGTTCAAGTCGCATGGCGACCGCGCAGGCGTGGTCGCCTGCGACGCGTTCCTCGATGCCAACAAGGCGCATTGGCTGGTCAACGAGATCAGGCAATACTGGAAGCGGGTGCTGAAACGCATCGACGTCACCTCGCGCACGCTGGTGACGCTGGTCGAGCCCGGCTCCTGCTTCGTCGGCACGCTGGCCGAACTCGTGTTCGCCGCCGACCGCTCCTACATGCTGATCGGCCAGAAACAGGGCGACAACCGCGCCCCGCCGACCATCGAACTGACCGCGATGAATTTCGGGCCGTATCCGATGAGCCATGGCCTGACGCGGCTGCAGTCGCGCTTCCAGGCCGATCCGTCCGATCTCGAGCGCGCCGAGGCCACTATCGGCACCACGCTCGATGCCGAGGCGGCCGAAGAACTCGGCCTCGTCACCTTCGCGCTCGACGATATCGACTGGGACGACGAGGTGCGGGTGTTCCTGGAGGAACGCACCTCCTTCTCGCCCGACGGCCTTACCGGCATGGAAGCAAACTTGCGCTTCGTCGGACCCGAGACCATGGAATCGAAGATCTTCTCGCGCCTCACCGCGTGGCAGAACTGGATATTCCAGCGCCCCAACGCCGTCGGCGAAAACGGCGCGCTGCGCCGCTACGGCACCGGCCAGAAGGCGCAATTCGATATGACGCGGGTTTGATTCGTGTCCCGGGCGCGATGCAGCGCGCTTGCGCTGCTTCGCAGAACCGGGACCCACACGGACCGTTACTGAAATGGTCCCGGCTCTGCGGCGCACCGCTTCGCGTCGCACCGCGTCCGGGACACGAGAGCGAGCAAGGAGCACGCGATGAACTTCATGAACGTCGATTACTCAACCAAGATTCCCAACAACGTGAATCTCAGTGAAGATCGCCAGGTGCTCAAGGCGCTCGAAGGCTGGCATCCCGGCTATATGGATTGGTGGAGCGACATGGGGCCGGAGGGCTTCCAGCAGTCGCTGGTGTACCTGCGCACCGCCTATTCGGTCGATCCGCGCGGCTGGGCCAAGTTCGATTACGTCAAGATGCCGGAATATCGCTGGGGCATTCTCCTTGCTCCCCAAGAGGAAAATCGCGTCATTCCGTTCGGCGAGAATTTTGGCAAGCCGGCCTGGCAGGAAGTCCCGGGCGAACACCGCGCCACGCTGCGCCGCCTGATCGTGATCCAGGGCGACACCGAGCCGGCCTCGGTCGAACAGCAGCGCCATCTCGGCAAGACCGCGCCCTCGCTGTACGACCTGCGCAATTTGTTCCAGGTCAATGTCGAAGAGGGTCGCCATCTCTGGGCGATGGTCTATCTCTTGCAAAAGTATTTCGGCCGCGACGGTCGCGAAGAGGCCGATGATTTGTTGCGCCGCCGCTCCGGTGACGCGGACTCGCCGCGCATGCTCGGCGCCTTCAACGAGGCGACGCCCGACTGGCTGTCGTTCTTCATGTTCACCTACTTCACGGACCGCGACGGCAAGATGCAGCTGCACTCGCTCGCGCAGTCCGGCTTCGATCCGCTGTCGCGCACCTGCCGCTTCATGCTGACCGAAGAGGCGCATCACATGTTCGTCGGCGAGACCGGCATCAGCCGCGTCGTGCAGCGCACCTGCGAGGCGATGAAGGCCGCCGGCATCACCGATCCCACCGATATCGCAAAAGTCCGCGCGCTCGGCGTGATCGATCTGCCGACCATCCAGAAGAAACTACATTTGCATTACTCGCTGTCGCTGGATCTGTTCGGCTCGGAAGTCTCGACCAACGCGGCGAATGCCTTCAACGCCGGCATCAAGGGCCGCTACAAGGAAACCCAGATCGACGACGACCATCAGCTGAAGAACGCGACCTATCCGGTGCTGAAACTGATCGACGGCGTGATCAAGCGCGTTGACGAGCCGGCGCTGACCGCGCTCAACATGCGCCTGCGCGATGACTACACGCAGGATTGCGCCAAGGGCATGCTGCGCTGGAACAAGATCATCTCGCTCGCCGGCTACCAGTTCAAGCTGACGCTGCCCGACGTCGCATTCCATCGTCATATCGGCGAGTTCAAGGACATCAACGCGACGCCGGAGGGCGTGCTGATCGACGTCGCCACCTGGAACGCGCGCAAGAACGATTGGCTGCCGTCATCGGACGATGGCGACTTCATCGCCTCGCTGATGACGCCGGTTACGGAAGCCGGCACCTACGCCTCCTGGATTTCGCCGCCCAAGGTCGGCATCGACAACAAGCCCGGCGATTTCGAATACGTGAAAATCGAGACGTGAGGCGCTTGCTTAACCTCTCCCCGCTTGCGGGGAGAGGTCGCCGCGCTCTTGCGCGGCGGGTGAGGGGGTACAGGTCTCACTCCGCTCTGAACTCGTGGATAGAGCCCCTTACCCCAACCCTCTCCCCGCAAGAGCGGGGCGAGGGAGCGGACCACCGGTGACGCCGCTCCTACCCCGCGATCTCAAGCCCCGCATTCGCGTAGACCACGCCGCCGTCGACCGCGATGGTGTTGCCGACGACATAATCGCCGGCGCGCGAGGCGAGGTAGATGGCAATTCCCGCCATATCCTCGTCGGTTCCGATCCGCTTCGCCGGAATGCGCTTGGCGACGTCGTCGGCGTGATCGCGTGCGGCCTTGTTCATGTCCGACTTGAAGGCGCCCGGCGCGATCGCGGTGACGTTGATATTGTCCTTGACCAGTTTGGTCGCCATGCGCCGTGTCAGATGGATCACCGCGGCCTTGCTCGCGGCGTAGGAATAGGTCTCCGTCGGGTTGACGAAGATGCCATCCACCGAAGCGATGTTGATGACCTTGGCCGGCCGTTCGTGCGAGGCCGCCGCGCGCAGCGGTTTCGCCAGCGCCTTGGTCAGGAAGAACAGCGACTTGACGTTGAGGTCCATGACCTTGTCCCAGCCGCTCTCCGGAAACTCGTCGAACTCCGCGCCCCATGCGGCGCCGGCATTGTTGACGAGGATGTCGAGCTTCGGCTCGAGCTTGATCATCTCGGCTGCCAGCCTGTCGCAACCTTCGACCGTCGAAATATCGATCGGCAGCGCGATGCACTCGCCGTCATAGGCCGCGGTGAGCTCTTTCGCGGTCGCCTCGCAGGGACCGGCCTTGCGCGCGGTGATGTAGACCTTCGCAGCTCCCTGCGCGAGAAACCCGGCCGCGATCATCTTGCCGATCCCGCGCGATCCACCCGTCACGAGCGCGACGCGGCCCTTTAGTGAAAACAGATCCTTGAACATGCGTTCCTCCTTTTGCTCTTGGCAGCGGTTTTGAGCGCGGGGGCAGGGCGAGTCAAGGAAACAACCGTCGTCCCGGCGAAGGCTCAGATGCGCAATTGAGCATCGGGGGACCCATACGCTGCGGCCCATCAGTAAGGCGATGGATAGTTGCCTTCGTAATCATGAGCGACGGTGGTTATGGGTCCCGGCCTTCGCCGGAACGACGAAATCAGCTAAGCCGCGTCGATGCGGCGGAAGCCGTTCCACATCGCGGTGGCGGCGCCGGAGGTCAGCACCGGGATGATGCGCTCGTCCTGGTAATTTCCGTTGAGCGAGACCCGCTGCAGCGCGGTCAAATGACCGGCGCTTTCCGGGAAGATCATGCCCGGCCGGGTCGTCACCGCGGTCTTGAAGCCAGCCGCCTTGGCGAGTGTGAACTCCCGCTGCCCGGCGGCGATCTTGTCGCCATAGGGATAGGCAAGATGCAGCACCGGGCGTTGCAGCGCCGCCTCGATCCGCATCCGGCTGGTGGCGATTTCGAAACTGGCGGTCGCCTCGGTCTGCTTGGCCAGATTGCAATGCGTGATTGTATGCGCGCCGATGGTCACGAGCGGTTCGTCGGCAAACGCCTTCAACTCGTCCCAGGACATGCAGAGGTCGCGGGCGATCTTCGTCTCGTCCACATCATAGCGGGTGCATAGCGCGGAGATTTCGCGTTGCACGTCGAGCTCGCCCGGCAGGCTACGCAGCCACTCGTGCAGCCGGTCGAAGGCGAGCTGCTTGGCAACCGGCGTCGAGGCATCGAGGCGGGTAACCACGCCGCCGATCGGCACCTCGATCGAGGAAGCCTTGGCGAGCGCCAGCTCCATTGCAACCCACCACAACCGGCCGGTGCCTTCGGCGAAATCGCTGGTGACGTAGACTGTCATGGGTGCGTCGAATTCACGCATCACGGGCAACGCGAAATCGCGGTTGTCGCGATAACCGTCGTCAAAGGTGAAGCAGGCGAAGCGCCGAGCGAAATTGCCTTGGGAGAGCCGCGCATGCGCCTCGTCCATGGTAACCAGGTCGACGTTGAGGGACCGCAGATGCGCGAGCACCGCGCGCAGGAATTCCGGTTCGACCTCGAGATGATAATTGGGCTGGAATTCCACGTCGCGGCGCGGGCGCACATGGTGCAGCATGAAAATTGCGCCGATACCTGCGAAGATTGGTCGCAGCAGATAGTGCGCACCCGAGAAGTAAAGCGCCTCCAGTCCGGCGCGGATAACGGTGTTGCGGAGCGTTTTCATCAGGACTTGCCGCCTGTTTCATTACGTTTCGAACTTAGCGGCAGACCGTTGAATAAACGGTTAGCTGGGCAAATATCCGCACCCCGACGCTTCTGTGTTATTTCGGGTTTGACAGCCCCGCAAGGGTTTGTTTTCTCTCTGTTCCCGGCGCCGCCGATTTGAAGTCCCTACACGGGCTCCGCGAATTCGATTAGGGACTTCAAATCGATAAGCGGCACCGGAATTTGTTGTTTTGCTAGTGCCCCTCTTGTTGCCGAAGTTCGTATCAAGGGTGCCGCGACAGCGGACGAACTTCGGAAACGGGGGCACTAGCCCTTTAGGAACTCGAATGCACGGACTTTTCAGGTGGAGTGGCAAATGGTGGCCGGGTGTGATTCCGTTCGTCATCCTTTGGGCTCTCGCCGCCTGGACCAGCACCGCACCGCTGGAAGCAGACCTGGCGCAACGTTCTACCACGGCGCTCAAGGATACCGTCCTCGACAAAAGGCGAATAGCGGTTGCGGGCCGCGACGTGACGTTTGCGGCCGAAGCATTCTCGGAAGAGGGCCGGCTGAGCGCGGTTGCGTCGGTGGATGCGGTGCCGGGCGTGCGGCTGGTCAACGACGAAACCCGCCTCGTTCCCGAAGCCAAGCCGTTCGTGTGGTCGGCTGAACGCGACGTCGTCCGGGTGACGCTGGGCGGCAGTTCGCCGCTGCCTTCGAGCAAGAGCAAGCTCATGGAAGCCGCGCGCGCGATGCTCGGTGGCGTCGAAGTCTCCGACCGGATGAATCTGGCGCGCGGAGCGCCGCAGCGCTTCGACAATGCCGCGCTGCTGTTGCTCGACCAGATCGCTAAACTGAAGGACGGAAAGATCACGCTGTCGGACAACAAGGTCACGCTGTCAGGGATGGCGCGTGAACTTGGCGGCCGCGAAGCCATCGCCGCCGCGCTGAAAAATCTCCCGGAGGGCTATTCGGTCGCGGCCAACGACGTCAAGGCGCCGCCCTACATCTTCCAGGCCTACAAGGATCCGGTCGCGGTGACGCTGACGCTGACCGGCTATGTGCCGGACAACAACGCCCATGCTGCACTGGTGGCGGCGGCGGGCCGCAAATTCTTCAGCGAGAAAGTCGTCGACAACCTGAAGGCGAGTATCGGCGCGCCATCAGGATTTGCCGCCGCCGTCGTGCCGGCGCTCGGCGCGCTGTCGCGGCTGTCGACCGGGACGCTCGTGGTCAGCGACCGCGAGGTGAAACTGTCGGGCGATGCGCTTTACGAGGCGGCCGCGACCCAGATCCGAGCCGGCCTTGGCAAGGAGTTTCCGCAGGGCTGGCAATTCAAGCCTGAAATCTCGGTCAAACCGACCGCGGCGCCGGTCGATCCCACGGTCTGCCAGCAGCTGTTTACCGATCTGCTCGGCAAGGCCAGGATCCGGTTCGAATCGGGGAAGGCCGACATCGTGGCGGATTCCGCCGGGCTGCTCGACCGGCTGATCGAGACCGCATTGCGCTGCCCGAACGCCAATATCGAGGTCGTCGGACATACCGATTCCGACGGCGAGGAACCCGCCAATCAGGCGCTCTCGGAGAAGCGCGCCCAGGCGGTCACCGATTACCTGGTCAAGGCCGGACTGCCCGCGAACCGTTTCACGTCGGTCGGCTATGGCAGCACACAGCCGATCGCCGGCAATGATACCGACCAGGGCAAGGCGCAGAACCGCCGCATCGATTTCGTGGTGAGGTAAGGATGGCCTATCTGACGACGTTCTTCTGGGGCTGGCTGTTGGGCTCGCTGCTGCTTGGGCTGGCGATGGGCTGGATTTCCATCGTTCAGCACGGCGAGGGCGTATCGAAAAACTGGAAGCGGTGGCTGGCGGCGTTGGCGGTCGTGCTGGTCGCGGCCGCGCTTTCGCGCGTGGTTCCCGGCCGGTTTGGCTATTGGCTCGACCTCGGACTGATCATGTTTGCGCTCTATCTTTGCGGCTGCGCGGTGGGGTCGTGGCTGCGGGACTGGGTGGTCTCCCGCAGTGCGCCCGCGGCTTGAAACGCCCCGGCATGACCCCTTCCAGCCCAAGGGATTGGTCAAGGGATTGCCCAAGGGACCCGGCCGGAGCCCGATTTGGGCGCGCAGAATGCAGCAAAACTGTGCATCCACTGTCATCAATTCCGCCTAATAGATTGAAGAACCGCGTTTTATTGTCGTTAGACGAATTCCACTCCGGCCCAAAACGCGCTACTGGAGTGCCTAGGGAGCAGCGGAGCGTCGGCGGAATTCGCACCGTTGCCGTCGTCGCGGGATCGCAATTCGAGGTCTAGATGCTGGAAGCAATACGCAGGGCGATTTCGTTTCTGCGCCAGAAGCAGGTCCTGCATAAGCTCGGGGTTGTGATCAGTATCGCGGTCATCGGAACCGCGTGCTACGTGCTCTATCACATGCTGCGGGGCATCGACTCCAACGAGGTGATCGAGGCCATCAAGAGCACGGAACCACGCCAGATCGTGCTGGCGGCGCTGTTCGTGGGCGCGGGTTACTTCACGCTGACCTTCTACGATCTGTTTGCGGTGCGGGCGATCGGCCACACCCACATCCCCTACCGCGTCACCGCGCTTGCCGCCTTCACCTCCTATTCGATCGGCCACAATGTCGGCGCCAGCGTCTTCACCGGCGGCGCGGTGCGCTACCGGATTTATTCGGCCTGGGGTCTGAACGCGATCGACGTCGCCAAGATCTGCTTCTTGGCCGGGCTCACCTTCTGGCTCGGCAACGCCGCCGTGCTCGGGCTGGGCATCGCCTATCATCCGGAAGCCGCAGCTTCGATCGATCAGTTGCCGGCCTGGCTCAACCGTGCCCTGGCGTTTGCGATTATCGCCGGCCTCGTCGGCTATGTGGTCTGGGTCTGGAGCCAGCCCCGCGGGGTCGGCCGTGGACCCTGGAGCGTGACGCTGCCGGGCGGGCCGCTGACGCTGCTGCAGATCGGCATCGGCATCGTCGACCTCGGGTTCTGCGCGCTGGCGATGTATATGCTGGTGCCGGGCGAGTCCAATGTCGACTTTATCTTCGTCGCGGTCATCTTCGTCTCGGCGACGCTGCTGGGTTTCGCCAGCCATTCCCCTGGCGGGCTCGGCGTCTTCGATGCCGCCATGCTGGTCGGCCTCTCGCAGATGGACCGGGAGGATTTGCTGGCCGGGATGCTGCTGTTCCGGGTCCTCTATTATATTGCGCCTTTTGTCATATCTGTAATCTTGCTGACGCTTCGGGAGGTTATCCTGGGTGCGCGGTCGAAGCGCCTGCGCCAGTTGGCGCCTGGCCCCGACGCCGAGCCGAGACGTGAGGCCGTCTATGTGCGCGAGCGTGGAGACACCGGCGCCTGAAAGCGCGTAAAAGATGCAAAAGACAGAGGGAACAAAGCCAACAATGGCGATAGACGATTCCTCCTCTTCCTCCTCCTATTTTGCCCCATGGTCCGACCGGTTACGGCATTCGGCCATTATCCTGCTGGTCGCGGGCCTCGCTTTGTCGGTATTCGTTGCGACCGGCGAACTCGGGGTGGCGCGCGCCGTTGCGGCCTTCATCTGCATTGCCGCCGCAGCCCTGGTGCCATGGCGGCTGCATGATACGGCCACCTCGCGCGAAGACGTTCGCGGCGTCAATCCGGTCGAAGCCGCCGCCGTCAGCGCCGTCGTGGCCGGCATGCCGGATCCGGCCGTGCTGCTCGACCGCGCCGGCCGCGTGATCCATCTCAATGCTGCGGCAGCCCAGCTTGCCCCCGCTTTGCGCAAGAACGAGCTTGCCCAGTTCGCGCTTCGCTCGCCCGAAATCATCACCGCCCTGCGCGAGGCGATCGCGACCAGCGAGCCGCGCCGCGCGACCTATCTCGACCATGTGCCGGTCGACCGCTGGATGGAGCTGATCATCACGCCGGTGCCGGTGCCGACGCTGTTCGGCGGCGCCGACAAGTGCATGCTGATGACGTTCCACGATCAGACGCCGCTGCGCCGGGTCGAGGAGATGCGCGCCGATTTCGTCGCCAATGCCAGCCACGAACTGCGTACGCCGCTCGCCGCCCTGTCCGGTTTCATCGATACGCTGCAGGGGCCTGCCAAGGATGACGTCAAGGCGCGCGAGCGCTTTCTCGGGATCATGCACGCGCAGGCGACGCGCATGGCGCGGCTGATCGACGATCTCTTGTCGCTGTCGCGGGTCGAATTGTCGGCGCATGTTCGGCCCGATACCTCGGTCGACATCGTGCCCATCATCCGCCAGGTCGCCGACGGGCTGGAGCCGCTGGCGCATGAACGCCAGGTCGCCATCGAGATCGATCTGCCGGAGCTGCCGGTGACGATCGCGGGCGATCGCGAGGAGCTGCTGCGGCTGTTCGAAAATTTGATCGAGAACGCGCTCAAATATGGCGCGTCCGGCGGCAAGGTCATCGTCTCGCTGGTGCATGCGAATTCCGCCGATGGCGCGCCGGAAGTCCGCGTCCTGGTGCGCGATTTCGGGCCCGGAATTGCCCCGGAGCATCTGCCGCGGCTGACCGAGCGGTTCTACCGGGTCGATGTCGGCGACAGCCGGGCGCAGGGTGGAACCGGGCTCGGTTTATCCTTGGTGAAACATATTGTTAACCGCCATCGCGGCCGGCTTTTGATCGAAAGCGTGCCCAAAAACGGGGCCACTTTTACCGCCTGCTTTCCCCAGGCGAAACCCCCGGCAGGGACTTAAACTCTAGCGATTCCAATCGCTTGAGTCTGTCATCCAACTGTCATCGAACCTTCGTAAAAGCTCTATTGACCGCACCTAAACGGATGCGGCGTGAGCGCGATCGGGCGTTAACAGGCGCTTCGCTCACCAGATGGAGACCAGCCATGAATTTCATCAAGACAATCGTCGCGGCAGGCCTCGTCGCCGCCTCGACCTCGGCATTCGCCGCCGATATCACCGGCGCAGGCGCCACCTTCCCGTTCCCGGTCTATTCCAAGTGGGCCGATGCCTACAAAAAGGAGACCGGCAACGGTCTGAACTACCAGTCGATCGGCTCCGGCGCCGGCATCAAGCAGATCCTGGCCAAGACCGTGACCTTCGGCGCCACCGATGCGCCGCTGAAGGCTGAGGCCCTCGAAAAGGATGGCCTCGTGCAGTGGCCGATGGTGATGGGCGCGATCGTCCCCGTCGTGAACCTCGAAGGCATCAAGTCGGGCGAACTCGTGCTCTCGGGCGAAGTGCTCGGCGACATCTATCTCGGCAAGATCAAGAAGTGGGACGATCCCGCGATTGCCAAGCTCAATCCGAAGCTGAAGCTGCCGACCGACGCCATCACCGTGGTCCGCCGCTCCGACGGTTCGGGCACCACCTTCAACTTCACCGACTATCTGTCGAAGTCGAACGCCGAGTGGAAGGCCAAGGTCGGTCTCGGCACCGCGGTCGAATGGCCGACGGGCGTTGGCGCCAAGGGCAATGAAGGCGTTGCCGGCAACATCGGCCAGACCAAGAACGCGATCGGCTACGTCGAGTACGCCTACGCCAAGCAGAACAAGCTGACCTATGCCGCGATGGTCAACAAGGCAGGCAAGACCGTGCAGCCGACGGTAGCCTCGTTCCAGGCTGCTGCGGCCAACGCCGACTGGGCGAAGGCGCCCGGCTACTACGTGATCCTCACCGACCAGCCCGGCGAAACCTCGTGGCCGATCACCGCCGCGACCTTCATCCTGATGCACAAGTCCGCGACCGATAAGGCCGCGTCCCAGGAAGCCATCAAGTTCTTCAAATGGTCGTTCGAGAAGGGCGGCAAGATGGCTGAGGAGCTCGACTACATCCCGATGCCGGACTCCGTGGTCAAGCTGATCGAAAAGACCTGGACCGCCGAGATCAAGAGCTGAACTTAAGAACAAGAGCCGGGCGGCGTTCCGGCCCGGCGACAATGGGAGCGTGCTCCCACTTTGCCCAACCCGGGTCTTTCCGGGTTGGGTCTTTCCCTCCGGGCAGGAGGGCGAATACGGGCGGGTCTGGTTTGCCGAGTGACTTGGTCGACAAGGTCTTGGCCGACAGGGGTCTTGGTTCAAGAGTCCGGTGCAAAACCGGCGCCGGGTCCGGGGCAGTTGGGCTATACAGTACAGGGGATTGGCGTGGCAGACATGGCCGTTCAGAGCGACGTGATGGAAGCTGCAGGACCTTACGATCGCGCCAGGGCCCTCAGCGCCTTCAAGCTTGGTGACGTTACCTTCTATTGGCTCACGCGCGCCTGTGCGATCTCGGTGCTGCTCATTCTCGGCGGCATCATCTTATCGCTGATCGTGGGCGCCTGGCCTGCGATCAGGGAATACGGCTTCTCGTTCCTGTTCACCTCGCGCTGGGCGCCATCAGCCGATCCGCCGGTGCTGGGCGCGCTCGGGCCGATCTACGGCACGCTGATCACCTCCGTGATCGCGATGATGATCGCCATTCCGGTCGGTATCGGCATTGCGGTGTTCCTGACCGAGATCTGTCCGATCTGGCTGCGCCGTCCGATCGGGCTCGCGGTCGAACTGCTCGCCGGCATTCCCTCGATCATCTACGGCATGTGGGGCTTCTTCGTGCTGGGCCCGTTTTTGGCCAACTCGTTCCAGCCGTTCATGATCAGCATCTTCGACGGCGTCCCGGTTCTCGGCACCATCTTCGCAGGTCCCCCGTCTTATCTCAGCCTGTTCAACGCCGCGCTGATCCTTGCGATCATGGTGCTGCCTTTCATCACCTCGATCTCGGTCGACGTCTTCAAGACGGTGCCGCCGGTGCTGAAGGAAGCCGCCTACGGCGTCGGCTGCACCACCTGGGAAGTCGTCCGCAACGTGGTGATCCCCTACACAAGGGTCGGCGTGATCGGCGGCGTGATGCTGGCGCTCGGCCGCGCGCTCGGCGAAACCATGGCGGTCACCTTCATCATCGGCAACTCGTTCAAGATCTCATCCTCGATCTTCGCGCCGGGCACCACGATCTCGGCGGCGATCGCCAGCGAATTCGCCGAGAGCGACGGCCTGCACCAGTCCGGCCTGATCCTGCTCGGCCTGCTCTTGTTCGTGCTGACGTTCTTCGTCTTGTCGGCCGCCCGGCTGATGCTGATGCGGCTGGAAAAGAAGGCGGGGAACTGAGCCATGAACCCGATTTACGCCTCCCGCCGCCGCAACGACATCATCATCCGGGGCCTCTGCGTCGGCGCCGCCTTGTTCGGCGTGACCTGGCTCGCGCTGATCCTGTTCACGCTGTTCTATAACGGCCTGGCCGGCCTCAACCTGGCCGTCTTCACCCAGGACACGCCGCCGCCCGGCTCGACCGATGGCGGTCTGCGCAACGCGATCATCGGTTCGATCATCATGACTGCGATCGGGGTCGGCATCGGCGCGCCGCTCGGCATGCTGGCCGGAACCTATCTGGCCGAATACGGCAAGCATGACCGGCTCACCTCGGTGATCCGCTTCATCAACGACATCCTGCTCAGCGCGCCCTCGATCATCATCGGCCTGTTCGTCTACGGCGCCATCGTGGTGCCGATGGGCGGCTTCTCGGCCTTTGCCGGCTGTCTGGCGCTGGCCGTGATCGTGATCCCCGTGGTGGTTCGCACCACCGAGGACATGCTCGGCCTGGTGCCCAATCCGCTGCGTGAAGCGGCGTCCGCGCTCGGCCTGCCGCGCTCGCTGGTGATCAAGCGGATCGCCTATCGCGCCGCGCGAAGTGGTCTCATCACCGGCGTGCTGCTCGCCACCGCCCGCGTCGCCGGCGAAACCGCGCCGCTGCTGTTCACCGCGCTGTCGAACCAGTTCTTCAGCCTCGATCTCACCAAGACGATGGCGAACCTGCCGGTCACCATCAACAACTTCGTGCAGAGCCCCTACGAATACTGGAAGCAGCTCGCCTGGAGCGGGGCGCTGCTCATCACCCTGACCGTACTCGCCCTGAATATTGGCGCGCGCATCCTTGGCGCCGAGAGGACCGCAAAATGACCGAAGTTTCTGTATCCATGAGTGCCGTCAACGCGGGCGTTCCCCACGTGGCGCTGCCCGACGCGCCGCCGAAAGTGACCGCGCGGGGCCTGAACTTCTACTATGGCGAGCACCACGCGCTGAAGAACATCAACCTCACGCTCGGCACCCACCGCGTCACCGCCTTCATCGGGCCGTCCGGCTGCGGCAAGTCCACGCTGCTGCGGATCTTCAACCGGATGTACGACCTCTATCCGGGCCAGAAGGCGACCGGGCAATTGATGCTCGACCAGACCAACATCCTCGACCCCAAGCTCGATCTCAATCTGCTGCGCGCCCGGGTCGGCATGGTGTTCCAGAAGCCGACGCCGTTTCCGATGACGATCTACGAAAACATCGCCTTCGGCATCCGCCTTTATGAGAAGATCTCGAAATCCGAGATGGACGGCCGCGTCGAAAAGGCGTTGCGTGGCGGTGCGCTGTGGAACGAGGTCAAGGACAAGCTGAATGCATCGGGCCTCAGCCTGTCCGGCGGCCAGCAGCAGAGGCTCTGCATCGCGCGCACGGTGGCGGTGCGCCCTGAAGTGATCCTGTTCGACGAGCCCTGCTCGGCGCTGGACCCGATTTCGACCGCCAAGGTCGAGGAATTGATCACAGAATTGGCGGAGGACTACACCATCGCCATCGTGACCCATAACATGCAGCAGGCGGCGCGCGTCTCGGACAAGACCGCCTTCATGTATCTCGGTGAATTGGTCGAATTCGACGACACCAACAAGATTTTCACCTCGCCGAGCGATCGACGCACCCAGGATTACATTACCGGCCGGTTCGGCTAAGCGCACATCGCGAGGAGAAGACAATGGCTTCAGAGCATACCGCGAAGGCGTTCGACAGCGATCTTCAGGAATTGACCCGCCTGGTCGCCGAAATGGGCGGCCTTGCCGAACGCATGATCACCGAATCCGTCGATGCCTTGATCCGGCGCGACGTTGCGCTCGGAAAACGCGTCGTCGCCTCCGACGCCGAGATCGACCGCCTGCAGCACCTGATCGAGGAACGCGCGGTGCTGACGATTGCCCGCCGCCAGCCGATGGCCATCGACCTGCGCGAGATCGTCGGCGCCATGCGGGTGGCCACCGATCTGGAACGGATCGGCGACCTCGCCAAAAACATGGGCAAGCGCGTCGCGGCGCTGGAGAACGATTTCCAGCCGCTGAAACTGATCCGCGGTCTCGAACACATGACCGACCTGGTGCAGTCGCAGGTCAAGTCCGTGCTCGACGCCTACGCGTCGCACGACCTGCCGGCGGCGATGGCGGTCTGGAAGGGCGACGAGGAAGTCGACGCCATCTGCACCTCGCTGTTCCGCGAACTCCTGACCTACATGATGGAAGATCCGCGCAACATCTCGTTCTGTATCCATCTGATGTTCTGCGCCAAGAACATCGAGCGGATCGGCGACCATGCCACCAACATCGCCGAGACCGTGTTCTACATGATCGAAGGCCAGCAGATCCTCGACAAGCGCCCGAAGGGCGACATGACGAATTTCGCCACGACTGTGCCGGGAAACTAGTTACTGAACTGACAGCGGAACGAGAGACGTTTTTCGCGTATCGACAGCGCGTCAAAACACAAGAGGCTTACATAGATGAACGCACGCATTCTGGTGGTTGAAGACGAGGAAGCGCTCACCACGCTTCTGCGCTACAACCTCGATGCCGAAGGCTATGAGGTCGAAACCGTCGCCCGCGGTGACGACGCCGATACACGGTTGAAGGAGCGGGTGCCCGACCTGATCGTGCTGGACTGGATGCTGCCGGGCCTGTCCGGCATCGAACTGTGCCGCCGCTTAAGGGCTCGGCCGGAGACCAAGGCGCTGCCGATCATCATGCTGACCGCGCGCGGCGAGGAAAGCGAACGGGTGCGGGGGCTGGCGACCGGCGCCGACGACTACATCGTAAAACCCTTTTCGGTGCCGGAGCTGCTGGCGCGGGTGAAGGGCCTGTTGCGGCGGGCGAGCCCGGAGCGGCTGGCCACCGTGCTGACCTATGGCGATATCGAACTCGACCGCGAGAAGCGCCGCGTCGCGCGCTCGGGCCGTCCGATCGATCTCGGCCCCACCGAATATCGCCTGCTGGAGTTTTTCCTGGAACATCCCGGCCGCGTGTTCAGCCGCGAGCAACTGCTCGACAGCGTCTGGGGCCGCGACATCTACATCGACGAGCGTACCGTCGACGTCCATATCGGCCGCCTGCGCAAACTGCTCAACCCCGGCCGCGAACAGGACCCGATCCGCACCGTGCGCGGCGCCGGCTACGCGCTGGATGATCGGTTCGCGAAGGTGGAGTAGCCAATACTCCATCGTCGTCCCGGCGAAGGCCGGGACCCATAACCACAAGTATCGATTTTTGAAGCGAGCTGGAGCTCCAGCCAAGCCTAACCACGATCGCCTGTGGTTATGGGTCCCTGCGTTCGCAGGGACGACAGCGGATATTTTCCGCGTAGCTGATGCGCAGCTCTTACCTGGTCGGCTTCGGCGCCGGGCGGCGGCGATCGGAGGCCGGCTGATAGGCGATGCGCGAGTGATGCGCGCAATAGGGCAGGCTGCTGAGCGCCTTGCCGCCGCAGAAAAAGAATTCCGAGCTGGAGGGATCGCCGATCGGCCAGTGGCAGGTGGCCTCGTTCAATTCGAGCAGCGTCAGCCGCTGGCTCATCGGCACCACATTGTCGTAGGCGACCGGATCCGGCTCCATCTCCACCTCGAAGGCGTGGGCCAGCGCGGTGTTGCCGCGCGACACCGGGCGCGCCACCCGCATCATCTGCTGGGCGGGGCGCGCCTTGCGCTGACGCGGCGCGGCCGAGGAGGGGCTCTTGGCACGGCCGGAGAGACCCAGCCGGTGCACTTTGCCGATCACTGCATTTCGCGTCACATTTCCGAGTTCCGCGGCGATCTGGCTGGCGGAAAGTCCGCCCTCCCAGAGCTTTTTAAGCTGCTCGACGCGCTCGTCGGACCAGGTCAATACCGTCATCGCATTCTTCCCTTCGCACAGAGCCGGCCAAACCGGGGGCAGCGCTGGCGATGCCAATTCTCAAAAATCCCAGCGGGCAGAATCCCTTAGCCCTCGCCGGGCGCAAAAAAGCCGCCCGAACGTTTACGCCTTACAAAATGGACTCTAGGGGTCAGTACTTCCGCACGAGATGTCGTACCCGACAGCCCAGACGCTACAATATGGCGGGACTCTGGCGCAAGAGTCCGCGTCCGTGCGTCCACATGTTCCGGTATTTATGCATTGTAATTGGAGTTTTCCACTGCACCGGAATGCTACGGATTGCTTTATCCTGCACTGCAGGAAAGCCGTTTTTAGGCGTGTTGACACGGTCCAAAGCCAGCATAGAATGCTTGTTACGTGCCGCCCCGAAAAGGCGGCACGTTTTGTTTTCGCAAGACCGGCTGTGCCGCGTTCGCGCCAATGCACGCTATGTGGCCGGTCTCTAACCGTCAGTGATAGCCATGACCAACAGCGCCCCGTCGCATCTGCTTCCCGTATTCGCGAGAGTCGATCTCGGTTTCGAACGCGGCGAAGGCGCGTGGCTGATCTCGACGTCAGGCGAGCGCTATCTGGACTTCACCTCGGGTGTGGCGGTGAATGCGCTCGGCCACTGCCATCCGCATCTGGTCGCTGCCTTGCAGGAGCAGGCCACCAAGCTCTGGCACATGTCGAACCTGTTCCGGAGCCCGGACGGCGACAAGCTTGCAGCAAGGCTGTGCGAGCAGAGCTTTGCGGATCTGGTGTTCTTCTGTAATTCCGGCGCGGAAGCGATGGAATGCGCGATCAAGGTCGCGCGCCGCTATCACGCCGCCAAGGGACATCCGGAGCGCTATCGCCTCGTCACCTTCGAGGGCGCGTTCCACGGTCGCACGCTGGGCACGCTGGCGGCGACCGGCTCGGCCAAATATCTGGAAGGTTTCGGTCCGCCGCTGGACGGCTTCGACCAGGTCGCGCATGGCGATCTCGAGGCGGTGAAGAAGGCGATCGGGCCGCAGACCGCCGCCATCCTGATCGAGCCGGTGCAGGGCGAGGGCGGTGTCCGCAGCGCGCCGCATGCATTCTACAAGGCGCTACGCCAATTGTGCGACGACAAGGGCCTGCTGCTGATTTTCGACGAGGTGCAGACCGGCATGGGCCGCACCGGCGATCTGTTTGCCTATAAGCGCCTTGGCGTCACCCCCGACATCATGTCGCTGGCAAAAGCGCTCGGCGGCGGCTTTCCGATCGGCGCCTGTCTCGCCACGGCAGAGGCGGCGTCCGGCATGACGCCGGGCTCGCACGGCTCGACCTTCGGCGGCAACCCGCTGGCGATCGCCTCCGCCAATGCGGTGCTCGACGTGATGCTCAAACCCGGCTTCTTCGACCACGTGCAGAAAGTGTCGCTGCTGCTGAAACAGAAGCTCGCTTCCGTGGTCGATCGCTATCCTTCCGTGCTGGCGGAAGTGCGCGGCGAAGGGCTGCTGATCGGCGTCAAGGCCGTGGTGCCCTCGGGCGATCTCGTCGCCGCGCTGCGGGACCAGAAGCTGCTGACGGTCGGCGCCGGCGACAATGTCGTGCGCTTCCTCGCGCCCCTGATCGTTTCCGAATCCGAGATCGAGCAATCCGTCCAAAGCCTCGAACGCGCCTGCATCGCGCTGTCAGGCGACAAGAAGAAGGCGGCGGGGTGATGAGCAAGTCCCTACGTCACTTTCTCGATATCAGCGAGCTGCCGCCGAAGGAATTGCGCAACATGCTGGACCTGAGCGTCGCCATGAAGGCGAAGCTGAAGGCGCATGAGACGCCCAGAAAGCCGCTCGAGGGCAAGACCCTGGCGATGATCTTCGAACGGCCGTCGACCCGCACCCGGGTCTCGTTCGACGTCGGCATGCGCCAGCTCGGCGGCGAGGCCATCATGCTGACCGGCGCGGAAATGCAACTCGGCCGCGGCGAGACCATCGCCGATACCGCGCGCGTGCTGTCGCGTTACGTCGATGCGATCATGATCCGCATCCTCAATCACGATGCGTTGCTGGAGCTTGCCGCCAACGCCACCGTGCCCGTCATCAACGGGCTCACCCGGCGCTCGCATCCCTGCCAGGTGATGGCGGACCTGATGACGTTCGAGGAGCATCGCGGCTCGATCGAGGGCCGCACCGTGGCCTGGACCGGCGATGACAACAACGTGCTGGCGTCATGGGCGCATGCGGCGGAACGCCTGAAGTTCAAACTGAACGTGGCCACCCCGCCGCAGCTCGCGCCGAACAAGGCGATGAAGGACTGGATCAAGGCGACGCAGGCGCCGATCGTGCTCGGCAACGACCCGGAAGCCGCCGTCGCCGGCGCCGACTGCGTCGTGACCGACACCTGGGTGTCGATGGGCGACAAGGACGGCGAGCATCGCCACAACGTGCTCAAGCCCTACCAGGTCAACGCCCAGCTGATGTCGCTGGCCAAGCCCGACGCGCTGTTCATGCACTGCCTGCCGGCTCATCGCGGTGAGGAGGTCACCGACGAGGTGATCGACGGCCCGCAATCGGTGGTGTTCGACGAAGCCGAAAACCGCCTGCATGCGCAAAAGGGCATTCTGGCCTGGTGTTTTAACGAAGTGGCGTAGCTCCTCAACATAGCTGTCGTCCCGGCGAACGCCGGGACCCATACGCCGCGGCCTTGTTTGTCGAAAAAGGAAGATAACGATCAGCGTGTAAAACAATTACCGCCGGTGGTTATGGGCCCCGGCCTTCGCCGGGGCGACGGTAGACCCCTTTCGATTCACTCCTTCCGACCCCAGATAGACGCGATGACATCACAATCCCCCGACATCAAAATCACGCCCTCAGCGCCGATCCGCGCGCCATCGGCGGTTCCCATCGACGACGCGGCGCTGCCGTTCGAGGTCAATGCGCTCGACCTGCGCGGACGGCTGACCCGGCTCGGCCCCGCGCTCGACGACATCCTGACCAAGCACGATTACCCGGCTCCGGTCTGCAAGCTGCTCGGCGAAGCCATCGTGCTGGCAACGCTGCTGGGCTCGTCCCTGAAGTTCGACGGGCGCTTCATCCTGCAGACCCAGACCGACGGCCCGGTGTCGTTCCTGATCGTGGATTTCCAGCTGCCGGATCGGCTGCGCGCCTATGCGCGCTTCGATGCGACGCGGCTGAAGGACGGGCAGGACTCCGGCGCGCTGCTGGGCAACGGTCATCTGGCGATGACCATCGACCAGGGCGCGGACATGAGCCGCTATCAAGGCCTGGTGGCGCTGGAAGGCGGCAATCTCGAAGACGCCGCGCATGAATATTTCCTGCGCTCCGAGCAGATCCCGACGCGCGTGCGGCTTGCGGTCGGCGAGGAATGGCGCGGCAGCGGCGACGGTCCGAAACACCGCTGGCGCGCCGGCGGCATGCTGCTGCAATTCCTGCCCCAGGCGCCGGAGCGGGCGCGGCAGGCCGACCTCGATCCCGGCGATGCGCCGGAAGGCGCCGTGACGCATGCGGTGGCCGAAGACGACGCCTGGGTCGAAGGCCAGTCGCTGATCTCGACCGTCGAGGATGTCGAACTGCTCGATCCGGATCTGTCGGGCGAGCGCTTATTGTATCGCCTGTTCCACGAACGCGGCGTGCGCGTGTTCACGCCGTTGCCGCTGCGCGCGCAATGCTCCTGCTCGCGCGACGCGGTGTCGTCGATGCTGAAAAGCTTCCAGGCGCAGGACCGCGCCGAAATGGTCAAGGACGGCAAGGTGGTGGTGACCTGCGAGTTCTGCTCGTCGGTCTATGAGTTCACGCCGGATGAAGCGGGTGTGGAGTAGGGATGCGATTCTGCCTACCACCGTCATTGCGAGGAGCGTAGCGACGAAGCAATCCATTCCTCTGCTTGCGGCGCTACGGATTGCTTCGCTGCGCTCGCAATGGCGGATGCGCGGCAATCAGTGCGACAAAACAACCCGTCGGGCAAATCAGTTCTGATTTAAAGAAATCCTGTCAAGCCCCAAAATAAAAAAGATTTCTGTTTACCAGAACACAAATCAGGGGCATATATTCGCCCATCCCGTCCTACTCAGAAGGGCGTCGGCCGTCGTCACGGACGTTGGACGGGTTGCGGTGGACGCTGGTTTACGCCTCGACGACGGCGTGGATGAGCGTACGGCAAAACCGTGTGGTCCTGGTGCCCGTTGCAGGCGTCAAGCTGTCGGTAGGCGAGAGCTGAACGGCAGCGACGGAGTCAACCAAGAACTCGTCTCCGGGGAGATCACGGCATAAGCCGTAAAGCCATTGCGCAGGGAAGGCCGGGTGTTCTCCGCTGCCCTGTATGCTCGTGTGCA
>NZ_JAFCMB010000033.1 GCF_018130145.1 Bradyrhizobium sp. AUGA SZCCT0176 | reverse complement strand
TTTGCCCATCCCGTCCTACTCAGAAGGGCGTCGGCCGTCGTCACGGACGTTGGGCGGGTTGCGGTGGACGCTGGTTTGCGCTGAGACGACGGCGCGGACTAAGCGTACGGCAAAACCGTGTGGTCCTGGCGCCCGTTGCAGGCGTCAAGCTGTTGGAGAAGCGCAAGCGGGAACGGCAGCGACGGAGTCAACCAAGAACTCGTCTCCGGGGAGATCACGGCATAAGCCGTAAAGCCATTGCGCAGGGAAGGCCGGGTGTTCTCCGCTGCCCTGTATGCTCGTGTGCAGCTTTCTTTGCACTATTCGCACACGAGACCGCGGGTGCAGCGCGCACCCGGTCTTCCCTGCGCCCTCTCACTGGAGGGCAAGGAATTTCTGGCAAAGCTCGGGCGCAATGCGCCGCGAGATCGCGAAGCTATGTCCACGTCGTCCCGGCGAAGGCCGGGACCCATAACCCCGGCGAGAAGTTTTGCGAATGGTCTCTGCTACCGAGGCTTCATCGAGAGATCACGCGGTATGGGTCCCGGCCTTCGCCGGGACGACGAGAGACTAATTGCTGCCTCGCTCGAATGACGTCGAAGCGGTTATGGAATCAACACCCTTACGTCCCGCAGAACGTCTGCAGCACGCGCTGCTCCGGCTGTGGCGGATCGGCATAGCCGGCAAACTCCGGCTGGTCCTCGAACGGCTTTGCCAGCACGCCCAGCAATTCCTCGAACGGTGCGTAATCGTTGTTATTCATCGCGGCCTGGATCACGGCTTCGACGCGATGGTTGCGCGGGATGAAGGCCGGGTTGACCTTGCGCATCGCGGCATGTCGTTCCGCCGCCGATTGCGGTTCGTCGGCAATACGCTGCCGCCAGCGCGCCGCCCACTCATCGAACGCCGCGGGATCGAGGAACTGGGCCCTGACGCTGTCGTCGTTCGCATCAAGCGCGGCGTCGGCGAGGCGGCGGAAGGTGAGGGTGAAGTCGGCCTGGTTCTTGGCCATCGCATCGAGCAGGTCCTGCACCAGCGCCTCGTCACCGTCACGCTGATCGAACAGGCCGATCTTGGCGCGCAGTCCGGCCTGATAGGCGCTGGTGAATTGTTCGGCGAATTCGCCGAGGATGAATTGCGCCTGTTCGATCGCCTTGTCCTTGTCGTCGGACAACAGCGGCAGCAGGCATTCGGCGAGCCGTGTCAAATTCCACAGCGCGATCTGCGGCTGGTTGGCGTAGGCGTAGCGGCCCATCTCGTCGATCGAGGAGAACACCTGCGCGGGGTCGTAATGGTCCATGAACGCGCACGGGCCGTAGTCGATGGTCTCGCCCGAGATCGAGGAATTGTCGGTGTTCATGACGCCATGGATGAAGCCGACCAGAAGCCAGCGCGCCACCAGTTCGGCCTGCCGCGCCACCACGCCTTCCAGCAGCGCGTGATAGGGGCGCTCAGCCTTGGCGGCCTCCGGATAGTGGCGCGCAATCGCGTGGTCGGCGAGCTGGCGCACGCCGTCGGTGTCGCCGCGCGCGGCGAAGAACTGGAAGGTGCCGACCCGGATATGGCTCGCGGCGACGCGGGTCAGCACCGCGCCGGGCAACATGGTCTCGCGCTGCACGCGCTCGCCGGTGATGACGGCCGCGAGCGAGCGCGTCGTCGGAATGCCGAGCGCGAACATCGCTTCGCTGACGATGTACTCCCGCAGCACCGGGCCAAGCGCGGCGCGGCCGTCGCCGCGGCGGGAAAACGGCGTCGGGCCGCTCCCCTTGAGCTGGATGTCGCGGCGGACGCCGTCGGCGTCGATGACTTCGCCGAGCAGGATGGCCCTTCCGTCGCCGAGCTGCGGGACGAAATGCCCGAACTGGTGGCCGGCATAGGCCATCGCGATCGGATCGGCGCCGTCGGGGACGCGTTTGCCAGCCAGGATCTCGGCGCCCTCAGGGCCGGAAAGCACCTCCGGATCGAGGCCGAGATGGACGGCCAGCGCCCGGTTCAGCTTGATCAGCCGGGGGGCCGCCACAGGGGTGGGGGCCACGCGGGCGAAAAAGTTCGCCGGCAGCGCCGCATAGGTGTTCTGGAACGGGAAATGGACGGTCATGACCACAAAGATAGGCGCGCCCGGGGGATAGGCAAAGGGCTCACGCCCGATAGGTTCGAAATGCCGCTTTTTGGGCCAAAACAGGGGCCGCCACTGGTTGCCGCGCCTGACCTCGTCGGGTAAACCCTGCCGCAGCTCGGGCAGGCCTTGTTCCCCGATTCTTGTCTTGATTCTTGGCCCTCGATTCGACCTCCAATATCAGTTTTTGGGATTTCCATGCATCGCTACCGGTCACATACATGCGGCGCGCTCCGCGACAGCCACATCGGCGAAACCGTTCGCCTCTCGGGCTGGTGCCACGTCATCCGCGACCATGGCGGCGTGCTGTTCATCGACCTGCGCGACCATTACGGCATCACCCAGTGCGTGGCCGACAAGGACTCGCCGGCGTTTGCTGAAGTCGAAAAGTTCCGCTCGGAGTGGGTGGTGCGGATCGACGGCAAGGTGCGCCATCGTCCCGAAGGCACTGTCAATGCCGAATTGCCGACCGGCAAGATCGAGATCTATGTCAGCGCGGTCGAAGTGCTGGGGCCTGCCGGCGAGCTGCCGCTGCCGGTGGCTGGCGAGCAGGAATATCCTGAAGACATAAGGCTTAAGTACCGTTTCCTCGACCTGCGTCGCGAGAAGCTGCATCAGAACATCATGACCCGCGGCGCGATCGTCGATTCCATGCGCAAGCGGATGAAGGAGCAGGGCTTCTTCGAGTTCCAGACCCCGATCCTGACGGCGTCCTCGCCGGAAGGGGCGCGGGACTTCCTGGTGCCGTCGCGGATTCATCCGGGAAAATTCTACGCGCTGCCGCAGGCGCCGCAGCAGTACAAGCAGCTCCTGATGATGTCGGGCTTCGACCGCTACTTCCAGATCGCGCCATGCTTCCGCGACGAGGATCCACGCGCCGACCGCCTGCCGGGCGAGTTCTACCAGCTCGACGTCGAGATGAGCTTTGTCGAGCAGGAAGACGTGTTCGCGTCGATGGAGCCGGTGATTACCGGCGTGTTCGAGGAGTTTGCAAAAGGCAAGCCGGTGACAAAAGGCTGGCGGCGGATTCCGTTCGCCGAAGCCCTGAAGAAATACGGCAGCGACAAGCCGGATCTGCGCAATTCGATCGAGATGCAGGATGTCTCCGAGCACTTCCGCGGCTCCGGCTTCAAGGTGTTCGCGCGGATGCTGGAAGACCCGAAGAACCAGGTCTGGGCGATCCCCGGACCCGGCGGTGGGTCACGCGCGTTCTGCGACCGGATGAACTCCTGGGCGCAAGGCGAGGGCCAGCCCGGCCTCGGCTACATCATGTGGCGCGAGGGCGGCGAGGGCGCGGGGCCGCTGGCGAACAACATCGGCCCGGAACGCACCGCCGCGGTCCGCAGCCAGCTCGGGCTGAAGGAGGGCGATGCAGCCTTCTTCGTCGCCGGTGATCCGGAAAAATTCTGGAAGTTCTCAGGTCTCGCGCGCACGAAAGTCGGCGAGGAGTTGAACCTGATCGACAAGGACCGGTTCGAGCTCGCCTGGATCGTCGACTTCCCGATGTACGAGTATGACGAGACTGAGAAAAAGGTCGACTTCTCGCACAACCCGTTCTCGATGCCGCAAGGCGGCCTCGATGCGCTCAACGGGCAGGACCCGCTGACCATCAAGGCGTTCCAGTACGACATCGTCTGCAACGGCTACGAGATCGCCTCCGGCGGCATCCGCAACCACAAGCCCGAGGCGATGGTGAAGGCGTTCGAGATCGCGGGCTATGGCGAGAAGGACGTCGTCGAGCGGTTCGGCGGCATGTACCGCGCGTTCCAGTACGGCGCCCCTCCGCATGGAGGCATGGCGGCCGGCGTCGATCGCATCGTGATGCTGCTCTGCGGCACCACGAACCTGCGCGAAATCTCGCTGTTCCCGATGAACCAGCAGGCCGTCGACCTGCTGATGGGCGCGCCGTCTGACGTCGCGATCAAGCAGCTGCGCGAACTGCACATCCGGCTCAACCTGCCGGACAAGGGCTAGCGCAGGGTTAGAGTCCCGTCGAAGCCTCGATCCGGAATTGCGCCAGCGCCAGCAACGGGTCGGCGTTCATGTGCTGGTTGAGCTGCCGGAGCGGCAGCTTGCCGCGCGGCGTGAGTTTGACATTCAACGTTTGCCGCGGCGTCTCGACAAAGCGAGCGACGGCGTCCAGCGCCGCGAGCACGTCGGGATAGCCCGCGGCCGGTTCGCGGGCCGACCGGATCATGTCGACGATAGCGCTCCGCGCCGCCTCGCGGCTCACGTCCTGAAGGCGGGCATATTGGGCAACCGCGATGTCGACCGCGCCGGTGTCGCGCAGCACGAACTCGAGCGGGCCGGCCTCGATCTGCTCGGCCATTACCGCCGCCTGCACCGGGTTGAGCGTGAACACCCCGCGAGGCACGTTGGTGAGCGACAGCCGCGCATTTGCCTTGAGGAGCCCGCCCAGTTCGAGCGACACCGGCTCAAGTGCGAACGTCTTCGTCGCCTCCGTCCAAACAGCGCCGACGTCATTATCGATGACTGCCTTGTCGAGGCCAGCCGCGATCAGCGCCTTCAGCATTGGATCGGAGGCGTCGAGAGGCGTCGTCATCCTGGTGGTCATGCGGACCTTGGTCGGGATCGGGCCGACAAACTGCCCCCAGTCCAGGCTGAACTGTTCGATGCTGACCTGCTTGCCGGTGTTCTTGAAGGGGGCCACCAGTCCCCTGAGTTCAGCGCCCCCGATCAGCGGAATCATGTCGAGCGCCTTGTCGGGCGGCGGCGGCGAACCGGCGAACTGCGCCGACAACCGCAGCAGATTGGCGACGTCGAGGGATTTGAGGGCAAAGCGACCAAGCTTGACCGGCCCTTCGGGAGCGCGGCCATCGACGCCTTCGATCGCGAATTCGTTGACCTTGCCATTGTCCAGATCGAGCCGCATCGCCGACAGCTTGATGGGGCCCTGCGGGGTCTCCACCGAGAACCCGCGCATCTCGGCATTGCCGATCCGCATGCCCTCGTACAGCTTGGCCACCTTCTCGATCAGCGCGCGCGCCTGCGCCGGCGTTGGCGGCGCGGCGCCGGGCGCAGGTATCATCGCCAGCAGATCCGGCACTTGCATGCGCGAGGGCCGCAAGCCCAGATCATCGATCGTGATGCCATCGATCCGCATGTTGAGGCCTTGCGCGGAGGTGACGACATAGGGCCCTGTCGTGATCTGGCGGTAGGCGCGGTAATATTGGTCGTCGCTGGCCTTCTGCGGATCGAACATCGCGGCCACCGCGCGGCTGTCGATGTCGTAGCCCGCGATATTGGCGAGGTTGCCGGTGAGCTTGTCGGGCTTGCCCCCCGCGCCTTGGGCGTTGACGGTGAACACCGCACCATCGATCTTGGCGCTGGCGACCTTGCCGTCCTTGATGTCCTGCATCGCAAGGCCCGTATACGCGACCTCGCCACCGCCCGGCGTGGCAAGGCCGGAGTTGATGGTTCCGGTCAGGCTGGGGGCCGTGATCGACGCCGCCGTGACGCCTGCGAACTGCTCGAGTACGGACCGGTAGACGTCGGCAAAAGACGACGAAGCCGGCAGCCGCTGGAGGCTGGCGGGGCCGGAATAGTCCTTCACAATGATCCGCGGCACCTTGTAGGCGAGGCTCAGAGCCGCCTGCGGGGCCATGGCCGCGCCGACCTCGACATCGGTGATGTCGATGTTCTCGGCGGAGAAGCGCGCCGCGTCCGGCTGGCTGACGCCAGAGGCCGTGAGGCTGCCGATCTTGACGCTGGTCGGGTGTTGCGCCGCCGATTGAGCCGCGATCTCGGCGATCGTGACCGTACGGCTCAGCAGGTCGAACGAGACCTTGCCGCGGCTCGCCTTGCCTCCCGCCGCGCGAATCTGTTCAAGCGCGGCGTCGACCTCGCTGGCTATCCGATGCTGGGTATAGAACTGAAAGCCGAAGAAACCTCCCACCGCGATCACGATTGCGGCAACCAGGCCGCTCAGAACCTTTACCATTCGGGCAGCTCCGGTTGCCGGTTGGGCGGAGGGCAATTTGCCGTTGTCGGTCGAATGACCGGGGATGGGGAGGGGTCATGGTACCGGGTTCGATCGTTTGCGTCGATCCGCCAGCCCCTGCGCCCTGTTGATGGGGGCGCCATCAGCTGTTGCATCCAAGCGGTTGCGCGTGCTTCACATCCGGCTCAATCTGCCGGCAATCTGACCTCGTCCGGACGTGGCGAAGAAACAAAAGATCGGGACCGGAAACGCGGGAGTATGCATGTCGTCTTATTCTGAAGATCTCCATTCCGCGGCACTGGCGTACCATCGGCTGCCGCGGCCCGGTAAGCTGGAAATCCAGGCCACCAAGCCGCTCGCCAACCAGCGCGACCTGGCACTGGCCTATTCGCCGGGCGTTGCGGCCGCCTGTACCGAAATCGCCAACAATCCGGCTGAAGCGGCGACCCTGACTGCCCGCGCCAACCTGGTCGCCGTGGTCTCCAACGGGACGGCCGTGCTCGGCCTCGGCAATATCGGCCCGCTGGCGTCGAAGCCGGTCATGGAAGGCAAGGCGGTCCTGTTCAAGAAATTCGCCGGGATCGACGTCTTCGACATCGAGATCGCCGCCGACACGATCGAGCGCGTGGTCGAGACGGTGGCGGCGCTGGAGCCGACCTTCGGCGGCATCAACCTGGAAGACATCAAGGGGCCGGAGTGCTTTGAGATCGAGGCGCAGCTCAAGGCGCGCATGAAGATCCCGGTGTTTCACGACGACCAGCATGGCACCGCCATCATCGTCGCTGCGGCGATCACCAACGCGCTGCTGCTGAACGGCAAGAAGCTCGCCGACGTCAAGATCGTTTGCTCAGGCGCCGGTGCAGCCGCGATCGCCTGCCTCAATCTTCTGGTGTCGCTCGGCGCGCAACACAAGAACATCTGGGTCTGCGATATCGACGGCGTCGTGCACGAGGGCCGCAACACGCTGATGGACCGCTGGAAGGCGGTTTATGCGCAGAAGACCAGCGCGCGCGTGCTAGCCGACGTGATCGGCGGCGCCGATATTTTCCTCGGCCTATCCGCGCCCAACGTGCTGAAGCCGGAAATGGTCAAGGCGATGGCGGATCAGCCGCTGGTCATGGCGCTGGCCAATCCGAATCCGGAAATCATGCCGGACGAAGCACGCAAAGCCCGCCCCGACGCGATGATCTGCACCGGGCGAAGCGACTTTCCGAACCAGGTCAACAACGTCCTGTGCTTCCCGTTCATCTTCCGCGGCGCGCTCGACGTCGGCGCCACCGGCATCAACGAGGAAATGAAGCACGCCGCGGTGGACGCGATCGCACAGCTCGCCCGCGATCCGCCGTCGGACGCGGTGGCGCAGGGCTTTGACAGCAGCGAAACCCAGGGCTTTGGACCGGGCTCGCTGATCCCGAGCCCGTTCGATCCGCGCCTGATCCTGCGCATCGCGCCGGCGGTCGCCAAGGCCGCAATGGATTCCGGCGTGGCGACACGGCCAATCAAGAATTTCGACGAGTACACCATGCTGTTGGAGCGCTTTGCGTTCCGCTCCGGCCTCGTCATGAAGCCGGTATTCGCCAAGGCGAAGTCCCAGCCGGTGCGGGTGATCTACGCCGAGGGCGAGGATGAGCGCGTGCTTCGCGCCACCCAGGTCGTGCTCGAAGAGAAACTGGCGCGGCCGATCCTGGTCGGGCGGCCTTCGGTGGTCGAAGCCCGGATCAAGCGGTTCGGGCTTTCGATCAAGGCCGGGCAGGACTTCGACCTCGTCAATCCTGAGGACGATCCGCGCTACCGCTCCTACGTCCAGACCTATATCGATGTCGCCGGAAGGCGCGGCGTCACGCCTGAGGCCGCGCGCACCGTGGTTCGCACCAACGCCACCGTCATCGCAGCACTGGCGGTGGTTCGCGGCGAGGCCGACGCCATGATCTGCGGCGTCGAGGGCCGCTATATGAGCCATCTGCGCCATGTCCGGGAAATCGTCGGCTTCCTGCCGGGCGTCAGCGATTTTGCGGCATTGTCGATGATGATCACCAGCAAGGGCTCCTATTTCATAGCCGACACGCAGGTGAGGCCCAATCCGAGCGCCGAGGAATTGGCCGAGGTGGCGTCGCTGGCGGCGATCCACGTGCAGCGCTTCAACATGAAGCCCCGCGTTGCCTTCGTGTCACATTCGGACTTTGGCAGCTATGATACCGAGTCGTCGCGCAAGATGCGTCTCGCCACCGCATTGCTGCAGGCAAAGCACCCTGAGATCGAGGCAGATGGTGAAATGCAGGGCGATACCGCGCTATCGGCGGCTGCGCGCAAGCTCGTGCTGCCGCATTCGAAGCTGGAAGGCGATGCCAACATCCTGATCATGCCGAATCTCGATACCGCCAACGTCGCCTACCAGATGATCAAGACGCTGGCGGATGCGCTGCCGGTAGGGCCGATCCTTATCGGCCCGGCGCGCCCGGCGCATATCCTTACCCCGGGGGTGACCGCGCGCGGCATTCTCAACATGACGGCGGTTGCCGCCGTCGAGGCCCAGGAGCGTGCCGGCCGTGCGCAACCGAGCCTGTTCGGCTAGTTGATCTCCACAGGTTCTAACGCGGATGGTTTCGATTTGATCGTTTGAAAAGCAGAGGCGAAACGCTCATACTCGCCTCGCGCGACCGCTTGTGACATTGCATTTGCCATCCAGTGAGGCCGACCCATGCCAGCGTTCTTTACTTTCGGGCGAGTTTTGTTTGCCGTGCTCTTCATCTACACCGGAGCAACCAAGCTCTTCGGCATCCAGCAGACGGCGGATTTTATCGCGTCCAAGGTGACCATTCCCACGCTGCTCGCGCCCTATACCTCGCAGCTCGAAACCATCACGGGCATGCCGACGCCGCAATTGCTGGCGCTTTCGATTGGCGGGTTCGAGATCATCGCCGGGCTGATGATCGCGGTTAATTTCGGCGCACGGTTCTTTGCGATCCTTTTGATCTTCTTCGTGCTGACCGCCACCTTCTATTTCCACGATTTCTGGAATCAAGCCTCGCCCGAGAACGCCAAGACGCTGATCGATGCGTTGAAGAATCTGTCGATCGTCGGTGCCCTGTTCATGATCGCGGGCTACGGCCGCGGGCCGCGATCGTCGGAACCTGCTTACGACGTCTAGACTAGAGCGGCGGACGTGTATTCAGGTCCGCCGCCACGGCGTGACGGTGACGTCAGCCGCCGGGTCGAGTATTTGCGGTTGTCCGGCGCGTAATCCGTGCGACGCCAACACCTGCTGCGGCGAGCGCGCGGGCACCCCGGGGAAGCAGGGCTCGCCGTCCGGCAGCCGCACGTGCGGGGCCTGTGACAGCCAGAACACGTCGTAGAGGTCCATGAACATGCCGAACACGTAGGGGCCGCCGATCACGGCGACCGTGCCGGCGCGTATTCCGGTCTGCTCGCAGACGGCCTCAAAGGAGGCGCCAGCCGGATTCCACAGCGTGGCGTTGGCATTGGATGGATCGGGCGCAATCGTGCGAACCTTTCGCGTCAGGATCAGCCGCTTGCGCCGCGGCGAGTTCGGCTGGTCTTCGAAGGAATTGCGGCCGTGCAGGATCAGGTCGGCGCGGTCGAGGGCGGCCGAGAAGAACTGCTTGTCGCCCTCGAATTTCAAATCGTCAGGCATGACATTGCTGGCGTTCGCCAGCATGCCGTCCGCCGAGACGATAACGTAGCCTTCGATGCGCAGCGCCGGCATGGACTTGTCGCCGAGTCGAAGCCGATTATTCCGAGATCGTCTGCACGACGCTGGAAACCGGGCGGGAGCTTACGGTCGGCAGTTTGGCCTCTTTCAGTAGACTCTCGTCAAATTGCGGGAGGGTCTGTATTGGCGCCTTGGCGCGCATCGCCACCACCTTGTAGCCGCCAGCCTTCAGCTTCTTCAGGAGCTCGGGCAGGGCTTCCGCGGTGTGTTTCTGGAAGTCGTGCATCAGGATGATGCCCTTGCCGAGCTTGTCGACCTTGCGCATCACCGTCTCGATGATTTTCTCCGGCTTGCTTGCCTTGAAATCGAAGGAGTCGAGATCGCAGGAGAAAATCGCGATGTTGCGCGTGCCGAGATAGGTGACGATTTCCGGCGGGTGCTGCAGCGCCGGAAAGCGGAAGAACGGCGCCGGCGAGGTGCCGCCCAATGCCCACTTGACGGCGCTAAAACCTTTCTCAATCTCTTCCTTGCGCTGATCCTCGCTTAGCTTCTTGTTGACCAGGGCGGCGTGCGACCAGGTGTGCGAACCGACCGCGTGGCCGGCCGCGTAGACCTGCTTGAGAATTTCCGGATAATAGGTGGCGTGCTTGCCGATCGGGAAGAAGATGCCGGTGGTGCATTCCTCGGCGAGCGTCTTCAGCACCGAGGGCGTATTCACCGGCCACGGGCCGTCGTCGAACGTCAAGACGACTTCCTTGTCGCGCAGGAAATCCAGATCCTTGAAATGCTCGAAGCCGAAGCCGGGGCCGCCTGTTGTGTCGATCTCGACGGTGCGGCCGACGCCGAGTGCGTTCGGGTTGGTGCAAGGAGGCCGGGCCGGAGCGGCCGCGGCCTTCGGGGCAGGCGCTGGCTGGGGTGCTGCGGCAGCGGGTGCTGGAGCGGCCGCCGGGGGCGCAGCGGCGCCCTTGGCTGGCGGCGTTTGCGACCAGGCCGCGCTCGAGGTCAACAACGAAACCGCGCCTGCAAAGATCAACCCTGCCGCAATACGCATCTTGTTTTCCTTAAATGATCCCGCGTCCGATGCCGGCTTTGCCGTCGTCCGGCCGCTTCCCGCCCCAACGCACAATAGCCTAGTTGCAGCGGCCTCGCCAAGGCAACGGCGGTCACACAGGGCCGCCGATTTGTCGCCGAACCGGTTAATTCAGGGGATTATTCCCGCTGTTTCCACGCATTGCCCGCAAGCGACCCGTTAGCCGCTTCGTTCGGAAACACCTTGTGCGAGCGACCGCGCAATCGCGGTCTTCACCCGCGTATCCGAGGGGTCGACGGATTCCGGGAAGACTTCGGCGATATAGCCGTCGCGGCCGATTAGATATTTGTGAAAGTTCCAGCGCGGAACATCCTTTGGCCGTGCTTCTGCTGCCCATTTGTAGAACGGATGCGCATTCGGCCCTTTGACGATGGCCTTGGCCGATATCGGGAAGGTCACGCCGTAATGGTGCTGTGCGGTCGCTGCGATTTCGGTCGCGCCGCCGGGTTCCTGGCCGCCGAAATCGTTGGAGGGAACGCCGACGATCATCAGGCCGCGGTCGCTGAACTGCGTCCACAATTCCTGCAGCCCCTTATATTGCGGCGTGAAGCCACAAAGCGAGGCGGTGTTGACGATCAGGAGCGGACGGCCGGCATATTCCGAAAGCCTGATATCGCCGCCGGCCAATCCGCCAAACGAAAACGCGTAGGCAGTGATCCGGCTCATGCCGGCCTGCGCGTTGGCGATCCGGGCCGAGCCGATGCCCGCAATGGCGGCCAGCGTTGCCGTCATCATGGTTCTGCGGTCGATCATGGACGGCCTCGCGCGAAATTCATCGGCGCAAAGCATAGCAGAGCCGGTGAACCGGCGCCGCTCAACAAGCTGTTATGGCGAGTTAGCGCAAGGGAACGATGAAGTCGGTGCCTTCGCCGGTTTCGCCTGTATTGATGCCGTGATCGGACACCACGATCGAGCCGCCCGTCGTCAGGGCCTCGGTGATGCGCGCCATCGCTTCCGGTGGCACGCTGATGCGGTCCAGTGCTTCGGCCGGGCTGTTCGACGCCGGTGCCGGCTTGGCCTCGGCCGGGGCTCCGCCGGCGACCTTGCGCCGCCGCGAGGCGCGCTCGTCTTCTTCCTTGAGGGCCGCGTTGCGGGCGGTCACCGGCAGTGACACCACCGACCAGCGCAGGAGATTGGGATCGTTCTTGTCGACTTCCGCCGTGAACACATGCGTGCCCAGCATCCGCTCGCTTGGCGCGATCGTCACGGGCACGTCGAACAGCGGCGTGAAATTCTGCCGCACGTAAAGCTTGCCATCCTTGCGGCTGACAAACACGGCGATCTGCCCGGTGCGCTTCGGTTCCGGCTTCGCCGCGGCCTTCTCGACGCCTGGCAGGCGCGACGGATCCTTCTTCACATCGCGCGCGACGGCAGGTGCATCGGCGATCGCCTTGACGGGCTCTGCCGGTTTCCCCGCTGCCTTTGGTGCTTCAGTTTTCGTTGTATCGACCTTGGGCGCGTCCACCTTGAGCGTCCCGGTTTTCACCTCGTCCGACTTCGCCTCATCCGGTTTCACGTCAGCCGATTTGGCCTCGACCGGGGTGTCGCTGGCGGAGATTTCGCTCTTGGTCGTGTCGCCTGTCTCAAACGATTTGACCTCGGCCGTTGCAGCATCCGACGGTTTGGACTCGGACGATGTCACTTCGGCCGGCTTCCTGTCGGTGGACGCGCCGTCGGCGCTTTTGGCGGGCTCTGCCTCAGCGTCCGATTTCACCTGCTCGGACTTCGCAGCATCGCCGGACACCGGCAGTCTGCTCGCCGAGGACGAAGCATCGGACATCGTAGCGGCATTGGCCGCCGGCATGGCTCCGCTGGCATCTGCAGTGTGGGTTCGTTCGCGCAACGGCGTCCGATCGGGGCTGCCGTGACCGACGGTCGAACGCAATTCCAGGCTCGCTTCGGACTGCGCGGGCTTGATTGCCGATCCAGCGTCCGCGCCCTTGTCCGATTTCACCGCCGGCGCGTCCGACATCGGCTCGTCGGCGGCCACAGGTTGCGCCACGACCTTCTGCGCCACCAATAGCGGGTGCGAGAAACTCGAAGGCGTCATTTCGCCGGGCGTGACGATGACCCGCGCGCCCATCTTGGTCCAGTTCCACATCTTCGCGGCAAAGGCCATCGGCAAACGGATGCAGCCGTGCGACGCCGGATAGCCGGGCAGGGCGCCGGCATGCATCGCGACACCCGACCAGGTGATGCGCTGCATAAAGGGCATCGGCGCGCCGCTGTAGATGTTGGAGTGGTGCATCTTGTGCTTCTGGATGATGCTGAACACGCCCATCGGGGTCGGATGGCTTTTCGTGCCAGTCGACACCGGACTTTCCGCGAAGATTCCGTTGGCGTCGTAGACCCTGACCTTTTGCTGGTTGATCGAGATCGCGATGATCAGGGGGCCCTGCGGCTTGGCGCTGATTTCCTTTTCGGCGGCCATCATAGCCTTCGAGGGCTTGCGGGCGCGCTGCTTGCGCGGCTGGGCTGACGGTGCCGGCCGGTAGAAGCTGGGGTCGGAGTCCTGCCAATAATACAGGGCGGCGTCGGCATGGGAGGAGGCGCCGATGGTGCCTGCGGCAACCAGAATAGCTATTTGCCAAAATCGCTGGTTCGCACTGCTTACGCTCGTACTATTCAACCCAAAAAGCCGATGCCCGCTCACGCCCAAATTCCCTGAGTCCAGATCGTTCGAATCCGATGTTCCGATGATCATTTGTTGTTGCAGACGCGAAAAGCGTTCACCAGCTTAAGCCCTCTAAACCTGCGCTTTTCGCCGCAAGCGTAGCAAAAAAGCCTCACATTCCGTTAAACGCGAGCTCCCCCGCTCCGTTCCTCAGCCTTCCTGTGCGGCATTTGCACATTACATAATCGGTGGGTCCTTCAGCGGAGATAGAAATGACATTCAAGGCCATCGGTAAGTGTGACAAGTCATGGAGAAATCTGGCCTTGGGCGTGTCGTTGGCGGTGTTGGCCGCGGTGGTGTGGCATGCCGGCCCGGCCTTTGCCGCCGACGAGCCGGACCTGATTTTTCGCCGCTCCACCGTGTTCAAATGGCTGAGCCCAAATGACAAGCTTGCGACCTACGGCGTCGACGATCCCGAGGTCGACGGAGTGGCCTGCCATTTTACGGTACCGGAGAAGGGCGGTTACAAGGGCTGGCTCGGGCTTGCCGAGGAAGTTTCAGATATTTCACTGGCTTGCCGCCAGATCGGGCCGATCCGGTTCAAGGGCAAGATGTCCCAGGGCGACGACATGTTTCGCCAGCGCCGTTCGCTGTTCTTCAAGAAAATGCAGATTGTCCGCGGCTGCGACCCCAAGCGGAACGTGCTGGTCTACATGGTATATTCGGACCGGCTGATCGAGGGGTCACCGAAGAACTCGACGTCCTCGGTGCCGATCATGCCCTGGGGAGCCGCCGACGCCGCGGTGCAGAAATGTGGCGAGTTCGTCCATTAGTGGTCCGGGCTAGGCAGCTATCCCGGAGCTTACCGTTTCACCGGATTGGGATGTGGGCGGACCTCTGAGCAGTCCTTGTTTTCAGGGCCCCTGGCCTTGGGCTCGTGGCAGCCGACCAGCCGCACGAATTTTTGTGGCGAGCACTGATTGTCGCCCATGATCGGTGCGCCCTGCTGCGACATCGCACCAGCCATCTGTTGCTGGCCGGATTTGCGGGGCGAGGATTGATTGCCAACACTGATGTTGCCATTGCCCACGACGGCTATCCTTTGTTGGATGATGAACGAGAACAACGCCGAACCAACGGGAAAAGTTGCACGGGTGTTGCGTGAGTCGGTCGGACCGACGCTTCGGTTCACAGTTGAGTTTGCTGCGCTGCGGCCTATTCACCAGACAATGATTAAGAACTTGGATGAAGAACTTGCGACGGCGTCGAACCCGCCGACCGTTAGGGGCGTCTCATCGCCAGATGGTGAATGGAGACACACCCGATGCGCGCCCTCAGCTGCATAATTGCCCTGGTTGTCGTCCTGACCGGCCCGTCGCTGGCCGGCAGCGCTGATCGCGACATGCCTGGGGTGGGGACGTTCACCTATTGCGGTTCGCCGGTGGTGACACCCGCACCCGATTTGAGCGCCGTCGACAGCGAGTGAGGCAGTTTCGCCTCTCTTCGGCGGTACGCGGCAGGGCCCAGACTCAAAATCGCGAAAACAACCCCATGCAAAGTAGAATGGTCCCGGCTCTCAGGTGACCTGTACCTCTGTCCAGCCATTGATCACTATATTGAAATTATTGGATTTTTCTCGCCAATGTTTCGTCCCGGCGGGCCGACGAAACAATTCACCCCCGCGATGAAACCATTTTCCGCTTCTGGCGCAGATATCTGGAAACAGCCGTTGGTTATCACTCTGCCAACGAAACGGCGGGGACGCCGGCACCCAAACCGGAGATAGTCAAATGCGGACCATCAGCTTCATCCTCGCCTTCGCCTTCATCCTTGCCGGTCCCTCGATCGCTGGTTCCTCGGATCAGGGCTTGCCCGGCATCGGCACCTTCTCCTACAACGGCGCGCCGGTGACGACCTCGGCTCCGCAGTCGATCGTTGTCGCAGCTGTCAACTAAGCGCAGCTAACAGCTCGCAAGAGAATTTGCCGGTAAAGGCTCAGTATGTTTGTACGTTTTGGTGCCGCTGCGATTTTGGTTTCCTGCCTGCTGGGCGCTTCAGCCCAGGCCCAAACCCAGTTAACGGCGCAGATGCGGTTCCAGCAGGGGCCGATCGGCTCGATGTTCAAGCTCCCCGATCCCCGCGGTGAGTTCGTACGGCAATGCGCACCCCACATGGTGGGACGCTGGGCGCATCCCGAAACCGTTTGCACTTGCTTGCACGATCATGCAGCCGCGACCGTCGAGGACAACGACCTGCGCGAAGCGTTGCTGCGTGGCATCAGCGAGACCGGCGTGCCCACGATCGAGACCGCCTGGGTGCCGGCGTCGAAGCAGTCCGAAATCGGCCCGACCTTCACCAAGATCGCCAAGCCGACGCTGCAATGCATGTTCGAGCCGTCGTCGAACTAATATCCTCGGACGCTCATCCCCGGTACCTCCCAAGAATCGAAGCCGTTGCCAGATCGGTGGCAGCGATTGTTAAGGCAATGGTTGTTCGATGATTCCCGGGATGCACGCGATTGCGTTCACCCGCGCGCGTGAGCCAGTCGATGCAGCCGGGACGAATTCTGCTGTCATGCCTTCTCGTGGTGCTGGCAAGTCCTGCCTTTGCCGCACCTGATGAGGAACTGCTGGGTAAGGCCAGGAATTACCCGCTCGGCACCCGCGCCAACTGGTTCTTCGATGAAGGCGTGCGGGTTGGATCGTTCAGCCATCTCGACGAGATATTGCCGCATAATAGGCTGAGCAAAGCCGTGTCTCCGCTGCCGCTTGCCGCAGCCGGCGGCGATGCAAAGCTCGGCTATCGGTTCGAAAACCAGAGCCGGACGCTAGACGATTTTCTCAGCCACCAGCGCGTCACCGGATTGCTTGTCATCAAGGACCGCACCATCCTGTTCGAGCGCTACCAATACGATCGAAAACCGGCGGACCGCTTCGTTTCGCATTCGATGGCGAAATCCATCGTCAGCCTCGCGGTCGGGATGGCGCTTGCCGAAGGCAGGATCGGTTCGTTGGACGATCTGGTTTCGAAATACGTGCCAAAGCTCGCGGGCAGTCCCTATGGCGAGACTACCATACGCAATGTTCTGCGAATGTCGTCCGGCGTGCAGTTCAAGGAAGCCTACGACGGCAATGACGATCTGACGCGGTTCACGATTGCCCGTAACCGCGAGGGCTCGATATCAGCGCTGCGCCAATTCCAGACCCGCGAAGCGGTGCAGGGCACGCGCTTTCACTATGCCTCCAGCGAGACCGTCATCCTGGCCGTGCTGCTTCGCGCGGTGACCGGCACCACGCTCAGCGAATATCTGACCGCGCGGCTGTGGCAGCCGATGGGCGCAGAGGCCGATGCGACGTGGGTGCGGACCACCGACGGCACCGAAACCGGCTCGGGCAGTTTCAATGCGACCCTGCGCGACTACGGACGCCTCGGAATGCTGCTCGCCAATGATGGCGCGATTGGCGGCAAGCAGATCGTGCCGAAAGATTATCTGCTGGATGCGACCGACTGGCACCGGCAACCCCAGGCGTTCGCGCCGGCAAAGGCCACGCCGTATTTCGGATACGGCTATCAGTTCTGGCTTTACCCCGGCGATAAGCGAAGGTTTGCCTTGCTGGGCGTTTACGGCCAGTCGATCTTTGTCGACCCCGAGCTCAAGCTCGTGATGGTGATCACCGCCGTGGCCAAGAACGCCAGTGTCGGAAAAGAATCATTTGCTCGCGAGCGCGACGCCCTTTGGCGTGGAATCGTCGGCAAATACGGCAGTTGGTAAGGTTCGGCGGGCTGGCGAGACGGCGCGAATCGATGGTCGCGTATGGGAACTTGCAACAGGAATGCTTACGACGGCGGCAGTTGAACCCCGGCAGGGCCGGCGCGACTAAGTGACATGTTGCTGTCCGAATTCATAAAAGACCTCCTGTGGGCGGGGGCACATTCCGTGTTCATGAAGGTGGGCACCTGGCTCGATAAGAAAATCGACGGGCCTACGGTGAAGGTCGCCATAGGCATGGTACTCGGGCTTGCATCAATTTTCTTCGTTGCAATTGTTTCCGGATTGCTAGGCGTCTGAATGAAGAAGAAGCTTATCATCGCAATGGCGATCGGCGCGGTTATCTCGTCGGTACTTCTGGCCATACCAAGCACAAGCGGCTGGTCAGGCTTAGGACTTGCAGGCCTGACCGCAGCGATCGTTTTCTGGGGAATAGTAGGGGAGTCTGCCTGGGGCGTCGCTGTTGCGTGGGTTGTGAATGCAGTCGTCTACGGCGCGGGCGCCTTCTTCGTTCTCAAGTCTTTCAACCGAGCCGCTGCCACGTAAACAAGTCGCTTACAATTTCCTGATTCAAGCTTCGCTGGACGGCGAGGCGTGCAAACGCAATAGCCTGAAAGCAGGCCCGTGCTCCTGTTGCCGTCGTCGGTTTCAGTATGGCGACAACTGCGCGGTGACCCGTCAGTATGAACCTCTCTGGCCTCTGAAGACACAAAAGGCGCGTATGTCGCGGAAGAACCGCGACGGAGGCATATGTGATGAAGGCCATGAAAGCATCTATCCGCATTGCGGTCACCGCGCTGGCCCTGAGCCTGTCAGTCATCGTGCCATCCTACGCCGAGCAGGATGAGGCAAGCCGTCTCAACCAGGAATCCAAGGAACTTTATCGGGTCGGAAAGTACGCGGCAGCGCTTCCGCTGGCCCAGCAGTTGCTGGCCATTCGCGAGAAGGAGTTTGGTACCGATGATGCAATGGTCGCGATGCCGCTGAATGACCTGGGCACGATCCACTACAATCTGGGTCAATACGCCGTTGCCGAGCCACTGTACAAGCGCTCATTGGCTATCAAGGAGAAGACACTCGGTCCGGACCATGCCGAAGTCGCAAGCGTGCTGAATAATCTCGGCGAACTCTACCGCACGACAGAGCGTTTTGCCGAGGCGGAGCCGCTCCTCAAGCGGTCGATCGCCATTCGTGAGAAAACGGTCGGTCCTGACGATCCGGACATCGTGCTGGCGCTGAGCAACCTGGCCGCTCTCTATAGCAATCAGGGTCGATACGACCAGGCCGAGCGGCTGTTCAAGCGCGGGCTGGCCGTTCTCCAGAGGTCGCACGGTCCGAGCGATCCGAACGCCACGGTTTTGATGAATAACCTGGCCGATGTCTACACCAACCGGCATCGTTATGCCGATGCCGAGCGGCTGCTCAAGCGGTCGATAGCCGTGACCGAGAAAGCGTTCGGTCGCGACCATCTTGATGTTGCGCAGGCGCTGAACAATCTGGCCGCTGTTTATGGGCGACAGGGCCGTAACGCCGACGCCGAGCGGCTTTACAAGCGGTCGGTGGCCACCTTCGAAAAGACGGTCGGCCCAAACCATCCGGACCTCGCGGATGTCCTGGAAAACCTGGCCCGTCTCTACAAGTATCAGAGCCGCTACGCCGATGCCAACGCGCTTTTCAAGCGGTCGATGGCCATTCGCGCGAAGGCAGGCTCGCCTACCTGAGATAGCGACTATCGCGGTTTAATGAGTGCACGCCCTACCGCCTCTGCTTCGTCCCCAGGCGCGCAATGCATTTGCGGACGCGCAGCACGCCCGACGTCGTCATCTGCGAGCCCGAGACTTCCTTGATCTGTCCAGCCGGGCATGTTCCGTCGTCGACAAGGATGCGCTGACCCAGCCGCAGATCCAAGATGTTGCGCTCATTGGGGACGACCTGCTGCGCGGCGGCCGGTGAGGCGAGCAGGCACAGGGCAAGGCCGGCGGGAAGTGCAAGAGCCGCGGCCGTCACGGCCTTCATGATCGCCAAATTGGCCTCCCTCACTTGCTCTGGATCTTCAACCCGTCGGGGCCGAGATTGATCTGCACGCCCTCGGGCTGTTTCTTGGCCTGATAGAGATTGTAGCCGAGCACGCCGACGGCAACGACCAGCACACCGATGATCAGGTACATGACGTTGCGATTGCCAAGCATCGGGTTTCTCCATCGTGACGACTATGCAATGCATTTAGCGGATGCGGCGGCGATTCTCCTAGGGTGCTAAGTTAGCGCGCCGATCGGGATCGCGCCGACGCCGGCCTTCGCGATTTGCCGGTTCCGCCGATGTCCGGCTTCCGGTTGTCCCGCATCGCCGCCAGCGATGCCTTGGCCAGTTTCTCGGCCGACGCTTTCAGTTGCGGAAGCGGGTGGCCGGCAAATCCCAGCACAAATCCCGGCAGCGGCCGCGCGCGCGCATAGGTGTCCGCCAGCAGCCAGCCTTCGACGCCGGCCGCGGATTTGGCGTGGGCTGCAACCTGCGCGTCGACCGACGGATCGAACCGCGCCACCAGATGCAGGCCTTGCGACGGCACCGGCACGGAGAGGCGGCCTTCCGAAGCCGACGACAGTGTCGAGGCCAGCACGTCGCGGGCCTCGCGGTAGAGCCCGCGCACCCTGCGCAGATTGGCAGCGAACGCGCCGGAGTTCAGCATATCAGCGACAGCGCCTTCCAGCAGCGTGCCGGGAAAGCGGTCGAGCGCGGCGCGCGCCGTCGTCACCGGCCCGATCAACTTCTCGGGCAGCGCGCAATAGCCGATGCGCAAGCCGGGAAACAGCGTCTTTGAAAACGTGCCCATGTAGATCACGCGCTGCAAATGATCGATGCCGGCAAGCGACAGCAATGGCGCGCCGTCATACCTGAACTCGCTGTCGTAATCGTCTTCCAGCACGAAGGCATCGGCATCCCTGGCCCAATCGAGCAGTTCCAGGCGGCGGCTCATCGACATCTGCACGCCGAGTGGAAACTGGTGCGAGGGCGTCACATAGGCCGCGCGCGCCAATGGCGCTGACGTGCGGCCTTTGGCGACGATCAAACCTGATGCGTCGACTGGAACCGGGGCCGGGCGGTAGCCGCAATGCTCGATGGCGCGCCGCGCGGCGGGATAGCCGGGGTCCTCGCACCAGACCTGATCGGCCGGCTTGAGAATGGCGCTGAGCACGATCCGCAGGGCGTGCTGGGTTCCCGAGGCCAGCATGATCTGGTCCGGATCGCAGCGCAGCCCGCGTGCCGACAACAGATGATCGCCGATGGCGGTGCGAAGTTCGCGGCTGCCGCGGGGATCGCCGTAGTGCAGGTGGTCGGTGCCGAAGGCGCGCATCCGCCGCCCGACAAAGGACCGGAAGCGCTGCAGGGCCCGGTCGTCGATATGCGTGCAGCCAAGCGACAGGGTGCCTTGTGGCGGCGTCTCGATGACGATCCTGGCCTTGCCGGCGCCGCTCACCTGCGCGGGGATGCGCGCGGCGACGAAGGTGCCCGAGCCGACAATCGCGACCGCAAACCCGTCTGCGATCAGCCGCTCATAGGCCGTCGTAACCGCGTTGCGGCGAAAACCGGTCTGGCTTGCCAGGGTGCGCGAAGGCGGCAACGGTTCGCCGGGCTTCACGATGCCGCTGACGATGGCGTGGCAAAGCGCCTGATAGAGCCGGTGCGGCGAAGAGGCCCGCGGCGTCACATGCGGTCCGGAAAGGTCGAGCGGCAGCTCGGTCTTTCGCGGCGGCACAGGAGAATTGGTCGGAATTTTTCGCATGGAATTGGCACTATCGCAGACCAAATTCGCCGCTACAACTCTTGTCATCATTGATTGATTTGACAGGAACTGCCGTGACCGAAGTCGAAACCGCCGATTCTTATCCCGTGTCGCCGCGCAACCGGGTCAAGCGCCTCCATGAGCGCGGCCGCTACGATCACGCGACGGTCCACAGCCTGCTGGACGCGTCGATGCTGTGTCACGTCTCCTACGTGATCGACGGCCAGCCCTATTGCACGCCGACGTTCTTCTGGCGGGAAGGGAGCAAGTTGTACTGGCACGGCAGCAGCGCCAGCCGCATGCTGGAGAACCAGTCGGACGGGCAGAAGGTGTGCCTGACGGTCGCGCATCTCGACAGCCTGGTGCTCGCACGGTGCGGCTTCAACCATTCGGCCGACTACCGCGCCGTGATGGCCTTCGGCACCGCCTACATCGTCACCGACCCGGACGAGAAAGCGCGCGCGCTGGTTGCGATGGTCGACCGGTTCTTTCCCGACCGCACCGCTTCCTTGCGGCAAAGCACCAAGCAGGAAATCAAGGCAAGCGCTGTAATCGCGATGGAGATCGAGCAGGCGTCGGCCAAGGTCCGCAGCAAGGGCGTCGCCGACGATGACGAGGACTATGCATTGCCTGTCTATGCCGAACGCATTCCGGTACGCACCGTGATCGGCGCGCCGGAACCTTGCCCGCGGCTTCTCGACGGTGTCGAGCGCCCGGAATCGCTGGGCGTCTATTCGGAAGGTCGTCTGCTCGATGATGCCTTGCGGGAGGCCCATCTTCTGCATTACCCCGGCGGCTGAGATCGGGCTAGGGTGGCTCGTTCTCGTGACCTGCAATCTTCGATTGGAGCCGCCGCATGACCACCGATACGCAACAAAGGATTCTCGACGCCGTCGATGCCGGCTTTGATGCGCAGCTTGCGACGACCCGCGACTTTGTCGCGATCCCCTCGACCCGCGGCGCCGAGGGGCCGTGCCAGGACATGATCGGCGATCTCCTGCGCGCGCGGGGCTACGAGGTCGACGACTGGCATATCGAGGTCGAGGATTTGAAGGACCTGCGCGGCTTCGGGCCGATCGAGCATGATTTCTCCAAGGCGCGCACCGTGGTCGGCACCTACCGTCCGCCGACCAATGGCGGCAAATCGCTGATCCTGCAGGGGCACTGCGACGTGGTGCCGGCCGGCCCGCTCGACATGTGGGAGACGCCGCCGTTCTCGCCCGTGATCAAGGACGGCAAGATGTATGGCCGCGGCGCCTGCGACATGAAGTCGGGCACCATCGGCGCGCTCTATGCGCTCGATGCGATCAAGGCCGCCGGCCTGCGGCCGACCGCGCGGATTCACTTTCAGTCCGTGATCGAGGAGGAGAGTACCGGCGTCGGCGCGCTCTCGACCCTGCAGCGCGGCTACCGTGCCGACGCCTGCTTCATTCCGGAGCCGACGGGCGGCAAGATGGTGCGTTCGCAGGTCGGCGTGATCTGGTTTCGGTTGAGGGTGCGCGGCGTTCCCGTGCATGTGGCTTACGCGGGCTCCGGCTCGAATGCGATCATGGCGGCCTATCATCTCGTTCACGCGATCGGCAAGCTCGAGGCCGAATGGAACGAGCGCGCCAAGGCCGATCCGCATTTCAAGACGCTGACGCATCCGATCAACTTCAACCCCGGCATCATCAAGGGTGGCGACTGGGCCTCCAGCGTGCCGGCGTGGTGCGACGTCGATTGCCGTATTGCCGTGCTGCCGGGCTGGTCGATCAAGGATTGCCAGAAGGAGATTTTGGCATGCGTCTCCGCGGCCTCGCGCGATCACCGCTTCCTCTCCAACAATCCGCCCGAGGTGCAATGGTCGGGCTTCCTGTCGGAAGGCTACGAGCTGAAGGACTCCGCCGCACCGGAAGCGGCCTTCGGCAAGGCGTTTGGCGCCGTCTATGGCGGCAAGGTCGAGGACCTCGTCTTCACGGCCCTGACCGATACGCGGTTCTACGGCCTGAACTACAACATCCCGAGCCTGTGCTTCGGCGCCAGCGGCGCGGCGATCCACGGCTTCAATGAATATGTCGATCTGGATTCGCTGCGCAAATCGACCAAGGCCACCGCGTTGTTCATCGCGGAATGGTGCGGGGTGGAGAAGCTGTAACCGTGCCTAGAGCTAGACGCTTATTTTGACGCGTTTTCTACCGCAGATAAGTCTACGCAATCTGCGTAAACTTGATTGCTGTGCGAGCCGGTATCCACGTCGCTCGAAAACGCTCTACGGCTTTGCTTTGAAGCTTTCGACCATCGCTCGAAATTCCGGCAAAGCCTCGTCAAACCGCTCCGGCGGCGCCATGCCCAGCAGGACAAAGGGGCGTCCCGACGGATAGAGGGCAACGACGAGGTAGCGGAGCGGGCGGCCACCGGCCCCTTTGCCCTCGCCAAGATATTCGAAGCCGGCCGTGTTCGACGTCGTCAACGGTTTGGTGCTCAGGATTTTCTGGTCGCTGATTGTTCTCGACGCCAGAAATTGCTGCTCGCCGAAGCGCTGCTGATCAGAGGGCGCAATGGTGGCTTCGGTGGCGAGACTGACGATGAAGCCGACGTCGTCCAGCTTCCCCTCCGGCGGAGGCGGCGTTTCCTTCAGCAACAGTCCCCTGCCGGCCAGCGGCTTGCGATACGCAAAGCGCGCTGTCGGCTCGATCGAGAACGGTAGCGCAGCGATCGGATCGCCCGAGGCCGTCGCATTGATCCGGACGCTGGCAAGTGCGGCGCGGATCACGGCATCCGACAGCTGCTTTGGCGCAGGCTTTGCGATCGAGACGGTCAACATTCCGGTCATGTCGGGGCCGTTGATGACCATCAGCCATTTGTCAAAAACCTGATTGCCGGCGCGTTGCTCTGCACGCACGGTGATCTGCTCGTAGGGCACCCCCTCGATCGTCTCCGTCGACAGCAGCCGCATGCCACGCTTGGCCATCGCATCCGCTGTGAGGCCGTTGCGGAACTGTGTGAACGCGACCGGAGGGAACTCCGCCAACAAGATCGATGCATGGTGCGCCTGATCCTGAAAGCCTGTGAATGTGGTGGCGACGACAAAGCCCTTCGGCGGCGCGAGACTGATGCGGCTGCCCGGTGGCGTAACCGGATCGGCAGCGTGGGCGAGGCCGGCGGAGAGGCCGCCGGCGAGAGCCACGCCGACAGCAAGAAGTCGCATCCCTATCGATAGTCGCCACATGCTTGCACAGCCCTCTATACGTCTCATTCACCGCGATAATCCTGAGATGGTTTGTTTCTCAAGTGACCGCGCGGGTTCAGTGTCGGCTGTCAGTCTCGCTGTGGCCAGAGCGCCTTCACGATCGCATCCAGCCCGTCCGTCAATGCGGCGGGGCCCGGCTGCAGGATCAGCGGTGATTTGATCTCGACGATGCGGTTGTTGCGCACCGCCGGGATATCGCTCCAGCCCGGCCGTTGCCTGATCCGCTCGGGCACGACTTTCTTTCCGCACCATGAGGCCAGGATCACGTCGGGCGCGGTGTCACGCACCGTATCCGCCGAAATGATCCGGTCCTTGGCGGCCTGCTGAAACCGCAGCTTTGGCAAAACGTCTTCGCCGCCGGCAATCTCGATCAGTTCGGACACCCAGCCGATGCCGCTGATGATGGGATCGTCCCACTCCTCGAAATAGACTTTTGGTTTGGGTGAGGGGCGGGGTGTCGCAGCGATGCTGGCAAGGCGCTGCTCAAAGCTGGTGGCAAGCTGCTCGGCGCGCTCCCCAGCTCCGACCAGCGCACCGAGCGTGCGGATCATCGCGAGTATCCCCGCGACGTCGCGCTGGTTGAAGACATGGATGGCGACGCCGGCGCGCACGAGGTCGGCGACGATGTCGGCCTGCAGGTCGGAGAAGGCGAGCACCAGATCCGGCTGTAGCGCCAGGATCTTCGGAATGTCCGCCGAGATGAAGGCCGATACCCGCGGCTTCTCGCGGCGCACCTGCGGCGGCCGCACCGCATAGCCGGAGACGCCGACGATACGGTCCTGCTCGCCGAGCAAATACAGCGTCTCCACGGTCTCTTCGGTGAGGCAGACGATCCGGCGGGGCGGGAACTGGCGCATGGGGGACATATGCAGAATTACCGGCCTCTTGTCACGGCGCCATTACCTCCGAGGTCATTGCCTGATTTACCTGGCTCCTCCATGCTTCCTGCGGAATCGATTGAAAGAATTACGGGAGGGCCTCATGACGCCGCTGGAAAAAATCCAATCGATGAAGATGCCGTTTGCGGAATTGAAAGGCGTGACCTTTGTCGAGGCCGAGAAGGACCGTGTGGTCGCGAAGATGCTGGTGCGCCCCGAGCTCTGCACCTTGCGCAGCACGATTCACGGTGGCGCAGTGATGGCATTTGCGGATTCGGTTGGGGCGGCCGCGACCGTCATCAATCTGCCTGAAGATGCCAAGGGCACCACCACGATCGAGAGCAAGACCAATTTCATCGGCGGGGCCAAGGAAGGCAGCACGGTGATTGCGACCGCGACCCCGGTTCACCGGGGACGACGCACCCAGGTCTGGCAGACCCGGCTCGAGACCGAGGACGGCAAGCTGGTCGCGATCGTCACCCAGACCCAGATGGTGCTGTAGGCGCGCGGACAGTGCCCGCTACGCAGCGTCCGTCGGCAGGGCGTTCAGCATCCCGGTTTGCGGGTGACAATCCAGATATTCAAAGAAGGCTTCGTCGGCCCGCGCCACCGTGACCTCGTGATAGAGCCGCAGCTTCGCGGCAGGACCCAAGGTCGACAGATATTTCATCGCGGCGCCAAAAATCCGGACATGGGTCGGATGCGATTCCGCCCATCGCTCCAGGGCGGCGAGGCTCTTCCACCAGCTCATGCCGTAGGATTTTTCGGTGCGTGTGCCGTCGGGCGCGACGACGGTCATATATCGGTTGGCGTAACAGCCGATCGAGCGGCCGTCATCGCGCAGGAAGTCCATGCCTTCCAGCAACACCGGCTCGACATCCTCCAGGTACATCTTGCGTTCGGAGGCTTCGGTATCGCCCCAATCCTGGCCCGAGCGGATCAGGCAGACATTGTCTGAAGGGATGACTCTGATGCGGGCGCCATCACGGACAGCGGTGATCGTTCCTGATGGCGCCATGTCGCTGGTCTGGGATTTTGGAATGCGATCACGCATGCCGCCCCAATAGGCGTGCTCCTGAATCTCGCCGCTCATGCCGTCGGCGAGAACCGCGACGCCTTCGGGTCTTCCGAGGGACGAGAACAGGGTCTCATAGCCTTCCACGCTGGGATGCAGCACCTCGATGAACGTGCCCACACCGCCGGCGTTTCGTCGCTCGCCGGTCCAGCCCTCGCGCGCCGCCGGGAACCAGCCGTCGAACCTGGCGCGATCGTCCCAATAGGCCACCGTGACGACACTGGTGAAACCGGCTTCGTCAATATAGCGCGCCCGGTCCCAATGCGTTGGGCCGCCATTCTGCCCGAAAGCGGCGACGATCCACGCCAGCGCTTGCTCGGCGGCTTCTGACGGCTCGCCACGGGTCTGGACACCGAAATAGGCCATCACCACCCGCACCACGGCGGGCTTGTGGCGCGCGACGAACGATGGGTAGGGCGGTGCGTAGTCGTCCGGGACGCGACGGTGGCGTGTGCGCGCGCTTCGCAGATGGTCCGGGATCGCGGATTCCATGGGCTCGCTCCTCGTCAGCTGGCAGAACCTTCTAAAGCTCTCAGGCCTGCAGCCTGATTTCGCTCATGACCTCGGCATCGACCGGTAAGGTAAAATGTTCGACGCGGTTGGCGCGGGACGTGTTGAGCAGCAGGCGCGTGACGTCGGGCCGGGAATAATGCCCGGCGGGATCGGCTGCGTTCTTCGCCACGCCGATCATGCCGAGATCGATATCGGCATAGAGAATGCCTTCCTGATCGGGCGGCAGTTTTTCGGCCAGCGAACTGCCGTCCGGTCCGTAGATGACAGCGTGACCGCCACCTGCATGCAGGAACGCGTGCTTCTCGGGGGAGTCGCAGAGCTCTTCGATCATGGCCTGCGAGACCACGGCGCAGGGAGCGAGGACGAAGCATGAGCCCTCGACAGCGTAGATCTTGCTCGCGGCGTTGTTGACCTCATGGCCGAGGGCATGCGCGAACGGGTCGTACAGCGAGAAGCTCGGCCAGGCGCCGACATGAACCTGCTCGTTCTGGGCGTACATCGCGTATTTCGACAGCGGCTGCAGATGTTCCCAGCAGCACAAGGCTCCGAGCCGGCCGACATCGGCGCGGTCGTGGACGGCGAGGTCGCTGCCGTCGCCTTCGCCGAACACGGTGCGTTCGGCATGGGTCGGCCGCAGCTTGCGGCGCCTGGCGATGGTCTCGCCGTCGGGCCCGATCAGCCATTGCGCGATGTAGAGGCTGCCGCCGGCCCGTTCGGAGAGGCCGAGGACCGCGGTCAGCTTGGCACGCTTCACGGCGTTGCGAATTTTTTCGGCCTGCGGGCTGTCATAGGCCAGCGAGTTGTCGAAATAGCGCTGCACAAAACCGCGGCCGATCGCCCAGGCGGGGGCGCCGAGCCAGATCTGCCATGGATATCCGGGTATGAAGGTTTCGGGAAACGCGATCAGTTTGGCGCCTTGGGCGGCGGCCTGTTCGATCAGCGCGATCGTCTTGTCCACAGTCGCATCGAGATCGAGAAAGACCGGCGCAGCCTGAACCACCGCTACCTTGTACTTCTGGTGCACGAGACCCATTGAAATCATCCTTCTGCGTTGGGAGATAAGGCAAAGGCAATCGCTGGGTCGAAAGCCTACCGCCGCCCCTGGCTGCGGCGCTTGTCCGTGGCAGAACGAAAACTTGTTTTAACTTGCAATTGTCAGCCGTGACGGCGGAGAACCCGGCGCGTCCGCAGGCGGGCGTTGTGCCGCCGCGGGAGGCCAGAGCGATCGAGGAGAATTTATTGCGTCGGGTGGTCTCGCCATTCGCGCGGCGAGGCACCGTACCTCTGCTTGAAGATCCGGCTGAAATGGGCGAGGTCGTTGAAGCCCCACGCGAATGCGATGTCGCTGATGTGCCGGGCCGCATGCGCCGGGTCCGACAGATCGCGCTTGCATCGCTCCAGGCGCTGCATCTGGACGTAGCTGCGGAACGAGTGCTGCTCGTCGGCCATCAGGTCGCTGGCATAGCGCGGCGAGATTCCGGTGGCCGCGGCAACCTGCGAGATCGACAGGTCGGGATCGCTCAGGTGCGTCAGGATGTAATTCTTGAGCCGATAAAGCAGCGCAGAGCGGTGAAACGACTGATCCGACGAACGCGCATGCATCCGATCGGCGAAGGCCATGGCAATGAGATCCAGTCCCTGATCCAAGAGGCGGGATGCTGTGGCGGGATCGACGTGGTCGACGACCTTGCTGGTGCTAACCAGAAACTCGTAGGCCAGGCCTTCCAGGGGCCGACTGCTGCAGAAGGTGGTCGCGGTCAGCGCGTCGAAGGCGCCGATGCGTTGCTGCAGAAGTTTTCGCGGCATCTGCAGGATCGTTTGTGAAAAACTGTCATCGAAGCGCAGCTCGTAGGGGCGGGTGGTGTCGTAAATGACGAACTGTCCCGCGCAGACGACGGCATCGCGGCCGTCCTGATACACGCCGTTGACGCCGCGGTTGCCCAGCGCCAGCAGCACGTAATCCTCGCTGGCGCGTGCGATCCGGGATGGCGTGCGGAACACCCGCTGGGCGCAGGAATCGACGCGGGTAAACGTCGCGCGGCCGACCGCGGATTGCGAAACCGCGCCCCAAAACCCCTCCCGCATATCGGAGTGGCAATCGAGACCGACAAAGGTATCGCAGACGATGTCCTGCCAGACCGCAAGGCGTCGATCTGGAACTGAAGAACTCGTGTCGAGCACGACAGCCACGATGGGACCTCCGGGAACCGGGATAAGTGTGGGCCAAAGCCCGGCTCAAATCCAGTGTGTGAAAATAGCTTGCCGAGCGCCGCGACTGGCGTCGATTTGGTTACCGAATTGTTAAGCAGAGAATGGCTTTTTATTAGGCATTTGAAGGGGTTGAACTTCATGTTGCGATGCACAATATAGGTGGTCTAGGGATTCGACGCCTCCTCGAGGGCCACCACGAGGAGTTATGACTATGAACTACCAGACTACCGTTCCGAGCCGCGCCAAGAGTACGGTCAAGGGCACCGTTCGGATTCTAAGCCAGCAAGAGGAATTGCCGCTTCTGCGCGATCACCTTTTGCGGCTCGACCGCACCAGCCGCCATGATCGCTTTCATGGCTTCATGGACGACAGTTTCATCGAACGCTACGCCGAAAAATGCGCCAACGACGGCACGGTGATCATTGGCTATTTCGAGGATGGCGTGGTGCGCGGTGCCGCCGAATTGCATCCGCCGGAGCAATCGCCTGACGCACTGCCGGAGATCGCCTTCAGCGTGGAGAGTTCGGTACGGCGCAAGGGCGTCGGCAGCATCCTGTTCAGGAAGCTGATCGCGGAGGCGCGGGCCAAAGCATATAAAAGCCTGCGGATCACCACCGGCGCGCAGAATGAAGCGATGCGGGCGCTCGCCAACAAGTTTGGCGCACACCTGACGTTCCGCTACGGCGAATCCACCGGCAGCATCGATCTGGCCAAGCAGAACCTGCCGGAAGGGGCGCCGTCCGCAATGGCGACGACGCTCGAGGCCGCACGGGCGATTACGAACTTCAATCGCGCTTATTGGGCCATGATGCTGAGAATGTCTGGCTGGGGCCGGACGGCCTGACCGGAAGGCCCATCGACAGAGCCCCGTTCCGCTTGCATCGGAACGGGGCTCTGTATTTTTTGATTTGACGCGTTTTCTTGACGCGAACCGGTGCCCACTTCGCTTGAAAAACGCTTTAGCGGCAATTCGCGGATCTCCTGGATCACGCGAATTGCCCGGGGGGCCTTTAACACCATGATCTTCAGGAATGGACTTCAGGTACCGGTGCGCTTGTCGTTACCGAAGCGCCTGATCACCTTGCGTTCGACCACAACCGAGCGCTGGGCGCCTTGCTCGCCCGTGATGACGCGGGTGGCGGATCGCGCAACGGCGCGGCCGGTCTTCTTCACCTCAGCCAGCACTTCTTCGTACGGCAGCCCCATCAGCGCTGCGGCGATTTCCGCCTGCTGCTGCTGATCGTCGGTAATGCCGACGGCGGCGAAGATCGCTTCTTCCAGCGTCGGCGGATCGCGTCGCACGCGCCGGGTGCCGTATTTCGTGTTCCAGTCTTCGCTCATCGGGGCCTCGCATCTGATGCGGAGATACCTAAGTGCCCTTATGTTGCATTGCAATATGAATTTGGCGTGGCATTACAGCCATGCACCTACAATTTCTCCAGTCTGGTAGCGTCGTACAGTTCGATGGACGTGGCGGCCGCGGCCAGCGACTGCAGCGACTTGACGAAATCGCGCGAAGCGGGGACCGCGAAATGGTTAAGCAGCGCCGCGCGGTCGGCCCATTGCTCGAAAAACACCAGCCGCAGCGGGTTTTCGCAATCGACATGCACGGCGTGCGAGATGCACCCGGGTTCGCTGCGCGAACGATGGACGTGCTCGAGGCTCAGGCGGCGGACCTCGTCGAAACTGTCCTGGCGTGCCGTCACACTGCCGGTAACCACGATCATGTTGTCCTCCCGGTTTCACCGTCCTTGTCGGGACTATTCGGCGGCGGTCAGATCCAGCGGTTGTTGAGGCCAGCGTTTCAGCGCGGCGTGTCCGGCATCGGTCAGGACGTAAATGCCGCGCTCGGCGCGATCGAACCAGCCATAGACATTGTGCAGTAGAATCTTGCCGGCGTCCGGCATCTCGATCCGCAAATCCTTCACGCGCCGCGGGCCACCCGAAAGTGCCGCTGCACAGGCCAGCGCCTGCTGGCGGTAGGCCGTCATGATCGGCGCGCGCGTGCTGCCGCCCATCGCCGGATCGCCCTTGCGTCGCTCATGCTCCCTGATCAGCCGCGAGCGTTTCTTGGGATTGCGGCGAGGGGCTGTCGTGGCGGGTTTGACGATCACCTCGACGTCGCCGGTGTTGGTGACCGCGAGCATGCCAAAGCCGAGCCGCCGACAGAGGTTGCGATAGCGGGCGTCACTTTCGCGGCCCTTGCCGCGTGCCGACAATTTGGCCGCGAGCCACACCTCGTCACAGGCGCCGGCGCGATCGACCGCCTGCAGGATCAGTTCGAGATTGAATGTGAGCTTCAATTCCCCGATCACCACGACCGGCGGATCGTCGCCGCTCAGCGCCACCAGGTCACAGCCGCCGATCTCGCCCTTGACCGTGAAGCCGAGCTTTTCAAGGAAGCGTTTGACGGGCAGATAAAGCGCGGTTTCCAACGACAGGCTCCGGCGGCAAAAGCGGCCGCGACTCAGTGTCACGAGTTTAGCCCGGATTTGGCCAAATCGCGCGTAAGTGGCTATCTTGGCCGGCGGGACAGGCAAACGGGCGCGATCCAATCCATGATCAGGAACGGCCTCTATCACATTACCGTGGAAATGCTGGACAGCGTCCACGGCGGCAACCAGGGCGTCATGGTCGTGCGTGATGGCCAGTTGCGGGGTGGCGACTCGTTCTTCTATGCCTACGGCACCTACACGGCAGCGAACGGCAAGTGGAAAGGCGAACTGACCAACCAGGAGCATTCGCCGACCTATGGCGAGCGGCCGGTCTGGGAACGCAAGATCGTCACCATCGGATTTACCGGAACCTATACAGACGACACCGCCGAGAGCGACGGTATCGCGCTCGCCGGCAAGCAGAGCATCCGCTTCAAGTCGATGCTGCGGATATTGATCCCGGACTGAACGCGCACGGCGACATCTCCACCGTCTGGATTCAGAAAAACAACAAGGACCGGCTGCAGCCGGAGCGGTCATGCTCAAGGGACTTTACAAGGTCGAGATTCACACCACGCATGGTGGCTCCGGCCGCGGCGTGATGGTGGCGCGCGACGGGCGTTTGTTCGGCGGCAATGCCGCCTTTGCGTTCGCCGGCCGCTACCTCGAATCCGGTCACGATATCGCGGTCGACATCACGACGGTCCAGCGCAACGACAATCTGGGTTTCAAGCGGGTATCGGGTGCCGATAACATCACGCTGCGGGGAACGCGCAGAGGGGGTGACCGATACATATTTGAGGATGGCACCGCGCTGCTCGCGGGCGGGCCATGCACGGCTGACGTAACCGCCATCAGCGAGGAGGCGGCGCCGCCGGCGGGCGCGAACGCGCCGGACGGCGTCCGGAACGGACTCTATTCGCTCAACATCCGCATGCTCGACGGCATCGACTCCGGCAATACCGGCCTGATGGTGCTGCATGACGGCACCATTCGCGGCGGCGACGCCCATTTCGACTATGTCGGCGCCTACAGCAGCGCGCAGGGGCGGTGGAAGGGCGAATTGATCAACCACACGCATACGCCGACGATGGGCCAACGTCCGCTGTTCGGCGACCGTGAGGTCGGCATCGGCTTTTCCGGCACCTACGACGAGGATGGCGCGGAAGGCGAAGCCACCGCCCTGGCCGGCAAGCGCAGCATCCGCTTCAAGGCGGTGCTGCGCTGGCTTGCAGATTGAGGACTTAAACCCGCCCGCTTACCGGCAGCAGCGCGCCGGTGACGGCGGAGGCGGCGTCGCTGGCGAGGAACAGGATCACGTCGGCCAGCTCTGTTGGTCTTACCCATTTGCTGAAATCGGCTTTCGGCATGCTGGCGCGATTGGCCGCGGTGTCGATGATCGACGGCAGCACGGCGTTCACCGTGATCCTGCCCTTGTATTCGGCGGCGAGCGCTTCGGTCAGGCGATGCACGCCGGCCTTGGACGCGGCATAGGCGCCCATGCCGGCGCTCGCCTGCAGCGCGCCAAGCGCGCCGACATTGACGATCCGTCCGGCACCGGACGCGGTCAGATACGGGATCGCCGCACGCGAGGCGTTGAGCGCGGTCGTGACGTTGAGCGCGTACATGCGCTGCCACGTCTTCGGATCGCCCTCGATGACCGTCTCGAACGCAAAACCGCCGGCGATGTTGATCAGCGCGTCGAGCTTGCCGAAGTGCGACACCGCGGCATCGATGGCCTTCTTCGCCGCCGCCGCATCGGTCAGGTCGACGCCGCCGAGTTCGAACTGGTTTGACGTCGCCGGCACCTGCGTCGGCGCGTGGTCCACGCTTGCGACCCTGGCACCGGCCGCCAGCGCCTGGTCAACGACGACGCTGCCGAGCGCGCCGAGGGCGCCGGTCACGACAATGACTTTTCCATCCATAATGGGCCTCCGCGGGCCGATAAAAGGGAGCACACACTAGCGCCGGCAGTTTTTCATTTGCAATGCGGCGAATTTCGCATCCAAATGCGGGTGTCGAACAAAATATTCCCGTTGAGGGTGATGAAATGAACGACGTGTCACGTACCGGCGATCCGGACGTCGCCAACTTCAAATACAAACTGCCGTATCTGACGGCGGCGCTCCAGCGTCCGGAAAAGGTCAAGATCGTGGCGATCGGCTCGTCATCGACGGCGGGCGTTGCGCCGGTCGCACCTTATCCGCCTCGTCTGGAAATGCTGTTGCGGCAGAAACTTGCGCGGCGCACGATCGATGTGGTCAACCGCGGTATCAGCGGCGAAGAGGCGCCGAAAGAGTTAGAGCGGTTTCGATCCGACGTGTTCGATGAGGCGCCCGCTCTGGTAATCTGGCAGGTGGGTACCAACGCAATCTTTCATGACATGGATCGCAGGGAGGTCGCCAGAGCCATCGAGAGCGGGTTAAGACAACTCGCCGACTTGTCGGCGGATGTGATCCTGATGGACCTGCAATACACCAGGGCGATGACCGACAAGCTCAAGGCATCGGAAGAAATGGTGGCGTTCATCGCCGCAGCCGCTGAGATCGCGAAGGTCAACGTCTTTCAACGCTTCGCCCTGATGCGACGCTGGGTCGATGACAAGATCCCGATCAGTGCCCTGGAAGACGGTGCCGACAATCATCTTCACATTAGCGAGTGGGCGACCGGTTGCTTGGCAGAAGCCCTGAGCGATGCGATCGAGCGGGCCGTGAAGGCGGCGGGTACTACGTAAGAATACGGATCAAGGCCGATAGCTAAAATTTGCCTGAGTTGCGCAAGTCGATTGCAGGTTCCGTTCCCTACAAGGGGAGTCCAATCCTGGCAGGGGCATCACGATGGGATCTCTACCCGATCACGGTTTACCGCTTGTTCAGCTTAAGGAGCAGCGGCGGGACTTGGTGGTCGCGCTGCAAAACCGCAACGGTCCGATCAAGGACTGGGAGCTGATGCAGATTGCGGCGATCCAGCAGGCGATCCAGGCGTTCGAGGACGTCATCGCCGATCTCGATGCTGAAATGGAAATGGAAGCCGCGGCCTGAGCGATCGCGAGACACGCTCGCGCCCGAAAGTCGGCCGCGCGGATCGCTTCGATGCGGCGGGTGAACCCGATTAGATCAGGATTGCAGATAGCGCGCCGCGAGCGCCGCGCGCTCCTTTTCGCCAAGACCGATGCCGTCGCGGAGATAAGCTTCGAGACTGCCATAGTCGGCGTCAATGGCTTCGAACGCAGCGCTGAGGAACGCGGGCTGCACCGAACCCAGCACCTGCTTGACGTGATCAGGCAGGTCGCTGCTGGCAGCGGGATCCCTGCGGTAGAACTGGTTCGTCAACAGATAATCTTCCGCAATCACCTCGTCGGGAACGCCGAGCGTATGCAGGATCAGCGCACAGGCGAAGCCGGTGCGATCCTTGCCGGCGGTGCAATGGATTACCAGTGGCGCGCGGTCCTCCAGCAGATGCGCAAACAGCGCCCGGAAGCGCGGCGTGTTCTGTTGCACATAGCTGCGGTAGGAATCGCGCATCACCTCGACGGCGTGGTCAGTCGACAGCGCCGTACCGCTGGCGGCGATGGCACGAAGTGCGGCGACCACCGTTGGCTCGACCGGCAGCGAATGCACGGTGATATCGGCCAGGCCGCACACCGCCTCGGCGCGCTCCGTCGTGCCTCGAAAATCGAACGCGCGCTTGACGCCAAGCGAGCGCAAGACCGCAGCGTCATCATCGGTGAGATGGCCGAGGTGGTTGGACCGGAACATCTGCCGCCAGCGTACCGTGCGGCCGTCCCGGGTGAGATAACCGCCGAGGTCGCGGAAATTGCTGGCGCCAGCAAGATTGAGATGACGGGCAGGGGAATCTGACATCGGGGCTGCCTTGCGGAATTCTTGGTAGAATTCTTGGGAGATGCAATTCTTGTGTGGCGATCGAGCCGGGGTGTGTCGCGTCTTGCCCTCTGGTCTATACTCGGGCCGTCAGGAGGAGAATATGAATAATCGCAAGATCGCTGGTTTCGCGGCGGCGTTGCTTCTGGGAACGATGTTTTTGGGAGCGGGCGGCTCGACGGCCGCGTTGGCACAGGCGACCTTCAAAAACTATCGTTGCGCCGACGGCACGCAATTCATCGCCGGGTTTTTTCGGTACGATTCACGCGCCCATCTGCAGCTCGATGGCAAGGCGGTGACGCTGAAAAAGGCTGTGGCGTTGTCGGGGGCGCGCTATTCGGGCCGCGGGATTACTCTGAAAGTCACAAAGGCCGGGCTCACCACGCTCAAGCACGCCAAACGGCCGGTAACGGCATGCGAAGTGACGTAAAAACAGGGTTTGCATGAAAAAGGGCCGAAACGATTTCGTTCCGACCCTTTTCTACTTCACCGACCGCGCCTGAACTCTTTGACGCGGATTTGCCGAACATTGGGCTGGCATCAGTGGTCACGCCCAGGCTTGGTTTCCTCGATGGCCGCTGCGTGGTACCAGCTGCCGCTGCAGTCCGCGACATCGACCGTCGGCGCGGCAAAGTCGGGCTTGGTCTCGCCAAAGCGACGTCCCGCCAAGGCCGACCGGCCCCCGGCTGGGAATTGATAGATCTTGGCAGATCCCTCATTCACACCTGTATTGATCATCCTGGTCTCTCCTGGATCGAGCGAACCACCATGGTGCGCCCGACTCGTTCTCCGTTAGTTACCGAGACTGCGATATCGTTCGCGCCCTCCCGGAATGCAAATTGCTCAAAAAAAGTCAGCTGCTGTGCATTTTGTAGGCATTTCCTGTTTTGCTTCGTGTGAGGCAATGGGCAGGTGACTAACGCTTGAGCCGGGGAGATGGTTGCCGGCCGCGACCGAACCTCCCGCCGAATGGCGCAAGAGGCTGCTGCAGCTTTAATCGGGCCGGGAGTTGCGGGCCGAAACTGCCGTAGAATCGGGCGTCAGACGGGCGCGAAAGCGCCTTTTGGCCGCCCGCCGCGCATGTCAGGCGCGCTTCTATGTCGCATCAAAAAATGCACGCACGAGGGTGGACATCCCAAAGCCGTCCGGTGCCGCGCTGCAGCGATTGGCACTTTAATTGCTTGGTAAGAAGCGGCCTGACGTGGCCGGGTACACGTGTGCGGGGACTGCAGGGCTTCTAACCTCCAAAGTCCGAGGCTTCCGCACCTAGCAGCATTAAACTCAAGAGAGGCTCAATGACCAAGTACAAGCTCGAGTATATCTGGCTCGACGGGTATACGCCGACACCGAATCTGCGCGGCAAAACACAGATCAAGGAATTCGCTTCGTTCCCGACGCTCGATCAGCTCCCGCTGTGGGGCTTCGATGGCTCATCGACCATGCAGGCCGAAGGCAGAAGCTCGGATTGCGTGCTCAAGCCGGTTGCGGTTTATCCCGACGGCGCGCGCAAGGACGGCGTCCTGGTGATGTGCGAAGTCATGATGCCGGATGGCGTCACCCCGCACGCGACCAACCGGCGCGCCACCATTCTTGACGACGAAGGCGCGTGGTTCGGCTTCGAGCAGGAATACTTCATGTACAAGGACGGCCGGCCGCTCGGGTTCCCGACCTCGGGTTATCCTGCGCCGCAGGGCCCGTATTACACCGGCGTCGGTTACAGCAATGTCGGTTCGGTCGCGCGTGAGATCGTCGAGAAGCATCTCGAGCTCTGTCTTGCCGCCGGCATCAACCACGAGGGCATCAACGCCGAAGTGGCGAAAGGCCAGTGGGAATTCCAGATCTTCGGCAAGGGCTCCAAAAAGGCCGCCGACGAAATGTGGATGGCTCGCTACCTGTTGCAGCGCCTGACTGAAACTTACGGCATCGACATTGAGTATCACTGCAAGCCGCTCGGCGACACCGACTGGAACGGCTCGGGCATGCACGCCAACTTCTCGACCAAACTTATGCGCGAGACCGGCGGCAAGGCCTATTTCGAGGCGCTGATGGCGGCCTTTGAGAAGAACCTCATGGACCACATTGCCGTCTACGGGCCGGATAACGACAAGCGTCTGACCGGCAAGCACGAGACCGCTCCCTGGAACAAGTTCAGCTACGGCGTGGCTGACCGCGGCGCCTCGATCCGCGTGCCGCACTCGTTCATGAAGAACGACTACAAGGGCTATCTCGAAGACCGCCGCCCGAACTCGCAAGGCGACCCCTACGCCATCGCTTCGCAGATCCTGAAGACGATCGCCGAAGTTCCGACGGCTGCCAAGTCGGCCGCGGCCTAAACCACGCCGCAGACCCGGACGGGGGCGTCCGGATTACAACCCTGACCCGCCAAAGCGTGCCCGCTTTGGCGGGTCATTGCATTGCGATGACGTTGCCTCAAATGAATCGATTCAAGCCCTTTGCCCGATTCAAGCCGTTCCCCTGCGTTATGAACCGCGCTAGATAGCGGATGCGCTTGCCGGGGACACGGCCATTGCTCGAGGGTTTCTACAAGATCCGGTTTCAGCTCAACGACGCGGTCGGCCGCAGCGTGATGTATGTGCGCGCCGGCAAGATGCTCGGCGGCAATTCCGCCTTTGCGCATATCGGCACCTACCGGGAAGAAGCCGATGGCGAGCTTGCCATCGAGATCAAGACCGTTCGCCATAATCCCGACCCGAATTACCGCGCGATGGCCGGCACCGACGACGCCACCCTGCTGGCGCGGGGCAAGCCGGATGGCAATCTTTACCGGTTTGAAGGCGGCCTCAAGGAATTGCCGGGTGCGAAATTCAGCTCAGTCATGACGCCGATCGGGGAGGAGGAGATCCCGATCGCCGGAGGCGTCGGCCAGGATGGTATCGTCAATGGCCTCTATTCCATTCACATCCGCATGCTCGACGGCGTCGACGGCGGCCTGACTGGCGTGATGCTGCTCAATGAGGGCCGTATCCTCGGCGGCGACGCGTCGTTCTACTACATCGGCAGCTACACCTCGGAGAAGGGCCGCTGGAAGGGCCAGATCCTCAATCAGGAGCACACGCCGGCAAGGGGCGAGAACCCGGTGTTCGGCGGCCATGAGGTCGGCATTGGCTTTGCCGGCACCTGCGACGACCAGGGCGCGCTGCTGGAGGCCACCGCGCTTGCGGGCAAGCGTAGCCTCCGCCTGACGGCCGTGCTCAAGCTGATGCATCGGGCGTAACGCCATGGACAATGCCGTGCGCGTGCTCTCGACACTGGCCCTGAAGGGCGCGGTTCACAATCTGGCTGGGCATTATGAGGCAGCCGGCGGTGTGCGCATCGATGCCGACTTCGCGCCGACATTGGCGCTGCTGGATCGCCTGCGCGGCGGCGAGGGCGCCGACGTCGTTATCCTGACCCGCGAGGGGCTCGACGACATGGCCCGCGAGGGGCGCGTGGTGGCGGATAGCTGCGTGGATCTCGCGCGGTCCTATGTCGGCCTAGCGGTGAAAGCGGGCTTTGCCCATCCCGACATCGCAACCGAGCCCGCGCTGCGCGCGGCGCTGCTTGCCGCCCGTTCGGTGGCCTATTCGCGGATCGGCGCCAGCGGCATTTTGTTCGCGCAGTTGATCGAGCGCTTGGGTATTGCATCCGAGATCAATGCGAGAGCGTGCATCATCCCGTCGGGTTTCACGGCCGAGCGGCTGGTCACCGGAGAGGCCGATCTGGCCGTGCAGCAGATTAGCGAGTTGAAGCAGGTCGGGGGTATCGAGGTTATTGGCCCGATTCCTCGCGAGCTGCAAACGCCCGCGGTGTTTTCCGCCGGCCGCGTGGCGGCCTCTGGCAAGGCTGCTCAAGCGGACCGGCTGTTGCGGTTTCTCGCCTCGCGCGAGGTTGCGCCGGTGCTGCGCGAGAGCGGGCTTGAGCCTTGAATTTGCGAGCCTTGAATTTGCCTGCCGGTCGACGCAACCTGTCGCCCCATGAGGACGCTGTTTCACGGGGTCGCGGTTGCGATGGGTGTGTTGGTGTTGCCCGTTCCGGCGCGCGCGCAATCGGCCGATCTCGTGCTCTGCGACCGCGTCGCCGCCGATCCGTCCGATCTCGACAAGCCGGCCGACGTGACCAATCTGTGCTTTTGAGGTGAGGGGCGCGTCGTTCAGGCCGCCATCACTTCATGTAATAGCTGATGTAGTATCGCGCCCGCTGATAGGTCAGTTCCAGATATCCGGGATAATCTCTTGCCGCCAGTTCGACCGCGCGCTTGTAGCGTGCGCCGAACTCGCCCTTGATCTTGTCGAAGTAACCAAAACAGGCATCGTCGAATCTCACCGCGGCAATGATGGCCTGCTTCACTTCCGCTTCATCCATACCGGGATGGGTGAGTTGCAAGCGGTCGAAGGTCAGACCGTCTTCGGGATGATCGTGCTCGAATTTGACCTCGATGGAATTTTCTCCCGACGGCCGCGACCGGAACACGTCACGCACGTTCGGCGGCATCGCGCGCCACGCGAGCAAGTCGAGCTTGGAGCACTCCCGCCACAGCAAATAGGCTGCGTCCTTCAACGGCAGCTCGCTGGCCTCGGCGATGGTTCGGGCAATGGTCTCTTCATCTTCGGTCATCGGTATCACCCGCAATGGAAATCGCCCATTGGTCGGCTGCCGTGGCCAGCCGGTTCACGTCGCCGGCACCGGTTGCGTGAGGTATGACACGGAACGTCCAAAACCTGCGCTGAAACGACCGCTGGTACTGCTTCCCCGCTGGTGCTATGCCGCCGCGAGATGGTTCAATAAAGCTGGAAATCTTCCTTGCTGGACGGGCTTTACAAGGCTGAGTACGGCGTGAACGACGCGTTCGGTCGCAGCATCATGTGCATGCATGAGGGCAAGCTGCTGGGCGGCAATTCCGCTTTCGCGCATCTGGGGACCTATCAGGAGAGCGGCGAGGAGATCCTCGCCGAGCTCATCACCCAGCGTCACAATCATGATCCCCATTACAAGCCGCTGATGGACACCGACGTCGCCTCAGCCAGCGTGATTGGCCGGGTCAACGGCAACATGCTGCGCTTCGAGGGCAGCGCCGCGCAGCGGCCGGGTGCGCTGTTCTGGGCCAATCTGACCCGGCTCGACGACGAGGCCTTGCCGCCTGTCGGTGAAGTCGGGCCAGGGGGCATCGTGAACGGGCTCTATTCCATTCACATCCGCGCGCTCGACGGCGTCGATGCCGGCCTGTCCGGCGTTATGCTGCTGATGAATGGCCGCATCCTCGGCGGCGACGCGTTCTTCTATTACCTCGGCTCCTACAACTCGGCCGATGGCCGCTGGAAAGGCGAGATCCTCAACCAGGAGCACACGCCGGCGAAGGGCGAAAATCTGGTGTTTGGCGGCCATGAGGTCGGCATCGGCTTTGCTGGCACCTGCGCCGACGAGGGCGCGGAACTGGAAGCCATCGCGCTGGCGGGAAAGCGCAGCCTGCGGCTGGTCGCCACCTTGAAGCTGATGCGGGCCGCATAATCTTTTTATTTGACGCGTTTTCTTGACGCGAACCGGTGCCCGCTTCGCTCGAAAACGCTATGCCTAGCCCCCGGAATAGGCTTTCCCCTGCGCCCCACATGGAATAAGAGCGGCCAACAATTTTCATGTTTGGGCAACAATGATCCGTCTCGATAACGTCAGTAAGCAAGTCGGCCACCAGATCCTCTTCATCGAAGCTTCGGCAGCCCTGCAAAAGGGCGAGAAGATCGGCCTTGTCGGCCCGAACGGGGCTGGAAAGACCACGCTTTTCCGGATGATCTCAGGCCAGGAACTGCCCGACGAGGGGCAGGTGTCGCTCGATCGCGGCATTACCATCGGCTATTTCAGCCAGGATGTCGGCGAGATGGCAGGCCGCAGCGCGGTTGCCGAGGTGATGGACGGCGCCGGCCCCGTCAGCGTCGTGGCGGCCGAACTCAGGGCGCTCGAGGCCGCGATGGCCGATCCGGACCAGGCGGATGAGATGGAAGACATCATCGCCCGCTATGGCGAGGTCCAGCACCGCTTTGAGGAACTCGACGGCTATGCGCTGGACGGCCGGGCACGCGAGGCGCTTTCGGGCCTCGGGTTCAGCCAGGAAATGATGGATGGCGACGTTGGCGCGCTGTCGGGCGGCTGGAAGATGCGCGTGGCGCTGGCGCGCATCCTGCTGATGCGGCCGGACGTGATGCTGCTGGACGAACCGAGCAACCATCTTGATCTGGAAAGCCTGATCTGGCTGGAGCAGTTTTTGCGAGGCTATGAAGGCGCGCTGCTGATGACCTCGCATGACCGCGAGTTCATCAACCGCATCATCAACAAGGTGGTCGAGATCGACGGCGGCACGCTGACGACCTTTTCCGGCAACTACGAATTCTACGAACAGCAGCGTGCGCTGAACGAGAAGCAGCAGCAGGCGCAGTTCGAGCGCCAGCAGGCGATGCTGGCCAAGGAGATCAAGTTCATCGAGCGCTTCAAGGCGCGTGCCTCGCACGCGGCCCAGGTGCAGAGCCGCGTGAAGAAGCTCGACAAGATCGAGCGCGTCGAGCCGCCGAAGCGGCGCCAGACGGTCGCGTTCGACTTCCTGCCGGCGCCGCGTTCCGGCGAGGACGTCGTCAGCCTGAAGAACGTCCACAAGGGTTACGGCAGCCGCAGCATCTATGAAGGGCTCGACTTCATGATCCGCCGCCGCGAGCGTTGGTGCGTGATGGGCATCAACGGCGCCGGCAAGTCGACGTTGCTGAAACTGGTGGCGGGCTCGACCGAGCCTGATGACGGCGCCGTCGTGGTCGGCGGCAGCGTCAAGATGGGCTATTTCGCCCAGCACGCGATGGATTTGCTCGACGGCGAACGCACCGTCTTCCAGTGGCTGGAAGATTGCTTCCCGCAGGCAGGCCAGGGCTCATTGCGCGCGCTGGCCGGCTGCTTCGGATTTTCCGGCGACGATGTCGAAAAAAAATGCCGGGTGCTGTCGGGCGGCGAGAAGGCGCGTCTGGTGATGGCGCAGATGCTGTTCGACCCGCCGAATTTTCTGGTGCTGGACGAGCCGACCAACCATCTGGATCTCGCGACCAAGGAGATGCTGATCAACGCGCTCTCCGAATTCGAGGGCACCATGCTGTTCGTCTCGCATGATCGTCATTTCCTGGCGGCGCTTTCCAACCGCGTGCTGGAATTGACGCCCGAGGGCATCCACCAGTTCGGCGGCGGCTATACGGAATACGTCGCGCGCACCGGCCACGAGGCGCCGGGCCTGCGGAGCTGATGCGCGGGACGCACATGGGGCACGCGCCGCGGGCTGCTTGAGCCATCATGATCTGCCCGATACGCTTCTTGCAAAATCGGGGGAAACGATGCGGCAGATCAGGATCGGCGACATCACTATCGACGCGGTGATCGAGCGCGAGGGGCCGTGGCGGCGGCCGCAGGATTTCTTCCCGGCCTATGACGACGCGGTCTTCAAGCAGCATCTGCCAAAGATGGAGCCGGAATTCTTCGACGCGGCGTCCGGCAAGATGTTCATCACCTACCAGACGTTTGTGGTCCGCACGCCGCGCCATACCATCCTGGTCGACACCTGCACCGGCGAGGACAAGGGGCATCCGCCGCCGTTCGATTTCCCCGGCAAGGCGCGCTGGCGCAACGAGCTGTTCGCGCTCGGCGTCGGCTTCGAGCAGGTCGATTACGTGTTCTGCACCCATCTGCACATTGACCATACCGGCTGGAACACCATGCTGCGCGACGGGCGCTGGGTGCCGACTTTCCCGAATGCGAAGTACATATTCCACAAAAAGGAATACGCGGTGTGGGAAGCCGAATACGCCAGGGGAGCCGAGCCGCCCGGCAAGGTGTTTCGCGACAATTGCCTGCCGATCGTGGAGGCCGGGCAGGCGCTGCTGGTCGACGACGACTACGCACTCGACGATACCGTCACGCTGACACCGACGCCCGGGCATTCGCCCTGCCATTGCTGCGTCAACATCTTCTCGAAAGGTCAGCACGCCGTGGTGGCCGGCGACTTGATGCATCATGCGATCCAGTGCCGCGAGCCCGACTGGTCGCCGGGTGTCGACTGGGACCCAAAACAGTCGGCGGTGTCGCGCCGCACGTTCTTTGCCTCCGTTGCCGGCACCGATACGCTGATCCTGCCGGTTCATTTCCCGAATCCGACGGTCGGCCTGATCACGGCCGATGGCGATCGCTTCGATTATCGTTTCAAACGGGATTAGCGCTATTGACTGATCGCTCACCGAATGGCGACTTCGTGCGCTATGTCGGGTTCGACGACTAGACCAGCAACACAGGACAGCATCATGGATCAGCGCGACCCAAGGACCGGTAAGGAGCACCGAGAGTTCTTCAACATAGATCTTTCCTCGGGTTGGGAAACGATCGCACCGGGTATCGAAGCGAAGACGCTAGCTGGATCGCTCGATGAAGCTGCCGGCAAGGGGCATCTCAATCGCCTCGCTCGCTGGGCGCCGAATGCCGAGATCGACGCTGTGCGCGTGCACGAGTTTTACGAGGAGGTCGTGGTTGTCCAAGGAACGCTCCTTGTGGCCTCGCAGGAGCCGCCACATCATTTCGAGGCGTTCCACGCTCCGGCTTTCGCCTGCCGCCCTCCGCATGCCAAACACGGCCCCTTCAAGGCAGGTCCGGAAGGCTGTTTGCTGCTTGAAACATCGTTTTTCTACTAGGCGGTACCCGCAGATTGAGCCCACCGCGCGCAGAACGCCTCGACGTCGCCGGATTGAAATTCCGGCAGGCGATGAAAGATGGTTTCCGCCGGCCAATTCCACCACGCAATCCGCGAGAGCTGCACGGCGATTTCGCGGTTGAAGCGCTCCCTGATCTGCTTTGCCGGAACACCGCCGACAATCGTGTAGGGTGCCACATCGCGGGTGACGACGGCGCCCGCGGCCAGCACGGCGCCATCGCCCACCGTTACGCCCGGCATCACAATGACGGCGTGACCGATCCAGACATCGTTCCCGATCACGACACGGTCGGCGCGGCGCTGTCGGAAGAAGCCGTGGTCGCGCTGCGCATCCGCCGTGTAATATTCGGCGCAATAGGTGAAGCGATGCTGTGACGGGCGGTCGAGCGGATGGTTCGGCGCCCCGATCCGCACCTGCGCCGCGATCGCACAAAACTTTCCGATCTGTGCGTCGGCGACCATGCAGCCCGGGCCGAGATAAGAGTAATCGCCGAGTTCGGTGTATTCGATGGCGGTATCGCCGAGAATTTCGCAGCAAACGCCGATGCTTACTTCGCGTAATTTGACGGATGATTCAACGACGGTTTCGGCGAGTTTTGGGCGCGGCGGTGCCGGTTGGTGCATAGCGACTTGCTCGTCCTCAATCAGGCGGCCCAGTGCCGCTGATGTCGTCTACCACAGCTGGCAGACGACCGCGCGCAAAGGTTCGAACTGGCAAGCATGCGCTGGCTGCAGCGATCCCGTCGTCAGGCGGCGCGAACCTCGCTGAGGAAGCGGTTGACCTGGCCGGCGAGGTCCTTGGACTGCGACGACAATTGCTCGGCAGCGCCCAGCACCTGGGTGGCGGCTGAACCGGTCTCGTCGGCCGCCCGTTGCACGCCCGAGATGTTGGCGTTGACTTCCTGGGTGCCGCGCGCGGCTTCCTGGACGCTGCGGGAAATCTCCTGCGTGGCCGAACCCTGTTCCTCGATGGCGGACGCAATCGCAATGCCGATCTGGTCGATCTCGGCGATGACATTGGCGACGTTCTGGATGGCCGTCACCGTCTCGTCGCTCGCGGCCTGAATGGCGGCGATCTGTTCGGAGATCTCGGTGGTCGCCTTCGCGGTCTGGCCGGCCAGCGATTTGACCTCGGAAGCGACGACCGCAAAGCCGCGTCCGGCATCGCCGGCGCGCGCGGCCTCGATGGTGGCGTTGAGGGCGAGCAGGTTGGTTTGGGCCGCGATGCTCTGGATCAGCGTCACGACGTCGCCGATCTTCTGCGCGCCCTCAGCCAGCGAACGGGCGGTGTCGCCGGTGCGGCGCGCGTTGTCGACGGCACGGGCCGCGATCTCGGTGGACTGTGCGACCTGGCGGCCGATCTCCGAAATCGAGGAGGTGAGTTCTTCCGTGGCGCTCGCAACGGTCTGGACGTTGCTCGAGGTCTGCTCGGAGGCGGCCGCCACAATACCGGCCTGACGGTTGGTGGCTTCCGCGGTCGAGGACATCGACTGCGCGGTGTCCTCCATCACCGATGACGCCGCGGACAGCCCGCCGACGAGTTCGGTCACCTTGGCTTCAAACCCGCGGGTGAGTTCGTCGAGCACCTGGACGCGCCGCATCTTGACGTCGTTCTCGGCGGCCTTTTCCGCCGACAGGCGTTCGGCCTCGATCATGTTGTCCTTGAAGACGCGCACGGCAGCCGCCATCGCGCCGATCTCGTCGCCGCGCTCGGCGCCCGAGATTTCGTCGGAAACGTTGCCGCTGGCAAGACGCGTCATGGTGGCGGTAAGCTGGACGATCGGCTTGCAGACGCGGCGATAGACCATCAGGATCAGGCCGGCGCTGGCGCCGACAACGGCGATCAGGCCTGCGAGCGCGATGATGAAGCTGAGGCGCGCCGAGGAGTAGGCGGCGCCCAGGACCTCCTCGGCATTGTCGTAGAACGCGTCGCGCAGCGTGATGACCGCGCCGAGGCCCTTTTGCGATTCCGCGAAGAACACGTCGACGTCGTGCTCGTATTTGCCGCTGATCGCGCCGTCCTTGACGAGCTTCAGCTCCTTGCCGAACCGATCGACATAGGCCTCGTTCATCTTGCCGAGGGCGGCTGCCACATTGGCTGGCGTTGCGGGATTGCCGCGCAAATCCTGCAGCGACATCAGGATCTGGTCGGCGCGGCCTTGCGCGCGGCTCAGTTCCATTTTCTCGGCGTCGGTCGCGACGCGGTTGGCGCCGACCAGGTTCTTGTGCAGGCTGGCGTTGTAGCCGCCGACATCGCGCAGCGCCCAGGTGATGTTGGCGTAGGTCGCCTGGCGGTAAGCGTCGCCGTCGAGCAGCGCCATGCGGCGGACCTGTTCTTCGAGCAACGTGGTGATGGCGGCGTTGAAGGCTGCGTTATCGGCGACGATCTTTCTGGCGGCGTCCTTGCGGGCATCGGCGGGGCCGGCGATCGCCTTGTCGATGGATTCGCGCAAGGCATTGAACTTCGCGTTCAGCGCATCGATGCCGCTGCCGACCAACGCGCCATCGTCGAGCGAGCCGGGCAGCGCCTTGCGGATTGCGTTCATCTTCGCCAGCGCGCCGTTGGTATCCTTGCGGTACTTGTCGAGGTCGGTGAGCATCTTCGGCTCCACCACCGCCGGCCCATACAGGATGTTGGTGGAGAAGCCGCGTTCGGGGTTCATGTAGCGCGGGATGTCGCCGACGGCCCGCACCACTTCAAGCCGGCTCTGGGCGACGGACACCTTGTCCATGGTCTGGTATTTCGTGACAGCCACATAGACGGCGAGGCCACCGCCCACGGCGGAAAGCGAGACGATAGCGGCGGTCAGGAGGGTACCGATTTTCATGGGATTTGGGCCATTCACGATGGTATGGTGGCCTCCATCCTAAGTGGTGCGCCTTAATCTTGGGTTACGGTGCGGGCAGTTGGCCGATCCACCAGCCGTCGTGGCCGATCCGCAGCGCGAACTACCTGACGCCTGCAACCAGCGCGTTTAAGAGCAGCGGTTCCGGCATCGCGCGGCGGGAAAACACACTTGCGCATTCCCGCGGCTCATTTCGCCCGGGTTGTTCAAATCTCGCCGCCCCCCAGAAAAATTAGAGGGCGCAGGGAATGCCGGATGCGCGCTGCACCCGCGGTCTCGTGTGCGATTGTGCAACAAGATGGTGCACACGAGCATACAGGGCAGCGGAGAGCATCCGACATTCCCTGCGCAATGGCTTTACGGCTTATGGCGCGCTCTCCCCGGTGAGACGGTCTCTATTGCCACCGTCGTCCCTCGGAAGCGTTAGCTCCCGAAAGACTTGACGCCGTTACGGGCGCCAGGACCACACGCTTTCGCCGTACGC
>NZ_JAFCMB010000032.1 GCF_018130145.1 Bradyrhizobium sp. AUGA SZCCT0176 | reverse complement strand
GAGATCACGGCATAAGCCGTAAAGCCATTGCGCAGGGAATGTCGGATGTTCTCCGCTGCCCTGTATGCTCGTGTGCACTTTGTTTTGTGCAAACCGCACGCGAGACCGCGGGTGCAGCGCGCATCCGGCATTCCCTGCGCCCTCTCATTTGAGGGTGGGAAGTTTCCAGCAAAACTCGGGCGTAATGCGTCGCGAGAACGCGAACACACATTCAGCTGTCATCACCCGCCCATGCGGGTGACCCAGGATCCCAGAGACGGCAATGATTGAACCGAGAAGCCCCGGCGTACTGGGTCCCCCGCTTTCGCGGAGGACGACAGCCTTGTGCAGAACGACCCTATCGACTTTCATCACGGGCAAAACTCACTATTTCCATACTTCTAGAAATACGGTTGACAACCCCGGATTCGGGCGTCATTCTGCCGTCATGAAACTCGATGACGCCGCCGCACACCTCGAGGCCCTGGGCAATCCGACCCGGCTCAAAATCTATCGCGCGCTGGTTCGCGCCGGCGACGCCGGAATGTCGGTCGGCCGGCTGCAGGACAAGCTGAAGATCGCGCCGTCCACCCTCTCGCATCATATCAAGACGCTGATGGTGGTGGGCCTGATCAACCAGGTGCGGGACGCAACCACACTCGTATGCCACGCCAATTACGACGTGATGCGAGGGCTGGTGGAGTTCCTGGTGGCCGAATGCTGCACCGGCTCCGAAAGCAATGATACGCAGACCGCGGCGTGAATTTGCGCCGCCCGTAATTTCGATATTTCTAGTTTGATGGGAGAACAGTATGAGCGAGGCAAAGTCCGTTGCGATCATCGGCGCCGGCCCGGTTGGCCTTGCCGCCGCCGCCCATGTGCTGGAGCGCGGGCTCCGGCCGATCGTGCTGGAAGCAGGCAGCAGCGTTGGACATTCCGTTCGGCAATGGAGCCATGTCCAGTTGTTTTCGCCCTGGGAATACAACATCGATCGCGCCGCGGAGCGTCTGCTCGCGGCAACGGGGTGGAATTCGCCCGACCCGCAGCACTATCCGACCGGCGCGGAATTGCTGGAGGGCTACCTTGAACCGCTCGCGGCCAAAACCGCCCTTACCGATCACATCCACACCTCCAGCCGCGTCACCGACATCAGTCGCGCTGGTTTCGACAAGCTCAAGACCAAAGGACGCGAGTCAGCGCCGTTCGAAATTCGCTATCAGAACGGGCAAGGCCCGAAGGTCGTCAAGGCTGACGCCGTGATCGACGCGTCAGGCACCTGGCATTCGCCCAATCCGGCCGGCGCCAATGGCCTCCCCGCCATCGGCGAGGCGCAGGCGGCGAGCAAAATCGCCTACGGCATGCCCGATATTCTGGGAAGAGATCGCGCGCGCTACGCCGGCAAGACCGTCGCCGTGCTGGGCGCCGGTCATTCGGCGATCGGTACGCTGACCGATCTCGCGCGGCTCGCCGCCGAGGTGCCGGAAACACGTCCGATCTGGCTGTTGCGCGGCAACGATCCCGCCAAGGCCTTTGGCGGCGGCGAGAACGACAAGCTGGTTGCACGTGGCGAGCTTGGCGCCGCCTTTGCATCGCTGGTCGCCGCTGGCCGCATCAGGGTCGAGAGCGAGTTTCGGGTTTCGCACATCACGGCGGAGGGCCCTCGCCTCACCGTCGCGACCGGCGCGGGCAGTTGCTGCCGTCAAATCGTTGTCGACGAGCTGATCGTTGCAACAGGCTTTCGGCCGGACCTGAATTTCGTGCGCGAGCTTCGCATCCAGCTTGATCCGGCTATCGAATGCCCGGTGGCGCTGGCGCCGCTGATCGATCCGAACGAGCATAGCTGCGGCACCGTGCGGCCCCACGGCGCGCGTGAACTGGCGCAGGCCGAACCCGGCTTCTATTTCGCCGGCATTAAGTCCTACGGCCGTGCGCCGACCTTCCTGATGCTGACGGGCTATGAACAGGTCCGTTCGATTGCCGCCGATATTGCCGGCGATCACGCGGCGGCAGAGCGCGTCGAACTGGTGCTGCCCGAGACCGGCGTTTGCAGTCGCGCGGACGCGCCCGGCGCAAGCCAGTGCTGCGGCGGACCGGCGCCGTCAGCTGTTGACGCCTGCTGCGTCGAGGACGCTAATGCCAAGCAACAAGGCAAAACGGGATGCGGCTGCGCGTCCTGAACGAACCGGGGTGAAACGCATTTCCTTAAACGGCCGATCCGTCATCGTCGCGATGTGTGTGGGGCAGCTCGGCAGCCTGCTTCCGCATGTCGTGGTGCCTTCCATTCTCGCGGCGTTCCTGATTCCGGAATGGCATCTGAGCGGCGCGCAGGCCGGCCTGCTCGCCGGCTCGGGCGCTGCGGGCTACATGTTGACCGTGCCGGTGCTGGCGACGCTGACCGACCGGATCGACGCGCGCAAGATTCTAATCGCCGGCTCCGCGGTCAGTGCACTCGGTACATTGCTGTTCGGCCTGTTTGCCACCGGCCTCTGGTCCGGGGCGTTGTTCAACGCCATCGCGGGCATCGGATTTGCGGGCGCTTACATGCCGGGGCTCAAGGCGCTGACCGACCGGCTTGCACCGGGCGATTCATCACGCGCGGTCACGTTCTACACATCAAGCTTCTCGTTCGGCGTCGGACTGTCGTTCCTCATCTCGCAGCTCGTCGCGGAGGCCTGGGGCTGGCGCGCTGCCTTCCTGGTGACGGCGCTGGGCCCGCTGGTGATGCTTTCCGTGTGCTTCCTGCTGCAGCCGGTGACGCCGAAGCCCGCGCAAGGCCGTTTGCTGGATTTTGCGCCGGTGTTTCGCAACACCAGCGCGATGGGTTTCGTTCTCGGCTATGGCGCGCACTGCTTTGAGCTTTACGGCATCCGAACCTGGCTGGTGGCGTTCTGGACATTCGTGGCGGCTAGGAGTTCGGACGGCTCGATCCTGACCCCCGTCGTCGTCAGCGTGCTGTTCTCCGTGCTCGCAATGCCCGCAAGTATTCTCGGCAATGAATGCGCGATCCGGTTCGGCCGCCATCGCGCCATCACTGCGGTGATGTTCAGTTCGGCCGTCGTGGCGCTCTTGATCGGCGCGTTCGCCGACAAATCGCCATGGCTGCTGCTGCCGCTGATCCTGGCCTACGCCATCACCGTGCCCGCCGATTCCGGCGCGCTGACATCGGGGATGACGATGGCGGCGGACCCAAAGTACCGCGGGGCAACGATGGCCGTGCATTCGACCGTCGGCTTCAGCCTTTCGGCTTTGGGCGCCTGGGCCCTTGGCGTTGCGCTGGATGCGGCCGGTGGACCGTCGAGCGCCTCCGCCTGGACGGCGGCGTTTACCGTGCTCGCGGTGGGTATTCTGCTTGGGCCATTGGCACTCTACTGGTCGAGACGGACCACGGTTCAGGCATGAGTGCGACACAAGCCTGTTGCCACCTGACGTCATGGCGCCTAGGCTCCAAGTTGTCTATTATCATAGACAACTTGATTCCGGCACGCTGGAACGACGGCAACGACAACAAGCAGGCGCAACGAAAAAGATAAGCCATGAGCGCACGCCCCCTCCCCATCATCATCGCGCTCGGCACCACGCAGACGCTGGCCTGGGCATCGAGCTATTACCTGCCGGCCATTCTGGCCGACCCGATCTCACGCGATCTCGGGGTCTCCTCGAACTGGATATTTGCCGCCTTCTCCGCCGCCCTGGTGATCTCGGCTTTGCTTGGCCCGCGCATCGGCCGGCAGATCGACCTGGTCGGTGGCCGGCCGGTGCTGTCGATGTCCAATGTGATATTCGCGGCCGGACTGACGCTGCTTGGGTTCAGCTATTCCATTCCGGTGATGGTTCTCGCCTGGCTACTGCTTGGCATAGGCATGACCGGCGGCCTCTACGATGCGGCGTTCGCCGCGCTCGGGCGCATCTACGGCAATGAAGCGCGGCGCTCGATCACCGGCATCACGTTGCTCGCGGGTTTTGCATCCACGGTCGGATGGCCGCTGTCGGCCTGGGGGCTGGAGACCATCGGCTGGCGCAACACCTGCTTTGCCTGGGCGGCCGCGCATATTCTGATTGGGCTGCCGATCAATTTGCTGATGCTGCCGGCGGTCCAGGGCGCCAAGGCTGCGGTGGCGAACGCGGTCAAGCCGCACATCCCGATCGACCGCACCATGATCCTGCTGGCCTTCGTGTTCGCCGCCGCCTGGACCGTCACCGGTGCGATGGCCGCGCATCTGCCGCGCATCATGGAAGCGGCCGGCGCCACCACCGCGCAGGCGGTGTTCGCCGGCGCCCTGCTTGGCCCGGCGCAGGTGGCGGCGCGTATCTTCGAGGCTGGCTTCCTCAGCCGCTTTCATCCGCTGGTCTCGACCAAGCTCGCATGTGTCACGAATCCGATCGGCGTGGCGATACTCGGATTGGCCGGTGGCGGGGCGGCCAGCGTGTTCGCGATCTTCTACGGCGCCGGCAACGGCATCCTCACCATCGCGCGCGGCACGCTGCCGCTGGCGATCTTCGGCCCCCAGAATTACGGCTATCGCCTCGGCATCATCGGCGCGCCGGCGCGGATGGCGCAGGCCGCCGCTCCATTGCTGTTCAGCCTCTTGATCGACATTATGGGCAGCCGCGTTCTGATCGTCTCCTCCGCGCTCAGCCTCGCCGCGCTGCTCGCGCTGTTTTTGGTGCGCAGCCATCCGCCCATGACGACACAATCATGAGGACTCCCAATGGTAGATGCCACGACGCCGTCGATCCGGCGCATCAACCCGCCCGAACTCGGCACCCCACCCGGCTATTCGCAGATCGTTGACGTCAGTCCGGGCCGCCTCATCTTCATCGCCGGCCAAACCGCGCTCGATCGCGACGGCAATGTGGTCGGCAAGAACGATTTTGCCGCGCAAGCAGAACAAGTGTTCGAGAACCTTACCATCGCGCTGCGGGCAAGCGGATGCACGGCCGCCAACCTGGTCAAACTCACGGTATTTCTCACCGACATGGACAATCTCGGCCGCTACCGGGAAGCCCGGAACCGCTTCTTTGTCTCCGTCACGCCGCCGGCCGCGCCCGCGGTCACGCTGGTCGAGGTGTCGAAGCTCTATGGCCCCGATTTCCTGATCGAGATCGAGGCCATCGCCGCGGCGTGAGTCGCCTCAATCCCTGAAGCGCGCCATGATGACCTCGTCGTGGAAGACACCATTGATCAAAATCGCACGCCGCTTGATCCCTTCCTCGACGAACCCGGCCTTGCGGTAGAGCGCCGCGGCGCTCGGATTGTCCGCAAACACGCCGAGTTCGATGCGCAGATATCCAAACGCATCCGCGGCCACGAGGGATTCCCGCAGCAGACGTTCACCCAGCCCCTGACCGCGCCACTGCGGCAGCAATCCCATAAAGAGATCGCCGACATGCGCCATCACCTCGCGTGAAGCCGGTGGGATGTTGCACCAGCCGATGACCTCCCGATCGGCGATGGCGACGAACTGCGGGTAACCCTTTTCGATGTTGCGGCGGACGAAGGCCGTTGCGCGTTCGATCGGCGGCGCCTCGATAAGCGCGAGATATCTGTGCTCGCGGGCCACCACACCGACGGCGGCATGGAAGCTCTCAATGTCTTCCTCGCGAATCTGACGGACCTCGATCGTCATGGCGCGACTTCCTTGCAACTCAGAACGGCGGCATCGGATGATATCCGGCCTGGCAACTTAGGGTAACCCCTTCGCCGCCGACGTCGCGATCCAGATGCCGGCGAACACCGCGACCAGCCCGAGCACGAGGTTCGGCGTGATCGGCTCCCCGACCAGCTGCGTGGCGAGCAATCCCGCCGCCAGCGGGTTGACGGTCATGGTGTTGGCCACGCGGGTCGGCGACGCCCGCTCGAGCGCCAGCACCCACAGGATGAACGCCAGCGCGCCGCCGGCGATCCCGAGATAGAGGCCTGCGATCCATTGCGCCGTTCCGAACTGGCTCAAGACCGCGACGCTCCCGGTCAGGGAGCCCACCAGGATCAGCGCGGCGGCACCCGTGCCCATGCCGACGGTGAGGAAGCCTAGCGCGCTCGATCGCTGGATGAACGGACGGGACCAGACGTTGTAGAACGCCATGCACAAGACGGCCGCCGTCATGATCAGTTCGCCGCGCCAGGCGCCCGCCGGCGCGCTCGAGAGCCCCGATGCCAGGGCCGCGAAGACGCCGAGCACGGCGATGCCGACGCCGACCGATTTCCGTTTCGTCAGCGGCTCGATGCCGAGCAAGGCGCCGACCACCATGGTGTGCAGCGGCAGCGTCGCCAGCGCGAGGCTGGCGCGCGCCGCGGTCGTATAGGACATCGCGATGTTGTAGAGGACGAAGAACACGCCAAAAAAGCAGAAGCCCAGTGCGGCGACGGCAGGCCAATCCCGGCGCTGCGGCCAGCGCGCTTTCAGGAGCAGCGCGGCAGGCAACACGCAGCAAAAGCCGATGCCCCAGCGCAGGATCGCCATCGTGACCGGATCGGTATTGCCGGCGAGATAGCGCGTGATCGCCGCCGCGGTCCCACCGAGAGAACTCGATACCAATGCAATTGCGACACCGACCCATTCGCCGCCCAATGCCTGTCTCCCATGTCTTGCCAAGCTGGCTTGTGCCATCTTGCCGGTCGGCAAGGTTTCGGCAACTACCTGGCAGGTACTCATGGCGCTCCAGCAGGATTTCGCGGCAAACCTCCGCTGGTGGCGACGGAAGCGAGGCCTGTCGCAACTCGAACTCGCCGGGCGCACCGAGATTTCGCAGCGGCATCTGAGTTTCCTTGAACTGGGTCGCGCAGCGCCGAGCCGGGACATGGTGATACGGCTTGCGATCGCCCTCGACGTGCCGCTGCGCCAGCATAATTCGCTGCTGATCGCGGCGGGCTTTGCGCCGGTGTGGCGGCAGACCAACCTCGCCGCGCCCGAGCTCGGGCAAATCCGCACTGCGCTCGATTTCATGCTGGCCCAGCAGGAGCCGTTTCCTGCGGTTGCGGTCGATCGGCACTGGAATCTGCTGCAGAGCAATTCCGGCGCCGTCCGGCTGGTCGAATTTCTGGTCGGGCCACTCCCGCCGGACACGCCGATCAATCTGGCCGACGCGCTGGTTGCCCCTGATGTGCTGCGGCCGCATTTGGTGAACTGGGTCGAAGTCGTCGGCTATTTCATCCGGAGCGTGGAAGCCGACGCTGCCGCTGACGGATCAACCGAGACCGCAGCGCTTCTTAAACGATTGCTCGCTTATGAAGGCGTGCAGGCGGCGGTCCATGCGCCCCCTGCCGAACTGGCTATCTCGCCAGTGCTTCCCATGCATTTCCGCAAAGACGGGATCGATCTGCGGCTGTTTACGACCATCGCCACGCTGGGCATTCCGCAGGATATTACGCTGCAGGAACTTCGCATCGAAAATTTCTTCCCCCTGGATGACACCACCGCCCGCATCCTGCGCGGCTGGGCTGCCGAAGACGCATCGCGCACAACGCTTCGCAGGGACTGAACGAGGGTGAACCATGTCTGCTGATCTGCTCATTCGTGCCGTCGAGCAACCCGATCTTCCGGCGCTGCTGGAATTATATCGCGACTTGAATCCCTCCGATCCGCCTCTCGCGATCGAGGATGCGACATCGATCTGGCGGCAGCTCTCGGGCTACAAGGGAAGCGCCGTTTTCGTTGGGGTCCGGCAGCACGTGCTCGTCACGTCCTGCACGCTCGTCGTTGTGCCGAACCTGACCCGCGGCGGCTTGCCCTATGCGCTGATCGAGAACGTGGTCACCGGCGCAAACCATCGCAAGCAGGGACACGGCGGCGCCGTTCTCAAACACGCGGTCGCCGAGGCCTGGAAACACAATTGTTACAAAGTCATGCTGTTGACGGGATCGAAAAGCCCGGCGACGCTGAAATTCTATTCTGGCGTCGGCTTTGAACAGAACAAGACCGGATTCCAGATCCGGCAGTTACCGGTGCGTCAGGAATGATTTGTGCTGCCTCCCCACCGCGTCAGGACGACTCCTCGGGCGGCTTGATGTGGCGGAACGAGAACAGCAGCGCGAGGTCGTAGCCGATCTTCAACGCGCCGCAGACCACCAGCGGCAGGCCGGAAAACGCCGTCATCAGCAGCGCGCCTGAGATCGCCGGGCTGATCGCGGACGCAAGGCTGCGCGGCACCGCGGTGACGCTGGCGGCGGCGGGCCGCTCTGCGGGTGTCACGACTGCCATCACATAGGAGGTGCGGGTCGGCACATCCATTTGCGACAGCGCCGAACGCAGCAACAACAGCCCCAGCGCCAGATAAAGATTGGGCGAGAACGCCGCCAGGATCAGGAACACGCTGGAGGGGATGTGCGTGAACACCATGGTGTTGACGAGGCCGATGCGCCTGGCGAGCCAGGCGGCGACCGGATAGGAGAAGGCGCTCAGCGTGCTCGACCAGAAGAAGAACAATCCCGCCGCAGATAGTGAAAGATCGAAGCGCTCGAACAGCCACAGCACCAGCAACGACTGCGCGACGAAACCGCCCGCGAACGCATCGATGCTGAACAGCGCGGCGAGCTTGTAGACAGTGCCGCGCGAAGGCCCGAGCGGCGTCTGCGGCGCCCGCTCCTCGCCGCGCGTGTGCGGGACACGACGATAGAGCGCGGCGCAGAGCATGCCGAGCGCGGCGTAGGCATAGAACATCAGGCGGAACGCGCCGAGCTGGGTGCTGCCGCTGGCAACGAGAAAATCGGGCAACGACGCCGCCAACGATCCCGCCGCGGTGGCCAGCGCGCCGATCAGGCTGTAGCGGGCAAATATCTGCGTGCGGCGCTCGTCGGCCGCGCTGTGCGCGAGCACCGCATGTTCGAGCGGCACCAGCACGCCGAGGTCGCCGCCGGACGGATTGATGGTGCCGATAAAGGCGACCAGCACGATCAGGACGAAGTGCTCGACGCCCGGGAACGCAACCCCGGTGGCCGCCATCAGGCCCGCGCCGAACATCAGTAGCGGACGCAAATCATGACGGGGCGCGATCCAGCCGACGATCAAGGTCAGCAGCGCGGTTCCCAGCAGCGAGGCGGTGGCGACGATGCCGACCGCGATGGCGTCGTAACCCAGCAGCGTCATGTAGGCCGGCAGGATAATGATCGCAAAACCGTCGCCGAATCCGCGCAAGCCCCGCGCGACATAGAGCAGCGTGATCAGCGAGGCTGCGGTAGACGATTTGGACTCTGTGGGAATGCTGGCCATCGATCCATGCTTTCATGCGCAACTCGACACGTCGAGCGGTGCGCAGAGCTTGGACGGCGGACCGTCTGACGGGGAGCCTGCTTTGTCCCCGATATGACGCATGCTAGGTCCGGACAATGAATTCCGCAAGCATCGGGCCCGCAGGATGGGTGCATGGGTTGACAGCCGAACCGGCAAGCAGTTAATTCGGCGCATGGGGACCATGCGATCTCCCCACGAGGCGACATGCCCAAGTATCGCGCCCGTTTTCTCTTAACGAGGGCGCAACCATGTCATCCTACACCACGATATCTCCAGATAAACTTGCACGGTTGATCGGCACGGCGAACATGCCTGTCCTGATCGACGTCCGTACCGACGAGGATTTCGCCGCCGACCCGCGGCTAATTCCCGGCGCCGTCAGGCGTAGCCATCAGGATGCCGCCAATTGGGGCGAGGAGTTCTCCGGCCGTCCCGCCATCGTGGCTTGCCTGCGCGGCCAAAAGCTCGCGCAAGGCACCGCCGCCTGGCTACGGCATCTCGACGTGTCGGCCGAAACGCTCGAAGGCGGCTTTGAAGGCTGGAAGGCTGCCAAGCTGCCGCTGGTGCCGGCCGAAAAGCTGCCGCCGCGCGACGCGCGAGGCCGCACCGTCTGGGTAACGCGGGCGCGGCCGAAGATCGACCGCATCGCCTGCCCCTGGCTAATTCGCAGATTTGTCGATCCAAACGCGGTGTTCCTGTTCGTCGCACCGTCGGAGGTGATCGCGGTCGGCGAGCGCTTTAACGCGGCGCCCTTCGACGTCGAGAACGTGTTCTGGAGCCACCGCGGCGAACTCTGCACCTTCGACGTGATGATCGAGGAATTCGGTCTGGCGACGCCGGCTCTGTTGCGGCTGGCGACGATGGTCCGCGCCGCCGATACCGGCCGGCTCGACCTTTCGCCGGAAGCACCCGGGCTGCTGGCCGCCTCGCTCGGCCTGTCGCGAATGTTCGACGACGATCTCGAGCAATTGGAGGCCGGCATCACGCTGTATGACGCCTTCTATCGCTGGTGCCGCGATGCGACCGGCGAAACCCACAATTGGCCGAGCAACAAGGCGAAGTCGTAATGGAAGCGACCATCAACAAAACAGCCGAAGCCGGTGCCAACAGCGAATACGCGCACGGCATCAGCTTCGGCGAGGCATTCCGGGTCTGGCTGCGGGTGGCGTGCTTAAGTTTCGGCGGGCCCGCAGGCCAGATCGCAGTGATGCATCGCATCCTGGTCGAGGAAAAGAACTGGATTTCCGAGAGCCGGTTCCTGCATGCGCTGAACTACTGCATGCTGCTGCCGGGGCCGGAGGCGCAGCAGCTCGCCACCTATATCGGCTGGCTGCTGCACCGGACCGCCGGCGGCATCATGGCCGGCGGACTTTTCATCCTGCCCGGCATCATCGCCATCATGGGGCTGAGCTATATCTACGCGGCCTACGGCAATGTCGGCTTCGTCGAGGCGGTGTTCTTCGGGCTGAAAGCGGCGGTGCTCGCCATCGTCGTGCAGGCCGTGGTGCGGGTCGGCAAACGCGCGTTGCGCAACCGGGTCATGATCGCGCTGGCGGGCATCGCCTTTGTCGCGATCTTTTTCTTCAATGTCCCCTTCCCGATCATCATCATCGCCGCCGGCGTGATCGGCTATCTCGGCGCGCGGAGCGGCCGGCCGGAATTCGCCGCGGTCGAACATGGCGGCGGCAAGAAAACGGCTGTTGTCGACAGCCTGCTCGGCGAGGAGTTGCCCGAGCATGTCCGCCCGAGTGTATCCAAGGCGCTGAAAGTCAGTTCGGTCTGGCTGCTGCTATGGCTGGTGCCGGTGGCCGCGCTGCTGATCGCGTTCGGCCAGGACAATGTGTTCAGCCAGATCGCGCTGTTCTTCTCGAAGATGGCGATGGTGACGTTCGGCGGCGCCTATGCCGTGCTGGCCTATGTCGCCCAGCAGGCCGTCGAGCACTATCACTGGGTGCAGCCGCGCGAGATGCTGGACGGTCTCGGCATGGCCGAGACCACGCCGGGCCCGCTGATCATGGTGCTGCAGTTCGTCGGCTTCATGGCCGCCTTTCGCGATCCGGGCACGCTGTCGCCGATGATGGCGGCAACCCTCGGCGGATTGCTGGCGACCTGGGTCACCTTCATGCCCTGCTTCCTCTGGATCTTCCTCGGCGCGCCCTTCATCGAGACCCTGCGCGGCAACAAGGGGCTAGCCGGCGCGCTAACCGCAATCACCGCCGCCGTGGTCGGCGTGATCCTCAATCTGTCGATCTGGTTCGCGCTGCATACGCTGTTCCGGCAGACGACGCCGGTTCGATCGTTCGGGTTGTCGTTCGACATGCCCGTGCTGTCGAGCATTGATATTGCCGCGTTCGTGCTGGCGGCTGCCGCCGCCACCGCGATCTTCCGCCTCAATGTCGGCATGCTCTGGGTGCTGGCGGGGTCCTGCGCGGCGGGCGTGACGCTGCGGCTGACGGGGATGATTTGAGGGGCGGCGCTGCCGCCGACCCGTCTTAACCACGAAACAGGCGTTCGACCCCGTCGCACGAGTCAGAAGTCAGGCCGCTTCCCGACCGATTCTGTTTTGCAGTTCCGCAATGTCGATGAATCCGTCGGCCTGACGACGCAATTCTTCGGCGACGATCGGCGGCTGGCTCGAAATCGTCGAGGCTATGGTGACGCGGACGCCTCGCCGCTGCAGCGATTCAACCAGCGCGCGGAAAGCGCCATTGCCAGAGAACAACACGATTTCGTCAAGATGCACGGCGAGCTGCATCGCATCGACCGCCAGTTCAATATCCATGCTGCTCTTGAACTTGCGGCGACCGCCGGCGTCGGCGAACTCTTTCGATGCCTTGGTAATGACGGTGTAGCCGTTGTAACCAAGCCAGTCGACCAAGGGACGGATCGAGGAAAATTCCTGATCCTCACTGACAGGCGTGTAGTACAATGCCCGCAACAACGAACCGCGGTTCTGAAATTCCAAGAGCAGACGCTTGAAGTCGATGTCAAAGCCGAGCGCCCTGCCGGTTGCGTGAAGATTGGGGCCATCGATGAAGATCGCCATTCTGCCGGGCTCTGATCGCAACATATTACCGTCCTTGAACCGAGAAAAAAATGAGCGTCGTTCAGACCGGTGCGTCACCGGCTTCCGGCTCATCAGCTTCATTCAAACGTTCCGCTTGCGAAACCATGTCGTCGAATGCAGCGATCGCCGCGTCGATCTCGCGGAAGCTGCAACAATCGACCGACACCTTTGTGTCGTGATCGAACAACTCGATCCACAACGCTGGCTCGTCGCCCACGGGCGATGAAACATTGAAAATTCGGATTTCGTGTATTCCGATCCTCACGATCGAGATCACGCTCGGCACAGAGGCACTCTCCGGAATGCCGGACAGCGCTATGAACGCCTGCGTTACTCGCAATCTGCCGGACGTATGGCCGGATTTCGTGCACATCTTGCAATCCCTGAATGGCGGTATCAGACACCGCGTTCGGCGCCCTACACACATCCGCGCGCTGTGAAACCTGGGAGATACCGCAGCAAAAATCGCGCAACCGAAACCGGCCGGCTCGAAGCGGCAATTCATATCTAGCAGACAGCCCGCATCCGGCTTGCTATCCTGCGCCAATTATTTGATCTTCTGCGCCAAGATGCCCCCTCGCGGCGAACAGACCGCAAACGGATGTCGCAATAGAGGATGATGTCTCGTGCCTGCTACCAAACCGGGGCGCATCGATTCGATTCCGAGTGCCTCAGGCGGTATCGCCCGGATGGTTTGCGCTGAGCTGCGCGAACGAGGTATTCCTCTGGCGCCACTTTTGTCGAAGGCCGGATTGAGCGTTGAGCAGATTGATGATCGCGCCGCCCGCGTCGAGGTCCAGGGCCAAATCAAGATTCTGAAACTCGCTGCCGACGTGCTGCAGGATGGCCTTTTGGGCTTTCATCTGTCGCGGGAGTATGATCTTCGCGAGATCGGTCTGTTTTATTACGTCCTGGCATCCTCCGAAGTCTTGAATGACGCCTTGCAAAAGGCAGCACGCTACAGCCGGATCACCAACGAGGGCGTTTCACTGACATATCGCGCCAACAAGGAAGTCGCGATCTCCTTGGATTACGTCGGCGTCGAACGACGCTCGGACTACCATCAAATCGAATTCTGGCTGGTTTCCCTCGTTCGCCTGTGCCGGCAACTCACCAACCGCCGATTGATACCGAGCAAGATCAGGCTGGTTCACCACCGCAAGAACACGCCAGCCGAATTTCGGTCGCTGTTGGGATGCGAAATCGAATTTGGGGCCGGAGCGGATGAATTGGTTTTTCCAAGTGCGATCGCACAGCTGCCCATCGTCAGTGCCGACAGCCACCTCAATCAGCTCCTGATGCAATACTGCGAAGATGCTCTCGCCCATCGGTTGCCGGCCCGCACCAGCCTGCGCGCAAGCGTGGAAAATGTAATGGCTCCGTTGCTCCCGCATGGAACGGCGAACGCCGTCGAAATCGCCCGCCACCTCGGCATGAGCCATCGGACTCTGGCGCGCAAGCTCTCGGCGGAGGGACTGACCTTCTCGGACATCGCAGAGGAGCTGAGGAGCGACCTCGCGGGTCATTACCTGGGCGATACCGACCTTCCGATTTCGCAGATTGCCTGGCTGCTCGGTTACCGCGAAGTCAGCGCCTTTACTCACGCATTCAAGCGCTGGACCGGGCTTACACCACGACAGTCGCGGGCACAGCATCCGCCTGCGGCTGTCGGCGGGGCTTCAAAAATCCGGCAGCGCCTCCGGAAACCATCCGGCCGATAGGTTACCGGCCTCTCGTGCCGGCGTAATCGCCTTACACCCGCTCCGCCGGCGCGAGCTTGCAGACCGCGCCGCTGGACTCGATCTGCAGCGTCGCGTGATGAATGTTGAAACGGTGCGACAGCTCCTCGCAGACCCGATGCAGGAATGCGTCGTCGCTGCCGTCAGGCCGCACCAGATGCGCCGTCAGCGCGGTCTCGTTGGTGCTCATGGCCCAAATGTGGAGGTCATGCACTTCCGAGACGCCGTCGAGTGCGCCGAGATAGTCCCTGACCTTTGCCAGTTCGATGCCGCGCGGCACGCCGTCGAGCGCGAGATTGACGCTGTCGCGCGCCAGCCCCCACCCGCTCACGAGCACCACACCGGCGATGGCAAGGCTGATCGCGGGATCGACCCACAGCCATCCCGTGAACATGATCACCAGGGCCGCGACGACCACGCCAAATGACACGCCGGCATCGGCGGCCATGTGCAGATAGGCGCCGCGAACATTGAGGTCGCCATGGCGGCCGCGCATGAACAACAGGGCCGTGCCGCCGTTGATGGCGATGCCGAGTGCAGCAACCGCAACGACGGTCCAGCCGGCCACCGGCGCGGGTTCCTGCAGGCGATTGATCGCCTCGACGATGATGCCGCCGACCGCGACCAGCAGAAGGCCGGCGTTGAACAGCGCCGCGAGGATCGAGGCCCGCCGGTAGCCATAGGTATGCCGCTGGGTCGGTTGCTTTTGCGCGAGCCACGCCCCGCCCCAGGCCAGCAGCAGCGCGATCACGTCGGAGAGATTGTGAACGGCGTCCGAAATCAGCGCCAGCGAATTGGCGGCATAGCCGAAGATCAGCTCGGCGGCAACGAACGCCGCATTGAGCGACGCGCCGATGGCAAATGCCCATCCGAAACTGTCGGGCGCATGGCTATGCCCGGCGTGGTCATGTACGTGGGAGTGGTCGTGGTGGTGGTGTGCGTGCGCCATGAATCCGATATAGCGCACCCAGATGCGAATACTATCACAGCGTCCTGCACAGCGCCCTGCCCGTCAGAGCGAGACCGCGATCAGTTCCTCCACCAGAGGACCGCCGCCGACCGGAAACACGATGAACTGCCTGCCGCCGGCCATATAGGTGATAGGCGCGCCGACGGCGTTGGCCGGCACCGCGATCTCTGCCAGCATCTCGCCCGAGGTCTTGTCGTAGACCCACAGATGCGGACTGAAATTGTTGAGATCGGCGATGCGGCGCGTTCCACCCGCAGGCAGCCGCGGCGCGCCGAAATAGCCTGACTGTACAACGATCATCACCGTTTTCGTGATCAGCGCCCAGCTACGTGTGGGAAATCCCAGCCGCTCACGTATGCCCAAGGCTTGAATGGTCGGAATAAGCTCGGCACGCCCGATCGGAATCCGCCAGCGATGCTCGCCGCTGTTCATATCGATGGCAAGCATGCTGCCGAATGGCGGCTTGAGCAGCGGCAAGCCACGTGGCCCGGACAGGTAGCGGAATTCGCCGATAAAGTCGTAGCGCGACTCCCCCGGCGCTGGCCTGCGAACGGTGATCACAAACGGCAGCCGGTAGGTGCTGACATAGAGCATGCCGGTGTCCGGATCGATCGCCGCACCTGCCCAGTTGCCGCCGCCGGCGACGCCGGGTACCTGGATGGTGCCTCGTTCCGACGGCGGGGTGAACAGCGGACCGTGATCGTATTTCGCCACGATGTCTCTTGCCTCCTGACGGAGTTCAGGCGTGAAATCGATCAAGTCTTCGTCGCGCACGCCCTGAAGGTCGATCGGGGCCGGCCTCGTCGGAAAGGGCTGGGTCTTCGATGCAATTTCACCGGGAACGGTCGAAGCTGGCACCGGCTGCTCCTCGATCGGCCACACCGGCTGGCCGGTGACGCGATCGAACACGTAGACGAACGCCTGCTTGGTCACCTGCGCCACCGCCTTGACCGCTTTGCCGCCGACGGCGATGTCGATCAGGGTTGGCGCTGCCGGGGTGTCGTAATCCCACAATCCATGATGCACGAGCTGGTAGTGCCAAACCTTTCTGCCGGTGGCTGCTTCGAGACACACGATGCTGTCGCCGTAAAGCCCGTCACCGGGACGATGCCCGCCATAGTAATCGTTGGTCGGCGTACTCACCGGCAAATAGACATAGCCGAGTTCTTCATCCGCGCTCATCGGCGCCCAGACATTGGCGTTACCCGCCTCGCGCCACGAATCCCGCTGCCAGGTCTCGACGCCCGCCTCTTCGCCCTGCGGCACGGTGTGGAAGGTCCAGAGCAGCCGGCCGGTCACGACATCGAAGCCGCGTACGTCGCCGGGCGGCGACGGGCTTTTCCGCCACCAATCCATGACAGACGATCCAACCACGATGACGCCGCGTACGATCACCGGTGGTGAACTCATGGTGTAGTAGTCGCGGTCGACCTCGCGGCGCAGACCCTGCGTGAGATCGATCCGGCCGGCATTGCCGAAGCCCGGCACCGACTTTCCGGTCTTCGCATCCAGCGCGATCATCTGCGCAAATGCCGTGAGCATGATGATGCGCTCGTCCTCGCCATTGCGCCAATAGGCGACGCCGCGATGCAGCCAGCCGTCATTGGCGGGAATGCCGAGTCCGTTTTCGTAAACCTTGGGATCAAACACCCATTTGGTTTCGCCGGTGACGGCATCGACGGCGGCAACCTGTGACAGCGATGTCGAGGTGTAAAGTACACCCCCGACCATCAGCGGCGTCGATTCATGGGCGCGGGTCGGGCCGACGGACGGATTGGCTTGCTTGACCGCCATGTCCGGCGACTTCCAGCGCCAGGCGACATGCAGGCTTTTCGCGTTGGTCCGCTCGATCTGCGTGAGCGGCGAATAGCGCGACGCGGCGTAGGTCCCGGCATAGGCCGGCCATTCTCCTTGCGACAATGCCTTGGCTGATTCAGGCAGCGCACCGGGGATGGCCTGAGCGTTGAGCAAAGACGGCATGGCGAGCATCAGGACTGCTCCGCCGATCGTTGCGATGAGTCGTTGCCATTCCGCTTTGCGCAATGCCGCCTCCCCTTTTCTGGAGAGCATCGGCGAGAACAGGGATGCAGTCAAAGGGCATCCAGCAAAACCGCGAGCGGATAACGAAATCGTAATCCGCCGCCAAGACGTGGATGCCCGGCACAAGGCCGGGCATGACGACGTTTGGTATAGCCCGTCTCCGTCCTACTCCACACCCCGCAGGAACTTGTTCGACTTCGGCAGGCCGTGCGCGAGGCGGCCAGCGTCGGCGCGGTTGCCGCGCCAATCGGCCAGTTCCTTCCAGCTCATGCTTTGGTCGCGGCCGGCGGAATCCTTCCAGCCGAGCCCCGCCTTGGAATCGAATACCGCGACGTCGGATAGTTTCGCGCTGGTGTATTTCTGCAGCCGCACGCCGCGGCCGCGCGCCATCTCCGGCACCTGGTCGAGCGGGAACAGCACCATCTTGTGGTTGGTGCCGATCACAGCGACGGTGTCGCCGGCAACGGTCGTGATCGCGCAGGCCTCGTTCGGCATTTCGACGTTGAGCACCTGTTTGCCCTTGCGGGTGTTGCCGACGCAATCGTCTTCGTTGACGATAAAGCCCTGCCCTTCGTGGCTCGCGATCAGGAATTTGCGGCCGCCCTTGTTGACGAACAGCGACACGATCGCGGTTTCCGGCTCCATGTCGATGAACATGCGGATCGCCTCGCCATGGCCGCGGCCGCCCGGCAGCTTTGCGACGTCGAGCGAGTAGAATTTGCCGTTGGTGGCGAACACCAGCAGTTTTGAGGTGGTCTCGGCGAAGAACGCATGGTCGAGCTTGTCGTCGGTCTTGAAGGCAAGCCCCGAAATATCCTCGACATGACCCTTGAGCGTGCGCACCCAGCCCTTTTCGGAGATCACCACCGTGCACGGCTCGCGCTCGACGAAGGCCTCCTCGATCGCGGCCAGATCGTGCTCGGGTGCATCCGCGAAGGTGGTGCGGCGCTTGCCGAGCGGCGTCTTCGGACCAAACATGTCGCGGACCTTGCGGACCTGATCGCCGACCTTGGACCATTGCTCGGTCTCGGAGCCGAGCAGCGCCTTGATGCCCTTCAACTCGGCCCGAAGGTTCTTGTCCTCGGTGCGGATCTCGAATTCCTCGAGCTTGCGCAAACGGCGCAGCCGCATGTCGAGGATGGCGTCGGCCTGGACCTCGGTCAGCTTGAAGGCCTTCATCAACTCCGGCTTCGGTTCATCCTCGGTGCGGATGATCTTGATCACCTTGTCGATGTTCAGATAGGCGATCAGATAGCCGCCAAGCACTTCCAGCCGGTTCTCGATCTGGGTCTTGCGGTAGTTTGAGCGGCGCAGCAGCACGTCGCGCAGATGATCGAGCCATTCGCGCAGACATTCGGCAAGGCCAACCACTTTCGGGATCTTGCCCTTGATCAGCACGTTGAGGTTCAGCGAAATCTTGCTTTCAAGCTCGGTCAGCCGGAACAGCGATTCCATCATCAGCGCGGGATCAACGGCGCGAGATTTCGGCTCGATCACGAGACGGACGTCTTCGGCGGATTCGTCCCTGACGTCGCCGACCAGCGGCAGCTTCTTCTCGTTGAGCAGTTCGGCGATCTTCTCCACCAGCCGGGATTTCTGCACCAGCCACGGGATCTCGGTGATCACAACGACCCAGGTGCCGCGCGCGCCCTCTTCCTGGGTCCATCGCGCGCGGGTGCGGAACGAGCCGCGCCCGGTCATGTAGGCTTCGGCGATCGCTTCCTTGGAATCGACGACGATGCCGCCGGTCGGGAAATCCGGCCCCTTGACCCATTTCAGCAGCGACTTCGATTTGGCATCCGGCTTGTCGATCAGATGCAGGGCGGCGTCGCACAGCTCGGCGGCGTTGTGCGGCGGAATCGACGTCGCCATGCCGACCGCGATGCCCTGGGAACCGTTGGCGAGCAGGTTCGGGAAGCCGCCCGGCATCACCACCGGCTCTTTGGTCTGGCCATCGTAATTGGGACGGAACTCGACGCCGTCCTCGTCAATGCCCTCCAGCAGCAGCTGCGCCACCGCGGTCATGCGCGCTTCGGTGTACCGATAGGCCGCCGGATTATCGCCGTCGATATTGCCGAAATTGCCCTGGCCGTCGACCAGCGGGTAACGCGAGGAGAAATCCTGCGCCAGCCGCACCATGGCGTCATAGATTGCCTGGTCGCCATGCGGATGGAACGACCCCATCACGTCGCCGACGATTTTGGCGGATTTCTTGAACGCCGTGCCGGGGTCGAGCCGCAGCAGCCGCATGCCGTAAAGGATGCGCCGATGCACCGGCTTCAGGCCGTCGCGGCCGTCCGGCAGCGCGCGATGCATGATGGTCGAAAGCGCATAGGTGAGATAGCGCTCTTCCAGCGCATCCCGCAGCATGACTTCATGGATTTCGGCCGGCTCTTCCGGCGGTAACGTTCGTTTTCCCATGGGGAGGGGTTAAACTTTTGGGCTGAATCGGGCAAGCCGCGAATCGGGCGTCATCCACTCACCCGTCGTCCCTGCGAACGCAGGGACCCATAACCACAGGTGTTTGTGGCAAAAAACGGCTGGGGCCACACGCCAATCGATGGGCCGGGGCGTATGGGTCCCTGCGTTCGCAGGGACGACGCGGGGAAGGAGCCCGTCAGACCGCGGAACTGATTCGCGCCCGGTATTTGGTCACCGCGTTGATAAATCCATCGCGGGCGTCGGAATGGCCCTGTCCGCGCGGCTCCAGCACGTGGCGGAGCAGGAACATGCCGGTCAACCGAAAGCCGTCCTGCAGGTCCTGGTCCGACCAGCCATTCGTCCCGCCCTCGCCCTCTCGCAAAAATGCCGGGAGCGGCAGCAGCCGTTCGCGGTAGGGCTCGCCGGCGCGCCGCGACACCGCACCGCCGGATTTCGGCGACACGTAAATCAATTCCGTTGTCTCGCCGGTCGCGGCGCAGTTTTCCAGGTCGAGCCCGAAGCCGAGTTCGGCCAGCATCGCCAGCTCAAACCGGATCAGATGCGCCGCGGCGCCGCCGACATCGTCGAAATCGTCCAGCGTGCGCTCGAACATCTCGTAGATGTCCTCGTGCGGATCGCGTTCCGGCAACAGCCGCACCAGCGAGGCCAGATGGGTGACGCCATAGGTCGCATGCGCCGACGCCAGCAAGGTCGCCGCGCGCAGCCGCGTGCCCTCGATGGCGTAATATCCGAGATGCTCGTCGAGCCGCGCCCGCCACACCGTGGTGACGCTGTTGCCGGGCTGCAGCAGCGGCCGCATCCGTTTCCCCGCGCCGCCGCGCACCAGGCCAAGGTGCCGGCCGTGGCTGCGCGTCAAGAGTTCGACAATGGCGGAAGATTCGCCATGCCGCCGCACCCCCAGCACGATGCCTTCGTCGGTCCATTCCATGGGCGGGAGTTTACAGGATTCCGGCAGCGCGGGCAGCTATCTCAGGATCGTCATTCCGGGGCGATGCAAGCATCGAACCCGGAATCTCGAGATTCCCCGGTGCGCAATTGCGCACCTGAGGTCTGGTGCTTACGCACCATCCCGGAATGACGGGCCTATCACTATGCGTTGAACCAGCCCACCGCATCGCCGGTGAAGGAAAAATACAGCCCCACCGTCGTCAGCGCGCAGGACACGACCTCGATCGCGCTGTCGAGTTGCAGGCCGTTCGCGCCGATCACCTGCACCAGCGAGATCACCGACAGCACCAGCGCCGCGGCCAGCACCCAGCGCGGCCAGTTCTTGCGGTCCCGCGCCGCGAGCCGGACGAAATAGACCAGCAGCAGGATCAGGCCCGCCGCCATCAGGGTCGCGACCATGATCATCTGCTCGGTCATGTCGGCTTTCGGCGTGCGGTCCTGGAACGCGACCGACACCGCATCCAGCGTCAGCGACAGATAGAGCAGCACTTCAAACCAAACTACGTTCCTGGGCAAGGTCATCGAAGACGCCGATCATCGCTGATGTTTCTTGATTATTCTTTGGGGAATTCAATTCCCATTTCGCGGTAGCGCTCCGGGTCGTCGCCCCAGTTCTCGCGCACTTTGACGAATAGGAACAGATGCACGGGTTGGCCTAATATCTCGGCGATTTCCTTGCGCGAATCCGCGCCGATCGACTTGATGGTGGCGCCGCCCTTGCCGAGGACGATCTTGCGCTGACTCTCGCGCTCGACAAAGATGGTCTGCTCGATGCGGACCGATTTGTCCTTGCGTTCGGTCCAGCTGTCGGTCTCGACGGTGGATTGATACGGCAGCTCCTGGTGCAGCTGGCGGTAGATCTTCTCCCGCGTGATCTCGGCCGCCAGATGCCGCATCGGCGCATCCGACATCTGGTCTTCGGGATAGTGAAACGGGCCCGCCGGCACCATTTTGGCGAGTTCGGCGCGCAGATCGTCGACGCCGTCGCCCGACAGCGCCGAAATCATGAAGGTGTGTTCGAACTTCATGCGGTCATTGGCGGCCTGCGCCAGCGCCAGCAATCTCTCGCGCGGGATCAAATCGATCTTATTCAGCACCAGGATTTTCGGATGCTGCACACTCGCAAGCCTGCTCAGGATCGCGTCCGCTTCCTCGTCGAGGCCGGCTTTGGCATCGAGCAGCACGCAGACCAGATCGGCGTCATGCGCCCCGCTCCAGGCGGTCGATACCATGGCGCGGTCGAGCCGCCGTTTCGGCGCGAAGATGCCGGGCGTATCGACCAGGATGATCTGCGCGTTGTTCTCGATCACGATGCCGCGGATCAGCGCCCGCGTGGTCTGCACCTTGCGCGACACGATCGTGACCTTGGAGCCGACCAACGCGTTGACCAGGGTAGACTTGCCGACATTGGGCGCGCCGATCAGCGCGACGAAGCCGCAAGCGGTCTGGGCCGGAGATTCAGCTGTCATTGCCACCACCGCCGACGCCTTCGCGCTCGATCATCACGGAGGCCGCAACCTTCTCGGCCGCACGCTTGCTGCCGCCGACGCCTTCGGCCGGCGCGAGGCCCGGCAGTTCCACGGAAACGCGGAACTCCGGATCGTGATGCGGCCCGGTGCGCTCGACCTCGCGATAGACCGGCGTCGGCATCCCCTTGCTCTGCGCCCATTCCTGCAACACCGTCTTGGGATCGCGCAGCGGCCGGCGCGGCTTGCGCATCCGCTCGGTCCAGTTGCGCTCGACGAATTGGGCGGCGGCGCCGTAGCCGCCGTCGAGAAAGATCGCCCCGATCACGGCTTCGCAGATGTCGCCGAGCACAGATTTGCGGAGCCGCGCGCTGGCGCTGGCGCCGACCTGGCCGAGCTTGATGTCGTCGACCAGTCCGAGCGACTTGGCGACATCGGCGCAGCTTTCCTTGCGCACGAGATCGGCGAGGCGTTTTGACAGCTCGCCCTCGTCGGCGTTCGGAAAGGCGCGATACAGCATGTCGGACACGATCAGCCCGAGCACATGATCGCCGAGAAATTCGAGGCGCTGATAGCTTTCGGCGCGATTGCGCGCGGGTTTCAGCGCGGACACATGCGTGAACGCGGTGGTCAGGAGGTTGGGATCGCCGAACTTGTGGCCGATGCGCGCTTCAAGCGCAGCCGCCGCGGCCTTCGCCGATTCCTTGGCCGAGCCCCTGCCGCGCTTCTTCTTGGGCGCAGGTTCGCCACCGGCATCAGGCTGCGGGCTCTCGCCCTGTGTCGGGGTATCCCTGATGACGGGCGTTTCGTCGTTCATCGCACGATTGAAAAAATGCGATTCCAGCGCACCGCGGTCGGCCAGCGCCAGAACATCCAGGCATGTTCGCCCTCGGCAATGGAGAAGAAGATCATTTGCGCCCGGCCGACGATGTTTTCAAACGGCACATAGCCCACCGCCGACAACACGCGGCTGTCGGTCGAATTGTCCCGGTTGTCGCCCATCATGAAGAAATGGCCGGCCGGCACGGTATAGATGGTGGTGTTGTCATAGAAGCCGTTGTCGACGCAATCGAGCGACTCATAGGAGACGCCGTTCGGCAATGTTTCCTTCCAGCGCTTGACGCGCGCGGTGGCGTCGGAGCCGCACGGGTCCTCACCGATGAAATCGCTCAGGCGCTCGCGCTTGATCGGGGCGTCGTTGATGTAGAGCAGTCCCTCGCGCATCTGGATGCGGTCGCCCGGCAGGCCGATCACGCGCTTGATGTAATCGGTGGAATCGTCCTTCGGCAGGCGGAACACGACGATATCGCCGCGCGACGGCTCCGAGCCGAAAATGCGGCCCGAGAACAATGGCGGCGACAGCGGGATCGAGTAGTGGCTGTAGCCGTACGAATATTTCGAGACGAACAAATAGTCGCCGACCAGCAGCGTCGCCTTCATCGATCCCGAGGGAATGTTGAAGGGCTGGAACAGGAAGGTGCGGATCACGAGCGCGATCAGGAGGGCGTGGATGACGACACGGATGGTTTCGCCCAAGCCGCTTTCAGTTTTTGTCCCGGATGTCACGCTCATCGCTTTCCCAATTCCCGCAAGGCTGCTTCAAGCAAGGCTAGTCTTAAACAGAGGCTTGGCCTGCACGGTGGCAGAACGTTTTCCTCACGCGAATCGAGAGTTCCGTTCGCGTCAAGAAAATGGTCTTCGATACTGATGTTGAAGGCAAATTCCGGCGCAAAACCCGAATTCGCCCTGGCTCGGTAGTGTCGCCGCGGCGTTTTAGACGGTTGTTCGCGGCCGTGCAATCAAGCGCCTCGATAAAACTTCGTAATACATTGATAAATCAATGTTTTTTAGTTTTATGTCGGTCCCCCGGCGCGAACGGCCGCCTGCCCTATGATTTGCCCGGAACGACCGCCGAAATTATGACGAAGGCCTGCGCCAGCGGCCAGTCGTCGGTGATGGAAAGGTCGATCCGGGCCTCGAACCCCTCCGGCGTCAGCTTCTCGAGCCGGGCCAGCGCCCCGCCGGTCAGCTTCATGGTGGGACGGCCGCCCGGCAGGTTCACCACCCCCATATCCCGCCACCAGACGCCCTGGCGGATGCCGGTGCCGAGCGCCTTGGAACAGGCCTCCTTGGCCGCGAACCTTTTGGCATAGGTCGCGACCAGCATCTTCTCGTTGTTGGCGCGGCGCGCGGCCTTGGCGCGCTCGGCGTCGGTGAAGATGCGGTCGAGGAAGCGCTCGCCATGGCGTTCGATCACCTTGGCAACCCGCGTGATGTCGATCAGGTCGGAGCCGATGCCGATGATCATGTCGGAGCCACGCTGCGCTGGCGCCCGCGGTCCATCGCCGCGCGCATGCTGCGGACGGTTTCGCCGAGGCCGACGAACAGCGCCTCCCCCATCATGAAGTAGCCGATGTTGAGTTCGGCGAGTTCGGGCAGAGCGGCGATGGTCTCGGCCGTGTCATAGTCGAGCCCGTGGCCGGCATGAACCTCAAGCCCCGCGGCGCGCGCCAGCCGTGCGCCCGCGACAATGCGCTTCCATTCCGCCTCGGCCTTGGCGGCATGGCCATCCACCACCGCGTCACACCAGCCGCCGGTATGGATTTCGATCACCGGCGCCCGCAGGCGCGCGGCCATCTCGATCTGGGCGGGATCGGCGGCGATGAACAGCGACACCCGGATGCCGGCATCGTTCATGCGCGCGATGAACGGCGCCAGCGCATTGTGCTGGCCGACCACGTCAAGCCCGCCTTCGGTGGTGAGTTCTTCGCGGCGCTCGGGAACCAGGCAGACCGCGTGCGGCCTGGTCGCCAGCGAAATCCGCAGCATGTCCTCGGTCGCCGCCATCTCGAAATTCAGGGGTTTTGAGATTTCGGCCTTGAGGCGCGCCATGTCGGTGTCGCGGATATGGCGGCGGTCTTCGCGCAGATGCGCGGTGATGCCGTCGGCCCCCGCCTCGATCGCGGTCAGCGCGGCGCGCACCGGATCGGGCCGCGCGCCGCCCCGTGCGTTACGCAAGGTAGCGACGTGATCGACATTGACCCCGAGGCGCAGCGGAAGAGCTTTCGGCATTTCACTCTCTTGGAATCCTGGCGGGCGAAATTACCCATTAACACGCTCGACCCGTGCGACGACGGCCTTGGCGCGCAACTGGGCGATGATAGCGCTGAGATGCTTCAGGTCATAGACCTCGAGATCGATGGTCAGCTCGGTGAAATCGGGGGAGCGGCGCGACATGCTGATATTGTCGATATTGCCGTCATGCTCGGCGATCACGGTGGCGACCTGGGCAAGGCTGCCGGGCTCGTTGACGTTATGCACGAGAATCCGCGCCGGAAAACGTTGCGGCATGGTCTCGTCGACGTCCCAGCGCACGTCGAGCCAGCGCTCCGGCTCTTCCTCGAAATCCTTCAGCGCCGGCGACTGGATCGGATAGATCGTGATCCCCTCACCCGGTGAAACGATGCCGACAATGCGGTCGCCCGGCACCGCGCCGCCGTTCGGGGCGAACTTGACCGGCAGGTCGGAATTGAGGCCACGCACCGGGATCACCGACGCGCTGCGCGCCGGATGCGGCGGCGATTTCAGCTTCAGCTTGTCCGCGAGGCTTCTCTTGGCCCCGTAACGCACCATCCGCTCTTCCTTGTAGTCCGGATACATCGCCCGCGCGACGTCGGACGCCTTCAGTTCGCCGCGCCCGACGGAGGCCATCACGTCTTCGATCGAGGCGCGCGCCAGCCGGGGCAGCGCGCCCTTCAGCTTGTCATCGGCGTATTCGATCTTGGCGCGGGCAAACAGGCGGTCGACGATACGGCGGCCAAGTCCGGCATATTGATCGCGCACGGCGGTCCGGGTGGCGCGGCGGATCGCCGCCCGCGCCTTGCCGGTGACCGCGAGCGACTCCCAGGCCGACGGCGGCGCCGCCTGCGCCTGCGAGGTCAGGACCTCGACCTCGTCGCCGTTCTGCAATTCCGACGACAATGGCGCGAATTTACCGTTGATCTTGCAGCCGACCGCGCTGTTGCCGACGTCGGTATGCACCGCATAGGCGAAGTCGATCACGTTGGCCTGACGCGGCAGCGCGATCAGCTTGCCCTTCGGGGTGAAGCAGAACACTTGGTCGTGGAACAGTTCGAGCTTGGTGTGCTCCAGGAACTCTTCCGGATTGGCGCTTTCGGACAGGATGCCGACGGTGTGGCGCAACCAGGCAAAGGCGTTGGACTCGTGCTTGAGCCGCTCGGTCGGCGAGCCCTCCCCCTCCTTGTAGAACGCATGCGCAGCGATGCCGAATTCGGCGATCTGGTTCATCTCCTCGGTGCGGATCTGCAATTCGACGCGCTGCTGGCCGGGACCGATCACGGTGGTGTGGAGCGAACGATAGTCGTTCTGCTTCGGCGTCGAGATGTAGTCCTTGAAGCGCCCCGGCACCACCGGCCAGGTGGTATGGACGACGCCGAGCGCGCGATAGCAGGATTCGACGTCACCCATCACGACGCGGAAACCGTAGATATCGGACAATTGTTCGAAGCCGACCGACTTGCGCTCCATCTTGGTCCAGATCGAAAATGGCTGCTTGCGGCGGCCATAGACCCGCGCGGTGATGCCGTTCTTCTGCAAATTCTTCGACAGCTGGCTTTCGATCTCGCCGATCAGATTGCGGTTGCGCTCGGCCAGTGCGTCGAGCCGCTGCATCACCACCGCATAGGCTTCGGGATCGAGCGTGTGGAACGACAGGTCCTCGAGCTCTTCGCGCATTTCCTGCATGCCCATGCGGCCGGCGAGCGGCGCATAGATGTCGAGCGTCTCCTCGGCGATCCTGCGACGCGAGGCGTGCGGCACGAATTCCAGGGTCCGCATGTTGTGCAGGCGGTCGGCGAGCTTGATCAGCAGCACGCGGACATCGTCGGCGATCGCCAGCAGCAGCTTACGCAGGTTCTCGGCCTGCTTGGCCTCGCGCGAAACCAGTTCCAGCCGCTTCAGTTTGGTGAGGCCCTCCACCAGAGCGCCGATCTCGTGGCCGAACACGTTGTCGATCTCGGCGCGCGTCGCCTCGGTGTCCTCGATGGTGTCGTGCAGCAGCGCTGCGACGATGGTGGCATCATCGAGCTTGAGGCCGGTGAGGATCGCCGCGACCTCGAGCGGATGCGAGAAATAAGGATCGCCCGATGCGCGGGTCTGGGTGCCGTGCGCCTTCATGGCGTAGACATAGGCGCGATTAAGCAGGTCTTCGTCAGTGTCCGGATTGTACGAGCGGACACGCTCGACCAGATCGTATTGCCGCATCATGCGCGAGCGGGGGGATTTGGGCCGCTCCACCGCGGGCAAGGCCGGCGCCACCGCGACCGAATCGGTCGCAGCCTGCATTTGCCGGGATATGCGGCGCCAGAACGCCATCGAATTACTGCCTCATCCGCGCGCCGAGCTCGGCCCGCTGCAAGAATGCCTCAAGAACACTAATGCGATTTCGAGCGAAGCTGCACCCCGTTAGGGGTCCGCGAACGATCAATTTCGCATGGCTTGGGACGATTGTGATGCCGAACCCGGCCAGGCTGCCGCCAACCCGGTTCAGGCGATCTCGCACCCATCCGCCAAGCACGCACCGTACCTGAAAAAATGTCAACAAAAGCAAAGGCCCGGACGAATGTCCGGGCCTTTGTCAGATCAGGGTGTTCGGGACGTCCCGTTGCCGGGTCTATTCGTCCTCTTCGGGCTGCTCTTCCGGCGGCGCCAGGCCCTCGAGGCCCTTCAGGAGCTCTTCTTCGGTCATGCGCTCGACCGCGACCTCGGTGTCGTCGGCATCGACGCTGGCGCCGGCCGAGCCGATCAAGGGCACGGTATCGGGCTCAGGTTCATCGACTTCGACGAATTTCTGCAGGGAATGAACCAGTTCCTCGCGCAGGTCTTCCGGGGAGATCGAGGAGTCGGCGATTTCCCGCAGCGAAACGACCGGATTCTTGTCGTTGTCGCGGTCAACTGTGAGTTGTGATCCGGACGAGATCATACGGGCGCGATGTGCTGCCAGCAGGACCAGGTCGAACCGGTTGTCGACCTTATCAATGCAATCTTCCACGGTGACGCGCGCCATAGACTGTCGCTCCGTTAAATGGGGCCCAATATGTCGGTTATGGGGGCTAGTTATAGGGGCGGATGGCGTTTCGCAAGACTAAATTTGTGATTTGCCTTCTTAATGGGCTCTGGTAACCATCTCCGGGGCCAGAAGGGCCGGAGCGTCCGAAGACGGCGGGACACCGTTCGGGACAAGTATTCTCTCCTTACAACGTCAAAAGACTAGGTATTTCGCCCTCGCCTCACCATAATTGCAGTGGTGATTGTCGTGGGGAAAGATTCACCGAACTTTAGGCAGCTGAACTGGAAAGTGCGCGCGGTCGATTCCCGCTGCGCTAAAAACGTAACAACAACGCGAGAACCCTTTGATGTCACCCGTTTCCAACAAGATCGCGCTCTTCATCGACGGCGCCAATCTCTATGCAACCGCAAAGACACTCGGCTTCGACATCGACTACAAGCGCCTTCTCAAGGAATTCCAGAGTCGCGGTACGCTAGTGCGGGCGTTCTACTACACGGCGATCATCGAAGATCAGGAATATTCATCGATCCGTCCTTTGATCGACTGGCTCGACTATAACGGCTACACCGTCGTCACCAAGGCGACCAAGGAATTCATAGACGCCAGCGGCCGCCGCAAGGTGAAGGGCAATATGGACATCGAGCTCGCCGTCGATGCCATGGAGCTCGCCGAGCACGTCGATCAGATCGTGCTGTTCTCCGGCGACGGCGATTTTCGCTCCCTGGTTGAAGCCGTGCAGCGGCGCGGCGTTCGCGTCACGGTGGTGTCGACGATTTCGAGCCAGCCGCCGATGATCGCCGACGAGCTGCGCCGCCAGGCCGACGTCTTCACCGATCTGGTCGAGCTGCAATCGAAGCTCGGCCGTGACCCCTCGGAGCGCCCCGCTCCGCGCGAGCCGCGTCATCACGCCCCGCAATTCCTGCAGCGCGCCACCACCATGGCGCCGCGGGCCGCCGGCGACGACGATTTCGAAGATTGAGAATAATCCGCTGCACTGCTAGAGCCCGGTTCTGGAATCAGAACCGGGCTTTGGCTTTTGTCGTGACGCGTTTTCCTGACACCATCCGGTATCCGCTGCGCTCGAAAACGCTATGGTCGTAGATGGCTAGCGTCGCCGCCCTTCCCGCAACCGAACCCGACCGCAACTGCCCGCTCTGCCCGCGGCTCGCCGAATTTCGTGGGCAGGCGCGCCTGCGCGAGCCGGGCTGGCACAATGCTCCGGTGGCCTCGTTCGGCGATCCGAAGGCCCGGCTATTGATCGTGGGGCTCGCACCGGGCCTGCAGGGCGCCAATCGCACCGGACGCCCCTTCACCGGCGACTACGCCGGCGACCTGCTCTATGCGACCTTGCTGGAATATGGCTTTGCCAAAGGCAGCTATCAGGCACGGCCCGACGACGGGTTGCGGCTGGCCGACTGCCGGATCAGCAACGCGGTGCGCTGTGTGCCGCCGCAGAACAAGCCGCTGCCGGTCGAGATCAACACCTGCCGGCAATTCCTGATCACGACCATCGCCGGCATGCCAAAACTTCGCGCCATCGTGGCGCTCGGGCGCATCGCCCATGAATCGACGGTGAAAGCGCTGGGGCTGCGAAACGCCGCGGTGCCATTTGCGCACGGCGCCGTGCATACGGCCGGCGCGCTCAGGCTCTACGACAGCTATCACTGCTCCCGCTACAACACCAATACGCGCGTGCTGACGCCGGAAATGTTTCGCAATGTGTTTGCGAAAGTAAGGGCGGATCTGGATTCGTAGCGTGGGCAAAGGCGCGCTTGCGCCGTGCCCACCATCTTCATCGAAACGAGCATGGTGGGCACGCTTCGCTTTGCCCACCCTACAAGATCAAACCCGGTTTTCCTTCAGCCACGCCAGCACGTCGCCGGCATTCCGGTCCGGCGGAAACACCGGATAGAACACGTGGCTGATGCGCCCGCCATCGATGATCAGCGCCAGCCGCTTGATCAGCGTCAGCCCCGCCACCTCCATGGTCGGCAAATTCAAGGCGTGCGTCAGCGCCAGCTTCTCATCCGACAGCACCGGGAACGGCAGATGCAGCCGCGACGCCATTTCGGTCTGGTAGATGTTGCTTTGCGTCGACAGGCCGAAGACGTGCCTGGCGCCGGCGGCCTTCAGATCGGCGAACAGATCGCGGAACGCGCAGGTCTGCGGCGTGCAGCCGCGCGCCCCCGGGATCATGTCCCAATCATCGACCAGGCTGATCTTGCCGGGCTCACCGGTGCGGGGATAGGCGAATACGACGACCCGGCCCGGCAGCGCCGACAGCGTGACCGAATTGTCGTCGGTCGCCATCAGGCTGAGCGGCGGGATCGCCAAGCCTACCAGATGGGCGGCTGCGCCATCATCCGACGGCGCCGGAATCTTGCTCCAGTCGACTTCCAGCAGATTTTTTTGATTCATTTCGGTAACTCTCCAACGGCTGTCATTGCCTGCGACAAACGCGAAGCGTTTGCGCAAGGGAGCACTTGCGACGAAGCAATCCATTCTTCCTTGGCCGCACGATGGATTGCTTCGCTTCGCTCGCAATGACGGAAGACATTAGGTAGCCGCTACCCCCGCGCCCGCAGCAAGCGGCCTTTTTCCCGGCCCCAGTCGCGTTTCTTCTCGCTCTCGCGCTTGTCGTGCAGCTTCTTGCCCTTGGCCACCGCCAGCAGCAGCTTGGCGCGGCCGCGCTCGTTGAAATAGAGTTTTAGCGGAATCAGCGTCATGCCGTCGCGATCGACCGCGCCCATCAGCTTGTTGATTTGCTTGCGGTGCAGCAGCAGTTTGCGCGGCCGCTTGGGCTCGTGGTTGAAGCGGTTGGCCTGCAGATATTCGGGGATATTGGCGTTGATCAGCCAGATCTCGCCGTCCTTGGTGTCCGCATAGGACTCCGCAATGGTGGTCTTGCCGTTGCGAATTGATTTCACCTCGGTGCCGGTCAGCGCGATGCCGGTTTCGATGGTGTCCTCGATCGCATAGTTGAACCGGGCCTTGCGGTTCTCGGCGACGACCTTGATCGGGCGCTCGTTCTTCTCGGCCACGTTAGCTCTTCTTGAGGAGATCGCGGATCTCGGTCAGCAGCTCTTCCTGGCGCGTCGGCTTCGGCGGTGCCGCGGGCGCGGCCTCATCCTTGCGCTTCAGCGTGTTCATGGCGCGAATGACGATGAACAGCACGAAGGCGATGATGACGAAATTCAGTGTCAGGGTCAGGAAGCTGCCCCAGGCCAGCACGGCGCCCTGCTTCTTGGCATCGGCCAGATTGGTCGCCGTCACCGACTTCGACAGTCCGGTGAAATAATTGGAGAAGTCGAGACCCCCGGTGATCGCACCGATGATCGGCATGATGACGTCGCCGACCAGCGAGGTCACGATGGCGCCGAAGGCCGCACCGATAATGACGCCGACGGCAAGGTCGACCACGTTGCCCTTCATCGCAAATTCGCGAAATTCCTTCAACATAGTCGGTTTCCTTCGTGCATCAGGCGAAGTGAGAGGCCGGCCTTAGTTGATCAGGCCGGCATGGACCATGGCGTCGCGGATCACCTTGCCGGTTGGCGGCGTCACATTCATCAGCGGCAGACGCACTTCTTCGTCCAGCCGTCCCAATAGCTTGAGGCCATGCTTGGCTCCCGCAAGGCCCGGCTCCTTGAAGACGGCATCGTGCAGCGGCGTCAACCGGTCTTGAAGCTTCAGTCCGGTGGCAAAATCGCCCTTCAGGACGGCCGTCATCAGCTCGGCGCACAGTTTCGGCGCCACGTTGGCGACCACCGAAATGCAACCATGTCCGCCCGCCGCCATGTAGGCCAGCGCCGTCATGTCCTCACCGGACAGCTGGATAAAATCCGGTCCCATCGCATGGCGCTGTTGCGACACCCGGGCGAGATTGGCGGTGGCGTCCTTGACGCCGGCGATGTTCTTCAACTCGAACAACCGGGTCATGGTATCGACGGACATATCGACGACGGAGCGCGGCGGGATGTTGTAGATGATGATCGGGATGCCGATCGCGTCATTCACCGCCTTGAAGTGCTGATACATCCCTTCCTGGGTCGGCTTGTTGTAATACGGCGTTACCACCAGCACGGCATCGGCGCCGGCCTTCTCGGCGTGGACAGCCAGATCGACGGCCTCGCGCGTGGAGTTCGAGCCCGCGCCGGCGATGACAGGCACGCGCCCCTTTGCTTCCTCGATACAGATCTCGACCACACGGTGATGCTCAGCATGGCTCAGCGTCGGGCTTTCGCCGGTGGTACCGACGGGAACGAGACCGTGCGAACCCTGCTCGATTTGCCAGCTGACGAGACCGCGGAACGCCGCCTCGTCGAGCGAACCGTTCTTGAATGGCGTGACCAAGGCGGTGAAGGATCCCTGGAATTTTGTCTTGGCTGCCATGGATTTCCTCCCAACGCGTTCGTGACGGCACGGCTAAAAATGACCAGCCAATTCATATCGGGTCTGGCGATCTGGCGAAAGGGCCGAAGGATATGACCACAGGCCTTTGTTTTTGACGCATTTTCCGGCCGCGAGGCGCAACCGTTCCCAGATCGAATCCGGAAGACTCGAAAACGCCGCAGCCGCGATTTTGCCGTGGTGTTGGCGCAAACACTCCGGGCCGCGACGTTTTTAGCATTTTGTCCACATATTCAATCAAATAGACCTAAGGCTTGAGCGATTGAGTGATTCGCCGCCGCAGAGGAAATCCGTGACCCGCTCCGCCCGCGCAGCCGCATTGCGATCGACCGCACTGGCGACAGGTCTGGTGCTGGCGGTCGGGCTATCTGCAATGTCGGTGGAGGCCTGGGCCCAGCCGAAAGTTCCATTGCCGAAGCCGCGTCCGATCGCCCGCAACGTGGTCCCCAAGACCACCCCTGCAAGTGCCACCCCTGCAAGCGCCACACCTGCAAGCCTCACACCTGCAAACCCGACGGCTGCGATCCCGACGCAACATGCTGCGCCCGCAACGACGGCTCCCGCCGCGCCAATTCCAGCACCGGTGCTGGCGCCTGCGACGCGCCAGCACGCCGCCCTGCCCGCCACGCGCAAGCCCGTGACCGCCGCCGCGGTTGCCGCGACGTCGTCGACCTCGCAGTCCGACAAGGACGCGCTGGAGAACGTCATCGAGCTCATTCGAAAGCGCAAACCGGGGGATGCGACGCAAGCACAGGCCGCGATTTCCGATCCCGTCGCCCGCAAGCTTGCGGAATGGGTGATCCTTCGCAGCGATGACAATGGCGCTTCGGTCGAGCGCTATCGCACTTTCGTTTCGGCCAATCCGAGCTGGCCTTCGCAGACCTTCCTGCGCCGGCGCATCGAGGCCGCGCTGTGGGACGACCGCCGCGACGACGCCACGGTGTGGTCGTGGTTCGAAAACGAATCGCCGATCTCCGCCAAGGGCAAGTTCGCGCTGGCGCGGGGGATGATCGGACGCGGCGATCGCGCCAATGCGGAACGCCTGGTGCGCGATGCCTGGCGGCACGACGGCATGTCGGAGGACACCGAAAACGCCGCGCTCGATCTGTTCGGCGCCCTGCTGACGGCCGGCGATCACAAGGCGCGGATGGATTTTCTGCTCTATGGCACCGAGCAGGAAGCCGGCGGCCTGCGCGCTGCGAAGCGGCTGGGTGCGGGCCACATGGCCTTGGCCAAGGCGCGCATCGCTGCCAACAAGAAGGGCTCGAACCTCCGGGCCTTGCTGGACGCGGTGCCGCGCGAACTGCACGGCGATCCCGGTTACACCTTTGCCAGGATCCAGCTGCTGCGTCGCGAGGAGAAATTTGCCGAGGCCGCCCAGCTGATGCTGAGCGCGCCGAAGGATCCGGGCCGCCTGCACAATCTCAACGAATGGTGGATCGAGCGGCGGCTCCTGGCGCGCAAGATGATGGACGTCGGCGAACATCGCAACGCCTATCTGATCGCGCGGGATGCCGCCCTGCCCTCGCGCGACATCTACAAGACCGAGCAGGAGTTCACCGCCGGCTGGATTGCGCTGCGCTTCCTCAAAGACCCAGCGGTGGCCGCCCAGCATTTCGCGCGGATCGGCGTCGGCAGCGTGAACCCGACCGCGCTGGCCCGCGCCGGCTATTGGCAAGGCCGTGCCGCGGAAGCCGCCGGCCGCGCCCAGGAGGCCCGCGCCGCCTACACAAGGGCTGCCGAACAGTCGACCAGCTATTACGGCCAGCTGGCGCGCGCCAAACTTGGATTGCCGCAGATCGAACTGAACGGCGTCCCCCGCGGGCGCGGCGCCGAGCGGCTCGAGATCGTGCGCGCGGTGCAATTGCTCTATGAGCTCCAGGAGCGCGAGCTCGCCATCCCGATTTTCGGCGACATGGGCGAGAACGGCGATCCTGACGCGCTGGCCGGGCTCGGCGAGCTGACCGCGCGCTACACGGATGCACGCGGCATGCTGTTGCTCGGCAAGGCCGCCCTCAATCGCGGCCTGCCGTTCGACCACTACGCCTATCCCGTCAACGGCATCCCATCGTTCAAGCAGATCGGCCCCGAGGTCGAGCAAAGCGTTGTCTACGCCATCTGCCGGCAGGAAAGCGCCTTCAACCAGGCCGTCGTCTCGCCGGCGCAGGCCTACGGGCTGATGCAGGTGACGCCGGACGCCGGGCGCTATGTCGCCAAACGGGCCGGCGTCAGCTTCGACCTCAACCGGATGAAGACCGATCCGGTCTACAACGCCGCAATGGGCGCCGCCGAGCTCGGCGGCCTGCTCGAGGACTATCGCGGCTCCTACATCCTGACCTTCGCCGGGTACAATGCCGGCCGCGGCAGCGTCAAGAAATGGATCGAGCGCTATGGCGATCCGCGCGACCCCAAGGTCGACGCGGTCGACTGGGTCGAACAGATCCCGTTCTCCGAAACGCGAAACTACGTGCAGCGGATCATGGAGAACCTGCAGGTCTACCGTGCGCGGTTCGGCGGCGGGACCAGGCTTCAGATCGAAGCCGATTTGCGGCGCGGCTCCAGCGTCGAGTAGCGCCGTCGCACGAGCGTGCCCCCGGGGCGGTCTTGCCTACTGCTGCCCGCTCCGAATCCTCCGTTTCGCAACGTTCGGTTTGCTCGTTTGGGCAAAGTAGGGATTGCGGTCGCAAAAGGCGTAGCGGCCCGACGCGGTGTCCAGACACTGCTGGTAGGTATCGAAACTGCAATCCCCCACCGAGCTAACGTAATTGGCGCCCTTGATGCAGAACGGATAGTCCCGTGCCTGGGCTGAAGCCGTCGTGATGCCGGTCGAAACGGCAGCAGAAAGCGCGACGGCGATCGAGAACAAACAACGCATCGTGTGTCACCTCTGAAGGGTGGTCTTTCTTGAAGCCCGGGAAATGGCTTCCGGTAACATCCGACCGACCGGCACCCTACATCAGGCACCCGATCGCGCCACTTGATGCTCGCGTCAACTTGTCGTGGCGCGAGCAAACCTCGCGCAATGTCTTGCCGAACAAAGCAAAGCCCCCGGCAGTTTCCCGCCGGGGGCTCGCTTAGACGTTGATCAGACGAACTGGATTACCAGTTGCGCTGAGCGCGGAGCAGCATGCTGACGGTGTTCTGGTCCTTCAGCTCGTACACAGCTGCCGGCTTCGCGATACCAGCCTGGGCTGCGGGAGCAATCAAGCCAACAAACTTCTGGTCGAGATGGGTATAGGTAACATCCGCCGAGAAGGTCAGGCCCTTCACAGGCGTCCAGCGAGTGATGAGACCGAGCTGGGCGACGTTGAAGTCCGGGTTACAGGTGGTGATACCCGCAGCGCCTACGAGGCCTGTGAGAGCGCCGCCGGGGCCGCAGAGCAGAGCAGTTCCGCCGTTACCATACTTAAGCTGGGCGTAAGCTCCGTAAAGCGACGAACTCCAGTAGGGATCCCAGTTGTGGTTGAAGGCACCGCGCATACCCCAGGTCTGAACCTTGGAAATGCCGGTTCCCAATCCGAAGATCCCGTCAGCTACTGCAGCGAGGCCAACGCTCTGATAGGCGCCCGGTACACCGGTGCCGCCGTACATCGCGAAGCCCTGCGGAGCAAGGTTCTGGAAGTTATAGCGGGTTGCACCGTCGGTGTAGACCGCCTGGATGTTGATCGTGTCGCCGGGGCCGGTCGGGATGTTCTTGATCTGCAAGGCACCCTGGACAGCCCAGCCCCACGTGTCGCTGGGATGACCGGTGGGTTCAGTGGCACCGTAGTAAGCAGCATGAATGTTATGCCCCACTGCCGACAACTGGACCATACCCCAAGCCTGATCGGCCTTGAGCACGCCGATGATATCCGGAACCCTTGAGCCGCCGATATCGCTGGCACCGTAGCCGCCACCTGCGAAGGCTGCGGGGGCGACGAGGCCTGCACTCGTGTTGATCACGTTGGCCTGAGAGTACTGGGTCTGATCCTGGAGCGACACGGTGCCCGAGATACCGTTGCCGAACTGAGCGGTGTAGGTGAACTGGTTCACACCAGTGACCATGCCGCTGCCGCCGACGAGACCGTCGAAGTTGTTGCCCGGATAGTTGTTCCAGGGAGCGTCGAACTGCGAGATCGTCTTACCCATCGTGAACCCAGCGAACTGGATGAACGCATGGTAGACGCCGAGTGAACCGCCCGAGAGACCGCCGTCAGACGGGTTGCCAACGCCACCGAAGCCGCCGGCCTGCGCAGCGCCAGAGTAGAACGTGCCGCCGAGGCCGTTACCGGCGTAGGCGCCCGACGTCCAGGAGAACGTCGCATCGAAGTAGGTGCGGAGGACGCCGTATTCGGTCGCCGTGCGCGTATCGATGTTCAGGTCCTGGCGGGAACGAGCGGTGTAATAGTTCGACAGGCGATTTTGAGCGCCGGCCTGGGTCTGGTAAGCACCGCCGAACACCGAGTTGGTGCCGAGCGCCACTTCAACGCGCAGGTAGCCACCCAGCTTGATGCAGGTGTCCGTGCCGGGGATGTAGTAGAAACCAGCACCGTACAGGGAGCAGATCCTCACGTACTCGACCGCTTTGGCCTTGACGGGAAGATCGGCAGCCTGAGCTCCACTCATGGCGAGGAGACCCGCCGCTGAGCCGAGAATAAGGCTCTTAACCATCTTCATGATAACCTCCAAGTTGCTCTGTAGGGAAGGTTCCGGATCCGCCGGGTGCAAACACCCTAAGGTTGGTTCCCTTAATCCCATGAAACCCGCTTAGTCGCTTCGCGCCTTCGGACCACTCCCGCTTAACGCGAGGGACTTAAGCGAACCACCTAACGGGACGACCTCGGGATGCCCCCCTCCGTCGCGTGATCACAATTACCGAGGACTTCTGCACACGCAACAAAGGAACCGCTTCCAGACGCATGACTCAGCGCCTTTTCCAGTGGGTGTTGCACAAATAACACGCGGACGTGATCGGACTTTCTTCATAACTAATTGTTTCAAATAGACATTTTTTAAAAGTTCCATTTGCCTCCCGAATTGTTGCTGGCGACCGGCCGGCGGGCGGTTTTCCCTCTTCGGGCACGTTAAGCGTCGAATCGAGCGCCCGAAATCACCGAATCCCCGTCAGACCGTCACACCCGTGGTGAAACGTAGGATCGGCGAAACGACCGTCGTAATGCCCGTTCGCCGCCATATATCCATCGCAGCCATATAAAGGCTCAGGGGCCGCGGGTGTCGCATTACCGGAACGGGTGCGGCCACGAACAGCTCTGCGGAACCGCCCCAGGATTGCAAAAGTCCCTATTACCTGGCGGCCGAAACGCGCCTTTACCTTTGCGGGTAACCCGCCTCATCAGAATCCGCGGTGGGTGGCGCCGAATCGCTGACAGCGTGTCGCCTGAATCAACGGATCCCGCATTTTGAAGACGTCAAAGCCAGCACGCGCGCGAAATGATTCCAAAGCCGGCTTTATTGAACGGACGCCGCCTGACCGCCTGGCCGCATGGGGGCTTCCGAAGCCCTCAAGGAAGCCTCTCAAACCGGCGCCGCTAGATGCGAATTGGCGTACCAGCCGTGCCGGGAGGCGGCAGCGTCGCTAAATGGCCCCGGCGTAACCTGAATCTGCCGCTTGCGGCCCGCCCCCGCGTCGGGCATATCCGCCCTTACGGAGCTGTGGCCGAGTGGCTGAAGGCGGCGGTTTGCTAAACCGTTATAGGGTTGTAAAGCCCTATCGAGGGTTCGAATCCCTCCGGCTCCGCCACCCGCCTTCGCTTACGCTTCGGCGCGGCGTGCCGCGGTGAAGCCCAAGCGAAGGCGGGTGCCGCCCCATAGCTGCGAAACGGCAACGGCAGGCTCCGAACGTTCTCCCCTCGCCGCCTTGCTCTTTGCTTCGACAACACACTTGCATCCGTAAAAACGATCATGCGCCAGTCTTAGACCGGCACTGATTGACGGATATCATCCACCCCGGATGAACGGGAACAACGAGCCTCGCAAATCCGCCCTCTATCTGCTGCTGCCTGCCATCCAGATATTGGGGACGATCACTTTCATCTGGCAGGCAATACCTGAGTTCAGGCAGGTCGCAATCAATCCCGACGAGCAGTTGCCGCGAGACGGCTGGTCCGATCTCATCTCCTTCAGCCTTCTATGCGTGATGCAAATCGCGTTCTGGTGCCGTGAGCGCTGGGTTCCGATTCCGTTTCGGCGTCCGAACCTGATTCTCAATCACGTTCTTCCTGTTTCTGGGTAAGCTCAGTTTCATCTTCGGCAGCGCGCTGTTCGGCATCGCCGTCTTCAGGCACCTCCCCGAGCTTGATCGCGGCATCGACATTCTGCTCGCCGTCAGGCGCGGCGTGATTTTGGCGGGATGTCTGTTCGCGCTGTTTTGCGCCAGCCTCGAAGTGGAGCGGCTCGGGCAGGCCTTTGAGCCGCATCGCAACTGAGCCGGCAATCGCACGTCGCCAGAAACCGCCAACGAAAAAACCCGCCGGATGAGATCTCCGGCAGGCTCAAGTCAGGGTTAGCAACGCGTTGCGAAAAACAACGCTGCGAATAATCATCGCGCGTGCGCCTCGGTCCGGGGGATAGCCAGCCTTATATCTTGTTCCGGGCGCAAACTTTACAGGAATGGCTCAAGCGGCTGAAAGTGCTGCTTCGGCTCACCAGGATGCTGCAATCTTTCTTCCCTATGTCCGGGAACAAGTGGCAATTCTTGGCGTTATCCCGCGTCTGAAAGACACGGACATAGGACCCCTAAACGGCTTCAGCGCGCTTCCCCCCGTGCGCTGAGGCCGTTCTTTTTTTGAGGCTTCGCCGCGGCAGCAACCAGCGTTGTCGTCAGCTCGCCGCCTTGACGACCTCGATCCCACCCGGCCCGCGGACGTCTCATAGGTTAAACAGTTGCGGATTGCTCGTGACGTATTCAGCCCAAAGCTCGCGCATCATCCGCCTTACGTCCTCAGCCCTGAAGCCGCTTCCATTCGGATGTCTGTTTGCGAGTTGACCTGAGCGTTCGATTCCCGAAAAGGGATCGCCCGGATATGGCGTGAAGGCTGCGTCGGTCGGCTTATGCACGATGCCTTGCGGAGTGATATTGAACTGGTCGCGCCTGACTAAAGTGCTCTCCATCGTCGACGTCCTGCGGCCAACAGGTCAAAGGCCTGAACGATACCTTGCAGGGAAAAGCGAGGAAGTGAGGATAAGTTCCTGGCGTTTGGATCAGTCGAAAGCTGCACGCTGGGTGCTGCCATCCCATCGGTTGATAACGAACGCAAACGAGTGCGAGTACCAATCGTTCCGCGGCCACTGATTTTGAATGAGCCGGCGCAAATCAACGCCGGGCAAAGAAAAACCCTGCCGATCACAGGGACTAACCTGCCCAATTGCCACTTGTTCCCGGTCTAGCGAGCAAGCCGCGGCACGGCGACCGCCCCGCCACGTCGTGTGCGGCGGGCTGTCGGCTTCCTCTGGCCCGCTGGAACATTTGATCTTCTGTTCTGTTCTCCAAGAACTGTTTAAACCCTGGAGGATGAAATGAAGACTCTCGTCACTGCCGCTCTTTTGAGTGTTGCCGTAATTAGCACCCCGGCTTATGCCCAGACCGCTCAGCCTGCTGATCGCGCTGCCCCGGCCGCGACCACCAGCCCGGCGGCTTCCAACACCAAGATGATGCTCAAGGGAAACTGGCGCGCGTCGAAGCTCATGGGCCTCGACGTCTACAATGAAGCCAATGAAAAGTTGGGTGATGTCAACGAAATCATCCTGGACAAAAACGGCAAGGTTAGTGCTGTCGTTATCGGCGTCGGCGGCTTCCTGGGAATGGGCGAGCACGACATCGCCGTTTCCATGGACAAGTTGAAGTTCATGGAAGAGCCCGCCCGGACCGCCTCAACCGCTCCGGCGACGACGCGTGATAGCACTACCGGTGCAGCCACAGCCCCGGCGAACACGACAACGTCGACGGCCCCCGCGCGCACGGCCGGCGCCAATGATTGGGTACCCGATCATGCCGTGATGAGCGGCACCAAGGAGCAGCTCAAGGCGATGCCGCAGTTCAAATATTCGGATTACAACTAGGCTCGAAATTGAGGGGGCCCATCCTGGGCCCCCTTTTTCTTAACGATGATCACGGCCGGGGGACTTCCGCCGCTGCGCGGCTACGTCATTTTCTCCGGATCCTGTCCGGATAACGACAAGCGCTAACTTCGGGGGCTGGCCGGGGGCGTCGTCGACGTTTGTGGCGGCGCGGGCTGGAGTTCGCCAGTCCCGTGGGGCACACAGGTGCCCACGTTGCTTAACAGCCGTTTGGCTTGCACGTCACGTGCTCTGGCATACTCGCGCCGACGCTCGAAGTTGACGGCAGCCCCGCGGTCCCAAGCCTCGAATGCATCAGCATAGTGCTTGCGCATCTGTTCTTCCGCGGCGAGACACTCGGAGAACTTCTCGAACACCAGGTTTGTATTCACGGGGGTGATGCCGCCGACCAGGACCACGAGCATCCATTTCATCATCCGCGCCCACGCTGTTGCCCTGCACACAACAGCGAGAACCCTGTTAAGTTCCAGCAGTCGGGAACAAGTGGCAATGGCCGGCGTTGAACGTTCCGTCTGGAGGATACCGGACATATGGAAACGGCCTCAGCGTCCTAACCCCGAGGCTGGGGCCGTTTCTGCTCGCCTTGGTGCTGGGGCGTCGCCGACTTCCTGGCGTCCCCGGCCGGCGCGGATTTGTTTGCCTGGACGGGATTCGCAATTTCGGCGACGCGACAAGGCATGCGGTCGTCGACGAGCACCCGGACGGTGCTCACATTTGAACCTTCCAACCCTCACGCGTCACTCATCCCGTAGGTCTTCGTGGCCGAAGGGAGAGTAAACTTGCCAAATTCGCCGTTCGAGACGCTTGCGATCGCGGACGTGGTTGACCGGTTGGGACTGGAAAGCCATTTTTCGTACCACGACTATGACGACGACGGCCGCAGTATCCGTCACTATGCCGAGGACGCCATCATTGAGGGTGACCTCGACCTTGATGCGCTTTTTTGGAATGGTGTCGCGGGCATCTGGGCCGAGAAGGATTTGATCGTCAACGGCACCCTCTTCAATTGGGAGATCGATACGCCGGCCTGCTTCCTTGCTGTCGGCCGCGACCTGCGCTGCAAGAACCTGGTCGCGAGCAGCGCCGACATCAGGATCGCCAGGGACGCGCGGATCGATGGTGTACTGAGCTCGACCTACAATCACGGCTTTATCGAAGTCGGCCGGAACGTCCACGCAAGATACTTCGTCATTGATGATCACACGACCATCGTGCGCGGGAACGCCGACGCACGCGGCTGGAAAGACGCCGAGCACGTCGAGGTCGCGCTGCCGGTGAGTTCCTGGATCGCGGAAGTTCGGCCCGAGTTCAAGGCGGAGTTCTTCGACGCCGACGGTGGCATGACCTGCCCCAACGGCAATGTCGAGCTGGTGCAAGCGCTGCTCGGAGGACGAGAGATCCTGCGCAACCTCTAGCGGATAAGCCCTAAACCTCGAATCCTAACGGCGTAGTTCGAGCTTGCAAGCGGCCTCTGTGCTCGAACGCGCCCGCGCGCTACGCAAAAAAAGCGGTCGTGCGCTCAATCACCCAATAGGCCGCCATGATGCCTATGGCGTACGCGACGCTCACATCGAGACGGTCAAGTGCCGGCTGTATCCGCGTGGGCTCCAGGAGCATTGACGCCAGATGGCGCAGCAATGCTATCAGCGACAAGACTGCGGCAACGAAGATGAGCTGCCCAATCTCCACCCCAACATTGAAAAACAGCAGCGCAACGGCGATCGAATGTTGAGGTAATCCCACCTCAGCCAGCGCGCCAGCAAATCCAAAGCCATGCAGGAGGCCGAAGGAGAAGGCAACGAGCCATGGCCGGCGCGCGGTCAAACTCGGCTTCCCACGGCGGGCGTTCAGAATCTCGACCGCAACCAGCATGATGCTGAGTGCTATGGTTGCCTCCAGGGGCGGTCCCGGCACATTTACGAAGCCCAGCGCCGCCGCTGCAAGGGTAATGCTGTGCGCGATCGTGAATGCCGTAACCGTAATGGCCACGCGGCCCCAGCCTCGTACGAGAATCACCAGCGCCAGCACAAACAGCAAATGGTCGAAGCCGAAAAGAATGTGTTCGACACCCAGGTGCAGATAGGTCGCTGCGATTTCCCAAGCGCCGGGCACGGCTTGAATGATGAATGCCGTCTTCGTTGGAGAAAGCCGTTCGGTCTGTACTGCGCCGCCAAGGCTTTCGATCCGAACCAGTACATCAGTCGATGTGGCCGATAGTCCGTTGATGGACACCGGCTGCCCTATAAATCCTCCGTCCCGCCGAATGGTGCGGCGTTCAACATAGACTCCGTCGCTGAACGATGCACGGGGCGGCCCTACATCTTGAGTGCCCTCGGGCAGCTTGACGTAGATCGCGAGCCGCAAGTCCTCCCCGCGCGCAGGGATTTTGAAAAGAAAATTATACTCGCCGGGGCTGGTTTGGCGCATTTCCAGATAGCCAGGCCGAAGTTCATCCGAGATCGCGGGTTGCGCCAGCAGCACCGCCAGAACAGCAATAAACAAACGAAAACGGGTCATCGACCAACGTCGGCTGACGCCGCCTTGGAAGGAGGCGCTTCCACCACGATTTCGTAGCGCTCCCGTAGCGAGGCATACAGCTTCTGTTCTGCCTCAAGGCGCCGCGCGTTCGCCCACTCTCGGCGGACGGCCGGCCGGACATCATCGAGCGGAGGCAAGCTGCCGGAAACTCGTTCGCTGATAAAGACGAAATGCTGTCCAAAGCTCGAAGAAACCGGCCCCTGCCAGCGACCCTTTTCCATCGCGAGTACCCGTTTGGCGAAGCTTTCGCCAAACTGGTTCGTTACCTTTGTTGCCGAGAAGCCCCGAAACTCCTCGCCAAGCAGAAAGGGATCGCCGAGTGCCGTCGTATCTACAGCCGCGTCGGCGCCAGCCAGGACGCTCGCAACCTGTTTGCTGTCGCTCTCGATGGTATTCGGGCGCCGCCTGGCGCTCAGGAAGACGTGGCGGAATGTGATTTGATCGTCGGATTTGAAGCGCTCCGGATTGGATGCGAGGTAAGCGGCAAGCTGCTCATCGCTCGGTTCCGGCATGTCTGCGGCGAGAAATTCCATCTTCTGCCGCACGCGACGACGAATGATAACGTCGTCTCGGTCGAGCCCGGCCGCTTTGCCCTCGCGGTAGAAGACTTCGTCGCGGATGTAGTCTTCGATCAGCCCCTGCAGTTCCTGCTCGCTTGGTGGCCGCCGCCACGTTCGCACAAATCCGTCGCCGAGATTGGCTATCCGCGAGGCGGAAACGACGATTTTCTCAGGTGTCTCCGTGCTTCGCTTGCCGACCAGACCGTAGAGCGCGAACAGCATTGCGCCAAGAGCGAGGAACTGGAGTAATGGCTCTCTCAGCAGCCGAGCGATCAAGGCGTGTACCAAATCGGTGAGGTATAAGCGCGTTCGGTGGTCGTCATTCTGACTTCCGCCGGCATTTTGACACTGAAGTATTTTGCGTCATAGGCCGTCCAGCGCGGCGTCGGAATTTCGATCACCCGCACATAGTAGAACGCGCGCAATGCGGGGTCGAAATCGGGATCTTTCCATACCGTGATCATCTCACCCGCGCCGATCGTGTTCGTCCATGTCGCATTCGCGACATCGACCGTGCTGCCGACGGATGTTCTGCTGCGGCCGTCGGCGTCGATCGTGCGGCCTCCAGACACTGCGACATCATAAATGCGTTCCTGCGCCTGCCCGTCCTTGCCAACCCAGCCCTTGATGACCTGGATGCGATCCAGATTTGCGCCGATCGGATCCTTCAATGCGGCGACAATGAACGAAGGCGATTTTCCCTTTGGCGCATCGCTCAAATCGCCACCCATCGGCACACCCTTGGTATAGCCAATTCGCGCCGGCGTGCGGTTGTTGGCATCGGCAGCCTCGAAGTCCCAGCCGCCGAAGAAGCGAACCGCCATGCGCGACCCGGTGGTGGCGTAGGTCTCGCGCCGCTTCATAGCGTCGAAAATCGACTCACGGGTATTTTCAGTTGCCCATACCGCGGCGTATCCGGCCGCCGTCGTCTCCCAGCCCATGATAACGGCAATATTGGTTTTGACGAAGGGATGCATCGCCCGGCCGGCGCTTGGTTCGGCGGAAGATGTCTTACCGAAGAAGTTATCCTCCTCGACGGCCGCGAGCGCGGTATGCGTATCGGTGCTGCCGACCAGGCCGAACTTGTATGGATTAACGCCGAGTTCGACCTCCATCTTGAGACCGTTCTTGAGCGCCGAACGGACATACTCGAATTCGAGCATCTCCGGCTTTTTCACTTCCGTCAGATCGAGGTTGCCCTTGTCCCATCGCTCGTAGTTTGCAAATTCATCATTGGGTGAAAGAAATGGATGGGTCTCGCCATCGCCCTTCATTTGCGTGGCTTCGTAGAGCGGCTCCCAGCGCATGCGGCTCTCCGCATATTCGCGGTCGATCCGCTTGCCGTTGAACGATTCGATGATCGGAAACATCCGACCGTTGCTCAGATTTCCGTTGTGCGCCAGCGCAAGAATTTCGGCGCCGGTCTTCTCCTCAACCATCGCCATCCACTTCCAGAGATCGCGGGGATTTGGACTGCCAAGCGGCGGCTGCGTGGTGTAGGGTTCGACGAGGCTGGCCTTGGCCCCGTTGTCGCGCCAAATGACATTGCGATGAAGATTGTTGCCGCCCGCGTTCGAAGTCCACTCATAGCCGATGAAAGCCGTGAAACGACCCGGTTCATTGGCTTCTTCCGCCGCTTTGATGGTTTCGCGCCAGGCGCTGCGATAGGCCGGCGTACCCGGCGTCGGGAAGCCCTTCGGCAGTTGCCCTTTGCCGAAACTGACGATGATATCCATCGCCGCCTGCGCACCTTTGCCGGAACTGATCTCGTCGTACCACTTCCGGCCCTGCGGCGTGGCCAGCAGGCCGGGATCCCCGCCGATCAGTTGCGGGAAAAAGCCCATGCCGTCCGAATGATCCGCTACCACCATGAAATCCAGCGGGCGCGACAGTTTGGCACGTTGTCCGCTGGAAGCGATAACTTCCTCGCCCTTGGCAAAGCGATAGGCGTCCTTTGGACCGAGCCGAGCGCCGAACGCGCCGGCGTCCATCGAGTATGAGGTGTGCGTGTGCGTGTCGCCGAAGTACGGCCGTGTCGGAAAATTGCGTCCCGCATAGGGCGAGTAAGGCGGCTTGGACGGAAACACTTTATCGGCCGTTTCCTTGTCGAGCGTGCCGATGTCCGTGGTTAAGTCTTCTGCGGCGACCACAGTGACAAACAGGCTTGCGGCACAAGCGCCAGCCAGCGCGGCTCCGGACATGGAGGACAAACGGAACATCATCGGTGCCCCCCTATCACTTCAAGTAATGGCTTAAATAAATTTTGAGCTGTCGCGATGTTAGGCCTTCCCGAAACCGCTTGGAAGCCCGCAGTATTTGGTCAGGCATACTACCGTTTCGGGACGTTGCCGTAACCGGCGCTTCCCTCCGAGAACGACATATGATCGCGTTACTTGGTGGCGATCCGGCGGGTGGGCGCCACAGTGCTGGTGGGGGCCATCGGCGATATCGAGAATGTCAGCCAGGTATTCCAACCCGACGGCCGATTGGCAGCTTCGAACTCGCCGTAGCCTTTGAGATTGAGATATCCCTGCATGTCGCCTACCGGAAACAAGAATCCGATCTGCGGCCCGATTCCCAGAACACGCGATCGGGATCCACCCAACAGCGGGTGTGCGCCGAAATCGTCCGTGATTTGTTGATATCCATACCCCACAAGTCCGACGAACACCTGCTTCGACAGAAACTTGGAAGCCCCCCAGTCGATGTGGAAATCGATGCCGTTCTGATAGTTCGTATCCTTGTTCTTGAAATTATAGGTAAAGCCCGCGACTGCCGAGAATTCGTGGCCTGTTGCCGGATTGAAGTAGGTGTAGCCGCCGCCGCCGTCGATCGCGGCGTGACCGATGCCGAGATTGGCAAGGCGGCTGGAATCGTAGGCGCCGACGGGAATGTCGCCGGTCACATAGGTCATGAAGTTGTGCACGCCGGCGTTCCACTTCAACGTCGCCTGCGGATAGAGGTCGCCGACGGAAGTGATTGAATCTCCCAGGAAGCCTGTGCGGGTTACCGCAAAGGGGCCAACCGCCGCCGTCAGCGTCCCGTCAATACTGGCGCTCGACCGTCCAAACAGCCCGGTCACACCAATGGCGAGCTGTCCGCCGAGCACAGGCGTCGCGAAAGTATAGGTGGGATTGAGCAAGATGAGATCAGCCTGCGCATTCAGATTAAGGTTCAAGCTAACGTTGACTGACGCCGGGATCCTGCCGATTTGAATTTCTCTCGCCGCCGCTGCAGCGCCCGACGCCGCTAGGGTGGTGTGATAATACACCTCGGCCATGGACCAGCCCGGGACGGTGGGTGCGGCTGCGAGGCTGCCGAAGCGGCCGGGGAGCCAGTACGATACGCCGGCTTCGTCGGCATGAACCGGCCCGGACAGCGCCCCGAACATCAGCGCCGCGACACCAAGGCCGGCGTGCATGAGCCAGCGACCTGTCCTTTGCCGGGATTTCGCATGTGCCATGTCTCATCTCCGGAGAGAACTGTGTCCGCACACCGAGTGAATGCCTCACCCTGTCTCGGCGCAACGCAAAAACCGATTGGCGGGACACGCCAGCGCCGGCTGTTGCTCGAAAACCACTAAAGCTACGGCAGGCCGTAAGCATCCCACCGTGCTTAGCAACCCAGATCAAGCCGCTCTTTGCTGTTGGGTTCGTTCGAAGCCAACTCGGCTTAGTGTAGGAAGCCAGTGCAACTCAGACCAAGAAGGGCCCGGCTCAATCAATCGTCGAAACAAAGGAGGCCAAAATGAAGACTCCGTTTGCGTTATCGGCGCTACTGATCACTGGGTTCATGGCCGCAAGCAGCGAACCGGCCAGTGCCGTAGTTTACTGCCAATACGTTTCGTATCCGGCTGGATGCGTCGTAAGGCCCGGCGTTGTGCTGCGGCCGCGACCAGTCGCGCGAGCTGTGGTGCCCCCCGGCGTCGGTGCGGCCGGTGTCGGAGTGCGGCCAGGAACACCGATGAATCGCGGGGGTCCGGTTAATCGGGTCGGCAGGCGCTGATATCCCAAAGCGTCCGGGCGGAGGCCTGCAAAACCGGCATAGTCGTCGTTGGCAGAAGCTGACGGACGTAATGCCCGCCTTTGTCGTCCACGTTGCGTAAGGGAACAGGGCTGATTGTGAGGAGCAGAGCGTATTTTTTCTGCTCTTGCGGACTTACATGCCTGGCGCCGAGATGACCGAGCAGAAGTGGGCGTCTCCGTTGCGACGGACGAATTAGTTTTCGATGGAAGCGGTCGACTTAGTCCGCAACACTCTCCGTGACTTCTTCCGTTTTCTGACTGAGTGCCATCACGAAGGGAGCGAAAAGATGAAAATCCCGGCGCGGATAATTCTGATTGTCCTGGCGATGATCAGTCTACAATCAGTGTCTTCCGCACAGATGCCCAGCCTCTCGCTCACCCCAGAGCAGTTGCAGGAGCTTGAGAAGAAGGGGTTTCAGGCAGACCCGAAGATCTTGCAGGATATCGCCACAGCCGGCCGACCACTCGGACGCTGGAAGGAAGGGCTCATGTTTGATGGCATCGCGCCGATGCCGTGGCTGAAGAGCGCAGCCAACTGGACCCCGGGTACGGAAGAGGTGCAGCCGGAAGAAATCCGCGTGACCTTCATGGGGAGTTCGCCTTTGCCACGACCGGGCCAAATGGGCACGTCGATCTATGTCGAGCTTGGCAACGGCAACCGCTTCATCTTCGATTTCGGCCCCGGCTCCATCGCCAACTATTTGGCCTCCCGCGTACCGCTGAACCAGATCAACGACATCTTCATCACCCACCTGCATTGGGATCATTTCGCTTCCGTCCCGTATGCCTTTGTGTTTGGTGCCTGGGGTGGCCGCTGGCACGAAACCTTCCGGATTAATGGCCCCTCCGGACGGACTCCGAAACACGGCATCAATCATATGGTGTATCATATGAAGGAGATGTTGTTTTGGCACATGGAGAACTTCAGTGCCGGTAGCCCGATTGGCAAAGGCTATGACATCGAAGTCAACGAGTTTGACTACAAGAATGACGGCGGCGTGGCCTACGAAAAGAACGGTGTCAGGATCACCCACTGGCAACAATCCCATGGGAGCGATGGCGCCTCGGCGTATCGTCTTGATTGGAACGGCATGTGTGTCGCGTTCACCGGAGACGGTCGCCCCAATTCGCTGACAATAACGTACGCCAAGGGTTGCGACCTGCTGATCACCGAGATTCAGCCGGAGACGGTGGCCATCAGCTCTTCGGTGTCAGGCACCATGCCCCTGACTTCGCGCACTACCATTGATGGCTGGCATAATCCCGCCTACGCCGCTGGGTACCTCTACAATGAAGTGAAGCCGCGCCTCGCGATGGCAACTCACGTGTCATACGACGAGTACGTGATGCCGGAACTCGTGGCAGAAGTGCGCCACCATTGGAAGGGTCCGTTCCAGTTTGGTGCGCCGGACATGGTAGTTGTGAACATGACCAAGGACAAAATCTGGGTACGGGATGGCGTAGTGCCCAAGTATCCAAACATGGCGCCGCCCCAGTTCGACGTCTCGACATCGGGCGGGTTGATCATGCCGCTGCCGCCAACAACGCGTCGTGACGTACAGTCACAGTTCATTCGTGACGCGGAAATCTCCCCCCAGAAATACTACCCGGAAGGCTATCATCCCCAGCTGATGCCCTGGTGGCCATCTGACAAGCCGATCTTCCTTCCCGAATCGCTTGTGCCGGAGCAGATGAAGAAAAGGTCGAAGTAAGCATGAAGTAATCCGCGGCAGTCGTTTGGTTCACGACCGGCCTAGCCATTTGCGCCCATTGACCTAAAGCCATCGATCGACATGAGGCCGCAAAAAAGAGCAAGGTAGACGGCGGCGTCATCCCCGCTTGCCCGACGGGCAAATCACTTCTGATTTACGGAAATCATGTCAAGCCCCAAAATAAAAAATATTTCTGTTTACCAGAAGGCCAATCAGGTGCATATGTTTGGCCATCCCGTCCCACTCAGAGGGCGTCGGCCGTCGTCACGGACGTTGGGCGGGTTGCGGTGGACGCTGGGCTCACGTCTGACGATGGCGTGGATCGAGCGTACGGCAAAACCGTGTGGTCCTGGCACCCGTTGCAGGTGTCAAGCTGTCGGTAGGCGAGAGCTGAACGGCAGCGACGGAGTCAACCAAGAACTCGTCTCCGGGGAGAGCACGGCATAAGCCGTAAAGCCACTGCGCAGGGAAGGCCGGGTGTTCTCCGCTGCCCTGTATGCTCGTGTGCACTTTGTTTTGTGCAAACCGCACGCGAGA
>NZ_JAFCMB010000031.1 GCF_018130145.1 Bradyrhizobium sp. AUGA SZCCT0176 | reverse complement strand
GAGATCACGGCATAAGCCGTAAAGCCATTGCGCAGGGAAGGCCGGGTGTTCTCCGCTGCCCTGTATGCTCGTGTGCACCTTGTTTTGTGCAAACCGCACGCGAGACCGCGGGTGCAGCGCGCACCCGGTCTTCCCTGCGCCCTCTCATTTGGGGAGGGCGGGAAGTTTCTGGCAAAGCTCGGGCGCAATGCGTCGCGAGAATAATTTTTGTCGTCCCGCGAAGGCCGGGACCCATAGGCCGCGGCCCCTGTTATTGAAAAAGGAAGATGACGACCAGCGTGCAAAAGCAATTACCGCCTGTGGTTATGGGTCCCGGCCTTCGCCGGGACGACGGATAGTGATTGGCATACTGGAGCGCCTGTGGTGATGACAGCTGATGGCTCACCCCGCCCGCATCTCGGCCTTGATCATATCCGCCGCCTTCTCGCCGATCATGATCGTCGGCGCGTTGGTGTTGCCGCCGATCAGGGTCGGCATCACGGAGGCATCGACGATGCGCAGGCCTTCCAGGCCGTACACTTTCAGCTTGGGATCGACCACTGCCATCGGATCGCCAACGCCCATCTTGGCGGTGCCGACCGGGTGATAGACGGTGTCGACACGGGCGCGCAGAAGCTTGCGGATGTCGTCGTCGGTGTGCACATCAGCGGTGAACATGTCCTGTTTCTGCAGCGCGCGCAGCGCCGGCGTGTCCAGCAACCGTTTTGTCACCTTGTAACCGCCGACCATGGTTTCGAGATCGTCGGGATGGCCGAGGAAATTCGGATCGATCAACGGCGGCGCAAAAGGATCGGCGCTGCCGAGCGCGACATGGCCGCGGCTCTTTGGCCGCAGCTGGCAGACATGGAGCGAGAAGCCCGTGCCCTTGTGCCGCTTGCGGCCGTGATCGTCGGTCAGCGCCATGCCGAAATGCAATTGCACGTCGGGCACGTCGAGGTCGGGCCGGGTTTTCAGGAAGCCGCCGCATTCGGCGAAATTCGACGTCATCGGCCCGCGGCGCTCGCGCCGGTACTGGCGGATACCGCGCAGCAGCCGCGGCAGGGCCTTGAGCGAAAGGCCGTTGAAATTCGGATTGTCGGACAGGTAGCCGAACACGAAGTCAGGATGGTCCTGCAAGTTCTGTCCGACGCCGGGCAAATGATGCACGCTTGCGATGCCGTGCTTGCCAAGCGCCGCGCCGTCGCCGACGCCGGACAGCATCAGCAGCTGCGGGGTCTGGAACGCGCCGGAGGCGACGATCACCTCGCGCCGGGCGCGGAGCTGCTTCAACTCCTTGCCCTGGCGGTATTCGACGCCGACCGCGCGCTTGCCCTCGAACAGGATGCGCGTGGCTTGCGCGGTGGTCTCGACGCGCAGATTGGCGCGGCTATTCATATGCGGATGGATATAGGCGCGCGCCGCGCTCCAGCGTTCGCCGTTCTTCTGCGTCACCTGGTAGATGCCGAGGCCTTCATGGTCCTCGGCGTTGAAATCTTCGCGGATCCGGAATTGGCCTTCCTGCGCCGCCTGCAGGAAGATCTGCTGCACCGGATTTTCGGTGCGCAGTTTGTTGACGGCGAGCGGGCCGTCCTTGCCGTGATATTCGCCGCCGAAATCGGCGTTGTTTTCCGAGCGCTTGAAAAAAGGCAGCACGTCGGAGAACGACCAGCCGGCGTTGCCGAGCGAGGCCCATTGGTCGTAGTCGCTGCGGTGGCCGCGGATATAGACCATGGCGTTGATCGCGGACGAGCCGCCGAGCCCCTTGCCGCGCGGCTGATAGCCGATGCGGCCGTTGAGGCCGGCCTGCGGCACGGTGTTGAAGGCCCAATTGTTGATGGTGCCGGTCACCATCAGCGCCAGCGCGAACGGCGTGGTGACCACCCAATTGTCGTTCTTGCCGCCGGCATCCAGCAACGCCACCGACGTCTTTGGGTCCTCCGAAAGCCGTCCCGCCACCGTGCAGCCGCCGGAGCCGCCCCCCACCACCACGAAATCGAATATGTCCGTCACGCGCCGCCCCCGATAATGATGTTTTTGTGGACTTTTGTTGCGTCAAAGTTCCGCTTTTGCGCCTTTGATGGCAAGGGCGGCTTCCCGAGGCCGTTTCGTGCCGTTTTTGGCGTCACAAAAACCTCAAAAACTGCACCATGGGCCTTTCCAAAGCAGGCTTGCGTTGATACATACCCCTCGCACCCAGGGGCATTGCCCGGGTTGCCTTCTCAGGAAGCCTCTGGACGGGAACGATCGACGCCCAAAAGCGTTGGCCGCTTTCGCTTCGGGTTCGGTTTTTGGGAAGGCGCGCAACGGTTTAACGCGGGGTGGAGCAGCCCGGTAGCTCGTCAGGCTCATAACCTGAAGGTCATAGGTTCAAATCCTATCCCCGCAACCAAGTTAGCCCTTCCAGGTCATCGACCTGGAAGGGTTTTTCTTTGGGGTCGCCGATCCCGGCCATCGGGCCAATCCCGTGCGGGCGAATCGCGCGGCGTCAAATCGGTGGCTTCGATGCGCAGGCGATTGGCGGAAGGTCTCAACGCCTGCCTGATGTGTGCCGTGTGCCGCCACGGCGTTCCGACTCTCAACGAGCGAACGAATAGCGCCGGCCGATCTTCGCGCATATACGCTGCCGTGCTGCACCCGACAGCTGTACTGCAAACCCCATCGCTATGAGTACTCAGTAAGCAATGCGCTGCCTAAATCTTCCGACGACAGACAATTCTTTCACCACGAAAGCGAAACGTGAAAAGGTTAGCATCACGCGGGGCCGCTTGGTGGGAGTGGTGCACGTGAGTTGTGAACGAAGAATCTTTCCAAGGCGATATCAGGCAAACATCGCACAGCCTTATACCCTCATCGGGTTGACGGTAGAGGAGACACGTGAGTTCGAACGGCTGGACCATCTTTCTGTCGAAGGCGATTCAGGCAACGCCACCTGGACTCCGGATGGCGAGCCAACGACGCCCGAAGAGAGGCGATGGTTCGAGCTTTATCGCAAACACGAAATCGGCTGGAGTGCCTGGCTCGCAGCCGAAGGTGGGTCGACAGCGGCATTTCCCGTTCGAGATCGCTCGGTGCTCTAGCATTCCGATTTTTTTTGATCTGGTGTCCCCTCGCTTGGAGCGATTCGCCGGGCTCCTATTTGAGTATGTCTGTTATTCATTGATTGCATGGGTCGGTTGCGTTGTTGCAGAAGCTCGCCGGGTGGCACGCCTTGTGCTTTTTATTTTCTGTGCGCCGGAACCGCGCGCTTGTCGCTTTATTGTCGCAACTCTGCGCCAATACAGCCCGCCAAACAAAGTGGAATAGAAGATGAGTTCACCAATGCTATGTGATGACGATCAGGATTTTTCCGCCGGTGAACACCTTGGACGTGAAATTCAGCTGCAGGATTCCTCCCTCCGCAATATCTACGAGACGCGTTTGCAACTCGCCCAGCAGCTTGAGGAAAATCTGGCCTTGCGCCGCGCGATAACGCTTCGGCAACGGCAGTCACTGGCGCCCCTGGAGCCCAGTAGGGTTCGCGCAAACGGGCGGATGCGTTAGGGCGATCGTTTGATCGTCGCTGTCGACTGAAAACTCGGGAATGCGCGTTTCCGCACCCGATTGCGAGGTGCATGCCGACAGGTCCCATCACATGGGCGCCCAACCCTGCAGCGCTACTTTTCGGGGGAGCACATCGGTCGCGCACGCCGAATTGCCGGTGCTGGGCTCACTGGCATTCAAAAGGCCCCGATCGGGAAGATGCCGAGCCGGATTCCGATTTGCACCGGCTCCGGCCAACTTCAAAAGATTGTATCATTATAGGAGGCAACCATTGGATGTTGTGGCGGGCAAATTTGTCCTCCAAATTGCCTCCTGCGAGAAATTTTTTTGATGCGAACCCGTATTTCCCCTAATCAAATGTGGTAATTTTGCGAAGTATTGAATGGGAATACAACCTGAGCGAACAAATAAGTCGCCAGAAAAATATTGCAGGGAGAAGAAATGAAGTTTCGCAAATTCAATCTCTCGTCATTTTCCATGGATGAGTTGTGGGCCCTCCATGAGCAAGTCGGCAATATCCTGGCCGAAAAAATAACGAGTGAAAAACGTGAGCTGGAGCAACGCCTTGCGAAGCTGAACAGCGGCATGATGGCGAAAATCAAACGGCCGGATCGGCAAGTGGCGGAACGGCGAGCCGCTCGCCGAAAATATCCTCCGGTGCTTCCCAAATTCCAGAATCCATCTGACCCGTCCGAAACGTGGGCCGGTCGAGGCAAGCAGCCGCGCTGGATGGTATTGCAGCTCAAGGCCGGCAAGAAGATGAATGATTTTCTGATTGATCGCGTCAAGCGCAAGCGCGCGAGCACCCGGTAGACCGCAGAAGTTCGGCCCCGACGCACGTTCGCTGCCGCGGACGTCATTCAGCGCGCCGCAAATCGGCCGGGCCATACGCTGGGCCTGCCGCGCAAGGGTGACTGCCTCGAGCGCACGGCGGGTGGGCGCGCTGGAAGTCGTCTTCCCGCTTCGCCGGTCGACGGCCTAGCCGGCCAGTGCCACCTCGGCCAGTTCGAGCCATTTGGTTGCCATCTCGCGCAGCATCCGGCGCGATTGTTCATCGGTCGTCGTGGCGGCCAGCTGCAGGCAGTGATTGGCAAAATCCACATATCTGTCGCTCAGAGAAGTCTGCTGCATGATCGATCCGCGAATATCAGGAAGTTTTGTCCGTCGAGGAGAAGGCCAAACGGACTGAGATGCCATCTCGCGAGAGTTATCTTGCTGCCGGCATTTAAATAGATATTACTCCGATCAAATTTTAAAATTCAACTGCCCAAGCCACATTTGGATTAGGAATCAGATTTTATTTGATCACCGAGCTGATCGACATTTACTGAACACAGTGCGCCACTAGAGGGTGTGCCACGAGCTGATCAGGTTCAGCACCTCGTTCTCATTTCTCCAAACAAGCAGAGCGCGCCAAAATGCTGCAGCGGCCGGAAAGAATCCCGTTTGTTGTCAGGGCCAAAGAGAAGTTTTTCACGGGAGGATTCCTAGGGCTGATACTGCTGGTAATGGCGGTGTGGATGTACTTTCTGGGCTCCATCTTTTTGAACCTGGTGACCTGGTTTCTTTCCTGACCGACGGGCAGGATGCAGGGCCCGGTGAATTCGGATTCGATCGAATCGCTTTCCATGGGCGTCACGGGCGCGAGCGGCAGGCAATCAACAATCAAAGTGTCGGTGCCGCAAGACCGGCTGCACGGGCGATCGGAGTTATGGGAGCGTGAATGGCGTACATTTTCCTGGCTAAGCTGTGGGACGGTGCGGTCGCGTCCTTTGTTCGCTCAGACGGTGAACACTTGATCGTCCGCGTCGAAGGCCATGAACGAAAAATTTCGCGGGACGTATGGCGAGAGCTCCCCGAGCAGCAGGATCGCGTCCATCATCGCGAGCATGGGCATGGACGGCACGGACCGGCAGATCCTGGCTTGCGCAGATCCGAGCAATGAATCGACGAGTGCCTTGAGTGGCATCGGTGCTTGCCGCGATCGTGCGAGCCGGACCTCAGATCAACGACATTTGAAGGGAAGATGCCCGATGCCCGCAGAGCCGTCCGCAAAATTAAATAATTATTAACCAGGTTCGAGTGACCTAGGGCATTATGCTGCCGTGGCGGCGCCAACGGGACGGGCATTAAACGATGTTTCAGCTGCTCTCACGGACTCGCGCGCAAAAGCATGCTGGCGATCGATCGGGCGACCGGGATTTCAGGGTTCGGTCGGCCGGACGTGATCTCGACACCGACCGGTTACGGGTGAGCTCCATTCTGGGCGCGCTGGATGCTTCCATTCGCGAGGCGGAGCAGGAGCAATCGGGCCTCAGCCGGCGCGTCGAAGACGTCCTGGCCCGTGCTGCGGTGACATTCGGAAATGGCACCGACGAGTACCTTGAGCGCGACGCACTCGACAGCCACCACCAGACCTTGTTCGGCAACGAGATCTCCAACGGACAGCGCCGGCTTCAGGAACTTGCGACAACGATAGCCCACTTCAAGTTTTTGAAGGCTGCTTTGCTTAGCCGCTTTCCGGACTTCAAGCCTCCTGCACCCGCCGCGTAAGTCTTGCGCGGCCGCAGCGCCATTTTCCTGGGACCAGATTCAGCCCGGTCAGTACCGGTCCCTCAAGACAACAGGCTTCGGATCGAGCTGTACGCCTTGCCAAACGCCGTTGATCGCCCGGATCGGGTCTCGGTCCGCGACCGACTTGCCTTCGAAACTCCCAGGCTGCGCAGCAATCGACCATCGCCTTGGCGATCATTTGGACTCTCGCCGTGCGCCGGAGGACGCTACGATCGGCGCTTTACGAATCCCGATTTTAAACTGGAAAGGCATTGCCTGAGGGTTGCTTGCATGGATCCAGAGGATTTCCGATATCGGGTTGCGGACGATGGACGGATTGCCATTGCCGGCCTCACTCTGGAGGAAACCCTGGAACTCGAAGCGCTGCTTCGGTGGCAGGACGTTGCGAGGGATTTGTCGCGCGAATTGCGGCTCCTCGAACTATATCTAAGACATCATGCGACCTTCACCGACAGGCGCCGGATCATCGACGCAGGCAGCAGCGAGTCGCTCCACGTGCGCCGGCCACGCGACGTCAGCTCAAACGGTCCTCGCCGAGCCCGGCGGATGGCTGGAATGTCTCCGCGCATCCAGGTGCTGCGATCGGCGCTCGCCATCGGCATGGTCAGCGTGGGAATGCTCACCGTCTACCTGGTCGTCGTCAGCCCATAGTCCGACGGCAGCACTGAAAAGCTGGCTGCGAACAACTTCGCGCCGGGCTCATTCCGGAACGGGTCTTCAGGCAAGGCGCCGCAACGCCAAGGCGTTCACAGGAACGCGAAGGTTTGAAGCGCCTCGATCACCACGCAGATAATCATTCCCCATAAGGCGAAGTTGATCTCGATCCCAACTCGCATAGGACATCCTCCCCTTTTTTGCCGCCCGATAGCCGTTGCTTCGCGCGTGATTATTTTAATCGTAATTGAAGAACGGTCAGCTTCCCAGCCTGACTTCTGAGCAATCCGCAGTTCCCTAACGGGGATGCCGTCTCGGTCGGCATGAATCCGGCGCCAATCGCAGCCCATTGCCTGGATCAGCCATGGCCGCACCCAGCGAGCCGCAAGGCTGGCGACCCGGACGGCGCGACGGCTGGCCATCCGTAATTGCCTGGGACGCCGGTGCCCCGGGGCAAGCGATGCTCAGATTGCCAGCAGGCTGGAACCCTGAATTGAGAGCAGCGTCAAATTGCCGGTGGCGTAGGCGCCCGTATCTATGTTGGCGCGGTTTGCCAAAATCTCTGCACTGCGAACCGGTGTATGACCATGAACAATATATTTGCTGAACCGCTTCTTATGCTGAAGAAAATCCTCTCGGATCCAAAGCAGGTCTTCCTCCCGCTGCTCAGCCAGCCGGATGCCCGGTCGAACACCTGCATGAACAAAAAAGAAATCCCCGCAAGAGAAGTTGAGACGCAAGCGCCCCAGAAAGTCGCGATGGCGCGCCGGCATTACCTCGGATAGCTCTCTCATTAATGCATGCTGCTCGTCGCCGTCCGGATTGACCGACGGGGAAAGTCCGTAGGACATCAATGTTTCCAGTCCACCGACCTGAAACCAATTCCCCATGCGGCCGGGATCGCGAAAGACGTCGTCAAGAAAGGCTTCGTGATTGCCCTTCAGGAAGACCGCGTTTCCACGTTGGGAACGTTCAATCAGGAGGTCGAGCGTTGAGCGCGAATCCGGCCCGCGGTCGATGTAATCGCCCATGAAGACTTCTATCGCGTGACGTGGCCTGCTGTGTGCAACGTCGGCGTCGATGACCCGGAGCATTTGATCAAGTAGATGCGCGCAGCCGTGAATATCGCTGATGGCGTAGATGCGAACCCCGTCCGGCAACCTTGGCTTCGCCATCGGCTTCGCATGGCGCAGTGCTGACAACATCGGGATAATATACTCTCAAAGGCGTCCCGGGCTCGAGGCCGCGCGAATCCTCACCTTGGCATTAATCGCCTGGGATGAATATATATCATCCTGATACAGGTTTGGCAGGACGCCGGGCGAGTCCCGGGTGTTCGACGGCAAGCCGCAACGGCGTTGCTCACTGGCGCGGCCGGATCAGGCCGCAGGGACAGGCTGGCTGACGTGCGTCCTGTGGTGGACTTGCAATCGCCCCTTATCGAGGATCAGGACTTCCGGACAACGACGACGCCGGCATGGGGCACCGTCCTGTCGGCACGGGGAGCCCTTGCGAAGGACTTCAACAGCGCTGTGCATGCGTATCCAACCTGGAGAAGCGCTGCGAAAACCACTATCGCTGAAATTGCCTGGAGCAGGGTCTGGCCCTGTGTCATCGAAATCGCCGCCAGTGAAACCGATCCAACGAAAAGAATGGGCACCAGAATCAGAAACCGGAAGCGAATTCCAAGAACCAATCCAATCAAGGTACTGCAAATGGCCAGTGTGGTCACACCACCTACTCCATACAAACTACTGTGTTTCCTAACGCTGGCCTCCCTAAAATTGGCTTAATTTAGCCATTGAAATTGCTTGAAATTCTGATGCCAGGCCGGTTGCCGGGGAGATGCTCGCCGACGGGCGCTCAGCGCGGTAAATTTTCTGGATCGCGTTGAACCGATCAACATTGCGCATTTAATTTCCGGCGTCCCTTGCTTCCAGACCTTTTGTTTCGTGTGAGTGCTGCGTTTGCAGGACAATCCCGGATTTTGCGCCGAGCGCTGGGAAATCGGGCTGCCTCCTTAATCGAAGGGGTAGGTTTGACCCGCTTCCATGGTTAATTTAAAGCCTTCGCTGTCGGGAATTAAATACCGGAAAAAGAAAGTGCTCAGCTCATGCGCGTTGTTGTTGTGGGAACGGGATACGTTGGATTGGTTTCGGGTGCCTGTTTCGCCGACTTTGGGCACCACGTCACTTGCGTGGACAAGGACGAGGCCAAGATCGCGTCGCTACAGCGCGGCGAAATTCCGATATTCGAGCCCGATCTTGACCGCGTTGTCCAAACCAACGCGCGCGAAGGCCGCCTCGTCTTCACGACCGACCTTGCGGGACCGGTAGGCGAAGCCGACGTTGTCTTTATCGCGGTCGGCACGCCGTCGCGGCGCGGCGATGGTCACGCGGATCTCAGCTATGTTTATGCGGCGTCGCGAGAAATTGCGAAATCCGTCCAGGGTTTTACCGTCATCGTCACGAAATCGACCGTCCCGGTGGGCACAGGCGATGAGGTCGAGCGAATCATCGAGCAGGTGAATCCTTCTGCCGATGTCGCCGTCGCGTCGAACCCGGAGTTTCTGCGCGAAGGCGCGGCCGTGCGGGACTTCAAGCATCCGGACCGCATCGTCGTGGGCACCGAAGATCCGCGCGCGCGCAAGGTGATCGGCGAGATATACCGGCCGCTTTATCTGAATCAGGCGCCGATCATGTACACCGGGCGTCGTACCGCCGAACTCATCAAGTATGCGGCCAATGCATTTCTGGCTACCAAGATCACCTTCATCAACGAAATCGCCGATCTGGCGGAAAAGGTCGGCGCGGACGTTCAGGAGATTGCCCGCGGCATAGGCTTGGACAATCGCATCGGATCGAAATTCCTTCATGCCGGTCCTGGTTACGGTGGCTCGTGTTTTCCCAAGGACACCCGTGCGCTGATCAAGACTGCGCAGGACTACGACGTCCCCTTGCGGATTCTGGAAGCGGTGAATTCGGTCAACGACACCCGCAAGCGCGCCATGGCCCGCAAAGTGGCCGCGCCATTCGGTGGCAACCTTCGCGGAAAAACAGTTGCTGTCCTCGGCTTGACCTTCAAGCCCAATACCGACGACATGAGAGAGGCCCCCTCGATACCGCTGATTACGGCGCTCCGCGACTTGGGCGCGACGGTTCGGGCGTTCGATCCGGTGGGCATGGAACAGGCCCGATTGGAGATGCCTGACATCGAGTATCACGAAAACGCCTACAGCTGCGCCGAGGGCGCCGACGCATTGGTCATCGTGACCGAGTGGGAGCAATTTCGAGCCCTCGATCTTGATCGGCTAAAGCAGGAGATGGCGGCTCCGGTCGTGATCGATCTGCGAAACGTATACAATCCGGACGATCTGACCGGCAGGGGATTCCTGTACCAAAGCGTCGGGCGCCAAACGAAAGCAGCGGGCTAGCGTGAACGCGATACCAACGTCAGCCTGAAGGCAACTACCGCTTCTCAATCCAAGTACTGCTTTCGTGGAGAAACCCGTGTCCCAAGGCCCTGCCATTCTCGTGACCGGAGGAGCCGGTTATATCGGCGCACACTGCTGCAAGGCTTTGTCGGAGGCCGGCTACGTCCCGGTATGCTTCGATAACCTGTCGACCGGTCACCGCAGCTTCGTGAAGTGGGGTCCTTTTGTCGAGGGCGACGTCAGTGACACGGCGCGAGTGGCCGAAGCGATCGCGTCCCACGACGTCGTCGCCGTGATGCATTTTGCTGCATTCAGCCAGGTGGGTGAATCCGTCACCGCGCCCCAGAAATATTATCTGAACAATGTTTGCGGAACATTGTCGCTATTGAAAGCGATGCTCGAGCAGAAATGCCGCCGCCTGGTCTTTTCGAGTACCGGAGCGGTCTACGGCAATGCGGGTCGCGATCCGATCAGTGAGGGCGCCGCCGGCGTTGCCGTGAACCCTTACGGCGTCTCGAAATGGATGATCGAGCAAATCCTGGCGGATTATCGCTCCGCCTATGGCATGCATTCGTTCTGTCTGCGCTATTTCAACGCCTGTGGTGCGGAATTGTCGGGATCGATCGGCGAACTTCGTGATCCGGAAACCCATCTCATTCCGCGCGCGATGATGACCCTGCAAGGTCATGTCAGCGACTTTGCGATTTTCGGGGATGATTATGAGACCCCGGACGGTACGGCGATACGCGACTACATTCACGTGGTGGATCTGGCTGCAGCGCATGTTCGTGCCCTCGATGCCCTGCTGAAGGGCTCTCCGGGCGGTCGCTACAATCTTGGTACGGGTTCTGGATTCTCGGTGCGTCAGGTGCTGGCGGCCATCGAGCGCGAAACAGGCCTTAACGTTCCACTGGTGACAAGGCCGCGTCGGCCCGGTGATCCGCCGATTCTGGTCGCCGATCCGTCGGCAGCTCGCGCTGATCTCGATTTTCGTCCCGCTTGCTCGGATCTGGCAACGGTTGTGAGGTCCTCGTGGGCCTGGCATCAATCGGCCCACCCCCGCATTGATGCCGAAACGCGATCTCGATAAGCGCACGAAGGGCGTGCTGCACCGGCGCCACATAATTATCAGGATTATGACGCGACACCGGAATTATGGCGCGGTGGGAAAAAATTGCCCTGTTTTTGATGGTCCATTGCGCATGTGGCGCGCATATTGAATATTTAAATAGCACGGACTGATCATTTAATTGCCGCATTGACGCAATGCAAAAATACATTTGATTTTTTGGGTGCGGTGCCACACTCTCGCTTCGATTGGTTAGCACTCTCTCAAAGCGGTCGTCGAAGATCTTTCCGCGAGATTAATTCGGCATCGCTCGTTGCCCTCCGATTATTTAAATCAACACCTCGGCGGTTGCAGCGATGTCGGCGGTTGCAGTGATGGAAGTGACGAGGGCCTGAGATGTCTGCAACAACATATGGTACCGAAGACGTCTCTGCGACGATTGCAAGTCGTGGCGCGTCCCTGCAGCGCCCTTTCCAGATTTTTCTCATCAGTGGCGACTTTCTGCTGATCCTGGTGAGCTATCTGGTGGCGGGTGTCGTCTATCGCCAGTTCATGGGAACGCCGGCCGATCAGGAAGTTCCGATTGGTGCGGGCCTGATCGTCGGTGTTGCGTTCGTCGCAATAGCGTTTTTCCAGCGCGTCTACGACAGCCATCGTCTGTTCAACGGAATGTGGCAGGCGCGGAAGGTTGTTTTCGTCTGGATGATGTCGCTGGCGATTCTGGCTCTCATCGCCTTTCTTCTGAAATCGACCACGAGCCTTTCGCGCGGTACGACCATCGTGTTCGCGATTACCGGGCTTGTCAGCCTGGGCGCGCACCGGGCGGCCTGGCGCATCGGCCTGGCGTCTTCGCTGGCAAAGGGTCATTTGATTGACCGCAGGGTCGTGCTGCTCAGCCTGAAACCGCTCGATTTTACTTCGAACCGCTTCAAGGACTTGCGCAAGAACGGCTTCGACGTCGTGCGTCATTTCGTGTTGAACGCGACGCAGGATGACGCGGCCCTCGACGCCGAGATTTTGAACATCATTCGGCAGTCGCGCACGACGAATGCCGAGGAGTTTCTACTGGCAATCGACTGGAACGAACTGCCGATGCTTCAGAAGCTGAGTCAGCGGCTGCGCCAGGTCCCGCAGCCGATTCGGCTGCTGCCTGATTTTCCGATCGCAGATCTGGTTTCGCGGCCGTTCATGCCCGTCAGCGGAACGATGGCGATCGAAATTCAGCGGCCGCCGCTATCGATCTTCGAACGCGCGCAGAAGCGGTGTCTGGACATCGGCCTCGCCTCGATTGCCCTTTTGATGCTGGCGCCTCTGTTGATCATTTCAGCGGTTTTGATCAAGCTCGATTCAGAGGGCAGCATCATCTTCCGGCAGTCCCGTCGCGGCTTCAACGGAAAGCCTTTCGAGATCTGGAAATTTCGCAGCATGAGCGTTGCGGAGAACGGCCACACCGTTACCCAAGCGACCAAGCAGGACAGGCGGGTGACCCGGGTTGGCCGCTTCCTCCGGAAGACCAGCATCGATGAATTGCCGCAGCTCTGGAACGTGCTGCGCGGGGAAATGTCGCTGGTCGGTCCGCGACCGCATGCGCTGGCCCATGACAATTATTACGACCAGGTGATCAGCAACTATGTGTATCGCCATCATATGAAGCCAGGCTTGACGGGCTGGGCGCAGGTCAACGGCTTCCGCGGCGAAACGCCGACCATCGACCTGATGGAAAAGCGCGTCGAGTATGACGTCTGGTACGTCAGCAACTGGAGCATTTGGCTGGATATGCGGATCATCATCCGGACCGCGATGGTCATGATGTATCAGGAAGCCTATTGAGCGGGACGGGGTGCGTCCCGCGCTCGGCTGATCCCGGGACTTTGCCTTTCGGGGCTCCTAGTCTAGGATTTTCCGATGCTGTTGGCATCATGCAGGGTCCTGTTTGCGGCACTTGTCTTTGGTGGCGTTTTTCCGCCTGAAGTCATGGCGCAGGTCGAGTCGGAGTCGGAACAGCCCGGCGAGCCCAGAATGTCTCGCGAGCAGTGGCTTGCCGATATTGAGGCCGCCCGCCGGCGTATCGAAGAAAGAAGGCGTGAAGGGCGGAGTTTTGCCCAGCCCACGCCATCCGATGCGGACGTCGCCCGCGAATCATTCCAAAGAATTCTGGAGGATGACAGTTTACGCGCTGGCGACATCGTCGCCACAAGCGGCGGCCTGCTGATGTTCAAGGGCCAGTCGTCCAATGAGCGAAGCCTGAACGATTTCGCGCCCGTCGCATGGGGGGCCGCAAAGCCGTAGCCCGTACGTCTTTTCACGGTCGCCGTACATCGACGGCTGGCGCGGGACCTGCTGGATAGCAACGGTGGCGGATCTGCAATCCGCTCTCGGACACGAAATGAAGAAATACCAGTCGCTCGGTTTCCGCAGCGGCACAGGTTCGGTCGAGCAGTTTCGTTTGGGCAGTGGCGGTTGCCCCTTGATAGAGTATGGCTGCGCTTGGATATAGCCGGGCTTGAAAAATGTCTTCGAAATCCTGTGCGACCGCGTCCTGCAGGACGGGTGGCAGGGCGTTGAAGCTCCGCAGCGCCAATGGCGCTCGAATGAGCTGGAGCCAGGCCTCGTGGGGCGCCTGGCGATAGGACTGGTCAAGAAGCGCCACCGCGCGTGGTCCGAACCCCTCCTGGCGGATACTGGACCAGTACATGCCGAGCCAGCCAAGGGATTCGGTGGGTGCGCACGCAATCACCGCCTTGCTCTGGGAGTTGACGCCGGCGGTGTCGGTGTCGGCCTGCAGCAGATTGGCGCTACGCACCGTTTCATCGGCTAGTCCGATCTGCAGGAGCAGCAACTCGCGCAGCGTCTTCGAATTGCATTGCCGCTCGGCGGCCGGGAGGTTCGCGGCAATCATTCCCCGCAGGAGGGCCGGGTCGTACTTCTCGCCGCGCGCGAGGCGGCTGGCAACGAGCGGAACCGCGGGATCGCCAATGTCGGGAAATACCCGAGCCGCCCAAACCAGTGCGGCGGCGGCGAGAATGATATTGGCGCCCAGCATGAGCCGGCGATGGAGGCGGCGGGATGGCCGGTACGGCAGCGCCGCCTCAGGCGCCTTCGACATAGTAGCTATTGTAGTGTGAGCCCTTATAGGCCTCGATACGCTTGAGCATCTTGGGGTTTGCCCGGTTTAGAACTGCCCCGAGAAGTTTCTTTTGGATGGCCTCCGAGCTGGCCAGCGATTCCTGCAATGCGCTGCGCGTCGTCCGGCCCCACTCGATGACATAGACCATCGCATCAAGGAGGTGGCTGATCGCCTTTGCGTCGGTCACCGGCATCACCGGCGCGAGATCGATGATGATGTAGTCGTAATTGTCGCGCACCGTCGCCAGCATATCCGTCATCGCCTTGGAGGCCATCACGTCAGCCGAATTGACCATGCGCGAGACGACGAAGGACGGAAGGAAATCCAACCCGGTTTCCTTGCTGCGCTTGATGTGCTGACCCAGCGACTGGGGATCCCTGAGCGCTTCAAGCAATCCGGTCTTGGCGTTCGGTGCCAGTTCGCGCGTCAGCGAGCGGGTGTGCAGGTCGCCATCGATCAGCAGGGTACGGTGACCGGTCAGGGCGATCAGGTGGCCAAAATTGGCGGCAACCGTGGTCTTTCCCTCCTTCGGCAACGAAGAGACGATGCCGATCACGCGGACGTCGCGGGTCAGCCGGGCGACGTCGATGGAAACCTTGATGTTCCGCAGGGTTTCGGCGTAGCGCGAAAACGGGTGGTCGACGACATAGTGGGAGAGGGAATCGTCCCTGCCCTTCGCTGCCGAACTATCGATCGGCAGCAGCAGGCGCGCCTTCTTCCCAGCCGGCTTCTGCGGATGTAAATCGGGAAGCACGCCGAGGCATTTCACGCCGAGCTCGTCCTCGACCTCGCCGGGAGACCGCAGCACGTCACTCATCAGCTCTTTCGAGAAGGCCGCGCCGAATCCGAAGCAGAGCCCGCCGACCAGGCCGCCGACCAGCGCCAGCAGGGTTTTTGGCGAGCTCTTCTTGTCGGGCTTGACCGCCGTGCCGATGATGCGCGCTTCGCTGATCGGGAAGCTCTGGTTTTGCGTCGCGTGTTGAAGCTTCTCGAGGAAGTTGTTGTACAGGTTGCGATAGGTATCGGCGGCACTTTCGAGATCACGCAGCCTTACCTGCGCCTGACCGGTGTTGCCGGCCTGGGCGACCAGTCCTTTCATGTTTTCCTCAAGTGAGGCTTCACGGCTCTTGGCGATGGCGTAATCGCTTCGGTAGGCGTCGGCGATTCGGCGGACCTCATCGGCGATCGCCTTGCGCAGCTCTTCCATGCGGTTGTTGAGATTGATCGATGCCTGATGGGTCTTGCCGTAGCGCGCCGACCAATCGGCATACTGGCCCGCCAGATCGAGATATTGGGCGCGAAGTCTGGTGATGACCGAATTGTTGAGGGCGTCGGTGACGGTCGGCTGAGCCAGATCCTTGTCCGAAATCGCCTCGATCCTGTCGAGACGAGCCTTGGCTTCGGCAGTGGCGGCGCGGGCCTGAATGAGCTGGGTATTGACGTCCGATAGCTGCTGCTCGGTCATCAAGCCGCGGCTGGTGCCAACGATGTTGTTCTCTGTCTTGAAGGTCTGGACGGCGCGGTCGCTCGCGGTCGCCTGTTCGCGCAGTTCGGCGCTGCGCTGTTGCAGCCACTCGCCGGCCCGCTTGGTTGACTGGTATTTCGCCTCGAGCGCGCCAACGATGTAGGCGTCGGCGATCGCATTCGCGATTCGCGCGGCCTTGTCCGCATCCTTGGAACGGTAGTTGAGGGACAGAACATAGGTCGTGAGTACGCGTTCGACCTTGAGGTTTTTTTGCACCGCCTCGACGGCCGCGCGCTCGATCCTCTCCTTCGAGGGCGGCCCGTCGGACCCGAACAGGGAAAGCGTCTTACCGATAATGATCGCCACTATTCCGGGATCGGATCCGTTGAATTCAGGGTCCTCCGTCAAGCGCAGCCGTCGCACGATCGACTGGATCAGGTCCTCCGAGCCGATGATCTCGACCTGGCTGTCTACGAATCCTGTGTCGATAAGGTTGCTGTTGATAGCGGTTTCCTTGTCGAGGACCTGGGTCTGGCGCGTATCCATCAGAATACGGGCATTCGCCGTATACATCGGCGTCGATACCAGCAGATAGATGACGACAAGCGCCAACGTACCGGCGACGACCGAGGCGATGAGTGGCCACTGCCGGCGCACGATATCGATGGCACGCTCGACGCTCAGCGTCGTGGTGCCAATCTCGATGCCGTACTTCTTGAGCGCCTGGAACTGGTCTCTGGGTTGATACATCTGCAAGCTCAATTGTAGCGGGATTGGCTGAGCGGGACCGGTATCTTGGCAAACGGATCTGATATCTCGGTGTTCCATTCACCCGTCAGCAGACCGGAACCGGTATTGGCTGGCTTCGCAGCCTGAGCAGGTGCCGCCGCGCCCAACTGTTCGGACTCGGCCGCGTAGCCGATCAAGACCGCGCGGTCTCCCAGTTTGCGCACGAAATCATTTATCTTCCGAGACGCTTCAGGCTTGGTCGTGAGACAGCGTGACTCCGCTCTGTAAAGACCTGAGCCGATTGCCACGCGATCCTTGTCCGATGATTGGTTCACCAGCTTTTCCACGGCAGGCAGCAGTGACGGATCGGTGACCAGGTATCCGCTGAGCCGTCCCGCCAGTTTTTCCTTGTCGTTACGCAGCTGTTGCAACAGCGATCCGGGTGAGGTGCTGAAAGCCTGCAGGGCCGGCGGGGGGACGCGCTCAGCCAGCGCGACGCATTGCGCATGGCATGGTGCCGAGATCACCAGGAGCAGCGCTATGCCTGCCAGAAGCCTGAACCCAGCCACAAGAGTCTGTCGTCGAATCAAGGACATACCATTCATTCGTGTACCGCTGGCTGGTGGGGAAATACGGTTTAATCGAAGGTTCAGTGTTTAATCGCCGGTTCAGGCGTTTAATCACATCTGCAGGCATTTAATCACCTGTTCAAGGCAATGATGGCAAAGAACTGTGTCATCTTTTTGTGCAGTGCAAAAGAGTGTCCCCGTGACTTTGAGGAACTAGCAAATTCCGGACCAGTGAAATGTCCCGTCCGTCCGGCGACCCATGACGGCCTTCATCCAGAAGCGGCCTGGGCGGCCGCCGATGCCTGAGGGTGACAAGATTTTTGAGGTATTAATAAGAATATAATCAATAAAGCGCGCGTTCTCACCCGACGGTGAGACGAACTGCAACCCGCCCGTGGCCCGGAGCCATCGATGGCGGGTGCAGGCTCACGGGAGGGCAACCATGCCGTGAGTTATCAATAAATGTTCACTGAAGCTGCGGCCTAACGGATGCAAGCCGGTTCGCCTGGAGGCGCTGGCCGTGGCTGCCGACAGCAACCCAAAAGCGCGGATTGTCGCTCGATTGCATCGATATCCACGTATAGCCCATGGCATTCCAGGGACGGACGTCGCGCGACAGGTTGTCGAGAACAACGTCGCCGTCGGGAAGCCGGGCGACCAGCACAAGGTGCCCCTGACCGCTGCTGGTCAGGACCACCGCCAGGCGCAGCGCGCTCTGGGGCCAACCCCTTGCAATCAATTGGTGCCGCTTGGTGACTGCGTAATCGTTGCAGTCGCCTGCGGCCGGCGAGACCGTCCAGCGCGCGGTTATCGGATCCGTGGACTTGCGCAGCGGTGATATCGCTTCGTTAACCGAGGCGTTGACGTCTCGCAGCATTTCCATCGCGCGGTCGGCGGTCGGCAATGCCTGCACGCCGGTTTCCGCGTCGCATTCAGCGCGGTAGTTCATGCAAAACTTCACGAACTGGAGCGGCGCGAGCGTGTTGTCGAACTCCTCGATGAAGGCCGTCCGGTTGGTCCGCGACACGTCGGTCGAGGCGTCGGTTTCGGCCCTGGCGGCGCCACCGGCAAATGCGATTGCGGTCGCCAGCATCGGTGCAAATAGCAGTCTCATGTCGTCCCCCGTCATTCTTTTTCTTGACGCAGGTACGGTGTCTCACGGAGTTGTTGGGTTTAGGTTCCGCCGATAGTTAAAATTGAATCTAACCGCAGATGACGTTATCTGCCTGATGGATATTGGTTAATTCGCGATCAATCCAGGCGTTCCATGGCGCTCAGTTGGTCGGACTGACCGGCGTCAGAACGGATGGCGTTCCGGCCGCGGCTGTCGTGAAAAGCGTCGTTGTACTGGTACTGGCGCCAGCGCCGCCGCCGAAAGTTGTGCTGCTGTTGCTCGAAACGGCGCCCGGCGACGGCGTCGATGTGGTGCCCTGTCCACCGCCGGCGGTGGTGTCGCCGTTGGGATCTGCTCCGGTGATCGCCTCGGTCGGAATATCCCCTGTGATGCTCACGAAGGCTTGAATCAGCGGCGGATTCTCAGCCTTCAGGACCACTTCCTGGATTTGCTGGGCAAAGGCCGGCTGCGTCAGCACGCACACGGCGGCGGCGGTGCCGAGACCGGCACCGATCGCACGGCTTTGATCGGCGGAACTGGCCTTGGAAAGCGATGCGATGCCTTCGAGCGTCTCGGGCCGGGTCATCAGCATGTCGCGGATTTGCGACGCGAGGCCGCCCTGACCGTCCTTGAACTGGCTCAGGAGCGCTTCAGGGTTCTCCAGAAAGGATGTCGCGCGCTCTGCCGACACCAGCGAGGAGTTCGGGACGCATCCGCCGCTGGCGGGTGCCGCGGCAACCGGGGCCGTTCCGCCGGTCACGAGCATCACGAGACAAAAACCCACCAAACGCATTGTCATTGCCCAATCAATCGCAATTAAAAACAGCCGATTTAAATTAAATCATAATTCAGTCGCCACAGCTCCGCCACCGTTTTTTCGCAATGACGACGGAAGGCACTGCGCCAGCCCGGCACCGGTGATCGCGGCGAAAAAAACCCCGTAACCGGCTATCTGCAGCGAAAAATCGATGCTGCTGTGAAGCAACCCCAGCGCGGCGACGCTGGCTCCGGTGACGGGGATGTAGCGATCGCGCCGCCGCAGCAAGCTGCCCCGGAACAATTGGTAAACATACCAAAGCACGGTCGCAACGATCGGGATGGTCGCGGGCAGGCCAATTTCGACCGCGAGTTGCAGCGGCGTGCTGTGGGCGCGGTCCCAAATCCCGAGGCTGCCTAATTCGGCGGGCCGGTAGGCGGCAAAAGCCGCCTCGAAATTGCCCAATCCGACGCCAAACAGCGGATGGTCGCTGACGATTGCGATCGCGGCGCGGTAGGCCGCCAGCCGCTGATCGTCGATCAGGCCATAGGTGAGAATCCGCCCTGCCACCGCGCCGCCGATCAGCTGAAGAACCAGGACGGAAACGACCGCGGCTCCCGCCAGCAGCGCCCATCTTCGAAAAGTACCGAGCTCAAGCGGCCACAGATAGAGTGTGCCGGCCAGCAGAAACGCGCAGATCGACAGCAGCAGCCCTGCGCGTGATCCCGTCATCGCGGTCGCCAGCGTGCAGACGGTAAATCCGACAGCGAGAGCCGCTGGTGCGGCGAAATAGTGCCCGAGCAACGCGAGCGGCTGATCTGACGGCGGGGCAGCGCGCTGGTCTCCGCGATGTAGCGAGCGCAACAGAGGCACCAGGAAGAGCAAGGCGCAACTGCCCCAGAATGTCGCGGCGGTGTTGCGATTGACGAATGTGCCGGTGGCGAAGCCGAGATAGGCCTCCTTCTGCCTGAATAACAGCGTATTCGGGTCGGCAAGCTGCGCCAGGATTCCGTAACAAGCGTAAAGAAAACCCGCCCACGCCAATATCCGGAGAAGCCGTTGGGCCACTGGCGCATCGGCTGCAAGAAGAAAGGCGCGCACGAACGCAAGCGACACCAGCAGAGGGGAGCCAAAAGCGAGCCAAGGGCCGGCCGCGGTCATCGAAATGCGAGCAGGGACATCGGCGCCGAGGAGATCGAGCGGAAGCTTCCAGACGGCATTCGTCCGTCCCACCAGCGGACCGGGCCATGTTTGCAGCATGACGATCGCGCTGATCAGCACCATCGTCATGAACAGCGGCAGCAACAGGCGAAAATCCTCGCGGCCGATGGCTTCCAGATCCGCCGTCAATAGACTGAGCGCGAGCAAGACGATCCAGATCCAGATCCAGACGAAATCCGCCGATCCAAGCGGAAATGGCGCCAGGACGAAAACAGCTATCGCGACAAGATTGGACGCTCCGCCCAGAATTTTCCTGATTGATCCCTTATGCGACGGCAGGTGCCAAACCCCATTCCTGAACTGACTGGAACTTGGGCGCGGTAAACGGCGGCGGCCGACCGGGCTGGTCCCAGGTTCCCGAATTTATCGATCTGCCTTCCAAAGAGCCAGCGATGCGAAGGGATTGTTTCACGCCCGCTTTAAAATGCGTCGTCTTCGTGGCCGCATCCATTTGCGGATATGCCGGCGCAGACGACGGCAAATACGTTGCTTTTCGCCGGTGTATTTATTCTGGAGCCTGCCACACGGGACGATTAAACGTGCAGGGCGATTAAAAATGCGGCCGCGCTTCTACGGGGGCATTTATTTGCGGAGCTGCCATGCGCGGTCGGTTTTTCTCGGGAGGATTTTAAGGTTCGGGTTGAACGGAAAACGGAAGAGAGGCACTATGTTGCATCGCAACAATTCGGACATAATTCGATCGTGACGGGCCATCGCTCAAAAGAACACTATGTCCCGCTCGACAGCGTTCGCGGCATAGCCGCGCTTTGCGTCGTGGTCCATCATTTTGTCATTTCTCAACCGCTTGCCGCGGTCCTGCCGAACAGGGCCTGGATCGACTTTGCGTTTTTTCATAACGCCTGGCTGTTCGTTGATCTGTTCTTCGTTCTGAGCGGCATCGTGATTTCGATGAGTTACGTGCGAGGCGGCTTCGGTACTTTCGAGTTTCGGGAGTACATCGTGCGCCGGCTCGCTCGCATCTATCCGCTCCACATCGTCACGTTGCTCGCATTCCTCTCGTTTCGAATGATGAAGCTCGGCCTTGTGGGCACCGGCCTGATTCATTTCGCGCCGCCCGAGATGGCGGTCAACAACGGCTATTCGTTTTTCCTGAATGTGCTTCTGCTGCACGCGATCGGTTTCGTTGATTATTTGAGCTGGAACGGCCCAAGCTGGAGCATCAGCGCCGAATTCTATACCTACCTCGTGTTTGGCGGCGTCGTGGTTCTGGCTCAAAAATTCCGGGACGTTCGCATTGTCTATGTGCTTTCGCTGTTTCTGTCGTTGGCCAGTTGGGCTTTTATCCTGCTGGTTCTTCGACAATATGCCCTGGACTTTCACACCTTTGGCATCGCACGCTGCATACTGAGTTTTTTCCTCGGCGTGCTGACGCTCAGAGCGGTGGCGTCGGTGCCTCCTGCCGTGCGCCCGGCTTTGCAGTCGATCTGGCAGATCGGCGCCGCGATTGCGGCCATCGCCATTGTCTGCGTGGTCGGAATGTGGCCGATGTCGAGCTTTCTCGCCCCGGTCATTTTCGCCGTCCTGCTCGGATCGCTGATGGCGTTCCCCGGACGTGGCCTGCCGAACCTGCTGTCGGTCAAGCCGCTGGTGTGGCTCGGCAAGCGATCCTATTCGATCTACATGGTACACGCGCTCGTGCTCGTATTGATCGAATACTTTGCGCGCGGCGTTGGCGTGCGGAAGTTTGAGGTGATTGATCAGTTCGGTTCGGGAACAGCTGCAACGCTACTGCTGTCGGGTTACGTTGTAGCCGTTCTTGCGCTGTCGAACCTGACCTATGCGAATATCGAGATCCCCGGCTCGAAAGCCATCGTCGGACTTTTGGCCCGCAGGCCTCGCGTTGTCGCGACGGCCGAAGGAGGGGGGCAATGACGAGCCGGTCGTCGCCATCTCTCGCAGCACCGGATTTCAAAGCTCCGGAGCCGTTGCCTCTAAACAACCAATTGCCGGAAATCGGCATCTGGAACGTCGAGGCGATTGCGCTGCTTCTCTATTTCTATCGCGACGCGTTCGCCGGCGCCCTACGCTACTACCTGAGCATCGCTAAACTGGACGTCCTGTGGTTTCTTCCGGATATCTTTGCGCTGATGTGCATTCTGGCTTTTATCCAGCGCTACATCATCACCGGCAAGAGCCTGATCGCTGTCCTCACGCTGCTATACATCGCGTTCGCCTTATACGTCGGATTTGTTTTTCTGGGCTACTTCGCCGGCATGGCATCGTCGTTCAAGATGATAGCGCCCGTGTTTGTGGGTTTTTGTTTTTGTCGGCGCGACTTTAGTCAGTACAAGCAGCTTCTTGCCCTGATCCATCCCATCTTCTTCATTACCATTTTCGGCATCTTCCTTTCATCACGCGTGCAGATGCCATGGGTTGGCTTTGCTTTCGAAACGCTGGGAGCCACGCGGCAGGCCACCAGACTTTGGTGGGCGGCGTCGGAAACGCGACTGGCGGGGTTTGCCGCCGACAGCACCATGGCCGCGTTTTTCGTGTTTATTACCTTCGTGTTGACGTCGGCTCGCAGAAGTCTGCTGTGGATCGCCATCTGGGCGCCGGTCGGCCTTTACGCCATCAAGCTCACGACCAGCAAGACCACGCTGGGCGTGATGATAATGTACCTGTTGTGCCTTGTTGTCATTCGAATGCTCCCGGAACGCGAGAAGTTTCCCATGCTGCGCCGGATGGCGGGGCTCTCCTTCGCATCGATCCTGGTTCCGTTCGTGCTGATGATGTTCTTCGCCGGCGACGGCCTCACCAGCATCTCTCGGGGATTCTTCAGCCTTCAGGATCGCGTCAATAACAGCTGGCAGCTCCCGTTTGTGTATATGCAAGAGCTCATGCCCGTGGGATTCGTGACCGGTTGCGGCCTCGGCTGTTTCAATTATCCGCAGCAGCTATTCTCGAACAAGCTCAGCTACTATGTGCCAGTCGATAATTTCTATATCGGCACGTATCTGATGTTTGGCCCGATCTTCGTCGTATTCATGATTTTCGCCATCGCCGCGGTCATGAGGACCAGGGATATCTACAAGCTGTCCGCCACGATCGCGATGAACCTCTTTACCATCACGGTACTGGCCTATGGCCCGGCCAGCGGGTTGATCATGATCGGTGCCGCCTTTAGCGACATGTTCGCCAAGCGAGGCGCGCCGAATCGGGATCTGGTGAGTTCTGCACCGATCGCGCCTGGCATCGATGGTCTGGCATCGCGGCCGGCATGATGAAAGTCTCGTGGCACTCACCGGCGCTGATAGTGCCTTTCCCCCGCGCGCCCCGCGTCCCTGCCATGGCTCCCTCTCAGAGGAGGGAGCGGTGATGAGCGCTCCAAAACAGGATTTTCTCCCGGCCATCCAGGGGCTGCGCGGCATCGCTGCGCTCAGTGTCCTGATCGTGCATCTTTACGACATGCCGCTGCTGGCGGGATTCATGGCGCCGATTTGGCCGTGGCTGGGATCGACCATCAATATGGGTGGACACGGTGTCGAGCTGTTTTTCATGATCAGCGGCTTCCTGATTCCGGCCAGCCTGGTGCGCCACCGCAGCGTTGCCAAGTTCTTCTATGATCGCTGCCTTCGCATCCTTCCCGTGTTTGTCCTGCTCCATCTGACGCTATTCACGATCGGCCCGATCGTCGGCTACAAGTTCTTCAAGGGAATTGATGTTGGAACTTACGTCCAGTTGTTCCTCGTCAACCTTGCGTTCCTGCCCGACGCTCTGGGGCTTCCGATTGGCCAGCAGAATGCATGGACACTGAGCTATGAGTGGGCATTCTACATTCTGTTCGCCGCGACCTTTGTGGCCATCGTTCAGCAGAAAAACTGGATGCTGGCGCTGCCGCTGATCGCGTTGGCCGTCGCAGGCATATGGTTTCGGCCGATTGCCGCGTATTTCCTGGTTGGGCTGCTGTTCAGTGCCGTGGATCTGCCGATCCGGCTCGGAGGGTGGACCGGGTTGCTGGCCGGCGTGGTTTGCGGCGCCGCGATGTATGTCTCGATCGAATACCTGCACCCATTTATCGGTCTCGTGCCCGGTGTTCTGCTGTTCGGCATGGCCCTGACGCAAAACTCCGGTATAGCGACGGCGTTGAGTGCACCATCGCTGCAGTATCTCGGCAAGATCAGCTACAGCCTCTATCTGGTCCATCCCTTCGCCCTTTTTCCATTGCAGATGATCGGGGCGAAGCTTGCCGGACGCGGCGTGGATCTTTGGCTTCTTTCCGGGACCTTTGCGGTTCTGGGCTTCGTCCTGTCGATTGTCGCTGGAGCGATAAGTTACGAGCTTTGCGAGGTGCGTTTTCGGCGCTTTCTGGATGCCGCGTTTCGCCCCCGGCTGTTTCGGGCGCCCGATGGAGCAGGGCAGGGGCACCTCGCATGACGAAGTTGGCCTCAGGACGCGGTCTGGACACGTTACGATCAACCCGCCGGTTGGCGCTTTCGAATATTGCGCAGCCAGGTGTTGAGCGGATGCGGGGCTGGAAAAACAATATACGGATGACTTCATGATCCTGAAAAATCTGCTCTCGATGTCCGGCGTGAACATCGTGAAATCGGTCGTCCAGTTTCTGATGACGCTGCTGATGACCTATTTCGTCACCCCGGCCGAGTTCGGTCTGGTCGCCTTCTCGCTGCCGTTTGTCGCCTTCATAGCCCTTCTCACCGATCTTGGTCTGTCGAGCGCCATGATACAGCGAGGCTCGCTCTCGCGTGAGGAGACCGGAGCGGCCGTGACCATGATGCTGGCGATCGGCATCGGCTGTGCCGTGGTGCTGGCGGTTGTAGCGGGACCGCTGGCCGGGGCCGTGAAGATGGATGGCCTGTCGGGCGTGCTGACGGCGCTGTCCGTCTCCGTCGTCCTTTCCATAGCGGCGCTCGGACCGCGTGCGGTACTCGAGCGCGCGTTGCGCTACCAGACCGTGGCGAAGGTGGAGGCGGGCGCGTCAATCACCGCCGCGTCCGTGGGCGTCGTCGGAGCCGTTCTGGGCTGGGGGATCTGGGCGCTGATTTCATATTACGTCCTGATGCAGATCATTCGCGCGATCGCTTTCTACGCGGTTACGCGGCATCAGATCAGGCTCAACTTCCGATGGCGTGGTGTTGGTTCGATGCTCTCCTTCGGGAGCTGGATACTGGCCTCGAACATTCTCAATTTCGCCGCGCGCAACATCGGCAATCTGCTGATCGGTGCGAAGCTGGGCGCGGCCGCGGTAGGGCTCTTTGGTCTCGCCTTTCAGTTCATGATCTTTCCGTTGATGATCCTTTCGTGGCCAGGCGGCGGTGTCTTGATGGCGACGCTGAGCCGCATGTCCGGTAACGGGCGGCACGCGGAGCAGAACGCGGCGATCTGCGCGATGCTGAGTGTCACGGCGATGATTACCTTCCCCGCGATGATCTATCTGACGTTTGGACTCTACTACCCGGTGACGACATTCCTTTCGCCGCATTGGCAGGACGTATTGCCGCTGGTTAGCGCGCTTGCGCCGGCGGGGGCCGCGCAATCCATTGCTGCCTATGCCGGTCCGATTCTGCTCGCGCGCGGGAAAGCCCGTCTGCAGTTCTGGATCAGCAGCGCCAACAGCATCGCCATGATCCTGTCTTTCGTGGTGGCGCTGCCGTTCGGTCTCAAGGCCGTTGCTATCGTGTATCTTGTCACGGCGATTATCGTGTGCACCTTTATGCTGGTGGTTGGCAGCCGAAATACCGGGTTGCCTTTCATGTCGATCGTCAAATCCCTGCTTCCAGCGACCATCGCGACCCTGGCCGGGACCGTCGTGGCTCTCGCGGCGACGTCGGCCGATGTGACAAGCATGAAGCATTGGCTGCTTGCAACCAGTCTATATCTGGTGGTCGTGCTGTCCTGTTACGTCGCATTCAGGCATCAGATTCGCGGCAGCGTGCGCTCGTTGCTCGGCCGATCAATTGAAGCGCAACCGTTAGACGTTCCCTCGGCGACGTGAGAGATCCTTGATATGAACGCGCATGTCGAACCAGATAAAATGGTGAGGCGCGAGCCTCCCCAGGCTGCGTGGCGGGCGGATTTGCTGGCGAACACCGGGAACTCCGGCGTCGTTGCTGCCGCGGTTGCCTTGATCACTGATCCCGGCTTTACGGTGATTGCCTGGTGGCGTGCTGCCAAGTGGTTGCGCTTCAACACACGTTGGGGGCACGGCATTACCTGGCTGATCGTGCGCTCACTGGCGCGGCGCGGCTGCTTTATCTCGGTGCTCGCGGAAATCGGCCCGGGACTCAAACTTCCGCACCCGACCGGGCTTGTGATCGGGGAGGGCTCGCATGTCGGGAGTGGGGTTACGCTCTATCATAACGTGACACTGGGTCGACATGCCTGGAACGAACCGGGCTGTCCGCGCGTTGGAGACGGTGTCGTCATCTACGCCGGCGCTGTCATCATTGGGCCCATCAAGATTGGTGAAGGTGCAACGGTAGCAGCAAACTCGGTGGTCAATCGGGATGTATTGCCGAAAGCGGTGGTCGCGGGGATTCCAGCCAAGTCGATGCGTTCCGCATCGTCGTCTTCTTAGAGGTAATGCGGCGGCTAGCAAGGATACGCCGTCGCTCCGGCCAATGAGATCACTTTCGTTTTCGTCGAAGATCGTCAGGCCCGTCCTGGCGTGACAGCCCGGTCTAAATCGCAGTTTTGAGCGTTGATCGACGATCGTTCACTGAAACCAGTCGACGAGGGGATCAGCATGTCGTCAATCATGACCGACTTTACGGGCATTTTTCCATATCTTGCAGGTACGAAGTTCAACGAGAACATGGCCGTGACTTACGGCGGCAAGACGGGTGTCAGGTACCGAAGTGACGTGTTGATCGACATGTGCCGCGGCAAGCGGGTTCTTCATGTCGGATGCTGCGATCACGTTCCTCTCATCAAGAAGAAGATCGATCACCGGGATTGGCTCCATGGTCTGATCACGGAGTGCTCCGAGTATACGGTCGGTGTCGATATCGATGCGGACGCGGTGCGGGAGGCGAGCCGAATTTCCGGACTGGACAACATGGTATCCGGCGATGTGACGTCCGGCCAGAAGATTGACCAGATCTCCGGCCGGAAGTTCGATATTGCCCTGTTCGGTGAAGTGGTCGAGCACATCCCGAATCCGGTGTCCTTTCTCGGACGATTTAGGGAGAACTATGGTGACGCCGTCGAGAAAATCGTCATTACCGTGCCGAACGCTTTCAGGGGCGGTAACATCAAGGGAATCCTGAACAACACCGAAACCATCAATTCCGACCATCGTTTCTTCTTTACGCCTTACACGATCGCAAAGGTTGCCCTGGATGCCGGATTTTCTCCGGAGGAAATCCAGATGGCGACGTTCAAGCGGGCCGGCATGATGAAGAAGATGTTGCTGCGGCGTTTGCCTCTACTGGCCGAGGACATCATCTTCACCGGCTCGGTGGCGCCCGGCCGGGCGTGACCCGGTCCGGCTTCTAGCGATGCAGACTTGTCCCGTCGACCGGGATCCGCCGCGATCCCTGCCTTGAGAAAGCCGATGCGCTCACGGGAGAGCGCATCGCCCCTCAGACGAACAGGAAGTTGCTGTGATCGAGGTTGGTTGCGTAAACATTCTTCAGTGTGATCGAATCCGTGGCTGACAGGTGGATCAGCGTGTCGGCTCCCGATTGCGTAAACTGAAGGTGACTGTAGTCGGCCACCAGCGACGCTGCGATCTTGATCATGTCATGATTGGCCGCGGCGCCGGCCTGGAAGCTGTTGATCTGGTCATTGCCATGGTCGAAGACGATCGTCGTCGATCCCGGGGCGGCTGAAAACAGGTCGTTTCCGTTTCCACCCTGAATCGACTGACCGGTGCTGACGGCCGTGACGGTGTGGGTGCCGTTGCTGTTTTGAACGTCGATCTGCAGGAGCGTGCCGCCGGCGGTATAGCTTTCGTGCTGGGTCGCGCCCGGGTTGCCGCTGACGACATACTTGTAGACGTCCTTGGTGCCGTCGGCGTTGTTGACGATCTCCTGGGTTTTGGATCCGGTGCTGTCGTACAGATCGGTCACCTTGCTGCCGTCGGAGTTGATGACCTGCTTGTAATCCAGCGAGCCGTCGGCGTGCAGGCGGGTGTCAGAGGTGATCTTGCCCGCGGCGTCGACATGCTGGATCTGGGTCGTGTAGGTCTGGCCGGTGATGTTGTAATAATAGTTGTCATCGCTGCCGTCGGCGTTGCTGACATACATCTTCATCTTGACGCCGGACGAGTACAGCGTGTTCGAGGACGAGCCATCCGTGTTCTGAACGTAGTCGCTGGTCAGGTTTCCGGCCGAGTCGAACAGCTTGCTTTCCTTGAAACCGTCCGCGTTGGCGACGTAGATCGAGGCGATGACGCCGCCCGAATAATTCGTGGTGGTGACGTCACCCCCGGCCGTCTTGACGACGTCCTGAACCAGCGCGCCCGATGAGGCATTGTAACTGTCCGTCACGGTGGACCCATCCGTGTGGTGTGTGATCTCGGTGAGCTTGTGCCCGGTGCTGTCGTAGAGGTCCGTCACCTTGGTGCCGTCGCCGCTGATGACCTGGCGATATTCGAGCGTGCCATCGGCGTGCCAGCGGGTGTCCGCCGTCATCTTGCCGGCGGCATCGTAGTGCTGGGCCCGGGTGGTATAGGCCTGGCCGGTGATGTTGTAGTAGGTATTGTCGTTGCTGCCGTCGGCGTTGGTGACATACATCTTGGTCTTGATGCCCGCGGAGAACAGCGTGTTCGAAGACGAGCCATCGTTGTTCTGGACCATGTCGCTGGCGAGCCGGCCGGCGCTGTCGTAGATCTTCGTTTCCTTCGAGCCGTTGGCATTGACGATATAGACCGAGGACAGCTCCGACCCGTTATAGTTTGAGGTCGTTACGTTGCCGGCCGCGGTCTTCACGACCTCCTGGATCAGGTTGCCCGACGTATCGTACTTCTCGGTCCTGGTGGCGGCCGAATTCCAGCGGATCACGGTGGTTTTGTGACCGGTCGCGTCATACAGCGCTGTCACCTTGCTGCTGGCGTCGCTGCTGACATCCTGGTGGTAGTCGAGCGAGCCGTCGGCATGCCAACGGGTTTCCGCGGTCATGACGCCCTTCGAATCGTAGTGCTGGCTCCGGGTGGTATAGCTCTGGCCGGTGATATTGTAGTAGGTGTTGTCATCGCTGCCGTCGGCGTTGCTGACATACATCTTGGTCTTGACGCCGGCCGAAAACAGCGTGTTCGAGGACGAGCCATCCTTGTTCTGCACCAGATCGCTGGAGAGGCGACCCGCGCTGTCGTAAATCTTCGTTTCCTTCGAGCCGTTGGCATTGACGATATAGACCGAAGACAGCACCGACCCGGTATAGTTGGAGGTCGTTACGTTGCCGGTCGCGGTCTGCACGATCTCCTGGACCAGATTGCCGGATGAATCGTACTTGTCGATCGTGGTGGCGGTCGAATTCCAGCTCGTCACGGTAGCCTTATGGCCGGCCGCGTCATACAGCGTCGTCACCTTGCTGCTGCCGTCGCTGCTGATCACCTTGGTGTAGGCGAGCGTTCCGTCGGCGTGCCAGCGGGTATCCGCGGTCAATACGCCGTTCGAGTCATAGTGCTGTTTCTGGGTCGTATAGGATCGGCCGGTGATGTTGTAGTAGGTGTTGTCATGGCTGCCGTCGGCGTTGGTGACGTACATCTTGGTCTTGACGTTGGCCGAATACAGCGTGTTCGAGGACGAGCCATCGGTTTTCTGAATCAGGTCGCTGGCGAGGCGGCCGGCGCTGTCGTAGATCTTGGCTTCTTTCGTGCCATTGGAGCTGGCGATATAGACCGAAGACAGCACGGACCCCTTGTAGTTGGATGTCGTCACATCGCCGGTGACCGTGTGCACGATTTCCTGCACCAGGTTGCCGGACAAGTCGTATTTGCTGGTCGTGGTCGCAGCGGAAGTCCAGGCGATGACCGTGGTCTTGTGGCCCGTCGCGTCATACAGTGTCGTCAATTTGCTGCTGCCGTCGCTCGTGATCACCTGGGTGTAGGCGAGCGAGCCGTCGGCATGCCAGCGGCTATCCGAGGTCAATTGTCCGGTCGGGCTGTAGTGCTGCGTCTGGGTGGTGTAGGTCTGGCCGGTGATATTGTAATAGCTGTTGTCATGGCTGTGGTCGGCATTGGTGACGTACATCTTGGTCTTGACGCCGGCCGAATACAGCGTGTTCGAGGATGAGCCATCCGTGTTCTGCACCAGGTCGGCGGTGAGCTTGCCGTTGACCGGATCGAACGACTTGGTTTCCCTGGAACCGCTCGCCGCATCGACGGTGACCTGCTGCGTGGCCACGCCCGCGGTATAGAGGGTGCTATCGGTTGATCCGTCCGCAAATACCGTCGATTTGCTGGTAATGAACCCGCCGAGGAAGTTGGAAGTGGTGGTCGATTGCAGGTTTGCGGAGGAATCGAAGACCTTGGTTACGCTCCAGGCGCTGGTGGAGGTCGTAACCGAAAACGAATAGCCGCCCTGGATGGCTGAAAGCGCATTGCCATAATGCGAGATCATATAGTTCATCGTCGATTCGGACGCGACCGGAAGCACGTGGGTATCGGTCAAGGTAATCGTCTGGAGCGATTCGTTGGTGTTCAAGTCCGACAATTGCAGCGCGATTTCCGCGGCCGTCCCGCTGACATCGGTCGGCAGCGGCTCTTCGGGCGCAGGCGACAGCGGCGCGTCGATCTCGATGATCAAGGGATGATCGCTGAGCGGGACGGTGATCTGGCTGACGTCGGTATAGGTCGCGATCGGGGTTGTGCCGCTCAACGGATCGTAGACGCTGACCGTATGGTGCACGCCTCCGAGATTGACGGTGACAGGTTGAGAAGGGTTGGAGATTTCGGTGTCGGTGGCGTCGTTCCAGACTTTCGGCTCGGCCCAGATCACGAGTTCGTAGGCGCCGTTGCTCTTGCCGAGGACCATGCTGTTGCCCGTATCGGGCATGTTGCTGAGTGAGTAACCCAGCTGCGCGGTCGGTTGGTGGCCACCGGTGCCGTCGTCGCTCAGGATGGTCGTGAGATTGTGAACGGCGGTGGCGGCCAGCTTCGGCGTCCCATCGCTGTTGAACAAGCCGAAATGCATCTCCGGATCGTTGCTGACGCCGCTCGCACCGGCGTCAAGCAGCTGGTAGAGATATGTCGTACCAACTCCGCCCTTGAAGGCATCGACCAGGGTGTTGAGGATCGACTTGGCCTGCACGTTTTCGCTGGCGCCGATGTAGGGGGTGTCGCTCTGGGTCGTATAGCCGGTCTCGGTGATGACGGCCGGGTTGCCTGACGATACGGACTTGGCGTTGGCCAGCATCAACGCCAGAGTGGCCTGCGGCGTCGTGCTCGTGCTGACATAGGCGTGCGAGTTCGCATAGTCGGAAGCGCCCGACAAGTCGCCCAGCTTGGCGTAGTCGGTCGTGTCATTGTAGCCCAGCGAGAGATTGTAGACGGCGATGTTGGCCAGGGCGGCGTTGCCGTTCACGGCGGAAAAATAGGCCGCCTGGAACTGGGCCGCGGCTTCGATGGTGGAACTGCCGTTGTAGCTGAATGCCTGAAGGTTGGCTTCGTTCAGGCCCTCCAGCGCAATAACGCTTCCCGCATGAGCTGTGCTGAACTGTTCCACCGTGGCCAGGTACTGCTGCAGCGCGGCGCTGCCGCCGGCGGGTACGCCGGACGGAACAACCAGATCGAACTTATAGCCGTCCGCAGCCAGGCCATTCAGGACAGGTTGCGCCTCCGGAATGTTGGTAAGCCCGTCGCGCAGTTTTGTGACACCGAGATATTCGAGGCTGTCCTGCAGCAAAGCGAGATTGTCGTACGAGCCCCAGGAATACCCCACATGCGTGTTGACCCCGATGGAACCAACAAAGGAACTTGCGGAGAGGATGGTCTGGTCGGCGGATGTGGTCATCGATTGCCCGGCTGTTGGAAGGGGAGAGTTGTGCGAGATTTAACTGCGAGTTTTCTCTTTTGAGTATTTGATTTGGATAAAAGTCGAAGCAACAAGGGGATTTTTCATTGCTAAGGATTTCCCGGCGGTTTGTTTGCGCGACGTCTGGAATGGGAACCAGAATCGGCAAGCTTCGATGGTGACAGCTTGGTCTGTTCTCATGATGACGGACTGAAGGCGGCGGCTGCCTTGCGTTGCCTACTTGGAATGCTCGGCTGCTTGCCAAGCAGGCAATCATGCACTTCGGGAACGGTACAGATCGAAATAATACGGGTTTATCTGGAGCGGTTAATCGGAGGTTGGTGTAACGCCCTGCATTCGGCAGATATTGAAAGCTGGAGCGGATGCCCTGATGGCGCTGAATGGGCATAGTTTGGGCGCGTTACGACCAAACGATCAGATTAAATCAGCTATTAAAAGCCGGCCGCATCTGCATTCGGTTCCCGGGCTGGACCCGACTTTTGCGGCGCGCTAAAGCAAAACGCCTTACCGCGGCAAATCGCAGCAACGGCATGCGTAGGTCGGGTTTCGCATGCTCCTTGCTTTGTTTCGAAAAGCCAAGGCGTCACAGAAGGTGATTATGATGAGCGTTGTAAGGGCAACTGGGATTGAGCGGACGGCCGCATCGACCATCGCGTGGAAATTGGGCCTTTCGCTCCTTGTCCTGGTTGCGGCCACGATCAATTCGTTTCGCGCGGACGCCCTGGAGTGGGGCACCAACGGGCCATCCGCCATCAGGGCGAATTTGGGGCCCGCCTTTAAGGTCATGAAAGAGCGTGGCCTGACGCAATTCAGGATAGGTGTGAATCTGACCAAGGACACCGAACCGACCGAAGCCCCGATGTTGAGGCGGGCGATCGCACAGGGCAAGGCTCACGGGATAACGCTGCATCCCGTGTTCGGCTTCGCCTTCCGGTGGGGAGATCGCACGGATGCGGGCAACTATCCGAAGGGCGACCGTGACGCGCTGTATCGCCAGGGCTTCAACCGGACCTACGATTTCGTCAACCAGTTCAAACACGATATCAAGGACTGGGAACTGGAGAACGAGTTGAACCTCCTCGCGCTCGGTCCGGATGGCAAGAGATTGTTCGGGAGCGGCGGCACGGCGGAAGAGTTCGAAAAGCCCATCATGGAAGATTGGGCGGCCGTCTTGCGCGGGGCTTCAGACGCGATCGACAAGATCAACAAGGAAAACGGACTTCATTTGCGCAAGGTCCTGAATACGACATCGACGATGTTCGGCTTCCTGGACTTCATGGCCGCGCGCGGGGTCGGGTTTGACGTGATTTCCTACCACTATTACGAAGTGCTGGGAGAGAATCCGAACAGAGCCTGGAATGGCCGCAATCCGCGCTTCAACCTGTTCAAGAAACTGGCCACCTATCAGAGGCCGGTCATATTCAATGAGATCAATTGCGGCGAGATCTACAAACCGGACTATGGCAACAAGCCCGGCGACCATATGACGGAGCGTTGCCTGAAGAGCCTGAACGACACGCTCACCGCGCTGAGGGACCAAAAGGATATCGTCGTCGAGAGCATCAGCATCTATGAGCTGCTCGATGAACCCGCAAAAGCCCCGCCTGAAAACCGGTTCGGCCTGATGTACGATCTCAAGACGCCGAAGATCGCGATGTACCTGGTTTCCCGGTTTGCAGGGGCTCCTCTCGCTCCTGAAGAGGCGGCCGAACTGGAAAAGAGAGGGCTTTGAGGGGAGGCCGGCTGACGTCTGCCGCCGCCCCCAGGGTCCCAATCGGCGATGCGCGCGGCCCGCATCTTGCACCTTGCTAATCAGAGAAAAATCTGAAAATCGGAGAAAAACCGGGCGTGCGACGGAGATCCGTCATCGATCGGGACGGATTTCCAAGCTAAACCCCGCCTTATGTTTCACGAGATCAAGTAGAGAGATAAATCGATGACCGAGGTCGCTTCCGGCAGCGCCAATGTCCTGTTTCTGGTTGAAGTGGTGAATTGCAACGACGGCATTGCTTCGTATTGCGAGACGCTTGCGACCGGCCTGCAAGGTCGTGGCGTGCAGATCTATCTGGTTTCCGGCGAAGTGCGCTCGGACGAGAAGTCCGAATACAAGCGCAAGAAACTGACGGCGGCCGTCAGGGAGTGGCATGAAATTCCCGGACTGGGAAAACTGCCGTCGCCGGCGATATTCTTTCGGCTGCTGAAGCTGATCCGGGAACGCAAGATTACGGTCATCAACGTCCATGGTCTCGGCATGCTGTTGTGGGGCAGGTTGTTGTCTCTCCTGACGGGAGCCCGTTGCGTTGCGACCTATCACCCGTCCGTTCTGGGCAATATCGAAAATGCCCAGAACGCGCCGAAGTCAAAGTTCAGCCTGAAGCAGATCCTGTTCTTCAACGCCTTCTTTCCCCACAAGCTGATCCTGATGTCCGAAGAATCGCGCGAGCACCTGAGCCGATATCTTTTGCTTCGGAAGGATGGAATTGCAAAGGTCTATGGCGGCGTTGACACCGATCATTTTTGTCCGCCTTCGGCAGCTGACCGGCAGCAAGCGCGGAAAAGATTCGGTCTGGCAGAAGGCGACTTCATGTGTCTGCTCGCGGCCCGTCTCGCATGGGTCAAGGGACACGACCTGCTCATCAAGGCGGCGCGAAAGCTACGCGACCGCGGCGATCCCCCGTCGCTCGATTTGAAGTGCTTCTTTGTCGGGAGCGGCGGCGCCGACCGCGAAAAGGAGATCAAATCGTTCGCCTATGCGGGCGATGAAAAGGATAATCAGACGTTTAAATTTCTGGGTTTCATGGGCGACGTCCGCGAGGCGCTATGGGCCGCCGACGTGTTTGTGCTTCCCAGCCGCTTCGAGGGGTTTCCATTGGGCGTTGCCGAAGCGATGGCGACAGGGCTGGTCCCGGTCCGGACGCCGGCCGGCGGCGCCTCGGATCAGATCATCAACGGACAAACCGGTTTTGTCGTTCCGTTCGAAGACGTGGATGCCCTGGCCCAGGCGATCGAAAAGCTGGCTGATCCCGCCCGGCGGCTGGCAATGGCACGAAACTGCATCGCACGAGCCCAGCAGCATTTCGGTGTCGGTCCGATGGTCGATCAAACGCTGCAGATCTACGGATTGGCTCCGGCGCTGCCGCAACGAGCCGGGAAGGGCCGGGAAGATTACGCTCTGACGTGATGGATCAATCTTTGTCCGGACCTTGGTCCGCGCGTCTGGCCGACAGAAACTCGCCCTGCCAGGCGACAAGCGCGACGGCCAAGGCTGCGATGACAATCTTACCGGCCAGCCAGAGCATGGGTTCGGAGGGGACTGCCGCGAAAGCTCCAATCAGGATGGCTGCAACAAGCGATGCGCCTAGCAGGAGCCATCTCGGGACCGCTCCGAAACGAATGATCGGACCACTGCCGCACAGTATGACGATTGCCGTTGCAACGGCGGCGCTCGCGACCTGAGCGGCTATGGACAAGCCCAGCAGGGCTGCAATCATCGATACAACCGATACCAGCGCCAGTTGGCAGGCAGCGACCACCACGAGCCTGGTTGCGGATTTTCTCAAGTGCGGGATCACCGCTAGCGTGGCCTGGAGATGGGTATGAAGAAAGTAAAACACGGCGGCTGTCGGCGCCACCGCCATGAAACTCGTCAGGAGATCGGCCGGAACGAAAAGCCGGCTGGCATCCGGCAGAAAGCCGATCAGGCCGCCCAACATGACTGTTGTCGCGCATAGAATGAAGTCGAGCAACCGGGACGTCGCCCGCCGCGCCTGCTCGTCTGTGCCGCGCTCGAACTGGATGACCACGTCAGGATAACTCACCGTGTGTATCGCGGCCACGAGAACCGAGAATGGCCGCTGCAGCAAATCGATCGCCATCAGAAAGGCGGCGGTCGCTGTGGGGGCTGCGGCTCCCAAACTGCTGACAACGATGAAGCGGATCATCACCGGAACGGAGAGATGGATCACCGATGCTCCGGCGGCCAGCATTCCGTAGCGGGAGAAATCCATCCAGTCCGTCAACATGATACGATAGGGTACCCATCGCAGCGGCGTGCGATGCGCGAACAGGCCGGCAACCAGGGATGTCGCATGGCCGCATACGATGCCAAGGAGAGTGGCTTCGGCCGTACCATAGATGCTCGCGCCGGCAACGGCACCGACAAGCAGGAGGCTGGCTCGCAGGATCAGGAGGAAGGCCGCCGCACCAAGCCGATCCGATACGCGGATCGCCATGAAATACATGTCGGTGAGTCCCTGCAGAACCGCGATTGCCAGCCCAAGCGCGACGACGCGGGGTGCGAGAGTGCCGATCAGTGAGGCGGCGCTCCCGACTGAAACCAGCACCACGGTGCTCAATAATCCCGCGGCGAACAACGAGGACCGCAATCTCGCGGCGTCTTCGCCCTCCGCCGCCGCGAGAAAACGAACGCCGGCAAGTTGCAGCCATTCGAACATGAATACGCACAGCAGCTGGCTTGACGCCAAAGCGAGCGAAAACGAAGTATAGCTGGCGGGCGGCAGGAGATGGCTGATGGCGAAAATGAGCGCGATGGCGGCCGCACTCTGGAAAACATAGCCGCCGAACGCGAGGAGGCGAATCATTTCAGACCGAAGTGAGTTGGCGGCCGGCCCGGGTATCGAGCCGGGGCGTAGCTCTCAGCCGCTATGGCCGGGACCATCATGATCTGGCCATTCCCCGGGATTGCCTGACGTGCCCGAACGCGTCGCGATATCTGGCAACGACGTCGACGAAGGTCCATTTGTTGAGTCCAGCTCTTAACCGTTGGCTGATATCGGAAATCTGCCGGGGGGACTCAATGATCTGCAACAGGCTCTTGGTCAGAGACCCGGGGTCAGGCGCCGTCAGCCATCCCGTAACATCCTGTTCGATCACTTCCTGTATTCCCCCGAAGCGGGTCCCGAGCAGCGGTTTTCCGGCCGCCTGCGCGTCGGCCACCACCAGCGGGCTTGGGTCTTCCCAAACTGACGGAACCACCACGACATCGACCTGTTCATAGAATTCCCTGGGTGCGACAAAGCCCAGGAAATCAATTCGGGCGTTGGGCGCCAGCGATTTGATATGCGCTCGCTGGCTTTCCGTCGCATGGCCGGCGACGACAAGCCGCATCAGGTGAGATGGAATTGCCGCAACCGCCTGGACGAGGTTGTAGATGCCCTTCTCCTGCGTCAACCTTCCGATAAATCCAAAGGTAACCACTCCGTCGGGACTTTCCGTGGCCTTGTCACCGACATCGGCAGTCGAAGCATTGCGAATGACGGCGCGTAGTGGCGTATCGGCAAACAGCCCGAACTGGGTATGGATATCAAGGATACGTTGGCTCACGCCCACGACTGCGTCGAGATGCTTTGTCGTGCTGCGTCGGTTGACCGTCAAAATCTTGCAACTGACGCAGGTGTGAGCACACGCGCTTCCGTTCGAAAAGCGAGAGCACCGCGGGCAGGTCAGGTAATAGTCGTGAAGGGTATGAAGAACCGGAACGCGCAGGTCCGAAGCAGTTTTCCATACCCCTGTCGTCAATCCCGAGAGATTGTTGGAGTGCAGGATATCGGGCTTGAAGGCCCGTATACGTTCGGCAACCAGTTGCGAGGTCTGCTGCCAGTCTTCCACCGCATGCCAGACTGCGCGAACCGGCGCGCTATGGGGTTTGCTGAACGGGAAATACACATTCTTTACCGGCGCCGAATAAACGTCGATGCCGTTGCACGTTTCCATCGTTTGGTTGGGAGCGGACGCGGCGCGGATCACTTCCACGCTGTCACCCTTGTCCACCAGGCTTTCGGCAAGTCGACGCACGAATATTTCCGCGCCGCCCACGACTTTTGGAGCCTGCGGCGTTGGATAGATGGATGACGTAATAAGAACTCTCATTGAAGGAGTCTCGTCCCCAAGAACAATAAAAAAATGGATGCTTGAAACTATTCCCGGTCAGGGAGCTTTCGAATTGCCGGCCGAATAAACCTCCATGTATTGCCGCGTGACCGACTCCGGCGAAAATTTATCTGCAAAATCCGATTGTAGCGGCTGCGTCATTTTCCATCTCGTTGTGTCGTTGACCGCCTTCACCATGAGTTCGGCCAACTGACGAAAATTGTTCGGCTCGTAGGAGCCCACCATATTTGAAAATCCCGAAATCTCCGGAATCCCTCCTGCCGTCGAGCAAATGGTTGCGCGGCCGGCATTGATGCTTTCGATCAGCGTCCGCGGCAGCGGTTCCGGCCAGACCGAGCTGACGAGGCAGACGTCGATGCTGGCGTAGAAATTCGCCGCTTTCGTAAAGCCAAGCCATTCGATGCGATCGTTCTTCTGGCTGGCCTTCAGGCCGCCTACGTACTGCTCGAGCCCCTTTCCGGCAATCTTCAGCCTCCAACCTGCGTCAGGCAGCAATTCGGCCGCCTTCAGTACGACCTCGATACCCTTTTCGGCTTCGATCCGCCCAATGAAGCCGAACACCAGATCGCCGGTGGCGGGCGGCGAAACCGGAGCCGCCTCGCTGACGTCGGCAATATTGAAGATGACCTTGCCCGGGATGTTGGCGAAATAGCCAAGTTTCTGGTGCTGATCCAGCACAAACTGGCTGTTCGAAACGACGGCGTCGACCATACGCGAAGCAATCAGGGAAGGGGCGGTCATGGTCGCGCAGGCCGGGCACCGGCGGGCACATGTCTGTCCGTTGCGGAACAGGGTCGACCTTTTGCAGATCAGGGAATAGTCGCGCAGCGTGTGGACGACCCGCAGCTTGCGGCGCCTGGCTTCCGACCACAACGATACCGAAAATCCCGTGAGATTGTTGGTGTGCAAAACGTCGGGCGCCTCAGCATCGAGAACCGCGCCGAAGCGTTTGGCCGCCTCGCGATTCCAGGTGTCACGCAAATGCCATTTAAGTCGCCGCAGCCGCGACGGCTTTCGATCCTGGTCGAACGGCCAATAGTCGTTGTCGATCTGCAACCTGTATACGCGAACACCCCTGATCTCGCTGATCGAGGTTTCCGCCGCCTTGTGAAGGCAAATCACGGAAACCTGGTGACCCCTGAGGGCCAGTGCTTCCGCCAGCAGAGAAACGGAAACTTCAGCGCCTCCCATGATTTCCGGAGGGTAAAGGCTGTTTACGAGAAGTATCTTCAACTATCGCCTCATCGGTGTCGATCGATTGCCGCCGGTGCCTTGTTGCGAAGCAGGTCCTGAACGATCGACTCGTTCGACCTTACCTTCCACCAAGCGGTGCTGCCAGCCGAAACGCGCGGCACTGCGCGCAACAACGTGTGCAGTATTAAATGTCCCTTGCTGAAGGACGTCAGGAAATTAAATCCCTGTTAAGGGGCGCCGGCGGGAGGGTTGGCTGCTCAGCTGGCGGCAGGATACAGGAGAAATCGGAGCCGCATCGTTCCCCACCACACGGCTAGTCCTCACGGCGGCGCAGCTGCTCGAAGACCGCGCGGTATTCGGCGACGACTTCCGAGAATGTACGTTGACTGTTCTTGTCGGCGAACTTCCGGGTCATTGTTGTTACTTCGTCAGGATTCGACAACATCTTCCTGATGCTTTCGGCCAGCGAGTCGGGATCGGGCGCCGTAAGCCATCCGACCGCGCCCCGTGCGACGGCCTCCGGTATGCCTCCGAAGCGGGTCCCGAGGAAGGGCTTGCCGGCGGCCTGGGCATCAGCGACCACGATGGGGCCGGGCTCCTCCCAGATCGGCGGAATCACCACGACGTCGATTTGACGATAGAACGTTTCGGGGGCGACAAATCCCAGGAATTCGATCTGGGCTTCAGGTGCCAAGGCACGCAACCGCTCCTTCATCTCGGTGCTGGCAGAGCCTGCGATCACCAGCTTGACGGAGTTTGGCGGCAACGAGCCGACAGCCTTGACGAGATTGTAAATGCCTTTCTCCTCCGTGAGGCGCCCGATGAAACCCAGGGTCAGGAGGTCGGCCGGGCGTCTGGGCTCGGGCGCGACCGGGGGAAGTGCCGAAGCGTGTCTGATGACCTTGCGAAGCGGGGTGTCTGCGAAGAGGCCCAACTCCGTGTGAATATCCAGAATGCGCTGGCTCACGCCAACGATCGCGCTGAGCTGCCTGGTCGCGGTGCGGCGGCTTACGGTTAGTATCTTGCAGCTGAAGCAGGTGTGCGTGCAGGTGCTGCCGTGGGAGAAGCGCGAACATCGCGGGCACGTCAGGTAATAATCGTGCAAGGTGTGGACGATGGGGACGCCGTGGTCGGATGCGGCCTTCCAGACCGCCGTCGTCAGGCCCGACAGATTATTGGAATGCAGCACGTCAGGCCTGAACGCCTTGATCCGGTCGGCGACCAATTTTGTCGATCGTCGCCAATCCTCGACCGCGTGCCAAAGTCCCCGCATTGGTGCGCTGTGCTGTTCGGTGAACGGCAGATAGATGTTACTGACCGGCTCGGAATAGATATCGACATCGTCGCATGATTCCGTTTGCTGGTTGGGGGCTGACGCGGCGCGGATCACTTCCACACTGTCCCCGCTGGCGACGAAGCCCTCGACCAGTTTGCGTACGAATATTTCCGCGCCGCCGATGACCTTTGGGGCCAGCGGCGTCGGATAGAGGGATGTTGTAACAAGGACCCTCATCAAAAATGAGCCGTCCCGGTGCAGATCGTATAGCGATTGGTTGCAATTGCTCTCATTGATACAGAACTGTCCCCCTAGCTGTCGGCCGAATACATCTCCAAATATTCGCGTGTAATGGTCTCAGGCGTGAACTTCTCCGCAAAGTCTGGTCGCGGAGGCAGGCTTTTTTTCCATCGAGCGGCCTCGTCTATCCCCTTCAACATTAGTCCGGCCAGCTCGCGGTGATCGCTTGGTTGGTACATACCGATAAGGTTGGAAAACCTCGATATCTCCGGTATCCCACCCGCAGTGGAACAAATTGTGGCGCGGCCGGCGCTAATTCCCTCGATCAGGGTGCGCGGCAGCGGCTCCGGCCAGACCGAGCTGATCAGGCAGACGTCGATACCGGCGTAAAAATCCTGAGATTTGGCAAAGCCCAGCCATTTCACCCGGTCGCTCGGGTGACGGGCTTTGAATTCCCGGACATCGGACTCGAGACCTCTGCCGGCAATCTTGAGCTGCCAACCGGTGTCGGGCAGCAATTCTGTTGCCTTGAGCACGACATCGATGCCTTTCTCGGCTTCAATCCGTCCGATGAATCCAAATGTCAGGTCATGCTCATCGGAGGGAGCCGCCGCAGGGGCGAGCGCGCTGGTGTCGGCAATGTTGAAGATCACGCGATCCGGAATTTCGGAAAAGTATCCGAGACGCTGATGCCGATCGAGCACGTACTGGCTGTTGGAGGTGACTGCATCGACCAGGCGCGAGGCGAGCCGGGACGAAGCCGTCATGGCGGCGCAGGACGTGCATCGGCGCTCGCAGGTAGCGCCATTCCTGAAAAGCGTCGACCTTTTGCAGAGCAGCGAGTAGTCGCGCAACGTATGCACGATCCTGATGTTGCGGCGCCTGGCTTCCGACCAGAGCGCCACTGAAAATCCCGTCAGGTTGTTGGTGTGGACGACGTCAGGCTTTTCAATATCCAGAATTTCCGCGAAGCGTTTGGCGGCCTTCCGGTTCCAGGTGTCACGCAAGTGCCATCTCAGGCGTTGCAGCCGCGATGGCTTTCGATCCTGGCCGAACGGCCAGTAATCATTGTCGATCTGAAGTCTGTAGACGCGGACACCCTTTAAATCGCTGACCGCGGTATTCGTCGCGTCATGCAGGCTGACGACGGAAACCTGATGCTGGTTGCGGCAAAGGGCTTGCGCGAGCAGCGACACGGAAACTTCAGCGCCCCCGATGATCTCCGGAGGATAAAGCGTATTGACGATGAGTATTCTCAAGGATCGCCTCAGGTTGGAAGCTTACCGGTGCGAGAGTTCCATTCGCCAAGGGAAATCGAAGGCGAGGGAAGTCGGGCCATCTGCATCGACCGGCAGCAGGGTTCCGATGCGGCATGCCGTTCCGGCATTTGGCTTCGGTGCTTGATCGGCAGAGATAGGTAGTCTCGCTATCGGCTGCCATGCCTTTTCAGTTGCAGGGCATGTCGGAACAGCGTGCGGGTTCCTGACGCCCGATGTGTTCCGGCTCTTGATCAAGACAAAGGATCCCGTCCGTGGCCGATTGCGAGCAATCGATTTCCTGAACGCGTCTATCCTCTCTTGTTGCGGTTCGAGTTGGGCGATGCTCCCTGGTCTATCTCGAGTTCGCAATGGTGGCGCTGATATTTGCCGCGTTCGTGGTTGCCGCGTTCAGCGGATTCATTAGCTTGATGAACTCGGTCGACGGCGACTCCGCGACCGAAATCACGTCGTGATCGCGCATCCGGAATGAGTCCGCGTGGAACCAGCCATCGGGCTTGCTCATGTCGAACTTGTAGATGGCGGGCGCCAGCTGGGTCGGGAACTGAGATACCTCCAGTCCGATCTTCTCCAGCAGCGGCTTTGGTTCGAAGCGATAGACGAAGATCGATTTGGCATCGGCGCGGATGCCGTCCAGACCGCCGGCTTTCGCCAGCGCTTCGGCCAACGTCATGCTGTCGTTTTCGAAGGTGAAACGGCGGTTGTTGGTGCCGCCGATCGAGCCGGGCGACGGTGTCGAGCCGAAGACCATGAACACCCTTGGAATTCGCGTCAGGAAGACGACGTCGCCGGGAGCGAGCAGTATGTCTTCGCCGGGATGTCGGACCACGCTCGACATCGACTCGTTGTAGGTACGACCGCTTCGTTTGATCGTGATGGTGGATTCGTAAGAGGGGTATTTGGGACCGCCCGCGCGCGCGATGGCGCCCATCAGCCGAATGCCGCCGGGGTCGACCGGGAAGCGCAGCGGCGTGTTGACCTCGCCAAGCACGCTAACCTGATTGCCGCGCTGCTCAGCAACGCTGACGACGGCTTGTGGATCGATGGCGCGATCCTTGAGACGTTCGCGAATGATATTGCCCACCGCGCGCGGGGTCAGGCCGGATACCTTGATCGCACCGGCATACGGGATGTTGATATTGCCCGACTGGTCGACCTGCTGACGTGGAATGTCGACGAAATTACCCGGCCTCACGCCCGCTTCGCGCGGGATGAACAGACCGCCGGCCTGGGCCTCGTAAACGGTGACGGTAACGATATCGCCGACACCAATGGTCACATCGCGATAGTTCCCGCCAGGCAACCGGGAAAATACCAACCCCGCCCCGTCGGTAAAGGAATTGGTGGCTTGCAGCACCACCGGATTGATCGGCATCAGTATGTAGGGAAGCGGTGCCGATGGCTGCGTAACGATCGCCGCGTTCGAATGCGTCGCTGATCCATCCGGCGCATCCGTCGGAATAAAGCCCGCGCAGCCGCCAAGGCCGAACGCCAGTGCCGCGAAAAGAGCAGAAGAACAAATCAGCCCTCTTGCTTTTGCTCTTCTTTCAATCACTGCAGCACCCTCGTGATACGCTTGGTCCAATTTAAAACTCTTCGTCCCATTTAACCGTAGCAATCATCCGGATCCGAAGTCACTCCCGAGCGGCCACCTTCCGAGGTAAAGCCTCGGCCATGTGACCTTCTTGCAACTTGCACTGAGAGGGTTCTGAGCAAAACCTGGCTAAAGTTTGAGCATGGCGTGTATTGTCAGTAAATACGTCATTTTCTCGTCACTATCTCGCCTTCATGCCCGGCGGGAGAATTAAATATCGTATTATTCGTCGCTATTTAATATCAGGGCGACGGCGCGCATACGCTGCGGCGGGTGACTGCGGTGCCTGGTGGATCAAGGTCGACATGCAAGGTCGAGCGGCCGGCCGGGGGATCAGCCGAACGATCCCTGGGACGCCGGGCTTAAAACTGCGGAAAGACCAGGCGCGGAACGCCGCTCGGCGCACTTGCCGAGCGCCCGCCCCGGGGTGGTACAGGCGCCCAGGACAGCCGTCCCGGATCGGCTACGGCGGGCGCACGCAGGATTTGAACGGCTAGGTGGGTTCTTGCTTCGCGGCGATCGATGAGCGAACGCGGTCGCTTAGCCAGTGGCCAAAGAACAGAACCCTGGTGACGATTGAATGGCCAGGTCCACCGGGCGATTTAAACAGCAATGGACGCCCGCTCGCGGCATCGGATGGATCCGCAGCGTGAGATTTGGCCGGGTTATCGGTTGAGGCAGGATTTGGCCGGATCGGTCGGAAGTACATTGCTAGGGCGAAAAGGATATTAAACACGAACCAGCCTGCCAGAACGTACAGCAGCGTTTCCAAATGGAAGCCTCCTTTAGGGGGCGTTCGCCACTTATACATGAGTTGGCACGGGGAACTCCCCGCAAATCGATGCCGCAGCGCAACAATATTTCGCGCGGCGCGGCGAAAGCCGGTTGTCCAATATTTGTTAGGGATTTCAGCCGTTAAGCACGAGTCTCCTGGATTGACGTAACTACTTACTAATCCGGGCCCCCTAGCTATACTCGCTTCAAACGAGAAAAGGGAGGCAAGCGAAATGGATGCCCTACCGGTGGCATTGTTGGCGTTCACCGCGGGTTTTTTGACCTGCGCGTTGCTCGTCGCTGTCCTGATACGGTGGTCGTTCTCCGACAGGCGCGAGCGCGGGAACGAGTCCGCCGCCAGCGATGACCAGAAGCCGCGCGGAGTCGACTTTCTGTGGCTGGGCAGGTGATTTGACGGGGCCCGGCCGCCAGCCGTTCGACGAGGCGTCCAGGCTTTTGAAAATTAATGCCTTTGAAAATTAATGTCTTTCGGCGCCGCAAGGCAGCGGCTGCGATTAGAAATTGTTCGGCAAATCCGATTGCAGTTCGGCTTGTTGCCGGGACCGGATGTGATCGCCTCGTCCGAGGTCGACATAGACCTGGCTAAGGACGCGATGCGTCTTCTCGATGTCATAAAGCTGTCTGAAGCGCTCGTAGCCTCGCAGACCGACCGCAGGCAGATCGAGCTTCAGCGCGCGCCGAAACCCTTCAACGAGTTGGGCGGCGGAAGCCGGCTCACAAAGCACACCCGTCACGCCATCTTCGACGATTTCCGGCAACGCGCCGATGCGAAAGGCAATGATCGGTTTGGCCGCCCGCATCGCCTCGAGGGCGACGAGGCCGAAGGCCTCCCAGCGTGAGGGGATGACGACGAGATCCGCCTTCTCGAGCTGGGCCTCGATCTGGTGTCGATCCTGCCAGCCCAGCAACGAGACGTTGGAGGGAAGCGCACGCCCCTCATCCTTGTATTTGCCGATCACCGGAGCCCCGACGATCCGGACGTCCACCTGGTCCTCGAGCGCGCGGGCGGCTTCGGTCAGGAGATCGTACCCCTTCTGGCGGTCGAGGCGGCCGATGAACAGAACCTTGGTCTTTTCCGTAGGCCATATCGCCGAGACAGTATCGAGCAGCGGACGGTGCTTCGAAATACCGTTGTGCACAAGGACCAGGCGATCGGCTTCAATTCCGGCCTGAACCCCCTCTTTGTATTCATCCCTCGAAATGCAGATGATCCGGTCCGTGATCCTGGCCAGGATGCCTTCCGTGATTTTGGTGACCTGATGGCTCAGCCGGCCCGTCTCGCGAGAGAAAGCCCAGCCGTGCGGACAGTAGACGACCCGCGGCCGCTTGCGCCTCAGCAACAGGAACGGTCGGAGAACCAGTCCGGCGAACGAGGAGTGCAGGTGAACGACATCCGGTTGCTGGCGGTGAACGGCGCGCAGGGTCGCCACCAGCATCCGGAACAGGCCCGAAATACCCCGGTCCGAACGGCCGAATTCCGTGATTTCCGCGTCTTCGATCCCAACCAGATCGGCCCGATGACCGGATGGTATCACATAGTGCACGTTGCCGGCGCCGAGGCTGGTCCGCTGGTGGGGGTGCAGCTCGTTGAGATAAGTCGCGATGCCGCCCCGGATCGTTTCGGCGACATGCAGAACTCTCATGGTTCTAACCTGACTGCTGGGCACCCTTAATCCTTCATTTTCTTTCACGCCGATACGACAAACTGATCCCCAATACGCAGCAATAATTGGGCCGCGATGTGGTGGGCTCCTGCCTTTGTTCAGGTTTAATACGTTTATTTAAATTTTAAACTGGGGATTTTTCGAGAAAACGCAACATGGCGGTAGCGGATTTAGCCCACGAATAGGCTGCCAGGCGCGCTTCCTGTTTCTGCCGCTCGGGGCCGGATATGCCTCCTGCTGCAATTCTTTCGAGCATGCGTTGATGCAGCTCGTCCACGTTGAGCGGGTCGAAATAGGCAGCGGCGTCGCCGCAGGTTTCGCGTACCGCCTCTGCCGTACTCGCTATCACCGGACAGGCGAAGAACATTGCCTCCAGCGGAGGCACACCGAAGCCTTCATAAAGGCTGGGGAAAATAAATGAATTTGCACGCGAAAAGAGCGCCGCGATCTCTTCGTCGCTGAGCCGGCCCGCCATTACGACCCCGGCCTTTGCGGCGGTGGGGCCGTCCGAAAACACCTTGCTGTTGTCGCCGCCGACCACGACGAGCGGAATATCCGCGCGGCCCAGCCGCTCCGACGCCCGAATGGCCAGCGAAACGTTCTTGTTCTTCGTCATCGACCCGACGAAGAGAAAGTACCGGTGGGGCACGAGGCCCAACCGGTCGATCACGCGAAAATCCGGCACTGTTGCCGCAAAATGCTCCGCGCTGTTGGAAAACACCGGCACGGCCGGCAGTGCCAGCCGCAAGGCGGCGGCGAGTTCGCGTCGCGAGAACTCGGAAACCGTGGCGATTGTCGCGGTTCGGGCCAGCAGATGGCCCAGCGTCCGGTGCAGCATCAGATAGCTCCGGCTGAAGAAATCCGGCCGGCGAAACACCTGGGCGTCATGAAGGACGACGAGGTGGTTACGGTGCAGAACCGGCCCGGAGTTGGCGAGGCTGATCAGCCGGCCACCCGCCGACGCCCGCGCAAGGTCGATCTGATCCCAGGCATGCCCGGTCCGCCGGCCCACCTGCGTGGTCCTGATGACGGCGAGGTCGAGCTCGGCCTTCGCGTTGGGCGGGGTGAGGAGCTGCCATTCCGCCGCGAGCAGGGGCTGCGCGGCTTGCCCGGACGCCAGCAAGCGATCCATGGCCTTAACCATTTCGGCGGCATAGCGCTGAACGCCCGTGAGCGATTGCGACAGGAATCTACCGTTGATGAAAATTTTCAAAGACGATCTTCTTCAGCTTTCACGCAACCCAGCGTCGGCTGCTGCCTTGTTAGTGGGCACGGGGAGTGAGTTCGAGTTCTGCCAAGTCTGGCATGGCGAAGTCTGGCATGGCGAACCATCCGTGGGAACCGTTCCGCACGCATGCTGCCTCCGTTAAATCAGCACATGCCGTGCTGGCAAGAGAGGCTCAATCAAATGCAAACCAAACGAGCATGTCGGCTTCATGAATCTTGCAGCGTGCTAATTATTTAGGAACGAATTTGGTTTGATGTGATCAGGCGCGCGCTGTCGGCTGGATTTAATTGAGTGGAGATGGAACTCAGCGCGCAACAAAAAGCACACATTCTGCGCGCATGGGATTTGTGCGGGCATGTTTCCTTGTTGGATCAGCGCGGAATGGTGGAGCGGGATTTTCGCAATGGCTGGGTCTGGTCCAATTAAGGCAAGCACCGTTCTCGTCAACGGCGTGAAGTCGTGCGTTCCGGCAGTCATGACGACGGTGGTTTTCAGCTTCTTCATTAATCTGCTCGCATTCACCAGCCCGCTTTATATGCTGCAGATTTATGACCGGGTGATCGGCAGCCGCAACGAGACCACGCTGCTCGGCATTACGCTGCTGGTCGGTTATCTCCTGATCATCAATGCGCTGCTTGAGATGCTGCGCTCGCGCCTGATGGTTCAGGCCAGCCTCGCGGTCGACAGCAAGCTGGCCGGCTCGGTCTTCGATGCAACGCACTCCGCCGGCCTGCATTTCCCCCGTCTTGCCCAGGGACAAACGCTGCGGGACCTCGATTCGGTTCGCGAGTTCATCGCCGGTCCGGCGCTGATTGCGCTGTGCGACTTGCTGTGGATGCCGATCTTCATCGTGACCTGCTTCTTTCTTCACCCCTGGTTCGGGGCGATCGCGCTGGTCGGCTCGGCCCTTATCTTCCTGTTGACGGTTGCCAGTGAGCTCGCCACCACGGGCCCGATGAGCCAGGCCTCCAAGTCGTCGATCGCGGCCAACCAGAAGGCCGTATCTGCCCTGCGCAACGCCGAAGTCATTCACGCCATGGGCATGCTCGATGTCCTGCGCGAGACCTGGATTGCGCAACACGCCCATGTGCTCAATCTTCAGGCAATCGCAGGCACACGGTCGGGGTTGATGGCGGCCGCGTCCAAGTTCGTCCGCATGTTCCTGCAATCGATGGTACTTGGCCTTGGCGCCTATCTTGCGATCCACAATCAGATTTCTGCGGGCATGATCATCGCCGCTTCGATCTTTGTCGGGCGGGCGCTTGCTCCCGTCGAAGGCGTCGTCGGAAACTGGAAGGGACTGACCAACGCGCGCAACAGCTGGAGCAGGCTTGTCAAACTGTTCGCTGTCGCCGGCGAGGAGCCGCAGCGGGTGAGCCTGCCGCGGCCGGTCGGCCATCTGACGCTCGAGGCGGTCACCGCGGGACCTCCGGAACAGTCGCGCAGCACCTTGCGGAATATCTCGTTCGAAGCCCGACCGGGCGAAGTCGTGGGCATTGTCGGCCCGAGCGCCGCCGGAAAGTCCAGCCTGGCTCGGGTGATTACGGGCGTGTGGCGACCGTCGTCAGGCAATGTGCGTCTCGACGGCTTCGATTTTTCGCATTGGAATCCGCGCGAACGCGGTCGCTACATCGGTTATCTGCCGCAGGACATCGAGCTGTTTTCCGGAACCGTCGCGCAGAACATCGCGCGCTTTCAAGAGGTCGACAGCGAAGCGGTGATCGAGACCGCCCGGCTTTGCGGATGTCACGAGATGATCCAGCTCTTGCCGGACGGCTACAACACCGCGGTCGGCGAGGGGGGCGCCACGCTGTCGGGCGGTCAGCGCCAACGCATCGGGCTGGCGCGGGCGTTCTTTGATCGTCCGGCCCTGGTCGTGCTCGATGAACCCAATGCAAGTCTTGACCAGGGTGGCGAGGAAGCGCTGGTCCAGGCGATCAGCCGATTTCGCTCGTTCGGCACCACAATCGTTCTGATTACCCACAAGATCAGCGTACTGACCGTGGCCGACAAGATTCTCGTGCTGGAGGGCGGCATGGCGCAAGTGTTTGGTCCCCGCCACGAAGTGCTCAAGCATTTGATCGCTCCTCCAGTGCCCGTTCGGGCTGCGGCAGGCTGAGGTCAGTCATCATGTTCAAGGTTCGTTTCTCAATTCCTGCATGGTTTTCAATTCCTGCGCGCTTCAAGGCAGGTATTCCCCGGCGCGTCCCCAGTTCGCTGCCATTCGCAAATGCGCAAGGCAAAACGGCAATCGCCGGATACACGCTGATCATTTTCACCTTCGGTGTCATGGGAGGGTGGGCGGCTGTCGCACCGCTCGACCGCGGCGTCGTTGCGCAGGGCGTTGTCATGATCGAGGACAGCCGCAAGGTGGTGCAGCACCTCGAAGGCGGCATGGTGAGCGTGATTTCGGTCAGAGAAGGGCAGTCCGTCGTTGAGGGGCAATTGCTGGTCAACCTGTCGCCGCTGCAGGCGAGCTCGGGGCTCGAGACGGTACGTAGTCAACTCGACGGCGCGCTCGCGCTCGAAGCGTCGCTGGTTGCCGAAATCGATCGCCGCGATCGCATCACCTTTCCTCCGGAACTGCTGGAGCGGCAGGCCGCTTCACCGGTCCTGGCCAGGATCGTCCAGGACCAGACGCTGCAATTTGAAGAGCGCAAGCGCTCGCGCGCGACCCAGATCACGCTGATCGAATCCAAGATTCAGCAGCTCGGGTGGGAAATGGAAGGCATCGGCGTCGAGAAGTCGTCGACCGAGAAGCAGATCGGTTTCCTCGACGAGGAGTTGACGGGCCTTCGTTCGCTGAAGGAGCGGGGGTTGATCCCGATCACGCGCGTGCTTGCCATGGAAAGGGAGCGCACGCGCCTTGAGGGCATCGTCGGCCGGGCCATCGCGGATACGGCGAAAGCGACCAACGGAATCAGCGAAGCGCGCCTGCAGGTGATGCAGCTGGAGCAGAAATTCCAGGAGGAAGTCTCGGCCCAGCTGCTGGAAACACGCCAGAAGATCAACACCGCGAAGGAAAAGCTGATCGTGGCGCGGGACTTGTTCACCCGCCTCGATATTCGCGCGCCGCGAGCGGGCACCGTACAGAATTTGAAAGTGTTCACGGTCGGACAAGTCGTTCGTGCCGGCGAGTCGCTGATGGAAATCGTTCCCAGTAACCAAAAGCTCGTCGTCCACGCCCAGCTTCCCGTCAATTCGATCGAGCATCTCAGCGTGGGGCAGACCGCCGAAATTCGTTTCCCGGGGCTCCGCGCGCGCGGCATTCAAATGATGACCGGAAAGCTGGCATCTATTTCGCATGACAGGCTGGTGGACGACGTTACCAAGCAGCCCTATTTTCTCGGCCTCATCGATCTCTCCGATGCCAAGCTCGATGCACGCTACCGCGACAAGCTGATCGCGGGCATGCAGGCCGACGTCGTGGTCGCGACCGGCGAGCGCACGGCGCTGGAATATATCGTGTCGCCGCTGACGGATGCCCTGCATACGTCTTTCAGGGATTGAACGCGCAAACGGCGATTTAAATACGCTGCACGCGAATTTGGCAGATTGCGCTTGAAGCGTGGCGAGTTGCCTTACGCTGTTTAATGCGCGGACCGAGTGAGGATGACCGTGTCGACTTTGGGACCTGTGATTGTCACTGGGGCCGCCGGATTTATCGGCATGCAGGTGTGCGAACGGCTGCTCGCGCGCGGTGAGCAGGTTGTCGGCATTGACGCGCTCACACCCTATTACGACCCGGCGCTGAAGCGCGCCCGGCTAAATTACCTGACGCAGCACACCGGCTTCGCATTTCATGAAACGGATCTTGCGGATTCCAGCGCGACGAAACTTGCTTTCGATGCGGTCAGGCCTGATCGCGTCGTGCATCTTGCCGCACAACCCGGCGTTCGCGCATCGATCGACGATCCGATCGCCTGCATCCGGGCGAATTGCGACGGGTTCGTCACCGTGCTGGAGAGCAGCCGCCGCCACAACGTGAAGCACCTGGTTTTTGCTTCGTCGAGTTCCGTTTACGGCGCCAACCGCACGCTTCCGTACGCGACGGAGCAATCGGTCGATCATCCGGTCAGCCTCTACGCCGCAAGTAAAAAAGCCAACGAGTTGATGGCGCACACCTATGCCCATGTGCACCGGCTTCCGGTCACCGGCCTGCGGTTCTTTACCGTGTATGGCCCGTGGGGAAGGCCCGATATGGCGGCCTATCTCTTCACGCGCGCGATTTTCGAAGGCAAGCCGATCAAGATTTTCAACCACGGCAACATGCGGCGCGACTTCACCTATGTCGACGATATCGCGGAGGGTGTGATCCGCACCCTGGATCGTCCGGCTGCGCCGAATCCGGCCTGGGATGCGGAGCAGCCTGAATCTGCCACAAGTGCGGCTCCGTATCGCGTCTACAACATTGGTAACAACCGGCCGGTGAATTTGCTCGATTTTGTCTCGACGCTCGAGGAGATCATTGGAAAGCCGGCGGTTCGGGATCTCCTTCCGATGCAGGCGGGGGACGTGCTCGAGACCTGTGCCGACATCTCGGCGCTGCAACGCGATGTCGGGTTCTCGCCTTCGACGCCGTTGGCTGAAGGCCTGCGGCGATTTGTCGAATGGTATCGCGGTTACCATGGCGTGGCGGGCTGACCGGCACGGCCCATCCGGGCGAGAAATGAAATGGTTGCGGCCGGACTCACCGGCGAACTGCCCGGAGATCTCACGCCCCGCGACTGCAATTTGGGCAAATTGGGTCGGGCATGATGCTGTCGCATGCCTGCCCGTCGTCTTGAATAGGTAAGCCTCAGATCGTGGCACTATTCTTGCGTTTCATTGTCATTCGCATTTCGTGATCGACCGCTAGGTCGTGCGGTGATTGATGGGAGATCCCTTCGTGCAAGAGACAGGCGTGCGTAACGGCACCTTTGGCGCCGATAAATTTGGCTTAAAGAAACTCAAAGAGGTGCATTGGAACCTCGGAGCGCCGCAGCTCTACCAA
>NZ_JAFCMB010000030.1 GCF_018130145.1 Bradyrhizobium sp. AUGA SZCCT0176 | reverse complement strand
GCGTGTAGGTCCACACGCCGGCCGCCGTCATGGTGAAGGTGCCGTAGCCGCCCGCGCTCGCCTCCGGCCAGCAAACCTGCGTGAAGGTATTGGGCGTATTGTCAACGTCGGTGTAGGTGAGCGTGCCGCACGCGACCGGCTGGCCGTATTCATGACAAGCAGCCTCGACCACGCTTCCGGCTGTGGCACCGGAAATGACGGCCGGGTCGTTGGCGCCCTGGATGGTGACCTTCACCACCTGGGCGGTACCGTCGACGGTGGTGACCGTGAAGCTGTCGCAGAGCGTGTCGCAGCTATTGAGCGCCTGCACCGCGCCGTTGTTGTCGTCGACCGTGTAGGTCCACTTGCCATCCGCCGTCATCGTAAAGCTGCCATAGCCGCCCGCGCTCACAGTCGGCGCGCTGACTGGCGTAAAGGTATTGGGCGTATTGTCGATGTCGGTGTCGGTGAGTGTGCCGCACGCGGTCGCCTTGCCGTATTCATGGTGACCAGCCTCGGTCACCGACCCGGTCGTGGTGCCGGAGATGATGGCCGCGTCGTTCGTTCCCTGGATGGCGACCGTCACCACCTGCGCTGTGCCGTCGATGGTGGTCACGGTGAAGGTATCGGTCAGCGTGTCCCCGATGTTGAGTGCCTGCACCGCGTGGTCGCAATCGTCGAGTGCGTAGGTCCACGCGCCGTCCGCCGTCAACGTGTAGCTGCCGTGGCCACCCTCGCTCACGGTCGGCGAGTCAACCGGCGTGAAGCTGTTCGGCGTGTTGTCGACATCGGTGTCCGTAAGCGTGCCGGTCGCTCCCGGCGTGCCGTGCTCTGCGCTGTCCGCCTCGATCACCGCGCCGGCCGTGGCGCCGGAAATGACGGCCGCGTCGTTGGCGCCCTGGATGGTGACCGTGACCAATTTGGCGGTGCCGTCGACGGTGGTCACGGTGAAGGTGTCGGTCAGTGTGCCGCCGACATTGAGCGCCTGCACCGCGCTGTTGGTCTCGTCGAGCGTGTAGGTCCACACGCCATTCGCCGTTATGGCGAAGTTGCCGTAACCGCCCGCGCTCGCAGTGGGCGTCTCGATCGCCGTGAAGGTATCGTGTGGATTGTCGACGTCGGTGTTCGTGAGCGTGCCGGTCACGGTCGGCATGCCCAGCGCGCGGTTGGCGACGCCACTGGCCTCGACCGTTGAACCGGTCGCGGCACCGGAAATGATGGCCGCGTCGTTGGCGCCGTTGATGGCTATCGTGAAGGTCTGGTTGGCTGCGAGCGTGCCGTCAGACACCGTGACGGTGAAGCTCGTGGTCGTCGGCTCCGTCAGCGCATTGATCGCGTGACTGTCCGGAACGAAAGTGTAATCGCCGGTCGTGCTGTCGACGTAAAGCGTGCCGTAGGGGCCCTGCTGCGAGACATCGAATGTCTCCCCATCCAGTACCGTGCTGCCGGCGGTCCCGCCGCTGATGCCGTAAGTCAGTGTGTCGCCGTTGGTAGTGCTGGCGACGAAAGTGCCGCTCGTCGCAGTGAAGGTGTCAAACGCCGAGGTGTCGATTTCGGTCGGCCCTGCCACGGCGTTCAGCGTCGGCGGGACAGGCGGGATGGCTGCGGTAATAATTTCGGTGACCGGGAAGTTGGGCACCGGCAGCGGCAGGAGCGAATCCCCCGCTGGGGTGAGGACGTCAGTCTCGATAAAATTGATCGGTTGCACCGGCAGCCGATCGACCAAAGGAGGTGTGCTCGACCCCGTTGACTCCATGCCTTTCGCAAGGGTGGCGAGCGCTTCCTGCTGGGCTGCCTGCAACTCCGCCATTCGCGAGGAGGAATTTGTCACCCGGCTGATATTGATCGAGGATCCTTCGGCGCGCAGGACGATTGTTTCGCCGGGATCCTCAACGAAGAAGTGCCGCGGGATGGGCTCCTTGGTCACAAGCTCGAAGCTTCCGTGCTCCATATCCTTGTAGGTTATGCTGCCGTCGTCCAGGAAAACGACATTCGGGTCCGCGGCTCCGGCTTCGTTCATCGTCGCGAAGGTCAGCGCTGTGAGCCACAGCATGCCGAACCGGGCGTGCGTGCGGCCAGTAATGGCAGGAAATGGTCTGTTGGCTTGGGGACAATCGCTCTTTGCCCCCTGGCCGAGGGGGCCGCTACGGGCTTTCGTCTGAACATTGCCGATGACGCGGGGAAGCCGTTCCGCTGCCGCGTTACGATCGTCCCCGGTTTCGGCGTGGGACCCTGTGAACATGAGTTCCGTCCCGGCCTGCCGCTGCCTGTTGCATTCAGGTCAAAACATTTGGCGCGGTCAGCCAAAGACTGACCGTCGAAATCTCCTGTGCCAAAATAGCCCAATCCAGTGGGAGAGATTATGAAAGTCTTCACAAAGCCGGCGACGCAAAAGGGGTACTCCTTTTGGGGGAGGTGGCGCGAAGCGGCCGGTCCGGCATAATATCCAATCGCATCCATTTTGCCCTGGCCGGCGGTTCAAGGAACCGGTGTGGCCGCGCGAACGAGATTTGCTCGGGAAGGGCCGATCATGTGCAACCATAAGATTGCGGTTTTGCTGACAGGCTTCGCTCTGGCGATCGCCGGATCTTTCCCGGGCCCGGCCCAGGCGCAACGCGGTTCTGCGACGCCCGCGGTTCAGGATGTCGCGTCCAAACCGATTGGAAAAGTCGTTGTCGCGACAGGTTCGGTCACCATCGAACGTGCCGGTGCGACCGTCATTCAGGTTCGTGCCGACGCTCAAGCCGCGCAGGCGAAGGTTGGTGATGTCGTCTATGAGGGCGATGTGGTCGCGACCGGCGCCGACGGCCGGGTCGGCATTACTTTTACGGATGGCACCGCATTCAATCTGTCGAGCAACGCGCGCATGGCCTTGAGCGAGTTCGTCTATGACCCAAACGGGAAGTCCAACAAGACCTTGCTCAGTCTGACCAAGGGAACCTTCACGTTTGTTGCCGGCCAGGTCGCGAAGACCGGCGATATGAAGGTCGATACCCCCGTCGCGACAATGGGGATTCGCGGCACCACGCCACACGTCGAAATGTCGGACGATGGGACATTCAAGTTTTCCACCCTCATTGAAGAGGGCAAGAGCAAGGTCACGCGAAAGCCGGGGAGACCGGCGGCGGCGCCATCCGAACCAACGTCTCCCGGATCAAATCTGAAAATCTGTCGGGGGTGCTAGGGCGGTCGACCGCCGATCTCTCGTTCCAAAATCGGAAGCCTGACATGGAATCCAGCGCAAGCGGGCGCATTGTCCTCGGCCTGGCGCCGATCCTCGCCTTGCTGCTGTTCGGATCACCGGCGGCGGCACAGAACCCGAAGCCGGATGGCTATCTCGGGAATCTCGAATTGTGCAACGGTTCGCATCGCGCGTCGCTCGAGCGTCGGATCAATGCTTGCACGGCGCTTATCGGATCGGGTCAACTCACGACGGCAGCCCTGGCTGTTGCCTATAACAATCGTGGCAATGCCTATGCCTCAAGGAGCGACTACGACCGCGCCATCCCTAATTTCGATGCCGCGATCAAGCTCAATCCCGGCGATGCCAAGCCGTTCAACAACCGGGGTGTAATTTACCTGAAAAAGGGCGAATACGACCTCGCCATCCAATCTCTCGATCAGGCGATCAAGCTCAATCCCAACTACGGCAGAGCCTTCGCCAACCGTGCGGGAATCTACCTGAAGAAGCACGCGTACGACCGCGCGGCGCGGGACTATGACGAGGCGGTTCGCCTTCAGCCCGATCTGGCAGCCGGATGGAGCGGGCGGTGCTGGACACGGGCTGTCCTCGGGGCGTTGGAAACCGCGCTGGCGGACTGCAACAAGGCGCTTCAGTCGGGACCGAACAATGCCGAAACGTACGACTCGCGTGGGCTGGTCCATCTGAAGATGGGCCAGCTCGACGCGGCGATCGATGATTATGATTCTGCGCTGCGAACCGAGCCGAAGCTGGCGAGCGCGCTCTATGGGCGCGGGCTTGCCAAGCTCAGGAAGGGCGACAAGGCCGGCAGCGATAGCGATATCTCGGCGGCCAGGACCATCCAGGCCAGCATCGGCGATCACTTCACGCGCTATGGGGTGGAGTAGGGACGTCGCAGCTGGAACCTTGGGCCGAGGACGCATCTCGGCGCCCCGAGCTGCCCAAAAAAGGGAAAAATAAAGATTATCTGCAGCTCATCTGAATGCCGGCTCGAAGCTTGGAAAGCCGGATTGGGCCATGGTGTCCAGCATGAAACGAAGAGATTTCATAACGCTTGTCGGTGCTGCGATGGCATGGCCGGTCGCCGCACTGGCTCATGATCCAACAAGGGTCTATCGCATTTTCTGGGTTTCCACCGGGTCCCAGCCCGACCCGTTCCTCGACGGGTTCCGCGAAGGATTGCGCGCGCGCGGCTATGTCGAGGGCAAGAACGTTGCCCTGGAATTGCACTATGCGCCCGGCAATCCGCAGGCGCTGCGCGAGGTGGTATCGAACGTTCGGCGCGGCAACGTCGACCTTGCCGTGTCGAGCGGCCCCGCGACCCGCGCGCTGACGGAGGTAACGGATGTTCCGGTCCTGTTTGCCCTGAGCGGCGACCCGGTGGCGCTCGGCCTCGTCAAGAGTCTCGGGGAACCGGGCGGCAATTTCACCGGCTCGACCTTCCTGTCGCTTGATGTGGCGGGGAAGCGGGTTGAACTGCTGAAGGAAATCTTTCCGAGCCTGCGCACCCTGGCGGTACTTTCGAACAGTCTTCATCCGGGAGAACAGTCGGAGTGGCGCGCGACCCAGGACGCCGCCCGTCAGCTCGGCATCACGCTGCTTTATGTTCCCTTTGCCGGCGCGAACGAGCTGGACCACGCGCTTGGACTGGTGGGCGACGCGCACCCGGATGGGTTGCTTGTTTTTCCGGATGTTCTCACGCTGGTGCACCGCGCCAAGATTGCCCAGCTCGCCATCAAGTATCGGCTGCCTTCGATGTTCGGATGGAGCGAGTATTGCGACGCGGGCGGGCTTATTAGCTATGGCGCGAACCAGCGCGCGACCTATTTCGCGCTTGCGACCTACGCCGACCGGATCCTGCGCGGCGAAAGCCCCGCCACGCTTCCCGTTGTGCAACCGACCAAATTCGAGCTGGTCGTCAATCTCAGGACGGCTGAGCAACTCGGCATCGACCTGGACAAATCCTCCATCCTGTTTCGCGCCAACAAGGTGATCGAATGAGGCCGGCACATCTCATCGTGACTTGGAGCTCCAGTTGCCGGGCGCCATCAGCGTGACCCGGCCGCGCCGCTCCCTGTTCGTCAAATACTTCATCACACTGTTTGTCGCAGTGGTGGTGCCGCTCACACTTGGCTCCGTGATCGAAGCCTGGTTCGCCTTTCGCGACCATCGTCTTCATCTCAATGAAGTGCTTCAGATCGAGGCGCGCGCTGCAGCCGACCGGATCCAGACCTTTACCGATGGCATACGCGATCAGCTCGGCTGGCTCGTGCAGTTTCCCTGGACCCAGGGCGAGGACGACCGGCGCAGGGTCGACGGGCTGCGGCTGCTGCAGCAGGTGCCGGCGATCGTTTCGGTGTCGCTGGTTGACCCGGCCGGCACCGAACGCGTGTTCGTATCCAGGATGAGTCTGAACCGGACCGGTCGAGGTACGGACATGTCTAATGATCCCGCGGTGGTGGGAGCGCGCGCGAACCGGGTCTGGTACGGTCCTGTGCGATATCAGCGCGATTCAGAGCCCTACATGCGGATCGCCGTCGCGGGAAACCGCGCGGCCGCCGGAATTGTCGTTGCCGACATCAATTTGAAACTGATCTGGGATGTCATCGCGGCGATCAAGATCGGCAACACCGGCCACGCCCTTGTCGTCGATGACGGAGGACGCCTGATTGCCCACCCGGACATCAGCCTGGTGCTGCGCAGTGGCGCCGGGTCAGGCGAGTTCAGCCGGCTCAAATCGGTTGTGTCAGCTGCGAATGGGTCGGCGGTCGTCACCACAGGCGATGACGGGAGAGATTTCGTCGCGCTGTCGGTACCTGCCGCGAATGTGGGTTGGACCGTGATTGCCCAGCAGCCGATCGTGGAGGCGTTTGAATCCATGCGCGCGACGCTGTGGCGTTCCCTGATGTTCATCGCCATCGGAACCGTTTTTGCGCTGGTGCTCGCCTATTGGCGTGCATCCCGCATGTGGGTGCCGATCCGCAAGCTCGAGGAGGGCGCTGAACGGATCGGAATGGGACAGCTCGATCATCGCATCGCGATCGAAAGCCGCGACGAACTGGAGCAATTGGCAGTCCGGTTCAACCAGATGGCGGAAGAGCTCGGAGCATCACAGCAGAAATCCGAGCGCATCAATCGCCTGAAGCAATTCCTTGCCCCACAGGTCGCCGAACTGGTGGAACACTCCGATCCGCGTCTGCTGGATGGACAGCGCCGTGACGTGGTTGCGATTTTCGGCGATCTGCGCGGCTTCACCGCGTTTTCCGCCCGTGCCGAGCCCGAGGCAATTCTGGCCGTGCTGAGAGAATATTACGAAGCCATTGGCGCGGTCACCGCACGCCATGCCGCCACCCTGATACGCTTCGCCGGTGACGGCGTGATGGTTCTGGTCAACGCGCCGGTCAGGTGCGAGGACCCGGCGCATTGCGGCATCAGGCTTGCGATCGACATGCAGACTGCGGTGCAATCCCTTGCCAACAACTGGTCCGCCGGTGGTTGCACCGTAGGCTTCGGCGTGGGCATCGCGATGGGACCCGCGACCGTCGGTACCCTCGGCTATCACGGGCGTGTCGACTACACGGCGATCGGAAACGTCGTCAATCTGGCATCACGGCTTTGCAGTCTGGCTGACGACGCCGAGATACTGGTCGACCCCGTTGTCACCGAACAGGTGAGGGATCGCATCCCGCTGGCCTCTATCGGAAAGCAGCTGATCAAGGGTTACGATCATGCTGTCGAGGTGTTCGCCGTCGTTCGCAGCGATCCATCCGTCCGGCATCTTGGCTGTCAGCGCCAGCCTGCCTGCGTTCCATCCGTCGGGACGGGATTTGGCAGAACCGTGCCGGAGCTCTCTTCGACCGATGGGAGATGAATTCGATCTTGGCGCCGCCTCATGAAAGACGATGGTCTGTTGTTGGTTTGACACAGAATTCGTGGCGAGCTTGTGCTGTTCACGCGAGAAAAAATGACAGTGATGCTGTCCTGCTGAGTAGTGACGCCTTTCATACTGTTCCAGCATTATTGATGCGCATATACATATGGACGCGGTTGGAAGGCAGCCCCGGTGCAGGGTTTTCCGATGTGTGATCTCCTTGCGATGGCAAGCTGAGGAATGTTTATTTTGTATGCCCATTTCAGCGCACGGCGTGGTGATATCCGCTGTGCATTTACAAAAGCGGTCAGGCTAACTGCTCTACGAAGGTAGCTTTCGAATAACGGACTGGCTCTACCCGAGAGGCTTTCGCCGATCGAAGGAGACGGCACCGATGGGAATCGATCTGGTTGCGGCGCGGCAGAAGCGGCGATTGATGGCTGTGATGCTGGCCGATGTCGTCAGCTATAGCCGCATGATGAGCCGCAGTGAGGATGAAACGCATGCGCGTTTTTCCACTTATGTTAGCGAACTGATCGCTCCAACAGTCAAGAAGCACGGGGGCCGTCTCGTGCGCAGCATGGGCGACGGATTATTGGTCGAGTTTTGGAGCGCGGTCGACGCGGTACGTTGCGCCCTCGATATCCAGCGCGGACTTGCCGAGCGCCAGTCTGGCGATGCGGAGAAAATGCAGCTGCGGATCGGAATCAACACGGGCGACGTTCTCGTCGATCATCGCGACATCTATGGAAACAGCGTCAATATCGCGGCACGGCTGGAGGCCCTGGCTTTGCCTGGGACAGTATGCGTTAGCCAGAGCATCTATGACCAGACACGCGCTCAGCCCGAGTTCTTTTTCGCGTACCGCGGGGCTCGCAACGTGAAGAACATTCCGTATCCAATTCACGCTTACCAGGTCGCGTACGAACGGATTCATGAGACGTTTGCTACGTTGCTTGTTGCGAACTGGGTTAAGTTGATTGCGACCATCAGCATCGTGGCTTTGGCCGTCGCTTCCGTCGCCTCGTTTCTGGTGTTTCGGGAGCAAAATCAGGCGGCGGGCCGTACCAATACGATCGTTGTATTACCGTTCAAGAACGTCGACGGAAACACGGCCGATGAGTATTTGGCCGACGCGATCACTGACGACCTGACGACCGAGCTTTCGCGGTTGCGGCGTGCCTGGGTGATCGCCTCCGGTACCGCGTTCGCATACAAGGGCAAGTCAACGGACCCCCGCCAGATAGGTCGGGAGCTCAAGGTTCGCTACGCGCTTGAAGGTAGTGTCCGGCGCGCGGGGCCGATGGTCCAAGTGAATGCGCAACTGATCGACACCAGAAGCGGCACCAATCTTTGGGCCAATCGCTTCGAGCGCGAAACCGGTAGCCTGCTTGATCTGCAGGACAGCATGTTGTTGCGAATTGCCGCCTCGCTGAATGACGAGATGGTGCAACAGGGCGTTCGACACGAGGTCGGCACACTTGCAGCGGACGGCAACCCTCTGGATGAAAGGATGAAGGCAATGGCTGCAAATACCGGTTATCCAACACCGCAAAAATCGCTCGAAACGCGACAGCATGCGGAGGCAGGCCTCAAGGCTGACCCGGACAACGCGCGACTCTGGGGTCTGCTTGCCAACGTTTTGTCTTCGGACGTGCTCAATTCCTGGAATGGTGCGGGCAAGCCTGAGGTCGATCGTGCAGAGGATGCCGCCAATAGGGCGATAAAGCTTGATCCGAATACCACACTCGCGCATTACGCGCTCGGGTTCGTCAATCGGTTGCGCGGCAATCACAAGGCGTCACTGGACTCGTTCAACGAGGCGATCAGGCTCAACCCAAATCTCGCCAAAGCCTATGCCCAAGCCGCCAATGAGATGGTCTTCGTCGGAAAGCCTGCTGAAGCCATTCCGCTTTCCGAACAGGCCGCTCAGCTCAGCCCGAAGGATCCTTCATTCGGGGTTTTCCGTTGGGTCAAGGGGCGCGCCTATTTTGTCGTTGGTGACTATGCCAGGGCGATCGAGGCGCTCGAAGAATCGGTGAACGTGCGGCCGAACCTTTGGTTCAGCCAAGCGTGGTTGATCGCGGCCTACGCTCTGACAAACAGAGATGCAGACGCCAAAAAGGCGCTCGAGACATTCAGGAAGACGTCGTTCAGCAAGCAGAAATACGACCTTAACAAGATCACTGAATACTATAAGGACGACCAGTATCAAACCGAGACCCTGCTCGAAGCCACAGCGTCGTTGCTGGAAGGGCTGCGGAAGGCTGGTTTGAAGTAGCATTCCATGCGCCGTATTGGCGGAGGCCGCCTGCCGCCGCTGGGTTGGCTGAGCGACGGCCTTAACTCAAGCGTGACCACCAGAAGGTCGCGAGGATCGTGATGGATCTTGGTTAACAAAACAGCAAGGCTGCTGTCCTAAGATGTAACTACTCGCTTATGGGGGCCGGAATGACCGAATACGTCATCACGGAAGTTGGCCATCATCAATGGCTCGTGTTTGCGGATAGGCAGAGCATTGCTTTTTGCGCCGACGAAAACGAGGCGGTGAAAGCAATGACCGAACATAGCGCACGCAGCCGTCAATCACGTGGGTCTGCGCAAAATTCGCCAGAACAAAGCCCGCCGTTGTGAACCAGCGGGCTTGATTCACCCGACTCTTAGATTTTCCGCGGACGTTTTGCCCCGGTTGCTCATTTCTTCATAGCTCACCTTGGCACCCTCATTGAGGCTGCTCAGGCCGGCTTTCTCAACAGCTGAAATGTGGACGAAAACATCCTTGCCGCCGCCGTCGGGTTGGATAAACCCGTACCCTTTGGTTGCATTAAACCACTTCACTGTCCCTATTGCCACTTCAGTATCTCCCGCTAATGAAAAGGTGAGATTCAAACACGCGCGATTCGTTGGCCAAGCTGGTGGCACGTTGGTGGCAAAAAGCGGGCGCTATGACGATTTTGCGACGGCCTTGCCCTAGGCGTTACGAGATCATTACCGTCTGAGCCTTCGCGCGTGCGAGGCCAGCCGCCGCCGGTTGCGCTTCCTGATCGATCGGCGCCGGCGCTTCATGACGGCTGCCTCTCGTCGTGCCGGCGCTTGTAGTAGAGGACCTTGAAGTCCCGCAGCATCTTGGCCTGCTGCGTGACGGCAAAGGTGGAGAGTTCCAGCGCGCGAAAGCCAGCCCGAGCTTACAGGCGTGCTCAAACATCTGGCCGATCACGTCCATTGTGGTGCCATACAAATGGGCAGCTTGAGATTAACCAACGCTAATCTACCCTAGAAATTGGAGCACCCGGTGCGCGTGTGCTGGCTTACGGCCAGCCTAAGGGTAGGCATGGAAAATGGCCTTAGACCCGGAAGAGCTTGTTGCCCTGGCCAATCACGGCATCATGAAACTTCGTTCCGCAGTGGCGCGAGGGATGATGTTGCCCCCCGAAGAGCGCGATGCGGCGGCGATAATCGTCCGAAAAGGCGCCCTGGCACAGTCGACCCTCGATTTCGAGCAGATCAAGCAGCTTGCGGCGCGGTGGAAGCAGGAGGAGCAGCCCGCACCTTCCAGCCAGACCACCCCGTGCCATCGATGAAGAAGGCTTATGTCCGAAAGCTTTTGGCCGTCTTGCTGATCAGCGGATTGGACCAGTCATAGTCGGTGTCGCGGGTCGTGGAGATAAACGGGCCACTTTAGAGCGTGCTATGGAGCGTTACCTCCTAAGAAGGGGCGTTTTAGCCGGGACTTGGATGGTGTGGGACCGGCTGAAGCGCGGTCCCGCGACTAGGGATGATCGTGAGCTCATTCGGCTGTCGCGAGAAGAAGCTGATGCTGAGTTTGCGAGATTGATTGGGCGGGGTGACCGCGATGCCCCCGAGCAATCGGCTACACCTAAGCCATCGGCTAAGTGGGTAATAAGGTATGGCGGGCTGACGATTGAATGCCGTGACGAGCACGATGCTAAGAAGGTGGCGGGCGATCTCTACAGGAAGGGGCATCGCGTTTCTGCCAGGAGATGCAAACCCGAGCGGTCTATCGAGCCAAATCAAATGCGCGGTTGGCTCAAGGAAAAGCTCCCGACAAAGGTTAAGCATAAGCTGCACTAGCCTAACCCCTGGACATTTTCCAAAATCCGCCGAAAATCGGGGCCCGGGGCACGGCACATGTGTCGCAGATTAGATGCCACCCACTCCGCTATTTGACATGGGTCAAGATCAATCTGGGAGTGATCATCGTCAGGCTCGACTTCGCCTAAGGTGTTGCGAGGTCCGGTATGGGTCATTCGCGTCGTTTGACCGGACCACGGCGACTTCCGGTCTACGCGGTGAACGGGCATTCGCAGGATAGGCGAGCATGTCTCAAGGTGCCGCCACAACCGGACTCATGCGCCGCAGTAATGCCCGTTTCTCGACTAGCTCCAAAGGGATCAGCCGCAGACTCGCACCCGGCGATCCATCCGTCCGGCATCTTGGCTGTCAGCGCCAGCCTGCCTGCGTTCCATCCGTCGGGACGGGATTTGGCAGAACCGTACCGGAGCTCTCTTCGACGAATAGCGGATGAGTTCGACATTGGTCCGCGCGTTCAGCAGTATGCGGGAACGGCGCGCTGATTTCGCGGAGCCCTAGATCAACGTCGCTGCGCCGACCATTGGCTCATCCGGGCAGCTTGGTATATCCCGTCGCCATGTCTTCTAATCCCACCCAACTCAGCAAATTCCTGAGCTTCGTTCTCCGCCACAAGCCTGACTCGGTAGGACTGGTGCTGGATCAACAGGGCGACGCGCGCCGATGGGCGAGAAGCAAACCTCAAACTGCGAATGCTCGATGCCCGCTTCAATCCGGTGTTGGGTTCACTTTACCAGCTAAACAATGACCCCGTGATAGGTGCCGCCAAACGCTCGGAGGCGTACTTGCTCGTAGCGAGTTTGGCAGCAACTCGGAAGATGATCAGCGTTCGTAACGGATTGCGATGCATCTTGTTCGGGCAGTCCCGGCCTCGACTGACGCTCGAAACGGTATCTCGGGCGCTGTCACACCTTCCGCCGTCCAGAGCCGCCACGAGCAGGTGCACAAGCTGTGGGACGATATGCTGTCGTCGATCGGCGTAGAACGCCGCAACGACCAATAAGCGACGATGCCTGCAATGGCGTCGAATCCCAACGCGGAAGCCTTGATACAGATCAAGGCCTCATGCCGGCTCCGCTCTACCCTCGGTCACGCGCCTGCAAGCACAACTGAGGATACCCAACGGCGCGACCGCCATGGTCAGTGGGTTCATGGGGGTGAGGACGCCGAAACGCCTGCCGGACGAACTGGTCAGGCAAAGAAAGTCAGAGCTCTCCATCATCGGCAATGAAAACTGTTCGCCTTCGTGGAACGCATTCGGGCTGACGGCTGTGGCCTGGGAGGCGCTCTAACGCCGACGGGCGTCGGCCATGGTCGAGGAGGGCAAACGAAAGATCGAGGTCGACGGCAAAAGCGCTGTCCTCGAGAAGGCTTGGTGGCAGATTCGTCGGAATCACCAGATGAAGAAGCATGCTTGGTATGTGACGTTCGAAATCCCATGGAAAGGTACAGCGGTCCGAAACCGGCGGTCTCGGTCGACGGAGACATTCGAGACCGAAATGGAAGCTAAGAGCTTCGCACGTGCCAAGTTCGACGAGGGTTTGGTCGTGACTGCCGGAACGATCATTCCCCATTTGCCGAGACGCGCTATCGCGTCGGGAAACATTCCGTCCTGGCTTGACGAAGGACGGGAGCAAGGCAGCGGCGACGCGTCGCAAACCCCTGACACGCAGTCAGGGAAGATCGAATGACCGCAAGCTCCAGCAGAACTCTCATGTCGTTTGCCGTATGCACGATGATCAACACACGACATGAATTGCGACGAAATCCAGTCGAAAATCTGTCAGGTGCCGCGCGCCAATTGCCCTTGAGTGTTGCCATTATGGCACGGGCACTTAGGCCCAACGTACGTAGGATTCACGTGCATGTTGGAATCAATGCAGCAAACCACCGTTGGCGGGGACAAATTAGAAGCCGACGGAAATGGAGAGAGAAAAAATGAAGAATTTTCTGTTGGCTTCCGTTGGTCTCGTAGCATTACTCGGCGTGGCCGCCCCCGCATCCGCTGCGGATATGGCAGTCAAGGCACGGCCACCCGCGCCGGTCATCGTTCCGATTTACGACTGGACCGGCTTTTACATCGGCGCCAATGGCGGCTGGGGCCAGAGCCGCAATTGTTGGGATTTCGTTGATGTCGCAGGCGTCGTCTTCGCCGACGGCTGCCGCGAGCGCTCCGGGGGCCTGATCGGCGGCCAGATCGGTTATCGCTGGCAAGCCAATCAGTGGGTGTTTGGCCTGGAAGCTCAGGGCGATTGGGCGGATCTCAGCAACCAGCGCGTGAGCGTCCTCAATCCTCTGTTCTCCACTCGTACCTCGACCGATGGTATTGGCCTCTTTACCGGCCAGATCGGCTACGCTTGGAACGCAGCACTGCTGTACGTAAAGGGCGGCGCGGCAGTGACGAGCAACCGCTTTAGCATCCTCAGTACCCTTACCGGCGCTGAACTGGCCTCAGCAAGCGCGACCCGCTGGGGCGGCACCATCGGTGTTGGACTGGAGTACGGCTTCACACCAAACTGGTCGTTCGGTGTCGAGTACAACCATCTGTTCATGGGCGACGCGAACAATTCGTTCTCGGTCGCCAATCCGATTGTTGCCGGTGCACTCAACCGGATCAGTCAGGACGTGGACATGGTCACCCTGCGCATCAACTACCGCTTCGGCGGCTACGGGGCGCCGGTCGCGGCCCGCTACTGATCAGGGGCTTGTCTTCAGCAAGCCTTGGCCCCGGCACCGTGCCGGGGCTTTTTTTTTGAGTGCGAATGGGTGCTGCTGCTGCCTGGCGAGGTCCACAAAAGGCCGTTAACGGCGCTTGACCCAGATCAACGCGCCGGACGCATCAACGATGCGTCCTACCCGGATAACCCATCTGCTGTCGGTCGTCGGCAGCCCATTGTCCCGGTGAGGAGGATATTATGCCCCAGGTTCTAATCATCGTTAGTTGGCTTGGCGTTGCGAACGGCGCCGTTGTTGCGACACAGGAATTTAACAGCGCAGAACGGTGCGACGCGGCGCGGCAGGCATTAATAGAGTACGCGAAGGCCCGAAGCTCTGACGAGACGCTTAGGACGGTCTGCCTCCCCAAGTGAAAAAGCGGGAGGTTGCCGCCGTACAACTGGTTGGCGGCTCATCATGCCTGGTAACAACCACCCCGACACAGTTGATCAGTGCTGCTTACCAATTGATTTGTATCACCGCACCCTGGATCGGCGTGGGGTTGGTTGACGGCAAGACTCCAAAGCGGAATGCTCGCGGGAGGACATCGTCATGCCTATGTGTCGGTCGCCTCGGACTCCTGATGCACTGCTTCAAGCGGGCAGGCCTCCCGCCAACGACAACCACCCGCCGGCAAGAATTGGTATCGGATCTTCTCGCAAGACAAATCGAACCGTCAAGGCCGGCTGGCAGGCAATTCTGATCCTCTGCGTCGCCACACTACTGCTACTTTGAACGATTGATTTGCCATGTTTGTAGCGTCCGCACCTCGTGCATTTGGCCCGAAACTGACGAAATGACCAATGAGGCTACCGACTTTCCTCGTTGTTTGCTATGCGGCCGCCTGGCCAAGACGGACGGTCTGTTGAGGATTAATACAACGCCGAGCAGTCTGAATTTCTGCCTCAGTCGCGCCCCTGCTGCGAGCCCACGCCTCGGCAGCAGGCACGCTGTACTTTGCGACATAGTACCTGATGAGCGCGCAGGAAGAGCGGCGGATCGGCTCATCTGCTTGACGAGCAGCGGCAGTGGGTATCGAGATCGTAACGCCTTCATTCCTTTCTTTCATAGCGACCTCCATGGCTTTAACTAGCCATGCCCACCAAACCTCCTGCCGTTGACATAGATCAATAGACGCAAATCACCTGGCTCGGCGAACCTCTCCAAACGCTATCCCATCATCCAAAACCGCAGCTTGTAGCCGGCCAAGGCGTGGTCGGCCTCTGTGGCTCTGCTTACTGGCCGGGATCGCTCATCTCGAGAGTAACAAGCCTTGCCAAGAGTGTTGCCGGATAAAGTTGACCAACGACGCTCTCGATGTTGCATAGACTACGCGCCAACGGATGCACTGGAATGATGTCGCCGTAACCTGTCGAGGTCAGCGTAACAAAGCTCATATAGAAGACCGCGCTCGCGAGTGATTGATCGTCGTCAAATGTTATTCCCTTGATCGCCCCCGGATCCGACAGGCCGACGAAAGCAAAGAGCGTTGCAAAGGCTACTGCGATCAGCAGGTACAGAAGGATCGCTCCGATAATTCTGTGATATGTTACACGGCCACGCCTGAATACGGCCTGAGTGACCACGATCCCTAGAGTGCAGGCGATGATCAACCATGCGCCAGCCAGTATGTGAAGGTGGAAGGGAACGGGGTAATAGAGCCGCAGGAAAAATACGGCGATATTGGCGACAAGCGCAACCGACATCAGAACGAGCGCTGTGGGACTGTTGGAAATGATCACCATGCTTCCGATGATCGCGAGTGACAGGCCGACAGCAAATAGATGAAAGGTGGTAATACCAACTGCCTGCAGTGGCGCGAAGACGAATATCAGCAGTATGAGCACTCCAGTCAGCACCGTCAGCAGCCAGTCACTCCGTTCGTTGCGCAACTGGCGCAAGTCGCCGACAGGATCCAGAATCATCCTTCGCTGCCCCATCGCGCGGCTCCGATCTCGCCAGTGCCCATTGCGCATGCAATCCCTGTTCGCCTTATTGATCTAGATCAACGAGCGAAAGCAGCCGTTGCTCCACCGAGCCGGTGGGCATACCGTACGCGTGAATTCTCCGTGGGGCTTAGAATGCATGTGATCGTTTGGGCAACCTTGACAATTGTCGTGTCCTCCACGTCCTCAATAGCCCAACCGGTCTTCTTGGCAGGGCGTTACGTGCTGCCGATCACCCAGCACGATTTGTCCGTATTCGCTCCAGGGCCTCTAGGAACAACTGTAGCCGTCAATTTCCGATTCAAGCCAATCGAAAGCTGTACCGATACGCTGGACAGCGTCCTGGAGTACCAGCTGCCACCAGGGTACAACGATACGCCAATCAACGAGGTAAAGGCGACTTGCAACAAAACGATTCAGTGCAGCGGAATCGAGTTTAAGTGCGTTGGCGCCGCGCGGCCATACCCAATGTCATTTCGACACGTGCCGTTGCGGGAAATCAAAGCGAGTGGCGGATCGTTTTCCGGAACGTATCGGTACGTTTCATCGTCGATCGCGCGTCCACGTGCGGCACGTCTAAGGCGCGCGTCAGTAGGGAATTTTGAGATTGTCGAAGAATCTGCGGACAAGAAGAGCAAGACGGTCCGATTTCGGATCGAAAAGTAACCTGCTTCCAGTATGTACCCACTCACGACGAGCAAGAAGCCCGCCGCTCCGCAGCAAGGGAACGGTTGCGACCGGCCCCGAGCGTGTCGCACCCGACCAGGGATGGTCGGTAGTGAACCGACAGCGTCGTTATGGCGCGCCCACCACCCTGCGTCTTGAACCTTGGTAGGATCGGCGCAGCAGCGCGAAGAGGCTGCCGCCCGTCGCTGCGCCCAGAAGGTAGACGACAGCGACCAAAACCGCGAGCGGTACGCGAGCATCGAAGCCAAACACCGACATTGTGATGATCTCGAAATTCTGCAGCGCGAAAATGATCGTCGCTGCGGCGAACAGAATAATGATGCCGAGGTAGATCCAGCGCATGAGCACCTCCTTCGTCGAGAAACCGCTCTGGATAAGGTACGAGCCCACGACAAGATTGCGGCTGCCGTCACCAGATGGTGGTGTTGCCAAACCAACCGAATTGCGGCTGCCGCGCGACGAGGAGCGAGCGGGGCGGCGCGTGCCGCTTCACGATTTTGCGTGGCCGTTGCTGCCTCAGTTCTCGCTTTCCCGGGTCGGACGGTTGTATCCGCTTCGCGTCGGATGGCTGCATCAACGCAAATGCCTCGCGTTCCCGCTCCTTTAAAGAAACGTCGGTGACCGGCGCAGGACTGGCGATGCCGTGTTCCGCTATCGCAGCCTGTGCGGGAACGATCGTCGGAAGGCTGGTGTCGAAGACGATGCGCTCCGGCCATTTTCGGTCGGAATGAATGCGGATAACGGGCGCGTCGATGTGTGAACTCTGCATGACCGGCAGTCTGGTCAGGCATGCGTCCAGAATGAACACCAGAGTGAGCAATACTCCGCCGACATAAAGGAAATATCGCGCCAGGGGCATAAGCTACTCCGCCACGGCGCTGCGCCCGGCTCGATGCCGATTCGGGTGCGGTCGTGTGCTGGCAAGAGCCGCCTTCACCTCGGCGTCGAGCAATCCGCGACGTAACGAGGTGCTGTTGCGGCAGGAAAGGTCCGATCAGCGCCGGCCAACGCGATCCACCGGGCCGCCGCGGTTGGTGGGTGTCCCGACACGGCCGACGCCAGGCGTCGCCACCGCACGCGCGACCGGCCGCGGGCGCAGCACGACGCCGGCCCTTACGGTGCAGCCTGCTGGATAGTCGACGTATTGGCAGTATATGACGGCGCTGGCCGGTTTTGTCGTTGCAGCCATGAGGCCGGCAATCAGCAATGCCGACAAGGTGATCGAGAGTTTCATGGTGTTCTCCCTGAGTCTGACGCACCAGCTTCGATGCAGCCCTCTCAAGGCGCAGCCAGTGCCGCTGCAAGACTGACCACGGTCCATTCGGCCGGCTTGATATAGATCAAGTGTGCGAATGTTGTGTGTGGCGGCTACTTGCGGCCATCCTCGCTTCTCGCGCGCTCCCGCATCGCCGCTCGCCAGCAAGCTCATGCGCAATACCTCAAAGATCACCGCCGTTGCCGTTGCCAGTTCATCCGCGCGGCGCGCCACCCTTATGACAGCCAACATCACCAAGGCAGGGATGGTCAGATATCCGCGAGCAACGAGCCCGGATGGGGTGCGGTGTTCTGGATCAAGATTTCCCCGCCGTGCTTCAGTTCGGTAGCGATCGGACTGCGGTGCGCGAGGATCGTACAACTGGCGTGCGATATCGCCGGGAACGTCGGGATCTCCGATTGCACGATTCAACTACGCCGGGAATCAAGAAGTCGGGTCCGACTTCTCCCGCCAACTCGCCGTGATGCGGGGATCGGTTGTTCTTCGGCAGCGCCGCGGCTTCTCTGTTTCGACAGCCGGGACCAGTTCTCGGCCTCGGCCATCCAAAGAATTCGATGTTCCGGTTCTCGCTCGGCGAGCCGCCTGCATAGCGTAGCGCGCAGGTCAAACTCCAACTGATCAGTCATTGGTCCCCTGCCTGAGGGAGAAATCATTGTCACATGTTTACGACAAACGCGCCGCCCGGACTATTGTCCCAATGGTCAATGTCCCCACGGGCAATTGACGCTGATTGACGGAAAATCCGAAGTCATTGCCGTTCCAATACCTTTGATCTGAATCAAGATCGGGCGCTCCGAAACGCAACGATATGCATTTGCTATCGTGTTCCATGCACAATGGAGAAGACCATGAAACGGATCGCGAAAAACATTGCTGTTAGTGCTCCCGCATTTGCGTTCGCGGCGCTGTTTTCGCTCGGCTGGTCAGCGCAGAGCGGCATCGCGCTATCAATCGAGAGCGCTGAAGCACGCGTCGGTCGCCCGCTAACTCCCGTTAGCGTTGCCGGCGTTGCACGACGGCAGTACAGGCGCGCTGCAATCGGCACTGCTGCAGCTGTCGGCACCGCAGCAGCTGTCGGCACCGCAGCAGCTGTCGGTACCGCAGCAGCGGTCGGTACCGCAGCAGCGGTCGGTGCCGGATACTACGCGGGCCGTCCATATTACAATGAGACGGTTCGGGGAGCCCGCGCAGCCTACGTGGGCGGCTACGCCGCGAGCGGCCCAATAAGCCCCCGACCTCACTATGCAGTGGGCGCCTATTACGCGGGTGGCCCCTGGTATGGCTACAGCGGATGGTCTGACTACGCAGCCCGCAACGCGATCAGCTGCACGCCCGGTACCATGGTCAAGCTCGATGACGGCCTCATGCACGTCTGCCAATGAGTTTCCGGAACGCAGGGGCGGCCCAAAGCCGCCTCGGTATATTCATGGACCTAAGGGAGAACAACAATGTTCAGATTGATCGCTATGGCCGGCTTCGCCTTGCTCGTTGCAACATCTGTACAAGCCATGACACCTGCGCCGCCTCCCCAGGTAGACGATATGGTAACGCGAGTTGCCGTCGGCTGCGGGCCAGGTAGAACGAGAGTCGGCGGCGTATGCGTGGCACGGACGACCGTCCGCCAGACCCGCCGGGCTGTCCGCAGGTGTGTGCGGTGGCAGGGCAGCACTTGCGCATCATACCAGTGAACATACCAGGCGTGTGCTCGATCCAACGCTTGTCAGCCCCGTCAAACGCTCGAATGTCGCAGCAAGCGAGTAGCCCGCATGAGCTTAGCGATATGCGGGAGCCGTGAAAAACAAAACCCGGATGTTGGCTTGCTCATCCGGGCCGGGTTGCTGATGTTGGTGTGAGGTCGGAAATGAAAGCCTATTTGGTACTCGATGTCTCGGTGAACGACTTCGGTGGTTTCAGAAAGTACATAGCGGAAATCCCTGCGTTTATCGCGAGGCATTCCGGAAAGTACCTCGTTCAAGGGGTTCAACCGACGACCGTCGAAGGGGATTGGCCGAACGCATGGTCATCCGCGAATTTCCGGAACGCGCAAAGGCGGAAGCCTTTCTGGGCGACCCCGACATTCGGGGCCTGTTCGAGGTGCGCCACGCTACGACCACGAGCAAACTGGTGCTTGTCGATGGCTGCACCTAGGTGCGCGCATTCGCCGTGATCGGGTAGCCGCATGAGCGAAGCGATATGCGGGATCCGTGCGAGGCGGACCCGGATATCGCTCCGCTCATCCGGGCTACGGGCCCACTACATCTAGCCCGTCGGGCAAATCACTTCTGGTTTGCGGAAATCGCGTCAAGTCCAAAATTTCCGAAAATCAAAAATATTTCACTTCCCTTCCACCCCAAATCACCTGCACATCAATAGCCATCCCGTCCCACTCAGAGGGGCGTCGGCCGTCGTCATGACGAGGGGCGGGGATGCGGTGGACGTTGACGTTGCGATTGACGGTCGCGGCTGATGCGTACGGTGAAGGCGTGTGGTCCTGGCGCCCGTAACGGCGTCAAGCTCTGAAGAAGCTAACGCTTCCGAGGGGTGACGGTGGCAATAGAGGCCGTCTCACCGGGGAGAGCACGCTATAAGCCGTAAAGCCACTGCGCAGGGAATGTCGGATGTTCTCCGCTGCCCTGTATGCTCATGTGCAGCATTCTTATGCACAATCGCACATGAGACCGCGGGTGCAGCGCGCATCCGGCATTCCCTGCGCCCTCTGAATTGAGAGGGCGAGAAGATTTCCTGCAAACCTCGGGCGCAATGCGCCGCGAGAATGCGAAACTATATCTGCGTCGTCCCGGCCTTGCGCCGGGACCCATAACCCCAGGGAGTAGTTTTGCGGAAGGTCTCTGCTACCGAGTTTCATAGAGAGATCACGCGGTATGGGTCCCCCGATGCGCAATTGCGCATCTGCGTTCGCCGGGACGACGATTCACAGGGTGCCATATGCCCCCAAAAACAGTCCAATCCGGCCAAAACCCCATACTTAACAAACCCGTAATGGCCCGGACCGAAACCGCCTTGATCCGACCAAAAAGCCGTTGTTGGTTGACCGCGCCGGAGCCCGGGACGCCGATTCACCTGAATTTGGCTGATGATAGCGAGAAGGATCGCAAATGCGCAGGAATCTCACCTTTCTCCTCGGCACGGTCACCGGCGCCTGTTTGACCTTTCTGGTCGCCGGACCGCAGGGGACGCATCTGGTTGCGGCCGCCAAGGCTGCGGCCCGCACCGACGGCACCTATTCGCAGCTCAATCTGTTCGGTGACGTGTTCGAGCGCATTCGCGCCAGCTATGTCGAGAAGCCCGACGATTCCAAGCTGATGGAGGGCGCCATCAACGGCATGATCTCCTCGCTCGATCCGCATTCGCGCTACATGAATGCGAAGGGCTGGAACGACATGCAGGAGACCACGCATGGCGAATTTGGCGGGCTCGGCATCGAGGTCACGATGGATGACGGCCTCGTCAAGGTGGTGGCGCCGATCGACGACACGCCCGCCGCCAAGGCCGGCATCATGTCGGGCGACCTGATCACGCAAATCGACGATGATTCCATTCAGGGCATGACGCTCGACCAGGCCGTCAGCAAGATGAAGGGGCCGGCCAACAGCAAGATCCGCCTGAAGATCGTTCGCAAGGGCGCGGACACGCCGGTCGAGGTCGCGATCGTCCGCGAAATCATCCGGGTGCGGCCGGTGCGCTTCCGCACCGAGGGCGGCGATATCGGCTATGTCAGGATTACCAGCTTCAACGAGCAGACCACCGACGGCCTGCGCAAGGCGATCGCGGATATCTCAAAGACGATCCCGTCCGACAAGCTCGTCGGCTACGTCATCGATCTGCGCAACAATCCGGGCGGCTTGCTCGATCAGGCGGTGTCGGTGTCGAGCGCCTTCATGGGGCGGGGCGAGGTGGTCTCGACCCGTGGCCGGACGCCGGAGGAAACCCAGCGTTTCGTCGCGCGCGGCGGCGATCTGACCAAAGGCAAGCCGCTCGTCGTGCTGATCAACGGCGGATCGGCATCGGCGTCCGAGATCGTGGCCGGCGCCTTGCGCGACCACAAGCGCGCCACCATCATCGGCACGCGTTCGTTCGGCAAGGGCTCGGTGCAGACGATTATCCCGCTCGGCAAGTCCAACGGCGCGCTGGCATTGACGACCGCGCGCTATTTCACGCCGTCCGGAAAATCGATCCAGGCCCAGGGTGTCACGCCTGACATCGAGGTGCTGCAGGACGTGCCGGACGAGTTGAAGAGCCGTGCCGAGCTGAAGGGCGAAGCGTCGATGCGCGGCCACCTGGCGGCCGACGGCGCCGAGCAGACCGGTTCGCAATCCTACGTGCCGCCGTCCGAAAAGGACGACAAGGCGCTCGGTGCCGCCTTCAATCTGCTGCGCGGCGTCACGGTCAACGCCAATGCCCCGGCGGTTGCGGCGTCGAAGCGGGCGGTGCCGAACTAGCGCGCTCGCTCTAGGCGGCGGGCTTGCGCCTGCGGGAACGCACCGGGCTTGCGGCGGCAGGCATCGGCCGGTGCGCGAGCAGCAGGGGCTTGATGTCGGCGCCCGGTCGTGGCGGGCTGAACAGATAGCCCTGCATCTCCGAACAGCCGAGCGCGCGCAGCAATTCGCGCTGCTGCTCGGTCTCGACTCCTTCCGCGGTCGTCGTCATGTGGCGCGCGGCGGCGATGTTCACCACCGCCTCGACGATGCTGGCCGACCCTTCCGGCTCGCCGATATCGGTGACGAAGCAGCGGTCGATCTTGATCTTGTCGAACGGGAAGCGCTTCAGATAGCTCAGCGAGGAATAGCCGGTCCCGAAATCGTCGAGCGCTATCCTGATCCCGATGGCGCGAAGCTGGTGCAGGATGGCAAGCGCCGCATCGTCGTCGCGGATCAGCACCGCTTCGGTGATCTCGAGTTCCAGCCGGCCCGCGGCCAGGCCCGACGCCCCAAGCGCTGCCATCACCTTCAGCGCCAGCGTGCCGCTCTTGAACTGTACCGGCGAAACGTTGACCGCAAGACGGACATCGTCGGGCCAGGTCGCTGCCTCGGCGCACGCCGTGGTCAGCACCCACTCGCCGAGCTGATTGATCAGGCCGGTCTCTTCGGCGATCGGCACGAAGTCGGCCGGCGAGATGATGCCGCGCTCCGGATGGCGCCAGCGCACCAGCGCTTCGCAGCCGGTGATCCTGCCGTCCCGCAGGTCCAGACACGGCTGGTAGTAAACCTCGAAGCCGCCATCGACGATGGCCTGTCGCAGGTCCATTTCCAGCACGCGGCGGGCGCGCACCTGGGCGTCCATTTCCGGCTGGAAGAAACGATGGGTGCGGCGGCCGGCGGCCTTGGCGGCGTACATCGCCAGATCCGCGTTCTTCAGGATCTGGTCGAGGTCGGAACCGTCCTGCGGCGCCAGCGCGATGCCGATCGAGGCGTCGGTGGTCACCTGATGGCCGAGGCATTCGTAGGGAGCGCGGATCGCATCATAGATGCGGCGGGTGAGTTCGGTGACATCGTCGGCGCCCGTCACCCCGGTCTGCACGATGGCGAATTCGTCGCCGCCGAGCCTTGCCACGAAATCGGTCTCGCGCACGCAAGCACGCAGGCTGACCGCGACGGATTTGAGCAACTCGTCGCCGATCATGTGTCCGAGCGAGTCGTTGATGCTCTTGAACTCGTCGATGTCGATATAGAGCACGGCAAGCTGCCGGTCGGCCGCGACGTGAGGCAATTCCTGCTTGAGTTGTTCGTGGAACAGGGTGCGGTTCGGCAGGTCGGTCAGCGCGTCGTAATGGGCGAGGTGGGTGATGCGTTCCTCGGCCTGGCGCTGTTCAGTAACGTCTTCATGGGTGGCCACCCATCCGCCGTCCGCCAGCGGTTCGTTGACGACCTGGACCGAACGTCCGTCGGGCGTCGTGATGATCATCGCGTTGCGTTGCCCGACGTCGCGCAGAACCCGCACGACGTACCGGTCGACGTCGCCGGTGAACGATCCGGTCTGTTTTCGATGCGCGATCACGTCGCGGAAACTGCAGCCCGGCTTCACGATCTCGGCCGACAGGCCGTACATGTCGAGATAGCGCTGGTTGCAGATCACGAGGCGCTGCGAGGAATCGAACAGCAGCAGGCCCTGCGTCATGTTGTTGACGGCGGTGTCGAGCCGCTGTTTTTCAAGCGTCAGCCGCTGCCGCGACGCGCGGTGCTGCTGCAAGAGCTTGCGCACCACCAGGAACAACAGCACGGCAATCGCCAGCACGGACAATCCGGCCACCGCGATCAGGATGGAGATTTGCGCGCGCCAGTCGGCCAGCGCCGCCGCGGTGGTCGTCGCTGCGACGATCACGATCGGAAATTTGCTCAGCGCGCGCGAGGAGATCACCCGGTGCTCGCCGTCGAGCGGGCTGGTCAGACGGGAGGTGGTATTGGCGCGCTCGAACACAAGCCGCTGGCTGGCCGGGCCGGACTTGAAGTTCTTGCCGATCATCTCGGCGACATGCGGATAACGGGCGAGCAGCGTGCCGTCGCGGTGGTGCATGGCGATCGCGGCATCCGATCCGAGCGCCACCGAAGCGAAGAATTTCTCGAAATTGGCGGGTTCGATGCCGCGGCCGATGGCGCCGAGGAATTCGCCGTTCGGCCCCGTGACCTTGCGCGCGATCACTGTGGTCCAGACGCCGGTGACACGGCTGTAGACCGGCTCGATCACCACGGTCGGCGATTCCGGCCCGGACTTGAAGGTCTTGAAATAGGCCCGGTCCGCGACGTTGACGGGCGGGGCGGGCCAGGCCACCGACGAATTGATCAGTCTGCCCTCGACGTCGAAGACGTTGACGCCGCCGACATAGGACACCGCCTCGATCTTGGACTTCAGCATCAGATGGATTTCCTCGCTCGACATCCGGCGCCGGAAATGTTCCGTCGTCGTGATCAAGCTGGATCGGATGAAGCTGATCAGGTCCTTCTGGACCACCTCCAAATCCTCGAGTTGCTGGTCGAAATGGCGGGCCAGCAGCAGCACGGTGTTTTCCAGCTCGCGTTCGCTGTTGCGCAGCGCGCGTTCGCGGAAATTGCCGGCCATGATGGTCGCGCCGATCGCGATCGTGGCGATCAGCAGCACGCCGCCCAGGATCAGCCATCGGATCGGACCGCCGCGAAAGATGGGCTTGATCTTGAATGAGGCGGTGTTGATTGAACCCATTGAACGAGATCGCTGCCAGGAAATAATCCCGAAAGCAGTATTGCGTGCTTCCGGCCCGTTACTTTGCTACCGCGCCGAGATGGAATTGACGTTAGCAAGCCTGGTTAACGAAACGTTAGCCAGGTAGCGAATGCTGCCGATGACAACCTCGGCAGGGCCTAGTTCCGGAGGGGTGCGTGGGGTGGCGGAACATGATCGCAACGATGGCGGCGGCGATGACGTTGGCGGCGACGCCGGCCAGGATCGGCAGCGTATAATCGCCCGTGACATCGAATGCGTAGCCGGCGGTGCTGGGACCGATCAGGGTGCCGAACGCGACGCTGGTGTAGAGGATGCCGATGATGCCGCTGACATGGCGCCCGCCGAAATGATCCATCACAACGGCCGGAAGTACCGCAACCCACGCGCCGTAGATCATGCCGTAGATGAAGGCGAATCCGGCAAGCTGCCAGAAACTCGTCGAGATCAACCAGATTGCGAGAGCTAGCGCCATGCCGATGAACAGCAGCAGCAGGGCGGTTTGGCGGCCGATCCGGTCGGCGAGCCCGCCGAGGAAGAAGCGGCCGGCGGTAGAACCGATGCCGATGATTCCGAGCAGCAGCACCGCGGAGGAGGCCGCAACGCCGTGATCCCCGGCATAGGGAACGAGGTGCACGAACGGCACGAACAGGCCGAACGAGCAGATCAGGCAGGCGGCATAAAGCGCAACGAAGTGTGGTGAGCGGATCGCCTCGCTGACCGTGGCGCCCTGCGCCTGCGCCGGGATGGCGCCCGGCAGGACCGCATCGCCGTCGGGGTTGAGACCGCGCGCGCGCGGATCGTTCTCCAGCAGCAGCGCCATCCCGCCGCCAACGATAGCGGCGATGGCGCCGAGCGCCAGGTAAGCGCCGCGCCACCCCAGCGTCTCGATCAGGAGCGTCGCCAGCGGCGGCATCACCAGTGTGCCAACGCCGATGCCGCTCACGGCAAGACCGGAGGCAAAGCCGCGCCGTCGCACGAACCACCGCTGCACCGCGCCGACCGCGGGCACATAGGCGCAGCCGATGCCAAGTCCGACACCGAGGCCGTAAGCGGCATAGACCTCGAGCAAATTGCGTGCGGCACCCGCCGCGGCGAGCCCGAGGCCGATCAGCAGCATGCCTGCCAGCGCGAGGCGGCGGGAGCCGTAGCGGTCGGCGAGGGGGCCACTGACGATGCCCAAGGCAAAATAGAGAAAGCCCGCGAGCGAAAACACCAGCGAGACCGAGCCGCGCGAGGCGCCAAAATCGCGCTGCAGCGATTCCAGGAACGCGCTGAACGTATAGGCGCAGCCGAAGCCGACAAAGGTCACCGCGAATGCGGCGGCCACGACGAACCAGCCGTAGAAAATCCCCGTACGGGGCCAGGTTGCGTCTTGGCTCATGGCGGGTTCCTCTCGAAACGGTTGCGGGTAGAACACCGGTATATTGATTATACCGGTGTCTCTTGTTGTCAACCGGTAAATCTGCTTTACTGGTGTCGATGTCGCGAGAATCAAAAAAGTTCGGCGTTCCGGACGAGCTGGCCAATCTCTATGATTTCGCCAATACGCTCGACGTCAGGCACTTCACGCATCACGGCGTGCCGCATCCGCAAGGCGATGAACTGATCAGCGCGCGGGAGCTCGCGAGGTGGATGTCGCAGCGCGGGCTGGCGCCGACCAGCGCGAAGATCACGCCGGCGATGTTTGCAACCGCGATCGAACTGCGGACGTTGGTGCGCGACTATCTGCAGTGCGATCCGCTGGAGCGGCGCGGAAACAAGGATGCAGTTCGCGCGCTGAGCAAAGCGCTGAAATATTTTCCGCTGGTCGTGGCCGCAGGGGATGACGGCATGGTGCTGCGGGCGGCGCGCGAAGATGCGCTCGCAGGACTGTCGCCGATTGTCGCAGAACTCTATGACGGCTCGAGAAATGGAACGCTTGATCGGCTGAAAATGTGCGCGTCTGACGAATGCCGCCGGGTGTTTTTCGACCGCTCGAAACCATCGACGCGGCGCTGGTGCATGTCATCGCTGTGCGGGAATCGGATGAAAACACGCAGCTATCGCGAGAGACAACGCAACGCCGCCGGATAAATCATTGTGACTCGGTCACGACCGGCGGACTGGACGGTGTTTTCTCGCCGATTGCGATCAGTCCCCGGCGCGGTAATGTCCGGACTTGCCGCCCTTTTTCTCGACCAGATGAATGCCTTCGATCCGCACACCGCGCTCGACTGCCTTGATCATGTCGTAGATCGTCAGGCACGCAACCGACACCGCCGTCAGCGCTTCCATCTCGACGCCGGTCGGCCCGGTGACCTTCACGGTGGCGCGGACGACGCAGCCGGGCAATTTCCTGTCGGGCGTGATGTCGAGCGTGACCTTCGATAGCGCCAGCGGATGGCACAGCGGGATCAAATCCGAGGTGCGCTTGGCCGCCATGATGCCGGCAATACGGGCGGTGCCGAGCACGTCGCCCTTTTTGGCGTTACCGGAGACGATCAGTTCGAGCGTCGCCTTGCTCATGACCACGCGGCCTTCGGCAACGGCGATGCGTTCGGTGGCGGGTTTGGCCGACACGTCGACCATCCGCGCTTCGCCCGATGCATCGATGTGGGTGAGTGCGCCGCCTTTGGAAGCCTTCCGCGCCATCGCCTAGCGCGTCCCGGTGGCGCGCGGCACGTCGGTACGGGCCAGCAACGCCCGCGTTGCCGCAGTGACGTCGGCCTGGCGCATCAGGCTTTCGCCGACCAGGAAGGTCGCCATGCCGACGCGCGCGAGGCGCGCCAGGTCTGCCGGCGTAAAGATGCCGCTTTCACCGACCGTCAGGCGATCCCCAGGGATCAGCGGCGCGAGCGCCTCGCTGGTCACCAGCGTGGTTTCGAAGGTGCGCAAATTTCGGTTATTGACGCCGATCATCGGCGAGCGAAGCTTTAGCGCGCGATCAAGCTCAGCGCGGTCGTGGATTTCGATCAGCACGTCCATGCCATGCGCGATGGCGGCATCTTCCAGATCTCTGGCCGTGTCGTCATCAAGTGCGGCCATGATGATCAGGATGCAGTCAGCGCCATGGGCGCGGGCCTCGACCACCTGATAGGTGTCGAACAGAAAATCCTTGCGCAGCACCGGCAAATTGGTCGCCGCACGCGCCGCAACCATGAAATCGAGATGGCCCTGGAACGAGGGCGTATCGGTCAGGATCGACAGACACGCCGCCCCGCCGGCTTGATAGGCTTGTGCCAATGCCGGCGGATCGAAATCGGCTCGGATCAGCCCTTTGGAGGGCGAAGCCTTCTTCACCTCCGCGATCAGCGCATAGTCACCGCGATCAAGCTTTTCACGGATCGCGTGCAAAAAGCCGCGCGGCGGCGGCGCGGTTTTGGCCAGTGCTTCAAGGCTTGCCAGCGGATGCGTCCGCTTGGCGGCGGCGATCTCCTCGCGCTTGTAAGTCTCGATCTTGCTCAGGATGTCGGACATGTCAGGCGCTCCCGCGGTCAGCCGTTGGACACCGCGATCAAATGCTTGAGTTTTGCAGCGGCAGCACCGCCGTCGAGCGCTTTGGTGCCCAGCGCGACGCCTTCCTTCAAATCCCTGGCGCGGCCGGCGACGATCAGCGCCGCCGCAGCGTTCAGGAGAGCGACGTCGCGATACGCGCTCGGCTTGCCGTTGAGCACGCTTTGCAGCGCCACCGCGTTGGCGTCGGCATCGCCGCCCTTCAACGCTTCGCCACCGACGCGGGCGAGGCCGGCCTCTTCCGGCGTCACCTCGAAGGTACGGACATTGCCGTTCTCGAGGCTTGCGACAAAACTCGGGCCGGTGAGGGTAATTTCGTCGAGACCGTCGGAGCCGTGCACCACCCAGACTGACTCGGAGCCGAGGTTCTTCAGCACCTGCGCGAGCGGCAGCACCCAGTGCCTCGAGAATACGCCGACCATTTGCCGCTTGACGCCGGCCGGGTTGGACAGCGGTCCGAGCAGGTTGAAGATCGTGCGCGTGGCGAGTTCGACCCGGGTCGGGCCGACGTTCTTCATGGCCGGATGGTGCGCGGGCGCGAACATGAATCCGATGCCGGCTTCCTGTACGCAACGGCCGACCTGGTCGGGCGAAAGATCGATCCTGACACCGAGCGAGGCCAATACGTCGGCCGCCCCCGAGCGCGAAGACAGCGCGCGGTTGCCGTGTTTGGCGACGGGCACGCCGGCGCCCGCGACAATGAAGGAGGCACAGGTGGACACGTTCACCGACCCGGACCCGTCGCCGCCGGTGCCGACCACGTCGACGGCCTCCGCCGGCGCCTTGACCCGCAGCATCTTGGCGCGCATCGCGGACACCGCGCCGGTGATTTCGTCGACCGTCTCGCCGCGTACCCGCAGCGCCATCAATAGTCCGCCCATCTGCGAGGGCGTCGCCTCGCCGGACATCATGCTGTCGAAGGCGGAGGCGGCCTCCTCACGCGACAGCGTCGCACCGGTGGCGACTTTTCCGATGATAGATTTGAGGTCGTCCATCGCGTTGCTTTCAGGATTGGGACGTCTTTATCTCTTGAGCATGACCTTCGAGCAAACGCTACGCGTTTGTCGAGGGAAAACCGGTGCCCACGTCCCGGATCATGCTCAGTTGCTGTTCGCGCCCGTCACCTGTGCGAAGGCCGCCTGGTTGATGGTCGTGCCGATCTCTGACTCGATCTTCGTGACGTACTGCGCGACCTGTTCGTCGGTGAGGCCCCGCAGCAATGTCTCCTTCAGTTTCTTGACCTCGTCGGCAGCGACGTTAACCGAGGGCATGCTGACATCGGTGACGCGGTACACGATCCACTCGCTGCCCCCGGCGCCGGCGGTTTGTCCGACGCCATCCTTGGCGGTGCGAAACGCCGCGGTGATGAGGCTCGAGGGCACGCCGGATGGAGCGGCGTCGCGCCGGAAACCGGTTGCGGTTTCGACCTTCGAGCCGATCGACGCGGCTTCTTCGGCCAAGGTGCCGCCACGCTCGAGCTTGCCGACCATCTCGGTCGCCTTCGCGCGCAGCTTGCTCGAGATCTGGTCTTCGCGCCACTTGGTTTCGACCTGGGCGCGGACCTCGTCGAGATTGCGTTCACGCGACGGCGTAACGCCGATAACGTCGTACCAGACATAGCCGCCGGCAAACTGGATCGGATCGTTGTCGACGCCGACATTGCTTGCGAAGGCTTGCGAGACCACTTCGAGACCGCGCGGAATATTGCCGACCGGCCGGCCGTCAGGGCCGCGGCCCGAGCGGTCGACGGCCTCGATGGTAACTGCGGTCAGTCCGAGCTTCTGGGCGGCTTCGACCACGCTGGCGCCGCCGCCACGCTCGTCTTCCATCTTGTTGTGGAGTTCGGCGACCTTGCCGCGCGCCCGCTCGGTCCCGATTTCCTTTTTTATCTGCGCCGCGACGCTTTCATAGGAAGGCGTCGTAGCCGGTTCGATCTTGCCGACCTTGACCAGCGCCACGACGAACTGGCCTTTGATCGGCTGGCTTACCTCGCCGGAGGGCAGCGCGAACGCCGCGTCGGCGATGGCCGGATCGATGATGGCGGATTTTGCCGTCATGCCGAGGTCAACAAGATTGGCGTTGTGTTCCTTGGCGACGTCGTCGAATGACATTCCGGATGTGATGCGGCTGCGCGCGGTGAGCGCTTCCTCGGCGTTTTGAAACACCATCTGCTGCACTTCGCGCTTCTCGGGCGTACCGATCCGGTTACGGCTCTGCTCGAATACCTTCTTCGCATCCTCGTCGGAGACCTCGGACCATTTGCCCAGTTCCTCGGGGCTGACCACGATGAACGACAGTTTGCGAAATTCGGGTGCGCGGAACTGGGTCTTGTGGTCTTCGAAATAGGCGGCGAGCGTCTCGGGCGAGGGCGTGTCGATGGTGCCGGCCTGCGCGGCGTCGAGTTTGATGTAATCGACCGAGCGCTGCTCGTTCTGGTACCGGGTCAAGGCATCGATCATGAGCTTCGGCGGCTCGAGCCCGGCCGTGACGGTGTCCGCGATCTGGCGCCGCAAGCCCAGGCGCCGCCGCTCGGCGAGGTAGCGCTGCTCGGTGTAACCGGCCTGGCGGATCGCGGCCTGGAAGCGCGCCGGATCGAAATTGCCGCCCAATCCCTTGAACGCGGGGTCGCTGTAGATGACCCGCATGGCCTCGGCATCCGACTGTGCAAGGCCCATGCGCCGCGCCTCCTCGTCGAGGGCGGCTTCCGCGATGGTCTGCTGCAGCACCTGACGATCAAGCCCAAACAAGCGGGCCTGCTCCTGGGTCAGCGGACGGCCGAACTGACGGCCCAATTGCTGGAGCTTGTCGGTGTAGATCTGGCGGAATTGCTCGGTCGAAATCTCGGTCTTGCCGATCTTGGCCAGCGTCGACTGCCCAAAGCCCTTGAAGATGTCGGCGATGCCCCAGACAGCAAAGCTGAGAATCAGCACGCCCATCACGACGCTCATGATGGCCTTGCCGAGCCAGTTTGATGAGGCTTTGCGTATTCCTCGAAGCATGGGTCCAACTTGTTTTGTAGGAGGGGAACCGGGTCATACCCAAGGCGGTTTCCGATTGGAATACCGCAACAGGGCGTCTACCCGAGTTGATATCGCATCATAAAGTGGCAGTCGCCCCCCCGCAACCTCGGTTCGGGCCCTCGCAACCTCGGTTGCGTGCCCGTAACCTCGCCAATTGAAGCGGTTAACGGCTCAGAGATCACTTGAACCGGTATCTGGAACTGGCGGCGCACCTCTGCTAGCGGAGGAGGACCCCATACTTGAGAGAAAATCGACATGCCCGACGCCATTCGGCCCCTGATCGCCGGCAACTGGAAAATGAACGGCCTCAAGTCTTCCCTGGTCGAATTTGAGGCAATGCGCGAAGGTGCCGCAGCGGTGGCCGCCAAGGCCGACCTGCTGGTCTGCCCGCCGGCCTCCCTGATCGCCACCTTGGCCGACAAGGCAAAGGGCTCAAAACTCGCCGTCGGCGCCCAGGATTGCCACCCGAAGGCGTCGGGCGCCCATACCGGCGACCTTTCGGCTGAAATGCTGGCCGATGCCGGAGCCAGCGCCATCATTGTCGGCCATTCCGAGCGACGTGCCGACCATGGCGAGACCGATGCCCTGGTCCGGCAGAAGGCGGAAGCCGCCTGGCGGGCGGGGCTGACCGCCATCGTCTGCATCGGCGAGACCCAGGCCCAGCGCGACGCCGGGCAGACGCTGGACGTCTGCGGTGGCCAGCTCAAAGGCTCGCTGCCGGACGGATCGACGTCAGCCAATCTGGTGGTGGCCTATGAGCCGGTCTGGGCGATCGGCACCGGGCTGACCCCGACGGCAAAAGATGTCGAGCAAGTTCATGCGTTTATCCGGGGTGTTCTCACCGACCGATTTAAGGCCGAGGGCGGCAAGATCCGGATTCTCTATGGCGGTTCGGTCAAGCCATCCAATGCGGCCGAACTAATGGCGGTCGCCAACGTCAACGGCGCTCTGGTCGGCGGCGCCAGTTTGAAGGCGGCGGACTTTTTGGCGATCGCTGCGGGGTGTTGAGCTCAGCTTGGCGCGGCGTCGTTTAGCCGCTTCCAGTAGAACATCGTGCCGGTCATGCCGCCGAGGGGTTTGTACGCGTAGTCCGGAATGATCCCGGCCAATTTGAAGCCGACGCGCTCGTATAATCCGGCAGCGCCTTCGTCGTCGGCGGTGTCGAGCACCAGCAGCCAGCGTCCGTGATCGATCGCCACGCGTTCGGCGGCGTACAGCAGCGCCTTCGCGACGCCGCGGCCGCGATGGCTGACGCGCGTCATCATCTTGATGATCTCCGCCCGGTGCGGCTGGTTGAGCGCAAGGTCCAGCACCAGCGTTACCGTTCCGACCAACTGATCGCCGTCGAAGGCGCCCAGCACGATCCGTTCTCCGCGCGCTGCCGCGGCCAGCGATTTCTCCCAGAAAGCATTTGCGACCTCCTGATGCAGCGGATGCATGAAGCTGACCGAACCGCCATGGGCCACCGCTTCGATCAGGATCTCGCTGAGGCTCGCGCGAATATCGGGCGACGGGCTCAAGGGTTTGATTTCGATATCAGGCATCTCGTTCAGCCTCGTTTCCTGGCCGCACGGGCCTCTTTGATCTCTGCAATCCGCTCGACATCCTCGATCTGGAGATGTCGGCCGCGTTCGAGAATTTCCAACGTGTACTCTTCATAAGTGAGCCCGAGCCGTTCGGCCTTCTGAATGCGAAAGGCGACGATGCCGGGTGAGGTGTTGTGCCAGGCCCTGCGGTGCGCAGCCTTCCAGTAGAAGTAATTTCCGATTCCCCCATCACCCCATTCCGGCCGGTGCGCATCCTCGAGTGGTGGGCCGCCATTATGGCCGGCCGCAATATCGTTGTCGGGGAGCGCCTGTTCGATCGCGAAGCTTTTGAGAACTGCCTTCGACATCGTTGCTAGCTCCGGGCCAGCGCCACGACATAGGTGCAGGGTGAGGCGCTCTCATTGGCGAAGGTCGTCTCCGCGGGGGGGCCGAAGCCGAGGCAATCGCCGGCGCCAAGAAGATACCGTTCGCCGGCCTCGATAATCACGAGTGCGCCTGCCTGTACCCAGACCACCTGACGGATATGCGCATAGGACGAAGCCGGCAGCGTCACGCGCTGTCGTGCCGGCAATTCGACCCTGATGACTTCGAGCGGATGATCGGGGCGATTGAATAGCTGTGTGCGCAGATAGCCGGTCTCGGGATCGCGCCAGACCGGCTGTTCGCTGGCACGCGAAAGGCGCTCGCCCTGGCCCTCGGCGCGCAACATCAGGCCGGCCAGCGTGAGGTCGAAGGCGCTTGCGAGCCGGACCAGCACCACCGCGGTCGGGCTGACTTCGGCGCGCTCGATCTTGCTGATGGTCGCCTTTGAGACCCCCGATCGTTCGGCGAGATCGGCCAGCGACCAGCCGCGGCTGTCGCGCTCGAGACGCAGGCGCTGCGCCAGCCGGTTGCTGAGATCGTCTACTATAGTATCCATATGTCTATTATAAGAGAAAAGAGCTGGCGTTCGCAAGTAGGAAATGTCGCGACTTCGTGCGGCTTCGCGGCTTGTTGGAAAGCCTGCGGCAATTATCTCCGGAGCAGCTGTTGGGGGTGACAATGCCCCGTCCGATCGTGTAACACCGCGCAACTTCAGGAAAACCCGCAAGCTCAATAGTGCAGCCGAAGCCCGGCGCTCATCGCTTGTGACGGAAGGTTAGAAATGCAGGCCGTCGTTATTGTCGTTCACCTCATGATCGTCGCCGTGCTGATCGGCGCGGTATTGCTGCAGAAATCCGAAGGCGGCGGCCTTGGCATGGGCGGCGGCGCCGGCTTCATGTCGAGCCGCGGAACCTCCAATCTGTTGACGCGGATGACCGCGATTTTGGCGGCAGGCTTCTTTGTCACCAGCCTGTATTTGGCCTGGTCCGCGGGCCTCGATCGCAAGCCAAGCTCGATTCTCACGGGCCCCGCGACGCCGTCCCAGCCCGGAGGGGCGCCGATCGCGCCGCCGACCAGCGGCGGCGTTCTGGATACGCTGAAGAAGGTCGATGAACAGCAGAGCCCGCCGGCGCCATCGGGCCCGCAAGCTCCGCGTTCGCAATAAAGCAGGGTGGCTATGCAGGACGGCGACTACCGTCCTGCATCAGAACTTCCCATCAATGCTCTGATATCGCTTTAAATTTCACGTCACCCACAGCCCGGCAAAATGTTCGCTCTGGCGAGCGATTCGTTTTGGCGAATCGGAGCAGTGGCCTTAAAGGTTGAGTCCCATGGCGCGGTACATATTCATCACCGGCGGCGTGGTTTCTTCGCTCGGCAAAGGTCTGGCTTCAGCGGCACTCGGTGCGCTGTTGCAGGCCCGCGGGTACAAGGTCCGTCTCCGCAAACTCGACCCCTATCTCAACCTCGATCCCGGAACGATGTCGCCGTATCAGCACGGCGAAGTGTTCGTGACCGACGACGGCGCCGAGACCGATCTCGATCTCGGCCATTACGAGCGCTTCACGGGGCGTCCGGCCACCAAGGCCGACAACATCACCACCGGGCGCATCTATCAGGACATCATCACCAAGGAACGCCGCGGCGATTATCTCGGTGCGACGATCCAGGTGGTGCCGCACGTCACCAACGCGATCAAGGAATTCGTCCTCTCCGGCAACGACGAATATGATTTCGTGCTGGTCGAGATCGGCGGCACCGTCGGCGATATCGAGGGGTTGCCGTTCTTTGAAGCCATCCGTCAGCTCAAGAACGAATTGCCGCGCGAGCACGCGGTTTACATTCACCTGACGCTGCTGCCGTTCATCCCGAGCGCCGGCGAGTTGAAGACCAAACCGACGCAGCACTCGGTCAAGGAGTTGCGTTCGATCGGCATCCAGCCGGATATCCTGCTGTGCCGCACCGACCGCGAGATTCCGAAGGAAGAGCGGCGCAAGCTCGGCCTGTTCTGCAACGTGCGCGAAAGCGCTGTTATCGAGGCGAGGGACGTCGACAACATCTACGCGGTGCCGCAAGCCTACCACGAGGCCGGCCTCGACGACGAAGTGCTGGCCGCGTTCGGCATCGCGCCGAAGATCCCGCCCGCGATGCAAAGCTGGAACGACATCAACGAGCGGGTGCGCAACCCCGAAGGCGCGGTCACCATCGCCATCGTCGGCAAATACACCGGCATGAAGGATGCGTATAAATCGCTGATCGAGGCGCTGTCGCATGGCGGCATCGCCAACAAGGTGAAGGTCAATCTCGACTGGATCGAGAGCGAGGTGTTCGAGCACGAGGATCCGGCGCCGTTCCTCGAACACGTCAACGGCATCCTGGTGCCCGGCGGCTTCGGCCAACGCGGCGCCGAAGGCAAGATCCGCGCGGCGCAGTTCGCGCGTGTCCGCCGCGTGCCGTATTTCGGTATCTGCTTCGGCATGCAGATGGCCGTCATCGAAGCCGCGCGCAATCTCGTCGGCATCGAGGACGCCAATTCCACCGAGTTCGGTCCGACCAGGGAGCCGCTGGTCGGCCTGATGACGGAATGGTTGCGCGGCAATGAGCTCGAGAAGCGCACGAAGTCCGGCGATCTCGGCGGCACCATGCGGCTGGGCGCCTATCCGGCGGCGCTGAATCGCGGCAGCCGGGTGTCGGCGGTCTATGGCGGCGCCACCGAGATTTCGGAACGCCACCGTCATCGCTACGAGGTCAACACCGCCTACAAGGACCGCCTCGAACAGCACGGCCTGCGCTTCTCGGGCCTGTCGCCCGACGGCGTGCTGCCGGAGATCGTCGAATATGAGGACCATCCCTGGTTCATCGGCGTGCAATTCCACCCCGAACTGAAATCGCGCCCGTTCGAGCCGCATCCCTTGTTCGCTTCGTTCATTCAGGCCGCGGTGGTGCAGAGCCGGTTGGTCTAAGCCTGCACCGGAATCGTAGGGTGGGCAAAGCGCAGCGTGCCCACCATCTCACCGCCTATTTAGACAGAATGGTGGGCACGCGGAGCCTGTCATCGGGCGCGCATTTCGCGCGACCCGGTGGCTTTGCCCACCCTACAGCTGCTCGCTTCGCCTTTGACGAACGCGCCAATTGTTGCGACAAACCGCTTCCGTTACCTGCAAGAACAACAATCAGGGAGTGCCTCCGATGATTATGGAAATGCGTGTCTACCGCTGTCTGCCTGGCCGTCTGCCGGCGCTGATGAAGCGCTTCGATACGCTGACGCTGAAATTGTGGGACAAGCACGGCATCAAGCAGGCCGGTTTCTACACCACGCTGATCGGGACCTCGAACCAGGAACTGACCTATTTCGTCGCGTGGGACTCGCTCGCGGACCGCGAAAAGAAATGGACGGCATTTCAGTCCGATCCCGATTGGATCGCCGGCCGCGCCAAGAGCGAAGAGGACGGCCAGATCATCGACAACATCGTCAGCCAGTTGCTGGTGCCGACGGCGTTCTCCTCGGTGAAGTAACCAGCGGCGCAACCCTGACATTCCGGGGTTAAAACGGGTTGATCCTGATGGCGCGGACCGGCATGGTCCACGTCAGGCAAGAAGGAAATGCCCTTGAACGCGAACATTTCTGCTGCGCCCATTGTGACGGTAGGCCCGGTCAAATTCGGCAATGCTTTGCCGATTTCGATCATCGCCGGCCCATGCCAGCTCGAAAGCCGCAGCCATGCCCTTGAAGTGGCGAGCGCGCTGAAGGAGATCGCAGGGCGCCTCGGAATCGGACTCGTCTACAAGACCTCGTTCGACAAGGCCAACCGCACCAGCGTCTCCGCTGCGAGAGGCATTGGCCTCGCGCAAGCTTTGCCGATCTTCGCCGAGATACGCGCTTCGGTTGGACTGCCCGTGCTCACCGACGTGCACGAGTCCGCGCAATGCGCCGAGGTGGCGCAGGCGGTGGACGTGCTGCAGATCCCGGCTTACCTGTGCCGGCAGACCGATCTGCTGCTGGCGGCGGCTGCGACCGGCAAGGTCGTCAACGTCAAGAAGGGGCAATTCCTGGCGCCGGGGGACATGGCGAACGTCGTCAGCAAGATCACTGCCGGCGGCAATCCGAACGTGCTGGTCACCGAGCGCGGCGCTTCCTTTGGTTACAATACGCTGGTGTCGGATATGCGCGCGCTGCCGATTATGGCCCGCACGACAGGCGCGCCCGTCATCTTCGATGCCACCCATTCGGTGCAGCAGCCGGGCGGCATGGGCGCCTCATCGGGCGGAGAGCGCGAATTTGTCCCAGCCCTGGCGCGCGCCGCGGTCGCAGTCGGCGTTGCCGGTGTCTTCATCGAGACCCATCCCGATCCCGACAACGCACCGTGCGATGGACCCAACATGGTGCCGCTGCGCGAGTTCGAAGCGCTGGTGAAGACCCTGATGGGGTTCGATGCGCTCGCCAAAAACCTAACTGCCAACAGCACGGCGCGCTGATGGCGCGGGCCGAGCCGTGACCGCAGCAACCAACCGCCTGCCGCCGGCCCTCAACATCATCGCACTCGCGACCTTTGCCGCCAGCCTGTCGGCCCGCGCGCTCGATCCTGTCTTGCCGCACGTCGCCGAGGATTTCAGCGTCAGCATCGCGGCCGCCGCCGGCTTTGCCGCGGTGTTCGCGTTCACCTTCGCAATCATCCAGCCCGTGCTCGGCGCCACTGCCGACATGTTCGGCAAGGCAAGGCTGATGATCGTCTGCCTGGTGCTGCTCGGCGTTGCCAACATCCTGGGCGCGATGGCGACGTCGTTCCCGGAATTGTTTGCAACGCGCATTCTCGCCGGCATCGGCTCGGGCGGGGTGTTTCCGATCGCGCTCGGCCTGACCAGCGATCTCGTCGGGCCCGAGAAGCGCCAGCTCGCGATCGGCCGCACGCTGATGGGCTCGATGTCCGGAAACCTGCTCGGGGCCTCGTTCTCCGGATTGATCGGCGATTTCATGGGCTGGCGCGGCGTGCTGGCGATCCTCGGCGCGCTGGTCGTGCTGGCGGCGATTGCGGTGGCCGCCGGATTTCGTGGCGCCGATCTGAAGCATCCGCCGCGGACAAGCCTCTCGGCACTCGCACATGGCTACCGCACCATCTTCACCAACCCGAACGCGCGCATCTGCTATTCGGCTGTGTTCATCGAAGGCTGCTGCGTGCTCGGCCTGTTTCCCTTCATCGCCGCTTTCCTGTTCGAACTCGGCGAGACCTCGCTCTCGATCGCCGGCATCGTGATCGCCGGCTTTGCGGTCGGTGGCCTGTTCTACACCATGACGATTTCGCGTTTCCTGCCCCGGATCGGCGTCAAGGGCATGATGCTCGCCGGTGCGACGCTGGTCGCGGTGCAACTCGTTGCGGTCGCGATGGGACCGCAATGGAAACTTCAGGCCTTGAGCTTGCTGTTCATGGGCTGGGGCTTTTACATGATCCACGGCTGCCTGCAGGTATTTGCCAGCGAGCTGTCGGTGGAAGCGCGAGCGACCGCGCTGTCGCTGCATTCGTTCTTCTTTTTCATGGGCCAGACGCTCGGCCCCATCGCCTACGGCTTCGGCATCCAGCACGCTGGCAAGGTTCCGACCTTGCTCACCGCCGCGGCCATCATGGTCGCGCTCGGAATTGTCTGCGCGCGGCTGTTGAAGCAGACCCGGCCGGCGGATGCGCGGCCGGGCTAGCTTCGTATCGAGCCCTCGCTATTCCATCTTGATTCCCGCGTCAGTGATCACCTTGCGCCAGCGCGCGATCTCTTCAGTGACGAAGCCACGGAATTCCTCCGGGCTGCTGCCCATCGGAACGATGCCCTGTTCGACCAGTTTTGCCTGCAATGCGGGGTCGGCGAGCGCCTTCTTGGCCTCGGCGGAGACGCGGTCGACGATCTCCTTCGGCGTGCCCGCCGGTGCGATGATTCCGGCCCAGGTGCCGGACACGAAATCCGGCACGCCCTGTTCCGCCATCGTCGGCACGTCGGGCGCCGCCGGAATGCGCTCTTTCGCGGTGACGACGATCGCCTTGGCGTTCCCGGAGCGCACCTGCGGCATCAGCGGACCAACGATGTCGAACATCACGTTGATTTGCCCGCCGACGGTATCCTGCAATGCGCCGGCCGTGCCCTTGTAGGGAATGTGCTGCATTTTGATGCCGGTGCGGCTCATGAACATCTCCATGGTGAGATGTGCCGCAGCGCCGATGCCGCTCGACGCAAAATTGAGCTCGCCCGGCTTGGCCTTCGCGAGCGCGATCAGCTCCTTCAAATTGTTCGCCGGCACCGAGGGATGCGCAATCATGATCAGCGGTGCGACGCTCATCAGCGAGACGTAGTTGAAGTCCTTCAGCGTGTCGTAGGGCAGCTTTGGATTGAGCGTGGCGTTTGCCGCATGCGCCGCGATCACGGTGCCGAACGTGTAGCCGTCGGGCGCGGCCTTGGCGACGACGTCGGTGCCGATGATGGCGTTGGCGCCTGGCTTGTTCTCGAAGACGATGGGCTGGCCGAGCGCCTCGGAGATTTTTTGCCCGACGAGGCGGGCCATCAGATCGGTGTAGCCGCCCGGCGTGTAGGGGACGACCATGCGGATCGACCGGTTCGGCCAGCCTTGTGCCCAGGCGCCGCCTGCGCAGCTCAGCAGAAGCGCGAACGCTGCAAGAGCGCGGAATAGATATTTCATGATGTCGTTTCCTCAACAGCGCCAGCGTCTGAGATGCGCGGCGCTTCCTGCGGGCAGGCTACATCATATGGACGTGAGTGAGATAGGTGCCGAGGCAACGTCTCTTGTTGCACAAGGTGCATGGCTTGCTGTCTGACTTGAGCGTGCAATGCACGCCGGAGTGCACGTGCGACGGCTCAGGATCAATTGGTTCATGCCCTGGCTGTGACGCCTCGCGTTATTTTCCCATCGCCTCCGCCAGCAAGGCCTGCGCCTGCCTGGTCGCTTCGGCAAATGACGGCTGCTGCGGCGCGCGCTCGGTAAAGCATTTCTTGTAGGCGTCTTCGCCCTTTTGCCTGAGATCGCCGAGCTTGTCGTAGGCTTTCCTGTCGATCCGCTTGGACTGCAGATCGTCGGCAGCCTTGTCGGCCTTCTTGTCGTAATCAGCCTTGATCGCAAGGCAGGCCGGGACCTCCACCTTGGGCTTGATCGATCCATAGGCGACGTAGACCTTGCCGTCGGCAAGCGCTGAAACGAACACCTCGTCTGCGGCCTCAGGGACGGCGTCCTGGGTTCGCCCGCCCAGCATCGCAAAGGCTGACGTGGCGGAGGCGGGTTTGGCGATCGGCAATTCGTTGAAGTTCACGACCGCCGCATCGGTCGAGATCGCCTGGGTGTAGAAGCTTTCGTCCTTGAGCGCGGCGCCGATCTGTTGCGGCACGTTCTTGAGTTTCTTGCCCCACCAATCCTTGTGCGCGCGCAGCCAGCGCTCGAACATCGATTGCGTCGTCACGATGATATGGGATTTCGGCTCGACATATTGGCCGTCGCGGCCATTCTGGCCGGCCTTCTCGCCGTTGTCGCCCAACTCGGAGTCGAAGCGCACGCCGTCGAGCAGGCCAAAGCCCATGTCGCCCTTGGACAAGGCATCGAGATTAAGCTTGGCCGTTCCAAATCCCTTGCGACCGGATTCGGCGACAATCGGCGCGAGCTTCGCCAGCAGATCAGCGCGCAGCGTTTCCGCAGCCTTGAAGGCCTCGTCGTCCTTCTTGTCCGCGTACAATTTCGTGATTTTCGCGATCGCGGCGTCGCGGGCCGCGATGTAGCGGTCCTCGGGCGAGGGCTGTGCCGCTGAGGCATTCGAAAGCATCAGAACGACGCACGGCGCGGCGGCAAGTCGGATGAAGGCGGCGAGGGGCTTTTGCATGGGCGGTTGTCGGGATAATCAGCCGTTAGGTTCAACCCCGGCCGCGATAGGGCGCGACGCCCTGGTCGGGCACCCATACGCCCTTGGGCAGCTTGCCGGTCTGCCAGAACACGTCGATCGGGATGCCGCCGCGCGGATACCAGTAGCCGCCGATGCGCAACCATTTCGGCTTGATCTCGGCTGCGATGCGTTTGCCGATCGAGACCGTGCAATCCTCATGGAACGCGCCGTGATTGCGAAAACTCGCGACATAGAGTTTTAGCGATTTGGATTCCAAGAGCCATTGGCCCGGCACGTAATCGATCATCAGATGGGCGAAATCCGGCTGTCCAGTGACAGGGCAGAGCGAAGTGAATTCGGGCGCCGTGAACCGCACCAGATAATTGGTGTCCTTTTGCGGATTGGGCACGCGGTCCAGCGTCGCTTTTTCCGGGCTGTCGGGCCATTCCACGGCGCGGCCGAGCTGCAGTGATTTTTTGGCCATCATGATCGTCCTGTTGCGACCGCTGACATGGACGTATCAGGCGTGGCCGTCAACCGTCAGCGCGAGGCGGGATCTGAGAGAAAGCGCACCAGCGCCTTTCGCTCGGCGGTATCCTCGATCCCGCGCATCGACATCCACAGCCCCGGAAACATCTCGGCGGGATCGGCCAGGAAGCTTTCCAGACGCGGCATGTCCCAGCGCAAGCCATCATCGCGCGCCTTGCGCAGCACCGGCGAATAGTCGAACGCCGGATCGCCGGCGACCACACGTCCGGCCACGCCGGCAAGATTGGGGCCGGGCAGGCCGCGCTCAGTGGGATCAAGGCTGTGGCAGGCCCGGCATGGCGCGAACAGCCGCGCGCCGTTTTCGTCCGCCGAGGCGGGGGCAGCAGCCAGCATCGGCAGCAGCAACAGGAATGCGTACCATTTCACGCAGGCGCGACCGTCTGGATCACGACCAGGCGGTTATTGCCGGACTCGCCGCCCCAGGTTTCGCCGGGCTTGCCGTCGAGCTGTCGCACATTCGCGCCGGTCTTGTCGCTCGGGAACGCGTTGAACTTCTCGGTCACGGGATCGAAGCGCACGATCGCATTGGCGCCGAAATCGGTGAGCCAGACCTTGTCCTTGTCGTCGACATAGACCGCATAGGTGCGCGGATTGTCGCCGGGCAGCTTCCAGGCCTTCCAGGAGCCATCAGAAGGATCGTGCATCGACACGTTGCCGCTGTTCCATTCGCTGACCCAGATCCGGCCCTTCGAATCCGACCACACCCGGCGCGCGCCCTGATTGGGCGTCGGCGGGTCCACCACGCTGGCATTGCCGGTCGCCGGATCGATCTTCGCGATGTGATTGCCGGCGAGCGAGGCGTACCAGATGTCGCCCTTCGGTGTGATGGTCATGCCGTAAGTGCCGCGGCCGCGCGGCGACTTGAAGACCGTCATGTCGCCCGATTTCGGGTCGAGCCGGCCATAGATGCCGGACTGGCCGGTGAACCAGTAGATGCCCTTCTTGTCGAACACGGCGGTGTTGAGGTTGGCGTAGGCCTCGTTCTCGGGCAGGCGAAACAGCGTCACCTTGTGATCGCCGGGATCCACGCGGGCGATCGCGTTCTGCCCGCCTTCGGTGACCCAGGGCGCGCCATCGGGGCCGATGATGACGCCATGGGGAGCGGCGCCCTTGCCGAGGTCGACCAGCTTGTACGACCCGTCGCGCGGATCGAGCCGCCCCAGCGTGCCGTTGCGCTGGCCGCAGAACCACATCGTGCCATCGGGCGCCGGCGTGACGTCGCGCGAGCCCATGCCGGCGGCGACCGGATAATATTTGACCCGGAACGGGCTCTCCTGGGCATCCGCAAAGCGCGCAAGCGCAGGCGTGGCTAAAATTCCGGCAGCGGAAGTCTTGAGAAACTGGCGGCGATTCATTGCGTTACCCCGGTTCTTGAACGAGAAGGTTTGGACGCGAAGATCAACCTCGAAACAGCATAGTCTTACCACATTGCCCCGTCAGGCGAACACGCAGACTAAGCGTTCACATTTGCTTGCGCGCCGTGTAAGACGCGCCCAAATCCAGCCCCGGAACCATCCAGGAAAGTGCAAGACATGACCGCCATCATCGACATCATCGGCCGCGAAATCCTCGATAGCCGTGGCAATCCCACCGTTGAGGTCGATGTGGTGCTGGAAGACGGCTCGATCGGCCGTGCCGCGGTGCCCTCAGGCGCCTCCACCGGCGCTCATGAGGCGGTGGAACTGCGGGACGGCGACAAGAAGCGCTATCTCGGCAAGGGTGTGCAGAAGGCGGTCGAGGCCATCAACGGCGAAATCTTCGAGGCGCTTGCCGACCGTCCGGTCGAGGAACAGGTCCAGATCGACCAGATCATGATCGATCTCGACGGCACGCCCAACAAGAGCCGGCTGGGTGCCAACGCCATCCTCGGCGTTTCCCTGGCCTGCGCCAAGGCGGCCGCGGAATCCTTCGACATGCCGCTCTATCGCTATGTCGGCGGCACCTCGGCGCGCACTCTGCCGGTGCCGATGATGAACATCATCAATGGCGGCGTGCACGCCGACAACCCGATCGACTTCCAGGAATTCATGATCCTGCCGGTGGGTGCGGCGAGTTTCGCCGAGGCGCTGCGCTGCGGCGCTGAAATCTTCCACACGCTGAAGGGCGAACTGAAGAAGGCCGGCCACAACACCAATGTCGGTGACGAGGGCGGTTTCGCGCCCAACCTGCCGTCGGCGGATGCCGCGCTCGAATTCATCGTCAGCGCGATCGGCAAGGCCGGCTACAGCGCGGGCAGCGACGTCATGCTCGGCCTCGATTGCGCCGCGACCGAGTTCTTCAAGGACGGCAATTACGTCTATGGCGGCGAGAACAAGACCCGTTCGCGCTCCGAACAGGCGAAGTATCTCGCCGACCTCGTCGCGCGCTACCCGATCGTCACTATCGAGGACGGCATGTCGGAGGACGACATGGACGGCTGGAAGGAATTGACCGACCTCGTCGGCAAGAAGTGCCAGCTGGTCGGCGACGATCTGTTTGTCACCAACGTCACAAGGCTCGCCGATGGCATCAAGAACGGCCGCGCCAACTCGATCCTGATCAAGGTCAACCAGATCGGCACGCTGACCGAGACGCTCGCCGCCGTCGAACTTGCTCACAAATACGGCTACACCTCTGTCATGTCGCACCGTTCCGGCGAGACCGAGGATTCCACCATCGCCGACCTCGCGGTCGCCACCAATTGCGGCCAGATCAAAACCGGATCCTTGGCGCGCTCCGACCGCACCGCCAAGTACAACCAGTTGCTGCGCATCGAGCAGCAACTCGGCGCGCAGGCGAAATACGCGGGGCGGGCAGCGCTGAAGGCGCTGGCGTAAAGCTAGCGCGCTGCGGCAAGCCGGCTGGCCGGCTTGCTGCTCGGCGGTTTCGCGGCGACCTGGCGCTTCGCTGTGCCGGACTTGGCTTGAACGATTTTCTGCCGCTTCTTCACATTGGCGGCCGCTACCTTCGTTCCGCCGCGGCGGGACGCATATTCCGGGCCGTCGATCGGGCCGACATGCGGTGGGTCGAAGGCGAGATACGGTCGGCCGATCCCGAACTGTTTGCCGTTCGCATCGACCCATTTCCACAGCGTTTCGGTTGACGCCCATCGCTGCGCGCGATTGACGCCATTGACGCTTACGATATCGGCGGCAAGCCCGCGGCCATAGCCGCCGCGGAGACTGCCGCCGTGAAACGACCGGTTGGCTGCCGCCTTCAGGCCGCTTGCGATCGATTGACGGTAGTCGTCGCGGAAGGCGCTGGTGATACCGGGTTTCAGTCCGGCGGCCTCGGCGGCGTAAAGCGTATGAAACAGCTTCGTCTTGAAGCTGCGATCCATGCCGCCGATCACGTAGTCCATCATCGGCATGCCGACTCGTTCCGCCGCCTTGGGATCCTTCCAGGTGAAATCGTTGTCGACGAGCTTGGTAAAGCTTCTGGTGACAGTCACCAGTTTGCCCTTCCTCTTGATCGTCACTTTCCTGAGCTCACGCTCCTTGGTGGTGTCCTCCTTGGGCGTCCGCTGGTAAAGCGCCCACAGAAATTGGTCGATGCAGGCCTCTGCCACCTGGCATTCGCCGACAAGCTCGACGCGGCCGGGCGTTGTTGCGGCGGCGGCCGTGCCTGCGGTTGGCGCCGGGATGGTCGGGATTTCCAGCGACAGAATTTCCGCCGGATCGCTCAGCGCGGCCACGACGATGGTTTGCTGCTTGTCCGGGGCGGCTGTGGCTGCGACGGCCACTTCCGGGTTGGCCGTGCTTGCGGTTGGCCCCTGGACGGTCGGGACTACCGGCGGCAGAATTTCCGCCGGATCGCTCAGCGCGGCTACGACGATGGTTTGCTGCTTGTCCGGGGCGGCTGTGGCGGCGACGGCCACTTCCGGATTAGCTGTGCTTGCGGTTGACCCCTGGACGGTTGGGGCTATCGGCGACAGAATTTCCGCGGGATCGCCCAGCGCCGCTACGACGATGGTTTGCTTCTTCTCCGGGGCAACTGGGGCGTCGATCGCCACCTCCGCCAGAAGTTCGGCGGCCTTTGCCACGTCAGCACTCTTGATGATCGGATTGCCTGTCGTAACGGCTGGATGGCCCATCGCGGATGCCCGCGGTGCGGCCACCAGGGCGGCGTTGGCGGCAAGAGATGGCGCGAGGCGGTCCACAACGCGCACCGCGTTGACCTTCTCGGTGCCGGTCAAACCGACGACGGCAAACCACACCACAAGTCCGCCCGTGAAAACGAGCGTGGGCCACATTTCGGTGGCAAGCCGACGCGGGTTCATGATTCCAGCCTCCAAGGCTCGAGTCAGTTCACAGCTAAGCACGCGACACCGCTAATGTTTCGGCTCACAATGTGGGCGTGCAAGGGCGGAAACGGCTGTTGAAGCACGGTTTCCGGGAACTGTTGCCGGAGTGCAACGCGCCGGCCGACCCTGGTTCGGGTCTACCTTCGCCGCGCAATTTGATTGAAATTGCTGATACCGGTGGACATCACCGCTGGCCGCGACCATATCGCTGACACAAAGCGCGGATCGGCAACAGGTTGCTGAACCGCCGGCAGGGAGGAAGTAAGCATGAGTGACGGCAAGACCGGGCTGCAACTGCGTTCGCTATTGAAGAAGAGCGGCGAACTCGAGCTATCGCTGGCCAGCGTCCCGACTCCAGAACCGGCCGACGATGAAGTCGTGGTTCGCGTCGAGGCCTCGCCGATCAATCCGTCCGACCTCGGGCTTCTGATCGGCCCCGCCGACATGTCGACGGCCAAGGTCTCGGGCACCAAGGACCAGCCCGTTGTCACCGCGAAGATGCCGGAAGCCGTGATGCGGATGATGGGGGCGCGGCTCGATCAGTCGCTTCCGGTCGGCAACGAGGGCGCGGGCACCGTGATCCGGAGCGGATCATCGGATGCCGCCAAGGCGCTGATGGGCAAGACGGTCTCGATCATCGGCGGCGCGATGTATTCGCAATTCCGCACCATGAAGGTGAGGGACGTGATGGAGCTGCCCGCCGGCACCACCGCTGCCGACGGCGCGTCCTGGTTCGTCAATCCGCTGACCGCGCTCGGCATGACCGAGACCATGCGGCGCGAAAATCACAAGGCGCTGGTGCATACGGCAGCCGCATCGAATCTCGGCCAGATGCTCAACAAGATCTGCATCAAGGACGGCATCGGCCTCGTCAACATCGTGCGCAGCAAGGAGCAGGCCGATATCCTGCACAAGATCGGCGCCAAATATGTCGTCGATTCCACCGCCGACGGCTTCATGGACGATCTCACCAACGCGTTGGTGGAAACCGGCGCCACGATCGCGTTCGATGCCATCGGCGGCGGCAAGCTTGCGGGCCAGATCCTCACTTGCATGGAGGCGGCGGCCAACAAGACCGCCAAGGAATACAGCCGCTACGGCTCGAATGTGTTTAAGCAGGTCTATATCTACGGCAGCCTCAACACCGCTCCGACTGAGTTGAGCCGCGCGTTCGGCTTGACCTGGGCGGTCGGCGGCTGGCTGCTCACGCCGTTCCTGCAAAAGATTGGCCCGGCCGACATCGGCAAATTGCGCCAGCGCGTAGCCTCCGAACTCAAGACCACGTTTGCGAGCCACTACACCAAGGTGGTGTCGTTGCAGGAGACGCTCGATCTTGCCAACATCGACGTCTACAACAAGCGCGCCACCGGCGAGAAGTTCCTGATCAATCCGAGCAAGGGCTGATCCGAACAAGGGCTGATAAGGCTCCCGCCAGCAAAGAGACAAACAGGCCGTCCGTATGGGCGGCCTGTTTTGCTTAGCCCCAATTACGCGAACGATGCGTTTCCGAAATTGCGCATTTCATGCACTTGCATCCTTGTGTCGATGTGGCGTAAGTGAGCGCCGGCGCTTCAGCTTCAAAAGGGAATTCCAATGGCTCACAGCATCGTCACCATCGTCGGCTCGCTCCGCAAGGAGAGCTTTTCTCTCAAGATCGCCAATGCCCTGGCCAAGCTCGCGCCAGCCTCGCTGAAGCTCGACGTCACGACGCTGGAGGGGATTTCCTTCTTCAACCAGGATCTGGAAGCCGCCCCGCCGGCCGATTGGCTCGCGTTCCGCGAAAAACTGCAGAAGTCGAACGGCGTGCTGTTCGTGACGCCGGAATATAACCGTTCTATCCCCGGCGTCCTGAAGAACGCCATCGACGTCGGCTCGCGCCCCTATGGCAAGAGCTCGTTCATCGGCAAGCCCGTCGGCATTGTCAGCAACTCCCCGGGCGCGCTCGGCGGCGTCAGCGCGGCCAAGCATCTGCAGAACATCCTGCCGGGCATCACCGGTCCGATTCTGGGCCAGCCCGAGATCTACCTGAATGGCGTCGGCGACGCCTTCGACGACAAGGGCGCCCTCACCAAGGAAACGCTGCAGAAGACGCTGCAGCAGTATATCGATGCATTCGCGGCCTTTATCGAAAAGCAGAACCGCTAAGCGGTACCCTCAGCGTCATTGCGAGCGAAGCGAAGCAATCCATAGCCCCAAAAAGGAAGAATGGATTGCTTCGTCGCTGTCGCTCCCTTGCGCAAACGCTGCGCGTTTGTCGCAGGCAATGACGGGGGCATGATTTGTGCCCCGTGTTCGCCATCTTAGGATTCCATTAACCTGACCGTCGCATCTTGCGTCATGGTCTCCCGCACCCGACTGAAATCGATACTGACCGGGCTCGCCCTCTACACAATGGCGGCGCTGATGGTCGGCTATTTCGGCGTCAACGCCTATACCGGCAAATACGGGCTGAACGCGCGGCAAGAGCTCGATCAGGAGATCATCGCGCTGACGTCCGAACTGGCGCGGCTGAAGCGGGAACGGGCCCAGGGCGAGCGGCGCGTTTCGCTGCTCCGCTCAGACCGGGTCGACCCCGACATGCTGGACGAGCGCGCACGCTTCCAGCTCGACTACGCCAACCCTCGCGACCTGATCAAGGTCCTCAAGCCGAACTGACTTTCAGGCTGCTTGTCCGCTCGCGCACCCCGACTGTTACGCCGGGATGACGGCCGACCGGATTCCGCAAATTTCAAAATCTCGCGATATCGATTACAAAAATGTCGCGCCGCGTTGCACTGCGGCATAGCAATATTTTCTCCAGCGCACGCAATCCTTTCACGGCGGTTTGAGTTGGGTTAGAGAGGCTGATCTTCTCTCTCATCCGGAATTGCCATGGCCGTACCCAAAAAAACCGTCACCAAGGAAGCAGGGCAGGAAAATGGGAAAGAGAAGGGTCAACAGAAGGGCTTCGGCGCCCCACCGGAATTCACCAAGGCGCAGGAACTGGCAGCCCTTCGGGATATGCTGCTGATCCGCCGTTTCGAGGAAAAGGCCGGCCAGCTCTACGGCATGGGCGCGATCGGCGGTTTCTGCCATCTCTATATCGGCCAGGAAGCCATCGTGGTCGGCATGCAGATGGCCCTGAAAAAGGGCGATCAGGTCATAACCGGATACCGCGACCACGGGCATATGCTGGCCTGCGGGATGGAAGCCAAGGGCGTGATGGCCGAATTGACCGGACGCCAGGGTGGCTATTCCAAGGGCAAGGGCGGCTCCATGCACATGTTCAGCAAGGAGCAGAATTTCTACGGCGGCCACGGCATCGTCGGCGCCCAGGTTTCGCTCGGGACGGGTTTGGCTTTCGCCAACCGCTACCGCGGCAATGATTTCGTCAGCCTCGCTTATTTCGGCGATGGCGCCTCCAACCAGGGGCAGGTCTATGAGAGCTTCAACATGGCGGAGCTGTGGAAGCTGCCGGTGATCTACATCATCGAGAACAACCGCTACGCCATGGGCACGTCGGTGACGCGCTCGTCCGCCCAGACCGATTTCTCCAAGCGCGGCATTTCCTTCAACATCCCCGGCGAACAGGTCGATGGCATGGACGTGCGTGCGGTGAAGGCCGCCGGCGACAAGGCGGTGGCCCATTGCCGCGCCGGCAAGGGGCCGTTCATCCTGGAAATGCAGACCTATCGCTACCGCGGCCATTCGATGTCGGATCCGGCGAAGTACCGGACCCGCGAGGAGGTCGAAAAGGTCCGCCACGACCAGGATCCGATCGAGCAGGTGCGCAATCGCTTGCTGGCGGCCAAGGTCACCGAGCAGGAATTGAAGGCCATCGACGCCGAAGTGCGCGAGATCGTCAATGAGTCGGCGGATTTCGCCCAGCACGATCCCGAGCCCGATGCGTCCGAGCTCTGGACCGACGTCTATCGTTGATACGCGTCCGCCAAAGTAGCGCAGAACAAAACTAAAGAGTGATCCCGGGAGCTGATATGCCCATTCAAGTATTGATGCCTGCGCTTTCGCCAACCATGGAGAAGGGCAACCTTGCCAAATGGCTGAAGAAGGAAGGCGAGACGATCAAGTCGGGCGATGTCATCGCCGAGATCGAAACCGACAAGGCGACGATGGAAGTCGAGGCGACCGATGAGGGTACGCTCGGCAGGATATTGATCCCGGAAGGCACCAACGACGTCGCGGTCAACACGCCGATCGCGACCATTTTGGCGGATGGTGAAAGCGCCGCCGATCTCGGCAAGGCCGCGGCACCAGCTCCCGTGCCCAGTGTCGCCAAGGAAGTCGAAGAGTCCCGTTCGCCGGTCGGCGAAGGCAAGCCGATGATCTCGGCGCCGAAGGCGACCGCTGCACCCGCTGCCGTGGCCGAGCCCGATCCGGAAGTGCCTGAGGGCACCGAGATGATTTCCCAGACCATCCGCGAAGCGCTGCGCGACGCCATGGCCGAAGAGATGCGGCGCGACCCCGACGTGTTCATCATGGGCGAGGAGGTTGCCGAATATCAGGGCGCCTACAAGGTGACCCAGGGCCTGCTGCAGGAATTCGGCGCCAAGCGCGTGATCGATACGCCGATCACCGAGCATGGATTTGCCGGCGTCGGCGTCGGGGCCGCGATGTCCGGCCTGAAGCCGATCGTCGAATTCATGACGTTCAATTTCGCGATGCAGGCGATCGACCAGATCATCAATTCGGCGGCCAAGACGCTGTACATGTCCGGCGGCCAGATGGGCTGCTCGATCGTGTTCCGCGGCCCCAACGGCGCCGCGTCCCGCGTCGCCGCCCAGCACAGCCAGGATTACTCGGCCTGGTACTCGCAGATTCCGGGATTGAAAGTGGTCGCGCCGTTCTCGGCCGCTGACTACAAGGGCTTGCTGAAAGCCGCGATCCGCGATCCCAACCCGGTGATCTTCCTCGAAAACGAGATGCTGTACGGCCACACCGGCGAAGTCCCGAAACTTGACGACTACGTGATCCCGATCGGCAAGGCGCGCATCGTCCGCTCCGGCGGCCACGTCACGCTGATCTCCTGGTCGAACGGCATGAGCTACGCGCTGAAGGCCGCCGACGAGTTGGCAAAAGAAGGCATCGAGGCCGAGGTGATCGACCTGCGCACACTGCGCCCGATGGACACCGACACGATCATCGCCTCGGTCAAGAAGACCGGCCGCGCGGTCACGGTGGAGGAGGGCTGGCAGCAGAGCGGTGTCGGCGCCGAGATCGCCGCCCGCATCATGGAGCACGCCTTCGACTATCTGGATGCGCCGGTGGCGCGGGTGTCGGGCAAGGACGTGCCGATGCCCTATGCGGCGAATTTGGAAAAGCTCGCATTGCCCAATGTCGCCGAGGTGGTCGCCGCCGCCAAAGCCGTTTCATACCGGTAAACTCCGATGGCCGGTCCCAAGGAGCAACCCTTACCGCCCGACGTCATCGGTCGCGACGACGCGATCGAGGTGCTGCGCGCCTTCGTGGTCGATGGCGGGCTCTCGATCGCGTTCCAGCGGGCGTTCGAGGAGCCGGATATGTGGGGCCTGCTGCTGGTCGATATCGCGCGCCATGCGGCGAGGGCCTATGCGCGCGAAAGCGGCCACACCGAGGACGAGGCGCTGGCGCGTATCGTCGAAATGTTCGAAGCCGAAATAAATCGGCCGACTGACGTGGGTAACACCACGCTGCGGTCGCAACAGGGTCACTGACAATGCCGATCAACATTTTGATGCCCGCGCTGTCGCCGACGATGGAAAAGGGCAACCTTGCCAAGTGGCTCAAGAAAGAGGGCGACAAGGTCAAGTCCGGCGACGTGATCGCTGAGATCGAGACCGACAAGGCGACGATGGAAGTCGAAGCCGTCGATGAGGGCACGATCGCCAAAATCCTGGTGCCTGAAGGCACGCAGGACGTTCCGGTCAACGATGTCATCGCGGTCCTGGCCGGCGATGGCGAGGACGTGAAGGCGGCCGGAGCTGCGCCTGCGCCGGCTGCAAAAGCTGCACCTGCACCCGCTGCGGCACCTGCCGCAGCCGCAGCGGCGCCTGCCGCCGCGCCCGCGCCAAAGCCCGCAGCAACCGGACCGACGCAGGCTGCCGCGCCGGCGGCGGCTTCCGCCCCGCAAGCCGCAACTCCTCAAGCCAACGGCCACGCCCGCGTGTTCTCCTCACCTCTCGCGCGCCGTCTGGCCAAGGAAGCCGGCATCGAACTCGGGCGCATCAACGGTTCGGGCCCGCATGGCCGCATCGTGGCGCGCGACGTCGCGGACGCCAAGTCCGGCAAGGGCCTCAAGGCGCCGGCCGCGGCTCCCGCCGTCGGACCCTCGGTCGCGCCGTCGATGTCGGACAAGCAGATCCTTGCGCTGTTCGAGGAGGGCTCCTACGAAGTCGTGCCGCATGACGGCATGCGCCGCACCATCGCGCAGCGCCTGACGGCGTCGGTGCAGACCGTGCCGCATTTCTACCTGACGATGGACTGCGACATCGGAAAACTGCTCGCCGCGCGCGAGGAGATCAATGCCGCGGCGCCCAAGGACAAAGAGAAGAAGCCGCTCTACAAGCTCTCGGTCAACGACTTCGTCATCAAGGCGATGGCGATCGCGCTGCAGCGGATTCCGAATTGCAACGTCAGCTGGACCGAAAGCGGCATGCTCAAGCACAAGCATTCCGACATCGGCGTTGCCGTGGCGATGCCGGGCGGCCTGATCACGCCGATCATCCGCAAGGCCGAAACCAAATCGCTCTCGACCATCTCGGCCGAGATGAAGGATTTCGCCGCGCGCGCCCGCTCGCGCAAGCTGAAGCCCGACGAATACCAGGGCGGCACCACGGCCGTCTCCAACCTCGGCATGTTCGGCATCAAGGATTTCACCGCCGTGATCAACCCGCCGCACGCGACCATCCTCGCGGTCGGCACCAGCGAGGAGCGCGCGGTGGTGCGGGCCGGCAAGATCGAAGCCGCCCACATCATGAGCGTGACGCTGTCCTGCGATCACCGCGCCGTCGACGGCGCGCTCGGCGCCGAACTGATCGGCGCCTTCAAGATGCTGATCGAAAACCCCGTCATGATGATGGTGTGAACCCGTCATTGCGAGCGCAGCGAAGCAATCCATTTCACCACCGGAAACATGGATTGCTTCGTCGCAAGTGCTCCTCGCAATGACGGAAGCCAATAGTCCGGTTGAATGATGAGAATGAGCGCATGGCCGACACTTCCTTTGACGTCATCATCATCGGCTCCGGCCCCGGCGGTTACGTCACGGCGATCCGCGCGGCGCAGCTCGGCTTCAAGACCGCGATCGTGGAAAAATCCTATCTCGGCGGCATCTGCCTGAACTGGGGCTGCATCCCGACCAAGGCGCTGTTACGCTCGGCGGAAATCTACCACTACATGCAGCACGCCAAGGATTACGGCCTGTCGGCGGAAAAAGTGTCCTACGACCCCAAGGCTGTGGTGCAGCGCTCGCGCGGCGTTTCAAAGCGCCTCAATGACGGCGTCGGTTTCCTGATGAAGAAGAACAAGGTTTCGATCATCTGGGGCGACGCCTCGATCGACGCGCCGGGCAAGGTCACGGTGAAGAAATCCGCGGTCGAGGCGCCGAAGGGTACCTTGGGCGAGGGCGCCTATCAGGCCAAGCACATCATCCTTGCGACCGGCGCGCGGCCGCGCGTGCTGCCGGGGCTGGAGCCCGACAAGAAACTGGTGTGGACCTATTTCGAGGCGATGGTACCGGACAAGATGCCGAAGTCGCTGCTGGTGGTCGGCTCCGGCGCGATCGGAATGGAATTCGCTTCGTTCTTCCGCACCATGGGCTCCGAAGTAACGGTCGTCGAAGTGCTGCCGCAGATCCTGCCGGTGGAAGACGCCGAAATATCGAAATTCGCCCACAAGGCGTTCGAGAAGCAGGGCATCAAGCTCCTCACCAATACCAAAGTCACAAAACTCGAGAAGAAGAGCGACAGCGTCATCGCCACCATCGACGACGGCAAGGGCAAGACGCAAACGGTCGAGGTCGACCGGGTGATCTCAGCCGTCGGCGTCGTCGGCAATATCGAAAACCTCGGTCTGGAAAAACTCGGCGTCAAAACCGATCGCGGCTGCGTGGTGATCGACGGCTATGGCAAGACCAACGTGCCCGGCATCTACGCCATCGGCGACGTCGCCGGGCCCCCGATGCTGGCGCACAAGGCCGAGCATGAGGGCGTGGTCTGCATCGAGGCGATCAAGGGCCTGCATCCGCACGCGATGGACAAGAACCTCATTCCCGGCTGCACCTATTGCCACCCGCAGGTCGCCTCCGTCGGCCTCACCGAAGCGAAGGCGAAAGAGAGCGGCCGCGAGATCCGCGTCGGGCGTTTTCCGTTCGTCGGCAACGGCAAGGCGATCGCGCTCGGCGAGGACCAGGGCCTGGTCAAGGTGATCTTCGACAAGAAGACCGGACAATTGCTCGGCGCCCACATGATCGGCGCCGAGGTCACCGAACTGATCCAGGGCTACGTCGTGGCGATGAACCTGGAGACGACGGAAGAAGAGCTGATGCACACGATCTTCCCGCATCCGACGCTGTCTGAAATGATGAAGGAAGCGGTGCTGGACGCCTATGGCCGCGTGCTGAACATGTAAGGCACGATCTTTCCGGTCGCGTCCAACAACAAACGAGAGATCAATCCGTGAAAGATAACGACAACCTGACCATCGAACGTCCGACGTTCGTGACCCATCTCGAATGTGCGATGGAAGGCGATCATTATCCCGCCGACCAGATCCACAATCTCTCGAAAGCCAACAAGCCGCTGCTGGTGCGCTACGACCTCGCCGGCGTGAAGAAAGCGCTGACCAAGGACGCGCTGGCGCAGCGGCCGGCGGACATGTGGCGCTACCGCGAGATGCTGCCGGTGCGCAAGGTCAGCGATATCGTCAGCCTCGGCGAGGTCACGACGCCGCTGATCCGGCTGCCGAAGCTCGGCAAAAAGCTCGGCGGCGGCGAGATCATCGTCAAGGACGAGGGCCGTCTTCCCACTGGTTCGTTCAAGGCCCGTGGCCTTGTGATGGCGGTGTCGATGGGCAAGGCGCTCGGCATCAAGCACATGGCGATGCCGACCAACGGCAATGCGGGTGCTGCGCTCGCCGCCTACGCCACCTCCTGCGGCATCAAGACCACGATCTTCTGCCCGGCCGATACGCCGGAGGTGAATGTCAGCGAGATCGAGCTGCAGGGCGCCACGGTCTATCGGGTGAACGGCCTGATTGACGACTGCGGCAAGATCGTCGGCGAAGGCAAGACAAAGGCGGGCTGGTTCGACACTTCGACCCTGAAGGAGCCGTACCGGATCGAAGGCAAGAAGACGATGGGGCTGGAGCTCGCCGAACAGCTCGGCTGGGAAGTGCCCGACGTGATCTTCTATCCGACCGGCGGCGGCACCGGCCTGATCGGGATGTGGAAGGCGTTTGCCGAACTCGAGGCCATCGGCTTCATCGGCTCAAAACGTCCGCGGATGGTGGCGGTGCAGGCGTCGGGCTGCGCGCCGATGGTCCGCGCCTTCGAGAACGGCACCGAGCACGCGCCGCGCTGGGAGGACGCCCACACGATTGCATCGGGTATTCGCGTGCCGCAGGCGGTCGGAGATTTTCTGATCCTGCGCGCGGTCCGCGAGAGCAAGGGTTTCGCCATTGCGGTCGATGACGAGAAGATTTCTGCTGCGCTGGGCGAAGTCGCGCGCGAGGAAGGCTTTTTGTTGTGTCCGGAGGGCGCTGCGACCTATGCTGCGTACAAGCAAAGCCTTGCCGATGGCCGCGTCACGAAAAATGATCGTGTGATGCTGTTCAATTGCGCGACAGGGCTTAAGTATCCGTTGCCGCCGGTCACGCGCACGCTCGATCGTCATCAGCCGATCGACTACGCGCAATTCTGATTGTCGCGCGGCGCCATTTTGATGGAGCCTTGTCATGCGAAGATTATTTCTGGCGGCGCTTGCGGTGTTGGCGTTCGGCGGCACCGCGGTCGCGCAAAATTTCCCCTCGCGTCCCATCACCATCATCGTGCCGTTCTCCGCCGGCGGCCCGTCGGACGTGATGGCGAGAATCCTGGCCGAGCGCATGAAGGCGACGCTGGGCGAGGTCGTCCAGATCGAGAACGTCACCGGCGCCGGCGGCTCGATCGGCGTCGGCCGCGCGGTACGGTCAGCCCCTGACGGCTACACCATCAGCTTCGGCCATCTCGGCACCCACGTCGCCAACGGCGCAATCTACAAGCTAGGCTACGACCTCGTCACCGATCTTGAACCGGTCGTGCTGCTGCCGAGCAACACCATGATCGTCGTCAGCAAGAATGCGGTGCCCGCGAAATCGCTGAGCGAATTGCTGGCGTGGCTCAAGGCGAGGCCTGAGCCGGCGGCGACCGGCACCGCCGGCGCCGGATCGGGCAGTCACATCGCCGGGCTCTATTTCGAGAACGTCACCGGCATCAAGCTGCAATATGTGCCGTATCGCGGCACCGGGCCTGCCATGAACGATCTCGTCGCCGGTCAGATCGATATGATCGTCGATCAGCTCTCCAATTCGATCAACCAGGTGCGCGCCGGAAACATTCGCGGCTACGCCGTCACCGATACCAAGCGCTCGGAATCCGCCTCCGACATCCCGACCGCCGAAGAGGCGGGCCTGGGCGGATTTCACATGACGCTGTGGTCGGGCTTGTGGGTACCGAAGGGTACGCCGAAGGAAATCGTCACCAGGCTGAATGCCGCCGCCGTCGAGGCATTGAACGATCCGGCGGTGCGCAAGCAGCTCGAAAACCTCGGCCTGCAAATGACGCCGAAGGACAAGCTGACGCCCGAAGCGCTCGGCGCCTGGCAGCAGGCGGAAATCGAAAAATGGTGGCCGATGATCAAGGCCGCGAATGTGAAGGTGGATTGAGGCTCACTGTCGTCCCGGCCTTGAGCCGGGACCCATACGCCGCGGCAGCAATTGTTTTGCGTGCTGGTCGTATCTTCCTTTTCTATCTTCCTTTTCTAACAACATCGGCCACGGCGTATGGGTCCCGGATCGCGCTTCGCTTGTCCGGGACGACGGTGAGATTTATTGCGCCGCGCTTGCCGCTGCCGCCGGAAGCGGTGCCGCATTGGTCTCCTGCGTCACGACGCGCTCGCCGGTCTTCGCCGCCATCGCCGTGCCGCTGTCGAAGCGGACGCGGTAGACCGCCAGATTCTCGATCACGCGCTGGACATAGTTTCGCGTCTCGGAGAACGGAATGCGCTCGACCCAGTCGACCGGATCGACCTTGGGGTCGCGCGGATCGCCATACGCCTTGAGCCAGTCCCGCACCCGGCCGCGGCCGGCGTTGTAGCCGGCGAAGGTCATGATGTGGGAACCCTTGTACTCGCTGAGCAGCGCGCTGAGTTCGCCGGCGCCCATTTGCGTGTTGTAGACGGGATCGGAAACCATCCGGTCCCAATCATACTTGACGCCAAAGCGCTTGGCGGTATCGCGTCCGGCCTCCGGGGTGATCTGCATCAACCCGACCGCATTGGCGTGAGACTTGTCGCGCTGGTCGAACGCGCTCTCGGTGCGCGCCACCGAATAGATCATGCTGTGCTCGATCTCGGGCGCGATCTGCTTGTGCGGCGGAATTCCGATGGTCGGGAACGCGTAATGGTCGAGCGCCAGCCCGCGGCCGAGCGAGGGTTTTCCGATCTGCAGCATCGCGCGGGCATCGTTGCGGCGGCCGGTGAGTTCGCCGAGCGCTTCGAGCAGGGTGACGTCGGAGCTCTGTTCGCCGAGATCGGTAACGAAATAGAGCACGACGTCGCGCTCGCCGATTTCGTACAGCATGTCGGCGGCGCGAACGCGTTCGTCGATGTTCGAAGCGTCGGCCGCCGCGAGAGCCGGTGAGGGCGGGCGCAATTCGATCTTGTCGCGGCCAAGTTTTGCGTGCGCGAGCTGGCCGTAATAGGCCGTCGGGTAGCGCGCGGCTGCTTCATAGCTTGCGCGCATCATGTCGTTGTTGCCAAGGGTTTCGGCGGCGCGCGCGCGCCAGTAATTCGCCCGCGACAGCACGGTAGGATTGGCCTGGCCCTCGTCGATGCGGACGAAATGCTCGCGCGCGCTGATGGGTTCATCGAGATAGCGCAGGGCGATCCAGCCGCACATGAAGTGGTAATCGGACCGGTAGTACTCGTTGGCAGGCGCGGCCGCGGGCTGGATGACCTGGTAGGCGGTCAGGAATTTGCCTTCGTCGAGCAGCTTGCGGGCGAGCGAACGCCGCTCGCGCCACCATTGATCGGTGTCCTGCAGCGCCATCGTCTCGGGCCGCGCCGCCAGCATCAGGCGGGCCGCGTCATCAATGCGCTTCTCGGTGAGCATCCACTGGATCCGGCACAGCGTGTAGCCAAGATCGGCGCGCGCCTCGGCCGGGACGTCGTCGAGCGCATCCTTGGCCTTGTTCGATTTGCCCCTGACCGCGCCACAGGCCTTTACGATCGCCAGGTCGTCGTCGCCAAGGAGTTTTGCGGCGCGCTTCGCGCCTGCGAGATCCTTGGCGCCGATGCGTTTGTTCATGCGCGCGCGGTGGTCGTCGCGGGTGAGGAGGTCGCCGAACAGCTCCAGCACGTCGGGTTCGACGCGTTCCGACAATTCGTCCGATCGCCACGCGTCGCGCGCCAGCCGGCCCGCGCCGTCGCGATCGCCTTCACTGAGCTTGACGCGCGCGAGCGCCAGTTTGCCCCTGGCGCTGATAGGCGCCTCTCCGGTGAAGCCGCGCAGCTTGGCCCCATCGGCGCGCTCCTGCCACAGCCGCGCTTCCGCCCGCCGGCGCAGCTGCGCCGCGCTCGGCCATTCCGGATTGGCGGCGATGAAGGCGACATAGCGGCTGAAATTCGCCGTGGTCTCGGAGTGGCGCAGGATGAACCATTCGACGAGCTTTTGGGCGGCCGGATCGGCGATCCTGTTGCGCGTCGCGGTCGCCTCGTCGGTCTTCGCCTTGCGCGCGAGATTGATCGCTTCCTTCACCAGTGCAAGATCGCCGGTCAGCGCTGGAGCGGCCTCTTTGACAGTTTCCTTGACAGTTTCCTTGGGAGCAGGGGCGTCCTTTACTCGCTTTGACTTCTTCTGCGCATCGGTATGTTTCGCGTTCTTCGCAAGTTTCGCGTGGCGGCGCTTTTCGACCGCGGCGTTGCGTTGCGAACCAGCATCCTTTTTCGCATCGAGCGTTTTCTTCGCATCGTGCGGCTTCTTCGCATCGTGCGTTTTCTTGGCGGGTTGCTGTTTGGGATTGGTCCGCGCCGTCGCCTCGGGTGCGAACAGCGCGAGCGCGGTTGCGGCGAGAAGACAGGACAGTGAACGCAAGCAACGGTTCATTCCATGGTGCTCCCCTGCGAGTCACAAACCAAGAAATCGCACGTCACGTGCGGCCCGAGCCGTCCGAGAGGTAGCATGAGATCGATTAATCAATTGTCGCATCGGCGCAACAGCGCGCGGGAAACCGTGCGGTAAATGGAACCCGAAGGTCGATGGAATCCAGCAGGGCGGCTGACCTATTTAGGTGTCTGCAGTTCGTGCGAGAAGGCCCATTCGTCTGCTTGGGACGGGGCCTTCAGGTCGACGGGCCGCTTCAAGGCCACAAGCCGGAACAGGCCAACGACCACGATTGCCGCGAGGACAATGGCGGCGGCGGAGAGCGCCAGTAGCGAGGTCCACATGGCAGCATCAATCTTGCTGCCCCGCGAATCAACAGGAGGGGGACGGGCAGTGTTCCCGGAACCAAAACAGGCCGTCGTGATGTGGAACCAACATTTCCGATGCAACTTGATTCAATCCATCGGGCGATTACCGCTGATTTGCGTCCGATGCGGAATGACGGCCCCAGCCATTAGCCGCCTCCCACTGGGGCCGTTTCCTTGGGTACCGGTTTTCGCTCCCCCAAAAACAGAAGATGCGACCGCCCCGGAACGAATGACACGTGTGTCGGTTACCGGACTCTCGGGGTAAGCTCAGATGAGCAAGCAAAGCGAAGATCTCAGAGAACAGGCCCGACGAGCAGGCCGCCTCGCGCTCACGATCAGCGACCTTGAGGCCTCCGTGAAACTGAAAGACTTGTCCAAACAGTACGACGCCGACGCCGAAAGGCTGGAGAGAATCGACAGCCCGGCGTCCGGCAAGACGCGTGGTGACCTTCAAGAATGAGGGTATCTCCGGTTCAGGTTCGTCCCATGTACCCTTGGCGGTTTGGCGAATTCGACAATGTGATGGATGACGCGCTCAATATCGCGATGGACTATCTCATTCGCACCGACCAGGCCGTCGAATTCCGGGAGACGCAGACCGTGGCCGCAAACGCCATCGCGGACGCCTGGCGCGCAGGTGTGCGCAGTCGCATGCGGCTTACCAACGTGGCGATAAGGGCGGTCGAACAAAACCGCGATACATCGGGAAACCCTTAAGCCAGCACCATCACGGCCGGTCGGGTGGCCAGGCGAGGGCCGGTTGAACAATAACGGCTTTCCGGGATTGGATAATCCTAGAGGCCGCCATGATGAATTTTATTGCTCTTGTTGTGGAAGACGACCCGTTGCAGCGGGCGTTTTTGGCTGACCTGCTGAAAGAGCAAGGCCTCGAAGTGGTCGAGTGCGCGAGCGCGGAGGCTGCCGAACTCGTGCTGGTTGCGACCGGCACTGAACTGCGAGCCCTGGTAACGGACATAAATCTCGCGGGCGATATGTCCGGCGTCGAACTGGCGCAGTACGCCAAACGTAAGTTCCCTCTTTTGAACGTGGTGATGGTGTCCGGACGCGGCCCACCTTACATTCCGCAGGATACGCGCTTCTTGATGAAACCCTATCTGCCAGACGAGTTACTCGACGCCGTCCTGAACTAGATCCGTTCGCGTCGCCTTGAGGAACGGGCTCTCAGATATTTGAGGCCCTCAACGGCCAGCGTGCGTTCATCGAAGCGCTTGCTTTCGAAAAATCTGGCGACTTCGTCCCTGGCCTGCCGTTCCTGCTCCGAAGTGAGATTGACCATCATCCCGTAGGTCTTCATCACACGGTCAATCGCCGTTTGCATGGCACTCTCCTGACGCCCCTCAGAAGGGAACCTCCGATTGGAACGAAAGTTCCCCAGCGGAATTACCGGGTGCAACAGGAGTCAGAAGATGGATCGGGTGACGCGGTGTTTGCGCTGCGGAAAAAGAATGGTCCGCACCTCCGGCTTGAGCGGCAGGGCCGAACTGAAATGCGTGTTCTGCGATAAACTCGATTCGCTGAGGATGGAGGCGGCCAAATGGGCCGACGGCCCGCTCGCCACGGGAATTGCGGGCGATCGCCTTTCGGGCGAGACCGAGCTTCACAAATTGTGATCAGATGTCGCATGCCGGATGATCCGGCCTACGCTGAACATTGAAAGTTCATGACCACGCGCAGCGCACGGCACCAGTGCCGGTATATGAGCGCGTGACGTCGGAGAACTCGCACTCGAATGTCGCTCATCGCGCTGTGCCATATCGCTACGGCAGGTAAGGTGCGACAAATCAACCCGACGGGCAAATCAATTCTGAGTTTCAGAAATCGTGTCAAGAAGAAAATTTCTGTAAATCAAAATATTTCTGTTGTCGACCGGCCCAAATCAGTGCGCATCTATCGCCATCCCGTCCTACTCAGAAGGGCGTCGGCCGTCGTCACGGACGTTGGACGGGTTGCGGTGGACGCTGGTTTACGCCTCGACGACGGCGTGGATAA
>NZ_JAFCMB010000003.1 GCF_018130145.1 Bradyrhizobium sp. AUGA SZCCT0176 | reverse complement strand
GAGATCACGGCATAAGCCGTAAAGCCATTGCGCAGGGAAGGCCGGGTGTTCACCGCTGCCCTGTATGCTCGTGTGCACTTTGTTTTGTGCAAACCGCACGCGAGACCGCGGGTGCAGCGCGCACCCGGTCTTCCCTGCGCCCTCTCATTTGGGGAGGGCGGGAAGTTTCTGGCAAAGCTCGGGCGCAATGCGTCGCGAGATCGCAAACTCATATTCAGTGTCATCGTCCGCGAAGGCGGACGATCCAGTATTCCAGAGAAGCCGATGATAGAACCGAGAAGCCGCGGCGTACTGGATCCCCCGCTTTCGCGGAGGATGACAGCTTTCATCGGGGCGCGATGCGCCAACGCTCACGAACGAAGTTCACTCCGCCGGCGCCTCGCCACCGGCCTGGCTTTGCCCGCGGCTCGCCAAGAATCCCAGCGCCAGTCCGCCGACCGCCAAAATCGGAATCAACTTCTTGATGCCGATCGCGCGCACCACCTGGATGCCGGCCGCGACCAGCATCGGATCGGCCAGCATGGTTTGAGCGGCGGATTTTGTCGTCTCCTTGACGCGCGTCTCGATCTGTTTCTTGCGCACCATGTAGGAGATCGCCGCGATCATCGTCACCACGAAGAAGATGCCGGCGCCGGTCAGGCAAGCATAAACGGGGCCGTACTTCTCCAGCACGAAGATGAAGGCGGCCGCGCACAGAAACGATGTGGTGACGAGCAAAGCAACTGCGGCTGCTGCCGCGAGCGAGGTCAGCCGGAGCGCAGTGCCGGTCGAATCCTTGAAGTCATCGATCAGTCGCTGAAACATGGGCCCGCCTCGATCTGAAAAGAACATCAATAAAAGAAACGACCTCGCGCCAGCGCCGCGATCGGGAGATGAGGGCTGGCTTTCCGGCGCGGGTCATCATTGCCATCATCGCCGATTATCGGCGCCACATTGCGCCGAGCAGGAAGCCCACGCCCAGCGCAAGGCCTACCGTTGCCAGCGGCCGCTGCGTGATGACGTCTTCCAGCGATTCCTCGATCGAGGAGGCCGCATCCTGAGCCGCGTCCATCATGGCGCTGCCGCGCTCGGACATGTCGTCCACCGCCTGCTCCGCATTGGCGCGCGCCTGCTTGTAGCCGCGGCGGGCCTGCTTGCCCGCGGTGCCGGCAAAACTGTTGAGCGCATCGGTGATCTGGTCGGTGAGGGCTGCGATATCGTTTTTCACGGCGGTTACATCCTTTTCCAGGCGTTCGTAGGTCGCTTTATCCGTCAGGTTCTTTGCGGCGTCGCCATTCGTCATCGACATCAAAAGCTCCCGGGTACTAAATTTGCGTACCGAGGAAACGCCTGCCTGAAGCGGAAGTTCCTGCTGCGAAACCCTTTGATTCTAGGGCAACTGCGGCGAATTGACCGGCATCAGATGCTCCTTGAGGATCAGCGCGACGATCAGGATCGGCGACGCCAGGAACGCGCCCATCGGTCCCCACAGCCAGGTCCAGAATGCCAGCGCGATGAACACCGCCAGCGCGTTGAGCTCGAGCCTGCGGCCGACGATCGTCGGCGTGACGAAATGGCCCTCGAGGAAGGTCATCGCGGCAAACAGCAGCGGCGCGAGCAGCCCCGCGCTGATCGTCGGGAAGGCGACAAGGCCGACCACGATCAGCACGACGAACATCGCGACCGGTCCGATGATCGGAATGAAGTTCAGGGTCGCGGCCAGCGCACCGAGGCCGGCCGGATTAGGCATGCCCGTGACCGCGCATATGATGCCGGTTGCGATGCCGACGCCGACATTGATCATCGTCACCATCAGCAGATAGCTGCCCAGATGCTCCTCGATCTCATTGAGGATCCGCAGCGTTCGCAACCGCACCGGCCGGTCGCCGAAATTCATCACCATTGCCCGGCGCAGGTCCTTCCAGCTCGCGATGAACAGGATCAGGGTGGCGACGAACAGCAGGAACTCGGCGAGGGTCGGCGACAGGAATTCAAGCGTCGGCTGCACCCATTCGAATTTCGGCATGTGGAAGGTCGCCAGCGTGTCGGAGCTGCCGAGCATGCCTTGCAGCTGCTGCCACAGCGCCAGCGGCCTGTCGAAGACGTGCATTTTTTCCTTCAGCTGCGCCCCCAGTTCCGGAAGCTTGTTGCTCCATTCCATTACCGGCGATGCAATCAGGCCGACCATGAAGGCTGCGCCGGTGACGACGGCGGCCACGATCAGGACGGCGCCCAGCGCACGGGGAATACGATAGCGCTCGAGGAAGCTCGCCGCCGGCGACAGCATCGTGCCGACGATGAATGCCATCGTGATCGGCAGGAAGAACGCTTTCGCGGCGTAGAGCACGGCGACGATGCAGATGATCAGCAGCGATACCAGCGAAAAGGCGACGATTTCAGCGCGGCTGATCAGCGGAGGCAATTCGACATTACTGTCGGGCAGCGGTTTGCCTTCCGGCGCATTGGCTTTCTGGCGGTCGCCCGGCGAAGTCCTTTGGTCAGAGGCCCTGTGGTCGGAGGACTTGTTGTCAGAAGGCTTGCGGTCGGATGGCTTGCGTTCGGTTGTCTTGTGCTCGCCTTGCGCCGGCTTTCGTTCCGACGGCTTGTTTTCATCGGACGGTGCCTTGGACGGTGCCTTGCGATCTTCAGGCGCCCTGCGTTCTTCAGGCAAAGGCTTGGGGGGCAATACGCGCACAACGGTTCTCCCCCGCGCGAGGCGGTGTTCACATGGCAGCCGCGACGTCGCCCCGCGAACCGTTCTCAACCGCCCTAACGAGCGCCGGGAGCAGAAGTTCCATCGCGGACGCGTGAGCACGGGCGCGCTTGACAGCAGGCCTGTCAACGTGAGTCGCAGGGAACTGCACAGCCCCGGTCGCGTTGCCAATTCAGAGCATCACACGATGCGTATCCAACCGGGGCAGTCCCATGACACAGTCCTCTCATCGCCGGCGTCAGTCGCGCGTAACCCACGCGCTCGTCTTCATCAGCACCATGCTGCTGGCCCCCTCGGTATTTTCCAGCGCGGCGAGCGCACAGCTGCTGGGTTACGCGTCCACCCAGCCAAACTCGTTTCCCTCCGATGAGATGATGGTTGAGCCGGTAACGCCCGACGCGGGCGTCGTGCCGGAGCGGCTGCGCCGTGCCGTCGTCGCTTTCAACACGTCGGAGGCGCCCGGCACCATCGTGATCGATACCGGCAACACCGCGCTGTATTACGTGCTCGGTCAGGGCCGCGCCGTTCGCTACGGCGTCGGTGTCGGCCGCGAAGGCTTTACCTGGTCCGGCGTACAGACCATCAGCCGCAAGGCGGAGTGGCCGGATTGGCATCCGCCGGCCGAGATGATCGCGCGCCAGCCCTATCTGCCGCGCTTCATGGCCGGAGGCCCCGGCAATCCGCTCGGCGCCCGGGCGATGTATCTCGGCTCCAGCCAGTACCGCATCCACGGCACCAACGATCCCTCGACGATCGGCAAGTTCGTTTCCTCAGGCTGCATCCGCCTGACCAATGAGGACGTCAGCGATCTCTTCAGCCGGGTCGACGTCGGCACCAGGGTCGTGGTGCTGCCGAAGAATGCGCCGCGCATGGAAACGCGCACCACCATCAGCGTGCGGCCGGCGCGTCCGGCGGTGACGCCGCCGCCGTCGGGGCGGCAGGCAATGAATTTGACGGCGTCGCAGCTCAACTGAGCGGCCGAACGTAACGGGAGACGCGAATGGCCGTGAGTAGAATGGCAATCCTGGGCGCGGCGGCTTTGGCAGGCGCTGCCGCGCTGGCGCCTGCGGCGCAGGCCCAGGACTTCTTCTCGGCCCTGTTCGGCGGCATGGGCCGGGCGAGGGACCCCCATATTTCGTTGCCGTTTGTGAACGACGGCGGACCGATGCCCCTTCAGCGCGGCGAGACGCGGCGTTATGGCGGCGGCGGTCAGGCGTTTTGCGTGCGTACCTGCGACGGGCGCTATTTCCCCGTGACGGCCTCCGACAATGCCAGCCGTGTGGCGTCCTGCGACAGCTTCTGCCCGGCCAGCGAGACCAAAGTGTTCTACGGCAGCAACATCGACAACGCCGCCGCCGAGAACGGAAAGCCCTATTCGGAACTGCCGAACGCGTTCCGCTATCGCAATGAGCTGGTGGCCGGGTGCACTTGCAACGGCAAGGATCAGACCGGGCTCGCGCCGGTCAAGATCGAGGCCGATCCGACCTTGCGCAAGGGCGACATCGTCGCCGGCGAAAACGGTTTGCTGGTGGCCGGCCGCAGCGCCGACAAGCGCGGCGCCGAGCTGAACTTCTCACCCGCCTCCGACAAGCTGCGCGCGAAGTATGAACGCGTGCCGGTAGTGGCGCGGGAGTGATGGCAGGGAATTACATTTTGGGGCGTGATATTTCAACGTCCGTCATGGCCGGGCTTGACCCGGCCATCCACGTCTTTGGTGTGGGTGGAAAAGTAAGTAGTGGATGCCCGGCACAAGGCCGGGCATGACGAGATCGTGGAGATGACTACGCCGCGCGGATCTTGCCGAGGAACTGAGTGACCTGAGTACCCAATTGCTTGCTCTGCGTTTCCAGCGTCTCGGAGGCGTGCTTGACGTCGTCGGCGGCGGCTGCTGCCGCATCGGCGTCGGTCTTCACGCCCGAGATGTTGTCGGAGACGTTCTTGGTGCCCTGGGCGGCGAATTGCGTGCTGCGCGTGATCTCCTGCGTCGCGGCGCCCTGTTCCTGCACGGCGGCCGCAATCGCGGTGGCGACCTCGTTGACCTCGCCGATGATGCCGCCGATGCCCTTGATGGCCTCGATGGCCTCATTCGCGACTTTCTGAATGTCGGAGATCTGCTCCGAGATTTCCTCGGTCGCCTTCGCGGTCTGGCTTGCCAGCGATTTGACTTCGGAAGCCACCACCGCAAAGCCGCGGCCGGCTTCACCGGCGCGGGCGGCCTCGATGGTCGCGTTCAGCGCCAGCAAATTGGTCTGGGCGGCGATCGAGTTGATCAGCCCGACGACTTCGCCGATCCGGCCTGCCGATGTGGCAAGGCCCTGCACGGTGCCGTCGGTCTCACGCGCCTGGCTCACCGCGCGGCTGGCAATGCCGGCAGCGTGTGCCGCCTGCTGGCTGATGTCGTTTATCGAGGCGCTCAATTCTTCCGACGCGGCCGCGACCGTCTCGACGCTCATCGAGGCTTCGCTGGAGGCCTTTTCGGCCACCTCAACCCGCGCGTTGGTCTGGCGGGAAACCGCGGACAGGCCGTCCGAGGTGGTCCGCATCTGACCGGACGCGTCGCCCAGCTGGTCGAGCGTCTGGCGAACCATGCTCTCGAATTCGCCGACATAGCTTTCGATCGCCTGCTGGCGCGCGGTAGCGCCGGCATTGCGTTCGCGCTCCTGCGCCTCGATCCGGACCTTGTCTTCGGCCTGCTGCTTGAACGTCTCCAGCGCACCGGCGAGCGCACCGATTTCGTCCTTGCGCACCGCATAGCCGGTGTCGACCGTCAGGTCGCCGGCGGCAACCTTCAGCATGGCGTCGCGCATATTGTGCAGCGGCTTGATGACGCGGCGGGTGACGAGAATCAACGCACCGCACGTCAACATCAACGCGCCGACCAGCAGCACCAGTTGCACCACCAGCGCGCGCCGGGCCGAGGAATACTGCATCACGGTATGGTCCCGGGCAGCGTCGAGCGCCGTTTCGGCGACCTTGACCGCGCTGCCGAGGCGCCCGACCGTAATCGGCGTCCACTGGTTTGCGGTCAGTTCGGGCTGCCCGCCGGCGACCATCGTCGTCATCAGGCGATCGCGCAAAGTGATGTAGTCCGGTTCGAAATAGGCGGTCTTGGTCGCGGCTATCGCGGCGACGAGCGCCGGCGGCAACTGCATTCCCGAGGCGGTCAGTTCCAGCGCGTTCCATGCGGCGTCGATGCCGCCAGAAAATTTCAGATATTTGAGCTGTGTTTCCGGCGCCGCCTTTCCTGCGGAGAGCCCGTTGGAAACCAGCAGCGATGCTTCGCCCGCGGTGTTGCGGAGCAGCCAGGCGACCTGCTTGATCGCCAGCAATTGGTCGATCATCGGGTCCTGATGGTTGACCACGGTGGAAAGCGCTGCGGACAATTTGTCGAGCGTCTCCAGCAGCGCGGTCGCGGTCTCCATGTATTCCTTGCCTTGCGTCGGACGGCGGGAGGCCTTCGGCTTGTTCACCTCGTCCCAGAATTCCTTCTGCTGCGTGCTCAGCTTCTTGAACAGACGATCGAGCTCAGGCACCAGTGTCTGGGCTTGCGCGAATTCGATGGACGGGAGCAGCGTCAGCGCGTTGCTCAAGGCGGGCATCTGCGTATCGCGGATGTTGCGCAGATATTTTTCGATATCGCTGTCCATCGGCGCATCGGCATTCAACAGCCGGTTGGTCGTGGAGCGGTCGGTGCGCAGATTATGCATCGCCTTGAACATATTGGCGGATGCGTCGGTGACCACCGAGATGCGGTTTGCCACCTGCAGGCGGCCCCAGGCATCCCAGGCGTTGAGCGAGAATCCCACCACGATGCAGAAGGCGGTGGCGAGGATGACGGTTTTCAGCAGCGTGGATACGGTCAGACGGTTCAACATGATGCTCCCCCAAAGCCGCGGTCATTTGGGGGGAAAAGGGTAAATACTTAGACAGCGCCGACGCAGTAGAACTACGGAACCATTGAAATGGTTGAAGTTTTTATGTTTGCACGCAGGTTCCCCGTCCGGAACCCAATGTGACGTGACACGTTAACAAAATATCAACAGCGCTATTCCAGCCGAGGGGGCCCGCATGCTTGTCAGCGTACTCGTCACGTTTCTCGTCGTTATCCTCGTTCTCTATCTCATCAACCTGCTGCCGCTTGATGGCCGCGCCAAACAGATCGCGCGAGTCGTCGTGATCATCCTCGGCGTGATCTCGCTGTTGAAATACATCGCGGTGATCTAGCGACCGCCCAAACAAAAAGCCCCGGCGCTGCCGGGGCTTTTCATTTTGAGGATTCTATTTCAGTGTCCCGAACCAGTCGTCCACGTCCTTGCGGATCTGGTCCTTGGCGAAGCCATAGCGTTGCTGCAGCTTGCCTTCGAGTTGCTCACGACGGCCTTCGATCACATTGAGATCGTCGTCGGTGAGCTTGCCCCATTTCTCCTTGGCGGCGCCCTTGAACTGTTTCCAGTTTCCTTCAACCCGGTTCCAATCCATCGTCATTTCTCCCTGTGAGTTGAGATGAATTCTCAACGGGCGCACGATCCAAACGTTCCTGTGATGCGGCAAAGCGGCACCAGCCCTGCGACAGATCGCGCGCCGCCTCCCGTATTTAAACGGGGCGTCCGACCGGCTGCGGAACCGAGGTTGCATGCGAAGACAAACTGAACGTTAACGCGAATAGTCAATAGTCCTCGCGTTTCAAGCGAATTCAAGTTCGGCTCGCCAAGAGCGGAACCGGATCGATTTTGAGGAAACGTTGGCAATGAAGCTTCGTTTGACGATTACGCGCGCCATAGTCCTGTTCGGCCTTGTCACGGCAATCGGTCTTGGAGCCGTGGTGTTCACCGGCATCTTCGCGCTCAGCGAGGTCAAGGTCGGCGGACCCCTCTACAACAAGCTCAAGCTCGGCAACGATCTGATCGCCGACATCCTGCCGCCGCCGGAATATGTGATCGAATCCTATCTCGAAGCCACTCTTGCCCTGAACAATCCGGCTGAACTCGCCAACCGTCGCGAGCGGCTGAAGCAATTGAAAAAGGAATATGACGAGCGCCACGAGTTCTGGGTGAAGTCGGACCTCGAGCCTGTGGTCAAGGCAAAGTTCGTTGTGGATTCGCATCGCGAGGTGCAGCGCTTCTGGACCGCCATCGAGCAAGCGTTCCTGCCGGCCCTGGCCAAGGCAGACGCCGCCGCCGCGGCAAAGGCGTATTCGGAAATCTCGGCCGCCTATCTGGCGCACCGCGCCCTGATCGACGAAATCGTCAAGAAGACCACTGACGACAACGCGGCCATCGAAACTGCCGCGACCCAGCGTGTCGGCACGTTCAACGTTATTCTGTGGGGCATCTCGGCCCTGGTCTTCCTGATCATTGGCGGCGGCCTTGTCGGCGTTGGCCTCGGTGTGATCCGGCCGATGACCCGCATGACCGGCGTGATGGCACGGCTCGCCGGCGGCGGATTGGACATTGAAATACCGTCCCTCAAACGAACGGATGAAGTCGGCGCCATTGCCCGCGCCGTCCAGGTGTTCAGGGAAAACGCGCTGCGCGTTCAGGCCATGGAATCCGAGAAGGCCGGCCTCAAGCTCAGGGCGGAGGAAGAACGCAAGCTGGCGATGAGCCAGGTCGCCGACGGCTTCGAGCAGGCGATCGGCAAGATCATCGAGGCCGTATCAACGGCCTCTTCCGAAATCGAACTCGCCGCCGGCAGCCTGACCAGGACGGCCGAAACCAGCCATAAGCATACGGCAGAGGCGGCATCCGCTTCCGACCGTTCATCGGCCAATGCGCAATCGGCGGCTGCCGCTTCGGAGCAGATGGCTTCCTCGGTGACCGAAATCGGCCGGCAGGTGAAGCAATCGGAAGACATCACCCATGCAGCCGTGCGTCAGGCCGAACAGACCAATGAGCGGATCGCGGAACTGTCGCAGGCGGCCGGCCGCATCGGCGAAGTCGTCAAGCTGATCGCGGCGGTGGCCGAGCAGACCAACCTGCTGGCGCTCAATGCGACCATCGAAGCGGCGCGCGCCGGCGAGGCGGGTCGCGGCTTTGCGGTGGTGGCTTCCGAGGTCAAAGCGCTTGCCGCCCAAACCGCCAAGGCGACCGAGGAAATCGGCGCCCAGATCACGCAGATGCAGTCGGCAACGGAGCAGTCAGTGTCCGCGATCAAGGCGATCGGCGGCACGATCGGGCAGATCTCCCAGATTTCAACGGCGATCGCCGCCGCCGTCGAACAGCAGGGCACCGCGACGCAGGAGATCGCGCGAAACGTCCAGCAAGCCGCTCAGGGCGCCATCGAAGTTGGCGGTTGCCTCGCCGATGTCAGCCGAGGTTCGGCCGACACGCAGGCGGCGGCCGAACAGGTTCATGGTTCCGCCCGTTCGCTCTCGCAGGAAGGCCATTCCCTCAAGCTCGAAGTCGGGAAATTCCTGCATACGATACGCGCGGCCTGATATCCGGATGGAGCTCAGGCCGGCCGGTCAGCCGGCCGCCTTGGCTTCGCGTCGGCGGGCGGTGAGGATGTATTCGGTGTAGCCGTTCGGCTGCTCGCGGCCCTTGAACACCAGGTCGCACGCCGCCTTGAAGGCGATGCCGTCGAAGCCGGGCGCCATCGGCTTGTACAGCGCATCGCCCTTGTTCTGGCCGTCGACGACGACCGCCATGCGCTTCAGCGACTCCATCACCTGATCCTTGGTGATGACGCCCTGATGCAGCCAGTTCGCCAGATGCTGGCTGGAAATGCGCAAGGTCGCGCGGTCTTCCATCAGGCCGACGTCGTGGATATCAGGCACCTTGGAGCAGCCGACGCCCTGGTCGATCCAGCGCACCACATAGCCCAAAATGCCCTGGCAGTTGTTGTCGATCTCCTGCTTCACGTCGTCGGGGGCCCAGTTCGACTGCGACACCGGAATGGTGAGGATGTCGGAAAGTTTCGCGCGCTGGCCGCCCTTGGCGAGCTCCTGCTGGCGCGCCTGCACGTTGATCTGATGATAATGCAGCGCGTGCAGCGTGGCGGCGGTCGGTGACGGCACCCAGGCGGTGGTGGCGCCGGCCTGCGGATGGCCGAGCTTCTGCGTCAGCATGTCGGCCATCTTGTCGGGTGCTGCCCACATGCCCTTGCCGATCTGGGCATGGCCGGGCAGGCCATCGATCAGGCCCATGTCGACGTTCCAGTCTTCATAGGCCTTGATCCAGGGCTGCGCCTTCATGTCGTTCTTGCGGATCATCGGACCCGCTTCCATCGAGGTATGGATCTCGTCGCCGGTGCGGTCGAGGAAGCCGGTGTTGATGAAGCAGATCCGCTTCGAGGCGTTCTGGATGCAGGCCTTGAGGTTGACCGTGGTGCGGCGCTCCTCGTCCATGATGCCGACCTTCATGGTGCTCTCGGGCAGCGACAGCATCTTCTCGACCTCGCCGAACAATTCGCAGGTCAGCGCGACCTCGTCGGGGCCGTGCATCTTCGGCTTGACGATGTAGACCGAGCCGGTGCGGCTGTTCTTGGTCTTCGAGCCGCCCTTGAGATCGTGGATCGCCAGCAGGCCGGCGACGGCGGCATCGAGCAGGCCTTCGGGAATCTCCTCGCCCTTTGAGTCCAGCACGGCGTCGGTGAACATGTGATGGCCGACATTGCGCATCAATAGCAGGCTGCGGCCGTGCAGCGTGAGGTCCTTGCCGTCGGCCGTCTTGTAGACGCGGTCGGGGTTGAGCGAACGCTTGAGCGTCTTGCCGCCCTTGTCGAAATCCGCCGACAGCGTGCCGTCCATCAGGCCGAGCGTGTTGCGATAGACCAGCACCTTGTCCTCGGCATCGACGGCGGCGACGCTGTCTTCCATGTCGAGGATGGTCGAGACCGCCGATTCCAGGATCATGTCGGCGACACCGGCAGGATCGTCCTTGCCGATGGTGCTGCTGCGATCGATTTTGATTTCGACATGCATGCCGTTGTTGACCAGCAGGATCGCGGTCGGCTCGGCAGCGTCGCCCAGATAGCCGGCGAACTGTTCGGCCGACTTCAGCGCGGTGGCGTTGCCGCTCTTCAGTTTGACCGCGAGCTGGCCGGCGATCACGCTGTAAGACGTCACGTCGGTGTGGCTGCCGGTCGCGAGCGGCGCGGCGGCGTCGAGGAACGCCTTGGCCTTGGCGATCACCTTGTCGCCGCGCGCCTTGTTGTAGCCGCGGCCAGCCTCGCTCGCCTCGTGCGGGATCGCATCCGTGCCGTAGAAAGCATCATACAGGCTGCCCCAGCGGGCATTCGCCGCGTTCAAGGCATAGCGGGCGTTGGTGAGGGGGACGACGAGCTGCGGTCCGCAGATCTTGCCGATTTCCTCGTCGACATCAGCGGTTTCGACCTTGTGGGTCGCGGGCTCCGGCAAGAGGTAGCCGATCTCCTTGAGGAAGGCCGTATAGGCGTTCATGTCGAACGCCTTGCCCTTGTTGGCGCGGTGCCAGCCGTCGATCTTGGCCTGCAGTGCGTCGCGGACGGCGAGCAGTTCGCGGTTTTTCGGTCCCAATTTGGCGATGATGGCGGCAAGCCCGGCCCAGAATGCGTCGGGGGAAATCCCGGTTTTGGGGGTCGCCTCCTTGGCGATGAAATCGAACAGTTCAGGGGCGATCTTCAATCCGTGGGCATCGACACGATTCATGATGGGCTTTCTCGGGGTAGAAACGGCGAACAGGAAGGCGTTTTCAGTGTGAAAACAGCAAAAGCGCGCCAAAAGGGGCGGCGTCGGCCGCCCTTTTAGCCCTAAAGCCGGGTCGATGAGAAGGCCCCAAAAAGCCTAGATATTGGCCGCCAGGTCCACCAGTTCGTCGAACAAAACGCCGGTCTCGGCCAGCATCCGTTCGATCGCGTCGGTGGCATCGGCCACCGTCCGGGTTGAGGTGTCGATCGTCAACTCGCAACTAGCCGGCGGCTGATAGTCGTTGGTGATCCCGGTGAACGAGGGGAGCGTGCCAGCACGGGCCTTGGCATAGTGGCCTTTGGGATCGCGGCTCTCGCACACTTCGGCAGGAGCGGCGACGTGGATTTCGCGGAAGGCGGTATCGGCGATGCGGCGCGCCACTGCGCGATCCGCAATCGCGGGCGAAACCGCGGCGACGATCGCGACGTGGCCGTTGCGCGCCAGATGGGTGGCGACTTCCGCGAGGCGGCGAATGTTTTCGCTGCGGTCCTGCGGCGAAAAGCCGAGATCGTTGTTGAGGCCGGCACGCAGGGTGTCGCCATCAAGCAGGATCGGTGAACCGCCGCGAGAGAACAGCCGGCGCTCCAACGCGCGGGCCAGCGTCGATTTTCCGGAGCCGGGCAGGCCCGTCAGCCAGATTACCGCGCCGTTATGGTGATAGCGCGCCGAACGCTCTTCGGGACGCAGCGCGGATTCCACCGGAACGATGTCGATGGGAACGGCGCGTTGTCCGGCATCGACCGACAGCACGAGGCCGCCGCCGGCAATGCGGCCATTGACCTCGATCACCAGCCGTCCGGTGCGCGGATTGTCCTGATAGGGGTCGGCCGCAACCGGCTGCGCCAGCGAGATGTCGATTTCGCCAACGTGATTGCGCGCGATCGACTTGGTCTCCGCATTGGAGAGTTCGCCGGGATCCACCGCCTTCTCGATCGCGACCACCTGGGCGCGGCTTTCGCGGGTGCCGAGGCGGATCAGGATCTGCTCGCCCTTGGTGAGCGGCTTGTCGTGCAGCCAGAAAATCCTGGCGCGAATCCGCCGCGTGTCGCGCGGGGTCGCGCCGGCATGGGCGATCACGTCGCCGCGTTCGATGAACAATTCGCGGTCGAGCGTGATGCCGACCGACCGGCCGGCGCCGTGGCTGCCGTTGACCGGCGTCACCGGCCAGCTCTCGACGGTCTTGATCTTCGCGATCTTGCCGGCGGGCATGATGACGATCTCATCGCCGGCGCTGAGACTGCCGGATTCGATGCGGCCGGCGACGATGCGGCGATCGTCGAATTTGTAGATCGCCTGCACCGGCAGCCGCAGCGCGAGCTGCTCCAGCGGCCGGGCCGGCTCGAGCGCATCGAGCGCCTCGACCACGCTCGGCCCCTGGTACCAGGAGATCCGCGGCGTGCGTTCGGCAACGCCGTCGCCGTCGCGCGCGGAAATCGGAATCACCGCCGATGGCGTCACGCCGAGGCCGATCAGATGCGCCGAAATCTCGTCGCTGATCTCCTTGAAACGTTCCGCGCTGAAGTCGACCCGGTCCATCTTGTTGACGACGATGGCGACCTGCTTGATGCCGAGCAGATGCAACAGATAGCCGTGCCGGCGGGTCTGGTCGCGCACGCCTTCCAGCGCGTCGATGATCAGCACCGCGCCGTCGGCCTGCGAGGCGCCGGTGATCATGTTGCGCAGGAATTCGGCGTGGCCGGGCGCATCGATCAGCACGACGTCGCGCGACATGGTGCGAAAGCGGATCTGCGTGGTGTCGATGGTGATGCCCTGGTCGCGTTCGGTTTGCAGCGCATCCAGCAGAAACGACCATTCGAACGGCATGCCGCGCCGCGCGCTGACGGCTTTCAGCATTTCCAGCTTGCCCTCGGGCAGGCTGCCGGTTTCATGCAGCAGGCGGCCGACGAGGGTGGATTTGCCATGGTCGACATGGCCGACGATGACGATGCGAATCTGTGGCCGCGTCGTGCCGTTGGGTGTCGCCAATACGCTTGAGGGGAGGATCATGTTCATCGCAGCACTCACACCTAATGTCCGTCAGAGATAGCCGGCGACACGCAGCCGCTCGAATGCATCTTCGGTTTCGTGATCGAGCGCGCGGCCCGCACGTTCCGGCACCTTGGTGCCGTCGAGTTCGGTCAGGATCTCATCGATGCTGGAAGCGGTCGACGCCACCGGATTGGTGATGTCCTGATCGCCCAGCGAGCGATAACGCTTGCCGTCCTTCGACAGGTACAGCGGGATGATCGGAATGTTCTCGCGCTTGGTGTAGGCCCAGATGTCGGCCTCGGTCCAATGCAGGATCGGGTGGATGCGCAAATGCGCGCCTTGCGGCGGCGAGGCGTTGAAATGGTCCCAGAATTCCGGGGGCTGATCGCGCACATCCCAGCCGCCTTCGAGGCCGCGAGGCGAGAACACACGCTCCTTGGCGCGGGTGGCTTCCTCGTCGCGGCGAATGCCGGCGATCAATCCGTCAAAACCGTATTTGGTCAGCGCCCATTTGAGGCCTTCGGTCTTGCGGGCGGCGGAACGCGCGGCCGGCGGCAGTGTCGGATCGACGGCGTCGATCGACGGGCAGGGCTCGATCTTGAGATCGAGTTCCCATTCCTTGCCGAAGCGATCGCGGAACGCATACATCTCGGCAAATTTCTTGCCGGTGTCGACATGCAGGGCCGGGAACGGCACGCGGCCGAAGAAGGCCTTGCGCGCCAACCAGATCATGACGTTGGAATCCTTGCCCAGCGACCACAGCAGCGCCAGCTTCTTCAACCGCGCGAAGGCTTCGCGCAGGATGTAGATGCTCTGCGCCTCGAGTTCGTCGAGATGGTCCATCGAGGGCGGCGGCAGCTGCCCATGGGCCAGAACTTTGGGTGCGGATGAGGCCTGGTTGAAGGCCGCGGGCTGTAACCCGTGTCCGCCGGATTCCTTGTTGAGAAGATGCATCTCTTGGCCTTGGACTTGAGAGTGGAAAAATTCTAAAGTTGCGCTGCAAAAGAGAAGGAATAATTTTCTCTTTTTTGGCCTTGATCCAGAGATAAATAGAAAATAATTTCAGTCAACCCCAAATTTGGGGAAGCGAGTATCTGATGCGCTATCTGCCTGTGTTTCTTGATCTGCAAAGCGGCAAGGTGCTGCTCGTTGGAGCGGGCGACCTCGCACGCGCCAAATTGCGGTTGCTCGCCGCTGCCGGTGCGCAGGTCCGCTGGTTCGCGACCGATGGCGATCAGGACCTCTCCGGCATTGCCGCTGAGGATGCGGCGCGGATCGAACCGGCGGCCGGCGATCCGCTCACGGCCGATCTGTCCGGGGTGATCGCGATCCTCTGCGCCGGCGCCGGCGACATTGGCGTGGCGATGTCGGCACGCGCCAAGGCGGTCGGACTGCCCGTCAATGTGATGGACGACCTCGTCCATTCGACTTTCATCTTTCCCGCCATTGTCGATCGCGGCGACGTCGTCGTTGCCGTCGGCACCGGCGGCACCTCGCCGGTCGTGGCGCGCCGCGTGCGCGAGTCTATCGAGGCTGTCCTGCCGGCGCGGATCGGCGACCTCGCCAGCTTCATCGGCGGCTTTCGCAAAGCGATGCATGCGCGCATCCCCGAATTTTCGTTGCGCCGCCGTTTCTGGGAACGCGTGATCGACGGACCGATCGGCGCGCTGGTCTTGGCCGGGCGCAAGGACGAAGCCAAAAAGGAACTGCAGGCGATCGCGAACCCTTCCGCTTTCGCCGGCGCCAATGATCAGGGCAAGGCCGAGGGCCGGGTGACGCTGGTCGGCGCCGGGCCGGGCGATCCGGACCTGCTCACCATCAAGGCGCTGCGCGCGCTGCAGGACGCCGACGTCGTGTTCTACGACGAACTGGTATCGCCGGAGATTCTCGATCGCGTGCGCCGCGATGCCTCGCGCATTCCGGTCGGCCGCCGCGTCGGCCGGCCCGGTATCGGCCAGGATGCGATTAACAAATTGCTGATCGAGGCAGCCAAGTCAGGCCAGCGCGCGGTGCGGCTGAAGGGCGGCGATCCCTTCATCTTCGGCCGCGGCGGCGAGGAAATCGAAGTGTTGCGCGCGGCCGGCGTCGCCTATTCGGTGGTGCCGGGTATCACCGCCGGATTGGGCGCCGCGGCGCAATTCGAAGCGCCGCTGACCTATCGCCACGAGGCGCTGCGCATCACCTTCCTCACCGCGCACAAGGCAAGGGACGCCGAAACCGTCGACTGGTCGGTGCTGACAGACAAGAAGATGACCATCGTGGTCTATATGGGCATGACCGCGGCACCCGCGATCCGTGCGGGCCTGCTCGCCGCCGGACGCTTGCCGCAAACGCCGGTCGGCGTGTTCGCGCGGGTGACACGGCCGGACGCCCAGGCGGTGGTCGGCACGCTCGAACATTTGCCGGCGCTGGTCGAACAAATCGACGGCGGTCCCGCCGTCCTCATCATCGGCGACGTGGTTGCGCATTCCGCACCGTGGCGCCTCGCTAGTTCAAACCTTGCCGATCTCGATCAAGTGATCTCCGAATTGAGGGATGCTGCAGAATGACTTCTCCGTTACAACAAAAGATCAAGATCACGGGACCTTCGATGGTCACCGCCAACCGCACCTGGGATGGCGTCGTGATCTATCGCACCGCGCAGCAAGGCTGGTCGGCGAACCTGTCGGACGCCGTGATCGTGCGCACCTCGGATGAGGCGCGGACACTGCTTGGTGAAGCCACCGCCGATGACGTCGGCGCGATCGGCCCCTATATCGCGCCGGTCGAACTCAAGGACGGCGGCGAAATCAAGCCCGGCAATCTCCGCGAACATATCCGGTCGGAAGGCCTCACCATCGATCTGCTTCCGGTTCCGGCGTAAGGCGCATCCATCATGTACGCATATGACGAACTCGATCGCACGCTGATCAACGAACGCGTGTCTGAATTCCGCGACCAGGTGAAGCGCCGCCTCTCCGGCGAACTCACCGAGGACGAATTCAAGATGCTGCGCCTGCAGAACGGCGTCTATCTGCAACTGCACGCCTACATGTTCCGCGTCGCGATTCCCTACGGCACGCTGTCGTCCAAGCAGTTGCGCGCGCTGGCCCGCGTCGGACGCCGCTACGACCGCGGCTATGGCCATTTCACCACAAGGCAGAACATCCAGTTCAACTGGATCAAGCTGGCCGAATTGCCGGACGCGCTGGCGGACCTTGCCGAGGTCGGCATCCATGCGATGCAGACGTCCGGCAACAACATGCGCAACGTCACCTCGGACCAGTGGGCCGGCGTCGCGCCGGGCGAGGTCGAGGATCCCCGCATCTGGTCGGAAATCCTGCGCCAGCACACCACGCTGCATCCGGAATTCTCGTTCCTGCCGCGCAAGTTCAAAATCGCCATCACGGCATCCGAGCACGACCGCGCGGCGATCAAGGTGCACGACATCGGGCTCCGCCTGTACAAGAACGCGGAAGGCGAAACCGGCTTTGAGGTGCTGGTCGGCGGCGGTCTCGGCCGGACGCCGTTCATCGGCAAGACCATCAAGCCGTTCGTGCACGGCCGCGACATCCTGAGCTATGTCGAGGCGATCCTGCGCGTCTACAACCAGTACGGCCGCCGCGACAACATCTACAAGGCCCGCATCAAGATTCTGGTGCACGAGCTCGGCATCGAGAAGTTCGCGCGCGAGGTCGACGACGAATGGAAGCAGATGGGCGACGTCGGATTGACGCTCGACCATTCCGTCATCGAGGAGGTGCGTTCGCGCTTCTCCTATCCGGCCTATGAGAAGCTGCCGCACATGCCGGACGAACTGAAACAGGCCGCACATGATCCGCTGTTCGAGCGCTGGCGCAGGAACTCGGTGTTCCCGCACAAGGTCCAGGGCTATTCGATCGTGACGCTGTCGCTGAAGCCGGTGGGCGCACCGCCCGGCGACGCCACCTCCGACCAGATGGACGCGGTCGCCGATCTCGCCGACCGATATTCCTTCGGCGAAATCCGCGTCGGCCACGAACAGAATCTGTGCCTGCCGCATGTCGCCAAGCGCGACCTGCCGCAGCTATGGAAGGCGCTCGACCGGATCGGGCTCGCCACGCCGAACGTCAATCTGGTCACCGACATCATCGCCTGCCCCGGGCTGGATTATTGCTCGCTGGCCAATGCGCGCTCGATCCCGATCGCGCAGGAGCTGACCCGTCGCTTCGCCAATCACGACACCGCCGAACTGATCGGCCGGCTGCACATCAATATTTCCGGCTGCATCAACGCCTGCGGACATCACCACGTCGGCCATATCGGCATTCTCGGCGTCGAGAAGAACGGCGAGGAGTATTACCAGATCACGATCGGCGGGCGCGCCGACGAGGGCGCGCAGATGGGTACGCTGATCGGCCCGGCGATTCCCTATGCGGAAGTCGCCGACGTGATCGAGGATATTGTCGAAGCCTATCTCGCACTGCGCGACCGCCCCGAGGAGTTGTTCGTGGATGCGGTGAAGCGCCTGGGTGTCGAGCCATTCAAGGAGCGGGTCTATGCCACTCGTTAAGCAGGGTAGAATCACCACCGATCTGTTCGCCCATGTTGCCGACGGCGCCGAGTTGCCGGGCGATGGCGCGATCCTCATTCCGGCGGCGCGGTTCCTGGAGGATCCGGAAACCCTTCTCAAGCGCGCCGGCAAGGTCGGCGTGATCTGGCCGAACAACCGCGACCTCGACGAGCTCGTGCCGTATCTCGGCCGGCTGGCCGCGGTGGCGCTGGTGTTTCCCTCGTTTCGCGACGGCCGCGCCTACAGCCAGGCGCGCCTGCTGCGCGAGCGTCACGGCTTCGACGGCGAATTGCGTGCCACCGGCCAGGTGCTGCGCGACCAGTTCGTGTTCATGCTGCGCGCCGGCTTCGACACGTTCGAGGTCAGGAAGGACAGCGACGCCGAGGCGTTTGCCTCTACCGCAAAAAGCTATTCGGTGTTCTACCAGCCGACCGGCGACGGCCGCCTCACCGCGCTGCATCGGCGGATGCAGTTGCGTCATTCGGAGAGTGCCGGCCAGTGAACGCGCTCGTACCTCAGTCAGTGATAGAGAAAGCTTTGGACCTGCCGCCGGCGCAGGCGCTCGATCGTGCGCTCCGCAGCGCCTCATCAGCGGAAGTCATTGAAGCGGCGTTGAAGACCGTCGGCCGCGAGAAGTTGGCGGTGGTCTCGTCGTTCGGCACCGAATCGGCGGCACTGCTCAAGGTGATGGCAGACGTCGATCCGGCGATTCCCGTGATCTTCCTCGACACCGGCTGGCTGTTCGAGGAGACGCTGGCCTATCGCGACACGTTGATCGCAACGCTCGGCCTGCGCGACGTCCGCTCGATCAAGCCGCTGGAAGAAACTTTGTCGCGCGCGGATCCGGACCGCGAATTGTGGTTCTCCGATCCCGACGCCTGCTGCCGTATCCGTAAAGTCGAGCCGCTGGCGCGGGCGTTGGCGCCGTTCTCAGCCTGGATCAACGGCCGCAAGCGCTTCCAGGGCGGCCAGCGCGCCGAGATGGCGGTTGTCGAAGACGACGGCGCCAGGCTGAAATTCAACCCGTTCGCCAATGTCGCGCGCGAAGACATCGAGGCGATCTACCAGCTTTCGAAATTGCCGCCGCATCCGCTGGTGGCGTCGGGCTACCTGTCGGTCGGATGCATGCCGTGCAGCAGCCGGACCTCGCCTGATGAAGACGCGCGTGCCGGTCGCTGGCGCGGAAGAGCCAAGACAGAATGCGGCATCCACACGATCAAGACTTCATAGGACAATGACGCTGCACCGCCGCAAACAATGAAATGCGGTTTCGTTGACTAAAGGCCACTTCGCCGCGAGTTATGTCCGGTGTGCTGCGATGATATCCTTCATCAGGCCGAATGGAGATTGAGATGTTCCGTCGTATTCTGCCCCTCGTCGCGGGACTGCTCTGGGCAGGTTCTGCGCTCGCCGCCGATGTGTCGCTGCTCAACGTGTCCTACGATCCGACGCGCGAGCTCTATGCCGATTTCAACAAGGCGTTCATTGCCGCTTACAGTAAGGAAACCGGCAAGAGCGTCGAGATCAAGCAGTCGCACGGTGGCTCCGGCTCGCAGGCGCGTTCTGTGATCGACGGGTTGCAGGCGGACGTGGTCACGCTGGCGCTGGCCTATGATATCGATGCGATCGCCGGCAAGGGCCTGGTGGCGCCGGATTGGCAGAAGCGCCTGCCGCTCAACGCCTCGCCCTACACGTCGACGATCGTGTTTCTGGTGCGCAAGGGCAATCCCAAGGCCATCAAGGATTGGGACGATTTGATTAAACCCGGCGTCAGCGTCATCACGCCGAATCCGAAAACGTCGGGCGGAGCGCGCTGGAACTATCTGGCGGCATGGGGCTATGCCGAGAAAAAATTCGGCTCGTCCGACAAGGCCAAAAAATTCGTCGGCGATCTTTTCAAGAACGTGCCGGTACTCGATACCGGCGCACGGGGCTCGACCGTGACCTTCGTCGAGCGCGGTGTCGGCGACGTGCTGCTGGCGTGGGAGAACGAGGCTTTCCTGGCGCAACGCGAATTCGGCAAGGACAAATTCGAGATCGTCTCGCCGCCGCTGTCGATCCTGGCCGAGCCGCCGGTCTCCGTGGTCGACAAGGTGGCCGACAAGAAAGGCACCCGCGCGGCGGCTGAAGCCTACCTGAAATACTGGTATACCAAGGAAGGTCAGGAAATCGCCGCACGCAACTCCTACCGTCCGCGCGATTCGGAGATCGCCAAGGAATACGAAAAATCTTTCGCCAAGGTCGAACTTTTCACCATCGACGACGTTTTCGGTGGTTGGGCAAAGGCGCAGAAGGAACATTTCGCCGAAGGCGGTATCTTCGACCAGATCTACAAGAACTGATCTGGGACGATTTACCGAGCAATCAGGGGGACTTGTGAGCATAGCGGTGGCACGGCGGAGCAGCTTGCCGGGGTTTGGTCTCACCATGGGACTGACCCTGACATGGCTCTCCATTATTATCCTGTTGCCGCTGGCCGGCCTGTTCCTCAAGACGTTCGAGCTCAGCCTCGATCAGTTCTGGGGCATCATCACCAGCCGCCGCACGCTCAATGCGCTGAAGATCTCGTTCGGGCTTTCGTTTCTCGCCGCCCTGGTCAATCTGGTGATGGGGACCATCATCGTCTGGGCGCTGGTGCGTTATCGCTTTCCCGGCCGCCGGCTGTTCGACGCCATCGTCGATATCCCCTTTGCGCTGCCGACCGCGGTCGCCGGCGTCGCGCTCACGCAACTGTTTGCACAAAAAGGCTGGCTCGGTGCGCCGCTGGCCGAACTTGGCATCAAGGTCGCGTTCACGCCGATCGGGATATTCATCGCGATGGTGTTCATCGGCATTCCCTTTGTGGTGCGGACGGTGCAGCCCGTGCTGATCGATCTCGACGTCGAGATCGAGGAGGCGGCGGCAAGCCTCGGGGCCAACCGCTGGCACACCGTGTTCAGGGTGATCCTGCCGAGCTTGATTCCGGCGCTGTTGACCGGTTTCGCACTGGCGTTCGCGCGCGCGGTCGGCGAATACGGCTCCGTCATCTTCATTGCCGGCAATTTGCCGAACGTGTCGGAAATCGCGCCTCTCCTGATCGTGATCCGGCTCTCCGAGTTCCGCTACGCCGATGCGACCGCGATTGCGGTTGTCATGCTGCTGGCGTCGTTCCTGATCATCTTCGCGGTCAATCGCCTGCAGCGCTGGGCCCAAACCCGTATTCCGGCGCATTGAGGGACTGATGTCGACGCAATCGAGTGTGGTGACGTCAGCGACCGAGTTGCGGGCCTATGCCCCGACGGCGGACCTCACCGTTTCCCCGCCGCCTTCGCGTATCGAGCGTGCGCGCCCGCGCACCGGGACATCGCCGGACAATCTGCGTACCGAGCCTGGGCCGGTCCGTTTCATCATCATCACCCTTGCGGTCACCTTCCTGTCGGTGTTCGTCGTGCTGCCGCTGGTCGTGGTGTTCGCAAGCGCCTTTTCCAAAGGCATCGGCACCTACCTGGCGGCGCTGGGCGAGCCGGAGGCGCTTTCCGCGATCAAGCTGACGCTGCTGGTGGCGGCGATCTCCGTCACCCTCAATCTGGTGTTCGGCGTGATTGCGGCCTGGGCGATCGCCAAGTTCGATTTCACCGGCAAGACCTTCTTGATCACGCTGATCGATCTGCCTTTCTCGGTCAGCCCCGTGATCTCGGGTCTCGTTTTCGTGCTGCTGTTCGGCGCGCAGGGCTTTTTCGGCACATGGCTGCAGGCGCATGACATTCACATCCTGTTCGCCGTGCCCGGCATCGCACTGGCGACCATCTTCGTGACGTTTCCCTTCGTGGCGCGGTCGCTGATCCCGCTGATGCAGGAGCAGGGCACGCAGGAGGAGGAGGCGGCGATCTCGCTCGGTGCGTCAGGCCTGCAGACCTTCTTCCGCGTCACCCTGCCCAATATCAAGTGGGGCCTGCTGTACGGCGTATTGCTGTGCAACGCGCGCGCCATGGGCGAGTTCGGCGCGGTGTCGGTCGTGTCCGGCCATATCCGCGGCGAGACCAACACCATGCCGCTGCTGGTCGAAATCCTCTATAATGAATATCAATTCGTGGCGTCGTTCGCGATTGCGTCATTGCTGGCGATGCTGGCGTTGATCACGCTGGTCGTGAAGACCGTTCTCGAGCGACGTCTGGACGAAGGACAGGAACCGCGTGACCATTGAAGTCAAAAACATCGTCAAGAAGTTCGGCAGCTTCGCTGCGCTCGACAATGTCGACCTGAAAGTCGACCAGGGCGAATTGCTGGCGCTGCTCGGCCCCTCCGGCTCGGGCAAGACCACGCTGCTGCGGATCATCGCCGGGCTCGACTGGCCGGATGCCGGCGAGGTGTTGATCGACGGCGAGAACGCGCTGGCGCGCGGCGCCAGCGAGCGCCACGTCGGTTTCGTGTTCCAGCATTACGCGCTGTTCCGCCACATGACGGTGTTCGAAAACGTCGCCTTCGGCCTGCGGGTGCAGCCGCGCGCCATTCGCAAGGACGAGGCCACCATCCGCGCCCGCGTCAAGGAATTGCTGGATCTGGTGCAGCTCGACTGGCTGTCCGACCGCTACCCCAGCCAATTGTCCGGCGGCCAGCGCCAGCGCATTGCGCTCGCGCGTGCACTTGCGATCGAGCCGCGCATCCTGCTGCTCGACGAGCCGTTCGGCGCGCTCGACGCCAAGGTGCGCAAGGAATTGCGGCAATGGCTGCGCTCGCTGCATTCGGAAATCCACGTCACCTCGATCTTCGTCACCCACGATCAGGAAGAGGCGCTCGAAGTCGCCAACCGCGTGGTGGTCATGGACAAGGGCCGGATCGAGCAGATCGGCACGCCCGGCGAGGTCTATGATCACCCGGCGACCGCGTTCGTGCATGGCTTCATCGGCGAGTCGATCGTGCTGCCGGTGGATGTCAGCGGCGGTTCGGTGCGGCTCGGCGGCCGGCCGCTCAATATCGCCGCCAATGGCGCGGCTTCCGGGGCCTCGAAACTGTTCGTCCGGCGCCATGACATGCAGATCGGGCCGGCCGGTTCCGGATCGCTGGAGGGCGCCGTGCGCCATGTCCGTTCGTTTGGTCCGATCCAGCGGGCCGAGGTGGCGCTGTCCGGCGGCGAGGGCAAGACCATCATCGAGATCGACGCCCCCCGTGACCGGGAACTCCAGGCCGGCGAAATCGTCAGCCTGCAGCCCCGCCGCTACCGTATTTTTGCGGCCCAGGATTGAGGACGAAGTCGTCATTCCGGGGCGCGAAGCGAACCTCAGGTGCGCAATTGCGCACGGGGAATCTCGAGATTCCGGGTTCGTTCGCTTCGCTCACGCCCCGGAATGACGGCTAGAATTAGCCCCGCGTTCACCATTCAGCCACGGTTGGTATGCAACAACTGCGTGACATCACGGGGGTTGATTCATGCGCGCTGCGGCCGCGATAGCTGGACTTTTGTTGCTGGGCGGCTGCATGGCCGACACCGCCAGGGCGCCGGACCAGCCGACCATGTATCTCAGCATGGCCAATGGCGGCGCCACGCTGGATCCGCAGGCCGCGGCTTCGATTATTTCGCTCTACCGCCAGAACAACGGCCTTGCCGCCGTGGCTGTTGACCCTGACCTGATGAAACTCGCCGAAGCGCAATCTCAGGCCATGGCCAAACGCAACAAGCTCGATCATGACGTCAAGGGCCCGCTGGAAAAGCGCCTCGGCGCTTCCGGATATCCGGCCAAGCTCGCGGTTGAAAACGTGTCGGCCGGCTATCACACGCTGGCGGAAGCGTTTTCGGGCTGGCGCGACTCGCCGCCGCACAAGGCCAACATGCTCAAGAACGGTGTCACAAAATTGGGCATCGCGGCGATTTATGCTCCCAACACCAAGTACAAGGTGTTCTGGACGCTCATTCTGGCGTCAACCTAGAACCTGATAAATTAGGCGTGATCTTTGCTTGGGTCTCGCCGATTGACGCCGTCGCGAACTGCCGCCACGGTACCAACGCTATTGCCCTCTAGTTGGCGGTCACGATGGACAGTTCCGGCTCCGCGCCCGCAACGACGCCCGCCAAAGCGCAACGCGTGCTGGTGCTGCAAGGCGGCGGTGCGCTCGGCTCCTACCAGGCCGGCGCCTTTCAGGCGCTGTGCCGTTCTGGCTTCGAGCCGGAATGGGTGGCGGGCATCTCGATCGGTGCGATCAATGCCGCGATCATTGCCGGCAACGACCCTGCGACACGTGTCGATCGCCTGAAGGAATTCTGGGACATGGTGTCGTCCCCGGTGTCGTGGAATCCGATTACGCCGGGTGACCGCGCGCGGTCGCTGTTCAACGAGACCAGCGCCGCCTTGATCGCGACCTTCGGCGTGCCCGGATTCTTCACGCCGCGGCTTCCGCCGGCGCCGCTGTGGCCGCCCGGCAGCGCGCAATCGCTGAGCTATTACGATACCGCGCCACTGAAGAAGACGCTGGAAAACCTGGTCGACTTCGACCGCATCAACGACCTGAAGATGCGGCTTTCCGTCGGCGCGGTCGGCGTGACCTCGGGCAATTTCAAATATTTCGACAATGTGGAATTCAAGAAGCTCGGCAAGAAGATCGGGCCGGAGCACATCATGGCGTCCGGCGCGCTGCCGCCGGGTTTTCCTTCCATCCTCATCGACGGTGAGCATTACTGGGACGGCGGCATCGCCTCCAACACGCCGCTCGATTTCGTGCTGGACGAGGAAAGCGACCGCGATCTCCTGATCTTCCAGGTCGACCTGTTCAGCGCGCGCGGCGATCTGCCGGCCACGCTGCTGGAGGCCGCCGAGCGTGAAAAAGACATCCGCTTTTCCAGCCGTACCCGAATGAACACCGACAAGAACAAGCAGGTGCACAACACGCGCAAGGCGCTCCGTGAATTGATCGCCAAATTGCCCGATGATCTCAAGAGCGATCCGTCGGTGGCGATACTGTGCAATGCGGTCAAGGAAAACACCGTCACGGTGGTGCACCTGATCTACCGCAGCAAGAACTACGAATCCTCGTCCAAGGATTACGATTTCTCGCATGTCGGGGTGGTCGAGCACTGGAACGCGGGCGCCCGGGACGTGCATTTGTCGATGCGTCACAAAGAATGGCTAGAACGGCCGCAGTCGGGGGAGACCATGGTGACCTACGATCTCACGAGGGACGTTTCCAGCGCCCCCGAAAGCAAAAAACAGGAGTGACCAGAATGGGTATTTTGAAAGGCAAGACCGCCGTCGTGACCGGCTCGACCAGCGGCATCGGATTGGCTTACGCGCGCGCTTTCGCCGCCGCCGGCGCCAATATCGTTCTCAACGGCATGGGCGTGCCGTCCGATATCGAGAAGGAGCGTTCCGGCATCGAGACCGATTTCAAGGTTCGGGCCGTGCATTCGCCCGCCGACATGACCAAGCCCGCCGAGATCGCCGAAATGATCGCGCTCGGCGAGAAGACCTTTGGTTCGGTCGATATCCTGGTCAACAATGCCGGCATCCAGTTCGTGTCGCCGATCGAGGAATTCCCGATCGAAAAGTGGGATGCGATCATCGCGATCAACCTGTCGTCGGCATTTCATGCCATCCGCGCCGCCGTGCCCGGCATGAAGAAGCGCGGCTGGGGCCGCATCATCAACACCGCTTCCGCCCATTCGCTGGTGGCCTCGCCGTTCAAGTCGGCCTATGTGTCGGCCAAGCACGGCATCGCCGGCCTCACCAAGACGGTGGCGCTGGAGCTCGCGACCCACAAGATTACCTGCAACTGCATCAGCCCCGGCTATGTCTGGACGCCGCTGGTCGAGAAGCAGATTCCCGACACCATGAAGGCGCGCAACCTCACCAAGGAGCAGGTCATCCACGACGTGCTGCTGGAAGCCCAGCCGACCAAGGAATTCGTGACCTCCGAGCAGGTCGCGGCCCTGGCGCTGTTCCTGTGCGGCGACGATGCCGCCCAGATCACCGGCGCCAACCTCTCGATCGACGGCGGCTGGACCGCGGAGTAGGGCTCAGGCCTCGCATTGATGCGTGTCATTGCCGGGCTTGACCCGGCAATCCATCAAGCTGAAAAAATCTTGCGAAGATGATGGATGCCCGGGTCGAGCCCGGGCATGACGTTGAGGGGTTAGCCGCGCTTCCCGAACGCCAGCACGTGCAGGCCGAGCCGCTGCCGGACGATCCAGAACAACAGCACGGTCTCGAACGCGAGCGAGATCGTGGTTGCGGCCGCGGCGCCGTGGCCGCCGTAGCGCGGCACCAGCAGCAGGCACAGCACCACGTTCATGACAAAGGCGAGCGCATAGGCCAGCGCGCAGATGTGCTGGTGGCCGAGCATGTTGAGCAGCCGCTCGACCGGCCCGATCGCCGAACGCACCACGAGGCCAACGGCAGCGATGAACATGATGTCGTAGCCGACCACGAATTGCGGCCCGAACAGCCACAATAGCGGCTTGCCCAGCGCCAGCAGAACGATGGTGGCCGCGAGCGAGGGCCAGAACGTCCATTGGATCGCGTGCGCCACATAGGCCGACAGCCGCGCCCTGTCGCCGAGCGCATGATATTCCGCAAAGCGGTGCGCGGTTGTTGCCGACATCGCGTAGTGAATGAAGGAAACCAGCGCCAGCGTCTTCACGACCGCGAAATAGACGCCGACTTCCTCCGAGGAGCGGAATTGCTGCAGCATCAGCACGTCGGTGTAGGAGAGTAGCAGATAGAAGCTCTCGACCAGCAGGATCGGCAGCGAGACCGCAAGCCAGCCGCGGAAATCATAGGCCTTGGCGCCGGGCTCGATGTGGCCGGCGAGCCTTCGGTTCAGCACTACCATCTGGCCGATCATGGCGAGCCAGACCGCGGCCGCGCTGGCCAGCATCGCCGCCGTGGCGCCGAGATTGAAGCCGAGCGCGAAGGCGCCGGCGGTGAGGCCGATGATCAGCGACTGGCGCACGATGAATTGCGGCATCAGGCCGAGCCGCATCCAGTCATGCGAGCGCGCGATGCCGTCCTGGGTGTTGGCGACGACGAAGGCGGGCAGCGTCAGGCAGCCGATATAGAGCGGCACGATCGTATTTGGCTCGATCCACGGCGAGAGTGTTTTCACCACCCCCGCCAGCGCCAGCGAGATCAGCGACGAGACCGCGAACGTCATCCAGCGGCTGCCCGAGAGGAAGCCGCGCAGCAGCGCGTGCTGGCCGCTGGTGCGATATTCCGGAATGATTTTTTGCGCGGACGCCGAGATGCCGAAATCCATCATGCTGCCGAGCAGCAGCACCCAGGTCCAGACATAGACATAGACGCCGTAATCCGAGCCGCCCATCCAGCGCGCCAGCAGGATCTGCGAGAAATAGGCCAATGCCGCACTGATCACGCGGATGATGAAGATCGTGCCGGCCAGCCGCTTTGTCAGCGAAGCTTCGCCCGAACCACCCAAGAGACCGCGAAGCAGCGATCGCAGGCGCGCGATCGGGCCGGCAGGCGAAGCGGAGGCGGATTCGGTGTCCATCACGGCCACAGCAAGGCATCCTCGAAAGGCCGCGAGGCGGCGGCGATGCTCCGATGTATCAACGATTCGTTAAGATTCGGTTGGGTGCGGACGCACGCGTCAATCTCCGCGTCGTCCCGGCGAACGCCGGGACCCATAACCACTGGGCGTTATTGCATGAAAAAGGCGTCTACCTGCGGCGTCCTAAAACATCCGCCGCGGCGTATGGGTCCCGGCGTTCGCCGGGACGACGGAAAAAGCTACGGCAAATTCACATTGAACTCATAGGCCCGGTCGCCGCCGACCAGCGTCAGTTTCAGCGCGGCGCCGTCGGCGCTCGCGCCCGGCGGCAGGCCGTCGAGCTCGAAGGCAAAGCGTTTGACGCCGGGCGGACCGCCCTCGATCAGCTTCGGAATCGGCAACGCCCAGTCCGGCGTCGGGCCCTCGACGAACAGGCTGACCTCCTTGCCGCCGGACGCGGTGACGTCGACCAGCACGTTGGCCTTGCCCTCGCGCTTGACGTCGCGAATGGTGAGGGAATTGGGATCGCCGACATTGGCCGGCTTCGGCACCGCGTTGAGCGCATCGGAAAGATTGCCGTCCTCGGTGCTTGCCACACTGGCAAAGGCCAGCTCCGCCTTGGCGTCGACCGGGATGCAGAGCTTGTCGCAGACCGCGTAGTTGATGTCGGCGCGCAGCGTCACCGGCTTGTCGGTGTTCTTGGCGACGATCCGCAGCGGCAGCACGACCTGCTGCTTGTAGCCGAGCGAGACGCCGCCCGCGCCGTCATCGAACTTCATCGGCGCCGGCCACAACACCGTCACCGCCTCGACATTGTCCGACTTGGAGAAATCGAAGCGGGGCGGAACGCCGGAATCGCCGGGCGTCCGCCAATAGGTTTTCCACCCTGGCTGCAGCTGGATTGCGATACCGCCGAGCAGCACTGCGCCGCTGCGCGATCCCGCCAGCAGCCGGATCGCGGAATGGGTGTCGCGCTGCCAGGGCGAGGCATCCTCGGCGCGAACCTCGATGGCTGTGCATGCGACAGCCAGAGTGGCGGCAATGCCGAGCGCGGCCCGCATGGGAACAATGACGGTCATGAGACGTCTTTACAGGCAAGTTTGGCCGCAAACCATTGAATTGCTTGTGATCCGCGGTCGAATACAACGCAGGTCTAACAAGCCTTCGCTTGATTGACAGAACCGCCACCCGATATCAGGATACGGATCAGCAAGAGAGGCCTTTGCGGATGAGCCCTGAAGGCAAGAAGACGGCACCACCGAAGGCGACAACGAAGCCCGCGCGCCGCAAAGGCGCAGGCGTGGGCGACAATTCGTCCGGTGAAGGCTATCTGGACGGCCAGCTGCTGATCGCCATGCCGGTCATGGGCGATCCGCGCTTCGAGCGCTCGGTCATTTACATGTGCGCCCATTCGTCCGAGGGGGCGATGGGCATCATCGTCAACCGTCCGGCCGGCAGCATCGATTTCCCGGGGCTCCTGGTGCAGCTCGATATCATCAAGACATCGGACCAGATCACGCTGCCGGAAAACGCCGAGACCATGAAGGTGCTCAAGGGAGGTCCGGTCGATACCGGCCGCGGCTTCGTGCTGCATTCCAGCGACTTCTTCATCAAGGATGCCACGCTCAATATCGACGACGGCATCTGCCTGACCGCGACCGTCGATATCCTGAAAGCGATCGCCAAGGGCTCGGGACCCAAGCACGCGATCCTGGCGCTGGGCTATGCCGGCTGGGCGCCGGGGCAGCTCGAGGACGAAATCCAGCACAATGGCTGGCTGCATTGCGCCGCCGACGCGGACCTGATCTTCGGCGACGACGTCGACGAGAAATACCAGCGTGCGCTGCGCAAGATCGGCATCGATCTGGCGATGCTGTCGAACGAAGCCGGGCACGCGTAGACGCATCCACGGTGTCGTCCCGGCCTTGAGCCGGGACCCATAACCCCAAATATCTATTGTCGAGCGCGTTGGTTGCTCCAACGTGCTTTGTCTGCCGCCTTCATTTCACTATCGAGAGCACGGCGTATGGGTCCCGGCTCAAGGCCGGGACGACGATCATCTACTCCGCCGCCTGTTGCGCGCTTTCGGATGCGTGCCCTCCGCCGGCAGAGGTTGTTGCCCGTCCGAAAATCTGCCTCTATGGGATCGCGACGGCCCTTATTCGCCAGTCTGCGCGCCTTCGAAGCTGAGCCGGCTTCGCAGGGAACAGGTCTTCAGTACGCGGGAGTGACGAGATGGCTGGTTTGGTAATCACGGGTGGCCGGGTGGTGGATCCGGCCAGCGGCATGGACGCCATCGGCGATGTGGCGGTGTTCGATGGCAAGATCGCCGCCGTCGGCACCGGGCTTGGCAGCGCCGAGCGCACGATCGACGCTACGGGACTGGTGATCGCCCCCGGATTCATCGATTTGCACGCGCATGGCCAGTCGATCCCGGCCGACCGCATGCAGGCCTTCGACGGCGTCACGACGTCGCTCGACCTCGAGGCCGGAGTATTGCCGGTCGCATCCTGGTATCGGCGCCAGGCCGAGAAGGGACGCGTGCTGAACTACGGCGCCGCGGTCAACTGGGCATTCGCGCGCATTGGCGCGATGACTGGCTCCAACGCGGAAAGCTCGCTGGAGGCGTTCGGCAATGCGATGCGCGACCGCCGCTGGATCGACAACGTGGCCAGCGACACCGAAGTGGCAGGGATCCTCGAGCGAATCGCGGGCGGGCTGAGCGAGGGCGGCATCGGCATCGGCATCCTCAACGCCTATGCCCCGGGCGCCGGCGTGCAGGAGCTGACCGCCGTGTGCCAGCTGGCGGCGGCGCGCGAGGTGCCGACCTTCACCCACGTCGCCTACATGTCCCGCATCGATCCGGAGAGCGCTGCGGAAGCCTATATCCGCCTGATCGGCTATGCCGGGGCCACCGGCGCGCACATGCACATCTGCCATTTCAATTCTTCCAGCAAGACCGACATCGAGCGCTGTGTCGCGCTGGTCGCCAAGGCGCAGGCGCAGGGGCTGCCCATCACGGTCGAAGCCTATCCCTACGGTACCGGCTCGACGGTGCTGGCGGCGGCGTTCTTCAGCGACCCCGAATTCGAGGCGCGCAACGGCCTCGGCTATGATTCGGTGCAGCGGGTGACCGACGGGCATCGCTTCCGCGACCGGCAGGAACTGCTGGCGGCACAGGCCGCCGAACCTTCCACGCTGGTTCTGTGGCACGTTCTGGATATCGACAATAACGCGCATCATCGCGACCTCCTCGACATGGCGGTGCTCTATCCCGGCGGCGCGATCGCCTCCGACGCCATGCCCTGGACGCTGACGGACGGCCGCCCCTACACCGGCGCCGCCTGGCCGCTGCCCGACGACGCGACCTCGCATCCGCGCTCGGCGGGTTGCTTCACGCGCTTCATCCGAGAGTGGGTGCGCGAGCGCCGCAAAGTGTCGCTGCTCGAAGGCATCCGAAAATGCGCGCTGATCCCCGCGGAAATTCTTGGCGCCTCTACGCCGGCGATGCGCGCGAAAGGCAGGCTGCAGGCGGGTGCGGATGCCGACATCGTCGTGTTCGATTACGAAACGCTGAGCGACCGGGCGACGTTCTCGGCGATGAATCGCCCGTCGGAAGGCGTGCGTCATCTGGTGGTCAGCGGCCAGCCGCTGATATCAGACGGCGTGCTCGATGTGGCGGCGCGGCCCGGCCAGCCGGTGCGCCGGCCCGTTACCGGAGGCTGAGGTGCCGGTCCCGGTCGTGCTCGTGGCCGGCTTCCTCGGGGCGGGCAAGACCACGGTCGTGAACCATCTCTTGGCACATGCCGCGGGCAGGCGGATTGCCGCCGTCGTCAACGATTTCGGCGCGATCAATATCGATGCGGAGCTGATCACCGGCGCCGCCGACGGCGTGGTGAGTCTCAGCAATGGCTGCATCTGTTGCTCGCTCGAAGGCGATCTCTTGCGCACGCTGGCCGGCTTGTTGCGGCGTGATCCGCGGCCGGAATTCATCGTGATCGAAACCAGTGGCGTCGCCGATCCCCAGGACATCGTGCGCAACCTGATGGATCCGGTGATCTGGCGGGAAGCGCCGCTCGAAACGGTGCTGTGCGTCGTGGATGCCACAACTTCGGTCGCCAGGTTCGACGACGCCCTGCTGCGGTCCCAGATACGGGCGGCCGATGTGATCGCGCTGAGCAAGGTAGACCTCGTGGACGCGGTCAGCCACACGCCGGTCCGCGATGCGATCCGCGCGATACGTCCGGCTGCGGTGCTGGTCGATGCGCCGCATGGCGAGGTTCCGATGGCGCTCCTCTTCCCTTCGGATCCGGATCGAGCGCCGGTGCCACGCGAGCCGGGGCAGCGACGGCCAGCGACGGATCGCTTCGAGGCGTTGAGCTGGACGTCGGAACGGCCGCTGTCGTTGCCCCGCTTGCAGGCGGCGATCAATCGGCTCGCGCCGAAGCTGGCGCGGGCGAAGGGGCTGTTCGAATCCGTGGAGCAGCCCGGCAAGTTGATGTTGCTTCAGTTCGCCGGCGGACGCGCGACGCTGGCCCCTGGCGGGCCGCTGCCAGCGGGAATGCCGCGGACCCGGATGGTGTTCATTGCCGAGATCAGCGTCCTCTCGCGCGCGGAGGTCGATGGGATCATGGAGGGATGCGTCGAAGGCGCGCGCGCGTAGCCACACCCACGGTGTCGTCCCGGCCTTGAGCCGGGACCCATAACCCCAAATGTGTATTGTTGAGTGCGTTGGTCGCTCCAACGCGCTTGTGTCTGCCGCCTCGATTTCACTATCGAGGTCACGGCGTATGGGTCCCGGCCTTCGCCGGGACGACGACGAAGCTCTACTCCGCCGCCTGTTGCGCCACCGTCGGTGCCGTTCCCGCCACCGTGGCGCGGCGCATGTCGCGGGGCTGTGACTGGTCGTAGCGGCGCACGCGATGCATGGTCTGGCGGTTGTCCCACATCACGAGGTCATGCAGCGTCCATTTGTGGACGTAGACGAATTCGCCCTGCGTTGCGTGCTCGTTGAGGTCGCGCAGCAACAGCCGGGCCTCCGGCATGGTCATGCCCCTGATGGCGCCGGCATGTGACGAGAGGTACAGTGATTTGCGGCCGTGCACCGGATGGGTGCGCACCAGCCGCTGCAGCACCGGTTTGAACAATTGCTTCTCTTCATCGGTGTAGTCGAGAAAGCCGAGCGATCCCCGCGAATACATCAGCGAATGCTCGCAGATCATGTCCTCGATCTCGGCCTTGGTCTCGTCGTCGAGCGCGTCATAGGCCGCGCGCATGTCGGCGAATTCGGTGTTGCCGCCCTTCGGGTTCACCACCCGCGCCGACAGCAGCGAGAACTTCGCCGGAATCGGGCGGAACGATGAGTCGGAATGCCACAGGCAATTGCCAAGGTTGAACAGGTTGATGCGGCTGTCGCGCGGCAGCGGCTTGCCGTCCTTGCCGAGGTTGGAGACGTCGTTGAGCCCGGTCTGCAGCCGCGAATCCTCCGGCTTGACGACACTGCCGCCGCGCGGATTTTCCCGCTCGCCGAAATTCAGCGCGAACGCCATCTGCTGCTCGTCGGTAATGTTCTGGTCGCGGAACAGCAGCACGGCGTATTTGTCCATGCCGGCTTCGATATCGGCGGCCTCCTGCGGCGTCAGCGGCTTGCGCAGATCGACGCCGGAAACCTCGCCAAAAAAATGCTTCCCCAGCTGCCGGATCGTGACCGTCATGGCGTTTCTCCGTAAAGCGGCGGGCGTTTGTCCCGCTTCGTTTGGTAAAAAGCTACTCCCTGACGGGACCAAGTCAACGTTTCGGCTGCATGCCCGCTACGCGTTCCGCGCCATCAGGCCGCCGTCCACCGGAATAACCACGCCGGTCAGGTATGATGCGGCCGGCAGGCACAGGCTCAAGGTCATGTGGGCGACTTCCTCGGGATCGCCGTAGCGGCCGAGTGCGGTGCGGCGTTTGGCGAAGATGGTCTTGTGCTCCTCCGCAATCCGCTCGGTGATCCCGGTCCGGATCGGTCCCGGGCAGATGCAGTTCACCGTAATGCCCTCGCGGCCGAGTTCCACGGCAAGCGCGCGGGTCAGGCCGGTGACGCCGGCCTTGGCGGCTGCGTACGGACTGTTGGTGGCGGTGGCGCCGAGCGCTTCGGTGGAGGCGATGTTGACGATCCGCGGGCATTTTGATTGGCGCAAATGCGGCAACGCGGCACGAATGATGCGCGGATGCGCGGTCAGCATGACAGCCAGCGCCTTGGTCCAGGCCTCCTCATAGCCGTCCGCGTCGATCGGGGCGCGCAGCGACAGGCCGGCATTGTTGATCAGGATGTCGAGGCTGCCGAAATGCGCCGCGATGGCGCCGACGATTTTGATGATGTCATCGGCCTTGGCGACGTCGAGCGTCCAGGCCTTTGCGGTACCGCCTCTTTCTTTGATTTCATCGGCGACCGCCTGCGTGGCCTCGGCGTTGACATCAGTGACGGCAACATTGGCGCCTTCGGCGGCGAACACCAGCGCGGTGGCGCGGCCCATGCCGCTGGCGGCGCCGGTGACGAGAACGGTCAGGCCCTTGACCGAACGGCTGAGTTCTCTGAAATCTGACATGAAATGACTCGCGGAATTTGTGCGATGCGTTGCAGGATTGACAAGGCTGGCACCGATCCGCAGACAGGTCAAACCACAGCAACAGGGTGCAACAGTGGCCGATATTCCAGATCTGCAAATTCGCCGCCTGGAGATTTCGGATGCCGCCCTCTTCAGGGACATCCGTCTGGAGGCGTTGCAGAAAAACCCTGAAGCCTTCGGCAGCACCTTCGAGCGCGAAAACGCGCAGCCGCTATCGTGGTTCGAGGCGAGGCTTGGCGCTGCGGACATCTTTGGGGCGTTCCTCGATGGGACTCTCGCCGGAATGGCCGGATATTCCGCGCGGGAAAATTCGAAGCAGGCACACAAGGGGCTGCTTTGGACCATGTATGTCCGAGACACTGCCCGGAATGCGGGTGTTGGGCGTAAGCTTGTCGCGGCGGTGCTCGATCATGCGCGCGGACGCGTCGAGATGGTTCAGCTGGCGGTGGTAAGCGACAACGAAGCTGCGCATGGGCTGTATCGCGCCATGGGCTTTGTCGAATACGGTTATGAGAAGAAGGCGCTCAAGCACGAGGGGCGATATTACGACGAGGTTCTCATGGTCAACTTCCTCGATGAGAGCTCAAGCTAGAAAGGATGCAGGCGATGAACGAACTCGATTTCAGCGGCAAGCAGGTGCTGGTGGTCGGCGGTTCCAGCGGGATCGGCAACGGCATCGCGCAGGCATTCCGCGCCAAGGGCGCGCGCGTCGCGGTCTGCGGCACCCGCGCCAAAGCGGCGGATTACTTCGCCGGCGAAGGATCGGACCTTCAAGGTCTCGAATATGCGCAGCTCGACGTCAGCAACGCGCAGGCGATCGAGCAATTCAAGCCGTCGTTCGATGGGCTGGACGTGCTGGTGCTGGCGCAGGGCGCGGTGATCTACCGGCGCGGCGAATTCGAAATGGATGGCTTTCGCAAGGTGCTCGAGGTCAACCTGATGAGCCTGATGGCGTGCGCGACGAAATTTCACGCGATGCTGAGCGCCAGCAAGGGATCGCTGATCATCGTCAGTTCGACCGCGGCCTATCATTCGACCATGGGCAATCCCGCCTACAACGCCTCGAAGACCGGCGCGGTCGGCTTGACGCGCACGTTGGGCGAGGCATGGGCCGAGAACGGCATCCGCGTCAACGGCATCGCGCCGGGCCTGGTCGACACCAAGATGACCAAGGCGACGACGGCCAATCCGAAGCGGCTTGAAGGCGCGCTCGAACGCATTCCGCTGAAGCGTCTTGGCACCCCCGCCGACATGGCCGGCGCCGCCTTGTTCCTGGCGTCGCCGCTGGCGTCCTATGTCATCGGCCAGACCATTGTGGTCGATGGCGGGCTCATCCTCTGAATAGCGTTTTCGAGCGAAGTGGATACCGGTTCGCGTGAAGAAAACGCGTAAAACTAATGACGCAGGAACTTGCAAGCGTCTCGTCGGTTACTTCCTCTGAAAAAGGGAGTGATCGTGATGGACAAGGATCGAATTGCAGGTTCGGCCAAGGATTTCGCCGGCAAGGTCGAAGGCGCTGTCGGTAGTATGACGGGCGATGCCAAAACGCAGGCCGAAGGCCGCGCGCGCGAGGCTGCAGGCACCGTGCAGAATCTGTACGGCCAGGCCAAGGACGCCGCGCGCGACGCCACCGATGCCGCGGCCAACTACGCCAAGGATGCCGTGGATACCGTCAAGGACGCCTACGACAACAGCGGCGACACCCTTCGCGACGGCCAGAAGGCGATGGCGAAAACCGTGCAGGACAATCCGCTCGGCGCGCTCCTGGTCGCGGGCGGAATTGGATTTGCACTGGCGCTGTTGATGACCCGACAGCCGCGCCGCCCGCCGCCGTCGCGCTGGCGGTATTACGGCTAGGCCTAGCGCCGTCATTCCCCGGTGCGCAACTGCGCAACTGCGCACCTGAGGGCGATGCGAAAGCATCGAACCCGGAATCTCGCGCAACAACTTCTAGATTCCGGGTTCGCGCTGACGCGCGCCCCGGAATGACTCATGTCATCTTGTGAGCGCGCCTGCCGGGGCTTCTGCTGCTCGCCCGACGTTACCCGGCGGGCGCGGCACGCCCGGCGCGATGGGTCCAGGCGCGCGCGGCGGCGCTGGTGCAATCTGGCGCGGCGGCGCACCGAAGCCGCCGAAGAAATCGCGCAATGCCGGCTGTTCGGTCTGCGCGGGACGGAATTGCTTCTTCGGCGCAAGGGGTTTCGGCGGCGCGGCGGGCGGGACCGTACCGTCAGGTGCGGTGGCAGCGACCGGCGATTCACCCTTGGCCAAATCCTTGGCCAAGTCCTTGCCCTGATCTTTGGCCTGTTCGCGGCCGATTTCGCGGCGCGGCCAGGCGAAATCATCGGCGCGGCCGGCCGGCGCCGCCAGCGGTTCGCCCTTCACCAGCGTTCGCGCAGCAAGCGCATCGACCGCGGCGGGACGCGTGCCCGGTCCGCCGAGCAATTGATCGGTACCGACGGAAGAGGCCACCAGCGGCAAAATAGGTCCGGCCAGCGGCCGCGGCGCCGGTTGGCCCGGCACGGCATTGGCGTCGGGCGTCGCCGGTTCGACCGGCAGCGCGATCGGTCCGGAGCGGGAGGCCAAGAGGCGGGTGACTTCACGCTCGACATAATGCGCGAGCTTGCGCGCGCCGGGCTTGGTGAAATACACGCCGTCATAGGAACGCAGCTGGCGGATCTGGCCTTCGAAGTCGGGGCCCTTCTGCAGGAAGCGGCCGGCCTCGTCGACAAAGCCATCCCAGATATCGACATAGGTGATGCCGGCCTTGGCCGATGCGTCGCGATAGAGCGCATTGAGGAACAGCGAGTCGGACGTGCCTTTGACGCCGCGCACTGCTGGTAGCCCGACCCACAGCACCGGCACGCCCTTGGATTTCAGGATGCCGATCATCTCTTCGATTTTCTTGGCGTAGAGCTCGACCCAGCGCTCGTCGCGGAATTCGTAGAGCCCGCCCGCCGAGCGCGAACTCTTCTCGGGTGCTGCGACCTGCGGCGCATCGCTGTCGGCGTCGTCGGCCGCTTCGGCATCGGCCGGCTTGTCATCCGGCTTCGCGGCGGTCTCCGCCGAGCCATCCGGTTTCGCGCCGGGCTTGGCATCGGGCTTGGCTTCGGCCGGCTTGGCGGTCTTCTTGTCGTCTTTCTTCGACTTGTCGACCGCAAGCTCGCGTATCGCGACGCGGTCGTTGAGGCCGAGCATGACGACGATGGCGTCCGGCTTCTCGTTGGCGAGGATGCTGCGCGCGGCGGCAGCCCAATCTGACGGTTCGCCCTTGGGCTGATATTTGATCAGGCCGGATACGGTCCGATGCTTGCGGATCACGCCCATGTCGGGCTGTTCGGAGTAAGCGTCTTCCAGGCCGTAGGCGAGCCAGTCCGCCATGCCGTCGCCGAGTACCAGCACGTTCCGTTCGGGCGCGGTGTCGCGCTTGGCGGGCGCCGGCGCCCTGGAGAAATCCTGGCGCGGCGCTTGTTGCGGGGCCTGCTGCTGGAACGGCGTAAAGAAGTCGCCGCCGAACCAGCCGCCATTGTTGTTGCGCGGCGCCTGCCGCTGCTGCGGTTGCGGCGGACCGCCGAAGCCGCCGAAATTGAAGAACTGCGCGGACGCAGGTCCCGCGATCCCGATCAACAGCGCGATCGCCACCGCCACCGCAGTCAGCGGACCGGTTTCGGTGAACACGCGGAAAAAGGACTTTGGCTTTTGCATCCGGTTCGGTCGCAATGGGTTGTGAAGGCGCAGTTATAATAGCGGAATCAGGCCGCAAGCGGGCATATTCCTTGCCATAAATCGGGCAACGGCCAGCCCCGTCAAGGGCGGCACGAAAATGTGCTGTACGGGGTTACTTTTGGCGCCAAACCGGTTGGTTTTTCGTTTTGACGCGTTTTCTTGACGCGAACCGGTTTCCACTTCGCTCGAAAACGCTTTTTAGCGACCCCGCAGCCGCTCCAGCACGTCGGAGGAGGCGAATCCGTCGGCTGGGGCCCCGATCGAGGCCTGGAAGCCGCGCAGCGCCTCGCGGGTCGTGCCGCCGAACTGGCCGTCCGGGGTGCCTCGGTAGAAGCCGCGCTGGGCCAGGAGCTGCTGCAGTTCCAGCCGCTCGGCGCGCGACAGCACCCGTTCCTGCCGCGGCCAGGGCTGCACGAATGGCGCGCCGCCGCGCAGGCGGTCGGCGAAATGCCCGATCGCCAGCGCATAGGCCTCGGCCGGGTTGTATTTCATGATCACCCGGAAATTCTGCAGCATCAGGAAGCCCGGCCCGTCGGCGCCGGCCGGCGCCAGCAGATAGGCCTTGTCGGCTTGATTGCCGAAAGGCTTGCCGTCGGCGCGTCTGAGGCCCTGCTGTTCCCACTGCGCGATCGGCATCGCCTTGGCCTTGTCGGCCAGCATGAAGTTGAAACCCTTGGGCAGCACGACTTCGTAGCCCCAGGTCTGGCCGGTCTGCCAGCCGTCCTTCCTGAGGTTGTTGGCGGTCGAGGCGATCAGGTCGGCCACATTGTCGACGACGTCGCGGCGGCCGTCGCCGTCGGCATCGACGGCGTAGCGCTTGAAGGCGGTCGGCATGAACTGCGTCGGCCCGAACGCGCCGGCCCACGAGCCGCGCATCTGTTCGGGACGCAGATCGCCGCGGTTCAGGATCTCCAGCGCGGTCAGGAACTCGTCCTTGAAATAGCCCTGGCGGCGGCCGATGCAGGCCAGCGTCGCGGTCGAGTTGAGCACGTTGCGGTCGCCCATTTGCGTCGAGTAGTTCGATTCGATGCCCCAGATCGACGCGATGGCGTAGCGGTCGACCCCATAGGCTTTTTCCACCGCGTCGAATTGCGGTTTGTACTTGGCGAGGATCTCGCGGCCCTTCGCGAGCCGGTTTTCATTCACGAGGATGTCGAGATAGTCCCAGATCGCCTTGGTGAATTCGGGCTGTGAATCCATCAGGTCCATGATGCGCAGGTCGGGCGAAAGGCCCGCGGTGAAGCGCTCGAAATTCGCTTGCGTCACGTGTCGCCGTGCGGCATCGGGCCACATCGAAGCGACGCAGTTTGGAAAATTCGCCGCGGCCTGCCGGATCGCAGCTGCGGTCATCAACGGATGGCCCGAACCGCCGTCTTCGCCGCTCCAGGGTGGCGGTGCGGACGGCGCGGATGGTGCGCCTTCCGGGGCAGGTGCTGCCTGCGCCTGCGGCGAGGTGGCTGATTTCTGGCCGAAGATGTTGCCGAAGAAGTTCGAGACGCCGTTGTTGCCGGATGATTGGGCAAAAGCCTGGGTGCAAAAAACAGCATGCAGCAGCGTCACCGCAATGATGATCGCGGCGGTCCGGTAGGTCACCGCGGTTCCCGTCCAACGCATGTCGTCTCCGCCCTTCAACGTCCCCGTTTCACAAGGCCCTGTCACGGTTTCCAACAGCTTAACAAAGGCCGGAATTTGTTTCTCCCCCTTTTCCGCCGCAAGGGGGCGCGGCCGACTTGCCGCACCACACATCCGCCTTTGTTCCCGGCTGCAAACGGGCTACCAACTCCTAACACGCATACTCCTCACGCTTAAGGGACTACCGATATTCCCATGAAAATCCGCAAAGCCGTCTTCCCGGTCGCCGGCCTCGGCACCCGCGTCCTGCCCGCCACCAAGGCGATGCCGAAGGAAATGCTGACCATCGTCGACAAGCCGCTGATCCAGTACGTCTATGACGAGGCCAAGGAAGCCGGCATTGAGCATTTCATCTTCGTCACCGGGCGCAACAAGGGCGTGATCGAGGACCATTTCGACCGCATGTTCGAGCTCGACACCACGCTCGCCGCGCGCGGCAACAAGAAGGCCGAGCAGGAAATCCTGGCGCGCGACCAGCCCGCTGCCGGCGCCACCAGTTTCACCCGCCAGCAGGCGCCGCTGGGTCTTGGCCATGCGGTCTGGTGCGCGCGCGACATCGTCGGCGACGAACCGTTCGCCGTGGTGCTGCCGGACGAGCTGGTGCTGAACACGCCGGGCTGCCTCGCGCAGATGATCGAGGCCGCCAGCAAACTCGGTGAGAAATCCAACGTGCTCGCGGTCGAGGCGGTGCCCGAAGACATGACCCATCAATACGGCATCTGCGGCGTCGGCAAGCGCACCGGCAAGATGTTCGAGGTCGATGGCATGGTGGAGAAGCCGGCCAAAGGCACCGCGCCGTCAAACCTGTCGATCACCGGGCGCTACATCCTGCAGCCGGAGATCTTCAAGATTCTCGAGACGCAGGAGCGCGGCGCCGGCGGCGAGATCCAGCTCACCGATGCGATGCGAGCGCTCGCCAACACGCAAAAATTCTACGGCCTGGAGTTCGAGGGCGAGCGGCACGATTGCGGCTCCAAGCCCGGCTTCCTGCGCGCCAATATCGCCTACGGCATGGCCCGCGCCGATCTGCGCGACGGCCTGCGCGCGGAGATGAAGAAGTATCTGGAGAAGTGACTTCAAAAGCGCACGCGCTTTTGAAGTCATCCCGGGGCGCATCGAAGATGCGAACCTCAGATGTGCAATTGCACATCGGGGGATCTCGAGATTCCGGGTTCGATGCTGCGCATCGCCCCGGAATGACAGTGGTTGGATTGCTTCGCTCCCAATGAAGAGCGATCGGAGAGGGAAATGGCAAAAGCCGCGTTCGACAAGATCAAGGCCGGGCTCGAAGAGGCCAAAGCCTATCTCGATGGACCAGTAAAGAAGCGCGACTACGGAATTCATGTTCCGGCACAGAAGAAGTAGCGCCGTTTTCCCCTAAGCCACCATCGCCAATTGCGGAAGGTTGGCGACCACGGTCTGGTTGCGGCCATTGGCTTTGGCGGCATAGAGCGCCTTGTCGGCGGCCGCGATCAGGTCAGGCCAGTCCAGCCCCGCTGATGGCATCATGCTGGCGACGCCGATGCTGACGGTCGTGACTTCCGGCTCCTCCGACCAATGCGCGACCTTGTGCCGGATGTTTTCGGCGACCGCGAGCGCCTCAGTGACCGAGATCCCCGGCAACAGCACCGCGAATTCCTCGCCGCCGAACCGTGCCCCGCAATCGCCGGCGCGTCTGACCGAGTCGGAGATGCAGATCGCAATGCCGACCAGCACCTGGTCGCCGGCCTGGTGGCCATAATTGTCGTTGTAGGATTTGAAATGATCGGCATCGATCATCAATAGCGCGACCGGCGTCCTGCTGCGCACCGCGCGCCGCCACTCCATATCGATCTCGAGATCGAACTTGCGCCGGTTCTTCAGGCCGGTGAGCGCGTCGGTGGTGGCGAGTTCCTCGAGCTTGTCCTCGGCCTGGGCGCGGCGGCTGATCTCGCGCCCGAGGAAGAAGGTGGTGCCGAGCACGAACAGGATCAGCGCGGTCATGATGGCGCCGATCCGGATCACTTCCCGTTGCCAAAGCCGGAAGACGGCTTCGAGCGGTTTTCCGACCACGACATAGAGCGGACCGCTGCTGTCTCGCCGGACATAGAGCCGGGGTGTCGCATCGACAGGGCCTTGCCCGGCATATGACCCGCTGGGCTTCAGATTGTTCGCGTTCCAGCTTCGCACCGTCGCCAGGTTCTTGCCGATGATGTCGAGGTTGAACGGCTTGCGCATGATGATGGTGCGGTCGCGGCGCAGCACGGTGATCGTATCGTCGGGACTGAGGTTCAATCGGTCGAACAGCTCATGGAAGTAGCTGAACCGGATCGAACCTGCGGCCACGCCGAGAAAGCGGCCTTCGGCGTCGGCGATGCGCCGGCTCAGCACGATCGAATAGGCGCCGCGATGCAGCATCGGGCGGCTGACGAACAGGCCCTCGTCCGGATTGCTGCGATGGACCGCAAAATATTCCTCATCGGCGCGGTTCTCCGGCCGCGGGTCGAGCGAGGAAGCATCGATCCACAATCGCCCCGACGCGTCGAACACCTGGATCGCGCCGAAATGCTTGGCGGAGGCGGCGCGGTCGAACAGGATCAGATGGCGGATTTCCTTGCTGACGTCCTTGAGCTCCGGCATCACCAGATTGCTGGCGACCGCGCGCAGCGACTGGTCGTAGAGCTCGATATTGCGTCCGATGTCGGCGTCGATGCCGGCGGCGAGGTTTTCGAGCGTCTGGCGGGCCAGCTCTTCCTCGCCGCGCCGCATGTCGAGCATCACGTTGGCGCAGATCGCGGAGAAGCCGATCACGGTGGCCACGGAGGAGGCGATCAGCAACTTGGCCGACAGCCGCCAGGGCCGATGGGCCCGTTTTTTGGCCAAGTCTATGCGCCGTCCGAACAACATCGTCCGCTCCCAGCCATCCTCAATGCACCGGAAACCTTGTCGCGGCCTTAAATGGCGACAACGATGCGCCGATCGGTTAACGCTTGGTTGCCGGGATCGGCGGCATTGCGCAAAACGACGGGGATACGGGTGAACGATTACGATTTGCTGCGGGATTATCTGAAGAAGCAGAAGCTGCCCGAATTCGTGCTGACCTTCGAACAGATCGAGGAGATCATCGATGCCGCCCTGCCGCGCGCGGCGCACCGGGCCTCGTGGTGGGAAACCGAGCGCAGTCCGCAGGAGAAGATGCCGCAGCGCGAAGCCTGCCTCGAGGCCGGCTACATCGCGACAAGGCAGGCGGACGGCAAGAGCGTGAAGTTCAAGAAGATGAAGGTGAGGAGATAGGTTGGCCACGCGAACCATCCGGATAACCGAAGATGGCGAACATCTGTTCGCGCGCCCCTCTTTTTACGCCGAGTTCGCACCGCTGCAGGACCACAGCAAGTTTGTAGATTCAATCTACGTCCTGAAGGATCGGGGCGGCTGACGGCAGACCGCCTGACGTTTGCCTCTCCGCTCAGGGAACTCGCCTTCAGCTTTCGAGAAAGCGTCCCGGGATCAGGACATAGCGGCAAAGTGGTCGTGAACGAACCAAGCTTTGGTCATCGGAAGAAGGGCAGGGCGTTTTCCGGCTGGATCATCGGCATCAAGTTCAAGCCGAATTGGTCGGGTCCGTTGCGCACGGAGGACCCGACGATTGTCGCGTGCCAGCAGACCCTGGCGCGCGTCATCAGTACAAGTCCATCGTGTCTCGACATCCTGAATTCCCTGGACCAGGTCGTGTTTGCGCTTTCGCAACACGCGCCGCACGGCTCACTCATCAGTAGCGATTACTTTGAGACGTCACGCGACCGGGTTGGCAATCTTGCAAGCCACGTAGGCGGCTCGGTCAGGACGCTTCACCGGAGGATGAGAACAGCGACCGGTTTTCCGCCGAAGCGCTTCATGGCAATGCAGCGGTTCCGCCGCTCAGTCTATGAAATTGCGACCCGAGGTGCCGGGCTGTCAGCTATCGCCTTTAATCTCGGGTTTTCCGACCAGGCTCACCTGACCAGGGAGTTTCGGCGGCACGCCGGTGTTACGCCCGGTGCATTCAAGCAAGCATGGCGCGGGCGTCACGCGCGGGCTGTCCGATTTCTTCAAGACACAGGTCCGTCCAGCCGTCTAAGGATCGCGGTATGGCCCCTTGAGGCCACAACTAAAGCTCATTGAGCCGGTTCGCGTTCGCCATTGGCCGGCACGCGCATTCGTGCGCAACAGGCCCGATGGTGCCAAAGCTCAGTCGGCATTCCTGGCGCACAACGCCCGGCGCTTGTTCAAGCTTGCCTGAGAGGATCGCCCGATGCCCTGGACCATCGAACGCCAGCACCCGCATGTCGCTGTGGTGACCATGAACACCAACAAGGTCAACGCACAAAATCCGGCTTTCTTCGCCGATCTCCATGCAGCATTCGACCGTCTCGAAACCGAGTTCGGCGATTGCGCTGTGGTCCTGACCGGATCGGGTGCGGTTTTCACCGCCGGCCTCGACTTTGACCATCACTTTCCGTTATTCGCGCGCCGCTCGCTCAAGGAGATCGACGCCTGGTTCGACGCTTACCGGGCTACGAACCTGCGTCTGTTCACCTACCCACGGCCAACGGTGGCGGCAATCAACGGTCACGCCTACGCTGGTGGGTTGATTACTGCGCTTGATTGTGATCACCGCATAGCGGGCGAAGGTCCACTGCAATTCTCATTGAACGAGGTGCCAATCGGCATCCCGATGCCAGCCGTCTACTGCGAGATCATCAAACACGCCGTCGGTCCGCGCGCGGCATTCGAGTTGACGCTGTTCGGTCAAATCCATGATCTTGCGGCCGCGACTCGATTGGGCATTGTTCAGCAGACGGTCGCACCGGATCAGGTGCGGGATGCAGCCATCGCCTGGGCGGCGCTGGTGCCACCGGACTGCTATACTGCCTATGCCTTCTCGAAGCGCGCGCTTCAGGCGACCACCATGGCAGCAATCGACAATGCCGCTCGCCTTGATCGGGATTGGCTGTCGCGCGGCATGTCCGATCTCGGAAGCATCCGTGCTCACGCGCGACGCTACAAGGAACTGAAGGGCAAGGATATCACCTGGCCCTTGCCTGCCTAAGGGTGGCGACCACGACCGCGTAGGCCGCGTCAGCGCAGCGAGTCCGGCGGGCAAAGCTCAACGAGTGAAGCGGCTCGGGTATGGCAGAGACGTCAGTGATGGATCGCCACGGTGTACTGTATGCCACGGCGCTCGGCTCGCTGCCTCAAGCCGCTCTGACATCAACACCGGCGCGCGGCATACCCGGGAAGAGCGAGTTGCTGGAATCATTTTCCACACGCGGCCCTATCGCCGCCCCAATTTGGGAAGAAGTGGAATACCCAAGGGCGTAATCTAAGAGCCAAGAAACAAGAAAAGATCGTGGGAGGATGGCGCCGATGAATCGGACAGCCTGTTCCTTTAGGCATCCTTTGCCTGCAAGTCCCCGCTGGCCGCTGCTGGCGCTTGGACTTGCTGCCGGGCTTGGGCTGAAACTTGCGCTGACGCCCGGCTTCGCCGCTGCCGGTGATGCGCTGCAGGTGACCAACGCCTGGGTGTCCGCGTCCGACGAGATTGGCATCAATCTCCCGCTGCTGATGACGATCAAAAACGATGCGGCCGAAGCCGACGCCCTGCTGCGCGTCCGTTGTCCGTTTGCGAATTTCTCCGAGAAGCACACCGTCGATCGCGGCGAGGGCGCGCCCGCGAAGCGCGAGATCAAGTCGATCCCGATTCCGCAAGGCAAGACGATCGAACTCAAGCCGGACGGCTATCACGTCATGCTGCTGCAGACGCGGCAGAAGCTCGTCGCCGGCGAGGCCTTCACGTGCGCCATCGTATTCCAGAAGGCCGGCACCAAAGAAACGGAGGTGCACATTTCGCGAACGCCCTGATCGCGACAGCAGACTGGTGAAGCTCTGAACAGGGCCCGTCGGCGGGACGCCCGGACAAGCCGGACGTTTAATCCGACAAGAACTGCCAACAAGAACTGCCAACAAGAACTGCCAACAACAATGCCAACATGAACTGCCAACAACAACCCGCCAACAAGGAAGGCATTAATCATGGAGCGATCTTCAGGTCACACGAAAATGTCAACGCGAGCCTGTCTGCTTGCCGTTGCATTGGCAGCCGCAAGCGCTGCGGGCGTAACGCCCGTCTCCGCCGCGGACGAGGTCAATCAGGAACGGCTGCTCAACGTCGACAAGGAAGCCGGCAACTGGCTTCATCATCATCAGAATTATGCGGGTCACCGGTTCTCCACGCTGAAGGAGATCAACCGCGATACCGTGAAGAACCTGAAGGTCGCCTGGACGATGCACCTTGGCGGCATCGAGCCCGGCGGCATCTGGAGCCATGCCGGCCTGGAAGGCACGCCCATTGCCGAGAACGGCTTTCTCTACGTCACCGATGGATGGGGCTCGGTCTACAAGATCGATGCGCATGGCGGGCGCGGCGCGCTGGTCTGGAAGATGGATCCCAAGACCGACCGTGACTGGGCGGGTGCCGTCGCCTGTTGCGGCGTCGATAATCGCGGCGTCGCATTGTGGGGCGATCTCGTGATTTCCCACACGCTGGACGGCCGGCTGATCGCAACCAAGAAGGACTCCGGCCAGGTCGCCTGGCAGCGCTCCGTGGCCGATCCGGACAAGGGCGAGGTCATCACCGGCGCACCGCTGATCGTCAAGAACATGGCGATCACAGGCGTGGCCGGCGCGGAATACGGTATCCGCGGCTGGATCGCCGCCACCGATCTTTCGACCCAGAAGGAAGTCTGGCGCACCTATACGATCCCCGGCAAGGGCGAGCCCGGCAGCGAGACCTGGAAGGACAACAATAACGCGATGGCCGCCGGCGGCGGCTCGACCTGGGTGACCGGCACCTACGATCCCGCGACCGACACCATCATCTGGGGCGTCGGCAATCCCGGGCCGGACTGGGATAACGCGTATCGGCCGGGCGACAACCTCTACACCGACAGTTCGCTGGCGCTTGACGCCAATACCGGCAAGATCAAGTGGCACTATCAGCACACGCCAAACGACCCTTACGACTATGACAGCGTGGCGGAAAACGTGCTGGTGGACATCCCCGGGCCGAGCGGTACGCGCAAGCTCGCGCTCGAAGCGGACCGCAACGGTTTCGCCTATGCGATCGATCGCACGAATGGAAAATTCGTTTGGGGCCTGCCGTTCGTCAACAAGGTCACATGGACCAAGGGGCTCGACCCGGAGAGCGGCAAGCCGATCGAGTACGATCCGAACAAGGCCGTGCAGACCTATATTGCGTCGGTGACGCCAAGCCGCACCAACATGGAAACCGACATCTGCCCCGGCAACATGGGCGGCAAGAACTGGCCGCCGACGGCCTACAATCCGGACCTCAAGCTCTGGTACATCCCGGTGATCGAGAGCTGCAACCGCATCAAGGTTGAGGTGATGACGCCGGACAAGCTGAAGCCCCGGGAGTTCTGGACCGGCGGTGGCCCGAGCCAGCCCTTCAGGATCACCGGCAGCGTCACGGCGATCGACGTCACCACCGGCAAGATCGCCGGCAAACTGGAAACGCCGTTCCCGAATCTCGGCGGCATGCTGGCGACATCAGATCTCGTCTTCACCGGCCAGCCATCCGGCGAGGTGATGGCGCTTGATGCCAAGTCGTTGCAGAAGCTCTGGGAGTTCAACACCGGCGGCGGCGTCAATGCACCGCCGATGACCTTCTCGGTCGACGGCAAACAATATCTCGCCATCCTGGTCGGCCTCGGCGGCGCCTGGGACAAGTGGTTCATCGATTCGACGCCCGAGCTGAAGAAGATACAGCCGGGATCGATGCTCTACGTCTTCGCGCTCTGACATTCCCGAAGGAGGGCCCGCCAGCGGCGGGCCCTCCCGCTTCCCCGACAAGAGACGCCATAATGATGTCAAACAAACTCCCGGCGGCGGGCATGCTGCTCGTGAGCGTCGTCGCGCTGAATTTTTCTGCCTATGGTCAGTCGGCGCAGGTTTCGGATCCGACCAGCGCCGGCAAGGCGGTGTTCGGCCGCGCCAACTGCATGGGCTGCCACAAATGGCACGGCAATGGCGGCGGCGGCTACGGCGGCGATGCGCTGTCGCTGCGCAAGACCGAGCTGACGCGCGAACAGATCATCGAAACCGTCGGCTGCGGACGGCCGGGCACGGGGATGCCGTTCTTCGTGCGCGGCGCCTACGATGAGGTGAAATGCTTTGACATGAACCGCCAGGATGCGGGGGCACAGATGCCGCCCGAGGGCGGAACGTTTCTGCGGCCCAAGGATATCGAAGCCGTCGCCGATTACGTGATCGCCCACATCAAGGGAGCGGGCGAGCCTACTTACGCCGAATGCGTCGCCTTCTTCTCAAGCTCGTCGCGGGTCTGCGACGTCTACAAGGCCGAGGCGCAAAAGCCGGATCATGCCACCGCCAACACGGGGAAGAGCCAATGATGAGCAGATTGACGCTATCGGGTGTTGTTGCTGCGGGCCTGCTTGTCTGGCAGGCGGTCGCATTGGCGCACTCTCCGGCACGGACGGAAGAATTCGGCGGCAACGACCTGCGTGACATCAGGCTCGGAATGGCCGCGAGCGATCTGACTGAAACTGGCTATGTCGATTTTGCGTGCGCGGATGATCCGAAGCGAACGCTGGCCGGCTGGAAGAACTGGCGCGACTGTCCTGCCGGCGCGAAGGCCATGCGGGCGATCCGGTTTGGCTACGATCCGTTCACCAGCCGCGACGGCACGATGGTGGCAGGCCATCCGGCGATCCTGACCCTGCTGATCGACGACACCGGCCATGTCGCCGGCTTGCAGATCGAGACCGATCCGAAGGCGCGTCTCTATATCCGGAAGAAGGCGTTCCTGCTCGGGATACAGGCCAAGTCACGCTACGGCCAGGAAGGCTGGACCTGCACGGAAGGCCGGCCCGACGCGGGAGACCAGCCGGTCGGCGGCGTCTACCTGAAGGAGCGCTGCACCAAGACGGTCAGCGGCCGTTCGCTCAGCGTCGAGCGCAATCTGTTCCGCAGGCCCGATCAGGACATCAAGAACTTCGTCGACGAAACCCGGATCAGCATCTTGCGCGCGAGGGAATAGGGAGCAAACCTCGGTCGCTTCGCGGCGCGAGATCGCGAACGCATATTCGGTGTCATCGTCCGCCCGAGTGCGCAATTGCGCACGGGGGCGGACGATCCAGTATTCCAGAGGCGTCAGTGATAGAATCGAAAGGCCGCGGCGTACTGGATGCCCGCCTTCGCGGGCATGACAGCGGTAATGCCGCTCAGCTCGCCCGTTGCCAGCCGCTCGTCCGTCAACAGGCGCATCACCGTATCCGCAGGCGTTGCCTGATGTCCGCTCTGGTGCCCATGACGAACTCGACCGGGAAACTGCGCGAGGTGCGAAAAGTGCCAGAAGCTGACTTAAAAGCGGCGACCCGAATGTTGCAGACCGAGGGCGGAGGACTGAATTACTGGACCTCGGCGATCTTCGGTCCAGATGACAGCATCTGCGCGTTGGTTGCCGAGGGCCGGTTCGACGGCAACACCGGGTCCGGCGATCGGAAAGCGGCGTCGGGTGGCGCTCCCTGGGATGGTCGACGGGCAGCGGTTGCCGGAAGCACGATCACTTTCGTTCCCACTTTCACCCGCTCATAGAGGTCCACGACGTCCTCATTGGTCAGCCGGATACAGCCGGACGAAACCCGCTTCCCGATCGTATCGGGCTTGTTGGTACCGTGAATTCTATATTCCGTCTCGCCTAGATACATCGCCCGCGCGCCGAGCGGGTTGCCGGGACCGCCTGCCATGAATCGCGGCAGATAAGGCTGACGCACAAGCATGTCTGCAGGCGGACGCCAATCCGGCCATTCTGTCTTACGGGCCACCGCCTGTTCACCGAACCACGTGAAACCTTCGCGGCCAACACCGATTCCGTAGCGCATCGCTTGCGCGTCGTTCAGAACGAAATAAAGGAATGTGTTTTTGGTATCGATGATCACGGTGCCCGGCGTCTGGTGGCTGGCGTAGTCAACCACCTGCCGAACAAATGCTCCGGGAACGTCAGCGGCTTTTGGTGTTTCGAATTGAGGCGGCGGAGCCGAAATCGGAGCCGGAGCTGACGCTGGTGCATGAACTGGAGCTGACACGTAAACCGGAGTTGACGACGCCATGGCTTGGTGCGCGGACGGCTTTCGTATCGGTTGCACGCTCGTCGGGCGAGACAGCAAACTGTACCCCAATGCGGCGACCGCCACGGCGCCAATTGCAACTCTCCCGACCATTGGTAGTGCGAATGTCTCCGCCTTTCCACGTTTGGCCCGCTTACTCATATCTTTCCCCAGGTCACTATGCCCGGAAGAGGTACCCAGAAAAATTTAAGAAACTTCCAAGCGATTTCGCCCAGACTGGAACCGTTAGCGGTGGTTAACGCCGAACTCTTGTTCGGCAACATAAAAATTAGGCCGAGCGGACACGCTCCTCTCTTTCGTTAACGGCGGCTTTGGGTCAATCGCGTCACCCTGGCAGCGCGCCGCGAACTTCCGCTTTCCCCCGATCAGCGGACATCGCCGATTCGCTGCGCTAGGTCCGAAAAGTGCCACAACCGGACATTACAACCGCGGTCGTCGAAGACTGGTTTTGCCAGATCATCCGGCGTTGCGACGGTATCATCGGGGGTGACAAGACCGGCGGTGGCTGCGCATTCATTTCGGAAGGCATTCCACATTGTAGGCAATGATAATCTGCGCCGGGTCAGCTTGCCTATGGTCTTCAAGTCTTCTAGGCCACCTCGCAACTTGACTCCGGCGTCCCTTAAACTTGCGTCCAGCGCGGACTTTGCCGCCCTGCAGCGTTCTTCGTTCGAGAACTCCTGAAACACTACGGTCGGAAGGAGCCTCCATTCCGCCCTGTCGTTGGTGGCGGCCGGGCTGACTGAGTAGGAGAAGACGTACATCAGGACCCACATTGGCATGCTCGCTGTGGTACGGGGATGTGCCGGAGCGGCCGTGGACTTCCTACCGACTTCGGCCTTTTTCCTTGATTGTGGGATCGAGACCAAGGCTCCAAGGCACGGCGCGCCAGGGCGAGTTGTTCAGGTCGCCATTTCAGTGAGCGTCCGGGTTCTCGGGTAGACGTTGATCTAGGTCAACGTCGCCCGTAGGAGGCGCAGCAGTCTCCTCCCTCACGAACTCCAAGGTCGGGAGGAGCACGATGCTCAGATACATTCTCGCCGGTCTAGCGGCATTTGTTCTGCTCACTGCAACTCTCATCCCCGATGATGCGTATGCGCGCCGCGGCGGAGGCGGCGGCTTCCGTGGCGGTGCAGGCGGTTTTCATGGCGGTGGAGGCGGTTTTCATGGCGGCGCTGGAAGGATTCATGGCGGAGGCTATCGCCATGCGGGAGGTGTTCGACCCTCACATCCGATAGCAGGTCGCCCGATAGCCGGTCGCCCCGGTTATGGTGGCGGCTACTATCGACCGGGTTGGGGCTACGGTGCTGCCGCAGTGGGCGCAGCCGCTGCGTATGGTGCCTATGGCTACTACGGCAACAACTACGGCTGCTATTACGACAATTACGGTCAGTATATCTGTCCGCAGCAGTACCAGTATTAAGCGGCCGAAGTTCAGGATGGCGGTTTGTCGCCGCCGTCCCACTTACGCTTGGGCGGAGCTAACTCGTCAGCGGCCGTCGTCGATTTGTAGGATGACCAGAACGCCCACCGCGCGGCGGCTTCTGCGATCTCGGACGGCGAACTGATTTGCAGTTTCTTCAACAGGCGCTTCCGCTGTTCGCCGACCTGGTCGTCTCTCCCGCGATCTGATGGGCAATGGCGTGATCAGAGTAGCCTCGGGCTAGACGCCGCAAGAGGCGCTTCTCACGCTGGCTTAGTAATGTGGTAGTCCATCAGATGAGGACCGCGATTGCGGTTAACACGATGGGCATCGGCCCCAACACGACCCAGCCCAACCGTCGACCGATGGCATGTGCAGTTTGTGCCAACGGCTGGAGACCCGCGGCTTGTGGGGCACGCGCTTCTTGACAACTGGGAAAGCGAGACGGGTCTTTCCCAGCTCGAAAAGTCGCCGCTGAGGGACAGCGGACATCCGGGTCGCGACACGATGGGCCGATGGATTGATTTAACTCAAGACTGTATCCGAAACGCGGGCCCAGCTTACATTCGGAAGGCAGCGATACGTCCAGACCAGCAGGAGGTGAAGCATGTATCGGCATATTCTCATTCCGACAGATGGGTCGGAGCTAGCGGAGCATGGGGTGACGCATGGGTTGGCGCTGGCGAAATCCCTTGGAGCCAGGGTGTCTGTAATCTTCGTTGTTGAACCTTTTTCAGAAATGACAGGGCGGTACCTTGAAGCAATCGAAAGATATGCTGAGCTGCGCAAGGAACAGGCCACGAGCGTATTGGATCGCGCGGCAAAGGCGGCCAAGGAGGCTGGTGTTTCCTGCGAGACGGTTCAAGTGGAGAACGGGTACCCCCATCAAGCCATCAACGCAGCAGCCGAGGGCAAGGGCTGCGATCTCATTGTTATGTCATCGCATGGGCGCAGCGGACTTTCCATGCTTCTAATCGGCAGTGTGACAAACAAGGTGCTGACGCTCGCGAAAACTCCCGTACTGGTTTGTCAGTGAATGTGCAGATCGCTCGATGGGTCAAATAAACGCCCGGTCGATGGAGATAATGTCCGGTTGGGGTCATTTGCGGACAGCAGTGTTTGTGACCGTGAGGTCTGCTTTACTCCGTTGATCGGACATCGTTTGCTTTGCGCACCGCGGAACAAGCTCGAGAAGGCAGCCAAGAAGCTGCCAACTGCAGTTCGCTAAGTGAGCATCAAAGCCATAAGGCCTGAGCACAGCAGGACGATACCTGCAGCGGTCACAGCAAGAAACGCGTATGAGGCAAATTCGTCGCGCATGGTGCACCTGTGAAACAGTCATGCCGTCGAACTTTGGAGGAACGGCTGATGCACAGGTTACCAGGAAATCGTGTTGGGCAGATTTCGAGCTGGCGACAAAATGACTTCAAGACAGTTTCGTGGATCGTTACCGATGAAGTCTAACGACGCAAGCGCGACCACGAGTGGATGGCGTCGCTTTTTCGACATGGGGGCGCCGCGCACGCTGGCTGGCAGAAGATGCCTCACGTCGGCCGCCGACCCGGCGTCATGCAATCTGAACGGGGTGCGACAAAACAACCCGACGGGCAAATCAGTTCGGATTTACGGAATTCGCCAGAATAAAAAATATTTCTGTTTTACGGAATTGAAAAGCGGGTTACATAATAGCCATCCCGTCCCACTCAGAGGGCGTCGGCCGTCGTCACGGACGTTGGACGGGTTGCGGTGGACGCTTGTTTACGCTGAGACGATGGCGTGGATGGGCGTACGGCAAAACCGTGTGGTCCTGGCACCCGTTGCAGGTGTCAAGCTGTCGGGTAGGCGAGAGCTGAACGGCAGCGACGGAGTCAACCAAGAACTCGTCTCCGGGGAGATCACGGCATAAGCCGTAAAGCCATTGCGCAGGGAAGGCCGGGTGTTCTCCGCTGCCCTGTATGCTCGTGTGCAGCTTTTTTAGTGCAAACCGCACACGGGACCGCGGGTGCAGCGCGCACCCGGTCTTCCCTGCGCCCTCTCATTTGAGAGGGCGGGAAGTTTCCAGCAAAGCTCGGGCGCAATGCGTCGCGAGATCGCGAAGCTGCGTTTGGGCCATGGTGCAGCAACAAACACCGCCGTCGTCCCGGCCTTGAGCCGGGACCCATACGCCGCGGCCCATCGGTTGGAGCGCTGGCGTTAGAGACCTTCTGCAAACAATAACTGCCGCAGCGTATGGGTCCCCCGATGCGCAATTGCGCATCTGAGTTCGCCGGGACGACGGACGGAGTTGTGCGAAAACTAGCTCGCCGCTTCGAGCCGCTCTTCGGTCAGCAGCCGCATCGCTGCATCCGCGTCCATCGGTTCGCCAAAGGCAAAACCTTGCGCGTATTCGCAGCCCAATTGATAGAGCTCGACTGCGTCCGAATCGGTCTCGGCGCCCTCGGCGACCACGTCCATGCCGAGGTCGTGGGCGAGCGCGATGATCGATTTCAGGATCACCGGGCGGGTGCCGCGGCTGGTGGTGCGCACGAACGACTGGTCGATCTTGATGGTGTCGAACGGGAAGCGCTGCAGATAGGCCAGCGAGGAATGGCCGGTGCCGAAATCGTCCAGCGAGAGGCCGGTGCCGAGTTCGCGGATCCGCGTCAGCATCTGCGCCGCGTGTTCCGGGTTCTCCATGACCAGCGACTCGGTCAATTCGAGCTTCAGCGTGCCGCGCGCCACCGAGGAGCGCGACAGCACGGTTCTGATATCGTGGATCAGGTCGTGGCGCAGCAACTGACGCGAGGAGACGTTGACGCTGGCGAAGATCGGCTCGCGCGAGCGCATCGCGCGCTGCCACACCGCAAGCTGCTTGGCCGTCTGGTCCATCACGAACATGCCGAGGTCGACGATCAGGCCGATCTCCTCTGCAATCGAGATGAATTCCGACGGCGACATCCGCCCGAGCTTGGGATGATCCCAGCGCGCGAGCGCCTCGAAGCCGGCGATCGAGCGATCCTCCAGCCGCACGATCGGCTGGTAGAGGATCGTGATTTCCTGCCGCTCGATGGCGCGGCGCAATTCGCTTTCCAGCGTCAGCCGGTCGGTCTTGCGGGCGCGCATTGCCGGCTTGTAGACGTCGATGCGGTCGCCGCCGATGCGCTTGGAATGATACATCGCAAGCTCGGCATCCTTGATGATCTCGTCGGACAGCTGCGTCTGCGGATCGCTCAATGCGAGCCCGATCGAAGCGGTCAGGAAGATCTCGCGGTCGTTGAAGGCGATCGGGGCGCGGATGGTCTTGCGGATGGTTTCGGCAAACGCGGTGATGCGCGCCGAATCCTGTTCCGACATCAGGATCAGGCCGAACTGGTCACCGGCGAGCCGCGCCAGCGTGTCCTGGGGTTTAAGGATCCGGGTCAGCCGCCGCGCCAGCGTCAGCAGGATGGAGTCGCCGACCGCAATGCCGACGGAATCATTGACCTGCTTGAAGCGGTCGAGGTCGATCACCATCAGCGTCGGCCGCAGGTTCGGCATGGTCTTGGCGAAATTCGCCACCGCGCCGAGGCGGTCGATGAACAATTTGCGGTTCGGCAGGCCGGTGAGGTTGTCGTGCACGCTGTCATGCAGCATGCGCTCCTCGGCGTTCTTCTGCTCGGTGACGTCGGTCAGGGTGCCGACAACTCGGGAAACTTCGCCGTCGGAGCCGACCACCGGGCGTGCCTTGAGCGCGAACCACATGAAGTGGCCGTCCGGGGTACGAAGGCGGAAATCCTGCACCAGCCGGCCGCGGCGCTGGTCGAGCACGCTGTCGAGGGCGGCGCGGAAACGGTCCTGGTCGAGCGGATGCAGCACCTCGAGCCATTTGGCGGCCGGGCCTTCCAGCGTGCCGCGTTTGAGGCCGAGCAGGCTTTCGGTCTCCGGGCTGGTGAACACCTTGTCGGCGGAGACGTCCCAGTCCCAGATCAGGTCGCCGGAACCGGTCAGCGCCAGCGCGCGGCGCTCGACGTCGGAGACCACGCCGGTGGTGGCGCCGCCGCCGGCGAAGGCGTGCTGCATGACCGTAAATCCGATCAGCATCACGATCAGCACGAGGCCGCCGAGCAGCGCCGGGCCGACGATGTCGTTGGTGACGTTTCCGGCCACCGCCATGCCGGCCGCGACCACCCAGACCACCAGCAGGAACCAGGTCGGGATCAACAGCACCGCGCGGTCGAAGCCGTGCGTGGAGAGATAGACGATGAGGGCAAAACCGGCGAAGGCGATCATGACCAGCGACATCCGCGCGATGCCGGAAGCCACCGCGGGATCGAACAGCGCCAGCGCCACCAAGGATCCGAGGAAGGTCAGCCAGCCGACGGTGATGTGGGAATAGCGCACATGCCAGCGGCTGAGATTGAGATAGGCGAACAGGAACACCAGCAGCGTCGCCGCCAGAATGGCTTCACCCGCCGCGCGCCAGACGCGCTCGGCGTTGTTCTGCATGTCCAGAACCTTGCCCCAGAAGCCGAAATCGACGCCGATATAGACCAGCACCGCCCAGGCCAGCGCGGCGGCGGCCGGGAACATGATGCTGCCCTTGACCACGAACAGAATGGTGAGCACGAGGGCCAGAAGGCCGGAGATGCCGATCACGATGCCCTGGTAGAGCGTGAACGAGTTGACCTTGTCCTTGTAGGCGTCCGGTTCCCACAGATAGAGCTGCGGCAGCTTATCGGTGCGCAGTTCCGCGACGAAGGTGACGACGGCGCCGGGATCGAGCGTGATGCGGAAGATGTCGGCGGTGGCGCTTTCCTGGCGCTCGGGCCGGTCGCCGGTCGAGGGCGTGATGGTGGCGATGCGCGACAATCCGAGATCGGGCCACAACAGGCCCGACGACACGATGCGGTAGTGCGGGGCAACGATCAGGCGGTCGAGCTGGTCGTCGGTGTTGTTGGCGAGCGCGAACACCACCCAGTTCTGGCCGCCTTCACGGGCGCGCACCTCGATGCGGCGGACGATGCCGTCGGTGCCGGGCGCGGTCGAAACCTGGATACGGTCGGCATCGCTGCGCTGATGGTCGAGCACTGCGGTGAGGTCGATGGCAGGCGCGTCACTGCGGACGCTGACGGCGTCGATGGCGTGCGCCGGAAGCGCATACGCAACAATCATGAGGCCCAGCGCGAGCCGCGCAAGGCACCTGATCAGACGCAATTTCAGTACTCCGCGATCAACGATGTTCCCGGGCCAGCGAACAGCCCAAACGTTGCCGCGATAAATGACATGAAAGCGAAGGAAATCAAAGGGTTTCCGCCTTCGCTTCGGTCCGGAGCGTTAAACCTCCAACACAATTTTGCCAATATGTGCGCTGGTCTCCATCCGCCGGTGCGCATCAGCCGCCTTTTCCAGCGGGAATGCGCTGTCCATCAGCGGCTTTACCCGCCCTTCGCGCATCAAGGGCATCACTTTGGCCTCGATCGCCGCGACCATCGCCGCCTTATCCGCATTAGTACGGGGACGCAGGGTGGAACCGGTGTGGGTCAGCCGCTTCACCATGACCTTGGCGATGTTGACGGTAACCTTGGGTCCATTGAGTGTTGCGATCTGCACGATACGGCCATCGACCGCGGCGGCATCATAGTTGCGATCGACGTAGTCGCCGGCCACCATGTCGAGAATGACGTTGGCGCCCGCGCCATCGGTCGCGGTCTTGACCTCGGCGACGAAGTCCTCGGTCTTGTAGTTGATGGCGCGGTCGGCGCCGAGCTTCAGGCACGCATCGACCTTGTCCTGGCCGCCGACGGTGACGATCACCTTGGAACCAAAGGCCTTGGCGAGCTGGATCGCCATGGTGCCGATGCCGGACGAGCCGCCATGGATCAGCAGCGTTTCGCCGGGCTTCAGCGCGCCGCGCTCGAACACATTGTGCCAGACCGTCATCAGCGTTTCCGGAATAGCACCGGCTTCCTGCATCGACAGGACAGGCGGCACGCTCATCGCCTGCGCGTCTTGCGCGATGCAATATTGCGCGTAGCCGCCACCGGCCACCAGCGACATCACCTTGTCGCCGAGCTTGTGCTTGCTCGCACCGGCGCCGAGCGCAACCACTTCGCCCGCAATTTCGAGGCCTGGCAGGTCGCTGGCGCCGGGCGGCGGCGGGTAGGCGCCGGATCGCTGCGCAACATCGGGACGGTTGACGCCGGCGGCGGCGACCTTGACCAGGATTTCGCCGGGGCCGGGAACGGGAACGCTGCGGGTTTCCGGCAACAGCACTTCGGGGCCGCCGGGCTTGCTGATGCCGACGACGGTCATTTGCGCGGGCAGCTTTTCCATGATTTGTCCTTGCGAAATACGGGAATTTTGAAGGCGGCCCTTGATTAGCCAGCCGTCATGCGGCTGGCAACCGCCTCAAGGGATCGCCAAGCACGGAGGAAACGCATGGCCATCGAGGATGACGACAAGCCGAGGAAGAAAATCACCCACGAGATCGGGCAAGACCTGTCGCTGCTGTCGGTCGAGGAATTGACCGAGCGCATCGCGCTGATGAATTCCGAGATCGAACGGCTGCAGGCGGCGATGGCCAAGAAGCGCGCGTCCAAGGATGCGGCGAACAGTTTTTTCAAGTCGTAGCCGAGGGCCGGAATGGGAATGCGCGGAAGGCGTCTCGTTGGCGCGGTCGTCATGGGCGCGGTCGTCTTGGGTATTGTGCTTGCCGGACTGAGTGCGCCGGCCGATGCGCGGACCCCGGCGAGCTGTGTCGGGATCGACATGACCTCGGGCGAATGCAAGGCGCAGCGCTGCAAGAAGCCGTTCCAAAAAAATCTCGCCGCGTGCGCCGAATTGCCATCCAACAAATCGTGTCCGGTCCTCGCCCGGCAGCAAAAGCGCCAGTGCGACCGAAGCTGCGACCAGACCTATATGAAGCGGTTCCCGCCGGGGTTTACCTGCGATGAACAATAAGTGGCCAATGGCCTAATTCGGGCAGCGTCTCGCGTTGAATGGTGCAAGGAATGCTGCAAGTCCCAAACTGGGCCAATGGCCGACATGGCAAACAAAGCCTGAAGAAAATCGCTCGTTTACGATCAATTAAGCTTTCTGGTTTATGACTGGCGTCGTCCTCGTTTGGACACCGAGTGGCTCCTGTCCACTCTGTTTGACGCCTCCCTGTTATCAACTTCAAAAGCCGCCGGAAACGGCGGCTCTTTTTTGTCTCCGCAGGCTGGAAACCATATTTCCGGTTGCGGCTGGACTCTCGCCCTCGCAAGCGCAATGATTTGTTCATCATAAGTCGGCGGTTTGAAAAGCCGGCAGCGTATCAGTGGCGTGAGGGCGTTAACTATGGCGGACCGGCTGCACAGCGAATCCGCGCTCGTTCAATTCAGCGAGCGGCTGACTAATTCGGCGGCATTCGGAACCTTGTTCCGCGAGGGCATGGATCTGGTCGAGGAGACCGCCGCCTATCTCGATGGTGACGGCCGCGCCGAGGCCAAGGCGCTCGAACGCTCCGTCAGTCTAACCTATGCGACCGAAAGCATGCGGCTGACCACCCGCCTGATGCAGCTCGCCTCCTGGCTGCTGCTGCATCGCGCGGTCAAGGAAGGCGAGATGACGCTGACCCAGGCCAACCGCGAAAAGACCAAGGTCAAGCTCTCCGCCGCCGATCCCGGTCCCGAAGACATGATCGCCAAACTGCCGCAGCAATTGCAGCACCTGATCGAGCGCTCGATGAACCTGCAGTCGCGGGTGCGTCGACTCGACACTTCGATCCATGCGCCGGCGGCCGAACGCGCCCCGATCGGCAATCCGCTGGTGCCGCAGCTCAATCGCCTGAAGGCGGCCTTCGAGCGGTAATTCCGCCACCGTCTTGGTCCATAAAAAGTCTTGGTCCATAAAAAAACGCCCCGGGAAACCGGGGCGTTTTGCATTCCTGGGCCGATTGGCGAGGGGTCGAAAAACCCTCAGTCCTTCTTGAGGAAGCCCGAAAACTTCTTCTGGAAGCGCGACACGCGGCCGCCGCGGTCGAGCATCTGCTGGGTGCCGCCGGTCCAGGCGGGATGCGACTTGGAGTCGATGTCGAGGTTCAGCTTGTCGCCTTCCTTGCCCCAGGTGGAACGGGTCTGATACTCCGTACCGTCGGTCATAACGACCGTAATCGTATGATAATTCGGGTGAATTTCGGCTTTCATGGCATATCCTTCGGCGCGCCTGCGCCCGTCTCGAAATGTCAGGGGTACGGGATTTGGGCGGGTCTATAACGCAACAAGGCCGCCAAAACAAGCTGCCAGGGCCGTCTGATTGGCCGATCTGCCGGATTTGCCAGCGCCGCTCCCGGGGCCTATCTGGGGGCATCGAAACTGGTCCCTTTTCATGAGCGCAGCCGAACAGCTTGAAGACCCACCCGGCGGCGTGCCGCCGCGGCGCGACGCGCTGCTCGAGGAAGAGGCCTTCATCGAAACCCAGCTCACGCAGTCGCCGGCCAAAACCGGCGCGAAGCTGCGCCCCCTGCTGGCGCTGGCGCCCTACGTCGCGCGCTATCGCGGGCGGGCGATACTGGCGTTTATCTCGCTGACCGTCGCGGCGGTGACGACCCTGGTGGTGCCGATCGCGGTGCGGCGCATGATCGACTTCGGCTTCAGCCCCGAAGGCATCGCGATGATCAACAGCTACTTCAGCGTGATGATCGCGGTCGTTGCGGTGCTGGCCTGCGCCAGCGCATCGCGGTTCTATCTGGTCATGACGATCGGCGAGCGCATCGTTGCGGACCTGCGGCGCGACGTGTTCGCGCATCTGATCTCGCTGTCGCCTTCCTTCTTCGATTCCGCCCGCAGCGGCGAACTGGTGTCGCGGCTCACGGCTGACACCACCCAGATCAAGTCGGCGGTGGGCGCGTCGGTGTCGATCGCGCTGCGCAATCTGATGCTGTTCATCGGCGCCACCACCATGATGGTGATCACGAGCCCGAAGCTTTCGCTGTTCGTGCTGCTGGCAATTCCGGTGATCGTGATTCCGCTGGTCGCGTTCGGACGCTGGGTGCGGCGGCTGTCGCGCAACGCGCAGGACACGCTGGCCGACGCCAGCGCCTATGCCTCTGAGCTGGTCGGCGCTATCCGAACCGTGCAGGCCTATACCAGCGAGCGGCTGGCCGCGACGCGCTTCGGCCGCGAGGTCGAACAAGCCTATGAAGCCGCGCGCAGTTCGACGCGGGCGCGCGCGGTGCTGACCTTGATCATCATCTTCATCGTGTTTTCCAGCGTCGTGGTGATCCTGTGGGTCGGCTCGCACGACGTGCTGACCGGTTCGATCAGCCCCGGCCGGCTCGGCCAGTTCGTGCTGTATGCGGCGTTCGCTGCGACGGGCCTCGGCCAGCTCAGCGAGGTGTGGGGTGAAGTCTCGGCCGCCTCGGGCGCCGCCGAACGGTTGTTCGAGATCCTGCGCGTCAAGCCGCAGATTACGGCGCCGGCCTCGCCGGTCGCCCTGCCGTCGCCGGCGCGCGGCGATGTCAGTTTTGAAAATGTCAGCTTCAACTACCCAACGCGCCCGGATGTACGGGCGATCGACAGCGTCTCGCTGTCGGTACGGGCCGGAGAGAAGGTCGCGATCGTCGGCCCGTCAGGCGCCGGCAAGAGCACGCTGTTTCATCTGCTGCTGCGGTTCTACGATCCCGCCAGCGGAACGATTTCGGTCGACGCCGTGCCGATCAAATCGGCCGATCCACGCGAAGTGCGCGCGCGCATCGCGCTGGTGCCGCAGGACTCGGTGGTGTTCGCGGCAAGCGCCCGTGAAAACATCCGCTTCGGCCGGCCTGATGCCAGCGATGCCGAGGTCGAACGCGCGGCCGATCAGGCGCATGCCACCGAATTCATTCGCCGCCTGCCTGAGGGTTTCGAGGCGCAGCTTGGCGAGCGCGGCGTGACGCTGTCGGGTGGCCAGCGCCAGCGCATCGCCATTGCCCGAGCCATCCTGCGCGACGCCCCGCTGTTGCTGCTCGATGAAGCAACCTCCGCGCTCGATGCCGAAAGCGAGACCCTGGTGCAGACCGCGTTGGAAGAATTGATGCGCCACCGCACCACGCTCGTGATCGCGCACCGGCTCGCGACCGTTCTGTCCTGCGACCGCATCATGGTGATGGACCAGGGCCGCATCGTCGAACAGGGCACGCATGCCGAGCTGGTTGCCGCGAACGGGCTGTATGCAAGGCTGGCGCGGCTGCAGTTCGAAGGGATTTGACTTCCGTTAAGGTGAGCGCGCTCTACACTCCGTCATTGCGAGTGCAGCGAAGCAATCCATCTCACCACGGAAGGAAAGAATGGATTGCTTCGTCGCTGCGCTCCTCGCAATGACGGGATTGGCTGCCGCGACTACCGTTCTGTCAGCTTCAGCTCGATGCGGCGGTTGCGTTTGTAGGCTTCCTCGGTCGGCGCCGTGTCGAGCGGCTGGAATTCGGCAAAGCCTGCGGCGACGAGCCGCTGCGCGGGGACGCCGAGCGAGACCAGATATTGCACCACCGAGATCGCACGCGCCGACGATAGTTCCCAGTTCGACTTGAACACCGGGCTGTTCATGATCGGCCGCACGTCGGTGTGGCCGTCGACCCGCAGCACCCAGGCGATTTCGCTCGGGATCTGCTTGTCGAGATCGACCAGCGCGGATGCAAGCTTGTCGAGCTCGGAGCGGCCTTCGGGCAGCAGCAAGGCCTGTCCGGTGTCGAAGAACACTTCGGATTGGAACACGAAGCGATCGCCGACGATCCGGACATCCGGCCGATTGCCGAGAATCGCACGCAGCCGCCCGAAGAACTCGGAACGGTAACGCGTCAGCTCCTGCACCCGCTGCGCCAGCGCCACGTTGAGCCGTTGGCCGAGATCGGCAATGCGGCCCTGCGATTCCTTGTCGCGTTTTTCGGAGGCGTCGAGCGCTTCTTCAAGCGCGGCGAGCTGCCGGCGCAGCGCGCTGATCTGCTGGTTCAGCACCTCGATCTGCGCCAGCGCGCGCGACGTCACCGCCTTCTCGGAATCCAGCGCCTTGTTGAGTTCGTTGGCGCGGCCCTGGGCGTCGTTGCCGGCGCCGGCGAGCCCCTCATAAAGGCCCTTGATGCGATCGCGCTCCGCTTCCACCGATGTCAATCCGGCGCGCGCCTGCGAGAGCTGGTCGCTAAGGTTCAATCCGGTGAGTTTTTCCAGCGACAGCAGGTCGTTCAACTGCGCGATCTTGGCGTTGAGCGCCTCCAGCGCCTTGTCCTTGCCGGTGACTTCCTGCGACAGGAAGAACTGCACGACGAGAAACACCGAGAGCAGGAACACGATCGACAGCACCAGCGTCGACAGCGCGTCGACGAAGCCCGGCCAGTAGTTCATTCCCGATTCGTTGCGGCGTGCACGCGCGAGGGCCATCGGCTAAATACCTCAGCTTTTCTCGGGTTGGCGCGCGATCCGCTCGAGCAGCTTCTTGATCTCGCGGTTCTGTTCGCCCTGGCCGTCGGCCCATTCGCGGATCATCTGCTGCTCGGTGCGCATATGCGCGACCAGGCCCTGAATGGCTTCGGCGAGGTTGGCCATCGCCGCCGTGGTGCTGCGGCTGCTGCCGCCTTCCTCGACCACCGCGCGCAGCCGCTCCATCGCGTGCTGCAGCTCGCCGGAAACGCCGGTGGTGCCGTCGCCTGAATATTCGCGCACGGTCGAGGCGAGCCAGTCTTCCAGGTCGGTATAGAAGCGGTTCTGCGCCTGGCTCGATTGCAGGTCGAGGAAACCCAGGATCAGCGATCCGGCGAGGCCGAACAGCGAGGATGAAAACGAGATGCCCATGCCCTTGAGCGGCGCCGCCAGACCCTCCTTCAGGGTATCGAACAGCGAGCCCGAATCACCACCGACCTTCAGCCCCTCGATCACCTGGCCGACGGAGCCTACGGTTTCGATCAGGCCCCAGAAGGTGCCGAGCAGGCCGAGAAAGACCAGCAGGCCCGTCATGTAGCGGGAGATGTCGCGGGCTTCGTCCAGCCTTGTTGCGATCGAATCCAGCAAATGCCGCATGGTCTGCTGCGAGATCGACATCCGCCCGGTGCGCTCGCCGCCGAGGATTGCCGCCATCGGCGCCAGAAGCGTCGGGCGGCGGTCGATGGCGAGGCCGGGGTCGGCGATGCGGAAGTTGTTGACCCAGGAGACTTCCGGGTAGAGCCGGATCACCTGCCGGAACGAAAGGATGATGCCGATCAGAAGCACCGCGCCGATCAGGGCGTTGAGGCCGGGATTGGCGAAGAACGCGGTGACGATCTGCTTGTAGAGCACGGTCATGACCAGGCCGCACAGCACCAGGAACACCAGCATCCGCACCAGAAAAATCTGTGGCGACGACAATTTGGTGAGCTCGATCTCCATTTCGGAGCGGGCGGAGGGGCCTTGGGGCATTGCGGGGGTCTTCCGTTGCGAAAAGCCGCGTTTGGGGGGCCAATATGGCACAGCGCGGCTGAGAAAAAAGATCGGAAAAGCGCTGTTTCAGGCAGACGACGGGGAACTTCACGCCGAAACTGGGCTTTGACTTGAGCGTATTTTGGAAACGTTCTTTGTCCAACCGGGATTTTTCATGACGGCCCTGTATCTCGAAGCGCTGGCGGCGATGGCCGTTTTGCTCTCGGTCCGGATGGCGGGCACCTGGATGGTGCAGCCACGCACCGGCAACGCCGGCTGGGTGGATACAATCTGGACCGTTTCGCCCGGTTTGGCCCGCGTAACCGGCATTCCGTCGCGGGAGCCGCAGCTGCTGCGCCGGCGCGATGACCGCTATCGCGACTGTCAGTTGCGTGTCCGTCCGTTCTTCTCGCTGTCGCCGCAAGATGATTCCCGAAAGTGGAGGCCGGTTTTCTAAAAAGGATCGTGCTCAAGAAAGGGAGTGGTCACATGAGCTTCGTTTCCACGATCATCGGCACCGCTGAGCGGGTGCCGCTGCCTGACGTGATCATCCGCGCCGCGATCCACCGGCTGTGTTCGCGCACCGCAACAAGGCTCGCCATCGGCAACGCCGAAAGCGACGCCTGGTTTGCCGACGAGATGGCCGCGCGCGCCATCGCCGAATACAGCGACGAGGCCACCGCGCAGCATCACGAGGTGCCGTCGGCGTTCTTCGCGCTTGTCCTCGGGCCACACCGCAAATATTCCTCGTGCTTCTACCGGGAGCCGGCCACGACATTGCAGGAGGCCGAAGAGGAGGCGCTGCGTCAGACCGTCGGGCATGCCGATATCGCCGACGGCCAATCGATTCTCGAATTCGGCTGCGGCTGGGGTTCGCTGTCGCTGTGGATGGCGCGGCAGTTCCCGCATTCGGAAGTGACGGCAGTATCGAATTCCGCCTCGCAGCGCCAATTCATCGAGGGCGAAGCCGGCAAGCGCGGATTGAAGAATCTGCGTGTGGTTACCTCGGAGATGAATCTGTTCGACCCGCAGATGCAGTTCGACCGCATCGTTTCCGTCGAGATGTTCGAGCACCTGTTGAACTGGCGCGAATTGATGTCGCGGATCCGTTCCTGGCTGAAGCCCGACGGCCGCTTCTTCATGCACATCTTCACCCATCGCTCGGGCGCCTATCTGTTCGACCGCGCCGATGGCGAGGACTGGGTCGCGCAGCATTTCTTCACCGGCGGCATGATGCCGAGCCACCATCTGATCCGGCAATATTCCGATCTGCTCGAAATCGAAAAGGAATGGCGCTGGAGCGGGCTGCATTATCACCGCACCGCGCAGGATTGGCTGGCCAATTTCGATCTGCACCGCGAGGAGATCGAAGCGGTGTTGCGTCCCGTCTATGGCGGCGAGACCGCGTTGTGGATGCGGCGCTGGCGCTGGTTCTTTCTCGCGACGTCAGGCCTGTTCGGTTACGCCGACGGCAGCGAATGGGGCATCAGCCACTACCGGATGAAGGCGGTTCGTTAACGGGCAGCAGGTGATTCGCGCCAGTTTTCCGCAAATTCGCGGGATGCCGCGTTTTGAGCTCTGGTTCCCGCTCACACTTGTTGCGTTCCATTCCGACGCGCTGAAGCGTGACGTTGTCACAATCCGGTGAGTCGCCAAAATCGCCGTTTGTTCAGTGCGATAGCGTCGTGTGACATTGGGCCGCCGCGCATGCGCATTGCATCGCAGCAAACTCACCCTATCCTTGTCTCAACAAGAACGCGATGTCTTCGCGACAGTATCGCGCAAACAGTTGTTTGCGCTTCAACTCGACTAAAGGGGCGATATTTTCGATGTCTGGAATTCGTGCGCAATCATGCATCGCTCTGATGCTCCTTGCGATGGCGCCGCTGTTGGCTGGATGCAAAGAGCCAACCGCTGCAACGGCTGCTGTGCAGCCTTCTTCCGAGCCAGACGTCAGTGTTGTTACCGTGAGGCCGCAGTCGCGTGCGATCATCCGCGAATTGCCGGGGCGTATCGCGCCGACCCGCGTTTCTGAAGTGCGCCCGCGCGTGTCCGGCATCGTGGTCGAGCGCCTGTTCCACCAGGGCAGCGAGGTCAAGGCCGGCGACGCCCTCTACAGGATCGATCCGCGGCCGTTCGAGGTCGAGGTGCAGTCGACCGAAGCCGCGCTGGCGCGCGCCAGCGCAACGTTCGATCAGGCCGCATCGCATGCGCGCCGTATCGCCACGCTGACCAGCCAGCGCGCAGCCCCCGAAGCCGAGAATGAAAAGGCCATTTCGGCCGAGCGTCAGGCGGCTGCGGACGTCGAGGGCCGCAAGGCCGACGTCGCCCGCGCCAAGCTCAATCTTGATTATGCCACCATCCGCGCTCCGATCGACGGCGTCGTCGGCGCCGCGCTGGTGAGCGAAGGCGCGCTCGTCGTGCAGAACGAAAGCACGAGCCTTGCGACCATCCAGCAACTCGATCCGATCTATGCCGATTTCACCCAATCGGTGAACGAGCTCAATCAGCTGCGCCGGGCGGTGGAGAGCGGCGATCTCGACCGTATCGCGCCTGACGCCATGAAGGTTCGCCTGGTGCTGGACGACGGCTCGGTTTATCCGATTGCCGGCAGATTGCTGTTCTCGGAGGCCAAGGTCGATGCCCATACCGGGCAGGTGACGTTGCGCGGCGAGTTCCCCAATCCGAGGCGCGAATTGCTGCCGGGCATGTATGTCCGCGTGCTGATCGAGCAGGGCATCGATACCGACGCCATCGCGGTGCCGCAGCAGGCGATCCAGCGCAATGGCGGCGGTGGCAGCGAAGTGTTCGTGGTCAAGAGCGACAACCTCGTCGCCGTCCAGCCGGTACGCACCGGCTCGTTGCAGGGCGGCCAGTGGTTCGTCACCGAGGGCCTGAAGGCCGGTGACAGGGTCATCGTCGAGGGCTTCCAGAAGTTTGCCGCCGGCGATAAGGTCCGGCCGCAGCTGCTGACCGAGGCCGACGCGTCCGCCGATTTCGCCGGTGCCAGGCCGTCCGCGCAAGCGACACGGTAGATTCCATGCCGAGTTTCTTCATCGACAGGCCGATCTTCGCCTGGGTCGTCGCGCTTTTCATCTGTCTGATCGGCGCGATCTCGATCCCGCTGCTGGCGATCGCGCAGTATCCGATCATCGCGCCGCCCTCGATCTCGATATCGACCAGCTATCCCGGCGCGTCGCCGGAAAACCTCTACAACAGCGTCACGCGGCTGATCGAGGAAGAGCTCAACGGCGCCAACGGCATCCTGAACTTCGAGTCCACCAGCGACTCGCTGGGCCAGGTCGAGATCATCGCCAATTTCGTGCCGGGCACCGACACCGGGACGGCGTCGGTGGAGGTGCAGAATCGCATCAAGCGCGTCGAGGCACGTCTGCCGCGCGCGGTGATCCAGCAGGGCATCCTGATCGAGGAAGCTTCCAGCGCCGTGCTGCAGATCATCACGCTGCGCTCGACCGACGGCAGCCTCGACGAGGTCGGCCTCGGCGACTTCATGATTCGCAGCGTTCTCGGCGAAATCAGGCGCATTCCCGGCGTCGGCCGCGCGACGCTCTATTCCACCGAACGCAGTCTGCGCATCTGGGTCGATCCGGCCAAGCTGGTCGGCTATGGGCTGACCGCCGATGACGTCAACAAGGCGATCACGGCGCAGAACGCGCAAGTAGCCTCCGGCAGCATCGGCGCCGAGCCGAGCACGGATGACCAGAAGATTTCGGCGCTGGTGCTGGTCAAGGGACAGCTCTCGTCGCCGGACGAATTCGGCGCGATCATCCTGCGTGCCAATGCGGACGGCTCGACGGTGCGTTTGCGCGACGTGGCCCGGATCGAGATCGGCGGATTAAGCTATCAGTTCAACACGCGGCTTAACGGCAAACCGACGGCGGGTCTGTCGGTGCTGATGTCGCCGACCGGCAACGCGCTGGCGACAGCAAGCGCGGTCGAAGCCAAGATGAAGGAGCTGTCGCGCTTCTTTCCGGCCAACATCGCCTATGAGATTCCCTACAACATCACACCTGTCGTGAAAGCCTCGATCGAGAAGGTGCTGATGACGCTGGTCGAAGCCATCGTGCTGGTCTTCATCGTGATGTTCCTGTTCCTGCAGAACATCCGCTACACCATCATTCCGACCATCGTGGTGCCGGTGGCGCTGCTCGGCACCTGCGCGATCCTGCTTGCGTCCGGCTACTCCATCAACATGTTGACGATGTTCGGCATGGTGCTGGCGGTCGGCATTCTGGTCGACGACGCCATCGTGGTGGTCGAGAACGTCGAGCGTATCATGGCCGAAGAGGGCCTGCCGCCGAAGGAGGCCACCCGCAAGGCGATGTCGCAGATCACAGGCGCCATCATCGGCATTACGCTGGTGCTGATCGCGGTGTTCGTGCCGATGGCGTTCTTCCCGGGATCGGTCGGCGTCATCTACCGGCAGTTCTCGGTAACGATGGTTGCGGCGATCGCGTTCTCCGCGCTGCTGGCGATGTCGCTGACGCCGGCGCTGTGCGCGACCTTGCTGAAGCCGGTCGTGGCCGGCCATGGCCATGCCAGGAAGGGCGTGTTCGGCTGGTTCAACCGCGCGCTCGACGGCACCAAGGACGGTTATACGCGCGTCGTCGGACATTCGCTGAAGCGAACCGGCCGCCTGATGCTGATCTATGCGGCGCTGATCGTCGGGCTGAGCTGGGCCTTTATTCGCTTGCCCGGCGGCTTCCTCCCGGTCGACGACCAGGGCTTCATCACCACCGACGTGCAGACACCGGCTGACTCGTCCTATGCCCGCACCGAGGCGGCGGTCGAGAAGGTCGAGCAATATCTGGCGAAGCGTTCCGGCGTCGAGAACGTCACCTTCCTCACCGGCTTCAGCTTCCTCGGCCAGGGCATCAACACCGCGCAGGCCTTCATCACGCTGAAAGACTGGTCGGAACGCGGGCCGAAGGATTCGGCCGCCTCGATCGTCAACGACATCAACCGCGATCTGTCGTCGATCCGCGACGCCCGGATTTCCGCGCTGCAGCCGCCGCCGATCGACAATCTCGGCAACTCCTCGGGCTTCTCGTTCCGCCTGCAGGACCGCGGCCAGAAGGGTTATCCGGCACTGGTCAGCGCCGCCGAGCAGCTGATCGCGGAAGCCAATGCCAGCCGCGTGCTGCAAAAGGTCTATGTCGAAGGCCTGCCGCCAGGGCCGCAGGTCAATCTGATGATCGACCGCGAAAAGGCCGGTGCGTTCGGCGTCACCTTCGAGGACATCAACAACACCATCTCGACCAATCTCGGATCGAACTACATCAACGACTTCCCGAACCGGGGCCGGATGCAGCGCGTGATCGTGCAGGCCGACCGCGGCAGCCGCATGAATGCCGACGACATCCTGAACTACAACGTCAAGAACAGCCGCGGCCAGCTGGTGCCGCTGTCCTCGTTCGCCTCCGTCGAATGGTCGAAGGGGCCGACGCAGATCGCCGGCTTCAACTACTATCCCGCGGTGCGCATCAGCGGCGAAGCGAAGCCCGGCTTTACCTCGGGCGATGCCATCGCCGAGATGGAGCGGCTCGCGGGCAAGCTGCCGCGCGGCTTCGGCTATGAGTGGACCGGACAATCGCTGCAGGAAAAGCTCTCGGGCTCGCAGGCGCCGTTCCTGCTCTGCCTGTCGGCGCTGGTGGTGTTCCTGTGTCTCGCCGCACTCTATGAAAGCTGGACCATTCCGCTCGCGGTGCTGTTGACGGTGCCGCTCGGGATCTGCGGCGCGGTGCTGGCGGCGTCGTTGCGCGGCTTGCCGAACGACGTTTACTTCACCGTCGCCCTGATCACCATCATCGGACTGGCTGCGAAAGATGCCATTCTGATCATCGAGTTTGCCAAGGAGCTGCGCGCGCAAGGCAAGCCGCTGGTCGAAGCGACGATCGAAGCCTGTACCTTGCGTTTCCGCCCGATCCTGATGACCGGTCTTGCCTTCGTTTGCGGCGTGCTGCCGATGGTGATCGCGACCGGCGCCGGCGGCGCCAGCCAGCAGGCGCTCGGCACCAGCGTGATGGGCGGTATGATCGCGGTCGTGATCCTGGCGCTGTTGATGGTGCCGGTGTTCTTCGTCGTGGTGCAAAGGTTCTTTGCGGGGGACCGGGAAGTGGTGGCGGAAGCGAAGCCGCCGCAGGCGGCGCCGAGGCCTGCTGAGTAGCGATTATTCGCCACACCGACTTGTCACCTCCACCGGCAAGCTCCTGGCGCGGCCGTGGCAGCGGCCTTGCGCATCGCTGCACCGTTAGAGCGGCTTCAGAATCTTCACCAGCTCTTTGTGCACGAACTCGTTGCCGCAGATCAGGTGACCCGTCGTGAGCGGATCGTCGTCGCCCGCCATGCCTGACACGACGCCGCCGGCCTCGCGGATCATGATCTGTCCGGCCGCCATGTCCCATGGCTGCAGATTGCGCTCCCAATAACCGTCGAGGCGGCCGGCGGCGACGAAGGCCATGTCGAGCGAGGCGGCGCCGAACCTTCGAAGGCCTGCAACCCGCTCCTGGATCGCGGTCATTTCCAGCCGCGACTGAGCATGATCGCCGCGCCCGATATGCGGCAGGCCGCAGCCGACCACGCATTCGTCGAGCTGGCGCCGGCCGGCGACGCGCAGCCGCTGGTCGTTGAGGAACGCGCCCTTGCCGCGCTCGGCGATGTAGAGCTCGTCATTGGCCGGATTGTAGATCACGCCGGCGATGATGGTGCCTTCGCGCTGCAGGCCGATCGAGATCGCGAATTGCGGAATACCGTGCAGGAAGTTCGTCGTGCCGTCCAGGGGATCGACGATCCAGGTATGGCTCTTGTCGGCGCCTTCGCGCGTGCCGCCTTCCTCGCCGATGAAGCCGTAACCCGGCCGCGACTTGGTCAGATCCGCATAGAGCAGTTCCTCGGCGCGCTTGTCGGCCATGGTGACGAAATTCGCAGGCCCCTTCAGCGACACCTGCAGATGCTCGACCTCGCCGAGGTCGCGCTTGAGGCTGCGGCCGGCGTGGCGCGCGGCTTTCACCATGACGTTGATAAGGGCTGAATGCAGCATGATGCGGGGCTTATGGGTTAGGAGGAAAACGGCCAATGCCGCCCAAGGGTTTAGCGAGGGGTGAGGGACTGGGTGCCCTGACGATGTGTCGCCGTCAAGGCGTCATTTCTTGTCGTTGCCGATCCATTTGCGGGCGGCCTCCTGGGCCTTGGCGCGGTCCTCGGGACTGAGGCTCGCCAGCGCGTCGTCCAGCATCGGATCGCCCTTGCCTGCGGTTTTGGCGACAATGTGCCATTTCAGGGCCTCGACCTTGTCGACCGCCACGCCCTGTCCACTGACCAGCACGCGGGCGAGGCGGTTCTGCGCAATCGGGCTGTTCTGCCGGGCCGCCTTGCGGAGCAGTGCGACGCCGGCGGCCTCGTTCTTCGGCGTGCCGGTGCCGTTATAGAGCGCGATCGCGTATTCGACCTCGGCATCGACATTGTCGGCCAGCGACGCGGCTTGCAGCAGGCGCACCGCCTTGTCGATGTCCTTGGGCACGCCGGTGCCTTCCTTGTAGAAGGTCGCCAGCGCGTATTGCGCTTCCGGGTTGCCGGCGTCGGCCGCGATCCGCAGCAATTCGGCGGAACGTTTCACATCCTGCGGCAGTGTCTGCCCGTCGAGATACAGCAGCGCCAGGTTATACGCCGCCTTGGGATTGCCGAGCTTGGCGGCGGAAGCCAGCAGCTTGACCGCTTGCTCGCGGTTGACCGGGCCGCCGCGGCCGGAAAGCTTCATCATCGCCAGCGCAAACATGCCCTCGCGGTCGCCGGCGTCGGCGGCGCGCTGGTACCACTCGATGGCCTTCGCGTAGTCGCGCTTGACGCCGAGGGCGCCGGAGTAGAGCTCGCCGATCATCGTCATCGCCTTGGCGTCGCCGGCATATTGCGCCCGCGTCAGCGCCAGATCGAGCGCGGTCTTGTAGAGGCCACGCTGATAGGCGCCGTAGACGAGATCGACATTAGGATCGTCAAAGCTGGGCGTGGGTGAAGCTGCCGGAGTGGGCGGCGCGGCCGGTTTGGGCGTAGCCGCAGGCTTCTTGGCGACAGTGGGCGCCTTCGGCTTCGGGGCCTCCTTGGAAGCATCCTTGGAAGTCTCTGTGGGCGTCTCTTTCTTCGCGGCCGGCTTGCTGGCAGGCGCGGGCGGCTGCGCTGCGGGCGGCGTCAGCGAGATCTGCGCCGATGCGCCGGCCGCCGCCATCAGGCAGCAGCCAAGGATCGATATCGGACGCAGCAGTCTCATCTCCGGCGCTATCCCCGTCCGGTCGTCTGCTCGGTGGTGTTGTCCGTGCTCTTGTTTTTTCCAAACGCGGCGGCGTGCGCTTGCGTGATCGCCTGCTCGATATCGATCAGCGCCGCCTCGGGCCCGCGCGGATCGGCCCAGATGAAATCGCCGACAAGCACGAAATCCGCACCTGCGGCGGCAAATTCGCAGGCCTCCTCGCGTGAGGCCGCATAACCGACGCAGGGCGGTTCGAACAATTCATCCCACCATTGCAGGCGCTCGGCGATCGCTTCCGCCGAGGGGCGCTCGCCTTTGGCGTCGGGCTCACCGAACAGCACGTAGTCCGCGCCCGCTTCGCCCGCGGCCATCGAATCGTGCCGCGTGGCGAGGCCGCCGACGCCGGCGATGCGATCGGGCTTGAGGGACGGGAAGGCGTCTTCGATGGAAGCGATCCCGGTCAGATGGGCGCCATCGGCGCCGCCGCGCGCCACCAGCTCGACATGGCCATCCAGCAGCAGCGCCGCGCCGCCGTCCTGAACGACGGGCGCCAGCGCCTTGATGCGCGAGATCATGGTGCGCTGGTCAGTCTCGCGCAGCCGCAGCAGCACGGCGGCGACGTCGGCCGCGGCGAGCAGGCCGGGGAGGCTGGCTATGAGCTGCGACGGATCGTCCACGACTGATGTCGCGAGATAGAGGCGCGGCACCGGGCGCTGCGGAACGGGTTTGGCGGCCAATGCTATGCGACCTTCTTTTCCAGGCCGGCTTCCCACTCACCCTTGCTCGCCAGCGCATTCATTCGCGCCCGGTGCGTGAATGCGCGCTGGCCGGCCGCGACGTTGTCGGCCTTGCCCGACCACGCCTTTTGCGGCGCCGCCTGCAGCGCGCGGCCGTAGGAGAAGGTCAGCCGCCAAGGGAGGCCGCCGATCCGGTTCATGGCATTGAGATGCGCAGTCGCATCCTCGTCGGATTGTCCGCCGGAGAGGAAGGCGATGCCGGGAACGGCCGCCGGAACGCAGCTCTTCAATAGCCGGATGGTCTTCTCCGCGACCTCTTCGACCGGCGATGGCTTTGCGCTCTTCTTGCCTGATATCGCCATGTTGGGTTTCAGGATCATGCCCTCCAGTGCGACGCGCTGGATCCGCAATTCCTGGAATGTCTTGTTCAGGACGCGCTGGGTCACTTCGTAGCAGCGGTCGATGTCGTGATCGCCGTCCATCAACACTTCCGGCTCGACGATCGGCACGATCTGCGCTTGCTGGCACAACGCGGCGTAACGGGCGAGCGCATGCGCGTTGACATGGATCGCGGTCATGCTGGGGATATTCTGGCCGATGTCGATCACCGCCCGCCATTTGGCGAACCGTGCGCCGCGCTCGTAATATTTCTTCAGACGCTCGGCGAGCTTGTCGAGCCCAGCCGTGATCAATTCGCCGGGGCAGTTCGGCAAGCCCTGGGTTCCTTCATCCACCTTGATGCCGGGGATGGCGCCGGACTGTTCGATCAGCTTGACCAGCGGCGTGCCGTCCTTGGCATTCTGCCAGATGGTTTCGTCATAGAGGATGACGCCCGAGACGTATTTGCTCATCGCCTCCTGCGAGCGAAACAGCATTTCCCGGTAGTCGCGGCGCGTCTCCTCGGTCGACTCGACGCTGATGGCGTCGAAGCGCTTCTTGATCGTACCTGAGGACTCGTCGGCGGCGAGTACGCCCTTGCCCGGCGTGACCATGGCGAGGGCGACCTTGTTGAGGTCAGCGAGATTCATTGATCCGTTCTCCAGACACCTGCCTTGCAAACCAAAATAGGCGGTTCTCGGGCAATTGCCTAGAAATCGTTCGTCGCGGCCGGCAGCCTCCGCGGCGGGTTGGCGCTGTCTCAGGCGACCTTCGGGTCAAGCTCGCCCTTGCTGTAGCGCTTGGCCATTTCGGCCGTGGTCAGCACCTTCTTGATCTTGCTGGCCTGGCCCGCGGTGTTGAATTCCTGCAGCCGCTGCTTGCACAGCTTGGTCATCGCTTCCATCGCGGGCTTGAGGTATTTGCGCGGGTCGAACTCTTCCGGATTGTCCTTCAGAACCTTGCGGATCTGCCCGGTCATCGCCATCCGGTTGTCGGTGTCGATGTTGATCTTGCGCACCCCGTTCTTGATGCCGCGCTGGATCTCGGAAACCGGCACGCCCCAGGTCGCTTTCATCTTGCCGCCGTTGGCGTTGATGATGTCCTGCAGATCCTGCGGCACCGAGGACGAACCGTGCATCACCAGATGCGTGTTCGGCAGCTTGCGGTGGATCTCCTCGATCACCTTCATGGCGAGGATGTCGCCGTCGGGCTTGCGGGTGAACTTGTAGGCGCCGTGCGAGGTGCCCATCGCGATCGCCAGCGCGTCGACTTTGGTCTCCTGCACGAACTTCACGGCCTCGTCAGGGTTGGTCAGCAGCTGGTCGTGCGACAATTTACCTTCGGCGCCGTGGCCGTCTTCCTTGTCGCCCATGCCGGTTTCGAGCGAGCCGAGCACGCCGAGTTCGCCTTCCACCGAGATGCCGCCGAGATGGGCCATGTCGGTGACGGTCTTGGTGACGCCGACGTTGTAGGTCCAGTCGGCCGGGCTCTTGCCGTCGGCCTTCAGCGAACCGTCCATCATGACCGAGGTGAAGCCGGCCTGGATCGCGGTCATGCAGGTGTCGGGAGCATTGCCGTGATCGAGGTGCACGCAGACCGGGATCTGCGGATAGATTTCGGTGACGGCGTCCATCATGTGCTTGAGCATGATGTCGTTGGCGTAGGAGCGCGCGCCGCGCGAGGCCTGGATGATGACCGGCGCATCGAGGCTGGAGGCGGCCTCCATGATCGCGAGGGCCTGCTCCATATTGTTGATGTTGAAGGCCGGCACGCCGTAATCATGCTCCGCCGCGTGGTCGAGCAATTGACGCAACGTAATCCGAGCCATCCGAATTCTCCTTGTATTTACAGCGCCCTAAGCGCTCGATCTGCTGTCAGTTGAAGGTACTAGCGAACTTTTAGAACTTCGACACCGGGCAAGGGTTTCCCCTCCATCCATTCAAGAAACGCGCCGCCCGCGGTCGAAACATAGGAAAAATCGCCGGCCACGCCGGCCTGGTTCAGGGCCGCGACGGTGTCGCCGCCGCCCGCGACCGAGATCAGCTTCTTGGCCTTGGTGCGCTCGGCGGCGTGCCTGGCCGATACCATGGTGCCGCGGTCGAACGGCGTCATTTCGAAGGCGCCAAGCGGGCCGTTCCAGACCAGCGTCGCGGCGTCGTCGATCGCAGCGTGGATCCGCGCAATCGATTGCGGGCCGACGTCGAGGATCATGCCGTCGGCCGGAATGGCGTCGAGGCCATAGGCATGCGAGGGCGAATTGGCCGCGAAATGATAGGCGACCACGGCGTCGACGGGGAGGATGATGGCGCAGTTGGCGGCTTCGGCCTTTTCCATGATCCGTAGCGCGGTCGCCGCCAGATCCTTTTCCGCCAGCGATTTGCCGACGCCGATGCCCTGGGCGTGCAGGAAGGTGTTGGCCATGCCGCCGCCGATGACGAGCGCGTCGACCTTGCTGACGAGGTTTTCCAGAAGATCGATTTTGGTCGAGACTTTTGCGCCGCCGATGATTGCAATGACGGGCTTGGTCGGCGCTTCCAGCGCTTTGCCGAGCGCGTCGAGCTCGGCCTGCATGGTGCGGCCGGCATAGCCCGGCAGCTTGTGGCCGAGACCTTCGGTCGAGGCGTGGGCGCGGTGCGCCGCCGAGAACGCGTCGTTGACCCAGATGTCGCCGAGCTTCGCCAATTCGGCGACAAACGCCGGATCGTTCTTTTCTTCCTCTTTGTGAAAACGGGTGTTTTCCAGGCAGAGGATGTCGCCGTCCTTCATCGCGGCGACCGCGTTTGCGGCGGCCTCGCCAATGCAGTCATCGGCAAAGCCGACCGGCTTCTTGATGACCTGCGACAGCGCCGCCGCGACGGGCTTCAGCGACTCCTTGGCGTCGCGTCCCTTCGGCCTGCCGAAATGCGCCAGCAGGATGACCTTGCCGCCCTTGCCCGAGATCTCGGTGATGGTGGGGGCGACGCGCTCGAGCCGGGTGGCGTCGGTGACGCGGCCATTGTCGGTGGGGACGTTGAGGTCGACGCGCAGCAGCACGCGTTTGCCCTTCACGTCGACGTCATCGAGGGTGCGGAATGATTTTGTCATTGGGGTGGTCTCTTGTCCCGGGCGCACTGCGGCGCGAAACGCCGCCGTGCAGAACCGGGACCCATGGTTGGGCGGGTCGCGGTGCAAATGGGTCCCGGCTCTGCGGAGCAGCGTGAAGAACGCTGCACCGCGTCCGGGACACGAGACTAACTTACAGCAGCTTCCCCATCGCCACGGCGGTGTCGCCCATGCGGTTGGAGAAACCCCATTCATTGTCGTACCAGGACATCACCCGCACCAGCGTGCCGTTCTGCACCTTGGTCTGGTCCACATGGAAGGTGGACGAGTGGGGGTCGTGGTTGAAGTCGATCGAGACGTTGGGCGCGGTGGTATAGCCCAAAATGCCCTTCAGCTCCTGCTCGGAGGCGCGCTTCATCGCCGCGTTGATTTCCTTCACGTCGGTGGCGCGCTTGGCGACGATCTTGAGATCGACCACCGAGACGTTCGGGGTCGGCACGCGGATCGCGACGCCGTCGAGCTTGCCCTGAAGTTCGGGCAGCACGAGGCCGATCGCCTTGGCCGCACCGGTGGAGGTCGGGATCATCGACATCGCTGCCGCACGGCCGCGATAGAGGTCGCTGTGCAGGGTGTCGAGCGTCGGCTGGTCGCCGGTATAGGCGTGGATCGTGGTCATGAAGCCGGTTTCGATACCGACGGTGTCGTTCAACACCTTGGCGATCGGGGCCAGGCAGTTCGTGGTGCAGGAACCGTTGGAGACGACGAGGTGCTCCCTGGTCAGCTTGTCGTGATTGACGCCGTAGACGATCGTGGCGTCGGCGCCATCCGACGGCGCGGAAACCAGCACGCGCTTGGCGCCGGCGGTCAGGTGCGCAGTGGCCTTGGCCTTGGCACTGAAGATGCCGGTGCATTCCATCGCGATGTCGACGCCGAGTTCCTTCCACGGCAGCTTCGAGGGATCGCGCTCGGAGGAAACCTTGATCTTGCCGTTGCCGAGGTTGATCGAATCGCCGTCGACGGTCACGGTGCCGGGGAAACGGCCATGCACGGAATCGAAACGCAGCAGATGGGCGTTGGTCTCGACCGGGCCGAGATCGTTGATCCCTACGACTTCGATATCCTTGCGGCCGGATTCCGCAATCGCCCGCAAGATGTTGCGGCCGATGCGGCCAAATCCGTTGATCGCGACCCGGATTGCCATGCTCGTTTCTCCTTTAATAGCTGGTGTCACCCCCGTGGAATGGTTCCACGGCGGTGCTTACGGCGGATCGCCCGGTTCGGCCGGGCGAGAACGGTCAAGATGAGCTTTTAGGTAGACCTTTTTGCCAACAAGCTCAACCGTCAGCAGCGCGCCGCCGAGTTGAAGTTCCTGCAATGGTTGCGCAGAGCACGGTCAGGAACTTCGATAAGCGGCACACCAAAGTTAACTGCCGTCTACTGCCCTTTTGTGTCCGAAGTTCGCAGGGCCGCAAATGGCGCGCGAACTTCGGAAACGGGCAATAGTGCGTTTTCGAGCGAAGGAAAACGCGTCAAAACAAGAGTCTAGAGCTTCGGTTCTGATTCAATCAGAACCGACAAGGTTCTAGAGGCGCTTCAGGGCAGCGTTAACCGCAGCCTCGGCGGTAATCCCGAAGTGCTTGTAAAGGTCCTTGGCGGGCGCGCTGGCGCCGAAGCCGTGCATGCCAATGAATTCACCATCCTGGCCAATCACGGCGTCCCAGCCCCAGCGCACCGCGGCCTCGATCGCGATCTTGACCGGCGCGTTGCCGATAACGGCCTTCTGGCGGTCCGCCGGCTGCGCCAGCAGCAATTCGAGCGAGGGCACCGAAACCACCCGCGACGCGATGCCGCGTTCGGCCAACTGCTTCTGGGCGGCGACCGCGATCTCGACCTCGGATCCGGAGGCGAACAGCGAAACCTTTGCCTCGCCCTGGGCGGCGACCAGTTCATAGGCGCCGTGGCTGCAGGGATTGTCGTTCGGCGCGGTCGTGCGCAATTGCGGCAGGTTCTGGCGCGTCAGCGCCAGCACGGTCGGGCCGTCGATGCGGTTGAGCGCGAGCTCCCAGCATTCGGTGACCTCGACGGCGTCACAGGGCCGGAACACGCGCATGTTGGGAATAGCCCGCAGCGCCGCCAGATGCTCGACCGGCTGATGCGTCGGTCCGTCTTCGCCCAGCCCGATCGAATCATGAGTCATGACATAGACGACGCCCGCGCCCATCAGCGCCGCGAGCCGCATTGCCGGCCGCGCGTAATCGGTGAACACCAGGAAGGTGGCGCCATTGGGCGCAAAACCGCCATGCAGGAAGACGCCGTTCATGGCCGCGGCCATGCCGTGCTCGCGGATGCCGTAATGGATGAAGCGGCCCTTCGGCGTCTTGGCGGAAAACGCGACAGCCGATTTTGCCTTGTTGTTGTTGGAGCCGGTCAGATCGGCCGAGCCGGCGAGGAATTCCATCGGCATTGCGCCGGCGATTGCCTCGATCGCCGATTCCGAGGATTTCCGGGTCGCGACGTTCTGCGGCGTCTCGAGCAGCTTCTTCTTGTGGTCGCGCAGCGCCTTGGCGAGCGAGGCCGGGCGCTCATGGCGCAGCCGGCGCTCGAATTCGGCGCGCTTGCGCGGACCCAGTTCGCCGAACACGCCTTCCCATTCCTGGCGCGCAGCGGCGCCTCGGCTGCCGGCGGCGCGCCACGCCTTCAGGACGTCGTCGGGCACCGAGAACGGCTCGAGCGAGATGCCGAGCTTTTCCTTGGCGCCCTTCAGTTCTTCGGCGCCGAGCGCCTCGCCATGGGCTTTTGCAGTGCCGGCGCGAGTCGGTGCGCCGAAGCCGATGGTGGTCTTGCAGGCGATCATCGACGGCTTGTTGGACTTCTGGGCACGGGTGATGGCGGCTGCGATCGCCTTCGGATCATGGCCGTCGATCAGTTCGGCGGCCCAGCCGGCCGACTTGAAGCGCTTCACCTGGTCGACGGAATCGGCGATCGAGGTCGGGCCGTCGATCGAAATGCCGTTGTCGTCATACAGCACGATCAGCTTGTTGAGCTTCCAGTGACCGGCCATCGCGATCGCTTCCTGCGACACGCCTTCCATCAGGTCGCCGTCGGAGGCGAGCACATAGGTGTGATGGCCGACCACCTTCTTGCCGAACTCGGCGGCGAGCATCTTCTCCGCCAGCGCCATGCCGACCGACGTTGCGATGCCCTGGCCGAGCGGACCCGTCGTGGTCTCGATACCCTTGGTGTGGAAGTTCTCGGGGTGACCCGGCGTCAGCGATCCCAATGCGCGGAAATTCTTGATCTGGTCGAGCGTCATGTCCTTGTTGCCGGTCAGGTACAGCAACGCATACAGCAGCATCGAGCCGTGCCCGGCCGAGAGAACGAAACGGTCGCGGTCCGGCCACTTTGGCTCGGCGGCATCGAATTTCAGGAACTGGGTGAACAGCACGGTCGCGATGTCGGCGGCGCCCATCGGCAGGCCGGGATGGCCGGATTTCGCCTTCTCGACGGCATCCATGGCGAGGCCACGGATCGCATTGGCCATACGGGAATGATCGACCTGCGTCATGATGAAAATCCGCCTGAAATGAGGTGCTTGGTTGCGGGGTGCGTACCGGGAAGGGCCGCAATACGAGGGCTTTGGCCTAGGGAAGTCTGGGCTGGATAGCACCTCAAATCCCGGAGTCCAAGGCAAGGAAACGCCAATCCGGTGCGAAAGGTTGCTTAATGCATGACCCGGAAAAGTGGAGACCGGTTTTCCGAAGAGGTCATGCTCAGACAAGACCGGTAGATCGGGATGACCGGTCGTCCCGATCTACCGGTGCATAGCTTCGCGCGGGCGTTGCGCTGTCCTCGCTTGCCACGTAAATTTAGCGGCCTAACCGCTTGCCGAACCGCAGATTTTGCTGTGCGGCCGGCTTAACCGAAGGTGCGCGCTGTCTCTCATGAGCGATCGTCCCGCCAACGGGGCCGGCAACCCCGAGCTCGCCTTTGCCGACATCGACGCTGCAACCCGGCGGCTGATGGCGGCGCTCGATGCGCTGGAAGCTGCGGCCGAGCGGCGGCGCGATGCCGACCGTGACGAGAATGAACTCGCGAGCCGGATCCAGGCACTCGGCGCCGACCGCTCGCGCCTGGCCGACGAACTCGACGGCTCGCTGGTGAAGACCCGGCGGCTGGAGCGCACCAACCGCGAGATATCGGAAAAACTCGACGCCGCGATCGGCACCATCCGCGCCGTGCTGGACGCCGGAGAAAGCTCATGAGCCACATCAACGTCACCATCAACGGCCGGCAGTACCGCATGGCCTGCGAGGAAGGGCAGGAAGTGCGTCTGCTCAAGCTCGCCGAGAACCTCGAAGCGCGCGTCGAATCGCTGCGCGGCAAGTTCGGCGAGATCGGCGATGCGCGGCTTACCGTGATGGCGGCGCTCACCGTGTGCGACGAACTGCTCGACGCCAACCAGCGTATCCGTGCGCTCGAGGAAGAACTCGACGCCTTGCGCAATGTGCGCGTCGCAGCCACCGATCGCGCCCGAACGACGCAGACCGCGGTCGCCAACGCGCTCAATGCCGCAGCCGACCGCATCGAAAAGACCACGCAGATGCTGAACCGCACCATCGGCGGCGGCGTCGCGATCGGGTAGGACGTTGCCCGCCGCAGGCTTATCCGCCTTTGCGGGGAGCACAACGACGAAGCAACCCATCCTGTCTTGATGACCCATGGATTGCTTCGCGGAGCCTGTCGTCAGGCGCGCATTCACGCGACCCGCTGGTTCGCAATGCCGCATCCCGTCCTCCATTCGGTTTTTGCAAGTCATTGCCGGAGATGTTACCGAAATGGAATGTTCGTGACGGGAGGCTTTCGTGAACCTGAACGAGATTCGTACATTTGTGACGGTGGCGCGGGTCGGGTCGATCCAGGGCGCCGCCAGACAGTTGCATATGACGCAGTCTGCGGTGTCGCGGCTGGTTCAGCGGCTTGAGCTCGATCTCGGCGCGACGTTGTTTGACCGACAGACCAAGCCCCTGATTCTGACGCACGATGGTCGGGTCGCGCTTGAGCATGGGCAACGTGTCCTCCGTGCGACGGACGCGTTTTCCGAGGCTCTCTCGCCCGCGGCGGCACCGAGCGGCGTGTTGCGTATCGGTGCCGCTCACGTGCTGGCTGAGCTTGTCGCAGAACGCCCGCTGGATTTGTTGCGATCCACGTTTCCGGATCTCACCCTCCAGATTTCCATCGACTGGGCCGGAGCCTTGATCGAGCGATTGCATAGCGGAGCTCTCGACGCTGCAGTGATTTCGCTGCTCACCGAGGGCAAGCCAAGAAGCGAACTTCCGGCGCGCCGACTTGGCAAGGAGCAGGTACGAATCATGGGTGCTGCCAATCTTTCGCCGACGCGCTGGCGCTCGCTGCGGGCGATGAATGAAATCGGCTGGGTGATTCAGCCGGAAGGCTGCGGCTATCGCACGGCCCTGACACAGGCGCTTGAGCGCGAGGGCGCCGGGCCGCCGAAGGTGATCGTCGAAGCTTTCAGCAAGGATCTGCAGCTATCGGTCGTCGCGCGCGGCGCTGGCTTTGGGCTGTTGCCCGTGAGCCAATTGAATGCGGTTGCGGGCAAGCGAAAGATCAAGACATTTCATGTCCCCGACTTTCAGCCTGCGGTCTCGACATGGTTCATTCGCCGGCTTCAATTGGGACGGTTGTCTCGACCGCTTGATGACATCGAGCAGGCGCTTTCGCTCGTCATCGCGAAGTGACCGATATGGAATATTGGAACTACATATTATGAATTTGCTACCGGTCGTGCCGCCGGCGTAACGGAAGCGGGCCAGTTGAAATGCCCTGACCTCAGGTGCGGCGGCTGGTCCTGTTCATCCGTCAAACGGAGGCTTCGATGACCCCAACTTCTCAAGGCGTGGTTTTTCAAGAGTTGACCGCGCCCGCCGTGAGCCCTGCTAGCCGAACCAGCCTGACTCAGGCCGTGCAGAAATATTTCGACCTTATGTACGATTGCGACACGTCGCACCTCCTTGAGGTCTTTCGATCCACCGCCCACCTTCACGGATTTCGCGACGGGCAGATGATGTCGTGGTCGATGGAGACCTACAAAAACGTCCTCGATAAGCGCCAATCGCCGAAGTCGCTTGGCGCCGCTCGCGCCGATGAGATCCTGCAGATGGATTTTGCTTCCGCGGATATGGCCTTCGTGAAGGCGCGCGTGCAGATCGCTACGATGGAATTCGTGGATTATCTGACTTGGCACTGCATCGATGGCAAATGGCTGATTACGTCGAAGGGCTTTTACCTTATGTCCGATGGCGATCCCGGAAAACGCTGAAAACTCACGCTTAACGCTGGCGGTTTGGCCGCATCGTAGCTACATTGGCAGGGCGAAGCTGTGTTGCGCGTCAGAAGCCATATATCCCCGGGGCCTTATCGATCCTTCCGGGAACTGTCCCTGGCCGGGTCCGTGGATCCGGTCATATGGTGCCCACCTACTTTCGTAGGGAACTCCGGGATCGAGCGCTTCAACGGCCATTACGGCTTCGCACTTTTGTTTCGGTTGATTTTTGCGTCGAGCTTTTACTCTACCGGCTTCACCACCTAGGCCCTGCAACTTTCGCTTCGTCCGTCTTCGCGGGCGATGTTCGGCGGAACAGAACGCTGCATGACGGCAAGTGCTTCGAAAGCAGAACTTCGCGCTGCCGCTTTGGCAAAGCGCGATGCATTGAGCGACGAGCAGCGCGCCGACGCGGCGCAAGCCCTCGCCAAGCGTAAACTGCCGTTCGAGATCGCGCCCGGAATGGTTGTCTCCGGCTATTCGCCGATCCGCAGCGAGATCGACCCGGCGCCGTTGATGCGCAAGCTCGCGGAAGCGGGCGCCAGGCTGGCGCTGCCGGCCGTGATGGCGCGCGGCAAGTCGCTGGCGTTCCGGGCGTGGTCCCCCAACGACCGGCTGATGTTAGGGCCGCTCGGCATTCTCGAACCGTCGCCGGCGGCCGCTGAACTCATTCCCGATATCATGCTGGTGCCGCTGGCGGCGTTCGACGCCGCGGGGCACCGGATCGGCTATGGCGCCGGACATTACGATTTCACGCTGGAGCATTTGCGAAAGGCGAAAGCCATTGTCGCCGTCGGTGCTGCGTTTGCCGTGCAGCAAATAAAGGCGGTTCCGGCCCAGCCGCACGACGTGGCGCTGGATTTTGTGCTAACGGAAAAGAAAGTGTTCGATTTCCGGAGCTGAATTTTGCGCATCCTCTTCATCGGTGACGTCGTCGGCAAGACCGGCCGCACCGCCATTTCCGAGCATCTCCCCGGCATGGTCAGAGACTGGTCGCTCGATCTCGTCATCGTCAACGGCGAGAACGCGGCCGGCGGCTTCGGGATCACCGAGGCGATCTATCAGGATTTCCTCGACGCCGGTGCGGATGCGGTCACGCTCGGCAACCACGCCTGGAATCAGAAGGAGGCGCTGGTGTTCATCGAGCGCGCGCCGCGCCTGATCCGCCCCCTGAACTTTCCGCGCCATACGCCGGGCCGCGGCGCCGCGCTGATCGACACCAAGAACGGCAAGCGCGCGCTGGTCATCAATGCGATGGGCCGCGTCTTCATGGAGCCGCTCAACGATCCCTTCAACGCGGTCGGCAAGGAGCTCGACGCCTGTCCGCTGCGCGAAGCGGCCGACGCCATCGTGGTCGATTTCCACGGCGAGGCGACCAGCGAGAAGCAGGGCATGGGATTTTTCTGCGACGGCCGCGCCAGCCTCGTGGTCGGCACCCATACCCATGTGCCCACCGCCGATCATCAGGTGCTGCCCGGCGGCACCGCCTATATGAGCGACGCCGGCATGACCGGCGATTACGATTCGATCATCGGCATGCAGAAGGAAGAGCCGCTGCACCGCTTCGTCACCGGCATTCCCTCGGGTCGTTTCGAACCGGCGTTCGGTGTGGCGACACTAAGCGGCGTCGCGGTCGAAACCGACGATGCCACCGGGCTGGCGCTGCGAATTGCGCCGGTGCGGGCGGGCGGCAGGCTGGAGCCGGCGGTGCCCGGATTTTGGACCGGCCACTGAACCGGCTTACGAGAAGGTGTGATGCAAAGGTTTCTGTTCCTCCTGCTGGCGTTGGTGCTGTCGCAGCCGGCGTCCGCGCAAAAACTCACCCAGCGCCCGGGATCGCAGAACCCGGTATCGCCCGAAGACATGACCGGGCGGCTGGAGAAGTCCGCGATCAACACGGCGAAGGTCGCGCCGAAGGGCGCGGCAAGAGGATCCTCGGTGGATTTCTCCTGGGCTTCCAGTCCCGAAGAACACCGCGCGCTGGCCAAGCATGTGCTCGTGCTCGTCAGCGTGGTGACGCAGGACGCTGCCGAGCTGCCGCTGCGCCGGGTCTATGTGAACATCGACGGCCGCGAAACCGAGCTGATCAGGTTGAGCAGCCAGCTCAGCGGCGTCCGGAAAGGCTCGAAGACCTTTTCGATGCTCGGGCCCTATCGTGAGGACGGATTCTACCTCGCGCCTGCCGGCACCATGATGGCGGACGGCTATTTGCAGGCCGATTTCGCGGTGCGGCGGAACGGCTTCAATCTCTACAAATTGCCGGGGACGCCACCGGATTTCATCAAGGCGGACAGCAATCCGCTGCCCGGGCCCGACGCCAAGCCGGAAATGCCGGTGCTCAAGGCGATGCTGCTGCGCGAGTACAAGGGCTTCGAATTGCCCGCAGCCCTGCGCTAGATTCCGGCCAGCGGTGGTCCGGACGCGGGTTTGCCGGATTAGCGGTACGCGCTCAGTAGCGCGCCGGTACGTACATCTCCGGCGGGACCGGACCGCGCTGGTAGTCCGGATGGCGCACGCGCGGTGGCAGGATGACGGGATCCTGCTGGACGTCGCTGTAGGGAATCTGTTCAAGCAGATGGGCGATGCAGTTCAGCCGCGCCTTCTTCTTGTCGACGGCCTCGACCAGGTGCCACGGCGCCTCGGCAATATGGGTGCGCTCCAGCATCGCTTCCTTGGCCTTGGTGTACTGCTCCCAGCGGCTGCGCGCTTCCACGTCCATCGGGCTGAGCTTCCACTGCTTCAGGGGATCGTGGATCCGCATCGTGAAGCGCAGATGCTGTACCTCGTCGGTGATCGAGAACCAGTATTTGATCAGGATGATGCCGGAACGCACCAGCATGCGTTCGAATTCCGGCACCGAGCGGAAGAATTCCTCGACGTCGGCTTCGGTGCAAAATCCCATCACCCGCTCGACGCCCGCGCGGTTGTACCAGCTGCGGTCGAACAGCACGATCTCGCCGCCGGCCGGCAGATGCGAGACGTAACGCTGGAAATACCATTGGGTGCGTTCGCGCTCGTTCGGCGCCGGCAGTGCGGCGACCCGGCAGACCCGCGGGTTCAGCCGCTGCGTGATGCGCTTGATGACGCCGCCCTTGCCGGCAGAATCGCGTCCCTCGAAGATGACAACCACTTTCAGCTTCTGGTGCTGCACCCAGCTCTGCAGTTTGACCAGTTCGCCCTGCAGGCGGAACAGTTCCTTGAAATAAAGCCGGCGGTCGACGGTCTCCTCGGCGGAATGGCTTTCGAATTCGTTGGTCAGCGCGTCGAGGCGGTCGTCGTCGATCTCGAGTTCCAGTTCCTCGTCGAAACTGTCCATCATTTCCGCGTGGATGCGATCATGGATCGAGCCATTGACTGGTTTTTCGGTCATCAGAATACTCCGCCCAGGGAAGCGCAAAAGGAAATGCACGGCATCACCGTTAGTTTCAAATGCGCATGTCAGGGGTGTGACAGCGCGCGCCGGGCAAGGCGTTTTGACGTCTGTCGTTCAGGATTGCCGGAAACCCATGCGGAAGGCGCCCCAATGGCGGCCGCGCACGTGGATCGGCGAGGAGAGGTCTTTCATCAATACGAAATTGCCGCCGCCCATGTCGCGGCGGTAGGTCTGCAGCAGGAACGGTTTTGTGTTCGCCGCCACCTTCTTCACCGCGCGATCGCTGAACAGGCGGCGGTTGCGGCAATTGGCGTTGTTCCAGACGGGGTCGGGCCCCTGCGGCAGGCGGTAGTTCGGATTGTGGGTCGGCAGATAGCCGCCTTTGGCCCAGGCGACGCAGAACACGATGCGCGGATCGCTCTTCTGGATCGGATCCTGGATGGAAGGCAGCACGCGGTCGGTGAAGGCGACATAGTCGGTCAGATATTGCTTCGGATCGGTACCTGCGATTTCGCGGTATTTCTCGTCCATCAACTGCTCGACCGTGATCTCGCCGCGCGCGACGGCGGCCTCAAACGCGTCGGAAATCTGCTTTGCGGTGTCGATCACCACGCGGATCAACGGCGCATCCGAAGTCTCGACGCCGCTGTCGGCGATCAATGCGATCAGGCCTTCCGACAGTTCGAGCAGCTTCGCCACCCGTCCGTCGGCCTGCTTCAGCTCGCTGGAGGACAAATCGACGCCCTGGGCAAGCTGGCCGAGTTCCTCGATCACGCGGTCGCAATGGCCGAGATTGGACGTCGCGGCCTTGGCGACGCCGTCGATCTCATAGCCTACGGACGCGATGCCCTGGTGCACGCGCGCGATGATGCCGCTGATCTGCTGTGCGCCTTCACCAGCGCTCTTGGCGCGGAGCGAGGCGTCGCTGCTCTCGCCGATCAGGCTGCCGATCTGGCCGTCGAGATCGCGCATGGTCTCGGAAATCTGCTGCGTGGCCTGGCGCGTCCCCTCCGCCAGGCTCTTCACCTCGTTCGCGACCACGGCAAAGCCACGGCCGGCGGTTCCGGCGCGCGCCGCCTCGATCGTGGCATTGAGCGCCAAAAGGTTAGTCTGTTTCGCAATCGCCTCGATCGAGCCGGAAACTTTTGCAACCTGCGACAGGGCCGAGCCGACGGCGCTGAGCCGGGCCTCGATACGGCCGACCGCGTCGACGAGTTCGGCGATGTGCTTGACGGCCGTATCCACCGCGCTGCGCGACTGAACGATCTCTCCGACGGCTGCGGACGTGGTCGATTGCACCGCCTGCGATGCATTGGCGATGTCGCGGTTGGCCGAGACCATCGTCTGGGCCGTCTTCTGCAAGTGGTGGAACCGGTCCGACTGGTTCGCGACGCGGCTGGCGACCTCCTGGACGTTGCCGGCGATATCGGCAAGTTCCACGCCGAGCCCGCCGATGCGGTCGGCAAGCTGGTCAATGAGGCGTTCGGCCAGTGTCTGGTTGGAGTGAGTGTCCAGGACCGCACGCTGCACAAAGGACATGCTCGAGCTTTCTCCAATCAGAGCCGATGACCGGCCCACCGCGGCGAGCGCATTCCAATTCCAAGTCTAGAACGCGATTCGCGCCTTGGAGTCTTGCCTGAGAGCGAACTGGAGCATTTTCGAGCGAAGCATGCCCTCGGACTTGATCCGGGGGTTGATACCGGTTCGCGTCGAGAAAACGCGTCAATCAAGAATCTAGAGCCGGTAGGCCGTGCGGAAGCCGCCCCAGTGCCGACCCTTGACGCGGATCGGCACGTCGATCTCGCGCATCATCACGGTGTTGCCGTTGCCCATGTCGCGGGCGTAGCTCTGCACCAGGTAGGCGCGCTGGTTGCGGCCGGCGGCGAGGCCCGCGGGATCGTTGAAGATGCGGCGGTTGCGGCTGTTGGCGGTGTTCCAGGTGACGTCGCCCGGACGTTGCGGATGCGAATAGATCTTGTTGTGAACCGGCAGATAGCCGTTGGTGTCGATGACAGCGCAGAACGCCATGCGCTTGTCTTTGGCGAGGAAGGCTTCCTGGAACGGTGGCAGCGCGCGGTCCGCCCAGTCCAGAATTTTGGTGCGGTGCTGCACCGGGTTGCTGCCGGATATTTCGACATAGTTGGTGTCGAACATGTCCTCGATCGAGATCGCGCCGCTGGCGACGCCCTGCTCGAAAATCCTGGTCAACGCGGCGCCTGCTTCCATGGCGCGGGTGACGAACTCGGTGTTCTCGTCGTGGATCGCCCACAATTTGTCTTCGATCGCCTCGCGCAAAGCGGCGTTCGGCCGCTCGAACTGCGCCTGCGCGCCGGCCTTGGAACGCTCGCTGATGCGAATTTTGCAGGCGCCGATATCCGGCAGCGTGGCGTCGAGGCTTTGGTTGGGCGTCAGCTTTTCGGCGTCGGGACCGCTGATCAGGATGCCGTCGATCGAAATCTCGTAGACCGGCGCCGTGATCAGGCCGCGCGCGGTCTGGATTTCGATTTGGAGGCTGCAGGGCAGCTTTTCCTGTTTGCGCTGGCCCTGGCGCTCGCTTTGGCGCAGCAGCACCGCGCAGCGCGATTTGAGCTTCTGCGCAAAGGTCGTGACCGCCCTTCCGGCATTGGCGACGTTTTCACCATGCGCTTCGGCTTCCTTGGTCGCGACGCCGATCTCGGAGGCGCTTTCGCCGACCGAGACGATGAAGCGCGACGCGGAGGCGGCATTGTCGGACATTTCTCCGGTGGTCTGGCTTTGCTCGGCGACCGCGCCGTTGACGTTGTCGAACACCGGCCGGATCAATTTAATCGCCTGCGAAATCCGATGCACGGCGTCGACCGAGCCGGCGGCGTCGCGCTGCAGCGCTTCGATCTTCCTGGTGATTTCCTCGGTGGCGTTCTGGGTCTGCACCGCGAGCGCCTTCACCTCGGTGGCGACGACGGCAAAGCCGCGCCCGGCTTCGCCGGCGCGCGCGGCCTCGATGGTGGAATTGAGGGCCAGCAGCGTGGTCTGCCTTGCGATCTGCGCGATCAGATTGACGACGTTGCCGATCGCCGCGGACGATTCGCGCAACCGGTCCACATTGGCGCTGGCTTCGCGGGCGGCCTCGCTGGCCTGGTCGGCGAGCTTGCCGGCATCGCGGACCTGCTCGCCGATGCCCTGGGCCGAATGGGTGAATTTGTCAGCGGCCTGCGAGAAGGTGGTTGCGGTGCTCTGGGCTGCGGTGGTGCGGCCGGTCAGGGCGTCAGTGCGGTGGCGGATGGTGGTCAGTGTGGCCGCGGTCGCCTCGGCGCCCCCGGCGACCGAATGGGCCGCGCGCTCGAGCTGGCGGATCATGCCACCGAGTTCGAGTTCCAGCAGTTCAAGGATTTCCTTGGCTGAATCGCCTTCGGGCGCGGGCGCGTCGGTCGCAGCCACAACCGCCGGAACCTTAAGCTCGACGGCAGCCGTGGTCGCTTCCGGCTCTCGCTTTCGAAATAAACCGAACGCCATGAGGGCTCTTAAAAGTTGAGAATGTGGGGCGCATCCTCTCATCCGGGCATGAAGTCATGGTTAACAACTGCCTGATATTCCGGCATACGGGTCACTACTTAAGTACCAAAACGGCCGTGAATCTTTGATTTTGGCCGGTTGTCGGCCTATAAGGCCGCGTTTTCATCCAAATCCGCTCACGAACGAATCCAAGAGACCCCGCATGGCCGGCCATTCCCAATTCAAGAACATCATGCACCGCAAGGGGCGGCAGGATGCCCAGAAGTCGAAACTGTTCGGCAAGCTGGCGCGGGAAATCACGGTTGCGGCCAAGATGGGCCAGCCCGATCCGTCGATGAACGCCCGGCTGCGCGCGGCGATCATTTCCGCTCGCCAGGAAAACATGTCGAAGGATTCGATCGAGCGCGCCGTGAAGAAGGCGAGCGGCGGCGAGGGCGAGAACTACGACGAGATTCGCTACGAGGGCTATGGCCCCGGCGGCGTCGCCGTGATCGTCGAGGCGCTGACCGACAACCGCAACCGCGCGGCCTCCGATATCCGCTCCTACTTCACCAAGTCCGGCGGCAACCTCGGCGAAACCGGATCGGTTTCCTTCATGTTCGATCACACCGGCATCATCGAATACGACGCCAAGGTGGCCTCCGACGATGCGATGCTGGATGCGGCGATCGAAGCCGGCGCCGACGACGTGATCTCGAGCGAGAGCGGCCACGAAATCTATGCCTCCAAGGAAACGTTTCGCGAGGTCGCCAAGGCGCTGGAGACGAAATTCGGCGAGGCCCGCAAGGCGGCGCTGACCTGGAAGCCGCAGAACACGGTGCCGGTGGACGACGAGACCGGCGAGAAGCTGCTCAAACTGATCGACCATTTGAACGAGCACGACGACGTGCAGAACGTCTACGCCAATTTCGAGGTCTCGGACGCGCTGATGGCGAAGATGGGCGGTTAGGGATCTCGTGTCCCGGACGCGGTGCAGCGCGGAGCGCTGCTCCGCAGAGCTCAGATGCGCAATTGCGCATCGGGGGACCCATGTCTCCGCAGAACGAGCTGATGGATGGGCCCCGGCTCAGCAACGCACCACGCCGCAAACGCGGCGCACTGCGTTGCGTCCGGGGCACGTCCCACCGCTTTAGCGGGGAATACGTTCTCTTTATGTTTCGTTCACGGTGCTCTGGCGTTATCACAGGCCATGACATCTCCTCCGATTCGCCAACCCGTCCGGATTATCGGCATCGACCCCGGCCTGCGCCGCACCGGCTGGGGCGTGATCGAGACCGAGGGCAACCGGCTGGTCTTCATCGGCTGCGGCTCGGTGGAGCCGCCGGACGATCAGCCGCTGGCGAGCCGGCTGCTCGCGATCCATGAAGGCCTCGCCGCCGTGCTCGGCGATTTCCGTCCCATGGAGGCTGCGGTCGAACAGACCTTTGTCAACAAGGACGGCGTCGCAACGCTAAAACTCGGGCAGGCGCGCGGCGTCGCCATGCTGGCGCCGGCGATGTTCGGCATATCGGTTGCCGAATACGCGCCCAACCAGGTCAAGAAGACCGTGGTCGGCGCCGGTCATGCCGACAAGAACCAGATCGCTGTCATGCTCAAGATCCTGCTGCCGAAGGCCGAGCCGAAATCCGCCGACGCCGCCGACGCGCTGGCGATCGCGATCACGCACGCCCATCACCGCGCCGGCACGGCGCTGCGGCTGAAGGTGGCGGGCCTATGATCGGCAAACTCAAAGGCCTGATCGACTCCTATGGCGAGGACTACGTGATCCTCGACGTCGGCGGCGTCGGCTATCAGGTGCATTGCTCCTCGCGCACGCTGCAGGCGCTGCCCGCGCCCGGCGAGGCCGCGGTGCTTTCGATCGAGACCTATGTGCGCGAAGACCAGATCAAGCTGTTCGGTTTTCGCGGTGACATCGAGCGCGAATGGTTCCGCCTGCTGCAGACCGTGCAGGGCGTCGGCGCCAAGGTGGCGCTGGCGGTGCTCTCGACGCTGCCGCCGGCCGAGCTTGCGAATGCGATCGCGCTGCGCGACAAGGCCGCGGTGACGCGCACGCCCGGCGTCGGCCCCAAAGTCGCCGAACGCATCGTCACCGAATTGAAGGACAAGGCGCCGGCCTTTGCCAACGTCGATCCGGCGCTGGTGCATCTCTCCGGCGCGATCGACAATGACCGCGCGCCGCGCCCGGTCACGGATGCGATCTCGGCGCTGGTCAATCTCGGCTACGGCCAGCCGCAGGCGGCCGCCGCCATCGCATCCGCCTCGCGCAGCGCCGGCGAGAATGCCGAGACCGCGCAACTCATTCGGCTGGGGCTGAAGGAACTCGCGAAGTGAGCGAATTGCGCTGGAGCATCACAAAATGATTACATGTTATCTGCGTTACGAGGTTCGCCCCGACAAGCTCGCCGACTTCGAGGCCTACGGCGCAATGTGGCTGGAGCTGCTGCCGCGCTTCGGCGGCATCCATCACGGCTACTTTTTGCCATCCGAAGGCGCGAGTGACATCGCCTTGGCGATGTTCAGCTTTCCAAGCCTCGCGGCCTACGAACAGTACCGCAAGGACGCGGCCCTCGATCCAGACGTTCAGAAGGCGGTAGCCTTCGCAAAAGAGACACGCTGCTTCATCCGTTTTGAACGGTCATTTTTCCGGCCATTGTTTCCGAAAACGGCTTAAAGCTGAGCGACGAGCAGCCGCATGAAGACGCTTTCTTGAAGGAACTGGCGAAGTGAGCGAGTACCGCGATTATTCTGCAGGTGCCGTTGCCGGGCGTTTCGCGCGCGCGATCGGCATCGTCCTGATTTTTTCCATTGCAGGACCGCTGACGATTGCGGCGCTGATTTCGCTGATCGTGGTCGGATTCGGCGCCGCGCTGCTGCAAATGTTTCTCGCACTTCTCGAACTCGAAGCACTGCGTACCATCGTCTCTGTCGCGATCGTGCTGCTTGCACTTGCGACGATGCTCGCGGCGTTCCTGCCATCGGTCGCTGCCGGCCTGATATTCGCATTGGCTGCGGTCTATGGCGGCATCAACATGATCTGGATGGCGTGGCTCGCCGCGGCCATTGCCGTCGCCGGTTTCGTCGTATTCGGCATATTTTTGGTGCCCTCGGAATCATCGGCCGTGATCTTGCCGGATGTCCGGTCCGCACGACAGGCGCTGTCGCTGTCAGCGATCCTCGCCGTGCTGGCGGTCATTCCGGCCAGCCTGTGCTGGTGGCTCGCGAAACCCCTTCATCGTGCTAGAACTGCCGCATGAACACACCGTCCCGCATCGTCACCCCCGAGCGCCGTTCCGACGATGTCGGCGACACCGCGCTGCGCCCGCAATTGCTGTCCGAGTTCGTCGGCCAGGCGCAGGCGCGGAAAAATCTTTCGATCTTCATCGAGGCGGCGCGCAAGCGCGGCGAGGCGCTGGATCACGTGCTGTTCGTCGGTCCTCCCGGCCTCGGCAAGACCACGCTGGCGCAGATCGTGGCGCGTGAACTCGGCGTCGGCTTTCGCGCGACCTCCGGCCCTGTGATCGCCAAGGCCGGCGACCTCGCAGCGCTGCTGACCAATCTCGAAGAGCGCGACGTGCTGTTCATCGACGAAATCCATCGCCTCAGCCCGGCGGTCGAGGAAGTGCTCTATCCCGCGATGGAGGACTTTCAGCTCGATCTCATCATCGGCGAGGGGCCGGCAGCGCGATCCGTGAAAATCGAGCTGGCGAAATTCACCCTGGTCGGCGCCACGACGCGCGCGGGCCTGCTCACCAATCCGCTGCGCGACCGCTTCGGCATTCCGGTGCGGCTGAATTTCTACACCGTGGAAGAGCTGGAGAAGATCGTCACACGCGGCGCCCGTGTGCTCAACATCGGCATGACGCCTGACGGCGCCAACGAGATCGCGCGCCGCGCCCGCGGCACGCCGCGCATCGCCGGTCGGCTGCTGCGCCGGGTGCGGGATTTTGCGTCCGCCGCGGATGCCAGCTCTGTCGACCGCGCCATCGCCGACCACGCGCTGAGCGCGCTGGAAGTCGATGCCGCCGGCCTCGATGCGATGGACCGGCGATATCTTTCGACCATCGCGCTGAACTATGGCGGCGGTCCGGTCGGCGTGGAAACCATGGCGGCGGCGCTGTCGGAGCCGCGCGATGCGATCGAGGACATCATCGAGCCGTTCCTGATCCAGTGTGGCTATCTCCAGCGCACCCCGCGCGGCCGGCTGTTGACCTCGCACGCCTTCAAGCATCTCGGCCTCGCCGAACCCGCCCGCGATCCGGCGCAGTTCGGCTTGTTCGGCGGCGGTGACAGCGATGACTGAACGCTATCGAACCGAATCGGCCTAATCACGCACTAACGGTAAATATCGACAAGTCGGCGACGCGCCTCCGTGCGGGACCGGCTGTTTTTGCCGTGGAGTGCCAGATGAAATCAACCGAAGACGCCAAGGTGCTGGCCATTGTCGCAGCGCCGGAACTGGGCACGCCCGACGATTCCGACGTCCTCAACGCGATGCCTGTCGACGAGCTGGCCTCATTGTGGGCTGTGCTGCAGCGGCTGAGCAAGCGCGACCAGACTTCCGGCGCCTGGGCGGCCAAGCTCTATTTCGATCATCTGCCGCACCGCAAGCCGGATCGCGCGCTCGATCTTGCGCTTGAAGTGCTGCGCAGTGAATCCGACAAACCGACCGTGATGCAGCTCAATGAAAAGTTCATGATGTCGCTGATGTATGCCCACGGCGAAATCGTGATCGACCGGATCGAGGCCGAGGCGAAGAATAACGCCCGGCTGCGCTGGCTGCTCGGCGGCGTTCTGCTCGGTCCAAACAAGCCGTTGAAGCAACGCATCCAGGCGATCGCCGACCTCAAGGGCTGGAAGGCCGACGACGTCGCGCGACGGACTCCAAAACAGCCGCTCGATTGTGAAGCCATGACGCTGCCGGAGCTGGCGCGCGCCTGGGTCGAACAACATTCGAAATCCGACTGCGACCGCGATGACAATTTCTTTGCGATGATGGATTATGAGAGTGAATTGCGTGGTGAGGATCCGGACAGGGCGATTGATCTGATCGTCGCGATCCTCGAGATCGAGACCAATCCGGCGCTGCTTTCGCTGCTCGCCGCCGGTCCGCTCGAGGATGTCATCAGCATGGAAACCATCGACCGCATCGAGCGCGAGGCGCAGGCCAGCGATCGTTTTCGAGATCTCTTGGGCGGCGTCTGGTACTACCGCGCCTCCGACGAATTGAGGGACCGGCTCGACGCGCTGGTCGGGGAGAACAGGTGGTAACCTTAATGCGACTGCTGACGATCTGCACAAACGCACCCCAATTCCGGCTCAATACCCGCCCAAGTTTGCGATGCATCACGATTGACCAGCCATGATTTCACGCCGACATTTCTTTCGATTCTTTGGTGGATTGGGCGCCCTCGGCGTCACGACCACGGCCTACGGATTCTCCGAACCCGCGCTGCAGCTTCGCGTCACGCGATACAACCTTGCGCCGCCGCAATGGCCCACCGATCTCAAGCTCAAGATCGCCGTCATCACCGACCTGCACGCCTGCGATCCCTGGATGTCGCTCGACCGCATCCAGGGGATCGTTGAACGAACCAACGCACTGAAGGCCGACGTCATCGTCATGCTCGGCGACTACGTGGCCGGGCACCGCAAGGTGACGCGCTTCATCCCGGCCGATGAATGGGCGCCGGTGCTGGCCGGGCTGAAGGCCCCGCTCGGCGTGCACGCCATTCTCGGCAATCACGATTGGTGGGATGACAAGGAAGTGCAGCGCGAAGGCAAGGGGCACACCTTCGCCCGCCGCGCGCTGGAGGCGTCAGGCATTCCGGTTTACGACAACGACGCCAGGCGCCTCACCAAGGACGGGCGGCCGTTCTGGCTGGCTGGCCTTGGCGATCAACTGGCCTATTTCCCGGCACGCCGTTTCAGGCCGGTGCGGCGGGTCGGCGTCGACGATCTCGGCGCCACGCTGGCGAAGGTCACCGATGACGCGCCGGTTATTCTGCTGGCGCATGAGCCCGACATCGCCAAGCGCGTGCCGTCGCGGGTGTCACTGCAGCTCTCCGGTCATACCCATGGCGGTCAGGTGCGTTTGCTGGGCTGGTCGCCAGTCGCACCGTCTGGTCAACGGCTCGCTTATGGCCACATCCGTATGAAGCACGACATCGTCGTCTCCGGTGGCCTCGGCTGCAGCATCATGCCGTTCCGCATCGGCGTTCCCCCGGAGATCGTGCTGGTGACCCTGGGCGGGCAGGGTGCGGTGGTAGCGTAATCCGCCGCAAGGCGTTACGCTTGCGCGGCAGGCGGATTTTGCGCAAAACGATGGCTTTCCAGGCGATCGAGGGCCGCAATTGACTTTACCCCACATCGACGGCGAGGTCCGCGACGGCCGCCATCACATGCAGGTCCGCGTCTATTACGAGGACACGGATTTCTCCGGCATCGTCTATCACGCCAATTATCTGCGCTTCATGGAGCGCGGCCGCACCAATCATCTGCGGCTGATGGGGGCCGATCAGCATGCGCTGTTCGAGCAGGCGCAGGCGGAGACGCCGGGTTTCGCCTTCGTGGTCCGCTCGATGGAGATCGATTTCCTGCGCCCGGCGCGGATGGACGATCTGCTCGATGTGGTGACCTGGCCGATCGCGGTGAAGGGCGCCTCGATCACGCTGGCGCAGGAAGTGCGGCGCGGTGAAGAGGCGCTGGTCACCGCCAAGGTGCGCGTCGCGTTCATCTGCGAGGGTAGGGCCCAGCCGATCCCGAAATCGCTGCGGCTGTTGATGAAGGCCGATCTGGAGTGACTCTGCGGAATACTTGACTCTCTGTACCGATCGGTACAGTCTCCAGTTCTGTTCAAAAGCTGGAGATGTCAGATGTCGCGTCCGCCATTGCCGCCGTTCACGCGGGAGACCGCAGCCCAGAAGGCCCGCATGGCGGAGGACGCCTGGAATTCGCGCGATCCCGTGCGCGTCTCGCTGGCCTATACCGAGGACAGCCGATGGCGGAACCGCGCTGAATTTTTTCAGGGCCGCGAGGCGATCGTCGAATTCCTCACCCGCAAATGGGCGAAGGAGCAAGAATATCGCCTGATCAAGGATCTCTGGGCCTTCGACGCCAACCGCATCGCGGTGCGCTTCCAGTATGAATGGCATGACGCTGCCGGGCAGTGGCACCGCTCCTACGGCAACGAGCAATGGGAGTTCGACGAGCACGGCCTGATGCGCCGGCGCGAGGCCAGCATCAACGATGTCGAGATTGCCGAGAAAGAGCGCCGCTTTCACTGGGCCGCGCCCGGACCGCGTCCGGCGGATGTCACGGGCTTGAGCGACAGCCCGTTCTAGTGAAGCCATGGCCAAGGGAACTATAGCCAGGACCGTTTCCGAACGCGCCGATCTGTTGCCGCTGATCTCGGAGGTGTTCCGCAGCCACGGCTATGAAGGCGCGACGCTGGCGCTGATCGGCAAGGCCACGGGTTTGGGGAAGGGCAGCCTCTATCATTTCTTCCCCGACGGCAAAGCGCAGATGGCCGCGGAAGTCCTGGCCGAGATCGATCACTGGTTCGAGGTCAATATCTTCGCGGCCCTGCGCAAGTCCGATGATCCCGCACAGGCGATTGCCGACATGACTGCGGGTGTCGATCGCTATTTCCGCTCGGGCCACCGCGTCTGCCTGGTCGGCGTGATTGCGCTCGGGGCATCGCGGGATATTTTCAGCTCGCAGGTGCAGGATTATTTCAGCCGCTGGAACGATGCGCTGGCGCAAACGCTGCGGCGCGCCGGGCTGAGCACAAGCGTCGCGCGGCGGCGATCCGCGGATGCGCTGCTGACCATTCAGGGCGCGCTGGTGCTGGCGCGGGCGCTCGACGATACAAAGGTGTTCGGGCAGGCGCTGGTGGATATGAAGGCGAGGCTGCTGGCGAAATGAGATTGGTGGCGTTCGCTATCCACGTCGTCCCGGCCTTGAGCCGGGACCCATAACCACCGGGAGCAGTTTTGCGAAAGACGTCAACCAAACTGCCCAACCGAAAGATTCCGCGGTATGGGTCCCGGCCTTCGCCGGGACGACTCGTGGTGAGATAGTGCCTTACGCCGCCGCCTTGTGGCGCGCGATCTCGGCCTTGTAGAGGTCGAACTCTTCGGCCAGCGCCTTGGCCACGCTCGGCCGCTTCTTCATCCGCTCGAGATAATCCTTCACGGCTGGATATTTCGAAAAGTCGATCATCGGGGTTGCGATGCTCCAGTTCAGCACGGTGGTGAGATAGGCATCCGCCACGCTGAAATGGTCGAGCACGAATTCACGCCCCTCGAGATATTTGTTGAGGTAGTCGAGGCGCGACAGATACCGCTCCAGCGTATAGGCCTTGACCTCCGCCGGCACGGTCTTGCCGAGCAGCGGCGTGAACAGGCCCTTGTGCAGTTCGGTGCCGATGAAGCACAGCCATTGCTGCAGCTTCGAGCGTTCGATGCCGGGTCTTGCCCCGATATCGGAATCGGACAAGCGCTCGGCGACGTGCTGCAGGATCGCGGCGTTCTCGGTCAGCGTCACGCCGTCGTCGGTCCGCACCACGGGTACGAGGCCGAGTGGATTGACCGCGTAGAAATCCGAATCGTCCTTCAACACGCGTTTGGTCTTGGGGTCGACCTCGATGAAGTTGGCCTGGCTGCCGGCCTCATACAGCGCGATCCTGGTTGCCATCGAGCAGGCGAGGGGCGAGAAATAAAGGTCCATGTACGAATCTCCCTTGGGTCACTTTTGCGCTTGGGTTCAGGCGGTCGTAACGGCTAAGCTTGATTTATGTACCGCTCAGTATAAATAAGCGTCAAGGATTATTTGCAAGATGGTACAAAAAAGAAACCCACCGGCGCCACGGGCCCGGCCGGAGGCTGCATCGCTGAAGCCCGCAAAGCCTCAGCCTGCGAAGCCGCAGCCCCCGGCCGGCGGCGCCCCACCAAAACGCCGCGGCCGGCCGCGCGCCTATGAGCCCGACGTGGCGCTGTCCCGCGCGCTCGATGTGTTCTGGAAGGACGGATTTGCCGCGACCTCGCTCGACGATCTCAGCGCCGCCACCGGCATGAACCGGCCGAGCCTCTATGGCGCGTTCGGCGACAAGCGCGAACTCTACAAGAAGACCTATGAGAGCTACCGCAACCGCGCCCGCGCGCGGATGGGCGAAGCCTTCGCGGCCGACATGCCGCTGCGGCCGATGCTGCTTCGGATCTATGGCATCGCGCTCGACATGTATCTGTCGGGCGAAGGCGGCCCGCGCGGCTGCTTCACAGTGATGACCGCGACTTCGGAAGCGGTGTTCGACCCTGACATCCGCGCCCTGGTGGTCAGCGGCCTCGTCGAGATGGACCGCTTCTTCGCCCGTCTGTTCAAGATCGCCCAGGAACGGGGTGAACTGTCCGCCTCCGCCGATCCGCAAGTGCTGGCGAATCTCGCGTCGGCGACGATCCACACCATCGCAATCCGCGCCCGCGCCCAGATGCCGCGCGCCGAACTGGAAGCGCTCGTCAACGGCGCGGTCGATGTGATGGCGCGGGGGTAGTTGTCGTCCCGGCGAAGGCCGGGACCCATACGCCGCGGCGGATGTTGTCTGACAAGAAGGCAACGATCAGCGTGCAAACCAATAATCGCCGGTGGTTATGGGTCCCCCGATGCGCAATTGCGCATCTGTGCTCAAGGCCGGGACGACATCCCAATCAATACCCTTGCTTGCGATCCACCACGTTCTCGAGCGCTCCGCCGGCCTCGAAGCGCTCGATCTGGCGCGCGACGTATTTCGAGATTTCCTCGGGGTCGGTATCGGCGGCGTTGTGCGGGGTCAGCACGACCTTCGGATGGGTCCAGAACGGGCTGTCGGCAGGCAAGGGCTCCGTGACGTAGACGTCGAGCGAGGCGCCGCCGAGCGTGCCGTCTTCCAGGCAGCTCAGAATATCCGCCTCGTTCTGCGAAGCCCCGCGGCCGGCATTGATCAGGACCGGCGCGCCCATTGGGCTTGAGCGGTTGAGTTTTTCGAACACGGCGCGATTGAGGATACCGCGCGTATCCGTCGTTAGCGGCAGCAGGCTGACCAAAATGTCGGTCTGCCGCAAAAACGCTTCCAATTGCTGCTCGCCGTGAAAGCAGGGGACGCCGGCGATCTCCTTGGGGCTGCGGCTCCAGCCCACGACCTTGAAGCCGACATGTTTGAGGACGCCGGCGGCATGGGCACCCAGCGCGCCCAGCCCCATGATGCCGACCGTGATCGCGCCGGCCGCCCATTGCGGCTGCGGCGACCAGCGTTTCACCCGCTGGCTCTCGCGCAGATAAAGCTCCTGCCGGTGATGCATCAGCGCGTGCAGCACGACATATTCCGTCATCCGCTCGGTCAAATCGGGGACCGCGACCCGCACCAGCGGCACGTCGGGCAGCGTGGAATCCACCATCAGCGCATCGACGCCGGCGCCGAGATTGAAGATGATACGCAAATTCCTGAAAGCGGCGAGCTCCCCGGGCTTCGGCTTCCACACCGCGGCGTAATGGACCTCGGCCGGGTCGAACGACGCATCCGGCATCTCCACTATGGAGCGATCCGGGCAGACGTCGCCAAACCGCTTCATCCACCGCGACGCTGCCCAGTTATCAGTCCCGCCACGCACCAGCAGCGCAAGCGCCCCTTTTTTCATTGATTTTCCCTTCGTATCGCCACGCAGCGCGACCGGTACCTTCTGAGGATTGAACCATTCCTCTAACCTCCTTTCACCAAGCAAGGGAGATACCAAATGACCAAATCATCGTAATTCCGGCTGTGGTCATGGCTGTCATGCACCTGCCGGCATTTCGATTGTCGGTCTCTGACCGGGCGTGGAACACTCGAAAATTTCTTTCGCTCCGCTGTCGGCAGCGGGCATAATCGTTCGTCCTAGGCATGATCCGGAAAAGTGGGCTCCGGTTTTCCGATAAGATCATGCCTCATCAAGAGACAACGGAGATGCGGGTCGCATGCTGTACGCCATCCTTTGCTACCACGACGAAGATTTTACGGGTTCCTGGACCAAGGAACAGGACGCCGCGGTCATGACGAAACTGCGGGTCGTGCAGGACAAGCTCACCAAGCAGGGCCGGCTCGGCCCGGTGGCGCGGCTGTTGCCGACCACGTCGGCGACCACCTTGCGCAAGGACGATCCGCCGGTCGTGATCGACGGCCCCTATGCCGAGACCAAGGAGCAATTGCTCGGCTTCTATGTCGTCGATTGCGAGAATCTCGACGCGGCGCTCGATGTCGCGCGGGATCTCGGCAAGGCCAATCCCGGCGGTGCCTATGAGATCCGCCCGGTCGGCATGTTCACGCCGGGGAGTGTGCCGAAATGACCGACACCGCCTGGATCGATAGCGCGCTGACCTCGGCGCGCCCCCAGGCGGTCGGCGCGCTGCTGCGCTATTTCCGCAATCTCGACACCGCCGAGGAAGCCTTCCAGAACGCCTGCCTGCGAGCGCTGAAGAGCTGGCCGCAGAATGGCCCGCCGCGCGATCCCGCGGCGTGGCTGATCATGGTCGGGCGCAACGTCGCGATCGACGACATCAGGCGAGGCCGCAAGCAGGAGCCGCTGCCCGAGGACGACCACGCGATCTCGGATACCGGCGACGCCGAGGAGCAACTCGCCGAGCGGCTCGACGGCTCGCATTACCGTGACGACATTCTGCGGCTGCTGTTCATCTGCTGCCATCCGGATTTGCCGGCAACGCAGCAGATCGCGCTGGCGCTGCGCATCGTCTCGGGCCTCTCCGTCAAGCAGATCGCGCGCGCTTTCCTGGTTTCGGAAGCCGCGATGGAGCAGCGCATCACCCGCGCCAAGGCGCGCGTCGCGGATGCCGATGTGCCGTTCGAGACCCCGGGCGCGGTGGAGCGCACCGAACGGCTGGCTGCGGTAGCCGCGATGATCTACCTGATCTTCAACGAGGGTTATTCGGCGAGCGGCGATACCGCCGAGATCCGCAGTCCTTTGTGCGAGGAAGCGATCCGGCTGGCGCGGCTGTTGCTGCGGCTGTTCCAGAGCGAGCCCGAGATCATGGGGCTGACCGCGCTGCTGTTGCTGCAGCACGCGCGCGCCGCGGCGCGGTTCGATGCCGACGGCGCGGTGATCCTGCTCGACGACCAGGATCGCACGCTGTGGAATGGCAAGATGATCGCCGAGGGGCTGGCGCTGATCGACAAGGCGATGCGCCATCGCCGCAGCGGGCCCTATCAGATTCAGGCGGCGATATCCGCCCTGCATGCCCGCGCCGAAAAGCCTGAGGATACCGACTGGACCCAGATCGATCTGCTGTATGGCGCGCTCGAAATCATGCAGCCGTCACCCGTGGTGACGCTCAACCGCTCTGTCGCCGTTTCGAAGGTGAAAGGTCCCGAAGCCGCGCTGGACATGATCGAGCCGCTGGCGGCGCGGCTGTCGAATTACTTTCATTACTTCGGCGTGCGCGGCGCCTTCCTGATGCAGCTCGGGCGCAACGAGGAAGCCCGTGTCGCCTTCGACCGCGCCATCGCACTGGCCAACACCTCGGCCGAAGCCGCCCACATCCGCATGCATCTCGACCGCCTGATGCGCGACAGCAAGCCCCGCGGCGCCAAGGCCGGGAAATAGCCTCGTTCCGCGCGGCGTCAGGCCATCCGGCCTCCCGGATTTGAACCGCGCCCTAACGCCCCGCGACCAATCGGCAACGGTGGAGCACGGGCTCGTGATGATCGGTATTCTGCGAAAAGTCGCTTTCGGCGAACCTGCCAGCGCGAGATTTTTCTGCCTGCGCTGGATCGCCCGGCCGCTTCTGTTCGCCTTGCCCGTTCCTGTCGTGGCGGCGTGGTGTGACATCCAGCCAAGCTGGAACATCTTCGTGTTCACGTTGTTCTGCGTGGCCTGGTCTGATTGCGTGGACGGAATTGGAAAGCAGGATCGATAGCTAGCGCCTGGAGGACGGCTTCCGCTTGGGCTGAAGCGCCGCTGGAAACGGCGCGCTGACCACCGAATCAATCTTGTCGCAAATCGTCTTTCCAAGGCCGCAATAATAGCGTGACGCGGCGAGCGCATTCCTGACCCGGTTGTCGCGCCGCGCCATCTTGATGATCTTGTCGACCAGTTGCGGCGGCGCGACATGAAGCAGGGACGCCAGATCGCCCCGGCCGATCTCCGCTTGCTCCTCGAGGCTTGCGCCGCGCAGGGCGATCAGGATCGAATCGAGCTCCAATTGCGGATCCATGTCCTTCCACTCTCGTTCGAGATGAACGGACCTATGTCGCCTCAACCTCGCCCGAGGTTCGACAAGCAGCAGCGGCGCCGGTCATGCGGCGTTCGGAACCGTCTTCGCCGCATTGCGCATCACGCCGGCAACCGCCGTGTATGCCGCGATCCAGGCGTCCTGCACAGGCGGTGTCCACGCGGTTTGCAGGCCTTGTTCGAGCGTCCACAGCAACGCGGCGCCGACCGAATCGTAATGCTTGTCGAGGACGCCGTACGCGACATGTTTCCTGCCGAGCGTTTCCAGCACCGGGATCAGCGGCGCGAGGTTGTCGAGACCGCCGATCACGGTCGCCAGTGCCTGCATCAGCTTCTTGCGCTGCTCCGGCATGTCGGTGCTCTTGAACATGGGGCGCGTCGAGGGGTCGATTTCGAACAGCCGGCCGTAGAACAATGTCGCGGCGGTATCGGCGATCGGGACCACGAGGCTCCAGGTCGTTTTGACAAGCGCTTTCTGGTCGGGGGTCATGGTCGTGCTCCAGAATGAATGATCTGCAATGATTGGTCTTCGATGAATTTTGTTGGCCGTGCTTTCGCTATCAAAAGCTGCGCGGAAGCTGCGATCGCAATTAACCCTGCTGAGAATATGCAGCCGGGAGATGGCGTTCCCTCGCCGGCGCTTGCGCAGTCAGGACGCGACGCAGGCCGTTTGCAACAGCAGAATAAATTGCTGCCGCGAGATTTCCGGCACCGCCGCCGATGACGATCATCGCGTAGGACATCGAGTCCTCAGGCCGGGTTGTTTTGACAAGCGTCGTTTGTTCGCAGGACATTGGTCGTGCTCCAGAATGGATGGGTTTTGCCGGGGGTGGCTGTTTCGATTGACAGCCGTTAGTCGCGCCTTCGCGATGAAAGGTTCGTGCCAGGCGCGCGGTTATTTCAATCGCATGTCGCTGATCGCACGCATGAAATCGGCCATGGTGATGTGTGCCATCTCGATCAGAGATGCCCTCGCCAGAGACTGCGTTGGCGGCGTGCTCCGTCGATTCATGTGGCCCACCTCCCATTGCTTGTGCGGCGTGAGGTGCGGCCGCTGAAAAAAGTTCGGCCCGCCTGTCTGTTTGCGTCAGGCTCGTTCGTCCTGGAATTGTGCAAATGACAGGAGAAAGCCATGTCCACCATGTCTGCGATTGCCGAGCCCGCGCCGGTCGCCAAAACTGCCCGCTTGATCGGCCGTACTCTCTCCGGCCTGGTCATCGTGTTCCTGCTGTTCGACGGCGCCATCAAGCTGGTGCCGTGGCCGGTCGTCACGGAAACGATGGACAAGATGGGTTATGGTTCGAGCGAAACGCTGGCGCGCAGCCTCGGCATCATCACCATCGTCTGCACGGTGCTGTATTCGGTACCGCCGACCTCGATCCTCGGCGCCATCCTGCTGACCGGTTATCTCGGCGGCGCGATGGCATCCCATGTCCGGATCGACAGCCCGCTGTTCACCCACACGCTGTTCGGGCTTTATCTCGGCCTGATGGTATGGGGCGGGTTGTGGCTGCGCGATCCGGCCTTGCGCAATTTCATTCCTTTCCGCCGCCGACCTGCATCATAATCACCAGCCCGTACGGAGACTGACATGCTCGACATCATTGCCATCGTCGCCGTCGTACTGGCGATTGCCATCGCCGCGGTGCTGATTCTGGCCGCGACCAAGCCGGATACGTTCCAGGTCCAGCGCGCGATCAGCATCAAGGCGCCGGCGGACCGGATGTTTCCGCTGATCAACGATTTTCACCAATGGCGCAGCTGGTCGCCCTATGAGGACAGGGATCCGGCGCTGAAGCGCACCTATGGCGGCGCCGACAGCGGCAAGGGCGCGGTCTATGCCTGGGACGGCAACAAGAATGTCGGGTCCGGCCGCATGGAAATCCTCGAAACGTCAGTGCCCTCGAGGATCCTCATCAAGCTCGATTTCTTCAAGCCGTTCGAAGGTCACAACACCGCCGAATTCACAATGCTGCCGCAGGGCGATGCTACCCATCTGACCTGGACGATGACCGGGCCCGCCGTGTTCCTGTCCAAGGTGATGCAGGTGTTCATGAACCTGGACCGCATGATCGGCAAGGATTTCGAGACTGGTCTTGCCAATCTGAAAAAGCTCACCGAGAAGTAGCGTACGTTCATCGCAAATTCGTTCACGCCAAATCTGTCCACCCAAGGAGCCAACGATGCAGGTCAATCCCTATCTGTTCTTCAACGGAAATTGCGAGGAAGCACTGAAGTATTATGAAAAAGTGCTCGGCGCCAAGGTTGACGCGATGATGCGCTATGAAGGCGGGCCGGCCGACATGCCGACCCCGGCGGAATGGAAGAAGAAGATCATGCACGCCAGTTTCACGGTCGATGGCGAGGTGGTGATGGCCTCCGATGCATTTCCCGGCGACTTCCATCAGCCGCAGGGTTTTGCGGTCGCGCTGCAGGTCGATGATCCCGCCGATGCCGAACGCCGCTTCAAGGCATTGGCCGATGGCGGCACCGTGAAGATGCCGTTTGCCAAGACCTTTTTCTCCAATGGTTTCGGCATGTGCGTCGACAAGTTCGGCACGCCCTGGATGGTCAACTGCCCGGCAGATATGCAGTCATGATGGTGGGTAATTGACGTTGTAGGGTGGGCAAAGGCGCACTTGCGCCGTGCCCACCATCTACGTCGCGCAGGGATTGGTGGGCACGCTTGCGCTCTACCCATCCTACAAAGCTACAAAGCCCTTCACCTGCACGACGGGTAAATCGCGGCGAGTTCGCGCCCGCGCAGCAACAACATCCGCGACGTCAATCCGCCGCGGCGGCTGATCCAGTTACGGACCGGCTCCGGATAGGCTTCCAGCACCGCCTGCGACGCTTCCGGTTCGGCATACATCCGGCCGCGGCGGTCGATCGAGCGCGCGCCGTGGAAGCCGAGCACGGCGCGGCGCGTCACGCAGATGCGCTCGTTCGGCACCGTGCTCAGCACCAGCGTGCAGGCCGACAGGCATGGCCCGTCGATCACGACGCGCTCGCCGGACGCGCGCAGGCGCTCGAACAGGTCGAGAAACGGGCCGACCTGTCCGCCGGGGCTGGCGAGGATGCGCACCTCGGCACGAACAGGTGAAACCGCAGCGCACAGCGCCGCCGCAACAGCAATTGCCTTGATGAGCGCCATTCGCATGTGCGGCTCCTTCGTCCCGGAGCTGTTGAATTAGTCAACGTTGGCGCGTCCGGCAAGGCTCCGTCAGCCGTTCCTTCGTTCCCCGCGCAGCGTCGGCAAGCCGATGCCGGCGGCATCAAAACCGCCGTCGACGGCCAGGACCTGCCCGGTGATGTAGCTGGAACGGTCGCTGCACAGGAAGAACACCGCTTCCGCCAGTTCTTCTTCGAGGCCATAGCGATTGAGCGGAATGGCATCGTGGTAATCGGCGCGGATTTCCGGGGTATGAACCGCCTTCGCCATCGCGGTCTCGACCGGGCCTGGAGCGACGGCGTTGACGCGGATGCCGAGCGAAGCCAGTTCGACCGCGAGCTGCTTCGTCAAATGCGCAAGTCCCGCTTTGCTGGTGCCGTAGGCCGAGCGCAGCGTGGAGGCGCGCACCGCCGAGATCGACGTGATGTTCACCACTGCGCCGCCGCCATGTTCGCGCATCAGGGGGGCTGCGGCCTTGGTGCAGATAAATGGCCCGGTGAGATTGACCGCGAGGATCCGGTTCCAGTCCTCGTCCGATGTCTCGAGCAGGGGTGCGAACACCGCGACACCTGCGTTGTTGACCAGCGCATCGAGCCGGCCAAAACGCCCGATCACATTTGTCATCGCGGAGGCCACCGCGCCGGCATCGCTGACGTCGCAATGCAGCGCCAGCGTGTTGTCGGGATCGGCCAGCGCCGCGACCGCGCCACGCAGCAATTCGCCCTCGATGTCGAGCAGCGCCACCCGCCAGCCATCGGCGAGAAAGCGTTTTGCGGTCGCAAGCCCGATGCCACGCGCGGCGCCGGTGACAAGTGCGACTTTTGATAGGGAAGGAGGCATGGAGGGGGTCCGCTGGTGATTGATTCTTTCGCTCTATACCCCACGCCGCTCATTGTGTCTCGAACCTGCCGGCAGCCCGCGCTTGCATGCTGCGCCGCATCCGGCGCACGTTCTCAAACCACGCGAGGTCACGGCAACCGAAAGGGTCCGGCAATGATGGTGGTCGACGTCAGGGATATGCCACCGGAGCAATGGCGGCTGGGAGTGGAAACCCGCATGCTGGTTTCGGCGCGCAACGGCGCGGCACATTTGTGCATCTTCGAGCAATGGATCGCGCCCGGCGCCGGCGCCCCGACGCATTCGCACCCCGTAGAGGAGGTGCTCACCGTGCGCGAGGGCGAGGCCGAGATGTGGCTCGGCGAGGAACGCAGCATCGTCACGTCGGGGCAATCCCTGATCGTGCCGGCCGGGCAACTGCACGGCTTCCGCAATTCCGGCACCGACATGCTACACATCCATGCCGTGCTGGCGTCGCCAATCTTCGAGGCCACGGTGGAGGGCTCAACGGAAGTGACGCGGCGGTGGGACCAGGTCTGAGCGAACGCCCCCCTATAAAAAAGCCGGCACCGCTGCGCTTCTGCGCCTGCGGTGCCGGTTAAGCTCGCCTTCGGGATGGCTCCCGAAGGCTGATTGAGCCGATACGAGGGGCTGGCTGTCCCGTATCAGGCCAATTCGGCGGAGGCGCGCTGCATGTTGGACGACATGTCCGATGTGACAGCGCTCTGCTCTTCCACGGCGGCGGCCGTGGAGGCGATGAACTCGTTGACGCTGGCGATGGCCTCCTTGATGGCCGTGAGCGAGCCCACGACTTCGCTGGCGACGCCGTTGAGCTGTTCGATCTCCTTCGAGATCGTGTCGGTGGCGTGCTTGGCCTGATTGGCGAGGTTCTTGACCTCGGAGGCCACCACGGCAAAGCCGCGGCCCGCTTCGCCCGCCCGCGCCGATTCGATGGTGGCGTTCAGCGCCAGAAGGTTGATCTGTCCGGTGATGTTGCCGATCAGCTCGACGATCCCGCTCATGGCCTGCGAAGCGGCGCTGAGCTTCACGGCTTGCGCGTCCGCGGCTTCGACCCGGGCGGTCGCGTTCGCGGCATTCGCCTTGGACTTGGTCATGGTCTCGGAGATTTCGCGGATCGAGGCGCTCATCTCCTCGCTGCCCGCCGCCACCGACTCGATCAGGCCGCGGGCGTTCTCGGCCTTCTTGCGCGCGATCGCCTGGGCGGTGATGTCGGTCGCGTATTTCACCACCTTGAACGGCTTGCCGTTGAGGTCGAGGATCGGATTGTAGGACGCCTGGATCCAGATTTCGCGGCCGCCCTTGGCGATCCGCCTGTATTCCGCCGCCTGGTACTGGCCGCGGTTGAGATTTTCCCAGAATTCGCGATACGCCGGTGCGTTACGCTCGTTCGGATCGACGAACATGCCGTGATGCTTGCCCTGGATTTCCGGCAGCGAATAGCCGAGCGCGGCGCAGAAATTCGGATTGGCGGTGCGGATGGTGCCGTCCATGTTGAATTCGATCACGGCCTGCGATTTTACGATCGCGGAGATCTGGCCGTCATTGTCGGCGGCCTTCAGCTTTTGCGCGGTGACGTCGGTGGCGAACTTGACCACCTTGAACGGTTTGCCGGCCTCGTTGAGGATCGGATTGTAGCTGGCGAGGATCCAGATTTCCTTGCCGCCCTTGCCGAGGCGCTTGTATTCGGCGGCTTCGTACTGGCCGCGGTTCAGCCGCGCCCAGAACTCGCGATAGGCGGCGCTGTCGCGCTCTTCCGGGACCACGAACATGCTGTGGTGCTTGCCTTGGATCTCGTCGAGCGGGTAACCGACCGCGCCGAGGAAGTTCTCGTTGGCGGTGACGATGGTGCCGTCCATGTTGAACTCGATCACGGCCTGGGCCCGGCCGATCGCGGCGATCTTGCCGGCGTCTTCCATGCTGTGGATCTTTTGCGCCGTAATGTCGGTCGCAAACTTGATGACCCCGACCGGCTTGCCGCCGCTATCGAGGATCGGATTGTAGGACGCCTGGATCCAGATCTCGCGGCCGCCCTTGCCGAACCGCTTGTATTGCGCGGCCTGGAATTCGCCGCGGTTCAGCCGCGCCCAGAATTCGCGATAGGCCGCGCTCTCGCGCTCGGCCGGATCGACGAACATGCCGTGATGCTTGCCCTGGATTTCGGCCAGCGTGTAACCCACGGCGCCGAGAAAATTCGGGTTCGCGGTGACGATGGTGCCGTCGAGCTTGAACTCGATCACGGCCTGCGACTTGTTGATGGCAGCGGCTTGGGCAAGCGCGCTTTGGGTGTTTGCTTTCTTTTGCAGATTGAACACGTGAGGCTCCGCGCGCTGTTTAAAAATGGATGGCTGATAATTCAGTACGGGAAAAAGTTGCAGATACCCGTTTATCAACGGTAAACCATCTCGCTCGCCAATGTTTCGCCTGATGAAATTCGTGCGACGCGCTCCCCGGTGTGAACTTCGTAGGCGCCTTCATCCATCACGATAATTTGTCGTGTGTGCACGTTGATGGGCAGAGTGAAGGCCTCCGCCCAAGCCTGCCGGCCTACGTATTCATACGGAGCGAATTCTTGAGCTTTTTGAACGTTATGTCCGGTTCACGACACTCTCATACGCCGCCTGGAGCCGCTCACCGACCGACGGACCCTTCCTGCGCCGGACCTGACCCAGATGCGTCTCGCGCAACTCGTCCATGAACTCTGCCCACATTTTAGGCCCGCCCTCGCTGAGCAGCCTGGCGCGGATGCCGAGTTCTTCGGAAACCGGGAGGTATTGGTAACCCCAGGCCGCCATCTGCGCGAGGACCGGCAGCAACTCGATGCCCTGTTCGGTCAGCGAATAGATTCCCTTCTGCTTGTGGCTGGGATCGTCCTCGCGGGTGATGATGTCGGCGTCGAGCAACGTCTTCAGCCGGTCGGCAAGGATGTTCGAGGAGATGCCTTCCTCGGACTTGGTCAATAGCTCGCGAAAATGCCGCCGGTTGCCGAACATCATGTCGCGGATGATCAGCAGGCTCCATTTGTCGCCGACCACTTCCAGCGTGAGGTTGATCGGGCAGCCGGAGCGTCGATCGTCGGTCATGGAAGCGTCCCCGAAAAACTGCTTGCAATATTGCACCGGTTGGCTCAGGCTACAACCAGTTGCAAATCGCAATCAGTTGGCAGGAGCGACGGGATGGCAAAGCTGATCATGTGGAACCTGATGACGCTGGACGGCTTCGTCGAAGGGCCGAACCGGGACATCTCCTGGCATGAAGACGTCTGGGGCGAAGAACTGGAGCGATTGTCGATCGAGCAGCTCACCGCCGCCGGCGGATTGCTGTTCGGCCGCGTCACCTATGAGCTGATGGCGAACCATTGGCCGAATGCGACCGGCGAAGTCGCCGACTTCATGAACGCGGCGCCGAAATACGTGTTCTCGCGCACCCTGAAACAATCCGGTTGGAACAACACGCGGATGTTCGCGGACGATGTGGCTGATACCGTCACCAAATTGAAGCGCGATGCGCCGAAGGATATCTTTCTGTTCGGCAGCGCCGATCTGGCGTCGCACCTGATCCCGCACGGCGTGATCGACGAATTCCGCATCGCGCTGAACCCGATCATCCTTGGCGGCGGAACGCCGTTGTTCAAACAGGGCGCGCGGATCAAGCTGAAGCTGCTGGACAGCCGGGCGTTGTCGACCGGGATCGTGATCCTGCGCTACGCACCCGCCGCTCCGAAATAATTCGGAGCAAATGTCGGCCTGCCAAACCCTGGTCCGTCTTGCTGACGTGCCCAATACACTCCGGAGTCCAGATGTCACTGACCCTGCATTTCCACCCGCTGTCATCGTTCTGCTGGAAGGCGCTGATTGCGCTGTACGAGATCGGCGTTCCGTTCACGCCTAATCTGGTCGATCTCGGCAATCCGGCCGAACGCGCCGCGCTGCTGAAGCTGTGGGGAATCGGAAAATTTCCGGTGCTGCAGGACGAAGCGCGAGGCCAGATCGTCCCGGAATCGAGCATCGTGATCGAATATCTCGACCGCCATTATCCCGGTCGCACGCGATTGATTCCCGATAATCCCGAGCGCGCCTTGCAGACCCGTCTGCGCGATCGCTTCTACGATCTCTATGTGCATCTGCCGATGCAGAAGATCATGGGCGACCGGCTTCGCCCCGATGGCAAGCAGGATCCGCACGGCGTCGAGGAGGCGCGGGCGCAGTTGCGCACTTCATACGCGATGATCGAGCAGCAGATGATCAGCGGCACCTGGGCGATGGGCGAAGATTTTGGCCTCGCCGACTGCGCCGCGGCGCCGTCGCTGTTCTATGGCAGCATGGTGGTGCCGTTCGGCGACGGCGAAACAAACCTCGCCGCCTATCTCGAACGCCTGAAGGCCCGGCCGTCGTTCGTACGGGTGCTGAAGGAGGCCGAGCCCTATTTTGGCATGGTGCCGAAGGAGCGCTGAATGAGCGCCGCAAGCAAGACCGGGATCATCCGCAACCTGTTCGCCGCCTATTTGGCGAACGACCGCGCGGCGGTCGAGGCCGCCTTCACCGACGATTTCCGTTTCACCAGCCCCTATGACGACGAAATCGACAAGGCGAGCTATTTCGCGCGGTGCTGGAAGAACGGCGACTGGATCGAACGACAGGATATCGAGCGGATCATGGTCGAGGGCGAGGCGGCGTTTGTGACCTATCGATGTGTCGCCAAGGAAGGGAAAAGTTTCCGCAATACGGAGTTCTTCGCTTTTGCGGGCGACAGGATCAGGCGCATCGACGTCTATTTCGGCGCGACCTATGAAAACGGCGCCTTCGTTCGCCAGGGCGACAGCTAAGTCCCTCCGATCCCATCTGGTCCGCGGAAAATGGCCTTCCAAAATAATTTCGGAAGCCATGTCGGTGCCGCAAAACCCGGTTCGTCATGTTGACGAGCGATAGTACCGGCCGACCGGCCAGACAGACAAACGGAGCGAAACGATGCGATTCATGGTGATTGTGAAGGCGAGCAAGGATACCGAATCCGGCGTCATGCCGAGCACGGAAATGCTGACCGCGATGGGCAAGTTCAACGAGGAACTGGTCAGGGCCGGCATGATGGAGGCGGGCGAGGGCCTGCATCCTTCTTCGAAAGGCGCGCGGGTCAAATATCAGGGCGGAGAGGGCAGTGCTGCCAAGGGGCCGTTCCCTCTGACCAGCGACCTCGTCGCCGGCTTCTGGCTGATCAACGCCAAATCGCTCGATGAGGCGATCGCGTGGATGAAGCGCGCGCCGTTCGACGGCGGCGCCGAGATCGAAATCCGCCAGGTGTTCGCGGCCGAGGATTTTGGCGAGGCCTTCACCCCCGAACTGCGCGAGCAGGAAGATCGCCTGCGCGCGCAGGCGGGAAAGAAATAAGTTCAACACCGTCATTCCGGAGCGGCTCGTAAGAGCCGAACCCGGAATCTCGCGCTGCAATCTCCAGATTCCGCGTTCGATGCTTCGCATCGCCCCGGAATGACGCCAAACCGAACAGGACCCCACCATGCGATTCATGATGCTGATGATCCCCCTGGGCTATGAGACCGCGGCGCCGGACGTGCAGCTCGATCCCGAGCGCGTCACGGCGATGATGAAATACAATGAGGCGCTGAGTGAAGCCGGAGTCCTGATCGCGCTCGACGGGTTGCACCCGCCGTCGATGGGCGCGCGGGTGTCGTTCGCGACCGGCATGCCTGTCGTCACCGACGGTCCCTTCACCGAGGCCAAGGAAGTGCTTGGCGGCTACTGGATGATCGACGTCGCGTCGCGGGAGGAGGCGATCGCCTGGGCCAAGAAGTGCCCGGCTTCCGAGAACGAGATCATCGAAATCCGCCAGGTGCAGGAAATGGCCGATTTCTCGGAGGAAGTGCAGAAGGCAGCCAAAGGCTTCGAGGAGTTGCAGACGGGAAATGCGCACAAGGCGCGGTGAGGCGCTGGAACCTCTCCCGGCTTGCGCTCGCTTCTTCCGTTTTTTGGTTCCAGACGAGCGAAGCACGCCGTTTGAGGCGGTGGAGCAGCTTGGACCCACGCATTTCCGCCTGTTAACCTTCCTGAACGCTCAAAATAAGTGACCTTTATAGCCAACTCATGTAAAAGCCTTTCACATGAGTTGGCGCAAGGAAGAGCGCCGCGCCGAGCGCGGCTACCATCATGGCAATCTGAAAGAGGCGTTGCTGCAGGCGGCGCTCGGCCTGATCGCCGAAAAGGGCGCGGCCGGTTTCACCTTTGCCGACGCCGCGCGCATGGCCGGCGTCAGCCCGGCGGCGCCCTACCGGCATTTTCGCGATCGCGACGAATTGCTGTCCTCGATCGCGCAGCGCGGCTTCGAGCAGTTCGAGGCGCTCTTGCTGCAAGCCTGGGACGACGGCCGCCCCGACACCGTCACGGCGTTCGAGCGGCTCGGCAAAGCCTACCTCGCCTTCGCGCGCAATGAGCCGGCGTTCTACTCGGCGATGTTCGAATCCGGCCTTCCCGTCGATCTCAGTCCCACATTGCAGGCGGCGAGCGAACGCGCCTTCGCGGTGATCAGGGCGGCAGCCGAGCGCCTCGCTGCGCTGGTGCCGCCGGGCATGCCGCGGCCGCCGGCGATGATGATGGCGCTGCACATCTGGTCGATGTCGCACGGCGTGGCGTCGCTGTTCGCCCGCGGCGATGCGGCGCGCCGCAAGCTGCCGATGTCGGCCGAAGATCTGCTGGAAGCCGAAGTGCTGATTTATCTGCGCGGTCTCGGCTTCCCGACCGATCGCAGGCCTGCCGCGAAGGACCCGGCAGACCCGAAGCCGTCAGGCCCGCCGCCGGTTCCGCCGGCGGGTCCTTGGGGCTCTCCAAAATAATTTAACGACGGCCGCTTGCCGCCCGCTTGACAAAAAACGTGGATGGTTTAGGTATGTAAATGTTATTTACATTCACAACGGCGTGATCGCCGTCATGGAGAGGGAAATGGCCTACACCGCAGATGTCAATCGATGGCGCGGCCCCGCTGAAGAAACCAGTCGGCCCCCGCATATGCTGGATAGCCCCTGGCATCCTGGCTGGATCGCCGTAACCATCCTCGGCTTCATCATCTGGTGGCCGATCGGGCTTGCCCTTCTCTTTTTCACACTCGGGAGCAGAAAAATGGGTTGCTGGAGTCACCAGGATCGCTGGCAGAACAAGATGGAGCGGATGCAGTACAAGATGGACCGGATGCGCGGCCGCATGGAGCGCCGTGGTTTCGGCTTCGGCGGTTTCGGCCCGCCCTCGAGCGGCAACCGCGCCTTCGACGAATACCGCACCGAGACGCTGCGGCGCCTCGAGGAAGAGCAGGTCGAATTCCGCGACTTCCTCGATCGCCTGCGTCACGCCAAGGACAAGGAAGAGTTCGACCAGTTCATGGCGCAGCACAAGCCGCGTCCGACCCCGCCGAACGATCAGCCGCAAAGCTGAACTTCCAGTCGTGAGCTAACGCCTCGGGCGATGTGCCCCCATAGCGCCTGAAGGCTAACGAGCCGCCCGTTTGTGATCAGCACAGACGGGCGGTTTGCTTTGTGCCGATACGCGGCGTCTTGCAGGTTTGGTCGGAAGCCTTGTAACTCACGGCCGATCTCGTCATTCAGCCAGTTCGCGCATCACCTTTATCAGGTCGGATTTGCCCTCAAAGCCGATGCCGGGAAGGTCGGGCATCACGATGTGGCCGTCCTGGACGCGAACGGAGTCGGGAAAGCCGCCATACGGTTGAAAGAGGTCCGGGTAGCTCTCATTGCCGCCGAGGCCGAGACCTGCCGCGATGTTCAGCGACATCTGGTGTCCGCCATGGGGGATGCAGCGTGACGGCGACCAGCCATGCTGTGCCAGGACATCGAGCGTCCGCAGATATTCGACAAGCCCGTACGACAGCGCGCAGTCGAACTGCAGCCAGTCGCGATCCGGCCGCATGCCGCCGTAGCGGAGCAGATTGCGCGCGTCCTGGTGCGAGAAGAGATTTTCGCCGGTCGCCATCGGACCCGGATAGAATTCCGACATGGCGGCTTGTAGAGCGTAGTCGAGCGGATCGCCGATCTCCTCGTACCAGAACAGCGGGTAATCGCGCAGCATCTTCGCGTAAGCGATCCCGGTCTCGAGATCGAAACGTCCGTTGGCGTCGACGGCAAGCCGCGCTTCCGAGCCAATCTCCTTCAACACGGCTTCGATCCGTCCGCGGTCCTCGTCGATCGAGGCGCCGCCGATCTTCATCTTCACCACGTTGTAGCCTCGGTTGAGATAGCCGCGCATCTCCGTCTGCAGCGCCGAATTGTCCTTGCCCGGATAGTAGTAGCCGCCTGCCGCGTACACGAAGACACGTGGATTGGCCTCACGGCCCTTCTTTTCGGCGAGAAGGCGAAACAGCGGCTTGCCGGCGATCTTCGCGACGGCGTCCCAGACCGCCATGTCGAGCGTGCCCACCGCCACCGAGCGCTCACCATGCCCGCCCGGCTTTTCATTGGACATCATCGCTGCCCAGATGCGATGCGGATCGAGGTTGGTGCCGGCGTCGTCGAGCAGGCTTGCAGGCTCGGCCTCGATGATGCGATTGCGGAAGCGCTCCCGGATCAGGCCGCCCTGACCATAGCGGCCATTGGAGTTGAAGCCGTATCCGACGACGCGGCGACCGTCGCGCATGACATCCGTTACCACGGCGACGAGGCTCGCCGTCATTTTCGAGAAGTCGATATAGGCGTTGCGGATCGGAGAGGCGATCGGCTTGGTGATTTCGACGACGTCGACGATACGCATGATGTTTTCCTTCCATCGGCCGTTGTTTGGAGGCGCTGGTCATGCTGATAACGACAGCAGCAAGCCCGTTCGGAATGGCTAGTATGGCTGGATTTGCTTCAAGGCCAATGCTATTACCTGAATTGGTTATGTTGATACGGCATTACCAATGGAACTGATCTGGTTCGAGGACTACCTGGCGCTTGCCGAAACCCTGAACTTCTCAAGGGCGGCCGAGGCACGCCACGTCACCCAGCCGGCCTTCAGCCGCAGAATTCGCGCGCTCGAAAGCTGGGTCGGCGCTGACTTGTTCACCCGCACGACGCATGGCGTCGCGCTGACCCCGGCGGGCGAACATTTCCACAATCAGGCGGAGATACTGACCCGCGCGGTGCATCAACTGCGCCGCGACACGCTGGAAGTTTCCGGCAGCACTGCAAAGCTCTTGTCGATCGCGGCGACCCACGCTCTCTCCTTCACATTTTTTCCAAAGTGGGTTCGCGGCAATGAAAGGGTTCTGGCGCTTGGGAATCTCAACCTGATTTCCGACAGCATGCAGGCGTGCGAGCAGATGATGCTGCGCGGCGATGCGCAGTTTCTGCTTTGCCACCACCACCGGCAAATGAGCAGCCGGCTCGAGTCCCGCCAGTTCAGGAGCATCGTGGTCGGATCCGATACGCTCGTTCCACTCAGCGCGCCCGGCAAAAATGGAGCTCCGCACTGGCGGCTTCGCGGCGGCAAGCCGGTCAAATACCTTGCCTATAGTGCGCAGTCGGGATTGGGACGCATCGTGGCCGCCCAATGGGGGACGAAAGACCGAGCCTTTGCGCTCGAAACGATCTTTACGTCCCATCTGGCTGCGACCCTGCTGTCGATGGCGCGCGCTGGAGACGGCGTGGCCTGGCTGCCGCGGACTTTGGCCGAAGAGGACATTTCTGCCGGACGACTGGTTGAAGCGGGCGCTGCGGATTTGCAGATCCCCATCGAAATTCGTCTTTTCCGCCCCGTCGCCCGACAAAGCCAGGCCGCCGAGTCGGCATGGGCTGCCTTTGAACAGTCCTGACGATTCGTGGACGGATTGCTCCTTGCGCAGACCGGCACCATCCGTCGCCGCCTCAAAGTAGTTTGGTGAAATGGAAACGGCGAATGCCGCCGCCCAGCGTCTTGTTGCTGGCCGCGATGGCGACCTCTTCGCGCACCAATTGATATCCGGCGTTTCGATAGAGTGACAGGGCGTCGCCCTGTAACTCTGACGTGCTCAAGTCCATCCGGAGCCGGTTGCGTCGTCGGCACTCGTCTTCCGCGAAACCCAGCATTTTTCGTGCGATGCCCCGACGCCGGGCATCGGGATCGACATACATGCGGCGCAGTTCCATCGCCTCTGTCGATGACGGTTCAAGTCCGAACATCCCGACGACTTTCCCTCCCTTGACCGCTACCCAGAAGCCGCCCTGCTTTCTGCCGTAGTAGCTGCTGATCTGATCGATCTCTTCCCTGAGAGAAGCCGCGATATAGTCTTCAAATGCCTGCTTCATCGGAGGCGGCGCCAACAGCCGGTTGACCCTGACAAACAGGTCTTGCACCTGCGCGGCATCGTCGATCCTGAACGGGCGGATATCGATCACTGATTCCATCCGGGTCCGCCTCCACACGGCGCACCAAAGAATGAAAGATGGCCGGTTGCCGCCAATATCGGGTGCTGCGCCATTGCCCGCAACCGGTCCGACGCGGCCGGAAGCGACGCTGCTTGCGCTGGCGGAGGTCCCTGGACTGCTTATATTCGCGCCGATGCTGCACTTGGAGCCAACGGCGATGACTGAGAATGCAATCACACCGGTCGACCAGCTCTGGCTGTCCGTCCGCCACGAGGCGGAAACGGCGCTCGCCGTCGATCCCCTGTTCGGCGCCTCGCTGTCATCAGCGATCCTCGATCATTCCGATCTTGGCAGCGCGATCGCCCATCAGATCGGTGAACGGTTCGGCAAGCGCGCGGACGACCGCGAGCAGTTCGCCCGCATTGCCCGCGAGGCCTTTCACGCCGCGCCCGACCTGATCGAGGCGGCGAGCCGCGATCTGCAAAGCATCGCCGTTCGCGATCCCGCGATGAATCGGCTGCTGCCGCCGCTGCTCAACTTCAAGGGCTATGTCGCGCTGCAGGCCTGGCGCGTCTCCAACTGGCTCTGGCGTCACGAGCGCACCGACCTCGCGCTAATGCTGCAAAGCCTGTCGTCGGATTCGCTGCAGGTCAGCATCCATCCTTCCGCCTCGATCGGCACGTCGGTGTATCTCGATCATGCGACCGGCATCATTATTGGCGCGTTTGCCGTCATCGGCGACGAGGTGACGATCCTGCAAAATGTCACCATCGGCCGGAAACAGGCAATGCCGGGCCGCACGCCCCGGATCGGCCGCGGCGTGCTGCTCAGCACCGGCGCCACGATTTTGGGTGACGTCAGCATCGGCGACTTCGCCAAGATCGGTGCCGGCGCGCTCATCGAGCAAGACGTGCCGGCCGGATGTACCGCCGTCGGCATGCCGGCGCGATTGACGAACTGCCCGCAGCCGAAGATTTCCGCCTGAGCAATGCGTTTGCGCAGGGACGCGCCGGGAACTGCGTCGCTCCGCGCGCAAGCACTATCTCGTGCAGAGGGTGCGACAAAACAACCCGACGGGCAAATCAGTTCCGATTATCGGAAACCGTGTCAAGCCCCAGAATAAAAAACATTTCTGTTTACCGGAAGTAAAATCAGGGGCATATTCCCGCCATCCCGTCCCACTCAGAGGGCGTCGGCCGTCGTCACGGACGTTGGACGGGTTGCGGTGGACGCTGATGTCGCGAAGACGTAACGCGACAAAAGCGTACGGCAAAACCGTGTGGTCCTGGCGCCCGTTGCTGGCGTCAAGCCGTCGGAGAAGCGCAAGCGGAAACGGCGGTGACGGAGTCAACCAAGAACTCGTCTCCGGGGAGATCACGGCATAAGCCGTAAAGCCATTGCGCAGGGAAGGCCGGGTGTTCTCCGCTGCCCTGTATGCTCGTGTGCAGCATTTCTTGTGCTAACCGCACACGGGACCGCGGGTGCAGCGCGCACCCGGTCTTCCCTGCGCCCTCTTACGAGAGGGCGGGAAGTTTCTGGCAAAGCTCGGGCGTAATGCGTCGCGAGAAGGTGAAAGTGCGTTTAGTGCACGGTACAACGACAAACACCGCCGTCGTCCCGGCCTTGAGCTCAGATGCGCAATTGCGCATCGGGGGACCCATACTCCGCGGCCCATCGGTTGGAGCGCTGGCGTTAGGGACCTTCTGTAAACAATAACTGCCGCGGCGTATGGGTCCCGGCTGAAGGCCGGGACGACACCGAGCAAGACCCTAGGGAGGGGCCTCGGGAACCCGGTTCCAGCCCCCATAACCGCCCGGCCTGCCTTGATTTCCGGCAGCCAAAATCTCCTTTGGTAACCTCGCATTAACCAAGATTAGCGTCTGGTTAGGGACGTAAAGACGCGCGGATAGCCCTCGTTTTGACACGTTGGCAGGGGAAGCAGGACCCGGCTTTGGACGGGCCCCCCATGCGACACCAATGAGGCTCTCGCGCTGGCGCATTTTTCGCCGCGCCCGATGCGCGGCTGTGGAACGGGCAGCCAGTCGCTCCCGGAGGAATTTGGGAAGGAGCATGATCCGGAAAAGTGGGACCCGGTTTTCCGAAAAGATCATGCTCCAAACAAGAGATAGAGCATGATCCGGAAAAGTGAGACCCGGTTTTCCGACGAGGATCATGCCCAAACGAGAGCATTGAGAGGATATGATCTGGTGATCCGGAGATTCCTGCAGTTCGCGACGCTGGCCTGCCTCCTGGCAACGGCTTCGTCCGCCAGCGCCCAACAGGTCGAAACGCAATCGCTGTCGCTGGCCGCGTCAGACGTGTCGCTGATTTCGCTGTTCCTGCAGGCGCACTGGGTCGTCAAGTCGGTGATGCTGGGGCTGCTCGCCTGTTCGGTCTGGGTCTGGGCGATCGCCATCGACAAGATCTTTCTCTATGCGCGCACCAAGCGCGCGATGGACCGTTTCGAACAGGCGTTCTGGTCCGGGCAATCGATCGAGGAGCTTTACCGTTCGCTCTCCGCCAAGCCGACGCAATCCATGGCAGCGTGCTTTGTGGCGGCGATGCGCGAATGGAAACGTTCGTTCGAGAGCCAGACCCGGTCCTTTGCCGGCCTGCAGATGCGGATCGAGAAGGTGATGAACGTCTCCATCGCCCGTGAAGTCGAGCGGCTGGAACGGCGGCTTTTGGTGCTGGCCACCGTCGGCTCGGCCGGGCCGTTCGTCGGCCTGTTCGGAACCGTCTGGGGCATCATGTCGAGCTTCCAGTCGATCGCGGCCTCGAAGAACACCTCGCTGGCGGTGGTGGCGCCTGGTATCGCGGAGGCGCTGTTTGCCACCGCGATCGGCCTTATCGCTGCCATTCCGGCGACTATTTTCTACAATAAGTTCATTTCCGAGGTGAACCGGCAGGCCCAGCGGCTGGAGGGGTTCGCCGACGAATTTTCAGCGATCCTGTCGCGCCAGATCGACGAGCGGGCATGATCCCGAAAAGTGGAAACCGGTTTTCGGACCAGATCATGCCCTGGATATACGGCGTGAGGAGCGGTCAATCGTGAGCATTGTGGGCATCCGATCATGGCGATGAACATGGCAGGTTCGGCAGGTGGCGGTGGACGCCGCGGCCGGCGACGCGCCGCCGTGATGGCGGAGATCAACGTCACGCCGATGGTGGACGTGATGCTGGTGCTGCTGATCATCTTCATGGTGGCCGCACCCTTGATGACCTCGACCATCGATATCGATCTGCCGATCGCAAGCGGCGGCAAGTCGCTGGCGTCGAACGCCCCGCCATTGACGCTGTCGGTCAAGCGCACCGGCGGCTCCTGCAATTCGAATGTCGAATTATATCTGGGGGATGCCCTGATCCCGGCCGCCGAGTTGCTGCCCAAGATCAAGGCTATCAAGGAAACCCGGTCGGAAGCCGAAAGCGTGGTCTACCTGCGCGGCGATAAAGACGTCTGTTACACGGATATGATGAAGTTATTGGGGTATATTAGGACGGCGGGGTTCAAGGCGAACATCGTGATCATCCCCGAGGGGGGCTCGTGAGCGAGCCCGTTTTTGCGCGGAGCGGAAAGACTTAAGTGAAGCTCAAGATCGACAAGACACTGGCTGCGTCGGTCGCCCTGCACGTCCTCGTGCTGGGGTACGGACTGGTGTCGTTCTCGACCAAGGCTTACGAAATGACGCCGGAGGAATCGGTCGCCGTCGATGTCATTTCCTCTGATCAACTCGCAAAGGTCATGGCCGGTTCGAAGACCGGCAAGAAGGAAAATCCTAAGCCGCTGGTGGAAAAAGTCGCCGAAGCCAAGCCGCTCGACGACGCCGTCGGCAAGGTGAGCGAAAAGGCGCCGGTCATTACCGAAACTGCGCCGCCGCCGCAGCCGAAGGCCGAGGAGAAGCCGGTCGAGAAAAAACCAGATCCGCCGAAGGTCGCCGAAAAGCCCAAGGAAGAGCCGAAGCCGGAGAAGAAGCCGGATCCGCCGAAGGTCGATCCGATCGCGGAAGCCATCAAGAAGGAAGAGAAGAAGCCGCCGCCGAAGCCGGTCGCCCAGCCGGCGGCAAAACCGCCGGAGCAGAAGCAGAAGATCGTCGAACGGCATTTCGATCAAACGCAGATTGCGGCGCTTTTGGACAAGCGCGACGCGACGCGGCAAGCCGCGACTGGTTCCACGCTGAATTCCAACGCCGCGCTCGGCACTTCAAAGGGCACGGCAGCAGACAATTCCGCGACTTGGGGCGCGCTGTTCCAGCGGCAGGTCGAGCGGTGCTGGAAGAAGCCCTATGGCGGCATCGAGTCGCAAAAGCCGGAAGTCGCCTTTGCGATCCGCCTGAAGCGTGATGGCACGCTGGAAGGGATGCCGGTGCCCGAAGGCACTCCGGCAACGCCGTTCCTTCGTGTCTACCAGGAGAGCGCACTGCGCGCCATTATCGAGTGCCAGCCTTACAATCTGCCGGCCGCGTTCTTTGAGGAATGGAAATACTTCGCACCGGTCTTCAGGGAAAAAGTCTGACGGGGTTCGCAGTCAGCGAACGCCAACACGAGCAAAGTTTGAAGCGATGATAGACAAAATTGTGTTGCCTGATGTGTTGCGCCCGAGCCGCCGGCAAATCATTTCCGGAATGGCCGCGCTCGGTGCGGTCTCTGCCGTATCCATTCGAGAGGGTTTTGCGCAAGCGCCCAAGCGCATTCCTATTCCCGAAGGCGAGTTCGTTCCGCTGCCGATCGCGATCCCGAATTTCACGGCCGGCACGCCGGCTGACGCCGAAGTCGGCGTCGGCGTGACGCAGGTCATCACCAACAACCTCAAGCGCAGCGGTCTGTTCGCGCCGATCGACCAGGCGGCCTACGTCGAAAAGACCATCAACATCGACGCGGCACCGAGCTTCCAGAACTGGAAAACCATCAACGCGCAGGCGCTGGTGACCGGCCGCATGACGCGGCAGGGCGACGGCCGTCTCAAGGCCGAATTCCGGCTCTGGGACGTCAACACCGGCCAGCAGCTCACCGGCCAGCAATATTTCACCTCGCCGGAATACTGGCGGCGGATCGCCCACATCATCTCCGACCAGATCTACGAGCGCCTGACCGGCGAAAAAGGCTACTTCGACAGCCGTGTGGTGTTCGTCGACGAGAGCGGCTCCAAGGAACGCCGCGTCAAGCGGCTGGCCTTGATGGATCAGGACGGCGCCAACGTGAAATATCTGACGCGCGGCGCCGACCTGGTGCTGACGCCGCGGTTTTCGCCGTCGACCCAGGAAATCACCTATATGGAGTTCGGGCAGGGCGATCCGCGCGTCTATCTGTTCAACATCGAGACCGGGCAGCGCGAGATCGTCGGCAACTTCCCGGGCATGTCGTTCTCGCCGCGCTTCTCGCCGGACGGCCAGCGCGTCATCATGAGCCTGCAGCAGGGCGGCAATTCGAACCTGTTCGTGATGGACCTGCGCTCGAAATCGACGACGCGGCTGACCGACACGCCGGCGATCGACACCTCGCCGTCCTATTCGCCGGACGGCGCCCGCATCTGCTTTGAGTCCGATCGCGGCGGCAAGCCGCAGATCTACGTGATGCCGGCGACCGGCGGCGGCGCGCAGCGCATTTCGTTCCAGGAGGGCAGCTATTCGACGCCGGTGTGGTCGCCGCGCGGCGACTACATCGCCTTCACCAAGCAGGGCGGTGGTCAATTCGCGATCGGCATCATGAAGCCGGACGGATCGGGCGAACGCATTCTCACTTCGGGCTTCCACAACGAAGGCCCGACCTTTGCGCCGAACGGCCGGGTGCTGATGTTCTTCCGCGAGCCCGGCGGCAACAGCGGCCCTTCATTGTTCACCGTCGATATCTCCGGACGCAACGAGTTGCGGGTTCCGACCCCCGGCTTCGCCTCCGATCCGGCATGGTCTCCGCTGTTGTCCTGAGCGTTCCACGGGTTAGGGCGTTAATCGGCAAACATTGCCTAGCATGCTGATTTATAAGGCAGATTTCTACGGCGGGAAACGAAAAGCAACGTCTTGGTAACGATGTTCGCTCAGAAAGACTTCATCTGCAAAGGGTACAACGTCTAATCCAAAGGACGTGCGCCCGAAAATGCAGCTTGCCAAACAGAGCGGAGAGCCGGATCAACAAACGTCGCCATATCTTCGCGCGGCGCTGATCGATTCGCTGTTCGAGACTTCCGCTCCGATGCTGACGGGCCTCGCCTTCGGCGCCGGCGCCGCAGCGATGACCGCGCTGAAGACGGGCTCAACGCTGATCTGGGCGTGTGTCGCGCTGCTCGTCTTCGCTGGCGTCGTCCGCGCATTCATCGTGCAGCGGTACCACGCGCGCAAATCGACCCCGACTGTTGAGGAAGCTGCGCGCTGGAAGAGGTATCATCAGATCGGCGCGATGATCCAAGCCACCGCGCTCGGCACATGGTGCTCCGCGACGCTGCTGTTCACTGATGATGCCGTGGCTCATATGATCTGCCTGTCCACCACCACCGGGACCTTGGCGTTAGGTGCGGGCAGGGCCTATGGACGGCAGTGGGTATTCCAACTGCAGGCCGCACTCATCTACGGTCCAACCGTGATCGCGCTGGCGTTGCGTGGTGCCCCCTATTACATCGCGATGTCAGTCGTGTGCACCGCGTTCCTCGTAGCGGTGCTGCAGATCTCGGCCAATCTGCACCGAATTTTCATGCAGGCGCTGGTGGCGCGCGAACGCGAGGCGGCGCTGGCCGGCCAGTTCGATACCGCATTGAACAACATGCCGCACGGGCTCTGCATGTTCGGCGCTGACGGCCGCCTGGCCGTGATGAACCACCGGTTCAGCAACATGATGCAGCTGTCCGACGATTCCGTGCAGGGCGGCGTCAGTGCGGCCGACATCATCGCTGCCTGCGTCGCCTCCGGTTCGATTTCGAACGCAAGCGGCAGCATGATCCTGTCGGAAATCGAGAGTTCGCAGGCGCGGGACATGATCACGACCGATCCCGACGCCACGCGCAACCGGTCGCTGTCATGGACGTTCCAGCCGATGGCGGGCGGAGGCGCGGTCGTCTTGCTCGAAGACATCACCGAGCGGCGCGACGCGGAAGCCAAGATCAGCCATCTTGCGCGTTACGACGAACTCACCGAGCTTCCCAACCGGGTCAATTTCCGCGACGAGATCGGGCGCCTGATGGCGATACAGCAGGGCGCCGAGAGGTTGTCGGCGCTGCTGTTCGTCGACCTCGATCAGTTCAAGCAGGTCAACGACACGCTGGGCCATCCCTGCGGCGACCAGTTGCTGTGCGCGGTCGCCGGGCGGTTGCGCGAGATGTTGCGGCCCGAGGACTTCGTGGCGCGGTTCGGCGGCGACGAATTCGTCGTGTTCCAACAGGACATTCACTCCCACGAGGACGCGGCGGGTCTCGCCCGGCGCATCGTCGACCGGCTGAGCGAGCGCTACAAGATCGACAATCATCTGGTCGAGATCGGCGCCAGCGTCGGCATCGCCATGACCTCTCTCGGTGTCAGCGCCGACACGCTGCTCAAGAACGCCGACATGGCGCTGTACCGCGCCAAGGCGGACGGGCGTGGCACCTTCTGCTTCTTCCGCGACGAGATGGCGCAAACCGTCGAAGCGCGCCGCATCCTGGAACTCGACCTGCGCAAGGCGCTGGCGAACGAGGAGTTCGAGCTGTTCTATCAGCCGCTGGTCAATATCAAGTCCGGCAAGATCTCGACCTGCGAGGCGCTGCTGCGCTGGAATCATCCGGTCCGCGGCACGGTGTCGCCGATCGATATCATTCCCGTCGCCGAGGATATGGGCCTGATCGTCGATCTCGGCCGCTGGATTCTGCGCAAGGCCTGCATGGAATGCATGAAGTGGCCCGAGGCCGTCAGCGTCGCCGTCAACTTCTCGCCGCAGCAATTCCATCAGCGCGACGTGCTCAGCGAAGTTCGCTACGCGCTCGAAGTCTCCGGCCTGCCGGCGGACCGTCTCGAAATCGAGATCACCGAATCCTCGCTGCTGCGCAACACGCAGCTGACGCACGACGTGCTGTCGCAGCTGCATTCGCTCGGCGTGCGGATCTCGCTGGATGACTTCGGCACCGGCTATTCCAGCCTGAGCTATCTTCACAACTTCCCATTGCAGAAGGTGAAGATCGACCGCTCCTTCCTCGAAGGCATCGATACCGATCGTCCGTTGACGTTGCTGCGCGGCGTGGCGCGGCTGTCGGCCGATCTCGGCATGTCGGTCGTGGTCGAGGGCATCGAGACCAACCAGCAACTGGAACTGGTCAGTGCCGATGGCGCGGTGACCGAGGCGCAGGGCTATCTGTTCAGCCGGCCGGTTCCAGCGGCGCGGATCCGCCAGCTGCTGAACGCCTCCCACGGCCGCCGTTCGCCGGACGAACCGCTGGTTGTGGTTCCATCGCGCTCAATCGCCTGACACAACCTCCGTAGTTTCCTGACACAACCTCCGTAATCTTACGGGTTCAGATGCGCGTGCAGACGGCCGCGAGGTTAACCCTAACGTCTCGATAGCTTTGCAATTTTGTTAAGGAGCTGTTAAGCTTTCGCACTCGCACAAGTTGTTCGGAAGTTGAAGTTATGGAGTATCAGATGAAGTCCAGATCCGAACCGCGCACGTCGCTTTTTGTGCCGGAGTCGGGACTGTCTGATCGCGTCGACTACCGGCTCATGGAAACTCCCGAGGAAAAGGATTCCATCTATTTGATGCGTTACAAAGCCTATCTGCATGGCGGAGTAACCGCGCCGTCGGAGTCTCAGCGCGTCAGCGATCATTACGACGATGCGCCCAACGCCTGGATGTTCGGAATCTACATTGACGGAGAACTCTGTAGTTCGCTCCGCCTCAACGTCGTGACGTCAGAATGTCGGATTTCCGGTTCGGTCGATTTGTTCGGCGATGTTCTTCACCCGCGCATCGATCAAGGCGAAGTCTTCATCGATCCGCTTCGTCTTGCTGCGCTCCCCGAAAAAGCCAGGCAGTTCCCTGAGATCCCCTATCTGACGGTCCGGCTGGCCTATATGGCATGCGAGCATTTCAACGCCGATTTCGGGCTCGCGCTCGTTCGTGCGGAGCACCAGGCATTCTATCGCCGGGTCTTCATGTCCGAGGTCATCGCCGACCCGCGTTCGTTTCCGGGATTCTTGCCAAAGGTGGCATTGATGGCGTCCGATTACCGGGCCGTGCGGGAACGCGTCATGACCCGTTTTCCCATCATGCGCTCAAGTGCTTTCGAGCGGCGGATGCTGTTCCAGCGCGCCGGCGAGCGCCAATTCTCCCCGCAGGGGGGCGTCATCTCGTTCGAGAGCGCCTCGATCGTTCCAAACGCCTGATCCGCCGGCTTCGCGGCTGATCGGGGCCCCGCTGCCGGGCCCTGGCCCGCCGCCTGACGTGTCCTCAGCCCGGTACTGTCCGCGATGCCAACGCCAAAAGGGCGATTTCGGCCCCGCCTGTGCTTGCCTTCACCGTCGCGCCACATTTACAAACCATTAACCATCGTGGGCGCTTTTCACGGTTTGTCGGCATTTGATCGGGTCTGGCAAGGTTCCATCAAGGTTGACGGAACGTTCGCTTAACCATCGCCCTGTAGACCGGATAACAGTCGGAAAACGTGAGCGTGGAGGCTCCGGAATGAAACATCAGATGCGCATCCTCCAGGGATTGAAACTGGTCGCGGTACTCGCGGTGGCCCTGTCGATGGGCGCTTGCGCCAACAAGAACGTCGGCGCCGAGGGGGCGATGGCGAGTGCGGCGACCCCGGGCAGCCAGCAGGACTTCGTGGTCAATGTCGGCGACCGCGTGTTCTTCGAGAGCGACCAGACCGAGCTCAGCCCGCAGGCGATCGCGACCCTGGAAAAGCAGGCGCAGTGGCTGCAGACCTACAACCGCTATTCCTTCACCATCGAAGGCCATGCGGACGAGCGCGGCACCCGCGAATACAACATCGCGCTCGGTGCACGGCGCGCCCAGTCGGTACGGAGCTATCTCGCCTCGCGCGGCGTCGATCCGAACCGCATGCGCACGATCTCCTACGGCAAGGAACGCCCGGTCGCCGTGTGTAACGACATCTCCTGCTGGTCGCAGAACCGCCGCGCGGTCACGGTGCTGAACGCCGGCGCCTGAGCGGCTGCGACTACCGAGTTCAGAACCGGCGCCTTCGGGCGCCGGTTTCATTTTGGTCTCATGATGAAGCCGCGAATGACGGCCAGCGTCCGCTCCGTCGGGCAACCAGTTTCGCGGCTTCGACGTCGAAGATCACCCCGTTCACGGGTGCGTGCATGGGCCTGATCCCTTCCGTTGATGAACGGCCCGCCGAGCAAGCCGCTTGCTTGTTTTGAAGCTGATACTAAACCATACCGAAATCCGGCTTCCGGATTCGGAAACGCCAGTCACAATTCTGGCGTACTCCCTCTCTCAATGTGTTCGGCTTTCGATGTCACGCCGAATTTTCGTCGTCAGGGCAAAATGTCATTCAGGTTTCTCAATGCGATCGGCGCCGCGGCGATTGCCGCGATGCTCTCCTTGTCTTCGCAGGCCTCCTTCGCACAGGTATCGTTCCCGTGGTCCTCTTCTCCGCAAAGCTCCCCGCCGGTCCAGGCGCAATCCGACGACGCCGACGCGGATATGCGGATCCAGCGGCTCGAGAACCAGCTGCGGCAGCTCACCGGCCAGAACGAGGAACTGCAATATCGTAACCGCCAGCTCGAGGAGCGCCTGCGGCAGCTTGGTGGCGGTGCGGCGGTAGCACCTGCCGGTCAGCCCCCGGCGGCCCAGCCCAGCGTGGCCGCGGTGCCGCCCCCGGTCCAGGCCTATCCGCCCGCCCGGCAACCCCAGGCGCAGCAAGGCTATCCGCAGGGACAGCAGGGCTATCCGCAGGCGCAGCCGTCCTATGAGCAGCCGCAGATCGCGGCGCCGCCGCCGATCATGCAGGAGCAGGCAGCAGCACCGGCGACCGGCCGCCGCCGCGGCGACGCCTTCGACCCCAACCAGAATCCGAACGCCCCCGGCGCGCCGCGCGCGCTCGGTGGCGGTCAGTTGCCGGTTGCCAACGACGCGCCGGTCGGGGCGCCCGGCGGCCGCGGACGGGGCGAGCCGCTCGACCTCGGCGCGACCAGCCCGCGCGATCCCGGCGGCGCGCCGCCGCCCGTGCGTGCGCCCGGCGCCAGCGCCGCGCTGACGACGCTGCCGCCTTCGGCCACGCCCAAGGACGAGTTCGATCTCGGCATCGGTTACATGCAGCGCAAGGATTATGCGCTCGCCGAAGAGACCATGAAAAATTTCGCGCAGAAATATCCGAGCGATCCCCTGATCGCGGATTCGCAATATTGGCTTGGCGAAAGCTTCTTCCAGCGCCAGCAATATCGCGATGCCGCGGAAGCCTTTCTCGGCGTCACCACCAAGTTCGACAAGTCCGCAAAGGCGCCGGACTCGCTGCTGCGGCTCGGCCAGTCGCTGGCGGCGCTGAAGGAAAAGGAAGCGGCCTGCGCCGCGCTTGGCGAAGTGACGCGGAAATATCCGCGCGCCTCGGCCGGCGTGAAGGCCGCCGTGGACCGCGAGCAGAAGCGGGTGAAGTGCTGAGCTTTCGCTCGTTCGGCTGAGCCCCATCAAGTGCGGGACAGCCCTCGCTTGAAAACGGTATGGTCGGCCCATGGCAGAGGACGACCATTCCGCGATCACGGCGAGCCAGGCGAAACTTCTGTTCGCCGACTGGAAGGCTGCGCCCGCGATCGTGCTCGCCGTTTCCGGCGGACCTGATTCTATCGCCCTGATGTGGCTCGCCGCGCGCTGGCGCCGTGCCCTGAAGCGCGGGCCGCGATTGATCGCGGTGACCGTCGATCACGGCTTGCGGCATGAAGCCGTGATCGAGGCGCGTGACGTCAAAAAGCTCGCCAGGCATCTCGATCTGCCCCATCGCACGCTGCGCTGGCATGGAGCCAAGCCGAACACGGGCGTGCCGGCCGCGGCGCGGGCGGCGCGCTATCGCCTGCTGGCGCAGGCAGCACGCGCTGGTGGAGCGACCCATATCCTCACCGCGCATACCCGCGATGACCAGGCCGAGACATTGTTGATGCGGATGCTGCGTGGCAGCGGCATCGCCGGTCTGGCGGCGATGGCGCGCCAATCGGAACGCGACGGCGTGTGGCTGGCGCGGCCGTTGCTGGATGTCCCGAAATCGCAACTGATCGCGACATTGAACAAGGCCAGGATCGCCTTCGCCGATGATCCGACCAACCGCGACGTCAATTACACGCGGCCTCGTTTGCGGGCGCTGATGCCGGCGCTGGCGGAAGAGGGCGGCGATGCGAGAATCCTGGCGCGGCTGGCGTCGCGGCTGGCGCGGGCCAATGCCGCGCTGGAAGTGCTCGTCGATGGCGCCGAGCGCTATCTGGCGCTGAGGGACCGCCATGACGCCGCGCGTTTTGGCTTCGATGCGTCAGCCTTTGCGGGTCTGCCTGAGGAAATCCGGCTTCGGCTGCTGATGCGGGCCATCGACCGCGTCGGTCACGAGGGGCCTGCGGAACTCGGCAAGGTCGAGGCCCTGCTGACGGTACTGGATCGGGCGGTATCGGAAGGCCAGCCGAAGTTGAAGCAGACCCTCGCGGGCGCCGCAATCAGCCTGATTGGAGGCCGAATTCACGTCGAGCCGGCTCCCCCGCGTCGTCGCAGGCCGGGATGAGAGGCAAGCCCAAGCCTCGATATCCCGTCATAAACCGGCGGGGAGTCTTAACCACCCCCGAAAAACGCTGATTCTTACGCCATTATTTGACCGGGAATCGCGCTAGGATGCGTTAAATAGTCCTGCGTGGTTCCCTTGGCATCGACCCAGGCGCCACCTAGATTGTAAGCAGTGCTCCGGGGGTTTCTCACCTGACGACCCAAGGTTTACTGCCCAAGGACATAAGGCCGCGATCCGCGCGGCCACGAAGGAAGATCGATGAACGCCAATCTGCGCAATTTCGCCCTCTGGGTCATCATTGTTTTGTTGCTGTTGGCACTGTTCACGCTTTTCCAGAATCCGGGTCAGCGCGCGTCCTCGCAGGACATCACGTTTTCGCAGTTCGTGAGCGAGGTCGAAAAGAACACCGTCCGCGACGTCGTGATCCAGGGGCCGGAGATCCACGGCACCTTCACCAACGGCTCCAGCTTCCAGACCTACTCGCCGAACGATCCGTCGCTGGTGAAGCGCCTGGTTGATGCCAAGGTGAACGTCAGTGCGAAGCCGCCCGGCGACAACGTGCCGTGGTTCGTGTCGCTGCTGGTCTCCTGGCTGCCCTTTATCGCGCTGATCGGCGTGTGGATCTTCCTGTCGCGCCAGATGCAGGGCGGCGCCGGCAAGGCGATGGGCTTCGGCAAGTCGCGCGCCAAGATGCTGACCGAGGCGCATGGCCGCGTCACCTTCGAGGACGTCGCGGGCGTCGACGAAGCCAAGCAGGATTTGCAGGAAATCGTCGAATTCCTGCGCGACCCCGGCAAATTCCAGCGCCTCGGCGGACGGATTCCGCGCGGCGTGCTGCTGGTCGGCCCTCCCGGCACCGGCAAGACGCTGATCGCGCGTGCGGTCGCGGGCGAAGCCAACGTGCCATTCTTCACGATCTCGGGCTCCGACTTCGTTGAAATGTTCGTCGGCGTCGGCGCCAGCCGCGTCCGCGACATGTTCGAACAGGCCAAGAAGAACGCGCCCTGCATCATCTTCATCGACGAAATCGACGCGGTCGGCCGCCATCGTGGCGCCGGTCTCGGCGGCGGTAATGACGAGCGCGAACAGACCCTCAACCAGTTGCTGGTCGAGATGGACGGCTTCGAGGCCAATGAAGGCGTGATCCTGATCGCGGCGACCAACCGTCCCGACGTGCTCGATCCCGCGCTGCTGCGCCCTGGCCGTTTCGACCGCCAGGTCGTGGTGCCGAACCCGGATGTTGTCGGCCGCGAGCAGATCCTCAAGGTCCATGTCCGCAAGGTGCCGCTGGCGCCGGATATCAACCTCAAGACCATCGCACGCGGCACGCCGGGCTTCTCCGGCGCCGACCTGATGAACCTCGTCAACGAAGCCGCCTTGACCGCCGCCCGCCGCAACAAGCGCATGGTGACCCAGGCCGAGTTCGAGGAAGCAAAAGACAAGGTGATGATGGGCGCCGAGCGCAAGTCGCTCGTCATGACCGAGGAAGAGAAATTGCTGACGGCCTATCACGAAGGCGGTCACGCCATCGTCGGCCTCAACGTCGTCGCCACCGATCCGATCCACAAGGCCACGATCATCCCGCGCGGCCGTGCGCTCGGCATGGTGATGCAGCTGCCCGAGCGTGACAAGCTGTCGATGTCGCTCGAGCAGATGACGTCGCGGCTCGCGATCATGATGGGCGGCCGGGTTGCCGAAGAGCTGATCTTCGGCCGCGAAAAAGTTACCTCTGGTGCGTCATCCGACATCGAGCAGGCCACGCGCCTGGCGCGCATGATGGTGACGCGCTGGGGCCTGTCCGAGGCGCTCGGCACCGTGTCCTATGGCGAGAATCAGGACGAGGTTTTCCTCGGCATGTCGGTGTCGCGCACCCAGAACGCATCGGAGGCAACGGTTCAGAAGATCGATACCGAGATCCGGCGTTTCGTCGAAGACGGCTACAACGAAGCGACGCGCATCCTCACGGAAAAGCGCGCCGACCTCGAAGCGCTTGCCAAGGGCCTGCTCGAATTCGAGACGCTGTCCGGTGACGAGATCATCGACCTGCTCAATGGCAAGAAGCCGAACCGCGAGTCGGTGCTTGAGCCGACCACGCCGCGCGCGTCGGCTGTGCCGCCCGCCGGCAAGTCGCGCCCGCGCCCCGATCCGGATCCCGGCCTGGAGCCGCAACCGCAGGCCTAAGCGGGTTTGCATCTGAAATAGAAAACGCGGCGGTGACGCCGCGTTTTTTTATGGTGGCGTCCTGGTCCGGCGCCATGAGGATCAACGGCAAGACGTGGGAGCGGCTCGGAATCGCTGTAGCCCGGATGGAGCGCAGCGAAATCCGGGGCATGCCGCGACGTCACGTGCGTCCCGGATTTCGCTGCGCTCCATCCGGGCTACTGCCTGGCTCCCCGCACTCCCGCAACAGTTTTCGCAGCGCGTGGATCGGCGGAAACACTTCCCTGTTCCAGTCGGCGCCTTGCGCGTCATGTGCGGCCTGTTCCATCTCGACGATCTCGCAATCCTCCGAAAAGACCCGGTTGGTGAACCAGGCCAGCACCGGCCAGCCGAGATCGAGGATGCCGGGAATTCTGGGTTTGCGCACCGACAGCACCACGAAGGTCCGGTTACGGCGCTGCGCGGCATCGATGGGCGTGTAGCCGAGCCATACGTTGAGAACCGGTGCGTCGCCCTTCGTCCACATCTGCAGGGTCTGGTAGGGATATTCGGTGCGCACCGTCATCAAGTCGCGCGCCGTGCCGGCACGGCCGCGCAGGCCGCCGACGATGACGGCCTCGCCAAGGGGCGGCTTCTCGCCAGGTCGGGCAAAACTGTAATCGACTTCCATCCAGCGTTCGCCGGCGCGGCTGCCGAGATAGCGCGGCACGACTTTTCCGGTGGTGCGCCGGTGCAGGAACTGATGGTTCATGTCCATCAAATTCTCATGCATGAAAGTGTAGTGGCAGGCGACGAGCTTGCCGAACCGCCGTGTCTTGTAGGCGTTATCAGCGGCTGCGCCGATCTGCGGCAAGGGGGCGGCGGCAGGTCCTGTGCCGGGCCATACGAAGATCAACCCGTCGCGTTCGAAGCAGGGATAGCGGCGGACGCCGTTCGGCCTCTTGCCCTTACCAAGATAGGGGACGTCGATGCAGTCGCCCGACGCGTCGTAGCGCCAGCCATGATAGACGCAGCGCAGGGTGCAGCCATCGACCGTTCCCTTCGACAGCGGCACCTGGCGGTGCGCGCAGCGGTCTTCCAGCGCGAAGATCGCGCCCTCACTCGGGCGCACCAGCACGATCGGCTCGCCCGCGAACCGCGCCGCGAAAGTCTGGCCGGACTTCACCTCGTGGGACCATGCGACCGGATACCAGTAATCCGGATTCGCGCCGACCTTGCGAAGATCGACAGAAGCTTCCGACCAGGCATTATCAGGCCTCACCGTCATCGCGTCGTTACGCCTTTGCCAGCGGTCCGAGATGCAGCGCCATGATCTGTTCCGGCGTCTCGGTGACCTCGATGCGCTGGCCGTCGCCGCCGACGAAGGCGAGCACGGTGCGCTCGCCGTCGCGCCACATGCTGCCGACCAGCGCGATATTGATGTGGGTGGCCTCGCACCTCGTGCATTCGATCCAGAAGCGCATGGCGTATCCTTTCAATGGTGCCGGGATGAGAGACGGGGCGGGCGTTTAAGCGAGCGCCCGCAATTCGCGGGCGGCGGCGACCATGTTGACCAGAGCGGGCCGCACCTCTTCCCATTTCCGGGTTTTCAATCCGCAATCCGGATTGATCCAGAGCTGGGCGTCGGAGAGCCGCAGCCGCGCCAGCTTGAGCAGGTCGGTCATCTCAGCGGTTTCAGGCACCCGCGGCGAATGGATGTCGTAGACGCCGGGGCCGATCTCGTTCGGATAGCGGTAGTTCCGGAAAGCGTCGAGCAGTTCCATCTTCGAGCGCGAGGTCTCGATCGAGATCACGTCGGCATCCATCGCACCGATCGCATCGATGATGTCGTTGAACTCCGAGTAGCACATGTGGGTATGGATCTGGGTGTCGTCGCGCACGCCCGACGAACAGATGCGGAAGGCGTCCACGGCCCAGTCGAGATAGGTCTTCCACTCCGACCGGCGCAGCGGCAGGCCCTCCCGCAGGGCCGCTTCGTCGATCTGGATCATCCCGGCACCGGCGACCTCCAGGTCTGCGACCTCGTCACGGATCGCCAGCGCGATCTGGCGGCAGGCTTCGCTGCGCGGAATATCGTCGCGGACGAACGACCAGTTCAGAATGGTCACCGGCCCCGTCAGCATCGCCTTCATCGGCCGCTTGGTCAGCGACTGCGCATACCGCCACCACTCGACCGTCATCGGTTTCGGGCGCGACACGTCGCCGAACAGCACCGGCGGGCGGACGTAGCGTGATCCGTAGGACTGCACCCAGCCATACCCGGTGAAGGCGAAACCTTCGAGCTGCTCGCCGAAATACTGCACCATGTCGTTGCGCTCGAACTCGCCATGAACCAGCACATCAAGCCCGATATTCTCCTGCCAGCGCACCGCGCGCGCGGTCTGGTTCTGCAGATAGAGTTTATAGGCGTCGTCGGTCAGCGCGCCCTTGGCATGCGCGGCGCGGGCGTTCCTGACATCCGCGGTCTGCGGGAACGAGCCGATGGTCGTGGTCGGGAAGGCCGGCAGGTTGAAGCGGCTGTGCTGCACGCCGGCGCGATCGGTAAACGCGTTGAGGCGGCGGCGCATCGAGCTATCGATGCCGGCGGCACGCGCCGCCACCTTGGCATCGTGGATCCGCGGCGAAGCTTTGCGCGCCGCTGCGGCTTCATCGGAGGCCTTCAGGATGGCGTCGGCGTGGACGCGGCCGCGCGCCAATGCCGTTCCGAGCGCCGCCAGTTCCTCGATCTTCTGCACCGAAAACGCCAGCCAGCTCTTCACATCGGGATCGAGGCTGGTTTCCAGCGCGAGGTCGATCGGGACGTGCAGCAGCGAGCATGATGGCGCGAGCTGCACGCGGTCGCCGCCGAGCCTGGTGACCACAGGTTCCAGCCGGTCGAGCAGCCGGCTCAGATCGGCGCGCCAGATATTGCGGCCGTCGATGATGCCGAGCGACAGCACGCGGTCCTTTGGAAAACCGGCGAGATCGTCGAGTTGCTCGGGCGCGCGCACGAGGTCGAGATGCAGGCCAGCGACAGGCAGGGCCATCGCGGTGTCGCGGTTGGCGCCGAGCCCGCCAAAGTACGTGGCCAGCATGATCTTGAGCTCAGGCACCGCCTTGGTGATTTCCGCATAGGCATAATGCAGCGCCTGCTGCGCTGGCATGTCGAGGTCGAGGACCAGACACGGCTCGTCGATCTGCACCCATTCCGCGCCGGCCTTGGTGAGTTCGCGCAGCACCTCGATATAGACCGGCACCAACCGGTCTAGCAGCGATAGCGTGTTGAATCCCGCATCCTTGCACTTGGCGAGTTTGAGGAACGTCACGGGGCCGACCAGCACCGGGCGAGTCTGGTAGCCGAGCGCTTTGGCTTCCAGATACTCCTCGATCGGCTTGCGCGAGGCGAGCGTGAAGGTCTGATCCTTCTCCAGTTCAGGCACCATGTAGTGGTAATTGGTGTCGAACCATTTTGTCATTTCCAGCGCCGGCACGCCGTGGGCCGCGTCGTGGTGGGCGTGGCCGCAGTCCGCATCATGCGCCGCGCCTTGGGCGCCGCGCGCCATCGCGAAGTAGGTGGCGAGCGGAACCGTGCCGCCGTTCCAGCCGTAGCTTTTCGGAATGGCGCCGACCATCACGCAGGTGTCGAGCACCTGGTCGTAGAACGTGAAGTCGTTGGACGGGATGATGCTGACACCAAGCTTCTTCTGGCGCGCCCAATTGGCCGCACGCAGCCCGATGCCGGTCTCGATCAGGGCTTTCTCGTCGGTCGTACCCGACCAGAAGCTCTCCAGCGCGAATTTCAGCTCGCGGCGCGGACCGATGCGCGGCGTGCCGAGCGAAGCGACGGGAAGTGAGGAGGTAGAATTTACAGAAGCAGTCGCATTGGAAACAGACATGGCTTAACCCCAAAAGTTGGGGGCAAAGGCCGAAGTGACACGTCTGGATTCCGGACGGTAGGGCGCGCGGAATCGCAACCGCACCACCGGGACACCCCGCCCGAGGACGTTTATGTTGTCGAGGCAGGTCTCCTGGCTCGCGGGTCAATGCTGCTGTCCGGTCTTCCCAAAACCTTTGCGGGTCTCAGTGACTTTGTTGGACAGCGGCTCGCCGCTTACAGTTGCGGGGGCAGCTCCGGCTTCACACCGGCTTCCCTCTTAGCTTCGGGAAAACCATCCCGAAGAACCACGACGCGTCCACTTACTGGCAACTCGGCGCGCCCGTCAACTCGATCGCCGGTTGTTGCGGTTGTTCACAGCTTCAACAGGGTGAACCAGAATTTTCGCAGGCTCGGCTAGCGCACCATTGACACGATTACCCAAATCGCACCAGATGTAGTTGTCACGGTCCATCACGACGCAAGTCATGGTGGCTAAGAGGGAAGTCGGTGATTGCGCCAAAGGGCGCGAAATTCCGACGCTGCCCCCGCAACTGTAAGCAGTGAGTTGTTCCCGCCTTTACGTCACTGATGCGGCTTCGCATTGGGAAGACAGGGAATAACGACGACCTGCGAGCCAGGAGACCTGCCGCGACACCGAAAAAAACGTCCACGGGCGGGGTGTCCCGGCGGTCGCTTGCAGATCCATGCCGGCGTTTGCCGCCGCGCATTCGATGCAGCGTCCCCAAAGACATCCGGCCTCAACAACACCACGGGGTCTGCCGATGTCCGAATCTTCCGGTCTCATTTCTCTCGAAGCCAAAACCGCTCCCTTGTTCCAGTTGCGTCCCGAATCGCTCGCCGCGCCGGACGCCGAACTTCCGATGCAGGTGATCCGCCGCAACGGCACGGTTTCGAAATTCGATGCCAGCAAGATCTCGGTCGCGATGACCAAGGCGTTTCTCGCCGTCGAGGGCCACACCGCGGCGGCCTCGCGCCGGGTGCACGAGGTCGTGGAACAATTGACCGCTGAGGTCGTCCGCGCGCTGTCGCGCCGGATGAGCGAAGGCCGCACCTTTCACATCGAAGACGTGCAGGACCAGGTCGAACTGGCGCTGATGCGCAGCGAGCACCACAAGGTGGCGCGCGCCTATGTGCTGTACCGCGACGAGCGCACCAGGCAGCGCGCCGAGCAGGAGGCCGCCAAATCGGCCAAGCCTGCGGCAGGACCCGTGCTGCATGTGACGCTGGCGAACGGCACCAAGGTGCCGCTCGATACCGGGCGGCTCGCGCTGATCGTGGGCGAGGCCTGCGCCGGTCTTGATGGCGTCGACGCCGCGCCCGTCATCGCGGAAACCCAGCGCAATATCTACGACGGCATCAGCCAGGACGAACTGGCGCTCGCTTCCGTGATGGCTGCGCGGACGCTGGTGGAGCAGGAGCCCAACTACGCTTACGTGAGCGCGCGGCTGCTGCTCGACAAGCTGCGCACCGAAGTGCTGTCCTACGTGCATGGGGTGCCGACCAACGCCTCGCAGGCCGATATGGCCGGCCGCTACGGCGAATATTTCCCGGCCTATATCAAGACCGGCATCAAGGCCGAGTTGCTCGATCCGGATCTGGCGCGCTTCGACCTGCAGAAAATCGCCGCGGCGCTGAAGCCGGAACGCGATCTGGCGTTTCAGTTCCTCGGCCTGCAGACGCTGTACGACCGCTATTTCCTGCATGAAGGCGGCAACCGCATCGAGCTGCCGCAGGCGTTCTTCATGCGCGTCGCGATGGGACTTGCGACCCGCGAGATCGATCGCGAGGCCCGCGCGATCGAATTCTACGATTTGCTGTCGTCTTTCGATTTCATGGCATCGACGCCGACGCTGTTCAATTCTGGAACGCTGCGGCCGCAATTGTCGTCGTGCTTCCTCACCACGATCGCGGACGATCTCGACGGCATCTTCAAGTCGGTCAAGGACAACGCGCTGCTGGCGAAATATTCCGGCGGGCTCGGCAACGACTGGACCCGCGTGCGCGGGCTCGGGGCCCACATCAAGGGCACCAACGGCGAAAGTCAGGGCGTGGTGCCGTTCCTGAAAGTCGCCAACGACACCGCCATTGCGGTCAACCAGGGCGGCAAGCGCAAGGGCGCGGTCTGCGCTTATCTCGAGACCTGGCATATCGACATCGAGGAATTCCTCGATCTGCGCAAGAACACCGGCGACGACCGCCGCCGCACCCACGACATGAACACCGCGAACTGGGTGCCTGACCTGTTCATGCAACGCGTCGAAACCGACGGCGAATGGACCTTGTTCTCGCCTGACGAGACGCCCGACCTGCACGACCTCTACGGCACAAAATTCGCCGAACGCTATGCCGCCTATGAAGCCAAGGCGGCGCGCGGCGAAATTCGCGTCTTCAAGCAGGTCCGCGCCACGGATTTGTGGCGCAAGATGCTGACCATGCTGTTCGAGACCGGGCATCCCTGGATCACGTTCAAGGACCCCTGCAATCTCCGTTCGCCGCAGCGCCATGCCGGCGTCATCCATTCCTCCAATCTGTGCACCGAGATCACGCTCAACACCTCCGACGACGAGACCGCGGTTTGCAATCTCGGTTCGATCAACCTGCTCAATCACATCCAGGGCGGTCGCCTGAACGAGGCGCGGCTGAAGAAGAGCGTGACGATTGCGATGCGGATGCTCGACAACGTCATCGACATCAATTTCTACACCATTCCGGAAGCGCGGCGTTCCAACCTGCGGCACCGTCCGGTCGGTCTCGGGTTGATGGGGTTCCAGGACGCGCTGCAGGCGATGCGGATCGCTGTCGCCTCCGATGCAGCCGTGACGTTCGCCGACACCAGCATGGAGGCGATCTCCTACTACGCGATCTCGGCTTCGGTCGATCTCGCCGCCGAGCGCGGTCGCTATCCCTCGTTCGACGGATCGCTGTGGAGCCAGGGCATCCTGCCGATCGATTCCATCGAGCTGTTGGCGGAAGCGCGCGGGGGCGTCGCGATGGACCGCTCCATGACGCTCGATTGGGGCAGCTTGCGCGAACGCGTCAGATCGACCGGCATGCGCAACTCCAACGTGATGGCGATCGCGCCGACGGCGACGATCTCCAACATCTGCGGCGTCGCACAGTCGATCGAACCCGCCTACCAGAACCTCTATGTCAAATCCAACATGTCCGGCGACTTCACCGTCGTGAACGAGTTTCTGGTGCGTGACCTCAAGGCGCGCGGGTTGTGGGACGAGGTGATGGTCAACGACCTCAAATATTTCGACGGCAGCGTCGGCTCGATCGACCGCATCCCTGATGATCTCAAGGCGCTCTACGCCACCTCGTTCGAGATCGACAGCGCCTGGCTGATCGAGGCGGCGGCGCGGCGCCAAAAATGGATCGACCAGTCGCAGTCGCTCAACCTCTATATCGCCAACCCGTCCGGCAAGAAGCTCGACGCGCTTTATCGCCTGGCGTGGACCCGCGGCTTGAAGACCACCTATTACCTGCGCTCGCGCAGCGCGACGCATGTCGAGAAGTCCACGCTCAAGGGCACCGACGGCAAGCTCAACAGTGTCGCCTCCGTGACGATGATGGCTCCAGCCCCAATCATCGTCCCGCTGGCCGCCACCGCGCCGGACTTGTCCGGTGCGGTGGCGTGCTCCATCGATAATCCCGAATGCGAAGCCTGCCAGTAAGCAGCAAGAAACATCAGGAAATAAATCAAATGCTCGACTGGTCCGAACCTTCCGCGCCCGCATCTCACGCGCCGCCGTCCTTTGCGGCATCACCTCCTGCCGAGGCCGATCAAACCGGGCTCGGTACCATCGACCGCCGCGGCGGCCGTGTGTCGGTCGACGACAAGCGGATGATCAATTGCCGCGCCGACGTCAATCAATTGCTGCCGCTGAAATACAAATGGGCGTGGGAGAAATATCTCGCCGGCTGCAACAATCACTGGATGCCGACCGAAGTCTCGATGCAGGCCGACATCGCGCTATGGAAGTCGCGCGACGGCCTCACCGAGGACGAGCGCCGCGCCATCAAGCGCAATCTCGGCTTCTTCGCGGCGTCCGAGAGCCTGGTCGCCAACAACATCGTGCTGGCGATCTACCGCCATCTGACCAATCCGGAATGCCGGCAATATCTGCTGCGGCAGTCGTTTGAGGAAGCGGTGCACACCCACACCTTCCAATACATCGTGGAGAGCCTGGGGCTGGACGAGGGCGAGTTGTTCAACATGTACCGCGAGGTGCCGTCGATTACCGACAAGGCGGCGTGGGCACTGAAGCACACCCAGCATCTCGACGATCCCGACTTCAAGACCGGAACGCCGGAGGCCGACCAGGCATTCCTGCGCGACCTCGTCGCCTTCTATGTGATCTTCGAGGGCATGTGGTTCTACACGGGCTTTGCGCAGATCCTGTCGCTCGGCCGCCGCAACAAGATGGTCGGGATTGCCGAGCAGTACCAGTACATCCTGCGCGACGAATCCATTCACCTGAATTTCGGCATCGACGTCATCAACCAGATCAAGATCGAGAATCCGCATCTGTGGACCAAGGCGTTCCAGGACGAGGTTCGTGACATGGTGCGCACCGCGGCCGAACTCGAAGCCGGCTACGGCCGGGACACCATGCCGCGCGGCTTTCTCGGGCTGAACGCGGCGCTGTGCGAAACCTATATGCACTTCATCGCCAACCGCCGCTGCGCGCAGCTTGGGCTGGCGCGGGTGTTCGACGAGACCGAGAACCCGTTCCCATGGATGTCGGAAGCGATGGACCTGAAGAAGGAAAAGAACTTCTTCGAGACCCGCGTCATTGAATATCAGAACGGTGGCGCGCTGACCTGGGAGTGAGAGCCGGGCGTCAGTTCGACGAGCCCGGCGCGGAAGATGGAGCGGCCTTGCGCTGATCGTCGCGGACGTGGATGACGGCAATGTCATCCGTGTACAGTCGTTTCCAGCCCGCGATATGATCCAGCACCTTGGTGGCCGGCAAATCCGGCCCCAGCAAGGTTGCGTCGATCTGATACTTGTCGAGCGTGGCGAGCAGTATGTTGACGTCCTTGGCGGTGACCGCGTCGAAATAGTCAAGGACGAACTGTTCGCCATAGAGTTCGGCGCGGCCGTCGATGAAGGCCTTGATGTCGCGAGACAGCAGATAGCCGCCAAACGGCGACGTGCTGAAGATGCGCTGAGCCTGCCGCTTCTGCAGGACGCCCACCGCTGCGACCGGCGTCTGGGACGGCAGGAACGAGAACGGGTGGTGCGCGATGAACACTTGCGTCGATGCCCATCCGGCCACCGCCACCGCGAGCGCGGCAAGCATCACGACAGGCGCCCGCGACTGCCCTTCCCGAACGGGCACCATCGCCGTGCGCAGCGTTCCCAACTGCTCGGCAAACGGCTTGGCCACGACCAGTGGCGCGATGAAGGCGAAGATTTCGATGTTCCGGGAATGCGACAGCGCCATCCAGAGCAGGCCGAGCAGCAGGATGATTCGCGGCACCGACAATGAGAGGCCTCGATAGAAGCCGAGACCGATCAGGCCGAGCAGCGTGAATTCGAAAAAGCTCCAGGTGGCGAAATTGGCCGGCATCCATTCCCAGATCATGGACAGCAGCTTGCCGAGGCTGAGGATCTTTGCCGCGCCGATCAGCGTGTTCCAGCCATAGGGGGTGCAGCAGCACGCCGCGACGGCGGCAACACCGAACATCGCCCATTGCATCGTCAGCCTGATGCGGTCCTTGCGTTCGCAGCTCCAAAGCGCTTCCAGGCCAATCGGTCCGATCAGTGCCAGTCCGAGAACAAAACCGCCGTGCAGATTGGCCCAAAGGGCAAGCACCGGCAGCAGCCACCATGACGGCGCGCTCCGGCGATCTGCGGCCGCCAGCAGCCCGCCGAGGAACGCGACCATGAACGGGAACGCCAGCATGTGGGGGCGTGCCAGGAAGTGGGTCGCCGACTCCAGCACCGCAAGCGTGACCAGCAGGATCGCGCGGGTGGGGTCGAGATAGTCGGCAAACAGGTACATGAAGATCGTGACCGTCGCCCCGATCGCGAGCGAGGTCAGGATGACCGGGCCGGCCCAACCTAAAGATTCATAGGAAACGGCATAGAGCACCTGGGACAGCCAGGAACTCGACATCCAGGGTTCACCAAACCGGGTGAAGGTATGAACGTCGGTGTAGGGCACGGCGCCGTTCTCGACGATCCACTGCCCGATCCTGATCTGCCAGAGCGTGTCGGAATCCCGCAGCAGGATTTCCCCGAGCGACAGGAAGATCAGATAGGCGACGAGCCCGGTCAACAGCGGAATCAGCACGCGCCCGAGGCTGCGGACACTGGCGCCATTAACAATCGGATTGGCGAAGGAAATGGTCATCGGATTTTGGGCCGGCTCGTTGGTTTGACAGGCACGGCGTGCCGCAGGAACTTTCGCCAGCTGACCATGGCCGCGATACATTTTGGTGAATTGCGGGCTCACGCGCCTGACAATGACGATGTTTGGCGAAGAAGCCGTTAACCGGGCGGACAAGCGTTTTAGTCAGAATTTACCATCGCAAAGCACGACGATGGCGGGCTAATCCAATGCCGGCACCAGAGCTACCTGCGGCGCGGCCTGTGCCTTCGACGACGCGGGCACCACGATGTTCACGAGGTATTTGGCAAGGCAGATGCCGATCACGGCCAGCGCGACACCGCCGAACACGTCGATCATGTAGTGGGCGCCGATCACCGGCGTCGAAGCCATCATCAGGATATTGAGGACGACGGCGGCCCCTCCAACATAGCGCACCGGCCAAAGCGCCCAGATGTAGAGCACGGCGGATGCCGCGTGGAAGCTCGGGAAGGATACGATGCCTGTGATCTTGAGCAATTCGAGATGCCGCAGCGAGCCGTCGCGCAGCGCCAGGATGTCGCGCAGCTGCGCCTGATACATCGAGGCATCCAGCGACGAGAATTGCGCAGGGTCGATGTTGAGGCCGTAGTAAGTTCCGACCGCCGGCGTGAACGTCGAAATCACGAGCGTCATGATCAGCGTCAGGCTGAACGCAAGCACGAACACCTGCAGCCGCACAAATCGCGATGTCAGGGCAAGAACGAGCGGGATCGCGAGCAGGATGATCTTGATCAGGGTGTAGCTGCGCACCAGCAAAGCGCCCAGCCACTCACGGTCGTTGACGTATCGCGCGATCATTTCCGGATCCATGCCCATGGCGCGATCGATCGCGAGCAAGGCGCGGTCCTGCAGCGGCCAGTTGGTCACAGCAGCGACGTAGGTCAGCGGTCCCATGATCGTCGCGATCAACAGCAGCTGGGAAATCGCCCCCAGTGGAAAGATCAGCTTGGGATCCGCCTGATCGCCCTTGGCGAAGGCATGGAGGTAGGCGATCAGCGCCAATGCCGCCACGATCCCCAGAGTTACGGCCAGCGCGAGCGGTTTTATCGTGAAACCGCAGAGCGCGCCCCCGAGCAGCACCACGGCGCCCATGGCAGCAATCGGAATCCAGTTCAGCTGAAACAGCCGCCAGGCCGTGAAAGCGTTCGAATTGACCATGCCGCACCCTGCGAGGTTGTAGGGCACAGTTGCGCGGGAAGGCTTAATATTCGGGAAACGGCTATGGTTATCGGCCCACCAATTAGACGCTGCGTTCAGCGGGCATTTGTGTCCCATACCGTCATATTTGCTTCTTGTCTTCTGGCCTGAATAGTTGTTCAGTTCTTCAAAGCGATTGGGGACAATTGCTCAAAACATTGAAGCAGCGCGATCTTGCAACCCCTCCCGGGTGCGGACGCGCCCGGGGATGGGGAAGCGCGCCATGGTCTATCGGCGAACCCAGCAAGTGGTGAAGCGGCTGGCGGCGCGGCGCAGCGCCATTCTGGCGGCGGCGCGGGACGCTGCGGCGGACGGCGGCATGGCGGCGGTGCAGATCGCCCCCGTGGCGGTCCGCGCCAATGTCGCGGCCGGAACCGTCTATCGCTATTTCCCGTCCAAGGCCGAACTGATTTCCGAATTGATCGCCGAAGTCTCGCGCGACGAATTGGCCGCGATCCGCCGCGCGGCGGAGGCAGCGCCCGGGCCGTCCTCGGCGCTGGCCGCGGCGGTCACGACGGTTGCCGTCCATGTGCTGTCACAGCGCAAGCTCGCCTGGGGGATTCTGGCGGAGCCGGTCGATGTCGACGTGTCGGCTTCGCGGCTCGCCAGCCGCCGCGAAATCTCCGGCGAGATCGCAGCAAGGATCGAGGCGGCCGTGCGTGCCGGACATCTGCCGGCGCAGGATACCGCGCTCGCCGCCACCGCGCTGCTCGGCGCATTGCACGAGGCGCTGGTCGGCCCGCTGGCCCCGGACAATATGGACGATTCCGCAAAACTGCGTGACGCCGTGCAGACCGTGACGCTATTGGCGTTGCGCGCGGTCGGCGTCATGGACGCCCGCGCTCGCGGCCTCGTGGTGCAGGCGGTGCTGCCGGCCAAGGCGCTGGTGGGCGCGTAGGGCATGATCGCTCGCGACAAACGCGGAACGCGTTTGCGCTGATATCACCGGCAATTGACATCGCTCTGACGCAACCATCCGCCAAATTGGGCGTGATCGGTATTCACGCGTGAAGGAGCATTCCATGACGACGACATCAGGCTCGGCCAAATGGCAGGGCGGCATCAAGGACGGCAAGGGCGCGATCTCGACCAAGAGCGGCGCGCTGAACGACTATCCCTACGGTTTCGCCAGCCGCTTCGAGGGCAAGCCGGGCTCGAACCCGGAAGAATTGATAGGAGCCGCGCACGCCGCCTGCTTCACCATGGCGCTGTCGCTGATCCTCGGTGAAGCCAAGCTCACCGCCGAGCAGATGGAAACCAAGGCCGACGTCACGCTTGAGAAACAAGGCGACGGCTTTGCCATCACCTCGGTGCATCTGACGTTGAATGCGAAAATTCCCGGCGCCGACAAGGCGAAGTTCGAGGAACTGGCGGGCAAGGCAAAAGCCGGCTGCCCGGTATCGAAGCTGCTGAATACCAAGATCACGCTGGACGCGACGCTGCAGTGATCATGTCATTCCGGGGCGATGCGAAGCATCGAACCCGGAATCTCGAGATTCCCCGGGGCGAAATTGCGCCCCTGAGGTCTGGTCCTCGGACCATCCCGGAATGACGGCGCTAAGGGCACGCCGTCACTTATCCGCTTTGCCTTCCGGGCCGACATAGGCGATGCGCACCATGTTGGTGGTGCCGGCGATGCCGAGCGGTACGCCGGCGACGATGATCACGCGCTGGCCCGCCTTGGCGAAGCCGTCGCGGAACGCAATCGAGCCGGCGCGATCGACCATGTCGTCCTGGTCGTGCGCGTCTTCGGCGACCACGCAATGCACGCCCCACACGACAGACAATTTGCGCCCTGTCGCCAGGTTCGGCGTAATCGCCACCACCGGCGGCTTCGGCCGTTCGCGCGCCACGCGGATCGCGGTCGAGCCCGAACTGGTCCAGCAGATGATCGCGGATAATTCCAGCGTCTCGGCGATCTGCCGCGCGGCGTCCGCGATGGCGTCGCCGACGGTCTGCTCCGGCTCGGGCCGCTGCGCCGTCAGCACCGAGCGATAGGTCGGATCGCGCTCCACTTCCTCGCCGATGCGGTTCATGGTCGAGACCGCCTCGACCGGGAATTTGCCGGCGGCGGATTCCGCCGACAGCATGATTGCGTCGGCGCCCTCATAGACCGCGGTCGCGACGTCGGAGACTTCGGCGCGCGTCGGCACCGGCGCCTGGATCATCGATTCCAGCATCTGGGTTGCGATCACCACCGGCTTGCCGGCGCGGCGCGCCATGCGCGTCATTTGCTTTTGAAGACTGGGCACCCGCTCCAGCGGCAGTTCGACGCCAAGATCGCCCCGCGCCACCATCAGCGCGTCGGAGACCTCGAGGATTTCGCCGAGCCGGTCGATCGCCTGCGGCTTTTCGATCTTGGCCATCACGGCGGCACGGCCGCGGATCAGCCGCTTGGCCTCATTGACGTCCTCGGCGCGCTGCACAAAGGAAAGCGCGACCCAGTCGATCCCCGTCGTCACCGCCGCTTCGAGATCGGCGCGATCCTTCGGCGTCATCGCCGAGACCGGCAGGTCGGTGTCGGGCAGGCTGACGCCCTTGCGGTCCGACATCTTGCCGCCGATCACCACCCGCGTCACCGCGCGATCGGGCGAGGTATCCTCGGCGATCAGCCGCACCTTGCCGTCGTCGAGCAGCAATGCGTGACCCGGCCGCAGCGCCGCCAGGATTTCCGGATGCGGTAGCTGGACGCGGCTGTTGTCGCCCGGTGCCTTGTCGGAATCCAGAACAAAACTCTGGCCGTTCTTGAGCTGGGTGGCGCCTTCATTGAACGAGCCAAGACGCAGCTTCGGTCCTTGCAGATCGACCAGGATGCCGATCGGCCGGCCGTAGCTGCTCTCGACATTGCGAATGGTCGCGACCAGTTCGCGCATCTTGTCGTGCGAGGTGTGGCTCATATTGATGCGGAACACATCGGCGCCGGCCTCGAACAGCTTGCGAATCATCGCGCTGTCCGACGATGCCGGGCCGAGGGTGGCGAGGATCTTGATACGACGGAGGCGCCTCATTGCTTGGGCGCCGAAGCTGGCGGCTGCCCGGATCCGCCTTGCGGCGGTCCGCCCGGCGACAGGCCCGGTACACCACCGGGACCGACCGTTCCCGGAATCCCCGGCACGCGCTGCTGCGCGGGTTGTTCATTGGCTTCGGTCAATTGCACGGTCCATGCTCTCTGTTCGCCGGTGTCGACCTCGAAGAACCCGGTGCGGTCAAAACCGCGCGCCAGGCAATTCTCGGTACCCTTGATGGTGAATTCCTTGTCACGCGAACACATGAAGGCCTGCCCCGACCATTCGCCGCCGCGGTCATAGTCGAGCGCGTAGATATAATAGAACCGTGCGACAAGCGTTCCGCGCAGCAGCGTCTCGCAACTGCGCGAGGAGACGTTCCACCAGCCCTCGGTGGTCCAGCCCTCGGCGTCCTTGTAGCCGAGCGCGATGCCGACCCGGCTCGAGGTGTTGTTGCAGAGGCGAAAGTCAGCAGCCGCGGAACTGTTCCACAGGCCCATCACCGCCAACGCCAGCGCCGGCAGGAGGCCGGCGGTCAGGCGAGCGGGGAAGAGGCGTGAAGGCAGAGAATCTGTTCCGATCATATGGCGAAGCTATATCAAATCATTGACGATTTCGCTTGCCCGGCGGGAGCTGTCAACGCCCGGCAAGCGCGTTTCCCACGATGCGGGACGTCCGGATTCAACCCGGTCCGCGCTGGTTTGCGCGCCGATATGGCAAAATCTGTGACAATTCCCACCTGATATCAATATGCTCAGGAATAACCCTGCGGGACCAAGCCATGACAATTGACGACAAAACCAGAACAGAACTGGAAGCCGCCGTTTTCCGGCGCCTGGTCGAGCACCTGCGCACCCGGACCGACGTCCAGAACATCGACCTGATGAACCTGGCCGGCTTCTGCCGCAACTGCCTGTCGAACTGGATGAAGGAAGCGGCCGACGGCAAAGGTGTGGCGATCAGCAAGGATGAGAGCCGCGAGGCGGTCTACGGCATGCCCTATGAGACCTGGAAGTCGAAGTTTCAGGGCACCGCCAGTCCCGAGAAGCTGGAGGCGATGAAGAAGACCCATAGCGGGCATTAGAGCGTCGGCGCGCTTCGTAGCCCGGATATCCGGGAAGATCGTGCCTCCGTCCCGGATGTCGCGGAGCCTGTCATCGGGCGCGCATTCGCGCGACCCGTTGGCTCATCCGGGCTACAATGTACCTTCCTGTGGGCGCGCTGTGGATGAGCGCGATGGTGCCTTGACGCAAGGCGCCGCACTCTTGAGGGTCAATCTCAGAAAGCGCCGCGCGGTGAAGCGTGCGGCGCTTGATCTTTCAGCCTACCATTCAGTTCCACTCAGGAGTACCCGATGGCCAACTCTGCCGCCGCCGTCCAGGAAGAACCCGCGACGAAGTTCGCAAAAGACCAGCTCAAGGCCATCGTCGAGCGCATCGAACGGCTGGAAGAGGAAAAGAAGACGATCTCCGACGATATCCGCGACGTCTATGCCGAAGCCAAGGGCAATGGTTACGACGTCAAGGCGCTGCGCACCATTGTTCGCCTGCGCAAGCAGGACGCCAATGAGCGCGCCGAGCAGGAGACGATTCTGGAAACCTACATGCAGGCGCTCGGGATGCTGTGAGGCGCCAGCTAGAGCCCCGTTCCGATGGAATCGGAACGGGGCTCTGGATTCTTGGTTTGACGCGTTTTCTTGACGCGAACCGGCGTCCACTTCGCTGGAAAACGCTCTAGCAGGCACTTCCGGGGAAACCAGCTTGGGCCACGGCTCCGCCTCTGTTAGGCTGCCCGCAAGGGAACCTGGAAATGGACGTGCCTGGACCAGAGCGAAGGCTCGCAGCGGTCCTTGCCGCCGACATGGTCGGTTATAGCCGGCTCATGGAGGTTGACGAGACGGGGACGCTTGCCCGTCTCAAGACCCACCGGATCGAACTCATCGATCCGGTCATCACGAAGAACCATGGCCGCATCATCAAGACCACCGGCGACGGCATGCTGGTCGAATTCCGCAGCGTCGCCGATGCCGTGCTGTGTGCTGCCGAGATTCAGCGCCGGATGGCGCGGCGCAACGCCGACGTCTCGCCGGCGCGCTGGATACAGTTCCGGATCGGCATCAATCTTGGCGACATAATCGTCGAGGACAACGACATCTTTGGCGACGGCGTCAACGTGGCGGCGCGTCTCGAAATGCTCGCCGAGCCTGGCGGCATCTGTGTCTCCGGCGCGGTGCGCGATCAGGTCGGCCAACGGCTGGATGACGTCGCATTCGAGGATCTCGGCGAGCAGAGCGTCAAGAACATCGTCCGTCCGATCCGCGTCTTCCGGGTTCGGCTCGACGCCGATCCGGAAGCCGCGCCGGAGGGCGCGAAGGACGCTGCGGTGGCGGCGCCGGCCTCCAAGAAGCCGTCGATTGCCGTGCTGCCGCTCGCCAACATGAGCGGCGATCCGGAGCAGGAATTCTTCGCGGACGGCCTCACCGAGGACATCATTACCGAGCTGTCACGGTTCCGCGATTTGCTCGTCATCTCGCGCAACTCGACGTTCGTGCACAAGGGCAAGGCGGTCAACGTGCGGGAGATCGCGCGCGAATTTGGCGTCGATTACGTCCTCGAGGGGAGCGTGCGCAAGGCGCGCGATCGCGTCCGCGTCACCGTACAGCTGATCGACGCAGAAACCGACCAGCACGTCTGGGCCGAACGCTACGACCGCGAGCTTGAGGACATATTCGCCATCCAGGACGAAATCACTCATGCGATCGTCGCAACGCTCCCCGGCAGGGTCGAGGCCGCCAGGCACGACCGCGCAAAACGCAAGCCGACCGAGAGCATGGCGGCGTATGAGTGCGTGCTGGCCGCCAAGGTGCGGCACCACCGCTCGACGCGCGAGGACAATGCCGAAGCGCAGCGCCTGCTCGACCGCGCCCTCGCGCTCGACCCGAACTATGCGCATGCCCACGCCTGGAAAGCATGCGTGCTGGGCCAGACGTGGGTCTATGGCTGGTGTGCCGATCGCGATGCCACCTTCGAGCAGGTGGCCGCGGAGCTGGAGGTCACGCTGGCGCTCGACGACAATGACAGCGACGTGCACCGGATTCTCGCCGCGCTGAACCTGAACCGTAACGACCATGACAAGGCCGCGTATCACCAGGAGCGAGGGCTCGCGCTCAATCCCAACTACGACCTTGTCGTGGTGCAGCAGGGCGAGCTTCTAACCTGGCTCGGGCGGCCGGAGGAAGGCATCGACTGGATCAAGAAGGCGATGCGCCTCAACCCGTACCACCCGGAGCGCTTCTGGAGCCACCTCGGGCGCGCTTGCTACTGCGCCGAGAAATATGCCGACGCCATCGAGGCCTTTTCGCGGATCACGCGGCCCGACTACACCCATCATGCCTTCCTCGCAGCCACGTTTGCGCAAATGGGCAACGCGGTCGCCGCCGCTGCGCACGTCGCCGAGGTTCTAAAGTCAGAGCCGGCATTCTCGGTGGCCGTTTACCTCGCCACCCAGCACTACAAGCACGCCATCGACCGCCAGCGTCACGAGGCTGGCCTGCTCAAGGCAGGCTTGCCGGCCTGACGCAGCCGAGCACGAACACGGTGATCACGGCGCAGGGGCCGCGCTCTCGCGAGGATGATTTCGAGACCGATGGAAGTTGTGCGTGCTTAGCGCAGTGACGCCGTGCGCACGACGAAAGACTGCGTGGTGAGCTTGGCGGTCGCCGATCCGGTAAACCGGTCGGTGGTCATCCCCAGCATCGGATCTTCCGAGAAGCCCATCGTGATCGCGTACGGCGGCTTGACGAAGTAGCTGCGCATCAGCGTCATGTCGGTATCGCCCAGCACGGTCGTCGACATCGCGTTGCTCGCGCTCGGTGCCAGCATCACGACCCGCATCCAGACATCGTTGCCCTTGGCGGCGGCAAGCCGCGTCGAGGTCGAAATCACGCCGGCCTGACCCTGCGACCCCTTGGCGACGACACTGTTGATTTCGGTGGCGGCAGCGGCGGCATTACGCGCCGGCCGCACGGTGCGCGGGATCGGCGCGGAGGCTGCGACGACGTTGGCGCGGTCAACCGGCGAGGAGGCGGCCGGCGCGTAGGCCAGTGCCTTGTTGAAAGCCTCGGCAACGCTGGCAGTCGGCTGCGGATCGGCGGCGCCGACGGCCTGACGGGCCCTGAGGGCTGCGAGCTGCACGGGGGTGGGCTGATTGGCCGTCGTCGGCGCATCGCCCCAGAAGCCGCGGGCGTTGATGATGTCGGCGGGTGTCTGCGGTTTCGGCTCGGCTGGCTTGTCGGCGGAAGCCTGCGCGGCCGGCTTGGCCTCCGGTTTAGATTTGGGCGCCGGAACGATCTGCGCATCAGCCGAGGCCAGCTGGATCGTTGCCGCGACCGGCTTTGCGCGCGGCGTCGGCACGATCTCGGCGGATTTGGTGTCGGCGGCCTTCGGGGCCGCGGCGGCGGCCACCACAGAAGGAGCGGGCTTCTCGTTCCTGACGGTGACGGGGGCGCCGCCCTCGTCATCCTCGTCACTGGATTTGCCGCCCTTGAACAGCGAGGCGAACAGGCTGGGCTTCTTGCCCACCGTTGCAGCGTCGTCGCCACTGCCGCGCTTCTCGATGTCGGCGCGGGCCAGTTCATAACCCTTCAGCGGACCACCATTCGAGGGCAGGTGGACGGTGCGGCCATTGGGGAACACCCGGGCCAGCTGATCATGCGTCATGCGCGGCCAGTGACGGACGCTGCCGGTATCGAGATGAACGAACGGCGATCCCGAGGTCGGGTAGAAGCCGACGCCACCGCGCTGCAGGCGAAGTCCGGCGGCGCGGATCTGCTCGAGCGCAATGCCTGGGATGAAGAAATCCATCGCGTGGCCGAGCGTGTGCTGGCTGTGGCGGGCCACGCCGGACGAGCGGCGGCGGAGCATGGCATTGGTGGCGGGGGAGCGGTAGGCGGAGATGATCTGGATCGGCTGCTTGCCGTCGACGTCGCGGTTGACTTCCCAGAGGATGTCGAAGAGGTGACGATCCATCGTGGTCTGGTCCTGGCTGCGCCAGTCGCGGAGGAAGTGATTGAGTTTCTTCAGCGCCTCTTCGTCGTAACGCCCGTCGCGCTTGAAGGTGACGGTGAGGTCTTCGTTGGAGTGGGTGTGGTGGAAAGAAAGCGTCCGGGTCTCGTTCAGCGCGGTCGCGTCATGCACCGACCCGGCTCCGGCAAGGAGCAACAGCGAAGTCAGGCCGATTTGATATCCGGCCTTCGGCAGACGAAGCGAATTGATTTGGCGCGCGAAACCAGTCAGCACGTATGAGCCCACCCAGTCGACGAGCGATCACGGATCTCTTTCGCAAACCAGGCCTCCCAAGGACCTGCGAAAGAGGGTGAACGCTTTATTAAAGCGGGAGGGTTAACCGAAGTTTACCGACCCGCCCCCAAGTTAGGCTTAACCTAACCCGTCGACTGTGGCGAAAAAGTGCCCTGTGCCAAAACCGAGATGGATAATGGTTAACGTAAACGATCTCGCCAAAGCGGCGAGATCGTTGATTTTACTTAAAAATTTCGAGAGGCAGCCGGGACCCGGGGATTAAGACCCCCGGGGTTTAACGGGTGATCACCCGTCGCTGCTGCTGGGGTTGCGCTTGCGGCCGGCGGCCGACTGGCGCGGGGGGCGTGACCGATGGTCCGCCGAACAGCCGCTCGAAGAACGAAGGACCGGAGCTGCCGTAATCATTGTTGAAGGCGACGTTGGAGGGCAGTGACGCGCCGCTCGGCCGGACGTAGCTCGGGTTGGCATGGGCCACAACGTTCTCCAGATCCCTGCTTCCGGAGTTCTTGAGCAGCGGCAGCATCCTTGCGTCGCGGCCGTAAACGTCCCTGCGCATCTGCAGCTTGCCGGAATCATCCACGAACGCGGTCTGATAGGTGATGTGGACCGGGACCGGGGTCGGGAATTTCAGGTCGATCTCGCTGCGGCCATACATGCTGCGGATTTTTTCGGGCGTGTATTTGTCGTTCGGCATGACGATGTTGAGCAGCGTCGAGGCGTATTGATCCGGATTCTGCACCCGCATGCAGCCATGGCTGAAGGCGCGCTCTTCCTTGGCGAACAGGTTTTTGTCGGGGGTGTCGTGCTGATAGACCAGGAACTTGTTCGGGAAGTTGAAGCGGATCCGGCCGAGCGCATTGGCCTCACCCGGCGGCTGCGAGATATGGATCGAGCCGTCACGGTTGCGTTCGAGCTTCAATCCCATGCGTTGCAGCACGGTCGGATCCTGCTGCAGCGCCGGCAGATATTCGTTGTAGATGATCGACGGCGGCACGTTCCAGGTCGGATTGACGGTGATGAACTTCATCGTCTCGGTCAGCATCGGCGTGGCGTGGTTTCCCGGCTTTCCGGTCACGACGCGGGTGGTCCAGACCTGGGCGCCGCCCTGCATCACCTTGAGCGTGAAGTCGGGGACGTTGAGAATGACATAGGCGTTGTTGAGCGACGGCACACCGAGCTGGCGTGGCAGCCAGCGCAAGCGTTCCATGTTGAGGATCACGGTGTCGATCTGGCGATCCCGCTTCGGGCTGTTGATGGCCTTGACGGTCTTGTCGTCGAGCACGCCGGTCGGCTTGAGGTCGGCGCTTTCCTGGAATTTGCGTACCGCTGCGGCGACCTTGGCATCGTATTTGGTGTCGTCGGGATTTTCGGTGACGCCGAGCTTGGCGCGCAGTTGCGGCACACGCGGATCTTCGGGGGCGGCCTCCGGCTGTTTCTTGGTCGCCGCCTTGAATGCGAGCGGAGCGCCTTCCGCGATCTGCACCACCGGGCCTTCGCCCTGACCGCGCAGTTCGGCGAGCTTGGCCTTCAAATCCTTGTAGAGCTTGAGCGGCGGGTTGTAGCCCTCGAGCGCTGCGGAAGCATCCTTGGCGGTCGAGATGTTGGCCAGAACTTCGGCCGGATCGGTCGGATGCTCGGGATAGAGGATGTCGGCGGCGACCTGCGACCAGTGCATCCGGCTGCTCTGCGCCTGGCGTGCATAGTCCAGCATGCTGGCGGTCAGCTTCAGTTCGGCGTCTGCCAGCTGGTCGGGCGAGGTGGCGGCTGCAAAATCCGGCACCGGATAGTCGGCGGGGTTGAGGCCGTCGGCAGCAGCGTCCTTCAGGCGCGCGACGACGCCCTTGGCGCCGGCGGTCAGTTTGCCGGCCTGCGTCCACTGCGGCGCAAATTCGCGGGCGCTGTAGAATTTTTCGACCGCGGCGCGCTCGCCCTTGCGATCGAACGTGCGCAGCGCCTTGCTGGCAAGCATGTCGCGCAATTTGTCGGCGACCGGCTGATCCGCCGGCGCGACACTGCTCGCGGCCTTCACCGGCTCCGCGGCAGGTGCTGCAGCCGTTGCGGGCGCAGGCGTTGCGGGCGTCGTGGTCGCGGTGTCGCTCTTGGGAGCGTCGTTCTTGGGGGTGTCGGCCGCGGGCGCGGTGACGGTTTCGGCCGGCTTCGGATCGGGAACGGTCGTGCTCGGTGCGGGTGCTGCCGTCTTGGCTGGATCGGGCACCGACGCGGTGGCGTCGATCCTAAAATCGCTGGCGGTCGGCGGCGGAACGTTGGCCGGCTCGGGACGCGGAACTGCTGCATCGATCGCGAGCTCTGCAGCGCTGGCCCGGGGCGTATCGCTCTGACCCGCCAGTGCAGAAGTCGCGGACACCGCTAGGAAGGTTGCCGCGACGGCGATCAGCACGCGGTCAAATCCAGCACGGTTGGTCGAACAGTCACGCATCGTCACACCCCCCTTGGGCGGAACTGCCCCGGCATGGAGCAGTCCTTCAGGTATCGCTCGTCACAGCTTGCGCGAAAGCGCCGGCCTCGATCGCTTTAAGTCGGTACGCCTGCACGCAACGATTCAAACGCAGACGATACATGCGCCCCTTTCATGCAGCCAGCGCCATGGGGGGCAACTCACGACAAACTGACCTCAAACCACCAGTTGCAATTCGGGTGGCGCGGTTTTGCCATGCCCCCTGACATTTGTCTGTCACCGGCAAGCCACGGTTCGAAGGTTCCCGAATCCCCGATGGCGCTCAAGCCCTTGCCACGGGAGCGCCACAATCGTCCGTGGCCCTCACAATTGCTGCTCAGTTGGTATCTTGCGCGCCCTCAGCCGGATCGTTGGCGGCGGCCTCATCGAGTTTGCGATAGAGCGTGGAGCGGCCGATCTTCAACCGGCGCGCCACTTCCGACATTTGCCCGCGATAGTGCGAAATCGCGAAACGGATGATCTCGTTTTCCATTTCCTCGAGCGGCCGCACCTCGCCCGCGGAGGTCAGCATCGCGAGACTGCCGGTGTTGCTCAGCGGCGCAATCGGTATCTCATTACCCGACACCATCGCAGGAGCCGTCGACGGACCGACGATCAGCGGTTCGCCGTGCAGAGCCTGGGTGTCCGTGTCCGGGACGATATGGTGGGCGGCGGCATGCGGGAAGTCCGACAGGCCAAGCTGGTCGCTCTCGCTCAGCACCACGGCGCGATACACGGTGTTTTCGAGCTGGCGGATATTGCCGGGCCAATCGAGCTGCGCCAGATGCGTCATGGCTTCACCGCTGATGCCGGTGATGGTGCGGTTCTCTTCGGCGCTGAACCGCGCCAGGAAGTACCGCAACAGATGCGGGATGTCTTCCCGTCGCATGCGAAGCGGAGGAATGGTCAGCGGCAGCACGTGCAGGCGATAGAACAGATCCTCGCGGAATGCGCCGTTCTTCACGAGGTCGAGCAGTTTGCGGTTGGTCGCCGAAATGATGCGGACGTCGACCTTCACCGGCTTGCGGCCGCCGACGGCCTCGACCGTGCCTTCCTGCAATGCGCGAAGCAGCTTTACCTGGGCTGCAAGCGGCAGCTCGCCGACCTCGTCGAGGAACAGCGTGCCGCCGGACGCTTCGACGAACTTGCCCATGTGGCGTTCGGTGGCGCCGGTGAAAGCGCCCTTCTCGTGACCGAACAGGATCGATTCCACCAGATTGTCGGGGATCGCGCCGCAGTTGACGGCCACGAACGGCTTGGCCTTGCGCTCGCTGCTGCCGTGGATGGCGCGGGCAAACAATTCCTTGCCGACGCCGGACTCGCCTTCGATCAGCACCGGAATGCCCGATGAGGCGGCCTTCTGCGCCGTGCGCAGCACGCCTGCCATGGTTTCGCTGCGGGTGATGATATCGGCAAAGGTCAGCCGGCCTTCGCGGCTGTGACGGATGCGCTGCAATTCGCCCTTCAAGGCCTGCGTGTTGAGCGCGTTGCGCAGCGACACCTGCAGCCGTTCGAAGCCGGCCGGCTTGACGACGAAATCCTGCGCGCCGGCGCGCATCGCCGAAACCACGTTGTCGATGCCGCCATGGGCGGTCTGCACGATGACGGGAACGGTCAATCCGGCATCACGAATTTTTGCGAGCACGCCGAGTCCGTCGAGACCGGGCATCACGAGATCGAGAACGACGGCATCGATCGCTTGCGCGTCGGGGGCGGTCAGCAAGGCCACGGCGGCGTCGCCGCTGTCGACGACGAGGGACTCATAACCGCATTTCTGCACCATGTTTTCTACCAGGCGGCGCTGCACCGCGTCGTCATCAGCAATCAGAATGGTAGCAGCCATGGTTTACCCCGCACGTTACGCTAACTGTATCGAATCGGGGCACTCTCGCCTATGGCGATTAACGCACACTTAATTGTTGGAGGGCGGCTGTGTGAGAGCGGCTAAGCGTTGAGGTGTGGCCACACCTCCAGAACGCCGCGATAACACATGTCGAAAGCCACATAGAGGATGATCACGAGGCCGACATAGGCGATCCAGCGATGCTTTTCCAGGAGCCGCGCGATGAAGTTGGCGGCGAGCCCCATCAGCGCAATGGAAAGTGCCAGACCGAATATAAGGATCATCGGATGCTCGCGCGCAGCACCTGCGACGGCGAGCACATTGTCGAGCGACATCGACACGTCGGCGAGCGTGATCTGCCAGACGGCCTGGCCAAGCGTCTTCTGGCGGCCCGCACCGGCTGGTGTATCGATCGCTGCGGACGACAAACTCTGAAACTTCGGTTGATGCGACATATGCAGCTCGCGCCACATCTTCCAGCATACCCAAAGCAGAAGAACGCCGCCCGCGAGCAGCAGTCCAATGATTTGCAGCAACTGAACCGTGACGGAAGCGAAGCCGATGCGCAGGACCGTGGCGGCCAATATGCCGATCAAAATCGCCTTCTTGCGCTGACCCTCGGGTAGCCCGGCGGCTGCGAGCCCGATGACGATCGCATTGTCGCCGGCGAGCACCAGGTCGATCATGATGACCTGGAAAAGCGCTGTCAGGTGTTGCGAGGTAATTAAGTCCAGCATGCGGGGCCACTCCGTTCAGGAGTCCAATCCGACATCGCAGTTCGCTTGAACTGCCAGAGGGGCCCGGGCTTGGACGTGCACAGTCAAAAAAGACGAAAGGTCGATCCGCGGAAAAACTGTTCCCGCTACTCAGGTTGGTCCGAAAGGGCGAAGAGCCTGATCATCTGGTCCGGCTCGATCAGAACGGACAGCACGACGCCGATGAAAGTCAGGCTGCCGGCGAGGTCGAACCACATGGTGCGGAACCGGTCGCGCCGGCACAGCAGCGCGAAGCCGGCCGTCGTCGCGCCGATCGCAAACAGCAGGGTGACAATCGCGGGCGTCAGCGCATCAACAGGCACGAGGTTGCGGATTCCGAGCGTCGCGATCAGTGCCACCAGCAGGATGCCGGCCATCAACTCCTTGCCACGGGTGGTGTTTTCCTGGCCCTTGGTCCGGACAATCTGACTGCGATCTGCGATAGCCATGGATTATTGTCCTCCCAAAGACTCGCGAACTGAGGGAAACCGCGAGATTGTGGTAGGGAACATTGGCTGTTCCGGAATTCAATCTAGGTAGTTTAGTAATCATGAAACGAGCAAAACATCAAGATGTTTTCGCTGGACAGCTGCCGGGCAAGGTCGCCACGGAAGCCCGGCAATTGCGGAAACAGGCTGGGGATTGGCTCAAGCTGCGCAGGGCCGATGCCGGATTGTCGCAGGCTGATCTCGCCGCGCGGCTCGGTCTCAAATATTATACGTTCATCTCACAGGTCGAGAACGGGTTCAGCCGCGTTCCAACTGAAATCATGGGCGCGTGGGCCAGCGAGCTGGGTCTTGAACAGGCGGCGTTCGCTAGGCATCTATTACTGTACTACGAGCCGGAATTGCACCGGCTGCTGTTCGGAGCGGAAAGCAAATGAGCGTGGTTGCGTTCGAGCGCACACAGGAAACCGGCATCTGGAGCGAACGGGAACTCAATACAATCTGCGCGGCATTGCAGGCTGCGCTCGCGCCGTCGACCGGCCGCGAATGGGAAACCGGCACCACCGAAAAAGGCGATGCCCAGTTCTATCTGTTGGGTCCGCTTCCGGATCAGGCCTGCGAACTGTGTGTGTCCCGGATCGGGGCGCGCTATATCCTGGAAGACGGATCGGGCCGGCTGCTGTTCGAGCATCGAAACCTCGATATCGTCGCGCTGCATGCGAGGGCGGCGGTCCCGTCCACGTCGTGGCTGATGGTCAAGGCGATCACGCTGTGGTGTGCGATTCGGAGCGCCTTTCACGAAAAACTCGAGCCGATGATCGCGGAGACCGAAGAGCTGCTGGTGCAGCTCGCGCCGCAGCTGGCAGCGTTCGCCTGATCGCCTCGTCAAAAATCATCACGCCAATTTGAAAGTGTTCATGAACGCGAAATCTGCGACATCCCGCGCCAGCAAGACGTCCCGCAAAACCGCAATCAGCAAGGGAACTGCCGTCCGCAAGGCCACCGCAGCCAAATCGAAGACCGGCAAACTGCCGGAATGGAATCTGGCCGACCTCTATTCCGGCATCGACGCCCCCGAAGTCGCGCGTGACTTGCAGGAGATGGATGCCGAATGCATCGCGTTCGAGACGGACTACAAAGGCAAACTGGCCGAAAACGTTGCAAAGGATAGTGGCGGGCAGTGGCTCGCCGCAGCGGTCAAGCGCTACGAGGCGATCGACGACCTCGCCGGCCGCCTTGGCTCCTATGCCGGCCTTGTCCACGCCGGCGACAGCGTCGATCCCGCGATCACTAAATTCTACGGCGACGTTTCGGAGCGGCTAACGGCCGCATCGGTGCATCTGCTGTTCTTCGGGCTTGAACTCAACCGCGTGGACGACGCCGTGATCGAGCGCGCGCTGCTGACGCCCGAACTCGCCTACTATCGCCCGTGGATCGAGGATCTGCGCAAGGACAAGCCGTACCAGCTCGAGGATCGCGTCGAGCAGTTGTTTCACGAAAAATCCCAGAGCGGCTATGCCGCCTGGAACCGGCTGTTCGACCAGACCATCTCCGGCCTGCGCTTCAAGGTCGGTGGCAAAGAACTGGCGATCGAGCCGACGCTCAGTTTCCTGCAGGACCGCGCGCCGGAAAAGCGCAAGGCCGCGGGGCAGGCGCTGGCGAAAACCTTCAAGGAGAATGAGCGGACCTTTGCGCTCGTCACCAACACGCTCGCCAAGGACAAGGAGATTTCCGATCGCTGGCGTGGCTTTGCGGATGTCGCGGATTCCCGGCATCTCAACAACCGCGTCGAGCGCGAGGTGGTCGATGCGCTGGTCGGATCGGTCAGGTCGGCCTATCCGCGGCTGTCGCATCGTTATTACGCGCTCAAGGCCGGCTGGTTCAAAAAGAAGAAGCTGGCGCATTGGGATCGCAACGCGCCGCTGCCGTTCGCGGCGACCGGCACGATCGCCTGGCCCGAGGCCCGCAACATGGTGCTGACGGCCTATCGCGGCTTCTCGGTCGAGATGGCCGATATCGCCGAGCGTTTCTTCACCGACCGCTGGATCGACGCGCCGGTGCGGCCGGGCAAGGCGCCCGGTGCGTTCTCGCATCCGACCACGCCGTCGGCGCATCCCTATGTGCTGATGAACTATCAGGGCAAGCCGCGCGACGTGATGACGCTGGCGCATGAGCTCGGCCACGGCGTGCACCAGGTGCTGGCGGCCAAAAATGGAGCGCTGATGGCGCCGACGCCGCTGACGCTCGCCGAAACCGCCAGCGTGTTCGGCGAAATGCTGACCTTCAAGCGGCTGTTGGGACAGACCAAGAATGCGAAACAGCGTCAGGCGCTGCTCGCCGGCAAGGTCGAGGACATGATCAACACCGTGGTGCGGCAGGTCGCGTTCTATTCGTTCGAGCGCGCCATCCACACCGAGCGCAAGAACGGCGAATTGACCGCCCAGCGCATCGGCGAGATCTGGCTCAGCGTGCAGGGCGAAAGCCTCGGGCCGGCCATCGACATCCGTCCGGGCTACGAGAATTTCTGGATGTACATCCCGCACTTCATCCATTCGCCGTTCTACGTTTACGCCTATGCGTTCGGCGATTGTTTGGTGAACTCGCTTTATGCGGTCTACGAGAACGCCTCCGACGGCTTTGCCGAGCGCTACCTTGCGATGCTCGCGGCCGGCGGCACCAAGCATTATTCCGAACTGCTGAAGCCGTTCGGGCTCGATGCCAAGGATCCCAAGTTCTGGGACGGCGGGCTGTCGGTCATCGCCGGCATGATCGACGAACTGGAAACGATGGGCTGACGCACACGCCGCGGCGACAAACTTCGGCCGTCGTCGCATCCCATCATGACGGCGACTTCAGGAGTGGAGCGCTCATGGTCGACACGCCGACACGACGCGCAGTGCTTGGAGCGGGCGCCCTCGTGGCCGGTTCGCTGTTCGGGATCGAAAGCGGTGTTGCCCAGGCGCCGCTTCCGCCCACGCCCGCCTGCCACGACGGCGAGGCGGCAACGCTGGCGCAGACCGAAGGGCCGTATTTCAAGCCGTCCTCGCCCGAGCGGGTCGAACTGTTTGAAGAGGGGATGGCGGGGCAGCCGATCGAACTGGTCGGGTTTGTCCTTTCCCGCGACTGCAAGCCGGTCTCTGGCGCTTTGCTGGATTTCTGGCAGGCCGACGGCAGGGGCCAGTATGACAATTCCGGCTTCCGGCTGCGCGGTCATCAGTTTACCGATGCGGAAGGGCGCTATCGATTGCGCAGCGTTGTGCCCGGCGTTTATCCCGGCCGCACCCGCCACATCCATGTGAAGGTGCAGCCGCGCGGCGGCCGCGTGCTGACCACCCAGCTCTATTTTCCCGGCGAATCGCAGAACCGCTCCGACGGCCTGTTCCGCAAGGCGTTGCTGGTGCGCACCGCCAAGAACGCCGGCTGGCTCGCCGGGCGGTTCGATTTCGTGGTCGGCTAGGCGCTTTAGCGCCGCGCAGGCATTTTCGGTAAAACATTTGTTGAACAGGCGGGCACGCCGTGTTATACGTTCCGTACAACGGAGCTGGTACTATGACCAAGACCCCTCGCGGCATGAACGAAGCCCCTCGTGAGTACAAGATCGAGGATACCGCGCTTCAAATTCGGAAGATTGGCAATTCGGTCGGCGTGATCCTACCGAAAGAGCTCCTTGCCCGACTGAATCTCAAGGAGGGCGACAAGTTCTATCCGGTCGAGCAACCGGATGGCAGCCTGCGTCTTTCGCCGTTCAACCCCAAGCATGCGCGGACGATGGAAATCGCCCGCCAGATCATGCACGAATACCGCGATACGTTTGCCGCGCTTGCAAAATGAGTGAGCCAATCTGGCTCGATGTCGACGAAGTCATCGACATGCATGCCGGGCAACTAGCGATATTTGGCGGACCAGAAGGCCTCCGGGATCACGGCCTTCTGGAGTCGGCGGTTATGCGGCCGGTCAATCAATGGGCTTATGGACAGACTGATATGGCCGCGCTCGCCGCAGCCTATGCGTTCGGTCTTGCCCGGAACCACGCCTTTGTGGACGGCAACAAGCGCACCGCATTCCACGCCATGATGGTGTTTTTGCGGGTCAACGACATCCCGTTCGCGCCCGATCCGGCGCACGCCGCGGCCATCATTCTGTCCCTCGCCGCGGGCGAGGTCAGCGAGGAAAGCCTGACCCGCTGGATCCGGGATAATTGGCCTTCCGAATGACCCGATAGGCTTTGTCCCGTTGCCCTGCTGGCGGCTTTGCGGTAATTGCACGCCAGATCGTGGATTGACTGGGGATACCGATGGCAGACCATAGCGAAGTGGCCTACACGACCGCTGACGGCAACGATTATCCGGCCCATGAGCAGACCTATGAAGGGTTCATCATGCTGGTCAAATACGGCACCGTGGCCGTTGTCGTGATCGTCGCCCTGATGGGCTACTTCCTGACCTGATGCGTCGCCGGCTGCACCGCCCGGACGGCGGTGACCAGAAAAATTTGCACGTCGCCCGGTCGTGAAACCGGTATCCAACTAAGCGGAAATAACGCTAGTTTGCTTGCGCGCGCGCCCTCGCGCCGCCGGAGGCCCCATGAAGATTGCCGTTGCCAAGGAAATCGATCCGTCCGAACCGCGGGTGGCTGCTTCTCCCGACACCGTGAAGAAGTTCAAGGCGATTGGTGCCGAAGTGGTGGTGGAGCCGGGAGCAGGCATCAAGTCGGGCCTGCCGGATTCCGAATATATCGCGGCCGGCGCCACCATCAGTGCGGACGCGCTGAAGGATGCCGACATCATCATCAAGGTGAAGCGGCCGGAGGCCTCTGAACTCGGCCAATACAAGCGCGGCGCCCTGGTCATCGCCATTATGGACCCCTACGGCAATGAGGCGGCGCTCAAGACCATCGCCGACTCCGGCGTGTCTGCCTTCGCGATGGAATTGATGCCGCGCATCACCCGCGCGCAGGTGATGGACGTGTTGTCCTCGCAGGCCAACCTCGCCGGCTACCGCGCGGTGATCGAGGCCGCTGAGGCGTTCGGCCGTGCTTTCCCCATGATGATGACCGCAGCGGGCACGGTTCCCGCGGCAAAAGTGTTCGTGATGGGCGTCGGCGTTGCCGGCCTGCAGGCGATCGCGACCGCGCGCCGGCTTGGCGCCGTCGTCACCGCGACCGACGTGCGGCCCGCCACCAAGGAGCAGGTCGAAAGTCTCGGCGCCAAATTCCTCGCTGTCGAGGATGAGGAGTTCAAGAACGCACAGACCGCCGGCGGCTATGCCAAGGAAATGTCGAAAGAGTATCAGGCCAAGCAAGCCGCCCTGACCGCCGAGCACATCAAGAAGCAGGACATTATCATCACGACCGCGCTGATCCCGGGCCGCCCGGCGCCGAAGCTTGTCAGCGCCGACATGGTCAAGTCGATGAAGCCCGGCTCGGTCCTGATCGATCTGGCGATTGAGCGCGGCGGCAATGTCGAGGGCGCCAGACCGGGCGAAGTCGTCGATGCCGATGGCGTCAAGATCGTCGGCTACACCAATGTCGCCGGCCGCGTCGCACAGTCCGCCTCCAGCCTGTATGCGCGCAATTTGTTCAACTTCATTGAAACGATGGTGGATAAGACCACCAAGGCGCTCGACGTGAAGTGGGACGATGAGCTGGTCAAGGCCACCGCGCTGACCAAAGACGGCGCCGTCATCCATCCGAACTTCCAGCCCAAATAGACAGCGTCAGGAGAGCCGCCATGGATCATATTGCACAGGCCGTCGATCCCTTCGTGTTCCGGCTGTCGATCTTCGTCCTTGCCGTTTTCGTCGGCTACTTCGTGGTCTGGTCGGTGACCCCCGCGCTGCATACGCCGCTGATGTCGGTGACGAACGCGATCTCGTCGGTGATCGTGGTCGGCGCGCTGCTCGCGGTCGGCGTTCCCATGATCTCGAGCGGCTCGGGCTGGGCGCGCGGCTTCGGCTTCATCGCGCTGATCTTCGCTTGCGTGAATATCTTCGGCGGCTTCCTTGTCACCCAGCGCATGCTGGCGATGTACAAGAAGAAGGTAAAGTGAGCGGCGTGCACCTCGGGGTGGCGAAGACAATAGGGGACCTGAGATGAACGCCAATCTGGCTGCAGTATTGTATCTCGTGGCGGGTGTGCTGTTCATCCTGTCGCTGCGCGGCTTGTCCAGTCCGGCATCGTCCCGCCAGGGCAATTTGTTCGGCATGGTCGGCATGGCGATCGCGGTCGCGACCACGCTCGCCAGTCATCCGCCGGCGGACGGCCTCGCCTGGGTGCTGGTGATCCTCGGCATTGCCATCGGCGGCGGCATCGGTGCCGTGATCGCGCGGCGGGTGCCGATGACCTCGATGCCGGAACTGGTCGCCGCCTTCCACTCGCTGGTCGGTATGGCCGCGGTGCTGGTGGCCGCCGGTGCGTTCTACGCGCCCGAAGCGTTCGACATCGGCAAGCCCGGGCAGATCCACGCCGCGAGCCTGATCGAAATGTCGCTCGGCGTCGCGATCGGTGCGCTGACCTTCACCGGCTCCGTGATCGCGTTCCTGAAGCTGTCCGGCCGCATGAGCGGCGCGCCGATCATCCTGCCGGCGCGCCACATCATCAACATCGCGCTGGCTCTGGCGCTGGTGTTCTTCATCTTCGGCCTAGTGCGGTCCGGCAGCGCGCTCGACTTCTGGCTGATCACGATCATCGCGCTGGTACTCGGCGTGCTCATGATCATTCCGATCGGCGGCGCCGACATGCCGGTCGTGATCTCGATGCTGAACTCCTATTCCGGCTGGGCCGCGGCCGGCATCGGCTTCACGCTCGGCAATTCCGCGCTGATCATCACCGGCGCGCTGGTCGGCTCGTCGGGCGCGATCCTGTCCTACATCATGTGCCACGCGATGAACCGTTCCTTCATCTCGGTCATTCTCGGCGGCTTCGGCGGCGAGACCGCGGCGGCCGGCGGTGGCGGTGGCGAGCAGAAGCCCGCCAAACTCGGCTCGGCGGATGACGCGGCCTTCATCATGAAGAACGCGCAGAAGGTGATCATCGTGCCCGGCTACGGCATGGCGGTGGCGCAGGCCCAGCATGCGCTGCGCGAAATGGGCGATCTGCTGAAGAAAGAGGGTGTCGAGGTGAAGTACGCCATCCACCCGGTCGCGGGCCGCATGCCCGGCCACATGAACGTGCTGCTGGCCGAAGCCAACGTGCCCTATGACGAGGTGTTCGAACTCGAGGACATCAACTCCGAGTTCGCCCAGGCCGACATCGCCTTCGTGATCGGCGCCAACGACGTTACCAATCCGGCGGCCGAGGACGACAAGACCTCGCCGATCTACGGCATGCCGGTGCTGCAGGTCTGGAAGGCCGGAACCGTGATGTTCATCAAGCGCTCGCTGGCGTCGGGCTATGCCGGCATCGACAATCCCCTGTTCTATCGCGACAACACCATGATGCTGCTCGGCGACGCCAAGAAGGTGACCGAGAACATCGTCAAGGGGATGTAACTCCACACTCGGGAAGTCATGACCGTCCTGAAATGGCTGCTGATTGTCGTTTCGGTCGGTTATGCCTGCGGGCTTGCCGCGCTGTTCTTCTTGCAGCGCTCGTTCCTGTTTCCGATTCCCACCACCGAGCGCACTTCCCCGCAGGCGGCCGGTTTTCCGGAAGCCGAAGAGCATGTGCTGGCCACGGCGGACGGTGAGAAGATCATTGTCTGGCACGTTCCGGCCAGGCCCGGTCGTCCCGTCATTCTTTATTTCCACGGCAACGGCGATTTCCTCGCCGGCTTCTTCGGCCGCTTTCGTGAGCTGATTGCCGACGGTACCGGTATCGTCGCGATGTCCTATCGCGGCTATGCCGGCTCGAGCGGACACCCGAGCGAGCGCGGCTTGCTGCAGGATGCGGCCGCGGCCTATGCCTTCACCACGGCGCGATACAGCGCGGACCAGATCGTGGCCTGGGGTTTTTCGCTCGGCACCGGCGTCGCGGTGGCGCTGGCGGCGGAGCAGCCGATTGGCAAGATCATTCTGGAGGCGCCGTATACATCGCTTGCCGACGTTGGCGCTGCCGCATTTCCGATCTTCCCCGTTCGCTGGGCGATGAAAGATCCATTCCATTCCGACCGGCGCATCGACGGGGTGAAGGCCCCGATGCTGATCCTGCACGGCGCGCGAGATGCCACCATCTCGATCCGATTTGGCGAGCGCCTGTTCGCGCTCGCGCATGAGCCCAAGACGTTCGTCAGGTTCCCTGACGGTGGCCACAACGATCTCGATGCTTACGGCGCGACGGCAGCAGCGCGGAAATTCATCAACGCCGCAAAAGGCTGACGGCGGCGATCGTTTACTGCATAGTCGGACCGTAATCATTTCGAGGATTCTGACCGCATGAGCGCGCACGGCCCGATGCCGAAATCGTCGTGGATTTTCCCCGCATTGGCGGTAGCGCTGTTCGTGGTCGCCACCGCGCTCGGGCTGACCTTCACACCGACGGCCGGCGGTTTGCTGTTCGCGGCGCTGCTGCTGGCGATCCTGTTCGGCACGGTGTTTGCCGCCGTGCATCACGCCGAGGTGATCGCGGAACGGATCGGCGAGCCCTACGGCACGCTGTTATTGACGCTGGCAGTCACCATCATCGAGGTCGCGCTGATCGCGACCATCATGCTCGGCGACAAACCGGTGCCGGCGCTGGCGCGGGACACGGTGTTCGCGGTTGTCATGATCGTGTGCAACGGCCTGGTCGGCCTTTGTATCTTCATCGGCGGGCTGCGCTATCGCGAGCAGGATTTTCAGGTCTCCGGCGCCAATCTGTATCTCAGCGTGCTGTTCGTGATGGCGACCATCACGCTGATCATGCCCAATTACACGCTGACGGCGCCGGGACCGATCTATTCGGCGGCCCAGCTCGGCTTTGTCAGCGTCGTCACGCTCATTCTCTATTGTGTGTTTCTCTATACCCAGACCATCCGGCATCGCGACTATTTTATCAACGATGCCACGGGCGACGCGGGCGACGGGGCGCTGCTGTCGAACCGGATGCTGGCGTTGAGCATTGCGCTGCTGCTGCTCGCGCTGCTGGCGGTGGTGCTGTTGGCCAAGAAATTCTCAGTTGTGGTCGATTTAACCATCGCCCGTGTCGGCGCGCCGCCGGCTTTCGCGGGCGTGCTGGTGGCGTTGTTGATCCTGCTGCCGGAAAGCGTCGCCGCCATTTCTGCCGCCCGCAAGAACGACCTGCAGAAGAGCATCAATCTGGCGCTCGGCTCGTCGCTTGCGACCATCGGGCTGACGATCCCCGCCGTCGCCGTCGCCGCTTACGCGCTCGACAAGCAATTGGTGCTCGGCCTCAACACGCAGGAGATGGTGCTCTTGGTGCTGACCTTCGTCCTCAGCATGCTCACCTTCGGCACCGGACGCACCAACATCCTGTTCGGGCTGGTCCACATGGTGGTGTTCGCCGTATTCCTGTTCATGGTATTCGTGCCGTAGTTCCCTTGTCGTTCCCTGGAGTTCATCCAAAATGCTCAGCGCCACGTCAGACGTTCAGGTCGACACCCCGGAAGTTCGCGTCACCGAGTGGCGGCTGGCGCCGGGCAGCGCTACCGGCCACCACACCCATGGGATGGATTATGTGATCGTGCCGGTGACATCGGGCGAAATGACCATCGTGGCGCCGAACGGCGAACGCTCGAAGGCGCAGCTCGCCGTCGGTAAATCCTATTTCCGAAAGGCGGGCGTCGAGCACGACGTGCTCAACGAAACGGCAACCGAGATCGTGTTCCTGGAGGTCGAACTGAAGCCCTGACCGTCCGGTATCGGCAGCGCCGCAACCGACCCATTTCGGCCGCAGGTGCTGACAAGCCGTTAATTGTGCGGCTCCCGGAACGTGCCGCAACAAGGGCCCCGCGGGGTCGCCTTAGGGCGGTAAAAACGGAACTCATGAGGATCTGCACAATTGCCACCGATCCGTCGCAGTTGATCCCTCAATATGCCCAGAAGTTCCAGCATCAAACTTGCCGCGGGGAGTGGCCGGCATGCTGAAGAAGTATATTTCGAAATTCACGATCGACATCCTGCCTTCGGTGGCAGCGACCGTCATCGGGGCTTACATCGTCAATCATTACATCGTCACCAGGCCGGGCACGGATGCCCCTGTCGCCGCCGCCGTATCGGCTGCCGACCCCAAAGCTCCAGCCAAGGCCGCGGAAACCGGCAACCCACCGACGGCGGGCGTCAGGGCCAAGGGCATTTCCGAAAAAGCCCTCCTCGAGAAGACCGCGGCCGAACGGCCGGCGGTGGTCGAGAAGGTTGAAGCCAAAGCGGATGTGAAGGCGGACGTGAAGCCTGAAGTAAAGGCTGACGCGAAGTCCGCCGATGCGCCGGCCGAGACCGCGCGCGTTCCGGCCGAGCCACGCGCCACCCGCGCCGCGCCGCGCGAACGCGAAAAGGAAAAGATCAGGGTCGTGCTGCCGTCACCGGTGCAGCCCGTGGCGCCGGCCGTCGCGGCCGCGCCGCCGGCGCCTGTTGCCGCGCCGCCGGTCGAAACCGCTGTTGTGCCGGATGATCGCCGCGACGCCAACGACCTCGCGCGCGCTGCAATCGAGCGTCTGCGGGTCAACAATGATGGTTCGCCGCGTGCACCCGAAGTGGTGCGCACGCCCGAAGCTCAGCGAGTAGAGACCCCGCGGATCGAGACGCCACGAAGCGAGACGCCGCGGGTCGCAACCGCGCCGGCGCTTCGCCCGCTGCCGCCGCCGATCTCGGTCTCGACGCCTTCGGGAGGGGAGAGCTTCGATCAGGGCAGGCCGCCTTACGCAGCCAATGCGTCTGTCGATCCGCGCCGTCCGACGCCGCCGGCCGAAATTCCGGTCTCGCGTCCGCTCGATTTGCGGGCCGATGTGCCGGAGCCGTCGGTGCGCGAGCGTACCACGGCCGTAGCCGAGGACGTGCTGTCGGCGGCGAAGTCGGTGTTTCACGCCGTCCTGCCGAAATAATCCATAGATCGTGTCTTCTCGTGCCCCGGACGCAGGCATCGCCGCGACCGGGGCCTCTACTTTGCATGGGGTTGTTTTCGCGATTTTGCGTCGAGAGCCGCGTTCCGATTGAATCGGATCGGGGTTCTGGATTCCTGATTTGACGCGTTTTCTCGACGCGAACCGGTATCCACCCCCGGATCAAGTCCGAGGGCATGCTTCGCGGGAAAACGCGCTACCCGCCGGTGCGGGCCAGGCCGCTGCGTGCGGCTTCGTCCTTGGGGCGGATTGCAATGGCGCGGCCATAGGAAGCGGCCGCCTTGGCCTTGTCGCCGAGCCGTTCATAGGCCTGCCCGCGGGCTGACCACGCCGGTGCGCTGTTGGGATCGGCCTGCACCGCCTCGTCGAGGTCGGCGGCCGCTTCCTTGGCCTTGTCGATCGCAAGATAGCTTGTTGCGCGGCCGAGCAACGGTTCGACCTTTTGCGGCGTCAGGCCGTTGGCGGCGGTGAAATCCTCGATCGCCTGCTGGTACTGTTTCTCGCCTTGATAGATCAGCCCGCGGCCGTAGAGCGCCTGGACGTTGTACGGATCGAGAGCGAGGGCGCGATCGAATTCCGCCAACGCCTCTTCGTTCTTGCCGGACTTGGCGAGCACCTGGCCGCGGGTGGCATAGCCTTGCGAGTCGCTGACGCTGCGCGCGCTGATATTGTCGGTCGGTTTCTGCGCCACGGGCTGCGGCTTTGGGCTGTCCGCGCCCCACGATCCCAGATCGAACGAGCAGCCGCCAAGCGGCATCGTCAGCAGCGCGACAAGTACGACCGTACGGCGCACGCCACGAGAAAACGAACAGGAGGCCGGAATGGCCATATGGCGGAATGCTCGCGCGTTCATGGCGCATAGGTAGCCCGGCACGCCGCAAAATGCATCGGTCAAAATAGCCGCAACCGGCGGACCGAACCCGTCAGGCCCTCGGACCGACAAACAAAAAACCCAAAGAAAAAACCCAAAGAAAAAAGCGCAGGCCGGGGCCCGCGCTTTCCAATTCAAATCTGCTCGGCCGTTCAGCGCGGTCCGCGCGGACCTGCACCCGGGCCGCCACGCCCGCCACCGGGACCACCACGGTCGCCACCGGGGCCAGCACCGAACACCGGCTTCGGCTTCATCGGCAGCAGGCCTTCGCGCTGCAGCTTCTTGCGAGCCAGCTTGCGTGCGCGGCGCACGGCTTCGGCCTTTTCACGGGCCTTCTTCTCGGAGGGCTTTTCATAATGGCCGCGGAGTTTCATCTCGCGGAAAATACCCTCGCGCTGCATCTTCTTCTTCAGCGCCTTGAGGGCTTGATCGACATTGTTATCGCGGACGAGAACCTGCACGCGGCATCCTCTTTCAATTGATCGGATAGGAATTCTGGTAAAGCTAACGAGCTGGCGAAAGGCCTAGCCCTTAACCTGAACGCGGGCATTTACCAGACAAAACCTGGGATGTCCACCTGTGAAGCGAACAGCCGGACCAAGTTAAGCCATGAAATGCGGCAAATCTGACGCTGTTCGGCCCTGATTTGGGAGGTTATGTGCCCAGACCGAGGCTGTTCCCGGAGTTTTTGAGCAACCCGGCAGCAACAATCTGGGGAGACAACCATGGATACGAAGAAATATGCCGCCGAGGCCATCGGCACGTTCTGGCTGACATTTGCGGGATGCGGCAGCGCCGTCATCGCCGCCGCCTTTCCGCAGGTGGGTATCGGACTGGTCGGGGTGTCCTTTGCGTTCGGACTGAGCGTCGTCACCATGGCCTATGCGATCGGTCATGTATCCGGCTGCCATCTCAATCCGGCCGTCACGGTGGGGCTTGCCGCAGGCGGGCGCTTTCCAACCGGGCAAATCGCGCCCTACATCATCGCGCAGGTGATCGGCGCCGTTGCGGCGGCGGCGCTGCTTTATGTGATCGCGAGCGGCGCTGCCGGTTTCGACGTCACCAAGGGTTTTGCGTCGAACGGCTATGACGCGCATTCGCCTGGCAAGTACAGCATGGTTGTCTGCTTCATCACCGAGGTGGTGATGACGATGATGTTCCTGTTCATCATCATGGGCGCGACCCATGGCAAGGCGCCGGCGGGCTTTGCACCGCTGGCGATCGGATTGGCGCTTGTCATGATCCACCTCGTCAGCATTCCCGTCACCAACACCTCGGTGAATCCGGCGCGCAGCACCGGGCCTGCGCTGTTCGTCGGCGGATGGGCGCTGGCGCAGCTCTGGCTGTTCTGGGTGGCGCCGCTGATCGGCGGCGTGCTGGGCGGGGTGATCTATCGCTGGCTCAGCGAGGAGCCCTCCGGCGTCGTCGAGGGCCGCAAGTCGGCCTAGCGCGAGGCCGCCTAGCGCAAGCCTGCGTGATGCGGGCTTGCTGCTATTTCTTGCGCGGCGACACTTCGGTGACGTGACCCATCTTGCGGCCCGGCTTCGGCGCGCCCTTGCCGTAAAGGTGCACGGTGGCGCCGGGAACCGTCAGCCACTGCTCGTAGCCGAGGATGTCGTCGCCAATCAGGTTCGTCATGGTGACCTCGCCATGACGAACCGGTTTGCCGAGCGGCCAGCCGGCGATGGCGCGGATGTGCTGCTCGAACTGCGAGATCGAGGCGCCGTCCAGCGTCCAGTGTCCGGAATTATGCACCCGCGGCGCGATCTCGTTGACCAGCACTTTCGGCCCGCCATTTTCCGCTACCACGAACATTTCGACCGCGAGCACGCCGACATAGTGCAGCGCGGTTGCGATCTGCTCGGCGATGCCGCGTGCCTGCGCCGCCAGCGCATCCGATATCTGCGCCGGCGCGCGCGAGATTTTCAGGATGTGGTCGCGGTGCTCGTTTTCGGTGACGTCGAAACTCTCGACCTGGCCGTCGACCGAGCGCGCAGCGATCACCGAGATCTCGCGTTCGAACGGAATGAAGGCCTCGAGGATCGCCGATTTGGTGCCGAGGTCCTCCCAGACCCGGGTGAGATCGTCGCCATCGCGGATGATCGCCTGGCCCTTGCCGTCATAGCCGAAGCGGCGGGTCTTGATCACGGCGGGCAGGCCGATCTTCTTGATCGCCGCCCGCAGGGTTTCCACCGACGACACGTCGGCATAGTCGGCGGTGCCGATACCGAGGCGCTTCACAAAATCCTTTTCGATCAGCCGGTCCTGCGTGGTCTCGAGGATCTTCTGGGCCGGCAGCACCGGACGGCGCGCCGCCAGCACCATGGCGGTGGCGGCCGGCACATTCTCGAATTCATAGGTGATGACGTTGACGTCGTTGGCGAACAGTTCGAGCGCCTCGACATCGGCATATTCCGCGCAGGTGGCGTTCAGCACCACGTCGAAGGCCGGCGAATCCGGATCCGGTGAAAACACCTGGCAGCGGAGGCCGAGGCGCGCCGCGGCCATCGCCAGCATCCGGCCCAATTGCCCGCCGCCGAGAATTCCGATGGTGTCGCCGGGCTTCAGCTTCACATTGTTGGAAGCCGTCACGCCAAGCCCTCCGGCCGCTCTTTGACCGCATCGGTCTGCTGCTTGCGCCAGGCGGCCAGGCGCGTCGCCAGCGCCGGATCGTGCAGCGCCAATACGCTGGCGGCGAGCAGGGCGGCGTTGATCGCGCCGGCCTTGCCAATCGCAAGGGTGCCGACGGGGACGCCCGCAGGCATCTGCACGATCGAATAGAGCGAATCGACGCCGGACAGCGCCTTGGATTCGACGGGAACGCCGAACACCGGGAGTTCGGTCAGCGCCGCCGCCATGCCCGGCAGATGCGCCGCACCCCCGGCACCGGCGATAATGATCTTGAAGCCGGCCGCCTTGGCGCCCTTGGCGAAAGCAAACAGCCGGTCGGGGGTGCGATGGGCCGAGACGATGCGTTTTTCGCAGTCGACCCCGAGCGCCGCCAGCGTGTCGGCGGCGTGGCGCATGGTCTCCCAGTCCGACTGGCTTCCCATAATGATGGCGATCGGTGCGGTCATCTCGTCAATTCTATTGGGGAATCCAGAAACATAGGCCGATTATAGGGGCGGCCCGGGCGTCATCCAAGGCATGGCAAGGGATTAGGAATGGACTATCCTGTCTTGGTGAATCCGGGCAAGCCTTGATACGCATGCCTGCACAGGGAAGGTCATGAAGAAGAAAACCAGGGCGGCGGCTGCGGGAACCGCAAAACGCCCGAAAACGGCCCCGGCAGGACCGAAAGCCGCGCCGCGCGGGATCCGCAAGTCCGCAAGCCCGCCCCCGGCTCCGTCCGTTGACCCCAAATCGACGATCCGCCGGCTCAAGACACAATTGGCGCGGGCTCGGGCACGTATCGAGGAGCTGCAGGCCTCGGCCGATACCGATTTTCTGCTGGATATTCCGAACCGGCGCGGTTTTGAGCGCGAATTGCACCGCGCGATCGCCTTCATCAAGCGTTACCACGCGAGCGGTGCCCTGATCGTGCTCGACGTCGATCGCCTGAAGCCGATCAACGACGCTTTCGGTCATGCCGCCGGCGACGAGGTGCTCAAGGCCATCGTGAAGACGCTGCTGGCCCACGTGCGCGCATCTGACGTGATCGGCCGGCTCGGCGGCGACGAGTTCGCGCTGCTGTTGTGGAATCTCAGCGAAACCGATGCCAGGGCCAAGGCGGCGTTGCTGGAGGGGGCGATCGATCGCCTCACCTTTGTGTTTGGTGGCAGCACCGTTACTGCGGGCGCCTCCGCCGGCGTCGCGATCCTCGGTCCTCACGCGGAATTGGGCCGCACGCTGGAAGAGGCCGATAGCGCTATGTACATCCGCAAGGCGCTGCGGCGGCATGAGGCCGATTTGTAGGGTGGGCAAAGCCAACGGGTCGCGCGAATGCGCGCCCGATGACAGACTCCGCGTGCCCACCATCTTGTTTCGCGAATTAATTTGGTGGGCTCGGCGCAGTGCGCCTTTGCCCACCCCACGATCGCTCGCAAACGGTCAAAGCCCGCTCAAATCTTCCGGCACGTTGCCGAACTTCCGCAGCAATTGCGCGTCGCCGAATTCGCCGATCATGGGATCGCCGCTGCGGCTGAACGCGACTGCGCCGATGCTGCCGGGGGCTCGCGACAGGATCTCGGCGCGGCGCAGCGCGGTGGTCGGACTCTGGCACTCCTCGGCAGCGCCAGCGACCGGCGAGCCGTCATCGTCCTGCAGGAATGGCAATGCAACGTAATAGGTGACATCGGCCATCATCGTCGCTCCGGTTTCGCTGCTCAGGCAGCGGTGCTGCTGGTGCGCAAGGATTGGGTCGGCACGCAGCCGGCGGATATCGCCGCCTGCAATTCCTCCAGCTCGGCTTCCAGATATTCGTTGGCCATGATCAGCGCCTTGATGGTCGAGCGCAGATTGCCGTCGCACATCGCGATCGCCTGATCGCAGGCTTGCTCGTAGCGGCTGTTGTCGGACAGGGACGGTGGTGCGGACATGGCGGAACTCCCTTTGCTGGCGGCAGGGAAGTATGTTCCTCTTTTGTTCTTTTGGAGTCAAGCCAAGAACGTGCGCGAAAATTCGTTTTCCCGCGCTCAACCGGCTGCCGGCGACGCGATCGAGATGCTGAAAATTCGTCGCAACCGCGGCGCCTTGTGGATGTCGGGGAAAAGGGGATCGGCGCAGGCAGGCGGTCTTTTGGCTATAGCCCCACCGTTCCGAAAAAAACTCGCACCGGCCGGGCGAACCGATCGGCGGCAGCCAGGTTGCGGCTGCTCATCGGGGTGCGGCTTGTCCACTGCGGCATCCGGCGCCGGCGCGATCAGCCTGCGATCAGGCAATGATATCAGGCGTGATCTGGTCTTCGATGAAGGCGATGCGGTCGCGCAATTGCAGTTTGCGCTTCTTCAGCCGCTGCAGCCGCAGCAGATCCGGCGCCGGCGACTGATGCAGCGCGTCGATCGCCGCATCGAGATCGCGATGCTCCTGCTGCAGCCGGGCAAGCTCGTTTTCGAGCTCGCGCTCATCTTCGTTGGTCATGGCGTACGCTTACTGCAAAAGCACGATGAGGTTGTAGACGGCTTGCGAAGCCGCCAGCGAAATATCGTCCCTGCGGGCCCGGTCCGCAAGCTGACCCGGTTCCATAGTCACGATTGGTTACAGATAAATCCGAAAAAATGAGAGGCCCGATTCTGGATAGCCATCGACAGATTCGGCGGCTGGTGTACACTCCTTCGTCCGGATCGAATCTGAGGTTTCACCCACCGAGGAGATTTCGTATGGCTCTACAGGCGCATCTTGTTGAACTTGAACGTAAACACAAGATCCTCGAAAACGAATTGCACGAAGCGCTCGTGCACCTTTCCACAGACGACCTGCACATTGTCGAGTTGAAGCGTCGCAAGTTGATGGTCAAGGACGAGATCGAGCGGTTGAAACAAACCGCCAGCGATACGGTCCACTAAACCGGTCTCCAGCAGAATAGCGAAACGTAATTCACCGTCGGATGGGCGCTGATGCGCTCATCCGTATAGGTTGTATTGCGAAATTATCTTGTATTTATCGCTTACTGCTCTGCCAGTTCACCAACATGATCAGCGATCGCCAGGGACGACGTCAGTCCCGGCGATTCGATGCCGAACAGGTTGATCAGTCCAGTGACGCCGTGCGCGCGCGGTCCCTGGATCAGGAAATCCTGCGTGGCAACCGCAGGTGGCACGATCTTCGGCCGGATTCCGGAATAGCTCGGCATCAGCGCCCCGTCCGGCAGCGCCGGCCAATAGCGCCGGATCGCGGGATAGAACCTGTCGGCACGGGCCGGGTCGACGGCGTAGTCGATGCTCTCGACCCACTCCACGTCCGGACCGAAGCGCGCCTGTCCGGCCATGTCGAGGGTGAGGTGCACGCCAAGCCCGCCGGGCTCCGGCACCGGATATATCAGCCGTGAAAACGGCGCCCGCGCGCTGCAGCTGAAATAATTGCCCTTGGCGAGATACGCCGGCGGTATCAGCTCGATCGGCATGCCCTCGATGCTGCGCGCGACTGAAGGCGCGCCCAATCCCGCTGCGTTGATCAACAGATTGCATTCCAGAACCATCGGCGCATCGCCGCCCGTCTCGATTTCAATCCTGCCCGCGTTTGCCCGGGCGCGCAGCAGCGGCGTGTAAAACGCGTAGGCGGCACCAGCTTCCTCGGCATCGCCCATCAGCGCCCGCATGTAGGCGTGGCTGTCGATGATGCCGGTCGACGGCGAAAGCAGGGCCGCGTCGCAATTAAGCGCCGGCTCGAGTGCGCGCGCCGCTTCGCCGGTCAGAAGCTGCATGTCGTCGACGCCATTGGCTTCGGCATGGGCGCGGATCGATTGCAGCTTTTCGGTTTCCGCAGGTGTCGTCGCGACGATCAGCTTGCCGCAATTGCGATGCGGGATGCCGTGGTCGCGGCAATATTCGTAGAGCGCCCGTTTTCCACTGACGCACATCTGCGCCATCAGGCTGCCGGCGCGGTAATAGATACCGGCGTGGATCACTTCGCTGTTGCGCGATGAGGTGATGGTGCCGATGCCCTCGGCCGCCTCCAGCACGATGACTTCGCGGCCGTACTGGGCGAGACGCCGCGCGATCGCGAGCCCGATCACCCCCGCTCCGATGACGACGCAATCAACCTTGTCCATGTACGCTTCAGGCCCGGAAATCTGGCGCGGGATCACGCCCGCGACGCTTGTTTTATTATCGTTTCGTTCAGAAGTATGCCCCAACAACCCGTTGGATTACCTCGACATACGCCCTGAGGTCCCATCCTGTTAGTGAAGCATTAATCATGTCAGGGCAATTGCCGTAATTTGAGTCGCATTTTCCGGTTGCAAGGGTAGGCGTTTACCCGATCCAAACCCGTCAAGCCAGACACTCCACCGGGAAATCCGCGGGTGAATGATGGCTGGCAAGAATTGGCAGGCAGGCGGGAGGGATTCGATTCCGGCGCTGGCCCTCGTGTGTCTGCTCGCCACCTCTGCGTCGTGCGGGTTGGCATGGGCCGCGCCGCCCGTTGCCGGCGGCTTGGCGCCGTCGGGCTATTCCGGCGAACTCGACCCCAGCATGATCTGGGAGATGCTGATCGGCGGCATCGTGGCCGTATCGTTTCTGGCAGCGGCCGGGCTGTGGGTGCTGTCGGCACTGCGCCGGGTCAAGCGCTCGCAACTCCGGCGCAGTGCGTTCGTCAGCTCAGCCCTGAACAATCTCAGCCAGGGCGTGGTGATGACCGACGTCCGTCAGCGCATCATCTACTGCAACGACCGCTATCTCGAAATCTATGGCCTAGTCCGCGCGGACATTCCCCGCAACATGACCGGGCCGGAACTGCTGGAGGTGCGGCGCAAGCGCGGCGCGCTGGATGTCAGCGTCGACGAATTCTATGCCCAGGCCGCCACCGCGGACGGCCTGATCACCGAACTGCCAAACGGCAAATCGGTTCTGGTCAAGTATTTCCGCCTGCCGAATGGCGGGTCGGTCGCGACCCATGAGGATTGCACCGCGCAGCGCAAACTTTCGCGCAAGCTGGCATCGACCACGCAGTTCCTGGAATCGGTGCTCGACAACGTTCCGGTCTGCGTCGCCGCCAAGAACATCGAGGACGGCCGCTATATTTTCGCCAACCGCGCGTTCGAGCGTTTCTCGCGCTTCTCGCGCGACCATATCGTCGGCAAGCGCGCCGACGAGATATTCCAACCCGAAACCGCACGCACCATCGACACCGCGGACCAGTCGGCGCTGAAGGCGCCGGAAGGTTACCACCGCAGTGAGTTCGAGGTCGAGCGCGGCTCCGAGAAGCGCGTCCTCGCTTCCAACCGCGTGATCGCGCGCGATGAGAACAACCAGCCTGAATTCCTGATCGCACTGTTCGACGACGTCACCGACCGCCGTTCGTTGTCGCGCGAGCTGGAGAGTACCAAGAAGTTCCTCGAACTCGTGGTCGACAACATTCCGGTCTCGCTGATCGTCGAGCGCGTCTCGGACGGAAAATACCTGCTCGCCAACCGCAGCGCCGAAACCATCCTCAACCGCCGCCGCGAGGACGCCACCGGACTGACGGCCGCCGATATCTTCAATCCGCGCGAAGCCAAGCTGATCATCGCGCGCGACGAGGCGGCGATCAAGAAGCGCGGCCTTCTGACCGAGGAGCACCCGATTTCGACCAAGGACGGCCTGCGGCTGTTCCTGACCCGCCGGATGACGGTGCTCGATGATGCCGGTGAGCCGCAATATCTGATCAAGACCCATGAGGACGTCACCGATCGCCGTCAGACCGAGTCGCGGATGGCGCACATGGCCTATCATGACGGCCTGACCGATCTGCCGAACCGCGCCGCCTTCCTGCAGGCGCTGGCCCAGATGATCGAGGCCTGCGAGGGTACCGAAGAGGAATTCGCGGTGCTCTGCATCGACCTCGACGGGCTGAAGGAAGTGAACGACGTGTTCGGTCACGCGATGGGCGACAAGGTGCTGACCGAGGTCGCCCAGCGACTGCAGGACTGCGCCCGCGGCGGCGTGGTGGCCCGGCTCGGCGGCGACGAATTCGGGTTGATCATCGACGGCAAACAGCCCTCCGCGGGCATCGCGCTGGCCGAGCAGGTCGCGATCGCGCTGGCGAAGGAATTCCAGATCGACGGCAAGCCGGTTCGGGCCGGTGCGACCACGGGCATCTCGGTATTTCCGCACAACGGGTCGGACGCGGCAGCCCTGCTCGCCAATTCCGGCGCGGCGCTGTTCCGGGCGAAAGCAAAATCGCGCGGCTCGATCAGCGTCTTCGAGCCCGAGATGGACCAGCAGATCCGCGACCGCCGCGTGCTGCATCAGGACCTCTCGGTCGCGATCAAGAACGGCGAATTGTCGCTGTACTACCAGCCGCAGGCCGCTTCGGGTCCGACGGTTGCCACCAGCGAAGTGATCGGCTTCGAGGCGCTGGCGCGCTGGATGCATCCGGTACGCGGCTTCGTGTCGCCCGGCGATTTCATTCCGCTGGCGGAAGAAAGCGGCCTGATCGTCGAAATGGGCGAATGGATCCTGCGCGAAGCCTGCCGGGAGGCGGCCTCCTGGCCGGTGCCGATGCAGATCGCGGTCAATTTGTCGCCGGCGCAGTTCATGCACGGCGATGTGGTCAGTCTGGTGCATTCGATCCTGCTCGAAACCGGGCTGGCGCCCGATCGGCTCGAGCTCGAAATCACCGAAGGCGTGCTGATCGAGGATTTCGATCGTGGCCTGGCGCTGCTGCGGCGGCTCAAGGCGCTCGGCGTGCGCATCTCGATGGACGATTTCGGTAGCGGCTACTCCTCGCTGAGCTATCTGCAGGCGTTCCCGTTCGACAAGATCAAGATCGACCGCGCCTTCGTCATGCATCTCGGGCGCAATCCGCAATCGGCCGCGATCGTGCGCGCCGTGATCGACCTCGGCCACGGCCTCGAAATGTCGATCGTCGCCGAGGGCGTCGAAACCCAGGAACAGCTCGGCTTCCTGTCGGAAGAGGGCTGCGACGCGGTGCAGGGCTATTTCATCGGCAAACCCCTGCCGATCGGGCAATACGCCGCGCTAGTCGGGCGCAACGTCATCAACGGTATCGAGTCCACGCGCAAGACCGGGTAAAGCCTGCGAGCAGGCTCTTCGCTTTTGTTTGACGCGTTTTCTTTCGCAGATAAGTCTACGCAATCTGCGTAAACTTGATTGCTATGCGAACCGGTATCCACTTCACTCGCAAACGCTATCTTGTGGTGCACCTCGGTTCTCGACTGTAAGCGTTGCATGGCGGATTACGATCTTGCGATCATCGGCGGCGGGTTGAACGGCGTTGGCATCGCGCGCGATGCCGCCGGCCGCGGCCTGCGCGTGATCCTGCTGGAGCAGGGCGATCTCGGTGCGGGCGCCTCCTCGGCCTCGCCGCGGCTCGTCCATGGCGATCTGGCGGGGCTGGAGCGGCGTCGCTTCCTTCGCGTCCGCGCGGCATTGGCCGAGCGCGACATTTGGCTCCGGATCGCGCCACATCTGGTGCGCCCGATGCGCTTTGCCATCCCCGCCCACACCGACGAACGCCCGGCCTGGCAGTTGCGGTCATGGCTGTTGCTGTATGACCGGCTGGCCTCGCGCGCGCCGTTGCCGCGCTCCGCCACCGTCGACGTCACCCACCATCCGGTCGGCAACCCGCTGAAGCGGCCGTTCGGAACCGCCTTCGAATATTCCGACTGCGTTGTCGATGATTCCCGCCTGGTGGTGCTGACCGCCGTCGATGCCGCGGCGCGGGGGGCCGCGATCCGCACTGGCGCCCGCTGCACCCGCGCCGAGCGGGGCGAGACCTGGCGGCTGGTGACGATCGATCGTGGCCATCGTCAGGTCGTGACCGCGCGGGCGCTGGTCAACGCCACCGGAGCCTGGACCGCGACCGTCGCCGAGACCGTGCTGCGCCAGCCGCCACCCAAGCTTGCCACGATCCAGATGAGCCAGATCGTCGTCCGCCGCCTGTTCGACACCGACAACGTCTACGTATTCCAGAACAGCGACGGTCGGCTGATCTTCGCCAGCCCCTATGAGCGCGACTTCACCCTGATCGGCACGGTTGGCCATGCCTTTAAGGGTGATCCCGCCATTGTCGCGATGGCGGCCAATGACGTGGCTTATCTCTGCGATGCCGCCAACCGGTATTTTCGCGAACGGATCGAGCCGTTCGACGTGGTGCGGACGGTTTCCGGCGCCAACCTGGTGCTGAACCCCGCGAACAACCGGGCAGCGTGGGACGGCGCGATGAGCTTCGACCACACTCGCCGCAAGGCGCCGCTGATCACGGTCTTCGGCGGCGACGTCACCACCTCGCGGCTGCGCGCCGAAAGGGCCGTCTCCAGGCTGACGCCGTTTTATCCGATGTCGCCGCGCTGGACTGCGACGGCGCCGCTGCCCGGCGGCGATTTTGCCTGGAGCCGCTTCGAGAACGAGGTCGACGAGGTGCGCGCGCGCTGGCGGTTTCTCAGCGAGGATCACGCCCGCCGCCTGGTCGGCGCCTATGGGTCGAACGTCAAGGCGATCCTTGGCGAGGCCAGGGATCGCGGCGATCTCGGCCCGGCGTTTGGGCCTGGACTGACGGGCGCGGAAGTGCGCTATCTCATGAAGCACGAATGGGCGCGGTTCCCGGACGACATTCTGTGGCGGCGCTCCAAGCTCGGCCTGACCATGCCGCCGGCGGACCGCGAGGCGCTGGCGGCGTTCATGGCGACGGTGTCATCGGAGCTGGCATGCGGCGCTCGATAAATCCGACAATCGTCCTTGCCGTCGCGCGGCGGCGATCGAAATGTTCGCCGTTCAACGCCGCGCCTGAACCTCCCGCGACCAGGCCGCGTCACGTGCGGACGGCCTGCGCTCGAGCCGGGCGGAGATCAGCCCGGCGGCCTTCTCGCGGTGTCCACCGCGCAAATACGCCACGATCAGCGTGTCCTCCCACAATTCGCGCTGGGCGTGGCTGCCGCCGATCCGCACCAATTCGGCCATCGCGGGTTCAAGCAGGCGGATCGCGCCGTCATGATCGCCGTCGGTGAAGGCCCGCATGCCGCGGCACATGTCGATCGCCGCGCGGCCCGGCGGCAGTTTACCGTCGGCGGCACGGGCCTCCAGCTGCGCCAGCCGCGTATCCAGCGCCTCGCCGCCGATTGCCGCCGCGGCCAGCGCATGATGCACGTCGGCGAAATGCGCCCCGGCCTGCGGGAAATATTTTTCGCCATAGGCGGCGACATCGCGCCAATGCGGCTCCAGCCCGGATTTACCGGCGAGCGACAACCGCCACAGCAGCGAAGCGCCGTCGGTGAAAATATTCAGCGGCGGGTAGGGGCGGTCGGCCGGCTTGATTTGCTGTTCGTAGATCGCAAGCGCGCCTTCGAGATCGCCCTCGTCGAGCGCGGTCAGCGAGATGTGCCACCACAGATGCCCGTGCAGAAAGCTCTTGCGGTCATGCGCGGGAAGCCACGCGGAAAGAAACTGGCGCCCCGCCGCCAGGTCGCCTTGCTCGAACATCGCGTGCGACAGGCCGTGCGCGGCGTTGGCGTTTTCAGCCCGCAACCCCATCGCGCGTTCGCTCAAGGCGCGGCCAGTGGCGAGATTGCCGGCTTCGGTATGCGACCAGCCGAGATAACTCAGGAACCACCAATCCTCGCCGTAATGCCTGGCGACACGCTCGCATACCGCAAGCTTGGCGGCGTCGTGGTCGGCGCGGCCTGAAAACGCGTAGAGCCCGAAGGCGCCAAGCAGCATCGACAGCACCAGCGCATCGCGAGGATATTCCTCGAGATGCGCTTCCGCGCCGCTGACGGCCACTTTCGGCTTGCCCTCGATCACGGCAGCCATGATCTCGATATGCCGGCGCTCACGCGCGTCGGCGCTGGCGGCCAGTTGTCGTGCATGGGCGGCCATGCTGCGCGCTTCATTTCCCTGCATATTGAGCTGATGCAGGCGGGCCCGCGCGATATGGGCCAGCGCGAAATCACCATCTTCCCGGATCGCGCGGTCGAAGGCGTCCTCGGCGCCGTGCCAGGCCGACAACATGCAGTCCATGCCGTCGCGATAATGCGCGGCGGCGCGGTCGGAGGTCGTTGTCAGCGGCAGATCATATCGGTCCCGGTTCATTTTCTTGTTCCGTGATGCGCGCGGTGAGTGTCAAGCCTAGCAGAGACATGACCGGCGACAGCGATAATATTGTGACTGTGCGGCGCGAAGCGGTTGAGCCGGTGCCGATCCGCCGCTAGCGTGCGGCAGCGAGGGCTGGCAGGGGACATGACCGAGGAATTGCCGGAAATTACGCCGAAGGCCGATGCGGTCAGGGACCCCGCAAAGCCGGAGCCGCCGCCTCAAGTGGCTGTAAGCCCGGCGCCTCAGTTCGAGCCGGCCGCCGACATGCCGCTGCTGCGCATCGAGGGGGTCGGCAAGACGTTCGGCAGTTTCCGCGCGGTGGACCGGCTGTCGCTCGATATCCGCGCCGGGGAATTTTTTGCGCTGCTCGGTCCGAGCGGCTGCGGCAAGACCACGCTGCTGCGCATGCTCGCCGGTTTCGAGACGCCGGACGAGGGCCGCATCCTGCTTGGAGCAAAGGACATCGCGCAGGTGCCGCCGCATCTGCGTCCGGTCAACATGATGTTCCAGAACTACGCGCTGTTTCCGCATCTGTCGGTGCGGGACAACATCGCGTTCGGCCTGAAGCGCGCCGGCATGGCGCGCGAGCAGATCGCCACCCGCGTCGCCGAGATGGTTGCGCTGGTCAAGCTCGAAGGCATGGAGAAGCGCAAGCCCGATCAGCTCTCCGGCGGCCAGAAGCAGCGCGTGGCGCTGGCGCGCTCGCTGGCCCGCCGTCCGCAGGTGCTGTTGCTCGACGAGCCGCTGGCTGCGCTGGACAAGAAGCTGCGCGAGAGCACGCAGCTCGAATTGATGGACCTGCAGCGCCGGCTCGGCATGACCTTCATCATCGTCACCCACGACCAGGAAGAGGCGATGACGATGGCGGGCCGGATCGGCGTGATGGATGCCGGCCGCCTCGAACAGGTCGCCGCCCCGCGCGAGCTCTACGAGACACCGCGTTCACGCTGGATCGCGGAGTTCATCGGCGACGTCAATCTGTTCGACGGCGAGGTTGGCTGGCGTGAGAATAACCGGCTGCTGGTCACGACCAGGGAGGGTGTCACGCTTGCCGTCACCGAGCCGCGCCAGCGGGTTACCAAGGCCACGGTCTGTGTCGCGATCCGCCCCGAGAAGGTGAAACTGTCGCGCCGCGCCCCGGTGTCGGATGCGGCCAATACACATGCGATCAACCGGCTCGAGGGCGTGGTGACAGATGTCAGCTATCTCGGCGGGCTCACCGCGTACAAGGTCAAGCTGGAATCCGGCGCGGTGGTGCGCGCATCGATGGCCAATACCGCGCGGCTCGACATGGATGCCTATCTCGCAGGCCAGCGCGTGGTGGCCTGGTTCACGCCTGACGATTGCATGGTGCTGGAACAATGAGCGCGCGCCCCATCTTCGCACGTCCGGCGCGGCTGGCTGCGATCGCGCCCTATTTGTGGATGGTGCTGTTCTTCCTGGTGCCGTTCGGTTTCGTGCTCAAAATAAGCCTGTCGCAGACCGCGATCGCACAGCCGCCCTATGTGCCGCTGTTCGACCTCACCGAAGGCTGGGCGGCGATCAAGGCGGCGTTTGGGCAATTGTCGCTGGATAATTTCAAGCTGTTGATTTCGGACAGTCTCTACATCTCGTCCTACCTGCGCAGCATCTTCGTCGCGGTGACCTCGACGGCGATCCTGCTGCTGATCGGCTACCCCATCGCCTATGGCATGGCGCGGCTGCCGCAGCGCTGGCAACCGATCGCGATGATGCTGGTCATTGTGCCGTTCTGGACCTCGTTCCTGATCCGGATCTATGCCTGGATCAACATCCTGCAGCATGACGGCCTGCTCAACAAGGTGCTGCTGGCGCTGCATATCGTATCAACGCCTGTGGTGTGGCTGTCGACCGACAGCGCGATGTATATCGGCATCGTCTATTCCTATCTGCCGTTCATGATCCTGCCGCTGTACGCCACGCTCGCCAAAATGGACGGCGCGCTCATCGAGGCGGCGTCCGATCTCGGCGCTTCGCCGGGACGCGCGTTCTGGCTGGTGACGTTTCCGCTGTCGCTGCCAGGCGTCGGCGCCGGCGCGCTGCTGTGCTTCATCCCGATCGTCGGCGAGTTCGTGATTCCAGATCTGCTCGCGGGTTCCGGTTCGATGATGATCGGGCAGACGCTGTGGCTCGAATTTTTCACCAACAAGGACTGGCCGGTTGCTTCCGCTGCCGCCGTCGCGCTGCTGCTGCTGTTGATACCGCCGCTGCTGCTCTATGACCGGCTGCAGCGCCGCACGCTGCGGGGAGGGGGCTGATGGCGCGGCAGGTGAACCGGATTTCGTCGTTCAACATCACCTCGCTGGCGCTGGGATTGGCGTTTCTCTATCTGCCGATCGTCATTCTCGTCATCTACTCGTTCAACGCCTCGCGGCTGGTGACGGTGTGGGGCGGCTGGTCGCTGCGCTGGTACACTGAGTTCTTCAACGACCGCGCCATGCTGGACGCGGCCTGGATGAGCCTGCGCGTCGCCGCGGTGTCGGCGACGGTTGCAACCCTGCTTGGCACGCTGGCCGCGATCGGTCTGGCGCGCGGCGAGCGCTTCAAGGGCCGATCGCTGTTCTCAGGCATGCTCTATGCGCCGCTGGTGATGCCGGAGGTGATCTCTGGCCTGTCGCTGCTGCTGCTGTTCGTCGCGCTCAACGCCGAGCGCGGCTTCTGGACCGTAACCATCGCGCATACCACGCTGACGATGTGCTTCGTCACCGTCGTGGTGCAGTCGCGCCTCGCCTCCATCGACCGCAGCCTCGAGGAAGCGGCGATGGATCTCGGCTGCGATCCGGTGAAGGCATTTTTGTCCGTGACGCTGCCGCTGATCGTTCCGGCAATCGTGGCCGGCTGGATGCTGGCCTTCACGCTGTCGCTCGACGACGTCGTGATCGCGAGTTTTACGACGGGCCCGGGTTCGGCGACGTTGCCGATCCGGATCTATTCCGAAGTGCGGCTCGGGGTGAAGCCGCAGATCAACGCGATCTGCACCATGGTGATCGCGCTGATTGCGGTGGTGATCGTGATTGCGTCTTTCGCGTCGAAACTGTCGAGGTCGCAGGGCGAGAGCGCGGCGCCGCTGTAATCGTCGTCATTGCGAGGAGCGTAGCGACGAAGCAATCCATCCATCCGTTATGCCGTGAGGTGGATTGCTTCGCTTCGCTCGCAATGACGGAAGCGAGACTTTACGACTTCACCGCACCCGCCGTCAGCCCGCCCACCATATACCGCTTGAACGCGTAATAGATCGCGGCCGGCGGCAGGGCGTAGATGAAGCCGGTGGTCATCAGCAATTCCCACGGCGAATCGTCCGCGGCAAGGAAGTTGCCGAGCGCCACCGGCAGCGTGATCTCGGTGTCCTTGGAGAGCAGCAGGAACGCGTAGAGATATTCGTTCCAGGCGAGCAGGATCGCGTAAGTGCCGATCGCCACCAGTGACGGCATCATCAGCGGCACATAGACCAGCCTGAACAGCTGCGGAATGGTCGCGCCGTCCATGACGGCGGCCTCGTCGAGTTCGACCGGCAGCTTGTCGGAGGCCTGCTTCAGCACCCAGATCGCGTAGGGAGAGGCGATCGTCACCATCGCCAGAATCAGCGACCAGTGATTGTTGAGCAGGCCGTAATTACCCATGGTCCGGTACATCGGCACGGCGAGGAACGCCGCCGGGATGAAATAGGTGAACAGCGCCAGATTCATCACCCACCGCCCGCCGGGCACCTTGAGCCGCGAGATCGCAAACGCCGCCGCGGTCGCGATCAGCAGCGTCAGCGCGCCGGCGGCCAGCGCGATCACGATCGAATTCCAGAACTGGATCCAGAAATCCCGCAGGAAGTAATGCTCCTGATGGAACACGATGCGGAAATTATTCAGTGTCGGATGCGCCGGCCAGAGCTTTCCGGAGAACGCATCTTCCTTCGGCGAAATCGCGAACAGGAACATGTGGTAGATCGGGATCATGGTCCAGAGGAACACGGGAATCCCGATCAGCAGGAGGCGGGCTTCGACGCCGACTTCGCGCCAGGTTGGAAGCTTTGGCGTTGGCAGTTTCATCGCGACAACCGTTTCATCATGAAATAGATCAGCGGCAGCACGAACGGCAGCGCGCAGACGATGGACGCCATCGCCAGGCTGAGCTGATCGAGCCGCAGATAGCGAATTCCCAGGGTCGCCAGCACATGGGTGAGATCGGCGGGGCCGCCGCCGGTCAGCAGATACACGCTGTTGAAGTCGCCCAGCGTCCAGATCATCGAGAGCAGGGTGCAGGTCAGATACAGCGCCTGCATCGATGGCCAGGTGATGAAGCGGAACTTCTGCGTCCGGCTCGCGCCGTCGACTTCGGCCGCCTCGTAAAGATCGTGCGAGATCGCAAGCCGCCCGGTCATCAGGATCAGCGTCCAGAACGGCAGCGATTTCCAGATGTGCACACCGATCGCCATGGAAAGCGCCACGGTGGGGTCATTGAGCCAGTTAGGGCCGTCATCGCCGGTGAGTTTGAAGATCAGCGTATTGACCACGCCCCATTCGGGGTTGAACATGAAGCGTACGGAGAGAATGGTCGGGATCGAAGGCACTGCCCAGGGCAGGATGAACAGCACCGACAGCCATTTGATCCAGGGGCGCTGCTGGGCGAAGAAGCCGGACAGGAGCAGCGCGATCATCATTTTGAGGTTGATGCCGACCAGGAGAAAGATCAGCGTATTGACCGCGGCGCGCGCGAAGATCGGATCGTGATAGAGCGCGACATAGCTCGCCGGATGACGCGCCAGCCACAGCCCGTACCCGACCGGGTAGACCACGAAGGCCAGAAACACCAGCAGGTAGGGCGCCACCAGCACGATGCCCCAGACCTGCGGGGTGGTCAGCCGGGCCGACAGCGGCGGGCCTGGCATCGCCTGATCGCCCGAGATCGTAATCGCCATATTCGTTACTCTTGTCAGCGATGCCGGCCGCAATGCGCGACCGGTGTTGGTTGGTACACCTCTCCCCGCTTGCGGGGAGAGGTCGCCGCGCTCTTGCGCGGCGGGTGAGGGGGTACTGGACTCTCAACGAGCGTCACTCGCGGAGAGAGCCCCTCACCCCGCAAGAGCGGGGCGAGGGAGAAGCAAGATCAACCCGCGATTTGCTTGAGGCGGGCGATCAGTTCGTCGACGGCCTTGTCGACCGGAACCTTCTCGCTCACCACCCGGTTCATCGCCTTGGCCCAGACGTTCTCGTTGTTCAGGATCGTGAACTTCCAGTTCTTGGTGAAGTCGAACGGCGTGGTGCCGCCAGTGAACTGAGTGTAGACGGCTTTGCGATGCCGGTCAGCCTGCCAGAACGGGCTCTGCTGGCTTGCGGTCGTCACCGGGAACCAGCGGCCGAGCGCGCCTTCGATATAGGGCCGAAGGTTTTCCTCCTGCAGCAGGAACTTGATGAACTCCTTGCCCTCGGCCTTGTTCTTGGCCGCGGTGAACATCAGCCCGGTCTTGACGTCGGAGCGGTACTTGATCGGCGTGCCGTCCGGCTTGTTGGGGAACGAGGCGGTGATGATGGTCTCGTCGTAGTTCTTCTTGCCGAGCGCCCGCTGTTCCGGCGTCAGCGCCGGGTTGTTGGCGTCGTCGAGCCATTTTGCCGCGATCGAGATCGTGAAGTTGTGCGTCATCACGATGGTCTTGTTGTGGAACGCGACGTTGTTGTCCGGATCCTTCCAGGTGGTGGAGGAGGGCGGCGAGCAGCCCCTGGTGTAGGTGTCGGTGTAGTCCTTCACCGCCTTGATCAGGTTTTCGCGCACCTTGGGATCGTCGACCAGAAGCTTGCCGTCGTCATCGACCAGCTTGACGTTGTAGGCGTCCATGAAGGTGTAGAACGACTGGAACGAGTCGGTGGATTCCACGCCCATCGGCTGGCCGACGGCGTAGATGCGCTGGCCGGTGGCCTTGCGGATGGCGGGTTGCACCTTGTCGCACCAGAACGACCAGTAATCTTCCCATTTGGTCGGAATGTCGCTTTGCTTGAAGCCGGCCTGCTCCAGCATGTCGCTCCAGATCTGGACGTGCATGCTCTGCTGCTTCAGCGGATAGCCGTAATAGGCCTTCTTCTTGGCCACATCGTTGTAGAGCAGCGCGGTCTCCAGCGTGTTCGGCGCGAACGCCGACTTCATCGGCAGCAGAATGTCGCCGAGGTCCTCGAGCTTGCCCTCAAAGGCCCATTTGCCCTGCGCCTGCACATCGTAGCTGTCGGAATAGGCGACGTCAGGCACGGTGCCGGAATCCAGCGCCGCCACCGTCTTCGGGATCATGTCCTGAATGGCGTATTGCGACAGTTCTACCTTGATGCCGGTCTTGGCCTCGAACTTCTTGATCGCCTCGAGCAGCGCGTCGTCCTCGGACTTGTAGAAGCCCTTGCCGAACCAGACGGTAATGGTTTTTTGCTGGGCCATCGCAGGCGCTGTGGCGTAAAACAGCCCTACAGCCGCGACCGCGAGTGAAACTGCACCAATTCCCTTGAATCTCACGTTGTTCTCCCTGAATTTTGCCGGGGTTTTTGACCGGTTGGATTAGTGATAGCGCAACCAAACGGCGCGATCTAGATGGCGCGTTGCAAACTTTCTGTTGGGGAGGGTGTTCCAAAGAGGTCCGTCTTCGCAACGACGTCGTTTCAGTCTTGTCGTCCCGGCCTGACGCGCAATCGCGCACAGGCGCCGCCCTCCTCCTTGATTGTGAGAGGGATTGTAGTTCCAGCCAAATCCAACTTCGGCATCGCCCGATATAACATGTGCATCGGCGGCTATGGGATACCGGCTTTGCATGCGCAATTGCCCAGTTGGGCCGAGGTGACACAGTTTCGCATTCTCGCGGCTTGATAAGCCCGAGCTTTGCCAGAAATCTCCTTGCCCTCGAAGACAGAGGGCGCAGGGAATGCCGGATGCGCGCTGCACCCGCGGTCTCATGTGCGTTCTGTGCTAAAAAAGCTGCACATGAGCATACAGGGCAGCGGAGAACATCCGACATTCCCTGCGCAGTGGCTTTACGGCTTATGACGCGCTCTCCCCGGTGAGACGGCCTCTATTGCCACCGTCACCCCTCGGAAGCGTTAGCTTCTTCAGAGCTTGACGCCGTTACGGGCGCCAGGACCACACGCTTTCACCGTACGCATCAGCCGCGACCGTCAATCGCAACGTCAACGTCCACCGCATCCCCGCCCCTCGTCATGACGACGGCCGACGCCCCTCTGAGTGGGACGGGATGGGCGAGAATGTGCCGGTGATTTGGGGTGGAAGGAAAGGGAAATATTTTTGATTTTCGGAAATTCTGGACTTGACATGATTTCTGACAATCGTAAGTGATTTGCCCGTCGGGTTGATTTGTCGCGCTCTCGCTTGCAGATTGCTATTGCGTACGCCTCGACGCAGTTCTCAGGGCGTAGGCAGATTGCGGGTGAATCAAGCGATCACCCGGCGTCTGCTTTACCCTGGACTACGGACGCAATTCAGGCGTGGTGTGAGGTCCGAAAAGTGCCAGAAGCGGACATCGACAGGTGGCGACGCGAGTTGGCGATCACTAAGCTTGGCCCAAGCGCGTATCGATTTCTGCTCGCAGCAGGGTGAAGTCGATGGGCTTGGTCAGCAACCCCGTCGCGCCGCCTTCCATCGCCTTCCGTCTGGTCTCGGGATCGCCATAGGCAGTGATCATGATGATGGGGACGTCGGGTCGCCTCTCTTTTGGTAGCATTTCAAGTCCGGTCATGCCGGGCATATTGATGTCCGAAAGAATCAATACCAGGGTCTGCTCGATTGAGCCTGCAATCCGCGCCAGAGCATCCGCCGCCGAAACGGCGAAGTCCATGACGAAACGTTGCGCCCTCAGATCGCGTCGGAATTGCTGGCGGAACAACGCCTCGACGTCGGGCTCGTCGTCGACCACAAGAACCAAAATGCTCACGCCTCACCTCGATCCCTGCCAGAAACATTGCTCTTTCTTGGCAGGACGATGATGAACTCTGTGAACTGCCCAGGCTCGGTCGTCACATCAATTCTGCCCCCGTGTTGCTTCACGATGATGTCGTGCGTCATCGAGAGACCAAGGCCGGTTCCTTCACCGGCTGGTTTGGTCGTGAAGAACGGGTTGAATATCTTCTCTTTGACATCATCTGGGATGCCGGTCCCGTTATCGCGAATACGGATTTCGACCTTGTCGCCGAGGTTCTTCGTCGTGGCGGAAAGCATTGGCTCGAAGACGTCACCAGTTTCCACTTTGCGTTTCGTCGCAGCGTAGAACCCGTTCGAGATCAGATTGAGCAGGACCCGCGTGATCTCTTGCGGATAGACGTCAGCCATGCCGACGGTCGGATCGAGATCGCGTTGGAAGGCAATACTGAAGCCTGCCTTTTCTGCTCGGGCACCGTGGTAAGCAAGGTTCAGACTCTCATCCAAGAGCGCATTGATGTCCGTGGGCCGCTGTTCGCCAGAGCCCTCGCGCGAATGCAGCAGCATGTTCTTGACGATGGAGTCGGCGCGCTTGCCGTGCTGCACGACTTTTTCGAGGTTGTCCTTCAAAAGCCGCGTCAACTCGTCGACTTCCGCCCGCATCTTGCCATCGAGCGGGGCCGGCTTGAGCACGTCGTTCAGCTCGTCCGTCAGTTCCGCCGACAGCGCCGAGAAATTATTGACGAAGTTGAGCGGGTTCTTGATCTCATGCGCGATGCCAGCCGTGAGCTGGCCGAGCGAAGCGAGTTTTTCGGTCTGGACCAGTCGCTCTTGCGCGCTGTGCAAGTCCTGTAGCGATCGAGTTAGATCATCCGTGCGATGCCGCAGCTCATTAAGGAGGCGTGTATTGTCAATAGCAATGACTGCTTGGGCAGCGAAGTTCGTCAGCAAATCGATCTGTTGATCCGCAAACGGCCGCACTTCCGTACGGTAGATGATAATTGCGCCTCTTAACTCACCGTTTTTGAGCATTGGGACACCGACAAGAGATCGTGCACCTCCGAAGGTACCGGCCGGGCCGGGGACAACCTCCGCAGCCTCGTCGGCTGTGTGGCTCGGTTGCTTTGTCCGCATAATCCGATCGAGCACTCCCGATGCAGGTCGAAAGGGTCCGCGTTGTTGCATGTATTTTGTATATTCTGCGGATGCGCCTCGAGCCGACACGTACTGAAATCCACTTACATCGAAAGTACATAGGACGCCGAACTGAGCCTCGCAGAGACGCACCGCGTTCTCCAGCAAAACTTGAAATACCGGCTCCAGCTCACCCGGCGAAGAACTGATGACTTTCAGCACGTCCACGGTGGCGAGCTGCTGCTGCAGCGCCTCCGTGAGGTCGCGCGTTTTTGCCTGCACCTCGTCAAACAGCCGAACGTTCCCGAGGGCGATTACTGCCTGATCGGCAAAGGTCTGCAGCAGAGCAATCTGTTTTTCGCTAAACGGCTGCACTTCAGTGCGGCGAAGCGCGATCGTTCCGATGCTTTCACCCTCGCGCAGCAAAGGTGCGCTCAAAACTGTGCGAATGCCCTGGTGGCGCGCTAGTTCTCGGCCCTCGGGGAACTCTTCGCCTTCGGAGGGAAGATCGTGCACGTGGACCGGTACCCCATCGACGACAGTGCGTCCCATGACCCAATTCCGGTTAATCGGCCATTTCTCCATATCGATTGGTATTGATCCGTGGTGCGCGCTGAAGCGCAGGTCCTCGCCGTCTTTCAGGAACACAAGAGCGTCAGAGGCATCGCAAAGCTCGCAGGCAGTTTCGACGATTGCCTTAAGAACCGGCCTTACCTCAGTTGGCGAGGATGCGATAACGCTGAGAATCTTGCCGCTCCCTGTCTGGTAAGACAGCGCCTCGCTCAGATCGCGCGTCTTGGCCTGCACTTCTTGGAACAGACGAACGTTGCCGATGGCGATCACGGCCTGATCAGCGAAGGTTTGAAGCAAGGTAATCTGCTTTTCGCTGAACGGGTGAACTTCGGTGCGGCGAAGTACGATAGCGCCAATGCTTTCGCCTTCGCGCAGCAGCGGCACGCTGAGGATGGTGCGATGGCCCATGCGCAGCGACAGCTCGCGGCCATCGGTGAAGTCGGCGTGCTTCTCGTCGCTCAGATCCTCAATGTGAACCGGCGTCTGGTCGACGAAGGCGCGGCCGGCGGTCCAGCGGCGGTTGATCGGCCACTTCTCGATGCCGATCGGAATTGGTCCGTGATGCGCGCTGATCCGCAGATATTCGCCGTCCTGCAGCACCACCGCCGCATCATAAGCATCGCAAAGCTGGCAGGCGCTTTCGACAATGGCATTGAGAACAGGCCCTACGTCGGTCGGTGAGGACGCGATCACTCTGAGGATGTTGCTGCTCTCTGTCTGATAGGTCAGCGCCTCCGTAAGGTCGCGCGTCTTCGTCTGCACCTCGTCGAATAACCGGACGTTCTCGATCGCGATCACTGCCTGGTCGGCGAAGGTCTGGACCAATTCGATTTGCTTATCGCTGAAGGGGCGGACATCACGGCGTGCCAACACGAAGACGCCGATGGGTGCACCCTCGCGCAGCAAAGGGACACCGAGCCGCGTGCGCACTTCCGGATCTTGAAATCGGTAATTTTGGTCAGTCTGAGAGTCTTCGATATGAACGGTTTTACCTTCAAACAAGACCCGTCCGATTGTGCTGCCCGTGCCCAGCTGGAACGAGCAGTTTTCAAGAAACACCTTCCTGGGAGGGGAAAGCCCACAGCTTGCCGTCAGGCGGTAGGCGTCATCTCTGGGCTGAAATATCGTGCCCTCGTCGGCTTCGCACAGGCGGGCCGCGGATACGACCAAAGTTTCCAACACAGTCTGCAGATCGAACGCCGAGCGGCTGATCACCTTGAGCACGTCAGCGGTGGCGGTCTGCTGTTGTAGAGACTCCGAGAGGTCGGCGGTCTTCGCCTGAACCTCCTTGAATAGGCGCACATTCTCGATGGCGATCACGGCCTGGTCGGCAAAGGTCCTAAGAAGGCTGAGTTCCTTCGGCGTGAATGCGGCATTTGGCTCGCGTAGCACCGAGATTAGGCCGATCCCCTGGCCCTCCCAGATCATTGGGGTCATTACGACGGAAAAATTGCCAAACACCTGAACCACGCGACGTATGCTCGAAGGTACGTCAGCACCATACATCACGTCGGGAAGATAGACTTGCCGTCGCTCGCCAAGGACGCGGGGAGCCGATGTCTGCTCGATTGGCAGCGGGTACACCTTGTCGATTGCTTCGTAGCCAGTTCCACGGCGTGCCGCCACATGCAGCAACCCATCGCCAGGAGCGAGAAAGATCGAAACCTGCCTGCAATCGAAAAGCCGTTCCGTGCTATCGAGTATGCGCTCGAAGACCGGCTGCGTGTCGGTCATTGACCTCCCGATCACATGCTGCACTTCCGATGTGGCGGTCTGATGCTTCAACGCTTCCTGCGTTTCGTTGAACAGCCGGACGTTCTCGATGGCGATGACGGCCTGGTCGGCGAAGGTCTGCATCAGTTGCACGTGATGCTCGGCGAATGAACCTGTCGTAGCGCGGGTGATGCTGACGACGCCAATCGGCACGCCGTTGCTCATTAGCGGCACGAACAGCATGCTGCGGAAGCCATGCAGCCGCGCGATTTCCTTGATCGGCGCGTGCGGTATCTCTTCGGTGTCCGGGATCGGGAAGGGCTTGCCTTGCTGGGCCAGCCGGAACGCCTCGAACGCATCGACCGGCCTGGGAAAATCCGCTTGGAGGGCTGCATCGGCAGCCGGACTTACCGGGGTGAACGCGGCGAGATGCACAGTATCGTCGAGAAAGCGGAAGACTGCAGTGGAGAATCCGCCGAGCAGCCGGTTGGCGCTTGAGGCAATCGCCTCAAACACCGGCTGCACGTCCGACGGCGAAGAGGCGATGACCTTCAATATCTCGGCAGTCGCCGCCTGCTGCTCGCGGGCTTCCTTCAGGTCTTTGATCGGATCGGAGACCGAACGACGCTTAACTCGGGCGGCTGCTGGCGCAGTGCGGGGCTTGGTCTTGGTGGTCTTGCGGCCCTTTGCTGGGCTTGCGTTGCGGGCTTTCGCCTCGCTCTTCTTGCCGCCCGTTCTTGATGGCCGCGCCATGTCTGCCCCCAGGGTCAGGACGAGCATCTTATCGGGCTAGACCGTCCTTCAGAAGGGGCGGATTGGGCTGAGCCACAGGTGCCAGCAGGCCAGGCAAATGTCCGCCTCGGGTCATTTGCGGACGTGAGCCTCTGCGTCGGCGACTTCCGATTTGCCCCCAAAAGCAGACACCACGATCTTTGCCGGATTCCTGCTTTGCTCCCAAGATCGGCTCGAGGAGATGGCGGAGGCGTTTTCCGTTGGGTGCTAGCTTGCGCCCGATCCAGGTGCCGGACTGAGCGGAGCGCCCCCTACCGAAAAGGGGCCGGCAGGCTTGGGAAGCGGAGGAGGAGTTGGAGGAAGAACTGGAGGGAGTACTTTTCGCGACGCCTGGATGACCCGCGTGCGAGGATTTGGACGTGGGATGCTGGAAGTCGTCAACGGTGAGATGCTGGAAGTCGTCAGCGGCGCCGCCTGATTCTGCAGAGAGCTCACCTGCGCCGTCAGCAGGGAGAGTTGACGGGTTATTCTTTTCAAATCCGCCTGTTGGGCTGAGGCGCTCTGCATGAGCGACATCAACACATCGGCGTTTTGCTCCTGCGACGTCTGAATGTCCCGCAGCCCCGCCCTGACAACTGGATCCGGTACGAGGGCCGGAGCCGGGATAGGCGGAGGAGGTGCAGCGACGCGATTGTAATTTGGCGGGGAGAAGCGGCTGAAGTCCGGCAAGGACAACCGATCGACGCTCGGCAAAGAGAACTGATTGAAAACCGGCATTGAGAAACCGCCGAAACTCGGCAAGGAATTGGCGGTGGCGGCACCAATGATGGCCATGGCAGCCAGCGAGACAGCTAACTTCGGCACCGGGCTTGAGGCTACTCGCGGTGCCGCCTCGGGCTGTTTGTCCCCTTGCGTTTCCCTGCCCGGTGCTTCGGCCACCTGTGTTCCCTACGTCTCAGCCCATCGCCGGTCAGCAAAACAAAAGAGCCATCGTGGTGACAAACCAGCAATGGCTCGCGCGCGCTTGCCCACCTGAATTCGGCTCAAATCATGGGCCTGTATGGTTAATGTTCAGTTATTCCAGAGACCAGCCGGCGTCGGTGCCAGTCCGAGCCAGGTCGCAAGCGTCATCGTGAAACAGGCTTGTGGTCCTGCCGTCGTCAGTTCGGTTTTGTGCCCTCGGCCGCCGCAGGTGCCGCCGGCCTTGGACCGCCGCCGGTGATCCGCTCGATCACCGAGCGCACGGCGTCGCGGGTCTTGCGATCCTTCACTGCATCCAGCAGCGGGGCTGCGCCCGGCGAGCGGCGGATCAGGCTTTCGGGATCGGGAAACACCAATGGATCGTCCCACGGGCCCTGCACCACGAACGGCAGGTCGAAGCCGGGCGGCGCGTTGGGTGCAGACGTCAGACTGGCGACGCCCTTCAGATCATATTCGCGCGCCGGCACCGAGGCGGTGCCGGTCAGCGTGAGCCGCGTCGTGGGACCTTCGACGCGGACGTCTTCGGCGGTCGCGATGCCGTCGTTGAACTTCACCGCCACGTTGAGCGTGTCAAAGGGCGTCGAGCCGTTGCGGAAATTGCCGCTGCCGGACAGCGGCCGCCGTTCCAGCCGCTTCAACAGCTGCTCGACATTGAAGCCCGCGATCGCGCCGTCACGGCCGGTCAGGGTAGCGGTGCCGTCGAGCGAAGTGACGAGCCCGAACGGGCTGGAGCCAGAGGCCACCAGCGAGACATTGAGATTGCCGCGGCCGGAGAGCTTGTTGATACCGAACAATTCGGATGCGCAGGCGTGCAGGTCGACATCGGTGAACTGGAACTGGGCCTTGACGTCGGCGATCGCGTCCGAGCGCGCGACGCCGAACGTGCCCTTGGCGATGCCGCCATACATCTGCGCCTCGGCGACCGAGAGCGCGAGCGCGCCGCCGCGCAGATTGGCGCCAAAGGCGGTGCGGCCGAGCTTGGTCGAGCCGACCGTCACCTTGGCGGCCGACAGCCGCATGTCGAGATCGGTGGTCGACAACGAGTTCAGGTCGAACAATTGCCGATTCCAGTCGCGCGCGCCGCTCGCCAGCAGGCGAAAGGTCGAGATGTAGGGCGTGAAATCGAGGGCGCCGGCGGCCAGCGTCGCCTGCAGCGTCTGTCGGCCGTTATTGGCGAAGGTCATCACGCCTTCGGCGACGTTGCCGTCGAGTTCGACATTCACATTGGTCAGCGCAACGGAACCGCCGACCACATTGGCGCGGGCCTTCAGCGCGAAGCGGCCGAAGCCGCCGCCGGGCGGCGACTGTCCCATCCAGCGCAACGCGTTGCGCAGCGACGGGCTGTCGATCGTCACCGTGCCTTCCATCATCAGGCTGGTGCGGTTGGCGAGCGCGCCATCGAATGCCAGTTTCAGCGGCGCGCTGACCAGCCGCGCCTTCACGCCGGAGCGATCGCCCGACAGCAGCGCGACGAAATCGCTGGCGCTGACCGAGCCGTCGACGCGCTCGCCGCGCCAGTCGAACTGCCCGGTGGCGGCGAACGAACGCGAGATCGACGGCCAGGCCAGCGACAGGTCGATATCGCTTAGCGCCTCGGAGACCTGGCTGGTAGCGTCTTCATAGTTGAGCACGCCGTCCTGGATCCGGATCTCGGAGAACGACACCTGATTCGCGGCGCCCGGCTTCATCGCGCGCGCGATGGTCTCGACGAACGGCGTCCAGTTGCTCTCGCCATTGCCGTCCCTGACGACGCGGATATGCGGCCGCAGCATCATGACGTCGGCGATCTCGAACCGTCGCAGCAACAGCGGCAGCAAGCGCAGATTCGCCGTCAGCACGTCGACCTGCAGCGCGGGGTCGACGGTGGCGCCGCCCTTCAGCCTGACATTGTGAAACGAGACATAGCTGCCGGGAAATACCGAGACGTCGATCGCACCCGAGACGACCAGATCGAGCCCGGTGACGGCGCGAATCTGCGCCTCGACCGCCTGGCGCAGCGCGTCCCGGTTGAGGAACCAGGAGGTCCCGATCAGGCCGATCAAAGCCAAGCCGAGAAACGCCGCAATCGGCATCCCCAGGCGCTTCATTCCTTGGGCCATCGTCAAAGACATATCCAGGTCGGGTTGAGGTCGAGGGTTTGGTTGTCCGGGGCGGCCGCGCCTAGCTTTCAGCCCTTGCCAACCCACGCAACCTGAAGGGTTTTCTTGACGCTTTCAAGGCCATCCTGGCGTTGTGAACCGCGGCCGATGGTCCAGAAGCGCGCGCATTGACGCAGTGCGAAGATTTCGCCTAATAATCCTTAAGATTATGCCGGCCTTAAGCCGTTTCCTCCATCAGGTCAGACATCCCATGAACAAGGTTTACCCCGACGCCAAATCGGCACTCGATGGCGTTCTGAAGGACGGCATGATGATCATGTCGGGTGGTTTTGGTCTTTGCGGTATCGCCGAGACCCTGTCGGACGCGATCCGCGAATCCGGCGTCAAGAACCTCACTGTCATCTCCAACAATGCCGGGGTCGACGGCATCGGGCTGAGCCGGCTTCTGGAGACCCGGCAGATCAAGAAGATGATCTCGTCCTATGTCGGCGAGAACAAGCTGTTCGCCCAGCAATACCTCGCCGGCGAACTGGAACTCGAATTCAATCCGCAGGGCACGCTGGCCGAGCGCATCCGCGCCGGCGGCGCCGGTATCCCGGCCTTCTTCACCAAGACCGGCGTCGGCACCCTGATCGCCGAAGGCAAGGAAGTGAAGGAATTCGACGGCGAGAAATACATCATGGAGCGCGGCCTGTTCGCCGACCTCGCCATCGTCCACGCCTGGAAGGGCGATACCGCCGGGAACCTGGTCTATCGCAAGACCGCGCGCAATTTTAACCCGATGATGGCAACCGCTGCCAAGATCACCATCGCCGAGGTCGAGCACCTGGTGCCGGCCGGCGAGATCGACCCCGATCACATCCACACGCCCGGCATTTTCGTCAAACGCATCATCGACGTCGGCACCGGCAAGAAGCGGATCGAGTTCCGCAACACCCGTCCGCGCCCCGCAGCGTAACTCAACAGGAAGTAGACACCATGGCCTGGACCCGTGAACAGATGGCCGCTCGTGCCGCCAAAGAGTTGCGCGACGGTTATTACGTCAATCTCGGCATCGGCATTCCGACGCTGGTCTCGAACTACATCCCCGACGGTATCGACGTCAGCCTGCAGAGCGAGAACGGCATGCTCGGCATGGGCCCGTTCCCCTATGAGGGCGAGGAAGACGCCGACCTGATCAACGCCGGCAAGCAGACCGTGAGCGAACTGCCGTCGACCAGCTATTTCTCGTCAGCCGAATCCTTCGGCATGGTGCGCGGCGGGCATATCGATCTATCGATCCTCGGCGCGATGCAGGTGGCGCAGAACGGCGACCTCGCCAACTGGATGATCCCCGGCAAGATGGTCAAGGGCATGGGCGGCGCGATGGACCTCGTCGCCGGCGTCAAGCGCGTCGTCGTTGTGATGGAGCATTCCGCCAAGGACGGCCCGAAACTCCTGAAGACCTGCAACCTGCCGCTGACCGGCGAGAAGGTCGTCGACATGGTGGTGACGGATCTGGCTGTGTTCACCATCGACAAGCACGGCAAGGACGGCATGGCGCTGATCGAGCTCGCCGACGGCGTCACGCTGGACGAGGTCAAGGCCAAGACCGAAGCCGAATTCCGCGTCGCGCTGAAGAACGCGTAAGGCGCGACAAAATTCTATGGTCGTCCCGGCCTTGCGCCGGGACCCCCGCGGCGCCCTCTCGTTGGCGCGCTGTAGGAGAGACCTTCTTCAAGCAATAGACGACCGGGGTTATGGGTCCCTGCGTTCGCAGGGACGACGGAAGCCTTTGCCACCTACGCCGGTCCTGACGGCACGTCGGAGAACCGCGTCAACCACGCCACCGGGCCGATGCTGGCGGCGACGATCAGCAGCGCCGCGAGCGCGCCGTCCTCAAAACTGCCGCGGCTGGCGAACTGGTAGATCGAGGTCGCCAGCGTATCAACGTTGAGCGGACGCAGCAGCAGCGTCGCCGGCAATTCCTTCAGACAGTCCACGAACACGATGATGACGGCGCCCAGCATCGCCGGCCGGAGCAGCGGCAGATGGATCAGCCGCATCGTGGTGGCTTGCCTTGCGCCGGCGGCGCGCGCGCTGTCGTCGTAGTCGTGCGGGATTCGCTCGAAGCCTGCCTTGATCAGTCCGGTCGGCACCGCCAGGAAGCGGATCACATAGGCGATCACGACGGCTGCTCCCGAGCCGACCAGGATCAGCCCCGGCAATGAACCTCCGAGCCATCCGCCGAGCGCGCTCAGGCCATTGTCGATCGCGAGCACCGGGGTCAGCAAGCCCAGCGCGAGAACCAGGCCGGGCAGGGCGTAGCCGGTTTGCGAGATGTTCATCGCAACGAGGCGCACCGGATCCGGGCGCCAGCGCCAGGCCAGGATGGTGGCAAAGCCGAGCCCGAGCGCAATCAGCGTCGCCAGGGTCGCGAACGCCACCGAATTGAAGGCATCGCGTCCCAGCGTCATGTCGAAATTGGTCAAGAGCCCGCGCTTGAAACTCTGCTGCAGCAGAAACAGCACCGGTACGATGAAGCCGAGCAGCACCGGTGCAAGGCAGGCGGCGAACGCCCACCAGCCCCGGCTGCCGTGCAATCGCGTGCGCGGCGTCAGCCGCGGGCTCTCGGCGGAAAACCCGGTCGCGACGTTGCGGCGACCATAGCGTTCGATCGCGATCAGGCCGGCCACGATCGCCAGCATGAAGCAGGACAATTGCGCCGCGCCGGCGAGGCTGCCGCGGTTGAGCCAGGTCGTGAAGATCGACACGGTGAGCGTACGGACGCCGAGATATTCGCTGGCGCCGATGTCGTTCAACGTTTCCAGCGACACCAGCGCCACGCCGACCGCCAGAGCCGGCCGTGCCATCGGCAGCGAGACGCGGAGGAATATCTGCAGGCGGCTGGCGCCGAGCGTTCGCGCGGCTTCGGCGAATTCGGCGCTCTGGAACTGAAACATCGTCCGCGCCGAGAGATAGACGTAAGGGTAGAGCACGAGGCCGATGACGATGATCGCGCCCGGCATCGAACGCAGATTGGGCAGGGCGGCCACCGTGTCGCGCAGCGGAAACCAGATCGCCAGCGTGCGATGAACGAGGCCGAGCGGTTCGAACAGGTCGGCATAGACGTAGGCGGCGATGTAGGTCGGGATCGCCAGCGGCAGCGGCATCAGCCACAACAGCAGCGCGCGGCCGGGAAAGTCATGCAGCGAGATCAGCCACGCGGTGCCGGCGCCGATCACAAGCGCCAGCGCGCCGACGCCGAACAGCAACAGCGAGGTGTCGAGCATTGCCCGCGGCAACACATAGGCGATCAGATCCCGCCACAGATCGGGCGCGGGGTTCATCGCCAGCGCGATGACCGCGATCACGGGCGCGGCGACCATGATCGCGGTCATGACCGCGATGGCCGCCGAGATCCGTCCGGCGTGCGCGGAAGGGTTCACGGGAGGTCACATGTGAATGGGGAAAGTCGGTGTACTGGCTGGTGGAGGTGGGCTCCCTCCCCCACGCACCCGGGGTTTAGCCCGGTTGCGTACTTTGAGTTTGCGCAAGTCAGGCAGGCCCGACTTGCGTCGGGGGAGGGCAGGGGAGAGGGGTAAGCCACGCGCACTGCCGTTGCCGCCACCCCTCTCCCTAACCCTCCCCCGCAAGGGGGGAGGGAACGCAATTGCGGTCGCCGCGCGATCACGATTCTATCGCTTCACGGAAGCTCAATTATCAAAGCCGACCTTGTCTACCAGCGTCGCGGCCGCCTTGCGGTTGGCGGCGACCTTGGCGATCGGCAGGGAATCGGCGTTGAGCTTGCCATAGCCCGCAATGGTCGGGTTGATGGCGACGCCGGCACGCACCGGATATTCGTAGTTCTGGTCGGCATACATCTGCTGCGCCTTTTCACCGGCGAGCCATTCGATCAGCTTGAGGCCATTGGCCTTGTTCGGCGCGTGCTTGGCCAGCAGCACGCCGGACAGATTGACGTGGGTGCCGCCGCCCGCAAAGGTCGGCAGGATCACCTTGGTGGCTTCCGCCCACGGCTTCTTTTCGGGATCGTTGTTCATCATCAGCGCCCAGTAATAGGTGTTGCCGATGCCGATGTCGCACTTGCCGGCGGCGACGTCGCGCGCGGCCTCGCGATCTCCGCCCGAGGGTTTCTGCGCCAGATTGGCTTTGACGCCGCGCAGCCATTCCTCGGCTTTGGCCTCGCCGTATTTCGCGGTGTAGGCCGCGAACAGTCCGTTGTTGTAGATGTGCTGGCCGGAGCGGATGCAGATCTTGCCCTTCCACTTGGGATCGGCGAGCTCTTCATAGGTGATGGCGTCCTGCTTGACGCGATCCTTCGAGGCGTAGATCACGCGCGCGCGCATCGAAATGCCGGCCCAGTGTCCGTCGGGATCGCGATATTGCGCCGGCACGACCTTGTCGAGCGCCTCCGACTTGATCGGCTGGGTCACGTCGGCCTTCACGGCCTCGTCCATGCGGCCGATATCGACCGTCAGCAGCACGTCGGCCGGGCTGTTGGCGCCCTCGGCCTTCATGCGCTGCTCGAGCCCTGAACTCGCCGAGACGACGTTGACCTTGACGCCGGTGTCCTTGGTAAAGGCATCGAACAGCGGCTGGATCAGCTTGGTTTCGCGATAGGTATAGACGTTGACTTCGCCGTTATCGGCGGAAGCCGTGGTGATGGCGGACGAGGCCAAACCAAGCAACGCCGCTGATGCGGCGAAGACGCGAAATTTGATCATGAGGGCTGCTCCGGCAGGCACGAGGATGATGCCGGTTTCACTAGCCCAGCGGATAGCGCGCACGAAGCGCCGCGATGTCGCGACGGCATTCTTTTAGAGTGATTCCAGATTATAGTTTAGAAGCGTTCCAAATGTGTCGCTCGACGTTGGCCCACTCCATGCCTCATCGACAACAGCTAGGGGTGTTCGCCTTCTCAGCGCGTGATGTCGAAATTCACCGCGGCCGTGTTACCGCCACTGACGACAACGGCCACGCGTTCGCCGGCTTCAGGCCGATAGGCGCCGGACAGAATCGCCGAAAAGGCGGCGGCGCCTCCCGGCTCCGCCACGATGCGCAAGGTGCGCCACAGCGTCTGCTGCGCCTCGGCGATCGCGTCGTCGGTCACCAGCACGGTGCGCGGCGCGTATTTCTGCGCGATCGGAAACACAATTTCGCCGACGCGGCGCGGCGCCAGCGAATCCGCCGCCAGCCCGCCGGCCTCCGCATCGACGGGATGTCCGGCCTCCAAAGCCCTGGTCAGCGTCGGCGACGCAAACGGCTCGACACCGATCACCTTGATGCGGCCGGCATACCAGGCCGCTATCCCTGCAACCAGCCCGCCGCCGCCAACCGCAACGAGGAGCGTGTCGATGTTGGGAAGTTGTTCGTCGAGCTCCAGGCCGATCGTTCCCTGCCCCATGATGGTTTCGTTCTGGTCGAATGCGTGAACCGGCAGCGCGCCGGTTTGCTGCGCCCATGCTTCGCTTCCGGCGAGCGCATCCGCATAGCCATCGCCCTCAATGGTGAGGTCCGCGCCGTACTCGCGGATGCGCTTGATCTTGGCCGGAGAAGACACGCTGGGAACGAAAATCTTGGCCGGTATGCCGAGCCTCATCGCAGCATAGGCGACGGCAGCGCCGTGGTTGCCGCCCGACGCTGCGACGACGCCCGCTTTGGGGATCGCTCGGGTCAACAGATTGGTGAAGGCGCCGCGGGCCTTGAACGCTCCCGAGTGCTGCAGCAATTCGAGCTTGAGGCAGATTGTGGCGGCCGACAGCCCGAACTCGCGGCCATCGGTCTCGATCACGGGCGTGCGCCTGATATAGGGCCGGATGATCTTCTCGCACGCTGCGATGGCTTGCGGCGTTACGGCTTCACCAAGTCCATCCATGGCAGTCTCCCGCAGCTTGCAAGCCACAAGTGTCACGAAGCCCGCATCGCGAAACTAAAAACCCGTTCTCGCAAAAATTTGACGGCCGCGCTCAGGCCTTCGCGGTCGTGTGCGCGAACACCACCTCGATCAGCGTGCCCGAGCGCGCGCCGGTCTTGATCTGGAATCGGGCGCGGTTGGCTTCGACCAGCGCTTTGGTCAGCGACAGGCTGACGCCGGCGCCCTCGGAGGCCTGATCGGATGGTGCCGGAGTGCGGAACGGCTCCAGGGCGGCGGCGACTTCGTTGTCGTTGAGGCCGTGGCCGGTATCGCGGACCCGCAGCATTACCTCGCCGAAATCGGACAACGCCGTGGAGACGATGACCTGGCCGCCGGCATTGGCAAGATGAATCGAATTGCCGATCAGGTTGAGCGTGATCTGGCGCAACGCGCGCGCATCGGCGACCACCGGCGGCAGCGTGTGCGCCAGCGAGGTGCGGATGATGATGCGTTCGCGGTTGGCCTGCGGCTGCATCACGGCGACGCAACTCTCGACCAGTTCGTTGAGATTCTGGTTGGTGAACGACAGATCGAGCTTGCCGGTCTCGATCCTCGAGAGATCGAGCAGGTCGTTGATGATCGAGATCACCCGCTCGCCGGAAGCGCGGATGTCCTTCATGTATTCGACATAGCGCTCATTGCCGAGCGCACCGAAACGTTCGCCGATCATCACTTCGGAGAAGCCGATGATGGCGTTGAGCGGCGTGCGCACCTCATGGCTGATGCGGGCCAGCACGTCCGCCTTGGCGCTGGCGGCGCGCTCGGCGAGGCGCCGCGCTTCCCGCAACTCGTTCTCGCTCTGCTTGGCCTGCGACAGGTCGCGGAACACCGCGAAGAAATTCGGACCATCGGCCTTTGTCCGTCCCATGGTCATCGACAGCGGAATGAAGCCGCCCTTGCTCTCGCGCCCAAGCGTCTCGCGGCCGTGCTCGAGCAGGCTGGCGACACCTTCGGATTTGATGCTGGCGAGATAGTCGAACACCTCGTGCTGGCTTTCCGGCGCGAACAGATCCGCCAGATTACGCCGCGCCAGGTCCTCGCCGTCATAGCCGAACAGCGCTTCGGCGCTGCGATTGGCCGAACTGATGTTGCCCTCGGCGTCGAACATCACGATGCCTTCGGCTGTGGTGTCGAGGATGGCGCCAAGCTCTTCGGCATCGGCGTGGCCCGCCGGCAGCGGTTCGGCGGCCGGCGGTTCGGCAACCGGCAAAGCTTCCGCGATCGCGGCGGCGACGGCCGCCGCTTCGCTGCGCGCACCCGAGAAGATCAAAGCGAGCGCGGAATCGCCGTCCCATGAAATCGTGTAGAGGCGCGCGTCGGTCGCCGCCGGTGGCGTCGATGCGGGCCCTTCCGGGTCTTCTTCCGAGCCTTGTTCCGCAGGTTTCGGCTGGCTCGCGGAGATCATCACCGGCGTGCCGGTGTCCGACGTCGAGGGCGCGTTGGAGACGCCGGGCTCGACATAGAGCGCATCGAGGCCGCCGGCATCTTCCAGCGCATGCAGGCTCGGATAGCCCATCTGCGTGAGGAAGGCGGGATTGGCGTAGAGCAGCCGGTCGAGCCGGTAGATTAGAATGCCGACCGGCAGCAAGTCGAGCAGCGCCTTGTCGCGCCTGCTTTCGCCGCGCGCCGGCGGCTCGGATGGTGCCAGCCATTCCGGCTGCACCGGGGCATCGCTCGCGGCTTCCTGTGAAGCTGCCGCATACGCGTCCGTCGATGCGGTGTTCTCGACCACGGTTTCATCGAGGCCGGTGACGGCCTGTGCCGTCTCATTGCCGTTCTCGTTCTCGAGCCGCGCCGACAATTGCCGCGCGAGTTCGTTGAAGGCGCTGTTTTCGACCGGCGTCAGCGATGGCGGCTTGGCGTCGCCGGGCGGGCGGAACGGCAGAACGTTCTTCGGCGTTTCCGCCTGCATTTCTGCCAGAGTATCCTTTGGGGGTTCCACGGCGGCATCCAGATCGGTTGGGTGTGAAATCTCGGAAGCAATCGGCTCGGGCAATTCCGTAACGGGAGGCGACGCAACGCTGGTCTCGATGACAAATTCCGCGGGCGGGTCATCTGCCGCGGTCGGCTGCGCGGTCACGTTCTCGCTGAAATTTTCTTGCGGCAACGCTTCTTGAGGCGCGTCCTCCGCGGACGGATCCTGCGCGGGCAACTCCGGGCCGACCGAATCCGACGCTGGGCCTGCCTGGACGATATCAGCCGAGTGCGGTTCCGGCGCGATCGGCGCGGGTGCTCCACCGAAGAATTCGTAGCGGCGCAAGGCGGCCAGCCGTGCCAGGCCGTCGAGATCGCGGCAAACGCCGAAGCCGCGAAAGCCGGCAAAATGCCGTGCGCGATCGAAGATCGGCAGGCCCGACAATTCGACCGGCAGCCGCGCGCCGCCATCGACCGGCCAGTTCAGCGTGATGCCGCTCCAGGTCTGGCGCGTGGCAAACGCCTTCATCACGCGGCCTTCGGGATCGAGCCCGAAGGCTTCCGCGATCTCGCTCCACAACCGGCCGAAGCCGGCGGTGGTGTGCGGGCCGATCAGCCGGGTGAATTCATCGGCGCCGAGCGTGAAGCGGCCTTCCTGATCCATCTGCCACATGAAGCGCAACGGAAGCCGCCGCGCATGCGGTGACGGCTCTTCGAACCAGGACGGCGCCTCGACGGGGACGGCGGCGATCGGCGCTATCAGGTTTTCGGCTGATGATTCAGGCGCGGCGTCGGCGGCGAATGAGGGCGTGGCTTCGGCGGCGATCGCTTCGACGTCAGGCGATGGTTCAGGCGGCAACGCGGCGGATGGTTTGCTGCTGGACGGCGCCGCCGCGGCGACCGGCTCGGTTTCGGGTTCTTGTTCCGGCGCCTCTGCGAGCGCGTCGAACAGCGCCAAGGCGGCCGGCGCTTCGCCCATGGGGGCGGGCTGCGGCGGTACGGGTGCGGGATCGTTCGCGACAACGCCCGCCACCGGCGGCTCGAGTGGTTCAGGCAATTCTTCTTGCGGTTGCTCTTCTTGCGGCTGCGCCGCCGCGACGGGCTCCGGCGCTGCGGCGTGCACGGCGTCCGGCACGATCAGCGCGACGAGACCGATGTCGGCGCCAGCGCCAACCCGTTGCACCACCATGCGGCCGATGTCGATCGCGGTTGCGACGGCGCCCTGTTTCAGCGCGTCCTGGCGCGCATCGTCGAGGCCGGCCTCGACCAGATTGTGAAAGCCGAGCAGGGGACGCGCCGTATCGCTGGTGCCGATCAGGATGCCGTCACGGGTAAACGCCGCGACTGGCATCGCGAGACCCTCGACCAGCCGCTGCAGCCGTTCCTTCAGCGGCATGGCGCGGCCTGAGATGTTGCCGGCAGCAACCAAAATACCGTGGCTGCCATCGGGCAGATCGAGCCGCGAACAGCCGCAGGTCGCGAGCATGCCGGGCGCCGCGCCAAAACCTTGCAGCCGCTCCAGCCGGACCGCGCCGTTCGCAAGCAGGCGGCCGGCGAGCCGCGCGATCTGCCGCCGATGCGGATCGGCCGGTCCGAAAATTTTCCCCGCCAGCGCCGTGCTGTTGGCCGTGCCGAACAAGCGTGCGCCGACCGGATTGGCCCACAGAACCCGCGTGCCGTCGCTCGACCACAGCCATGCGGCCAGGGTGCTCGTCGCGTGCACCGCCAGCCGCGGATCGCCGAGCGCTAGCATCTGGAGTTCGGCATTATTCATCAGCGGGACATGACCGTGGACGTGAGCCTTCTGCTCGAAGATGATTTTTGCGAATCGGCGGCCAAACGCTGACTGCCCTGCAGGATCGCAAGTGGATCGCCAGTATCGCAAGCGCGGCGCGGCAGGTCCACGGCCGGGCGGACCCAAGCGGTATTCTAAGCCGCGATAACCTTAATCCAGCTGAACCGAATCGGCCTCTGCGGCGTTGAGCTTGTTGCAAAAGACCGCCGGGGGTTCACGATGTGAACCCGAGGCCCTCCGCCCAAGGTGCACGATGCGGAACCGCCGACACGGCATCATACCGGTGAGGTCTTTTAGCGATACCTGGACGCCTGCCAAGCAGCCCCCAACACCACAGGAGTGGGACCATGAGCGACGATGGCCGTTTCGAGATTCCAAAGGAAATGCGATCGATGGCGGAGGCGAGCTTCGAGCAGGCCCGCCAGACCTTCGAGAAATTCCTCTCTTCCGCGCATCAGGCCGCGGGCTCGTTCGAGGACCATGGCGCCGCCGCGCGCACCAACGTCAAGGAAATCGGCAGCAAGGCGGTCGCCTTCGCCGAAAAGAACGTTCAGACCTCGCTGGACTACGCGCAAGCGCTGCTGAAGGCCAAGGATCTGACCGAGGTGATGCGGCTGCACAGCGAGTATGTGCAGGGCCAGATGCGTGCGCTGGCGGAGCAAGCCAGCGAGATGGGTCAGATCGTCAGCCGCGCTGCGATGGATGCGGCGAAGCCCAAGAGCCCAGGAGAGGCCTGAGGACACATGCTTCAAAAGTCCCGCCTATTCTACTTTAGGATTTAGAGACTAGAAATACACTCAAAGCAGGCAATGTATGCCGCAGTGCACATTGTTTTGCTTTGCGTTGCACAAAATTGACATGATAAGGGTGTTTATTGGGCATGCCCGACGATGGGCACTCCCCAAGACCGGAGTTCGATCCGGAAATATGTACCAGTATTCCGAGAAGATCGTGCTCAGACAAGCAGAGACCGTGTGATCCAGTACGGCGCTACCGGTGTTTTCACCGGTGGCGTTCGCAAGGGGTCACCACAATTCACCCCGTTGCGAAGGAAGCATGCGAATGACCAGTTCGACCGATCCGTTCTCCGCCTCCATCATTCCATTCGAAGTCCCCGAGCAGATGCGTGCGTTCGCTGAAAAGGGCGTTTCGCAGGCGCGCGACAACTACGCCAAGTTCAAGGATGTGGCCGAGAGCCATAACGGCACCATGGAAGCCGTGTTCACCTCGGCCAACAAGGGCGCCAGCGCCTACTCGGCCAAGCTGTTCGAGTTCTTCAAGGCCAACACCACGTCCTCGCTCGACTTCGCGCAGGACCTGCTCAGCGTGAAGACGCCGGCAGCTGCCATGGAGCTGTGGACCTCGCACGCCAAGAAGCAGTTCGAGACGTTTTCGGCCCAGGCCAAGGAACTCGCTGAACTCGGCCAGAAAGTTGCGACCGAAACCGTCGAACCGATCAAGGCGTCGGCCGCGAAGTACCAGCAGCCGGCCGCCTGAGCCCGCATTAAGGTTTGAAGAAGCCCGGGCAGGTCAGCCCGGGCTTTTTTGTTGCCCCCGGGCCGGTCCTTCGCAGGGGTGGGCCATCGATGCCCCGAAGCAAATGAACTTTGTCTGCCCCCGAAACGACTGATAATCGGGTGGCTGGTGGCCTTGCCAAAGCGTGGCGTTGCACCTAGTTTCCCGCCCATTCGCGACCCCCTTTTTTCGTGGGGCTCGCGCAGGATGCAGTTGTAGCTCAGTCTGGTTAGAGCGCCTGTCTGTGGAACAGGAGGTCGGTGGTTCGAGCCCACCCAACTGTACCAACCCCATCGCGGATATTCCGGGAGACCGTCGGATTCGTTGCGCTGGCCGCAGCGCCTGTCCGGCCAATGATGCCTGACCGGATCAGACCGGCACGCCCTTCACCTGATGGCCGATCCAGCCGAACAGCCGCGATGCGGTCGCGGCGGCCAACACCGTCGCCAGCAACTCGATCGGGCTGTTGAGCGCAATTCTGGCTGCGCTCCACCAGCTGGGCAGATCGTCGAGGTCGCCGATCAAGCCGACCGCCAGGAACCCGGCCAATACCGGCAGCAGCACAATAAAAAAACTTTTCAGGATCAACCAGCTTCGAGCCTTCGTATCCGCCAGCACATTGCGCAGCGAGGCACCGGGCGCGTCAACCGCGATCGCCGGAAAAAGAATAGCCAGCCGCACCAGGACGACGACGACGACGATCGCGGTTGCGATGGTCGCGATTGAATCTGCGTCCTCGGACGGCGTGATCAGGCCTGGCAGGTAGGGTGGAAGGGTGATGAGCGCCCACAGCACGACGGTCCAACCGAGCAAACGCCGGAAGCGTGGCGCGAATATCGCGAAATCGTAGCCGGAAGTGGTTTCGCGGAGGATCAGCAGGCGGTAGATCGCGATCTCAAGCGGAAGATTCAGGATGGTCTTGATCGCATCGAGGCCTTCCCGGAGCACCGGGTTGTCAGCGATAACAGGCGCAACGAATCCCAGAATCCCCACGGCAAGATAGATCAGCAGGCCGACCAGGGAGAGGAAGCGCAGCCGAACAAACACGTCGAGCATGCCATTCCACACCGAGCGGAAGGTGGCCCCGAAGGATAGGTCAGGTTGGTCGGCCAACGATTTATCCTTCGGCTCCGCGAACTGATCGCGGCAAGCTATGCGGTTAGCAGGCCCTTCTGAAAAGGTCATTGCGTTGCCCAGCTTGCCAATTCCCCAATTCACCGCCCATTCTGCCGCCCGTCCGGCCGGTGCAATCATCGCTGGTCGCCGCACTTGTGCTGTGGCCTGTTGTCCACCCCTGCTTGCCAATCCCGGGCGGTTCACCCACAATTCGTGGAATCATTGCCTCGGGGGGATTCATGGCGACTTTTCGGATCAGCAATTTCGGGTTTGGTTTGGTGTTGACGACGGCGCTCGCATTTTCATCGCTGCCGGCTTCGGGTCAAAGCTACACCGCTGAACAGGAACAGGCCTGCACCAGCGACGCTTTCCGGCTCTGCAGCTCCGAAATCCCCAATGTCGAGCGCGTCACCGCCTGCATGGTCGCCAAGAAGTCGCAGCTGTCGCCGCCCTGTCGGGCGCAATTCAGATCCGGTCCCGAACCGAGCCGGGCCGCTGCAGCGCCCGCCGGCAGGCCGATGGCGATCAAGCCGGCGGCCCCGCGCAAATCCGCGGCCAAGGCGCGTAAGCCCAAGAAATCGGCAAAACCAGCCCGGACCTGAGCGCGGCATGCCATTTCAAGCCCCCTTCGCGCGACAGACTGACGCCTTGTTACTCCAGCCGCGAGTCAACATCTCTTCAGCACGAGGAGAGATTAATTGAGCAAAGAATCGCAAATGGAGCTCGACCGGCATTTTGCCTGGTTCGAAGCCAAGCTGCCGGCCGGCCCGGCCAGATTCGTCGCCTGGCTGCGCAAGCCGTCGTCGCGCTACGTCAGGATTCCGATCGCTATTCTGCTGATCCTCGGCGGCATTTTCAGCATCTTGCCGGTGCTTGGACTCTGGATGCTGCCGCTCGGACTCCTTTTGTTCGCGCAGGACGTCCCGTTTCTGCAGACGCCGATGGCGAAGCTGCTCGGATGGATCGAGCGCAAGTGGATCGAACGACAGCGCGCAAAAAGCATGCGCTGAATCGATCAAGTCACTCTGGCGATTCCATTTTTGCGATTTCATCACGGATTGCGGCGTCGCACGCAGTGTGACTCAAAAAGCAACTTTATTGGCTAATCAGTGGCTTCTTCGCAATAAGCAGCAAATTTTTCTTTCACGAATCAGTGCGCTGATTCATTTTCGGCTTCTGGGGTCAATCTGGAGGCCAAGGTATGAACGTCATAGTTTTTGCTTCGCGTAAGGGGGGCTCGGGAAAAAGTACCCTGGCTGCCCACATTGCTGCGCATGTCCATAAGTCGACGAAGCCCTGTTTGATGGTTGATGCTGATCCGCAGGGATCGCTTACTCTCTGGCACAAATTGCGTGGAACGAACGAGCCGCCGATCAAGGCCGCGGTAAATTCGGTCAGCGGAATTATCGCCGCCGCCAAGCGCGACGGCATCGAATGGGTGTTCATCGACACGCCGCCGAATTTGTCGGCCGTCGTCGACGACGCCATCAAGAACGCCACGATGGTGATCATTCCGGCGCGGCCCGGCGTGTTTGACGTCAATGCCGTGCAGGAAACCATTCAGACCTGCCGTGCGGCGCGCAAGCCCTATGCGGTCGTCATCAACGGTGCCCCCGCGAGCCGGGACAGCGTTGAAAGCCGCATCGTCACCATCGCGCGTGAAGCACTGATCAAATTCCGTGCGCCGGTGTGGAGCGGTCAGATCACCAACCGTGCCGATCTGTTGCTGGCGCTTGGCAACGGCGAAGGCGCCCGCGAATATTATGCGGAAGGCCGGGCGGCTGCGGAAATCAGCCGGCTGTGGGCTGCGATCGAACGTTCGATCAAGGCCATCCGCGGCAACGCGTCGGCTTCCGGCGCCATGCACAAGCAAGCGGCGTAACTACGCCGCTTACGGACTCAAAAAAGACGCGCGGGACTCCGCGCGTTTTTCTATTGCATGTCGTCATTCCGGGGCGATGCGCAGCATCGAACTACGATGTGCAATTGCACATCGGAGAATCTCGAGATTCCCCGATGTGCAATTGTACATCTGAGGTTCGCATCTTCGATGCGCCCCGGAATGACGGACGGAGCAAGTCTGCTCACGCCACCATCAGCATGTAGAACACGACGACCGGCGACATGGTCAGGATCACCGACCAGATGCCGACCGCCCAAAGAACGTCCTCGGTCGTAAAGCCCTGTTGATCAGGGAGAGTATTGTTTTCGATTTCCACGACGCGCCCCCGCGTTTTTTTCCGTTGTGACGAGCTTGATACGCGACCGCTTTTAAAATCCCGGTCGCAATTTCGCTCGCATTTGACCGCAGGTGCTACCGCCGATTAACCACGGCAGGCGCTGCGTTTTCTTTCAAGCGATCAGCAGGCGCCAGGTCACGACCGGCGCGAAACCGATCAGCGTCGCCCACAAGGCAAAGGACGAAACCAGCAGAACGTCCTGCATTCGCTGGACGCGTTCGCAGGTCGGAAACTTCCAATTGTCACTGGTGTGGTCGATCATGTGATGTCCCCCGTTTTCTCAATGAGGACATCAATACGCCCGAGATTTTAAAGTTGACGGCAAGGCTTTGGACGCTTTTGAAGCGCCGCCCTCACCAACCGTTAACCAGCGTTCCGGAAGGCCGCCGGGTTTGCAAAGGTGACGCGGCGATCGGCTGAGGCGACCGCGGGCGAATGCGGTTAACATTGCGCCAACGCGGTCAGGCAGTTTTTCTGGCCGGCGTCCACGGTGTTGGAAGATATTCCGGTCACCTTATGCGCCTCCGCATCATCCGAGCCGGTGTGGAGCGACAGAAAAGCCGTCGCCGCGGTCTTCCGCGTGCGGCGGCTTTTTTGTGCGCAACGCTCCCGCAAGCGGGAGGGGCCCGGCTGCGACGCCTTGCTACGCTCGCCGCAACAGGGCCGGCGCGCGCCGTTCCCGCTCCGCGTCGAGCCGCGCCGCGAGATCCGTGCCGACTTCCACCATCGGCAGCCGGACCTCGGCACTGTCGATCAGCCCGCTCTGCGCCAGCCAGTATTTTGCAGGCGCCGGGCTGGGTTCGGCGAACAACAGCCGCGTCAGTTCGGAAAGATTGTCCCAGCACGCCTGTGCGCCCTTGTGGTCGCCCTGCTGCATCAGCGTCCGCACCGAGGCGAACGCTTCGGTCTCCAGATGCGCCGACAACAGGATGGCGCCGTCGGCGCCATCGACCAGCGCCTCGTGGTAGTGCGCGTCCTCGCCGGTCAGCACGCGAAAGCCTTTCGGCCGCCGCGCGAGGAACTCGATCGACTGGGCGCGGTCGGCAGAGCAATCCTTGATGCCGACGATGTTGCGATGTGCGGCGAGCTGCAGCAGGGTCTCGTTGGTGAGATTGACCGCGGTCCGGTAGGGGATGTTGTAGAGCACGATCGGCCATGAGGCGTGATCGGCGAGATCAGTGAAATGTCGCAGCAGGCCGCGCTGCGACGGCCGCGTGTAATAGGGGCTGGCGATCAGATAGAAGTCGATCGGCCAGGCGGCGGTCTCGTCGAGCGTATCCAGCATCTTGCGCGTGCTGGCGCCGGACAGGCCGAGACAGATCGGGATATAGCGTCCGCTGCCCGATATCTCGGCCCGGGTCACCGACACCAGCTGCTCGAGCTCGCCTTGGTCGAGCGTCATGCCCTCGCCCGAGGTGGCGGCGAGAATCAAGCCGTCGACCGGGCTATTGGCGTAGTGCCTGATCATGCGGCGCAGCGACGGCTCGTCGAGTTCGCCGTTGCGAAACGGTGTAACGAGGGGCAGCCACAGGCCCTGCAATCGGTTTTGCGGATCGGTAGACATGGTTCCATCTCCTTGAAGGCGTTTGCCGGAGACGGGACACATGAAAAAAACCCCGTCCAGACGGCGGGGTTTCGGGATCGGCTTGGCGGTTGATCTATCGCGCGCGTCGATCTCGGGTCCCCGGGTGGGGACCTTTTTTCGACGACAGAGCGGCGCACGAATTCGTGATCATGTGTTGATGATGATGGCGCAACGGCGCGCTGTCAATCCGCGCACGCTCGATGACGTTTGTTTTACGGGAGAAGAAAAGATCTGGAGACGAAGAAGGTTCAGCTCAAATCATCTGCAGACGAAGCGATCCGGAGAAGAAAAAAAGCCGGGCCCAAAAGAGCCCGGCTTAAGGTATTGGCCACGTGAGGCCGACACAATCACCTTCCAAGAGGGATTACTGAGCGCCCGCGCCACTGGAGGAGGGGGACATATGCGCGACACGATCGCTCAGCGTCTAAGCACTATGATCCCCATATGCGGCTTGCGTAAACCGGTTAAGCCGCATGTCTGACATGCGGAGACCGGGGGCTTTATAAGAGCCGCTAATCAGGAAGGCGGGAAACGTCAGCCGCTGCGAAAGCGTTTCGAGCGAAGCCTGTGCCGCACGTGATGCGGGATCGATACCGGCTCGCGTCAAGAAAATGCGTCAAAACAAGAATCTAGAGCTCCGGTTCTGATTCAATCAGAACCGAAATTCCAGTCCCAATCGAAATGCTAGGAGGGCCAGCGCTGCGCCTTGCTCACCACGAAATCGCGGAACACCTGCACCCGCGCCACCGTCTTCAACTCTTCGGGATAGACGAAATAGGTGTCGATCTGGATCGAGTCGGTCTCACCGAACAGCTGCACCAGACGGTTGTTCTCCTCGACGAGGTAGTCGGGCAGGGCGGCGATGCCGAGCCCCTGCTGACAGGCCCTGACAAGACCAAGGATGTTGTTGACCTTGAAGTAAGCCTCGCGCGGACCCGAGCCGTTGCGGCCGGCGTCGATCAGCCAGCTGCGGTTCTGCAGATGCGGCGGCACCTGGGAATCGCCGAGCATGATGATGCGATGCGAGTCGAGGTCGTCGAGCGTGCGCGGCGTGCCGAAGCGCTTGATGTATTCCGGCGAGCAATAGGCATGGAATCCGATCGAGAACAGCTTGCGCTGGATCAGATCCGGCTGGGTCGGCTTGCGGGTCCGGATCGCGACGTCGGCCTCGCGCATCGACAGATCGAGATCCTCGTCGGTCACGATCAGCGAGATGCGGATATCCGGATAGAGGCTGGTGAATTCGTCCAGCCGCGGAATCAGCCAGTTGATGCCGAGCGCCGGCGGCGTGGTGATCTTGAGGTCGCCTGACGGCCGCTCGCGGCTGTCGGTGAGCTTGGCGCGCGCCGCCTGCAGCTGCATGAACACGTCATGCGCGGTGCGGAACAAGAGGTCTCCCTGCTCGGTGAGGATCAGCCCGCGCGCATGGCGATGGAACAGCGATACCGCAAGCTCCTGCTCCAGCGCCGAGACTTGCCGCGATACCGCCGATTGCGAAAGCCCGAGTTGCTCGCCGGCATGGGTGAAGCTGCCCGCTTCCGCCGCCGCGTGAAACACCTTCAGCTTGTCCCAATCCATGTCCGTGAATCCGTCCCGTGTTCGACGCGTAATCATTCTGCCGCCGCCCGATCACTCGCACGCACAGCGAGAAAGCGCTCGGCCTCGAGGGCCGCCATACAGCCAAGGCCCGCGGCCGTGACCGCCTGCCGCCAGGTTTCGTCCGCGACGTCGCCGGCGGCGAACAGGCCGGGCACCGACGTCGCCGTCGAGTTCGGCGCCACCTCGACATAGCCGGAGGGTTTCAGCTTGACCTGGCCGGCGACGAGTTCGGTTGCCGGCGCGTGGCCGATGGCGATGAAGACGCCGTCAGCGGGCACCTCCGTCAGCGCGCCGCTCTTGACGTTCTTCAGGCGCACATGAGTGACCTTGCCCGGGTTTTCGGTGCCGCAGATTTCGTCGATTGCACTGTCCCAGACCACCTTGATCTTCGGGTTCTTGAACAGGCGGTCCTGCAGGATGCGCTCGGCGCGGAAATGATCGCGGCGATGTACGACGGTGACTTGCGAGGCGAAGTTGGTGAGGAACAGCGCTTCCTCGACCGCGGTATTGCCGCCGCCGACCACCATGACTTCCTTAGCCCGATAGAAGAAGCCGTCGCAGGTCGCGCAGGCCGAAACGCCAAAGCCCTTGAACTTCTCTTCGGACGGCATGCCGAGCCATCGCGCCTGCGCGCCGGTGGCAAGGATCACGGTTTCGGCGAGATAAACGTCGCCACTGTCGCAGGTCAGGCGGAACGGCCGCTGCGTGGTGTCGAGTTTGGTGACGAGATCGGTGACGAGCTTGGTGCCGACATGGGCCGCCTGTTTTTCCATCTGCTCCATCAGCCACGGACCCTGGATGACATCCGCAAAGCCGGGATAGTTTTCCACGTCGGTGGTGATGGTGAGCTGGCCGCCGGGCTGGATGCCCTGGATCAGCACCGGCTCAAGCATCGCCCGCGCGGCGTAGATCGCTGCGGTGTACCCGGCAGGGCCGGAACCGATAATGACGACCTTGGCATGGATAGGCGCGGGCATCGGCGATTCCCTCTCTTTGGAGGATTTTGATGAGGACTTGTGCGGGAAGCGCCGGGAAATGCGTCGCGCGGCGCTAAAAGTGTCAAATCCAAGTCTATGATATCTGGGTAGCCATGCAAGATTTGCAATTCAAATAAGCGAATTTTCCCCGGAACTGCGGTATTTTCTCCCGATTCACGCAAAATGGCGCAGTGCACGCGCAATAAAATTGCGCAATCGATGGCAGCTGCGCTAAGAGTGTTGCCGGTAAACACCTTCCCCAAGCCCAGCCAGCCCCAAAGAACCTAGGGAACCCAAAGGAACCGGACCGCGTGTCGAAGAATCTCGACGAGATCGACCTTAGAATTCTTTCCGAAATCCAGGCCGATGGCCGAATCACCAACGTCGAACTGGCCAAACGGGTCGGCATCTCGCCGCCGCCTTGCCTGCGCCGGGTCAGGACGCTGGAGGAAGAGGGCTACATCCAGGGCTACCGCGGCATGCTGGATCCGCGCCGGCTCGGCTTCGACGTCACCGTGTTTGCCTCCGTGCACCTGTCGAGCCAGGCCGAAGCGGACTTGCGCGCATTCGAGGAATTTGTCCGCGCCGAGCCCCTGGTGCGCGAATGCTGGATGCTGTCGGGGGAGGTGGATTTCATCCTGAAATGCGTGGCGCCCGACATGGCGACGTTTCAGGATTTCGTCACCCATCTGACGTCGGCGCCTCATGTGCGCAATGTCAGGACGTCGCTGGTGCTGCACAATTCGAAATACGAGGCGGCGGTGCCGCTCGATTTGAAGGTGACGGGATAACGCTGCGCGTTATCCCGTCATCCCGGGGCGATGCGAAGCATCGAACCTCAGATGCGCAATTGCGCACCTGCGGTCTGGTCCTGCGGACCATCCCGGAATGACGGCGTTAGCTGAAGCGACTCGCACTCCCCTACCGCTTCTTTCCCATCATTGCATCCACGCTGAACGGTCCGCCGCCGGCAAAGAACAGATAGAGACAGGCGAAGCAGAACAGGATCGAGGCGTTGCCGCCATTGATCAGCGGGATGAAGCCCTTGGGATAGTGTCCCATGAAATAGGCGAACGCCATTTCACCTGACAGTATGAAGGCCACGGGTCGGGTCAGAAGACCGATCATCAGAAGGCCGCCGAGGACCAGTTCGAGCGAACCGGCCGCGCCGTACAGCGACATCAGCTCGACCTTGGCGAACATGGGCACCGGCGGATATTTGAACAGCTTGGCGACGCCATACTGAAACAGCAGCAATCCGATGATGAAACGGAAGACGCTGAGAACCATCGGCTCGCCGCTTGCGAGCATCTTGTTGAACTTGTCCATTGTCCGCTCCCTCAAGCCCGCTTGGTTGCTGCGTCGACGCTCCACGGACCTGCGCCCGCGGTCGACAGATAGAGGCAGGTGAAGCAGTACAGGGCCGCCAGCGTGCCGCCGTTGATCAAGGGATGAAAGCCCTTCGGGAAGTGGCCGATGAAATAGGCGAAGGCCATCATGCCGGAAAGAATGAAGGCGACCGGGCGTGTGCACAGGCCGATGATCAGCAGCGCACCGCCGATCAGCTCAATGAAGCCGGCGGCGCCGACCAGCGAGAACGGCTGCACATTCGCGTACATCGGATAGACCGGGAAGCCGATGATCTTGCCCATGCCGTGCTGGATGATCAAAAGGCCGGTGATGATGCGCAATAGGCTCAATACGCGCGGCGTCCACGCCGCGAGTGCTTCTGTCATGAGAGTCCCCCAAGTTGGATCGAGTTCCACTTGGTATCGCGTCGCGGCCTGGAGGAAAAGCGCGCGGCGGCCGGAATTCGATGACGTTTTGGCGAGCAGAAAAGGAATTATGCGGCGCGCTGCGTGTTTGCCGCGTCTCGCGCGAGGTTACTTGCAGGTGACTTCGCTGCGGCACTCTGCCGCTAGAGCGTGATCCGGTTCAGCGACCTGAGGTCTGAGACCCTCATGGTGGGGGGCTGCGAGGCGTGCGTCGCGAACCGCGAGGCCGTCCAACCCAAGCGGGAAGCAAGCACTGGAATCACTGCGCGCCGAGGCAGCGGATGGCTTTAGGCTGACAGGCAATGCCGATGTTGGAGCAGGTCGCGGGCTCATCCTTGGCGCCGCGCGTGCAGTTGACGCAGTCGTCGGTCCAGCGGCTGCAATTCGGCGGACCGGTCCGGATCGAGATTTGCTTGGGGTTTTCCTTGGGAGCGATGCGCGGCGGGATCGAAAGCTCGGCTGCCGCGGCAGCGTGACAACCGCCAATGAAAAGCATCAGCGTGAGAGCTGGAAGCGCAACGACAATATGAGTTCGTTGCATGCGGTCTTCCCCAAGTGCGGCTTTCCCCAATTTTGGGTTCCCAGTGCGGCGAAATCCCAAAGTGCGGCGAAGGCACGTTCCGGTCCCGGGCCGGCGGGCAGTGCCCGCCGGGGCAAACCTGGCTCCAGCCTAGCGCCACTCGACCTTGGTGATCTCGTAGGCCTTGGCGCCGCCGGGCGCCATGACCTCGACGGTCGTGCCCTTCTTCTTGCCGATCAACGCGCGGGCCAGCGGCGAGGTGATGGAGATGCGGCCCTTCTTGGCATCGGCCTCCGGCTCACCGACGATCTGCCACACCGCTTTCTTCTCGGTGTCCTCGTCGACCAGCGTGACGGTGGCGCCGAACATGATGGTGTCGCCGGAGAGCTTTGAAATGTCGATGATGTCGGCGCGCGCGAGCTTGTCTTCGATCTCGGCGATGCGGCCTTCATTATGCGACTGCTCTTCCTTGGCGGCGTGATATTCCGCGTTTTCCGAAAGGTCGCCATGCGAGCGCGCCTCGGCGATGTGCTCGATGATGCGCGGCCGGTCCTCCGACTGGCGCTTCTTCAACTCGACCTCGAGGGCGGCATAGCCGCCGGCGGTCATCGGAACCTTTTCCATCATCTCTTCCGTCCTTCGCCCGTGCGAGCCGCTCCTAGAAGTTGCGCGCACGAAGCAGTCTTTCGATTTCGATTCGGGGCCATTCGGGCCCGAAACGCGAGCCCGCCAGCCTATTAATTTTCGGCCCCGTCAAGGGCCGATACAACTACCAAACGAGCGGTGGGTTCCAGCCATACGGCCTTGTTGCCAATCGTTTAGCGGGCAATTTGGCCCGGCGAACGATCAGTTTTCGGAAAAGTAACTCTGCAGCGTGCGGACCTCAAGGTCTCCGCCCAGATAGGCGCGGATGCCCTGTGCGGCCGCCACAGCACCCGAAAGAGTGGTGTAATATGGCACTTTATGCAAGAGGGCAGCCCGTCGCAACGAACGGCTGTCGGCCAGCGCCTGCGGCCCCTCGGTGGTGTTGAAGACGAGCTGGATGTCGCCATTGGTGATGGCGTCGACGATGTGCGGCCGGCCCTCCAGCACCTTGTTCACTTTTTCGGTCGGTACGCCGGAATCGGTGAGGAAGCGCTGGGTGCCCGATGTGGCCATCACCTTGAAGCCGAGCGAATGCAGCAGCCGCACGGCGTCCGCGATGCGGGTTTTGTCGCTCTCGCGCACCGAGACGAACACGGTGCCCTTGCGTGGCACGCGGGTGCCGCCGCCGAGTTGGCTCTTGGCGAAGGCGACTTCGAACGAACGGTCGATGCCCATCACTTCGCCGGTCGAGCGCATCTCCGGACCGAGCACGGTATCGACGCCGGGGAAGCGCGCGAACGGGAATACCGATTCCTTGACGCCGACATGGCCGAGCTTGCGCTTCTTCAGATTGAAGTCGGCAAGCTTCTCGCCGGCCATGATTCTGGCCGCGATCTTCGCCACCGGCGTGCCGACCACCTTGGCGACGAACGGCACGGTGCGCGACGCTCGCGGGTTGACCTCGAGCACGTAGATATCGCCGTCCTTGATGGCGTATTGCACGTTCATCAGGCCGACCACGTCGAGGCCGAGCGCGAGTTCGCGGGTCTGCCGTTCGAGCTCAGTGATCATCGCACCATCCAGCGAATGCGGCGGCAGCGAACAGGCGGAATCGCCGGAGTGAATGCCGGCTTCCTCGATATGCTCCATGATGCCGACGACGAACGTGTCCTTGCCGTCGCACAGGCAGTCGACGTCGATCTCGGTGGCGTCGGAAAGATAGCGGTCGAACAATAGCGGGTTCTTGCCGAGCACGGTATTGATCTGCCCGGTCTTGTCGTTGGGATAGCGCGCCTTGACGTCGGCCGGCACCAGCTCGGGCAGCGTGCCGAGCAGATAATTGTTGAGCTGCTCTTCCTCGCGGATGATCTGCATCGCGCGGCCGCCCAGCACATAGGACGGACGCACCACCAGCGGCAGGCCGAGATCGGCCGCCACCAGCCGCGCCTGCTCGACCGAATAGGCGATGCCGTTCTTGGGTTGCTTCAGCCGCAGCTTGTCGAGCACGCGCTTGAAGCGGTCGCGGTCTTCGGCAAGGTCGATGGCGTCGGGCGAGGTGCCGAGGATCGGCACGTCGGCGGCCTCCAGCGCGCGCGCCAGTTTCAGCGGGGTCTGGCCGCCGAACTGCACGATCACGCCGTGCAGCGTGCCGTTGGTCCGTTCGGTGGCGATGATTTCAAGCACGTCCTCGGCGGTGAGCGGTTCGAAGTACAGCCTGTCCGCGGTGTCGTAGTCGGTCGACACGGTTTCCGGATTGCAGTTGACCATGATGGTCTCGTAGCCGGCGTCATGCAGCGCAAAGCAGGCGTGGCAGCAGCAATAGTCGAACTCGATGCCCTGGCCGATCCGGTTCGGCCCGCCGCCGAGGATGATGACCTTCTTCTTGTCGGACGGTTCGCTCTCGTCGGCAAGTTTTCCGGCAAAAGGCGATTCATAGGTTGAATACATATAAGCGGTCGGCGAGGCGAACTCCGCCGCACAGGTATCGATGCGCTTGAACACCGGACGAACCCCGAGCGCGTGGCGTTTGGCGGTCACCTCGGCCTCGGTGGCCTCTGCAAGCACGGCGAGCCGTGCGTCGGAAAAGCCCATCGCTTTCAGCGTCCGCATGCCGAACGCGTTGCCGGGCAGGCCGTTCGCCTTGATCTTGGCTTCCATGTCGACGATGCCGCGCATCTCGGCGAGGAACCAGGGATCGATCTTGCAGGAATTGAAGATCTCTTCGTTGGACCAGCCGAGCCGCATCGCCTGGGCTACCTGCAGGATGCGGTTCGGCGTCGGCGTGCCCAAGGCGGCGCGGACCGCGTTCTTGTCGTCGCCGCGGCCGAGGTCCTCGATCTCGATTTCATCGAGGCCGGTGAGCCCGGTCTCGAGCCCGCGCAGCGCCTTCTGCAGGCTCTCCTGGAAGGTGCGGCCGATCGCCATCACTTCGCCGACCGATTTCATCGACGTGGTCAACGTGTGGGAGGCGCCGGGGAATTTCTCGAACGCAAAGCGCGGTATCTTGACGACGACGTAATCGATGGTCGGCTCGAACGAGGCCGGCGTGGCGCCGCCGGTGATGTCGTTGGCGATCTCGTCCAGCGTGTAGCCGACCGCGAGCTTGGCCGCGACCTTTGCAATCGGAAAGCCGGTGGCCTTCGAAGCAAGGGCAGAAGAGCGCGACACGCGCGGGTTCATCTCGATCACGACCATGCGGCCGTCGGCCGGGTTGATGCCGAACTGCACGTTGGAGCCGCCGGTCTCGACCCCGATCTCGCGCAGCACCGCCAGCGAGGCGTCGCGCATGATCTGGTATTCCTTGTCGGTCAGCGTCAGGGCCGGCGCGATGGTGATGGAATCGCCGGTATGCACGCCCATCGGATCGAGGTTCTCGATCGAGCAGATGATGATGCAATTGTCCTTTTTATCGCGCACCACCTCCATCTCGTACTCTTTCCAGCCGAGCACGCTTTCCTCGATCAGCACCTCGTTGGTCGGCGAGGCGTCGAGCCCGCGCTCGATGATGTCGAGGAACTCCTCCTTGTTGTAGGCAATGCCGCCGCCGGTGCCGCCCATCGTGAAGGAGGGCCGGATAATCGCAGGCAAACCGATTTCGGACAGCGCCATCAGCGCCTCGCCGAACGCGTGCTCCTGATAGCGCTTGCGGCGTTCGTTCTCGCCGAGGGTCCACTGCCGCTCGAGCTCTTCCAGCGCCTCGCCCGACAGTTTCTCTCGCTCAGCCAGGTATTTGTCGCGGTAGGACTTCTTCAGCGCCGAGGCGTTGGCCAGCCGCGATTTTGGCGTCTCCAGCCCGATCTTGGTCATGGCCTCGCGGAATAACTGGCGGTCCTCGGCCTTGTCGATGGCGTCTGCGGTTGCGCCGATCATTTCGACGTCGAATTTGTCGAGTGTGCCCTGACGGCGGAGCGACAGCGCGCAATTCAGCGCGGTCTGGCCGCCCATGGTCGGCAGCAGCGCAAAGCCGCCGGGAATGACGTAGCGTTCTTTTTCGATGATCTTGCCGACGATTTCCGGCGTGATTGGCTCGATATAGGTGGCATCGGCCAGTTCCGGGTCGGTCATGATCGTCGCCGGATTGGAATTGACCAGGACGACCCGGTAGCCCTCTTCCTTCAGCGCCTTCACCGCCTGGGTGCCTGAATAGTCGAATTCGCAGGCCTGGCCGATCACGATGGGGCCGGCGCCGATGATCAGGATGGTGGAGATGTCGGTTCTTTTGGGCATCAGGTCTCGCGGACTGGATTTTGGGCACAAAAAAAGGGCGCGCATGCTGCGCGTCCCCTAAGCCAAGAGCGCGGGTTACCCTCGCGCGCGGGTGGTCTTTAGACCAGATTCCGCACCCGCGAAACCCCCAAAAACGGGCCATCAACCGGCATTTGCGGGAATTTGGGCTGCGGCTTGGTGTGAGGTGGGAAAGGCTGGCTGCGGCCCGTCTTCGCCCTTCGGGCTACGCCGAGGCAGCCTTCGCCACGAAGGGGCCTGCCTAGCCGAAGCGGCGGAGCCGCGAAGGCTGGAGGCCCGGCCTGGATTTGAACCAGGATAAAGAACGATGCACCGTTCTCGCGTTGTCGCTTCCGCCACCGGGCCAAGGCGATCATTACCGATCACGGGCGGGTGAGCTACGTTTACCTTTTATTAACCCTAACTAGCGCACCGATGGGTGGTGGGCGACGAAGGTCATCCTCCAGGGGTTGTGGCCGATATTGGTCTGCGCGCGCGATGCGGCGAAACCGGCCCGCGTCAGCTTGGCGATCATCTCGCTTTCGCTGTAGCGTTGCAGGCCGACGCGGGTGCGCAATTGCCGGTAGTCCGACAGCGCGGTAGAGGCGAGGCCGTAGAGCGCGTCCGTCAGGAAGCCGTGGGCGGTTGCGAATTTCAACAGCGCCAGCACGTCCCTGGCCATGCCGACCTCGGGCCGCAGGATATCGCCCAGCACCAGCCGCCCGCTCGGCTTCAACAGCCGGCGAATGATTGCGAATGCGGAATCCAGCTCTTGCTGCGTCATGTATTGCGCCACCGAGTTCATGACGGCGAGATCGACCGACTGCGCCTCCATACTCCGGAGCTCATCGAGCGAACGGACGCGTATTTTGGTGTTCGGCGCAAACCGCGCGATCAGCCGTCCGCGCACGCCGGGGGCGGGTTCGGCGAGATAGAGTTTTGCGCAGGCGTCCGCCACCTTGGCCGCCGACAGCGCCTCGCCGCAGGCATAGTCCAGCACGACCGCGTCAGGGGATGAGATGTAGCCGATGATGTCGCGCGCGATGATCTGGAAATGCAGGTCCCGGTGCAGCTTGCTTGCATAGATCGTATGCGTGGAATCGTAATAGTCGATCCATTCGTCCATCGGGGCTGCGTCCGGCAAAACAGGGGTTTCCGGCAAGGAACCGCCGGGAAAGTGATGCGTTAGGGTGTTCGGCGGCCAATGTCCAATGGCCACCGCTGTCCGGTTTCCTAACAGGAAGGTTCAACGTGAGCAAAGCCAACAAATCCGAAAAAGTGTCCCCCGATCTCGATACGCCGACCGATCTGCCGCAGGCCGCGGTGGACAAGATTTCGGCGTCGCTCAACGTGCTGCTGGCTGACGCCTTCGCGCTCTACATGAAGACCAAGAATTTCCACTGGCACGTCTCCGGCCGGCATTTTCGCGACTACCATCTGATGCTGGACGAGCAGGCGGAGGCGATCTTCGGTACCACCGACCAGCTCGCCGAGCGGGTGCGCAAGCTTGGCGGCGTCACGCTGCGCTCGATCGGGCAGATCGCAAAGCTGCAGACCATTCAGGACAACAACGAGGCTTACGTCCCGCCGCGCGAAATGCTGCGCGAATTGATGGAAGACAACAAGCACATGGCGGCCGCCATGCGCAAAGCCCACAAGCTTTGCGACGACCACGAAGATACCGGCACCGCGCAGTTGCTCGAACTGTTCGTCGACGAGACCGAGCGCCGCACCTGGTTCCTGTTCGAAGCCAGCCGCCAGGAAAGCGCCAACGCGGCGTAGTGGTTGTGAAGGGCGTAACTCTATCCACGTCGTCCCGGCCTTGAGCCGGGACCCATAACCACAGGCCGTTGTTTTTGACGCGGGCGTCGATCAGCGAATTTATGCCGATGGGCCGCGGCGTATGGGTCCCGGCTCAAGGCCGGGACGACGAAGATGGAATAGCGATTTCGGCTAAATCCTGAACTTCAGCACCTCGTCCTTGAACCGGAGCCCGTGTCCGGGCCGCTCCGGCGCCGTGATCATGCCGCAATCTCAGGCGGATCGACCCAGAGGTCGTCGATCAGCCCCATGTTCTCGCACCAGATGCCGTTCGGGATCGAGGCCAGGAGGTGCACGTTGAGTTCGGGAAACAGATGCGGCGCGATGGTGATGCCAAACGTGTCCGCCAGTGCGGCGATCTTGCGAAGGTCCGTCATGCCGCCACGCATCGGGTCGGGCTGCAGGATCGGCAGGCAGGGATTGATAAAGAACGGCCGCAGATCGTAGCGCGTGAAATGGGTCTCGCCGCCGACCACACGCATATCGAGCGCTGCGGCGATGCGCTGGTAGCCGGCAAAATCGTCGGCCGGCACCGGCTCCTCGAGCCAGTAAACGTCGTAACTCTCGAACTTGCGTCCCATCTCGATCGCCACATCGGCGCTCCAGCCCATATTGACGTCGATCATGATGTCGATGTCGGGTCCGAGCGCCTCGCGCATGCGGCGTACATTGTCGAGGTCCTGCGCGGGCGTGTGCACATGCGCAACCTGCATCTTGATCGCCTTGTAGCCCTGCTTCACGAAATGCAGCGCCTTCTCGATCATGCCGTCGCCGCCGGCGCCGCGGAAACAACCCGAGCCGTAGATCGGGATTTCCGAGCGATAATGGCCCCACAAGCGGTGCAGCGGCAGGCCGGCGCGCTTGCCCACCGCATCCCACAGCGCGATGTCGATCGCCGACATCGCCATCGCGGCGATGCCGCCGCGGCCATAGGTCATCGTCGCCGTCCACAGGTCGCGCCAGATCGCCTCGATCGCGGTGGCATCCTTGCCCTTCACGCGCGGGATGATGCACTCGTCGAGACAGGAGGCGATCGACTTCATGCCCGGGCGGAACACGAACAGATAGCCCATGCCGGTGACGCCGCCTGCGGTTTCGACCTCGCAGATCAGGATGTCGCGCGTCGGTCCCAGCGCATGCCCCTTGAGCCAGGGATCGTCGGCCCAGGGCAGGCGCAGCATCGTCACCCTGATGTCGCGGATGGTCATGTCTGGGTTGGCTGTCATCGGACGTTTCCCTGTGCTGGCCGGATCATGTTGGCCTGATCTCGGACAGGGCAAAGTCAATCACATAACGCCGGCGCTGATCCAGCGCCGTGCGTCATGGCTCCAATGCGGGGGCCTCGATTGTCTTGAGGTGGTTTTGCGGCATGAAGGCCGTTCTCCGTTCTCCTCTCCCCGTGTGGCAGAAGGGACGGGATGTCTGCCGCGGCGAAATAAGACTAGCGGTCCGGCCGGCTTGCGCTACGATGCAAGCGAGCCAGAGTAGCAGGAGGTCGGAAATGCCTATGTCCGTCTCTATGATCGTATTGGGTTCGCAACTGGTTATGCCCGTCGCTGACGGAGTGCCGAAGTTCGATATCACGCGAAACTGCAAGCTCGACATCGCCGCTACCGCCGGCCTCACCGTCGATCAATCGCTCAAGACCTGCATCAGCGATGAACAGAAAGCGCGCCAGCAGCTCGGAGGCCAGTGGTCCAAATTCCCCGCGGCCAGCCGCGCGAGTTGTGTCTCGCAGGAGAGCATTGGCGGCACGCCAAGTTACGTCAGCCTGCAGACGTGCCTTCAGATGGGGCAGTGGGCGCGTTGATCCGTCACTTCGTGATGGTTCGGCGCGTCGGCGTCACCGTGCTGGTGGGCGCCATCGGCGAGATCGAGAACGTCATGTTCATTTGCTGCCAAACGGAAATATCTTCTTCCAGTCGTTCTTCATGTCGACAACGGTCCAGCCCATCGCCTGTGCAGCGTCGAGCGCCTTGTCGAGGCGGCCAATGGAAGAATTGCGGTCGTAGGCCCATTCCCGCTCGGCGTCGGTATGGTGCACGAGGAGGGCGAAGCGGACGCCGCCGCCTCCCTTGGCCCATTCGAGCATTTGCAGGTCGCCGTCGGAATTGCCGAATGCCGCGATCGGTTGCCGGCCGATATGCATCTGGATGCCGATGGGCTTGCCAGTCTTGTCGTCGTTGAAATTAAGCTCCGGCAGTTTTACGAGGACCGGTTTACCGTCGCGTAGCTCGAAGCTCAGCTTGCCGCTGCTGCCCACCACTTGCTCGGGCGGAACGCCATAGACCCTGTCGGCAAAGACGCGCATGAAGTCGATGCCGCCGCCGGAGACGATGAACGTCTTGAAGCCGTTGCCGCGCAGATAGGCGAGCAGTTCCAGCATCGGCTGATAGACCATCTCGGTGTAGAGCCGCTTGGTGACTGGATGCTTCGCCGTAGTGATCCAGTCGCTCACGATCTTCTCGAATTCATCCGTGGTCATTCCGGAATGCGTGACGGTGAGGATTTCGAAAATAGCAGCCTCGCCGCCGGCGAGCGCGCCTTTAAGGTCGCCCTTGAGCAGCGAGGCAAACGGCTCCTTGTCCTTCCACTCCGGATGCAGCGGGGCGAGCGCCTTGACGCGGTCGAGTGCGAAGGCAAACTGGAAATAGATCGGCTGCTCCGCCCACAGGGTGCCGTCATTGTCGAAGGTGGCAATTCTCTCGGCAGGCGGCACGAGGTCTGGCGAGCCTTGCTTCGTCACGCGCTCGACGAACGTGACGATGGACGTTTTGGTCGCCGTATCATTCCATGACGGCAGCGGATCGATCGCGGGAGTTTGCGCCATCACGGATATGGGCGGCAGCGGTCCGATCAGCGCCGCGAGCAAAGCCAAGGCCAAGAGCAGGATGCGGCGGCTGACGCCGAAGGAAACTTGCGGCATTGACATAGTTGGTTCCTTTCACAGTAAAGAACGCAACGATCAAGAGAGTTTGGCGGGCGGCCCATACGCAGGCCGTCCGCCATTACGATCATCAAATCCTTATTTGCCCACTGCCGTTCTGGCGGCCTCGATCTTCGCTTTCACGGCATCGAGGTTAAAGCTCGCACCCCTCTGCATCGGCGGAAACTCGATCGCAGTCATGGCCAGCTTCTCGACCTGCTGCTGGACAAACACGAAGCGCCAGAATTCGTACTTGAACCAGTCGAAGTATTGTTGCGCTCCGTATTTGGACCCGCTACCGGGCCAGCCCGTGCGCTCGAACGGATCAAGACGAAGGTTGGTCAGATAGGGTATGTCAGGCTTGGTCTTTTCACCTAGCCAGCCGCCGGGCTGGTCGATGAAACGATACTTGTAGTCGCCGATGCGTACGGCACCCAGTTCGCTTTCGCCGAAGTACCATATTTCGTTCCGATTTGACGGTCCCTTGCCGGTGATCATGTCCATCTGGTTGTAGCCGTCCAGATGACATTTGTAGGTCCTGTCACCGATGTGCTTGCCCTTCTTCAATTCCTCGACAATGTTCGGATTACCGGCGGCGGCCACGAAGGTTGGAAACCAATCGAGCCCGGAGATAATGCCGTTCTCGACCTTGCCTGCCGGCACCTTGCCGGGCCAGCGGATCATCGCCGGCGCGCGAAAGCCACCTTCCATGACCGTGCCTTTGCTCTGGGCGAATGGCGTCTGTCCGCCATCGGGCCAGGTGAATACCTCGGTGCCGTTGTCGGTGGTAAAGACGACGATGGTGTTGTCATCGACACCCATGTCCTTGAGCTTCTGCATCACGATGCCGACGTCGTCGTCGAGCTGTGCCATGCCGGCCTCATGGATGGTCCAGCCGTTCTTGGAGTTGCGTAACGCCTGGTACTTGGGCGACAGGTGCGTGACGATGTGCATGCGGGTCGGGTTGAGCCACAGGAAGAACGGCTTGTTGTCGGCCTTGGCCTTTTCGATGAACTTCAAGGCAAGATCGCGGATTTCGTCGTCCACGGTTTCCATTCGCTTCGGATAAAGCGTCCCGGCGTCCTCGATCCTCTGCTTGCCGACCTTGCCCCAGCGCGGATCCACGGTGGCATTGTCCACGTTGGTCGCCCACGAGTGGACCATGTTGCGTGGGCCAACTGTGTTCAACAGCTCCTGCGGGTAGGCGGGGTGCGCCGGGTCTTCCATCGCGTCGAGGTGGTACAGGTAGCCGAAGAATTCGTCGAAGCCATGCACCGTCGGCAGAAACTCGTTCTTGTCGCCAAGGTGATTCTTGCCGAACTGGCCGGTGGCGTAGCCCATACCTTTCAGCGCGGCGGCAATGGTCACGGCCTCCGCCGGCAAGCCGGTGGGGGCGCCAGCCTGGCCGACAGTGGTCATGCCGGTGCGGATCGGCAGCTCGCCGGTGATGAAGTTGGCACGACCCGCCGTACAGCTCGCCTCTGCGTAATAATCGGTGAACAGCATGCCTTCGGCGGCTATTTTGTCGAGGTTCGGCGTCCGCCCAGCCATCATGCCGCGGTGGTAGGCGCCGATATTCCAGATGCCGATGTCGTCGCCCATGATGACGACAATGTTGGGCCGCTGCCCGGCCGCAACAGGTGGGGGCGCCGCTGGTTGTTGCTGCGCTTGCGCAGCGCTTGTTAGGCCGACGGCCGAGAGCGCCGAAGCGGCGATGAGAGAACTGCCGCTCAACAAGAGATCGCGGCGTTTCAATCCTCCGCCGATCGGCTTTGTGCCGGGTTCGGACGTTCCCGGAATCTTGTCCTTACTCATGACGCACTCCTTTTCCTGATGATGCACCTGAAGCCGACGTGGCTAGTCGAGGTGTCGATAGGCTCGGCATGACGCGCGGCAGGACGATAGCGGCGGCAATAGTTCGGGGCGCACAGGTGCGAGCCGCCTTTAAGCACCTTGCGTGGAATTCTGATATTCGGCTGACGAGAGTCGTGGCTCGCAGCCTCTGATCCGCCTCGCGGATTATGGGGAATGCAGCACGCCTTTGGCGCATCTGCTTCGTGCTTTTGCGAATACCAGTCGGACGTCCATTCCCAGACATTCCCGATCATGTCGTGAATGCCGTAGCCGTTCGGCGGAAAGGCCGTGACTGGCGATGTGCGCTCGAAGCCGTCGGTGCAGAGATTTTGCTTCGGGAATTCTCCCTGCCAGGTATTGGCAAGATGCTGGCCGCCTGGCGTGAACTCCTCGCCCCAGGCATATTCTGCCTCAGCCAATCCGCCGCGCGCGGCGAACTCCCACTCGGCTTCGGTCGGAATATCCTTGCCGGCCCAGCGCGCAAAGGCGAGCGCGTCGGAATAAGCGACGTGCACGACAGGATGATTGTCGAGCACGTTGATGTTGCTCTTCGGGCCATAAGGGTGGCGCCAGTCGGCGCCATTCATGAATTGCCACCATCGGCTCCAGTCGCGGAGATCAACGGTCTGCGCCGGAGGCGAAAACACCAGCGAGCCGGCATAGATCATGTGAGGCAGCGCGCCGGGATAGTCGTTCGGGTCGGGCGGGATTTCGGCGAACGTGACGTGGCCGGTCGCCCTCACGAATTCCTTGAACTCCCTGTTCGTCACCGGCGTGCGGTCGATGAAAAATTCATCGACTGTCACGGAATGAACTGGCGCTTCCTCGGGATAATGCTTGTCCGATCCCATGCGGAACGTGCCGCCGGGAATCAGGACCATCCCCGGATGATGAGGATGTTCACCTGCCTTGGCATCAGCGCTTTCGTTGTCGAATTGAATCGTGCTCAAAGCTGCTAGTCCTCAGGAAGTGGCAGAGACTGGGCTATAGCCGTTTATTCGCAGATCATTTCACCTGTTCGATGTCGGGCATCTTCCAACTCTTGTCGAAAACCGCCTTCTCAGGACCGTAGAATCGAAACCAGGGGAACCAGCTCGTCCCCGTCGGCGTGAAAATCCAGTTCGACTCCTGACCGGCGGGCGCCTGCGATCCAAAGTGGATGTCCACCGAGCCGTCGGCGTTCTTGCGCAGCCCTTTGTCCAATGAATCCAGGGTCGGGCGTGGCAGGTTGAGGAAGAGGGCCGACGTTTCAGCGTTGTAAATGGTCACAGCCCAGAACTGGCTTACCGGAACATTGGCGGGAACGTGCAGTCGATAGGGATTCTCGCCACGCAAAGGCTGGCCGCCGTTGTCGAAGTACGCGGCAAGGTAGAAGCTGCCTCCGCCGAGCTTCGCGGGAGGCAGGAAGAAGCCGGCGAAAGCAGCGCCGCGCGTATCCACGTCGAAATAGTTTGGCACGGCCCACTTGAATCCCGTCTGCGGGCCAATCGGCGGGACCAGCAATTTCCACTGGCTGCCCGGCCACCAGTCTTCACCGATCTTAGACTGCTGTCCGAGGAGCCAGGCACCGGCTTCCGCCGCGGCGGACTTCAACTGTGCCACGGTCGCGGCATCGGGCTTGAACTCCTTGCCCTTCTCGATGCCGAGTGGTCGGAGCATGCCCATCATCTGCAGATCCTGGGGCTGTACCGTCTCCTCATTCAGCATGCGGGCAAGGCTGGTGTAAAAGCTTTCGTCGAATCGCGCGAGGCCGTCATAGAGGGTGTTGGTCATATCCACGAACCGCGGCGCAGGCGGGTTACTGGCCTCGGCCAAGGGGTAGACCTTGATCTGCTTCACCAGCGCGTCACCCCTGCGCACGTCCTCTTCCGAGTTGCTCTCCAGGATGGAGCGGAGGCCGGCGAATGTGTTGTAGGTCTTGGAACGCACGGGGATATAGCCGGCCGGCACCTCGCCCGTGTAGTCGGGTGGCAGCACCAGGTATTTGCCACCTTTGCCCTCGAACCCGACGTCGGTGAGCGGTACCTGCCAGGCATCGCAAATGGTGCCCAGGAAGCTGGACCCATTCGCCGCCGGCGGCAGGTCCAGAACCACCGGCCCATCGTCTTTTATGTTGAAGAAGGCAAAAAGGTAGCGAAGGGTTGTATTGACGGTGAACGACTGGTTCTTCCAGGTGCTGCCTTTGGGCCACCAGATGATGTCGCCGTATTTCGCCTTGCCGTCGCGGAAGTAGGCTTGCCGAAGCGAGTCGAAGCTGACGATGGGCATGCCCCAGATGACGGCGTCCACGGCGCGGCGTTCCAGCATTCGATTGGCGAGTTGTTCGGTGGAGAATTTCGACAGGCTCGTCTGCTGGGCGCCGGCTGGTGCGAATACGACGGTCAATGCAAAAGTCAGTACAGCGCCGCAAAGCGTTCGTGTGAGTACAGCTTTCATGACTCACTCCCGTGCAAAACGGCACTCAAATTTGCTTTCACTTGCCTTCCGAGCCTGGACACGCGCGGGATCACGATGACGAGTCCCGCGGTGCCTTCGGTCTGAACGCTACTTCGCCGCCACGACGGCCGGCGGCTTCCAGGTGCCTTCGCCTGGCGGGAGGATCGAAGGTGACTCCGTCTTCGGCCAGTAGAGCCGCATGACCAGGTAGATCGTGTCGTTCGGTGCCGGCAGCCAGTTCGATTCCTTGTCCGCACCCGGCGATTTGTTCTGGATGTAGAGCGTCAGTGACCCGTCCGCGTTCTTCTTCATATCCGGAAGCATCGGCGAATTGATCAAATAGCGGTTGATCGGATTTTCGATCAGGAGCTGCGACTTGCCGTCATACATGGTGAGCGACCAGAACGCGTTGACTGGTGGCTCCTGGCCCGGCGGGAATGTCAGGGTGTAATTGTGCTTGCTGCCATCGAGCGTCCGGCCGTCGCCATCGATGCGGGTGAGCGGATAGGTCGCTTCCGCCGGATTATTGCCGTAGATACCGGCCTTGGCGGCGACGGCGCGCTTGAGCCAGTCGCCATTGTAGTGGGCGTTATCGCCCGGCAACGCGCTGACCTGCCAGCCGTTGATGGTCGTGCCGGCCTTGGCAACGCCTTCCTCGACCTTCTTCTCGCCTTCCTTCATGCCGAGGCCAATCTCGAGCTTTTGCTCCAGCGGCAGGTCCTTGAAGTTAAAGGTCTTGCCGGGGCCGACGCCGATCTTCGCGAGCGCGGCGCGGATCTCCTTCTCGTTTTCCTGCACGGGCGCAAACTGCAGCGCAAAATCGAGATACTCGAAGAAGTTGGTTTTCACGAGCTCCTTGTCGATCTTCGGAAAGTCGATGGCCGTCGCGGCCGTCGTCGTCGGCTGTTTCAGATAGGTGGAAAGTGGCTGCATCCTGTAGCCGGCCTGCACCTTCTTGACGTTGTCGATATCGCCAGCGTTGAAAAGCTGGGTGCGGAAGATGACGATCGATAGCTGGGTGCTCGACTGGAAGACCTTCTTGATTCCGGGAGGCGTTGCGCCCTTCCAGTCCGGGCCGACAACTAGATAATCTCCGGCCTCGCTTCCGGTGGCGCGTGTGCCGATGTAGCCATAATTATAGGTGTTGCCGTCACAGAGTTGGACCGAATAGTAGCGCTTCGGGTCGATCGCCGGCACGGAAATGACGATGGGCTCCGCCCGAAAATCCATCCACCCGATCGAATAGGGCGTGTCGCTGTTCGGCGTCACGACCGCGGTGTCCTTGTAGGTAAAGACGTTGGGGTCGTTCTTGAACTGGTTGAACGGCGCCTTGAACTGGCTCGAACTGCGATCGATGGCGAATTCATACATGATGCCGTAGTTCATCACGATTGGCAGGCCGAAGATGAAGCCCGCCTCGGCGATGTCCTTTGCCTTGAAGAAGCCTGGACGCTCGGCACTCGTCTGCGCTTGCGCCGGGATGGAATTCGCCGTCGAGACGGTGAATGCAGCAAGCGCTGCGGAACGAAGAAGGTCGCGTTTTGTAATCATGTGAACATTCCCTTGCCTGGGTTCGAGCGCGGATTCGATCCTGAATCTCGGGGCACGCGCGGGATCGCGGTAATGACGGGTCCCGCGCTGCCTCTCGGCGCAACGCTATTGCAGCGCCACGATCGCCGGCGGCTGCCAGGTGCCTTCGCCCGGCGGCAGGATCGACGGCGCTTCGGTCTTCGGCCAATAGAGCCGCATCACCAGGTACATTTCGCCGTTCGGCGCCGGCAGCCAGTTGGATTCCTTGTCGGCGCCGGGTGAATCTTTCTGGAGATGCAGCGTGAGAGAGCCGTCCGGATTCTTCTTCATGCGGGGCAGCATCGGCGAATTGATCAGATATCGGTTGATCGGATTCTCGATCAGCAGTTGGCTCTTGCCGTCATACATCGTCACCGACCAGAACGCCTCGACCGGCGGATACTGTCCGGCAGGAAAAGTGACTGTGTATTTGTGCTTTGAAGAGTCGAGCACTTCGCCGTTGGCAAGCGTTTTGGTCATGGGGTAGACGGCTTCCGCGGCGTCGTTGCCATAAATGCCGCCTTTTGCAGCTGCGGCCCGCTTCAGCCAATCGCCGCTGTAGAACAGCCGGTCACCGAACAGCGATCCGATTTTCCATCCGTTGACGTCTTTCTGTCCACCAGCGAGATACTTTTCAACCTTCTCCTCGCCTTCCTTCATCCCGAGCCCGACTTCGAGTTTGTGTTCGAGCGGAAGATCCTTGAAGTTGAAGGTCTTGCCCGCGCCGACGCCGATGCGCGCGAGCTTCTCGCGAATGGTGCGTTCTTCCGGGCCCGCCGGCGCAAACTGCAGCGCGAAGTCGAGATATTCGAAGAAGTTCTTCTTCACCAGCTCCGCATCGACCTTGGGAAAGTCGATCGCGGCCGAAGCGGTCGTTACCGGCTGCTTGAGATAGGCCGATAGCGGCTGCGCCTTGTAGCCGGCCTGGACCTTCACGACATTCAGCATATCTTCCGGATTGAAGAGCTGCGTGCGAATGGCCGCGAAGGCAAACTGGGTCGAGGACTGGAAGACCTTCTTGATTCCGGGCGGAGTGGCGCCCTGCCAGTTCGGCCCAACGACCATGTAGTCTCCGGCGTCGCTGCCGGTCGCGCGGCTGCCGATATAGCCAAAATTGAAGGTGTTGCCGTCGATCAGCTGCACCGTGTAATAGCGGCTCTTCTCAACGGCCGGCACCGAAACAACCATCGGCTCGGCGCGCAGATCGAACCAAAGCGTGGAGTATGGCGTGTCGCTGTTGGGCGTCACGACTGCGGTGTCCTTGTACGTCGCGACATACGCCAGGTTTTTGATCTGATTGAACGGCGCCTTGAACTGGCTGTTCTTCGTGTCCACGGAGAATTCGTACATCACAGCGTAGTTCATCACGATCGGCAGGCCATAGATGAAGCCTTCCTCAGCAATTCTTTTGGCCTCGATGATGTCGGGCCATTCCGCCTTGGCCTGCGCGCTCGCCGGAACCGGCGTCATGGTGGTAACTGTCATCGCAGCCAGCGCTGCGGCACGGAGCAGATCGCGTTTCGTGATCATGTGAACACTCCTCTGTCTTCACCGCTTGGGCTGATTGTTTCGGGGGCACGCGCGGGATCACGGTGACAACGAGTCCCACGCGGCCTTTCTGCCGCAACGCTACTGCGTCGCCACGATCGCTGGCGGCTGCCATGTGCCGTTGCCCGGGGGCAGGACGGACGGCGCTTCGGTCTTCGGCCAGTACAGCCGCATCACCAGGTAAATCGGTCCGTTCGGCGCCGGTAGCCAGTTGGATTCCTTGTCGGCGCCGGGGGCGTCCTTTTGAACATGCAGCGTGAGGGACCCGTCGGCATTCTTCTTCATGCCTGATAGCATCGGCGAGTTGATCAGGTAGCGGTTGATCGGGTTTTCGATCAGCAACTGGCTCTTGCCGTCGTACATGGTCACCGACCAGAACGCATTGACAGGCGGAAGCTGACCGGCGGGGAAAGTGATCGCGTATTTGTGCTTGGAGCCATCGAGGACGTCGCCGTTGGCCAGATTCTTGGTGAAGGGGTACACGGCTTCCACGGCGTCGTTGCCATAGATGCCGCCCTTGGCGGCCGCCGCCCGCAGCAGCCAGTTGCCGTTGAAAAACTCGCGATCTCCGAAGAACGATCCGATCTTCCATCCGTTGATATTCTTGAAGCCGTTCTCGAGGTACTTGTCGACCTTCTCCTCGCCGTCTTTCATGCCAAGGCCGATCTCGAGCTTGTGCGCGATCGGGAGGTCCTTGAAATCAAAGGTCTTGCCGGGGCCGACGCCGATGCGCGCGAGCTTGGCGCGGATTTCCGCTTCGTCCGGCGTCGCCGGCGCGAACTGCAAGGAAAAGTCGAGATACTCAAAGAAGTTTTTCTTCACCAATTCCTTGTCGACCTTGGGGAAGTCTATAGCGGCCGCCGCAGTCGTCGTTGGTTGCTTCAGATAGGCCGAGAGCGGCTGGGCCTTGTAGCCCGCCTGGACCTTCTCAACGTTGGGCATATCGTCCGCACCGAACAACTGGGTGCGATACCCCGCGACCGAGAACTGCGTCGTGGATCGAAATACCTTCTTGATGCCAGGCGGGGGCGTACCGTTCCAACCCGGGCCGGCGACCATGTAGTCGCCCGCTTCGGTACCGGTCGCGCGGCTGCCGATGTAGCCGTAATTGTAGGTATTGCCGTCTTCAAGTTGCACCGCGTAGTAGCGGCCCTTTTCCACCGCCGGCACCGACAACACCATCGGCTCCGCGCGCAGATCCATCCAGAGGAAGGAATAGGGTGTATCGCTGTTGGGAGTGACGATCGAGGTGTCCTTGTAGGTAAAGACGCGCGCCTCGTTTTTAATCTGATTGAATGGTGCCTTGAATTGCCCCGAATTCCTGTCGACCGAATATTCGTACATGACAGCGTAGTTCATTACGATGGGAAGGCCATAGATGAAGCCTTCTTCGGCGATGGCCTTGGCCTCGCGGATGTCAGGCCATTCGGCTTTGGCCTGCGCATTGGCCGGGATGGGCGTCATCGTCGTAACTGTCAGTGCAGCTAGCGCTGCGGAACGAAGCAGGTCGCGTTTCGTCAACATGGTGCTGTCTCCTATCTCGGCTTGAAAGCATTCTCGCTCTGAAGCGAGAGAGATTGCGTGTGCAAGAGATTGCGTATGCGGGAGAACGTGCTGCATGGCTGCATAAAACGCCTCGCGGCGTATGCAGGATCAAAACAAGATGCTGGAAAAACAGGAGCAATGAAGCTAACGGTTGAATCGTGTCTTCAGCTACCTCCGGGAGCAAATTTAGCACAAACCAATAATGAGGACCAGCCATGGTCATTATTTTGTGCCTCTACCTCGTCGCGCTGTGGGCCTTGTTCTCGAAATTCAAACTGGTGCGTTGGGGCTGGTGGTCCGGGACGGTCTCGATCGCTGTCGGAATATTTCTTCTCGCGGCATTTCTCGCGCTTTTTAATTATCTGACGCCATCGGGGCGCGTGACGGTCACCGGCCGCGTGGTGGAGGTGACGCCGAATGTGACCGGGCAAATTGTTGCAATCCCGGTCAGGCCGAACGTGCCGGTCAAAGCCAACGATGTGCTGTTTCAAATCGACCCGGCGCCGTTTCAATACAAGGTCTCGCAGTTGCAGGCCTCGCTCGCTGCTGCAAAGCAGCAAACCGAGATACTGAAAGCGAATTACGAGCAGGCAACGGCGAATGTCAGCGGGCTCACCACGCAGGTCGCCTACAACAAGAAGCGGCTCGACGATATCCAGACACTTGCCGCTGATGATGCCAACTCGCAGTTTCAGGCGCAGGACAAGCAGGTCCAGTACGAAACCGTGTCGGCGCAGCTCGGCGCCGCCAAGGCCGCGCAGCAGAGCGCCAAGCTCGCGATGGATTCCGAGATCGGCGGCGTCAACACATCAGTCGCGCAGCTACAGGCGCAGCTCGACAATGCCAATTGGGAATTGTCGCAGACGACCATTCGTGCGCCGGCCGACGGCTATGTCACCGTCGTCGCCTTGACCGTCGGTGATCGCGCGCTGCAGTTGCACTCGGCGATGTCGTTCATCGTCGAGAAGGAGATCACGCTGGTTGGAATGTTTTCTCAGAACGGCTTTCAAACCATCAAGGAAGGCACCGCTGTCGATATCGTTTTCGACAACGTCCCGGGACGCATCTATCACGCGAAGATCACCGCCATTCCGAGGGGCATCGGCCAGGGGCAGATCGCCGTGTCGGGAACGCTCGCGCGCACCAATACGTTCGGCGGGGCGACGGTGTTTCCGGCGGAGATCTCGATCCCTGACGGGATGAGCCGGGAGTCGCTGCGTCTGGGAATGTCCGGCAGTGCAACTGCATTTTCCGAGAAGGCGGGCGTGATCGGCCTTCTTGCGTCGATCCTGGTGTGGATCAGTTCATATACGGCGTATCTCTAGCTGAGCCGATCTGCGCCTTCACGACCGGCGGCGTGCACCGTCTATGCACTTTGTGCCAGATATCCGTGCCCGAGAGGTGACAGGACAAATCGTCGCAATCCCGTTCGAACCGCAGTATCAGCCGCGCTTCCATAGTTTCACGAGCGGACCGTCCGCGCCCATCACCGGATCGGCCTTCGGCAGTTTCACGTTCGGAATCGTCTTCAACGCCTTGGCGTGGTTCTCCGGCGTCGCGCGCGTGATTTCGGCCGGCGGGCCGGGCGGATAGGCGCCGACGACGGAAAAATCAGCGCTCGACGACAGGCATTGATGCCCGGTGCCGGCGGGCAGGATCGCGACGTCACCGGCCGCGATCGCAAGCTCCGTGCCATTGTCGCCGCCGAACCGCACGATGGCGTTGCCGCGGGCGACCCCGAGCACTTCGTGCACGGTGGCGTGGTAGTGCAAATAATCATAGACGCCGTTGCGCCACATCGCGCCCCAGCCATTGGCGCCGAACAGGCCCTCGATGGTTTTTTCGGGGTGATCGTTATCGACGTCGATCGCGCGCTTGTAGACCAGGAACGGCATCTTGCTGTTCGGCACCAGGCCGTCATCGACGAAGTCGAAGGTGAGCGGCTGATGGTCTTCGCTGACGACGGACATGATCGTTCTCCCACGTACAAACCATACGTCGGGATTCAACCGCTGTCAGGGCCTCGCGTTCCCTTGGCTCATGCTTTCGGGATTTCAAACACCAGGCAGGTCGTGGTGGCGTGGGCGAGCAGGCGGCCCTTGGAATCGGTGATGCGCGCTTCCGCGGTGGCGGCGCGGCGGCCGACGCTGAGCGTGCGGCCTTCCGACTTCACAGGGCCGGTATCCTTGGTCATGCCCTTGATGAAGGAGATCTTGAATTCCAGCGTGGTGTAGCCGGTGCCGGCCGGCAGCGTGGTGTGGACTGCCAGCCCCATCGCGGAATCCAGCAGGATCGCGGCGTAGCCGCCATGCACCGAGCCGATCGGGTTGTAGTGCCGGAAGCCCGGCACGCTGTGAAAGGTCACGACGCCGTTCTCGGCGGTGGAATCGAACGGCTCGACATTCTCCATGATCGGCGGCGCCGGCAGTTTGCCCTCGAAGATCGCGCGGACGAACTCAAGACCCGTCATCGACGCCATCACATCAGTCGGCGTCACGCCGTATTCGACCTTGGGGGCGGCGGAGCTGTCCATGAGGAGGTTCCCGTACATTAGATGTTGATAATCATACTATAGCAGATAGCGCGGCAACAGGCCATTCGTCACATGATATCTCGTCATGCCCCGAGTCATGCCTCGCACTCACAAAAAACAATGCCCGGGACGAGCCCGGGCATGATGATGAAGGAAAGGGGAGTGCGGGCTACGCCTTCTTGTTCGCCCGCATCAAATCGGCGAACCGCTTGAACAGATAATGCGAATCCCGCGGGCCGGGTGAGGCTTCCGGGTGGTACTGCACCGAGAACACCGGCTTGCCGTCGAGCTGGATGCCGCAATTGGAGCCGTCGAACAGCGAGATGTGGGTTTGGGTGGCGCCCTTCGGCAGCGTCTTTTCGTCCACCGCAAAGCCGTGGTTCATGGACGTGATTTCCACCTTGCCGGTGGTCTCGTCTTTCACCGGATGATTGGCGCCGTGATGGCCCTGGTGCATCTTCTTGGTCCTGGCGCCGACGGCGAGGCCCAGCATCTGATGGCCGAGGCAGATGCCGAAGGTCGGCGTGCCCGAATCGATCACCTGCTTGATCACAGGCACCGCGTATTTGCCGGTCTCGGCGGGATCGCCGGGGCCGTTAGAGAGAAACACGCCGTCCGGCTTCATCGCCAAAATGTCTTCAGCTGATGTCGTCGCCGGCACCACGGTGATCTTGCAGCCTTCGCCCGCGAGCAGCCGCAGGATGTTGCGCTTGATGCCGTAATCGATCGCGACCACGTTGAATTCGGGCGCGGTCTGGCGGCCAAAGCCCTTTTCCCAGCCCCATGGCGTCTCGTCCCAGGTGAAGCGCTGCGCCGAGGTCACCATCGGCACCAGGTCCATGCCCTCGAGGCCGGGCCATTCGCGGGCTTCTTCCTTGAGGCCGTGCAGGTCGAACTTGCCGTCCTTGGCGTGCGCGATCACGGCATTCGGCATGCCCTTGGAGCGGATCAGCGCGGTCAGCGCGCGGGTGTCGATGCCGGAAAGGCCGATGATGCCGCGCGCCTTCAGCCATCCGTCGAGATGTTTTGCCGAGCGGTAGTTCGAGGGATCGGTAATGGCCGAACGCAGGATCACGCCGCGCGCGCCCGGCGTTGCCGCCATGTTCACCGTCTCGATATCCTCGTCGTTGGTGCCGACGTTGCCGATATGCGGGAAGGTGAAGGTGATGAGCTGCCCGGCATAGGAGGGATCGGTGAGGATCTCCTCATAACCGGTCATCGCGGTGTTGAAGCAGACTTCGCCGACGGCCTGGCCTTCCGCGCCGAGGCCAAAGCCTTCCAGCACGGTGCCATCGGCGAGCACGAGGAGCGCGGTCGGTTTGAGGTCCGGCCAGGCTGACGAGTTTTCAGGGATTGTCATGAGCGCATTACATAGTCGGCGTACCCGGCCGCGTGAACCCCCAAAAACGCGGATTCACACGCGTTTCACTGCATATTTGACAGGCTGTGCCACCGGCCTAATCTGGAGTTCCCATTTCATAGCGTTTTCGAGCGAAGTGGACGCCGGTTCGCGTCAAGAAAACGCGTCAAAACAAGTAGCTAGGGCCGCTTTTCACCCCAAAGCGCCCAATCAGGAGTCCGCATGGACAATACGATGCCGATCCTGCTCGTTCCGGGTCTCGCGTGCTCGCCGCGGCTCTTTGGGCCCGTGGTGCCGGCCCTGTGGCAGTTGGGGCCCGTGACGGTCGCCAATCACAAGCGCGACGACAATATGGGCGCGATCGCGCGGCGGATACTGGCCGAGGCGCCTCCGCGCTTTGCGCTCGCCGGGCATTCCATGGGCGGCTACATCGCCTTCGAGATCATGCGGCAGGCGCCCGAGCGGGTGGCGAAGCTGGCGCTGATCAGCACCCAGGCGCGGCCCGACACCGGCGAGGCGACGACCCGCCGCCAGGGCATGATCGCCCGCGCAAAAGGCGGCGAATACCGCGCCGTGCTCGACGAGCTGTTTCCCGGCTTCGTGCACCCGTCGCGGCAGGGCGATGCCGCGTTGCGCCAGCTTGTCCATGACATGGGCGACGATATCGGGCCGGAGGCGTTCGTCCGCCAGCAGACCGCCGTGATCGGCCGGCCGGATTCGCGCCCCACGCTGGCGTGGATCAGATGTCCGACGCTGGTGCTGACCGGCGACCAGGACAACACCATCCCGAACTCGCTCTCGATGGAGATGGCGAGCGGCATTCCCGGAGCCAAACTGGTGGTGCTGGCCAATTGCGGTCACCTGCCACAGGTGGAAGCGCCGCAGGAGACCGCCGACGCGCTGACGGAATGGCTTCGGAGTTAAAGCGTTTTCAAGCGAAGCATGCCCTCGGACTTGATCCGGGGTGGATACCGGTTCGCGTGAAGAAAACGCGTCAAAACTGAGTTGTTTCAACGGCGCGAAACGCTTAGATCAGGGCGTTGAAGCCAAAGGATACGAAAATGCTGCGCGACGACATCAACAATGCGGTCAAGGACGCGATGCGGGCCAAGGACGAGCGCAAGCTGTCCACGCTGCGCATGGTCAATTCGACCATCAAGAACGCCGACATCGCCGCACGCGGGGAGGGCAAGCCGCCGCTCAGCGATGCCGACCTGCTCGGCGTGTTCCAGAAGATGATCAAGCAGCGCCAGGAATCCGTCGAACTCTACGACAAGGGCGGCCGCGCCGAACTCGCCGCGCAGGAGCGCGAGGAGATCGCGGTCATCTCGGCTTACCTGCCGAAGCAGATGTCGGAGGACGACGTCAAGGCGGCGATATCGGCCGCGGTCACTGAAACCGGCGCAGCGGGCATGAAGGACATGGGCAAGGTGATCGCGGTGCTGAAGGCGAAATACGCCGGTCAGATGGATTTTGGTAAAGCCAGCGGGTTGGTGAAGGCGGCGCTCGCGGGGTGAGTGTCATTGGCTGTCGTCCCGGCGAAAGCCGGGACCCATAGCCACCGGCCGTATTTGTTTAACTCGCTGGTCGTTGTCTTCCTTCTCCAACAATACCCGCCGCGGCGTATGGGTCCCGGCGTTCGCCGGGACGACGAAAAATTCGAGGGCCGCTCTCCATCATGCTCACCGAAGCCGCCACCTATGACGAGCTCTACCGCAACTTCCGCTGGGACATCCCGGCGCGGTTCAACATCGCGACCGCGTGCTGCGACCGTCATGCCGATGGCTCTGGCCGCCTTGCGCTGATCTATATCGACGAGGACGGCACAGCGACGCGGACCTCGTTCGACGAGATCGCGGACATGTCGCGCCGCTTCGCCAATGTGCTTGACGCCGATGGCCTCATCCGCGGCGACCGCGTCGCGGTGTTCCTGTCGCAATCGCTGGAATTGCCGATCGCGCATCTGGCGGCGTTTCGCTCCGGCCTGATCTCGATTCCCCTGTTCGCGCTGTTCGGCGAGGACGCGCTGGAATTTCGTCTCTCCAATTCCGAGGCCAAAGCTGTCATCACCGACGAGGCCGGCTGGGACAAGCTCGCAAAGATCCGCGACCGTCTGCCCGAGCTGAAGACCATCTATGTGATCGGCGACCGTGCGCCCGCGGGCACCAAGCCGTTCTGGTCTTCGTTGAAAGCCGCATCACCGGATTTTACGACCGTCGATACGTCGGCCGACGATCCCGGCCTGATCATCTACACCTCGGGCACCACGGGAAATCCCAAGGGCGCGCTGCACGCGCACCGCGTTGTGCTCGGCCATCTGCCCAATGTCGAGATGTGCCACGACTTCATTCCGAAACCCGGCGACCTGATGTGGACGCCGGCGGACTGGGCCTGGATCGGCGGGCTGATCAACGGCCTGTTTGCGTTCTGGTATCACGGCGTGCCGCTGGTCGGGCACCGCGCGCGCAAATTCGAGCCGCAGGCCGCGATGGCTGTCATGGCCGATCACGGCATCCGCAACGTGTTCCTGCCGCCGACGGCGCTGAAACTGATGCGGCAGGCCGGCGTGAAGAACCCGGGCGTAAATCTTCGCAGCATCTTCACCGGCGGCGAGTCGCTCGGCGGCGAATTGCTCGACTGGGTGCGCGCGACTTTCGGCGTCGATGCCCATGAAGTGTTCGGCCAGACCGAATGCAATCTCGTGATCGGCAGCAATTCCAAACTGTTTCCGATCCGGCCGGGTTCAATGGGCCGGGCGACGCCCGGTTTTGACGTGCGCATCGTCGACGACCAGGGCGAGGAGCTGCCGCGTGGTACCCGCGGCGTCATCGGCGTTCGCCAGCCTTGTCCCTGCACCATGATCGAATATTGGCGCAATCCGGAAGCGACCGCGAAAAAATACGCCGGCGAATTTCTGCTGACCGGCGATCTCGGCGTGCAGGATGAGGACGGTTACTTCTGGTATGTCAGCCGCGAGGACGACGTCATCACCACGGCCGGCTATCGCGTCGGGCCGTCGGAGATCGAGCACACGTTGATGAAGCACCCGGCGGTGGCGATGTCGGCGGTCGTCGGCATTCCCGATCCGATCCGCACCGAGTCGATCAAGGCCTGGATCGTGCTGCGTCCGGGCTTTGCGCCCAGCGACGCGCTGGCCCGTGAGATCCAGGAATTCGTCAAGGTACAGCTCGCCGCCCACGAATATCCGCGCTTCGTGCAGTTCGCGGAAAGCCTCCCGATGACCGCGACCGGCAAGGTGCTGCGACGCGAATTGCGGGCGCTGGGGTAAGTCTGTTCGGTCAATTCTTTGCGGTAGGAAAATGCAAAAAACTGTTCCTCACGCCGCGGGCTTGCACCGCGCCTCGCTCAAGAAGCTCCATGATTTGGACGCGGCGCTGGAGCTGATGTACTACGGCTGGCGCGGGATGACGCTTTCCGCCGATCAGTATCTTGCGACCCTTGGCCTGTCACGCCCGCACCACCGTATTCTCTACGTGGTTGCCAGGCAGCCCGACGTCTCGATCGGCTCGCTGATCGAAATTCTCGGCATATCCAAGCAAGCCCTGAACCGGCCGCTCAACCTGCTGCTGGAGCGAAAACTGCTGACCTCGAAGCGGTCGCCCGAGCAGCATCGCTCCAAATTGCTGCGGCTGACGGAATCAGGAAAACGCACGGAACAACGGGCATCGGACTACGAGCGCAAGGTCGTGAGCGAGGCGTTTGATCGTGTCGGCCCGCGTGGCGCGGCCGCGTGGATGGCCGTCATGGAGGCTATCGCCGACAACAATTGATTTCTAAGGTCAATACAGTTGACTTGAAGATCGTGCCGTGACAACTTTCCTGCAGTGATTCCGGGGAGGTGCGGGAGCTTGAGCAAGCAGACGATGGACCGGGCAGCCGCCGGACGCTTTGTCGAGGCGTGGTGCGCAAGCTGGTGCAAGGTTGATATCGACGCTGTCGTGTCGCACTTTGCCGACAACGCGGAGATGCGCTCCCCGTTGGCGATCAAACTGACGGATTCCCCTGTGGTCGCGGGGCTTGAGAACATTCGCGCCTATTGGCGCAAGGCATACGGACACATCGAGAGCGCGGATCTGAAAATCCTGAGCTGGAGCTGGGACGACACGATCGCGCGCCTGACGGTCTGGTGGCAACTGGGCGACACGCGCGCCAGCGAGTTCATGGACTTCGACGCTGCCGGCCGTGTGGTGCGCAGCGAGGCCTTCTACGGAAAATAGCCATGTACGGAAAGTAACGATGCGATTTTCGGATTTCGTTCTGCTTCTCAACACACTCTGGTTCAGCGGCGCCTTCATCCAGTTCAGCATTGCCCAGAGCAATACGCTGAAAATACTGCTGTCCCGGGAGGAGCGCGGAAACCCGATCGCGCCGACCTTGTCGGCCAGCGTGGCGTTCCTGGGCGGGATCAATCTGCCAATCGCCCTTTTGTCGCTGTATCTGCTGGCCCGGCCGCCCTTCTTTGGGGCTGATGACGCGCAGCTTGCGTTATTCCTGTTCTTTGCCGCGTGTCACTTCAGTCAGTTCGCCTATAACCTTCCGGTCCTGATGCGCGGGGGACGCGTCGGGGTGGCATACTGGCCCGTGTTGAAGGGCCCGATGCTCCGGATCTTTGTCATCGACGCGATACTGTTCGTGGCAAATCTTGTCGTGGTCTTCCTGCTGCTGTCCTCCTAGAGCGTGATGATTTCTCTTCGCTTCATCATCCCGCTCTAGCTTTTTGTTTGAGCATGATCTCCGCGCAAACGCTGCGCGTTTGTCGCGAGGGAAAACCGGTTCCCACTTTTCCGGATCATGCTCGAGCCGCTCAACCCCCCTTCAGCACCAACCTCAGCATCAGCGCCAGGTCGTTTCGCCGGTACGGCTTGTTCAGAATTTTCGCTTCACTGTCGAGGCCGTCGAGCGGCTGGACGGGATGTTCGGTGTAGCCGGAGGTGAAGAGTATCTTGAGTTCGGGCCGCAGCCGCGATGCTTCCCTGGCAAGCTCCGGTCCGAACATGCCGCCGGGCATCACGACATCCGTAAACAGCAGATCGATCTCGCTGCGTTGGCGCAATACCTCCAGCGCCTCGCGCCCGTTGCGTGTCACGATGACGCGATAGCCAAGCTCCTTCAGCTCCTTTGCAACATACGCACGCACCAGATCATTGTCCTCGACAACGAGAATGGTCTCGGTGCCGGCATGCGCGGCGAGCTGGTCAGCGGGCGGCGCGGCGCCTCTGTGCGGCGCATTGATGCGGGGGAAGAAAAGCCTGACGGCGGTGCCACGTCCCGGCTCGGAGCGTATTTGCATCGCGCCGCCGGATTGTTTTGCAAACCCATAGACCATGCTGAGGCCGAGGCCCGTGCCTTTGCCCACCTCCTTGGTGGTAAAGAACGGCTCGAAGGCGCGGCTGGCCACTTCGGCAATCATGCCGCTGCCGGTATCGGTCACGGCAACCTTGACGTACTCGCCGGGCCGGGCCTCGCCATTGACGTCGAGGTCGGATTCCTCGAGCGCGATATTGCGGACCTCGACCGTCAGCTTGCCGCCCTGCGGCATCGCATCGCGCGCGTTGAGCACCAGATTGAGCAGCGCGGACGCCAATTGACCGGGATCGACGCTGGCGCGCCACAAGTCCCGATCGAGCAGGAATTCGCATTCGATATGTTCACCCAGGGTCCGCCGCAGCAACTGTTCCATGCCGAGAATTTTCTGGCCGATGTCGATGTCCTGCGGTGTCAAGGGCTGCTTGCGGGCGAAGGCGAGCAGGCTCCTTGTGAGGTCCGAGCCGCGCTCGGCGGCGGTTGCGATGCTGTCGGCGATGCTGTGCAGTTCCCGGTTCGCGGCCAGCTTCTCGGCGAGGTATTCCGCGTTGCCCAGGATGACGGTCAGGAGATTGTTGAAATCGTGCGCGACGCCGCCGGTGAGTTGACCCATCGCCTCCATCTTCTGGGATTGGCTGAGCTTTTGATTGAGCTCGTCGATGGCGGCGCGCTGCCGCTCGAGCGACTCGGCGGTGCCGTTGAGCAGCGTCATCAGCCCGCCCAGTTCGCCGCCTGGATGCGGCTCGGGAATCCGCGCGCTCAAGTCGCCAAGTCCGAGCCTCCGCGCCATCCCGGCGAGCCGTCCGACCTGACGGCCGACACCCAAAGTCGCCAGCAGCAATACGCCGGCAAGCAGCAGCAGCGAGGCCACCGCAAGCATCGCCAGATCCTCGTAGAGGCGGCGGTTGGCGGCGGCAAACAGGCCGTCCTTGGGCAATCCCACCATGATATAGAGGCCGGCATCCCGGGTCGAAGGCGAGCGGGCGATGGCCCACACATGCGTCCGGCCCTCAGCGTCCTTCATCTCGTGGAACGGCCCTCGGTCAGCTGCGGCCGCAAACCGGAACAGATCCGAGTTTGCGATCGATGCACCGGCGGGCTCGGTCCATCCCTTCCCCTGCGGGGCAACCAGGACGGTGCCTTTCCTGTCAACCAGCAACACGTCTTTGCCGTTCAGGAGGCGCGTGTCGTACTCGGCGAATTTGCGCAAGTTGAACGACGCGAGCAGGATGAATTTCAGCTCGCCGGATTCCGTGCGAGTGGGGTACGCGATCTGCAACACGGAGGTCCCGGTCAGCCGGCCGAATACGGGCTCCAGCGTGACGATACCGTGCGCCGTCAGGGCCTGCTTGAAATAGGCGCGGTCCCGCAAGTCGAGGGTGCGGTTGGTCCGCAGCGAGTCGCAGAACAGGGCGCCGTCAGGCGTGATGGTCAGAATGCCGGTGAATTGCGGGTATTCCTCGCGCACCGCGGAGAGGAAGGCCGAACACGCCACCTTGTCTGACGTGTCGAGGTCGCGGGCGCGGGCCAGGCCATAGTGAAGCTGCGCCGTGCCCTGAATTTTCTCGTCCAGATCCTTGGAAATATCGTCGGCCGTAGCCGACAAATTGGCGAGCGCCGCGTTGATCTCGCTGGTGCGATTTTGGGCGAAGCGCAGTCCCACGAGGATGGCCGGCACCAGCATGGCCGCGATAACGAGTATCAGTAGCCGGGTGCGCAGGCTCATCGGTCCGTAATTTTCGCGCTCGAATCAGACAGTTTCATTTTTAACTAGTAATGTGCGGTAATCGTGTGCCGCTCCGTCCGCCGGAGGGATGGCAAATGCCCCTTGCGACAAGCCGGGCCGGCAGTTTTCAAATGGCTTCTATGGGAATCCCTCGGAGCGACCCTACAGACTCTGTTCGGCTATCGCAATCAGGGCGGGTGATGGGGAGGGCGCGGGTTGCGGCACCAGGATAGCGCCAACCTCCGTCGTCGTCCCGGCCTTGAGCTCAGATGCGCAATTGCGCATCGGGGGACCCATACGCCGCGGCCCATCGGTGAGAGCGCAGGCGTTAGATACCTTCCTCAACAACGAACGCCGCGGCGTATGGGTCCCGGCGTTCGCCGGGACGACGAAAGAAGTTGTCCGGGACGACGACTTGTGTGCCGGCACTACGGCGTCCCGATCCCCATCGCCTCCAGCGCGTCCAGCATGCGCTGCGGCGGCGCCATCTTGATCGCGAGCGGCTGACCCGTCTCCAGCACGCTCTTGAGGCTGGAGAGGATCGCCGGCCAGCCCTGGCGGCCGCCGGAGAGGATGTCGTCGCTGATGGCGCGGTCGTGCGATTGCAGCATCGTCAGCTTCACCACCTCGCCCGACAGCTCGATCTCGTAGGTCACGAGCGTGGGCCCGAGTTTTTCCACCAGTGCCGGCCAGTTGACGTTCCAGGTTACGGTCAATTTCCGTGGCGGATCGCATTCGATCACTTCGCCGCTGATATGCACCGAACCGTCAGGCGCGCGGGCGATGAAAGCGCCGCCGATCTTCAGGTCGGCCTCGATCGCAAAGCCGGAAAAATACTGCCGGCTGAACTCGGCCGATGTCAGCGCCTGCCAAACCTTCTCCGGCGTGGCAGCGATGTAGATGGTGTAGACGATCGCGGGTTTGAATTTGTTGATGTTCATGGCACGCCCTCGATGCCGAGGCGGGCGACGAATTCCACCTTACTCATCACGCTTCTCCAGTTGCCGTTTCAATTCGCTGAGCGCGGTGAGCTTGTTGCGCTCGAATTTTCTGATCCAGCGTTCGCCGATCTGATGGATCGGAACCGGATTCAGGTAGTGCAGCTTCTCGCGGCCATGCCTGAGCGTGGTGACGAGGTTGGCCGCTTCGAGAATCCCGAGGTGCTTTGTCACGGCCTGCCGCGTCATGGCGAGGCCGTCGCACAGTTCGCTCAGTGTCTGTCCGTTCCTGGCATGAAGCCTGTCCAGCAGCGCGCGTCGCGAGGCATCGGCCAGCGCTCGGAAGACCTCATCCATGGTGGGATAATAGGCAACCATATGGTTGCATGTCAAGGGCGTGGTTTTGGCGCGTTGGTTGGAGGTTGCGATGGGGGATGGTCAGGTTGCTCCTCTTCCCTTCTCCCCTTGTGGGAGAAGGTGCCTTCGCGCAGCGAAGGCGGATGAGGGGTCTCTATCCGCGGAGACAGACCCCTCATCCGGCGCGCTTCGCGCGCCACCCCTCTCCCACAAGGGGAGAAGGAAGAAATTGCACCGCTTCCATCTCCCCCGTTCACGTGCATAAATGGCGTAAGCTCCCTCCCACCCCGAGTTCCCCATGTCCCTCCAGGTCTATCTTGCTTTCGTCGCTGCCTGCATCGCGCTAGCGTTGCTGCCCGGTCCGGTGGTCACGCTCATCATCGCCAACGGCCTGCGCCACGGCACCCGCGCGGCGCTGATCAATGTCGCCGGCGCCCAGGTCGGCCTTGCCATCGTGATCGGCATCGTCGCGGTCGGCCTGACCTCGCTGATGGCGACGATGGGCTACTGGTTCGACTGGGTGCGTTTCGCCGGTGCGGCCTATCTGATCTGGCTCGGCATCAAGCTGGTTCGTGAGCCGGTGGAGGGCATCAAGTCAGACGAACCGCCACCGCCGCCGCGCGGCGGCTTCTTCCTGCAGGGCTTCCTGGTGCTGCTCTCGAACCCCAAGGTGCTGGTGTTCTTCGGCGCCTTCATTCCGCAGTTCATGGACATGAAGCAGGACCACTTCCCGCAAGTGGCGCTGCTCGGCGCGACGTTCATGGTGACTGCCGCCATGACCGACGCGGTCTATGCGCTGCTCGCCGGCCGGGCCCGGCTTTTCTTCTCGGCGGAGCGCACACGGCTGGTGTCGCGGATCTCAGGCGGCTTCATGATCGGCGGCGGTATCTGGCTGGCGCTGACCCGGGCAAAATAGCACGCTTGAACCGCGGGCGGCGATCACGCGTCTAATGCAACGCGCCGTCGTCTGAGGAAAAATCTCCGTGCCCGATCTGCCCTGGTTCGTCTATGCGATGCTGCTCGCGCCGCTCGGGCTGTTGCTCGCCGCCGCGGTCTACAAGACGCTGCAGGTGCGCGCCGCCCGGGAATGGCCGTCGGCGGCCGGCAAGATCGCGGCCTCGCACGCCCAGGTGCGCGAGGTCAGGGTGATCGATAGCAACCGGGAAGGCGGCTATCGCACCGAGCAGCGCAACTTCGCCAACATCATCTACGAATATTCCGTGGCCGGCAAAACGCTGCGCAACAACCGCGTCAGCATCGGCGAGGACCTCGGCAATTTCGAGGTCGCCGAGACCATCGCCAGATATCCGGTCGGCGCCGACGTGACAGTCTATTACAATCCGCGGAATCCAAAGGAAGCGGTGCTGGAACGCGACCTGCCCAAGGGTTTGTGGGGCTGTCTCGGCATCGGCACCGCGATCACGCTCGTGATCGTGTTTGGCTCGGCGATCGGGCTGAACAAACTGAGCGAATTCGTCTCGACAAAGCTGGCCCATCCAACAGCGTCGCCAATGGTCATTGCCTTCGGCGCGTTCGGCAGTGTGATCGCGCTGTTCGCGCTCGCGATGCACCGGCAGGCACGGCTCGCCGGGAAATGGCCGGTCGTATCCGGCATCATCAAGCTGTCCGGTCTCGAGCAATACCGCGCCGCGCGAACCGACGACGGGGCGCGCGGGCTGATGATGTATCAGCGCAAGGTGCTCTACACGTACACCTACAACGACCAGTCCTACACCGGCACGCACGCAACCCTTTCCAGCAACGTCGCGTCGAGCTCGGACTGGCTGACGCGAAAACTCACGCCGCCTTATCAGGACGGCGCCAGGGTCAAGGTCTGGGTCAATCCCGCCAATCCGTCCGAAGCGACACTGGAGCCGCGCGCGTCGTTCGTGTGGTTCCTTTGGCTGCTGGTGCTGGGGTTTGCGGGGCTGACCTATTACGTCGCCCTCCACGGCTAGGTTGCCTGAAGAGCCCTCGATGTCGCTTCTCCCTCAAGGTCTGTGAGCGCAATCACAGTGAGCACGCCTGGCCTGTCGTACTCTTGCCGCTCATCACAAGAGAAAATCCCGTGCGACCTTCGCAGATCCTTAGCCGCCGATCCCTGACAGTTCTGCTGATCCTTTTCAGCGCAACGACCTGCGTGGCGGCTGATATCAGAAAAGATTGCCAGTCCGGCCGGATCGATTCATGCACGCAAATCCTTCAGTCAAATCCCGCAGACTTCAATGCGCTCGCCAACAGAGGCATCGGGCTCAGGGTTAGCGGCGAGTATGACCGCGCCATCGCCGATCTCGACGCCGCGCTCCGCATCAATCCCGATATTGCCGGGCTGTATCTGGAACGGGGCCTGGCCTACGACGCCAAAGGTGAACACCAGCTTGCGATACGCGATTTCGACGAAGCCATAGGACGCGACCCCGATCTGGTGCAGGCGCATTTCGGCAGGGCAATGGCCCATCAAGCCGTCGGTCAACGCGAACTTTCGACCGTCGATATGGACAGTGCCATGCGCCTCGATCGAATGATGGTGGCCGCGCTGTATATGCAGCGAGGCAATCAGTTGAGAGCTATCGGGCATCACGGCGAAGCCATTGCTGCCTTCGATCGCACGATAGATATCAATGCCGGTTGGCCTTTGGCATGGTTCGGCCGTGCCGCATCGTTCGAGGAGATGGGCAACTCCAAACGGGCCGCGGCGGACTATCGAAAGTGTATCGAACTGCCCGCGAAAACCGACGCCGAACGTCAGCGGCAGCAAGAAGCCCGCGAGCGGCTAGATAAATTGGGCACGCCATAGGTCGGCTTCGATACCCGCCTCATAACGATTCACGGTTCGGCAGCGCTGCTTCACCCTCCCCTGGAGGGGGAGGGTCGCTCGCGCAGCGAGCGGGGTGGGGTGATCCATCCGCGAACGAGATGAAAATGAGTCCGGTAACAGTCCATCGTAACGTCGCTGAATAAGTGCGAGCCAATGAAGCACTGCCGTCGGTGATAGACTGTCACCCCACCCCGCCTGCACCGGACGATGCTGCGCATCGCCGGAGCAGTCGACCCTCCCCCTCCAGGGGAGGGTAAGGGTCATGCGATTGATCCGTGAATCTAAATTACCTGCCGCGACCGAAAAATCGTCTCGACCTCACCAAGAATCCGCGCCAGCCGGTCGGCCCACGCTTTCTCACCGGCCTGATCCGAAATCAGGTCCTGCCGGATTTCGATTCCCGTGTTCATCAGGCCGCGCGCCTCGGCGTGAACGGGGATGGTGTAGTCGGTGTCATCGCTGACCGCGTAGGGTTCGTTGTCGCCGACTACCAGATCAGGCTCCGCGCGCAGCAATTGCAGCAGCAGCGGCGGCAATAGCTTGTCGCGCTGATAGAGCGTGCCGATGTGCCAGGGACGCGCGATGCCGGCATAGACAGGCGTGAAGCTGTGCAGCGAGACCAGTATCGTCGGCATCTTCCGTTGCCGGCGCGCATCGATGATCTCGCCGATGCGGCGGTGATAGGGATCGAAGATCTGCGTTCGGCGCAATTCCGCGGCTTCTCGCGCGATGCCTTCATTGCCGGGGACCGTCGTGGTTTCGCTGATCAGCGGGATCGAGCTTGCGACATCAGGCGGGCGGTTGCAGTCGATCACCAGCCGCGAATAGCGCTGCACAATCAGATGCGCGCCGAGATGTTTCGACAGCATCTCGGCGACCCCGGCGATGCCGATGTCCCAGGCGATGTGCCGCACGAGTTCGCTTTCCGGCAATCCGAGATCGCCGAGCGCTTGCGGAATCAGCCGTCCGTAATGGTCACAAGTGAGCAGAAACGGCGAGCGTCCCGAATCATTATATTCGCGGACCGGGGGAACATCCGCAGGCCCCAGGAGTAATGATGTGTCGCCGACGCGATTCAATGCCATTTTTCCTTACGTATTGCCTATCGAAGCGGCATATCGGTCTACAAATGAGCAGGTTTTTGTATAGATTAGCCGGCCCAAAATCACGATGATTGTTTGACGATGCCGTTACTCACGATTCACCACAAGACCGTATATCGCTACACGCACCCGGTGGCGTTCGGCGAACACCGCATCATGCTGCGTCCGCGCGACGGCCATGATCTGCGCGTGCTGTCCGGCAGCCTGGAGATCGAGCCGCAGCCGATGCAGCTGCGCTGGATCCATGACGTGTTTGGCAACAGCGTCGCGATCGCGACCTTCGACGAGCGCGCGCAGACGCTGTCGTTTACTTCGATGGCTACGATCGAGCACAACCCGGCGGAAGAATTCGCGCTGACCGCGGATGACCCGGCCTACTTCTATCCCTTCCAGTACGACGATGAAGAGTTTCCCGACCTGGTGCAGTTCATCACGCCGCAATATGGCGATCCGAACGGGGATCTGTCGTTCTGGGCGCGGGGATTTCTCGAATCCGACGGGCCGACGCGGACCTACAACATTCTCAGCGGCATGACCCATGGCATCCGCGAAGCTTTCACCTATCGCAAGCGTCACGAGCAGGGCACGCAGCATCCTCTCGATACGCTGCAGACGAAGTCGGGCACCTGCCGCGACTATGCGCTGTTCATGATCGAGGCGCTGCGGCGGCTCGGCATCGCCGCGCGATTCGTGTCCGGCTATCTCTTCATTCCCGGCGACAGTGCGCATGGTTATGTCGGCGGCGGCTCGACGCATGCATGGGTGCAGGTCTATCTGCCGAGCGCGGGCTGGATCGAGTTCGATCCGACCAATGGCATCATCGGCACCCGCGACCTCATTCGTGTCGCGGTAGCGCGCGATCCGCGCCAGGCTATCCCGCTGCACGGCGCCTATCTCGGCTCGGCGGACGCCTTCGTCGGCATGGAGGTCAATATCAACGTCGTCTCCGTCATTGACGAAGCGCAGCCGGAAAAGGTCTGATCATGGAGATCAAGGTCGGCTTCGAGATCGCCTATGCGGCCGTGCAGCCGACGCCGATGGTGATCATGCTCTCGATCCATCCGTCGCGTTTTTCCGACATCGTCGGCACGGAAAGCATTGTCGCCGAGCCTGACGTGCCGATCGGTTTTTATCGCGACATCTTCGGCAATGTCTGCGGACGGCTGGTGGCCCCCAGCGGCGGCGTGACCTTGCGCGGCAGCGCGCTGGTTCGCGATTCCGGATTGCCCGATATTGTGATGCCGACCGCGCAACAGATCCCGATCGACCAGTTGCCCGACGGGGTGCTGCAATATCTGATGCCGAGCCGCTATTGCGAGACCGACAAGCTCACCGATATCGCCTGGTCGCTGTTCGGCAACACGCCCGAGGGCTGGGCGCGGGTGCAGGCGATCGTCGAGTTCGTCCACAACCATGTGACCTTCGGCTACCAGCATGCGCATCACATGAAGTCGGCGCATGACGTCTACGAGCAGGGCGCCGGCGTGTGTCGCGATTTTGCCCATCTGGCGCTGACCTTCTGCCGCTGCATGAACATCCCGGCGCGCTATTGCACCGGTTATATGGGCGATATCGGCATTCCGCCGGATCCCGCGCCGATGGATTTCTCCGGCTGGTTTCAGGTCTACCTGTCCGGCCAGTGGTACACCTTCGACGCCCGGCACAATCACCCGCGGATCGGCCGCATCCTGATGGGCACCGGCCGCGACGCCGCCGACGTCGCGCTGACCACGAGTTTTGGCCGCATGGATCTCGTCAAATTCGTCGTCGTCAGCGACGAGGTGGTGGTGGCTTGATTGTCGACGCCCCGTCATTCCGGGGCGATGCGCAAGCATCGAACTCGGAATCTCGAGATTCCCCGGTGCGCAATTGGCGCACCTGAGGTCTGGTGCTTGCGCACCATCCCGGAATGACGGTTATAAGCAGCCCATGATCTCCGACCGTCTCTTCGTCTACGGCACCCTGATGCGCGGCTTCGACCATCCGATGGCGAAGCTGCTGTCGCGCAGCGCCGATTTCATCGGCGAGGCCACGTGCCGCGGCCGGCTCTATCTCATCAAGCACTATCCCGGGCTGGTGCTCTCGAATGAGTCTGATGACATCGTGTCCGGCGAATTGTATCGCCTGCGCGACCGCGATGCGTTGCTCGGCGAGTTCGACATGTACGAGGCCTGCGGCCCGGGCTTTCAGGCGCCGACCGAATATGTCAGGCAGATGCTGAACGTCACGCTCGCCGACGGCAGCGCGAGCGAGGCGTGGACGTATGTCTACAACTGGCCGGTCACCGGCCTGCCGCGCATCGCTTCGGGGAAGTTTCTGGAGCAGTAGAATCCGTCATGCCCGGGCTTGTCCCGGGCATCCACGTCTGTCTTTTCGTGTTGACCGAAGACGTGGATGGCCGGGTCAAGCCCGGCCATGACGAGGATGGAGGACGGCTACCCCGCCCCGAGCGGCTCCTGCTCCAGCCGCACATCGACCTCGCGCTCGACATACGTCCATTCCTCGGTCGCGCGCAGCGTCGCGACCAGTTCATCGAACAGCGCGGCATTCGCCGGGTCGTATTCGAACCAGGTCAGGAAATCGAAGGGCTCGCCGAGGTCGCGGCAGTGATAGAGCTGGCGGGCGATCGCTGGGAGATATTTCAGGCTGGCGGCGATGTGCTGCGACTTGTCCTCGAAAATCCCGCGCCGCTCTTCCTGCGTCAGGTCCCACCACGCGGCGCTCTTCTTGATCGGGATCAGCGCCGCGCAGGTCGCTTCGGGGCGCCCGAGCCCGGCCTGCGCCGCCACCAGCTTTTCCTTCTCGGCGCGCTCGGTATAGCGCACATGGCTCGCGACCCCGGCGAGCCGCCAGGAGGTCTGCGAGGGCAGGATCGGCAGCGCGATCGAGGGGGATTGGACAACGGAGAGCGCCGGCGCCCGCAACAGCCCCGCGCCCTTGACCGCGGCCTGCGACACCACCTGCCAGGCCCCGCTTTGCCCGCCTCTGAAGGTCGTGAACATGGCGACATGGAAGCGTGGAACCGGGCCGGGTTCAAGATGTCATCTGGGCCATCCGGGATAACAGGGCCTGTGAATAGCGGCGAGAAAGCCAATTAGCTTCGTATTTTACCGGCGCGTCCCTATATCCATGGCCGGTTGGCCAACGTGCTAGAATCCGGACCAGCGACTCAAGGCCCCAATTCACCCATGCGCTTTACGCCCCAATTCCTCGAAGAACTGCGCGCCCGGCTTCCGGTCTCCGAAGTCGTGGGGCGGCGCGTCAAGCTGAAGAAGGCGGGGCGGGAGTGGAAGGGGCTGTCGCCGTTCCAGCAGGAGAAGTCGCCGTCCTTTACGGTCAACGACCAGAAGGGTTTTTACCACGACTTCTCCTCCGGCAAGCATGGCGACATCATCTCGTTTTTGATGGAGACCGAGGGCGTCGGTTTTACCGAGGCCGTCGAGCGCCTCGCCTCGATGGCCGGCATGGCGCTCCCGGCGGTGACGCCGGATGCGGCAAAGCACGAGCAGCGCCGCAGGACGATGTATGACGTGATGGAGCTTGCCGCCAAATTCTTCGCCGACACGCTGGCTTCGCGGGGCGGCGCCAAGGCGCGCGGCTATCTTGCCGACCGCGCGATTTCGCCGGCGACGCAGCTGCAATTTCGCATTGGTTATGCGCCCGGCGAACGCTTTGCACTGAAGGAATATCTGGGCGCGCAGGGCATCCCGACCGAGGACATGGTCGAGGCGGGGCTGCTCAACGGCGGCGAAGACATTCCGGTGCCGTACGACAAATTCCGCGACCGCGTGATGTTTCCCATCACCGATGTCCGTAATCGTGTGATCGCCTTCGGCGGCCGGGCGCTGGAAAAGGACGTCCCCGCCAAATACATGAATTCGCCGGAAACCCCGCTGTTTCACAAGGGCGACAATCTCTACAACCTCGCCACCGCGCGGCAGGCCACGCATGACGGCGCGTCCTTGATCGTGGTCGAAGGCTATGTCGACGTCATCGCGATGGTCACCACTGGCTTCAAAGCCAGCGTCGCGCCGCTCGGCACCGCGCTGACCGAAAACCAGCTGATGCTGCTGTGGAAGATGGCGGACGAGCCGATCCTTTGTTTCGACGGCGACAAGGCCGGCAAGAAAGCGGCGTGGCGCGCCGCGGACCTCGCGCTGCCGCATCTCAAGCCCGGCAAGAGCCTGCGCTTTGCGCTGCTGCCCGAGGGACAGGACCCCGACGACCTCGCGCGCTCCGGCGGCCGCGCTGCGATCGAGGAAGTGATTTCGGCGGCGCGTGGTCTCGCCGATATCGTGTGGTCGCGCGAGATCGAAGGCGGCACGTTTGCAACGCCGGAGCGGCGCGCGGCGCTGGAAGCGCGGATCGGCGAACTCAGTAACGGCATCCGCGACGAAGTGGTGCGGCGCTATTATCGCCAGGATCTCTCCGAGCGGCTTCGCAACACCTTTGCCCCCGAAAGCGGCCGCGGCGGCTATGGCCGCGGCAATTTCGGCGGCGGCAATTTCGGCGGAGGACGACCCGGCGAATCAGGCCGCCGTTTTGCCTCCCGCGCCTCCTTCACCCCGGGCCCGGCGGGCCGGGCGGCCCCCTATGGCGGCCGCGGGCAGGCGAACTCCGCCAGCCAGACCATCAACCGCGGCCCCTACCAGGCCGCGAGCCCCCAGCTTGCAAATAGCCCGATCATGCGCGGCCAGCGCAGCGCGATGTCCCGCCGCGAGGCGCTGATTCTGCAATCCCTGATCAACCACCCTTGGCTGCTGCACGACCATCTGGAGGAGGTGGCGGCCCTGGAACTGGCCCATCCGGAGGCCAACAAGCTCCGCGCCGGTATTATTGCAGCCTTCGCCGGCGATCATCACCATTCCCCCGATGTCGAAGAACAGGCCGAGAAAATGCGCGCCGATCTCGAAGTGCGCGGATTTTCACAAGTACTTCAACGGGTTGGCAGCGCGATCACGACCGGGGCGGTATGGGGCGTGCAGATCGGCGCCGCCCGGGAAGACGTTCTTTCCACCTGGCAGCAACTCGTTGCCTTGCATCAGAAAACACACGCCTTACTTAGGGAAAAGAAGGATGCCGAGCTGGCCCTGGGCGAGGAGTCCAGCGAGGCCAATCTGGCGTGGTTAAAGGACGTCAGCGCCCGTTTGGAGTCGCTGGACGGCACCGAGGCCCTGATTGAGGGTTTTGGCGAGCTTTCAGGCCGATTCCGGCAAAGCGTCTGATTAAGCGTCAGATGAAAAAATGATGCGGACGGCTCGTGCCGGAGCCGTTAAAAGACTCGCCAAACCCATGGTTTGGCTGCAAAAACAGGGTTAAGCGAAGCTTAAGAGCCTTACGGCTAGTAGACATAACCGGCGAAACGGGGATTCGGGGTGGCGACAGTCTGCGCCGCCCTTTCCGCGTCGTGACTTACTTTTCGTATTGCAGGTGCGGCGGCCGCATCCTGCATGAGCGCGTTTCGGGAGCTTGATGAATGGCCACCAAGGCAAAGACGCTGCAGGTTAAAGACAAGGAAAAAGACGACAAGGCAGCGGACGCCCCCGAGAAGGACTCGCCGGACGCCCCGTCGCCGTTGCTCGATCTGTCGGATGCCGCCGTCAAGAAGATGATCAAGCAGGCCAAGAAGCGCGGCTTCGTGACCTTCGATCAGCTCAACGAAGTTTTGCCTTCCGACACCACCTCGCCCGAACAGATCGAAGACATCATGTCGATGCTCTCCGACATGGGCATCAACGTGTCCGAAGCCGAAGAGGCTGATAGCGAGGACGAGAAGGAAGAGGCCGACGACGAGACCGACAACGAGCTTGTCGAGGTCACGCAGAAGGCCGTCACCGAGGTCAAGAAATCCGAGCCCGGCGAGCGCACCGACGATCCCGTCCGCATGTATCTGCGCGAGATGGGCACGGTCGAGCTGCTGTCGCGCGAGGGCGAAATCGCCATTGCAAAACGCATCGAGGCCGGCCGCGAGGCGATGATCGCGGGCCTCTGCGAAAGCCCGCTGACGTTCCAGGCCATCATCATCTGGCGCGACGAACTCAACGAAGGAAAGATCTTCCTTCGCGACATCATCGATCTCGAAGCCACCTACGCCGGCCCCGACGCCAAGAACAACATGAACCCGGCGATGCTGGCGGCGCCCGTTGGCCCCGACGGCCAGCCGGTCGCTGCTGCCAACGGCAATGGCGCACCTGCGCATGTCGCGCCGCCGGCCGCCCCGCCGTCGGCGACGCCGTTCCGCGCAGCACCAGCGTCCGCGCCCGGTGGCGACACCGAGGAAAAGGATCCCGCTGAGGCCGCCGCCGAAGGCGACATGGACGACGACGAGTTCGAAAACCAGATGTCGCTCGCGGCCATCGAGGCCGAACTGAAGCCGAAGGTGGTCGAAACCTTCGACAAGATCGCCTCCGAGTACAAGAAGCTGCGCCGCCTGCAGGAACAGGATATCGCCAACCAGCTGCAGAGCGAGACGCTGTCGCCCTCGCAGGAGCGCAAATACAAGAAGCTGAAGGACGAAATCATCGTCGAGGTGAAGTCGCTGCGGCTCAACCAGGCCCGTATCGATTCACTGGTCGAGCAGCTCTACGACATCAACAAGCGCCTGGTCTCGTTCGAAGGCCGCCTGCTTCGTTTGGGTGACAGCCACGGCGTCGCGCGCGAAGACTTTTTGCGCAACTACCAGGGCTCGGAACTCGATCCGCGCTGGCTCAACCGTGTCTCGAAACTCTCCGCCAAAGGCTGGAAGAATTTCGTCCATCACGAAAAGGACCGCATCAAGGACCTGCGCCACGAGATCCAGTCGCTGGCCGCTTTGACCGGGCTTGAGATCGGCGAATTCCGCAAGATCGTGCACGGCGTGCAGAAGGGCGAGCGCGAAGCCCGCCAGGCCAAGAAGGAAATGGTCGAGGCGAATCTGCGTCTCGTGATCTCGATCGCCAAGAAATACACCAACCGCGGCCTGCAGTTCCTCGACCTGATCCAGGAAGGCAATATCGGCCTGATGAAGGCGGTCGATAAGTTCGAATACCGCCGCGGCTACAAGTTCTCGACCTATGCGACATGGTGGATCCGGCAGGCGATCACGCGCTCGATCGCCGACCAGGCGCGGACCATCCGCATTCCCGTGCACATGATCGAAACCATCAACAAGATCGTGCGCACGAGCCGCCAGATGCTGAACGAGATCGGCCGCGAACCGACCCCGGAAGAGCTCGCCGAAAAGCTCGGCATGCCGCTGGAGAAGGTTCGAAAAGTCCTGAAGATCGCGAAAGAGCCGCTCTCGCTCGAAACCCCCGTCGGTGACGAGGAAGATTCGCATCTCGGCGATTTCATCGAGGACAAGAACGCGATCCTCCCGATCGACGCGGCGATCCAGTCCAACCTGCGCGAAACCACCACCCGCGTGCTGGCCTCGCTGACGCCCCGCGAAGAACGCGTGCTCCGCATGCGCTTCGGCATCGGCATGAACACCGACCACACGCTGGAAGAAGTCGGCCAGCAGTTCTCGGTCACCCGCGAACGTATCCGTCAGATCGAAGCCAAGGCGCTGCGCAAGCTGAAGCATCCGAGCCGGTCAAGGAAGCTGCGGAGCTTCCTGGATAACTGATTTCAGATTGTCATGCTCGGGCTTGACCCGGGCATCCATCCAAATGAAAGCGGCGGGCCTAGGCCCGCCGTTTTTGCTTGGTCCGCGATCACGCACCTGCACGCGCCTTGCATCAAACTGCCTCCACACCGGCGGTGCGCTCCCTCTCCCGCTTGCGGGGGAGGGCCGGGGTGGGGGTACCTCCGCGAGTCACGCTGAGTCACGGGGGCGAGGATCGTCCAGCATTCACAATCGTCATGCCCGGGCTTGTCCCGGGCATCCACGTCTTGGCTTCAATATCAAGAAAGACGTGGATGGCCGGGACAAGCCCGGCCATGACGAAAACCCTACTTCTTCTTCGCCCCAACCCGGCTGATGCTCTTGATCTCCAGCGGCGTGCGGCCGGATTTCTCGGCGATCTCACGATCCTGCTCGAGGATGAAAGCGCGCGCCGGCTCGTCGCCATCGAGCCCGCCGAGCAATTCGGCAGGCACGCGCCGGTTGGAGCGCTGCGAGTCGTCTTCATAGACGACATTGAAGAAGGCAAACTCGCCTTTGGGATTGGTCCCGGGTTTCTTGGCCATGCGGGCTTTTGGTCGATATGGGGGGCGGTGTCAAAGAAAAATGAGAGACGCATACACGGCGCGCAAACTGAGCGAAATCCGCAAATATTTGCCAACTTTGCACCGCGTTCCACCGCCACCGTCGACGGCATGCATCGCGCCCCTGACCAAACTCCCAATACGTCAGAGCCGAGCGCCGCGGCGATCTGGCCGCCCCTACGGCCGTTCATATCGGGCGAACGGCGCCTTGGCCTGTGGATGGCGCAGCGGCGGTGGACGACATGGTTTTACGAATTCCTGCGCTTCGGCCTGAAGCAGGGCTGGGCTTGCCTGTTCGGTGGCGTCGCGGTGGCGCTGATGATCGCGACTTGGCGCTACTATCCGGCGGATGCGGCAGTTCCACGTTACGACTTGCTGCTTCTGTGCATGATCGCCGTCCAGATCGGGCTGTTCGCGGGCCGGCTGGAGGCTAAGATCATCTTGATCTATCACGTGGTCGGCACCGCGATGGAGGTCTTCAAGACTTCCGTGGGCTCCTGGATTTACCCGGAGGCGAGCTTCTTCCGCATCGGCGGCGTACCGCTGTTTACCGGCTTCATGTATTCCTGCATCGGCAGCTATCTCTGCCGCGCTTGGCGGCTGTTCGATTTCGCCTCCTCGAACCACCCGCGGCGGCGCAGCTTGGTCGCGCTCAGCATTGCTGCCTATCTCAACTTCTTCACCCATCATTTCATCGTCGATCTGCGCTGGCTGTTGTTCGCAGTATCAGCGTGGCTGTTCGGCCGCACCACGATCCATTTCAGGGTCTGGCACGAGCGCCGCGCGATGCCGCTGCTGCTCGGCCTTTTGCTGGTGTCCGTGTTCATCTGGCTGTCGGAGAACATCGGGACCTTTACGAAAATCTGGCTCTATCCGTCGCAGCGGCACGGCTGGTCGATAGTCTCCATCGACAAGCTCGGCTCTTGGTTTTTGCTGCTGATCATCAGCTACACGCTAGTGAGTTTGATCAATGCGCCGCGAGCGATGGGTGCCGCGCGAAGCAAGGTTGGCTCACGCCCGGCTGGCGCGGCTGCAAAGGTATCCGCCTGACGTCGACGTCGCGGCGCAACACTGCCTAAACTTGCAATTTGAAATTGTTCATGTTATGTTCCAATTGGGATTAAAGTCTGACTGTAGGTATGCTCCAACATACGCACGCAAAGGTAGAGGTTGGAGCAATGGCGCAAGCTCAGTAACGGATCAGGGCGTTGCTTCGTTTACCCGGATTAGCGGCGGTCGCGCAAAGTGGAATGGCAAAATCGTGCTCGATCGAAAGGCCCTTCAGCTACCGAAGACATGGAAGCGGGGAAAGACTATCTTCGTAAACTCCATGTCGGATCTCTTCCATGATGATGTGCCGTTAGAGTTCATCCGTGAAGTCTTCAGCACGATGGCTTCCACTCCGCAGCATACTTATCAAGTACTTACAAAAAGAGCTGAACGAGTTGAATCGTTCTCGTCTGAGTTAGTCTGGCCCAGCAATGTATGGCTCGGCGTAAGTGTTGAGAATGAAGAATTTGAATGGCGCATTGATTCTCTCCGTCGCACGGATGCCGTGGTCAAGTTTTTGAGTTTAGAGCCGCTACTTGGCCCGCTCGATAGCTTGAATCTCGAAGACATTGATTGGGCTATCGCTGGAGGCGAAAGTGGCCCGGGTGCGCGCCCGATGAATGCCGAATGGGTCAGGTCAATTAGAGATCAATGCAATGCGGCAAACGTTGCCTTCCATTTTAAGCAGTGGGGCGGCGTAAATAAGAAGAAAACGGGTAGAGTCTTGGACGGGCGGACTTGGGACGAATATCCAGCTCGGAAACTAAATTCTGAACCTCGTCCCACGCTTTAAATGCAACTGCGCTATCGTTGCGGTCGAACTGAAGGTGACAACAGTTACGCGCAGCACGCACCCTAAACCCCTCACGGCGCCACCAACTCCACCCGCCTGTTCAACGCCCGTCCTGCCTCACTCGCATTCGACCCCACCGGCGACAGATGCGCGACCCCGGCCGTGCGCAGCCGCGGCGCACCGATGTGGTAATTCTTCACCAGCTCCTCGGCGATCGCTTCGGCGCGGCGGCGCGAGAGGTCGAGGTTGTAGGTGTAGGGGCCCTGGCTGTCGGTGTGGCCGACGATGAAGACGCTGAGCGCGACCTGCGAGGCCAGCAGCTTTGCGATCTGTTCGAGGGTGGGGCGGCTTTCGGGCCGGATGATCGCCTTGTCGGTGTCGAAGTAGATGCCGTAGAGCGCGACGCGGCCGGTCTCGCGCAGGCCCTTCTCCATGACGGTGGCATCCACCATCTTGTTCTCGATCGCGCCCAGTTCGGCGATCGTGAGCTGTGCGTAGATATCGCGGTTGTTCTCGCTGACGATGACGCTGGCATAAATCTCGCGTCCGTTCTCGCTCTTGCGCGCCGAAAAGTAATGGTAGTTGAAGCCGTCCACCCACATCTGCGGGATCGGCAGCGCCTCGATCGCCTCGGTGAAGGGAATGCCGCCGCAGGCTTCGGTGTCGCAGCTCAGCAGCGTCTCGAATCCGGCCTTTGTCAGCTGGGTCTCGAAATTCCGTGATACCTCCGTGATCGAGGGGCCGGGACTGGTGCGATAGGCGATGCGGGTGATGCGGCCTTCGAGGCGCGGCGTATCCGATGGCTTGCCGTCCTTGAAGACGGCTGCCTGCATCCGCGCGACATCGAAATTCTTCACCTGATGTCCTGAGATCACGCTGCCGGCGAAACGGCCGATGCCGGGAAAATCCTTCGAGCCCACGACATCGCGGGTCTGCGCCAGGGCCGCGGCCGGGATGAGCGAAAGGGCGAGCAAAACGAGGAGCGGCTTGATGATCGCGTGGGGAAGGGCCATTCGGAAAATCTCTGCATTTTTAGGAAAGATACCGGCCAAGCGGCCTTGCCGCAACGCTCGAAGCGCGGCGGCAGACGTGCTAGAAGCAGACCTGATATTCCGGCACCCACACTGAAGATGGTTTCCCCCATGCACTTCTTTCGCCATGCCTTTGCCTTCTGCTCCCTTGTTCTTGCCGTTTTCCTCACATCCTTGTCGCAAGGATATGCCGCGCAATGCGGCAACTCGGCCGCCGGCTTCGACGCCTGGAAGCAGTCGTTCGCCGGCGAAGCGCGGGCCAAGGGCATCAGCGCCGCGACCGTCCAGGCCATGATGGCGACGAATTACGCGCAGGCGACCATCAATGCCGACCGCGGCCAGCGCAGCTTTCAGCTGTCGCTCGATCAGTTTCTCGCCAAGCGTGGCGCCAACGCGATCGTCGCCAAGGGGCGTCAGTTGAAGAATTCGCAGGCCGCGCTGTTTTCTTCCATCCAGCAGCGTTACGGCGTGCCGCCGGGGCCGCTGCTCGCGATCTGGGGCATGGAAACCGGCTTCGGCGCCGTGCGCGGCAACCAGAACATGCTCTCCTCGATCACGACGCTGGCCTATGACTGCCGGCGCACCGCCTATTTCACCGAGCACCTTTACGCGGCGTTGCAATTGATCGATCGCGGCGTGCTGTCGCCGAACCAGCGCGGCTCCATGCACGGCGAAGTCGGCCAGACCCAGTTCATGCCAAAAGCCATTTTGGCCTACGGCACCGGTAATCTCGAGAACTCCGCCAACGCGCTGAGCTCGGCCGCGAATTTCCTCAAAGCCCATGGCTGGCGCGCCGGCGCCGGCTACCAGCCCGGCGAACCCAACTTCGCCGCCATCCAGGCCTGGAACGCAGCGGGGGTTTATCAGAAGGCGATCGCGCTGATGGGGCGGCAGATCGATGGGGGGAGCGAGTGAGGGTGGTGTGGTGTGAACCACAAATAAAGCCGTCCCGGGCTTGAGCCACAACAAACTGTCGTCCCGGGCTTGACCCGGGACCCATAACCACAGGCGATAGTTGGGTTACACGCCAGTCGTTATCTTCCTTTTCCTACAACGGGAGCCGCGGCGTATGGGTCCCGGCTCAAGGCCGGGACGACGAAAATTAGCTCCGCGCCCTCTTCTCATGGCATGATCGACACAACCTGGACGTTACAAGGGATTCGCATGCGTAAGCTTTGTTTGGCCGTTTTGTTCGGCGCCGTCATCGCCGCCAGCCCCGCTCACGCCGCCCGCTGCGGCGGCGATTTCAACGCCTTCGTGGCGGCGATATCGCAGGAGGCCGCCGCCGCCGGCGTTTCGCAGGGCGTGATTTCGCAGGCGTTGTCGGGGGTGACACAGGATCCCGCGGTGCTGGCCTTTGACCGGCGCCAGCGCGGCACCTTCAACAAGACGTTCGAGCAATATGTCTCGACCCGCGTCGGGCCTGGGCGGATCAAGATGGGGCGGCAGATGCTGCTGAAGCACGCCTCGCTGCTGTCGCGGATCGAGAAGCAGTACGGCGTGCCGCCGGAGATCATCGTCGCGATCTGGGGACTGGAATCCGATTTCGGCAAGGGCGACGTCGGCAAGATGCCGGTCGTCCGCACGCTCGCCACCATGGCGCATGATTGCCGTCGCACCGAACTGTTCCAGGGCGAGCTGATCGCGGCGCTGAAAATCGTGCAGCGCGGCGACCTGCCGCTGCGCGACATGATCGGCGCCTTCGCCGGCGAGATCGGCCAGACGCAATTCCTGCCGTCGTCCTACATCAAGTACGGCGTCGATTTCGACGGCAACGGCCACGTCGATCTGCGCCATAGCGTCCCCGACGTGCTCGCCTCGACCGCCAATCTGCTGCACGTCTCCGGCTTCAAGCCCGGCGCGCCCTACAGCGAAGGCACGCCGAATTTCGAAGCCATGCGCGAATGGAACAGAGCCACGATCTATCGCAAGACGATCGGGTATTTTGCGGATCAATTGGCGGGGCGGTAAGCGAGGCAATCGCGACTGCGTAGGGTGGGTTAGCGGAGCGTAACCCACCGCTTCCGTGAAGTGGCACCGTGCCCCTGAACGCAACGCGGCCTGGACGCGACTACCCGACTCCATGAAAGCAAAGGGTGGGTGCCGTGGCTTCAATCCGCTTGACTGTCGGCGCAACTATCCTCGTGACCGGTGCGGCAATGGCGATCGGCGGCGCGCTGCTGTCTCCGGACGCTTATTTGGGCGTCAACCTTCCCATGCGGTTCGCCGTGCCCGACTTCGCCAACTGGCTCGGCCGCGATGAGCTCGGCCGCGATACGCTCAGCCGACTGCTCGCCGGCGCAACCTATACGCTGGGGCAAACCTTGGCGACGGCAGCGTTCGCTCTGGCGACCGGCCTGATGGTGCGTCTCCTGACGCGGCGGTTCGAACGCGTCGTCATTGTTCTCGCGCGCGCCCTGTTCGTGGCGCCGAAATTCCTGCTCGGGCGTTCGCCCGTCGGCCATATCATGCTCGCAGCTCTCGGCGCTGCATCGTTGTTGCCGGGCTTTCTTGCTGTCATCGCTGGCATCGCCTGGCTCGGTCCCGGACACGGCAGGAGCATCGTCGGCTTCGGAATGATGTTTTCCGTCGCCGTAGCCTATCTGCGGGTTACGGCCCCGCCATCGCTCGCACGCCTCGGCTTGCTGCTGCTCGGCTGGCTCATCGTGCCGCTCAGCGCGTTGGACGCGATCGGCCTCGGCCTAGAGCCGCCGCGGCCCAGTTGGGGCATCATGGCGGGCGGGCTGCACGGTGCACTCTCGCTCTCCGTCGTGCTGGCCGGCGCGTGCATCGTGTTGGTTGCCGCCGCGGCGATCATGGCGGCGGACGCGCTTCAATCCGATCCTGCGACAAAATAACCCGACGGGCAAATCAGTTCTGATTGTCAGAAATCATGTCAAGCCCTAAATTTCCGAAAATCAAAAATATTTCCCTTTCCTTCGACCCAAATCACCGGCACATTCTCACCCATCCCGTCCCACTCAGAGGGGCGTCGGCCGTCGTCACGACGAGGGACGGGTCGCGGTGGACGCTGATGTGGCGATTGACGGTCGCGGCTGAAGCGTACGGCGAAAGCGTGTGGTCCTGGCGCCCGTAACGGCGTCAAGTCTTTCGGGAGCCAACGCTTCCGAGGGGCGACGGTGGCAATAGAGGCCGTCTCACCGGGGAGAGCGCGTCATAAGCCGTAAAGCCACTGCGCAGGGAATGTCGGATGTTCTCCGCTGCCCTGTATGCTCATGTGCAGCATTCTTATGCACAGTCGCACATGAGACCGCGGGTGCAGCGCGCATCCGGCATTCCCTGCGCCCTCTGAATTGGGGGCGGAAGAGATTTCTTGCAAACCTCGGGCGCATCGCGTCGCGAGATCGCGAAGGTGTGTTCTTAGTCGTCGTCCCGGACAAGCGAAGCGCGATCCGGGACCCATACGCCGCGGCCTCTCGGCGAGAGCGCTGGCGTTAGAGACCTTGAGCAACAACGACTGCCGCGGAGTATGGGTCCCGGCCTTCGCCGGGACGACACCGAATGTATGGCAGCGTCCTACGAAACCTTCCCCGCACTGACAGCCTTCTCCAGCCGTTTCGCCAGCACCGCCCAATACGTCGCCGGCCGGAAGCGCTGCAAGAGATCCATGTACCACGCGTCGTTGCCGATCAGAATCCGCGGCTGGTTTTTCTCGATGCCGAGGATGATGCGCTGTGCTGCCGCCGGCGGCGTCGTCTTCGCCACCGCATCGAAGCGGTCGATCGATTGCGCGCGGCGGGCGTTGTCGGTGACGCCGGTGCCGGTGCGGGAATTGCGTACGATGCTGGTGGCGACGCCGCCGGGATGCACCACCGACAATCGCACTGAACTGTTCGCCATCGCGAGCTCATGCCGCAGGCTTTCCGAAAAGCCGCGCACCGCGAATTTCGCCGCGCAATAGGCGGTCTGGCCGGGCGGCGCGATGATGCCGAAGATCGAGGAGAGATTGACGATATGCGCCTCGCGCTGCTTCGCCAGAATCGGCAGGAACGCGCGCGTGCCGTGCACCGTGCCCCAGAAATTGATGTTGAACAGCCAGTCCATCTGCGCCTGTTCGATCTCGTTGAACTGGCCGAGCAATGCGACGCCGGCATTGTTGATCACGATGTTCAGCTTGGGATGCGCGGCGCTGGCGGCGGCGGCGAATTCCGCGATCTGGCCGGGCTCGCCGATGTCGACGCGGTGCGTCGAGACCTTGCGCGGCTGCGCCTTGGTGATCTCGGCCTTGGCGATCTCGGCCTTGGCGATCTCGGCGGCGACCTGCTGCAGTCCGGCCTCGTCGCGGTCGGCGAGCGCCAGATCGCAGCCGCGCGCGGCCAGTTCAAGCGCCAGGGCGCGGCCGATGCCGCTGGCCGCGCCGGTCACGGCGGCGGCCGATCCATTGATGGCAGTCATGCGAGGTCAGCTCCGACAGATGAGAAAACAGGCAGGCGCGCGTTGCGGCGCGGGTTCCCGCATCTTTCGCAAATTGGAACCGAACATAAAGCGATTTTCGGCCTTAACCCCCGTTAGGTTGATGAATACCCATTCAGGAGGGCGACTCATGGGACAATCAAAACCCTTTCGCGCGACCGCACTCGTTGTCGAAGACGATCCGATGCAGCGGGAAATGATCTGCCTGTTGCTGGAAGAAAGCGACATGGACGTGATCGAGTGCGAAAGCGCGGAGGCCGCCGAACTGGTACTGGAAGAGGCGGGGGCGAGCCTTGTCCTGATGATGACCGACGTCCAGCTCGCCGGCCACAAGAACGGCGTTGAGCTCGCGCATGTCGCCAAGAACATTAATCCGGACATCGATGTGATCGTCACCTCGGGCAAACCGCTGCGGCAGAAGCTGCCGGATGGCGCCAGATTCTGGGCGAAGCCCTGGGCGCCGCTGGACGTGATCCGCGAGGCGGAAAGGATGTCGATCGCCTGGAGCCGGATGGGCGAGGCGTAGCGGGGGTACTCCCATCATCGTCATGCCCGGCCTTGTGCCGGGCATCCACGTCTTGGCCGCAAGGCAAGGAAGACGTGGATGGCCGGGTCGAGCCCGGCCATGACGAAAAATTGCTTTCAACCCGTGAGGCTGCGCTGCTTCCGCGACCGGCCGCGCCATGATATGGCCGACTGGCGCCGCATCCGCAGCCAATGGGGTCTGATTGATGACATGGTCCTTCCTGCTCACCACGCTGATCGTGGTCGCATCCCCCGGCACCGGCGTGCTCTACACGCTGGCGGTGGCGCTGACGCAAGGCGGCCGCGCCTCGATCGCCGCCGCCTTCGGCTGCACGCTCGGGATACTGCCGCAGATGCTGGCGGCGATGCTCGGGCTTGCCGCCGTGCTGCATACCAGCGCGCTGGCGTTCGCGGTGTTGAAATGGTGCGGCGTGGTCTATCTGCTCTTCATGGCCTGGCAGGCGCTGCGCGAAACCGGCGCGCTTGCGATCGACGCCCGGCCGGCGCCGGGGCGATCGAGCCGGCGGGTGATCGTCACGGCGGTCCTGATCAACATCCTCAACCCAAAGCTCTCGATCTTTTTCCTCGCCTTCCTGCCGCAGTTCATCGCGGTGGACGAGGCCTATCCATTGGCCCGGATGCTGGAATTGAGCGGGGTCTTCATGGCGATGACGTTTGCGGTGTTCGCGCTCTACGGCCTGTTCGCGGCCGGCGTCCGCGACCGCGTCATCACCCGGCCGAAGGTGATGGCCTGGCTGCGCCGCAGCTTTGCGGCGGGATTTGCCGCGCTGGGCGCGAAGCTGGCGTTTGCCGAGAGATAGATGTTTTCGTCATGCCCCGGCTTGACAGGGGCATCCAGTACTCAAGGTCTGTCGGTGTGTACTGGATCGCCCGGTCAAGCCGGGCGATGACCCCGGAAACAAAAAGCGGGCCCGAGGCCCGCTGCTTTCGAAATCGAATGGTTTTGCAATTGGGAGGCTTGAAAGTGGAAGCCTTGAACGTAAGTAGAGCCTTGAAAGTCGAGCTTTGAAAGTGGGGCCTCGAAGGTGGAAGCCCGGGCGGAACTGAGCGCCCCACCCGGGCCAAAATTCACTTCTTCGACTTCTTGGCCTTCTTCGCCTTCTTCACCTTTTTCGCCTTCTTCGCTTTCTTAGCCATAGTAAATCCTCTCAAGGTTTTAATGGATTGAAACGCGACTCCGAGGCATGCTTGGCGGAGGGCCAACCTCGCAACATCCTCAAGATCAATTGCAACAGATTCGCGGCGCGCTGCCGCGTGCTGTCACGTCGCCGTCATCACGTTATCCACAGTTGTTATGCATTTTGACGTGCTTTTCCGCCAAAATGCCGTTCGGTAGCGCCGATCGCGCGGCGCGCCTCATGCTTAACGATGCCCCAACGCGCGCGCTCTTCATCAATTTAAAACCACGGTATTGATTACCCGGCGACGGTGAGAGTCCGTTAAGCGAGAAGGGCGCACCTTGTCCGTAAGACAACGGGGATTGTCGATCGGGGAAACGCCCGCGGAGGTGCAAGCCTTGAGCGATCTGATGGGGCGATCTAACAGGGGAGACGGGGCCGCAAACGTCCCGGACACGCGATGCTGAGCGTTCCGACGCTGTGGACGGTGTTCGTCATCAATTTTCTCGCGCTGGGTCTGATCTGGGCCTACGTGATCCGCAGCTATCCGTCGTTCTATGCCGCGCGATACTGGACCGGCTCCTCGTTCGTGGCGGCGGCAGGCGCGGCCGTGGCGATGCTGCGCGTCATGACCGACGCACTCTGGCCGCTGCTCATCGCGGGCACCGCGATGATTCTCGCGCTCTGCCTCGCCGCGATGGGCGTTCAGAAATTCTTCGAAAAGCCGGTGTCGTGGCGCGCCACCTGGCTGGTCATGGGGCTGAGCTTCGCCGGCCTTTCCTTTTTCATGTTCGCCTATGACAGCGCGCCGGCGCGCATCACCATCTTCACCATCGCCCAGGTTCTTCCGCTGGCGCTGAGCATCAAATTGCTGCTGACCCCGCATCAGGGCCGCGTCAATCCGGGCGCGCGGCTCGCCGCCATCGTCGCCAGCCTCATCATCGCCATCTATGGAGTCCGGCTGGTCGGCGGCATCTTCGCCAACGTCAACTACATGCATTTCAGCCCGGTGCAGTCGGGTATGATCCTGGTGATGGTGTTCCTGTCGATGGCGCTGAATTTCGGCTTCCTGCTGATGGCGATGGACCATCTGCGCAGCGAAGTCGCCGATCTGGCGCTGCTCGACGACCTCACCGGCGTCGGCAACCGCCGCCATTTGGTGCAGCGCCTGACCGAGGAATGCGCCCGCTCGGAGCGCAGCAACCAGCCGTTCGCGCTGCTGGTGATCGACCTCGACGGCTTCAAGGGCATCAACGACACCTACGGTCACGCCGCCGGCGACGCCTGCCTGCAGCATTTCACCCTGATGGCGCAAACCCGCCTGCGCCCCGGCGACATGCTGGCGCGGTCGGGCGGCGACGAGTTCTGCATCGTGCTGCCGTCCTCGACCTTGCGCGAGGGCGCGATGATCGCGCGCCGGGTACTGGAAGTATGCCGCGCCGATGCCGAACAATGCATGGGCAAGGATATTCCGATCTCGGTCTCGATCGGCGTCGCACAATGGACCCGGGAGATGGGGGCGTTCCCCGACCGTCTGATCGCGGCCGCCGACCACGCGCTCTACGACGCCAAGAAGGGCGGCCGAAACTGCTTTGCGACCTACGAGCCCGCGCCGCCGCTGGCGCCCGGGATCGAAATATCCGTGCTGGCGGATGCGAGCTTGCGCAAGCGCGCCTGAACCATGTTACTCAAGGGGTCGTCATTGGATCCCTGCGTATGAAGCTCCGCCGCCTTGCGATTGCGCTCTGCGCCATCGCGTTCGCTCTTCCCGCTGCTGCCCAAACGCCCGACCTCGCCACCATCGCGCGATCGTCCGGCACGCCCGAGATTCCGGGGTTGAAGATGGTCTGGCTGGCGCCATGGGGCGACGTTGCAAAGGCGCATCCCTGGCGCAACATCATCGTGCACCAGACCGAAGGCCCGGCCGGCTCGGCCCGCGGCGGTGCGCAGGCGCAATTCAAAAATCCGACGCGGCGCGGCGTCATGGTCTGGGTCGAAACCGACGGCACCGTGTACTGGGCGGTGCCGGAAAATCTGGTGCCGACCCACGGCGACGGCGGCAACCGCAACGACAACAAATACATCGACAACGGTCCGACCTTTCGTCAGGTGGTCGGCAACAATTCGGTCGGCGTGGAATTCGCCGGCAATTTTCCCGACGTGACGCGCGGCCCCACCGAGGCGCAGGTGGCGGCGTGGCGCATCCTGGTCAAGGTACTGCGCGCGCGTTACGGCATCCCGCTGACGCGGGTCTATGCGCATAACTGGATCGACTTCAAGGACGCCCGGTATTGCGAAGGCTGCGAGCTTGCAAAGCTGGCGCGGGAGTGGGGCGAGTAAGCTCTCAGTCTCGGCGCGCTGCCGGAGCACGTTGAACCAGTCCACCAGTCAGTATCGAGGATTATCTGCGGCGTATTAGTGAGTTCGTCGTCCCGGCCTTGAGCTCAGATGTGCAATTGCACATCGGGGAACCCATAGCCACAAATATTCATTGATGCGACGTGGTAAGAAAGGCAACTAACACTGCCCCTCTCACATCGGCTGCGGCGTATGGGTCCTCCTTCGCGAGGACGACAGCGGAGGTGTAGAACCAGCACCCCCCAAAACAAAAAAGCCGGCGTTGCCGCCGGCTTTCGTCGTTCATTGCCTTGGCCGCGAAATTAGTGCGCGGCTTCGAGCACGGCGGCTTCCTGCCGGGCAATCGTGCCCTTGACGGCCGACTGCACCTTCTCGAAAGCACGGACCTCGATTTGTCGCACGCGCTCGCGCGACACGCCGAATTCGGCGGCGAGGTCTTCCAGCGTCATCGGCTCTTCCGCCAGACGCCGCGCCTCGAAGATGCGGCGTTCGCGCGGGTTGAGCACACCGATGGCGCCGTTCAGCGCCTGCCGGCGATGATCGAACTCCTCGTGTTCAGCCATGATGGCTTCCTGGTTGGGCGAGTTATCGACCAGCCAGTCCTGCCATTCACCGGCTTCACCGTCGTCGCGGATCGGAGCGTTGAGCGACGCGTCGCCACCGAGGCGGCGGTTCATGTCGATCACGTCCTGATTCGTCACGCCGAGGCGCTTGGCAATGATCGCCACCTGATCGGGGCGGAGATCGCCCTCGTCCAGCGCGGAGATCTTGCTCTTCGCCTTGCGCAGGTTGAAGAACAGCTTTTTCTGGTTCGCGGTGGTGCCCATTTTCACGAGCGACCAGGAACGCAGAATGTACTCTTGTATTGACGCCTTGATCCACCACATGGCGTAGGTAGCGAGTCGGAAGCCCTTTTCGGGTTCGAACCGCTTGACCGCCTGCATCAGGCCGACGTTGCCTTCCGAGACGACCTCGGAAATAGGCAGGCCGTAGCCGCGATAGCCCATGGCGATCTTGGCGACGAGCCGGAGATGGCTGGTGACAAGGTGATGTGCCGCGTCGCGATCGTCATGTTCACGCCAACGCTTGGCGAACATGTATTCCTGCTGGGGTTCCAGCATCGGAAATTTGCGGATCTCGGCGAGGTACCGGGAAAGACCGGATTCTCCATTGAGAACCGGTAACGTAGCTGTACGGGCCATTTAGCGCCCTCCAGTGGTTCAGGCCCCCGATAGCGGCGGGCCCGGCAGACGGCCGCTGTGTTAAAGCCAGCCGGGCTGCGATGTTCCGCGTTGGATATTCAACGCAGGTGCAACATACACCAAATGGGGGCCAATAGGGAAGGATTGCTGACGTCACGTCCCCGTGTGCCAGCTATAACCTGTTGTCATAGCAACGCTTTTCTGGATCGGCTGCGTCATAGCGCCGCTTCGAGGGCGCCTTTCAAGAGAAGCAAATCCTCCGGCAAAGCCGCTTCCCAGTGCAAAAGCTCTCCGGTCCGGGGATGCTCCAAGGTAAGCAGGTAGGCGTGCAGGGCCTGCCGGCCGAGGGCGGCCAAGGCCGTCTGACCTCCAGGCCGGAGCTGGCCGGCCTTGGTCTTGAAGTGCGGGCCATACACCGCATCGCCCATCAGGGGGTGGCCGATATGGGAAAGATGCACCCGGATCTGATGGGTCCGTCCGGTCTCGAGCTGGCAGGCCAGCAGTGAGGCGACCGGTTTGCCTTCCCGACCATTGAAGGCCGCCTGCAACTCCCAATGAGTAACCGCTTCACGGCCGCTGTTGCGGACCGCCATTTTCTCGCGGGCAAAGGGATGCCGGTCGATCGGCGCGTTGACCGTGCCGCGCTGGCGGTTCGGCACGCCCCAGATAAAGGCCATATAGCCGCGCCGCATTGGGCCGGTACGGCCATGGTCGGCGAATTGCGCCGTCAGAGATTGATGCGCGCGGTCGTTTTTGGCGACGACCATCAGCCCCGTCGTGTCCTTGTCGAGCCGGTGCACGATGCCCGGACGGCGGACGCCGCCGATGCCGGAAAGGCTTGCGCCGCAATGGGCAATCAGCGCGTTGACGAGCGTGCCGGTTTCATGGCCGGCAGCGGGATGCACGACCAGGCCCTTTGGCTTGTCGATGACGATAATGTCCTCATCCTCGAACACGATATCGAGCGCGATATCCTCGCCCTTTGGCTCGGGCGGGGTGGCCTCCGGGACGTCGATTGTGATCGTATCGCCTTTGGCAACATGATAAGCGGGGTCGCGAATGGGGGTGCCCTTGGCGGTGACGGAACCGGCGAGGATCAACGCCTTCAGGCGGGACCGCGACAGTTCGGGGCGAAGCACCGCGAGCACACGGTCGAGCCGGGGCGATCCTTCGTCGCCGCCGACCGTGACCTCCAGCCTCTCGCCGTTATTCGAAGACGTGACTTGTTCCAAAGAAGAGCCTTTGCATGACTGAAACCGTTGCGCCCGAACCGACCCCCGAACAGGCCGCGCTGTTTGCGCGGGTGCGGCGGATGATGCTGATCGCAGGCCTGACCTCGGCGCTCGCCGTCGCCATCGTCCTGACCGCCATCGGCTATCGTCTTTATCGCAGCGAGGGAAGCCCCGCAGCGATATCAGATACCACGGCGACGCTGCCGAAAGGCGCCCGTATCGTCTCCACCGGCGTCGCCGGCGACCGGCTGGTCGTGACCCTCGATATCGGCGGCGTAACTGAAATCCGCACATTTGATGCAAAGACGCTGAAACCTGCAGGGCAGCTGAAATTCGTGAGCGAGCCCTGAGCGGAGCGATCAACGGCCGCTCGTCGAACTCAACTTCAGAATGCAAGGTGATTTTTCGCGTAGCAGCAACGCTGGCAAGGTGGACGCTCGCCATTTTTTTGGCTGAGTTACACGCTCAGCTTGCGCCATGTCGGAATCCAACCCTAGCGCCGCGGTTCCCATCGACGACATCGTCGAACACGATGGCGCGGTTTCATGTTCCGATCCAACGCGGCGTGCGATGCTGCTGACGGCGCTTGCGACTTGCGCCTGTCTTGCTGCTCCAGAGCCCTCCGTTGCGGAGGATGATCAGCCCGGCAGCAATCTGCGGCCGCAAAAAGCCGACACGCTGGTGTTCTCTGAAGGCGACCACGCCGGTGAGGCCATCAAGCCCGAGGATTTGAAGCTCGGCGGGCCTCCCGTGCGCGCCTGGCCAAAGGACCCCAAGACCGCCGTGATCCGCAAGGGCTCGCGGTTGAACGAGCTCTTGGTGGTCAGGCTCGATCCTGCCGAACTCGATGATGACACGCGATCACGCAGCGCCGACGGCATCGTCGCCTATTCGCTGATCTGTTCGCACACGGGATGCCCCGTCACCGGCTGGGTGAAACAGGCGTCGGGCGACAAGCTCGTGTTCAAATGTGCCTGCCACAACTCCGAATATGATCCGCGGGAAAGCGCAAAAGTCCTGTTCGGGCCGGCGCCGCGGCGACTGGCGGCGCTTCCGCTTGCGATCACGGATGGTGCCCTCACCGTCACTGCAACATTCATCGGAAAGGTAGGTACCTAACGCGGGGATGAAGCCGCATCGGGTTTTCGCACGACCATGGAATGAATGAAAAAAACAAAACAGGGAGGTTGCGTCTCATGACCGCGAAGCAATGGTTATTGTCGAGCTCTGTCGCATTCACGTGCCTTGTCTCAGCCGCCGCCGGCGCCGGACCGATCGAGAATTACAGCCCGGTGACGTCGGCCCGACTCGAAAAACCCGAACCCGGCAACTGGATGCTGTATCGCCGGACCTATGACGGGCAGGGCTACAGCCCGCTCGACCAGATCAACACTTCGAACGTAAAAGACCTCACGCCGGTATGGACCTTCTCGACCGGTGTGGTCGAAGGCCATGAGGCGCCGCCGATCGTCAACAATGGTGTGATGTTCGTCGCGACCCCGGCGGGGCAGGTGATCGCGCTCAACGCCAAGACCGGTGACGAGTACTGGCGATACAAGCGCCAGCTTCCCGATGATCTCTTTCAATTGCACCCGACCAACCGCGGCGTCGGGTTGTGGCAGGACAAATTGTATCTCGCGACGACCGACGATCACGTCGTCGCGCTCGACGCCAAGACCGGCAAGGTGCTGTGGGACACCAAGGTTCAGGACTACAAGAAGGGTCAGTACCTGACGCTGATGCCGCTGATCGTCGACGGCAAGGTGATCGTCGGCGGTTCCGGCGGTGAATTCGGCGTGCGCGGATATGTTGTCGCGTACGATGCCGAGAACGGCAAGGAACTGTGGCGCACCTTTACGATTCCGGGTCCAGGCGAGCCCGGGCACGAAACCTGGACCGGTGACGACTGGAAATCGGGCGGCGCGCCGGCCTGGATGACCGGCAACTACGACATCGAAACCAAGACGATCTATTGGGGCACCGGCAACGCCGCACCCTGGCCGGGCAATACGCATCCCGGCGACAATCTCTACTCAACCTCGGTGCTCGCGCTCGCCCCCGAGAACGGAAGGATAAAGACATACTTCCAGTACCATCAGAACGATTCATGGGACTGGGACGAGGTCGAGGCGCCGATGCTGGTCGACCTGCAAAAGGACGGTCGCACCATCAAGAGCCTGATTCATCCCGGCCGCAACGCGATCTTCTGGGTGCTCGAGCGCAAGGCGGACAAGATCAACTACGTCAGCGGCTGGCCCTTTGTTCACACCGACGTCTGGAAAGGAATCGAGCCGGAGACCGGCAGGCCGATCGTCGATCCCGCGCACAAGCCGGTGATTGGCAAGCGGGTCGAGTTCTGTCCGTCACTGTGGGGCGGCAAGGATTGGCCGTCGGCGGCCTATAGCCAGAAAACCGGCCTGGTCTACGTGCCCGCCAACGAGAATTTCTGCGGCGGCTTTACCGGCGAGAAAGTGCCGCTGGTTGCGGGCCAGCTTTGGCTCGGCACCAAGCCCGAAGACATCGGCCTGAAGGTTCGCCCCGGCGCCGATCATTTTGGCGAACTGCAGGCGTGGGATCCGGCCACCGGGAAAAAGGTCTGGCAGCAGAACTTCCCCAAATCCCAATTGTTCGGCTCGGTGACTGCGACGGCGGGTGACCTCGTTTTCGTTGGCGGCACCAACGACCGCATGTTCCGTGCCTACCACGCCAAGACGGGCGAGAAGTTGTGGGAGCAGAAGACCAACTCCGGCATCGTGGGCATGCCGATCGCCTATGAGGTCGACGGCACGCAATATATCGCCGTGCAGTCCGGCTGGGGCGTCGACGCGCAGCGCATCCAGGACGCGCTGGCGACCCAGAATAACGTGGGTGTAGAGAACAACGTGCCGCAAGGCGGCGTCGTCTGGGTATTCGCCGTCAAGAAGTGACGGCCGAACAAATCGGCGGGTAGAGCGGTCTGGAGAGCGGCGGGTTCAACCCGCCGCTTTCTATTTCAAGTCATTTGCCTTTGGAATCGACCTTCGACTTTTCGGTTTCGTTCATCTGCTTGATGGTCGGATCCCGGCTGGCTTCGCCGGTGGTTTGCGTCGTCGTGGCTGCTGGCCCGCTGCTTGGAATCGAAGTCTGGCCCGCGGGCGTTTTTGCCGGCCGGGTTGCCGTTGTGTCCGGCGCGGCGTTGGTCTGGGCGTTCGCTGCCTGCATGTCAAAAAGAAGGACGCCCGACAGCATGGCTGCCGCGAGCGTCCCTAACCTCACCATCGTGATTTTCATCGACCTTTTCATCGACCTGGCTCCTGTCAGATCGATGAAAACGGCCACAGCCCTTTAACGTTCCTTGTCACGCCTCCAGTTGCTTGCCGATCGGCAGGCTCCGGATGCGCTTTCCGGTGGCGACGAAGATCGCGTTGATCAACGCCGGCGCGAATGGCGGCACGCCGGGTTCGCCGACGCCGCTGGGCGGCGTGTCGGGCCCCGGCGGCACGATATAGACGTGGGTCACCAGCGGTGACTCGTCCATCCGGATCACAGGGAAATCGTCGAAATTTCCCTGTTGCACCTTGCCGTCCTTGAAGGTGATCTCGCCATGTTTGGCAAGGCTCAGCCCCATGATCGCAGCGCCCTCGATCTGGGACTCGATGCGCTCCGGATTGACATAGGTTCCGCAATCGATCGCGGTATCGACCCTGGGCACCGTGAACTTGCCCTTGTCGTCAACGGCGACCTCGACGATGGTCGCGATGTAGCTGACAAAACTCCGGTGCACGGCGATGCCGAGCCCGTGGCCTTTCGGCACGGACCGTCCCCAGCCGCCCTTGTCCGCGACGAGCTCGACCACCTTGCGAAGGCGGGCGGTGTCGATCGGATAGCTGCTATAGGGCTCGCCGTAGTTCCAGGGGTCCTTCACCGACGACAGGTTGACGAGGCGCGGCGATCCGATCAGCTCCAGCAGCATGTCCTTCGGGTCGCGCTTGGTAGCAGAAGCGATTTCGGCGACCATGGACTGGACCGCGAAGGCGCGCGGGATGTTCGACACCGCACGGAACCAGCCGATGCGGGTATGCGCGGCCGCCTCCGGATTCTCGCATTGCAGGTTGGCGATCTCGAACGGATTGTCGATCAGTCCCATGCCGAGTTCGAACGGCGCCTCATGCTTCGCACCGGCGGCGAAGGTCGAGGCAATCGTCGGCGCCACGCTGCGGTGCCGCCACGCGATTACCTTGCCGCTCTTGTCCAGCCCGGCCTCGATGCGTTCCACCGAGACGGTGTGCAGGAAGCCGTGACGAACATCGTCCTCCCGCGTCCATTGCACCTTCACGGGCGCACCGAGTTCCTTCGACAGCAGCGCCGCCTCGATCGCGAAATCGCATTTCGATTTGCGCCCGAACCCGCCGCCGAGCAGCGTGACGTTGACGGTGACGTTGGCGTCGGGGATGCCGAGTGTCTTGGCGACGTCATCGCGCGTGCCCCCGGCACTTTGCACCGGCGCCCAGATTTCGCACCTGTCGCCTTTGACGTCGGCGACCGCGACCGGCGGCTCCATGCTGACATGCGCCAGATGCGGCAAATAATACTCAGCCGCGATCACCTTGTCGGCGCCTTTCAACGCCGCATCGGCGTCGCCTTCCTTGCGCACCACCAGTCCCGGTTTTCGCGCGGCCTCTTCCAGCGAAGCCCGGTAGGCGACCGAGTCGTATTTGCCGTTGGCGCCGTCATCCCAGACGATCTTCAGCGCGTCGCGCCCCTTGATCGCAGCCCCGGTGTTGCGGGCGATCACGGCAACGCCGCCGAGCGGCTGGAATTTGGACGGCCACGGCCAGCCCTTGACCTCCAATACCTTCTCGACGCCGGAGACCTTCATCGCTTCCGCCGCGTCGAACGATTTCACCTTGCCGCCGGTCACCGGCGGACGGGCGATGACGGCGTATTTCATGCCCGGCAGACGGATATCGGCGCCGTAATGCGCCTTGCCGACGGTGATGTCCCTGAGGTCGACGATGCCGATCTGGCCCTTGCCGAGATAGCGGAAATCCTTCGGGTCCTTCAGCTTCAAGCCTTCGATGCCGGGCACCGATTCCTTGGCGGCATCGGCGGCAAGATCGCCAAAGCCAAGCTTGCGTCCGCTCGCAGCGTGGACCACCTCGTGATTGCGGGCCTTCACTTCGGTCGCCGGCACGCCCCAGCGCTTGGCGGCGGCGGCCTCCAGCATCGAGCGCGCCGAGGCGCCGATCTGGCGCATCGGCATCAGGTAATGCCGCGTGCTGCGCGAGCCGTCGGTATCCTGGTTGCCGTATTTGGCCTCGTTGCCGGGCGCCTGCTGAACCCGGACGCGCGACCAGTCGGCTTCCATCTCCTCGGCGACGATCAGCGGCAGGCTGGTCCGCACGCCGGTTCCCATCTCGGCGCGGTGGCCGACGATGGTGACGATGCCGTCGGGCGCGATCGAGACGAACACGCGTGGATCGACCACGGTGCCGTGCGGCATCTTCGATGCGCCGGTCTCATAGGCGGCGAAAGCCGGGCGTGACATCACGGGCGCCGCGAGCGCAAAGCCGCCGGCGATGCCGAGGCCCTTCAGGATGCTGCGGCGGGAAACGTTCTCGACCTTGAGGTGCCGCTCAAAGCCACGGAGTTTTTTGGGATTGGTGAGGATATTCATGATCACACCCCCGTTGACGCGAGATGCACGGCATTCTCGATGCGCTGGTAGCAGCCGCAGCGGCAGATGTTGCCCGCCATCGCTTCGCGGATCTGGTCATGGGAAGGTTTTGGATTGTCCATCAATAGCGCGGCGCCCTGCATGATCTGGCCGGTCTGGCAATAGCCGCATTGCGGGACATTGAGCTGGCGCCAGGCCTTCTGCACCGGGTGATCGCCGGTCGGGTGCAGGCCCTCGATGGTGGTGACGTCGCGGCCGACCACGTCGGAGACCGAAGTGATGCAGGCGCGCACGGCCTGCTTGTCGATGATGACGGTGCACGAGCCGCACAGGGCCTGGCCGCAGCCATATTTGGTCCCCGTCAGTCCCACCTCATCCCGGAGAAACCAGAGTAACGGAAGATCCGGATCGCCATCCCAATTTTGTTCCTGGCCGTTTATCTTCACCTTGATCATGGCTGTCCCTCGCTCTTTTTAAGCTGTTGATCTGTTTGCGGCGCGAGCCGGAACACATTTCCATTCGCTCGGATCGCCGCGCGGGTTTCCCTGCCCCAAAGGCAATTTTCGTGAAGGCAATCTGGTTAAGGCAATTTGCTGTTTGCGGATGTCCTTTCGCGATTTGGCCGAGGCGCCCTCGGCATCAGGAATGCCGCGATGCTATCAGACGTTAACGACGCGGTGACTTCACAGACAGGTGTTTTGGATTTGCCGTTTGTCGAAAGCGGGGCTGCCGGGCGGCTGGCCGGTTTCCTCGCCACGGCGGAAGCCCGGCAACGGAGGAGATCGAGTTCGTTCGACCGGCGTTGAAACGACAGCAGATGCGCGCTGAGTCTTCACTAAGTTCCGGATTGTCAGGGGCCGTCTTCTACCGGCTCGCCCCTTCGGCCGCCGCCATCGCTCAGTTGAAGGCGCCCTGAAGCCTGATTTCGATGCCAGACCGCCAAAATCACGCAAAACCATGGCCTTCAGCGCCTTGCAGCCGGACGATTTCGCGGCTATTCCCTCAAGCCAACGCTCCCTTCGTCTAGCGGTTAGGACGCGGCCCTCTCAAGGCTGAAACAGGGGTTCGATTCCCCTAGGGAGCGCCATAAATTCAAATAGTTAGTGGCCTGACAAAGCTGGGTGTCCAGTTAGTGTCCCGTGTGGAATTGTAATTTTTCAAATTGAAACGTGTGCGTTCGGCAAAACTTCTCGGATGATTTCAGCTGCGATATGCAGCTACCGGTCGAGAGGACGGGGCTTCTTGCGGCGATCAATCAGCGTCGCTGCGGGCACGCAGCGGGCCGTGGCAGACGAGTCAAGTCTAACAGAATAGTGCGACCGGGCCGACGAGGTCCGGCTCGACCAATTTCTCGAACAGTCCCATGAGGGCTTCCCCCCATGCCGCAAGCCGGCGGCGCCGGTTTGGGAATCGACCGGATCGTGATGATCCTTACCGATGCGCAGCGGCTCTCAGAAGTACTGCTATTTCCCATGGTGTGAAGCTCCTCCACGTGGGCTCGTGAACAGTGTTGCGGATGGAGATCGTTCTCCATGCGCCGCACCTGGGCGAAAGCCGGATCGACTCTCTGTGTTCAAACGTCGGATAAGGCTCCCTCACGGGGGCTTTTTGCGTGTTCTTTGAGGTTGATTTGGAGGGGAGCGGATAACCCCCACCGATCTTCACAGTGGGGATGCTTCTAGCGAAGAAGCTCACGGCCTGGGAATGTTAGCTAAACGGTCCCGCCTCGACATCAGCGTCTGAAGCGCGGCGTCCAGCTTTCAATTAGCGCTTCCTCATCGTTTTCTGGCTCTTCAGCTTCGGCCCGCAAACTTAGATTCTTGCAGGTAAGGATTGTCAGAGTTCGACCATACCGGCCGAGGCCGACGACTTCTTCTGTCACACGGTATGGGCGGTCTCCGCCCACCCAGTCATTCAAGCGCCCTTCGCCTGCTTCGCGCTGGCCTGTCGTCACATTGCCGGGCTCCGCGTTGAATCGTGCCGTAACCGTTGCTGCCGGCACGGGGGTGCCTTTACGAACCCAGCTCAGGCCTTTCGCCTGCTTGAGTCCATCAGACATGAAGCACCAGTCGATCGTATCCCCGCAGCTGGAAAGGACCGCGATGCCGTCTGACGTGAGGGAGCTGTAACGGATGGCAGTGGCTGTCAGTGACGTCTCGCACGCCTTGCGAAGAGATTCGACACAAGCTAGGCCGGGATCATGATCCGCGATTGCCTTCTTGAACGGAAGTTCCGGCATTAGCAGTGCGGCAGCGAAGTAATCTGCTTCCTGCTCGAACGGATCGCCAGAGACGAACCCTGCGTGCGACTGATGCACCCCGGTGGTGAGAATGGCTTCAGGATGACCTTCGATGAAGTAATGACCCAGTTCGTGGCTGATGCTGAATCTTTGGAAGCCACGGCTCGGTACATGCGTTGCGTACATGATGCCGAAGTTATCACCGACCTTGATCAGCATCCCGGACACACCGGCGGCAGTGTCTGGCTTCGCCTTTACGGCAATGCCTTTGCAGGCTGCTATCGCTTCTGGGTCCACCCATAGCCCATCGATCTTCATCTGCCGAAGCACCGAGCTCGCGGCTGCTTCGGCCAGACTGCGGCGTGCCGGGCCCGGCTTCCTGGTCATTCGCTTTCCTTGACCCCACGTTGCTTCACAAGGAGTTCGACGAACTCGGTCGCAAGCCTCAGGTCCTGCTCTGTGAGTTTGCCGAGATCGCGGTGCAGTCGCCCGACCGTTGCAGCCGATGCTTCGGGCGTATCGGCGCGGCCCAACAGATAGTCGGTTGTGACGTCTAGCGCGGTCGCCAACGCCTTCAGGTTGTCGAAGGACGGCTTCCGTGGACCCGACTCAAAATGGGACACGGATGCAGGTGGTAGGCCCGCCTTTGCTGCTAATTCGGCTTGGTTCAACCCCCGCATGGCGCGGGCGGCCTTGAGACGTTCCTTAAAGATATCAATAGGTTCACTTTGGTTCATGGCGCTTTCGACATGGCAAACTTGACGGTTCCGCCAATTCGGGTCATCATCATGGCGGTCGTGGCAATCATGCCATGGCGGAATCGCATGGCGCAAGCCTGAATAACGGAGCTGAGAATGTCCAAGAACGACCGGTACGTCGTCCGGCACGGCAGCGACTGGGCCGTGAAGAAGGGCGGCTCGTCCGCGCCTGAAAGCGTCCATCACAAGCAGAGCCGCGCCGAGCAACAGGCGAAGTCCACCGTTCGTGATCTCGGAGGCGGCGAAGTCCGCATCCAGGGTCGAGACGGCAAATGGCGTGACTCTGACACTGTCGCTCCGGGCCGTGATCCGTTTCCGCCGCGCGACAAGAAACACTGACGAACAGGAGAGAGAGAGAGAATGGCACAAGACAATCACGGTCACGGCGACAACCCCGGTCACGGCGTCGGCAACCCCGGTCAGGGCGGCGGCGGTGGCAACGACCATGCCGTCACGATCATCGTGGAAGGCACGGCCCATGAATGGACCAAGAAGGAAATCACCTACGACGAGGTGGTGACTCTTGAGGTTCCCGATTATTCCCAGCATCCCGAGATCACCTACTCGGTCACCTACAAGAAGGGTCAGGGCAACAAACCCGAAGGCGATCTCGCCAAGGGCGAGTCGGTCAAAGTCAAAGACGGAATGATCTTCAATGTTTCAGAAACTGGTCAGTCATAACGAGGACATCCGTCAGCTCGTCGATAAGGGATACGCGGTCGGTTTTGACAGCAATTATCTGATCGTCCGCGATATTCTCTATCTCGATGACAAGCTGGAACAGCGAGTCGGCGCGATCGTCACGAAGCTTGTCTTCACCGATCCCGATCACGTCGTGCAGGAAGATCACCAAATCTTCTTCGCCGGATCGCATCCGCACAATACCGACGGCAGCCCGATCGCCAATCTTGGCGGCGGTGCAACCAAGCTCGCGTTGAGCGAGGCGGCAGCTGACGTTGTTGTTCAGCGACAGTTCTCGAACAAGCCACGGGTCAACGGGCAGTTGGTCCCGTTCACCGATTTCTTCGCCAAGATCGAGAGCTACGTCGGCATCATCTCCGGACCCGCGATCGCGCGTCACGGCGGCAGGGTTCTTACGTTCCGGTCCGTCGAGAAGGTCGCGGACGACTCGGTCTTCAAGATTCACGACACCCTGACCAGCCGCGCCGAAATCACCGACCTCGCGGCCAAGTTCAAGAACGAAATCGTTGCGGTTATCGGTCTCGGTGGCACCGGGGGTTACCTTCTCGATTTTCTCGTCAAGACGCCAGTCAAGGAAATCCGGGGCTTCGACGTTGACCCTCTTCAAGTTCACAACGCGTTCCGCTCGCCCGGACGGTTTGACGACGCCGAGTTCAAACGCTCCAAGGCGGAGGTGTATCAGGCCCGGTATGAGAATTTCCGACACGGCCTCAAGCTAACCGCGAAGTTCGTGGACGCTTCCTGTGTCGACGATCTTGAGGGTGTTACGTTCGCTTTCGTCTGCGTTGATAAAGGCAGCTCTCGCGCGGGCATCTTCGATTTGCTGATCGCGAAGAAAATTCCGTTCATCGATGTCGGCATGGGGCTGAGTCGGAGGAACGGCCCGATCTCAGGCATGATGAGGGCGACCTATTACTCCGATCAACAGGCCCAGCAGGTCAGAGACATGGCGCTGGCCCCGTTGGCCGACAAGCCCGACGATGTGTACAAGACCAACATCCAGATCAGCGAACTGAACGCGCTCAACGCCGCGATAGCGATGATCCGGTACAAACAGCTCAAGGGCTTCTACGTAGAGGACGATCCGGGTTCGTTAAATTTTATCTTCGGTCTCAGTGATTGTAAGATGATCATCCGGTCGGGTTCAGAATGAAACTTAGCGCCCTCAAACTCCAACGCGTCGAATACATGCCGAAGCAACTGGAGCCCGGCATCCTCTACGTGTCTGAAAAATTCAGCGCCGCAGCACATCTGTGCGCATGCGGTTGCGGTGAGAAGGTTCGAACGCCGCTCGGTCCTACGGAATGGTCGGTCAAGGAGACCGCGGGCGGGCCAAGCGTCTGGCCGTCAGTCGGTAACTGGCAGAAAGCGTGCCAGTCGCACTACGTCATCCAGAACGGAAAAATTATCTGGTACGATAAGTGGTCAGCGGCACAGATCGCAGCCGGACGCCGGGGCGAGCAGGAACGCAGGAAAACTCACTACGACGCGATGCAAGCGCAGAAGAGCCTGTGGCAGCGCTTCTGGCAGTGGATCAAATTGCTATTCAGGTCATGACAGCAAATGAAGTTCGCAGACATTGAATGCCAACGGCGCGAGGCTCAACCTGGGCTTTCAGCTACATGCCCATCTTGCGGTGAAAGCGCGTGATTAGCTAAGGATGAAAGTGTGCGATCCGGCAGACGGAGCGTCAGTCTTCAGTGGATGATCGTCTGGAGGTGGGTATGGCGCCGCCCCGCACGCGCGCCGAGTTTCGCAGCACGCTGGCAATCAGGGGATAAACCCCCATTCCTTGCGAGCTTTCCAATTCGCCGGGAAGCCCATTTCGTCCATGGGCAGATTCGCGCTGGCATCGACCAAGTCGCTCAGCTGTTCAGCCCAACCGTTATCTTTCCATATCTTCTGCAGCAGAATCTGCATCGTGAGCAGGGAAGCATATATGCGCTCGTTCTGGCTGCCGTTGAATTGCATACGGCGATCGGCTGGCACGATCGGCTTGATCGTCATCTGATGATTCCACAATCGGGAATGATGCGCGCAAAGATTGCGCACATAAGACATCGAATGCAGCCAGGAACTGAGCACGTGATGGTTCAACGCGAACTTCCTGCACGTCTCCTTTACTTCCGGACTTTTCAGGAACTTGAAGCAATTGGATACCGACCCGAACGATATGATCTCGAACACCATCCAGCATGGTGGCATCTCGGGGTCGGCATATGTTTTGTAATAGTGCTTGATGAAGCCCTGGTGGCTCTGTTCGATCTGCCTTCTCGAGTCCTCCACGAACCGAGCGTGCCAAGCGGCTAGATCGAACTTCGCCTTATCCTTGCTGTAGAACCAGTTGGGGGTCCCGAATAACCCTCGATTCAGATACCAATGCGCACCGTGCTTGAGCGCGAGAGAATCGGAGATCGATACGCGAGCCGCGATTTCTATCTTCTCCACAGCTTCGATGATAAGGAGGCGCAGCTTGCGGTCAAAGATGTAGCGGTCATGGACTGACTCGAAGGTGGTGCCCGGCAGGAAGCTTTCGTCGCCGGTCTTGAATTGATACAGGTAACCGGTCAGACGGTAGTAGCCGATATGTTCGAGGTGCTCGTGTGCGCCCGCCCAGTCGTCGAACGTGAGCCCGCGTTCGGCCATTAGCGTGGTTAGGTCGTGCAGCTGCAAAGCTGGCTTTCGGAACGGGATACGCAAAGAGCGATCGGCCTTAGGCAATAAAAAACCCAGCCATATGCGCATCGTTGAGAGGCGGGCCAGGTATTGTTGACCCCAACATAGGGTCCAAGAAGTAAACGGTCAATTAGGTATTGACCGCCCTTTTAGCCAATCGAGAAAAAATCGGAGGAGCCCATCCCATTAAAATGCGAGTCCGGGTCAGCTTAATCCCCTTGATATATGGAGAATTTTCAAAGGATTAGCCGCCGGAACTCCAATGCTAAAGCAAAATTTGTTGACAAAAGATGGCTTTAATAGGAGAAATTAGGACCTATTTTTCGGAATGACCGATGCCCTCGCAACCCTCACTGTTTGAAGCCAAAGCGCTCACGCCTGCCAGCAAGATGTCGCTCCTGGCGGAAGCCTGCCCGACCTGCGACCAGCCGATCCCGCATGATCGCTTCGAGGAGATCAAGGCAAGGATCCAGTCGCGAGAGCGCAAACGCTCGGACGAGATAACCGCACGACTCCAAGAGCATCACGCACGCGATAAGGAAACAGCTCTCGAGGAGGCGCGCAAAGCGTCTGAAGCAAAAACTGCGGAGGCCCAGACGGCCGGGCGCCGCGCGGCCGAGGTCGAAGCAGCAGAGCGCATCGCCGCGGTCGAACAGACGAACAGGGCTGCCCAAGCACAAATGCGCGCCGAACTCACCGTCGCTCATGAAGCGACGGCCGGCGCCACCGCTGTAATCGAGCGGATGAAGGAGGACGCTGCGGAGCGCGAACGCGCGATCCGCGCTGAGGCCGCGCAGGCGGCAGATGCCGCCGCGCAGGGTAAACTGGAACACAGCGAGCGCCGTCTGAAGGAAATAGAAGGCGCGTTGAACCGGCGCATTGAGACCGCGGACGCCGCAAAGGCCAAGGCAGAGTTCACTGCCGCGGCGCTTGAGACCGCGCTGACGAAACAGCGCGACGATCATGCAGCCGCTTTGGCGGATCTGAAGCAGGCGTCGGCCGAGCGCGAGGCCGAAATCCGGAAAGAACTCGAACTTGCCGCGATAGCCGCCGTGCAGAAGCGGATCGAGTTCCTCGAGAAAGCCAAGGCTGATGCCGAAGCGGGTGCCGCGTCGGCGACAAGCCAGGTCGAAGCGCTCCAGCAGGCGCATCAGATTCAGCTGCAAGAAGAGCGCGACGTCTGGCAGAAGGCCATCGACAACGCCGTCAACACCGAGAAGGCGGCAGCCTTCGAGGAGCGCCTCAAGATCCAGACCAAGTTCGAGGACCTCAAGCGCGCCTACGAGCAGAAAACGGCCGAAGAGCTGGGCGAAGGGGCCGAGATCGATCTCTACGAAGCCCTCAAGTCAGAGTTCGAAGGCGATCGGATCGAGCGGATCAACAAGGGGCAGCCCGGCGCCGACATCCTCCACACCGTCATGCACAACGGTAAGGAATGCGGGAAGATCATATACGATTCCAAGAATCACAAACAATGGCGCACCGAGTTCGCGACCAAGTTGGCTTTGGACCAGATGGCAGCGAAAGCCGAGCATGCCGTCCTGTCGACGAGCAAATTTCCGAAGGGTGCGCGCCAGCTTCATGTGCAGGATGGCGTCATCCTGGCCGGTCCCGCTCGGGTCGTCGCGTTGGTGCAGGTGATCCGCCGGCATCTGGTGCAAACCCACACCTTGCGCCTCAGCAGCGACGAGCGCGCTCAGAAGACTGCGGCGCTCTACGATTTCATCACGTCGGAGCGCTGCGCGGACATCCTTGCGCGGATTGACACCCACACCGACGACCTCCTCGAGCTGCAGGTCAAGGAGAAGAAGGCACACGATTTGACCTGGAAGCGCCAAGGCGAGCTGATCCGCTCGGTGCAGCGCGTCCGCGCCGAATTGACCAACGAGATCGACGCCATCGTCGGCACAGCCGACTTCGGCGGAGCCGACGATGAATAACGCCGCCGAGGACCGCAGCCGGGTCGTCGTCAATCTTCAGGAGCGCCGGCTGGACCGGACCGTGCTTCGGACCTACCGCACGAAGGCCGACATTGATGAAATAGTGCCCAACGACAAGCAACCGCGTCTCGGTCCGAAGATCGACGAGGAACTTCAGCGTCAGATCGAGGCGAACGGCGGGCTTTTCGAACCGCTGCTCGTGGAGCCGCACCCGCAGCTGCTAGGCAAGTTCCGCATCATCGACGGCGACCGCAGGTGGTCCAACTCGAAGGTGCTGGTTGAGCAGGGCAAGGAGGAATATCGGCAGATACCCATCGAGGTAACGGACCGCACGCTGAGCGACGAGGACCGGCTGCGCGTCTGGATATACATCCATCGGCAGCGCAAGGAATGGGACGCCAAGGAAAAGGAGATGGTCGCCTACCGTCTCGTGGATCTGATGGGCCGCGCGAGCGCCGCCAACATCCTCGGCATTACCGTACGCGAGCTCGACAAACTGGTGGAGGTGTTCGAGCTTTCGGAAAAATTCACTAGCCTTCGCGATCCGGGTGCGGCCATCACATGGGCTCGAGAATTGATGGGCGTCAGCAAGAAGCTTCTCACGCCAAGCGTGGTCGAGGCGGTCGTCAAGAAGGTCAATCAGAAGCGCATCACGAATTCCAAGGATCTGCGCAAACTGCGCGCGATCCTGCCGGATCCCGTCGCCAAAGCGCACTTTCTCGCCGACGTGGGCGATCTCGAGTCCGCGGCGTTGCGTCTTGGTACGACAAAGCCCGTGGAGAAGGGCGACGGGCTGTCCGGTGAGATCGATGCCGTTGTTGCGGCCGTGAAAGCGGTGCCCTGGACCACCCTGCAGGAGATGAAGGGCAACGCCGATCTGCTAAAGAAGATCGACGATGCGGAGGCGATGCTCCGCTCGCTGCGCAAGGCGCTTTCATAGTCGTAGTTTTCAACCGGTCCGTTCAACGAAAGCAACCCATGGCCGAGCCTGCCGGCCCCTCGACCCAAGAGGGCATCTTCTACCAAAATAGCGTCGCCGCGCAGTATCTGGCCGAGCTCTTGAGCCTGCAGCGGATGCCGCCTGCAGAGCGCGTCGTCGAGGTCAGAGTGGAGGCTCCCGCCCACGTCGACGACATAGTCGTACGATACGCAGATGGGCATCGAGATTGGATTCAAGCGAAATCCAATCTCCGCCAGTCTGGAGAGCCTTGGGACGGCCTTTGGAAATCGTTCGCTGCTCAGGCGGCGGACCGCACGTTTGGTCCGGATGATCGGCTCGTCATCGCGATGGGAAGGCGGACCGCCCTCTCGGACCGGATGCAAGCGCTGATAGATCGGGCATCGACCTCCGACAACGCCAGCGAGCTGCTGGCTCGCGTGGGCCCCGAAACGGTCCAGACCTATCGTGCGATCGAAGAGGCAATTCCAAGCGCCGTTTCCCCTTTCCGCCTTTTGAGATTCACGGAGCTGCGCGTTCTGCCTCTCGCCGACATCGAGGCGTGGTTCACGCGGCTCGACCTCGGCACGGCGTCGGCCGTACCAAGGCCGCTCCTGTCCAATCTCCGCGATACGGTCGGCGGTTCGGCAAGGCTTAGAGGCATTTTTAGAGCCCTGCCGCTGCGGATCAGACTGTCGCAAAGCTTCGGCGCGGACCTATTCGAGCCACGCGAATGGGGGCTCGCCGCCTATCGAGGCACCCTCGACCGCTTGGCGCGCTTGGAGATCCCCGGCCGAGGCATCAGCTCGCCCATTCGAGACCTTGTCGTATGGCCTCGCGTTCGACGCCGCGCCACCGGGCAGGAACAGGACTTCGAAGATGAAATTCCGCGCTGGGATCCCGTCCGCGAGTCGGCCGACATCGATCTTTCGCGCTTTCCCCAAACCGCCCTTTCTCGCTGCATCCTGATTGCCGGACCTGGCATGGGTAAGTCGACGCTGATCTCCGCCCTGGTAGCCGGTCTAGTGAACACCCCCATAGTGCCCGTGGCGATATCGCTCGGAGCGATCGCTGCGAACGACGAAAGCGTAATGGAATTCCTGCAGGGGTCGATCAATCGGGCGTTTTCCGTCCGGGTCGACTGGCAAAGACTTGCCGATCAAGGCCTGATTTGCGTCTTTTTCGATGGTCTTGATGAGGTGCCTACCTCCAAGCGCGGGCCATTGCTGCATAAGATCGGCGTCTTCACGTCGCGCTTTCCGGATGTGCCATGGCTGTTGACCGTTCGCGACCCGGCTGCATTGAACGGTCCGCTCGATGGAGAATTGCTCGAACTTCAGCCGTTCGACAACCCTGAGATTTCCGGTTTGGTTGAAAAGTTCAAGGCCTGGTCGCCCGATCTCGACCGCTGGAGTTTTACGGATGATCTGAAGGCCTATCCCGACCTGGCGCGGCTCGCGCGAATCCCGCTGTTCCTGTCGATCATGCTTGCGAGTTGGTCGCCGAATGCCGTGCTGCCTCGGAAGCGAGCGGATGTCATCGAGACTTACTTGGCGACTCTGTTCGACCCCGACCGGCGTGCGAGCCAATCCCAGCACACATTGACGGGAGTCGGACTGCGGCAGGTAGCGCAGGCTCTTGCCTTCACCAGCCTCGAGCGTGAGGAAATCGGATTGTCGAGACGGCAAGCGCTGCAGACCACCGCTTTGCACGCCGACGGTCCAGCCGAAGCAATGCTGAATCAATTGACCGCCTGCGGCGTTCTGCGCTCTGCAAGCGACGGCCGGCTTCAGTTTCCGTATCCAATCGTCCAAGAATACCTGGCGGCCGTACATCTCGTTGACAAGGAATCGGATCAGATCGCGGCCCGTATCGGGGATGTCGTGAAGAGACCTTGGGCGCAGGTGCTTCAATTCGCGCTCGAGCTTCTCCCCGACCCCACGCCCCACGTGAAGGTCATGCTCGAGGCACCGGACGACGTATTTTCGACGGGACTACGGCTGATCGGCCGTTGCGTCGCCAATGGAGCTGCGGTGGCTCCCGAACTGCGCGACGAGATCGGATCGCGGCTCGCGACGCTCTGGGGGAAATCAGACCATCGTATCCGAGAAAGGCTGGGCCGACTGATCGTCGACGCCTACTCGAACCCTCTTCATCCCGAAGTCCGCAAGCGGCTTGGCTGGCGTTGGCTGTTGAACAGCGGTGCGGGCGAAATCATAAACCGCGCGGCCGACCCTGATCTTACCCGCGCGGTCGTGCAGCAGCTATTCGACCGGAAGCTCGAAGCTTTCATGAATTTGCGCGATTTCAACTGCGCTCTTCAGGCGATAGCGCCAGAAGTCGCGACCCGGATCGCTGCCCATGCAAGGCGTCCCGAGGCTACCGAGAACGACTTCGATGGCTTGGTGGATTTTCTGTATCAAATAGGCGTCGCGGCAGAAGACGCGCTGCCGCTCGTCGGCATGGTTCATGACGTCGATCTTCCGCTTCGGCTTCGGCTCGCCGCGCGAGGCGCGATTATCGAGCCGCCGGATGAAGCCGACTTGCTGTTGTCTAGAGACGGCCTTGAAAGCAGCGACTGGAAGGCTCAATCTGCGGCCTTGAGGGTTTTGGCACGATGCCTCGATCCGGCCGAAGCGTTTGCGGCTATTCTGACCGACAATGGCGTTACAGCCAAAGCCAAGACATATTTCGTAGAGCACATGAACATGGCACTGCGCGGTGCGGCGGGCAGGCATGAGGTGGCCAGCAAGATCCTCGAGCGTCCAGGCCTTGACGCGCGGCTTGCCGATATCCTGCGGATCTATCGTGTCCGGGCGGGCCATCGAGAGACTATGATAGAGATGGTTGAACGATTGGACACGCTGTCGAGCGAAATGGCGCAGGCTGTCTTGACGTCGCTCAACCGTTTCCCCGAAATAGCCATTGGTCTGCAGGCGCTTGAGAAGGTGCAAAGCCGCCTGGACGAGCCATCGGAGGTTCCCGGAATATCCAGGGCCGCTCTCACTGGTCTGACGGAAACGATCAGTCATGATGGCTGGTCCTACTATGTAATCGAGCCTGCAGCGCCGCATCCCTCGGTGGAGTCTTGGTCTCCCATGTTCGACCGGTGGATCGCCACTAACGGCTTCACGAAGGTCCAACGATTGAGAATGCTGAACGGGTTGTTGAAGCATCGCCCGGACCTCATCGACGCGATCAAGGATATCGTATTCAGTGCCGTCGACCCCGACGCTTCCGAATGGGACGAGGACCAGGACGGACATGATCTTCGGCGAGGTCTCGATGAACTCAGGCGCATGCGTGTGGACGTGCCGTTCGACCTGGCCGACGCATTCGCCAGAGCGCGACGCTCAAACCTATACTACGCGGGTGTGAATGCACTCGAGGCGATGGCAACAGAAGCGGCATTGAATCGTCTGCTCGCGCTTTACAAGCAAATGGATCCTGATCGTCAGTCGCATACCTTTGGCGCGATAGAAGTCGTCGCAAGCCGTCTCAACGTCGCGATCACCGAAGAACATCTCGAGCGCGGCTCGTTGTGAGCGATATTCTGCCCGCAGGCCTCGCCAAGGCGGTTGCCGGTCGCCTGTACACACCGAAATGAAGTTGGCCGTTCAGTTTTCCATCTGTCTCCCGATGCGGCTTACGTCGGCGCAAGCGCGCTTGTGGCGTGTCATTTCCTTGCCACGGCTCTCTCGCAGGGCGCGATCTCAACGCGCCCCTGACCCTCGTTCTTCCCAACCAGACGGCCTTTCGCCAATTTCGCCGCTGGCTGAGGGTCCAAGGTGCGCTCACCAAAGCGGGCGACTTCAAACTGAACTGCTAGGAATGGTACCCGAAACGGAGCCTGGCACAAGACATTGAATCAATAAGGAAAAAGCTGCTCCCGTACTGCAAGATCTTGGAAGACCTCGGGCAATACCTAGGTTGTCAGGCACTGCCCGCCGATTAATCACCTTGAGTTCTAAAGTCGGGATTCGACCTCGTCGCCAGGACGGGGGAGGGAGGTCTTGTGAGATACGTCATCGCGATATCCGGGCCGGTTGCGGTCGGCAAATCGGCCCTTGCGGACGAGCTGGTTCGGCGGTTCGGCGCTTATCGGATCTCCACCCATACGCTTCTCGTAGAGGCGGGCGCCAAGGACCAGCGTGCCGAACTGATTGCGGCTGGCAAGAAGCTGGACGTCGACACCAACGGCGCGTGGGTTTGCGACGGCGTCCGCAACCATCTGCGGCTGCATGGCGAACACGATATCGTTCTCGTGGACTCGGTACGGACGCCGGAGCAGATAGATCATCTGCGCGGCATTTTTGGCGAGAAGTTCGTCCACGTCCACGTGGCCGCACCGTATGCGGTCGTCAAGGAGCGCTATGACGAGCGGAACTCCGTCGCGGACACCGGCATTGAGTACGATCAGGTGAGGGCGGATTCGACCGAGAGTGGAGTATGGCTGCTCGATCGCATCGCTGATCGCGTCGTGGAGAATTGGAAATGCGAGCCGCCATCGCTCTTGGCGAAGGCGGTCGTCGGACTGGGCCTGTTCCCGACGGCAGTGACGCCGTTGGTGGACGTGATCGTGAGCGGACAATACGGCAGCGAGGGTAAGGGCCATATCTGCGCTCACCTTGCCGGCGATTACGGCATTCTGGTCCGTGTCGGCGGACCGAATGCCGGCCACAACGTGGCCTTCCCGAAGTACAATTACCGGCAGCTTCCCTCGGGTACCCAATCCAACGAGGCAGCGAAAATCCTGATAGCTGCGGGCTCGACGATTCTTCCGGAGCGGATGCTCAAGGAAATCCGGGACTGCAAGCTAACGCCGGACCGCCTTATCATCGACGAGCAGGCGATGGTGATCGAAGATTGGGACAGGTCGTTCGAAGGCCAGGACGGAGGGCTTGGATCGATTGGCTCGACCAAGCAGGGAGCGGGCGCGGCTTTGGCGCGCAAGATCCTGAACCGGGGCAGCAAACCGATGTTGGGAGATCCCGTTCGGCTTGCAAAAGATCATCCGGATCTGGCGCCTTACGTGAAATCCGCGCAGCGAGAGTTGGAGGACGCCTATAGTGCCGGAACGCGCGTGATGATCGAAGGTACGCAGGGTACCGGACTGAGTCTGCACCACGGCAACTATCCCCACGTGACGGCTAGGGAGACGACGGCCTCAGGCTGTCTGGCGGACGCCGGTGTGGCTCCCGCGCGGGTCAGGAAGGTCGTCATGGTGGTACGACGGTATCCAATCCGAGTCGGAGGAAAGTCGGGTCCCATGGGCATAGAGATCGATTTTCAGACAGTCGCTGACAGGTCTGGCATTTCGGTCGAGGAAATCACGGAAATCGAGGTCGGTTCGGTGTCGGGTAACCAGAGAAGGATAGCGGAGTTCGACTGGGAGCAACTTCGCCGCTCCGCCGCGATCAACGGGGCAACCGACATCGCGCTTTCCTTCTCCGACTACATCAGCGTCGAAAATCGCCAGGCTCGGCGCTTTGAGCAGCTCACCGACGAAACCAGGGCCTTCGTCGCTGACGTCGAACGCGTCGCGAACGCCCCCGTGTCACTGATTTCGACACGGTTCCACCGGTTTGGTGTCATCGACCGGAGGAACTGGCTTTGAAGGAAGAAGATCTGATCCGCCTTTATCCACGCCTTTGGCACATGGCCGAGGACGGCAGTTGGGATTCGATCCGCAAGCACGGTCTCCTTTCGACGACGTCGCTGCTAGATCTCTACGGATACACCGGCAAAGCTCGGCGCGAACTCGAAGCTGCAAGACGGCCGGAATCGGTCCTGATCGCGACCGATGGGTTGCCGCATGCGATCGTACGTGACCAGAAGCCGATGACGGCGTCCGCTCTCGAAAAATGCCTCACCGACGGCACTACGCCGGCGGAATGGTTCAAAACGCTGAATTCGCGCGTCTTCTTCTGGCTCTCGAAGGAGAAACTCAGAGGACTGCTCGGCGCAAGAGCCTATCGGGATCGGCCCCAGACCGTTTTGACGCTCGACACGGCGAGTGTGGTCGGTGCCAACCGGGAGCGCGTCAGATTGAGCCCGATCAACAGTGGCGCCACCATCTACAATCCGGCACCCCGAGGGCTCGATACCTTTCTCCCCGTCTCGGACTTCCCTTTCGAGAAAAGGCGGAAAACCCGGACGCTGCAAAATGCGATCGTCGAACTCACCGTGCTCGGAGGAGTGTCCGACATCAAGGATCACGCCATAGCCGTGCATTCCATACACAATGGAAAGCAGACCGAGCTTTGGCGCCGGAAGGGAACGAATTCCGCGGACGGTCCGTGAATTCAGCGTCCCGCGAGCGCAGAGTTGTCGATCCGAGCCGGCCGCCGTGCCTTTCGCAACAGGTCGGCGATGTGGCTGGTAAGTCCGATTTCACCTTCGATGCGGACCCCGACGTCGCCCGGGAGCTGATCGAGGAAGCCGCGCAAGGCTTCCAGTCCCCTTGAAACTTTGAACACCTCCCAACGGTGGGCGTCGCCCGGCACGATGGTGGATGCTGCACTGTCCGTCGCGCCTTTGTGTAGCTGGACGATCCACGCTCGAGAGCCGTCGTGAACCCACTCGAACCGTACGGGACCCAGAGCCGCCTTCGCGTGTTCGTAGAGTCCCTGGACGTCGGCAGAAATAGAAGTCGGAATTTTCTCCGGTACCTTGCGACCGAGCATGAAATGGTCGCCTTCGCCGGCGGTACCCTCGATGACCACTTGGCCGTTCGCATCAGTGATTGCGGCACCCGAATAGGTCGCCGGGACGGCGGCTTGGCAGAGTACGGCCGGGATGGCGGTGCCTTGTGGATCCTCGATCGCAAGGAGCTTGAAAGGATCGGTCCAGCCTTTCACCGTCGTGTAACGGCCGGGTTCCTGCTCTCTCGGGCATGTTCGGGTCCATACCTCGCGGGATGCGGTATCCTGTCCGAACGAGAAGGGCGCGACCCTTCTCGCGAAGCAGGTCGTGCGAGGGACGGGCAGACCGATCGCGTGCGCGACGAGAAGTCCGAACGTCTTGTCGCCGATGTGCTGGCTGAACCTGTTCGGCCACTTCATAGCTGGTCGCGCCGGCGCTGATTCCGTGCCTTCATACTCCCACATCAGGGTATGCGTCCGGCGCCAACCGCGGGGTTTCGGATGAATGCTGAACTCCAAGCGGCCGCGATCGGCCGCTATCGTTTCGGGTTCGAAGCCGAATACAATGCGGATGACTGCGCGCGCCAAGTCGGACGGCATCGACGCGGTGCCTTCCTTCTCGACGCATCGCGGAGTGTCGTCCGGAGCGAATTCCGCGACCCCACCCTGGATCACGCCGGATACGCCGCCGTCGGAAATGTCAACCGTCTCGTTCGCGATGACGAACAGGCCTTCCGCCGACATCCGCTCGAGGAGCGATTGCGCTTCATCGACGTTCGCCAAGCCGTAGTGGAAATCCCTGCTGCGGGGACTGTCCGGCGTGAAGCTGCGGAGGTTGATCGTGCCTTCAGGGCTGCGTTCGATGAGGCTGATCAGTCCCCCGCGGACGGAATCGAACGAATGGTTCGGCTCGTGCCCCGCCACGCGGCAGTACTGCTGCAGAGGAAGCGTCCCGCCGGGCGAATAACTCACGAACTGGGCGACGTTGCCGATCCTCGCGAGTTCATCGAGCGATTGGTCTTTTCTGAGCGACATTGTAAGACCCCGTCGCGAACATGATCGAGAACTAAACTGATGCGGGTGCTACAGGCGGGCGCCCGCTACGTCCAGCAGGCTGCGTGGATATCACCGCATTTCACCGGGCGGATCGAAGGCTATTGACTCTCGAACGTAGGGGATACAGCGCCTCGAAGCGTTCGAGCCAAGCGCGTTTCGCCTCGTCCGGGGGCAAACTGCGCACGACGATCGGGGCCGGGACGACATCCTGACCGCGCAGCCAATCGTCCGTTCCTCGAGGCATGATCTGGCGCTGTTCGGCGGCGAGCACGCGCAGGTCGGCCTGCTTCACCTCGCGAGGTATCGGTGTCTGAATGCCGAACCGGGAGAAGATCGCCCGCTCTACCTCGCCTTCGATCCGTTTATACTCGGGTAGCATCTGCTTCAGGGGCCGCGTGATGTCGCCGAGAAAAGCCTCCGCCGCGTCGTGCATTAATGCTTCCAACTCGAACCCGATGGCCGTCTCGCTCACCAACAGGCTGTGTTCCGCGACAGAATAGAAGCCATTGCACTGCCCCGAATAGCGGCAGATGTGCGCAAGGCCGTGCGCGATGTCTTCGATAGTGAAGGGGCTGGAGTGCGGCGCAGCGAAATCGAACCATGCTCCGCTTTGAAGCATGATCGACGGTCCGACATCTATCCTGACGGCAATCACCTTATTCGCTTCCCACGCCATCGATCCCTCCGACTATAACCCGGAAAACCAGTCTTGTTCCATCGGCGGTGCCTGTCGCACACGCGTCTTTGAACAAGGTTGCAAAATCGTATCGTCCTGATTATGCAGATTTGCATGAAATTGGCAAGCGAATCGAAGCGAGCGCTGGTGGGAGAGATCCGCGCGCAAATGGATGCGCGAAAGCTGGGAATGTCGCAGCTTGCTGACGGATGCGGGGTCGATCAGAGCCAGGTTAGCCGGGTAATGGCCGAGGATTTCAAGGGAATGAGCCACAATATTATGCAAATTTGCATACATCTTGGTATTGACCCCCTTCGATTTTTCAGCCCTTCGCGGACTGACGAGATTGCGAAGAAGCGGATTGTGGACAGCGCTCTTGCGGTGTGGGACGGCACGCCGGAAGACGCGGAACTGCTGGTGTCGGTACTTGGAGGGATGGCAGCAATGCGCGGCGCGCGACGGAAGTAAGGCGATACTCGCCCGATCAGGAGCTCACCTTTCGGTCGAAGCAATCAGTCGGGAGACGTGTCATGCCCTTCCTCGGACGGGGCCTAAAGCGGCATGCCCCTTCCACGCGATATTCCGGATAGCCGAAATCTCTCTAGCGATCTTTGACTCGCTTTGACTTCGGTTGAACCTCGAACAGCTGCTCGATCCGCACTTCCAGCGTCGCCGCGAGCGTTTCGAGAACTTGAAGAGTCGGGTTCGCGCGGCCGTTCTCGATCCGGCTGATGACGCCCTGCTCGACGCCAATCTCGGCGGCCAGGACGTCTTGCGTCCACCCTTTTTCCTTCCTGAGCCGCCGGACGTTCGCAGCCAGAGCTTTGGTGGCTACCGAGTCCCGCGTTGGAAATCTCTTTTCGAATCCCGACCGAGCCATGGGGGCACGGTCGGGCAATAGGTCGATTTCGGTCCATGTGATTTATCATATATTTACCGGCGAGCGCATAAGTTCGGCTGGTTCTACATGGAGGATCGTCGTGAATCTGTTCAAAGTTGAGGGTACGGTGACGGCGTTGGGTCAAAACGTCTTCGACAACAACGTCATGATCTACGCCTACGTCGTGGTAACCGACGCATCGGGGCGGCGAACGATGATCGAGAAGGTCGCGGTCTGCAACGACGTCGGCGCTGTCCTCGAACTCGGGATAAACGGACGCTTTTACGTCGACCGTTTGTTCAACGGCAACAACGTCTTCAGGTGCCAGCTCTGGGGGGTGAGAGCCGACGGGCTCGCCGTAATCGACCGCCATAACCTCCGCTTGAAGACGGGTCTCTTCAAGATCGTCTACGGGATCCTGACTATTCCAATTTTTGGCATCGGCCTGATGCTGCTCTTCGGCGGTATCCGCCTCTTGGCGCTCAATTTCCAGAACGATCGCCAGCAGATGTTCAAAGAGGGGGAAGGTCGGTTGCCACCGCCCCTTCCGACGCAGGCCGTGCGGATATGAAGGCATCAGTATCCGCTCTCGCTGCAACGCTTTTGGCTGGCACAAGTGTTTGCGCGCTGGCAGACGGCTTCTTGTACACGCCGACCGCTGGCAAGATCTGTGCGGACAGATCCCGAACGAGTTTGGGCGCCTGGAGTTGTCCAGGGCCCGCGGGCCACGCGGCCGAATTCTTCGACGAAGGCAATGTTGCGAGTTTCGGTATCAGACTCCCACCTGAGCGCACAGCGCGTACGCGCTACGCTTGGCGCGGAGCGGAAAAGGTTTTCGGTGATCTCGTCGAATGGCAGGTCGACAAGGGACGGCCAAGGTCCGCCGTTCTGAGGATCTGGCGCACGGCCTCCGACAGTACGGGGCGCGAACGAACAGTATCGGAACTCCTCGTATTTCGGATAAGCGCGGCCACTCCCTGCAAGATTGCTGCGATCGACACGAGGCGACCAGGCGCCAACGAGATCGCTCACGTGATCATGTCACAAGGGAACAGACCGTGCGAGACAGAGATAGAGCCAAAATAGCCAAGCTCAGCGCGTCCGTCAGGTTCGACTGCGAGTTCGAACGAACGGTCTGGAAATGCTTGTACCGCATAACCGGTGACCGCATTGAGTTTGGCTGATGCGGCTGGAATGCACCAGTCGAGCGCCAGCCGCGCCTTGGGGCGAGATCCGCCGGTCCTCACGCCAAGTCTCACCAAATGATGCAAATATGCAGAAAATCACTCCGTTCGACCTGGCGCACGGTCCTTCGATCGGTCCTCCCGGTCTGCACTTGCGCACGAGGCTGTAGCTGCCTGGGATGGCACTCCTGTCGGATTTTATCGATTGATTTCCATCATACTGGGACAATTTTCCAAGCCCGAGGGACGGTGAATGCAATCGCCGAGCTCCGCGGTCCGTCATCTGCGCGGTGCACCAGCCCCCCGCCGCTGAAGAGGGTGCTCCGGATGCTCGTTTCGCGGCCGCCCGCGCATTTGCGCCGGCGTAGTCTCGCGGTCTGGGACAATGGACACCGCTCCGCGAAAAGGCCCGGCTGGTACTGGTCCGGGAGCTGTCAACCCGCCAACGCGAAGGGTCTTCTTATGCCGGGCGAAAATCGGCGGCATAATTTCCCTAGGCAGTTGAGCGATAGAACCTAGGGAGCTCCCGAGCATTTTCTCGATGCGCAAGGCGATATTGTGCACGAAACGGTCGGTACGAGCCGCGACTTCCGAGTGCGCCTCCGCAGCAAGCTAAGTCAGCCTTTACAGCTTTCGGTTGAATTTATAGCATCGCGACAAGGCGACCGGCGGCTTGCTTCCCTCGGAACGTTGGTTGTTGATCTAAGAGGGTTTTTGTCGGAGGTTCATTTGGCCTGTTCGATCGTACGCATGATCGTCGTGTATCTTTTCGTATCAGCGAGTGGCTTTGCATTCGCACAAAACACGACACCCCCAGCCTCGGAGCCATGTCTTGCTATCAAAGCATCTGCGGATCCAAATGTGGACGACCGGATCGAAAAGCTGAATGCAAGAGCGACCGAAATCAAAAAACTCAGGTCTGGCCTTTCCGATGGACCGGAGAAGACTGCACTCGATAAGGATCTGAGGAGCGTTCAAGAGCAGCTGCTCGACCTTGTTTTCGAACGCGAATGCGTACGCTCCGACTTGACCATCCAAGTATTCCGAAATGCCAACGACCCGCCCACCAAATGGGTGGAAGTCACGACGTATTTCGCGACGAATCGGAAGGCTTCGGGAAAATCAGCGCCAGAGGACTTTTTCGGTCCGGAGCGAGAACCCCACGATCAAGTGGGCAATCCCCGCAATCAATTCGGCAAAACGCTTGTCTCGATCCCAACTGCCAGAAAACTGGGAGAAATGCCTCTCCCTAGCCTTTGGAAACTCGAATTGAGTCCAAATCCGTCGAAGCATTTCATTTTCAAACAAGTCGTCCCGCTAGACACCGCCGCGGCGATCGCCGAAATGTCCAAGGTGATCGGCCAAAGTAGCAAGAAGTCGCTTCTCGTCTTCGTGCACGGGTACAACGTGAGTTTCGCAGACGCTGCTTTGCGAACCGCGCAACTCGCACACGATCTCTCTTTTCCAGGCACCGCAGTCTTCTACAGCTGGCCCTCCGTCGCTACGACGAAGGGGTACTGGCACGACGAAGAAACCGTGCAGTTATCCGAAAAGGCATTTGACGATTTCTTGGACAAGATCGCCGGCCTGGGTGCATCGGATGTTTTCTTGATCGCCCATAGCATGGGTAACCGCCTCGTCACGACCGTGCTGAAGGATCGTGCGGCGAACGGGAAGAATATTCCCAATCTCAAGGAGCTGTTGTTAGCGGCGCCCGACATCAATGCGGAGATCTTCAAGGACAAGATCTTGCCGGGCTTGGCTGCGATTGACGTGCATCGGACGATCTACGCTTCCAGTTCGGACGTCGCGCTCCGGGCCTCGAAGGTCGTTCACGATTATCGCCGTGTCGGCGAGACGACCGATGGCGTCCTGACTTTCAGTGGATTCGAGACCATAGACGCTTCGGCGGTTGCGCCGATCATCCGTGCTTTCGGGCATTCTTATGTAGTGGATAGCACCAAGGTGCTCGGAGACATCGCAGATACACTGAATCTGCGCTTCAACGCAGACCAGCGAAGCCTACCCAAAGCGGGCGCGCCACCTTCAACCTGGTGGGTGCTCAAGTGACGTGATTGCGAGGCAACATGTTTCACTTGCAACGACGGGTCTTAGCTACGGTCTTCACGCTGATGGCGTCGAACGGCTATGGGCAGCAAAGTGCAGACGATACGCTGCAGCAGGCCCGTCAACTCTTGGAAAAAGGCGCCTATGAACAGTCGCTTTCGACTTTAAACGGTATTCCTACGTCAGCCAGGCTTTCCCAAACGGAGCGCCGAAGCGTTGCCACAATCCGTGCCGAAAACCTTTTGGGGCAGGGCCGATTCCACGACGCGGTGGCTCCTGCTCAGGCCGCACTGGATGCATCCAGTGGACTTTCGAATCAGGACATAGCCGACACCCTATTCCTGGTCGCCAAAGTGGCCGTGTCCGGCGACGGTTCCCCCACGGAAGCCCTCGAACGGGCGCTGAGAGCGGCGGCCGAAGCGGATGGTCCTGACAGTTTGCGAGCGCTTCGCGTGAAGGACAGGATAGCACTGGTCATGTCTACCTCGGCAGCGGCAGACGCTGAAAAGATCATGCGCGCCGTGATCGTCAAGGCCGATGAGCTCTCAGAGGACTTTGCGCGTGACAAATTGCGGTTTGGCAACACGCTCGCAACAGCGCTGCTTCGTCAAACTAAGTTTGCCGCTGCGCAAGACGTGTTGAAGCCGGTCTACGAAGGACGGGTGAAGTTGCTTTCGAAGAGCCATCCGGAGACGCTGGAAAGCGAGCACAACCTCGGCTTCGTCCTGCGGCGACTCGGACGTACCCAGGAAGCCGACGATCTGTTGTCGGAAGCGCTGCGGCTGCGAATCCAGGTACTAGGTGCCGACCATCCTGACACGCTCGTTACGCGCACGATAATGGTGAGGCAGCTCATCGACAAATCGAAGTTCGACGATGCTTTGAAAGAATCACGCGAAATAACGCAATCCCTCACTGCCCGGCTTGGGGAGAAGAACGTCAGAACGATAGAGGCGATGGCTGACCTGGCCGACGCCCTGTCCCGCAGCGGACGCGTCTCCGAGGGGCTCGACACCGAGAAGCGGGCTTATTCGCTGGCATTGGATTCGATCGGGGAGACCAAACCCGCGACGATGAACATCGGACACCAGTACGCCGGATTGCTTTATCAGTCCGGTCGATATGGCGAAGCTTTGTCGATGTATCAGCGGATACTGCGGAACACGAGAAGTCAGGTCGGGGACGACAATATCGATACCATCGCTACATTGCACAACATCGCAGCGGTACTATCCGATATCGGTAGAAACGACGAGGCCATTGAAATCTACCGCTACTCCGCCGCTGGGCTGGTCAACAAGCTCCCGGTAACGCATCCGGCTCGCCTTAGCGTTCAGAACAATCTGGCGTTGGCCTTGCGAAGCGCAGGCCGCTACGCCGAGGCGATGGACGCAATTACGGAGGCAGTTCGCGTGCGAACGGCCGTATTGGGACCGGAAAATCATCTTACCCTGCTGTCACGAAGCAATCAGGGCGCCATTCTGGCGGCGTTGGGTCGTTACCCGGAAGCGATAGCTACCCATCGTGACGTATACGCGATCAGATTCCGATTGTTCAAGGAAACGCATCCGGAAACGATAAAGAGCCTGCATAACCTTGCTTCCACGCTCGGCGACGCAGGCCAGCGGGTCGAAGCGCGGCAGCAATTCGAGAAGGTGGTGGCTAATCGTACGCAGGTCCTCGGGCCTCGCAACGCCACAACGGTGATTTCGATGCGCGGGCTCGCTGGCGTCTTGTTCGCGAACGGCGACTTCGAGGAAGCGAGGTCTCTTTACGTCCGCATTGTCGACGCGGCCGAGACGCTTCGAGCCGAGGGTGGGCTTTCGGACGCTCTGCGCAGAACCTTCTTTTCGACAATCACGCCGGCCTACAAGTCTCTTGCAATCCTCGAAGCTCGCCTGGGAAACTTTGACGGTGCGTTGAAGGTCGCGGAACTTTCGAAGGCTCGCACGCTCATCGAGACTTCCTCGACACGCGGTGCGGCACGAAGCATTCTGCCGGTGGCGGAACGGGCTGCTTTATCCGACCTCGAATTCAGGATAGCGGCACTCGACGGCCGCATTCCAACGGTAGCTGACGTCGCGCAGCGCTCGGATATGGAAGCGCAGCGCAGCGGACTAGCCTCGGATTTTGCCAAGCTCGATGCCTCGCTTCGTTCGAAGCATCCCCTGTATCGAGAAGCAGTCGACTTCAAGTTGGCGGATGCAAAGGATGCCGTCGCCCTCTTGACCGAGGACGGTGTAATTCTTGATTTCGTGCAAGGTGATCCCGATCTGCTGCTGATCTGGATCGACGGTAAAGGCCAGCGGGGCACCGTAGTACTTCCTCCCTACGCCAATCTGTCGGCGACACTTGAGGCCTATCGGGCCGCCTTGGCCAAGCCGGACGGGGTTGCCGGGCTGCGTTACCCGCCGCCGGGCACGCCCAGATATCTCGTCTGGAAATTACAAGACGGTTCGTTCCGCATGCAGCTCGCCGAATCCGGTGCAGTCGATAATGCCAAACTGGTAGGAGACATAGAGGAGATCAGACAGGAGCTTTCGTCTTGGCTTTTCAAGGCGCTCCCGGCCGAAATTCTGAAAGCACGCCGATGGTACGTCTCGCCAGACGGCCCGCTTGCTTTGGTTCCGTTGGACACGTTCAAAGTCGAAGGGGCCTTTCTCGCCGAGAGTCACGACATTTCGTCCATCCAGTCGATTTCCCTAATGAACCTTTCGAGGGAACGCCTGAGGCGCTACGCTCAGATTGAGAGATCTCCGATGTTGGCGATCGGAGACCCGACATACTCAGTAAAGCCTCCATTGGAGAAGCCGATTTCCGGCATCGACGCCCTGCGTGGTCCGACCGAGGGCATGGCCGGTCAGCCAACCTGGCAGACCCTGCCGGGGTCGGCGAAAGAGTTGAGCGAGCTTGCGTCGCTGTTTGGTCTGAAGGCCGGCGACAACCTGTTTTCAGGCGCCGAGGCGTCGGAGGCCACAGTTAGGCGGCTCCAGGGCGACGGTGGGCTACAGCGCTATCGGTACGTGTTGTTTTCGACTCATGGGTATCTCGATCAGCAGAATCCCGATCTGAGCGGCATTGTGTTGTCACAGGCAAATCTGGACGACAAGGAGGACGGATACCTGCGAGCGTCCGAGCTGTCTGCGTTCGACTTCAGAAGCGACTTGGTCTTCATTTCCGCTTGCGAGACAGGTGTGGGCAAGTGGGTGTCGGGCGAAGGCATCTTGGGTTTACCCTTCGCGCTCTACGCCGGCGGAAGCGCGAGCACCATTTTGACGCTTTGGCCGGTACTCGATGGCAGTACCGCCGAGTTCGTCGAGCGCTTCTTCCGCAAGGTGAAGGATAAGAAACCGCCAGCCATTGCTTTATCTGAGACAAAGCGAGAGTTTATCCTTGACGCGGACGCGGCGAAGCGCCGGCCGGTCGTCTGGGCGCCATTCGTCTACTATGGTGACTGACGGCCGTGGGTCCAATTTGAGGATGCATCGGAATGGCCCTCGTTTCTCGGAAAGGCCCGGCGCGGTCTGAGTTTTACAACCGAAGCGAAATGCTTCATGTCGAGCGATTGCGAGACACTCTTCGTGACGTGATGCGGCGCAGAACCTGCGACTTTTCCGGTATTGGAATTGTCGTATGCGACTACCCGGAAGTGCTTCCCTTCGTGCCGCTGTCTAAAGTCACGACCGCATTTGACGGACAGGACTTGGTATCTCGATTGGTGGAGATTGCATCGCGGCGCAGCGAGCACCATGATGGATTCCATGTCATCTCGACGGCGTGGCGATTGACAAAAGTGGCGCAGTACTTCTCTCCGCCGATCATTTCCGGGGCCGAGATAGACAGGTCAAAGCGCTTTGGTGGACGATATCTGGCAGCTCTATTCGGTTCCGCAATTCCTAAAGTCATGTTGTCGGGAATAGCCAGCGAGGGGTTTGGCATCGCAGTGTTTTGTGGCGGCAAGGAAGTGTTTTTCGAGGAATTGAATTGATCAGCGTTCTACCCATTACTCGCGTGATCGGAGCGATCGCCGTGTGCTACGGCGTTTGCGTTGCGCTCATAGTAGCCATCGTTTGGAGATTTGGTGACGAGCCGACGCTCAGGTCGAGCGTGAGTATTGCGGTGTCCGGTGGCACAGCGTTGAACCTGATCATCTTGTTCTTGGTGTACGTCGGCTGGAAGCGCATTTGGTCACTGTTTCCGGTACTCAACAACCTGATTTTTCCCGATCTGAACGGCGCATGGAAGATGAAGATTCACTGGCAGGGCACCGACACGAGCGGGGTCGTGCCCGCGAGAGCGCAGATCAAGCAGGATTTCCTGCGGATAAGCATGGAGGTCTATTCTAGGGATTCGGACTCGGAGACTTTGATCGCGCTCGCCAGGCGCGATCCCGAATCCGGAAGGCCGACGCTTTACTACGTCTATCGTGTAGTGCCAAAGAAGGTCAGTCTCGATGCCGGCCCCTCGTATGAAGGATCCGCAATCCTGAAGCTATCGGATGTCGGGCATAATCGACTAAGCGGAACTACTTCACCAGCCGACAGACGCTGGGACACTTCGAACTGACGAGGTAGCCCCCGCGGGGGCCTGGAGCAATCGAACATTCGCAGAACGCACTGACAACGGTGTGGAGATTGATGCACCATGATGGACAGTCGCAGCACGACCAGCCTTCTGGCAGCGGCCGCGATACTCTCGGCGATGCTTGGGTTCAGTTAAGCGCGGCTGGGGCAGATAGATTGTAGCGTCGAAAAAATGCGACTAGGGCTATGGCGCGCTGATCGTCTCGGCCGACCTTGCGACGCATTAAATCCTCTAGTGAAGTTTGCGCCCAGCTCGCGAAAACGCCGTTACGCCGAATCAAGTTTCCCCGGTGTTCACCGATCGAGCGCAAGCCTCACAGCATCGTGGAAACAGATATTTTTTTGCCAATCGGTGCTTGGGCATAGCTAGATCGTGGGAGTCGCCCGCTTGTAGAATCGCACACGAATCAAACCGGTTTTCCACAGGTGGGCGAGCGATGCGCTCAAATTCGGAGTCCTCGGCAGCGGCGCAACAATTGCGCCGAATGTGGGAGCACAAGGCGTGGGGTAACGACCCCCTCGGCCCGGGCTGGAGCGATGCGTTCGCGGACTGGATTGAAAAGTTCGGCTTCGGGCGCGTCGCGGACGCGGTGCAGTTGGCATCTGCTCCCCGTTTCTCTGAGGATGGCAAGCGCTTGCCTCCGGATATTCGAGACGTTCCCAAGTACGCTGCCGTCGAGCGCGCCGAAGACCGCGAGCCCGGAATGAAGGCCTGCTATCTAATTCGTGGCAGGATGCGCCTGAAGTTCTACTACGAAGAAAGCGATAACGAAGTCCTGGGGTTGTTGAGGCGGGCCATGCGGGCTGGTGTCTCGCTGTCGGCTATGAACGACGCGGTCGACAACAACAACACGCTTGAAGATTGCTTCGTCGAGTTGGGGATCGACCGAACGGAGTTCCGCATCGCGATGGGGCATCCGATTATCGACCTAGGTTTCAAGGGACGCTTTTTCGTTCGTGAGGAAGATCCGGAGTGGCGAATCTGGGACGCGTACCTCCGCCGTTGGACAGGGAGGGGCGCGCCGATCAGCAAGCAAGGTGGCTGGTACTTTCCCAGCCGCGTTCCTCCGACGGAGCCGCCGCCCAAGAAGGCTAAGCGCCAACGCGGCTGACCGCCCACGATCTGACGGGTTCAGGCCGGCATGCCGCGTGCGGCAAGGGAGCATGCCGAGATCCGGTCGGCGACCTCCGCTCCGTCGATACGACCGCATTCACGCAGCCGCTGCGCGACCGACAGCATGGCGTCGAAGGGAGGACGTTAGCGCGCCGACATGCACGACGCTGCGACTGGGATTGAACCCCGATCCCACGGAGACGTCGCCGCTATTTGTGCTGCCAAACCTTGTAGGCCAAGGCCAGCAGGATGACGGCGAGCAGCGGCAATAGCGTGCCGGCCGGCACCAATCCCAACAACTGGCCGCCGATGAACGTGCCCCCGATCGATCCCGCCGCCATCACCAGCAGGAAAATCTTGTTCCGCCCGACGACTATGAAGCTCTGATCGCGGGTATAGCGCGTGAACCCGACCAGCATCGTAGGCAGGCTGACGGCGAGCGACAGGCTGCCCGCGAGCTTGATGTCGGCGCCGAACAGCAGCACCAACGTCGGGATCAACAGTTCGCCGCCAGCGACGCCGAGCAGTGAGGCCACGACGCCGATGATGAAGCCGGCGACGACACCGGCGACGGCTTGGGCTGCGCCCGTCAGCCAGGTCTAACCGACGGTCGCGTCATGGCCCAGGATCAGGATGATGGCGATCAACACCAGCATCGTGGCAATGACCCGGTAGAGGGTCTCCGACTTGAGGCGCGTCGCCCATGCAGCCCCCATCCATGCGCCGATCAGGCTGCCCGCCAGCAGGTTGACGATGATCGGCCAGTTCGCAGCGACGTCGGCGAACGGCACGGCCCGCGACCGGAACAGCAGCGCGGTCGCAACCACGATCAGGCTCATGGTCTTGTTGAGGATCACCGCCTCAAGCGCCGGGAAGCGGAACATGCCGATAAGCAGCGGCAGCCGGAATTCGGCGCCACCCAGCCCGATCAACCCGCCGAGGGTGCCGATGACGGCGCCGCCGAGGAAGGCGGACACGGGGTTACGTTGGGTCTCAATTGCCGGGGTCATGCGTCGCTCCTGCTGTCGACCGGATGTCGCCGATTGCACGGCACACGCCCTCCGCGATCCGGCGCGGCCGTTCGCCGATGCCAAAAGCATTCGAAGGATCGCCGCGCGGATCGACCTCGATGATTTTCGTGTTTTGGGCGACGGAAACGCCGCTTCGGGTAAGGCCCCGGATAACCCCGGACAGTGGGGCGGACAGTTCAACCGATCCGATACGTCCGACAATTTGGCCCGCAGCTATGCTTTCGCCGATGCGCGCCATGGTCTCGAAGCGTCCGGCCACCGGCGCGTAGATAAACCGGGCGCGGCCGACTCCGCCGAGAGATCGCGGCTCGCCTGCCAGCGGCAGCGTCGCTCCGGTGCTGACGAAGTCGCCCAGGCGTTCGCCCCAGGCCGTTTCGATCGCGATATCCACCAGCTCGCCGGCGATGAAGTTCGGGCCCAGTCCTATCGTGAGCGGCGCCATCCCGCGCTGCCGATCCGGAATGGATCGCTTGCGCAGACGGGCGTCGACGAGTGCGAACCAATTCGAGACTCGCAGCACCTCAGTGAAAGGCAGGACGGTAACCGGGATGACGTGGCCTGCTATCATCGCTTCGCTCAAGTCGGCCGGGCGGTCGAAGCGTTGCGCGCTGACCCCGTCGAGCGTCGCCCCGCCGTCGAACACCGCGTCGGTGAAGGCCATGCCACGGCGTGGGGCGACCGGAGCTGCGTCGTCATGCAACATTACGGGGTAACCGCGGCGGAAGAGCAGGACGGCGACGGCCGAACCGACATCCCCCGTTCCGCGGATCAAAACCGGCGGTCTGACCTGTTCAGCCATCTGTCTCCCCCGAGGGGAAGTCCAAGGCTTCTCGCACCCGCCGGCTTGCGGGCGCACCCAGCACATCGGCGGGACGGCCGGTCTGCAAGGTCTTGCCGGCGTCGAGCACGCACAGACGGTCGGCGAGCGCCGCGGCCTCGTCGAGATCGTGCGTGACGAGGATCGTCGGCACCGAAACGGATTTCCGCAGTTCGCGCAGTTCATCGTGGAGGCCGCGCCGGGTCCGGCGGTCGACGGCGGAGAACGGCTCGTCCAGCAACAGGACATCCGGCTCACGGGCCAGCGCGCGGGCGACGGCCAGGCGCTGCTGCTGGCCGCCGGAAAGTGCGCCGGGCCGGCGTTCCTCCAGCCCGTCGAGGTGAACGAGGCGAAGAAGTGCCCGGGCGCGTTCAACCCGTTCGCCGGGCGGTCGGTGCGCCAGGGCGACCGTCAGATTGCGCAGCGCCGACATGTGCGGAAATAGCGCGTACGACTGGAAGACCAGGCCGACCCCGCGAAGATGCGGCGGAAGGTCGACCGACTTCGCGCTGTCGAACCAGGTGGTGCCGCCGCTGATCACGCAGCCTTCGGCAGGCTGGTAGAGGCCCGCGATCGTACGCAGCACGGTCGTCTTCCCGGCTCCGGACGGGCCGACGAGAGCCAGCATTTCTCCCGCTGCGCACGAAAGATCGACGGCGAGAGGAATGGGGCCTGACTGCCGAACGCTCACCATCAGTCCCCCGGAATCAGACACGACGGCCGACCCGCGCAGAGAGGGCGTAGGTGACACCGAGCGCCGCGAGGGAGATCAGAAGAAGTAGCGCCGACATGGCGCCGGCCGCGGCGGTGTCGAAGGCCTGAACGCGGTCGTAGATCGCGATGGCGATGGTACGGGTTTCGCCGGGAATGGAGCCGCCGACCATCAGAACGACGCCGAATTCCCCGAGCGTGTGCGCGAACGCGAGCACCAGGCCGGTCACGATACCTGGCCAGGCCAGCGGGAGATCGATCAGCCAGAGCACGCGCCAGGGCGGCATGCCCGTGACCGCCGCGGCCTCGCGCACGTCGGTAGGTATCGCCTCGAAGCCGCGCTGCATCGGCTGGACCGCAAAAGGTAGGTTGATCAGGATCGAAGCGAGCAGCAGGCCTTCGAAGCTGAAGGCCAGCGGATGTCCGAAGACCGCGCGCCAACCTTGCCCGAGCGGCGATCCGCTGCCGAATGTCACCAGCAGATAGAACCCGATCACCGTCGGCGGCAGCACCAGCGGCAGCGCCAGCAGGGATTCGCAGAGGCCCCGCCCCCGGAAGCGGTGGAAGGCCAGGCCGCGGCCGAGGAAGATACCGACCGGCAGCAAGAAGAGTACGGTCAGCGCACTGAGCCGGAGAGAGAGCGTGAGCGCCGGCCAGTCCATTGGTTCAACTGACTTCGCCGGGCAGCCCGAAGCCAAACTTGCGCAGCACCGCGCGGGCCGGCGGCGACTGCATGTATTCGTAGAAGGGCTTTACGGTGTCGCCGGCGTTCTTCATCAGCACCATCCGCTGGCGCAGCGGCTTGTGCCACGCGGCAGGGACGAGGGTGTAGGTGCCAAGCTTGCTCACCTCCGGAGATAGCGCCAGCGAGTAGGCGAAGATGCCGCCCTGCGCGGATCCGGAGGTGGCGAACTGCGCCGCCTGCGAGACGTTTTCGCCCAGCACCATCTTGGGCTTTACGGTGTCCCACAGCCCCTTCGACTCCAGCGCCTGCTGCGCAGCGACCCCGTAGGGCGCGTGCTCCGGATTGGCGATCGCAAATTTCTGGATGCGGCCGTCGGCTAAGGCCGCCTTCAGGTCGGAGAAGTCGGCGTCAGGCTTCAACGATGATCCGGTCGGGGCGAACAGTACGATGCGGCCTTCGGCATAAAGCGCCCCGCGGTCCAGCGTCTTGCCGGAATCGGCGAGTTTGAAGACGAAGCCCTCGTCAGCGGACAGGAACATCTCGAACGGCGCGTCCTGCTCGAGCTGGCGCGCGAAATTCCCCGACGAGCCGTAGGTGACCTTGAGGTCCTTTCCGGTGTCGGACTTGAACTGGGCGGCGACGGCATCCAGCGCGAATTTCAGGTCCGACGCGGCGGCGATCGCAGGTGCGTTCTGGGCGGACGCGTGGGCTAGGGAAAGGACGGTCGCCAGCGCGAACGCAGCGAGCCTCGGCAACCGATACTTCATGACAACCCCCGATATAGCAACATGGCTATATCGGGAACCATATTCCTCTGAGGTAAGGGGTCAACGGGATTTTTTGACCGCCAGAACGGCGAGTTTCGCGAGATCGCCGGCGATCGCCGAGCGGGTCTTTTTCTCCATCCGCCGGTAGGATTCCAGCACCTTGCGCCCGGTGGACGTCAGTTGGGCGCCGCCGCGCGAATTGCCGCCCTTGGCGGACACGACCACCGGCTCGGTGAAGTACGCGTTCATGGTGTCGATCAAGTACCAAGCGCGTTTGTAGCTCATACCCATGCGGCGGCCGGCGGCAGCGATCGACCCGGTCTCGTCGATGGCTTGCAGCAGAGCGGCCTTGCCGGGCCCCAGAAGGGTTTCTGGATCGAGGCTGATGCGCAGTTCGATTTTGGGGGCGTCGGTCATCCGCTCATCCTATCCGAAACCGCTGGCCTCTACAGTCGGCGCGGCCCAAGCCGGTGGTATTTTGACCACCGCGCGCGGTACGCTGCCGCTGGTAACTTTTGCGCCGGGGAACTTCGCCTACCGGATTGGCTCATAGGGGTGCCGTCCGGATCGCACCGGCGCTCCACCCCGTTCGCATTCGGTGTGCAGACCAGTCCGCTGGCGCGTGGAGTGGTCGTGGTTTCATCGGTTTCGCAGTCTCTTGGCACTAGCTAATTGCCCTGGTGCTGCTGCCTGTACGCCCACGGAATCTGCCGGCGCCACCGCCGCCGAGTAACGGTCCAAGAGACGAAATAATATGGTAGGCGAGAGTGCCCTTCGCGGTTCACTTGTCGCGTGGGATCGACCCATCGAATTCATCAAGGCGAGAGCCATCCGACCCCAAATGCATAAGCGCCTTGGCTTGTTTGCAACCGGTCAAGCCGAGACGCGAATCGCCGTATGGGAGCATGCCGAGATCCGGTCGGCGACCTCCGCTCCGTCGATGCGACCGCATTCACGCAGCCGCTGCGCGACCGACAGCATGGCGTCGCGATGGTCTTCAAGAAGTAGGCGACACGCCTCGGCTTGTCTCTGAAGCTCCGCATTGACCGCTCTTCGGACGTCGGGAAAGCCGAGCAACCTTTCGGTTTCGCTCGCCGGTGCGCGAAAGATCAGCGGGGTCGGCCCCGCCAGGCCGAGTGAGCCAATCATGGCGCATGCGAGTTGGGTTGCCTGGTCGATATCGCCGCCTTTTCCACCCGCTCCATGCGACGGTCTGTCGAAAATCAAAGTTTCTCCGACACGTCCGGCCAAGATCGCCTGAAGCCGCCGACCGTAGTCGTCGGCGGTATGCAGCAGGCGCCCGGGCCGTGGCCGCGCGACCATGCCGCCGCGCGTTGCCGTCGCGGCGACGGAAGCGAACACGCCCTCAGGCCCGAAGTGCAGGACGTCGACGACGATATGGGCCGCCTCGTGGACACAAGCAACCCAGATTTCCCGCTCGGAGCGATCGTCTTCACCGAGGAGCGCCTTCTTAAGGTCATCGAGTGTTATCGCCCGGTCGCCTGCGTTGCGCGTGGCGCGCCGCGCATCCTTCACGATACGTTCGACGTCGGCGCCGACCATGCCGATCGCTAGTTCAGCCAAAGGCATCAGGTCGTCGTCCCGCAGATCTTTCTGCAGTCGAACCCGAAACATGCGCTCGAGTTCGGCAACGTCCGGAAAACCGATTCTGATGATCTTCTCCAGGCGGCCGGCTCTCAACAGCGCAGGGTCGCAACGAGACAGATCGTTACTACACCCGATTATTACGACGCCCTCACGGCCTTTAATGCCGTCTATCTCGGCCAACAGCGCATTGACCACCTGGACAGAATAGTCCCGATGCGAATGCGACATCGAGCTTCGAGCACCGACGCTGTCGCACTCATCAATGATGATGCAAGCTGGTGCGTTTGCGCGGGCTTCCTCGAAGCTTTTTTTCATGGCTCGAAGCAAATGACCGAGATGGCCTTCGCCGCTCGACTGCCACGCAGCCATGTTCGCGTCGCCGACCATGTGCAGACCCGCCTCGGCGCAGTACACGGAGGCGAACGTCGTCTTGCCGCAGCCGGGAGGTCCTTCGAGCGCGATTGCGGACGAAGCAGCACTCCACGGAATGCGCCCCTGCTTCCATGCTTGTATGTCGGCGATACTGTCTTTTGCCCATGCGCGAGCCTCCCCCAATCCGTGAAGCTGGGAGAGAACAAGTCCGCGGGCGCCCGCTTTCGCATGCTTCAGATCGGCGAGGCGACCAAGCTCCCCGATGCATTGTTCGGGAGTACGGTCGAAACGGATGGCGACGATCAGGTCTTCGACCGTGGCACCGGAGCCGATCGAGCAATCCAATGCGATCTCACAGCGGCGTGCCGTAACGATGCGGATCGTCCGCTCGATCGTCGTGGCGTCGATGCGCGGGAAGTCGAACTTCGTTGATGCGGCTTTGATGAGACAGCTCGGAAGATGAGACCTTGCAAGCGGCGAAATGCCAAAAAAGGGAAGGCCTAGAGACAGGCCATGCAAGGCGGCCTTTTCTCGTTCGTCGACGGTCGCGCCCTTGGGGGGCTCGCCCACCGTCATGAATAGTACGTCGAGTTCTTGGCGACGCCGAAATCCCTGTTGTACAATATCGACCTTACGTCGACCCTGGAAAAAAAGATCCTGCCAGGCTTGCGAGACACGACTCAATGCCCGCGGATCGGCGACATCGACCAAGATCGTCGGAGCACCCTTCAACACCGCCGTGAGTAGGTCGCTCCGTTCGTCGAAGTATCGCGAAAGCTGGAGTTCCACGGCTACACGGCCCGCGTCTGGTGGACGATCGGTCGAGCGGTTTGCGGAGCTTTGATCAGCCTCCTCCTCGGAATCAAAGTCCAGCGCCCCGTCCGAGCGATTTCGGAGTGCGCCGAACCCGCGGCCGGCACGCCGGCCAAACGCAGCAGCTTCTTCGATCTGGTGATGGAATTGAATCGACTGTCGCCAATGGCGCCGGTAGGTGGCCAGCTCGAGCGGGCCCATGCCGGCGCGCGACGCGATCCTTCCCAAGGACCGAGTTGGTATGTGGCATCCGCCCTCGGCAGAAGCGACTTCGTTAGAGGCGAGAGAGTGGTTCATTTGCCCAGCTCGACGGTCATGTTGGGGTCGAAGCCGGTGGTCTCTCCTGCGTATCCGGAAGGATTCGAGATCAGGCGGGTCCGACCGATGGGGTAGCCGCCGAAACCGGGGCAGTCCGAATGAAGATCGGACATGGGTTGAACGATCACGGCGCCTCTCCTTCGTCGAACGGGTTCGGAGGAAAGGCGCGCCGAGCAAAGCTCCGACGGCCGAGCCAGAGATTGTGCACGAGCCACGACGTCGCTAGACGCGTACGGTGCAAATGATCCAACGGCATCGTGCGCAGCTTGTGCGAGAGTACGAACGCTGCAGCAGCGTTATCGAACGCGCAACTGAGGAGCGTCGTCATCGGCATGTCGACCTTGATGCCGATGCGTTCCGGCGGTTTACATGGAAGGACGAGTCCGATAGCGGCCGCGGCGTCGCCTTTCGCTGCGCGACGCCATTCCGGGATCGTTGAGGAAATGGTGGCTACGAAAGTCGCCACCTCCTTCATCCTTTCCTGGTCGAACTCCTCAGCACGCAAGTCCCGCCAATAGGACAGGGCGGCCGGCCAGGGGTCTCCGGGCCCGTGGCCGGAATCGTTTTTTGGGATGTTGTCCATGGACGAATTCCGTCGTTCGCGCACGAGACGTCCAGCGCGCCAATAATTAAGTTTTGAAATTCTGATGACCGGTCTCAGGGGCGGGCCAAGGGCTGTGCTCGCCGTGATCTCGCTCAGCGGACTATTCGATCTGGTGGACCCAGCCCAGGAAGCGAGCAAACTCGGACCGTTGGCCATCGACCCTCGGTTTTGAAAGAATTTGGAATGCCCCTCGGTTACGGCGCATCTCGACAGCGCCCGCCTCAGAAGAAGCCAACGGCCAGGTCGCGTTCGAGGTGTATTGCTTGTAGTTCACGTCCGCTCCGATTTAATGTGATTTATCACATAGCACAGCAGAAACGATATCGGTAGCGTACAGCTACTGAAAATTTGACATGGTTAACGTAAGGGTAAGACGATTGGTAGAAATCTAACTGTTCGGCAAGCCGGCGTCGTACGCCACGACACGGCTCCAGTTAGTGCTAACCGAGGCTTTCGACGTGGATGAAGACTTGCTCACGCCAGCATTGATACGCGCGGCAAGAGCTCTCCTTGGCTTCGATCAAGCGGCGCTTGCGGAAAGCTCCGGCATTTCAAGGAAGACAATCTCATTGATCGAAGTCGACGAACGGGAAAAGCTCGATCCTCGCCGAAAGGAAGTCCTGATCAAACTACGCCGGCACCTGGAGAAAGATATGGATGTCGAGTTCACCTTCGCAAGCGGCAAGTCAGGTGAGGGCGTCAGGCTAAACCGCGCTCGGAAAAAATCTCCCAACAAGTCGCGCTGACGGCTCGCGCGCCCGCGCGGCGCTGGCCATTGGTCGCGGTGAGGAGAAAGCGCCGCAACTCCCTAGGGACTTCCCGGGGCTTACGGACCCCCCGCAGACCGGCAAACTAATATGCCACTAATCCCGGTGTCTCGCTTGCCGACGGACTCCTTGGCATTCGCGATCGCCTTCAGGTAGCGTTTGAATCGAAACCGGAGTGGATCATGGTCGACCTGGGCGGACCGAACTTTGTCACAGTGACGCGCACAATTCTCGGCAAGGCGCAGATTTCCGGGATGCGTTTCACCGGTCTCACGGAGCGCTTGATCGCCGAGACGGTAAGATGTCTCAAGTACAAGAAGGCGCACGTCGACGAACTGTCGTCAACGTCCTTCGTGCTCACCACGTTCCTCTATCTGCGTACCACGGTCGAGAAATCGGAAGAGCTGGACGACTTGAGATCCGCACTGTCGTCTTCCGGGCTGACGGACGTCGACTTGGAGGAAATGTTGGACGGCTTCTTTTCCAAGCGACCCCCGTTGCCGGCCGAAACGCCGGACGAATACGACCAGGAGGCCGGCTTCAACGTTACCCTCGGTCCGGGGTTTCGGCAGGTTCTCAGAGGTTCCCCTTCTGGCGAACCTCTTTCGGCAAATGGGCTACTTCGCTCGCTCCTGGAAGATAAGGACACCGGCATCTCCAAAAGAGTGAGAGAACTTCAGGAAGCCAAGAAGGGCATGACTGTCCATTTCTCGGACGGCGGCGACGAGGCCCCCGCGGAGCTCGAACAGCCGCCGTCGGGTCCGGTAGTGGATGCTCCGCAGCCGCCGGAGCCGGTCGCGGGTTCTCTCGCAGCGCGGCGCCACGTCAGGATGACGCGCGAAGCCAGGCTCGAAGAGTTAGCCCTCAACGTCGAAGATTACGCGAAGGCCCTTGCCACGATCCTGCGGGTATCGGAAGGCGAATTCAGCTTCGCATTGTTCGGCAAGTGGGGCAGCGGCAAGACGACGTTGTTGAGACCTCTGAAGCCGCTTTTGGAGGACCCGGCCGAGTATCGGAAGAACGTGGTGGTACCGAAAGGCGAAGCTTATGCCGATTTGCGCTACAGGGTCGTCGTTCATAACGCCTGGAAGTACAGGAGCCCGCCGGAAGCCTGGGTCTACCTGTACAAGAGTCTGGCGACCGCAGTCGCAGCTACTGCCGGTCCGCTGGAACGCTGGGCGATCGCCCTGCGCGTAGCCACCGATCGGAATGGGTTCATAGCGCTGTTGGCCTCGCTTGTCGCTGTCGCGTTTGCTCTCGTTCCCATCCAGGCGAAATTGCAATTGCTCTCGCTGTTGGCTTCTGCAGTCGGTATCTCCGCGCTCATATATCTTGCGGCGATCTGGATGGGCGCCGGCAGCAAGGTCAGGCAATTGTTTCATCGCAACCTTCGGCTGGTAGGTCGCGACGAGAACCTCGGGATGCTCGCCTTGATCGGGGACGACGTCCGCTTCCTCATGAAAGGATGGACCAAGGAGCGAGGTCCCTCGTTGACTTGGCGCAAGCTGGCCGTTCCCATCGCTTGCGTCGCGCTCGTCACGGCAACGTGGGCGGTTGCCCTCTGGCGGGGTTCCCCCTTCGACCTGTCGACGATTGCGCGATACCTAGGGCTTTCGTGGGAAGCCCCTTCAGGACACTCGTCAGTCGACGCGACGCATTGGCTGGTCCTCATGATTTGGATGGTGTTCGCCCTGTTTCTGGTGATCCTTCCGAAATTTGCTCGAGAGCGCAGGCCGGATAAGGTTCTTCTGGTCGTCGACGATCTGGACCGCTGCACGCCGACCGAGATGTTGAGCGTCATCGAGAACGTCCGTCTCCTTCTGGACGACGACGAGATAAACAGCAGACTGCAGGTATTGATGCTCGTCGACGAGGACGTTCTCAATCATGCCATCGCATCCCGCTATGAGACGATGATCGCGGATCGAGCCAAAGGATCGAGTGGCGCTCCGCTGGCGGATGTGAAGAATGACATCGTGTCGGAGCAGATCGAGAAGCTCTTCGCGTGCCATTTGCGGTTCTCCCATCTGTCGGACAAGAACGTCGAGGAACTGGTCACTAAGCTGGCCAGCTACGAGAACGAGCAACTCCGCAAGGAAAGCGAAGAACTACGTCGAGCCGAGACTGACAAGCTAGTTAAGGAGGGGGAGCGCAACCTGCGTGAGGCGACCGAACAGGAGGCCTCCGCGCAAAGGCTCCATGATGAGGTTGCGGCCGGCAAGCTGATACGTCGAATTGACGAAGATGGTCCGTCCATACATCAGCCCCGAACGGCAGACAGGATGCGTATGGGCGATTACCGTCCGATGGGTCTCGAGGAGCAGCGACAGGCGAGATCGAAGAATGAACGCATCGATACGACCAATCGCGAAATCGCATCCATGACCGAGGAGCAAAGGCTGGCGCAGCGGCCGGACGCGATCAAAGCGTTGGAGAACGCGCGACAGAAGAAGGAAGTGTCCCAAAGGGATCTCGACGCTCTGGCGCGAAATCCAATCGAGCCTGCGCCGAAGCCTTCTGAAGCGCCCTTCGAAACGGGTGACGTGAGGTTCTCAGACGAAGAGGTCGAGAAGCTTCGCGGCTTCATGCCCTATTATTTCCGCGCAATGAAGCGACGACCGAGTCCTCGTTCGATAAAGGCCTTTCTATTCAAGCTGCAGCTTGCCCGATTGCTTATGCAGCTTCGCTACCCGAACCTTCAGGATGAAGGAGCGCGGATGGACGAGTTGTTGAAGGCATTTCAAACGGAGGCGGTCGCCTCTAGCGAAGAAGAGAGCAGGAGCGACTATGCCCTGATCGTGCGGCAAGTGCTCTAGCGATGGTGACGGCGCATGTCCCGTTCGGCGATGGAGGTCCCAATCCGACGGAGCGTTGGGTCGGATCGGTTCGAAGATCCGACCTCCAATTCTCGAGCGAGCAGCTCGCTGTCCTCGGCGGCGTCAAATGACGTCTAGGGACGCTCGAACCGGCGGCGTCGCAACGAATAAGATGGAGGTATCATGATACTAAAAATCGTGACGATCCGAACCTCGGAAACTCGTGGGCTCGATGGCCCCGCTGCGGCATTTTGGGCTGAAACCATCCGTGGACGCGGCAGTTAAGTCATTGGCAACGCGTTGACACTTACAGTTTCCACCTCCACATTGAGGTAGGTCGCCGATTCGAAGCTTGCAGTTGTACCCGCTTAGAGTTAAACGCCGTCGATCCAATCCAACGAAAGATCCGCAAATGCGCCGTCCGATTTTCCCTTGGGAAGCCTAAAGCCTAAGCTTTCGCTTCCAGCCGTACGACTTGTACAGTTCGAAATAACCCATCCCTTGATCGTTAGGTTCAGCCATCTTCGTGGCCTCGTCGATCAGACGTAGACCTTCATCGATCTCCCCATCTTCTCCAAAAACAATGAGGAAAGCGCCTTTCGTATCCAGGTGGGCGCTCGCCTCCATCTCTTCCGTAAATGGTTCGATTCTGGAAAGCAGATCTCGGACCTGGTCGCGCGCCGACGGGTCAATGCCGGGCCGCTCCAGATTCGTCTCGATGATGTAGTTGGCTAGATTGCACGCGAGAACGGCCGTCGGGGCGTTTATCGGATGGCCTCCGAAAAAGCTTTTGATCAGCCCGATTGCATCCGCGACCCTGTTGGTCTGGTGAAGCGCGGCAGCCCTCACAAAAATTCCGTGGATCTCATCCTTGTTCTCCGAGGACCATTTGTTTAACGCGTCATCGATCGTTCTGTCGAGAATTCTGTCCTCTCGGAATGAAGCGAGGAAGGTATAGAGCTTCAAACGCTCCATTGACGTGACGCCACTTTCTTCGAGTTCGCGGATCGATTTCAGTATTTCCCTCAGTTCTTCGTCGAGAGCGGGACACACAGCGAGACGCTCCGACCCCGACTTGATCCTGTCCAATACCGCGCGATAGGTTTTCCTCGCCGCTTCGACCACATCCTGTTCGTTCAACCTGGCCATCAGCTGCTGCCGAGCGGTCCGCGTCAGTGTTCGCATGAGGTCAACGCGAACTTGGATCGCATCGCGCAAAGTCTGACTTTGGACCTCGATGGCTTGCAGGCTGTCGCCGAAGCTTTCCATCAGTGTCTTTAGGCGTGGATCCAATTCGCCTGTAGGTTTGTACGTGAGGTCGTGCATCTTCGCACCCCATGCGTCGTGCAGCATGGTCTTTATCTGCAGCTCAATTCGCAACCCCGCCTTGTCGACCGCTTCCGACCGAATCTTGACATGCGTGGCGTGGTAGCCCTTTTCGCGATGCACCTTGGTAAGAGTTTCCCGACCCGTGTCGGCATCGCGATAGGGCTCCAGACTGAGGCCCCTAATCTTTGCCTCTAACTGAAACCTGTCCAGAAACATCTCAATCTGGTCAGGATAGTAGACGATCACTGTTGCTCCTACGATATCGATGATGTCCTCGACCTTGAACTTTGGGTTCTTTTGGACCGCTTCGTAATACTTCAGCACAATCTTGCCGGGTTCCTTAAATTCCTTTTGCACGCCCTGTTTGCGGGAGCGGGAGTAATGATCGGCAATGGTGGTCAATCTCGGGTCCTCGTCGATCTTCTCTATCGCCTCGGTTACAGCTTCTAGAAGTTCTAGATAGTTATCCCTGTTGTAAGTCATATGTCGCTCGACGGCGGCGCGGGCGGCCTCGAGTGTCGGTGCCACGTCTTTCGTGGTCGCGGGCAGCGTACTTACTTGGGAGGCTACCTCCACCACGCATGGGACGTCGGGCCATTTGGAAAAAAGTGCGTTGAGGAACGTGGATGATCCGTCCACGATGATTAGCTGCTTGCCTTCCCTTTTGATCGTTATGGGGGAGCGCTTTTTCGTTTTTCTGGCCGCGGCATCCGACATCAATCCGAACGCACTTACAATGCGCTCTTCGACAGCATGGGCCGCCAACAACTCGCCTGTCCTATAGGTTTCGTGTGGGCCCGACAGATCGAAGTAGAGAGAGTGTCCGTAGGGAAGCTTTTGCAATCGGCCGGTCACTTTTCGGCTCAGTCTTCTCTCGGCCCGCTTCCCGTTGACCCAAATCCTGAACTTCATCGACCACATCTCCGCAGCTTTCGAGAACCACAGGCGAGATTTCCGTCGCCATGCAACTCGTAGATACCCTAGGCCTCCGCTTGGTCGAAAGCCCGATCCGACCTGCGCTTGTCCAGTGAGACCCGATTTACCTAGTGAACCCCCTAGGAGTGCCCGGGGGCGTCCTGAGGCACTGTCGGCCGGGAAAAATCAATTCACGGACAGTAGTTATGAGTTTCTGGTCCGCCAACAAAACAGCCGCTACTCCGGATCCTGTCGGGACGGCTCGCGCCTCGATGAGGAAGCTATCGGAGCGCGGCGTGGAGATTCCCACACAGATATCCGCACCGATCATCGCGGTGCAGACCACCAACGGTCTGACGCAAGCAAGCCCGGAGACGCAGTCGCTTTTCTGGGCGGCCTACGGCGCGCTTAACTCCAAGATCAAGTCGCCGGAAGAGGCCAGGGGTTATTATCGGCGCTTCTTCTACGGGATCCTCACGGCACTGCTGTTGCTACAGCTGTACTTCTCGTCATTCGTAGCAGTGCAGAAGGGGTTGCTGGAAGTAAACAAGAGCATCGAGGCCGCGGACGTGATGCCGGCCGGGGCCGGAGCCGGGGTCGCTGCTGCGGCCGTCGCCGGCGGTACGGTACAGACCGCGGCACAGGCCGCGGCCCAAGCCAAGAATTCGGAGCTGGCCGGAAAGCAAGCTACGTACCTTCACGTCGCCGACTATCTAATGGGATTCCCGCGCAAGGTAGCGAGCTTCCTTGGCGTCATCGGACTGGGCACAAGCGAATACAAAGGAGAAAAGGACAGGCCCGAAGTCGTGGCTCAAGTCCAGCTTGAGCTCGCCACATCGTTCGTCGGTGGCTTCCTGCTGCCGGTGCTCTACGGAATGCTGGGCGCCATAGCATTCGTACTCAGGCGCCTCTCGGACGAGACCGTGGCCGGCGAGGAAACGTCTGCGCTGAAGAGAAAATATTCGTTGAGGGTCCCGATCGGCGCGTTGTCCGGCTTGGCAGCCGGGTGGCTGCTCCAGCCCTCGACCGGATCCGTTACCGCATCACTTTCCCCGTTCGCCCTTGCCTTCGTGGCCGGCTACAGCGCGGATCTCGTGTTCGCAGCGATGGATCGCATCGTGGGGGCGTTCACGACGCCGTCGCCGCTTCCGACGCCTCCGCCTGCTCCCGAGCTGCCATCTGCACCGCCCGAGCCCCCGGTCGACGACGGCACCCGGACCGACGAAGTGCAGCCCAACACGGCCAGCGAAGCGGCGCCTAACACTGCCGGCGGAGCGACAGCCGACACTGCCGGCGAAGCGCCGGTGCCGAGCCCGAGCGCAGAAGCCGCGACTCCGAGTTCAAGAGCTCAAGCCAATCAGGACGTGTAGCGGTTCCCCGAGGAGATGTTGTCATGAAAATAACTTTTGCTCAGGTTCAGTCCCTGGCGCCTTCGATGAAGGAGGAATATGCGGCCGCTTTCAGCTCGCCAAGCGCGAACGACATCCTCTCGAAATACAAGATATCTGCCAACGGACTGAGATTGGCGCATTTCTTCGCGCAGATGCTACAGGAAACAGGCGGCTTCAAGATCCAAATAGAGAGCCTTTGGTATTCTCCTTCGCGCTTGATGGCTGTATGGCCGCGTCGCTTTCCGACGTTGGAATTCGCACAGCAGTACGCGCACAATGAAGAGAAATTGGGCAATTACGTCTACGGTGGTCGGCTCGGAAACGTGAACCCAGGTGATGGCTTCAAGTACCGTGGACGTGGCTTGATACAGATGACCGGCCGGGCGGCCTATGCCAAATTCGGCCGCGACCTGGGCATCGACGACCTCGAAACGAATCCCGACCTCGCATTCCATCGGGATCATTGTCTTGAGATCGCCGCAGCGGAGTGGGGTGCGAGCGGGTATCACGGTAAGTCCTGCAACGAACTTGCGGATGACGACGATATCGTTGGTGTCACGTACGCGATCAATGGAGGCCAAACGGGGATTGACGATCGGCGCTTCTGGTTGAGTAAGACCAAGGCAGTCTGGACCAGGCCAACGCAATCTCCGGCTCTCGACCAGATGTCCAGTCGCGCCAACGCCAATCTCGAGCTTGATCTGTCCGAAACCGAGTCTTCCCACGTGGTCGATTTGCTTGCGGTCGATGCGGCGACGCCGAGCGGCTTCGGCGCCCGCGCGGCGGCCATCGCATTGGCCGAATGGCAAAGGTTCGGCGGGCAGACCTACGATATCGGCGGAAACGCCACCCGGGTCGGGCACAAGGAAGGCGAGGATCCCTACTACAAGTACGTCGGCAAATATTGGAAGGACGGTGTCAACAACGATACGCTCACCGGTCTCGATCACAGCGTGCCGTGGTCGGCCGCCTTTATTTCATGGGTCATGCGCACTGCCGGCGCTGGCACCCGTTTCAGCTACAGCCCGCAGCACTCGGTCTACATTTTCCGTGCGATCAAGGATTTGCTGCAGGCGCGGCCACAAGCGAGCTTCTATGGCTACCAGCTGCGGGAGTGGAAGCCGCAAGTGGGGGATCTCATCTGTTGGGCCAGACGAGAGGGGATCGACTATCACCATCAGAATGGCGGCGATTATCCCGGACATTGCGACGTCGTCGTCGAGGTGGGTAGCAATGAGGTGCAGGTGGTCGGCGGAAATGTGGGCAACTCGGTTACAAAGCGGCCCATAGGGCTGAACGATGGCGGTTTCCTGCGCCCAACCAATCAGGGAGGGGAAAATCTGTTCGCAATAATGCGCTGCAGGCTTTGAGACGCATAAAATGAGATTCGGACGGCGTGGCGCGATTGGAATGCGAACATATTAGATGGAAACACTTGCGAACTGTCTGAAGCGTATATTCCCGAAACGAACCGAGGAGGAGCAACCGTATTACGCCTGGCCAGGCATAGACGGATCGAGAGCGGCGGATTACGCCACGCCTCCGATGATTCCGGCAGACGTCTTCGCGGCCGCCGGTTACGCGCTGCAGTATAGCGGGGCATATCACCACGTCATCGCGGATGTGCCGGGCAGGAGCGGGCGGGCCGCTCGGCAAATCAAAGTTGACGGCGATTTCATCAGCCGCGCGCGCAGGATATCTGCGGTTTGGCGTACATTCACGCCGATATCGCACTTCTCCGCAAAAGATCCCAATGTGTTCGCGAAATGGCTCGCCACCGACGGTGAAGGGCTCAAGGATCTTTACGAGGCTTGGAATGCCGTTTGGTCCGTCGCGGGGCCCCGGAATGTTTTCGAGTTTATTCCGGCGAAGTCGGTTCCGCCCGACTGGTGGTGGGATGCCCTTCTTCTCATGATGGCCGCGGACGAGGCCGCAAAGGATATGGGGTTCGTCCGGTACAAACCATCGGCCGAGGGCAATTCACAGCCGTGGTTCTTCGCTCCCGTCGAGCAGACATTCTTCGCTGCGGCGGCTCGCACGATGGAGCAGGCTGTCCAGTCCAAAGGGCCGACGCGCATGCCCTATCTGTCATACAGTCCCGTGAGCACCATCTCAGTTGCTTCTCCCGACGTAGTTGCAGTTCTACCGAAGGCCCGTACGACTGCGGTCGGTTGCACGCTGCGATCGATGTCCCACCATTTGGCCCTCCTGCCGCCGAGGGGCATTGCTCGGGCTGCGTGGACACCATACCTCTTTGCCGACGCGCCGCCGGACGAACGGCACATGAACCTGCTGCTTGTTCCGTTTCCCTTCACCATACCCGCCTCCGCATTCGAACCTCAGCACGGGTATGCCGGGGAAGGTGGAAAACGGTGGGCGTTCTTCGGTGTCGAGCAGACGTGGCTTCAGGATGTCACCAAGGATAAGCTGTTGGATTTCGTGAAGGCCCTTGCGGGCGAGGCGAAATCCGAGGCGGACGCGATCCATGGCATAGTTTTCCCCGAATTGGCCCTCGACGAGGGCACTTGGGATCATCTCAGAAGCGAACTTCCGGAGGCGCTGCCTGAGTTGGAGCTATTCGTCGCTGGCGTATCCGGCGACGGGGATCGAGAGGGAAATTTCGTTCGCGTCGCGGTCTTCCAGCGATCCAACGGCAGCGGCGGAAGCGACGACACTGCGGAGCGAGTAGGCTTCTGGTCCACCCGCGAAAAGCATCACAGATGGACGCTGGATAGAGACGAAGTGTTGGCCTACGGTCTGGAGGGACGATTGAGCCCATCGATATCCTGGGCCGAAGATATCGACCTCTTGAGCCGGCGCGTTGATTTTGCGGTAATTAGACAATCCTCCGTCATCTCGGCCATGATCTGCGAGGACCTCGCAAGGGTCGATCCCTGTCAGGAACTGATAAGAGCCATCGGACCGAGCATCGTCTTCGCGCTTCTTATGGATGCTCCGCAATTGAAGGCGCGCTGGCCGGCGAGGTACGCCACCATCCTGGCGGAGGACCCCGGGTCTGCGGTGCTCACGCTAACTTCCCGCGGGCTCATGACTCGCCAACATCGCATAGGCAAGCACCCGTCCAAGAAATCCGACGACCGTATCATTGCGCTTTGGCGCGACGACGACCGGACGGATCCGATCGAGATCGCCTGCCCGATGGACTGCCACGCCGTCCGTCTTACCCTTTCAGGAGTGCCGGTTGTCGATCGGACCCTGGACGGGCGGGAGGACCGAAGCGCCGTTGCCTGGCGCTACGCGAACCATGCGCCGGTGTGTCTAAAGGACGTCACCAGCAAATATTCGGATGTACTCGGCCAGGACGATCTTGCACTGCAAGCGTCAAATCGGACAGCATGACGCAGGTCACGGCGAGGTTGTATTCGGGGGATATACCCTAAAGGCGCCGCAAATCTCTGGTATCCGAGGGGTACGCAACGGAACCTTAGAACTTGAAAAATACACTAGGAATGACAATATATTAGATGACCAAAAGGTTAATTAGATGATGTTCGTCGCCCGCAAAATCATTGAACAGCTCGTCGAGCATCAGAAGCAGGTTGCGGCCTCGCCCGAGGTGGTGGCCGGCGAGGCCATGCCCGGCTATCGGAGCTATGTGTCGGCCATGCGGGAGCAGGTGGCGCCCCCTCCGCAAGAGCCCGGCGGTTCGTCCGGCCAGAACACCCGTCGTGGGACCGCTGAGTAGTCAGGGCTTCAAGATAACGCTTCTGAACGACTGTTCGGTGCGGGGAACGTCCTTGCATTCGCCGCCGCCAACCGGAAATGTTCCGTCGTCGCTCAAGATCTGAACCTCTCCCGTTTCCGAGATCGCGAACATGGCCTCCGGAGAGAGGCCCTTCAAGGAAGGCGTATCGACAAGCTCAAGATCTTCGCCGGACTCTTTTCCGGACCAACGAAACAGCTTGAAGTCTCCTTTGCCATCGATCGGCCCCGCGACGATCAAATAAGTGCTTCCTACACGCTCGATGCTTCGGATGCCTCGACCCTTCAAATCCAGTTCGATGGGATTTCCGAAGCTGGCTTCCGCCTTCTCACGGACTTCCGGCTTCTCGTCGACCAATACGGTTGGATTCTTGAGCGGAATGATAAGTGCCTTGTTGCCGGGCAAAGGGTTGCGAAACCCGATCAGAAGCCTCCCGTCGCCGCCATCGGCGAGGCCTTCGATATTGAGAGCGCCCACAGTCTTGGGAGGTTTGGTGGCGGCTTCCCCGAGCTTGTACTGGGTAAGTTTGGAGAGATCCTCGACCAACTTGGAATAGGGTTTTCCGACGGGACGTACGGTAGGCGGCGAGGATCCCGGCACGAGCTCGGTCGCAAAAAATCTACGACGACGATCCTGAACCTTTCCTTCGCTATTCGTCCCATGCGAGGAAATCCAGAAGATGGTGTTGCCGACGCGTGCAGCCCCCTCCAAGTCTGATTCCTTGTCCGGCTTGGTATCTAGGAACTTAGACAGGTCCACTTGTGCAACGGAGGAGGGTTGTCCTCTCCGGTACACGCGCAGCACGTTCATCTCGTCATCGGCTACGACGAAGTGATCCGCGTCCAAGGCCACGGACGCGGAGGCATCGCACATCTCGCGATAAGTGGTGATAGTGGAGTCCGCCGCGGTTGCCGCTCCGCTCAGGAGGCTCGTCGCCGCGCAAATCGCGTAAGTGAACCCATTCTTCATGTTGGCACTCCTGTCGCGTCGTGAGAACGTTCAAAGCTTGTAATTGAGTGCGACCAGGTACTGGCGCTGCTTGATCAGGGTATCCTTGTCGAGTCCATCGGTATAGCTGACCGAAATCGACGCCGTGCCGTCCGGCGTGATGTTGAACCCGACCTCGGCCCCCCACAGCAAAGCTTCTATGCCGCGATTGAACTCGCGGTGATAATTCACCGTGATATCGGCATAGAATCGACCGACTAGATCGGGAAACAAGGATTCTCCGAAGGGGTCGTAGACGCTCCGGTCCGGAAACGGAGTCAGATGGAGACGAGCGACCGCCCCGGTCCACGCATAATCGCCGCGCGTGAGGGCGGTAGCGCCGACGACATCGACCCTCTTGACGTCAGCTTCGGCCCGCAGTTGCCAGAACCAGTCGAGATATTTCGTGGCGGGTGCTCCGATCGTGCCGCCCAGACGCGCGTTCGGTGCGAACGGCTCCCAAGCCGCGGTCACACCGTAGATTCTCGCTTCTCCGCGGAAGTCGGTCTGCGCATAGGGACTTGCGATCAAATATTGCAGATCGAAGAACGGACCTCCCGCAATGGCCGCTTGCGCGTCGATGCCGGCCTTCAGAGCGCTCTTTTCGTTCTTTGTTCTGGGCGAATTGATGGTCCCTTGAGCATCGGTCCAAAGCGCTACGGTGGTTCCGAACAAGGAGGGGGCCTTGAAATCATGCTTTGCGTATGGATCGTCCGGAAGGCCCGTGAAACATGGGCTCATGGGATCGTTCTGCGAGATCACGTAAGAAACACGTCCGTTGATGGTGGCGGAATTGGAGCGATCCAAATCGTCATGCGTGAAGCTCGCAGAAGCGCCCTTCGCCTTGGATTTCGGCACGAAGCCGGTGATGAAGGTCCCCTCTCTATACTGGTAGGTGTCGAGGCGGTCTCTCCGTACGAATAGCCGCTGCTGGTTCTCGCAACCGCCTTTCGGAGGCTTGACCTCAGCAGGGACCGCAGGCGGCGGGCGCGACGAAGCGACCTTGTCGATGTCGGCGATCTTCCGGTTCTTGAAGAACAGAACGTCGTTGGCCACAGAACGGGAGCGGTCCGAAAAGCTGGTCGCGCTGTCGGCCCTGAGTCGTTCGAGCTCCGCCGGGTCGAGCCTGCCGTTCAGATTCACATCGTATTTCGCAAGCATCGGATCCTGGACGTGGAGGCGCCACACAAGGGCTTCGTTCTCGTCCAGGACGCCGTCCTTGTTCTTGTCGTACTTGGTGGCAGACAGCGTCTCCGCCGCACCAACCGAGGGCGTCATAATAACGATCGCAAGCGCTGTCGAGACGGCGAACCTCATGCTCCGCTCCTTAGCTCACGTGCCAGCCGAAGTGCTCGTAGGTCAACACGGCCGAATCGATCAGATTGCCGAACGACTGGATGTCACGCAAGCCGATCGCTACGTTCGGCTTCGACGTCCACGGAAATTGGACACCGTGAAAAAGCGCGCTCTTCCACGCCGGAACATAGGTCGAACTGATCTTGTTGATGTTGACCCAGAGGACCTTGCGTGCCGTGGAGGGATCCATTCCCTGAAAAAAGGCGTCGATAGGCGTATTCGGATCGATCGCATGCGGGCCTTTGGGGTTATGGCTATGGTCGAAATACCACTCAAGACGATGGTAGATCTCGTCCCGCGATATGAACGAACCGGCCATTCCCGCGAAATCGGCGGTCATTGCCAATTTCTGCTTCTTGGCCGGCTTGGCTTTCTTTCCCTTCGCCACGCGCATCCCCCGCCGATCAGTCTCGATCCACGGAAGGAGAGGCTCAAAACGGAGGCAAGTATACTAGGGAACATCCGGGGTCGGGACCAATGCCGCGCGCGACTTCGGCTTGGCGCCGTTTGACACAATTTTGGAGCAGGCCTTAGGGTATCTCCCAGTACACCGCGACGTCTCCATTTGCTCCGATGTGGCACCGTTCATTGGAGCGACAACCCATGATCGAAGCGTTCTCCATAGCGACCGCGCATCATTTTCAGGATGCGTTGGCGTCCCAGGCCAGGCTGCGATACGAGGTCTTCGTTAAGCGAAGGAAGCTAGACCACTCGTCGTGGGGTGGCCTCGAGTTCGACGAGTTCGACACACCAGCCGCAACCTATTTGGTTTGGCGCGACGATGAACGCGTGGTGAGAGGTGTCGCGCGGTTGTTGCGCACTACTGGCCCCTACATGCTGCGCAGCTATTGGCCATATCTCGTCAAGCGAGGCGATCTTCCTTCGTCGTCGAGGGTCTTCGAGGTTACGCGTGTGTGCGTTGACAAGACGGTCGAGCCAACTATCCGGCGCACGATCTTTCCCGAACTCTTGTGCGCCATTCAAGAGTTCCTGCATCGCAATGACGGTCTCGCTATGATCGGCGTTACGCGTGAACATCTGCTCGCCCATTTTATCCAATCAGGAATCGATTGGCTGGGCCCGGCGCATCTCGTCGAAGGGGAGATGGAGCGTGCCTTTCTCGTGCCGACTCCGAGCATTCGACCGGCCCTGCATTGCCAAAAGTTTGGCATTGGAAGGGACGTTCTGGCTCCCGATCCGGATACGTCCGCCGAAAGGCACGCCGCATGAGCGGGAAAATAAGTCGCCCCTTGGTGGATGAAGATACCGCGCGGAACATGGCGGATGCCCTGACCTATCTTGGGCGCGTGGCAATTGATGCCGGGTATCATTCGCTGGTTCCTGACATCCTCGCGCTGCGCGACAGGTTACAGTCCATCGCGGAAGCGGAAGATGCCAATCGACTCCGGAGGGCGAACGCATGAGTGCCGAGCGACCGTTGGCAGGTTGCGACCACCGCGACTTCTTTGCCGAGCACGAATCGCAAGTTCGAGCCTATTGCCGGCATTTGCCGGCACTTCTCAAAACGGCTAGGGGAGCAATCATCACGGATGCCGAAGGCGATACTTATGTCGACATGCTGTCGGCATGCGGCGCACTCAATTACGGACACAACCATCCGCATCTGCGCTGCGCGGCGGTGGATTATCTGCTGTCTGACGGGATATCCGCGGGGCTCGACTTCCATACGGAAGTCAAGCTCCGCTTCATGTCGAAGTTTGAAGAGACGATCCTCACTCCCCGCGGGTTGCGCTATCGCATGCAGTTCCCAGGGCCGACCGGCACCAATTGTGTCGAAGCAGCGATAAAGCTCGCCCGCAAGGCGACCGGGAGGTCTTCCGTCGTCGCGTTCACCAATGCGTTCCACGGGGTGTCAATGGGATCGCTGGCCGCCACTGGATCGGCTTCGTGCAGGGCGTCCGCGCGGGGGCTCCTGGGTGGCGTCATAAGACTGCCTTACGATGGATACTCCGGAGCCGGTCTCGCCGAAATTGCTCGGTTTGAGAGGATGGCGATGGACCCCTCGGGAGGGATCGAACCCGTCGCAGCGTTTCTGGTCGAGACCGTCCAGGGAGAGGGAGGTCTCAATGTAGCGTCGACCGAATGGTTGACTGGCCTTGCCTCCGCAGCGAAGCGTATGGGAGCGCTGTTGATCGTCGACGAAGTGCAGACGGGCTGCGGACGCACCGGGCCGTTCTTCAGCTTCGAGCGAGCCGGTATCGTTCCTGATATCGTATGCCTTGCGAAATCCATCGGCGGATACGGGCTTCCGATGTCTCTGTTGTTGATGCGGCCGAAGTACGACGTCTGGTCGCCGGGCGAGCACAACGGAACATTCCGTGGAAACTCACTCGCGTTCGCGACTGCTGCTGCCGCCTTGGATCTGTGGACGAATGACTTCGCTGAGGGCATCGACCGACGCGCGCGCGTGTTGACCGAGTGGTGCCACTCCCTATCTGTTCAACATCCCGGTCGCTTGACGGCGAAGGGGCTCGGCATGATGCAGGGATTGAAATTCGTTGACCCATCGCATGCGGCTCGAACCGCACGCCTTGCCGCGCTGGATCGTATCGTGATCGAGTGCTGCGGGCCTCACGACGAAGTGCTCAAGATCATGGCACCGCTCAACATCGAAGTCGAACTCTTCGCCTCAACGTTGAAGCGCCTCGGTCATCTCATTGATGCGAGTCTCGGATCGGACGAAGCGGTACCGCTTCTAGAGCGACACGATGCCGTGCTTGATCCCCATGATCACGGCAGTAATGCGATTGCCGGCCCCGAGCTTCTTCATGGTGTTGCCGACATGGAATTCGACCGTCTTCTGGGAGATGCCTAGAATTTCCCCGATTTCCCAGTTCGTCTTTCCTTCCTTGCACCACTTGAGACACTCGATCTCCTGCGCGGTCAAAGCTACCGCCGGCAGCTCGCGTCGGTCGATTAGTTCGCAGTATTTGAGCCAATACTGCACGCACACCATGTAGATATGAGCGGTCTTGTCGACGGCCGGCGTTCCATTCTGCCGGAAGCTGAGGCTGATCAAGTCGGTTTCGCGAGCGGGTCCGCGCATTGGGATCGTGATTCCCGAATGCACGCCCAATTCCCGACACTCCTCGAAGAAATTGCGTTGTGCTCGGTTGACCTGGCCGGGGTCGCACGTTTCGGACCAACTGAATGGTCCGCGCGCCGTATGGATGTGCTGCACTACGGGATCGATGCGGTCCCATTGCTCCGCCCTGTAAGTGTCGAGATACCCCAGCGGAAACTCGCTCCAAGGGATCGAGATCAGTCGTTTGTTCTGCGCCCTCGCGAACACCGCGTTTTCGTATCCCTCCTCGCGTATCGTAGCGAGGAACAGGTCCTTCAGCTGGGATGCGCTGCTCGCATCCCGAGTCTTATCGATGAATTCCTCTATAGTCGTGATCATGGTGCCCCCCAGCTCCATTCGGAATTAACCAGCGTAGTTCAGAAACTCCCTCATATGCCGATTGAACGTCGCGGGCACTTGCCAATGTGGCGCGTGGCCAGCGTCGAGCAACACGGGCCTTCCCTTCCAAATGTTTCGGTAATTGAGACCGTCGATGTATTCGATCTTTACGAAGGGGTCCGTTGCACCTTGGACAATCGCTATGGGACGCCTGTCGGTGCAAACGGTTTCAACTTCATCCGAGCCAACCCCGGCCATCCCGTTCCGCACCATCCAGTACCGCGCATTGCCGTCCGTTCTGGCAGCGGCTCGCAGGTGCTCTTGCACAGCCCGATTTGACCCCATCATGGCGCGGACGTACCGCTGACAGTCGTCGGACGAAAACCTCCAACGTCCCGCCAAGGCAGTCGACGGCGTCCATCTGAAACCTGCACTCACCCCTTCCGGATTGAGGCGTACGGGAGGAGTGCCGGTCAGCATAAGGGACCTGACTTCGCTATATCGAGCGAGCATCTCGAGCCCGATGTGGCCTCCCAGCGACCAACCAACGATGTGGTACGATCGATAACCAAGTCTGGTCATGAGGCCGTGCAGCAGCGCCGCATAGCCTGGGAAACTGTAAGTCTTTCGCGGCATGTTGGATCGGTCAGATTCGCCGTGGCCGGGGAGATCGGGCGCAACGACGCCGAGGCCTGCACTTTCCAACGCGCGAAACTGTCGTGCAAAGACCTCTTTCGAAGAAGAGTTTCCGTGGATCAACAGCGCTCCGACTCTGCCCGAAGAGCCCTCCAGGACGCTCAAACGTAGGCTCCCGATCGCGCGCTTACGCGACCGCATGGGTGTCTACTGAACGGGACGAGTCCCACGCATGCGCAGGATGGCAAATGAAAATCATTGAATGAACTCACACAACTTAGAGGCATTTCGAATTAAATATTCCCGCATTGATGCACCAATGATTTTCCGGGTCAACACATTTTATCATCTATGCGGGTCTGAACCTCGCGAGCCTTCCGTTCGCGCACGCGCGCAGGTAGCCGCCGCTTGATCCGTATGGACGATGCGGAGGCATGGTCAAGGCGCCAGCCGCCACCCTCGCCATCAACACCGTTTCCCCTTGCCCGTTCTCGCTAAGCCGTTCCAGCGCCGGGCTTTTGCGCCAATCTGCAATTCAGATACCTGTAATCAGAACTAATCATTTTTTTGGGTGACCTCCTTGTGCAACGATCGACTCCAAGTAGATCGCAGAAGCCGCCGAGGACCATTGCCTCGATCTATCTTCAGATTGGACCGCTTATGGATGCCACTGATCTTAGGTTCTTTGAGGCCGTCGCCCGCCAAGGAAGCATGAACAAGGCTCCAACTCTAATAAATCCGTAGGTGCCGTCGACGATCAGCCATAGAAACGTTGCTGAAGCCGCAATGGAATGAGCGACTCTGCCCGGCGCGAAGCGAGAGATTGCTTCGTGCCGGGTAGTCGCTTTTATGCGCTAATGCCTCGAGGCGCAGGCGTACATATTGATTTCCATGCCAACTTGCACTTCGACGATCTTCGGGGCTTTCCAAGTCATTCGGTTCTCCCATGGACGATGGCGCGATGCTCGCGCGGAGCAAACGTAAGACCGCGTTCGATGTAACGCAAGAGATCACGCTAGAGAGCTCACATCCGGCTGTTACTTCTGCAGATTGACGCCGTGCGCCTGCTGCCCAGCGATATCAGACCTGTGCCGCTGACCATGTCATCTGAGAACCAGATGAAACGTAATCTGTATTAATCATTTTTCGCCTGCCAATTCTTTATCTAGCGTCATGAAGCCGATGAAAGCGCCACGTGCCGTTGCTTGAACGACACAAGCGCCTGCATGCGACACGTGATGTCACCCTTGGAGAAATACATGAAGCTAAGAAGCAGGGTTTTGTTTGCTGCCGCCTCTGTCGCTGCCTGCATGGTTGCCGGTGCAAGCGCAAATGATTCTGTTGTCCGGGCGGTGGCCAATACCGAACAATGGGCTATTGCAGGTCACGATTATGCGAACACACGCTTCAGTCCCCTCAAGCAGATCAATTCGGCGAACGCGGGAAAATTGTCGTTAGTTTATTCGTTCTCTCTCGGCTCACTACGATCGAACGAATCTTCTCCGGTCGTAATCGGCAATACGCTGTATGTCACCACGTCGTGGGGGCCGAAATACGTTTATGCGCTCGATGCAGCGTCGGGAGCTCGTAAATGGACCTATGAGCCGGATGTTCCGGACGATGTGTTGCAGTACGCCTGCTGCGACGTCAACAACCGTGGCGTATCCTTCGCTGAGGGCAAGATTGTTATCGGAAGACTCGACGGCAAGCTGACCGCGCTTGATGCTGTAACCGGTAAGGAACTGTGGACGTCGACGGTCGTCGACTACAAGCAGGGTTCAGTTATCACCTCGCCTCCACTAATCGTTCGCGATAAGGTGATCACAGGCTTCGGCGGCGGCGAGTACGGGGTGCGCGGTGCGCTTCAAGCGTATGATCTCAATACTGGCAAGCAGGTCTGGCAGACCTTCACTGTGCCTGCACCGGGAGAGCCCGGCAGCGATACATGGAAGGGAGATACAGGGCTGAAAGGCGGCGGCGCGGCGTGGCTGGTCGGCTCTTACGATCCCAAGTCCGACACTGTCTATTGGGGCACCAGCAATCCCGGTCCTTGGAACACTGCTGCTCGTTCCACCGGCAATAGTGATTTCGGTAAGCTGACGAACCTCTATACTTCCTCGACTCTCGCTCTCGATCCGAACACGGGCAAGATCAAATGGCACATTCAAGGGACGCCAGCGGACGCCTGGGATTATGATGGCGTAAACGAAAATATCCTTGCAGATCTCACGATAGGTGGCAGTACGGTCCCGACCGTTATGAAGGCGGACCGCAACGGCTTTTTCTTCGTCGCCAATCGCGAAACCGGCAAGTTGTTGTCAGCGGAAAAATATACTTTCGCAAATTGGGCCGAGAAGTGGGACATCGCAACGATGCGCGCCGTTGAGAATCCGGACAAGCGGCCGGGACCGGGCCGTCCCGCAAAGGATATTTGCCCCAACTTGATCGGAGGCAAGAACTGGCAGCCGATGTCGTTCAATCCCGAAACGGGCCTGGTGTATATTCCGACCAACAACATGTGCATGGACTTCACGGTCAGCGACGTCGGCTACAAACGCGGTGTCTTCTATCTGGGCGCCGAATTCATCACCAAGGAAGGCGCGGGCGGCTTCCTCGGTGAACTCGTGGCTTGGGACCCGGTGGCGAACAAGAAGGTCTGGGGTATTAGAGAAGAGCTCCCGTTCAACGGCGGGACGCTTACTACCGGCGGCAACCTAGTGTTCTCCGGTGATCTGCGCGGAGACTTCCGGGCCATTGATGCAAAGACTGGCAAGATTCTCTGGAAGAAGAACCTCGGCTCGGGCATTGGAGCGGGTCCAGTAACGTATTCGGTCGATGGCAAGCAGTACGTGGCCGTTGTCGTCGGGCGCACCGCGGCGATACCTGCGTTCCTAGGAGAAGTCGGGAAGAAAATGACGGCCGCGGCTCCCGAGGGCGGCGCTTTGTTCGTGTTTTCGGTTCAATAAGCCTCAAAGGCACGTGAATGTCATGAGCGGCTGCGGTCGCTCATGACACGCCGATCAAATACGTGCCGGCGGTCCCGTGTGCGGCCCGTGCTCTGATCAGGAGAGTTTAGGATGCTCGAAGCCAAGCCTGCTGACGCCGGCGCTCCTCGCTCCGAATGCTGCGCTCGCCGGTACGCGAGCATATTTACTATCGCGATCCTTTTGATGCTCGTCGTACCCGTCTTGCGGACCAGTGCAGACGAGGTCAAGCCGCTGCGCCTATGCGCCGACCCAACAAATCTTCCGTTCTCCAGCAGCGAGCCGAACCAGCCAGGTTTTTACGTTGAGATCGGTCGGGCATTAGGACACGCGTTGGGCCGGCCGGTGAGCTATGACTGGTACAAATCCTATTTCGGGAAGCGCACCGTGCGCGTCACACTCCTTGGTAAGCAGTGCGACGCCTTCATTGGGCTTCCCCTGACAGACGATTTCATGGGCCCGTCGGTTGTGTTCTCAAAAAGGTTCAGCACGCTGAGCTATGCTGTAGTCACCAACAGGGAACGAGGGATCCGAAGCCTTGATGACCTGACGGGCAGGCGCGTCGCTGTGCAATTTCAAACGACGCCGCAAGACCTCCTTGCACTACGTGACGATATCGAGAAGATGACCGTTATTACGCCTGAAGAAGGCATGGAAGCCCTGGCCGAGGGCAAGGTGGATGTAGCGTTTATTTGGGGACCGATCGCTGGCTGGCTGAACAGAACGCGCTATGATGGACGCTACCGGGTCCAGTCCACTGAAGGACCGGGCCTGTCATGGCCGGTCGCTATCGGGTTTGCCAAATCTTCGAAAGAGTTGCGGGATCAAGTCGACGTGGCGCTGCCTTCACTGGAGCGGAGAATTGCTGATCTCAGCAAAATGTATGGTCTTCCGGGCGAAGAGCCAATCCAGCTAGGCCAACCCCGACCTGCGACAAAGCTCACAGGGGCGGAGACATCGGTCCAGCCCGCCAATGTGGCGGTTTCAGGTGCCGTAGCGATGCCGGAGGCCTTGAGTTCTGGAAGAGAGATCTTCAACGGAACCTGCGCACATTGTCATGGTCCCGACGCAGTGCAGAGCGAGCGCCGCATCGATCTTCGGTTGCTTAAAAAGCGCTATGGCGAAGACACTCACTCAAGATTTTGGACCGCTGTTCAGGAAGGGCGGCCCGCCAAGGGAATGCCAGCTTGGAAGGGCGTGTTCAGCGATGAGCAGCTCGAGAATGTCTATGCCTACCTAATGAGCCTCCAAACACCGAATGCTCAATCTAATTGACCCGGCACAGATGCCGACCACTTGGCTTTCCAGCGTCCGTAGATGGATTGGATAGGCGTGGTGTATCCCATCAGCAGCGCCGAAGGCTGTTCTTTCTGCTCGGCTCTTGGTTTCTGGTCGATGAAAAGGTCGTTTCGGTATTCTGCCACGAGCCTAAGACCAGGGTCATGACACTGCCTTCATTAGCGCGACAACCGCTCGTGCAAAAGTGCCTGGGGCTTCCTGCGGAAGGTTGTGACCAGCGTTGGGAATTCTCCGGTGTACACGGGGGCCACGAAATTTCTCCGCCATTGCAGACCCGTCGCTTGCCGGAAAATTGCCGTCGGCCTCGCCATCCAGCGTAATCGTCGGAACGGTAATAGCAGGCTGGCCCGCAAGCAGCCGCTCAATCGCATCGTAAGTAGGGCAGCCCGGCGCCAAGCCGACTTGATGGCGGTGCGAGTGGATCACTATGTCGACGTGATCCGGATTGTCGAACGCTCCAGCCGTTCGTTCGAATGTTGCTTGATCAAAGCGCCAGGAGGGCGAGTTGCGTGTCCAAATTGCATAGGCGACGGATCGCCGGTCGGCAGCCAGTTCCGCCCGGCCATGCTCAGTCTGATACAAAAGACCGGACTCCTTGGGTGGAGTCGTGTTCATCGCGAGCCCGATATCCTGAATGAGATAGCCGTTGACGGAGATCAAACCCTTGCAACGCTCAGGCCAAATGGCGGCTGCAACGCAAGCGGCGCGCCCGCCCCAGCCGTAACCGGCGAAGATGGCAGTCGGAATTCCAAGGGCATCCATCAAGGCAATCACATCGGCGCCGAGGGCCCCTTGTTGACCCACGCGCATTGTTGCGGACTTGAGAAAGCAAGTGGATCCGTGCCCGCGAAGATAGGGTACGATGACGCGGTAGCCCTGAGCTTCGAGAATGGGGGCAACCTCAATGTAACTGTGGATGTCGTAAGGGTAGCCATGCAGGAGCACCACCACCTGGCCGTCGTGTGGACCGGCCTCGTAGTAGCCGATGTCCAGAACGTCTGTGCGGACTTGTTTGATCGGACCCATCGCACCGGTCGATGAGGCGGCCGGAACGGCCGCCATCTCGGCTCCGGCGAGTGGAGCGATTCCGAGTCCTAATGTGGCCAATCCCGCCGTGCTCACGCCCGCCGCCTGCAGGAATCGTCTGCGTTTTGCATCAAAGAGATCGGGCATGTGATCTTCCTATCGTAATCGTCTGCGGGTGGTTCTTACGCCTGTTCGAAGTCAGCGGCCGCATCATCAACCGCATAGAAGCTGCCGCGGCAGAGATGACGCTGGTGGGTCCGGGTTACCGAAGGGAAGTAGGGTCCGATGGCGGGTCCGGACATATCGTCTCTGCGGAGGCTCTGCCCAGAACGGTTTGTCGCGACGATGACTAGACCGTCTGGCCCGCGGCGGCGGCGAGGCTCTTCACATATCCTTCAACATTTTGCGAGCCGCTGAAGAGAAGATTATTGCCGAGGAGGTAACTCGGGACGCCGTTTAAGCCGGATAAGCGGACAATCGCCTCGAGCTCCCGGATTTCGTCTTGAAGGTAAATCGACCGGCCCACCGCGTCGCTCGACATGCCCGCGTTTTTTGCGATGTGAGCGAGCACGGCGTGATTTCCGACGTCTTGACCGTCCGTAAAATACGCTACAAATAGGGCCTCAACGACTCCGTTCTGAAGGGCCGGGCCACCCTCCACGAGCGCCAATCGGACTAGGCGATGGGCTGCCAAAGTACTCGACGTGCGAGTTTGGCGTTCATAGTGGAAGTCAGCTCCAACCTTGCGGCCAGCCTCGACCGCACGGCCGTCCATAGCCAGAGCATTCTCCCAACTGCCGAAGCGACCGGTGCGGAACGCTTTCCTGTCCATCCCGTCCGCGGGCAGGTCTGGATTGAGTTGGAATGGCAACCATTCGAGTTCTACGTTTACGCCCCGAGCTGTCAGGATCGTTACTGCTTGGTCTAAGCTGCGTTTCCCAATAAAGCACCATGGGCAAACGAAATCGGAAACGACCTGCAAGGTCAGGTGCTGAGGTCGTGAGATCATGCGTTGTCCCTTCTACAATAGGCAAGCGGGAAGGTGGTGCACCCGTCGCACATGAGCTGGGTACCGGGCCCAGCTGCCGCGTTCAGGATCGTACCAAGTTCCTGTTTCGTAGCGTGGTAGAAGCCAAAGCAGAATTGCCGCTATCCGGCAGTTACTCTTCCTGCGTGCGGAACAATTGCGAGCGTTTCAGTTCCATGAATTGCCGCCTAGGCCAAGCTGACCCGGACGGGAAAGCCGCATCAAGCGGACCCTCGAACTGGAGCAGCCCCCCGACAGACTTGGAATTGCGACGCAGCTTGTGTTCATGCGCCTATATCGGATTTATCCATTCATCAGTGCTCTGCTCGGGTGCAAAGCGCTCAATCCTGAAATCGTTTGGCACCTCGGTAGGTCTTGAGAGCGCCATGCCATCGCCGCCGCGGTCAGTCGAGAAGTCGTCTTCTGATTAAGCTGCTTCACGAGATGTTAGGCTTTGTGATGCCGGCGCCTATCATTTTGATCCCGCCTGGCGTAGGGCGAGGATGTCTGCGATGGCGCGATTTAGCGGAGTTGGTACACCTACCCGTTCGCCAAGTTCTACCACGCCTCCGGACAACCAGCGGACTTCCAGGGCGTTGCCGCGTTGTAGATCGTGGTGCATAGATGATGTCATGTCTGCCGCGACATTGTCCGCCAATTCCAGCCGACGCTCTGCGTAATCCTCCGCCAGCGCAACGCCGTTAGCTCGCCCTACAGCGACAACTTCCTTCATGACATCGAGTAGGAAGGAGCGAGTCTGTGGGTTCTCACGAATGGGACCGATAGGGACCCCCATCGTGGTAGTAGTGCCCGAGAGGCCAACAAGGAACACGAATTTTTCCCAGATTTCGCGGAGAATGTCGGACGAGAATTCGGCGTTGATGCCGCCGCTTAGACACGCACTTAGAAACGCCTCGCCGCGGGCCGAGCGTTGGCCATCAAATTCTCCGAATATGAGCCGCTGCATGGGTCCGGTCTGCCGGATTACGCCGGGACGATCAATCGTCGTCGCGACGTAACCGACTCCTCCCATGATCTGGCCGGGATCGTAGTGCGCCCGGAGATAAGTGTCTTTCAGGACACCATTCTGGAAGGAGATAATTGTGGTCTTAGGCGCGACGACCGGTCGGATTTGGTTGAGCACTTTTTCCGTATCCCAGAGCTTCACGGCAAAGAGAACCAGGTCGACGGTGCCAATCAATGACGGATCGTCAGTTGCTTTGACAGGACTAACTCGGATTGGTTCGGGGCCCCCCTCTATCTGGATGCCTTGCTCACGTATTGCGGTAAGGTGTGCTCCTCGCGCCAAAAACGTGACGTCCGCCCCTCCGTGCGCCAGCTTCGCGCCGAAAATACCACCTACTCCACCCGACCCAATGACAGCTATTCGCATTACCAAACCTCAAGCCGCCCACGCAAACGTTTGAACCACACGGCGTGTATCAGCCTAAAAGATGGTTGCGCAAGGCTGAGGCGCATGGAGGGGCTGTCTCCTGAGCAAATCCTTTGAAGCTCTCTCGCTCATCGCCGGAACCGGCCACCGTGCCCTCCCTCGCCAAACCTGCGATGGTGTCATGCTCACGATGGTGGGCAACTCCAGCGCGGCACTGCTGGGTGAGAGGCGCGGAGCGCAATGTTTCAAAGGCGGAAGCGCCCGCGCTCCCTGTAGCTCAGGGGTGAACTCTGGGCGGCGAAGAGCGTCGATGAAGCGCTACCGTTACTCTTCCGCCTGCCGAAAGAGTCTATGCCGGGCAGCAGATATTCAGCCGATCAGTGCAAGCCATTACGTTGATGAGATCGGTCCCGCTGCGGGCCACCGGCGGCAATCGCGCCAGCCGTAGAAATCTCCGAGGCAAATCATGAGCAAGCACTTGGGTGCCGCCGTCATTATCGTAGCAACCGCTGTAGTCGCCGCTCCGCTTTTCGCGGGTCCGCAAGGTTTGAAGCCAAGTACTGAGACGATACGGGCGGAAAACGTCGATCGCAACACGGTACACAAACCGCAGGTTCGGCTCGAACGCCGCACGCCGGCCTACTGGCGCGTCATTCTCGACAACCCTCCATTCAATATCTTCGGGCCTGAAACCATACCGCAACTGAATAAGGTCATCACGGCTATCGAAACTGATCCGCAGGTCAAAGTGGTCGTGTTCGAGAGCGCCGTGCCCGGGTTCTTCCTGACCCATTACAACTTCATTCCCGATCTGGCCGAATCTACGGGGATGGCACCGGGCCCGACGGGCTTGCATCCCCTCCCGGACATGCTCATTCGCTTGAGCCGCGCCCCGGTGGTTTCCATTGTCTCGATCCGCGGGCGGGCGACAGGGGTGGGAAGCGAACTCGCTCTTGCAAGCGACATGCGCTTTGCCAGTCGCGAGAAGGCGATCCTGTCACAATGGGAAGTTGGCGCCGCGCTCGTTCCCGGCGGTGGACCGATGGCTCGCCTCCCGCGTTTGATGGGCCGCGGACGAGCCCTCGAGGTACTCTTGGGCGCCGACGACATCGGCGGCGAACTAGCGGAGCGGTACGGTTACGTCAATCGATCGTTACCTGATGCCGACCTGGATAAATTTGTGGAGTCGCTCGCTAAGCGTATCGCCACGTTCGACAAGCAAGCGATTGCGGATACCAAGCGTCTGGTTGACGCCGCAAGTCTGCCGGCCGATCCAGAAATAGCCTCGGGCTGGGACGCGTTCATCGCGTCGGTGCAACGTCCTCAAGCGCAACAGAAGATCAAGCGGCTAATGCAACTCGGGCTGCAGACGAGCGCGGATGTCGAGGGAAGACTCGGCCATTACACGGGAACGCTCGGACAAAAGTGATGCTGACCAGATTCAAATCTCTTTCGCGCCTATTCGGCGCGTCACCCCAACATGTTCAACGAAAGGACCGACCCTTGATCAAAGTTCTCGTTCTCTACTATTCAACCTACGGCCACACCGAAGCACTCGCACAAGCCGTTGCCGAGGGAGCACGCTCGACCGGCGCCCAAGTCAGCCTGAAGCGGGTCCCTGAGCTCATGTCGTCCGAAGTCGCAGCCAAGGCAGGAGCCAAGCTTGACCAAATCGCGCAAGTCGCAAGGCCTGAGGAATTGGCCGACTACGATGCCATCATCGTGGGGACACCTACCCGTTTCGGTCGGATGTCGTCGCAGCTCGCTAATTTCCTGGATCAGACGGGCGGACTGTGGGCGGAGGGAAAACTGATTGGCAAGGTCGGCGGCGCGTTCACCTCAACAGCCAGCCAGCACGGCGGTATGGAGACCACAATCTTCTCCGTCCTTACTTCACTGATGCACCACGGCCTCATTACTGTCGGTCTGCCCTACTCGTACGCCGGCCTTGTGAAAATGGACGAAGTAACGGGCGGTACTCCTTATGGAGCGTCAACACTTGCCGCTGCCGACGGATCACGCAAGCCGAGCGAAAACGAATTGGCCGGCGGGCGTTTTCAGGGGCGCCATATTGCGGAGATCGCCGCTGCCCTCAAACGTGGCGCGCTTCAGGCGGCGATGGCCGCAAAGTAGGGTCAGTGCATCAGAAGCCGGGGCGGGGGCACTCTTCCCTCGGCTTCTTCACCTTCGTCGCAGACGCAACGTATTGAATGGGCGAGCAGACATGATCGAAGATCACAGGAATATCGCCGCGCTTGTAGGCCGCTATTTTGATGGTTTGTTCCGAGGCGACGTTGAAATGCTGCGTTCGGTGTTTGACTCGCGTGCTGTCGTGGTAGGCGAAATCCATCAGCAACCCTATTACAAGACTGTCGAGGCCTATCTGGATGGCGTCGCTTCTCGCGAGTCCCCGGAAAAGCTCGGTGAGCGCGTCCAGATGGAGCTGATATCGCTGGATGTGGCCTCAAATATAGCGTCGGCTAAACTGCATGTCCGTATGCTGGGATTCAACTACTTCAATTTCCTTTCCTTCATTCGCCAAACCGGCGAATGGCGCGTGATTACGAAGAGCCTGACCCACGTCGAGGAATGATGGACAGGCCTGTCGCGAGAACGCTGCACCGGCAGCTTCTATCATGGTAGCGCAAAAAAGCCGGCGTAGGCCGGATTGCGGGAATGAGCTGGAGCCAATTGAAAGCCGGAATACGAGACTTTCTGGGCTAAAGCGGACCTCGCTATATGATGCCAGAATGGTTGTCTTTCCCCATGACCGCCGAATGGCGATCCTGACCCGGAGCGTGGACATCGCATATAGGTGCAGCAGCACCATGGGCTCTGACGGTAGTCTGGCTGGGCTGCGCAGGGCGAGGTAGGTCAGCCAAAAGGTGCCAACGTGAGCTTAGACTGAATTGACGGGCATCCATCCTTGCTCAGAACACCAAAATATCCGATGTATTATCGGTATTCCACGTTTTTGAAGAATGTGCATGGATCGCATTGAAGCAATGAAGGTGTTCGTGGCGGCCCTGGATGAGGGCAGCCTGGCTGGCGCGGGGCGCCGGCTCAGACGGTCGCCGGCTGCCGTCAGTCGCGCCATTGCCTTTCTGGAGCGTCATGTCGGGGCCGAACTTCTTCACCGCACCACCCGCACCATCAAGCTCAGCGACGCAGGCGAGCGCTATGCTTCGGCATGCCGGCGTGTCCTATTGGATCTCGAAGAGGCCGACCTTTGTGCTGCAAGTGAGCGCAGCGCCCCACGGGGGACACTGACCATCACTGCACCGCCAATCAGCGGTGAAGAAATCTTGCGACCGGTCATCGATGCCTACCTGGACGCCTATCCCGCCGTTTCAGTAAATCTCATCCTGCTCGACCGCTACTCCAATCTCGTCGAGGAAGGAATCGATATCGCCCTGCGCGTCGCAGAACTTCCCGACTCCTCGATGGTCGCCGTGCGTATTGGAGGAGATGTGAAGCGGGTCATCGTTGCCTCGCCGAGATATCTGGCCGAGCATCCCCGCATTGCGGAACCCGCCGACCTGCTAAAGCACCGCATCATCACCACAACGCATTTCGGGCATGACGCTTGGATCTTTCCGCCGGCCACCGGTAGCTCGATCGCCCGTTCAATTCACTTCAAACCGAGGCTTGTCGTTAACAGCGTTCGCGCTGCACTCGCATCGGCGGTCGACGGTCATGGCGTTACGCGGCTTTACACCTACCACGTAGCCGAGCGTGTGCAGGAGGGATCGCTAAAGATCGTGCTGCGTAATGCCGAAAATCTCCCGCTTCCGGTTCACCTGATCACTCCACAAGGCCGAATGTCAGTGCCAAAGGTTCGCGCCTTTGTGGACTTTGCAGTCCCGCGCCTGCGAGCCGAGTTCGCGAGGCTCTCTGCGGAGGCCGACGCTCTGAGGACGTGAGGGCTATCCTCAATTCTTCCGACTGCAGGAAGAGTACCTGCCGAACAGCGGCAATTCAGTTAGCACACCAAACCCCCTAAATGGTGAGACGGGTCCACACGACCGCCGGGACGCAATCGCGTCGTCCGGAGAAATCATAGGGCAAAAACACATGAGTAATGAGCAGAAGGTCGCCATCATAACTGGCGCATCGCAAGGTATCGGCGCCGGTCTGGTCAAAGCTTACCGCGATCGCAACTACCGAGTCGTGGCAACGTCCCGCTCAATTAAGCAGAGCGGCGACCCCGACATTCTTGCTGTGCCGGGCGATATTGGTGATCCTGCGACAGCTGATCGTGCCGTAAAGCAGGCCATCTCGCGGTTTGGGCGGCTTGATACGCTCGTGAACAATGCCGGCATTTTTATCGCCAAGCCCTTCACGGAGTACACAGCTGAGGACTTCGCGACGAAGATTGCGACCAATGTCGCGGGCTTCTTCCATATGACCCAGCGGGCTGCTGCCGAAATGTTGAAGCAGGGATCCGGACATATCGTCAGCATCACCACCAGCCTGACGGATCAGGCGATCTCCACTGTTCCCACTGTGCTGGCTAATCTGACGAAGGGCGGCATCAATTCGGCCACCAAGGCGCTCGCCATCGAATACGCATCCAAGGGAATTCGGGTGAACGCCGTTTCGCCTGGCGTAATCAAGACCCCGATGCATTCTCCGGACACCCACGAGTTTCTCTCCGGGCTCCATCCCGTCAAGCGCATGGGTGACGTTCGCGACATCATGGATGCGGTCCTCTACCTCGAGGCCGCAGGTTTCGTTACGGGCGAGATCCTTCACGTCGATGGTGGTCAAAGCGCCGGCCATTGAATGAGCCGGATTCAGTCTTGCGGAGAGGGCCGGCCCGAGAGGCGACGCGTCTCGAGTCCGGCCATCCGGCAGCGGCTCCTCGAGGAACGGAAGATCAAACAAATGAGCATTGTTCCATCACGGCTTTGCCAACGAGATTAGTGTGTCGGCCGTGACATGACACCGTTCCCATCTTGGCCGCCTCACCTTTGTGTCCGCTCGCATTGGTTTAGCGTTCGCACAAAAAAGACGCGTGATGATAATCCCAATAAACCATCGTTTCACGTTACTTGGCGGTAACCAGATTCTTTGCGGGCAGCGGGGTCGAAGCACGGTGGATAGCTACAAACGTGCTAGGGCTGCCACCATACACTTGAAGAGGAACCTTCATATGAAACGCGCAGTGGGTTTTGCATTATTCGCTCAAGCATTGATCTGTATTTCGTCGATCGCCCCAGTGCAGGCGCAGGGGATTTCTCCGAAGGAGTTCGACGCCGTGCTGTCGGAGAACATCCAGTGGAAGTCGTTCCCCGCGTTTCCCGAAACAGTGCGCCTTGCCATCGTCGTCGGAGACCCACAGAAGCCGGCTCCGTTCGTGGTTCGAGTGAAGGTACCGGCGGACGCTAAGATCATGCCGCACAGCCATCCCGAGGATCGCATCTACACCGTAATTTCTGGGGTGTTCTACATCGGCATCGGGGACAAATACGATCCCGCCGCCCTGAAAGCCTATGCTCCGGGCAGTGTCATTGTATTGCCGGGCAACACTCCGCATTTTCACTGGGCGAAATCCGGGGAGTATGTATCCCAGGTTAGCGCCATCGGGCCGCTGGGCCTCCACTACATCGATCCGGCGAACGATCCGCGTAAGAAATAGCTTCGCGCGCAACAGGCTCCGATGCCCGCAAACCTTCTTCACGCGCTGAAGTCGGTGCTGCTGACCCACGCCCTTTCCAAGCTGCTGCTCCACTTCTGAGAAGCCCTTTTCATGAAAATTAAAACGATCGAACCAATTGTGCTGAAGATTCCCTTCGATGCCGGAGCCTCCAGCCAAGGGTTTGGTGACAAGCCATGGACATCTTACGACATGCTGGTCGTAAGGATCGAAACCGACAACGGTCTGGTGGGATGGGGAGAAGCCTGGGGGTATGGGATCATTCCCGCTACCAGAACGACCATTGCCGACATCGTTAGTCCGCATCTGATCGGACGCGAGGTCGCGGGGTTTTCGGCGATGCTCGACGAGGTCCGCTACAAGCTTCATCTTTTCGGACGCAATGGCACGGTGAACTATTCTCTGGCGGGAATCGAAATCGCGTTGTGGGATATTTGGGGCAAGGCCAACAACCTTTCCATTCACGAGCTGCTCGGCGGCGCTCGACGTCTCGCATTCGAGGCCTACGCCAGCCTGTTGCCTTATCGCGGACCCGATATCGTTGCCGAAATCTCGGCCCGAGCCGTAGACAAGGGCTATGCGGCGGTCAAACTTCATGAGATCGAGATGGCGCCCATTCGTGCAGCGCGCGCGGCAATCGGCCCCGATGTTGCGCTCACCGTCGACACCAACTGTCCCTGGACACTCCAACAGGCCAAAGCCATGGCGCGGCAGATGGCCGATTGCAACATCATGTGGCTGGAGGAGCCGATTTGGCCGCCAGAAAATTTCTCCGCTCTTGCCGAACTCAATCGCGAATCCGGCATCGCGATCGCGGCGGGTGAAAACGTTGGATCGGTCCGCGAATTCTCGACGATGCTCTCAAAGGATGCGGTGAGCTACGTCCAGCCGAGCGTTACGAAGATCGGCGGCATCACCGAAATGCAGAAGGTCTTCGTGCTGGCAGATGCGCACAATGTAACGGTCGCGCCGCATTCCCCGTATTTCGGTCCAGGTTTCGCAGCCACCCTGCACCTTGCGGCAACACTTCCCTACGCAGTCCAGATAGAGCGGGTGTACGTGGATCTCGAGGCGTCGCCGTTCGCCGCGATGATCAACCTGAAGGATGGCAGGATCGCCGTGCCGCGGGGACCCGGGCTCGGGATCGAACCGGATATTGCCGTGCTCACCCGGTATCGCGTTGCCTAACCGACCTTCCGGCCAACGGCGTCGCCGCCGGCCCAGTCCCGACTACGAGTGCTCCGTCTATCCTGGGGCGCTGAACTGTACCAATCCGTTACGGTGGCTAGGCGCGACACATCGTTCGCGAAATCCCATCCGCATCCAAGCAGCAAGGAGCAGTTAATGAAGAGGCGCGATTTCTTCAAGGCGGCTAGTCTCGGCGTCGCGGCCGCAACCGTGAGCTCCCCAGCCTTGGCCCAGTCCACCCCCGAACTCAAATGGCGGCTGACCTCGAGCTTCCCGAAATCGCTCGACACCATCTTTGGTGCATCGGAAGTCTTCGTCAAAGCCGTTGCCGAAGCCACCGACAACAAATTCCAGATTCAGATATTCGCCGCCGGCGAAATCATTCCGGGCTTGCAGGCACTGGACGCAGTATCCAATGGCACCGTGGAGATGGCACACACCGCTACCTATTACTACATCGGTAAGGATCCGACTTTCGCATTCGGCACGTCGGTTCCGTTCGGACTAAACAGCCGCATGCAAACGGCGTGGCTCCAGGTTGGCGGCGGCTCCGAACTCTTCAACGAATTTTTGAAACCTTACAACGTAATTGCGCTCTTGGCTGGCAACACCGGCTGTCAGATGGGCGGCTGGTTCCGAAGGGAACTTAAGGAACCATCAGATTTGAGTGGGCTAAAGATGCGCATTGGCGGTTTTGCGGGGCGGGTCTTGACCAAACTTGGCGTCGTGCCCCAACAGCTGGCGGCCGGCGATATTTACCCATCGCTAGAGAAGGGGACCATCGACGCTGCGGAGTGGATCGGTCCCTACGACGATGAAAAGCTTGGTTTCCAGAAGGTCGCGAAGCATTACTATTTTCCCGGCTGGTGGGAGGGCGGGCCAGCGCTCCACAACCTCGTCAATCTTCAGAAATGGGATTCTCTGCCGGCAGGTTACCGATCGATCATCAAGTCGGCATCGTCGTTGGCGAATGAGACCATGCTGGCACGTTACGATGCTTACAATCCGCCCGCTCTGAAGCGATTGATTGCAAGCGGCACGCAGCTGCGCCCATTTCCACAGTCAATCATGGAGGCTTCATTGCGGGCCGCGAACGAGGTTTATACGGAAACGTCCGCCAGCAATCCGAACTTCAAGAAGCTTTACGAGCAAATGGCGATGTTTCGTAGCGATCAATATGCTTGGTGGCAGGTCGCCGAATCGAGCTTTGACGGCTTCCAGATCCGATCACGCACACGCAATTGATCACAAGTCCCAAGCCTACTTATGATCCGATCGGCAGAGTAGCCTGGCCTCACATTAAGACTAGGTTGCTCGTTGTACGACGACCGTCAATTGTTAGGATCCGAAATCGACCTTGGATGCCTCGATCTGCGGATTATCAAACCCGGCGTTCGTCGAAGTTCACCATGCTTGCATCGATTTAGCAGGTCAAAGAGTCTCGGTCACGCCTCAAGGTAATGATTTGCATGAACGAACGCTGGTCAACGAAGACCGAGTGCGCGATTTAACCAACGACTGAGGCCTCCATCGTCACGATCGAGAGCTGTATGCCTGTGATCTCGAAAGCTTCAAACCACCTGCCGGTCTAACTTGAGACACGGCTGGTGTTCAGAGTGATGCTCGCTCCTTGTCGAGCGCGTCACCCCCCCAAGCCAGAACAAACGCGAACCGCTAAGAGAAATCTTTGCGCGGTTCGAACAATTCTCGAAAAACGTCGTTCGGCGACGTTATCATCCTCGTCAGTCTACCTAGAGACGCGCGGATAACCCGTGGCGCTTACACAAGACAATCGCAGATCGTGTTGGCCGGCTGCGTGTCGTGTCCAAGCCGGCGGGACGCGAAGCAAGTCGACCGCAAGGCTTGTAGCCAGAAACGCGTAAGCAGCCTGTCAAACAGCATCTGCACGTTGAGTGCAAGTCTCTTCCCGTTGTCCATGACGCGCATAACCCTATCGATTTGTAATTCCATACAACTATTCAAACGGCTTGAGACGTTCGTGTCGCGCCCGCCTCAGACCACACTATCAGGAGCAGCATCTTCCCGAGAATGATTTACACCCTACCGGGCGACGGATGAAGGCTCGCCGCTCGGCAGACAGTGTTCCATGGAATGCAACATTGAGGCTCACATGCCGACCCGCGGCTCGGCCGCGCCCAACGCACCTTATTACGTCTCGCGCCACGGCTGGTGGACCTAGCACTTTCCGAGCCATATCGTCTCTGGCAATTCCACACGTCACGACCTGTCGATTGATTGGTAGAAAAATCGCTCTTGGAAATCCCATGACCTGGGGTTACATCGACTCTCAGGTTTCCATCTGGTTACCGGAAGAGGCCGACCATGGTGCTCAAAATGCGAAAGAACAGGACGCCGCCGCCGGCGCCATCCTGCGCGTTGACAGAATGCATGTCGCTGCTTCGTGGGGCCTGGACGCCGAATATCATCTGGCATTTGAGCGCTGGACCACGTCGGTTTGGCGAGTTGCGAACCGACCTTTCGTCGATTTCCGCGAAGGTGCTGAGCGGGCGCCTTCGCGATCTGGAAGCCGAACGCGTCGTCGTTCGAAGCGTGATGCCGACGTCGCCTCCTTCCGTCGAGTATGCGCTCACGGAGCTTGGCATGGAACTCGTAGCCGCAATCCAAGCGGTCGTCAAAGTCGCCGAAAAGCTAAAAAGCCAAGCTGCAAGCGCGGCCGAGACAGGAAGATTGACGGAAAGCGGCGCGCGAAGAAACAATGCGTTCTGATAAGGCCCTGGATTAGATTCCAGGTGCTCCTACCTCTTGAAGACTCGTCAAGAGGAGCGCGTCTCTAAGCCCAAAGTCGGTGTCTTCGTCGACATTGCCGATCCCTCGCTTCAAACTGGAGATGTTGAACAGTTCGATCGACGTGCGGAAGAGTACCTCCCGAAGGACGCCGGCGACGTGTTCTCCAAACACATAGCCGTCGCAACGAACAGTCTTGAGGTAAAGAGAGTCGCACGCGTAGTCGCGCCGCGGTTGTCGCAACCGGCGCATCGGTCGTGCGGCAGACCCTGTTCAGTAACATCGCCGTGTTCGGAAGAAACGTGCATCGTTCACGGTTGGAATTGTCTGCCTCAAAAAAAGAGCCGGGGTCACAGACCCCGGCAAGTCAAGGGAGGAAGTCGCCATTCCAGTGACCTATGGAGGTCACTTCCGCCGCTGAGAGTGCGGAATGTTGATCGCTAGTTCGGTTTCAGCTGTAAAAGCACGTGATTGCATTCAGCCGTCGCGATTGTGATTTACGCCTTTAGCTGAGTGCATAGAGCGGCCATAGAGCCGGTCGGTACGAAATCGATGGTACCAGATCGTTGAACGACAGCGAGGCACCGCTCTGATCAGCTGTTCGAGCAATCCTCGTTCTTGCCGTCCGACTGGAGCCCTGACCGTTAGATTCGTAGCGAGCTGTGTCGTTGATGCCGGTTGGCTCCCGCAATTCTCGTCCCTTACGTCGGGTCGGGCTCTGGTTACCGGCAGGAAACGTCATTTCTCAAAGGATCGTGGACCATCACGTTGGCAAGATGGTCCCGTGGCCATACGTTCGAGATACCACCTCGATAATGGGAAGTATCTGGATCGACGACTGCGCCCCAAGCCCGGGCGCTGATGCGCAGAGGGCTAAGCCAAGTCCGACGTCGGTGACCTTCGCGATGTCGACGATGGTCCTCGCACTGGCTGTTGGAGATCCTTTGAACTCAAACGCCAACGACGGCGCCGCAACGCACGTTTCTCAAGGAGAAAATTATGTCGTATGTGAACATCAACGAGACGCGGGAAGGAGCGGCGCCAGGCAATACAGCCACCAAGCGTTGTTGATTGGATTGAATACAGCCTCTTCGATCCGCGTATTCGACGTTGTAAGGGCGCTGTCTTTTGTGGGCGACCTTAGCATGGGGCAGCCCATCGATCACTCGATACGCGCGGCGTGGATTTCTGACCAGATCGCCGTCTCCGAAAAGTGCAGCACTGCCGAACGCAGAGCGGTTCGGCAAGCAGCGCTACTTCGGTGGTCGGGTTGCACAGCAACAGCCAACGGATTTGCAGCGCTCTTCGGGGACGACGTGTCCGGGCGGGAGGCCATGCTTTCGGCTCGGCCCGAATGGTCTGCGCTCGTCCAAGAGAAGGGTGGCATGGACAGAACCATGGTTCCGCTTGCACAGATTCATTGCGAAGTCTCGAGAGAGGTTGCGCGAATGCTGAACCTTGACGAGGCGACAGAACAAACACTTTTCCATCTCTGGGAAGCTTATGATGGGAGTGGAATGCCTAACCGTCTGGAGGCAGAGCGTATTCCGCCGTCAGTATTCATGGTCTCGTTAGCTGGGGATCTGGAAATCTTCAGCCGAGTATATGGCATCGATCGAGCGTTACAAATGATTGCCCGCCGAGCTGGCGTAAACTACCCGCTCGCGCTTGTTCGCAACGTTACGATGAACGCGGAGCGTTGGTTGACCGCGATTAAGCAAGAACCAAGCGCTAAACTACATGACATGTTGCTAACGGAAGAAATGAAAAAAGCGACAAGCGTCGAGTTGGTGGCCGATATTATTGACCTCAAACTTCCCTGGATGACAGGCTTTTCAAGACGGGTGGCGAACGCAGCGGCCGATTGTTCCGTGCGGCTCGGATTGGCCCCCGACAAAGTAGCCAACGTATACCACGCGGGCCTGATCCATGGGATAGGTCGCGCCTCGACGCCAAACGATATCTGGAATGTGCCGGGACCGCTGTCGGAAGCCGCGTGGGAGAAGGTCCGTCTTGCTCCGTATTGGACGCTGCGCGCTGGCAAGCAGATTGATAGGCTTAACCGGGCAGCGGAGATTGCCTCGTTTACCTATGAGCGTGCCGACGGCTCGGGATATTTTCGCGGGAGCGCTCGCCAATCGATTCCCGTGGAGGGCCACATTGTAGCGGTCGCAGCGGCTTGGGTCGCGCTTCGTTCCGACCGACCATGGCGAGCCGCAATATCGGCTGAATCGGCATCCGCGCACATTAGAGGCGAAGCGCAGCTTGGACGCTTTGATCCAGAGATTAGTCAACTTGTTACCGAAAGTCTAAACCCAAGGAGCACGGCAGGCCAACGGAAAGGGCACCGTGCATCTCTCTCCAAACGTGAGTTAGAGGTGCTGCGTCACGTCAGTTATGGAGCGAGCAATAAAGAGACGGCGCGGGTGCTTGGGCTAAGTCCGAGCACCGTGCGTACTCACGTGGAGAGCATCTTCAGGAAGTTGGACTGTTCAACGCGCGCGGCCGCAACTCTCAAGGCTTCAACGTTAGGGCTTTTGTAATCGTTCTGGCAGGCAGGCCGCGGAAGAACGGCAGACAACCAGCCGAACTAGTTCAGGGAAGAGAGGGTCATCAGGATATTGCGCAAGTAAGAAAAGAAGATCGTGCCGCAATCGCGTAATAAAACGAGATCAGCAGCGCAGACGCAGGCGAGTGCTCTGGACAAGGGCGCCGATGTCGCTATCAAAGTCCCACTCACGACGGAGCGCTCCGGATGGGTTTGTCCACCTTGCAACAGGCGTCTTCGAGAGCACAATCATTGGGGTTCGTTCTTTTGAACGGGATGCTTTCGGCGAGGCTGCGATCACCTCGGCGGTTGTCAGGATGGAGCGGGCGAAGGTTAGGCCGTTCCCCAAAGGCATTCGAGGGACCCATAAAACGCACGCCGCCGCATAGCTGCGGCGGCGTGGGAGATCTGTCATCAATGGCGGCCTCGGCGGCGTCCAGGCTCCCCTGTAAGGTCTCCTCGTCAGGCAGCGACGACTAAAGAGCCTGGCGAATAGCGGGAGAGCGCGAACTCGGCCTCGGCTGCAATGCGCTTCACCAATTCTCCGGCTCGTGGGATGTCCTGGATCAGTCCGATTGATTCCCCGACGGTTACGTTCGCCGTATCGTAGTCGCCTGCTTCCCAAGCGGTTTCGACTCTAGCGAGTTCTTCGTTTTTCATCGCTTCGAGTTCCGCCTCCCGTCCGTGCCATTTCTCGATGAATTCATTGCGGAGAAGGCGGCCGGTGTATCCGGATGGCCATTCTCGCCGTCGCACGATGTCGTAGACGCTCGTGCGAACGGTTTCGTCGCCCGAGGCAGCGACCACTTTAGCCTTTGCCTTCGGATGTATCAGGGCCTCCTGGGTCGCCCAGAACCGGCTACCCATCAGCACACCGTCTGCTCCTAGCATCAGCGCCGCGGCCAAGCCGCGTCCGTCCGAGATGCCACCAGCGGCGGCAACCATGACTTTGGGTGCGCGACTCGCAAGTGCATCAACGACCGTGGGTACGAACGGCATCGTCGATCTTGCAATCATTCCATGGCCACCTGCTTCCGTTCCTTGTGCAACGACCACGTCCGCGCCGACCTCGGCAGCTCGAAGGGCCTGATCCAAGTTGTGCACTTGGCAGATTAGGGGAACGCCGGCGTCCTTGATCCGTCGCGCGAACGGCGCGGGATCGGCAAAGGACAACATCATCGCGCGCGGGTGTTGTTCGAGGGCGACATCCAGGAGACCTGGATCTTTCGCCAGCGCCCATGTGATGAACCCCGCGCCGATATCCTTCCGTCGGACCTTGGCGGATTCACGCGTAAACTGCTCACGCTCCGCATATCCACCGCCTAGCAGGCCTAATGCGCCGGCTTCGGTTACGGCTTCGGCGAGCTCGGCGCCCGCTGCCGGCGTCATTGGAGCAAGGATGATCGGATGCTCGATGGCAAAGAACTCTGTAAGCCTTGTCTGAATGCTCATTTATCTTCTCTTTCGAAAATGGCGGTGACCGCGCCTCAGGATGCGCAATCGTAGAAGGTGAATTGACAGCGAAAAAGTGATAAGATTAGATGATCTTCATCTGAATTGGAGATGACCAAAATGGATAGCACCGATTTGGCTTTCTTTTCAGCGGTGGCGGTGGCTGGTGGGATAGGGCGGGCCGCATCCGAGCTGAACACGGTGCAGTCCAACGTCACTTCCCATATCCGGGCCCTGGAGATGAAACTCGGCGTTCGGCTTTTCTACCGCTCCAAGAAGGGCGTCGTGTTGACGTCCGTCGGCAACACGCTTTTGCCATACGCAACAAGGATAGCGGATCTTCTCACCGAGGCGAGGAAGGCCGTTACCGAAGCCGGGCCACGGGGTGATCTCCGGATAGGATCGATGGAAACCACGGCAGCTTTGCGCTTGCCGCCGATCCTGAGGAGCTACGCTGCCCAGTATCCGGATGTTGATATTAAGATCGAGACCGGGCCCACGTCAGCATTGATTGACCTGGTGCTGGCGCGAAAGCTCGACGGTGCGTTCGTTTGTGGCCCCCTTGTCCATGAGGATATTGTCTCGATTCCGATATTGGAGGAAGAACTCGTCCTTGTAACGCCGCCTTCTGTTCAAACGCGCCTTCAGCTCAAGAAATATCTATCGCAAACGGCCGGGCGAAAGGTCATTGTCTTCCGCGCCGGATGTTCGTATCGCCGCCGGATCCAGGAACTTCTTGCTCAGCATGGAACTGTCGATATCAGGTGGATGGAGATGGGGACTCTGGACGGCATCATCGGCTGCGTTGCAGCGTCACTTGGAATTTCGCTTCTTCCCAGGGCCGTCATCAAATCCTTTGCTGAGGCGGGCCAGGTACGCGGGCACGCCCTTCGCGGAGAATCCGGAAAGGCCATGACGGTTTTCATCCACCGTCGCGATGCATTCGTATCGTCCGCGCTGCAATGCTTCATGGAGCGAGCGTTGCAACTGTCTCTATCGCCAGGAAGCGAGACAGCCTCGCTAAGAAAAGCAAGCAAAGCTTGATCGGGACGGGCGCGAATCCTTAGCTGTCCACCCCGGACACGCGAGCATCCGCGTTGGATAGCGACCAGCCGCGTCCTGCAAATTCCCTTCATCGCCGGGCACGCTAATCATGCCTCACCGCGAATCGCCGCGTTGCGAATCCTCCGGCCGCGTCGACTTGTGCTTCGCAGGCACGCGCCGGCATCTACGAGCGCCATTCTTCCGTCTACAGGAAGAGTGACTTCCTAACGGCAGACATTTTGGCCTTCGTGTCTTGGTGTTACGTTGCAGTTGTTGGCTTCAGGCAAGCCTCCGGCAGCACCTGCGAGCTGGAACAAACGTTACGCAGTGTGTGCGCAGGTATTTGGACAGTGATTCAAAGCGCCGGTCATGAAGGAGCGCCCCAATGCCGATCGTCACAATCCGAGTTACGCGGGAGGGGTCTGGTGCCGGACGTGACCGAGTAACGGCCGAGGAAAAGGCCGCTCTGATCGCTGGAGCAAGTAACCTCCTGCTTGACGTTCTTCACAAGCCCCTCGAATCGACGTTCGTCATTGTCGAAGAAGTCGAATTGGAGAACTGGGGCTGGGGCGGATTGCCTGCACCCGAATATCGCCGGCGGGCAGCGGCAAAAAAGTAGCCAGGCGCTTTGCAGCAGTTGCTGCCAAGCGAGCGCAAGCTACTTACCTGAGTACTCGTTCCAAGGATCGATCAAGGCGAAATTGCGCATCGGCAATGACGAAAGGGCCGCGCGCGTCTCGGTTTTCTATGCGACGTGTCTGATCGGGCAGTTCTTTGCGGTCTTGTTCATTATTGCGTGTGGGAGCATCGCGCTCCTGCGGCAAGGACGGATCACCGATGCCGGTCCTTCACACACGAAGGATCAGCTGGTCGAACGTTTCAAGGAACGCGGCCGACCTCTTCCTCCGTCTCTTATGGAAATGCCCGCACATGGTGAGGGCGTGGACGAATGGACGAATTGATGTCAGCTCAGGTGGAAGACGCGTTGTTTGTTCTGAGCATCGGGCTTGGTATTATCTGCTCGTTGTTCGTGATCGTGATGCTGCTCTGCACATAATCATCACGAAGCAGGTCGCGTGATGTGGGGAAATCCCGACTCGACATTGACGGGCGTCATGGGGACTCACATCGTCGTTGACGATCCACATGGCAATTGCGTCCCGTCCCCGCCCGCACAACTGATCGACGTCCGCACCAGTGATTTGATTGTGAAGCGCGAACCTATTCGTCGCAATGTCGCATCAAGGTGAAACATCTTCACACGGTTTGCGTCCGTGATCCTGAATGTTGTGCGGGCCTTGATGCGTGGTGGTTACGCGTCCGGGGACGAAGAGGAGAACGCGCAGCATGATTGAGATGGGCCCACAGGTGGCGATCCAGCCTATGCTACCACCAGCGGTGCGCTCTATGGCGGAAATAACCTAGCACCGATCCATCTAGCGAGGGCCGTCGGCGGAAGCATTTTGGCCGGCTTTATCTCGGCTGTTGCATTCGCCACCATCCTGGCAGTTGCATCCGGATTGGTTATAGCGGGTGCCTCGTCGGCCACTAGTGATCTCGTCGCCGGCCTGGTCGGCAACTCAACGAGGGCATGAGACTTCACGTCTCGCGAATCGCTGCGATGGCGTTGGGCCTGCTCGGAATAATGCTTGCACTCGCGTTCGAAGGACAAAATGTCGCCTAATTCCTTGCGCTCGCCACGGCCATCGCAGTCAGCTCGAACTTTCCCCAGTTGGTATTGGCTATTTACTGGGACGGGCTCACGACACGTGGCGCGATCGTCGGAGGCGCGTTCGGCCTGATTTCTTCCGTTGCTTTGACTGCGACGGGGTCAACAATTTGGTCCAAAGTGTTGAACTTGGGTCCTGCGATTTTTACGACTCGCCGGCACTCTTCACGGTCCCCCTCACGCTCGCCGTCTGCTGGGTAGTTTCTAGGTCGAAGAGCGAAACCAAGTCTGGCGAGTCGTCTAACGTCCACGGATACACGAACAAGTTCTTCCCCAGCCTGCAGCCGTTAGCTCCGCGCTTCGCTGGAGCTTGGAACGCCCTCCTCAAGTCACATTCATCTCGCCCTGGCAAGCGGCGCCCCATCCGATTGGACCAGCATTCATCCGCGTTGCGAAAGAGTGTCTCCCGGCCGGCGGCTATTGTCGGTGGACCTGACCGCGTCTACGCCGGCCTACATGGGTAGCGGGTAAACAGACGCAATCCCGAGGAGCGGAATGACGGGGTGCCGATGGCCGAAGACAAAGTTATCATCGTAACCGGCGCGTCGCAGGGCATCGGCGCCGAGGTGGTCAAGGAATTTCGCAGGAAGGGCTATCGCGTCGTTGCCACGTCACGATCGATAAAGCCTTCGGGGGATCCGGACGTGCTTACAATAATCGGTGACATCGCCGATCCGAAAACCGCGGACCTGGTCGTCGCAGAAGCCGTTGCCAAGTTTGGCCGGATCGACACGCTCGTGAACAACGCCGGTGTTTTCGTTGCAAGGCCTTTCACCGACTACTCGGCCGAAGATTACAACCGGGTGCTTGGTACTAACCTCGCGGGTTTCTTCTATCTCACTCAGCGGGCGATCGAGCATATGCTGAAGCGAGGCAGTGGCCACGTTGTCAACATCACGGCTAGTCTCGCCGACCAACCCAGTTCGAAGCTACCCGCTGTTCTTGCAGCCTTGACAAAGGGCGGATTGAACTACGCGACCACCTCTCTTGCGATTGAATACGCATCGAGAGGTATTCGGGTGAATGCGGTCGCCCCGGGAGTTATCAAGACACCGATGCATCCCGAAGAGAGACACGCGTTGCTCGCCACACTGCACCCGGTCGGCAGGATAGGGGACGTGTCGGACATTGCGGGAGCGATCATGTATCTCGAAACAGCTCCGTTCGTAACGGGGGAGATACTGCACGTAGACGGCGGGCGGAACGTAGGCTTCTGAACATTTCGCTGAATCCGGCTCGGACCATCCTGCGTTCAGGGCCTCCTTCGGCAAAGCTCGCTGCGGCGTAAAGGTTGAGATGTGTGCGTCTAACTAGCTGCTTTCCGCTTCGACAGTTTTTCGGCGCTGCGGGGGACCAAATTCGCCGATCTCCTGTGGTCATGTTTTCCGCAAGTCTTTAGTAGGAGTCGCACAAGTGGCGATGATGGTTCGGCAACCAATCAATTCGTATCGAGTGTCGCGGACGCGCTTCCAGCGGCTTCGATGCATGATAGTCTCGCCGCAAGGCACCGTAGGTTCCGCCACAGGCCGCTTTCCGCGCCGACGGTCATCTCGCTATAGCGGACCGAAATCACCCGGGCTTGCATTTTCTAGCCGATCGGTCTATGAAATCATCATGACGACTTCTCAGCCTATTCGCCGTCGGGGCCGCCCTCCAAAAGTCGGAGCGGGTTACAGCGCCACGCGTGATGCCTTGATGCGCGCCGGAGTGATCGCATTAACGGAAAAGGGCTTCTCTGCTACTGGTATCGAGGAGATACTCCAGAGCGTCGCGGTACCGAAGGGGTCATTCTACCATTACTTCGGATCCAAGGAGATCTTCGGCGCGGAGCTTATTCGCTCCTATGCAGAGTACTTCGCGCGCAGGCTGGATCGGTTCCTGCTTAACGGCAAGAGCCGTCCGCTGCAGCGTCTTCGGGATTTTACTGCCGAATCAAAGGCTGGAATGAAGCGATATTCCTTCACGCGCGGCTGTCTGGTCGGCAATTTGGGACAAGAGATGGGGGCTCTACCCGAGAACTACCGTCGGCAACTTACCGCGGTCTTCGAGGACTGGCAGAACCGTACAGCGACATGCTTGCGCGAAGCTCAAGAGCAGGGTGAGATTGCATCGCACTTGGACTGCGATCAGTTGGCTTCGTTTTTCTGGATCGGGTGGGAAGGTGCCGTGCTCCGTTCGAAACTCGAACGCAGCGTACTTCCTTTGACAATTTTTTCCGATGGGTTCTTCCAGATGCTTCGGAAGTAGTTTTTTTTGCACGTTAGTAGACGATCGGTCTAATAAAAGGGAGCGGGAGGATGACTATAGTGACCAGGAAAGTCAGCTTGACGGTCAACGGCAAGGCAGTGTCAGCCGACGTTGAAGATAGGACGCTGCTGGTTCATCTCCTCCGAGATAACCTTGGGCTTACGGGTACCCACGTCGGGTGTGACACCAGCCAGTGCGGCGCATGCACCGTACACATTGACGGGCGGGCCGTAAAATCCTGCACCGTGCTTGTCGGTCAGGCTGATGGCTCGAACGTCACAACCATCGAAGGGCTTGCCGGGCACAACGAACTTCATCCGATGCAGGCCGCGTTTCGGGACAACCATGGTTTGCAATGCGGGTATTGCACGCCCGGCATGATCATGGCTGCAGTGGATATGGTGCGTCGGCATGGCGGTAAGCTGGATGAAGCCACCGTGCGGCAGGAGCTTGAGGGCAACATCTGCCGCTGCACAGGATATCACAACATCGTCAAGTCAGTGCTCGACGCCGCCGGCCGCATGGAAATGGCAAGCGCCGCCGAATGATGGTCGGCGTCATACGCAACTTGAAGCTCAACCAATAGCCGGCGCGCCTCGTGAACGCTCAATGATTGGGCAGCCTCGCAAGCCGGCACGACAAGGAGAAACGCGATGAAAGCGGATGGAATCGGCGCACGGCTCGCACGAAAGGAAGACAAGCGCTTCATCACAGGCAAGGGCCGTTATGTCGACGACGTACGGGTGCATGGCATGACTTATGCGCACTTCGTTCGCAGCCCGCACGCGCACGCAAGGGTGAAAGGCATCGATATTTCCGAAGCAATGGGTCGGCCCGGTGTACTTGCCGTGCTCACTGGCAGGGAATTGGTCGATGACAAGATCGGCAACCTCATCTGCGGCTGGATGGTCCACTCAAAGGACGGTTCGCCAATGAAAATGGGAGCTTGGCCGGCAATGGCGCCGGAGACAGTGCGGTTCGTCGGCCAAGCGGTAGCCGTTGTAATCGGCGAGACGCGCAATCAGGCCCGTGACGGAGCGGAAGCCGTCATCGTCGACTATGAAGTGCTTCCTGCCGCTGCAGACATCAAGGCGGCGATCGCGCCGGGCGCGCCACAGCTCCATCCCGAAGCGGCGGGCAACGCCGTCTTCAATTGGTCGATCGGCGATGACAAGGCGGTTGACGCGGCGATGTCGAAGGCGGCCCACAAGGTCACGTTCGAACTTGAGAACAACCGTCTGATTCCCAATGCCATGGAGCCGCGTGCAGCGCTGGCCGAATACAACGAGGCAGAAGAGCACTTCACGCTGCACACGACCTCTCAGAACCCGCATGTCGCCCGCCTCGTGCTTTCGGCGTTCTACAACATCGCTCAGGAGCACAAACTGCGCGTAATCGCCCCGGATGTCGGCGGCGGCTTCGGCTCCAAAATCTTCATCTATCCGGAAGAAATGGTGGCTCTCTGGGCATCGAAGAAGGTTGGTCGGCCGGTTAAATGGACTTCGGACCGCACCGAGGCTTTTCTCACGGATGCGCATGGCCGCGACCACCTAACCAAGGCGACGATGGCCTTCGACGCGAATCACAAGATCTTGGCGCTGCGCGTCGACACACACGCCAATTTTGGCGCCTACATGTCACTCTTCTCATCCTCGGTGCCGACGTATCTTTACGCCACCCTTCTGTCTGGCCAGTACAACATCCCGAATATCTACGCGGAAGTAACGGGCGTCTACACCAACACCGCACCAATCGATGCTTATCGCGGAGCAGGGCGGCCCGAGGCGAGCTATTTGCTAGAGCGTCTAATTGAAACTGCCGCACGCACGTTCAAGGTCGATCCGGCGGAACTGCGCCGAAAGAACTTCATCACCTCGTTCCCGCACCAGACACCGGTGATCATGGCATATGACATCGGCGATTTTAATGCCTCGCTCGATGCCGCGCTGAAGGAGATCGATTACGCCGGATTCCCTGCGCGCAAGGAGAAGGCGAAGAAGGAAGGCAAGCTCCGCGGTATCGGCTTCTCTTGCTACATCGAGGCCTGCGGCATCGCACCGTCAAAAGCGGTCGGCAGTCTTGGCGCTGGCGTCGGTCTGTGGGAGAGCGCGGAGGTCAGGGTCAATCCGGTTGGCACCATCGAAGTCCTCACGGGCTCGCACAGCCACGGCCAGGGCCACGAAACGACCTTCGCGCAGGTTGTCGCGGATCGCCTCGGTATCCCTGCCAACCAGATCCAGATCGTGCACGGCGACACCGACAAGGTGCAGTTCGGGATGGGAACCTATGGTTCGCGATCGGGTGCAGTAGGAATATCCGCGATCGTGAAAGCGATGGAGAAAGTCGAGGCCAAGGCAAAGAAGATCGCGGCACATCAGCTCGAGGCCTCGGAGAGCGACATCGTAATCGAGAACGGCACATTCAAGGTGACGGGTACCGACAGATTGATGCCGCTCGCGAGCGTGGCGCTGGCGGCTTACACGGGCCACAACCTGCCGGACGGTATGGAACCTGGCCTGAAGGAAGGCGCATTTTACGACCCTACCAACTTCACCTTTCCGTCAGGCACCTATGTTTGCGAAGTCGACGTGGACGCAGCCACGGGCAAAACCAGCTTCGTGGATTTCGTTGCCGTGGACGACTTCGGTCGCTTGATCAATCCCATGATCGTCGAGGGCCAGGTGCACGGTGGTCTTGTTCAGGGCATCGGTCAGGCGCTGCTTGAGAGGGCCGTATACGACAACAGTGGTCAGCTCGTCACCGCTTCCTACATGGACTACGCGATGCCGCGTGCAGAGGACGTTCCTTCGTTCAAGCTGCAGCACACAACGACACTGTGCCCAGGCAATCCGCTCGGAATCAAGGGATGCGGTGAAGCCGGTGCTATCGGCGCGCCCGCCGCGGTGATCAACGCCATCACCGATGCTATCGGCAACAACAGCCTCGAAATGCCGGCGACCCCAGATCGCGTGTGGCATGCAATCCAAAGCGGCCGCGCATGAAGTCCGTGCGTGGTTACGGTCAGACTGCCCCCCAGCACGAACACTTTTAAGGAGAGGTCATGTACGAGACCATTTATCATCGTCCATCGAGCATTGATGAGGCGGCCGCGCTCTTCGCGAAGAATGAAGATGGAAAGTATCTTGCCGGGGGGCATACGTTGATCCCCGTCATGAAATCGAGGCTGGCTGCGCCGTCGAACGTGATCGACATCGGCCGCATTCCGGCGTTGATCGGCATCGAAGCCGCCGGCGGCACACTTATGATCAAGGCTGCAACCACCTACTACGACATCATGAGCAGCACGCAGGTGAAGCAGTCGATACCCGCGATCGCCCGCCTCACCTCCATGCTCGGCGATCCGCAGGTGCGCGCACGCGGTACCATCGGGGGCTCGATCGCCAACAACGATCCTGCGGCGGACTTTCCGGCAGCCGTGCTGGCGCTCGGCGCCACAATCAGGACGAACAAGCGAGACATCGCTGCTGATGACTTCTTCAAGGGGATTTTCACCACCGCCCTGCAGGACGGCGAGTTGATCACGGCAGTGTTGTTCCCGCTTGCCGCCAAGGCCGGGTATTCGAAGTTTCGTCATCCCGCGTCTCGTTTTGCACTAACGGGCGTCTTCGTGGCGCAGTCCAAGGGTGGCGACGTCCGAGCTGTCGCCACCGGAGCATCGCAGAGCGGCGTGATGCGGGTCGGCGAGATCGAGAAGGCGCTAAAAGCAAATTGGTCCGCCGCAGCATTGGACAGCGTCAAAATCTCACCGGATGGCCTTCTCGAGGACATTCACGGCACAGCCGAGTACCGCGCCAACTTGGTCAAGGTAATGGCTCAGCGTGCAGTCGAATCTGCCGAATAGCGTACTCAGGTAGGGTAAAGAACCTGGCGTGGGACGAGAACACTTCGGAGCGAAATCATGCACGTCTCGAATTCTGAATCTCTCAAGAAAGGTCCACTCGAAGGGATCACGGTGCTCGACTTTTCCCGCGTGCTCGCCGGTCCGTATTGCACGATGGTTCTCGCAGATCTCGGCGCCCGGGTCATAAAAGTCGAAAAATTCGGCACTGGGGACGATACGCGCGCATTCGGTCCCTTTGTTGACGGCGAATCCGCATACTTCCTGTGCTTCAATAGGGGCAAGGAAAGTATCGTCCTCGACATTAAATCTCCCCGCGACAGGGATCTTCTAGAGCAGCTCCTCGACGAAGTGGATGTGCTTGTGGAGAATTTCCGACCGGGAGTCATGGATCGCTTGGGATACGGCGCGAACCGCCTCGCCAAAACGCACCCTCATCTCGTTTATGCGTCGATTTCTGGATTCGGTCATACCGGTCCTTTCAGCGATTTACCCGGGTACGACATGGTCGTCCAGGCGATGGGAGGAGTGATGAGCCTCACCGGATGGCCCGACGGTCCACCGGCGCGTGTCGGTACCAGTTTCGGCGACCTGGGTGCTGCGCTGTTTGCCACGATAGGCATCATTGCATCACTCTACCGCCGTACCCAAAACGCTCAAGGAACGCGGGTTGATATCGGCATGCTCGATTGTCAAGCGGCCCTGATGGAGACTGCGCTCGCGAGGTTCGATGTCGAGGGTGTGGTGCCAACCCGCACGGGCGATAGTCACCCATCACTTGCGCCGTTCGAAAGTTTCGCCGCCAAGGACGCTCGGTTCATTATCGCGGCCGGTAACGACACGTTGTTCATGCTAATGGCCGACGCACTCGGTAGGCCGAAGCTCGCGCTCGATCCTCTATTCGTGAGCAATGATCTTCGCTGCAGAAACCGGCCGTCTCTGATTGATGCCATCGAAGCGATCACGAAAACACAGCCCATGGACTATTGGATCGAACGTCTTAACGAGGCTGGCGTCCCGTGTTCGCCGATAAACACCATCGATAAACTGTTCGATCACCCGCAGCTCAAGGCCCGCAACATGATCATCAAGGTCAAGGGCGAGGGGGAGCGCACAATCCGAACTGCGGGTAGCCCGATCCGCATCGGAGGGTATCCTGAGAACGATGTCACGTCGGCCGCCTTGGCCCCGGGCCTGAACCAACATCGAGAATCCATCCTGAGAAAATTGGTGACAGGCCGTGCGGGCTATTCGACGGCCTCCGTTGAGGAAGTGCCGGTTACCGGTTCTGAGCTGTCGGATCCGATGCTCAGCGCTGCCGAGTGAACAAGACGAGAATGAAAAGAAGGAAACGGCAAATGACCAGCACTCTCGCATCCATTTCTGGCGGCGACGCAGCACTTCTTCCGCCGGTCGAACCGGCGCTTCTTGCCAAGCTGCCCGAGCCGCAGACCATCGTCGTCGAGCGTCGAGAGCGCGTCGGATTGATAACGCTAAACCGGCCCAAAAGTCTGAACGCTCTCAATAGTCAGTTGGCGGTCGAAGTGCTGACGACCTTGAAGACCTTCGATACCGACGATCATATCGGCGCAATCGTCATAACGGGTAGTTCGCGGGCGTTCGCAGCCGGCGCAGATATTGCCGAGATGGCGGAGAAGTCGTTCGGAAGCTTCTACATGCGCGATTTTCTAGCGTCCTGGGACGAGGTTAGCTCTATTTCGAAGCCGATCATCGCAGCGGTAAGCGGGTTTGCTCTGGGGGGTGGTTGCGAACTGGCCCTGCTCTGTGACTTTATCATAGCATCCGAAGATGCTCAGTTTGGTCAACCTGAGATCAAGCTCGGTATATTGCCCGGTATCGGGGGCTCGCAACGGCTGGCCCGCTCTGTCGGAAAAGCACTGGCGATGGATTTGGTGCTAACAGGCCGCACCATCGGGGCCGTCGAAGCCAAGGCTGCCGGAATGGTTGCGCGGGTAGTGCCCGGTCCGGATTTGCTGCAGACCGCTCTAGAAGCCGCGCATACGATTGCCGGCTACAACGCGCCGGCGGTCAAGATGGCCAAAGAGGCAGTCAACCGAGCGTTCGAGGGATCCCTTTCAGAGGGCCTTCGACATGAACGTCTCCTGTTCCAGGCGGCATTCGCGACGGAAGGCCAAAAGGAAGGCATGAATGCCTTCGTGAACAAGCGAGCTCCGGTTTTCCGGCATCGGTGATTTCCATGCAAAATGTCCGTCGCCATCGAGTGGCATGGTCGCGGACGCCGACCTAAGGAGAACGATGTGGCTGTCACCGTGCTTAGCGATAGCAGTGACTACATAATTGTCGGCGCGGGAACGGCCGGGTGCATCCTGGCTAATAGGCTCTCAGAGAATCCTGCCAACCGCGTCTTCGTGCTCGAAGCGGGCGGCAATGACAACTGGATATGGTTTCACATTCCGGTGGGATACCTCTTTGCGATCGGCAATCCTAGGTCAGACTGGATGTTCAGGACCGAAGCCGAACCTGGGCTCAATGGACGCTCCTTGAATTATCCGAGGGGCAAAGTGATCGGTGGCTCGTCCGCGATCAACGCAATGATTTCAATGCGTGGCCAGGCTGCCGATTATGACCATTGGCGACAACTTGGACTGCAGGGGTGGGGCTGGAGGGACGTACTCCCGGCGTTCAGAGCGCTGGAAGACCATTTCCTCGGAGAGAGTGAGCATCATGGAACGGGCGGCGGGTGGCGCGTCGAGGCTCCCCGCCTTTCATGGAAGATCCTCGACTCCATCGGCGACGCGGCAGTCCAGATGGGCATCGAGAAAATCCCGGATTTCAACACAGGCGACAACGAAGGCGTCGGCTACTTTCACGTGAATCAAAAACGAGGCCGTCGGTGGTCCTCAGCTCGCGGGTTTCTAAAACCTGCCATGAAGCGGCCCAACCTGCATGTTGAGACTCGAGTACTGGTGGATCGCCTCGTCATTGAAGACGGACGGGCTGTCGGCGTGAGATTCATCAAAGACGGAAAGTCGTTCGAAGTACGGACGCGGGGCGAAGTGATTCTCAGTGCCGGCTCGATCGGATCGCCTGCCATTTTGCAGCGTTCCGGAATCGGTCCTGCCGATTGGCTAAAACCGCTGGGCATAGAAGTCGTCTTGGATCGGCGAGGCGTGGGGCGCAATCTGCAGGATCATCTGCAGCAGCGCGCCATCTACAAGGTTCAGGGGGTCAAGACGCTCAACGAGACTTATTACTCGTTGCCCCGGCGGGGCCTGATGGCTGTCGACTATGCGTTGCGCAGGCGGGGCCCCTTGACCATGGCGCCCTCGCAGCTCGGTATATTTACCCGTTCGGATCCCGGACGTGAGCGCGCCAACATTCAATTTCATGCCCAACCGCTGTCGCTCGACAAATTCGGCGAACCGCTGCACCGCTTTCCGGCGGTTACTGTGAGCGCCTGCAATCTACGCCCATCATCGCGGGGGATCGTGCACCTACGATCCGCCGAGCCAGATCAAGCGCCTCTTATAGCGCCGAATTACCTTTCAACCGACGACGATCGCAAGGTGGCAGCTGACGCAATTCGGGTCACCCGCCGCTTGATGGCGCAAGCAGCCTTGGAGCCATATCGACCGGATGAGTACCTCCCTGGAAAATCGGTCGGAGACGACGATACCTCGCTGGCCCAGGCCGCCGGGGAGATCGGGACGACGATCTTCCACCCGGTGGGGACCGCCAAGATGGGATTGGCCAGCGATTCCTTGGCAGTCGTCGACGAGCGCCTGCGACTCCATGGTATCGTCGGGCTGCGGGTGATCGACGCGTCCGTGATGCCGACCATAACGTCGGGGAATACGAACACTCCGACGGCCATGATCGCAGAAATGGGTTCGAGAATGCTGCTCGAGGATTCGCGGAGGTAAGCCAGGCGGCCTATCTTACCCCTGACACGCGTTGGTATGGCTTTTGCAAACCGGAATATGGAGTAGTCGGACTGACACTATCGTCTAAAAGGGAGGATCACATGCAGATTTCCTTGGATATCGACCCGAATACGGGGGTCTCCTTGCAAGCCCAACTCATCGAGCAGATCAAAGCGTCGATCATGAGTGGGCGCTTCAGACCCGGCGAGCGGCTGCCTGGCACCCGCGCACTAAGCGAACAGATCGGTATCTCCAGGAACACCGTTCTTCTCTCTTACGAGAGTCTTGTCGCGCAAGGCTACGTGGAAACCAGGGAGGGGGCCGGAACATACGTCAGCCAAGTCTCGCCAGAGCAGCATCAGTTCGTAGGTGAGGCCAAGGTTAGCGGTTCGGCGAAACGCTCGGTCGCGCTACGCGCTCGGGTGATGACAGCACACGCCTCCGCCAGGTCCGAGATCGTGTCGCCAAGGTTCGATTTTGAGCTTGAAAGCAACGATCCAGATCTGTTTCCGCGCAATGTATGGCGACGCCTCACGACCCGTCACATGCAATCTTCTCACTTCAACCTGACGGACAACGGGGCGCCCAACGGATCACGTCATTTGCGCGAAGTCCTGTCCCGCTACCTAGCGGCATCTCGCGGCATCATGGCGAGCCCGGATCAGATCGTTATTGTTACGGGAATTCAACAGGCCCTTAACATTGTCGCGCGACTTTGTGTGCAGGATGGTACGCCTGTTGTGATGGAGGCGCCCGGATGCAGCTCAACGGCGGATTTGTTCAAGAGCTACGGCGGAAAGATTCATCCAGCGACGGTCGATCATGAGGGGCTCATTGTAGAATACTTGCCTCAAGTTGAGGGTGGGGTCGCCTTCGTTACACCTGCAAGACAGTTTCCGATGGGTGGAGCATTGCCGAATCATCGGCGGATTGCGCTCGTCGAATGGGCAGCCAAGTTTGGAGCATATGTTCTCGAAGCCGATTTCGACAGCGATTTTCGATACGAGGGGTCGCCTCAACCAGCCCTTCAAACATTGGATAAGAACGAACGTGTAATCTACGCGGGATCTTTCGCCACGTCGATCGGTCCTGGTCTGCGGATCGGCTACATGGTGCTGCCGCCGAACCTGGTCGACGCGGCTATACAGTCCGTATCCCTCCTAGACTACGGATTTCCCTGTTATGGTGTGCCGTGGCTCGATCAAGCAGTGCTGACCGATTTCATCGGAAGCGGAGGCTTCGACAACCATCTCCGATGTTTGCGTCGCGCATATCTGGAACGCCGGGACTGTCTCGCAGATCAACTTCGGCGACATTTCGGTCGGCCGGATCTTAGGGGCATGAACTCGGGGACACATATCGTATGGCGGATCCCCGACGAGTTTCCCCATGCAGCGGAACTGCAGGAGAGAGCGCTCAGAAATCGAGTGGCAATCTACACCCTCAAAGACCGGACGATCGCGGATGCGGACTATCTGGATGATTGGGACAGGTACGTTCTACTCGGCTTTGCCTCCATGAAGCCCGCGGCCATCGGCCCTGCCGTGCAGTTGATCGCAGAAAGTTGTGGGTGAGGCGAGCGCGGGTGCGATCATCCGATGGCAGAACCGGCACCATCACTAAGCTGGTGACCGGTTCTCGGTTAGTCCGGCAGCTTGCGGTATCTGGAGTCCCGCTCCGGGGTCTCCTGCTTCATGGAGGCCGCAAGCTCGGTAAGGCCCGCATCGATGTATTCGGTCGTCCTTTGCAGCTTGCCGATTGTCGCCGGAGACGAGCTGCATACGGAGTTCAAAGGTGACCGCCAATCAGATCTCGGACTACAAAGCTATCGGCCAAACCGTTCAGCACTACCTGGATGGAGCCAAGAACGGAAAGGGCGCGCTGATGAAGCCTGCCTTTCACAAGGATGCGGCGATTTACGGCTACGTCGGTCCTGATCTCTGGGCGGGACCGATCCAGACCCTGTTTGACTGGACCGACAAAACAGGCCCAGCACCTGACATCGTGGGCAAGGTCGTCACCATCGACATTGCCGGAACGATCGCCTCCGTGCGTGTGGAGTCAGAGAACTGGGCCGGTTATCGGTTCTCTGACTTCTTCACTGTTCTAAAGGTCGACGGCGAGTGGAAGATCATCAACAAGGTCTTCCATCTCCACGCCTGATCTGGCCCGCCATTGTTTCCTCCCTCGGGCGACTGGCCAGTACTTGCGCTGGACTTGACGGGTACCCCGGACAGTCCAGCGTCTTTTCGTCCACCTGCTCCGAGCGCGTTGCATTTCTCAACGACCGGCAACTCGCAACATATCTTCGATTCTCGTAAATTTCTCCCGGGGCTTTCCGATAGCCTCGCCGCGGACCCGCTCTGCCGCGTCGATGTCGTGCCATTTGTCGAACGAGATCGCATTCGTGGCATGATCTACGATCTGTGACTTGAGGCCGTCGAAGCCGGGTTTGGGCCCGAGGTAAAAGGACGGGCTATCCTCGATCAATCGTTGAACCGTAGCAAGACTGTCGACCCGGTTCGTGCCAATGATTCCGGTGGGCCCTCGTTTGATCCAACCAGCCACGTAAACGGGGAGTGCGCTTTCCCCGTTGAACTGAACTCGTCCTTCTACGTGTGGAATGATTTTTGACTGATTGTCAAACGGCAGGCCTGGTAGAGGGGAGCCTTGGTATCCGATGCTCCGAATGACCAATCCAGCGGGAATTTCGACTTTTGGCGCTGTTGATGATGCACTCATCGAACAGCGCGTGCGCAAGAAACGCACTGCTTCCACTCGGTCCGATCCGCAAATTTCAACAGGCTTCATGTTGAAACCGATCAGGCAACGCCGGCCGGATCCGCGGCGGGTAGTCAACGTGGAGCGTAGGATCTCGATGTTTTTGGCGGGGGTCGATCCGCGGGTCAGGCCATCGTTGTGATGGTCGGCAAGATCAGTCGGGTCGACTGACACCGTGCAATTGTCTAGCTCAGTCAGTTCGCGAAGTTCCTTTGGACTGAACTTAGCCTGGGATGGATCACGACGTCCGATTAGATGAACCTCTCTAACGCGGCTTTGGGACAGTGCTTCCAAGGCATGCTGGGCGATGTCCGTGTGGCGGAGATCATCCACCGGCTTCAGCAGTATTCGACAGACGTCGATTGCCACGTTGCCGTGGCCGATGACTACGGCAGCTTCATGCGAAAAGTCGAAATGCAAGTCGCGAAAATCGGGATGGCCGTTGTACCAGCCGACGAATGCAGTGGCGCCATGAACCCCTGGTAGGTGTTCGGCCGGTATCCCGAGCTTGCGGTCGCTTGCCGCCCCAACGGCGATGATGGCGGAATGGTAGCATCGCAATAAGTCGGTTATCTCGATCTGTTTGCCGATTTCGACGTTGCCGAAAAACGAGAAGCGGGTATCTGCTGCGATGCTTTCGTACGTGGCGACTATCGATTTCAACTTCGGATGATCGGGAGCTACTCCGTGGCGGACGAGACCAAATGGCGTTGGGAGGCGTTCGAACATATCGACTTCGACGTCGATCCCCGCAGTAAGAAGCGCCTCGGTGGCATAAAAGCCGCTTGGACCACTGCCAACGATCGCCACGCGCATTGGATAGTTCATGATAGCGGTCCTTGTCCCGGTAGTGTGTCTTTCAATTCCCCAGGACTGCCCGCCTGGCCTCCGCACCTGGCAAAGGTGTCTGTTTAGAGCGGATCACGGGCGTCTCTGCCGCGCGCACTGCGTTGGTTTCAATCCAGCTCATTTGGCTATCTTCCAAGTCGTTGCTTTCGACGATAGCTCCGACCGGACAAGCTGGGATGCATGCGCCGCAATCAACGCAGGCCACCGGGTCGATATAGACGCGACGTTCGTCGCCGTGAAAGCATGCGACGGGACAAACTGTGACGCAGTCCGTGAAGCGGCATTCATCGCAATTTTGGGTTACGATATGGGGCACGGCGTTGGCCTTCTGTTCGAGGCGGTGCTCAGCCGCCAGTTACGGACATAATCCGCCCGATCTGATCGGGCTTTTCCAGGAACTCATGACGCTCCGGCTTGAGAGCCATCGCGTCTGCGAGTGCCGTTAGGAGCTGCGCATCTGACGCGCCGTCCCGCAAGAGCGGTGCGAATTCAAATTTCTCATTCTGTCCGAGACAGAGATACATCGTGCCATTGACGGCAAGACGCACGCGATTGCAGGTCGCACAGAAGTGCTCGGAGATAGGGGTTATAAATCCTATGCGAACTCTACCGTCCTTCGACGCAAGGTAGCGTGCGGGTCCGCCGCCCTCGATTCGCGATTCGACCAGTCCGTGCTTTTGTTTGAGCCGCTCGCGGACGGGCTGGAGATCGAGATGGCTCGCATTTCGTCCCGTCACGCCCATTGGCATGGCTTCGATAAGCCTCAGCACGAAGCCGTGCCCGGCGCAGAACTCTACCATGTCGTCGATCTCGCTGTCGTTTTGCCCCTTTAGCGCGACCATGTTGATCTTGATCGGATGGAAGCCGGCTTTCTTTGCTGCCAGCAATCCATCTAGAACCTGGCGAAAGACGTCACGCCCGTTCAGGGCTTCGTTCCGTTCGGCCTTCAAGGTGTCCAAGCTGACGTTGATTCGCGAGACGCCGGCATCCCGCAATTCTGCAGCCAATGCGGCGAGCCTGGTACCGTTTGTGCTCAGCGAGATGTCGGTAATCTCATCGATCTGAGCGAGGCGCCGGACCAAGGATGGTAAGTTCCGGCGTAGCAGCGGTTCGCCGCCGGTCAGACGGACGCGCCTCAGTCCGTTATGCGCCATCACCGAGACGAGTCGCGTAATCTCCTCGAAGGTAAGCCACGATGCGGGTTCGTTGAAGTTTCGGAAGCCCTTGGGGATGCAGTAGGTGCACCTCAGGTCGCACCGATCTGTCACAGAGATGCGTAAGTACTCGATCGATCGGCCGAAATTGTCGGTGAGGAGTGGCTGTGCATTCGGAGAGGACTTGGCCAACAACATTGTTTTTCCCGCTCGCCGTCTCCGCGTGGACCGGCGTCCTTTGGCACGATAATTCCGGCTCCGCCCGACAGCGTAAAGTACCGGTCCCCAATAAACTTCTGGAGCCAGCCGTACCGGCACCAAAGGAATTGCGGCGACCGGTACTCGGACATAGGCGGTTTCCGGTATTCACTCCAAACAGGAAGAACCGTCAGATACCATTGGCGTGTTCCGCAACCCATTTGATCAGGATTGGCCATGACTGAGCAGACCCGGGATAAGCAAGTTTTCTTTGGCGGGTGCCCCCACGATTGTCCGGATACATGCGCGATGATCTACACGGTCGAGGAGGGGCGGCTCTCGAACGTCCGAGGCAATCCCGCTCATCCGATCACCCGGGGCGGTCTTTGCGTAAAATTGAACGACTTTGCGGATCATCACTACAATGCGGATCGGGTGCTCTACCCGCTTAAGCGGAACGGGCCCAAAGGAAGCCGCTCGTTCATTCGGATCAGTTGGGAAGAGGCTCTTGCGGAGATCAAGCGGCAATGGAGCGGGATCATCGAGAGCGATGGGGCCGAAGCGATCATGCCTGTCAGCTATCTCGGCAATGAAGGACTCGTTCAGGGCCTTAATGTCGGAGATGCGTTCTTCAATCGCTTGGGAGCGACTGTTTGCGAGAGGACCTACTGCGCTTCCGGTTCCTTGACAGCCTGGTTTCTCACGGTGGGTCCGACGAACGGTCTCGATCCGGAAAGCTTTGCGCACTCAAAGTACATCATCATCTGGGGGTGCAATACGCTCAGTACCAACCTTCACCATTGGCCATTTGTCGTGGAAGCACGTCAAAAGGGCGCAAAGGTCGTGGTGATCGACCCCTACAAATCCCGAACGGCAAAGCAAGCCGACTGGCATATCGCTCCGAAGCCGGGAACGGACGGGGCGCTTGCGATGGCGATGATCCACACGATCATCAGCGAGGGGCTCGTCGACCAAGACTATGTCGACCGTTATGTGCTAGGGTATCCGGAATTAAAGGACCACGCCGTAGACTGTACCCCAGAGTGGGCAGAGAAGATCTGCGGCGTGCGCGCTGACGATATTCGCAAGCTGGCGCGGGAGTATGCCTCGAGCGCAAATGCGTCCATCCGCGTCGGTGTTGCGCTCGAACGTTCGGCCGGTGGAACGCAGGCCATTCGCGCGATCATCGCCATTCCGGCGCTTACCGGAGCCTGGCGTCAGGTCGCTGGCGGCATCTACCACGCTCCACTCTGGGAGTTTCCGGTCAATTTCGGAGAAATTTGCCGGCCGGATTGGATCAAGCCCGGAACCCGCGTCGTCAACATACTGAAGCTCGGCGAGGCGCTCACGGGTGAGGCAGCCCTGGATCCCCCGCTCAAATCCATCATGGTGTACAATACCAACCCTGTTACTCAAGCTATGGATGTCGACAAGATCGTCGCCGGTTTGCAGCGTACGGACCTCTTTACGGTCGTCGCGGATCATTTCGTCAGCGACACGGCCGCCTATGCCGACATCGTCTTGCCGGCAACGATGGCGGGAGAGCATGACGACCTCATGTTTTCATGGGGGCACTACTATCTGACTTTGAATCAGAAGGCGATCGAGGCGCCGGGAGAAGCGTGCTCCAATGCCGAGATCTTCCGCCGCTTGGCGGCGACGATGGGCTTTGACGACCCGCAATTCCGGTTCTCGGACAAAGAACTTGTCGAGAGGACGATAAACTGGGCCGCTCCGGAGGTAGATGGAATAACGCTCGATGTGCTTCGTGAGAAGGGCTTTGCGAAGCTGAATTTGGGTGCGGCAGATACTAGGACGCCACACGCGGAAGGCAACTTCAAGACGCCTTCTGGTAAGTGCGAAATCCTTCTGGTGGGAGCGACTGATTTCGTCGCGCCGCCTTTCCGGCAACTGTATGAAGCAATGCAGGGCGAAACGCCGATTGAGCCTTTGCCCGGGTTCACCCGACCTTACGAGAGCCCCGATTACGAACCCGAACTCGCAAAGCTGTATCCGCTCAATATCGTGGCACCGAAAAGTCACGCCTTTCTGAACGCCAACTATGGAAATGAAGCCAAGAAGCAGATCCTCCAAGGTGATCAGTTTCTGCTGATCAATCCGGCCGATGCTGGCGAACGCATGATTATGCAGGGTGAGCAGGTTCGGGTTTATAACAGGACGGGCAGCTTCTTGGGGGTAGCCAAGATTACGGACGATGTGCCGCTCGGAGTTGTTGTCACAACGGTCGGATATTGGCGCTCGCTGAATGAAACGGGCACTGTCAACAGCGTTTCGGCCGCCCGGTTCGGCGGCATGGGACGCTGTCCAACATTCTCGGACAACTTGGTGCAAGTCGAGAGGCTGGTCGTCGAGAACACCGGGTCGTCGAAAAGTCATAGACTAGTCGCCGCGGAATAGAGGGCACGTGGATTTCGACGCGTGGAAGGTGTGAGCCTTCCGGCACGTCATTGTTGCCCGTTCATTCCTGAAATTCCCTGGAAGAAAGCTGCTGGGTCTGCATCACGGCAGGCCCGCGCGTTGCCAGACGGCCCGACGGCCGCTTTATTGGAGCTTACGTTTTATGTCGATGACGATGGCCGGAGAGATCCAACTTGCCGCGACCCGGGAAACTGTGTGGGAAAAACTCAATGATCCGGATGTTCTGAAAGCGTGCATTCCCGGCTGCGAAGAACTGGTGAGGTCTGCGGACAATCAATTTAGTGCCGTTGCAAAGATGAAGGTCGGCCCCGTCTCAGCGAGATTCAAGGGGCGAGTCACTCTGAGTGATCTCGTTCCCCCGAGTAGCTACCGGATTTCGGGCGAAGGTGAGGGTGGGATCGCAGGATTCGCCAAGGGCGTGGCCACGGTCGCGCTGGTGACGAACGAGGAGGGTACATTGCTATCCTATGGTGTGGAGGCGCAGATAGGTGGGAAGCTCGCGCAGTTGGGCCAGCGTTTGATCAGCGGGTCGGCAAAGAAGATCGCGGACGAGTTCTTTTCGCGCTTTGCAGATGTGGTCAAAGGGTCCAACCCGGTAACTCTTTAGCGTAGTCACGTTCCGTCGTTTCTCGTGGGCTGGCGTCGCCGCTGCTTCCGTCTTGTTGTCCTTTTTCAGCTGAGCGAACAAACTCGTTCTTGGTCCGTTCGGTCGGGAGCCCTGAAAAAAATGCAGCGTTCTCTTTTACCGATGGCGGATTGACACTCGCAATGGCTCACTGAACTTCAGGACGGGTAATCAGGCCGGCATGCTGTTTCTTGACGGGCATTCTTCCGCTGGAAGGAAGAGTGCCTCTCGACGAGTGGGTGTTCTGCCGGTCTTGAAATCACATTAAATGAGACAGTCTACTTGGTTCCGCACGGATGCACTGGCATGCGCTCGGGAAGATGGCCTTGGGACGCTCCACTGGCCTGCGAGAAGTGTAATGACAAATGTTCAACGCGCGGGTGGCCTTCAAATACGCTCGGTGACGACAAGAGGGGTGCTGGTCCCCCTGGCTTTTACGCTTGGTACAAGCGCAGCAGTCGTCCGCGCGGTGCCAATGCTGTTGGTTGACCTCATCACTGATCTCGGCGCCACCGGGCGGGCATACGCGTTTTGTTACCGGCCCTCGGGCGCGCGTGCGATTGCCGGCATTCTCGATGATGCGGTCGAAGTGTTGAAGAATCGCAACTTGACTCCGATGGACGCCACGCAGGTCCTCTCGCGGCAATTCGCGCTGTTGGGAGTAACTGGCACGGTCCGTATGGCTCTTGCTTTGCTCGACATGGCGATGTGGGACGCTATGGCGCAAAGTCAGGGGCTACCGCTTGCTTCGCTGCTCGGTGGACGGCCGCGACCGCTTCCGGCCTATGACAGCCGCGGGTTGGGCTTGATGGAGCCAGACCAGTTGGCCAAGGAGGTGGACGCGCTGCTCACCAGCGGACTGAAGGCGGTAAAGCTCAGGCTCGGATACGAAACGCTGGGGCAGGATATTGCCGCGTTGAAAGCAGTGCGCGAGCGCGTTTCAAGCGATGTTGAAATCATGGTCGACTACAATCAAGCCTTAAGTTGCGCCGAGGCGATATCGAGGGGACGGGAGCTCGAAAAGGAGCAGATATACTGGTTGGAGGAGCCGATTGCCCATGATGATTACGAAGCTAGTGCAGCGATCGCCAGGGAATTGCGGGTACCTATTCAGATCGGCGAAAACTTCAACGGTCCGGAAGGCCTGCTTCGCGCCACGACTGCTCGCGCCAGCGATTACATTATGCCCGACGTGGCCCGCATCGGAGGCGTAACTGGCTGGATGCAGGCCGCCGGCATCGCCGCAGCTCACGGAATCGAGATGTCGTCCCATTTGATGCCTGAAGTGAGTGCGCAGCTTCTTTGCGCTACCCCGACAGCCCATTGGCTCGAGTACGTGGATTGGGCCGACGCGTTCCTGCAAACGCCCCTGAAGGTCATTGGCGGCAAGGTGATCACCTTGGAACAACCCGGCAGCGGAATAATCTGGGACGAAGCGAAGGTCAAACGACTTGCGACGATTTGAAACCGAGAATCCGTCGATGATAGGACAGACAACGCGAATGCCGAAGGAAACCGCCGGTTGCGCTGCGGTCCCGGACTTCTCTTGAGATGTGAGATATCTGCAGTGTTTCCAACTATGGACATTTAGACCATGACGCGCGCACTGAAGTTTGTTTTCGCCTGCGGGCTTTCGCTTTTGGCCTGCGCCACGACTGTGGCCTCTGGCGAGTTGCCGGACCCGAATAGCGCAGGGTTCGTCGAGAAGCTGTACAGATTGGATTGCGGTCGTTCGCTCGCCAACGATGAATCGGTGTGGACTCCGGGAGAAAACCAGGGACGAAGCATCGAATTCTCATCGACGTGCTGGCTGGCGAAGCGGGGGAAGGACTGGCTGATCTGGGACACCGGCGTCCCGGAAGCTACCTTTAAAGATCCAAAGGGCTGGTCGACCCTTCCTAAGTTGATTGTCTACCACCTGGACAAGACCTTGACGGATCAGCTTGCCGAGATCGGTCTCAAGCCAGCGGACGTCACCCATGTCGCGATCTCCCATACTCATGGAGACCACATAGGCAATGTCGGCCTGTTTCCCGACGCTCGGGTCTTGATCCAGCGCGCAGAGCACGAGTGGATCTATGGAGACAACGCACCGAACGAGAATGTGAAACAGTTGATGGCGCTTGCCCGCAAACTCATGGGAAATCCTCGGCACATCCAATTGGTCGATGGAGACTTTGACGTATTCGGCGACGGAAGCGTCACGCTGGTATCGACGCCCGGACATACGCCTGGCAGCCAATCAATGCTCGTTCGCCTCAAACAATCCGGCTTTATCATCCTGTCGGGCGATGTCGTTCATTTGGAAGAGAACTTCGCTAAGAATAGGGTTCCTTCACTCAATACCGACAAAGAAGCGTCCATCGCATCCATGGAGAGGATCAGGCAGATGATCAAACGGTATCAAGCGAAATTTTTCATCAACCATGACAAAAGCGAAAGTAGCGGCCTCAAGTTGTTGCCTGCCTTCTACGACTGACCTATTTGAGGCGCCAAACATCGTAAGCGTTCGATCAGCTTCTTCGACATGTAACTTGCGGTTGTGTCATTCAATTCTTGTGGGAGAGGACCATTGGACTCCATGAGGCTCGAAAATTCGTCAGTGTTCCGTTGCCTCGTCTCCGTCGGATGGGCGAGGTCGATCCGGGAAACGGTGCATTCAGGTCGCTTTGTTTGTATGGGGTGATCCAATTTGGTTCACGGCCTCTGACGCGTCAGCATCTTTAGCCGTTGAGATTGGCGTACCGATCGCTTGCCTGCAGTAAAGCTGGCTCACAAAATTCTGGAATCGGCGTTCCGCTGCAAGCGTGGCATCAACTTTCGTAAAGCAACCCGAGTCGAAAACAAAATCGCTTGCAATTAATAGACGACCGGTCTAATTTAAAGTTAACGAGTGTCTAAGCGTGTTTTTTGCGCTGAGGATCTACACGCGGGGACAAGCTCGCGAGATGCACAGGGACTGGAAACGAGAGGAGCTTTGAGCCGCTTTGATTGCGGCGACCTACATCGAAAATACTTGTGACATGCAGATGTGTCTGCGCGAGCGCAGATGCGGCGTTGACGTAGATCGTCAATTGGCCGCCAAAAGATTCGAGGGCGCCGCGCGAGACGCGTGTCGACCTCGTGAAGGTCTAAGTCCGAATGTTTCTTTTGTGAAAGGGCGATCCGATGGCAATTGATTTCACGCTAAGCAAGCCCCAACAAGAGTTGCAGGCGGGGGCTCGGGCGTTCGCCGCAGGAACTCTCGGTAAGGTTGCATCAGTTATTTCGCCGCTCTCCCGTCCGGAACAGCGCTTCTATGCGACGCGGCCTTTCTACCAGGCGATGGCCGACGCCGGCTTCATCAAGGCAATTCTTCCCACGGAATTCGGCGGCACGGCTTTAAGTGTAGTTGACCTGGCGCTGGCAACCGAGGAATTGGCGGCCGTCGACATTAACGTGCCTACCGCGCTGGTGGCCACGGGCCTCGGCCTGGAGCCGTTGATGCGCTTCGGGACGCTGACGCAAAAGAAGCGCTTTCTGCCGGACTTTATCGAAGATGGATCGCGCTTGGCTGCATTCGCGTTCACCGAGGTAGCTGGCGGAGCCAATTTTGATTGCCCAGACCCGGCGGCCGGCGTACAGACCTTTGCGCGCCGAGAAGGAGATGAGTGGGTCATCAACGGTCGCAAACACTACACTACCAATGGATCCGGGTGGGACGGCAACGGCGCGCATTTGTTCAGCGTTGTCTGCAGGACCGATCCGTCGCGTTCCCCTCAAGACGCTCTGGCGGTTATCGTGGTGCCCGGGAATGCGGCGGGCATAAGGGTGGACGGACTTCTGGATACGGTAGGGCATCGCGCGGCGAACTCGCCTCGCATCATTTTCGAGAATGTGCGGGTGCCGGTTGACAACATCATAGGAAAACCTGGCGATGGCATCGGCATCGTAGAGACGACGTTCTCGTGGTCGGCTGCGCTTATTGGTGCGGCTTGCGTTGGCGTGATGAGATCGGCCTTCGATACCGCCCTGCAGTTTGCTAAGACCGACAAGCGCTTGGGGACGAGTCCCGTGATCGAGCACCAGAGCGTCGGTTACATGCTGGCGGACATCAAGATGCGCATCGAGGCTGCGCGATATCTGACCTGGAAGGCGTGCCATCAACTCGATGTCACCGATGGACGCAGCCAAGAGCTTGCCGTCATGGCGAAGGTTCATTGCTCTGAGCTATGCGTGCAAGTGGTCTACGACGCGATGCGCGTGGTCGGCGTCAACAGTTACACCGACATGTTTCCGCTCGCCGGTCTGATGCAGGACGCGCTTTGCTTTCCTCTTTATGACGGAGGCAACATGGGGGTGCGGCGACGTCAGCTGCACGCGATGTTGCGCTCCAGCACCTATGACGCGATGGCTTCAGCGGAAGGCCGTGGCTAACCAAAATTTGTGGCGGGCGCTGAGAGCCTGCCGTAGCGAACGGCGCTATCGAGTGGGTGGGGGGCTGGATCGAAAATGCATGAGGGGGTCCGTCGTCGAACCGGGAAGAGACGTGAAGCCGTCCCGATCGGCCATCGGTTCTGGGAGCAGCCCGTCGCTGCCCTACCAAAGGCGTTCGCGACCAGACACAAAGCCGCTTACGAAGTGCGACACTCACTGATCGAGGAAATTAGTTTGGCTGATGAGTTCATTCTCGAAACCCACGGATTGACCAAAGAGTTCGCGGGGTTCTTTGCCGTACGCGATGTCGGTCTGAAAGTCCGCCGTGGCAGCATTCATGCGTTGATCGGTCCAAACGGGGCCGGGAAGACGACGTGCTTCAATCTCTTGACCAAGTTCCTGAAGCCCTCGGCGGGCCAGATCCTTTATAAGGGACAGGACATCACGGCGATGGCGCCGGCCGATGTCGCGCGCCTGGGCCTGGTTCGCTCATTCCAGATTTCTGCGGTGTTTCCGCATTTGACCGCGCTGGAGAATGTCAGGGTGGCGCTGCAGCGCCAGCACGGGCACTCTTTCGACTTCTGGCGCTCCAAATCCGTGCTCGACCGCTTCAATGGCCGCGCCCACGAACTGCTCAACGATGTGGGCCTGAGCGAGTTTGCCAACATACCGGCGGTCGAAATGCCCTATGGGCGCAAACGCGCGCTCGAAATCGCGACCACGCTGGCGCTCGATCCGGAGATGATGCTGCTCGATGAGCCGATGGCCGGCATGGGACATGAGGACATCGACAAGATCGCAGCGCTGATCAAGCGAATTTCCGCGAAATATACCATCCTGATGGTCGAACATAATCTGAGCGTGGTGGCCAACCTCTCCGACATCATCACGGTGCTGACGCGCGGCCAGGTGCTGGCGGAAGGCAATTATACCGACCTGTCCAAGGATGAACGCGTCAAGGAAGCTTATTTGGGGGCTGGTCATGCCTGATCTGAAAATGGCCGAAGCCGCAAAGTCCGCGCTGGCAACCGCCGGCGCCAATGTGTTGACGGTCGAGAATCTGCAGGCCTGGTACGGCGAGTCCCACATCCTTCACGGCATCGATTTCAAGGTGAACGCAGGCGAGGTGGTGACGTTGCTCGGACGCAACGGCGCCGGCAAGACCACCACGCTGAAATCGGTAATGGGGATTATCGGCAAGCGTACCGGTTCGATCCGCTTCGACAATCAGGACATCACGCGGGCGTCGTCGGACAAGATTGCGCGCATGGGCGTTGCGTTGTGCCCCGAAGAACGCGGCATTTTCGCCAGCCTCGACGTTCGCGAAAACCTGTTGTTGCCGCCGATCGTGCGCAGCGGCGGGCTGACGCTGGATCAGATCTTCGACCTGTTTCCTAACCTCAAGGAACGGCTCAACAGCCAGGGCACCAAATTGTCGGGGGGCGAGCAGCAGATGCTGGCGATCGCCCGGATCCTGCGTACCGGTGCGCGGTTTTTGATGCTGGATGAACCGACCGAAGGCCTTGCCCCCGTTATCATCCAGCAAATCGGCCACACCATCGCGCGGCTCAAGAAGGAGGGCTTCACCATCCTTCTGGTCGAACAGAATTTCCGGTTCGCGGCCACGGTGGCGGACCGTTACTACATCGTCGAGCACGGCAAGATCATCGACGGATTCGCGAACTCGGAACTGGAAGCGAATATGGACAAGCTGCACACCTATCTCGGCGTCTGAGCAGAGTTTCAAACAAGGATTTGAAGGAGACAACATGAAAAATGCTATTTCGGCACTTCTGCTTGGCACCGCGTTGGCGTTTGCCGCTGGCAGCGTCGCCTTTGCGCAGGACAAGAACATCAAGATCGGCGTGCTGACCGATAACTCGGGGCTGTACTCCGATTTGAGCGGAGCGGGCTCTACCTTGGCTGCCCAGATGGCCGTCGAGGATTCCGGTATGGCGGCCAAGGGCTGGAAGATCGACGTGATCTCCGCCGATCATCAGAACAAGCCCGACATCGCTGTCAACATTGCGCGGCAATGGGTCGATGTTGAAAAGGTAGACATCTTCATGGACGTGGTGAGTTCCGGCGTCGCGCTCGCGGTCAACAATCTCGTGAAAGAGAAAAATTCCGTGATGATCAATGCCGGCGCGGCGACGTCAGATCTCACAAATGCGCAATGCTCGCCGAATACGATTCATTGGGTTTACGATACCTACATGCTCGCCAACAGCACCGGTCAGGCGCTGGTGAAGGCCGGTGGCGACACCTGGTACTTCCTAACCGCTGACTACGCGTTCGGCACGGCACTGGAGCGTGACACCACCGCAGTCGTTGTGAAGGCAGGCGCCAAAGTGATCGGTACCGTCAAGCATCCGATAAATTCGCCGGACTTGTCCTCATTTTTGCTGCAGGCGCAGGCTTCCAAGGCCAAGATCATCGGCATGGCCAATGCCGGCGGCGACACCACCAATACCATCAAGCAGGCATCGGAATTCGGCATTGTCGCGGGCGGGCAGAAGCTTGCGGGCCTTCTGCTGTTCATCACCGATGTTCACTCGCTCGGCTTGAAGGTGGCGCAAGGCCTGAGTTTCACCGAAACGTTCTACTGGGATCTGAACGACGGAACCCGCGCATTTGCAAAACGCTTTTCGGTGCGCATGAAGAGCAAGGCGCAGCCGTCGATGGTGCAGGCCGGTGTCTATTCGGGACTCCTCCACTATTTCAAGGCGCTGGAACAGCTCGGTGGCAATCCGCATGACGGCGCCAAGGTCGTTGCCAAGATGAAGGAAATGCCGACTGACGATCCGCTGTTCGGCCAGGGCTCCATTCGCGCGGACGGCCGCAAGATTCATCCGGCCTATCTGTTCGAAGTCAAGACGCCGGCCGAGTCCAAGGGACCGTGGGACTATTACAAGCTGATTGGAACGACCCCCGGCGACCAGGCTTTCAGGCCGCTTTCGGAAAGTGCCTGTCCGCTAGTAAAGAAGTAACGATGATAACCCACCGGCCTTGTGCCGGCGGGTTCTCCCTGGCGTCACAATTGGATTGAGTGCGAAAGATTGATCGATGCAAGCTCTCTACGCGCAGCTCCTAGTGGGGCTCATCAACGGCTCGTTCTATGCGCTGCTCAGCCTTGGGCTCGCCGTCATCTTCGGGATGCTCAATATCATCAATTTCGCGCATGGCGCACTCTACATGATGGGCGCCTTCTGCGCCTATTTCCTGCTGAATCTCGCGGGCATCGGATACTGGCCGGCGCTGATCTTGGCGCCGATCGTGGTGGGCATCTTCGGCATGATCCTGGAGCGGACCATGCTGCAATGGCTTTCCGGGCTCGATCATCTCTATGGGCTATTGTTGACGTTCGGAATCGCGCTGATCGTGCAGGGCCTCTTCCAGAATTATTTCGGATCGTCCGGCCTGCCTTACGCGATCCCCGACGAGTTGAAAGGCGGCATCAATCTCGGCTTCATGTTCCTGCCGATCTACCGCGGCTGGGTGGTGGTGTTCTCGCTCGTGGTTTGCATTGCCACCTGGTACCTGATCGAAAAGACTCGGCTTGGCGCCAATCTGCGCGCCGCGACTGAAAACCCGACGCTGGTGCGCGCGTTTGGCATCAACGTCCCTCGAATGATCACGCTAACCTACGGGCTTGGCGTCGGCCTTGCCGCACTGGCCGGCGTGTTGTCGGCGCCGATCAATCAGGTGAGGCCGCTGATGGGCGCCGACCTGATCATCGTCGTGTTCGCGGTGGTGGTGATCGGCGGCATGGGTTCCATCATGGGATCGATCATCACGGGCTTTGCGCTCGGCGTGATCGAGGGCCTGACTAAATACGTTTATCCCGAGGCTTCCAACACCGTAGTATTCGTTCTGATGGTTCTGGTGTTGCTGGTGAAGCCGACCGGATTGACGGGAAGGGCGGCTTGATATGACAGCGATAACCGATTCATTGCCGGCACCACCGCGCGCGATCCGCGACGAGATGATCGTATTCGCGGTGATGGCGACAGCGCTGATGATCGTGCCGTTGACCGGCATCTATCCGTTCTTTGTCATGCAGGCGCTGTGCTTCGCGCTTTTGGCATGCGCGTTCAATCTGCTGATCGGTTATGGCGGCCTGCTGTCGTTCGGCCACGCGATGTTTCTGGGCACCGCGGGCTACTTCACGGCGCATGGGCTGAAAGTCTGGGGACTGTCGCCGGAGCTTGGCATTCTGATGGGCACCGCCGGCGCTGCGGGGCTTGGTGTCATTACCGGCGCCGTTGCCATTCGCCGGCAAGGTATCTATTTCGCGATGATTACTCTCGCCTTGTCACAACTGCTATATTTCGTTTACCTGCAGACACCGTTCACGCATGGCGAAGACGGCATCCAAGGCATTCCGCCAGGGTACCTGTTCGGCATCTTCGATCTCGCGAAGCCGACAGTACTCTATTACGTCGTCCTGGTCGGGTTCCTCGGTGGCTTTCTGCTGATCTATCGCACCATCAACTCGCCGTTCGGCGAGGTGCTGAAATCGATCCGCGAGAACGAGCCGCGTGCGATCTCGCTCGGCTACAAGACCGACCAGTACAAGCTCCTCGCCTACATCCTGTCCGGCACGCTGGCGGGATTTGCCGGCTCACTGAAAGTATTCGTCGCACAAAACGCCTCGCTCACCGACGTGCATTGGACGATGTCAGGCGAGATCGTGCTGATGACGCTGGTTGGCGGTCTCGGCACCGTATTCGGACCTGTGGTCGGTGCATTCGTCATCATCGCCATGCAGCAGTATCTGGCCGGCTTCGGGCAGTGGGTGACGGTGATTCAGGGTGTGATCTTTGTGCTTTGCGTGCTCACTTTCCGCCGCGGCGTAATCGGAGAGATTGCGCATTACTTACGCCGGTCGCTGTGATCGAGCGCTCCCTGGCATTGCATGCGAGCGATCGCGCGGCGGCAGAGTAGTTTAGTTTCCTCGAACCTTCACCATGTCTCCCATCATTTAAGGATATCACCTCATGACCTTCGCGCTGCCCAATCTGCCCTATGCCCACGACGCCCTGGCCCCCTATATGTCCAAGGAAACGCTGGAATTCCACCACGACAAGCATCACCAAGCTTACGTGACCAACGGAAACAATGCGATCAAGGGCACCGAATTCGAGGGCAAGTCCCTCGAGGAGATCGTCAAGGCTTCGTTCGGCAAGAATCCGGCCGTGTTCAACAACGCCGGCCAGCACTACAACCATCTGCACTTCTGGAACTGGATGAAGCCGAATGGCGGCGGCAGCAAGCTGCCCGGCCGTCTGGAAAAGAAGATCACCGAGGATCTCGGTGGGCTCGACAAGTTCAAGACCGACTTCGCCGCCGCCGGCGTCGGCCAGTTCGGTTCCGGCTGGTGCTGGTTGTCGGTCAAGAACGGCAAGCTCGAAATCTCCAAGACCGCGAACGGCGAAAGCCCGCTGGTCCATGGCGCAACGCCGATCCTCGGCTGCGACGTCTGGGAACACTCCTATTACATCGACTATCGCAACCGCCGTCCGGACTATCTGAAGACGTTCGTCGATAGCCTGGTGAACTGGGATTATGTCGACGAGCTGTTCTCGAAGGCTTGATGCTCTGTTTATCATTCCGGGGCGATGCAAAGCATCGACCCCGGAATTTCAAGATTCCTTCGGACTCGCAGTCGAGCCTGTCCATGCCAAGGGAAAAGGAGAAGGTTCATGTGGTCCAGAAATGCATTCACTGACAGGCTCAATCTCAAGTGGCCGATCCTTCAGGCGCCGATGGGCTGGCTCAGCACACCCACACTTGCCGCCGCCGTCAGTAACGCTGGTGGTCTAGGGGGTCTGGGCATGTGGGGTTATTCAGCCGAGGAGGCAGAGCGGCGGATCGCTGGCTTCCAACAGATGAGCGGCGGCGGTCTCAACGCGAACTATCCACTCTGGCCGGAGCCCAAGATTACCCCCGATATCAGCGAGCCGATGCGGGCACGTCTGCAAGGGCACTTCGACGCCAAGGGCCTGGGAGCGGTACCCGAGCCAAGCGGTGCGGCTGGTGAGGTAAGCCGCGAACACCTGTCGATGCTGGTGCGGACCAAGCCAAAAATGGTAAGTTTCCATTTTGGTCTGCCTCATCGGGAGATCATTAGTGCCCTAAAGGATGCCGGGATCTTCATCATTTCCAGCGCGACGACCGTGGCCGAGGCGAGGCTGCTTGAGGAGCGGGGTGTCGACGCTATCATCGCGCAGGGTACCGAGGCCGGCGGACATCGTGCCACTTTCACCGGTGTCGACATTAGCTTGCAACCGGGCCTGTTCGCGCTCTTGCCACAAGTGGTAGATGCCGTGAAAGTTCCCGTCATTGCCGCAGGGGGCGTGGCGGATGGGCGAACGGTGGCTGCGGCCTTTGTCCTTGGCGCAAGCGCTGTACAGGTAGGCACGGCGTTCCTGCGCTGCGCAGAGGCCAACGTCCTCGATGCTCACCGCGCGGCCCTGCGCGAGCCCACTGACGCCTGCACGGTCGTCACAGACGTGATTACCGGCCGACCAGCGCGCTATGTGAAGAACGAACTCATTGAGGACCTCTTGGCTTCCGGCCTACGGCCGGTAGCGTTTCCCGCGCAGCTCAGCCTCACCGCGCCGCTTGAAAAGACGGGAGACAGAGAACTTACCGCACTCTTTGCCGGACAATCCGCAGCGCTTGCTACTAGAGACACGACTGCTGGCGCGTTCGTCGACTCTCTTGCGGAAGCGACGTCAGAGTGCCTGCGCGCCTTCGCTCGTGCTTAGCCCTCTACTCACTTCGATTACCATAACCACTCGCCATCGCGCTCATGTCGATGTTGCTCTGGGTCAGCCAACCGTAGTGCCTTTACATGCTCCTCGGGACCGCATACTCGAACGACTTATCTTTCCCAGAAAGGAAATGCCAAATGTCCGTGAACGTTAGATATCGCACCTCGGCGCGCGCCACCGGCGGCCGCGATGGTCACTCCGCTACCCTCGACGGCGCCCTCGACGTCAAACTCAGCAAGCCGAAGGAACTTGGCGGCGGCGGTGGAAGCGGCGTCAATCCTGAGCAGCTCTTCGCCGCCGGCTATGCCGCTTGCTTCATCGGGGCAATGCAGTTCGTCGCTTCGCAGGGCGGACCTAAGGTTCCCGCAGACACGGCTGTTACTGCGACCGTCGGCATCGGACCGCGTTCCGAAGGCGGCTTTGGCCTTGAGATCGCGTTGGAAGTTTTCGTACCAGGTCTCGACCGCGCCGAAGCCGAGGCCCTCGTCGCCAAAGCGCACGAGGTCTGCCCGTACTCGAACGCTACCCGCAACAACATCGACGTGGAGGTCAGTGTCGTCTGAGCACTGCCTCTCGCCTTAGCACGGTTTGTTCCGGTCACGTGCTTGTTCGAACGACTGGGTGAGCGTCGTCGACTGCCAGGTGACGACCGGCTGGAGCTGACGCGACCTCGGTTGGTGGTTCTCCGAGAGGAGTTGCACGCGCGTCAATGCCACCAAGCCGTCGACACAAGCGTTCGGCGGCAGATTGATATAGCCGCAGGAGTTTTCAATGACCTTCGCTTCTTCACAATAGCTCCTCGAACTTCTCGATATCGAGTGGCCGATCATTCGGACCCCATGGCTGGTACGTCGACGCCGGCCATGGCCCAGGTGACGCTGTTCGCGTCGCACGGCAAAGATCCGGCTTACCTTGGCTGGTTGCTGTTGATGGATTACAGCTCGTGCCTGGATGTCCAGCCCAGATCGAAGATATCGTATGGCTTCGCCTCTACAACGACGCTGGCCTCAGCTGCTCGAAGATTGCTAGGGTTGACTCGCTCGTTGGTGGTTAAGAAATTAGTCCTCTAGCGCAGACCTATTCCGCTGCATGACCTGATAGTGGCGCACAGGCCTACTTTTGACCTTCCGCTCGCATGGTTTCTAACCATCTTTATAACTTGCCTGTTTCTCCGACGAGGTTTTGCGTCAACATGGTGGACGCGTGCGACTGGACTAAGTCAACGAAATCGAAGGGGTGGCCGTTAGGGGGCCTTGTTCCGAACCGAAAGGCGTATCCATGGAGGGTAAATCCAGGCTGGCTGAGAGAATTCTCGATCAGGTTGCTGACGCTGTTGTCTATACAGACTGTTCGGGAGCGATCATCCGGTGGAATCGCGCTTCTGCAACATTATTTGGTTACTCACCAGAGGAAGCCCTTGGTCAAAGCCTCGATCTGATTATTCCGGAGCATTTGCGAGCATCGCACTGGGGCGGCTTCAACGCCGCGGTAACAAGGGGCGCATTAAAGCTTCAGGGTCGACCCACGCTGACCCGGGCGGCGCACAAAAGCGGACGAAAACTGTACGTCGAGCTCACCTTTGCTATCGTCAAAAGCGATAACGAAAAAGTGCTGGGCTCTGTCGCAATGGCGCGGGACGTAACGGAGCGCGTAGAGCGTGAGCGCGCAGGGCGTGATCAGCCCCCTGTCCCCTTGTAAGTTCGCACGGCATCAAGAAAAAGATTCAGATAGGTTGTCGGATCGTAGGTGTCGTAGCGCACGGTGGTTCCAACGAGAACCTCGTCCGATCCTATGAGTACGCTCGTCTGGTAGCACGGCGTCCGGCGTCTCATCGTATTTGAAGATGACGATCATCTGAACAAGTAATGACACATCGTACGTTAATTCGTGTACAATCGAAAGATGCGTGCGTTGCGCTTCTTCGCGCGCTCCTTTTCTCAAATCGTGATTCTGTCAGTGACGCTGCAAAACATGCGTAGCGTAAGCTTCCAAGCGCGCATTAAAGGCAATCTTTATCAATACGCGATAATTGCTATCCGAGCCGGATCAGTCGGCGCTCCATGATCTGAAAGGTTCGCGATGCTCGGTAAATTCAGAATCTCGTCGAAGCTCATGTTGATGGTTGGCCTCTCGATAGTAGGCATCATTTCAGTAGCCGGCGTGGGTCTTTCGGCGTTGAAGAGTAGCCTGCTTGAGGATCGGAAAGACAAACTCCAGCAACTTGTCCTCTTGGCAAGGCAGGCACTTGAACTGGACTATGAGGCGTCTCGAAAGGCGGGACTGTCCGACGCGCAAGTCAAGGAACGTTGCAATCAACTGCTGCAGTCGTTGCGCTTCGGCAAGGATGACTATTTTTATGCGCTCGACATGAACGCTGTTCTGGTCGCGCATCCAAATCCCAAGTTCCAGAACAAGAATATGATGGATGCCGCGGATGCCAACGGCGTCCTATTCGCTCGACTCCAGGTCGAATTGGTCAAGTCCGTGGGAGCTGGATTCGTTACATTTAGCTTTCCCCGGGTTGGAAATGGCGAACCTTTGCCCAAGATCGCCTACGCGATTGGGTTCAAGCCTTACGAGTGGGCTATCGCCGGCGGCATTTATGTAGATGATATCGATGCGATATTCATGTCGCAGGTGAAGCAGATCGGCTTGCTAATTCTGGTCGCGCTCGCGGTCGTAGTTGCTATGTCAGTACTTCTCAGTCGCAGTATCGAGAGGCCAATTGCCGGTCTCACCGCGGCGACGCGCAAGCTCGCAGGCGGCGATACTGCGTCCCCGATTCCGGCACTTGATCGCACGGATGAAGTCGGAGCGATGGCGAAGTCGGTCCAAGTGTTCAAGGACGCGATGATCGAATCCGGCCGCCTGCGCCAGGAGCAGAACGGCATGAAGGTAAAGGTGGAGGCGGAAAAGAGAGAGCTGGTGGCTAAGCTGGCCGATGATTTCGAGCAAGGGGTTAGAGCTTCGCTTGAAGCGTTGTCGCAGTCGGCCGCCGCGATGCGGGCTACATCCCAAGGCATGTCGGACACTGCGAAGGCAGCGAGCTACCGATCCAACGTGGTTGCCGCCGCAGCCGAGGAGGCGAGCGCAAGCGTTCAGTCGGTGGCATCGGCAACGGAAGAGTTATCGGCTTCAATTTCGGAGATCGGTAATCAGGTGACCCGGTCGACAAAAGTCGCAGGCGACGCCGTCGACGAAGCGCGGCGTACCAATCTCACAGTCCAGGGGCTTGTCGCCGCGACCGCGAAAATTGGCGACGTGGTCCAACTGATCAGCGAGATAGCCAGCCAAACGAACCTGTTGGCGCTCAATGCAACAATCGAAGCTGCGCGCGCCGGCGAGGCCGGGAAGGGGTTCGCGGTGGTAGCGAGCGAGGTCAAGTCGTTGGCCAGCCAGACAGCAAAAGCGACGGACGAAATCTCCATCCAGGTCGCAGGCATGCAGGGTGCGATGCGGGATGCGGAGCAAGCAATCGAGGCCGTTAGCGGCACGATATCCTCCATGAACGAGATCGCGATCGCGATTGCTTCCGCTGTGGAAGAACAAGGCGTGGCGACCCGCGAGATTGCCCGCAGCATCCAGCAGGTCGCGCAAGGCACCGAACAGGTCTCGCACAATATCGTCGGAGTTAACGAAGCCGCTGGTCAGACTGGGGCGGCAGCGGGCCATGTTCTTTCGGCAGCCGGCGACCTCAGCCATCAATCGGCCGTGTTGAGAGCAGATGTTGATCGCTTCCTCGAAGGCGTTCGCGCGGCATAAGGAGCCATTGTCTCATATGTTGAGAACCGCCCGGCACGTCCGAGTAGTGGAGCGCTGCTGCGGATGCCGACGCGAAGACGCCAGAGCATCGGCCGCCGCGTCGTAGGCCACGGGATGGCGCAACGGGAGCGGACTTCCTGCCGCTTCGCCATGGTCGACCAGACGGTTCCTGCGCGCAGGTATTGGCGCTCTGCGCCGGGCGTCACGGGGCGGAAACGACCGCGCCAAATTTCGTGAAGAATTCGTCGGCGAGTTTCTTCGCCGTCGAATCGATCAGCCGCCCGCCGAGTTGCGCCAACCTCGCGCTCGTTCGCCGACACTTATTATGCCGATATTCGAATGGGTGTGTACCGGCCAGCGGCAATTCACGCGAGCTCTTAAGGTAGGTAGTGACGTCGGTCCAGCGTCAAGCGACGGTGGCCGACGCACGCGGTGCGATCGAGGCAAATGGTACGAGGATTTACCTCATGAACAACAAGCAGAAACCCGACAGCGGCCAAACCTTTCCAAGGATGACCACAGTCGCGCTCGCCGTCAGTCTTCTTTTCTCGGTGGGGACATCGGAGCGCGTCGAAGCGCAAACCGAGGCTCTCCCGGGCCATGCTGGGGCGCCCTACCAACAAATGCCGACGATAGCCCCGCCCGGCGTGCGCGTAGATCGCTACCTGCCCTTGCCGGAGGATGCCCTCGCGCCGCCCGTGGATGCCGCAAAGGGCTATCGTATCCAGAACCTTGGCCGAGGCCTCTACATGGTGACGGACAACGCCTATCAGTCGATGTTCATGGTCTGCGAGACGGGCGTAGTCGTGGTCGATGCGCCGCCTGCGTATGCGGCCCATCTCAAAAAGGCTATCGCTGAAGTCACTGACAAACCGATCACCCACATCGTCTATAGCCACTCCCACGCCGATCATATCGGCGGCGCCGGTGGTCTTGGCGGCCATCCGGTCATCATCGCGCAGGAGGAAACAAAGCGCTTGTTGCTCCGGGACAACGACCCCAATCGCCCCATTCCAACGCTGACGTTCAAGGATCAATACACGCTCAAAGTTGGCGGCCAAGTCCTGGAGCTCAGTTACCACGGCGTCGCCCACGAACCCGGCAACATCTTCATCTATGCACCGGCCCAAAAAACTCTAATGGTGGTCGACGTGGTCTTTCCCGGATGGATGCCCTGGAGGCGTTTCGCGCTCGCTAAGGACGTTCCCGGATACTTCCAGCAGGTGGCTGACATCGACAAAGTACCCTTCGAGACTTTGGTCGGCGGGCACGTGAGCCGGGTTGGAACCCACGCGGATGTTCGCCTGCAGCTTGAGTTCATGAACGATATCAAGGCTGCGGCCGCGACGGCATTGAAGACGACGCCGTTCGGTGCAGAGATGAACCCGGCTGACAAAGGCAACCCCTGGGCGGGTTTCGACAACTACATCGATCGGGTGGCAGGGCAGTGCGTGCGCAGCCTCACGCCCAAGTGGCAGTCGCGGCTCGCGGGGTACGACGTCTATATTTGGGACCAGTGCTTCGCGATGGAGCAAAGCCTCCGCATCGACTGAGACCTGTGGACCAGGCGCGCCGCCGGGGCGGTTCGTGAGACCTATCGATCGCCAATCACCGCGGAAAACGGCCGGTAGGAGATTGACGCCGGCCGGAGTTCACGGATCGGTCGTATGTCGTCGGGGCGGTTCTGCCGGCCCGACGACACGTCCCGCGCGCCTGCGCTGAGTCCTAGGCCTATAAATTCTGCGTCTCGGTCCAAAGTGCATCCGTGACGGGTTGGAGGCCCAGAGAGGTTTTCGGCCGGCCGTCGCCGAGTTCTGACGGGCTCTTGTGGAGCCGTATATTTCTTTCCCCAAGGCAAGCGTTGGGGTTTGACAGCTAGAGTTCTCCGGTCAGGAACTGAGCGCGTCCGAGCCCAAATGACCAATCCTCATCGGTGTTCGTTACGAAAGTGACGACAACGTCGCTTGGTGCAATACCGCATGCATCGGCAAGTCTCTCCACCAGCGATCTATAGAACGCTTGCTTCATTGCTCGACTGCGAGGACGGGTCGTGACCTGAAGTACCATCCTGTTCGGAGTTCGCTCGATGCCGAGACCCGTATCCTCGACGACCATTCTGGAAGGTAAATGTTCTCTGACGATCTGATACCGGTCGCGCTCGGGCACATTGAAGGCGTTGACCATCACCTCATGGGTGACGTCCAATATCCTTTTGATCTGGTTTTCCGAACGGCCCTGAATTAGATCGAAGCACAAAAGTGGCATCGTCATTCTCCGCGTGACCCAAAGGATGTCGCCTGTTCTGTTCGCCAGGCGAAGGCGAGGCCGAGGCCGTAAGTCGATTTGTCGAAGTACCGACGAGTTTATCGCTACTTTTGGCGGCCAGCGCCCGCTGCGTAGGTGCGCAGCGGGCGCGTCGTTGCGATCAAGACATGGTAGGCATTACGAATTCGGCGCCAGCTCGAATGCCGGTTGGCCAGCGACTCGTGATCGTTTTCAACCTGGTATAGAAGCGAACGCCTTCCGGGCCGTGCATGTAGTGGTCGCCAAAGATCGACGCTTTCCATCCACCGAACGAATGGAATGCCATCGGCACGGGGATCGGAACGTTGATTCCGACCATACCGATCTTGATTTGGTGCGCGAATTCCCGAGCCGCGTCGCCATCGCGCGTGAAGATCGATGTACCGTTGCCGAATTCGTGCTCGTTGATCATCCGTGCGGCGGTGTCGTAGTCGGGAGCACGGGCGACAGACAGGACGGGCCCAAAAATCTCTTCCTTGTAGATCTTCATGTTCGGAGTGACATGGTCAAACAGCGACCCGCCGATGAAATAGCCGTCCTGGTAGCCCTGCATTTTGAAGCCACGACCGTCGACGAGCAATTTTGCACCCTCCGCGACACCTGCGTCGATGTAGCCACGGACCTTGTCCAGATGCTGCTTCGTGACGAGCGGGCCCATTTCCGCTTCCGAATCCGTGCCAGGTCCGATTTTGAGGCTCCGAATTTTCGGCTCCAACGCGGAGATCAACCTGTTCGCCGTCGTTTCCCCCACCGGGACCGCGACGGAGATCGCCATGCAACGTTCGCCGGCGGAACCAAAAGCGGCGCCCATCAAAGCGTCGACTGCCTGGTCCATGTCGGCATCGGGCATGATGATCATGTGGTTCTTGGCACCGCCCAGCGCCTGACAGCGCTTTCCTGTCGTCGCGGCCGTCTCGTAGATGTACCGTGCGATTGGTGTGGATCCCACGAAACTGATCGCCGAGATGTCGGGATGATGTAGCAGCGCGTCGACGGTTTCCTTGTCGCCATGGACCACCCCGAATACGCCATCAGGAAGGCCCGCTTCCTTTAGCCACTCCGCGACGATCAGTGACGCCGAGGGATCTCGTTCCGAGGGTTTCAGGATAAACGCGTTTCCACAAGCAAGCGCGACAGGAAACATCCACATCGGCACCATCGCAGGGAAATTGAAGGGGGTAATGCCGGCGACCACGCCGAGAGGCTGACGCATGGAATAGCTATCGACGCGAGTTCCGACGTTCTCGGTAAGCTCGCCCTTCAATAGCTGCGGGGCAGCGGTCGCGAATTCCACGACTTCCATACCACGCTGAATTTCACCGACGGCGTCCGAATGGACCTTTCCGTGTTCGGCGACGATGACTTCCGCGAGTTCGTCGATACGTTCCTCGAGAATCCTGAGGAACCGGTTGAGTATCCTGGCTCGCCGCAAGGGGGTCGTCGCCGCCCAGCCCGGCGCCGCCTTTGTTGCCGCAGCGACAGCATCCGCGACATCCGCGGCGTTCGCGATCGGCACTAACCCCGTCTGCTCGCCGGTCGCGGGATTGAAGACGGACGACGTCCGCCCGTTGCGACCAGGCTCCTGCTTGCCATTGATGTAATGCTTGACTTGCGTGACCACGACTATCTCCTTGTTTGCACAAGTCTGGTATGAAATGTTAAAGTCTGCACATCAACGAGAACTATCGCGGATTTGTTGTGCAGAAATTGAAGTCGATGGATTGGGATCGTATCCGCATATTCCTGGAGGTCGCCCGCACCGGTCAGATTCTCGGTGCCGCTCGGCGTCTGGGCGTGAACCATGCGACCGTGGCGCGGCAACTCACCGCCCTCGAGCAGGAATTGAAAACCCAGTTGGTCGAACGGCGTACGACGGGCTGCGTCCTGACAAGCGCAGGCGAAGCCCTCGTTGCCGCAGCGGAGCGGGCGGAATCGGAGTTCCTCCAGGTCGGCGCTCACCTTGGCAGATCGTCGGAGGCAATCTCAGGCACTGTTCGCGTCGGCGCTCCCGACGGACTGGGGAACTACTTTCTCGCCAGCCAGCTCGGTGCGCTTGCCGCGCGGCATCCCGACTTGCTCATTCAGCTTGTTCCCCTGCCGCGGACATTCTCGCTGTCGAGGCGGGAAGCCGACATTGCGATTACGTTGGACCGTCCGAAGCAGGGCCGGCTTATTGTCAAAAAGCTTACCGACTACACCCTCAGCGTCTATGGCGCAGAAAGTTATCTGAAGCGCTTGGGACCAATCAGGAAACAGGCCGATCTCGCCGGCCATCTCTTCGTCACGCATGTCGAGGATTACGTCTATAGCCGAGCGCTCGACTACGCGTCCGCGCTCGGAAAATTCATGAGCAGACACTACGAGTGCGGGAGCGTGGTGGCACAGATGGAGGCGGTGAGGGCTGGCCACGGCGTGGGAATACTACACGACTACGCCGCACGGCGATTCCCGGAGCTCAAGCGGTTGCTGCCAGAGATTCGCTTCGTGCGAAACTACTGGCTGGTTTCGCATCCCGACACCCATCATACGCGCAGAGTGTCGGAGGTGCATGCGCACATCGTCGCGACCGTGCGCTCCGCCCGTCGTGAATTCGCGAACTGACGCAGTTTTGCGTAGCCCATCGCGTCTAGAGGGTGAGCGACCCGCACTACTCGATCGGCGAGGACGAGGCGTTGGTGCGGCCAGATGTCAGCGATCACCTCAGGCAACACCAATACGCCGACAATCATGGTTGCGGATGGAGGGTCGCAGTTTTGTGATGTCCCCCTTCCTGCTGACAGTTACTGATCCCGGTTTGAGATCGGCTTACGAAGTCTCACTTTCATCATCGCCGCCGCTGAAGATTCGTTGGGTCTGATCGCGGCGCATTTGCTGACGCTCAACGTGCTTACCGGAATCCTGGTCCATTTTCGGTAAGGGGCCCAGCCTCTGGCTGGGCCTAGTAACTCTGGCCGAGAGGAAACACCAAATACGCCAGAGGGAATGATTTGGAAGCGCGACCACAATGGTTGCGGGGCCATGCTGCGAGCGATGGCTCAGGATCGATTGGATTGGCAAATCTTGGATACCCGCCCTGACGCAGGCTTCGGTCCTGCGACGCGCGAATGAATCATACTAGACTCGCGAAGCTGGACCCATGGCATCTCGTTGATTGTCCGTCCGGCGCTTCTCTTCATCCTGCGCGCGCGCATCAGGGGCGGACCCTTGCGGAGTCCGCCCCATCAGTTCCGAGAAGTCAGAGGGCCATAGTGACGGCCTTAGTCTCAAGATAGTTCTCGATCGCCTCGGCGTCATTCTCGCGACCCCAACCGGACTGCTTGTAACCGCCGAACGGCAGGACGGGATCGAACACATGGTGGCAGTTGAGCCAGATGGTGCCCGCCTTGATGCGCTTTGCCATCTTGTGCGCGACGCTGGCGTTCTGCGTCCAGAGGCTCGCGGCCAGGCCGTACTCAGTGTCGTTGGCTTCAGCCGCCAATTTGTCGAGCTCGGAGTCGTCAAACGCTTGCGCTACGACGACCGGCCCGAAGATCTCCTCCCGCACGACTTTCATCGCCGGATTGGCGTTGGTCAGGATTGTGGGCCTAAGGAAGTAGCCGTCGCTGCCGGTGACCCCTTCGCCGCCAGCCTGGACATGGGCGCCTTCGTCGCGGCCGGACTGCACATAACCGGTAACACGCTTTAACTGCGTGGCACTGACGAGTGGACCCATCTGGGTTGAGGTATCGAGTCCGGGTCCCACCCTGATCTTCGATGCCGCATCCCTCACGCCCTCGATGAGCTTGTCGAAGATGCTCTTGTGCGCATAGATGCGGGTTGTTGCCACGCAGACTTGGCCCTGGGCAAAGAAGCTGCCAAGTGTGACACCGGGGATGGCACGGTCGAGATCGGCGTCCGGGAAAACGATTGTCGGCGCTTTACCGCCGAGTTCCAGCGTGACGCGCTTCAGGCTGCCGGCCGCCGCTTTCACGATCAGCTTGTCCACTTCGGTCGATCCGGTGAACACGATCTTATCGACCTGGGGGTGCGCGGCGAGCGCGGCGCCCCCTGTCTCGCCATAGCCGGTCACGATGTTGATGACACCTGCGGGGAAATTTTAGGGCAGCCGTGCCGGATAACCATGCACGCCAACGCATCGCCAGCTCCGCGGTACCGATAGCCAGCCTGTGCACCGCCGAGCTGTCACCCCCCTAAAAAAGAAGGGGAGACGACGCGACAGATGCTCCTCCGCGCAACAAAGAAATGGCGAGATACGTGTGGACTCGGAGCGCATGGTCGGGGCGCCCGTTCGGCGAGCGGTGAAAAGTGTATGTGCGCATCACCGCAACAACGCGACGGCTCGCGTGGTCGCGCTCTCTCCCCTGACGCTCGATTCGGTCGAATATCTTGCTGCTATCGGTCGAACTTCCGACCTGCACAACGTTGGGCACGCGCTATCGAGAAGGAAGAGTCACGGTGAGTTGGAGTTCTTTGTCTGTCTGGTACCATTCATTTTGGATCAACCGGAGCTATGATCGCTCCTGCTCGCGTAGTTAAAGACCTAAGAGCAGTTGCAGCTATGTGGATCAGATTCGGCCACCGGCACTTCGTAACTTTCAGTGTCGTCGTGCAGGAATTGCTGTGGGCACGTGTCGGCCTCAAGCAGCGTGCGTCTCGCTCACATCCGGCTGTAGCGGGATTTTCCTGGACCGACCGGCTTGGTCGAACAAACCTATTTGCCGGCCGTCGTCAGGGATACAATAGGAATGCTGCGCCGCGGATCGCCCTGTTGTCAGACACCAATTCAGGGATGCTTCGGCTTCTTGCCAAGGCTGACGGGTTTGCCGTCATTAGCTCAAATCTTGGAATTGTGCGTCCTGGCGATCGAGTCGATTGGTTTTCATTGTGATCAACTCAAAATGGAAAGTGGCGATCATGGTGTCAACGTCGCCTCCTGCTCCACGTGTCAATTCTAGTTCCATGACTGGGCCCGGGTTCAGCTGGATTACTCCATCTTGATGCGAGGAACGATATTGCCGGGTGGAGACGACGAAAACGCAGCGAACTTGACCAAAAGCGGTCCGCCAGAAGAGCGCAAAAGACAGGCTGCAGATCCGAATTTCATGATGTCGCTCGCGCGAGGGCTCATCGTTATCCAGGCGTTGAACCAGCAGCGTCGCGCACTCTCGGCTTCGCAGATCAGTCAAAGGACCGGGATCCCGCGTGCCGCGGTTCGCCGCTGTCTCCTTACTCTTATGCATCTTGGCTTCGTGGCATCGGAGGACGAGCGCTGCTATACTCTACGGCCTCGCGTCTTGTCATTGGGGTATGCATATCTAGCTTCATCGCCGCTCGGCAAGGTCGCGCAGCCGATCCTCTCGAACGTACGCAATCGGCTACAGGAGACCGCATCCATAAGTGTGCTCGACGGTGATCAAATTCTCTGCATCGCTCGCTCACCTGCCAATCGTCTGATGACGACCAACCTTGACGCCGGAGGCCGCCTTCCCGCCAGCTGCACATCGATAGGACGCGTACTAATCAGCCAGTTCAAAGACGAGGCTATCGATTCCTACCTCGACTCGGTCAAGTTGGTCGCCCACACATCGAAGACAATCGTCGACGTAGCTGCGTTAAGGGTGGAGTTGATAGAGATCCGTCAAAAAGGATTTTGCATAGTCGACGAGGAATTGGAGATAGGTCTTCGATCCCTCGCCGTTCCGGTCATCGATGAGGCTGGTGCGGCCATCGCTGGCTTGAGCGTTGGAGTTCACACCGCGCGGGTTTCGGTAGCGGATTTGATTGATAGCTTCCTGCCGGTGCTAAAAGAAGCTGCGGTGGAAGTCGGAATGCTCGTGCGCTGATATGAGCTCCTCGCTCTGCTTGTCCTTGTCGATCCGCCCCGCCTCGTCAGTTGGTTCGATTATCGCACCGAAAGTTTCCGTCAGACTGACGTCCTCATTTTGAGGAAAATAGCGCTGTCCTTACATTGTCCCACCTCAGGATCACAAACTTAAGAAACAAAAAATCACGGCGCCGACAGGAAGGACTAGTAACGTAGGCAACTATGACGATGATCATGATAATGAACATCGCCATAAGAGATCTTGCCGATGCGTTCCATCTTCGGCTCTGTCGTTGAGCTGGCCTCCACAGGCGTTTGCGCAAGCGATCGTCGATGGACGGCTATTTGTCGGAGCCCCATTCTGAACGCTTAGAAGCGACCCGGTCAGGCGCCGTCTCCTAAGTGGGACCCAGAACTAGATTGGCTCGGGCGCAAACGTCACCGCGACGCATGCGGAAGTATGGCGTAGCTGCGGACTCTGCTGTGCGATAATCGCACAGTAATTGTCGTATTGACCTCTGGCGTAGGCTCCACTGCTGCCACCCAACCACAATCATTTTACCTTTTTCTATCAGTCTTAAGCACGCATTGTCCGCCTCCTCTATCATTCTCGTATGCTGCGGTGACGGACATCAGAATGCTCGAACTGTTGTAGCGGCAATTGATTTTGGTTGCAGATCGCTGCACCGAATTTAAATGGGTGTTTCGCTATGTCGAAAAGCAGAGGAGCCTCCGTGTTGGCGCGCAGCAGCGTGCGGGGCGTTCTAACCATGATGATCGGAGCGCTGCAATCGTCAGTTCGTGAGCATTCGCGAGGTGCGAGCGCGCGCGGGTTTCGCCGGTCAGTCCTATTCAGTTCCGCGGCCGCGACGGTTTTCGTCGGGATCATCGGCTGTGCAAGCATCACCTTCGGTGCTGCAATCGTCGGACGAACCCGCCACGTCGGGTTGAACCCGCAACCGGCAATGGAGTTGGATGTACTGAAGGCTAAGTATCGACGTCCTGCGTTTATCCCATTTCCTCGAGAAAATCCGTACACGCCAGAGAAGGCTTCGCTCGGAAAACGTCTCTTTTTCGATACGCGTCTCTCTCTCAGTTCATCGCAATCTTGCGCGAGCTGTCATAGTCCAGGTTTTAGCTGGGGCGACGGGTTGTCGGTTGGCGTTGGTCACGGAATGGTAAAACTCGGGCGTCGATCCCCCAGCATCGTCAATACAGCATGGGCAACGACTTTCATGTGGGACGGCCGGTGGGAAAGCCTCGAGGAGCAGGCGCTCGATCCGATTCAGTCTGCTGGCGAATTGAATATGCCGATTGAGCGGCTCATGGATCGACTCGCATCCGTCGCGGGTTACAAGCTTCTCTTCGCGGCAGCGTTTCCCGACGAGGGAATGAATCCGAAAACGCTCGCAGATGCAATCGCGACCTACGAGCGGACGGTCGTCTCAGATCATGCGCCCTTCGACGCTTGGATCGAGGGAGCCGAAGGGGCGATACCCGAACAGGCCAAGCGTGGCTTTGTCATCTTTAATACCAAGGGACGGTGCGCATCTTGTCACGAGGGCTGGAGCTTCACTAATGACGGCTTTCATGACATTGGCATTCCTAGTGACGATCCTGGACGTGCACGACAGCTGCCTCAAATCACCAAGATGAATCACGCTTTCAAGACGCCCGGGTTGCGTGAAATCGTTCGGCGAGGTCCGTATATGCACAACGGTTCGATCGCAACACTCGAAGAAGTGGTCGAACACTATGATCAAGGAGGAATCGATCGGCCCAGTCGATCCGACCTTATTGGGCCGCTCGGGCTTACGTCGCAGGAAAAAGTCGATTTGGTCGCCTTCCTTAGCACATTGACCAGCAATGCCGCTGCGACCACCGTGCCAGTCCTTCCTCGCTGAAGTCAGGTAACAGGGATTATCCAATGCCTAGGCTTGCTCTGGTCGCCCTTTCAATTGCTGGCGTGGCTCTTGGCGCCCTTTCGGCCGTGGCACTTGTTGCAGACCATACGGTTCACCAACAAGGACGGAAATTCTCCTTTCAGAGTGCCATCATCAAGAAAGGTACGCCACTCACTTTCGTGAACGACGACACCGTGCCCCACAACGTGGCGTCGACCACCAAAGGGAACGAGTTTGACCTCGGATCGCAACCGCCTGGTGCGTCAACGGACGTGACTTTCACGGAAGCTGGAGAGGTACAAGTGATTTGCGCGATCCATCCGCGGATGAGAATGATGGTTAGTGTGAGAGATTAGTCTTTACAGCAGATGTGATGTTCGGAGTACACGCAGTGTCTATTCGATACAAGTTCTTCGGTGTGTTCAGCGTCGTCATTGCTATCGCCTGCGCACTGGCATTGTACGGAATGTGTAGCATCTCCGTGATGGGGAATTACGTTATACGCCTCTACGACGGGCCTCTCCAAGCTGTCAATCATGCGCGTTCGGCGCATGCGGAATTGAACGAAGCGCGCCGGCTCATGCAATTCAGCCTCGTCGACCGGATGCCGAGGGACAGCGGCGCCAAATTTGAAAGAATACTTGCTAGTATCGCGGATGAGTTGGAAGTGGTCCGCGAGCGGGTCGATGACGGTAACGTGAGGTTGGCGCTACAGCGAGCCGAAAGCCGGCTTCGCGATTGGTCGGAAACTGAGATGAGTATCCTCAGGCCTCCATCCGGCGGGCTTACGATGGTTCCAACAGCCTTCTCTATCAGACAGAAAGAAGATGCTGCGGCTGCGGCGCTAGACGACCTCGTGGAAACCGTTGCCGCATATGGCTTCAAGCTTCGAATGGCTGCCGAGGCCTCTGTGGCGTCGACGACTGCCAACATGTTTGCTCTCGCTACCAGCGTGACGTTCATCAGCCTAATTGTCGCAGCAGTTTTTGCGTACTCTATGACCAAACCGATCTCCGCGGCGATGCAGGTTGCGGGACGAGTAGCTGCGGGCAACTTCGTCGACAGGATCGAAGTGCGGCGACGCGACGAACTTGGTCAATTATTGAGATCTCTTGCCGTCATGCAGGCGAGATTGGAGACGCGTTCTGACGAGGACCATGCTCTGATGGCATCCAAGGAGCGCCTGACGAGAATGCTCGCCGCGCTCAGCGCGACGAATGAAGCCATTGTTCGAGCAAAGACCCGGACCGAACTGTTTGAACTGACTTGCGAAGCTGCCGCGAATGGAGCCCAATTCACTTGCGCGACCATCGCGTTGGCTGAGCCTGGAAGCGACTTTCTTCGCGTCGTCGCGGCGAGCGGACCAAGGGCGAAAGCGGCAAGGGCGTTGAAGGTCGCGGTTTCCCCCGCGTACCCCGAAGGTCGGGGACTGACGGGTACGGCATTTCGTACCAAGCAGGCATGTATCAGTAACAATTATCTGGCGGACCAGGAACGGGGTGCCTTTCATGACATCGTTCGCCGCGCCGGCTCTAAATCCGGAGCAGCCTTGCCGTTGCTTAGCCGCGGTCACGCGGCCGGCGTGCTCCTTTTCATGGCGGCGGAGGAGGGGATATTCACCTCGGAATTCGTCGAGCTCTTGGAACGGATGGCCACGAATATCTCGTTTGCACTGGAGAATTTCGATCGAGCAGATGAAAAAGCAATGGCCGAAGAACGGATCGAGCACCTGGCGACGCACGATGGCCTAACGGATTTGCCGAACCGTACGATGTTCAGCCAACTGCTGAATCACTCAGTAAAGGTGGCAGAACGTCAACAGCGACCATTCGCTCTTCTCTTCATTGATCTCGACAGGTTCAAAATTATCAATGATTCGCTCGGCCATGAAGCGGGGGACGCGTTGCTGGTGGAAATGGCCAAGAGGCTTCGCGGCGGCTTGCGTGCGAACGACGTCGTTGCGCGGCTCGGCGGTGACGAGTTTGTGATCCTTTTGAACGAAGTTGCCGAGCAACAACATGCTGCAACGGTGGCGCATCATCTTTTATCGATCATCAGTGAGCCTCTAGAACTTGGTGGACATGAGTGTCGAGTAACCGCGAGTATCGGGGTTGCCATCTTTCCTAAAGATGGCAACGATGAGCGCGATCTTATGAAGAATGCCGACAGCGCAATGTATCTCGCCAAGCAAGAGGGCAAAAATCATGTACGGCATTTTTCGAACGAAATCAAAACACAGTCTGTCGATCGCCTGATGATGGAGGCAGGCCTGCGCCGCGCGCTCGATCGGAATGAGCTTTGTCTGCACTACCAGCCGAAACTAGACATTGCGGCAGGACGCGTTGTCGGCGTCGAGGCGCTGCTGCGGTGGATGCATCCGGATTTCGGGCTCTTGCCTCCCTTACGTTTCATTCCGTTGGCGGAGGAGACTGGCCTGATCGTTCCAATTGGCCGATGGATTATGCGAACGGCTTGTGCTCAGAACGTCGCTTGGCAACGTGAGGGGCTTCCTCCGATTTCCATGGCTATCAACGTCTCGCCACGGCAGTTCTGCGACGAGAATCTTCTGCGGGATATCGATGACGCCCTTGCTGCCAGTGGAATGGAGCCACAACTGTTGCAGATTGAGGTCACGGAGAGCATGGTCATGCTCAATATTGAACGAGCTGTTCACTTGCTTGAGTCGATTCGGAGTCGCGGCGTGCGGCTCGCAATCGACGATTTTGGCACGGGTTATTCTTCGATGTCCGCAATGAAGCGGTTTCCCATCGATACGATCAAAATAGATCGTTCTTTCGTTCGTGAGTTGCCCCACAACCCGGAAGACAGGGCCATCGCACGGGCTATCATCAATATGGGCAAAGCTCTCGGGCTGACGATTGTTGCAGAAGGCGTTGAGACGATAGAACAGATGGAGTTCTTACGCGAGCAGGCTTGCGACGAAATTCAGGGCTTTCTGATCAGCAAGCCTGTTCCTCCAGAGAACGTCACTGCTCAATTGTTGCTTCCGACCCTCGCTTCTCCGAACTTGCAAATGCAGTGCACGGACTCCTCAGTGATACAAGAGCTTGCGCCGTTTAAGCCGGCTTTAAGCTCTAGCCGAATATCCTAGCCACGTTGGTGCATGGCTTGCGAGATATTCAGAATCTGAAGAACGACATCTGCTTTTCTCGATAATCGAACTCCATTGGACCAAATGCCATGGGAATGAGAGAAAGGAATCATGATGAGTCAGTCCGCCAAACCACTGCACGTTGGTGACGAGTCAGCGTCGTCGATTCACGCTATCACTCCTCCTCCCGGGAGGTCGATGGACGTCGGGGCGACAAGCCGCGCAGCTATTCAGACCTGGACGGGGAGGGCTATCGGCGAGCAAATTCATTCGAAGGCGCTTAATGCGGCCTATCGGCAGTGGCTTTTCCATAAGGCAAGTCGGCAACCACGCTTACGCGATATGTTCGTGCAGTCGTCGAATGCGTTCGTCGACACGCTGCTGAATCTCAGGGTCGGGAACGACCATCTCGTCGTCGCCCAGAGTGAAAGCTACATCGCAAACTTAGGAAGAGACTTGCGCGGAACGTTAGCTTCCGAACTCAAGTTCGCTACCGCCAATAGTCTGCGCGAGCTTTTCGACGACTGTCTCGCCAGAATGCAGCCGACTTATGCGCGCTATATCTCGTCGCTGTCCGAAAGGAACGTTTATTGGGAGACGCTGATCCTGCCACTTGCTGCCGAAGCGCACTGCGAACCGGTGTTCACCAAGTGCTACATGGCGTGTCTCAGTGAACAGGTTGACGTCCTTCAAATCCTCTATGATCGATCTCCGGTCGGCATCGTTGCAGCGGTCCCGATTAGGAACGGTCTCAACAAGACCGATGATGCCCGCATTTTGACCATGAACACAAAGGCCCGGCAGATCTTGAAGCAGGACAGGGGCACCAACGAGTTTCATTCGGTCGGAGAAATGATTCGGTTCATCAGCAACGGCTTGCACTGGACTGGGATCAACAGCTCTTCGGAAGATCATCTGACGCGCATCGATTATCGAGATCCCGCCGGCGAGGAGTTTTCTCTGACCATTGAATTGATTAATCAGTTCGTTTTGGTCAGCATCAATGAGCGTAGTCGGCCGGAGCCCCGCGTCACCGGCCGCTTCGCGCGCCTGCTGGGATTTGCCAGTTAAGCTCGTTGTTGGCCTCGCAAAGCTCAATATGGCAGGCTTTGAAACGTGCCGTGGATGCGGCATCTAACATGCTGCAAGCCGCGTCTAATCACTGAGCCGCGACGAGATGTGCGAGGCAATCTGGCTCAATGAGTTCTGGAAGCTCATTTGATCATACCGAGCGGCGGTTGAGTGTCTTCCAGTCGTCGATCATTCTCCTAATGGGCGGTTAGACCTAAACTGTTTGTACCTACGCAGCTCATGGCGAGCGAGCCGATATACTAGCAAGGTGCAAGGCCTTAATGAAACGCGGATCTGAAGTCCTAAAAGTGATCGATACCGTCTATTGCTTAGCGTTCCTCTTGAAGCAAGAAGGCAGATGTCGGAGGACGAGGTTCTGATGATCAAGGAGCCGCAATCTGTGAGCGACAGCGCTACTGGGCCAAAGAGACTCCCGATCGTATCGCTTTCGTTTACGAGATGGAGAAATAGGAGGGTGAGGCAAAAGGCGCGTTTCGCCGTACCGGCAGCGGGTCATGATTTCGAGCGGCTCTGATTGTTGGGGCCGCGCATCCGAATTGATTGAGGGAAACGCCTCATACGTGGGATTTCAACGGGCTTGTAGGATCGGACTATCGCAAGTGGAAAACGATGGAGGACATCACAATGGCTGAGAAAACGGAAGACAAGCGCCCAACACCGGATGTTGCTGAAAATAATGCATTCTTTCCTTCGCCTTACTCATTGAGCCAATTTACGTCGGCCAAGTCGGACCTCGACGGAGCGGACTATCCGAATGCTTACCGCGGCGGCAAGTGGAAGATATTGATGATTGCTGCCGACGAACGCTATCTTCTGATGGACAATGGAACGATGTTCTCGACTGGAAATCATCCCGTCGAAACGCTGTTGCCGATGTATCATCTCGATAAGGCTGGCTTTGAGTTTGATATTGCCACTTTATCGGGCAACCCGGTCAAATTCGAACTCTGGGCGCTACCCCGGCAGGACGAAGCTGTTATCGGCTTTTATCAGAAGTACATCAACAAGCTAATGAGTCCGCTCAAACTGTCGGATGTCGTTGAGAAGAATCTCGGTGACAATTCGAACTACATTGCGGTCTTTATTCCTGGTGGCCACGGCGCGCTGATCGGAATTCCGAAGAGTCTGGACGTTAAGACAACCCTGAAGTGGGCGATGAGCCGGAACAAATATATCATCTCGCTCTGCCATGGCCCAGCTGCCTTTCTCGCTCCAGGCGTGAATGAAGCGAAAGATGATTATATCTTTAAGGGCTACAAGATTTGCGCATTCCCTGATGCCATCGACAAGAAGACTCCGGAACTCGGTTACATGCCAGGCCAGATTCCATGGATGTTTGGCGAGGAGCTTAAGAAGCTGGGTGTCGAGATTCTGAACACCGAAATTAATGGCCAGACGTTTCAGGACAGAAGATTGATTACCGGCGATAGTCCGTTCGCGGCCAACAATGTCGGCAAAGCGGCCGCTAAGGCGCTGCTTGCCGAGGTTGGTCAGAGTTAAGCCGTCATGCGGGAGCGGCATTAGCGATGATGCCGCACGTGCGATCCCGCGAGTGTGGTCAACCGTGCAATTGCCGACATCCTGGCGCTTTACGAAGCCGGCACCGATCTGCAACGTGATCCAGGAATCCGATCGCGCAAGGAGCGATTAAGAATGTACCCAACGTTCACAAAACCGTGCAGCTACGTTTGGCATGATACGTCGTATTGGTAAAACTATGATCTGCGGAGGACGGTTCCGTTTAGCCAAACGCTAATGTCAGCCGCTCCTGCATCGGCTGGTCATCGTGTTTGGAGATGACCATCATCTGAATAAGTAATTATTCCTCGCTCGTTTCTTCGTATACGATCAAGCCGTGTGGTGTGTTACGCACGCTTCGAGCGTGCTCGTTTTCTCAAATCTTGAGTCTATCAGTGACGCTGCCAAACATGCGCAGCGCATGCACCGAGGCGCGTGAAGGCAATCTTTATCATTGTGCGATAACTAACATCCGAGCCGGATCAGTCGGCGCGCTATGATCTCAAAGGTTTCACGATGCTCGGTAAATTCAAAATCTCGCTGAAGCTCATGTCAATAATTGGCCTCCCGATAGTGGACACCATTTCAGTAGCCGGCGTTGGTCATTCGGCGTTGAAGAGTAGCCTACTTGAGGATCGCAAGGATACTGTGGGGCTTAAACGTCGTTCCGGGTCGTGGCTATTGAACCTACCCGTCCTCCGATTCCGTGCAAAGATCATGCTCGGCTTTGCCGTCACATTGGCGATCTCGGGAGCCAGCATGGGCTTTGCCTTTATGGGCTTCGAACGAATCTCTGCGGGCGTCGCATCCTACCAACAGAGAGTGACGGAAGCGGATCTGGCGCGCAACATTGACCGCGAGCTAGTCTCCTATCGCTTGCTGGCGCGTTACTTCCAGGAAACAGGCAAGCAAGAAGATAGCAAAGCGGCGCTGGCAGCCGAGGCAAGCCTGAGAGACGCCATTCTCCAATCCATGAAGATTACGGTCAATCCGGCGCGGCTCGACCAGCTTACCAAGCTAGAGTGGGAATTCCGCACTTTCTCCAAGATTTTTGCCGAAATCGTGAGCATCAGGGAAGACAGCGCGCAGATCGCGCAGAACAAACTCACTCGCAGCGCTTTTTCATTGCGTTACAAGCTGGACGATCTCTCCAGTAAGGCCGACGATTCGGAACTACAGACGATTCAAGATGGCGTCAGAAAGGTAACTGACCAATTCCAAGCAGCCACGGCGCTTGCCAACATGTTCGTGGCAAATGCCGACAAGACCGTCGCGACCAGCGCAATGGCGCGTCTTAAGTTCGTCGAAAAGTCACTACGCGCCGTCTCGTCAAAGAATGAGGGGATCAATCAAGGTTTAAACGAAACTTCAGCTATGCTGGAGGATTACCGGCAGGCCCTCGACAAACTGATCGACAATGCGAAGGAAATCGACCGGCTGAGCGTCGAAATGACGGGAGCCGCCGCTACCATCAGTCAAGGTTCGATCGCGATAAAGTCCGACTTGCTCTCCGACCAGAAGCGCCTTGAGTCGGAGTCGCAGGGGACAATCAGAGAAACAAAAGACCTGATTTTGATGCTCGCTGCGGGCGCCTTCGTGCTCGGGTTGATCTGGGCCTTCCTGCTCGGCAATGGTATCTCCAGGCCAATCGCGTCCATGTGCCTTGCGATGCGCAAGCTCGCGGCCGGCAATTTCGAGGTCGTCCTGCCCGGTCTAGGCCGTAAGGATGAGCTGGGCGAGATGGCAGCCGCGGTCGAGGAGTTCAAGCTCCAGGCGGTGGCGAAGGCCGAGCGCGACGCCGCAAATCAAGAGGCGCGGAATAAGGCAAGCGCCGCGGCGCGCCGTGCCGAATTGATCCGCTTTGCTGACGAGTTCGATACAGCGGTAGGCTCGATCGTGACTAACGTGTCGGCTTCGGCCGTGCGGATCGAGGGTGCGGCCGGTACATTGACGCAGACCGCGGACACCACACGGACTCTATCAAGCCAGCTGGCGGGTGCTTCCGAGAAGGCCTCCAGCAACATGCAGTCGGTGGCTTCCGCCATCGAGGAGCTCTCCGTGTCCGTCAACGGGATCGGGCGGCGTGTCAACGAATCAAGTCGGATTGCGGATCAGGCCGTGCGACAGGCGGAACAGACCGATGCGCGCATCGGCAAGCTCTCGGGGGCAGCGGAGGAAATCGGCGACGTGATCAAGCTTATCACGGCGATTGCCAAGCAAACCAATTTGCTGGCACTGAACGCGACGATCGAGGCCGCGCGCGCCGGCGAGGCAGGGCACGGCTTTGCCGTGGTGGCATCGGAGGTGAAATCGCTTGCCAGCCAGACAGCGCGGGCAACCGATGAGATTTCCAATCATATCTCAGGCATGCAGGCGGCAACCCAGGATTCAGTTGCCGCCATCAAGGAGATCGGGGGCACCATCGGCCAAATCTCTAACATTGCGACGACTATCGCGCGCGAAGTAGAACAGCAGAGTTCTACGACGCAGGAGATTACTCGCAGCGTGCAAAACGTCGCGCAAGGCACGCAGGAGGCCGCCACCAGCGTCATGCTGGTCAATCGTGGCGCCACCCAGACCGGCTCGGCGTCGGAGGAAGTGCTGAATTCGGCGCGTTCTTTGTCCGCCGAAAGCACGCGACTCCGCGAAGAGCTCGACCGCTTTATGGCGAATATCCGCGCGGCTTAGCCGCAACACCACGGGCGATGTCAGAAACGGATCAAGGCCGAACGTTCGGAGTATTTCCGCTACTGGCCGATTATGTTGAAAAACTTGGCTGCTGAAATCGGGATGGATCGCTGATTCATTCCATCCCGTCGGGCAGGAGGTTGGAATCGATGATGGAGCCGGAGGTTGACCCGGTGGCGCTGTCTATGAGTTCTCACGATCGACCGCTTCGTTGAGTCGTCAGACGTTCGGGGCCACTTGGCGACATCTTGCAACTCACTGGTCGGCGTTCGATTGATCCAGGCTTCGGTCTGGCGATGTCGCGGGCGCTTTCGTGGATCGAGCGCGGGACCTTCCGGGCGAGCATCTTCGGCGACAACGTGGCTTGAGCTCGCAGGTGTCGCAGTCACGTTTGATGGCCGCGATAGAGCAGGGTAGTCCACCTCATTTCGGATGGAATACGCCGTCCGAGTTCGCCTTCACGTGCCACCCGCGCCGGGAGCTGGCGCTGCGCTATGCCGAGGGCTCCGCGCCAGCAAAACTTGGGGGCAAGGTCAGTGTCAAGCTGGCCGACAGTGAGGCCGCGAGCCGCATGATTGTTCCGATATGCGAAAGAGTGCCTTCCTGCCAGCGGCTGTTCATCCGGTGGTTAAGTCGCCCCATCTTCCCCATAAGTTTAGGGGGTGCCTGGCGTGCCCAAACGTCACCAAGCGAGTAGCCTTTCCATGACAAATACGGTCAAAATCGACTTTATATCTGATGTGTCATGCCCCTGGTGCGTCATTGGGTTGGGAAACCTGGATGCTGCGCTGAAGCGCTTCGAGGGGCGATTGACGGCCGACATCCATTTTCAGCCCTTCGAACTCAATCCGGGCATCCCGCCGGAGGGTGAGAGCCGTTTCGACAACGTGGCACGCAAATACGGCGTCGGGCGCGAGCAGGCGATCGCGAACCGTGAACGCCTACGCGTCCTGGCCGCGCAAGTGGGCTTCGACATGGTGACTACCGACGAAAGCCGGTTCTACAACACATTTGACGCGCACCGACTGCTGCACTGGGCCCGGATCGAGGGACGACAGGAAGAGCTGAAGCGCGCGCTGCTCGCCGCCTACCATACCAAGATGCAGAATCCCGGTGACCACGATGTGCTCGTGGCCGCTGCTGAATCTGTTGGCCTTGATGGCGCTGCTGTGCGCGATGTGCTCACCTCAGGACACTACGCCGACGAGGTGCGCGACGCCGAAGAGAAGTGGCATCGAGCGGGGATAAGCGGCGTTCCCGCCGTGGTGGTCAACGATCGCTACCTAATCACAGGGGCCCAGCCGCCGGAGGCGTTCGAGCAGGCCATCCGCAGGGCCGTCTCCGAAGTCGCCTGACCGTGCGGCGCTGTCCATCGCCCCGACCAAAGCCCCAGAATATTGGGCCGACTCACATCGGATGATTTTTTCTGCCTAGCTTGCGTGAAAGCCGTAGACGAGGTGAGGCACCCGGACGGCTCCTCTCGCGTTGACCCGTGACGCCTACAAAGGTTGACTTCCTGTCAGCTACGGAACCGAAGGAGAAAATAATGGCCGTAATCGAGACAGCCCTAACAAGGTTGCTGCAGATCAAGCATCCGATCCTGCTCGCTCCCATGGGCTCGGCATCGGGAGGCAGGCTCGCAGCCGCCGTAACGCACGCCGGCGGTTTGGGGATTATCGGTTCTGGATATGCCGACAGCGTAGCCATCAAGAAAGGACTCACCGAAGCCGGCAATGCGCGCGTTGGTATTGGTCTCGTCACTTGGGCGCTCGATGAGAGGCCGGGGGCCCTCGATGCGGCCTTGGCAGCGCATCCGCCAGTGCTCATGCTCTCATTCGGCAGTCCCGTGCCCTTTGCCGACGCTATAAAGCGAGCCGGCTGTCTATTGATGTGTCAGGTCCAAACGCTGGCTCAGGCCAAGGAAGCTGCCGTATCTGGAGCTGACATTATCATTGCCCAAGGCCGCGATGCCGGCGGCCACGCCGGCATGACGCGAGGAACGATGGGTCTCGTTCCAGCGATTGTGGATGCAGTCGGCCCCATCCCTGTTGTCGCCGCTGGCGGAATTTCAGACGGCCGCGGACTTGCAGCCGTCCTCGCTTTAGGCGCCGCTGGGGTACTGATGGGCACGCGCTTTGCGGCGTCAGACGAGTCACTCTGGAACGGTGCCATGAAGGACCGGCTGATCGCGGCCTCCGGAGATGAGACGGAGCAGACCAGGATATTCGATATCGTGCGCGGCTCTGCCTGGCCGCAACAGTATCCCGGCCGCGCCGTTAAGAATGCGTTCCTAGACAAATGGCAACAACGGGAAGAGGAACTCCGCTTGGCGCGGCCCGAGGAAGAAAAGATTTATATGAATGCTGCACCAGATGATCTCTCCATCCGTGCCGTCTGGGCCGGCGAGGGCGTCGACTTGGTGCGCGATCGATTGCCCGCCGGCGACATCGTCGAGCACATCATCGCGCAAGCAATCGAGGTACTACAGCGTGGCGCGACCATCGTGAGAACCAGCATCACATAACGCTGCGACGCGTGCCAACATTCACGTATGAGCTGCAGCGCAGTCAATCAAATCCGACAATTCTCGCCATCGAATCGCGGTGCCATGGCTTGGGATCTCGCTGGCGGGCCAGGCTGTTGAAAAACGACATCGGCGGAACGGACGCTACTGAGCGACCGCCTCGGCTCATTGCTCCTCTTTGAGAAGCCGCGCGCTGCGGCTTTCGCCCAACGCTCCTATTGTATCCGCGAGACGACCGGTCTATTGTTGCCTGATGGGATCAGTCGTACACATTAAGCGTCGCCCGGGACGACCACCAAAGAACGAAGGCGTTTCGAACGAGTCGAAAGCCGTGCTGCTGAGAGCAGGTGTCGAAAAGCTGTGCGAGTTCGGCTTCTCTGCCGTCGGTCTCGACGAAATTCTGAAATCGGCCAATATCCCTAAGGGATCATTCTATCATTATTTCAGCAGCAAAGAGGCATTCGGGTTGGCGTTGGTCGACGAATACAACAGCTTCTTTGTTTCGAGGCTGGAAAAATACCTTAAGGATCGAAACCTACCTCCGATGCAGAGGTTCGATAACTTCATAAGATCTGCGCGCGACGGTATGGCGAAGTACGATTTTCGTCGCGGATGCCTTGTCGGGAATCTTGGCCAAGAAATGGCATCGCTCCCAGGCTCCTTCCGTCAAAGGCTCATAGATGTGTTCGAGCTATGGCAGAAGAGGATAGCCGAATGCCTGGACGAGGCTCGGTTGCGCGACGAGATTCCTCAGCGAGTCGACTGCCGCCAGATGTCCGAGTTTTTTTGGATCGGGTGGGAGGGCGCGATTTTGCGGGCGAAATTGGAGCGCAACGCCGTCCCTCTAGACAAGTTCGTCGACGGATTCATGAAAACGGTTGGTCGGAAAAACTGGGATGGAAGCGAGTATCGGCCGGTCACGTGAGGCGTAGACGGGAATGGGCGCTCGACGCCATCAGGGCTGCTCGTTTGGCCAAAGCCCGAGACTTTAATCGAAACATGCGGCGCTCAATGTCCAACCAAAGGCATCCCAGCCGGCAAGCGGCTGGGCAGATGCCGCATGGCACCAACCGCCGACAACGATGTCGCCGTGCAAAGAATGACTGGGGAGGAGAGGGGCATGGCATCGGACTATCATGAGCTCTACGCCAATTGGAAGCTTGGTCCTGAATCATTCTGGGCCGAGGCGGCGCATGGAGTTGACTGGTTCACCCAATATGACAGGGTTTTTGAACCTGGGGTCGGCGTTTACGGGCACTGGTTTCCAGGAGGAACCTGCAATACCTGCTACAACGCCGTGGACCGGCACGTGGAGGCAGGGCGAGCAGACCAGATCGCCCTTATCTACGACAGCGCTATTTCCGGCACCGTCCAAAAATTTACCTATGCGCAGTTGAAGGACGAGGTGACCGCGCTTGCAGCGGTGCTGAGGCGCATCGGTGTTCGCAAAGGTGATCGAGTTGTCATCTACATGCCGATGATCGCTGAGGCTGTTTTCGCCATGCTCGCGTGCGCGCGTCTGGGCGCAATCCACTCGGTCGTTTTTGGTGGCTTCGCCGCACGCGAGCTCGCGACCCGCATCGACGATGCGCAACCTAAGGCGATCATCTCGGCTTCCTGTGGCCTCGAGCCCAACCGCACAATCGCCTACAAACCGCTGCTGGATGGCGCAATCGACCTTGCCCGACATAAGCCTTCGCATTGCATCGTCGTCCAACGTGAGCAGCTGAGCTGTGACCTCATTGATGATCGCGACATCGACTACGCCAAGGCCGTCGCCCAGGAAAAAGCGGCGCGAACCGACATAGAATGCGTTCCGGTCGCATCGACCGACCCCCTCTATATCCTCTACACGTCAGGGACGACTGGCCAGCCAAAGGGCGTGGTTCGTGACAACGGCGGACACATGGTCAGACTGAAATGGTCGATGCAAAACGAATTCGGGATCAAACCGGGAGAGGTATTCTGGGCGGCTTCGGACGTCGGCTGGGTCGTCGGACACTCGTACATCGTGTATGCGCCGCTCGTGCACGGGTGCACGACAGTCTTGTTCGAGGGAAAGCCCGTAGGAACGCCGGATGCTGGAACGTTCTGGCGAGTCATCGCTGAACACGGCGTGGTAGGGCTGTTCACCGCGCCAACAGCGTTCCGCGCCATCAGGGGGCAGGATCCCGCCGGCGATCACATCCGAAAATATGACATCTCGACGCTGAGGGCGCTTTTCTTGGCGGGCGAGCGCGCCGACCCCCAGACAATCAAGTGGGCGGAAAAGCAACTAGGGGTCCCGGTCATCGACAACTGGTGGCAGACCGAAACAGGCGCTCCAATCACCCATAATCCGCTAGGGCTCGGCGCGTTGCCGATAAAATACGGCTCCCCTGGCGTCCCCATGCCTGGGTATGAAATCCGAATCCTTGACGATGCGGGGCACGAGACGCCACCCGGGACCCTCGGCAATGTGGTGTTGAAGCTCCCTCTGCCGCCTGGTTGCCTGCAGACTTTTTGGAGGGCCGACAGCCGCTTCCGGCAAGCTTACCTCGATGAATTCCCCGGTTATTACAAAACGTCCGACGCCGGCCTCGTCGACGGGGACGGTTACGTGTTCATCATGGCCCGTACAGACGATATCATCAACGTTGCCGGCCATCGCCTTTCGACTGGGGCAATGGAGGAGGTTCTCGCGGAGCATCCGGACGTTGCCGAATGCGCGGTGATTGGCGTCGCCGACGCAATGAAAGGCCAGATCCCCCTTGGATTCGTCGTGCTGAGCGCTGCGGCGTCGCGCGATGCGGCGGTGATTGAAAATGAGGTCATGCAGATGGTGCGCGACCGTATCGGCGCAGTGGCGGCATTGAAGACGGTCGTGACCATCAAGCGCTTGCCCAAGACTCGTTCCGGCAAGATACTGCGCGGGACCATGCAGAAAATCGCCGACGATGAGGAATGGAAACTGCCCGCCACTGTTGACGATCCAGCCGTCTTCGACGAGATCGCCGAGACGTTGAGAGCTCGCGGGATCGGAATCTGACCACATTGCCAAAAGAGGTCACTTCCGACGACGCGGCGGGCGCCTGATTGGGTAGTCGGCTCGTAGCGCTCCTGACGGGCCAACCCCAGTGCAGCCCCACGCGCGCAGCCTAGTGTCCAGTCCATTATTCGCTTCCGCGGGTCCCGGTGGCGCCTGTGAATTGCGGTTCGCGGGTTGCCGAGCGGCGCCTTCCGCCATCGAGAGGCAGCACGCGGCGGAGCAATATGCGCCTACGATCAGTGATCAGTTCACAAACGCGCCGATCGGGTCGACAATCTTGCTTGTATTTTTGAGACGATCGGTCTATTTAAAACAATACACAATTGGAGCACTCAAAGGGGAGCCAAGCTGGATGCCTCTGCGGCATGAAAATGCCTGCAAAGGCGGGACGGAGCGGATCCGTTCCGGACGATCCGGACTGGGCGCGGGCACAGCATGAAGGTGGCGCAGTCGCGGCACTGACCGAACTCGATCACTACGTCCACGAGCAATAGGCAAGGGCCGAGCAGCGCGCGTGTCCGGGCGCCGCCGACGCGCCTCCGTGCGTTGACCAAGAACAGGAGTTAGCGAGTGAGCAACACCTTCCGCGCCCTTGTGGCAAGAAAGCGCGATAGTGGACACGCCATTGGCATCGAAGAGATCACCGAGCGCGATCTCCCCGAGGCGGACGTCACTGTCGACGTGGAGTTCTCCTCCTTCAATTACAAGGATGGCCTTGCACTGAAGGGGCTGGGCCGCATCCTGCGCACATTTCCGATGATCCCTGGCATCGATTTCGCTGGAACTGTGCGCGCAAGCGCCAGCCCGTCGTTCCGGCCCGGCGACAAGGTGGTGCTTACTGGCTGGGGTGTCGGAGAGAGTTGGTCGGGCGGATTCTCTCAGCGCGCCCGAGTGAAGAGTGAATGGCTGGCCAAGCTACCGAAGGGACTGTCGACTAGGACCGCAATGGCCGTTGGTACGGCAGGGCTCACTGCAATGTTGTGCGTTATCACGCTTGAGCGGCATGGCATCAAGAAAGGCGGGGACGTCCTCGTGACAGGTGCAGCCGGTGGTGTTGGCAGCGTTGCGGTGCGTCTCTTGTCTCGGCTCGGCTACCGCGTGCATGCCCTCACCGGACGTGCGTCCGAGGAGACGTTCCTTAAATCCCTTGGCGCCACGGACATCGTGGCCCGTGATGCCTATCAGCAGCCGGGTAAACCGTTGCAAAGCGAGGTTTGGCATGGGGCGGTGGATACTGTCGGTGGAGCGCTTCTCGCTAATGTCTTAGCTTCGACCGCTTATGGCGGGGCGGTAGCAGCTTGCGGCCTGGCCGGCGGCGGCGATCTTCCGACGTCTGTCTTCCCTTTCATCTTGCGCAATATCGCTCTGCTCGGAGTCGACTCCGTCAACTGCCCAGCGGGTCGTCGCGCGGAGGCCTGGGGACGCATCGCGGATCTCTTGACGGAAGAGGACTTCGCGCGCGTAACGCAAGAAGTCCAACTCGACGACTTGCCGGCACTCGCCGATACGATTCTCGCCGGCCAGGTACGTGGCCGAACGGTCGTCAGAGTATAGCCTGAACGTTCAGCGGCGCGACCCGGGGTTATCGAGGTTGCAACCATACGGCCACGCCACACCAATGTCTTCGGCGCAACTCTGGACGATCGCTTGGTGCGTGTTAGCGGAATGATTAATCGAGTTTTGGAGGCAGGCGGCATGCATCAAACAGTTCTCTTCACGAGCTTGGTTCTAATGATGGCGGTGGCCGCCATCTTTCTCTTCTCGTTGAGTCGATCCGGCGCGGGGGACGGTAGCAAAAAGGCGCCCAAGCTCGGGGCGCTTCGCTTCGTGCTGTTCATCGGCGCTCTCGTGCTTGGCGCTGCCGTATCAATTGGTTCGTTGAGGCCGTGGCCGAGAGCGGTAGCTGCCGGCGCGGATGTGGTCAGCGTCAAGGTAACGGGCTCGCAATGGAGCTGGGAGATTGACCGCAAGACAATCCCCGTAGGCAAGCCAGTTACCTTCAACATTGCGACGACCGACGTATCGCATGGATTCGCAGTCTACGACGCTGGCGATCAGCTCCTCGTCCAAAGCCAGGCCATGCCGGGCTACATCAATCGAGTCAGTTACACATTTCGGACGGCGGGAAAGTACCGGATCTTCTGCATGGAGTATTGCGGGGTCGCTCATCACGACATGACAGACGAAATACTTGTGGTCGCGCAATAGGGAATCTGAAAATGGCTCAAGCGAATGCACCTGGTACGATTTCTGCACCTTCTTGTCCGGCCGATGGGGCTGTCAAGCTGACGATGCTGCTGACAGTTGCCGTGCTCCTGTTGATGATGGCATTCGGGCTGACCATGCGCATGGCTCAAGGGGCGCTTATCCAAATCGATCCAACGATATTCTATCGCCTTATGACGGCGCATGGAATCGGCATGGTTGGGATCGCCGGAATGTCCGGATCTGCGATCATGTGGTATTTCTTGAGTCGCCACGTCTCATTAGCTGGGTGGGTGTTTTGGATTCACCTTGGCTTATTCGTCGTCGGTGTCGTGGCGATCCTAGGCTCAATCTTCATCGGCGGATACGCCGGAGCCTGGACGTTCTTGTTCCCCCTTCCGGCGATATCCGGTGGCGTCTGGGACGTGGGTGCGGCCGCGACTTATCTCATTGGGGTAATACTCGTCGGAGTTGGTTTTCTCGTCTACTTGGTTGAGGTCGGTAGAGCTGTAATTGAGCGTTACGGCAACTTCGCGAACGCGCTCGGATGGCCGCTCCTCTTCTCAGGGAAGCAGGATGATGTGCCGCCCCCGACTGTAATAGCTGCCGCCGCAATCGTCGTGTTCAACGGAATAAGCACGGTCGTGGGTGCTGCGGTCCTTATCATCAGTCTGATAAATCTCTATCTCCCCAGCTTTACATTGGACGCGCTGCTGGCGAAGAACATGATCTATTTCTTTGGCCACGTCTTTATCAATGCGTCGATCTATATGGCCGTCATTGCGGTGTATGAGATCGTACCCGAATACACACAGCAACAATGGAAGGTCTCTCGATCGTTTGTCGCCTCTTGGAACGCAGTAGTGTTTCTGGTGATGGCAGTATACACGCATCATCTCTTTCAGGATGGCGTTATGCCTGCGTGGGCGTTGGTCATGGGGCAGATTATTTCCTATGCGAGCGGGATTCCCTTACTCGTTATCACGACGTTCTCGCTTCTCACCTATTTATACAGATCTGGCATTCGCTGGGATCTCGCATCGGCGCTCCTGGTCACGGGAATCTTCGGTTGGTCAATCGGTGCGGTACCCGCGATCATCGATGGAATGATTTCAGTCAACAACATCATGCATAATACCCAATGGGTTCCGGGTCACTTCCACCTTTACCTTCTGCTTGGCCAGGTTGCGTTGACGCTCGGTTTCTCGGCGTGGCTGACGAGGACGGGGGTTCACGCATCGCTTTCTGGGTGGAATGCTCGTGGCTTCACCATATACCTGCTCGGTGGAATGGGCTTTGCCATCGTGTTCCTTGTCTCTGGCGCGAGCAGTATACCGCGGCGTTGGGCGACACACCTCCCGGAATGGCATTTGCAGGATCAGGTCGGCAGCTTGTTCGCCTTGGCGGCGATTCTTGGGGTCGGAATCATCGTCCTTCCGATAACAAAGCGGTTGGTCTTGTCGATGAGAGGCTGAATCATGCGGCGCACGCTATTCGCGACCTGCTTGGTGCTGGCCTTCGGTGCCGCTGTGCTGTGGTGGGCTACCAGCGGGCTCAGAGCGTTTACCGCTGAGACGGCACGCCGAATTGCGGTCTTGGCATCGCCAGAACCCATCCCGGACGTCGAGCTCGTTGATGGTAGCGGACGGTCGATCCGTCTCTCAGACTACACTGGCCAAGCGGTAATCGTGGACTTCATCTATACTCAGTGTCCCACCATTTGCGTGTCTCTTGGTGATAATTTTGGTCGGCTGCAGGAGAGGATCAAGGCGGATGGCGTGCCTGCCAAATTACTCAGCATCAGCTTCGACCTCGCCCAAGATGGTCCGCGAGAGCTTTCTGAATATGCGAGAGTGCACGGCGCCGACGCAAGTATCTGGAAACTTGCGCGTCCTCGTAACGCGGGAGAGTTGCGCCTGTTGCTTGAAGCTTATGCGGTTATCGTTCTGCCGGACGGTATCGGGGGCTTTGTACACAATGCCGCTTTGCACGTCGTGGGACCCGATGGAAAGCTAACCGGGATCTATGATCTGGACCAGCACAACGCGGCATTTTTGGCTCTGCGGAGTTTTATCAAATGACTGAGCGTCTCGCTTTCTATGCAGCTGTGCTAATCCTCGTTACCGTCTCGAGCTCGCCAGTGCGTTTGCTCCTAGAGCAAAGTCTCGTCAGCCACCTTCTAATCCAAATGCCTGCGTTGGTCCTTTGCGGTTGGACCATAGCGCGACGCCATAGGGACGCGATCAATCGCGGCAGAGAAAGCTTTAATGTCGGTGGTGCCACTGGCCTGTCATTTGCGCTGATTGTCTTCTCTTTCTGGATGCTTCCTCGTTCCGTTGATGGATCGGTTCAAAATCCACTGTACGAATTCGCGAAATTTGTAACCCTGCCATTCGCCGGAGCCAGTCTAGCTCTAAGCTGGCCGAAGCTTCCCCCCTTAGCTATCGGGATCCTGAAGTGTAATCTTGTCTCCATGATGCTCGTATTGTCCTGGATCTATACGACATCGCCGAGCAGGCTCTGCAACAGTTACCTGCGTGATGAACAGGATATGCTCGGCCAGATAGTAGCCGTACTTGCTATTGGGCTAGGCTGCCTGTTCGGAGGTTCGTTGTTTTGCGGAACAACGACGATCGTCCGCAGAAAATCAGCCACCCCAATTGGGTCGGGAGGTCGCGAATGATGTCTTGCGAGACATGCATGTACTTCGCGCGCCTTGCGGAAGAAAAGACAAGGGTGATCAACCAAAGGCCATTGAGCTTTGTAGTTGGAGCGATGTTCGCGGGTGCCTATGTAGGAATAGGGATCATCCTGATATTTTCGGTAGGCCAAGTTGTCGACCCACCGTGGCGACCGCTCGTCATGGGGGCCAGCTTCGCGATCGCGCTGATTCTGGTCATCTTCGCAGGATCGGAACTATATACAGGTCATACCATGTACATGACCATTGGAAGACTGGCGGGGGTTGTCGATCTTGCCGGACTCGCTAAGGCTTGGCTGCTGAGCTGGGCAGGAAACCTCGCTGGTGCAGCCGTCCTGTCGGGATTGTTCGTCGCGGGTGGAGGAGGACATATTTTGAAGCCGGGCGCGGCATTGTTATTCGAAACAGCTATACACAAGATCCATTCGACGCCGGTCGAACTGATATGTCGCGGAATGCTTTGCAACTGGCTCGTGTGCCTGTCGGTCTGGATGGCTGCTAGGACAAAAAGCGACGCAGCCAAATGCATCGTGATCTTCTGGTGCCTGTTTGCATTCATCGCGAGCGGCTTCGAACACTCCGTCGCAAACATGACGGTATTCTCGGTCGCGCTTATGTCGAAGCACCCCGACACGATCACGGCTTCCGGCGCGCTGTACAACCTGTTCTGGGTAAGTCTCGGTAACGCTGTTAGTGGTGCTGGCGTAGTTGCTGCGGGATATTGGTTCATCTCGATCCTAACCTCCAAGCAGCTTACCGAATTGGAGAAACCAGTTCCTTCATTGCCAAGGAAATGACGGCACTCAAGTGATGGGACTGCTCAAGACTTGAAGGCCCTTTGTTCGTCGACGTCTGTATTCCCTTTCCATCTTGCACAATGTCGCTCTACTTGGAGTCGACTGTGTCAACTGCGCAGCGGGTCGTCGCGCCGAGGCATGGGGACGCATCGCGGATCTCGTGATAGCGTGGATCGGCGGCAACGCTGCATTCGGTCGCTGCGATGAAGAGGAGCGCCCCGATCGCGATCTGCCATCTGATGTTTTGCCTCCGGCGGTTCATGTCTCGCCTCCAGCGGGCCCGCGGCGGACCAGGCCGCGCGATGGATCATAGGCGTAAATCGCACCGATCATGAAGGCGGTCGTGCAGCAAAAGACAACCGCCAGCGAAATCCAGTTTGTCTGTCCATACAGCGCGAAGCGTATCAGTTCGACGGCGTGGGTAAATGGATTGAACAGGCAGACATAGTAAAGCAGGGGGCTGCCTTCCTGCACCCGCCACAGCGGATAAAGCGCCGACGAGGCAAAGAACATCGGGAAGATGACGAAGTTCATTACGCCGGCAAAATTCTCGAGCTGCTTGATGCCGGAGGAGATCAGCATGCCGAGCGCGCCGAGCATCAGGCCCGACAGCACCAGCGCCGGCAGCACCGTGAGATAGCCAATCGTTGGCGGCGCGATGTCCCAGAACCACGCGATCAAGAGGAAAGCGTAGACCTGGAGCAACGAGACCGCGGTTCCCGCGACCAGCTTGCAGAACAGCAGATACCAGCGCGGCAACGGGCTCACCAGCAGGGTGCGCATGTTGCCCATCTCGCGGTCATAGACCATCGAGAGCGATGACTGCATGCCGTTGAAGAGCTGGATCATCGCCATCAATCCGGGCGCGATATAGACCTCGTAGAGGATGTAGGTTTCGTATGGCGGGATGATGGAAATGCCGAGGACCTGCCGGAAGCCGGCGGCGAAGATGAACAGCCACACCAGCGGCCGGACCAGCGCCGAAACAAAACGTTCGCGCTGGTGCACGAAGCGCAAGGCTTCGCGCCACACGATGCCGTTCAGGCAGGTGACGTATTGCGCGAGCGAGAAGCCGCTCTGGTCTCGGTTGACGGTCGTGGAGCTCATGGCGCGGGGCTCCCGGGATCCGCCGCCGCTCTGGTCAGGCGCATGAATGCGGAATTGATGTCACGGGCTCTGGCGTCGGCGATGATATTCTCGACTGGGCCATGCGCAAGAACTTGGCCTTGGTGCAGGACCACGAGGTCATCTTCGGGCATGATCTCGTCGAACAGATGGGTGGCCCACAACACGCCGATGGCTTGCTCGATGACGAGTTGCCGGACGTGGCCGAGGATATCGGCGCGGGCCTTGACGTCGAGCCCGACGGTGGCCTCGTCCAGCAGCAGCAGCCGCGGGCGATGCAGAAGGGCGCGCGCGATTTCCAGCCGCCGCATCTGGCCGCCCGAGAGCTCGCGAACCTTGCTGCCGGCGCGGTCCGCAAGCCCGATCCGCGTCAGCACCTCGTCGCTGCGCAGGCGTGCTTCGCGTTTCGCGATGCCGTGCAGGGCGGCGTGATAGAGCAGGTTTTGCGTCACCGAGAGGTCGAGGTCGAGCGTGCGGGACTGGAACACCACGCCGAGCAGCCGCAGCGCATCGCCTGGCGCAAGGCTGATGTCGTGGCCGAAAATGCCGATGCGGCCGGCCTGAATGCCGAATAGCCGCGTGATCAGCGCGAACAACGTGCTCTTGCCGGCGCCATTGAGGCCAAGCAGCGCCGTGAAGCTTGCCGGTGCAACCGCAAAGCTGACATCGATCAGGGCGCGCCGTGGGCCGTAGGAATGGCTGACGCAGCTGATCGACAACGCCGATATCCCAGCGGGATCGGGGCGGGAATGGACGTCCGGCGCGTGGCCGGCGGCGGATGCGTCGGTTGCCGTCACGGCTGAACCAGTGTGATGCCCCAGGGAAGTTCGCCGACCTGAATGGTCTTGATGACCTTTTGCGCGGACACATCAATCACGGAGACATCGTTGGATCCGCCATTTGTCACCAACAAATATTTTTCGTCCGGGGTGAACGCCATGTGCCAGACCCGCTGGCCGACCAGAAGATATTTCGTGACTTTATGGGTGGTGGCATCGACGACGGCAACGCGGTTGGCGGGGCCGAGCGCAATGAAGCCGGTCTTGCCGTCCTTGGTGATGGAGATGCCGACCGGCTGGATCGCCTCGCGCCGCAGGCCGGGAATGCTGAACTCAATCTTGCCGGTGATGGTGCGTTTGGCGGGGTCGATGACCGACACAGTGCCGCCGATCTCCGACGATACCCACAATTCGGAGCCGTCGCGCTTGAATTCGGCGAAGCGCGGCCGCGCATCGACCAGCACATTGGCGACGATCTGGTGCGTCGTGGTGTCGATAAAGTGCGCCATGTTGGTGGTCTCGGAGGTATTTATCAGGATCTTGCCGTCCGGGCTGATGGCCATGCCTTCAGGTTCGACGCCAACCTGGATGTCACCGACCCGCACACGCTTTTCGAGGTCGACGATCGTAACCGCGTTGTCGTTCTCGTTGGCGACGTAGAGGATCTTGCCGGCGGCATCCTGGGTGAATAGCTCGGGATCGGGACCGGAGGGCAGGCTGTCCACCACCTCCTGGGTCGCGGTATCGATCATCTCGATCTTGTCGTCATCACCGACCGCGACCAGCACGAAGTTGCCAGTCTTCGTGAATTCAATACCGCGCGGGCGCTGACCGACCTTGATGGTCTTGGTGACGGTCCACGTGTCGGTGTCGATCACCGATACCGTGTTGCTTTTCTCGTTCGATACATAGGCGATGAAGGCCATCGCGGGTGCTGTGGCTGCGAGCCACATGGTCATTCCGGAAAGCAGACACCGACGCCACATCGGCGATCTCTCCATTCTCAATACAGCTTGCATTATTCTCAATGCAGCTTGCATTTGGTTTCTGACCGGTCGACGCCGAGCGTATCGAGTTCCGAGACCTGATGCAGAAAGCCCTCCTGCGGTGAAACCGAAACGACCATGCGGCCGTCAACCAGCAGGATCGGTTGGCGAAGCTGCAGGTTCCAGGGCCGCAGTGTCAGCCGCTGTCCCTTGAATGCCGCAACCGAAAAATCCGGCCCCTTAAGAAAATCGGATACCGATTTCGGGTCACCGGAGTTAATCCGCGATGTGGCCTCGCCGATCATGCGCGCCGCGGTCCAGGCCTGCATGTCCCGTGCCGTCATGCGCCGCGAATTCAGTTTGATGAAGCGGTTTTGGATCTGGATCGCGCCCCATTGATCCTGCGCGGCATCCCAACTCGTCGGCACCAGGCCCGCTGAGCCGGCGACCGGTCGGGGGTCCCAGGTCCGATAGGGTAGGTAGGAAGCGAACACTTCGCCTTCGTCCGCGGCGACGAGAACGTCATAGGCCGGCGCTTGCTGCGTAAACACCGGCATTTGACGCTGAATCAGCGTTACACCGCTGTCGGTGCGCCGCGCGCCGCCGGTATCTTCGAACACCCGTTCCCCGACAATTGTGGCGCCAAAGCGGGTCGCTGCGCGCCGCAGCGCATCGGCGTAGAGCTTGTCGGCTTCATGTGAGCCGACCGCCAGCAGCCAGCGCTTCCACTGCTTCCACACCAGATACTGGGCCAGCGCGTCGGCGAGCATCGAGCGGGTCGGGGCAACATGGATCACACTGGCACGGCAATCCTGCTCGCGCAGCCGGTCGTCGGTCACTCCGGCGTTCAACAGCACGGTCTTGCGATTCCCCAGCGCATCGGCCGCTTTCAACAGCCCGTCGGCAGGCAGATCAACGATAATGAAACCATTGCGGCCGGCGAGGGCCGTCGCCGCCTTGGCGACATCCTCATCATCCTTCAGGCGAATTTCGTCCAGGAAGAAGCGCTGATTGAGGAACTTGCCGGTGGTGTTGTTGTCCTCGATCGCGAGACGCGCACCGGCGATGCCGTCATCTTCCGAGGGCTGCTCGACGAGCGACAATTTCGATTTGATGCCGGTATGGCCGAGATAGCCGATTCCGATCTCGATAGGGTCAGCCGCGAGCGCGTGAGTAGCAACGAGACTCAAACCGATCGCACCGACCAACCATTGGATCATACATCCTCCTGACACGCCTCCTCGACTCCACCGCAATGAAGGAATTCAATATCTATTTGCAAGGATGCTGTTCTCGATCGCCAACCGAACCAGTTCGGCCGATCTGCGCATGCCGAGCTTCTGGCGCATTATCGAGGCCGTATTGGCTACCGTTTTGTATGACGAATGAACTAGCCAAGCGATCTCCGACAGACTCTTGCCGGCGCCGAGCAGGCGCAAGATCTCGATCTCGCGTGACGTCAGCTTCGACAACGGGCTCTTCGCGAACGCGGGCCCTGAAAATGCAATGCTTCGGGCGATGGCGGGCGGCAAATAGGTTCCGCCTTTGCCCACTTCGCGGACGGCCTCGACCAGGTCGTATGGATCCCCGGTCTTGGAAATATAGCCTTTGGCGCCGGTTTCGATCGCGCGGGCGACGAAGATCGGATCGTCGTTCATGCTGAACATAATGATACGCGCTGACGCGTCGCGACTGAGGATGCGCCGCGCCAGTTCAAACCCAGATACGGTCGGCAGGTTGATATCGAGAACGCAGATTTCGGGATTCTCGTCGACAAAAGCCCCCTCGCCACTCTCGGCGTCGGAAGCCTCCAGTATGGTGGTGTCGGGGTCGTTCGCGAATAAGGCGCGGCAACCCGAAGCTACGATGCGATGATCATCAACTATCAGAACACGCATTGATATGTCAGCCTCGAACAGCCGGCGTCAGGCATTGATATTGCATTGCATCTTCACAGCGCGGACGCCATCGTTTCCGTCATTGGATATCCTATCGCTCGATTCGAGATCGAGCTGAGCAGCCGGCGTTTCAGCTGCCGATGCAATCAGAGCCTTCATCCGGGTTGTTTTGAACATTTTCAGCATGAAGCGATTCCAATTCGATTGATGCTCACTCCACGGCTTGTCGACTGAGACGTGATCGCCCACAACGCTGGATAGCAGCACAACTCCAAACTGAACAATTATTAGATCAGATCACACTCATCTCGACCAGAGATGATAGAGAACGACCGAGTACATGGCCTGAAGCGGCGACGCTTCGGCGCCGGCTCCGCGGGTGAATGTATGGAGAGATCAGGCTTATCAAGGAAGCGAGGATCCGTCGTTTCGATTGGAGTGCACGAAGCAATTCTGCGCAAACCCGTCCACTGCAATCGCCTTTGTGGGACCTACCATTGTCATGAACGAAAGCGGCGATCTCCGTCGCTCGGTCTGCCTATCGCGTCGTTCTGCCTCTTCTCTCAAACCGCGCTAAGCAGCTGCTTCTACATCGAGAAGCTTACAGCTGACGCGCGCCGCATTGGATCGGACATTTATCCGATATCGGCCAGCAACGCTGTTGGGCATGCTGAGCAATTATTGCTTTCCGCATGGGAGCGCCGAATGAAAGCCTCGCGTAGAAATCGCTATTGGCTGCCCTCGTCCTCGGTACCCTTTGGACGGCCATTGCATTCGATATGCCCAAAGCAACGAGCCTCGTCTTCGCAGATAGTCGAACTGGAAAAACTTGATTCCATTGCTCGGAAAAGAACCTGTACGTCGTTGCCGTCCAGAATCCTTTGATGTCTGTACCAACGATCCCGGTCGTTAGTCTGCGGCGACTCGCGCAGCAAAGCGCTCACGACAATCTTGCGCATCCCACGAAGGATCCAGCGATCTGCGCTACCGATCGGAATCGCTTCGGCATCTCGTTCCCTCATCTACCGCTATCGACACCCCACATCTTTGCGGCATCGTTCGTGGCCGAAACAGGGAGCATGTGCTGGTGGCTTGCTTGATTCTAAAACGATGTCCCGACAGATCGAATAGGCCGGCTACGCAGCGAATTCGGACATTTTCGTCTTGTCAGCACAGCCCTAAATCACTCGTATTCAACCGTTCGACCTGTCTACATGTTACATTTTTGGGGGGAAATCATGACGGAACCGTCAAGAGCAGCGGACGTTGCTGGGGATAGCGCCGTTTCGGAATTTTTGGTTCAGCTCGATCGAGCGACCTGCACATCCCAGATTCGGTCCGTTTTTCAGGAAGCAATCGAACCGATGGGGTATCGCTACTTCGCGTATCACGTTGTGCAAAACGAGGTACTGTTCGAGAACACGTCAAGGCAGATGCTCGGCATCACCAACTATCCGGAGCACTGGCTTTCTCATTACATCGGCAACGACTACGTCAACTGCGATCCGATAGTGGACGAACTCTTTCGCTGCAGAGTTCCATTTGTTTGGAGTAAGATAGCCGTTCCCGATCGAATGTCATGTCAGCAGAAGCGCCTAATGGATGAGGCCTCCGATTTTGGAATTCGAGATGGACTGACCATTCCACTCGTATCGCGAACTGGAGAAAAGGCATCCGTAAGCCTCGTCCACGAAGGTCGTGCCCGGGCGATCGAAGCCGCATTGACTAACTACAGCGAATTGCATGTGATGTGCGAGTTCTTCCACTCTCGGGCGCTTCGCATCGTCGACGAAGAGCATTTGAAGGGGCACTCACGGCGACGGAAGTCGTTTCTTTCTCGACGAGAGACGCAGTCCATATTTTGGGCGGCGCGCGGCAAGTCCGCCTGGGAGATAGCCAAAATCCTGAATATTTCGGCCAAATGCGTTGAATTCTACTTAGAGTCTGTGAAGAAGAAGCTGAATGCTGTGAATCGTACCCAAGCGGCGGTCAAGGCAGCGAAGCTGGGCTTGCTAGATATTGACCCTAGCTCCATGACCTTGGACATCGAATCTGGCTAGGATGAGGGGCGATTTCTGGGCAAATGCCACACTGGAAGCTGCCGGTCGCATACGCTCGTGTTTCGAAGACTCCATAAGAAGGAGACATCAGCACGGTTTCTTCCGAGCCTCTCGTTATTCCGTGATCTCGCAAGTCTTTCAGTCGAGGGTTAGCCTGTGATTTCTCGCGCGTCCGAGGATGTCTAGCGGAACGTGTATCTCCTCCCGGTTAGGCCGCCATCGGTCTCGAAGTCGACAGGAGAACGTAGATGCCTGTGACAACCTCGCCACTTGAGCGAGTGAACGTCAATGGCACTCACAGTCTGCGTCCGCTCCCATCGAGGAGACGACGATGACGGAGAGACCCGCCACGTCGCGGCCGCTACCGGACGCACCCCCAGTCACCAAGCGAGTCGTGAAAGACTAGGCCGACCATGTCCCTGTCGTCACTCTGACTTGAGATCGCCGAAGGTCCGCAAGGTTTCCAGAACGGTACGGGTCCCCGTGCTTAGTGGGTCAGTAGCCTCGCTGGCCTTGCGCATGCGGTCCCGTTGACAGCGTCCCTTGTGAAGGAATACACGGCGCGGGTATGAGATCGTCGCCCACCGCACACATCGTCTCCCAAAAGGAAGTAGGATAACTTTGCATCTTCGGCCGGAGGGGCCGAAGCCGGGATCAAGGCAGTAGCCCATACTCAGCAGCCTCAATTTACCTCCAACTCGTCATCAACGAGTCCCGATGCAGCGTATAAGGTATCTGGCGTGCGTGAAGGCGGCCTTGACGGATAACCGCCATTTTGCGGGAAATACTTCAAGTGTTCGCGAGCTGGCCGATTCGAAGGGGTATGAGAGGTCAGAGCTGCGCGACAATCTTGATTGATTTTCGCCTTCACGTTACTCAAGCGACGGAAGAGGGCATCGGTGAGATGCTCCGCGCACTTGGGACGCAGGCCAAAAAAGAGCCGCGGCTCAACCGCCTCGCACTCTGTTAACAATGGTCCTTGCGGCGTTGCTGCAAGATCGACGCGAGCGAAGATGGTAGCGGCCGGCAAGGCACCAAGTACTTGACCGGCTACGGACTTCTCTGTCTCACTCGCTTCGTGAAGTTGAGCCAACGGCGTCTCGGATCCTGGCGTCATCGGTCCCCGCAACACGGCATGGCTATAACGACCTTCGATGTAGATCAACGACCGCTCGCCCTTCGTCACGAGGTCCTCTACAAACGGCTGTATTACAGCACCGCCATAGGCGTCTAGCGCATCGATGTGCGCTTGGCCGGCGTTACGATCGGCTGGATAAGCGAATCGCCTTACCTTGAACGATCCGAGAGATACTGCTGGCTTCACAATCACGTCCGACCAGCCCCTCTCATTGCACACTCGTCCAAAGTCCAGGATTTCGCCCGCAGCTCCGATAGAGGTCGGTACAACCGGTACACCCAACGACAGGAAATGGAGCAAGTATCGTTTATCAACTAAAAATTTGATCGTTTGAGGACAATTCACAATGGTCGTTTGACGACTTACACGTTCAATCCATAGGAAAAACTCTTCTATACTGTGATGGTAGTCCCAAGTGGAGCGAATGACCACCATGTCAAAGATGTGCCAATCGACTGATGGGTCGTTCCAAACCACAATTCGATATTCGTGCCCGCGACTTTCAATGTATCGTGCAAGTATGTCGTCGTCATCGACACCATTTGGAGTAATGGTCGATGTAGCAAGTGCGATTACTTTTGTTAGCTCGTTGATGACTGGCATGAGTATCCTTTCACTCAAACAAATTTGGCGCAGAGCCGGTGTCGGTCGAACGACCTGACCCGGCTTCCATTCAAAGAGTACGACTGCTTATCTGCTGCTTGAATTTCGGAAAAATTCTAGGGGCAGTGAATGATCGAGACTTGGCTGAGCGGAATGCCGAGACGATCCGAGATGATCTGCACGGTCGTGGTCTCGCGACTCTGGCCGTGGCTGTGGGTGCCAGTGAGCAACTCGATAGTGCCGCGGATCTCCGCGGATTCCCACGGTACGCCAGCGCCGAGGCTGCCGACCGCCGTTTACGGTGCGGCCGCCGGCCTCGATGCAGCAGGACACGCCGATGCCGCGAAGCTTGCCGCCCGCCTTTGGTTTGGCTTGCGGACACGGAAGGCGGCATAGTCAATGGCTTTTTATCGCGGCGTGGAAGTCGCCGATGTCATACGCATGATCACCGGCGTCTGACACGGTAACAGCGTGATGAAGTTATTACTGGGCAGCTCAGCCGAATCGACCCGCAATTGCCGCGCCGCGGTCGTCATCATCCGTGCGAGGGGATAGCTCGCCTCGGGAGGGCCAGCACCGGAATCGGCGTCTACCGGTGTGATGCCGGTGTAGACACCCATTACCTCGGCGTAGTTCGCCGGAGTTACACACTGGCCCGCCGTCCCCGCCGTACGCCGACATCACGAGGCGAGCGAGATGCGGGTTCTGCAAGGTCGTGTAGAGAGTGAAGTGCTCCTCGGCCTGGTCGTATTACGCGATCACGGCACGCGGCTCCATCGCGTTCGGCACCGGTTGTTCGTCAGCTCCAGGCTCACCACATTGGCGACCTTGCTGAAGGCGTCCTTCGCTGCGGCTTCGTCGCCGAGGTGCCAGTCATACACCTCGTTGCCGGGTATGGCCGGGAGGAACGGTTTCTCAGTCCCTGCAGGCCCCCCGCGCCGATAGCGATCAATCCACTTCAGTACGGTGCGCGGGCAGACGCCTGTGGTTTGTGCGGCCTTCGGCGTCTGCCCGCTCTGCAGTGGCCGAACAATATGCTCTCGACCACGCGGCGTAAGCCGGGCATTCTCATGGATATCCATTCGGTCCCTCTTGGGAGTGCTAAAGCTTCGACAGCTGCGGCTTCTCCGACTGGGAACAAATGGACAACCTATTGAAAGTCATTCACCAGCACATACAAAGTGTGCCCCTAGGAATCAGCCTTGCGAAGACCGACTGCGTTTTCGTGAGGTCGTCGGCACTTGCGCCGAGGGGCCTGGAAGACACCAGGTTCTTGCCTTCGACAAGCCTCGTAGCGCGGACGCCATCGCTTCGGCTGACGAGCATCCTATCGTTGGAGACGAGGCCAGGTGATGCCGCGACAACCGATGCTACCGCTGCTGTCGTGATCTTTCCAGATCCCGGTTGGTCGAGCGTTACGCGACCAGCCGACATTGCGGAAGTGGGCGCCGAGGCGATTAGTGCAATGAGCGCAACCGATCCGTAAACCGTGGCAAGCATAGACCTGTTCGCCGCGGCCAGGGGACGTGATGCAACGCTCGATAGCCCGTCTTTCGTTCGAATCTTTTGGGAAGTTGTAGGCATCGTAAAACTCCTTTCAGGGTTGACGCTCCATCCACTCACCTTGAGTAGCAGGTGGTGGAGCGGTGCAAACGAAGCTGAAAAGGGGTAACGGTACCATTCGGAAAACTTCCCGAGTTGACACTTCTAGATCAGTGGCCGGCGATAGCGTTCCGCCTCGAGTGTCGTCTCTCTCATGCGGTTCTTTAACGAAGCGAGAATCGTTGGGAAATGTGGCAGATACATTCCGTCGCAATGGCCGTGCAGAACGACCAGCGGCAAGATAGACATGAGTGCCTGCGCGCGCCGATAAGCCGTTCATTAAAGTCGGCCATTCGGGATATCGCCGTCTCCGATCTTGTTCGCGCTCCATATTCACGCAATCTGCGGCATCATCGTCGTACACCACTGGGACCAAGATGAGCTATAGAAGTATGACGGATGGCGACAATAGCCGACTTGTTCGTTAACTTGTGGCTGACCCGAACCGTATCCCGAAAACGCCATAAGCTCAGCGTACGAGGAGATTTCGTTGCACTTGAGGTTTGTGTCGAGAACCGAGCGCTCGCCGGCAAGCCGAAGTCGTCAGAATTGAGCGCTCAGCTTGGCACGATTGATCGTGATCACTCTCCAACATCTCCGAGGACGCTTGAGTAAGTCGATTGAAACGCCGTGACAACCAAATTGTCGCAGCGGGACCTAAACTAAATTCGATTTAGCGGCCGCGATTGACGGTTGCTCGACGAGCGCGCAAGCTTTCTGGCTTGCCGAAGCCTAAGCGACGATTCATAAATGCGACTTCACCTCATTACGCGCGCAAAACGCCTCTTCGCGCCCGTGAAATTGCTGTTCTCGATCCTGATCAACGAAGGGCAGTGGCGCGACTGCGAGCGCCACTGCCTTGACTAGGTCAAAATAAATTGTTTTGGCACCTGTAACAGCTGCCTGCGAGGACGACGCCATTCAGCTCTCTTCGGTCTGTCCTCATATACTCCAACCGCGCTTCGTCCTTTACGTGTCTTGCGATCACCGTTCGGCCTGCAATCTTTCCGGATACGCGCTGATCGAGCGTTACGGAACCGACCGACATTGCGGAAGTGGGAGCCGAGGCGATGAGTGCAATGAGCGCAACCGATGCGCAAGCTGTGGCGACTAGAGATCTCTTCGCTGCCGCCAGGGGGCGTGCTTCAATGCTGGACAGATCGTCTTTCGTTCGGATCGCTTGGGAGATAGTCGGCATCGTAAAACTCCTTTCAGGGTTGACGCTCCATCTGTCCACCTCGAGTGATAGTGGGTGGAGCGGTGCAAGCGATACTGTGAAGCGGTAACGAGACCATTCGGAAAACTTCCGGAGTTGACTCTGCCGGATCAGTAGACGGCGATCGCGTTCCGCCTCGAATATCGTCACATCTCATGCGGTTTGTCAGAGAACGAAAGACCCTAGGAAATCTACCAGATATATTTCGGCGCAATAGTCGTACAGAACGACGTTGTGGGAAAGAAGTCGAGCCTGGAAGCTTTCGAGGTTCCCTCTCAAGTCACCGCGACACTTAACGGGCGGGGAGAGGAGGTGAGCGCTAGTGCACGTTGGCAGGCCGCCATCGCGCTCAGCTATTTGGGACATTGCCGTCTGTGATCTTGTCGCGCTCCCTATTTACGCAGTCTGCGGCAGTATCGCCGTACGCCACTGGGACCAAGATGAGCTGTATAACTATGACGGATGACGACCATGGCCGACTTGCTAACGTTCTTCTCGCGCACAAACGGTATCTAGAAAGGATGACAGTTCGTGATCTTGAGATCGATCATCCATTGGGCTTTTTGCACCAAACATTGCTGAGGTATTCTCTGGCGAGGTTCGGCCAGTCGCAGCCCACGCGGCAGCAAATTCGCGAGACCGTTTTTGACTACTGGGCATCGCCTGAGAAACGGGTCTCGCTTTTCACGGATCTTAAGCGCGCGAATTCATTCGGAGCACGATGGGCGAGCGAGAATATGGACGCGTGGCCGAACACGCGCGCGAGGGTTTTTGGTCCAAGGCTCGCTCCTATGTATTGCCATGCCGGAATTGAGCAAAATGCTCAAGACGAACGCGTGTCTGCGACAAATCCGGCATCTGCATCATCTATAGCAATAGTCGCTGAATCGGCGGTCGAACGTAATGGGATACTCATCCAGAGAATAAGCAGTCGCGAATCCCGAACTGTAGGCGCGACGATGTTCTATTGTTTTGCGATGGATAGCTCCGACGAAAAGGCGTTGCCGTTGCAGGTGCCGGTAGCCGTGCTTGCGAATACGCTGAAGTGGATTGCGGAACAGGGCCTACCGTACGTGGCAGATCGCGCGTGGCCAGTGCTGGAACTGAGGCGCGATTTGATTGGGCATCTTCCGCGGGAGTCAATCAGCAATGATACTTGGTTCGAGGACACCTGCACCCGTATTCTCGCCGCCCGCAATACGGGAAACATCCTCACCAAAGCCGGTACTCAACGCTTGCGTGAAATGGTGCCGGAGATAGATGTTCCTGATGACGTCGCGAGCTCGTCGATAGGGCTCACGGACGACACCGGTGAAGGGTGGCGTGGACTTGGCGATGGTCGAGGTTCAACAGTTGATCTCGTAATTGGTCTTGCGGATACGTTGGCAAATTTGGTGGCCGTTCGCTCTCTAGATGAGACTGCGAAAAATCTACTCAGGGTGCTTGCTTGGGCGTTTGTTCCAGTAAATTTACCCGTGGCTGAGCCAACGGGGGCCGCGATGTTTCAGTGCTATGTTACTGGTCGGTGTAGGCGGTTGCCGAGCATATTGGGTGACATCTTCCGCTTGTTATCCAACAAATCCTTTGAAGCATCAAACAAGCTTCTCGACGTAGAAGCAGCTGCTTGGCTCATTTTGAGAGAAGACGCCGAAAGAGCGCGATAGGCAAGCCGGACGAGAGAGGACCGATCACCGGTTTCGCTCATGATGATGTCAGCCGCCGCAAAGGCGATTGCGGTGGACGTTTACGTGGAATTGCGTGGAGTGGACAACGGCGGATAGAGTTGAGCCGAAGCCAGGCGATTTGGGGCGGGCGGAAGCTGACCGTCTTGCTACCGGGAGAACTGCTCCGGCATCAGACGAGCTGCGCATTGACCAGTTTAGGGAGGCGTGGTTCTCGGGCATTCGGAGCGGCGCATGAGCGGGAGTGCACTGACCACTTGGCTTTAGCAGGCGTTTCGCGGGGCGTTCGACGGCGATCGATGAAGCACTCGTGCGGACGGGGCGTTCGATCAATCCGATCGAGCATCCATGGCCTGATTCGTAAGCTTCCGGGCAATCTACACCCGATTCCGTCCGAGTTTTCGCCGGTGGGGCGACGCCTGCGAATGCATTCGACACAACTGCTTATCGCCTTCGCCAACGGCTTACCACCCGGAAATTTCCTAGGGGTAACCTCCCAGATGGAAGAACCGCGCCTCCCGCCTCATCCTGAAAATGATAACGCGGGAGTGAGCCCATGATCGAAGTGATCTCAAAATGCAATCGCCAAATGTGCACGTCGTCGCTGATATCGTTCTTTGAGCTACGTTATCGGGTATTTAGCCAAAGGTTGGGTTGGCCCGCTAGGAACAACGGGCTACCCATCGGAATCGAGGTTGATGAATTCGATCGCGCCGATACCGTGTATATGGTCGTCCGAGACATCAAGGGCAACGTAATCGCAGGGCTTCGATTACTGGAAACAACTGGGCAGTACCTGCTCGGCAGCCATTTTAGCAGCTTCGTGGACGGGCCGTCGCCGTGTGATTCGAAGGTGGTCGAGGTTTCTCGGCTTGTGCTGGACCCATGCCGAGACCGCCAGGTAAGCGGTAGTGGAGTTGTATCGCAACTTGCATGGGCGCTCCAGAATTACGGCTTAGCTCTGGGTCTCTCGCATTACGTTTCGCTTTCCTATCTTGGTATGGAGAGAATTTTGCGCGCTTCAGGGTGCTGCTTCGAGCGCCTAGGCGATCCTCGCGAAATCGATGGCCGATTGTCCGTGGCGCTGAAGTTGGACATCAGCGGCCGGATTCGGGATCTATGTGGGGCAAGGATCGCGAATTCCCGAGATTTAGATTTTATCGGCAGTTGATATAGCGCGCTGGCCGCTATGTTGCTGGCGATGGCACTCGTCGCCTGCTGGATCTACGACCGGTTCTTCGGCACTCAACCATTTCCGGCGGCTCGGCTTAGGAGAGGGCTGCATCCGCGATCTCTCCGGCAATCACCAAGAACAAGCCTTTGGCACACCGGCCGTTCAGCCAGCATTGCGAGTGCCAACGCATACAGCGGTGGGGTGGTTTTTCGGCGCCATTGAGCGTGATCCTCCGTCCAGTCTTGCCAACCCGGACCTCGTACCCTTGACCGGCGGTTATTCGACGCTGACTACGGCTGCCTCAAGTAGCTCCGACGCGGGAACTGGCAGCCTGACGTAACGCACGCGGGAGTATTCACTCTATGAATCCCCAAATCAGAAAACCTCCTCGTTTTTCGGGCAGTTGGAATTCGCCAGGCGATTTGTGGAGGTAACTTTTGGGGAGTCTCACGGGCCTGCGCTGCCGTTTCTGGGCGTAAAGCGGACGTCAAAGACCTAGTGTCAGCGTGAGAGTCCGGTCACGTCGGCTCCTGCGCACGATCCGATAATTTCTGCCCAAAGCTGAATTTGGCCCGGATGATCGCGTCGCGGATCGATATTTCTGCTTGCGCGCTGAGGTCTACGATCTGATCCATTCATCTAGAATACCAGATCACGCTGAAGTGAGCAATAAACGTGGCTGATCGACTCGTTTTTAGGGAGCCAAGCATAGCCGCGAATGGCTATCGCCGCCCGGCAGGCTTGGTCGTCACCGACGGCATCGCTGATCGTACGCCGAACTTGCGTGCTTCGTAGCTCGAGGCCGCTACGACGCCGCGGATGCGAGATCCGCCGACTGCGACCGGTTTGCCGCGGAGATCCGGATCGTCCCGCTGCTCTACGGACGCATAGAAAGCGTCCGTGGATGATCTTTCGTTGACGGGGTAAGGGTTCCACCCTGTTCGTTATTCCCCTCGGTCACCTTGTCGGCCCGGAGCGTGTGAATCATCCGGTGGCGCCGGACGGTCCCTATTTCGTCGGCCGCGGCAGGCTCTGGCCATGCGAACACCGGTCTCATTTGGCCGGCTAATTGCGGCCCGGCGAGCTCACTCGACATGGTGTTTGGATCGGTTGTACGACCGATACCGGCTGTGCGCAGAAAAGAGCATACTGTGCTTAGCGTGATTTCCAATCATGAAGCTGGTTGCGTTGCTCTCGCCGAAATAACGCGTGCTGGCGGCCAAGACCGTCGTCGGATGCTCTAAATAGAAGGTCAGCAAAACCGCGTTCTCAGTCGATCATCGGCGGAGCTCGCGACTCAATCAGTCACGCACCGCTAACGGCACATTCCATCCGGAGAAGAGATGACCCAATTCTATTCGGTTGCGGTTGAGAAAAGTCAATCGCAAGCATCCGTCAAGCCACTTCCTGATGCACGAGAAAGGATCGCTGAGGCGGTCCGCAATATTCTGCTCGCGATCGGAGAGAGTCCAGATCGTGAGGGACTGCGCGACACGCCGGCTCGGGTAGCGAAAATGTATCTCGAGGTTCTTGGAGGCCTTTATGACGATCCTGGCGTGCATCTAAAGACTCAGTTCACTGCAGATCAGCATGAGCACATTGTGATCGTGCGGGACATTTCATTCTTTTCCATGTGCGAACATCACCTGCTTCCTTTTCATGGGAAAGCGCATGTAGCCTACCTTCCGGAAGGCGGACGTCTTACGGGATTGAGCAAGATCGCTCGCGTCGTGCAAACCTTGGCGCGGCGACCACAATTGCAGGAGCGCCTCAGCTCCCAGATCGCCAATACAATCTGGGACTCGCTCGCGCCGCGGGGAGTCCTCGTTCGGGTCGAAGCCGACCATATGTGCATGGCAATGCGCGGTGTGCGCTCCCCCGACAGTCGAACGATAACGGTGGTGTCCCGCGGCGTTCTAGAAGCGGATGACGGGTTACGAGCCGAGACACTCAGGCTGCTGCGTGATTGATAATGAGAGACCCCGCCATCGCTATTCGTCGAGGACAGACGCAAATGCAAGGTCGAGGGAGGCGCGCAGCTGGCTGGCTTGCGCTTGTCCAGCACAATCACTGCGCCGTGGCGCAACGATTGCGGCCGACAACTAGGCAATCGGGACACGAGCTCGGATTGCCTTCGCCTGACTTACGAAGGAGCCAGCGTCGTCCATCTCGCCGCCGTGCGTCGCCAGAAATGAGTTTTTCCTTGTGAGTGGGTCCATGGAAGCAAAGTATCTGGTCCATGGCTATCGGGGGCAGGCAGCTATCGGTTGCGCTGAGGAAGAGCAGGGCATTCGACAGGAGGTCGTCATTCATCTGGCCGTTTTCGTAGATCCGGACGACGATATTTTCGAAGACATCAGAAGCATGCCCTACGACTACCAGATCGCATTGGATGTCTTGGATAGCGCCTTCCAGGAAGGGCACTGGATTCTGCAGGAAGCGTTAGCGAAGGCGATCGCTGATCGCATTCTGGCCCATCCCCGGGTCATCAAAGTTGAGGTTCACACCATAAAAGTACAGCGCTACCCAAACACGGAGGGAGTTGGGTTTCACCTGACCGCCAACCGGCCGTGATCGATCCGACAAAGGTGGCGCTCGTCACGGGCTCGAGGTCGCGCATAGGCCTTGCTATCGCGCAGCTGCTGGCGGCGCACGGATGGTCAATCATCGTTCACACGTCAACCGACGAGGGGGAGGCCCGTCGAATATCGATGCAGCTTAATGACCGTCCGATGCCGATCTGGCGATCAGACCTGACGCAGGTTGATGGAGCGCTGGCATCGTTTTCGAACGATATCCTTCCAGCCTATCCCTCAGTCGCCCTCGTTCTTAATGCGAGCATTTTTCAGAATGAATCGGTGAATAGAGTTGAATCGGCGATGCTGCAGCGAATGATGGCAATACATTTTGAGGCGTCAGTCCTGCTAATGCAGGCCGCTGCAACGTCAAGGGACTCGGCGGGGCAGGCAGTTGTCATTCTCGACCAGAATGTTGAGAATTTGCACGGGGACTTTGTTGCGTATTGTCTGTCGAAGACTGCGATGTATGCGGCTATTCCCCGCATTGCGCTGCTCTGGTCGCCGTATCGGGTCAACGCAGTCGCTCCCGGCCCAACCCTTCCACTTGATGTTCCGGGCCATGCCGCCGCGTTCCACAAGGCGGTCCATCGAACTCCGCTACGTCGTCCCGTAGCACCAGCAGATGTTGCAAAAGCCGTCTTGTTTCTCCTGGAGGCTGACGCGGTCACTGGCCAAACCATTTTTGTCGATTCTGGCCAGCGACTGAAGCAGTGGCGTGAACCCTTCGCCGTCGGTGTGAGAGGCGACGGTCAAGCGTGAGCGGATCAGGCGGCCGGCGCGGAGCCCGGAATGTTGCAATGCGGATTGCCAAAAGGTGAACCTCCGATGAGGCTGATGCGCGACCCGTCCGCCGCCGTCCTGCTCCTTATCGGCGCTTCGCCAATCACCACATCCGTTGCAGTGTTGCCGATTCTACCAAACACTGTGGTCTGGTTTTCGGACTGGCCCGGCCCCGAATTAATTGCGCAGATCTACTTCGTTATACCGACGTTGATGACGGCCATGATGGCCCTCATGCTCCGAGGGCGCCTGGCTCAAATTGACCAGCGAAGACTTTTGGCCGTCGGTATTGCTGGCTTCGCTGCGTTTGGCGTCAGCAGTGGCTTCGTCAGCAGCGGCGAGGGTGCCATGCTGACCAGGGCAGGTGTGGGTGCGTCGGCGGCGCTCATCATCATGCCGTTCAACGTTCTTGCCAGTCGCGGGTTTGATGGTCCAACTTCAACGTGGCTCCTGACTTACCAGAGCCCGGCCACCAGCTGTTATGGCCTGCTTGTTACAGCGGCGACCACATGGCTTGCAGCTATCAACTGGCGATATGTTCACTTCTCATTTTCCCTTCCGTTGCTGTTGCTCGGCATGTTCGTACTCACGAGGTTTCTGACCTCGGCGCATCGTTTGCAGCGACCAATCGCGCCGTACTATGAAGGCGCGTCGACCCTGGATCGGCCGAGGCTGATCTGGCTTGTCGCCGTACACATGTTGGCTCAGATTCTCGTCTTTTTGCAGATCGGGGAAATAGCTCTGACCGTTGGCCTGATCGAGATCAGGAGCGCTGCAGCGATGACGTTCTATCTGGGTGGTCAGCTATTCGGCGCTGTCATCTATCGTGTCTTTGCTTCGTGGATCGGCAGTGTCAGTTCACATATCCGCGTTGCATTGATCGCATCCTTCGTTAGTATGGTTGGTCTCTCGGAGTCCGAAGGAACAGCATCTGTTTTGCCATGCCTCGTACTTGCGGGTCTGTCGTTCAGCCACATCATGCCCGCTGTCTTCGAAATGATGCGAGAATCGTTCCACGGCTGCATCCAGGAGCGGATGATCGGGAGCGTGATAGCCGCTTCCTTCTTCGGCCAGTTTGCTGCGCCGTTCGTCCCGTACTGCGCGTCTTTGCTGCTAGGATTTTCCGTGTCTCCGGCTACTGCGGCAGCAGCCGCCTCAACGTTGTTGCTGCCAACAGGGTGCCGAGTCAGTCATTGCCGGGATCGCACGATCGTTGCTCCGCGGAATACATGCGTCCCGTGACTCAACCATCAGATCTCGGCGGAACGGTCTTGCGACTCACAGCCCCCGAGTTATGGCTTTCAGTGTGGCCGCCGCCCGTGTCGAGCAATCAAGCCTCCGGAAGATGCTCTCGACGTGGGTCCTTGCCGTGCTAGGGCTCAAGGCCAGCTTCCGCGCCACCTGGCGCCACGTCCTCAGAGGGAAAGCGCGTCTCAGACCTCTCGTCGGACTGCGGCTCGGAGCCTCCGCCGAGCGAACGCTTCGCAAAACGCGGGTCGGTGCGATCAGAAAAGCTGGACTCCGCCTCGTTCGGTCTGGTCCCTCGGGGTCGAAGGCGCCTCGGGACGGCCGTTGGGCCGGTCGGTGGACACCCGAGCTCTCCCTTGGAAGAGGAACTGCCGCCACGGGCGACGACCTGGATTCCAATATCGAGGAGGACCGCGTTCCTGGCGGATCAGCTGACGACGAGTGATATTATTGCGGTACTCGCGCATGAAATTACGATGCGCATGCGGGCGACAGATTCACAGCCCTTAATAGATCCCCAAAAGGACCAGGCCGGCTGCACAGCTTCACCAGCTCAGATGGTTTGGATCGATCCACGGCTTGATTACGTTTGCGGTTGACGTTCTTGCTTGTCGTTTTGGATTTGGTCCGTTGGGAATCTTTGAACGAAGATGAAAAAGCATTGGGATCCCGCCAGTGTCGGCTTATGATGTTGGTTTCCGCCGGCGGGCTAGGCGGAGTGACGACAGGTGCGGTTGGCTCGATTGACTGCAAGACAGCTTGAGGCGGGGTTTCCTGACGCACGTAGTTGAACTCAAGCCGATCGGCCTTGCTGAGCGTATCATGAGCGTTAGCAATACCAACCGTCGACTCGTCTGCCGATATCTCTGTGGCTCTAGGGCCGGCGGGCGTCCTAAGCGCCTTGCCGGCAGCCAAGGCGCTTACCAGCGCTAGACATACAATCGCAAGCCAGACCGTCCTGATCATCTTCTGCCCTAGACCGGTATCACCGGTGTAGCCTCAATATAGATTTTGGCCGTTAAAGGGCGGGAGACACTCAATGATCAGGATTACATCATCATCAGGCAGTGCTTCACGTTGCGAAAGCTACGTGAAGCGCTGACACCAACAACACTGCGAAGCACTATCCATGAGCAAGAGCGTCAAATTCTGACGATTGCGGTTACCGTTCGGTTACTGGTCGTGTGTCACGCACCGCGATTCGATGGCGAGAATTGTCGGATCTGATTGATTGCGCTGCAGCTTCTACGTGAATGTTCGTCACGCGTCGCAGCGCCGCCCAGGCGTTAGGCGGGCACGCCATCCCCGCCGAGTGAACAACCCCAACGGCGCGCCTTGACCGGCGCGCCGCCATTGCCCCACTATCCATCCAGTGGAGTTCATGATGTTGAAATTGCTCAGCGCGACCCCCAGTCCTTATGCACGCAAGGTGCGCATTGCGCTCGCTGAAAAAGGCCTGCCGTTCGAACTCATCACGGAAGTGCCCTGGGACAGCACGACCTCGACCCCGAAATACAATCCGCTGGAAAAACTGCCGGTCCTGATTCTGGAAGACGGTTCCAGCGTCTATGAGTCCAATTTCATCCTGCAATATCTCGAATGGAAATATCCGGAGACGCCGCTGCTGCCGGTGGATGTCGACGGCAAGATCGCGGCGCGGCGGCTGGAAGTGCTGTGTGACGGTATCTGTGACGCCTTCGTGCTGATGTTCTTCGAACGCCAGCGTTCGGAAGCGGCAAAAAGCCCGGAGTGGATGGCCCGCCAGCGCCGCAAGATCGACGGCGGCATGCGCGAGATGGCGCGTCTGGTCGGGGACCGCACCTTTGCGGTGGGGCGCGAATTCAGCCTCGGCGATATCGCCGTTGGTACCGTGATCGGCTACCTCGCGGTGCGCTGGCCGGACTACGACTGGCAGAGCCAGTATCCGAACCTCGCCGCCTTCAGTGCACGCGTCGAGCAGCGGCCGTCTTTCAAGGGCAGCGTCCCGGTGCCCCAGAAGATTTCCGACAAAGTAATGTAGATCAACAAACGAAACAGGAAAGTTCCATTCGTGTTGCGAATTTGACGCTCACGGGAAAAATCTGAGAAGTCGGGTTGCTTTTTGATCGCACCAGATAGACCGAAATTGATCCTGCCATTAGCTTCACCACTGTTTTCAGTCGCGGTGGCGGGCGTGGCGTGAGTTTTCAGATCACAGTCTTGAAAGTTTTGGCGGGACACCCTGAAGGGCGTGCATCGCTTGCGGACCTCAAGCGCTACGTTGCGGTTCTGACTTGTAGCGGCGCAGATTGGTCTCAAAGGATGAAGCGGCTGGCGGCACGCGCGCCTGAATTGGACATTTTCTCCAGCGGCTACGTGCTGCGAGAGCCCAGCGGGTGGCAGATCACGCAGAAGGGCCGTGAGTTTTTAATCTTGATTGAAGCGCCGTCGGCCGAACCGGCGCTCACGCCGGTCGCTCTTCCCCCGCCGGTCGTTTCCGACCCGACCGACCTTCCGCCTAATGTCGTTCAGATGATGGGTCATAGGGTTCAACGCCGGCGCGGGCTCGCGGCTGCCTGATATTGGGACCAATCAAGTCGTCCCCTCGCACTTGGTCTTTCAAAGCGTGGTCCGTTTAGAAAAGCGGACAACCGCTTATGGCTCGCAAGGCGGACTTCGCCAATCTGCCGATTGAGTGCAGACAGCCGACCTAAGAGCCTCAAATGCGGCCGTCACCGCAATGCACCCAAACCATTCACCTATGGTCGACGGCGACGACGGACGATCATTTAGCCGGCGCGCCCTTGAATACCGCGCCATCCATATACCATCCATGCAGATGGTTTGCGGATGGTATAACATGCCCTCTAATGTCAACGAACTTCGACCAAAGGCCGCTGAGACGGAGAAAATCACGGTCAATCTCGGGTATGTCGATCTTGGACATGTGGATTTAATGGTGCAGGAAGGTTTCTATTCGAACCGCACTGATTTTATTCGAACGGCAATCCGCAACCAACTCGAACGCCACGCCGACGTGGTCAAGCAGTCAACGCTCCGCAAAGGGCTGGACTTGGGTTTGAGAAATTATAGCCGAGCGGATCTCGAAGCGGCGCGGCGGGCCGGTGAGATGTTGCACATCAATGTTCTGGGCCTTGCCAGCATAGCCCAAGACGTCACGGCCGATCTCGCCCGCGCCACGATCGGCTCAGTCTCAGTGCTGGGAGCTTTGCACGCCAGTCCGGCGGTCAAGGCTGCTCTGGCCGACAGAACGAGGTAAACCCGATGCTGAACCAGGACACCATTCGCGAAGCCACCCGGCTGACGCATGCGGGCCAACTTGCCGAAGCCACCGCGCTCCTTCAGCGCATGCTTCGCGGGGAGCGCGCGCCGGACGTGACACCGCGCACCCCCGGGCGCGCCGCGCTGCCGGGCCGCGAGCCCCTTACCATCGACGTGAAGGCCAATGACGTGGAGGTCGGTAGCGCGCACCGGGCGCAGACACCTCGCAGACTCCAGCCGTTATTCGATCGAACGAAGGATGGTTCTTGGCTCGGAATGCGAGGCGTGAAGCGCACTCCCCCGTCGCCATCGGAAATCGTGCCGGAAGGTAGGAAGTTCACGGAAGCAGCTTACAGCAATCCGGCGGGAAGCCGAGTTTACAAGCTTTTCGTCCCCAGCGGCTACAAGGGCCAGCCGCGTCCCTTGGTCGTAATGCTTCACGGCTGCACCCAGTCGCCGGATGATTTCGCCGCCGGTACGAGAATGAACTTCGTCGCAGAAGAACAAACGTGCTTCGTGGTTTATCCTACCCAGAGCAGCGACGCTAACCAGTCGAAATGCTGGAACTGGTTTCGCACAGCCGACCAGCAACGAGCCGTAGGCGAGCCCTCGCTAATCGCAGGCATCACCCGCCAGGTCATGCGCGATTATTCGATTGATCCAAAACGGGCCTATGTCGCCGGGCTCTCTGCCGGGGCGGCCGCTGCCGCTATCATGGGGGCAACCTACAGTGATCTGTATGCGGCTGTCGGGATCCATTCCGGCCTCGCCTGCGGGCCCGCTACTGACGTGCCTTCCGCATTTGCTGCCATGCGACAAGGCGGCGTGGCGGGTCGCAGGGTCATTTCCGGTAATGGGCCGCCTGTGCCGACAATTATTTTTCACGGTGACCGCGACACCACCGTGCATCCAAACAATGGCGGTCAAGTTCTTGAACAGGCCATCGGTACAACGCGCACGCAAGAAACGGTGCATCGCGGGCAGATACCTGGAGGCCATGAATACACCCGCACGACCCATACCTATGCCGGCGGACACGAAATCCTGGAGCATTGGAATATCCACGGCGGCGCCCACGCTTGGTCGGGCGGTAGCCCTGCGGGCTCCTACACCGATCCGCAGGGACCGGACGCAACGAGGGAAATGTTGCGTTTTTTCCTCGGCCATTCGCTTCCCTAACAACCAGCGGCGGGCGACCTTTCGGCAATTGATATAGAGATGAACTCATGTGACGCATTGAGGCCAGCTCAAGCCGGCGGTCAATCGGTATTGAGTTGACTGAAAAAAATAGGCGGTCCAGAGGACCGCTTCTGGCGCAAAGCGGGCGTTGTCGCCCCATGCTAGATTTGGCGATCTTCGGCTCCCTGGATCTAGCTCAAACTTCCTCATGACGTGAGTTAGGAGGCGGCATGTGCACGATGTGTGCAACCCGGGAGCTCACAATAAATCTAGCCACAAGCAACGTGAGCAGGATTGAAATGAGTTCGGCTTGAAGATTGGCGATGGATCAATCATTTCGAGAGGGTGATGAGATTGGATCGCGCCGTGAAATTGAATTGTAAATACATACTAGATATCAAACCAAGTGGCCGGTTCGAATGCCACTTGCGCGGAGCCTGAGGCACTTAGCGAATCCCCTCGTTGGTATGGCGGTGGGCGAGTTCGGATGCACGGATTTGCCCGGCGACACGGTGCTTTAGCCCAAAGTGACGGCAGCTTGCGGCAGAAAGTGGCAGTGCAGGGCGCAAACTTCATCGGGCTTGCCGCTCGGCGCACGTCGTTCTGCAAAAATGTGCACTGTCCACACCCGAAAGGGCCGCTCTACACTTCTCCCGACACAGAGGAGTGGGGTGGTCATGAATCCAAAATCCAGTTTGTTGCTGTTGCTGAGCGGAACGCTGGCTCTGGCCGCGCCGTTCCCTTCCGCGGTACTTGCCAAGGATACCGTGAAACTCGCATTCATCGGCCCGCTGTCAGGCGGCAATTCCGCGCCGGGCCTCGGCGGCCGCAACTCCGCGCAGCTGGCGGTTCAGCTGCGTAATGCCGATCCGGCGGCGAAATACAGCTATGAACTCGTGACGTTTGACGATGAGTGCAAGCCAAATGTCGGCATTCAGGTCGCAACCAAGGCGGCTTCCGACAACTCCATCATCGCCGGCATTACGCATTACTGCTCCGCCGTCGGCATCGCCACGGTCGACACCTATTCGCGCTTCGGCCTGCCTGTGGTGGTGTGGGGTGCGATCCTGCCCGAGATCACCTACGGCAACGATTACCGCGAAATCCATCGCGTCAACGGCACCATGATCAACGAGGGCAAGCTGGCTGCGGATTTCCTCACCAAGCAGGGTTACAAGAAGTTTGTCGTCGTCCATGACACCACGGATTACGGCAAGGGCCAGAACAAGTATTTCACTGAATATCTCAAGCCGACCGGCGGCGAGATCGTTGCGACATTCCCGGTCAGCCCCGACCAGCAGGACTTCACGGCGGAACTCACCAGGATCAAGGAGCTGAAGCCTGACCTCATTCTGATCGGCGGATTGACGCCGCTCGGCGTCCGCCTGCGCGCGCAGATGGATCGCGTCGGCGTCGCCGCCCAGCTTGCCGGTGTTTCCGGCATCATGACGGCTGGTTTCCTCGAAGGCGCAGGTAGCGCCGGCGAGGGCACGATCTCGTTCCACAACGGCGCGCCGATCAGTAAATATCCGCAAGGCCAGGCCTTTCTCGAGGCCTACGCCAAGGCCGGCTTCCGCGAGGACCCCGACGCCTACGGCCCGTTCGCCTATTCCGCCACCAACCTGGTGATGGATGCGATCGAAAAGACCGGTCCCGATCGCAAGAAGATGAAGGAAGTACTCAACGTCACCAAGGGTTACAAGGCACTGGTCGGCGAGATCAACTTCGACGATCACCGCCAGAACATCGTCAACGCCAATGTCTACGTGGCCCAGGACGGCAAGTGGGTCTATTGGCCGGACAGCGACTATGCCGCCGGCAAGAAGAAGCTCGCCAGGAACTAGCCGAGCACCAGCTTGATTGCGGCGAGCTTCGGCTCGCCGCTCCCACCGCATCGACAAATCTTCCTTACAATCAGGACTCCGCGATGGACGTCGGCATCCTTGCCCAGCAGCTTTTCAACGGCCTGATGCTGGGCGTGATCTACGCGATGATCGCGGTCGGCTTCTCGCTGTTCTTCGGCGTGCTCGACGTCATCAAGTTCTCGCACGGCGATGTCGTGACCGTCGGCGCATTCTCCAGCCTCGGTGCGGTCGGGCTTGCGGGAGGGCTGGTTGCGCTGCCGCCGGTGCTGGCGCTGGCCTCGGGAATAGCCGCGGCCGTGACCATCGGTGCGTTGGCCGGGGTGATCATCGGCCGCGTTCTGGTGCTGCCGCTGCGCCATGCACCCGGTGTCAATGTGCTGCTCGCCACCTTGATGGCGGGCACCGTGCTGCGCGAAGCCATCCGGCTCGGCGTGCCCAACGGCGGCAATCCAAAGCCGTTTCCGGCGCTGCTGCCGGGCGGCGTCATCAAAGCCGGTTCGTTCAGTGTCGGCGTCGACAGCGTGATGATCCTCGCCGCCGGCCTGCTGCTGGTGCTGGGCACGCATCTTCTGATCACCCGCACGCGATTTGGGCTGGCCATTCGCGCGGTGGCGCAGGACGGCGAGGTAGCAAGGCTGTCGGGGATCGATTTCCAGACGGTGGTTCTGGGAACGTTTGCGCTGGGCTCCGCGCTCGCGGCGTTCGCCGGCTGCATGCTCGGGCTCTACTACCGCGAGATCAACTTCAACATGGGCGTCCTGCTCGGCATCATCGGTTTCGCTTCGGCCGTCGTCGGCGGGCTCGGCAGCATGCTCGGGCCGATCATCGGCGGCTTCCTGTTTGCCGGCGTACAGACCCTGGTCGTGGTCGCGCTGCCGGTTTCAAGCGCATACAAGGACGTCATCGCGTTCGCGGCAATCATCATCCTGATTGCGATCTTCCCAACCGGCCTGATCGCCGAGCGCCGCAGCGAGCGGGTGTGATGAGTAGCATTCCTTCCCCGATTCCCGTATTATCGCCGCTTCGGATGCAGCGTCATCCGCGGGCCGTGGTCGTGCTCACGGTAGCGTTGCTGTTTGCAGGCGGCGGCCTGATGATGCACGCGGAATCACAGATTCAGGTGCTCGGCCTGCTCGCGGCCTTTCTGGTGATGTTCGCGATCGCCGATCGCACGCCGCTCGGTCAGGATATCTCGGCGATCTGCGGCGACTACAGCGGATTCGCCAACGGCGTCGCTTTCGTCTGCGCGCTGGGCCTGATCGTCGTCTTTCGCGGCGAGCATTACACGCTGTTGATGCTGGCGACCGTGGCGCTGTTTTCCACGGCCTGCATCGCGCTGAATCTTCAGCTGGCATTCGCCGGAATTGCCAACTTCGCCGGTGCGGCGTTCTTTGTGCTCGGTTCGTACACGGCTGCCGTCATGACGGCGTATGCCGGGATTCCGCATCTGCTGATTCTCGTTGTCAGCGGCATTGTGACCGGCGCGATCGGGGTCATTTTGTTACTGCCGGTGCTGAGGACCCGCGGGCACTATGCCGCCCTTGTGACCATCGCATTCGGCCTGCTGCTGCGTAGCCTGCTGGAGGTGAACGACACGCTGGGCGGCCCGCAGGGCATGAAGATCAAGGGTTTTTCGATCCTCGGCCTCGACTTCAACCGGGTGTCGTCGATCGGTCCATGGGACGTGTCATTCTATCTGCCCTACGCCGTACTTTCGATCTGCATCTTCGCCGTGGCCTTCACGCTGATCCGCCGCATCGAGCGGTCCTGGATCGGGATCGCGCTCGACGCCGTGCGCAGCGATGAGACCGCGGCCTCGGTGTTCGGCCTGTCGATTGCCCGCTGGAAGGTGGTCGCGTTCCTGATCGGCAACGCCGTGATCGGGGTTGCCGGGGCGGTTTACGGCATGATGAACGGGTTCGTGACGCCGAACGGGTCCGGGCTCGGCGACTCCCTGTTGATGCTGTCGATCATCGTGCTCGGCGGTCTCGGCAATTTCTGGGGTGCCGTGGTCGCCGCCATGGTGATCCTCGTCATCCCCGAAAAGCTGCAGGCCATTCAGGAATTCCGGCTGCTGATCTTCGCGTTGCTGGTGCTGGCCATCCTGCTGTTCCGCCCGTCGGGCATCTTGCCGCGCCCGATCCGCGATCTGTCGCGTTTCATCGGGCGGCCGGGAGCGGGCGCATGAACGCTCCCTTGCTGGCCTGCGGCGGCCTCACGATGCGCTTCGACGGTCTCGTCGCACTTGATGGTCTCGATATCGAGGTCGGCAAGGGCGAAACGGTCGGGCTGGTCGGCCCCAACGGATCGGGCAAGACCACGTTCTTCAACGTGGTGACCGGGCTCTACAAGCCGTCGGCCGGATCGGTGCGCCTCGACGCGCGCGATCTGTTCGCCAAGCCGCCACAAATGATCGGCAGGGCAGGCGTCGCCAGAACCTTTCAGCGTTCGAGGCTGATGTTGGACCAGAGCGTGTTCGACAATATCGTGGTCGGCGCCTTGTGCAGGCTCGATCTCGGGCTGTTTAGCAACCTGTTTCGCCGCCGACGCTGGTGCGACGAGCTCGGCGGAATGGTCGATCGCGCCCGCGCGCTGGCGCATCGCTTCAACCCCGTCATTGCCGACCGGCTGTTTCAGCCTGCCGGTTCGTTCACGATGATCGACCGCCGGCGGATCGAAATCTGCCGTGCGCTGATCGGGGCGCCGAGGCTGCTGTTGCTGGATGAACCGTCGGCGGGCATGACGCATGACGAGACGCGCCAGTTGATGGACGATCTGCTGGCGTTTCGTCAGGAGATGCCCGATCTGGCGGTGATCCTGGTTGAGCACGAAATGGATGTGATCCGCCGCGTCTCCGACCGCTGCGTCGTGCTGAATTTCGGCCGCAAGATCTTCGAAGGCACCTTCGATGCGCTGATCGCCAATCCCGATGTCCAGACCGCCTATCTGGGAGTGAGCCAATGATCGCCGGCGGCACGGCAACGCGCAAACTCTCGGCACTCGGCATTACCGCCGGTTACGATCGCGCCGATGTGCTGAAGGGAGTCACGGTCGAGGTCAAGCCGGGCACGGTGACCTGTATCCTCGGCGCCAATGGCGCCGGAAAGAGCACGCTGATCCGCACCATTCTCGGCCTCAACCGCGTGCGCAAGGGCGAGGTGTTTTTCGGCAACGATTCGATCGCGAATATGCCGACACACAAGATCGCCGCGCTTGGTATCGCCACGGTGCCCGAAGGCAACCGCGTCCTGCCGCGGATGACGGTGCTGGACAATCTGAAGGTCGGCGGTCTCCTGATGCGCGATTCCAGGCGTGTGGCTGCGCGCATGGAAGAACTGTTCGAGACATTTCCGCGGCTGCGGGAGCGGCGAGGTCAGTTGGCCGGCACGCTCTCCGGCGGCGAGCGCTCGATGCTGTCGATTGCGCGCGGGCTGATGACCGATCCCGAACTGGTGGTATTCGACGAGCCGTCACTTGGATTGTCGCCGCTGTTCGTTTCCGAGGTATTCGGAATTGTGCGGCGGCTGAAGACGGCCGGATTGTCGATCCTGCTGGTCGAACAGAATGTGCGCCAGACGCTCGACGTCGCCGACTACGGCTATGTGCTGGTGCAGGGCCAGGTCGTGGCGGAGGGCGATGCGGAATCGCTGAAGCAGAATGCCGAACTGCACAAGGCGTATTTCGGCGTTCACTAACAAAGAAAAGTAGGGGAGAACAAAATGGGACTTCAGGTTTTCGATCGCGTCAATCCGCTGCGCAAGCCCAAGGGCTTTGAACCCGTGGTGCAGCGCTGGTCCGCCGGCTTCGCCAACAAGTGCGAGACGCTGTGCGTGGCGTTCCACGGCATTCAGGGGCGCGATGCCGAGAGCGTCTACGCGTCGCCGTTCTTCCCCTGGATCGAGACGGCGATCGGCCTTCCGAGCGGACCGACGGTGCATGACCATGCCTGGTTTATCGACCAGAACGGTCTCTATACCCACATCGTCGCAACCTACTGGGTTGATCAGGGGCGCCGCGATGACTGGCTCGCCAATCCGCACCTGACGGCCTGGTGGACCGACGCCGCGCGTCTCGCCGAGCCGAATGGATATTTCCGTGAAAGCCTCACCGTGCCGGTGGAGCGGCAGGAGACGCTGTATTGGAAAGACTATCCGGCCGCGCTCAGCCGATCGCCTGAGGTGGCGGTCTATCCGACGCCCTATTGCGGCTATTACGGCGCCATGCGGGACCGGATTCCGCTGGCTGCCGTGGATGCGCTGGCGCCTGTGATGAAAGATTTGCCGGCGGCGGTCGCCCGCGATACCCGGTCGGCACGCTGGCGCATCATCACGCCATTGAATTTCACCGTCATCCGCTCCGCCGCGTTCTGGGGTCGCTGCGACCCGGCGCAGACCGAGGATTACATGCGCGATCTGCGCGCACCGCTGGAACGCGGCATGGCTTACTTGAAGGAAAGTCCCGAGGCCACCGGCTGCTGCTCGCTCCGCTTTCAGCAGACCTGCGATGCCGAAGGTCAGCCGGAACTCGAGACCCACGCACTCGGTTACTTTCTGTCCCTGGAACACATGGAGAATTGGGCCGAGCGCCATGCCTCGCATGAGGCGATCTTCACGGCCGCGATCGCGCGTTATCGTAAGTTCGGCAAGGCCAATCAGCTCCGCACCTGGCACGAGGTGTTCGTGCTGCCGGAGCAAGGCCAGATCTTCGAATACGTCAATTGTGCGCCGGGCACCGGGTTGTCGGGTTATTTTGCGGGCGAACGCTTGTGATCGCGCCGCGCCAGACGCCTGCAGGATGCCGTGCGGCCATGTGCCGGGCGGGCCGGAAACGGCGCGCTGATGTCCGGCTGCAATCATAAGAAGGGTTTGTGATAATGACGTCATCCGTAAAGGTTGCTGCCGTCCACGCAGCACCGGTATTTCTCGATCGCGCGGCGACAACGGCGAAGGCGATCTCGATCATCCGCGAGGCGGCCCGCGGCGGCGCGCAGCTGGTCGCGTTTCCCGAGACCTATATTCCGGCATTTCCGGTCTGGGCGGCGCTGTGGGCGCCGATCGAGAACCACGATCTGTTCGTGCTGATGGCCGAGCAGTCCGTCGCTATCACAGGGCCTGAAATCGCGGCGCTGCGGCGTGAAGCGAAGTCCCTCGGCGTCACCATCTCGATGGGCATCAGCGAGAGCTCGCCGACCAGTGTCGGACTGATCTGGAACAGCAATGTCCTGATCGGCCCTGATGGCGCCATCCTCAACCATCACCGCAAGCTGGTGCCGACCTTCTACGAGAAGCTGATCTGGGCCGCGGGCGATGGTGCCGGACTCCGCGTCGTCGACACGCCGGTCGGCCGCGTCGGCAACCTGATCTGCGGCGAGAACACCAATCCGCTGGCGCGCTATGCCCTGATGGCGCAGGCCGAGCAGATCCACATCTCGAGCTGGCCGCCGATGTGGCCAACGCGGCGGCCGAGTGCGGGCGGAAATTTCAACAATGTCGCTGCCAACCGTATCCGCGCCAGTGCACATTCGTTCGAGGCGAAGGCGTTCGGCATCATCACCGCTGGCTTCATGGATGCGGCGATGCGCGATTTCCTGATCGCGCGCGATTCATCGGTCATCGACGTGATCGATCGCACGCAGCGGGCGGCGAGCTTCTTCGTTGATCCCACAGGGGAGGTGTTCGGAGACACCCTGCAGGATCAGGAAGGCATCGCCTATGCGGAATGCGACCTGCAGCGTTGTGTCGAGCCAAAACAGTTCCACGACGTTGTTGGCTATTACAACCGCTTCGATGTCTTCGATCTCAAGGTCAATCGCAAGCGGCTGATCTCGGCGACGTTCATCGATGCTGTTACGACCGATATCGCGCCCGAGCTGGCCGAGCAGGGCGCGACGGCTGAGGCCATCGCATTCCATAACGGCGGCAGTCTGGATTCTTGATCCTACAGGAAGGCAATTCAGGCCGAGAGAAGACGCGCCATGATCTGCGGATCGACCTGGAGTAGGTCATCGGCGGCCGTTACGCCGGTCCGGGGGCGACAGGTATCCAGCTCGCGCCGCCATCGGCGCGATGCACAACTGCGTCATCGTCGGACTGGCGTTCGGAGCGCCAATCTCGCAAGATGGACCACGCAAGTCCATTGCTTGCCAAGTCGGTTGCTCAGGCCTGTTAGGACTATCCGTGTTCGATTGGAACGATCTGGTCTATTTTCTGGAACTGGCACGCCAAGGTCGCCTCATGCCAGCCGCTCGGCGGCTGAAAGTCGATCACACCACTGTCAGCCGGCGTATCGCCGAGCTGGAGAAGAGCCTCTCGGTCAAGCTGTTTGATCGCAAGCCGGACGGCTTCGTCCTTACCGAACATGGCCATCGCCTGTTCTCGATCGCCGAACGAATCGAACAGGAAGCTTCTTCCGTTCAACAGGCCTTGGGCTCGGACGCGAGCACCGCCACGGGGCGGGTGCGCGTCGCAACCATGGAGGGGATCGCCGCCTTTTTTTTGGCGGAACGCTTTACGGAATTGGTGGTGCGGAGCCCGGGTATAACAGTGGAGCTTGTGACGGAGCGGCACCTGATCAGCCTGACCAAACGCGAGGCGGACATCTTTATCAGTTTCGTGCATCCGGACGGGCAGCGGCTCGTTGTCAAGAAGGTCGGATCGTTTCGTCTCGCCTTGTATGCGAGCCAGGCCTATCTCGCCCTTCGCGGGATGCCGGCCAGTCGGGCCGACCTCGCGTCTCATACCTTCATCGACTATGTTGAGGACCTCATCGCTATCCAGCCGGTGCATTGGCTGCTGGACGTACTTGATCCGACGAACGTCGCCTTCAGATCCTCGAGCATGCACGCGCAGCAGAACGCCGTGGCGGCGGGCGCAGGCATCGCATTGCTACCCCTGTTCTCCGCCAAGTCGAACCCGACGCTCGTTCCCGTCCTCCCCGATGAGGTCAAGGTCTATCGCGACGTTTTCCTGTCGGTACACCAGGACATCGAATTCATGGCGCGGGTTCGTTCAGTGAGCCGTCATATCGTCCACATCTTCGATCGCGACAAGACCTACCTGAACGAATTCTAAGCCACGGCCTCATCGCCCTTCACTGCTTCGACAAGGAAATGAACAAACCGGCTTGTTCGCAAGAAATTCGACCCAAACAGGGCGTTCAGGTTAGACGTCAGCTAGTCGTCTTCTAGGTGCGATTTGCTATGGCGGAGGACGGTGGGCCTGCTGCCGCCCGGCTTTATCAGTTTAGGCGTATTGATGCGGTTCTCCGCCACCATCATGCGCCAGCGGGCCACACGCTCCGGGTTCAGTGTGCCGCCGGATACCGCGGTGCTGACTGCGCAGCCCGGTTCGTGAGCGTGCGTGCAATCGCGAAACCTGCAGAGCGGCGCGAGCTCGGTGATTTCTGCGAACAACTCATCAATACCCGCTGCGGCGTCACTGACATGGAGTGTCCGCATTCCCGGCGTATCGATTACCCAGCCCCCGCTCGACATCGCATGAAGCGAGCGTGAGGTGGTCGTGTGACGGCCTTGGGCATCATGCTCTCGAATGCTCCCGGTCTGTTGAAGCTGGTCCGGTGCCACACCCGCCAGCGCGTTGACCATGGAGGATTTCCCCACTCCCGATGAGCCGACCAGCGCCACCGTCTGTCCTCCACCGCACCAGGCATGCAGGTCACCGGCGGCGTGACCATTACGGGGATTGCAGACTACCACCGGCAGCCCGCGTTGCAGAGCAACTGCCTGCTCAAGATATGACCCAGCATCCTTGGTAAGGTCGGCTTTGGTTAGCAAAATCACCGGCGTGATACCGGCTTCATTGGCCAGTGCTACGTAGCGTTCCAGCCGGGCCACGTTGAACTCCGCGTTGCATGATGTGACGATAAATAACGTGTCGATGTTGGCGCCGGCGAGTTGAGGTGCCGCATTCCCCTCGGTGCGCCGCTTCAGCACCGTCTTCCGCGCTAGGCGGCGTTGCATCGAGAACGTCTGCGGGTCGGCGAGCACCCAGTCACCGACGGCAAAATCACCAGTGTTGCTACGGGCCGGCAGCACCAGTCTGATCAAACCAATTTGCGAAATCCCCGAAATACGCGTTCGATGAATGTTGGCGATGCGTACCGGCAGGGCGCGTGCCTCATCCGGTAAGAGCTGGTCGCCGAAGAAATCAGACCATCCCAGATCTACAAGTGATGATCCAGGCAAACCGTCCGAAGGGTTAGTCACTGTGCCTTCCCGCAGAAATCCGAGTTATCCATATCCACCTCAGGCCTGAGCATCTCAATAACATTCCTATAAACGTCTAGACCGCGATTGATGACAGAGAAATGTGCCAAATCGCAGGGCGCGCCAGCGTTTGAGAGCCATTTTCAGCCTGTTGCCGTTCGGCAAGGGGCAGCTATTGGCGCAAAGCGGCCGTTAATGCTGGCTTCTAATCTCACTCTGACCACTACCAGAAAAAGCAGGCGTTCTACGCGTTCAAGCCACCGACGCACAGCGCGCTGTATCGGATCAAAGAGCTGTTTCAGCACAAAACTTCGATGGACACTGCATCGACGGCTACCAATCCTCGTCGTAGATCCACTCTCTTGGGAGTCGAGGTCGCGCTCTTGCGTGCGGCGGCTGAAGCGTCCGCTCGGGCTTGCGCAAGGTCGGAGTCGGCTGCGCCGGCGGCGGCGACGTCTTGGGCGGGTTCTGCTCCGAAACCTTCGCTAGTACGCGTTTCATCTCTTCCTGGTTCGCCTTGAACTCCTCAATGGCCATTGAACTGTCGCGGACTATCTGTTGCTGGTTCGCCTTGAGCTGTTCGATGTTCCGCTCCAGATTCGCGAGATCGCGCGCCATCGATCGCAGCAACTCTGTGTGATCAGGAAGCGCTGCAGTAGTTGTCGGCGCGGCGTCTTGCGGTGCGGTCTGAGGCAAGGGCGTTGCTTGCGGTGGTGTTGCCTCCGCCGCGGCCACTTGAACGGTAGATGGCGCCGGCTGGGCGGGTACGGGCGGGTTTTCCGACGGCAATGTTGAAACGAGCTGCGGGGCCCAACGGGCGACAACCAGCTTGGCCCCGGCTCCATAGGACGACTGCAAAACCAGAGCAGCGACAACGATGCACGCCGTCAGCACCAAGCCGATGAGCGCCCGGAGCGCCGGCCTTCCAGTCGGTGATTGCGGGCGAGGTCCGGCCGAAGGTGTTCCCCCCGAAGGTGGGCGCGCCGCATCGTGCTCCATTTTTGCAACCTGTTCACTCACACGCGCAAGCTCTTCACCCGCGCGTGTGATCTGTCCGTAGGCGTGGGCGAGTCGTTCATCGGCGCGTGGGACCGGCGCATCGGGGAGGTCATTTGCCTTCGAAGTGGGTGTGGAGTTCATTGGCGCTTCCCTTTTTCGTCCAACGTCATCCCAAGGTCGAGGTCGGTCGACCATTCGTCGGGTCGGCCAGTCGCCAACACTGCGTTCAGTCTTATTCAAAGAATGGCCGTATGATGGAGAGAATGCTTGCATGATTGTCGGACATCAGCAGGGCGGCCCGGCTGGTGGTCCGTTTCGTGCCATCGTCCGGTTCTGGCACATTTGAGACTTGATGGCCGGCTCTGACGATGTCCGTTGACGGATTAGACCGGAAGTAGTTGGCCGACCGGCAAGCGGACGCGAACGGGACCCCTTATTGGACATTGCCGATCTTCAAGCGGAGCATTCGAAAGTCTTTGAAGAGAGTCTGGAAGGACTCGGCTTTGCAGTCCGCAAGTGCACGAGCTGAGCGCGGTTCGATGGACAAACAACCTGATCTCGTTATTGCGTTACTTTCCAGCGACGCCTTGATTTCTGCACTTTTCGAGAAGCAGATGGTCCAATGTAACGCTTTGGAGGACAGGCCATGCCGAGGTCCGGACTGGCGTTGTTGCTTTTTGGGGTGCTCGGGTTTGTCCTCGGCGGTTGCATGCAATCGACGCTCGCACCGTCCTCGAATGCCAGTTTGACCCCGAGGGACCGGCAGTTGCTGGCCCACCCGCCTTATGCGCAGGCGAGCATTCCAGAGACCTATCGTCGGCATATTGTCGACTACATGCGCAAGGAGCAGCCGGGCACGATCCTGGTCGATAGCAATGCACGCTATCTGTATTACGTTTTGCCGGGAGGCAAGGCGATCCGCTACGGCGTGACGGTTGGGGAGGAAGCGCAGGCGTGGTCCGGCGTCGCCACGGTTGGCCGTATGGCTGAATGGCCGGACTGGATCCCCACGGCGGAGATCCAGGCCCGGCTCGGTCCTTACCCCAAGCGCGTTGCGGGCGGTCCGGCTAATCCGCTCGGTGCGCGGGCGATCTACCTTTACGAGGGCAGCAAGGACACGCTGTACCGTATCCACGGCACCAACCAGCCGGAATATATCGGCCATGCCATCTCGTCCGGCTGCATCCGTATGACCAACGAGGATGTCATCGATCTCGTGGATCGGGTGAAGCCGGGCGCGATCGTCGTTGTCCTCCCGCCGGGCCGGAGTGCGTGGTTAGGGCCCGTCGCGGGTTCCCGAAGCTGATCAGTTTTCGCTAAAATACGATGTTCCATCGCGTTGCATTCCGGCGACACCTCCCGGGAAAATCGATACGCCGCAGTTTGCGTCATTGCACGTCCACAATTGATGCAAAGGTTCATCGTCGTCGCATGCTTGGCCGTGCGGCCTGGCTCTGGTGGAGGCGACCGGATGATGAACCCGCGGCGAAGAGCACACGTGGCGTTGGCCCTGTGCGGAACGGTCGGTCTCGCCAGCTGGGTCGTCGCCTCGCTTGCGGGACCCGGTTCGACCCGCATCGAGCTCGCCGGCGCCGCAATGCCAGTCGCCGCAGTGCCAATCGAGGACCGCCGCTCACCATCTCTCACCGCCGAGGTCGTTGACGCACCGCAAGCAACCGCATTGGGCAACATCGATGTCGCAAGCGCCGATACGGCGACGGTCGCCGAATTGGTGATGGGCACGGACGCCGGCAAGATAGTGGCCCCGGATCAACCGAAATCGATTTCGGATCAACCGCCGAAGGTCGAGGCCGCGTTACCCGATTCAACGCGGGTGCCGCCGCCCGAAGCACCGCCCGTGCAAGTCGCAACTGCGAACACGCCTGATCCCGTGCTGGACGAACCCAAGCAAGATCCTGCGCTCGCCGAACCCAAGAACGCCGGGAGCACCCTCGAAATTCGCGAAGAGTGCCTGGCCGCGGAAATCTGCATCGACCGATTCCTGTGGGCGCTCTACGAACGCACGCGCAAGGAGGACACCATCAAGGTCCATGAGCAGAGGAAAGTGACGGTCAAGAAGAAGCGCAAAACCGTGATCGTCACCAGAACCTTCACCAGGCTCGTCGATCAGGACTTCACGTGGAAGGATCCGAAGGCGGCGGAACGAGTCAGCATGCCGATGATGGACTACGTGATCGGAGGCATGGACCGGAGCTTCAGGTTAAAGCTTTTTCACGCGCTCCACGCGGCGGAGCAGGCCGGGCTGTCGCCCGGCATCACCAGCGCGTTCCGCGATGACTATCGTCAATCGATTGCAAGCGGCCTGAAGGCCGCGACCGATAGATCCTTTCATGGTGGCAGTTTCCGTGGCGGCTATGGCCACGGACTTGCGGCCGATATCGTGAGCGTCAAAGGCGCGACCCGGGCGCAGCGATGGGTCTCCACCGAAAAGCTCTGGAAGTGGATCGATGAACACGGCAAGGAGTTTGGAATCGGGCGGCCGTATCTCGGTAGAGATCCGCCGCATGTGGCGCCGGTCGACGGCAAGGAATATGTCTCTCGCCGCGGGGGCGCGAAAACTCAGCAAGCGGAATCGTCGGTGATGCAGCGCGTCCGGCTGGCAGCGCGCGCAGATACCAGCGCGAAGCGGACCACCTCGGCTGAGCGGCCTAAAGTGAAGATGCGCGTTGCGGCTCAGGTCCGCAGATGAAGCCACGCAGAGCTTGAGCGCCATCGGCTTTTGCCGGTTCTAGGTTGGCAAGTCCGACCTGATATCGCCACGTTGTGAATCTACCTGAATACAAGGTGGCGTAGACCAGATCAGATGGGGCGCGCATGACGTCTCGTGGTGCGAATTCGAAGTGCAGGCAGACGCGGCTGCGGCCCATGTGTCTTGCCGTTGCGAGTCTGGCCATGCTGATCGCGGCCGGGAACGATGCGGACGCGAGAAGCGGCGAACGCTTGATCGAGTCCATCGAGACGCGCAGCGCGGGCGAGCCGCTCATGGCCATCGTTTCGCTCCGCGACCAGCGGATCACCGTCTACGACGCCAAGGGGTGGATGCTGCGGGCGCCGGTGTCGAGCGGCTCGAAGGGACGCGAGACGCCCGCCGGGATATTCAGCGTCATCCAGAAGGTCGAGGAGCATTACTCGAACCTGTATGACGATGCCTTCATGCCGCACATGCAACGCATCACCTGGTCAGGTATCGCACTGCATGGCGGTGTCCTGCCGGGGCGTCCGGCGTCCCATGGCTGTATCCGGCTGCCATTCGACTTCGCCGAACGGCTGTTCGACGTGACCAAGATGGGCATGCGGGTGATCGTGGCGCCAAGCGATGTGACGCCCGTCGAGCTTGTCCATCCGCTGCTGCTCCAGCCCAAACCGGGTGCCGGCGCCATGGCCGCCGCCCGCACCGCAGAGGCACAAGAGGCGGCGAGGAAAGCGGCGCAGGCGAGGCTGGCCGCGGAGACGGCGTTCCGGGAGGCCTCGCGCGCCAGGGAGCCGGTTCGCGCGGCGGAAAATCTGAAGCGCAGAGCCGGGGCGCAATTGGCGGCTGCCGAGACCAGACTTGGCGCTCTTGTCTCGGCGGAGGCAAAGGAGCAGGCCGAGGATGACAAGGCAAAGGCCGCTGTCAAGGTCGCGGAGCTGCAGCTGCAATCGAACGCCGCCAACGCGGATCTGCAACTGAGGCTCGATGCAGTCACTGCTGCGCGTGAAGCTGCCGCCGCGGCGGAGACGGCGCGGGCCGCGGCAGCCGAGGCGGCCCGCCAGGTCGAACGCGAAATGCAGCCGGTATCGGTGGTGATCAGCCGCAAGACCCAGCGGCTTTATGTCCGTCAGGCATTCAAGCCCATCCTTGAAAGTCCGGTCACGATCGCAGATCCCGATCGTCCATTCGGCACGCATGTCTTCACCGCAGTCGAACACTCGGGCGACGATACCAAGTTGCGATGGAGCGCCGTCTCAATGGGCGGCGGTCGTCCGCCCGGCGCCACGCTTGAGCCGGACGACCGGGCGCGCGCGAAGCGTGGTCGCGACGCTGAGCCGGTGCCGACGGACCCCGGCACCGCAAAGGCTGCGCTCGACCGCATCAGCATTCCGCAGGACGCATTGGATCGCATCGGCAATATTGCGCCGAGATCTTCCCTGATCGTCACGGACGAGCCGTTGAGCACGGAAACCGGCAAGGGCACGGATTTCGTGGTGCTGTTGAGCGGCGAGCCCCAAGGCGGCATCGATAAACGGCGGCGCAGTCCGGGGACTGGATTCCGCTACGCGCGCCCACGCAGCTCGCCGTTTTGGCGCTCGCCGTTCGGAAATAGCTTTTCCGCCTGGTGAGACCATTCTTCGCGCGGCAACTCCGCTTAGTGAAACCTAGCCTCGCGTCGAGCGGATCGGATAGCCTATCGAATCCTCGAATTTGCTGCGATGCATGAGTCTCTTGTTGGCACTTTTGAGACATGCTTGCCTATCCTGAGAATGTCCGGTCACCGGGGTAGACCGGAAGTAGCCGTGGTTCGGCCAAACCGACGCGAATGACCCAAGGCGGACATCGCGTGCCGCTTGTGAATGAGCTTGATTTGAACCGGGATTTTCGATTGCATGATGCCCACAACAGGGGGGTGTTGCATGCCGCACGATCCAAGGCTTGTGAAGGACGAAGACAAGATCGAGCAACTTCGAAGCACCATCCCGGAGTGGATCAAGAAGCTTCAGCGACCGAAAACGCCGTGTGTCACGCCCGCATTCGGTCCGTTGGAGGGCATTCGTGCGGTCGGCACCGGGCAGCTGATCGCCCAGCCCTACATTGGCACCAAGCTCGCAGAGTTCGGCGCTGAGGTGATTCACGTCGAGAAGCCGGGCGGTGACATTTTTCGCTTCACCGCGCCGCAGTTGGTGCGCGGGCCGCGCCCCCACGGAGGCGATGAGGCCGAAGTCACGAAGAACAAGTTGTCGATGGGACTCGATTTCAAGAAGGAGCGCGGCATCGAGCTATTGATGGCGCTGTGGAAGATTTCAGACGTATGGATGGAATCGTCTGCCCCCGGCACATGCGAACGTAACGGAATCACCAACGAGCTGGCGCTGGCGGTCAACCCTAGTCTCGTGATCGTGCGCGTCAGCACCTACGGTCAGTACGGAAAGCAGGAATATCTTGGGCGACCGGGCTACGATGCGATCGCACAGGCCTACGGCGGCATGATGAATTTGACCGGCGACCCCGCTGGTCCGCCGCAGCGCGCCAAATCCTATACCGGCGACTATGTCACCGCGCTAACCGGGTGGGCGTCAACAATGATGGCGCTGTGGGAGGTCAAGAAGAGCGGGCGGGGACAGGTGATCGACCTCGCGCAATATGAAGCGGTCGCCCAGACCAACGGCAATACACTGCCGATCTTCACTGGCGAGGGTGCGGTCTCCGGGCATACCGGTAATCGGCCGGCGGGCTTCCAGCCCTACGATACGTTCAAATGCAGCGACGGCTGGGTCTATATCGGCGCGCTCGGCGGCGCAATCTACGATCGGGTGCCGAGATTCCTCGGGCTTGATCCCGTCGAGTACAGCTATGACGAGTGCTCGAAGGACGCGGTCGCGGTCAACTCGGAGAAGGGGCGCGAACTCGACCGTCGGCTGCGCGACTATTGCGCTGCGCATACGGCACTTGAGGTGGAAACCGCGGTGAACGCGGCTCAGATTGGCTGCGCTCGCGTGTTCAACGTGCGCGACCAGTATCACGACGAGCACTATGCGGCTCGCGAAATGACCGTCCCCGTACTCGATCGTCAGTCTGGTGTGCCGATCCGAGTCTTCGGCGTGGTGCCGAAGATGTCGCTGACACCCGGCCGCATCTGGCGCGGTGCGCCGTCGATCGGCGACGACACCACGGACGTCCTCTCGACGATGCTGGGTCTTTCGCCGGCTGAAATAGACGGACTGTACGCGGAAGGTATCGTGCACCGAATGGAGCCGTACGTAGCGCCACAGGTTGCCCCAGCCAATCCATAGGACGTGACGGCTGCCGCGAAGTCCAGGGACGCCCAACGCCGTCCGGTCCACGGCACTTTTCGGACCTGACTGACGCGGCTGACGCTGTCCGTTATTGAGGGTAAAGCCGACTTCCCGGTTGCACCTCCGGACTTCGGAGTTTGACCCCAACCGGATGTTGCGCGCCCCAAGGCAGGAACTGTGGTATCCTCCATCAAACGCGATGGGACGGTTCAATGAAGCGGCGGACCCTCAAATGGCACTTGCTGCTCGTGCTGAGCGTCCCCGTGTCCTGCGATTGCACACGGAACTGAAGATAGCTCTCCCGGGTCTCGAGGAGGACCAACGTCGTGAAGCGGGACTTCGACCTCATCGTCTATGGCGCGACGGGTTACACTGGCCGTCTCATCGCCGAATATCTGGCGACGTCCTATTGCGGCGACGATGCTCCGTCCTGGGCGATCGCGGGACGCTCGACCGACAAGCTCCAGAAGGTGCGTGCCGACATCGGCGCACCGGACGATTTGCCTTTGGTTAAGGCGGATGCCGCCGAGCCGGCCAGCCTGCGTTCGATGTGCGCGCGTGCGGCCGTGATCATCACGACGGTCGGGCCTTATCAGCTCCACGGTCCCGAGCTTGTGGCGGCCTGCGCGGCCACGGGCACGGCCTATGTTGATCTGTGCGGCGAACCGGCTTGGATGCGGCGCATGATCGACGCCCATCACGAAGAGGCGAAACGGACCGGCGCGCGCATCGTCTTCTCCTGCGGCTTCGATTCCATCCCGTTCGATCTCGGCGTGCTCACGTTGCAGGAGAAGGCGCGCGAGAAATTCGGACGCCCGGCGCGGCGGGTCAAAGCCCGCCTGCGCAACGTGAAAGGCGGCATGTCTGGCGGCACCGCCGCGAGCGCTCGGGCGACGTTGGCCGCCGCCGCGCGCGACCCGGCCCTGATGCGGCTGCTGACCGATCCCTTCGCATTGACGCCGGGGTTCACCGGGCCGTCTCAGCCGTCGGGCCTCATCCCCGAATACGACCCGCGCATGAACGTGTGGCTCGTGCCGTTCCCCATGGCGCCGATCAACACCAAGAACGTGCACCGCACGAATTTGCTGTTGGGTCATCCCTACGGCATGGACTTTGTTTACGACGAGATGATGGTCGCGCCGGGATTTGGGGAACTCGCTCGCGTGACGACGGAGACGTTCGCCACGATGGTTTCCTTGGTCGCGACCGGCGGTCTCAAACCCGGCGCAGGCCCGACTCGGGAAGAGCGCGAGAAGGGCTCCTACGACATCCTCTTCCTGGGCGAACTGCCGGATGGCGGACGGGTCGAGGTGGTAGTCACGGGCGACCGCGATCCGGGCTACGGCTCGACCAGCAAGATGATCGCCGAGAGCGCTCTCTGTCTCGTGCGCGACGTGCAGGGCGAGGGCGGCATCTGGACGCCGGGCGCGCTGATGGGTCCGGCATTGCGCAAGCGTCTAAGGGAGCGCGCCGGCCTCACCTTCAGCGCGCGTTGAGGTAATGTTCAGAACTGCAGCGGCGTGCTGAATATCGCGGCTATCTCGGAAATCACAGACAAAAAAAAGCAGGAAGAATGCCATGAGCGGTACAAGGTTAAAACATTACGGCTGGGGCCGCGAAGACGAAGGCATGACTGCTGAGGAGCAGGCTTTCGTGCTCGGCCGTTACCACGCGAAATTCGCGTGCGATGCGTTTGAGACAAAAGCCGTGCCGCGTCTTGAGGACCTAGCACTGCGGGCGCCGCGCGTTGCGCTGACGACCTCACTTGCCGCTTTCTGTACGAGCGAACGCTACGACCGGGTCGCGCACACCTACGGCAAATCCTATCCAGACTACGTGCGAGCCATGCTCGGCGACTACGATAGCGCGCCCGACGTGGTCGCATATCCACGCAACGAAGCAGAGATTTCCGCTGTGATGGACTGGGCCGGTGGTGTCAGCGCCTCGCTGACGCCGTTCGGGGGCGGGTCGAGCGTCTGCGGCGGCGTCGAGCCGCGAGTCGATGGGCTTCGCTATAAGGCGGCCGTCACACTTGACCTACGCAATCTCGGTAAGGTTGTCGAGATAGATCAGATATCGCGCGCCGCACTGATCGAGGGCGGTACCTATGGTCCATCGTTGGAGAACCAGCTTAAGCCGCACGGCGTCACGTTGCGGCATTTTCCGCAGAGTTTCGAATATTCAACCCTTGGCGGCTGGATCGCGACACGATCGGGCGGTCATTTCGCCAGTCTCTACACGCATATAGACGATTTCGTCGAAAGCCTGCGCGTCGTGACACCGCGCGGCATACTGGAAACGCGTCGATTGCCGGGATCGGGTGCTGGACCGAGCCCCGACCGCATGCTCATAGGCTCGGAAGGCACGCTCGGCGTGATTTCGCGCGCCTGGATGCGATTGCAGCCACGTCCGAAATTCCGTGCCGGCGCATCGGTTCGTTTCCATTCATTCTTCGGTGCGGCACGCGCATTGCGCGCCATCGCACAGGCCGGCCTCTATCCATCGAACTGCCGCATCCTTGACGCGCAAGAGGCGTTCAACACCGGTGCGGCCGACGGTAGTGTCGCGGTCATGGTGCTCGGCTTTGAATCCGGCGACCATTCGCCGGATGCCTGGATGGCACGTGCGCTCGAATGCTGCGCCGACCATGGCGGGACGCCGGAGGCCGCAAAAGCCGGCGATGCACATCTCGAAGGCGCGGCAGGAATATGGCGGAACGCATTTATTCGCATGCCATATGCGCGCGAGTTTTTGACACCGGCCGGTCTCATCAACGACACGTTTGAGACCGCTATCACCTGGGATCGGTTCGAAAGTTTCCACGACAAAGTAAAGGCGGCGACGGAGCGTGCGATCCTCGAAGCGACTGGCCTGAAAGGCGAGGTCACATGCCGCTTCACCCATGTCTATCCGGACGGGCCCGCGCCCTATTTTTCTTTCCACGCACTCGGCCGCCACGGTGCGCTTCTGGAGCAGTGGCAGGCGATCAAGAGTGCGGCCAGCGACGCGCTGATTGAGGCGGGTGGTACGATCACGCATCATCACGCTGTTGGCCGTGATCATCGGCCTTGGTACGATCGCCAGCGCCCGGAACTTTTCGCGGCCGCGCTTCGGGCAGCAAAAAGAGAACTCGATCCACAAGGCATGCTCAACCCGGGAGTGCTCATCGATCCGTAACGCGGATCGACGCGCCAACGGGACTAAGCGAACAATTGTGCTATTTGCTGCGGTGCACGAGTCCGCTGTTGGCTCTTTTCGGACATGCCCCAATTTCTGAGTTGAGTCTGCTTTCGGGTGTAAACCGGAAGTTGGACCTCGAAACTCCGAAGGGCAGCTATTGGCGCGGAAACGACCACCGGCGTGATGCCGGTGGTAGGGTGATTAAAGCTCGACTTGCTCTGCAATATTCAGTGCGTCATCTACCTCAATCCCGAGATATCGGACGGTGCTCTCCAGCTTCGTATGGCCGAGGAGGAGTTGCACCGCGCGGAGGTTGCCGGTCTTACGATAAATCTGGGCGGCCTTTGTACGCCGCATCGAGTGCGTGCCATAAGAGGCCGAATCTAAGCCGATGCTTTTAACCCAGCGATGCACCAGCCGAGCATATTGGCGGATTGATATGTGAGGGCTGGCATGAAGTCGGCTTGGGAACAGATATCGGGAACCAGTGGTCCGGAGCATTAGTAGCAAGGCTTCAACGGAATTTCTCGATTGCTCCGTGATCTCGAATTGGACTGGCCGTCCTGTCTTCTTTTGGACGATCGTTGCTCGATGCCGCACCTTTAGTCCAGAGCAAACGTCGTCCAATCTCAGTTTGACTAAGTCGCAGGCGCGAAGCTTGCTGTCGATCGCTAGGTTAAAGATTGCAAGGTCGCGCCTTGATCGTGCGATCTCTAGGCGAACTCGAATGGACCAAACATGCTTCGGTTCGAGAGGTCTTTTCTGGCCGACGAGCAACCCCTTATTCCAAGGCTGTGGCCGGTCTTTGCCGATAGGAGTAGGCATGACAGTTTCTCCGCCATCCCGCCCTCCGCGTCGCTATATAGCGAGCCGAAGACTATAGCGTCAAAACCTGTCTTGACCGTTGATCTCACCCAAGCGGCCGTTTGTGATCGGCCGCTTACGGCGCGAAGCGGCCGTTGACGTTCAGACGTTAGATCTCGTTAGCTGCGGCCTGGCTGGAGACACGGAGGTGGCCGGGGTTCGGTGCGCGAAGCATCGATTCGATAGATGAAATTCTCGGCGCCCCGCCACGTCTTCTTAAACATCGATAGAGCCTTGGAGCCATTCTGGCATGTCCCTTGGAGATAAGATCGTCATTGTAACCGGCGCTGCATGCGGGATAGGGTTGGCCACCGCAAGGCTGTTCGCCGCGAAAGGTGCTCACGTCGTGATCGCGGAGCCACCGGTGCGGAAATGCTGCAGGCAGAATTCGGCGGCGTCGATCAGTTCGGCCGGGGTACGAGCCATCGCGGGAGTGATCTGCAATTGGAAGGGCGCAGTGTCGGTTCTAATCTGCCACCTGTCGATGCTGTGCCCAAGATCCTTTTGCGCAATGCGGTTAGCTTTGCCGATCGTTCGGTAATGCGCGAGAAGCAGTTCGGGATCTGGCGGGAATAGACCTGGAAAGAGGTGCTCGTTTGGTCCGGCCCGCCCGGCCAATTGGCTTGACAGGTTAGACTACGGTGTCGGACACTCAATTCGATCGTTTCGCGAAACCATCCATGGTATCGCTATACGACGATATTCCCGCACTAAAACCGGGCGCCAAGTCCCGGACAATTGCAGATTTCGCCGCCTACGATGCGGTCGCCGATCGGGAGGGAAAACGTCATGATCAAGAAATCTCTGACTCTAGTTGCGGCTGCGGGCGCCATTGCCGGAATGGTCGCTGCTTCAGCCGCGGAGGCCCAGGAGCGTGCGGTCAAGATCGCGGGCTTCGGCGCCAAGTCGGGTGTGGTGCGCGTCTTCGGCATCAACAGCGAAGCGGCGCTGAAGGCGGCGCTCGAGCAAATCAACAATGGCGGCGGCGTCACGCTCGGTGACGGCACCAAGGGCAAAATCGCCCTCGAATATTACGATGACCGCTGCAACGCCGAAGAAGGCATTTCGGTCGTGCGCCGCATCGCATCCACGGAAGCGATCATTGCGGTCGGGCCGACCTGCTCGAACGTGGCTGAATCGCTGTTCGGCATTCTGCAGAAGAAAGTCGGCGACAGCTCGGACTCGGGGCTTCAATTTCCGATCATCGCCGATGTCGCGGCGAAAGGCGGACTTGCCAAGATTTCGGAGTGGGCATTCCGTAATGTGCCGAGCGAGTTCGAGATGTACAAGTCGTTGTTCGCCTGGGTGAAGACGCAGTACCCGGACGTCAAGACGATCTATGGCGGCGTGGAAAAGGATTTCGCGCATTCCAACGCCACCTTCGGCGTGATCAAGACGCAGGCCGAAGCCAGCGGGCTCCAGCTGCTGGGGCAGGGCGAGTGGCTTCTGAATGACACGACGTTCTCGACCCAGGTGCGCGAGATGAAGCGCGCCAATCCGGACGTGGTGGCGATATCAGCCCATCCGTTCACGACCTGCGGCGTGCTCAAGGAAATGCAGCGCCAGAGCGTCAAGCCGAAACTGCTGATCGGCCTCACCTCGTCGTCGTCGATCGAAACGCTGCAGGGCTGTGGCGTACAGGCCGAAGGAATCGTGATCCCGACCAGCTTTGCGCCGGTCACGCCGGAAGCCACCAAGGCGGCCGAACTGGTTGCGAAGTTCGGCGGCAGCGCCGATCTGCACAGTGCGGCGGCCTATGAGATCGCGTTCATCCTGAAGAACGTGATCGAATCCCAGAAGGTCATGGGCAAGCCTGACACGGTTGCCGCGGACCGGGAGAAGATGCGCGCGGGGCTCGCGGCATTGAAGGAGACCGACGGTCTGCTCGGCAAGGTCGGCCGTACCGCTGATCGCGAGGCGATCAAGCCGTTCCTGTTCGTCCATGCCAAGGACAACACCTGGAAGGTTCTGCACCGGCCAGCATCCTGACCGCTGTAACGCGGGACGAACCGGTCTTGACCCGGTTCGTCTCGCCGGCGGCCCGACGAGCGAGCGATCCGCTCCGGGATCGGGAACGCCCGTCGTTCGGCGCGACCAATTGTTCGGCGCGAAATGGCTCAACTCCACCCTGGATACCCAAGGCATGTCCTATCTCGACGTCATCGACACGCTGCAATCGGTTGCTGATGGCGTTCTGTTCGGCGCGACCTATTCCCTGCTCGGGATCGGCTTCACGCTGGTGTTCGGCGTCATGCACAAGATCAACCTGTCCTACGCGGCGGCGTCGATCGGCGCCGCCTACGCCAGCCTGATCGTCCTGTCAGTAGTTAAGGCGCCGGCGATTTTCATATTTCTGCTGGCCGGCCTCGCCGGTGGCATCATCGGCTTCATGATCTATGTCGTCTGCTTCCGCTTCATTCCCCAGGCCAATCCGCTCGCCACTTTGATGTCGACGGTAGGCGCGCTGCTCTTGATCGACGAGATCATCGTGCATGCGACGGTGGGCATCCCAGTGCCCTATCCCGCGCTGTTCTCCGACGTGATCGTCAATGCCGGGCCTTTCACCCTGCGCGGCGATCTGATGTTCATGTTCGCGCTGGGCTGCCTGTCTATGCTGCTGCTACTTGTTCTGCTCTACCGCACCAAGCTCGGCATCGCGACGCGCGCGGTGGCGCAGCAGCCCGTTGCGGCGCAGCTGTGCGGAATTTCGATTCCACGCATCAACGGTCTGACCTTCGTCATCACCGGCGTGGTCGGCGGCATCGCCGGCGCCATGATCGGGGCCGCCATCGGCGTGCTGTCGCCGCTATTGTCGCTGCCGCTGACCACCAAGGGCCTGATCGTCACCGTGATCGGCGGACTGGGCTCAATACCCGGCGCGATCATCGCCGGCCTGCTGGTCGGGGGATTCGAAAACCTGTTTCAGTACTTCCGCGGCGTCACCGAACGCGACCTCTATGTCATGCTGCTGCTGTTCGGGTTTCTGGTGTTCCGGCCGGGCGGCATTTTCTCCCCCGCCGCCGGGCGGGACTGAGGGGACCGGATGGATTTTTATCTCGGGCTTGCCCAGATCGTCGGCGTCCACACCTTGCTGGGGCTTTCCGCCTATTGCGTCCTGCTGACCGGACAGGTCAGCCTGGCGCAGGCCGGCTTCTTCGCGATTGGCGCCTATGTCGCGGCGATGCTGACGGTGCTGGCCGGCTGGCACATCGTCCCCGCGATCGCCGCCGCATCGTTCGTCGCCGGCGCCACCGCCTGCGCGGTCTCCTTCCCCGCGCTGCGCGTCAAGGGCCTGATGCTGGTGGTCGCGACGCTGGCGTTCGGCGAGGCGGTGCGACTGTTCTTCTTCAACTTCGACTATCAGGTTGCGAAAGGCGAAGTGAAGATCGGCCCCGCCGGCGGCGAAGGCTTCCGGCAGATCAGATTCTTCCCGGAGAATGGCTGGTCGACGCTCGACGTTCTGATCTTCATCTGGCTGTTTGTCGCGCTCGTCATGGCGGGCCTGTGGTGGATGGATCGCTCGCGCGCCGGCGCCGTGCTGCGCGCCGTGGGTGAGGACGAAGTCGCCGCCCAGAGCGCCGGGATCAATGTGACGGCGGTCAAGGTGGCGGCGATGACGGTCGGCGGCTTCATTGCCGGGCTCGGCGGCGGAATCTTCGCCCATTACACCGCCCATATCGAGCACGCCCAGTTCGGCGTCGCGCTCGCCACCTTCGCCATCGCCTATCCCATCCTTGGCGGCCTCTCGAGCGTGTTCGGGACCCTGATCGCCGTGGTCTTCGTACAGGGCTTTCTGATCGAGGGGCTGCGCTTCCTCGGCGACTGGCGCAACCTGCTGTTCGGCGGCCTCATTCTGCTCGCCATGAATGTCAGGCCGCGCGGACTTATCGATGCGGCGACGATCGCCGCGGTCAAGCGCATGCGGACTAGCAACAAGGAGCCGGGCAATGCTCGAACTCAAGGGGCTGAGTAAACATTTCGGCGGCGTGCGCGCCGTCGACGGCCTCGACCTCCGTGTTCCCAGGGGCGAGGTGTTTGGCCTGATCGGGCCGAACGGCTCCGGCAAGTCGACGGTCGTCAATCTCGTTTGCGGCCTGTTTCCAGTCACGGCAGGAGAGGTGCTGTTGCGCGACGAGGACATCACCGGGTTGGCCTCGCATGTGCGGGTGGCGCGCGGAGTTACCCGCACATTTCAGAACATCAGATTGTTCGGCCAGCTCAGCGTCTGGCAGAATTTATGGGTGGCGCAGAACTCGACCGAACACCGCAGCGAGGGCTTCCTGCGCCGCTGGCTTGGCGGTCCGGGCCGCGCGCGCGAGGAAATCGACCGGATCCTCGAGTTTTCCGATCTGTCGGGCAAGCGCGACGAACTCGCGGGCAATCTCGCGTTCGGCGAACAGCGCCGCCTCGAACTCGCCCGCGCGGTCGTGGCAAAGCCGGCGCTGCTGCTGCTCGACGAGCCGGCCGCCGGAATGAACGCCGAGGAGATCGACCAGCTCGACGCCCGCATCCGCAAGCTGAAGCAGGATGGCCTGACGACCCTCTTGATCGAGCATCACATGGAGCTGGTGATGGCGGTGACGGATCGAATTGCGGTTCTCAATTTCGGCCAGAAGATCGCCGAGGGAACGCCGGACGAAGTGCAGACCAATCCGCTGGTGCAGCAAGCCTATCTCGGCGTGGCGGAGGCGGCGTGATGGAGGCGATGCTCGAGATTGCCGACGTCGTCACGGCTTACGGCAAGATCGAGGCGCTGAAGGGCGTCTCGCTCAGCGCCGCCAAGGGCCGCATCACTTGCCTGCTCGGGCCGAACGGCGCCGGCAAGACCACGCTGATGATGTCGATCGCCGGAGCCCTGAAGCCGCGCCAGGGCTCGATCAGGCTGGAGGGGAGCGAACTTGTCGGCCTTTCGCCGGCCCGCATCGTCGGCAACGGCGTCGCGCTGGTCCCGGAGAACCGGCTGGTGTTCCCGCAGATGAGCGTGCGCGAGAACCTGCTGGCCGGCGCCTACCAGCGCAACGATTCCGGTGAGGTCACCGCCGACATCGAGCGGATGTATGCGCGCTTTCCGCGCCTGAAGGAGCGGCGCGAGCAGCTGGCCGGAACGCTGTCCGGCGGCGAGCAGCAGATGCTGGCGGTGGCGCGCGCGCTGATGTCGCGTCCGCGGCTTCTGCTGATGGATGAGCCGTCGCTCGGCCTCGCTCCCATTGTCGTCAAGGAGATCTTCGGCATCATCGCCGAACTGAACCGGGAAGGCGTGACGATTTTCCTGGTCGAGCAGAACGCCCATCTGGCGCTGCAGGTCGCGCACCATTTCTATCTCATGGAACAGGGCCGCGTGACATTCTCCGGAAATCCCGGCGAACTGGCGGAGGACGAAGTCATCAAGCGCGCCTATCTCGGCACGCGCCGTTCGGCCGGTTGATCGGATCGGCGCGCGCATGATCCCCTTCATCCAGACCACGCTGGACGGTCTGATGGTTGGTTCCTCCTACGGGCTTCTGGCGCTCGGCTTCGCATTGATCTTCGGCGTCATGCGTCGGCTCAACCTGAGCTATGGCCCCTCGATCATGATCGGGGCCTATCTCGGTACGCTGCTCTACATCAAGTTCGGCCCGCCGACCTATGTCGTGGCGATCGTCGCGGTCGCAGGCTCGGTGATGGCCGGAATCTATGTCGAGCGGCTCTGTTTCGCGCCGCTCGGCGTCGGCGCCGGCGTTGCCTCGATGGTTTCGAGCTTCGCGATCTGGATGCAGCTCGAGCAGGCGAGCCTGCTGATGCTGCCGCGTCACAGCTATCCGTTCCCGTCGCTGACCGGCGGCGAACTCTGGTCGCTGGGTCCATTCGTGGTGCGCCCCGACTACCTCATCATGCTGGCCGCGATGCTTGCGATGTCGGCTGCCCTCACTCTGCTGCTGTATCGCACCCGGTTTGGTCTGGGCTTGCGCGCGATCGTTGAAAACAGCCTCGCGGCGAGTCTTTCCGGGATCGATGTCGAGCGCACCATGCTCAAGGCTTTTGCGCTGGCGTCGGCGATCGGCGGCGTCGCCGGCTTTCTCGTGCTGTCGGCCAATCAGCAGGTCACCGCGATGCTCGGGATGTGGGCGACGCTGAAGGGGCTGATCGCCATGATGATCGGCGGGCTCGGCTCGATTCCCGGGGCGATTGTCGGCGGCCTCGCTCTCGGCGTCATCGAGGCCCACAGCCAGAACCTGTTTGGGCCGCAGGTGCGCGATCTCGCCGCCTATGCCGTTCTGTTCGTGCTGCTGGTGCTGCGGCCGGGCGGCATCCTCGGCACCACGGCGGTCCGCAGGGGTATGGGCCAGCGCGGAGGTGATCGATGGACGACCACCTGATCGGCATCGTCTCCAACATCGGCGTGATCTCCTTTGTCGCGCTGTCGGCCTATCTGCTGCTGTTGACCGGGGAAATCTCCTTCGGCCAGCAGGCCTTCTTCGCCATCGGCGCCTACACCTCCGGCATCGTCACGGCGATGTGGCAGTTGCCGTTCGCCCTCGGGCTCGGCGCGGGCGCTGCGACGGGTGCGGCCGCCGCCTTGCTGGTCGGGCTGCCGACGCTGCGGCTGCACGGGTTGCAGTTTGCCATCGCCACGCTGGCGTTCGCGGAGGCCGTGCGGATTCTGTTCGAACTGTTCCGCTATCAAATCGTACGCGACGGCGAACTGGTCGGACCAAATGGCATCGAGGGTTTCCGCAATATCCGCTACATCTTCGAGAACGACGTCAGCGCGACGGAGTTCATGCTGATCATCTACGGACTGCTCGGCGCCACCCTGTTCGGCCTCTTTCTGCTCGAACGATCGCGGCTTGGCACCGCCTTTCGCATGATCGGGGAGGATGATCTGCTCGCCGCCACGCAGGGCGTCGCGGTGGTCCCGGTCAAGCTGACGGCGGCCTGCCTTGCCGGCACCATCGCCGGTCTCGGCGGCGGGCTCTATGCGCATCTCACCACCTATGTCGAGCCCGCCATCTTCGACGTGATGCTCGGCGTGCACAGCCTTGCCTATGGCCTGATCGGCGGCCTCGGCACCGCGTTCGGGCCGCTGCTCGGCGTCGTCATCGATATCGGGCTGCTGGAGTCGACGCGCTGGTTTGCCGGCTATCGCATGATCGTGTTCGGCGGTCTGGTGGCGGTGCTGCTGATCGTCCGCCCGCGCGGGCTGCTTGACGAGCAGCTGGTGCACCGGATCCGGCGCGCGGTTCGCCGCCGGCCGCGGCCTTCGCCCGCAAACGACACTGTCCTCGGAAAGGAGCTGTCATGATCGCCGTACCGGGTTTCCTGCTTTCGCTGCTCGTCGCGATGGTTTTGTCCGGGAGCGGACTGGCCGCCGGCGTCAAGGCCAAGGCGGAGGTGAGTTGCGCGGCCACCGCAAAGTCGCTCGAATACGACTGCGCCATCAAGCTGTCGGACCAGCGAAGCGGGGCGGCGCTGACCGGCGTCGATGTGACGGTCGGCGCCGATATGCCGTCGATGCCGATGGCCCACAACGTCAAGCCGGTCAAGGCCGTTCCCGACAGCGCGGCGGGGACCTACCGCGCGCGCATCCTGCTTGAGATGCACGGCGACTGGGCCGTCAAGGTCGATCTCGCCGGCCCCGTCAGGGACCGCATCGTCAAGTCCATGCGGTTCGAGCCGAAACCGTGAACCGCTGCTGGACTGAGTAGGAAAGAGTAGAGACCTTATCAGTTAGCGTGCATGCAAGTTCCAGAACGTCCGATGAGCGAATGACCGCTGTTGGCGCAAAGCAGCCGCTCGCTGGGATGTCCCTTAGGAGGGCAGAACGGAGTATGCGTCGGCCCATGACCGGTTTTGCCACCCTTCGCCGACAATCACCGCGCTTTATTTCTGTTGTCCGCTGTGGGGCATTTCGTTCAGCGCCACATAGCGCGCACTTGGACGATCGAGTGGCGCGCAAGTCAACGCGAGCTTTGAGCTTACCTAACGGGTTGTCATCAGCTTGACCCAGTGGGAGCTTCTTCAAGGTTATTGAGAAATTCGTCTAGGTCTGTTTCCAAAATCAACGTGCGGGTACCACATTTTCTTGCGCGCAGTCTGCCGCGATCTTTTTCCTCGTAGAATTTGGTCTTAGACAAGCCGGTCCGCTCCATCACGTCTTCGACAGAGAACGCACGGGTCGCTAATACCCTGCCCGTATCATCCCGGCTGAGCCGGCCGAGCGTTCCAGGTGAATCGAGTGACCCGGCACCCACCGTTTGCGCCATCCACCGCTCGAAGGCCTCTCGCAGGAGGAAGACGGGTTGCCGCATTCCATTGAGCGAACAGTCTGGACCAGGCATTTGCGAACCGGTGTAGTCGAAATTGATTCCCACTTGCTCTCCGGATTTTGCCCACTCTCGAGGATCGAGCTCGAGGTCAACGCCGGTTTGAATGTTGTGAATGTATGCACGTAAATCGCCGTCCCTGAGAGCCCATCGAAAAATGCTCTCCGCGCGATCGGCCGCTACGACCACGGCTGGATAAGGATTTTCCAAAGAGGATTCCTCTTGCGGATCGGGAGGTATTTCCTCCCATTGAACGCTTCGCTCCGCCAGGTCTCTCCAGTCCGGGGTAAGATGCCGATACAAGTCCTCAAACGCCTCGCTCAGCCGGATCGCCCCCTGCGGGATCATGTTCGGTGCTTTTTCTATTTCGTCCATATTAGAAGCCCTGGGATTGCAGCTTGGGAGCGCCTTGCTCGATATACTTGCGTTTCTTTTCGGACAGAACCTTCGCGTATGTTTGCTCAATCATCCTGACGCTGGTTCCGCAATTGTCGGCGATAATGGTGAGCGGAACGTTTTCTTCGATGGCCTCCGAGATATATGCGTGCCTGAGCGCATAAAAACAGCCCTTCGGATCGAGCTTCGCCTTTTGGATGGCCTTCTTCATGGGGCGGACTTGATCGGACGGTTTCCATCGCGCTCCGTCCTTCTTTTCGAAGATGAATGCATCGGCAGGACGACCGGCAGTGATGTGGGAAAACATCTTTACGGCACTCGTCTGGAGGATGATGGGGCGCGATCCGGTTTTACCCGAAACGGTCAGAAACCCGCCGGCCCCGTCGAAGTGCGCGACTTTCGCGCCGGTCAACTCTTCGTAGCGACCGCCTGTTGCATATCCGCCTTCGACCAGTCTGGCGAATTTGGCATCCTCGATCGTATTGATCAGTTTCTGAGCCTGAGGCGGGGAAAATCGGACTTCCCGGGGACGGGCGACGTCTTTGAATGGCTTCACTTTGCGCCACGCCTGATCGCTGGGAATCGCGTTGGCCTCGTCATCGCAGGCATGATTGAGAAACGCCTTCAGCATGCTGAGAACCCGATTGGCCGAGTCCTTCGATTTTCGGACGGCTTCCTTGTCGTCCGATTTCTTCACGAGCGACGCCTTCCAGCCGTCCAGTTGGGTTTTCGTGAGATCCACTACCCTGAACGTGCCCAAACGCGGGAGGATATGCTTGTTGACGCGACCCTTGGTGGTATGCGCGCTGCGTGCGTTCTTTGCTTCCAAGGTCGGAAGATAGTTGTCGAACGCTTCCTTGACGGTGATCGAGCCGGGCGCTGAGCCGCTGGGTCTCCCCAACTCTCTGACTTTGTCGACTGCCTGCCAGTAGCTCAACACCGTCTCACCGTCGGCCTCGACGTAGTCATCGGCAACTCCGATTGCCTTCGTACTCATTCCCCCTTTGCCGTCGGACTTGCGGAAGATCCACGTGCCGTTTGTCTTGGTGCGGCGGTAACCCACGGACAACCCCTGTCCGACCGACTCGAAACGCGGCTTCTTGCTCTGCTTTAGGTCCAAGCGCGCATTGCGTGAATCCAGCGCTGCGCTTTTCAAACGTCTAACCATGGCGGCTGCTCTCATTGCGGTTGCAAACAAGTCTAGCCGCGTATCCAGTAAGTGTCCAGTTGACGTGCGCTAACGCCAGCGAACGCCCACGAACGCGTAAGGACGCCAGTGTCCAGTTAAACGAGTGATTACTGAGGCTTGTACGAACGTGGGCGAACGCCAGCGAACGCGGCGAGCTGTATGTATTAGCCCTCTCAAGGCTGAAACAGGGGTTCGATTCCCCTAGGGAGCGCCATGCCGCTGATCACAGGCCGCATCAGCAGCTCGCCACGCCATGCTGGTTTTCCATTTTGCGCAAAATCGCGTGAGGCGTCGCGGACCGCGCGACGTAAGCGGCCGCACCGAACTTCAACCGGCAGGCGGATCGGTTCGGCGCAGCGTCGTTACCCAGATGACGCGCGCTACCTGCTGCGTCGGATTGTCGAACATGTGCGGCACGATGCTCGGGAAGCGGAAACTATCGCCCGCCTCCAGGACATGGGCTTCGTGGTCGAGCCACAGACGCAGGCTGCCCGACAATATGTAGCCAGCCTTTTCACCGGTGTGCTGGAAGAAGTCGGTGCCCGACGAGCCGCCGGGGTTGAGCGTGAGTTCATAGAGTTCGAGTTCACCCTCCTCGGCAGGGGTGAGCGCTTCCTTGACGACGCCGCTGGCGGTGAGCCGAAGCAGCCGCCGATCATTCTTCCGCACGATATAGCGCTGGGGTTCGCCGGCGTCGGTTGCTCCGAAGAAATAGGAGATCGGCACATCGAGAGCGATGCTGAGAAGACGCAGCGTGCGCACGGACGGCATGGCGAGCGCGCGTTCGAGCTGGCTGATCATGCCGGTGGACAGGCCGGTACGTTTGGCGACGTCCTGAATCGAGAAGCCTGCGCGCTGGCGCAGCAGCCGTACGGTCTCGCCAAGCCGCCGCTGATCGACCGCGTCATCGTTTTCGATCGTCTGGGCGTTCTTCGGAACGCTCACGCGGCCCATGTCGCTCTCCCGTGCATCGTCTCGCAGCCCACCGTTTCTCACCCACCGTCCCAAGCGGCGATCAATTGCATCGAATAATCGGAGCATACCATCAATAGGATTGACTCGTTTATTTAGCTATGATGAAATTTGGATGCAAATAATTAGACGTACTAAAGCTCAGCTAACCTCTGCGTTGCCGGGTTTTCGAGATCGGGCACGGGGGATCGGTGCCGCGCGCGAAAACGGAGACGGTCATGGCGGACGAAACGGGCAAATTCGACATTCCCGCATTGGGCAACTCGGCCTTCGGCATACCGAACCGCCGACAGTTCATGCTGCTTGGCGCGAGCGCTGCAGCGGGACTGAGTGCTACGGCCTCGGCATTTGCGCAGACGGAACGTCCAGGCAATCCGCCCGCCAAGCCACGCGGGCAGGTGATCGCGGCCCTGTCGCAGGAGCCGACCGTCTTTCATCCCCTGATGCCCGGTATCGAGGTCGATCAGGGCGTTTGGTGGCAAGTCTTCTCGCCGCTGTGGTTCATCGATCCTGATGGCAACTTCGTTCCTGACCTGGCCCGCGAAGTCCCCACCATCGAGAACGGCGGGCTGTCGGCCGACGGTCTGACCTGGAAGATCAAGCTGCGCAGTAACGCCAAGTGGCATGATGGCACGGCGTTTACGGCTGATGACGTCAAGTTCTCCCTTGAGCTGATCAACAACACGGATTTCCGCGCGCGCAACCGCGTCGGCCATAACCTGGTCAAGGACATCAAGGTCGTCGCGCCCGACGAGGTTCATTGGCGCATGGAGGCGCCGTATTCGCCCTATATGTCGATCCTGTCGCTGACCTGCATGGTGCCCAAACACATTCTGGAGAAGGTGTCGGATCCGAACAGCTCGCCGTTCCACAATGCGCCGGTCGGGACCGGACCGTTCCGTTGGGGCGAACGCGTGCCTGGCGACCACATTCTGTTGCACGCCCACACCGGCTACCATGGCAAAGGGCCTTATCTGGAGCGCGTCGTCTTCAAATACATCCCGGACCTGACCGTCCTGTACACCCAGTTCCGCACCGGCCAGGTCGATTACACGGGCTTGCAGGGAATCCTGCCGAACTTCGTGCAAGAGGCGAAAACGCTGCGTGGCCGCAAGATTTTCGTGTCGTCGACGGCCTCGGTGGAGCATGTCGCGCCGAACCTGGATTTCGGTCCGTTCACCGACCGCACGGTGCGCGAGGCGCTTTATCTCGCGATCAACAAGAAGGCGATCATCGACGCACTCAATTACGGCTTGCCGACGCAGACCGAGAGTTTTGTGCCGCAACAGGCCTGGTCGTTCCAGCAGGGCCTGCCGCAGCACAGCTACGATCCGGCGAAGGCAAATGCGCTGCTCGATGCGGCGGGATGGGTCCGCGGCGCAGGCGGCATCCGCGAGAAGGGCGGCGTCAAGCTCGAATTCACCAATTCGACCACGTCCGGCAACGCCGTGCGCGAACAAACCCAGCAACTGCTGATTCAGGACTGGCGCGCGATCGGCGCTGCGATGCGCGTAAACAACATGCCGGCTGCGGTCATCTGGGGCGAGTTCTGGCAGCAGTCGAAGTTCAACTCGGTCCTGGTGTCGGTGAACTTCATGCTGGGCAGCGATCCGGACGTGACGCCGCGCTTCGGCTCGGGCGCCATTCCGGCCAAAGGCGGACGCGGCTTCAACACCTATCAATACCAGAGCCCGGAGGCCGACCGGCTGCTCGCCGAGGGTGCCAAGCAGTTCGATCTTGCAAAGCGCAAGGCGATCTATGGCGACCTTCAGAAGCTGATCCGCAACGACCTCGCGGTGCTGCCGCTGTTCCAGGGCACCATCACCGAGGGCGTCAAGGACGGATTGCAAGGCTTCCGGCACAACATCAACGCTTCGTCCAACTGCTGGAACATCCGCGAATGGTACTGGACCTGACGCGTCTGATCCGGGGGACTGCCTGAATGGCCCGTTACGTCGCCAATCGCCTGATGCAGGCGATCATGTTGCTGGTGATCGTCTCGGCGCTCGGCTTTGCGATCCTCCATCTGGCGCCGGGCGGCCCGCTCTCGCAATTCGCCGCCTCGGCGCAAATGACGCAGGAGGATCTCGATCGCGTCACCAAGCAGCTGGGCCTCGATCGTCCGCTTCCGATCCAGTATCTCGACTGGTTCGGCCGCATGGTCAGGGGCGACTGGGGCCGTTCCTATCGGGACGGCGAGGCGGTGCTGTCCGTCATCGGCTCGCATCTCGGCGCCACGCTCGAACTGATGGCGACCGCGACCCTCATCGCGGTTCTGCTCGGCTGCTGGATCGGCGTGCTTGGCGCCGTGCGCCGCTATTCATTGTTCGATTCGCTGGCAACTGTCGGCGCCATGATCGCGCTCTCCATTCCGACGTTCTGGTTTGGGCTCGTCACGATCTATCTGTTTTCGGTGAAGCTCGGCTGGTTGCCGTCCGGCAACCGGCATACGATCGGTGACGGCTCATTTCTCGATCTCCTGCATCATCTGATCGCACCGGCCGTCGTGCTGGCGCTTGTCGAGACCGCCATCTGGGGACGCTTCATGCGCTCCTCCATGCTCGAGGTCATCAACCAGGATTACATCCGCACGGCGCGCGCCAAGGGGATGCCGGAGTGGCGCATCCTGACCGTGCATGCCTTGCGCAACGCCCTGCTGCCGATGATAACAGTTGCGGGCCTCCAGTTTCCGACATTGCTCGGCGGCGCGCTGGTCACCGAGACCGTGTTCACCTGGCCCGGCATGGGCCGGCTGTTCCTCGATTCCATCGGCTATCGCGATTATCCGGTCGTGATGGGCATCCTGATGTTTTCGGCCATGATGGTGCTGATAGGCTCGCTTCTCGCCGACATCCTCTATGCCGTCGTCGATCCTCGGATCAGGGTGGGATAGGCGATGGGCACCGCAGCCTTGCAGACCGTCCAACTTGCTCCTGGCCAAGCCGCCTGGCAGCGCTTCCGGCGTCACAAGCTGGCCTTGGCGGGTGCGGTGACCATCGTCATCCTCGTGCTGGGTTCGGCGTTCGGCCCTTATCTTTTGCCGTTCGACGACACCTTTATCGACATCATGAAGCGGTTCGCGCCGCCGTTGTCGGGGGCCCACATCCTTGGCACCGACGAACTTGGCCGCGACGTGCTGGCGCGGCTGATGATGGGAGGTCGCGTGTCGCTCTCCATCGGCATCGTCGCCATGACCATCGCCATGGCGGTCGGGATCCTTGTCGGCGCTTTCGCGGGCTTCTATGGCGGCGTCATCGGCGCCGTGCTGATGCGGTTCGTCGATGCCGTGCTGTGCTTTCCGGCGATCTTTCTGCTGCTGGCGCTCGCGGCGCTCACCGAGCCGGGCTTGATGACCACCACCTTGCTGATCGCGGCCACGGCGTGGATGAGCGTCGCCCGCGTTGTCGAAGCGCAGGTCCGTTCGCTTCGCGAACGCGAGTTCGCGATCGCCGCCGTCGCCTTCGGGTCGTCTAACCTGCGGATCATGTTCCGCGAACTCGTGCCCAACGCAATGGCGCCGATCGTGGTTGCGGCCACGCTCAACGTCGCCAAGGCGATCCTGCTCGAATCCTATGTCAGCTACCTCGGATTCGGCATTCAGCCGCCGGCCGCGAGCTGGGGCAACATGCTCAACAATGCGCAAATCTATATGACGAGTGCGCCCTGGCTTGCGATTGCGCCGGGCGTTGCCATCACGCTGGCCGTGACCAGCTTCAACTTCCTCGGCGACGGACTGCGCGACGCGCTCGATCCGCGCATGAACATCCCATGAAGCCCGTACGGGCGTCCATAAACTTTACTGTCAGGAGAGTCTCATGTCCCCGCCACTCAGCCGCATCACGAGCGACGAACGCTTGCCGGCGCAAGCCGATGTTGTCGTCATCGGCGGTGGCGTCATCGGCGTTTCGGCGGCGTATCATCTGGCGAAGAAAGGACACTCCGTCGCGCTGATCGAGAAGGGGTATGTCGGCGCGGAGCAGTCGAGCCGCAACTGGGGCTGGTGCCGCCAGCAGGGCCGTGCCCGCGCCGAGATCCCGCTGGCCCGCGAGGCGCTGCGGTTGTGGGAGGACATGCAGAACGACGCCGGCGTCGATGCCGGCTTTCGGCGCACCGGTGTCTTGTTCCTGACCAAGAACCCGCAGGAACTGGCCGCTTGGGAGAAGTGGGCCGAGATCGCCCGCGAACAGCAGGTTCATTCAACCGTCTTGTCGGCGGCCGAGGTCGCTGAGCGCGTGCCCGGCAATGCAGATAGCTGGGTCGGCGGTTTGCACACGCCGAGTGACGGGCGCGCCGAGCCTTCGATGGCGGTGCCGGCGCTCGCGGCCGCCGCGCGCAAGCACGGTGTGACGATTCACCAGGGCTGCGCCGCGCGCGGGCTCGAAACCCAGGGCGGACAGGTGAGCGCGGTCGTCACCGAGAAGGGCGCCATTCGCACGCAGTCCGTGCTGCTGGCGGGAGGGGCGTGGTCGTCGCTGTTCTGCCGGCGCCACGGCATCGAGCTGCCGATCGGCCTCGTCAACGCCACCGCGTGCCGCACCACGCCGGCGCCGGAAATCACGATGGGCGCGCTCGGCACCGACTTCTATTGCATTCGCCGCCGCCTCGATGGCGGCTTCACGCTGGCGCTGCGCGGGCGCGGCACGGTGGAAGTGTCGCCGGATCTGTTTCGCTATGCCAAAACCTTCTGGCCGACCTACAAGCAGCGCCGCAAGGGACTGAAGCTGTCGTTCGGAAAGTCGTTCTTCGATCAGATCATGCGCGGCACCAACTGGAGCCTCGACAAGCCTTCGCCGTTCGAGACCGAGCGGGTGCGCGATCCCGCGCCTGATATGTCGCTGGTCACTTCGGCGCTCGCGGCGCTGATCAAGTCAAACCCTGATTTAAAGGGCATCGAAGTCGCGGAGGCCTGGGGAGGCACAATCGATACGACGCCCGACACCATTCCGGTGATTTCTCCCGTCGACTCCCTGCCGGGCTTTTTTCTCGCGACCGGTTTCAGCGGTCATGGATTTGGCATTGGCCCGGCAGCCGGCAAGCTCGCTGCCGACCTCGTCACGGGCGAAACGCCACTGGTCGATCCGGCGGCCTACAGCCATACGCGCCTGATCGACGGCCGGCCGCTGGCGCCGGTCAGCCTGTTCTAGTGGTATCGGATCGGGCCCGCGCCATGACATTCCTTTACAAGGCGAACGCGACCCGCGGCCTCGAATGGGCCCGCCATTTTGCGGCGCGCGCCCCGGAGCTGCCGTTCCGGCTCTGGCCCGATGTCGGCGATCCGGCAGAGGTGCGCTATCTGGCGGTGTGGAGCCCGCCGGAAAACATCGCCGCAACCTTTCGCAATCTCGAGCTCGTCTTCTCGGTCGGAGCAGGGGTCGATCAATTCGATTTCTCGCAGCTCCCACCCCATGTTCCGCTGATCCGCATGCTGGAGCCCGGCATCACGGAGAGCATGGTTGAATACGCCACCATGGCCGTGCTCGCGCTGCACCGCGATCTCGTGCACTTCATCGCCCAGCAGCGGCAGCAGACGTGGCGCGAGATCCGGATCACGCCGGCGGCGAAACGGCGCGTCGGCGTGATGGGCCTCGGTCTGCTCGGTCAGGCGGTGCTTGAACGGCTCAAGCCATTCGGTTTTCCGCTTGCCGGCTGGAACCGCTCCCTGCGCAGCATAGAGGGTGTCACTTGCCATGCCGGCCGGGAGACATTGCCCGATTTCCTCGCGCAGACCGACATCCTTGTCTGCCTGCTGCCGCTGACCGATGAAACCCGCGGCATCCTGAATACTGGTTTGTTCGAGGCGCTGCCGCGTGGTGCTCAACTCGTCAATGTCGGGCGGGGCGGGCATCTGGTCGAGGCAGACCTCATTGCGGCTCTGGAGCGCGGCCTGTTGTCGTCAGCCGTTCTCGACGTCGCCGAACAGGAGCCGCTGCCGGCAGGCCACCCGTTCTGGAGCCATCCGCGCATTCTCCTCACACCGCATATTGCGAGCATGACGACGCCGGAAACGGCGGTTGAATTCGTACTCGAAACCATCGGTCGCCACCGCCGCGGTGAAACCTTGCCGGGTCGTGTCGATCGTAAACGCGGCTACTGAAACCGTGCATTGAAAGCTTCAGGATGAGTATTGGCCCAAGCGGACCTGACCCTCTCGCCACCGGCGCAAAGCCGCCCCAGGCAACGGGTTCGTTCGCAGCAGCACAGGCCCCGGTGCTGTCGATCGCGGGTCTGACCACCTCGTTCATCCGCGATGGGCAATGGATTCCCGTCGTCCGCAACGTATCGTTCGACGTTGCCGCGAAAGAGACGGTGGCGATCGTCGGGGAATCTGGCTCGGGCAAGAGCGTCACCGCGCTCTCGATCATGCGGCTCATTCCGCAGGAAAGCGGCCGCATCGAGGGCAGCATCAAGCTCGCGGGCCGCGATCTCCTGACGCTGCCTGAACAGACCATGCAGGATGTGCGCGGCAATGAAGTTGCCATGATCTTTCAGGAACCGATGACCAGCCTCAATCCGGTGCTGACCATCGGCTTCCAGATCGCCGAAGCGCTGATCTACCATCGGGGCATGTCGCGCGCGGCGGCCGAGGCCGAGACCGTTCGTCTGCTCGAGAGGGTCCGCATCCCGGCGGCGAAGTCGCGTTTCCACGAACATCCGCACCGCTTCTCCGGCGGCATGCGCCAGCGCGTGATGATCGCCATGGCGCTGGCCTGCAGGCCGAAGCTGCTCATCGCCGACGAGCCGACCACCGCGCTCGACGTCACGATCCAGGCGCAGATCCTCGAGCTGCTCAAGGTTCTGCAGGAAGAAGAGGATATGGCGATCCTCTTCATCACCCATGACATGGGCGTGGTGGCCGAGATCGCGGACCGCACCGTGGTGATGTATGACGGACAGGCGGTGGAGGCTGACAGCACCGCACGGATCTTCGCCGCGCCTTCGCATCCTTATACCCGCGCGCTTCTCTCCGCCGTGCCGCGTCTCGGCTCCATGGAAGGGCGGGCGCGGCCGATGCGATTTCCGATCGTCGACAAGGTGACGGGAACGTCGGATGAACCGACGGAGACGCCCGATACGGTCGCCGCATCAGAGCGGCCGGTGCTCGACGTCGCCAACCTGACCACGCGGTTTCCGATCCGTTCCGGCCTGTTCGGCAAGGTCTCGGGCCGCGTCCATGCGGTGGAGAACATATCCTTCAGCGTGCACGCCGGCGAAACACTGGCGCTTGTCGGTGAGTCCGGCTGCGGCAAGTCGACGACGGGCCGATCCATCCTCAAGCTCGTCGAGCCGGACAGCGGCTCCGTGCTGGTCGATGGCGAGGATGTCCTCGGCATGGGCGCCTGGGCCCTGCGTGCGTTGCGCAAGCGCATGCAGATCGTCTTCCAGGATCCGTTCGCGAGTCTCAATCCGCGCATGTCGGTCGGCTCGGCGGTCGCCGCGCCGCTCTATGCCCATGGACTGGCTTCTTCGTCGCAGGCGCGCGACAAGGTTGCCGATCTGTTGGCTCGCGTCGGACTGACAGCAGATATGGCGTCGCGCTTTCCGCACGAGTTCTCCGGCGGGCAACGCCAGCGCATCTGCATCGCCCGCGCGCTGGCGCTCGGGCCCAGGCTGATCATCGCCGACGAGGCGGTCTCGGCGCTCGACGTCTCGGTCAAGGCGCAGGTGGTTAATCTGATGCTCGACCTTCAGGCGAGCATGGGTCTGGCCTATCTCTTCATCTCCCATGACATCGCGGTGGTCGAGCGGATGAGCCACCGTGTCGCCGTCATGTATCTCGGCGAAATTGTCGAGATTGGACCCCGCGCGGCGGTGTTCGGGAATCCGCAGCATCCCTATACCAGGAAGCTGATGGCGGCCGTACCGATCCCTGATCCTGCGCGCCGCGCCGAGAAGCGCGGTGTATCCAACGAGGAAATCAAAAGTCCGGTGCGCGCCCCCGACTACCAGCCTCCGGTTCGCCAGTACCGCGAGGTCAGCCCGGGCCACGTCGTCCAGGTCTGGGGCGAGGAGTGGTCGGGCTAACCAAGAGTGTCATCGCAACGCACGAAACGCTTGTGAGCGCGCTTACTCAGTCCTTCACCACACCGGCGTCCATTCGTCGCCGCACACGATCTGCTCATTCCCGCTCCATCATGTCGGCGATCGCCTTGATGCGGCTTCTGGCGTATTTCGGTAGGCCGGCGCTCAGCGAATCGCCGCTGTTGAAGGAGCTGTTGCCCATGAGCAGTTGCGCGGGCACGAGGTTTCGCAGAACGGGTGTTTTGCTGTACTCCCTTTGCTTGTTCAGCACGTCGTTCCTGACCACAATCAGGATGTAGACCGTCGCGATGGCGGCGTCCCGCTCGGTCGGATGTTGTTGCAGGATCGCAAGCAGCTTGCCGAACTGGATGACTTGGTTCACCCAAAAGATGTTCTGCTCGAGCCCACCGGTGACTGTGGAGTCGAGTCCTGTCAGGCTCGGCAGCTCGGCAAGGTGCGGCTGCGTGACCAGCCCGATCTCACTCTGGAACTCGATGAAATCTGGAATGGGCCTTTTGCTCTCCTCGCGCAGCTTGTTGGCAAGGTGAATGCCCGCCGGAATTTTCCCTTCGAACATGTAGCGGGACTGCACGCAGATCGCCTTCGCGTCCTCGCACCAGCGGCGATTCGGCGGACGGTTGTGCGCGGCGACACCCGTGTCCTTGTTGGGAACAGCATCGCCCGCCGTGATCGGCCGGTGCTTGACCGCCGGATCGATCTGCTCGAGGAACGCGACGTTCGCATACCGCGACAGATCCAGTGCCGCTGCCGGTCTTGGAAGTCGAAACCGCGCCTCCGCCTGGTAGACCGAGAGCGTCAGCTTCGTTTGTTGGTTGAGCGTGGGCTCAACGAAGCTCGGGAAGAGCGAGAGGAAGCGCCGCTGAACCGGACGCGAGCGGGCCCAATCGTCGAAAGGAATAAGTCCCGTCGCGGAATCGGCGAGTTTGTCGTTGCGTTGGTCAGCGAAGATGACTGTGCGAGGTTTGATCTGGGCGATCGGAATGCTGGCGGCTGCGGGCACGTCCTCCAGCTGGAATTCCTGCGCGGCCGCGCCCGCGCAAGTGGCCACGCAGGCGGCGATGAGGGCAGCGGCACGATGCAGTCTCATGGCATCAATACTCAATTCAGCCGCCGCGAGAAATAATCGGGATCGACTCGGAGCGGCGGTCGCGGGAGGCGGTCCTCGTCATCGGGATATCCGCGCCAGGAGGGATACTCGCGCGGACCAAGACGCCAGTTCGGGAATTGAAAGGGCCGCCGGTTATCGCCGTAATGGCGATTATCGTAGGACCACGGCTGGAATGGCCCGTCGTCTCCGTCATGACTGCCACGATGGGCGTAGCTTTCTGCACGCGAGACGATCCGAAATTGCGTATCATCGATTCTGCCCGACGGATCCCTCTTGAGGTACTCGGTGAAAGCGCGCCCGGAGCCGGCCGGTGCAGGATCGCCGGTATGGGGATCGATCGACAGAGCAACGAGCTGATGCAAAGCTTCGCGCGAAGGGCCGTTCAACGCCGTCTTGGGAGCGTGCAGCTCCCAGGCTGCCTGCACGATCGGCTCGAACATCGGCAGCGCCACTTTTCCTCCGGTCTGGCCGCGCCCAAGGGTGCGGCGCCCGCCGTCGCCATTGTCGTAGCCGACCCAGATGGCGATGGTAACGTCATTTGTGAAACCGACGAACCAGGCATCGGCCGAATTATCGGTGGTACCAGTCTTGCCGCCGGCATAGGGCGAGAGATGCTTCACTCCGCGCGCAGTTCCGCGCGCGAGCACGCCCTGCAGCATTGATTTCAACTGGTAAAATGATGCGCGGTCGGCGAAGCCGATCCAGGACAGCGCATGCGGATCGTGCCGGTAGATTGGGCGGCCGTCCTGTTCGATCGTTTCGATCGCATGGGGCTGGGGTCGTGCGCCTTCGTTGGCGATCGCTGCATAGAACGCCGCAAGGTCGATGAGCCGCACCGATTGGGCACCGAGCACGAACGGGTAGTAGCGCATGCATTCTTTGTAGAGCTGCGCTTCCATCGCGAGCAAGCAGACCTGGTCGAGGCCTCGCTCGGCGCTGTCGGCGAGACCGGTCGCGAGCAGTTGCGCGGTGGCGAGATTCCGGGAGTTTTCCAGCGCACTCCGCAGTGTAATGGCGCCCGAAGCGCCGCCGTCATAGTTCTTCGGCGACCAGAAACCGCGCTGGCCGGAGGCCGCCGCCCCGATCGGTGCCAGCGTCAGAGGTTCGTCCAGCACCAGCGTGTTCGGCTGCAATCCCTTCCGAAGGGCGGCGAGGTAGGTCAGCGGCTTGAAGGTGGAGCCGGGTTGCCGCAGGCTCTGAACGACGCGGTTGAGCTGGCTCGCCGGATAGGAAAAGCCGCCCGCCATCGCGAGAATGCGGCCGGTTTCGTTCTCGAGTACGAGTGCCGCTCCCTGCACGGTCGGTCGAATGCGCAGATCGGCACGCGCCGCTTGCTTAGCATTGGCTTTGCGCACCTGCACGTAGATCACGTCGTACGGCTTGAGACTGCGCCGGATCGCGGCGCTCCAGGTGTTCAGCGGCAGGATGCTTCCATCGGTCAGACCGACGTTGATCGCATGGCCGCTTTTGCCACGCGTATTCTCCAGGACGACCGCCGATTCCCAGTGAACGTCATAGAGAGGTAGCCGCGTCGTCTTCAACGCCACGAGCCAGGCCGGTTCCGTGGCCCTCAGGTCAGCCGCACTCAGACGGACAGCATTGGAAATGTTCGCCTCGGGTCCCTCAAATTTGTACCGATTGGTGTTCAGCTCGTACCGCGCGAGGCCCTCCTGCAATGTTACTTCGACTGTGCGCTGCAAGGCCGAGTTGACGGTCGAGCGCACCGTGTAGGAGGATTTGGTGAGAGTATCGAGGCCTGCGACCACCTTTGCCTCGCGGGCGATCTGATCGACGAAGTGAAAGCCGAAGTCCCGTCGCGTCGGCCGGTACTCGACAAGCTGCGGCAATACTGCTTGCGCCGCGGCGGCGTCGATCATCGCGTCGTTCTGCATGCGGCCAAGCACGTAGGCAAGGCGCTCGCGCGCGCGCTCAGGGTGGCGGTCAGGATTGAAGTAGTTCGGTCCCTTGGCGAGCCCGGCGAGTAGCGCGCCCTCGACGGCGGAGAGCGCCTTGGCTGGTTTACCGAAATAGCTGCGCGCCGCCATCTCGATGCCCCAGGCTCCGCGACCGAGATAAATCGAGTTGAGATAGAGCTCGAGGATTTCCGCCTTGGTCAGGGCGCGCTCCATCCGCGAGGCGACGATCATCTCGCGCAGTTTTCTTTCGTAAGTGATGTCGTTGCCCACCAGCAGATTCTTCGCGACCTGCTGTGTAATGGTTGAGCCGCCCTGCGGCCGGCCCGGCTGCGTGAAGTTGCCGATGAAGGCGCGGACCAGTCCGCGCTCGTCAATGCCCGCGTGTTGGAAAAAACGCCTGTCCTCCGCGGCGATGAATGCGTTGCGCACCTCTTCTGGGATATCCGCAAGCGTGACCCAGACGCGGCGATTGTTCGGTTCGTAAATCTCGGCAAGGCGTTCGCGCTTGTTGTCGAGGACTACGCTGGTGCCAGGAAGCCTGAGGTGCTTGAGCTGCACGGCGTCGGGCAGATCCTTCACCGCGCTGTTGTAGAAAGCGATGACCTGACCGAGATCGACCGGCGATCGTTCAACTTTTTCGACTTTGCAGAACTCCTTGTAGGTCACGTGGAGGTCGGCCAGGTTCAGTCCTTTGAGCGCCTTGATCTCGCTGCTCAGTGCCTCCTTGTCATCCATGGCAGTGGCAATCAGATCGTCGAGGTTGATGTCCTCGATGTCGAAAGCCTTGCGCATGTGGGCGCAGCCGGCATTCAAAAGCTGCGCCACCTCGAAGCGGTCACGCACCGCATCGAACTCGGTCTTGACTGCATCCGGCCGGGTAGTGACCTGGCTGAAGGCCAGCGCCGTGGCGAAGATCTTGATGAGAATCGTGTCCATGACCTGCCGACGGTCGAGACAGCCGCCTCCGTAAGGTCCCGTTCTTGTAGAACGATATTATAAACAAGGCTGTGTTGAGGAAAAAGTTCCCGAGGCGCCGCCGTCCGCTTTTCCGGACCTTCAGCACCGCTCCGACCTGGCCGGGCCACGGAACCAACGCTGCGGCCAGTCGTTCTAAAAATACCATATTGGCAGCGCACTCATGAGTATCCCTCTTCCAGTCGTGCTTGCCGCGGCGCTCTTCAGCACCGCCATCGCCACGACGCCTGCGGATGCTGCTCCTCGAAAAAAGAACCCTGCAGGGAGCGTCGCTCAGCCGCCCGCGGACAGATTTTTGGCCTGCGATGTCCGGGTGCGAGACTATCTTCGCGAAGGCGGCGCGGCGATACGGGTGACCAAGATCGAAGTGGACGATGCCCGACTGCAGTTGAACATTCATCATGAGTACGGAGAAGCGGGAAAGTCGTCTCGAAAATACCTCCGCGGAGACACTGAAGAAGAAATGCGCAAAAACCTGCGCGGAATACTGGATGAGTTCGCTGCGGCTGCGAAGGCCGCAACGACTGGTCGCGCTTGGTATGTGATCGCAGCTCGCAAGGTCATGCCGGACCTCCGCGACAATTCGGGCGAGACCACGAATCCGTGGACGGCCATCGTCCTGGCCGATTTCGAGGGAAAATGCAGACCCATCACGTTCTATCAGTCTGTCGACCGGAACAAGCTCGATCCTGAACTGAGCAAGAAATTGGATGAGTGAAGTTTTGCGCTCGAAGTGATTTGCAGTCGTGCGACGGCGGCTGGACACCATGAGGCGCGGTGAGGATGTGAGGCCGCTCCAGCGCGGGGAGCGCGAGGGGCCCGATCGCTAAGCGTCTGCTGGCGAAACCCGGTTTCCCACACGCACCGACGCTCTACGAGTGCTCATATATCTACGAGTTCTCATATCCCGAATCGCTCATCGTGAGCGCCTTACTCAGCCCTTCACCATATCCCCGAGCAGGTTCGCCGCCACCGTCAGCTTCGCGAGCGTCAGGCCGCTGGCCACAATCTCCTCGACCGAGCGGCGGATGCGCGTCGCTTCAGGGTGAGCCGCCAGCCAGTTCCCGGCTGCCTCCTGGCCGCATTGGCCGGTCGCCAGCATGTCCGCAGCCAGTCTTCTTTCGGCGGCTGCAATCTGGTCAATGGCGCGATCAATGGCGAGACGTTCGTAATTATCGTTGGCCGGGACGCTGCGTGCCGCGGCGATAAGGCGATCGAGACGGAAATTAGCCTCGGCGGCGAAGAAGGTAGCGGCGGCGTCGCCGATGGTCCGGCTGGTGCGCTCCGCTACCGTCACGATATCCGGTGCCGAGACCAAGGCGTCGAGATCGGCGATCTCGCCTGCGAGGTCGGCTGGGACGCCGGCATCGATCAGGTCCTGCCGTCGTTTACTGCGTCCGGCCTGCATGTCCTCCGGAAGGGTCTTGTCGAGTCCAGCGACGATCTCGCGGATGCTCGGGCCGAAGCGCGCGATGACCGGGTCCAGACCGGCCTTGAAATCGACGTTGCGCACATACCAGACCATTCGGGAGAGCAGGAGATCCTGAATCGCCGCGTAGAGGGTAAGTTGCAATTGCCCGTCGATGCGGGTGTCGAGCGCATCGATTGCGTCGTTCAGCCGCTTCAGACCGTAGGATTCATCCACCGCCACGAAGGCCATGACAATGGTCGACACCTCGGCGTCCGTCTCGTCGATCAGGCGCACGACACACGCCGGGCCGCCGCGATTGATGACGGCATTGGCGAGACTGGTGGCGATAATCTCCCGCCGAAGGCGATGCTGCTCCACTGCAGCGGGGAATTTGTCCTCAAGCTCGCGCGGGAAGTACTGAGACAATTCGCGGGCAAGATACGGATCGTCAGGCACGCTGGCGGCGAGCAGATCGTCGTAAAGCGTCAGCTTGGCGTAAGCGAGCAGCACGGCAAGTTCCGGCCGGGTCAGGGATTGGCCGCGCCGGGCGCGTTCGGCGATCGCCGCGTCGTCGGGCAGGAATTCCACGGCGCGGCTGAGAAGGCCGCGCTGCTCGAGCGACTGCATCAGGCGCGCGAGGAAGCCGGTCTCTGCCAAGCCCTTGCGTTCGGCCAGAGAAAGCGCCAGCGTCTGCAGATAATTGTTGCGTAGCACCAGGGCGCCGACCTCGTCGGTCATCGCCGCCAGCAGGGTGTTGCGGTCAGCCGCACTGAGGTGTCCCTCGCGCTCGGGGCGCGCCAGCGCGATCTTGATATTGACCTCGACGTCGGAGGTGTTCACGCCGGCCGAATTGTCGATCGCGTCGGTGTTGAGCTTGACGCCTTTCTGCGCGGCTTCGATGCGGCCGCGCTGGGTCACGCCAAGGTTGGCGCCCTCGCCGATCACCCGGGCGCGGATATCGGAGCCGGTGACGCGGATCGGATCGTTGGCGCGATCGCCGACCTGATCGTCGCTTTCCCCCGACGCGCGGATATAGCTGCCGATGCCGCCAAACCAGAGCAGGTCGACGCGCGCTTTCAGAATCGCCGTCATCACCTCGAACGGCGTGGCTAGCGGCTTGTCGAGATCAAGCAGGCTGCGCACTTCCGGAGCGAGCGCAATCGCCTTGAGAGAGCGCGAGAACACGCCGCCGCCTTGCGAGATCAGCCCCTTGTTGTAATCCTGCCAACTCGACCGCGGCAGGTTGAACATGCGCAGGCGTTCGGCGTGGCTGACGGCCGGGTCGGGCGAGGGATCGATGAAGATGTCGCGGTGATCGAAAGCCGCGACCAGCCTGGTCGCCGGCGAGAGCAGCATGCCATTGCCGAACACATCGCCGGACATGTCGCCTACGCCGGCGGCGGTGAACGGCATGGTCTGAATGTCGGTGCCGAGCTCGCGGAAGTGGCGCTTCACCGCCTCCCAGGCGCCGCGCGCCGTGATCCCCATCTTCTTGTGGTCATAGCCCTGGCTGCCACCGGAGGCGAAGGCATCGCCGAGCCAATGGTTCTTCTCGGTCGAGATCGCGTTGGCGATGTCGGAAAAGGTGGCGGTGCCCTTGTCGGCGGCGACGACGAGGTAGGGGTCGTCGCCGTCGTGCCTCACGGTGGAGTCGGGCGACACGATGACGTCGCCGTCGAAATTGTCGGTGAGTTCGAGCATGGAGCGAACGAAGATGCGATAGGCTTCGGTGCCTTCGGCCATGAAGGCGTCGCGATTGGCGGGTGGCGGCAGGCGTTTTGGCACGAACCCGCCCTTGGCGCCGACTGGCACGATCACGGCGTTCTTGACCTGCTGGGCCTTGACCAGGCCGAGGATCTCGGTGCGGAAGTCCTGCGGCCGGTCAGACCAGCGCAACCCGCCGCGTGCGACCTTGCCGAAGCGCAGATGAATGCCTTCGACACGCGGCGAATAGACGAAGATCTCGTAGAGCGGCCGCGGGGCCGGCAGGTCCTCGATCTTGCGCGCGTCGAACTTGAACGAGATCACCGGACGCGGATGTCCGTCCTGGCCGATCTGCCACAGATTGGTGCGGATGGTTGCCTGCACCAGATTCGTGAAGCGGCGCAGGATGCGGTCTTCGTCGAGCGAAGCGACGGATTGGAGTTGCTCCTCGATCTCGGTGAGGAGGGTCGCCTCACGTGCCGAGCGCTCGGCTTCGGTGGCGGCGAGGCGCGGATCGAGGCGGGCCTGGAACAGCGCGACCATGCTGGCGGTGATCGCGGTGTTCTTGCGCAAGGTCTCCCACATGTAGTCCTGGCTGAACGGCGCGCGGATCTGGTGCAGGTAGCGGGAGAGCGCGCGGATGGTTGAAACCTCGCGCCAGCTCAGGTCCGTACGCAGGATGAGGGCGTTGTATCCGTCGGATTCGGCCCGATCGCCGACCACCGCCATGATGGAGGCTTCCAGGCGATGGCCGAATTCCGAGCTGATCACGATCGGCTTGCCGTCGTTGGCCTCGATCGTCATGTCGTGCAGCCATACCGGCGCCGGCGCCGGCACGGCGCGAGGCACGATCTGATAGGTGCGCTCGTTGACGACGCGCAGGCCGTGGTGTTCGATCACCGGCACCCGGTACGACAGCGACAGGGGCGCGCCAAGCGAGAAGACCTTGAGACCGAAGCGCGTTGGATCGTCCTCGCCCTCGATGCGGTGGGCCGAAATCGCCACCGGTCGCGCCGGGGTGAGCTTTTCGATGGTGGCGATATCGGCAATCGCCTGCGAGGTGCCGAAGGCCTCGGTGTAGCCGCCAGTGAACGCCTGGGCGTAACGGTTGGCGAGCATGCGCGCTCGCATGCCGTCGGTGGAGGCGGCGAGCGCCGCCTTCAGCTTGTCGCCCCAGGTCGCGGCGATGGTGCTGATCTCGGCTTCCAGCGCAGCGCGCTCGACGACAGGTGTTTTGCCTTCATAGCGCCCGATGATGTAGTGGACGCGCGCAAGCGATCCCTCGGGGAAGGAAGCGTAGGAGGCCGCCAAGCGCCCCTTATAGACCTGCGCCAGGAAGTCCCCGACGCGCGTGCGCACATCGGTGTCGTATTTCTCGCGCGGAATGAAGGCGAGGATGGAGACGAAACGGTCGAACTTGTCGGCCCGTGTCAGCGCCCGCACGCGGGGACGCTCATAGAGCGTCAGGACTTCCATGACGAAATTGTAGAGCGTTGTGGCATCGAGCTGGAAGAGTTCGTCGCGTGGATACTCTTCGAGGATATGCAGGACCGCCTTGCCTGAATGACTGGCCGGGTCGAAGCCGGCGCGCTGCAACACCTGTTCGACCTTGTGGCGGACATAGGGGATCTGCCGCGCCGAGCGGGTATAGGCACCCGAGGTGAACAGGCCGACGAGGCGCAACTCGCCCTCGAGCCGCCCGTCGGGCGCATAGAGTTTGATGCCGACATAGTCCATGCGGACGCGCCGATGAACACGGCTGTTCACATTGGCCTTGACCACCATCAGGACGGTCGGCTCGCGCATGAATTCGCGGATTTCCGGCGTCATGACTACCATTTCGGCGCCGCGGCGAAGAACCTTCACATCGGGATCACGCAGGATGCCGAGGCCTTCGCCCGTGCTGATGTCGTCCGGCGCATCGGCGTCGGGCGAGAATCGATATTCGCGCAAGCCCAGGAAGGTGAAATTGTCGGCGCACAGCCATTGCAGGAACTGGTTGGCTTCGGCGACCTCGTCGATCGGCAGCGGCGGCGGATTGGAGCGGAAGGTCATGATCGCCTGCTCGACCCGGGCGCGCATGGCCCGCCAGTCGGCGACGCAGGCGCGCACGTCGTTAAGCGTCCTGGTCAGGCCCTCGATCAGCTTCTGGCGGTCGGCATCGGCGTCCAGGCGCGCGATGTGGAAATGAATCAGGCTTTCGCGTTCGCCCTTTGCTCCCTCGGGCAGCGCTTCGCCGTAGAAATGCACCAGCTTGCCTTGCTCGTTGCGCTCCACGGCGATGATCGGGTGGGCAACCAGCGTGACCTCGATGCCCCGCTCGGCGAGCTCCGCCATGGTGGAATCGAACAGGAAGGGCATGTTGTCGTTGAGAACTTCGAGCACGGAAATCTCGCGCCCGTCGGGCATCATCGGATTGACGACACGGATGTCGGCACGGCCCGTCGTGCGTTGCTGCACATGCTCCCAGGCCTGTTCCGCCAGGAAGGCCAGGGAGGCCGCATCGTAGTTGGCGAGGTCCTCAAGGTTGGTATGGCCGAACAGATGCTCGGCAAAGGATCGGGGCGCCTTGCCCGGCTGCACGTTGCCCGCGGCTTCGCGGATCAGGGTCGCCCGGGCCTTGTCGTCACGCCACGACGCCATAGGGTCCTCCATTTCTCTCGCCGTCTGACCGCAGCCGCGATCGTTCGCTGGATTCTGGAGTGCATCTCTTTGGGCGCATCGCTTTGGCCGGGATTGATCGCGTACGCGCAATCCTCGGACTCGGAGCCTCAGCAGCCCTTGATGATTATGCCATCAAATCTCGAGAAATGCATCTTCAGTATGCGTTTCAGCCGACTTCGAGAGGGCTTGACTTGCTGGCAGGTAGGTTATCGGAGGTCGAGAAAGGTCACCCGCCACGGCGCACTCGCGCAGCCTCGCTGGTACAGCTTACGAACGAGGAATTCATGCAGCAGAGGGGGTGTGGCGCTCCCCCGCTACCAAAAGCCTGCGATTTCCTGAGCCAAACTACGGTCTTCGGCGAGGCCGAATCTTGCGCGGCTGATCGCGGCTCCGCCGGTGGCAGTAAGCTCACCGGCGGTCGCAGACGATTGTGAGGTCAGGCCGCTTTGGGTTTCGATTTCGCCACGTGGGTAGCGATCGCATCCATCAGCGGCGGAGACAGGCAATCATAGGGCTCCAGCCCTAGCTCCGTGAGGCGGGATCTGATCCCCGACATGTCGGACGGAGCGACGCCGGCTTCGATCACGGACGATACAAACGCGGCAAACCCTGGTGCCGCCGAACCGGCTTCCTGGAATAGTTCGGGGTGGATGAAGTCGAGGCCGTAGAAGGGATGTCCCTTGTTCTCGATCCGGCCGTACATATGCGTGCCGCAGGCCTTGCAGGCGTGGCGTTGGATCGCCGCCGACGCATCGACGATTTGCAGCTTGTCGCCGTTTTCCAGCACCGACACATTCTCGCGTGGCACGACCGCCACCACCGAGAAGGTTGCCCCTGCCGGCTTCCAGCATTTGGTGCAGCCGCAGGCGTGGTTGTGGGCGACATCACCCTTGATGCCGACCTTGACCGCCTTGTCCGCGCACTTGCAGACAAGGGTGCCGCCGGCAAAGCTGCCCGATCCTTTCTTGACGCCGTTGTCGACCGATGGGTGGATGTGAACAGTCATGGGCCTATCCTCCTTATGTTTGACGTTCTTTGGCTTTAGAAAACGACGACCGAACGGATCGACTTGCCTTCGTGCATCAGATCGAAACCCTTGTTGATCTCCTCCAGCGTGAGAACGTGGGTGATCATCGGGTCGATCTCGATCTTTCCGTTCATGTACCAGTCAACGATCTTCGGGACATCGGTACGGCCGCGCGCGCCGCCGAACGCAGTACCTTTCCAAACCCGGCCGGTCACCAGCTGGAACGGCCGGGTCGCGATTTCCTTGCCGGATTCCGCCACCCCGATCACGACAGAGACGCCCCAGCCGCGATGGCACGCCTCCAGCGCCTGGCGCATCACGGTGGTGTTGCCGGTGCAGTCGAAGGTGTAGTCGGCGCCGCCGTCGGTGAGCGTGACCAAATGCGCAACGATGTCGCCGCCGACCTTGGTCGGGTTGACGAAATGGGTCATGCCGAAGCGGCGGCCCCATGCTTCCTTGCTGTCGTTGATGTCGACCCCGATGATCTTGTCGGCGCCGACCATTTTGGCGCCCTGAATCACGTTGAGCCCGATTCCGCCAAGTCCGAACACCACCACATTGGCGCCCGGCGTGACCTTGGCGGTGTTGACCACCGCGCCGACCCCGGTCGTCACGCCGCAGCCGATGTAGCAGCTCTTGTCGAACGGGGCGTCTTCGCGGATCTTCGCCAGTGCAATTTCCGGCAGCACGGTAAAGTTCGAAAACGTCGAGCAGCCCATGTAGTGGAAGACGGGCTTGCCCTTGTAGCTGAACCGCGACGTGCCGTCGGGCATCACGCCCTTGCCCTGCGTGGCGCGTATCGAGGTGCAGAGGTTGGTTTTGCCGCTCAGGCAGCTTTTGCACTGGCGGCATTCGGGTGTGTAAAGCGGGATCACATGGTCGCCCGGCTTCAGTGACGTGACACCCGCGCCGACCTCGCGAACGATGCCGGCGCCCTCATGGCCGAGGATCGAAGGAAAGATTCCCTCGCTGTCGAAACCGTCAAGCGTGTAGGCGTCGGTGTGGCAAATCCCGGTCGCCTTGATCTCGACAAGGACCTCACCAGCCTTCGGCCCGTCGAGGTCGACCTCGACGATTTCCAGCGGCTTTTTTGCTTCGAAAGCCACAGCAGCGCGCGTCTTCATTCTCAACTCCACTTTTCGTCTTGAGGGCGCTGCAAGGACACCTGTCCCCCGCGCTCACTCCGGATGATCATTTCTTGCCCATGCAGGAATTCTCCGCCTCGGTGTAGGCGTCAGGCTTGTCTTCCTTCTTGGCAGGACGCACGCGTCCGACCGCGTTATTGGCGCGGGCGCGCAGATAGATGTAGAGGTCGTCCATGTAGCAGGCGACGTTCGGATTATCGCCGAGCGCCGGCATCACGTTCTCCTGCGACGAACTCACGTTCTTGCGGCCGCTCGCGACAACGCCGACGAAGTCTCCGTAGCTCATGGTCTTGACCGAATCCGTGAGGGCGGGGGCGTAGGTCGATCCCATCCCGTCGGGGCCATGGCAGACATGGCATTCCGAGTGATAGCGGCGGTATCCGGAGTAGGTGTACCAATCCACCGTGCCGTCAGGGGCGACCTTGAAGGTCGGGGTGCCTTCCTTGTCGAAGTACTTTCCGTCCTCGGACTTGACGGCAGTCGGATCGACCGCGTCTGCAGCGAGAGTAATTCCGCCAGATACCACGAAGATCATCGCGGCACCCACAAACCAGATTGTACGCAAGAGCTTGTCCTCGGGATTTGTTGGGAAGTGCTCCGGCGCATGGAGCCAGTCCATGCGCCGGAAGGGTAGATCGTTCAGTTTATTGCGGCAGGGCGAATACGGTCAGTGATCCGCCAAGCGCCGTGTAGTTGCTAAGCGCAGCGTAGCCGCCGACCGCGCCGAGACCATCGGTCGGATCGGTCAGACCGGCCGCAAGGCCGATGCCTGCCCAGCCACCGACGCCGGACAGAATTGCGACATACTGCCGGCCGCCCTGCTCATAGGTCGTGACGTTGCCGATGATGCCGGACGGGGTCCTGAACTTGTAGAGTTCCTTGCCCGTCTTGGCATCGACCGCCTTGAGGTAACCTTCGAGCGTTCCGTAGAACACCACGCCGCCGGCGGTGGCGAGCGCACCGGACCACACCGAGAACTGCTCCTTGTTCGACCACACGATCTTGCCGGTCTTGTTGTCCCAGGCAATGAAGTTGCCCATGTGGGATTCGCCGGGGGGCGGGTACATCGAGAGCGTCGCCCCGACATAGGGCTGGCCTGCGGTGTAGCTCACCTTGAACGGCTCATAGTCCATGCAGACGTGGTTGGTCGGCACATAGAACAGCTGGGTGTCCGGCGAGTAGGCTGCCGGCTGCTCGTCCTTGGTACCGAGCGCGGCCGGGCAGATGCCCTTGGTATTCTTGTCCTCGCCGGTCTGTTCTGTCGAATATTGACTGACGACCTTGGGACGACCGTAGGTCGGCGAGCTCTTGTTCATGTCGACGCCGGTGGTCCAGTTGACCTTCGGGTCGTACTTCTCGGCCACCAGCAATTCACCGTTGACGCGGTCGAGCGTATAGGCGAGCCCGTTCCGGTCGAAATGGGTGAGAAGCTTGCGCTCCGCGCCATTGAACTGCTGATCGCTCAGGATCATTTCGTTGACGCCGTCATAGTCCCATTCATCATGGGGCGTCATCTGGTAGACCCAGCGGGCCATCCCGGTATCGGCATTGCGCGCAAAAATGGTCATTGACCACTTGTTGTCGCCCGGGCGCTGCTTCGGGTTCCAGGTCGAGGGATTTCCCGAGCCGTAGTAGACCATGTTGAGCGCGGGGTCATAGGACAGCCAGCCCCATGTGCAGCCGCCGCCGATCTTCCACTGATCACCTTGCCAGGTCTTGATGCTCGAGTCCTTGCCGATCGGCTTGCCGAGATCGGTCGTCTTCTCGGGGTCGACCAAGAGCTGATCATCCGGCCCTTCGGAGAACGCCCGCCACACCTGCTTGCCTGACTTGAGATCGTAGGCGGTGACGTGACACTGCACGCCGAACTCGCCGCCGGAGATGCCAACCAGGACCTTGTCCTTGATGACGAGCGGTGCGGAAGTGCCGGTTGCGCCCTTGCCGGGATCGCCGTTCTTCACCGACCACTCAAGTTTACCGGTCTTGGCGTCGAGAGCGACCAGCGTGGTGTCGGCCTGGTGCAGGAAGATCTTGCCGTCGCCGTAGGCCACGCCACGGTTTACGGTGTCGCAGCACATCACCGGAATGACGTTCGGATCCTGCTTCGGCTCGTACTTCCAGACGATCTGTTGGTCCTTGGATAGGTCAAGGGCATAGACCTTGTTTGGGAACGGCGTGTGGACATACATCATGTTGCCGATGATGAGCGGTCCGCCTTCGTGGCCACGCAGCACGCCGGTCGAGAAGGTCCAGGCGACCTGGAGCTTGCCGACATTGGCTGCCGTGATCTGGTTGAGTTTCGAGTAGCGTGTATTGGCGTAGTCGCCTGCCGGCATCACCCAATCCTTCGGGTTCTGCGACATTTTGATCAATTCCTCGTTGGCTACGGCGCTGCCCACAGCGAACGCCGCCATGGAACCAAGACAAGTTGCAAATAGCAGTCTGCGCATTGCGTCCTCCCACTGATGAAGCCCAGGTACCGCCGAGGTGGCGGTCCACTTTTTCGATTTTGTCCCGTATCTTTATCCCGTTCGGGAATGGGAAACTTGCCCAAGAGGGAAGGGCATTTGCTCCAAAGCGAACCTCGGCGAGATTTCTGTTTTCCTGCCGATCGCCTGGGGCGTTGCCACACATAAGGCAGTGGTTTTGACCGCCGCTGTGCGGCGCACTACGACGGATGTCGCACGATCGAGGCGAACCTTCCCCTTGACGGCGCAGAAACTAAGTCGGAGGATTGTCAAGTGGATGCCGGGACATACGTTGCTTAGGCAACAACGACCGTTCTAAATTGAGGTAAATCAAACTTCACCGTGACCGAGTCTCCCGCGGCAACAGTTACGTTTCTCGAATCGGTGGCTGGAAATGGTTGATACGCTCCACTCGCTTACCACTTCGGGATTGTCGCCGAAGAAGCAGATCCAGTGCTGGTCGGATGCGCTGACGGATCTTTGCGGCCAATTTGACATAGATCCGCTGAAGGCTTCGTCGCTCGAAGCGCGTGTCAACTATACGACGGTCTCAAAGCTGAAGCTCTGTCAGATCGAGGTCAGCCAGCATCGCATCGCGCACACCGTGTCCCGTTCAAAAGCCAGCGAGCATCCCTACGTCAAGATATTGTTTCAGACGCATGGCGTTTCCTATTTCGAGCAGGAGGGCCGGCGTATCGATCTGATGCCCGGCGATTGTCTTGCCTACGATGTATCCTGTCCGCATACGATCGTCAGCCCGGCGCTGACGCGGCACGAAGTCGTCATCGTGCCGAAGGCGCTGCTGCAGGAGCGCGGCTTCCATACGGCGCGGATGTCGGCGTGCAAGCTCTCAGCGCGCACAGGCACCGGCCGGATCGCCTATGACTTCGTTCATGCCGCATTTGACCAGGCTGCGAGACTGTCGCCGAACAACGCGGTCGTCGTCGCCGATTCGCTGATCGATCTGTTGCTGTTGCCGCTGCGCGAGGCGGACGCGAGTTTCGATCGCGGTGGCCCCGAGGCGATGTATATTCGCGCTCAGGCCTTCATCCGCGAACATCTGCGCGACCCTGATCTCTGCATCGATCAGATCTCCGCGGCGCTGGGCTGCACCAAGCGTTATCTGCACATGCTGTTCAGCGACCGGGGCATGACCGTCAGCGACTATATCTGGCAGGCACGGTTGCAGAACTGCCGCCATGAACTGGAGACGCACGGCGGCAAGACCGTCACGGATGTCGCATTCTCATGGGGCTTTTCGAGTTCGTCCCACTTCAGCCGGGTCTTCCGCAGGTATTTCGGCATTGTTCCGTCTTCGATCCAGAAGGCGCAGCACAGCAGCCCGGCTCCAGACGCTTCCTGAGTTCCTCAACTCTCCTGATCTGAACCCGATCCGTAGATCGAAGCTCCGATAGCGCAGCGGCTCGTCGCCCAGTCGGAGCCTTGCTTGGCCCGGTTCCATACGGGCTTTTGGCGGCACGAACATTGCTTTGATCATCCCGCCGGAGAACACAGGAGCGGGACGGATGAAGCGAATCATCCTTTTTCTCGGAATTTTCGGTTGTTCCGTTACAGCGCTCGGCGCGCGCGACCTTGGTCAATGGGAAAACGCGGATCCTGCGATCCGGCAGTGGTACCAATCGCTGATGCAGCCCGACGCTCCCAGCGCATCGTGCTGCGGCGAAGCTGACGCCTACTGGGCCGATGAAATCCACGTCCGGGATGGCAAGACCTACGTGCGCATCACCGATGACCGGCCGGATGAACCGCTCGGCCGGCCCCACGTCAAGAACGGAACGGAAATCGAAATCCCGCACTACAAGCTCAAATGGGACCAGTCGAATCCCACGGGTCACGGCATCGTTTTCATGAACCGCAACGGTCACGTGTTCTGTTACGTCCAGCCCGGCGGCGTATGAGCGCTTGATCAGCCCATAGGAACATGCGGACAGATGCTTGACCGCTTCTGGGACCCACGCTTGTCGATAGGCACATTGCAATCGTCGATCCGCTGCTCGTCCATCCATTTCCTGCCGAGCCGTTCCTTGCCGGTCAGCGTTGCAGGCGGGTTTGCCGAGCCCGGTGCCGGCTGCTTGAGTTGCGAGTTGTCCTGGGCGTCGACCGCTGGCACGAGGCAAATCGCGAGGAGGGCTCCGAGCGTTCCGCAGATCAATGGTCGCATGTGATTAGCCTCGCAAATTGTAGACACTGATATCGGAAACATGAGGTGTGCCCGATTAAACAACAGCGAGATTCGACCCGCCACCCGGAACCCGTGGCCTCCGAGCCGGTTGCTCCTCCGTCCTGACGTGCTGGGGCGCGCGGCAGGTCCAAGGAGGATTAGATGAACACGAAACGACTCATTCTCGCGGCTTGCTCGATCGCTGTTTTGAGCATCGGCACCGCATTGGCAGCCCCCTGCGACACCACCGGTCGCGCCGCAAATCTGAAGGACGCGGGTTCCGGACCCGCATCGGTTGGCACCGGCCAGACCACCGGCATGGCTTCCGATGCCAAGGAACACGCGCCAACCAGCACGATGAATCGTGCAGCCAGCGATGTCGCAGCGTCTTCGCAGGATACGCAAAAGCAGATGCAAGGTCAGCCGACGGCGGCGCAGCAGGCCCAAGGCGCCAAGTCTGATCAGCACAAGTCTGATCAGCAAATGGCCGAAAAGGCTTGCGATTAGGCCAGCTGTAATTAAGCCGGGACCGCCGATCATGATCGGCCGCGGCTAGCCGCGACAGAACAGAGGTGTTCGGCGTGCTCACTGACCGGCACGCCGCCGCGTCGATCAGCTTCAGGGCCCGTCCTTGGGTGGAAGAATCGGAGCGGGTAGCGGCGCGAATTCGATGTTGCCGGCTTCACCGGTCAGGAACGATAGATCGAGCGGACCGCCGCTCATCGGATCGCCGCCCGGTGCAGCCGTCGGGCGAAGTGTCGAGACATCGGAGGGTCCCTCAGGCGCGGGTTGTCCATTGCCGGATCCGTAATCGGCCGCGCGTCCGCCCTGCGGATGGCCTTTCATGATCTCGTCGCGCGCCGCGGTCACCTTGTGCGCGAGTGCCGCGGAATAGGGCAGGCGATGGGCCCGCGGCTGACCGCTCGGAAGATTGGCGGCATCGAGTTCCTCGACCCAGATATGCACCGCGCCGGGATCGCGATCGAGCGGGTTCGGCTCGACGACCCGCGCCCACAACAACTGGAACTGCGACGGCAGCGGTGCGGGCGCCGACCAGCCGGCCAGGCCTTCGATGCGGAAGAACGCCACGCAGTAGTAGACGCTGGTGACAAGCACGGCCGCGGCCTTGAGCTGCCAGGATACGCGGGCGCGCAGCACAAATATCAGCAACAACGCCGCCAGCAGCGCGTAGGCGATCGACAGACCCAGGATTTCCTTCTGCAATTCCATGGTCAGCCACTCTTGCTGAGCCGGTTGCGCAGCGTCTGCAGCAGCGACTTTTCGTGATGGTTGACGTCGACGATGCCGCCGCTGGCGTCGATCGAAAAGCGGACGGCGGTGCGTTCGGTGCCCGCGCTTTGCATCACCATCTTGTCGTAGTGGACGACCTGAACCGTCGGATTGAGCTTCTCGACCTTCACCGAGACCGGCACGGGTTCGCGGCCCATCGCGATAAAATGGTAGATATTCACGGTGTATTCGCCGGCGACGATGCCGCGGATGCTGACCGTCTCCTGGCGGATCGGCGACAGGACCTTGCGGCCATTGACCAGAATGAAATCGTTGGCGCCACCACGATCGTCGCGGTCGAGCAGCATGAATCCAGCCTCGCGCCGCCGATACCAGACCATATTGCCAAGCGGGTCCTGGACGAACATGTCGAAGTCATCAGGATGCTGGTCGGGCCAGGCCATCGTGACGAGGAATTCCGCCTTGCTGTCGATCTTGCCATCCTTTGCCTCGGGCGCGATGGCCAGCAATGCGACGAAGAACAGGAAGGCGAGGACCTGTAACGCCTTGAACAGCATGACCGCGAACGGATCGAACGGCTCCTCCTGCGGCATGAGGTCATATTCGTCGATCATTCCGCCGCCTCGGGTCGATTCTCCAGGATCGAAACCACGCGGACTTCCGTCAGCCCGACGGCGAAGGCAAACAGCTTCGCGGTCGCATCGTCGAGCATGTAGTACTGGATCCTGACGAGGATGGAACCGACGAGACCGGCGAGCGTCGTGTACATGGCAACCGCCATGCCGTCGCTCATCAGATTCATCGAAGACCTGACCGTGCTGCGGTCGCTGGGATCTAACCCTGCAATTGGCGCCAGCATCATGATGAAGCCGATGATCGTGCCGAGCAGGCCCAGCTTCATCAGCGTGTCGCTGGCGAAGGCGCCAAACTGGTTGGAGCCGCGGAGCCGGCTGGCCAGCCCGCGCAGCAGCAGCGTCTGATCGAGCTTCCGGGATCCCTGCAGGCGTGCCTTGACGGCAAGGTCGCGAATGTGAGCCGCGACCAGACCGGTTGGAAGCTGGCCGGCGCCTTCGACGACGACGGCGTCGCCGTCAAGATCAAAGCGACCCGATCCAGACGCGATCAATGCGCCGGTGCGGCGCGCCGCATCGCCCTCGCGTGCGATCACGATCGTGCGCCACAGGCAGTGTAGCGACGTCGCAAAATAGAGCAGAGCGATGATCGGCGAAAGATAGGTACGATCGCCAGCGACCATCTGCCGAACGAGGCCGAAGCGCCACAAAAGAAAGAACGCAAAAATCCACAGCCCGGTGAAGACCAGCCATCGCAACAGAGGCCCGCGGTCACCAAAAGAATCAAGATCGCCACTCGCCGTTGGCATCCGGACACCTCGACCCAAGAACCTGGACCCAAGAACCTCGACCCAAGAGAACGCCAACCTTCCACATGTCGCATGGGCAGGCAAACCGAATTCGTCAAATGTCGATTCAAGCTTCCGTTGGGCACAAGGTCTTTCACGGCCCGTGCGCTATTGCGCTCATGCCGCGAGACGATCCGGTGTTTCGCATTTGCCCAAGAGGGAAGTAACTTTGTCCGAGAGAGAAATTTCGAGCGTAAGTGCGGCAATCCAGCGTTGTGCGGTCGATGTTCCGTACTTGCGCTGCGTCCGGGGCCGCCCTAGGTTCTGCCCCGGCGTGAACGTCGCGCCAAACTAGTTGGGAGGACCCCGAATGACTTGGAAGACTCCGAAAATCGTCGAAGTGTCGGTGGGCATGGAAATCAACATGTACGCCTGCGCATCGCGCAAATAGACTGCATCGAAACGTTCTGCCCGGCTCTGGCTGCACTCTGCTGCTACGAGCCGCGGCAGGCGTCCGGTTCAAGATCCAGTCCGGCTCGAGATTGAGTCCTGCTCGAGATTTAGTCCGGCTCAGTATTTCAGAGCATCGCCTCGCGAAATCACGCAGCCCCCAAACTTCCCTTCATTGACCGGCTTGTGTCGAAGGCTCGAAGCCGTCTGCCTTCTGGCAGAAGAAGCTTTGCCATTCGAGTTTCCCTCATTGGCGCCCTCGCGTCGGCACCCGCTGCCATGGTCCGGAATTCAGGGATTTCGGATTCCGATTCCTTGGCCGCCGCCCTCTGCGCCATGCTAGGGTGCCGGCAGTGAGACCTCGTTTCATTCCCGTCGTTTTCATTCCTGTGGCTTGTGGATGCCAATTCGTTCGAACACCTGCCGGGCGGTACTCGTCTGTCTCTCCGTGCTGCTTCCGGGTGGTGTTTGCGCGGAGGGGATTGATACCGAGCATCTGTTCGGCTTCATGATCGGCACGGATATCGGCAGCGTCGGCGAGCGCGAGCTGCAGAGCGAGACCACCGGACGATTTTCCAAGAATGGCGGAAAGTATCGCGCGATCGGCCAGGAATTCGAATTGGAATTCGTGCCTGCCAAAAATGTTCGGGTGGAGTTGGGAACCAGCTTTGCGTCCCATTACATCCGCGGCGTTCCAGGTCTGGAGGATCGGCGCCAGTTGTCGTGGGAAGGCGTGTCGGTGGACCTGCGCTACCGGTTTCTCGATCGGGACGCGGCCCCATTTGGCTTTACCGTCGCGGTAGAAAGCCACGCCAGCCGCATTGACGAGACTACGGCGGCGGCGGTGCGAAGCTACGGGGGCGGACTGACGCTGGCGTTCGACCGCGAGATAGTTCCGAACGTCGCCGTCGCTGCACTCAATCTGATCTACCAGCCGGAATGGACGCGCGTTGTCGGCACCGGAGCCGCAGACCAGGAATCAACCTTCGGCGCTGCGCTCGCCTTGATGGTGCAAACACGTCCGGGTTTCTTTCTCGGCGGTGAAGCACGCTACCTGCGGCAATATGAAGGGATCGGGTTGCAGGAACTCGCAGGCCAGGCACTGTTTGTCGGGCCCACGGCCTATTTTCAATTGTCGCCGCGCTCACGATTGACCGCGGCCTGGAGCGTTCAGGCATGGGGACGTCCGGCCGGATCGAATGCGGCGCTCGATCTCGTCAACTTCGAACGCCATCACGCGCGGCTGATTTTCGGCGTTAACTTTTGAGCCTGTGCGGCTGACACGAGGTCGCCGGGTACCGGATTTTGGCGGTGTGGTGAAACTTTTCGCTGCCTGTTACGTAGCTGTTTGTGTTATCTATTCAACGCACTAGCTCTGGGATCTCGGGCATGAATGCGATCGATTTGGTACTGACAGTGTGTGCCGTGCTGTCGCCGGCCACCTGCGAGGAGAGGCACCTTGTGTTTTCCTCGGATGTTTCCCCGCGGCAATGCGTCATGGCTGCGCAGCCCTATATCGCGCAATGGGTCGGCGAGCATCCGAAATGGACCGCGGTGAAGTGGCGTTGCGAATATCCGCGCCCCAACGACCGGGCGGATAAGGGCGAAGCTGCGCCCGCAGGCTGAAGCCATCTTGTCAGGGCGTCGCAAGGTCTACTTGTTGCAGTCCTTTAAATCCTTGTCGGCAATCGAAAATACGGCATCCGCCTTGATTTCGATATCTCTCACCAGACATTGCCTTGCGTCGGGATAGCTCACCTTGGCATCGTAGCGTCCGGGCTCCACGCCCGTGATGCGCAGGCGTTCGTCGTGATCGACCTCCTTGTCCTTGTCATTCAGGGTCAGGTTAGGTCCCCAGGTGTCCTTCCCGGCCGGCGACAGCTGGAAACCCGATATCGTCGAGGTGGTCAGGTTCCAGAGCCGGATGCCCTTGCCCTTGCTCTGCGCGGCGAGTTCGCCGGCGCCCGCCGACAACAGCACGACCAAGGCCAGTATCCATCGCATTATCAGATCCTCCCGCGGCAACCTCAAGCTCTTCCTACCTTATCAGACGTTTCCGGTTTTTCGCCGTCTCGAAATTTTGGTGCCTTCAATCTCGCTGAGATCAAGCACCTATCAGGCATCCCGCTCGGTGAGACCACCGTTGATCAGCCGCATGATGTCGGACTTGATCGCAGCGATCTCGGCGTCGTCCCGTGCGCGACGGGGCGTGCGGATGGGTAGCTCGGCAACAACCCGAGCCGGTCGCGGCGACAGCAGGAACAGGCGGTCGCCGAGACGAGCCGCATCGTCCACGTCATGGGTCACCAGCAGCGTCATCACGGAACGGCCGTCGACCAGCATGGCAATCTGATCGCGCAGACGGACGGCGAGCGCGTCATCGAGCGAGGCCAGCGGTTCGTCGAGAATCAGGAAATCCGGCTCGATGGCGAATGCGCGGGCGAGCGCGACGCGCCGGGCAAGGCCGAGTGATAATTCGCCGGGAAAATGCTTGCGATGTGCGCCCAATTCCAGAATTTCGAACAGCGCTGATAGCTTCGCCTCGTCGGCCAGAGGTGCGACAAGCCGCACGTTTTCCTCGACCGATCGCCATGGCAGCAGCCGAGGTTCCTGGAACACGACGCCGATCCGTGCGCCGGCGGGACGCACGACGCGCCCTTGAAAGTCGTGGTCAAGGCCGGCGAGAATCCTCAGCATGGTGCTCTTGCCGCAGCCGGATGGACCGACGAACACGCCAACCTCTCCTGCATCGAGCGCAAAGGCCACGCCGGCGATCACGTCGTGCTGTTCGCCCGCCGCGTTCCTGAACTTCTTGCTGGCGATATCAACCTCAAGCCGCACGGGGGCGCCACCGGGATAGCCGGGCCTCAAATGGCTGCACCAACACGGTTTCGATGACGAGCACGACAGCCGCGAAGCTCAGTGAATAGGCCAGCAAAAGCGGGATGTCGAACAATTGGAACGCCACGCCAATCTCGAAGCCAACGCCGTTCGGGCGTCCAAGCAACTCCGCAACAAGGACGATCTTCCAGACCAGGGAAAGTCCCGATCGCGCAGCGGCTGCGATATAGGGCGCCAGTTGCGGCAAGATGACGTGCCGGAACGTCCTTCCGCGCGGCAACGCAAATACTGTCGCCATTTCGTCGAGCGCCGCGTCGAGCGCCCGCGCGCCCTCACGCAGCGTAACGACGGCGGTCGGCAGCTTGTTGATGGCAATTGCCGCAATTGCGGCGACTTCGGTCAATCCGGCCCAGATGTAGGCGAGCACGATGACCACGAGCGCCGGCAGATTGAGCAGCAGGATCAGCCAGGGGTCACCCAGCCGATCGGCAAGCCGCACCCGGCCCATCAGGTAGCCGATGGCGGCACCCAGCGTCATCGCCAGGGTGAAGGCGAGCGCCACGCGCGCCAATGTCACGCCGAGGTTGAGGAACAAGGCGCCCGACTTCGCTTCCGCAAGCATGGCCGCGAGCACGGTGGGCGGAGGCGGCAGCTTCGCATCGCCGGCGAGCAGCGAGGCGATCCACCAGGTTGCGAAAAACACGGCGAATGAAAACAGACGCGGCACCTCAGTCTCCCGGGATCGCGTGATAGAAGGTGCCGGAAGCGAGTTCTGGCGCCGCCCCGACAAGTTCGCGGCCACCGATCCCAGCCAGCACGCGGTAGAGGATGCGCGCGTCGGCTTCCTCGTCGGCGATCGGGCGACGTGGAATTCCCTCCCGGTAGCGATCGCGATAGACGCGGAGCGTTGCGGTGTCGGGGGCGCCGGTCAGCGGCGCAATTTTCTCCCACTCGGCATCCGAGGTCGACAGGATCTCTTTCGCCATGCGGGTCATGGCGATAAAGCGGGCCACCGTGTCCTGGTTGGCGTTCGCCCATGCTTCGTCGAAGACGTAGCCGATCATCGCGGTGCGGCCGGTGGCGCCAAGTTTCGGCAGCAGATCCTCAACGCCGGCGACGCGGCGGAAGCCTTTCGCTTCCAGCACGGCGCAGAAATTCCAGTAGTTCATGGTGGCATCCATTTCCCCGCTGAGCGTCTTTGCCGTCAGCAGCGGCGGCGCGCCGTAAGCAATGGTCGCCTCCGACTTCAGGTCGATGCCGCCCTGTTTCAGCCACGCTTGCAACAGCAGCCAGTTCTTGTCGATCGGGCCGCCGGCAACGGCGAGCTTGCGGCCCTTGAGGTCGGCCAAGGTCTGGATCGGCGACGCGGCCGGTACCATGACGGCGCCGAGCGCGCTCGAATAGGGATAGAATGTCAGCTTGGCGCCAAGTGTGCGTTCGCGCGATACCCACAGCCAGTCGGAGACGATGATGTCGGCGTTGCCGGCGCGAAGCGCGATCTTGCCCGCCTCCGGGCTCGCGAGCTCAACGACTCCCACCGAGAGATTGGCCTGTTTGTCCAGACCATGGGCGCGGATCACAGCAAGTTCCCAGGCAAATGTTCCGGTTTTTTGCACCGCAACCCGCACGGTCTCGGCGCTGTGGCATGTACCGACCTGCGCAAGGGCCAAAATAACCGCAGCCAGCAGCATGCGAATGCAAATTGTCATGGTGAGCCGTTTCCGCGCGCATCTTTTCTTGAGGACTGTCATAGCATAGCTTCCACGCTTCGTAGCGGGAGGAAGATCATGACAGCTGTCGGATCGGTACGACGTATTGTCGCCGCGTTGTCAGCGTTGACGGCGATGGCAACGATGGCGCGGGCCGAAGTGATCAACGACTATCCGACGTCGGCGCGCGCCGAATACGTCTTTGGTTGTCTCAAGGCGAATGGCGAGACGCGGCAGGCGATCGAACAATGCTCCTGCTCGATCGATATCATCGCGTCGATCGTACCCTATGAGCGCTATGTCTCGGCTGAAACCGTCCTGAGCATGGCGCAGGTCAGGGGCAATCTGGGCGGGCAGTTCCGCACGTCAGAGCAGGCGGCGAACGCGCTCAATGATCTCAGGCGCGCACAGGCCGAAGCGGAAGTGCGATGTTTCTAGAAGTACGATGTTTCTAGACGTCGTCGCGATGTGCTGGCGGTATTGCCCCGCCGCGTTGCGTCAGATCCCGGAATCGTCGACCTTCCATTCCTTCTGGAATACGTGGCCTTTGGTATCCCTGGCTTCGGCACGGAAGCGCGTCGCGCCGTTCGAAACATAGGTAAAGCGGATGTTAGGATCTTCCGAGATCGAGATTCCGCCTTCCATCGCCAGCACCAGACTATCGTCCTGCCACAGCCGCAACTGGTCGACGAAGAAGGCCGGGATGTAGAGCTGGGTCACCTGATCCATCTGAAGGCCGGAATGGCTGGGATGACCGATCATGATCTGCGCCTCGCGGGTGCCGCTGGTGGGTCCCTGGCCAGATCCTTGACCAGCACGCGCGAATTGCCGGTATCGCATCTGCCCAAGGCGGCTCTTGGCTTCGTCGGCGACCTTGGTGGCCGGTGCGGAGCAGCCGCCGGAGGCCTTCACATAAGTCTTCGTCATATAGAGCTTGCCGTCGCTCAGTTCGGCCACGGCATGAACATCGGTGTAGTTGTTGACGCGCACGCGCGTCGAGATTTCCGTCACATTGGCGTCCGGCCCCAGTTCGAACTTTGCCGCCATCGGCGCCGGATTCTGGTCGATCACCAGCGTGATTCTCAACACGCGGCGGCTGTCGCCAGGCGGGAGCTTGGTGCGCAGGGTGACGGGAACGATCGCTGCATCCTCGGCGCGGTACGGCATCTCGATGGCGATCACGTCTGCGCCGTCGTTCATCGGGCGGTTGTTGAAGATGTCCTGTACCAGTCCGGGCCACGGATCGTTAGCCTCGGGCGTTGCCGCAGGCGCAATGCGCGCGCCGACGAGCATGACGCTCAGGAGGCTGGCGATGCAGAGCAGGTGGAAACGACGTCCGGGCATGGCGGCACCCCTTCGCTGGGATGGAACGTAGCGTCGCCAGTATACGTCATCGGGCGGGCTATTCCCATTCAATTTCCGAAAATGCGGTTGTTGCATTGCGTGCATTGTAGTCGTCGAACAGTTGCCATCGCGGTCGCTCGCTGGCCGCGGCGGTGTCGGCGGCGACCGTGATCGGAGCGCCACGGGCGATAAGCTTGCGGACATCGGCCGCCAGCGTTTCGAGGTAACGGCGTTGGTCGGCGAGGGCGCCCGGCCATTCGCTCACAGGTCCGTGACCGGGAATCACGCGTTGCGCGGGAAGCGTGCCGAGTTCGTCGGTCACGGCGAGCCATCCGCGAATACTGCCGTCCAGCACCGGAATGTGGCCAAGGAACACCAGATCGCCCGCGAACAGGGTTTTGGTTTGCTCGTCGAGCACAGTAACGTCGTTGTCGCTGTGCGCCGCCGGCCACGACTTCAAGGTCAGGATTCGCGAGCCGAGGTCGAGCTTGACCGTGCCATCGACAAGGAGCGTGGGCGGTATCATGCGCACCCCATCCATGGACTTCTCGCCCATGATCCGGCGAAATGCGTCTAGATAGAATTGTCCGCGCGCCGCCAGCGCGCGCGGCAGGTTCCGATGACCGACGAACTCGGTTCCATCGCCTGCGAATGCGGCGCCGCCAAAGACATGGTCCGGATGGCCGTGTGTGTAGATGACGTAGCGGATCGGTTTGTCGGTTCGCGCACGGATCGCCGCAAGCAGCCGTTGACCCTCGCGAACGCTGCCCCCGGTGTCGATGACCGCCACCGCGCTCTCGCCGATGATAAATCCGATGTTGGCGGTCGCGCCTTCGTTCTCGCCCGTCATCAGCGCGGTCTGGCCCTGGTGCGCGAATATTCCGGGAGCGACTTCGCTCACAGGCAATTCTTGCGCCTTCGCCTGCGCTAGGGTCGACGTCGCGAAAACCACGAGCAAGGCAAGAACCGAAACGCCATGAGCCATGTTTCTGCCTCAGTCTCGTCCGGAAGCGATCTCGGGTTTCGTCGAGCTGGTTTGCGTCGCAGCATGCAACGCAAATCCAGCACGGGGATATTCCTGTTGCACGCTCTGGCACGCTGAGCAATTGATGGATAGCGGGCGTTCGATCAAGAAGGGAATGCATGATGACAGATTGGGGACAACGCCGCCGCTTGCTGGTCTCGCTGCTGGCGATCACAGCAGTATTCGCCGGCCGCGATATCGCCGGAGCGCAGACCAACGACAGCACCGACCTGTCCATCGAGCTCATCGATCCCAAGGTGCTGCGGGTTTGCGCCGACCCGCGCAATTTGCCGTTCTCGAACGACAAGGGCGAGGGAATCGAAAACAAGCTCGGTGAGCTGTTCGCCGAAAAGCTGCAGAAAAAGCTGGACTATGCTTACTACCCGCAGGCGGCCGGCTTTGTCCGGATGACGCTTGCCGCTCATCGTTGCGACGTCATCATGGGCTATCCGCAAGGCGACGACCTGGTGCAGGGCACCAATCCCTACTACCGGACCGCCTACGCGCTGGTGGTCAGGCAAGGCAGCGGCCTTGACGAGGTCGCGACACTGGGTGACGCGCGCCTCAAGGGCAAGCATATCGGCATTGTTGCCGGCACGCCGCCCGCCACCAACATGACAGCAAATGGTTTGATGGCGGAAGCCAAGTCCTATCCACTGATGGTCGATACGCGGATCGATTCATCGGCAGAAGTCATGATCAAGGATCTGACGTCGGGAAAGATCGACGCCGCCATTCTGTGGGGACCGCTCGCTGGCTTTTACGCCGGGAAGGCAAACCCGCCGCTTCACGTCACGCCGCTCGTCAAGGAAACCACGGGGCCTCGGCTCGTCTATCGCATCGGCATGGGCGTCCGGCCGGCCGACCAGAACTGGAAGCGGATGCTCAACCGTCTGATCCAGGAGAACCAGCCGGCCATCAACAGGATACTGCTCGACTTCGGCGTTCCCTTGCTCGACGAGAATGACCGGCCGATCGGCGCAGAGACGGCGAAGAAGTCACCGTGATACGAACGCTGGCGTGCGCGGTCGTTGCTACCTTTGTCCTCGCAGCCAACGTTCTCGCGCAGCAGAATGTGCCGGAGCCGGACGGATATCGCACGGATAATTATCGCGCGGCTGTTCCAGCGACCCTCGCCGGCGTACGCGTCCTTACGACGGCAGAGGCCGAAGCGATCTGGCGCGCCGGCAGCGGTGTGTTTATCGACGTGCTGCCGCGTGCGCCGAAGCCGCCAAATCTTCCCGCCGGCACGGTCTGGCGTGACAAGCCGCGGCCCAACATCCCCGGCAGCATCTGGTTGCCCGATACGGGGTACGGCAAACTGGCAGAGCCAACCGAGGCCTATCTGCGGCGCGGGCTAGAGCGGGTGTCTCATGGCAACAAGGCCGCGTTGCTTGTGATCTACTGTCAGGAGAATTGCTGGATGTCGTGGAACGCGGCGAAGCGGGTCCTGTCCTACGGCTATCCCAATGTGGCCTGGTACCCGGACGGAACCGAAGGTTGGGAGCGCGCCAGCCTGCCGGTCGCCGAAGCGACGCCTGAGCCCAGAACCGATGAGGAAGGGGGCAGATGAAGGGCCTGACGCAAAATTGCGAAAACAACCCCATGCAAAGTAGAATGGGCGGCGCGTTCGTTACTCGATCTCCTGCTGAATCATGCGGCCGAGCGCGAACAACCGCTGGTCGATCGCGGTGGGCACCTCGCAGACGAATTTGACCACGCGCTGCCGGTCCTCAAAGATCCGGGTTTGCCAGACCATTTGATTGCTGAGTTCGTCGATCTTGGGCTGATCGGGCGGGGACGCACCCTGCAGGGCATGCAGGGCGGACACGTCGGACCGGATCTTGTCGGCGGCCTCGCGCTGCTTGCGGGTGATCCGTTCCAATCCGTTCATGACCGACGCGCGCTGCGCGTTGAGGCTGTCGAACAGTCCGGCGAACAGCAGCTTGCCTGTCGTGGCCTTGTCGGTCGCCGGGCTGCCAAGAAATTCCGTGATCAGTTTCTGGGCGTCGTCAAGGGAAGTCCGTCTTGCGGCCAGCCTCGACACCAGCGGGCTCACCTTGGCATCGTCCTTCCATTTGTCCTTGACGTCGTCGAGCGGCGGACCGGCCCACACCGCGGTGAGCGAGATTTCCGGGACTTTGGCCTGGGTGCACGGCCAGTCCGGATAGCGCGGATCGGCGGCCAAGCCGGCCTTGGTCGATGCCGCGACAAGGAAGAGCGTCCCGATTGCGATCTGCCATCTCATGCTTCGCCTCCGGCGGGCCCGCGGCGAACCAGGCCGCGCGATGGGTCATAGGCGTATATCGCACCGATCATGAAAGCCGTTGTGCAGCAAACCACGACGGCCAGTGAAATCCAGTTCATCTGTCCGTACAGCGCAAAGCGTATCAGTTCGACGGCATGGGTAAATGGATTGAACAGGCAGACATAGTAGAGCAAGGGGCTTCCCTCCTGCACCCGCCACAGCGGGTAGAGCGCGGACGAAGCGAAGAACATCGGAAAAATCACGAAGTTCATCACACCGGCAAAGTTCTCGAGCTGCTTGATGCCGGAGGAGATCAGCATGCCGAGCGCGCCGAGCATCAAGCCCGAAACGATCAGCGCCGGCAGCACCGTGAGATAGCCGATCGGCGGCGGCGCGATATCCCAGAACCACGCGATCAGGAGGAAGGCGTAGACCTGGAGCAATGACACTGCGGTTCCCGCAACCAATTTGCAGAACAAGAGATACCAGCGCGGCAACGGGCTCACCAGGAGAGTGCGCATATTGCCCATCTCGCGGTCGTAGACCATCGAGAGCGACGACTGCATGCCGTTGAACAGCTGGATCATCGCCATCAATCCCGGCGCGATATAGACCTCATAGAGAATGTAGGTTTCGTATGGCGGGATGATGGAGATGCCGAGGACCTGACGAAAGCCGGCGGCGAAGATGAACAGCCACACCAGCGGCCTGACCAGCGCCGAAACGAAACGTTCGCGCTGGTGCACGAAGCGCAGCGCCTCGCGCCACACGATGCCGTTCAGGCAGGTGACATATTGCGCGAGCGAGAAGCCGCTGTGGTGTCGGCTGACGGTCGTGGAGCTCATGACGCGGGGCTCCCGGAATCCACCGCAGCGCCGGTCAAGCGCATGAATGCGGAATTGATGTCACGGGCTCCGGCGTCGGCGATGATATCCTCGACCGGGCCATGCGCAAGGACCCGGCCTTGATGCAGGACCACGAGGTCGTCGCCGGGCACGATCTCGTCGAACAGATGGGTGGCCCATAGCACGCCGATATCCTGCTCGATAACGAGCTGCCGGACGTGGCCCAGAATGTCGGCGCGGGCCTTGACGTCGAGCCCGACGGTCGCCTCGTCAAGCAACAGCAAGCGCGGGCGATGCAGCAAGGCGCGTGCGATTTCCAGCCGTCGCATCTGGCCGCCCGAGAGGTCGCGAACCTTGCTGCCGGCACGGTCGGCAAGGGCGATGCGCGTCAGCACTTCGTCGCTGCGCAGCCGTGCCTCGCGCTTGGCGATGCCATGCAGGGCGGCGTGATAGAGCAGGTTTTGCGTCACCGAGAGGTCGAGATCGAGCGTCCGTGACTGGAATACCACGCCGAGCAGCCGCAGCGCTTCGCCTGGCGCACGGCTGATGTCGTGGCCGAAAATGCCGATGCGTCCAGCCTGAGTTCCGAACAGCCGCGTGATCAGCGCGAACAACGTGCTCTTGCCGGCGCCATTGAGGCCAAGCAGCGCCGTGAAGCTTGCCGGTGCAACCGCGAAGCTGACGTCGATCAAAGCGCGCCTTGTGCCGTAAGAATGGCTGATGCCTTCGATCGACAATGCGGGAGTAGCCGCTGGATCGTCCCGGGGACGGGGGTCCGGCAAGACGGGTCCTGTGCTGTGTGCGTCGATTGCTGTCATGGCTGAGCAAACGTAATCCCCCAGGGCAGCTCGCCGACCTGGATTGTCTTGATCACTTTTTGCGCCGGCACGTCGATGACAGAGACGTCGTTGGATACGCCGTTGGTCACCAGCAGATATTTTTCGTCCGGCGTGAAGGCCATGTGCCAGACCCGTTGACCGACCAGAAGATACTTCGTGACCTTGTGCGTGGTGGCATCGACGACGGCAACGCGGTTGGCGGGGCCGAGCGCAATGAAGCCGGTCTTGCCGTCCTTGGTGATGGCGATGCCGACGGGCTGGATCGCTTCGCGCCGCAGGCCGGGAATGTTGAACTCGATCTTGCCGGTGATGGTGCGCTTGGCGGGGTCGAGGATGGAAACGGTGCCGCCGATCTCCGACGACACCCACAGTTCGGAGCTGTCGCGCTTGAACTCGGCATAGCGCGGCCGCGCATCGACCAGCACGTTGGCGACGATCTCGCGCGTGGCGGTGTCGATGAAATGCGCCATGTTGGTGGTCTCTGAAGTATTGATCAGGATCTTGCCGTCCGGGCTGAGGGCCATGCCTTCCGGCTCGACGCCGACCTGGATGTCACCCAGGCGGACGCGCTTTTCCAGGTCGATGATGGTCACCGTGTTGTCGTTCTCGTTGGCGACATAGAGGAGTTTGCCGGCGGCATCCTGGGTGAACAGTTCCGGATCGGGACCGGAGGGCAGGCTGTCCACCACCTGATGGGTCGCGGTATCGATCACTTCGATCTTGTCGTCATCGCCGACCGCGACCATCACGAATTTGCCGTTCTTCGTGAATTCGATACCGCGCGGGCGCTGACCGACCTTGATGGTATGGGTGACGGCCCATTTGTCGGTATCGATCACCGATACGGTGTTGCTTTTCTCATTCGATACATAGGCGACGAAGGCCAAAGCGGGGCTGGTGGCCGCGAGCCACACTGCCATTCCGGAAAGCAGACACCGACGCCACATCCGCCATTCCTCCGTTTTCAGTTCAGTTTGCATTTGGTTTCGGGCCGGTCGACGCCGAGTGTGTCGAGTTCGGAGTACTGATGCAAGAAACCCTCCTGCGGCGAAACCGAGACGATCATGCGGCCGTCGACCAGCAGGATCGGCTGGCGTAGTTGCAGGTTCCAGTCCCGCAGCGTCAGCCGTTGTCCCTTGAACGCCGCAACCGAAAAATCCGGTCGCTTGAGAAAATCAAACACCGATTTCGGGTCGCCGGAGTTGGTGCGCGATGTCGCTTCGCCGATCATGCGCGCGGCGGTCCAGGCCTGCATGTCCCGCGCCGTCATGCGCCGCGAATTCAGTTTGACGAAGCGGTTCTGGATCTGGATCGCGCCCCACTGGTCGTGCGCCGCGTCCCAGCTCGTCGGCACAAGGCCGGCCGAGCCGGCGATCGGACGCGGGTCCCAGGTCCGGTAGGGCAGATAGGATGCGAACACTTCGCTTTCGTCCGCCGCGACGAGGACGTCATAGGCCGGCGCAGCTTGCGTAAACACCGGCATTTGGCGCTGGATCAGCGTGACACCGCTGTCGGTGCGCCGCGCGCCGCCGGTATCCTCGAAGACCCGCTCCTGAACGATCTTGGCGCCGAAGCGGGTCGCCGCGCGCCGCAGCGCATCGGCGTAAAGCTTGTCGGGCTCGTGTGAGCCCACCACCAGCAGCCAGCGCTTCCACTGCTTCCACACCAGATACTGGGCCAGTGCGTCAGCGAGCATCGAGCGGGTCGGGGCAACATGGATCACATTGGCACGGCAATCCTGCTCACGCAGCCGGTCGTCGATCGCTCCGGCGTTGAGCAGCACGGTTTTGCGATCGCGCAGTGCATCGGCCGCCTTTAACAGCGCGTCGGCGGGCAGATCGGCGATGATGATGCCATTGCGGTCGGCGAGGGCCATCGCCGCCTTGGCGACATCCTCGCCATCTTTCAGGCGAATTTCCTCAAGGAAGAAACGCTGATTGAGGAATTTGCCGGTGGTGTTGTTGTCCTCGATCGCCAGCCGCGCACCGGCGATGCCGTCATTTTCCGACGGTTGCTCGACAAGGGACAGTTTCGATTTGATGCCGGCCTGACCGAGATAGCCGACGCGGATGTCGATCGGGTCGGCCGCGAACGCGGAACTGGCCACGATGCTTAGTCCGATTGCGCCGATCAGCCATCGGATCATGGACGCTCCCTGAATTCTCCTCCTCGACTTGACGACGATGGAGGGATACTTGTCTCGCAAGCACACTCGACTTGAAACTTGACTGAATTGTTCTAGCTTGCAAGTCCGCATTTCGTCGTTGTTCGACCGTCGATGTGAGGGATCACGATCATGAGAGCGCAGTTTGTCTTTGCCGCGCTGATGCTGCTGGTGTCGGTGCCGGCGCGTGCCGATCCGCCGAAGCTCGCGATTTTCGATTTCGAGCTGTTGGACACCAGCCTCGAAGGCGAAATGAGGGGGCCTCAGGCCGACGAGCATGATCGACTGATCCGCATCAGCGATCTGGTGCGCCGGCAGTTGACGGAATCCAGCAAGTTCGAGCTTCTGGACATCTCGCCGGTGAAAGCTGCCGCTGAGGGCAGCAATCTGCAGGCATGCGGTGGTTGCGACGTCCAGTATGCGCAGCGCATCGGCGCGGATCTCGTCATCACAGGTGTCATGAAGAAGATCTCGACCCTTATTCTCAACCTGACCATCTTCGTGCGCGACGCCCACACCGGACAGCTCATCACCGCAATGAATGCCGATTTTCGCGGCAACACCGATGAATCCTGGACACGGGCGACGAGCTATCTCGTGCGCAACCGGCTGCTGGCGCCCAATTATGGCAGGCCCCAGCCATAATGGACTGCGCAAAATTTCAGGCTCTCAGGCGCGCGGCGTGCCAGCGCAGATGGTCGCCCATGAAGCTGGAGATGAAGAAATAGCTGTGGTCGTAACCACCCTGGCGGCGCAGCGTGAGCGGAATGTTAGCCTTCTCGCAGGCGCTTTTCAGCAACTCGGGACGAAGCTGTTCGGCAAGAAACGAATCGGCGTCGCCATAATCCACCAGTAGATCGGAGAATCTGGCGCCGTCCTCGATCAACGCAACCGCATCATGTTTGCGCCAGGCCTGCCCGTCGCCGCCGAGATAGCCTCCCAGCGCCTTGATGCCCCACGGTACTTGTGAGGGAGCAACGATCGGCGCAAAGGCGCTGGCGGCGCGGTACCGGTCGGGATGGCGCAGTGCGACGGTCAGTGCACCATGGCCGCCCATCGAATGACCGAGGATGGATTGCCGCCCGGCATCGACGGGGAAATTCGCGGCGACCAGTTTCGGCAGTTCTTCCGTGACATAACTCCACATCCGGTAGTTACGCGCGAACGGCGCCTGTGTTGCGTCGACATAAAAGCCGGCGCCGAGCCCGAAATCGTAGGCACCGGCGGGATCACCGGGCACCTTGTCGCCGCGCGGGCTGGTGTCCGGCGCGACGAAGACCAGTCCGAGTTCAGCGCAGGCGCTGCGGAACTCGCCTTTTTCCGTGACGTTGGCGTGGGTGCAGGTCAGTCCCGACAGATACCAGACCACCGGCAGCCTTGCGCCATCCTGATGGGGAGGGACATAGACCGAAAACGTCATGTCGGTCCCGGTCTCGGCGCTGGCGTGCTTGTAAACGCCTTGCGTGCCGCCATGCGACTTGTTGAGCGAAACCGTTTGAATTGTCATGAACTCTCCGTTGCCGTGCCGCGTCGCGCCGTCTTTAGGCCACGCCGTTGTCGATGGCCAACCGCACCAGTTCGGCGGATGTGCGCACGCCGAGTTTGTGGCGCATGATCGAGGATGTATTGGCGACGGTCTTGTAGGAGGAATGGATCAGCCACGCGATTTCGGACAGGCATTTGCCTGCGCTGAGCAGGCGAAGTATCTCCATCTCGCGCGCCGTCAGTTTTGAAAGCGGGCTCCTTGCGTACGAGGGTCCGGCGAATGCAATGCTTTGCGCGATCGCCGGCGGCAAATAGACCCCGCCCTTTGCTACCTCGCGGATGGCGTCAACAAGATCCTGGGGATCTCCGGTCTTGGAGACAAAACCCTTGGCGCCGACGTCGATGGCGCGCACGGCGAATACCGGGTCATCGTTCATGCTGAACATGATGATACGCGCCGACGCATCGCGCCCAAGCAGGCGTCGCGCCAGTTCGAAGCCGGACACCGTCGGCAGGTTGATATCGAGCACGCAGATATCGGGATGCAGTTCGCCGAACACGCGCTCGCCGCTCTCCGCGTCGGAGGCTTCCACGACATCGATCTCCGGCTCGTCCGCGAACAAGGCACGACAGCCCGAAGCGACGATGCGATGATCATCTACGATCAGAACGCGCATTGGCATTGGTCCCGAATAGCCGCGTCAATCCCGTTGTGCACCGCATCAGGTGAAACACCGGCGCAGACTTCGGGGCGATACCTGCCGTCGATGGTCATGCAACCCGGGCGATGTTGCTATACGCTTCGATTAGATAGACGCCGGTTTTATCTGTCAACGCTCTGCTCGATGATGAATTGAAGACGAGTTCGCTCTCAGGCAAAGGCGATTTCACTCCTGGACAAATGATATGTGGCAAAAGCTTTCGTTACGTGCCCGGATCAACCTGCTGCTCGCGCTCGTCCTCACGCTTGGTCTGGCCATCAATGTTGCGCGGTTGGTGCTCGAGGCCGGGCCCCGGGTTCAGGCTGAAGATCAAAGCGTCATACGATTGGCGCGCGAGTTCATCGATACGATCGTTGCAGGACTAAAAGAGGCGCCGGATCCCGAAGCGCGACTGAACCAGATTGTCCACGACCTCAACAAGCTGCGTCACGTCAGCATCACGCGACAGAGCGAAGCCATCGCAAGATCCGGGATCGCGGACAAGCCGGACGACAATGCCGACGTACGCTCGCCGCCGGCATGGTTTGTCAGGCTTGTTCACCCCGAACAGACCACGGTGAACGTGCCGATTTCGATCAAGGGAAAACCGGACGCGCTGCTGATCACGTCGCATCCGAACGACGAGGTGGCCGAAATCTGGGACGGGATATTCACCCAGCTCCTGATCGGCGCCGCGATTGCGATCGTTCTTTTCCTCATTACCAGCAGGGTCGTTGGCCGGGCGCTCGCGCCGATCCAGACCCTTTCGGGTGCGATGGCGAAGATCGAGGCCGGCGGTTACGACACGCGCGTGAAACCGGACGGGCCGCCGGAACTCGTTGCCATTTGCGACAAGTTGAATCACCTTGCGGCCACTCTGGGCGATGCGGTTGAAGACAAGCGGCGCCTGGCCGAGCGCGTCGTCTCGCTGCAGGATGTCGAACGCAAGGAAATTGCCCGCGAACTGCATGATGAATTTGGACCCTATCTCTTCGCTTTGCGGGTGCACGCCAGCGCCCTGACGCGGATTGCGGATGCGGGAGATCCGAGCGCGGAGGCCACGCGAAGGCACGGCAGTGCCATATTGGAACAGCTGAATGCCTTGCAGCAGTCCAATCGCCGGGTTCTTGAAAAATTGCGTCCGGTGGGACTGACGGAACTCGGCCTTCGCGAGGCGCTCGGCGCGCTGCTGCGCCTGTGGGGAGAGTCTCACCCCGAAGTCGCTATCGAAACGGCGATCTCGCCCTCGTTGGGCGACACCGGCGAGACGGCTGACCTGACGATCTACCGCACCATCCAGGAAGCGCTGACCAATGTATTTCGCCACGCCGGCGCCACCAGCATCAAGGTAAGCGTTGAACCGGCCGAACTGCCTGTGGGCCTTGCGCGTACCGGCCGCGGCGGCGCGCTGGTGCGGGTTCGTGACAATGGCAACGGATTGGGGCCCGATCACAAGCTGGGCTTCGGGTTAACCGGCATGCGCGAGCGCATTTTGGCGCTGGGCGGCTCGCTTACGATTGCATCAGGAGATAGCGGGGTAACGGTCGAGGCCTTGGTTCCCCGGGACGTGGGGCGCTAATTCGGGAATTTTTCCCGAACTCGTTCGGGACGTTTTGTATGGTGCGCAACTTTTTTTGACGCCCTAAGATCGCCGGCGGCGTACCGGCAGACATCAATGCAGCCGGATTGGGACGGGACGAAGTAAAATGGGCGCGCGATTCCTGTTTATCGGGACAATATCACTGTGTCTGGTTCCCGGGAGTGACTGTGCTCAAGCCCAGGACGCGCCCGGTGCGACCGAGGTCCTACCCGCGATCGAGGTGGTTTCGCCGGGGACAGCTGCCAGGCCCGCCCGCAGCAGAAATGCGCCCCGGGCGACCAGGAACGTCCGCAGGGTTTTCGTCTATCCGACCGCGCCCACGCCGACGGCGGGTTCTGGAATGGATGTCGACAAGGTGGCGGCAAGCGTCAATGCGGTCGGAGCCGGACAGATTACGCGCACCGGCTCGCTCAACATCGCGGACGCATTACAGCAACAGGTGCCGGGTATCATCATCAGTGATACGACCGGAAATCCGTTCATGCCCGATATTCAGTTTCGGGGTTTCGTCGCATCTCCGGTCGCCGGTACGCCTCAGGGACTGGCGGTTTACCAGAACGGCGTGCGCGTCAACGAAGCGTTCGGCGACACCGTCAACTGGGACTTGATCCCGACGGCCGCGATCAGGTCGGTCACCGTCGTCACCAACAATCCCGCCTTCGGTCTCAATGCGCTGGGCGGCGCCGTCAACGTTCAGATGAAGGATGGCTTCAACTATCGCGGCGCCGAAATCAACACGATGGGCGGTTCGTTCGGGCGCATCCAGAGTTCGGCGCAGTATGGCAAGCAGATCGACAATTTTTCCGTCTATGGCGCGCTGGAAGGCGTGCGTGACAATGGCTTTCGCAATTTTTCGGAGTCGGCCATTCGCCGGTTCTACGGCGATGTCGGCTACCGGACCGATAGCAGTGAATTTCACCTCAATGTGGGCGTCGCCAAGAACAATTTCGGCGCGGCTGCGACGGTGCCGGCTGAACTGCTGCAGAACTACTGGGGCGCCACCTACACCACGCCGCAGACGACATCCAACCAGGTTGCATATGCCAATCTGACCGGAAAGGTCGAGGCCACGCCGACCTGGACGATCGAAGGCTCGGCGCGCGTCCGCGCTTTCAGGCAAAAAACGGTGGATGGCAATCCGACCGAGACGGAGCGATGCGCGGCCGATCCGGGCCTGCTTTGCTTTAACGACGACGACGTCCCGGCGAATGGCCTGAACGGCGTCCAGCTTGCCAATCCCTTCCCTGACAACGCCGTGCTGGGACAGATCGACCGGACCACAACCCGTTCGGTCACGACGGGGGCAACCCTGCAGGCAACCAATACCGATCAGCTGTTCGGGCACAACAATCAGTTCATGGTCGGCGCCAGTATCGACTCCGGCGTCACCCGGTTCGGGGCCAGCGCCGAACTCGGCACCATCGGTTCGAACTACGTCGTCAACGGCAGCGGCATCTATCTCGGACCATCCGGCGAGCCGATCGCGATCGGCCCGGTTTCGCTTCGCGCCACCAACCGCTACACCGGGCTCTACGCGTCAGACACGTTCGACGTTACCGATAGATTTTCGATCACGGGCGGCGGCCGGTTCAACCATGCGCATATTAAGCTGGAGGATCAGATCGGTACGGCGCTCAACGGCGAGCATACGTTTACCCGCTTCAATCCGATGATCGGCGGCACCTACAAGATCACACCCGCCTTGACTGCCTATGCGGGGTATTCCGAGGCCAATCGAGCACCGACCCCGCTGGAGCTTGCGTGCGCCGACCCCTTGCGCCCCTGTCTCATTGCCGCATTCCTCATCGCCGACCCGCCGCTGAAACAAGTCGTGTCCCGCACCATCGAGGCAGGCTTCCGCGGAACGTCGGAGCTGAATATCGGAACGTTGAGTTGGAAAGTTGGTGCGTTCCGCGCCACCAATGCCGATGATATCCTCGCGATTCCGAGCCCGGAGCTGCAGGGATTTGGTTACTTCCAGAACGTGGGTTCGACACGGCGCCAGGGCATCGAGGCCCAGGTCAATCTGACGTCGAAGACACTGCAACTTTATGCCAGCTATGCCCTCGTGGATGCGCGCTTCCTCGATGTGCTGCAGGTCGGCTCCAACAGCCCGTTCGCCGACGACAACGGCAATGTCCAGATCCTGCCGGGCAATCGAATTCCGGCGATCCCCCGCAACCGGATCAAGTTCGGCATCGACTATTCGGTCACAGACGCCTTCAAGGTCGGAGGCGATGCGCTGTTCGTCGGCAACCAGTACTTTGCGGGCGACGAATCCAATCAGGCGCAGCGCCTGCCGTCCTATGCGGTTTTCAACCTGCACACCTCGTATCAGATCAACAAGACGTTCCAGATCTACGCCCGTGCGGACAACATCTTCGACAACCGCTATGCGACCTTCGGCACCTTCTTCGATACGGGCGACGTGCCCAACTTCGCCAATGGCGGTGCGCCCTTCACCGATGCGCGTTCGCTCAGCCCGGCGCGGCCGCGCGCCTTCTACGCAGGCCTGAAGGCGACGTTCTAAACGAACGGCGCGTCACGGGATGCCGATCAAAGCCGGCCTTCACGGCCGGTTCCACCAGGCATGGCCGATCCATCCCAACACCAATGCGCCTGCAATCCACAACAGGATGATAACAGCCATTCCGGCCCGGCTGGTCGGACGCTGCGCGGCCGCGTTCGCCTTGGCGCGATACTCGACCATGATCTCATCGGGAATCAGCGTCACCACGAGCCAGATGCCCAAAGGGAGCAGGATCAACTCGTCGAGATAACCGATGATGGGGATGAAGTCCGGAATGAGGTCAATCGGCGACAGCGCATATCCGGCAACGGCAATGGCGAGCGCCTTCGCGTACCACGGCACGCGCGGATCGCGGGACGCGAGATAGATCGCGTGAGCGTCGCGTTTCAGGCCCTTGGCCCACGATTTGATACGAGAGAGCATTGCGCCTTCCAGTGTACCGGATTCCTTGGCCAAGGTAGCAGCGTGAGCAGAACTTGCGGCGCATCTCAGCCGCGCTTTTTGCGGGTTGACGACCGGGTGAGACGCAGGCGGCCATAGGTGCGCGGCAGAAACTGCTTGCCCCTGGTGCTGAGGAAATCGAGCATCGCCTGCGCCGGCGGCAGCAAGACCTTGTCCTTGCGGGCGAGCACGAACCATTGCCGGACCACGGGAAGGCCGTCAACGTCGAGCACAGTCAATCGCCGTTCATCGAGTTCGGTAGCCACCGTGTGCGCGGAAATGAATGCAATGCCCAAACCTGCGATCACGGCCTGCTTGATGGTCTCGTTGCTGGTCATGGCAAGGCCGATCTTGGGACGAATGCCGGCGGATTCGAACAGCTGCTCCATCAGGCCGCGCGTTCCGGATCCGGGTTCGCGCGTCAGGAAAGTCTCGCTCGCAAGCTCGCCCGGCGCGATGCGGGATTTTCGCGCCAGCCGATGTCCCGTCGGCGCGATGATGACGTGGGGGTGATCGCCGATAAGGTGAACGTTCATGTCGATGTCGGCCGGCGGGCGGCCCATGATCGCAAAGTCGAGATCGTAGCCGCGTAGCGCCGTGCCGATCTCCTGCCGGTTACCGATCGAGAGCGTGACTTCGACGTCCGGGTGACGCTTCGAAAATCCTGAAATCATGAACGGCACGAAATATTTCGCGGTGCTGACGGCGCCGATCGAGATGCGGCCGGCCGTCTTCCCCGCCATCATCGCCATCGTGGTTTCGCAATCTGATATCGCCGCCTCGATCCGCTCAGTCAGCGCCAGCACTTCGCGCCCGGCATCCGTCAGCAGCATGCCGTCGCCGGTGCGCTGGATCAGCGGCAGCCCGGCGAGTGCCTGCAAATTACGAAGCTGCAGCGTGACCGCGGGCTGGGTGAGATGGAGCTGTTTGGCCGCTGATGTGACCGATCGGCTTTTTTGAACAGCGGCCAGTGCACGCAACTGGCGGATCGTCACTTCTCGCAATAACCGGCCTGCCATCGCCGCACCCTTTATAACAAAAACTTTGCTCAGACCAAAGATAACAAAATTTTACTAATTCGGCAAACTGCGTTTCCTTTGACATCGCGGATTGCCAAACCGGCGAGACGCTTGAGAGCCCCCGAAAGAGGGCACAGGGGAGACGGCCATGGACGAGCGCGTGACGCTGCGTTCACATCTCGATCGGTCCGCGTTGCAGACGCCGCTGCATGGCGCTGCGCTTGCCGACGTGATCAAGGCGATTGCCGCCGCTTCCATCGAACTTGCCGGGGTGATCGCGGATGGACCGTTCGCAGGCATCACCGGGCAGAACGGCGGCATCAATCCTGACGGCGATCAGCAAAAGGATATCGATGTCGCCGCCGATGAAATGATACGGCGCGCCTTGCGCGGCACCCCGGTGGCGGCGGTTCTTTCCGAGGAAGCGGCGCTGCCGGAAACCTTGCGTCCCTCGGCGCCGTTCTGTGTTGCGATCGATCCGCTCGATGGATCGGCCAACCTCGACAACAATATCTCGGTGGGCACCATCTTTTCGATCCGCCCCAGGGGCAACGACCTGCTTTCGACCTTCTTCGAGCCCGGCACGGCGCAGTGCGCCGCGGGTTTCATCGTCTACGGTCCGCAGACCACGCTCGTCCTCGCGCTCAATGCGCGCGTCGATGTCTTTATGCTCGACCGCCACGCGCAGGAGTTCGTGCAGACCCGGCAGGCCGTGCAGATCGCTCGCAATATGCCGGAGTTCGCCATCAACGCGTCCAATCACCGCCACTGGCACGGGCCGGTCCGCACCTATATCGACGAGTGCCTCTCCGGCACCAGCGGCGGAGGCGAGGCGGATTTCAACATGCGCTGGATCGGTTCGCTGGTGGCCGAAGCGCTTCGCATCCTGGTGCGTGGCGGCGTGTTCCTTTATCCGGCCGATGCCCGCCCGAGCTATCGGGAAGGGCGGCTTCGCCTGCTGTACGAAGCCCATCCAATGGCGCTGATCATGGAATGGGCGGGAGGCGCGGCGTCGACCGGGCGCCGGCGAATTCTGGAACTGGCTGCGAAAACCCCGCATCAGCGGGTGCCGCTGATCATGGGATCCGTGCACCACGTGCGCGACGTTACGGCCATTCACGACAGGATCGAACCGATGTTCGACAATAGCGACGCACCGCTGTTTGCGCGGCGCGGTCTGTTTCTCTGACGAGGCGAACGACATGTCGCGGGCTCATCCCATCATATCAATCACGGGTTCGTCGGGCGCCGGCACGACGTCGGTGAAGAAGACGTTCGAGCAGATCTTCCGCCGCGAAAAGGTGGTTGCGGCCTATATCGAAGGCGATGCCTTCCACCGCTACAATCGCTTCGAGATGCGCACGAAAATGCTGGAGGAAGCAGAGCGCGGCAACAAGCATTTCAGCCATTTCAGCCCGGAAACCAACCTGTTCGTCGAGCTGGAACGGGTGTTCCGGGACTACGGCGAGTCCGGCACCGGAACGACGCGTCACTACATCCACGACGACGAAGAGGCGAAACTGTACGGCGCCGAACCGGGCACGTTCACCGACTGGCGCCGATTGCCTGAGAATTCCGACCTGCTGTTCTACGAAGGACTGCACGGCGCTGTGGTCACCGACAAGGTCAACGTCGCACAGCATGCCGATCTCAAAATCGGCGTCGTGCCGGTCATCAACCTGGAATGGATCCAGAAGCTGCACCGCGACCGCAGCGCCCGCGGCTATACCGCGGAGGCGGTGACCGACACCATCCTGCGGCGCATGCCCGACTACGTGAACTACATCTGTCCGCAATTCGCCGAGACCGACATCAACTTCCAGCGCGTGCCGACCGTCGATACGTCGAACCCGTTCATCGCGCGTTGGATTCCAACGCCGGATGAATCGATGGTGGTGATCCGCCTGAGGAATCCGCGCGGCATCGATTTTCCGTACCTGCTGTCGATGATTCCGCACAGCTTCATGTCGCGCGCCAATTCGATCGTGATCCACGGCGCGAAACTCGATCTGGCGATGCAGCTCATTCTCACCCCGCTGATCCTGCAACTGATGGAACGCAAGAGGCGCACGACATGAACGCTCCCCTGTCCCGTATTGCCGGCTATCCGGATGTTTCGCACGCGGAGATGGCCAATGCGATCCGCTTTCTGGCGATCGATGCGGTCGAGCAGGCGAAATCCGGTCATCCGGGCATGCCGATGGGCATGGCTGACGTCGCCACCGTTCTGTTTTCGCGATTCCTCAAATTCGATCCGGCCGACCCGGCATGGCCTGACCGCGATCGCTTCGTGCTATCAGCCGGTCACGGCTCGATGCTGCTGTATGCGCTGCTGCACCTGACGGGCTATGAGGGCGTGACCTCGGACGAGCTCAGAGCCTTTCGGCAATGGGGATCGAAAACGCCGGGACATCCCGAGTATGGCCATACCCCCGGCGTCGAGACCACCACCGGGCCGCTCGGGCAGGGCATCGCCACGGCCGTGGGGATGGCGCTCGCCGAACGGCTGATGAACGCGCGCTTCGGCGACGACTACGTCGATCACTTCACCTATGTGATATCAGGCGATGGCTGCCTGATGGAGGGCCTCAGCCATGAGGCGATCTCGCTGGCGGGCCATCTCAGGCTCAATCGCCTGATCGTGCTGTTCGACGACAATGAGATTTCGATCGACGGCGCGACCTCGCTGTCGTGTTCGGATGACCAGCTCGCACGGTTCAAGGCCTCCGGATGGTCGGCCTGCCGGATGGACGGCCACGACCCCGAAGCCATCGCCGCTGCCATCGAACGGGCCCGCACCAGCGACCGGCCGTCGCTGATCGCCTGCCGCACGCTGATCGGCTTCGGGGCGCCGAACCGCCAGGGCAGCGAAAAAGCCCATGGCGCGCCGCTCGGCGCCGATGAAGTCGCAAAGACCCGCGATGCGCTGAACTGGCCGCATCCGCCGTTCCAGGTTCCGGAGCATATCGCGACGCAATGGCGCAACGCCGGCGCACGCGGGCATGCCGCCCGCCGCAGCTGGATCGAGCGGACCAAGCGCTGTGCCGTGGCGCGCTCGCCGTTTCACGATGCCCTCAATCGCAATCTGCCGTGCGGCTACGTCGACGCGATGGCGGGCCTGCGCGATCGCTTCGCCGCCGAGCGGCCTGATATCGCGACCCGGCAGGCCTCGCAGCTGGTGATCGACGGAATCGCCGAGGCGTTGCCGAACCTGCTCGGCGGCTCCGCCGATCTGACTCATTCCAACCTGACGCGCGCCAAGACACATCGGCCGGTGCAGGCCGATTGTCTCAACGGCAGCTACATTCACTACGGCGTCCGCGAGCACGCGATGGCGGCGGCGATGAACGGTATCGCGTTGCATGGCGGCTTCATTCCCTATGGCGGTACGTTTCTCAGCTTCGCCGACTACAGCCGCCCCGCGATCAGGCTGGCGGCGTTGATGGGTATCCGCGTCATCCATGTGATGACGCACGACTCGATCGGGTTGGGCGAGGATGGCCCCACTCACCAGCCGGTCGAGCATCTGGCATCGCTGCGGGCGATCCCCAACCTGCTGGTGTTTCGCCCCGGCGATGCCATTGAGACCGCAGAAGCCTGGGATTGTGCGTTGCGCGCCCAAAATAGCCCGTCGCTGCTGTGCCTGTCGCGGCAGGCGATGCCGACGTTCCGCGAAGCCGGCGAGCAGAATCTGGTCGCGTTCGGCGCTTACGTCGTGGTCGATCCGGAGGAAGGCCGTGACGTCACCCTGATCGCCACCGGCTCGGAAGTATCGATCGCCATGCACGCGGCCGAACTGCTGGCAAGCGTCGACGTCCGCGCGGCCGTGGTCTCGGCGCCGTGCTTCGAATTGTTTCGCCAGCAATCGCGCGAATATCGGACCGCGGTGCTCGGACGCGTGCCGCGGGTCGGTGTCGAAGCCGCGGTCGAAGGCGACTGGGCGCGCTGGCTCGGCGATGACGGCGAATTCGTCGGCATGACCGGCTTTGGCGCCTCCGCACCGGCCGAAACGCTCTACCGCGAGTTCGGCATCACCGCTGACGGAGTAGCGAAGGCTGCCCTGCGCTGCATCGCGCGCGCGAGAATGGCGGTGAACGACACATGATCGCCTGCAAACAGACAACGACACGGAGGGGCCGATGGCCAGGATCACATTGAGGCAATTGCTGGATCATGCCGCCGAGCGCGGCTACGGCGTGCCGGCGTTCAACATCAACAATATGGAGCAGGGCCTTGCGATCATGGAGGCGGCGGCTGCCGTCGATGCGCCCGTCATCATCCAGGCCTCGCGCGGTGCGCGCTCCTACGCCAACGACATCATGCTCTCGAAGATGATCGACGCGCTGGAGGAGATGCATCCGCAGATTCCGCTCTGTCTGCATCAGGACCACGGCAACGAGGAAGCAACCTGTGCCACCGCGATCAAGCATGGCTTCACGTCCGTCATGATGGACGGCTCGCTCAAGGCCGACGCCAAGACTGCGGCGGATTACGACTACAACGTTAACATCACCCGCCGCGTGGTCGACATGGCGCACTGGATCGGCGCCTCGGTCGAGGGCGAACTGGGGGTGCTCGGTTCACTGGAGCATGGCGGCGGCGAACAGGAGGACGGTCACGGCGTCGAGGGTGAGGTCAGCCGCGATCAGCTGCTGACCGACCCCGACCAGGCGGTCGATTTCGTCCGCGCCACCAAAGTCGATGCGCTGGCGATCGCGATGGGCACTTCGCACGGGGCGTACAAGTTCTCGCGCAAGCCGGACGGGGATATCCTCGCGATGCGGGTGGTCGAGGAGATCCATCGCCGGCTGCCAAATACGCATCTGGTGATGCACGGTTCCTCCTCGGTGCCGCAGCCGCTGCAGGACATGTTCAACCAGTTCGGCGGCGAGATGCCGCAGACCTGGGGCGTGCCGGTCGAGGAGATCGTCCGCGGCATCAAGCATGGCGTCCGCAAGGTCAATATCGACACCGACTGCCGGCTGGCGATGGCCGCGGCGTTCCGCAAGGTCGCGACGCAAAGCCGAAGCGAATTCGACCCACGCAAATTCCTCAAGCACGCGATGGACGCGCTGCGCGACCTTTGCCGTGAGCGCTTCGAGCAATTCGGCACCGCTGGTCACGCCTCGAAGATCAAGGTCGTTCCCTTGGCCGAGATGGCGAGACGCTATCGCTCCGGCGCGCTCGATCCACGCATCGGGGAGATGACCAATGCCGCATGACCTTTTGATCCCCACGGTCCCGACCAGCCGCCGCACGCAACATGAGGAAACCAGTATGAACCAGCACTCGATGACCATTCGCGGCAAGGAACGCTACAAGTCAGGCGTTATGGAATACAAGAAGATGGGCTATTGGGAGCCCGACTATGTGCCAAAGGACACCGACATCATCGCGCTGTTCCGGGTCACGCCGCAGGATGGTGTCGACCCGATCGAAGCCGCGGCGGCGGTGGCCGGCGAATCCTCGACCGCGACCTGGACCGTGGTGTGGACCGACCGGCTGACGGCGGCGGAGAAATACCGCGCAAAGTGCTACCGCGTCGATCCGGTGCCGAACTCGCCGGGGCAATATTTTGCCTACATCGCTTACGATCTCGACCTGTTCGAGAATGGATCGATCGCCAATCTGTCGGCGTCGATCATCGGCAACGTGTTCGGCTTCAAGCCGCTGAAGGCGTTGCGGCTGGAAGACATGCGGCTGCCGGTGGCCTATGTCAAAACATTCCAGGGCCCCGCGACTGGCATCGTGGTCGAGCGCGAGCGCATGGACAAGTTCGGCCGCCCGCTGCTCGGGGCCACCGTGAAGCCGAAGCTTGGGCTCTCCGGCCGCAACTACGGACGCGTGGTCTATGAGGCGCTCAAGGGCGGGCTCGACTTCACCAAGGACGACGAGAACATCAACTCGCAGCCGTTCATGCATTGGCGCGAGCGCTTCCTCTATTGCATGGAGGCGGTCAACAAGGCGCAGGCCGCGTCCGGCGAGATCAAGGGTACCTATCTCAACGTCACCGCCGGAACCATGGAGGACATGTACGAACGCGCCGAATTCGCCAAGGAACTCGGTTCGGTCATCATCATGATCGATCTCGTCATCGGCTACACCGCGATCCAGTCGATGGCGAAATGGGCGCGCCGCAACGACATGATCCTGCATCTGCATCGGGCAGGGCATTCGACCTATACGCGGCAGCGCAGTCATGGTGTTTCGTTCCGCGTCATCGCGAAATGGATGCGGCTCGCGGGTGTCGATCATATTCATGCCGGCACCGTGGTCGGCAAACTCGAGGGCGATCCGGCGACCACGCGCGGCTATTACGACATCTGCCGCGAGGACTACAATCCGGTGCGGCTCGAGCACGGCGTGTTCTTCGACCAGAACTGGGCCAGCCTCAACCGGATGATGCCGGTCGCATCCGGCGGCATTCACGCCGGGCAGATGCACCAGCTGCTCGATCATCTCGGCGAAGACGTGATCCTGCAGTTCGGCGGCGGCACCATCGGTCACCCGATGGGCATTCAGGCTGGCGCTACCGCCAACCGCGTGGCGCTGGAAGCGATGATCCTCGCGCGCAACGAGGGCCGCGACTATCTGCGCGAAGGGCCGGAAATTCTCGCCAAGGCGGCAGAGACCTGCACGCCGCTGAAATCGGCGCTCGAGGTCTGGAAGAACGTCACCTTCAATTATGAATCGACCGACATGCCGGACTACGTCCCCACACCCAGCGTCGCAATGTAAGGAGCTGATATTATGCGTGTCACCCAGGGCTGCTTCTCGTTCCTGCCTGACCTCACCGACGAGCAGATCACCCGCCAGGTCCAGTATTGCCTGGAGAAGGGCTGGGCGGTGAACATCGAATTCACCGACGACCCCCATCCCCGCAACAGTTTTTGGGAGATGTGGGGATTGCCGATGTTCGATCTCCGCGACGCTGCCGGCGTGATGATGGAGCTCGCTCAATGCCGCAAGGTATATGGCAACAGCTACATCCGAATGTCGGCGTTCGATAACAGCCACGGCTGGGAATCGGTGCGGCTGTCCTTCATCGTCAACCGGCCAAAGGACGAACCCGGCTTCCGCCTCGAGCGGCACGAGATGGCCGGCCGCAACATTCGCTACACCACGAAGTCCTACGCGGTCGATCGCCCGGAAGGCGGTCGTTACGGCTAGCTCACCTTTTACCCTGCCGGCCGGCGGTGCTCCCTCATCGACCCCAGCCGGAAGTACTGCTCCGTCGCCATAAGGGTGGCGACGGAGTTTTTTTCTCGAAAGGTGGTTCGCACATGGATTTGGATGCCTCACCAATGACAGACCGGGTCAATCTCCGCGAAGAGCTCGAGGCCGTCGGCATCGAGGAGATCCTGACCCAGCTCGACCGCGAGCTGATCGGGCTGAAGCCGGTCAAGACCCGCATTCGCGAGATCGCGTCGCTGCTATTGATCGAACGTATCCGCAAGCGCATGAATCTGACCACGGACACGCCGACGCTGCACATGTCGTTCACCGGCAATCCCGGCACCGGCAAGACCACGGTGGCGCTGCGGATCGCGGGCATTCTCCACCGGCTGGGTTTCGCCCGCCGCGGCCATGTCGTCTCGGTCACCCGCGATGAGCTGGTGGGGCAATATATCGGCCACACCGCGCCCAAGACCAAGGAGGTGCTGAAGAAGGCGATGGGCGGCGTGCTGTTCATCGATGAGGCCTATTACCTCAATCGGCCGGACAATGAACGCGACTACGGCCAGGAAGCGATCGAGATATTGCTGCAGGTGATGGAATCGCAGCGCGAGGATCTGGTGGTGATCCTTGCCGGCTATGGCGACCGCATGGAAAAATTCTTCGCCAGCAATCCGGGCTTCCGCTCCCGCATCGCCCATCACATCGATTTTCCGGATTATTCCAATGATGAGCTGCTCGCCATCGCCGAGCTGATGCTGCACGACATGAACTACAAGTTCAGCGACGAGGCGCGGGAGGCGTTCACCCGCTACATCGCGGCACGCGTCACCCAGCCGCTGTTCTCCAACGCGCGCTCGATCCGGAACGCGCTCGACCGCATGCGGCTGCGGCAGGCCAATCGTCTCGTCGCCGATCTCGACCGCATGCTGGACGCCGACGACGTGATGTCGCTGCAGGCGTCGGACGTGCTCGCCAGCCGGGTGTTTTTGAAAGACAAGTCCTAGACTAGAGTCCGATGTTACGCTGTGTTTCGTTCGGAAGTCCGCCCGTTAGCCGCCTGACGCATTCGGTATGGTTCGCTCGATCTCTCGTGCAGCGGCGATGAGGACATCCGACACTTCGACGGCACGGCGCGGGCTCAGCCTGTTTCTTACCGCGGAAAGGGTAATCGCCGCCGCGGGCTGACCGTCGGGACTCCTGATCCAGGCCGAGAGCGATTTCGTTCCTTGCACGAGGCCGACGTCGCGCAAATTATAGCCCCGGCGCCGCGCGAGCCGGATTTGTCCCAGTACCGTCGGCAGGTCGGTGCGATAGGCCATGAATCGTGCCTCGTTGGCGAGGACGATCCCGCGCGCCTCCGGAGCCGGCATCGCGGCCAGAATGGCCACGCCCGCGCTGGAGACCCCGAGTGGCCGCCGCGCGCCGACCTCGATCGACAGCACCTGGATCGGATATGAGCCGATGCGCCGCGCGACGCACAGCGTATCGAGCCCGGTGCGCACCGTCAGGAACAAGGTATCGCCGAGCTGTGCGGACGCCCGCGCCAGATAAGGCTCGGCCGCGACCAGCAGCGGCGAGCGCGATTGCCGCGCCAGCGCCAGTTCCGCCACCTGGCGGCCGATCGCGTAGCGTCCGGTCTGGGCGCTGCGCTCGACAATGCCTTCCTCGATCAGCACCTGCGCGATCCGGTGGACGGTGGGACGGGTGAGGGACGTTGCCCGAACGACCTCCGACAACGGCACGCCGGTTTCCCGGCCGGCCGCTAGAATCCGCAACACGGTCAAGGCGCGGCGGATCGCCTGCCCGCCCTGCTGCGGCTCCGGTCTGTCACGCCGCCGTCCATCCGTCATCCAGGTTCGTCCGATGTCCATAATGTGGACAAAAACACCACAATTCCATCGACAAGGGAAGCCCGCGGGGCAAGATCGGATCAACGTATAGGCGGACGGGCTGAAGCTCGCCCACAACAACGAGGCAGCGGATTGCTCCAGCTGCTTAGGCCTTTCGGGAGGATGCAATGAGATTTTTCGCCATCGCCGGCATCGCGGTCACGGCATTGATGACGGCGCTGTCGAGCGCTCCGGTCGCGGCCCAGCAATGGCCGGCACGGTCGGTGAAGCTCATCGTGCCCTATCCGGCCGGCGGCAATGTCGATGGAGCCGCGCGCATCATCGCCGACAAGCTGCAAACGATGCTGGGGCAGCCCTTCATCGTGGAAAACAAGGCCGGTGCCGGCGGTCTGATTGCCGGCGAGGCATTCGCGAAGTCGACGCCCGACGGCTACACGCTGTTTGTCGGCGCCAACGGACCGGTGCTGTTCGCCCCCGAGATCGCCAAGCGCGACGCCTACAACTGGAAACGCGATTTCCTGCCCATCTCCTCGATTTCGATGACGCCATTGGTGCTCGAGGTGCATCCGTCGGTCGCGGCAAAGGATCTGAAGGAATTCTTCGATCTCGCTCGCCGCGAGCCCGGCAAGATGACGATGGCCTCGCCCGGCGCCGGCACCACCAATCATTTGCTCAGCGAACTCGTACAGTCGACGCTCGGCATCCAATGGGTGACGGCGCATTACCGCGGCAACGCGCCCGCCATCAACGATCTGATCGGGGGCCAGGTGCAGTTTGCCTTTGACCAGATTTCGGTCGGACTGCCCTTCATCAAGAATGGAAATGTGCGCGCACTTGCCGTCACCGGCAGCCACCGCGCCTCGTGGATACCTGACGTGCCGACCTTCGCCGAACTCGGTTACAAGGAATTCGACGGCCAGACCTTTACCGGCCTGTTCGCACCATCAGGTACGCCCGCTGAGATCGTGACGAAGCTGCACGATACGATGGCGACGATCCTGAAGGATCCCGCGATCGTCGAAAAGTTCAATACGCTCGGCGCCGAGGCCGTCACGATGACGCCGGCGGCGTTCAAGAGCTATCTCGAGGCCGAGGACGCCAAATGGATCCCGGTGGTCCGCAAGGCGAACATCAAGTCCGATTGAGGGGCCTGCGATGCGGATCGATCCGTCAGACCTCGATGCCGAGCGGGCCTACCGGCTGATCACCGGCATCGTGGTGCCGCGTCCGATCGCCTGGGTCACCAGCCTGTCGGGCGGCGGCACCGTCAACCTTGCGCCGTTCAGCGCCTTTACCTTTGTCTCGCCGAAGCCGCCGATGCTGGCGATCAGCGTCGGCCGCAAGGCTGGAATCTACAAGGACACGGCACATAATATTCTCAACAACGAGGAATACGTCGTCCACATCGCCGATTCGAGCCTGATGATTGCGGTGCATGAGAGTTCCACCGAGCATCCGCCCGAAGTCAGTGAGGTCGAGGAGTTGCAACTCGAGACGCTGCCGAGCGAGCGCATTAGGGTGCCCCATCTGGCCGCAGCACCGATCGCGATGGAGTGCCGCTTTCGGCAATGCCTCGAATTCGGCGAAACCCGCAGCCGGCTGATTGTCGGCGAAGTGCTGGTGTTCCACGTCCGCGACGGGCTGCTGCAGAACGGCAAGATCGAGACCGAGGCGCTGGACCCCATCGCACGCATCGGCGGTCCGCGCTACGCGCGGCTCGGCGAGATCGTCACCCTGAAGCCAGTTTTCCAGACCTCGAAATCCGAATCCTGAAGGAAGCCAAATGCGTCTCCTGAGCTATCACGCCAACGGACGACCGTGCTTCGGCGCGGCCGTTGCCGGCGGTGTCGTCGATCTGAGCAGCCGAATTGGCACCAAGTTTCCCGACTTGCGGACCTTGATTGCCGGCGACGGCCTCGAGGCCGCGCGTGCCGCCATCGCCGGACAAGCGCCGGACCATGCGCTCGGCGATCTCACCTTGCGGTCGCCGATCCCGGCCCCGGAAAAGCTGTGGTGCATCGGCGTCAACTACCGGGATCGCAACGCTGAATACAAAGACAATTCGGACCTGCCGAAATATCCCAGCCTGTTCGTCCGTAATCCGTCCTCGGTGGTCGGCTCCGGTCAGCCGATCGAGAAGCCGAAAATTTCCGAGCAACTGGATTACGAGGGCGAACTCGTCATCGTGATCGGCAAGGCGGGGCGCCATATCCCGCGCGAGCGGGCCTTCGACCACATCTTCGGCATGACGCTGTGCAACGAAGGCAGCGTGCGCGACTGGCTGCATCACGGCAAATTCAACGTCACGCAGGGCAAGAATTTCGATCGCTCCGGCAGCGTCGGGCCGTGGATTGTCAGTTCCGACGAATGCGATCCGCGCGGGCCGCACGATATCGTCACCCGCGTCAACGGCGAGGTGCGGCAGAGCGATTCCACCGAGCGGCTGATGTTTCCGTTCGACTTCCTGATCGCCTATCTCTCCACCTTCGCGACCCTGAAGCCGGGCGACATGATCGCAACCGGCACCCCGACCGGCGCGGGTGCGCGGTTCGATCCGCCCCGCTGGCTGAAGCCCGGCGACGTGGTCGAGGTGGAATCCTCCCGCATCGGTATCCTGCGCAACGTCGTTGCCGCGGAGGCCTAGATCATGCTCGACCAGCAAACCATCGACCGCCTCGCGCAGCGTCTCGACGAGGCCGAACGCAGCAAATCGCTGATCCCTGCGTTCACGTCGGAATATCCGGAACTGACGATCGAGGATGCCTATGCGATCCAGCGGGCGTGGACCAGGCTGCAGCTCATCCGCGGCCGCATCATCAAGGGCCACAAGATCGGCCTGACGTCGAAGGCGATGCAGAACGCGGTGGGTATCTCCGAGCCGGACTTCGGCGTGCTGTTCGCGGACATGTTCTATTCGGACGCCGGCACCATCCCGTTCGACCGCTTTCACGCCCCGCGCATCGAGGTCGAACTGGCGTTCGTCCTGAAGGCGCCGCTGGAGGGGCCGGACTGCACGCTGTTCGACGTGCTCAACGCCACCGACTACGTCACACCTGCGCTGGAAATTTTGGAAACGCGCATGCACCGGGTCGATCCTCAGACAAAGGCGCCGCGCAAGGTCACCGATACGATCTCCGACAACGCGGCGAACGCGGCGCTGGTGGTCGGCGGCCGGCCGTTCCGGCCGCTGGAGGCCGATCTGCGCTGGATCGGAGCATTGCTGTTTCGCAACGGGCAAATCGAAGAGACCGGGATCGCGGCCGGCGTCCTCAACCACCCGGCCAATGGCGTGGCGTGGCTCGCCAACCGGCTGGCTCTCCATGACGAGCACCTGGCTGCGGGCGAAGTGGTGTTGGCGGGATCCTTTACGCGCCCGGTCGAAATCAGCAAGGGCGATACGTTTCATGCCGATTACGGTCCGTTCGGATCGGTTTCCTGCCAATTCGTCTGAGCGAACATTTTTCAAAACGAGGTGTGTAAATGGCGCGACGCAAGAGCATCCATATCGGCGAGTTCAAGCATGCCAACCCGATTCCGAATGCATGCCGGATCGGCAATCTCTTGATGTCCGGCGTCATCCTCGGTCGCGATCCCGCAACCGGCGTCATGCCTGATCGTATCGAGGACCAGTGCGCCAACATGTTCGCCCACATGAAGGCCATCGTGGACGCCGGCGGCGGCAGCACCGACGACATCATCAAGATGACGGTGTGGTTGCAGGATCGCACCCAGCGCGCGCCGGTCAATGTGGAGTGGCTGAAGATGTTTCCCGACGAGCATTCGCGCCCCGCCCGTCATGCGCTGCAGATGAACATGGATGGCGGCGCGCTGGTGCAGTGCGACTTCACCGCCGTGATCGATTGAAGGCATCGAGAAGAGGACAAACCATGCCGAGCTACCTTCCGTTCGATCCGAACCCGCGCCGTCCTTTGAGGCTGCCGCCGCCGAAGAGCATCGACAGCCAGTTTCACGTGCTGGGGCCGGTGGAAAAATATCCGATCCGGGCAGGGGCGGCCTACCAGATGCCATCCGCGACCTGGGAGGCGGCGCTGCGCGTCCACAAGGCGCTCGGCATCGAGCGCGGCATCATTGTGCAAACCACGACCTATGGCGCTGATCATTCCGTGGTGCTGGATGGCTTGGCCGCGATGGGGTCGAACTATCGCGCCTGCGCCAACGCACTCGTCTTTGCAGAAGCCGATGATTCCTATCTTGCCAGGCTTGATGCCGCAGGTGTCGGCGGGGCACGCTTTAGTTTCCGAAAAGAGCTTGGCGCGGTGCTGTCCGACAAGGATTTCGAGCGCGCCATCGCGCGCATCCGCGAGCTCGGCTGGTACGCGAAGTTCCAGCCCGAGAAGGATGGCATCGTCGGGAATCTCGACAAGATCCGCGGGCTGAACGTGCCTGTCCTGATCGATCACATGGGGCGACCCGATCCGCTGCGCGGCAAGGACGACCCGAATTTGCGCGCGGTGCTCGACCTGCTCTCAAAGGGCAATTTCTGGGTGATGCTGTCGCTCGGCGAGAAGACCTCGAAGGCCGGCCCTCCGTGGGACGACGTCATTCCGATCGCCCGCGCCTATATCGAGGCGGCGCCCGACCGCTGTGTATGGGCCAGCGACTGGCCGCACCCGGTTTCGGTGGTCCAGCCGCCCAACGATGCGGATCTGCTGGAGCTGCTCTATCGCTATGCGCCCGATGAAGCGGAGCTTGAGAAAATTCTGGTGACCAATCCAGCCAGGCTATTTGGCTTTCCGGATTGATGGGCACGGGGAAGCTCCAATGAACCCCCACAGGCGTCAGCTGTAAACCGAATCGATGCAACTCGCGCGCGGCGGCGTTCGCCCGGGGCGCGGGTCAAGCAGGCCTCTCTCCCTAATTTCGCAATACTCTCAGCGCCCGATGGGTCTACACTGTCGGCGGCAGATTTGTGCTGGCATGCACCAAATGGCGATGAGAGATTTCGAATGACCGATGTGACCGAGAAAACCCCTCCCGCTTCCCCGGCCGACGCATCTTTCCGGCCGCATTCGTCGCATTGGGGCGTGTTTTCGGCGCGCTGGCGGGGTGATGAACTCGAGGTTCGGCCGCATCCTGACGATCCCGATCCGAACCAGATCATCGACAATTTTCCCGGCGCCTTGCGTCATCGCGCGCGGGTCGCGCAGCCGATGGTGCGCCGCGGCTGGCTCGAAGGAAAGCGCGGGCCGGACGCGCGCCGCGGGCGTGATGAATTTGTCCCGATGTCGTGGAAGGACGCGCTGGACCTGCTCGGCGCGGAACTCGCCCGCGTGCGGGATAATTATGGCCCGGGCGCGGTGTTCGGTGGATCCTACGGCTGGTCGAGCGCGGGCCGCTTTCACCATGCGCAAAGCCAGGTCCATCGCTTCCTGAACGTCGCGATGGGCGGCTACGTCAAGTCGGTCAATTCATACAGTTCCGGCGCCGCCACTGTCGTGGTGCCTCACATCATCGGCGACTACGAGGATTTGACCAAGCGCAACGTCTCCTGGGAACAGATTGCCGAGCATAGCGATGTCGTGCTCGCCTTCGGCGGCATGGCGCTGAAGAACAGCATGGTGGCCGGCGGCGGCACCAGCAAGCATGTCGAGCGTGGCGCCATGGTGCGCGCCGCCGCTCGCGGCTGCCAGTTCGTCCATGTGAGCCCGCTGCGCGGCGATTTGCCGGACGAGGCCCGCTCGCAGTGGATCAGCAACATCCCGGGCACCGATGTCGCCTTGATGCTGGCGCTGGTGCATACGCTGGTCGTCGAGGGACTGCACGATCGCGCTTTCCTCGATCGCTTCACGGTTGGCTGGCCGGTGTTCGAGCGTTACGTCCTCGGCGAGACGGACGGCCAGCCCAAGGACGCGGCATGGGCCGCCGCGATTTCAGGCGTTGCGGCCGACACCATCGTGGCGCTCGCCCGACAGCTCCACGGCCGCCGCGCGCTGATCGTGGTCTCGCACTCGCTGCAACGGGCCGAACATGGCGAGCAACCGGTCTGGATGGGCGCGGTGCTTGCCGCAGCGCTGGGGCAGATCGGCCTGCCGGGCGGCGGTTACGCCTATGCGCTCGGGGCCATCGCCTATTACGGACGGCGCTACAACGCCGTGCCGACGCCGACGCTGTCGCAGGGCCGCAACGGCGTCACCGAATTCATTCCGGTCGCCCGCATCGCCGACATGCTGCTCAATCCCGGCGGCACCTATCGCTACAACGGCAAGACCAGGACCTATCCCGACATCCGACTGGTCTATTGGGCCGGCGGCAATCCGTTCCATCATCATCAGGACATCAATCGCCTGAGGAAGGCTTTCGCGCAGGTCGATACGTTGGTGGTGCATGAATTGGGCTGGACCGCGACGGCGAGGCATGCCGATTTCGTGCTTCCCGCGACCATGACGCTGGAGCGCGAGGATATCGGCGCCAACGCCAACGATCCCTTGCTGGTGCCGATGCAGCAGATTGCGCCGCCTTATGGTGAAGCGCGGGACGATTACGCGATCTTCTCCGATCTCGCCGAACGCCTCGGTAAGCGCGAGGAATTCACCGAAGGCCGCAATGTTCGCCAATGGCTGGAGTATCTGTATGAGCCGACGCGGAAAGGGCTGGCGGAGCGCGGATTAGCGGCGCCGAGTTTCGACGAATTCTGGAAGGGCGACGGCCTGGTCATGCCGCAACACCCCGACGATGGCGGGCAGCTGCGCCGTTTCCGCGAAGATCCGGATGGAGCAAAACTGCCGACGCCCAGCGGCAAGCTCGAGATTTTCTCGGAGACCATCGCGGGCTTTGGCGAGGCCGACTGTCCGGGTCATCCGGCCTGGCTGGAGCGGGTGCAGGTGCCGGCGCCTTCGGCGCCGCTGATCCTTGTCGCCAACCAGCCGGCAACGCGGCTGCACAGCCAGCTCGACTTCGGTGGCCACAGTGCAGCCTCCAAGCATCGCGGACGCGAGGTCGCATGCATGAATCCGATCGACGCCGCCGCGCGCGGGATCAGCGACGGCGACATCATTCGATTGTTCAACGAGCGTGGTGCATGCCTTGCGGGCGTGCGTGTTACCGACGGCATCCGGCAGGGCGTAATCCAGTTGGCCACCGGCGCCTGGTATGATCCCGCCGATCCCCAGGAAGAGGCCTCGCTTTGCGTGCACGGCAACCCGAACGTGCTGACGCGGGACGTCGGCACGTCCTCTCTGGCGCAGGGCTGCACCGGGCAACTGACGACCGCCGAGGTGGAACGCTTCACCGGCAATCTGCCGCCGATCCAGGCCTACGATCCGCCCGTGACCGCGAAACGCGGAAGCTGAGCGATGGACAAGGTCGATCTCTGCTTCACGCCGGCAACGGAGCTGGCAGGCGCGATCCGCGCCAAGAAACTCTCATCCGTCGAAATCACGTCGACGGTGCTGGAGCGCATCACAGCCCTTGAGCCCAAACTGAATGCCTTCGCGCATCTGGCGGCAGCGCAGGCGATGGACGCCGCGGCGGCGGCCGACAGCGCGCTCGCCAAGGGCGATTCGCTTGGGTCGCTGCACGGCATTCCCGTAACCATCAAGGATCTCGAACCGGTGCGCGGCATGCCGTTCGAACGCGGGACCTATTTGTTTCGCGGCGAGGTCGCGCCCGCAGATAACGTCGCGGTCGCGCGGCTTCGCAACGCGGGCGCCATCATTCTCGGCAAGACCACCACGCCCGAGTTCGGCTGGAAGGGCGTCAGCCACAGTCCGCTGACCGGCGTCACGCATAATCCCTGGAAGCTCGGCTTGAACGCCGGCGCGTCTTCTTCGGGCGCGGGCGTAGGCGCCGCCGCTGGTTATGGCCCGCTCCATCAAGGCAGTGACGGCGCGGGCTCGATCCGCATGCCCGCGCATTTCTGCGGCGTCTACGGAATCAAGCCGACCTACGGTCGCGTGCCGCAATCGCCGATGACACCGAGCGATAACACCGTGCACCTCGGTCCTTTGACGCGCACGGTCGCTGACGCTGCCCTGATGCTAAAAGTGATGGCCGGCCGCCATCCCGATGATCAGTCGAGCCTTGAAGGGCCGCCGGCCGACTATCCCGGCCAGCTCGCGAGCCGGCCGCGCGCGCCGCGCATCGCGTTCAGTCCGGATCTCGGCCATGCCCGCGTCGACCCTGATGTGGCGGCATTGGTGCGCAAGGCCGCAGAGGCGTTCGAAACCGAGCTCGGCTGGCGCGTCGAACAGGTCGCAACGCCGTGGGGACCGAAGGGCCCGGAGCTGGCGCGCTTCTTCTGGCCGGCGCATTACAGCCGTTACGCGGACCGCATCGCTGAATTCCGCGACCGGCTGGATCCGGGCTTTGTCGCATGTTTCGAAGCCGGACAGCACATCACGCTGTCAGACTATTTGAAAATGAAGGTCGCAAAACTCGCCTATTGCGCGGAGATCCACCATTTTTTCGAGGAATGGGATTTTCTCCTGACACCGGCGGTGTCGGTCGCGGCATTCCCCGCCACGCTGTTGCAGCCCGATCACTGGCCGCAGCATCCGTGGGACTGGATGTCGTGGGCGGAATTTTCCTATCCCTTCAACCTGGCACAGAATCCAGCAGCATCCATTCCCTGCGGGTTCACGCCATCAGGCCTGCCGGTCGGGCTGCAGATCGTCGGCCGGCGCTGCGACGATCTCGGAGTGCTGCAAATGTCCGCGGCGTTCGAGGCCGCACGCCCATGGGCCTCCGCGCGTCCGCCGATCGCTTGAGCGGCGCAACGGCGGGCGCTTAAGCCACTTCCAGCGCCCGCGCGTAGGTCAGCCCTGAATTGGCGATGTGCGACGTCATCAGTGTCTCGAAAGCCGCGAGTTCGCCGCGCTCGAACAGCTGGAGCAGCTTGCGGTGCTCGTCGAACGAGGCCGGTGTCTGGACGTCGACCGGTGCGCTCAAATTGGTGCGCAGCGCGGCCACGCGTCCCGATACCAATTGATAGGACTCGACAAGATAGCGATTGCCGCAGTGCGCGAAGAAGGCTTCATGCAGCGCGGTATCCGCTCGCCCATAGGCGACGTTGTCCTTGTCCGCCAGCGCCTGCTCCATCTCCGAGATTGCGGACTGCATCGCCGCGACCGCGCCGGCGCGGTCATGACGATAGGCGAGCTCGGCGGCCTTGGGTTCGATGATGATCCTGAACGCGCAAAGCGCCGAGATGTCGGCAGCGCTCGGGGTAAAGACAAAGCTGCCGACCTGCGGCCTTATCACCACGAGCCCCTGCGATTGCAACAGACCCATCGCTTCGCGCACCGGCGTTCGGCTGACGCCGAACGATTGCGCGATCATCTCTTCGGAAATGACCGCGCCCAGTCCGAATTCGCCGTCGATGATGGCCTGACGCAGCCGCAGCATGACCCGCTGCGACAGCGACTTCGGTGCATCGAGCTTGAGCGATTTCATGGGCCCTCTTGCCTCCGCCCCGATCAGATCACCTTTCCGGGATTAAGCAAATGATCGGGATCGAGCGCTGCCTTCAGCGTGCGCATCAGCGCGATCTCCGCTTCGCTGCGCGCATGGCCGAGCCATTTTTTCTTCATCGTTCCGATGCCGTGTTCGGCGGAGACGCTGCCGCCCAGGTCGCGCACCAGGCCGTAGATGATCGCGTCCATTTCCTCCTTTGGCTGGCGCTCGACCGGCAGGCCCGCGACCCAGGACACCAGATGCAAATTGCCGTCGCCGATATGGCCGTAATAGACGCTCTCGCATCCGGCGATGCCGGTGGCCAGCGCTGACTTGCAGCGGCTGACGAACTCATCCATGCGCGCCACCGCAAGCCCGATATCGTAGGAAATGTGCGGGCCGAGCACCTGGCCGAATTCCGAACAGATGTCGCGCACCGCCCAGAACGCCTTGGTCTGCGCCACCGATTGCGAGACGGCGGCGTCTAGCAGCAGTCCGCGCGCCATCAGGCCTTCGAGCCAGGCTTCGAACTGCGGCGCATCAACGCTCTCATTGGTGCCTTGCGCCTCCACCAGCACATAGAGACCATGACCGGTGCCGACCGGCGCGCGCACGCCGGCCCGCGCCGTAATCACCTCCCAATAGTCCGGCCACATCACTTCGAACGCCGACAGCAGCGGACCGAGCCCGCCACGTGCCGCGTCGAGCAGATCAAGCACCGCAGGATAGTCCGCCACTGCGCAGAGTGCCGCCATGGTCGAGCGCGGTTTCGGAAACAGCCGCAATACGACGCGCGTGATGATGCCGAGCGTGCCTTCCGAGCCGATGAACAGATGCTTCAGATCGTAGCCGGCATTGTTCTTCAGGAGCTTGTTGAGGTTGGTGACGATGGTGCCGTCCGGCAGCACTACTTCGAGGCCAAGCACCAGCTCGCGCGTCATGCCGTAACGAATGACGCGATTGCCGCCGGCATTGGTGGAAAGATTGCCGCCGATCGCGCAGGAGCCGCGCGATCCCAGATCGAGCGGAAAGAAGAAGCCCTCTTCATCCGCTGCCTTCTGGATCGTCTCCAGCGGCGTGCCGGCCTTGACCGTCATGGTCGAGCTGGCGCGATCGATCTCTTCAATGCCGACCATGCGCTCCAGCGAAATGGCGACCCAGCCCGGTTCCGGAGAAGCACCGCCGCACAGGCCGGTCAATCCGCCTTGCGGCACGAACGGCAGCCGCGCCTTGCGGCATGTCGCGATCGCCTCCGATACGCCGGCTGCGTCCAGCGGCCGAACCACCGCGATCGGTGTTTGCGGCAGGCTCGCGCTCCAGTCGTTGCAATTGCGGGTGGGAATATCGGCGCCGGTCAGCACCGCCTGTGCGCCGAGTTTGAGCTGCAAGGCGCTGAGCAGCTCCAGCGGTCGTTCGGGTCTCGTCATCGCATCCATGGCGGAGCCTTTGTTGGTCCGTCGCGCGTCCATGCGTTTTTGGCAGCGCGGCCTGCTCAATACCGAGTTGAGGTGTTCTTGTATGTAAGGTACAACAGAAGTCAAGAATTCTACGCGGATGCCGCTTGGGGCGTCCAGATGCAATGGGAGAGGTCATGACAGCAGCAATTCGCGGGTTTTGGGCGGCTGCGCCCACACCGCTGACGACCAGTGGGACCGTGGATCACGCGAAGCTCGCGGGCCACGCCCTCAACCTCTTCAAAAAGGGCGTAGACGGCGTCGTGCTGTTCGGCACCACCGGCGAGGGCACCTCATTCGGTATGGCCGAGCGGATCGCGACCGTCGAGGCGTTGCTCAAGGCCGGCGTGGCGTCGTCGCGCATCGGGCTTGGCGGCGGCTTTCCCGCCATCACCGACAGCATTGCACTGGCGCGTTCGGCACTGAGCCTGGGATTGAACCATGTGCTGATCCTGCCGCCCTATTTCGACCGTGACGTCACGCCTGAGGGAATCGAGGATGCGTTCGCCGCGATTTTCGATGCCGTGGCTGACGACCGCCTTCGCGCCACGCTCTATCATATCCCGCAGGTGTCCGGCGTCGCCGTGCCGGTCGCGGTGGCGGCCAGTTTGCGCAAGCGCTACGGCGTTGTCGTCGCAGGTCTCAAGGACTCAAGCGGCGACTTCAGGCAATTCCAGGCGTTTCGTGCCGCCGCGCCCGAGCTTGCGATTACGGTCGGCAACGAAACCGATATCGCCCGCGCCATCGCAGCCGGCGGCGCCGGCACGATCTGCGGAATGGGCAATGTCGTGCCTGGCCTGGTTCAGGTCATGATCAACGGGACCGGCGCGGAAGCGCGCATGCAGGCCGCCATCGACGTCGTCGCCAGCGGGCCGTCGTTCCCCTCGACGTTGAAGGCAATTATCGCCGCGCAGAGCGGCGACGCCGGCTGGCTGCGGGTGCGTCCACCGCTGCGCCAGTGCGCCGACGGCGCGGCCTTGAAGGCGAAGCTGGAGACGTTGATGAGCCCGGAAGTCGCCTGAAGGTCTCAAATCAAGCCGAAGTTCGCGTGGCCGTACGCGACGCTTGAAGCTGCATCGGGCAAGGCCGCACCCTGAAACCTGCGCGCGGCGCGGCGCGGCTCTTGCTCGTTGCCGCGGCGCGGCTCTTGCATGTGGCAAGTCGTGCTCTTGCATGGAGGGTCTGTTTGATGACACCGTGCGGTCGCTTCGGGTAGGGGACACCGACCTGAACACTCTCGTTGCGTTTCGGTATTGGACTTCTCGATGCTGCTTCTGATTGCCCGGCGTCTCGGTCTCGGCCTCCTGGTCGCGCTCACGGTGATGACGCTTGCATTCATGCTGACGCGGCTGTCGGGCGACCTTGCCATTTCAATCGCCGGGCCTTCCGCGACGCAGGCCGACGTCGAAATCATTCGCAAGGCCTACGGCCTCGATCGTCCGCTCTACGTCCAGTTCTTCAGCTGGGTCGGCCGCGCCATGGTCGGCGATTTCGGCCAGAGCTATTTCTTCAAGGACAGCGTTTCCAACCTGATCGCACGACGCCTGCCCATCACGCTTACGCTCGGCCTCGTGGGCCTGAGCCTGGCCCTGATCATCTCGATCCCGCTCGGCATCCTTGCGGCGGTCCGCGAGAACACCTGGCTCGACCGCGGTGTCACCATGTTCACGATGGTGGGGCAGGCGATCCCGAGCTTCTGGCTCGCCCTGATCCTGATGATCGTGCTCGGTCTCAATCTCGGCATCCTGCCGATCTCAGGGACCGGAACCTGGCAGCACTTTGTAATGCCGGGCATCGTGCTCGCTTTTACGGCAATCCCCGCCCTTACACGGCTCACGCGCTCCGGCATGATCGAGGCGATGGCGTCCGACTACATCCGCACCGCACGCGCCAAGGGCCTGTCGCGCGCGCGCATCATCTTCAAGCACGCGCTTCGCAATGCCGCGATCCCTGTCGTGTCGATCGCCGCCGTCCAGCTCGGCTTCATGCTCGGCGGCTCGATCGTTATCGAAACGGTGTTTGCGCTGCATGGCGTCGGCTATCTTGGCTGGGAGAGCATCGCGAAGAATGATTTTCCGGTCGTACAGGCGGTGGTGCTGGTGCTGGCCGCGATCTATATCGGGCTCACGCTGCTTTCCGACATCCTCAATGCGCTGCTTGATCCGAGGCTCCGGACCGGATGAGCGAACCGATTGCAATCCATGCGCCGCTGACGTCGCGGGTCGGCGTGGCCGGCTTCACGGTCGGGATCGTCATCGTCGGCATCATCGCGGTGGCCGCGATAACAGGCAATCAGCTGGTGCCGCATGATGCCTTCACCCAGGACCTCGGCAACCGCCTCAAGCCGCCGTTCTGGATGGAGGGCACTCAGGCCGGGCATCTGCTCGGCACCGATCAGCTCGGCCGCGACTATCTGGCGCGGCTGGTGTACGGCGCGCGCATTTCGCTGCTGATCGGCATCATGACCGTGATCACGTCGGGACTGATCGGCATCACGCTCGGCGTGCTCGGCGGCTTCTTCGGCGGCCGCGTCGACGACGCCGTGCTGTTCGCCATCACCACGCGGCTGTCGATCCCGGTGGTGCTGGTCGCGCTGGCGGTGGTCGGGCTGATGGGGTCGGGGCTAGGCCTCGTCGTCGCAACGCTCGGGCTTCTGTTGTGGGACCGTTTTGCGGTCGTGGCGCGCGCGACCACGATGCAGATTCGCGGCCTCGATTACGTCAACGCCGCCCGCTGCGCCGGCGCCTCGACGTTGCATCTGCTGGTCAAGGAGATATTGCCGAACATCGCGAGCCATCTTGCCGTGGTGGCAACATTGGAGATGGCGCTCGCGATCCTGCTCGAGGCGGCGCTGTCGTTCCTCGGCCTCGGCGTGCCGCCGCCGCTGCCGTCCTGGGGTCTGATGATCGCCGAGGGCAAGGATTACATGTTCTTCTCACCCTGGGTGATCATGGTGCCCGGCGTCGCGCTGTTCATCCTGGTGCTCGGCATCAACCTGGTCGGCGACGGATTGCGCAATCTGCTCGGCTCGGAGCGGTCGCGATGAGCGCATTGCTTGACATCGAGGATCTCGAAGTGATGTTCGGCGGCCGCAGCGCGGCGGTACGCGGCGCCTCGTTGCAGGTCGAGAAGGGCGAGACCCATTGCCTGGTCGGCGAATCCGGGTGCGGCAAATCGGTGACCGCGCTGTCGATCATGAACCTGCTCGCGCGCGGCGGCCGGCGCTCCGCCAAACGCATGAGCTTTGCCGGCACGGACCTCCTTTCGCTGTCCGACCGCGAGATGGCACGCCTGCGCGGCAATCGGATCTCGATGATCTTCCAGGAGCCGATGACCAGCCTCAACCCGGCCTTCACGATCGGCTCGCAAATGGCTGAGGTGCTGACCCGCCACAAGGGCGGCTCGCGCACCGCCGCGCTCGAGCGCGCGGTCGAACTGATGGGCCGCGTCGGTATCACCGCGCCGGAGATGCGGCTCGGCCAGTTCCCGCACCAGCTTTCCGGCGGCTTGCGTCAGCGCGTCATGATCGCGATGGCGTTGATGTGCGATCCCGAGCTGCTGGTCGCCGACGAGCCGACCACCGCGCTCGACGTTACCGTGCAGGCGCAGATCCTGCGGCTGCTGGCGACCTTGAAGCGCGAACTCGGCCTTGCGATCCTGCTGATCACCCATGACCTCGGCATCGTCGCCCGCGTCGCCGACCGGGTTTCGGTGATGTATGCGGGCGAGGTGGTCGAGCGCGCGCCGACCGCGGAATTGTTCCGCAGCCCCCAACACCCCTATACGCGCGGATTGCTGTCCTGCGTGCCGGTGCCGGGCCGGGTGCAGCGCGACCGGCCGCTCGGCTCGATCCCGGGCGTGGTGCCGGCGATTGGACCCGGCTTTGCGGGCTGCGCGTTCCGTTCGCGCTGTTCCCACGCCGACGCCAGCTGCGAACGCGAAATCCCGCGCCGTCAGGCAGGTAGCGCGCACGACTATCTTTGCCGGCTCGCACCGGAATTCTCGGAGCCGCAGCCCGCATGAGCGTCGCGATCGAAGTCCAGAATTTGCGGTGCGAGTTCCGGGTCAACGCCGGCTGGTTCGCGGCGGAAAAACGCGTGATCGCGGTCGACGACGTTACCTTCAGCGTGCCGGCGGGCAGCGTGCTCGGCATTGTCGGCGAATCCGGCTGCGGGAAATCCACCCTCGCGCGGCTGATCCTCGGGCTGCTGAAGCCGACCGCGGGGACCGTGCTGGTCGACGGCAAGCGCCTGTTCGATCTCGACCGCAAGGCGCGGGCGCGATTGATCCAGCCGGTGTTCCAGGATCCGTTCGCCTCGCTCAATCCGCGGCACCGCATCAAGGACATCGTCGCGCTGCCATTGACCGCCCAGGGTACCTTCTCACGCGCGGAAATCGAGCGCCGGGTCGCTCAAATTCTCGAACGCGTCGGGCTTTCGGCGGCGATGGGCGAGCGCATGCCCTCGCAACTCTCCGGCGGGCAACGCCAGCGGGCGGCGATTGCCCGTGCGCTGGTGCTCGAGCCGCGGATCGTGATCTGCGACGAGCCGACCAGCGCACTCGACGTTTCCGTGCAGGCGCAAATCCTCAACCTGCTCGCCGATCTGCGCCGCGATCTCGGACTGACCTATCTATTCATCAGCCACAATCTGGCTGTCGTGGAGCATGTCGCGAGCGAGGTCGCGGTGATGTATCTCGGTCGTTTCGTCGAGCGCAACGAAACCGACGCGTTGTTTCGTGCGCCCGGTCATCCCTACACGCAGGCGTTGCTGCAAAGCGTGCTGACGCCGGAGCCGGGCCGCGGCGTGCCCGATATCGGCCTCGGCGACGCCATGCCGGATCCGGCCAATATTCCGCCGGGCTGCCGGTTCAACCCGCGTTGCGGCATCGCCGTCGAGCGCTGCCGCCGTGTGGCACCAACGCCCATGGTCCGCGCCCCCCAGGGAATGGTAGAGTGCCATCTGGCATAGTGTGTGCTTGAAATCGGTCTTGCGATCGGAACCAAAGGAGGACGGCATGGGCGTGCAATTGAGATTTGGTGCGGCGATCCTCGCGGCGGCACTGGTCGGTGCCGGCGCTTCCCCGGCGCTGGCGCAGAAGTCCGCCGACACGTTGCGGATCACGATGCGCGCCGCGTTGTCGAACATCGACCCCTACTATAACAACGAGCGCACTGGCGTGGTGATGCACCACCAGGGTTGGGACGGGTTGGTCTACCGCAACCCCGAATCCTTCAAGGTCGAGCCGCTGCTCGCCACCGAGTGGAAGCTGCCGGATACGACCACGATCGAGTTTACGCTCAGGCCCGGCGTCAAATTCCACGACGGCAGCGCGTTCACCGCCGATGACGTCGTCTACACGCTCAATCTCATATCCGATCCCGCGAGCAAGGTGTCGACCCCGGCGAACTACAACTGGATCGACAAGGCAGAGAAGACCGGCGACATGTCGGTTCGCGTCAAACTCAAGCGGCCGACGCCGGCGGCGCTGGATTATTTCGCGATGGTTGTCCCGATCTACCCCAAGGCCTATCGCGAGAAGGTCGGTGCGGAAGCCTATGCCAAGGCGCCGGTCGGCGCCGGCCCCTACAAGATGACCAAGGTCGAGTCGGGCGTCTCCATCGACTTCGAACGCTTCGAGGATTATTGGGCCGGCAGCCCCAAGGGTAAAGCCGCGATCAAGAAGATGAGCGTGCGCTTCGTGCCGGATGCCGCCACCGAAATGACCGAACTGCTCTCCGGTCGTGCGGACTGGATCTGGAATCTGAACCCCGACCAGTTCGATAGCGTCAACAAGTTCCCGAATCTGGCGGCCGTGCGCAAGGAGTCAATGCGGGTAGGCTATCTCTCGCTTGACGCCGCCGGCCGCACCGGCGCCGACAATCCTTTGACCAAGCTCAAGGTGCGCCAGGCGATCTGGCACGCGATCGACCGGCAGACGATTGCCGACAAGCTCGTCACCGGCGGAAGCCGCGTTCCGGGGGCTCCCTGCTTCCCGACTCAATTCGGCTGCAACGGCGAGGCCGCGACGCTTTACGACTACAATCCCGCCAAGGCGAAGCAGCTTCTCGCGGAAGCCGGCTATCCGGATGGCTTCGAAGTCGATCTGGCCAGCTATATATTGCCGCAATGGGGCTCGGCGATTCAGAACTATCTGATGGCGGTCGGCATCCGCGCCAAGCTCAACCAGCTCCAGGTCGGCGCGCTGATACAGCGCGCGAAGGCAGGGGAACTGCGCGCCTATCTCGGCACCTGGGGCAGTTATTCGATCAATGACGTCTCGGCCTTCCTGCCGAACTTCTTTGACGGCGGCGCCGACGATTATGCGCGCGATCCGGACGTGCAGAAATGGCTGATCGAGGGCGGATCGACCAATGACGCTGAAGTGCGCAACAAGGCCTACTCGGCCGTGATCCAGCGCATCACCCAGCAGGCCTATTTCGCGCCGCTGCACACCTATGTGACGACCTACGGCTATTCCAAGCAGCTCGACTTCACCCCCTATTCGGACGAGCTGCCGCGCTTCTATCTGGCGAAATGGAAATAGTAAGAGGTGGCCGGCGCCGGCGCGGCATCGCCGCGCCGGTTTAGCCCACTGGCGTCATCGGTTTCGAAGCGTCTAGAATGCCCGAATCTCGGCGCGGGATTCGGGACTACGAATGGCGGGCCTGCTCAGTCGGCGTGATGCGTTGTTGCGGAGCGCAGGGCTTGCGGCAGCAAGCCTGGTTCCTGGTGCCGGCTTTGCCGCACCCGCCCGCAAGCAAGTTCCCGGCGAGGCGATCGACGCCGCGTTGCAGGCGAAGGTCGCGGCGAGGGAAATCCCCGGCGTGGTCGCGATGGCCGCGAACGAAAGCTCGGTCGTCTATCAGGGCGCGTTCGGCGCGCGCAATGTCGCGGCCGCAATGCCAATGTCACCAGATACGGTTTTTCGTATTGCCTCGATGGTCAAGCTGCTGACGTCGGTGGCGGCATTGCAGCTGGTCGAGCGCGGCAAACTGAAACTGGATGAACCATCAGCCAATATCGATCCGACGCTTGCCGCGCCCCAGGTCCTTGAGGGATTCGATGCCAAAGGCGTTCCACAGCTGCGACCGGCGCACAAGCCGATCACGCTGCGAAACCTGCTGACGCACACATCCGGCTTCAGCTACCCGCTGTGGGATCCGAATGTGGTTCGCTACCAGAAAGCGGCGCGGGCCGATCCGGCGCTGCCGCGCCGGCCGCTGATGTTCGAGCCGGGCGCACGATGGGCCTATGGCGGCAGTATCGACAATGTCAGCCAGCTGGTTGAGATCGCCAGCGGGCAAAGCATCGATCGCTATTTCAGTGAACACATCACCGGCCCGCTCGGCATGAACGACACCGGCTTTGTCATCACCGAGCAGCAGCGCGCGCGTCAGGCCAGCCTGCATGTGCGCGACGCCGGTGGAAAGCTCGTCCCAAAACCGTTCGAGAAGCTGGCCCCGACATCAGCCTTTTCCGGCGGCGGCGGCATCTATTCGACCGCGCCGGACTATCTTGTCCTGCTGCAGGCGTTGCTGAACGGCGGACGTTTTCGTGGCATAAGCCTGTTGCGGCCGGATACCGTCGCAATGATGTCGACCAACCAGATCGGCAATATCGAAGCAGGAATTCTCAAGACGGCCAATCCGGCGCTTTCAAACGACGTGGATTTCTTCCCGGGCGTCCATCTGCGCTGGGGGCTCGGCCATATGATCAATGTCGATCCGGTGCGTGAGGGCCGCGCCGCCGGCAGTCTCACCTGGGCCGGCCTGTTCAACACCTATTACTGGATCGATCCGAAAAAACGCATTGCGGGCGTGATCATGATGCAGATCCTGCCCTTCGTCGACAAACAGGCGCTGGTGGCCTACCGGCAGTTCGAGCGCGGGATTTATCGCGCGCTGGGGGCGGCCTAGTCACCTCCGGGTGACTGCCATTCCGCCGACGTAGATGTGATCGAAACGCGCCCATGGCGGGCAGTTCGTGGATCGAAAATATGATAGACCGCCGTCATTCCCGTCCGAAAACAGGTAACACGCTCACCATGAACCTCGATATGACCCGCCGCACCTTGCTGCATCTCGCCGGCGCATCCTCACTCGCGGCGGCCGCCGCGGCCGCGGCGCGCGCCGAGGAAGGTGGTAGCGGCGGGGGGCCGACTTTCGCCAACCGCACGCCGATGCGGATCGGCACGGTGACGATCCGGGTCCGCAAGCTCGATGTGGTAGCGGACTATTACCGCGACGTGCTCGGGCTAGCCGTGATGGAACGCTCGGCCACCGGCGCGGTGCTCGGCGCCGGCGGGGTGAAATTGCTGGCGCTCGAGGCTCGCCCGGATGCCGCGAACGAAGCCCGCAACGCAGCCGGGCTCTATCACACCGCCTTTCTGATGCCGACGCGCAAGGATCTCGCGCGCTGGCTGGTCAATGCCGCGATCCACCGCGTGCCGCTGTCGGGCTTTGCCGACCACCGCGTCAGCGAATCCGTCTATCTCGACGACCCCGAGGGCAATGGCATCGAGGTCTACGCCGATCGCGATCCCTCGCTCTGGCAATGGAGCGAGGGCACCGTGACGATGGGGACCGACCAGCTCGATATCGACAACCTCGTCTCGCTCACCAATACCAACGTCAGCGATTATGCAAAGGCGCCCGACGGCTTGCGCATCGGCCACATGCATCTGCGCGTCGGCGATCTCGCCAAGGCCGACGGCTTCTACCGCGGCACGCTCGGCTTCGATCCGACGCGGGCGCGCAGCGGCGCCGCGTTCCTGTCCTCGGGGCGCTACCATCACCATCTCGGTCTCAACGTCTGGCAAAGTGCCGGTGCCGGCCGCCGTGACGACGCGGCCACCGGCCTCGCCTGGTTTTCGCTGGAGATCGAGAAGGCGGATTTGTTCATGGCAAAAGAAGAACGCCTGCGTCAGGCCGGCGTCCAGGTCGCATCTGTTGCCGGTGGCCTCGAGGCCGCCGACCCCTGGGGCACGCGCGTGCGCCTCGTCAAGGTCTGAGCCATCAGGCGGGAGCAGATGCGATGGATGCCGTGCTTCCTTTTCGTACCATGGCCTACAACAATGGCTGGGCCAATCATCGCCTGCTGACCGCCTGTGCAGCGCTCTCGCAGGCGGATTTCACCGCGCCGCGCACCGGCTTCTTTCCGAGCCTGCGCGCCACCCTCAATCACATCCTGATCATCGACCGCTTTTACATCGATGCTCTGGAAGGTGGCACCCTTGGGCCGGCGGCCTGGGCCAACGAGGAGCCGTGCGAAACCGTCAGCATTCTCCGCGACGCGCAAGGCGAGATGGACCGCCGGTTGATCACCTTCGTCGAGCGCCTCGGCGCTGAAGATCTCGATCGCATCGTCAACGTTCACCGCGGCAGTCGCATTCAGCATGAGCGAATGGACCGGCTGCTGCTTCATCTGTTCCAGCATCAGATCCATCATCGCGGCCAGGCGCATGCGATGTTGAGCGCGACCGGTGTCAAGCCGCCGCAGCTCGACGAGTTCTTTGCCGCGGAAGAGGCGCCGCTGCGCGCAGGCGAGTTCGCGGAGCTCGGCTGGAGCGAGGATCAGGTCTGGCGCCGCTGAGTTACGGCCGCGCCTTCTAGAGCGTTTTCCAGCGAAGTGGACACCGGTTCGCGTCAAGAAAACGCGTCAAATAAAGAATCTAGAGCCCCCGTTCCGATCCAATCGGAACGGAACAGGCTCTAGTCGCGACATCCATCCAGAAACAATTGGACCGCGGCCGTGACGCGCTCACGCAAGTCCTTTTCCGACCTGACGGTCTTGCCGCTGAGGATCGCGGTGCGGGCGGGGCCATCGACCACCGCGTAGAGGAATTGCTCGGCGGCGAAGCGCGCATCCGTCGTTGATCGGATCTGGCCGTCGCGCATGGCGTTGGAGAAAATGTCGGCAATCAGCTCCCGCGCGTGATTGGCGTTCTCGTGGCAGGCGAGGGCCAACTCCGGAAACTGATGCGCTTCTGAGGTGATGAGCCGGTCCAGCGCGATCGCCGCCGGCGCCAGCGCACGCTTTGAAAGCTCGATGCCGATCCGGACCAGGGTTGCTTCGATCGGCGCGTCGCGGTTGGATTCAGTGACTTCGGGCGCCAGGAGATCGTTCACCCCTTTGTGGATGACAGCCGCAAACAGCTCTTCCTTGGAAGCGAAGCGGGCGTAGAAGGTCTGCTTCGAGACCCGCGCCGTCGCCGCGATGAGATCGATGCTGACCGCCTCAAAACTCGATTCCAAAAACAGCCGTGTCGCCACGTCGACAAGGTGCCCGGTGATCTGTCCGGCCTGCTCCTTGGTCGGCCGTCCGCTGTGTCGTCGCACGGTCTTGGCCGGCTTGGCCTTGGTGACATTCATCTAGCTGGTTCTCTCCGGGGCATTTGCCCGCGCGGCCTGTCCGGCTGCGCGGTCGCATCGTCAGATACTTCTCATACCGGCTTGCGCCCGGCTACGGAAGTGTATAATAGTACGATATCGTTTGATTAATCGCGCAGGACGTTTCGGGCGGCGGCAGCCGTTTCGGGGCGAAGGGAAACCTGCGCCTGCGTCCCCCGAAAGGAACTGGAAATGAAGCTGATGACGTTGATTTCCCGGACGATACTGCGCACCGCGCTCGCACTCTTTCAGATACTGATCGCGGGGCCCGGCAACGCCGCCGGTGCGGCCGATCCAAGCGGCACCTGGCTTACGCAAGATGGCCGCGCGCGCGTTCGCATCGAGCGCTGCGGTGCCAGGCTGGAACAGGTTTGCGGCTTTATCGTCTGGATGAAGGAGCCGGTGGACGCGAACGGGCAGCCGCTGAAGGATCAGAACAATCCGGACCCCGCGAAGCGGTCGAGGCCGCTTCTCGGTCACCAGCTGATCCTGGGTCTGAAGCCCGTCGCTGAAGGACGTTTCAACGGTCAGATCTACAATGCCGAGAACGGCAAGAGCTACGAAATCTCGCTATCGCGCGGCGCCAGGGACCTCAACGTCACCGGCTGCATGCTGTCGATTCTGTGCGCCACCCAGACCTGGACCCAGACCACGAATGCCTTGCCCGGCCAGTTGGTCGGTATGACCGGTGATCCCACCGGACCCAGGGCGGACAGGGAGTGGGCGCAGGTGAATCCACCGACAATGGCAAGAGCCGCAAAATAGAATCGGCGATTCAATTCGCGCCGTTTCGATCTGCTTCGCTGACGCTTACCCAACATATCCAAACTGGAGTTTGAAATGTCTGCCCTCTCGCGAGCGGACCGCCGTCTGGCGGCCCTGGCCCTTGCTGCTGCCTTGAGCGGATGCGCCAGCGTGACGCCGATCCCTTATTCGGAAATGGCTTCATCGTCCTATCTCGCGCCAAATCCATCCGATCCGTCCGGGCGAATTCCGTATCGCTACTCGACCGACGTGGACTGGCGCCCCTACAACAAGGTGATTCTCGATCCGGTCGTGATCTACCGGGGTCCGGACCAGCAATTCGGCGAGCTGTCCGGAACCGACAAGACCACGCTCGCGAACTATATGCGGACGCGGTTCGCGAAAGAGCTGGGCGGCCGCTTCACGCTTACAAGTCAGCGTGCGCCAAACACGTTGCGCGTGCGGTTGACGCTGACGGGGGCCGTCACCAACACGCCGGTGCTCGGCACGCTGTCGCGGTTCGATGTTGCCGGCCTGGTTTATAACGGCGTGCAGACCGCGCGTGACGGGGAGGGATCGCTGACAGGCTCGGTCGTCTATGCCGTCGAAATCTTCGACGCGGGAACGTCACGCCTGCTCAGCGCCTTCGTCACCAAGCAATATCCGAGCCCGTATGACGTCAAGGCCAGCGTGGGACGGCTGACGGCGGCGGAGGCCGGGATCGACAAGGGCGCCGAAGCGCTGATGGCGCAATTGCAATGATGACACATCGTATCGGCGGGCTTCCTTCATTCGCCACGCAGTCCCGACGGTTCACAGATCCTCAGATGATCGTTGGAAGTCATAGCCGCAAGAAGCCGTGCACCCGGCAGATCGTTCGCTGGATCACCGAACAAGCGACGGTACTGGATGACGGCGTCGCTTTGCTCGACGGTTTCTGCAAGGCCTTGCGCGATCAGGCGCTGCCGCTCTGGCGCATGAGCGTGGTGACCAACGCGCTCGATCCGTCCGTGCGCGGGTTCAGCTTCGACTGGCACAGCGACCGCGGCGCATCGCTGGCCTCCGCAAGCTATGGCGCCGAGGATTTCGACGCGTTCGAACGTAGTCCGCTCCACGCGTTGCTGGCCGACGGCCGGACCTTCGCCCGATGGCGTCTTGGGGATGATCTGAATGCCGCAAGCGCTGTTCCCGAACTTCTCGACCTGCGCGCGGAAGGCGGCACCGATTATGTCCTGCATCTGATCTGGTTCGCGCCGGGAACCGCGCTGAAAGGCGTCGCCATTTCGTTCGCGACCGACGCGCCGTCCGGTTTCAGCAACGACGACATGGCTGTGCTGGACGAAGTGCTTCCCGCGCTCGGGCTTGCCATCTGCAAACTCAGCCTGTCGCGGACATTGCAGGAAGCGCTCGCGACCTATCTCGGCTCGGAGACGAGCACGCGGGTGCTCGAAGGCAATATTCGCCGCGGTGAAGGCAAGACGGTTGCCGCCGCGATCCTGCTGGCCGATTTCCGTGGCTTCACGACCCTCACGGACCAGGACGATCCTGTGAAGGTCGTCGGCTGGCTGGACGAGCACTTCGATGCCATCGGCGAGCCCGTCACGCGCTGCGGCGGCGAAATCCTGAAATTCATGGGAGACGGCTTCCTGGCGATCTTTCCGGTGTCGGATCCGAAGAATCAGCCATGCGCGACCTGTGGCGTTGCGCTGGATGCCGCGGACTGGGCGCTGGCATCCAACCGTGCCTTGAATGAGCGACGTCGCCAGGCGGGACTGCCACAATTGGAGGTCCATCTGGCCTTGCATTTCGGTCAGGTGGTCTACGGCAATGTCGGGACCAGCCGGCGGCTCGACTTCACGGTGATCGGCCGCGCGGTGAACGAAGCCAGCCGGATCGAGGAACTGTGCGACGACGCAGGCCGCCCTGTGCTGGTCTCCGATACGTTCGCCGAACGCTGTGCGCGTCCGCTGCAGCTGGTCGGCACGTTTGCCCTGCGCGGACTTGAGCGCAGGCAGCAGATCTGGGCGCCTGCAGATGATTCCGTAAACTGTCGCTAAAACTGCGGCGGCAGCTGTGCGGCGACCTCGCGCGCGGCGATGCTCATGTCGTTCGCCAGCGCCAGCGAGCGTGCACGATCGAGCTGGCTGCCGAGGCCGACAGCCGCGATGGTGTGCGAGATCGTGCCCTGGCTGTTCAGAACCGGCACCGCCACGATGGTGACACCGTCGATGTAATTGCCGCGGTCGATGCTGAATCCCTGACGGCGTACCAGCTCGACTTCCTTGCGCCAGGAATCGTAGCTCGGCGCGTTGTGCCAGCGCAGCAGGCGAAATCGCTTCTCGATCTCCTTCTGCGGTTGCCCGCAAAACGCGGCGACGCATCGCCCCGTGGCGCTGATCAGCGCGGGAAACCGGCTCCCGACATCGACATGCAGGCGCACCGGCGCCTGGCTGCGGGCAAGGGCGATCACGATCATGTTGTCGAGGTCGGGCACTTCGACGCCGATCGCCATGACGCCGTAGCGGTGTGAGAGATCATCCAGCTTCGGCCGCACCAGGTTCGGAAAGTCGCTGTTCTCGAGCACGGCGCGCGCCAGCGGCAGCATGCCGACACCGAGCCTGTAGCGCTTGGTCAAGGGATCGACCTGCAGCAGGTCTTCGGCAACGAGCGCGCGCGCGATGTGCAGCGCGGTGCTGGGCACCAGTTCGAGACTCTCCGCAATCGCCTTGAGGCTTTGCGGCGAACGGCTGCGGCTGAGCAGCCGCAGAATGGCGATGGCGCGGGTGACGGCAGGTACCGCGCGGACCCGCGGCGATTTGGGATTCGGCATGATTGTCTCTGTACAACAATGATTGCGGCGCAACAACGAGGCGAGATTGATTGTATATATACAATCAGAAACGCTATTTGACAATTAGTTCGACTTCGGTATTTTGCCGCCATGACCAAGCTGACCTACTTCACGAGCTACGCGGATGCGCAGGCGGAATTTTCCTCCGCCAGACTCTGGGAACTATTCGCGGGCAATCGCGAACGCCTGAACATCGCCCATGAATGCATCGACCGGCATGCCGGGCGCTCCAATCCGGCTGTCATTGTCGTTCACGCCGACGGGCCGGATGAACTGTTGAACTTTCGCGAGATCTCGGAAGCCTCGTCGCGCTTCGCCCATTATCTCGCGAGCGAAGGCGTCAAGGCCGGTGATCGCGTGGCGATCATGCTGGAGCCGTCGCGGGCGTTCTATGTGGCGGTGTTCGGCACGATGAAGGCGGGCGCCGTCGCCGTGCCCTTGTTCACGCTGTTCGGACCCGATGGCGTCAAGCTGCGCGTCAACGACTGCACGCCGCGACTGATTGTGACGAACGCCGAAAAGGCGCCAAGCCTGGACGGCATGGAAGCGAAAATCGTGGTCGCCGACGATGCGTTCCTGAAAGGACTTGAGCGCTTCTCGCCGCACTTTACGCCCAACACGGCGGCCGACGCGCTGGCGCTGTTCCAATATACGTCGGGGACGACGCGCGAGCTTCCCGAGGCGGTCAAGCACACCCATCGTGCGATCGTGACGCTGATGGTGGCGGCGCTGTACGGCACCGGCCTTCGTCCCGGCGATCGTTTCATCTGCCCGTCGTCGCCGGCATGGGGCCATGGTCTCTGGCACGGCACGCTGGCGCCGCTGGCGCTCGGCATCACCATTGGCGCCTATGCCGGCAAGTTCAATCCGGAGCGGCTGCTGGCGGCGCTGCAGCAGCACCAGTTCACCAACATCTCGGCGGCCGCCACGCATTATCGCATGATGCGGAATTCCGGCGCGGCGCCGAATTATCGCTACGCCATCGAGAAACTGTCCTTCACCGGCGAGCCGATCGACAGCGAGACCGCTTCGTTCGTCGAGGACATTTTTGGCCGGCCGGCCTGCAGCATGTACGGCACCACCGAGATCGGCGTGATCCTGGTGAGCTATCCCGGCGCCGGCGATTTCGTCGTCAAGCCCGGTTCATTGGGTAAACCGATTCCCGGCGGGCGCGTCGAGGTCCACGATGCCGAGGGCCGGCAATGCCCGCCCGGCGTCGCCGGCGAACTGAAGGTCTGGCGCCACGGACAGTGGATCGCGACCAAGGATCTCGGCCGCATCGACGAGGATGGTTATTTCTATCACGGCGGCCGCGCCGACGATGTGATCATCTCCGCCGGCTGGACCATGAGTGCCGTCGAAATCGAGGATGCGATCCTCAAGCATCCGCAAGTGCGTGAGGCGGCCGCGATCGGCGTCGCCGATCCGCTGCGCGGGCAAGTCGTGAAAGCCTTCGTCGTCACCGACCGGGCTGGCGATGAGGCGTTCCAGCACGAGATCCAGGACGTCGTGCGCCAGCGCCTCAGCCATCACGAATATCCGCGCGTCGTCAGTTTCGTCACCGAACTGCCCAAGACACCGGCCGGCAAGGTCAACCGCAAGGTGCTGCGCGACCGCGAGCAGGCCATCACGAAATCAGAAGCCAGATAGAGGCAAGAGCCTGAAGGAAGGAACGTCACATGCTCGATACCGTTGAAACCAGATTTCCGAAGATCACCGAGGACGGCCTCGACGATCTGCGCAAGCGCATCGGCGTCTCGATCGGCGTCACCGCCGAGCCATGGTGCTACGAGGCGACGCGCGACAACATCCGTCACTACGCGCACGGCATCGGCGATGACAATCCGCTGTGGTGCGACCCTGATTACGCCGCCAAGACCAACCATGGCGGCATCATCGCGCTGCCGAGCTTCCTGTTCTCGACCAGCCGCATCGTGTCAGGTTATGTCGGCGGTTTGCCCGGGGTCCACGCGATGTGGTCGGGCGCCGACTGGACCTGGCACAAGCCTGTCCGTCGCAACGACGTGATTTCGACCGAGGCCAAGCTGAAGGACCTCGTCGAGCACCAGACGCGCTTTGCCGGCCGCGCGATCCAGCAGACCTATCACGTCGATTTCTTCAACCAGCAGGGCGACCTCGTCGCCGAGGCGGATAGCTGGTGCTTCCGCACCGAGCGCGACCACGCGCGCGAGCAGGGCACCAAGTACAAGGAGGTCAAGGCCCGCGCGCCGCGCCGTTACAGCGAGCAGGAACTGGCCGAGGCCTACAAGCTCTATGCCGAGGAGCGGATTCAGGGTTCGCGCAAGCGCTACTGGCAAGACGTCACCGAGGGCGAGGCGCTGCCCGTGATGTTCAAGGGGCCGATGACGGTCACCGGCTTCATCGCCTATGCGCAAGGGTGGGGCGGCCTCTACATCCGTGCCAACAAGCTCGCCTGGAAGCTGCAGGACGCCCATCGCGGTCTCGGTATTCCCAACCGCTTCAATATTCCTGACTGTCCCGAGCGCGTGCATTGGGAAGAGGAGTTCGCGCTCGAAGTCGGCGCGCCCGGCGCCTACGATTACGGTCCGGAACGCTGCTCCTGGCTGACCCATCATCTCACCAACTGGATGGGCGACGATGGCTTCCTGCGCCGCGCGACTTGCAAGATCCGCCGGCACAATCCCGAGGGCGACATGCTGTTCATCAAGGGCAAGGTGAAGCGCAAGTTCGTCGAGGGCGGGCGTCACCTCGTCGAGATCGAGCAGGAAGCCTACAATCAGGACAATGAAGTATCGGTCCTGGGGACCGGCATCGTGGAATTGCCAAGCCGTTCCTGAAGAAGTTCCTGACAACCGAACGGTCCACTGACCATGCCCGCAAACGAGCTCACGCGCGGAGCGATGACCGGCCTCAAGGTCGTCGATCTGTCGCGTGTGCTCGCCGGGCCGCTGTGCACGCAGATGCTGGCCGATCATGGCGCCGATGTCGTCAAGATCGAGCCGCCGGCGGGCGACGAGACCCGTGGTCTCGGGCCGCCGTTCGATGCGGCCGGGCAGGCGGCCTACTTCAGCGCCGTCAACCGCGGCAAGCGCGGCATGGCGCTCGACCTTTCGCGTGCCGGGGGGCGCGCCGTGCTCGAAGCCCTGCTCAGAGATGCGGACGTGCTGGTGGAGAATTTCCTGCCCGGCACCATGGAGCGCTGGGGTATCGGCTTTGATGTTCTGTCGACGCGCTTTCCGCGGCTGGTGTACTGCGCCATCTCCGGCTTCGGCGCCGATGGGCCGCTTGGCGGGCTGCCCGGTTACGACGCGGTGCTGCAGGCGATGTGCGGGCTGATGAGCATCAACGGCACACAGCAATCCGGCGCCACCCGCGTCGGCGTTCCCATTGTCGATTACGTCACCGGATATAATGCGCTGACCGGCGTCCTGCTGGCGCTGGCGGCGCGCGAGCGCACCGGGATGGGGCAGCGCGTCGAGGTGACGCTGTTCGACACCGCACTCAATTTGCTGGTTCCGCACGCAGCCAACTGGCTTTGCTCGGACGTCGTCCCCGGCCGGCTCGGCAGCGCCCATCCCAACATCGCGCCCTACGACAAATTCGCAGCCAGCGATGGTGAGGTTTTTCTGGGTATTCTCAACGACGGCCAGTTCCGCCGTTTCTGCCAGAAGGTGGCGCGCGAAGATCTGCTCGACGATCCGCGCTTCCGCACCAACGCCGACCGGCTGAAACACGTTGGATCCCTTCGCGCCGAACTCGAGCGCACGCTGGCCGGATTCAAGTCCGACGATCTCTGCCGCGATCTGATGCGCGCGGGCGTGCCGGCAGGGCCCGTGAACAATGTGGCGCAGGCGTTCGCGCAGCCGCATGTGGCGCACCGCGACATGCTGATCGAAAGCGAAGGCCACCGCGCGCCCGGCATCCCCATAAAACTTGCGCAGACGCCCGGCGGCGCGGGACGGCGGCCACCGCGCTTCGGTGAACATGTCCGCGAAATCCTGGGCGAGGCCGGCTTCGATCAAACGGCCATCGACGGTTTGATCGAGACCGGCATCGTCTCACCCAACGATAAGAAGACCGACAACAAAAAATAAAATCATCAGGAGAGGAAACCGTCATGCCGAGATTTGCAAAATGGGCCGCAGGATTGCTGGCTTTGCTATGGAGTTGCGCGGCGGTTGCGCAGACCTATCCGTCGAGGCCGGTGCGGATCATCGTGCCGTACCAGGCAGGCCAGGGCACCGACGTGGTGGCGCGATACTTCGCCGAGCAATTGTCGCGGACGATGGGCCAGCGGTTCTATGTCGAGAACAAGCCCGGCGCCGGCGGCAACATCGGCGCCGAGCAGGCCGCGCGTTCGGACGCTGACGGATACACGCTGATGATGGGCACCAATGCCACCCAGAGCATGAACGAGTTCATGTACGCATCGCCGGGATTCGATCCGGCCAAGGATTTTGCGCCGATCATCCTGGTGGGCAAGCTGCCCATGGTGCTCGCGGCCAATCCGTCGTTTTCAGGAAATTCGCTGGCCGACCTGGTTGCCGCGGCCAAGGCGACGCCCGACAAGGTCGACATCGCGCTGCCGAGCACGACGGCCCGCATCGTCTTCGAGTTCCTCAAAGGGCGGAGCGGTGCGTCGTTGTTTTCCGTGCCCTACAAGGGATCGGCGACGGCTACGACCGACGTCCTCGGCGGCCAGGTGCCGCTGATCATCGACACGGTGACGGCACTGCGCGGCCATGTCGCCGGCGGCAAGTTGAAGGCGCTCGGGATCACCTCGCTGAAATCGACCGAGCTGATGCCGGGTGTAAAATCCATCGCCGAGCAGGGCGTGGCCGATTTCGAGGTGACCGCCTGGAACGCGTTCTACGCGCCGCGCGACACGCCGCAGCCGATCATCGATCTCCTGAACAAGGAACTGGCCAAGGCGCTTGCCGAACCGGAAACGAAGAAGCGCCTGCTGGAACTCGGATTTGATCCCGGCGGCGGAACGCCCGCCGAGCTGACCCAGTTCGAAAAACGGGAGCGGCTCAAATGGGGTCCGCTGATCAAGGAAACAGGCCTGCAGGGCGGCTGAGCGAACAGCCGGACAGCAAGTGAAGTCAGCGCTGGCCGTCGTGGACTGAAATCGCATCGGCCGACAATCCGCCGATGCGGGCGTGCGGCCGGCCGCCGGTTGCCATCACGAGGCCGAACGCGATTTCGTCGCGGCGTGGCGCGTCCCACATCGTCATCTCGGCGGTGCCGAAGTGGCTGCGCACATAGGCGGCGTGGACGTGGCCGAGCGGCACCATCAGGCGTGTGCCCGGGCCGCCGATCGTCTTCGCCGCGGGAACGATGGCCTTGGGCTGGCCAAGTACCTCGCGCATGCCCTGGCCGCCGGCCTCGTGCCACACTGCGCCATGCTCCAGCTCGCCTTCCTCGCCGACGACGATGCCCTTTCCATAGGCCTCGATCATGGCGCTGCCGCCGAGCCGCTCCATCAACCCGGCCGCAAGCTCGCGGCCGAGTTCGCGGAGCGACGCCTGGAACGGCATCAGGTCCGGCTCGTAGCGGCCGGCAAAGGGATTGCGGACCACTGCGATTGCCGTGCCGACGAGCAGCGGCATTGCCAGCCGTGGCCCACGCTCGTGCCAGATCGTTTCGACGCTCAGCGACGTCTTGCGGATTTCATAGGCTGCGGACGATGGCGTCATCGGTTCACTCGTCGATGACCGGATTGCGGAGCACGCCGATCTGTTCGATCTCGACCTCGACGACGTCGCCGGGCTTGAGGAAGATCGGCGGCTTGCGCGTGAAACCGACGCCGGCCGGCGTGCCGGTGGCGATGACGTCGCCCGGCACGAGGTCGAAAATGGTCGAGGAGTATTCGATCAGCCGCGGGATCGAGAAGATCAGCATCGACGTATTGCTCGACTGCACCGTCTCGCCATTGACGCGGGTCTCAAGCTTCAGATTGGTGGGATCGGCGATCTCGTCAGGCGTCACCAGCCATGGACCGAACGGGCCGGTGCCGACGAAATTCTTGCCGGATGCGATCTGCTGCGCATGCCGCTGCCAGTCGCGGACGCTGACGTCATTGTAGATCGAATAGCCGGCGACATGATTCCAGGCGTCGGCCTGGCTGATGTGGCGGCCGCCCTTGCCGATCACGACGGCGAGTTCGCCCTCCCAGTCCAGATTGTCGGAAACTTTTGGCCGGATCACCGGCGCGTTGTGCGCGACCTGCGAGCGCCAGACCCGCAGGAAGATCGGCGGAAATTCGGTGATCTCGCGCTTCATGCCGAATGCGACAGCCTCGTTGTGGTGATCGAGGTAGTTGCGTACGGCGCAGACGATCTTTTCGGGCCGCGGGATCACAGGCAGAAAACTGATCTCGCTCAGTTTCAGGTCCGGCGTGTGGGCGGCGGCGATCTGCTCCCGCTCGGCGAATTTCGCGCTGCCGATGAAATCCGCCAGCGTCCCGCCGAGCACCTTGCCGAGGTCGATGACCTCGTCGCCGCGCACGGTGCCCCATGTTTCGGTCTGCTGCCGCAGGAAAGATATGAGCTTCATGAACGCGATCCTCGGACCCTGATTTGAGATTTCCGTAAAAGACACTATTTTCGAAAATGATACAAGCGAAATTCAATTTCGGCTCGGGAGCACGCATTCTCGCGCGGTTGCCGAGGCCCGATCAATTCAATTCTGGCTGAACAATTCCGAAGCGTATTTGATGACGTTGTCGGTCGTGTTCTGGATGTGCCTTGCGATCAGCTCGCAGGCGCGGTCGGCATCGCGGCCGACGGCGGCCTTCATCAGCGCACGGTGCTCGCCGGCCTTGTCGCGCGGACGTGGCCGGAACCTTGCCGAGATATTGCGATAGCGCTCGGCGCGTTCGAACAGTGATTGCCGGATGCCAAGTAGGGTTGGCGAGCCGCATGCCGCCACCAGGGATTCGTGAAACTCCCGGTGCGCCAGCTTCCATTCCGGATTGTCGGCGTAGTCCTCGACCTCGCGCCCCTCGATGATTCCAAGCCGGTGGATCGACGAAATAACCGCGATTTCCCAGTCATCATTGCCATTTTCGATCGAGCGGCGGATCAAATCGACCTCGATCAGGATGCGGGCGCGCGTCAGGTCGATCAAATCCGAAAGGCTGATCGGCGCCACCTTGAAGCCGCGCTGCTCCTCTGCCACCACCAGCCCCTCGGCGGCCAGACACGTCAGCGCCTCGCGCAGTGTCGTGAAGCTCGCGCCATAGGCCAGCCGCAGCGTGTCGAATTTCAGCACCTCGCCGGGCTTGAGCCGGCAGGTCACGATCTCGTTGCGCATCCGGTGCGCGATATCGGACGCCAGCGTCTTGCCGAATTCCTTTCGGCGCTTGAAGGCCGTGACGTTCATATTGGAATCGCTCTCCGATCGTCCTTCGAGTCTATCGAGGCGAGAATGCTGTTGCAATAATTTTCGTAAGCGGTAGTATTTTCGAAAATATGGCTTGAGGACGGGTGGGAGCGCGCATGAAGGCTGTCTTGGTACACCGCCCGGGAGGGCCGGACGCCCTGGAGTATCAGGACGTTCCGATGCCTGTGCCCGGCGAAACCGACGTGCTGATCCGGGCTGAAACCTTCGGGGTCGGGCAACCCGACAAGCTGATCCGCAGCGGCGTCTACAAATGGATGCCGCCGCTGCCGGCCAACCCCGGCAACGACGTGGCGGGCCGGATCGAGGCCGTCGGCAGCGGAGTGCGTGACATCAAGGTCGGACAAAAGGTGCTGCTGAGCGCCCGCGATCTGGCGCAGCGCGGTGGCTGCTACGCCGAGATGGTCGCAGCCCCGGCGGATGCCGTTCATCTGCTGCCCGAGCAGGTTGATCTTGAGGCCGCGGTTTGCCTTGCCAATTACCAGGTGGCGTGGGCGCTGCTGAATGAATGCGGATCGGCGCGTCTGCCGAAATCGGTGCTCGTCATCGGCGCGGCCGGCGGCGTCGGCTCGTCGCTGGTGCAACTTGCAAAGCTTGCAGGCATGACCGTGATCGGCACCGTCAGCTCGGAGGAGAAGGCGGTCTTCGCCAGCGCGATGGGCGCCGACGGCATCATCTACTATCGCGGCGAAGACGTCGTCGCGCGCGTGCGTGAACTGACCGGCGGACGTGGCGTCGATCTCGTGCTCGATCACGTCGGCGGTCCTGATTTCTTCACCCATCTGCGCGCGCTGGCCAAGTGGGGAACGGTGGTTTCCTACAACGCGTTCGACGGTCTGCCGACGCAGAACATGATGGAGGAGATGCGCAAGCATCTCGATGTCTGCCCCGCGATCCGCTGTTTCTCGTTCCACATCTACGACCACGACCGCGAAGGCCGGCGCGCCATCATGAAGCGCATGATCGGCCATCTGGCTGACGGAACCATCAAGCCGGCGATCTTTGCCCGCTTCAAGCTGTCCGAGGTGCGCCGGGCCCATGAGCTGCTGGATTCCGGCCAGGCGCTCGGCAAGATCATCATGACGCGGGACTGACGGGGAAGAGTGCGATGATAAAAGTCAAGCGCATCAGGCACGCGACGTTCGCGACTGCCGATATCGAACAGCAGATCGAATATTATCAAGCGATCATCGGTCTCGGCATTGTCGAAAGGCAGGCCGGTCGCGCGCTGTTCGCCTCGGAGTCCGGCGAACTCACGCTGGTTCTGGAGCAGGATACGGCTTCCTCCTGCAAGGCCATGGCCTTCGAGATCGGCCCCGATGTCGAGCTGGCGGACGTCGGCAAAGAGCTCAATGATCTCGGCATCAAATCCGAGATCCGCTCCGATTCCGCGCCGGGAATACCGCGGACGCTGGTTTTCTCAGATGTCGACGGCCGGCAGATCGAGCTGTTCACGCAGTGGCAATTCACCCCGCCGAGCGAACAGGTGCGGGGCATCGTCGTCAGCAAGCTCGGCCACATGGCGATGTACGCGCCCGATCCGGACCGGACCGCAAGATTTTATTCCGACGTTTTGGGTTTCCGCGATTCAGACCGGATCGAGGAAAACTTCGTCTTCATGCGCTGCGGGTTCGAGCATCACGCCGTCAATTTCGCGCGCGGCACTGACGCGCGGCTGCATCACATGGCGTTCGAACTGCGCGATGCTTCCCACATGCAGCAGGCCTGCGACCTGCTCGGACGACGAAAGATCCCGCTGCTATGGGGACCGGTGCGCCACGGCCCCGGGCACAACATCGCGACCTATCATCGCGATCCCGATGGCTATCTCATCGAGCTGTTCTACGACATGGACCGCATGGCCGACGAGGAGCTCGGCTATTTCGAGCCGCGTCCCTGGCATCGCGACCGGCCGCAGCGTCCGAAGACCTGGATCGGATTGCCGCGCGACATCTGGGGCGTGGGTCCTTCGCCTGATGCGGCGGAGTTCTCGCCGAAGATGCGCGGCGGGAAGTAAGTGCGCGGAACTTCCACGGCTAACACGAACACAATGATCGATATGGGGAGAGACGAAAATGGCGGGATCAGCGCGCAGTTCAGTTCGTCGCTATTCGTTCGGGCGACTGTTCGCGATGCTGTTCATCGCCACGATCGCGGGATCGATTAGCGCTGCCAGCGCCCAGGATTATCCGACCCGGCCGATCCGGTTGCTCCACGGTTTCGCCGCCGGCGGCGCAGCCGACACCCTGTCGCGCATCCTGGCGAACGGGCTCGCGAAGCGGCTGGGCCAGCCGATCGTGATCGAGGCCAAGCCTGGCTCGGGCGGCAATCTCGCCGCGGCCCAGATCGCCAAGGCCGAGCCCGACGGCTACACGATCGGGCTCGTCACTGGCGCCCACGCCATATCCCCGGCACTCTACAAGTCGCTGCCTTACGATTCCGTCGACAGCTTTGAGATGATCTCGACCGCCGTCTACTACGCGCTCGTGATCGCGGTTCGCGCCGATTACGAGGCCAAATCACTTGGCGAATTGATCGCGCTCGCGAGAGCAAAGCCCGGCGAGCTCAATTACGCTTCGGTTGGATTTGGCAGCACCCACCATCTGGCCGGCGCACTTCTGGAAACCACGGCCGGCATCAAGATGGTGCACGTTCCCTATCGCGGCGATTCGCTCACCGTCACCGCGCTGCTCGGCGGCGAGATTCCAATGATCGTGGGAACGCCGGTGCTGCTGGCGCCACAGATCGAGAGCGGGGCCATTCGCGGGCTGGCCGTGACGTCACCTGCGCGCAGCAAACTCTTGCCAAACGTTCCGACGGCCGATGAATCCGGCGTCAGGGGATTCGATGTGCGCACTTGGGCGGGCCTGCTGGCGCCGAAGGGCACGCCACCGGCGATCATCAAGCGCCTCAACAAGGCTGTTCTGGAAACCCTCGCCGATCCCGAAACCAGGGCGGCGCTGGAGACCGCGATCGGCGGCGACGTGCAGGGCAGTACGCCGGAGGAGATGCGCGCGCTGATCCAGTCGCAAATCGTAAAATGGGCCGACGTGATCAAGACAGCGAATATTCCGCGGCTGTGACGATCAAGGCATCGTCATGGCGGTTCCTGCTTGCATTTCCGGCATGGTGAGCGGCCGAAAGCGCCTTTGTCGCCGCCGTCCTTTCGCGTATGTTCTCAGGAAACCACTCCTTCCTGAGAGGCCATGTGACTGCAACCAATCCTGCCGCGGGTAAACCGGTCGGTTCCGCTGATCTCGTCAATGTTCCGCGCCTGATGACGGCCTATTTCGCCGGAAAGCCCGATCCGGCCGATCCCGCGCAGCGCGTCGCTTTCGGCACCTCGGGTCATCGCGGCACGTCGCTGAAAAACTCCTTCAACGAAAACCACATTCTGGCGACGACGCAGGCGATCTGCGACTACCGCCGCGAAACCGGGCTGACCGGCCCGCTGTTCATCGGCATCGACACCCACGCGCTGGCGGAATCGGCGCTGGTGAGCGCGGTGGAAGTGTTTGCCGCCAACGGCGTCGATATCATGATCGACGATCGCGGCGGCTACACGCCGACGCCGGTGATCTCGCACGCGATCCTGAGCTACAACAAGGGCAGGACGAGCGGCCTTGCCGATGGCGTCGTCATCACGCCGTCGCATAATCCACCCGAGGACGGTGGCTACAAATACAACCCGCCCCATGGCGGGCCGGCCGATACCGATGTCACGGCCAGGGTGGAAAAAGCCGCGAACGCCTTTATGGCGGCGGACATGAGGGGTGTGGCGCGGATGCCGTATGAGCGCGCCCGCAAGGCGCCGACGACGCATCTGTATGATTATATCCGCCCCTATGTCGCCGACCTCTGCAATGCCGTTGATATGGCGCTGATCAAATCATCCGGCGTGAAAATCGGCATCGATCCGCTCGGCGGCGCCGCCGTGCACTATTGGCAGCCGCTCATCGAGCATTACGGCATCAACGCCACTGTTGTGAACGATGTCGTCGATCCCACCTTCCGCTTCATGACCGCGGACTGGGACGGCAAGATCCGGATGGATTGCTCCTCGCCTTACGCGATGGCGAGCCTGATCCAGATGCGCGACAGGTTCGACGTCGCCTTCGCCAACGATACCGACGCCGATCGCCACGGCATCGTCACCCGCACCGGCGGCCTCATGAACCCGAATCATTTCCTCGCCGCCGCGATCGCCTATCTGTTCGAGCACCGGCCGCAATGGGGCAGGGATGCCGCGATCGGCAAGACCATCGTTTCCAGTTCGATCATCGATCGCGTCGCGAAAAAGCTGAGCCGCAAGCTGGTCGAGACCCCCGTCGGATTCAAATGGTTCGTCGAGGGGCTCGGCAGCGGCGCATTCGGCTTTGCCGGCGAGGAAAGCGCCGGCGCCTCATTCCTCAAGCGGGACGGATCGGTGTGGACCACCGACAAGGACGGCGTCGTGATGGGGCTGCTGGCGGCCGAAATCCTCGCCAAGACCGGCCGCAATCCCAGCGAGCTGTTTGCGGGACTGACCGCCGAACTCGGCACGCCCGTCTACGCGCGGATCGACGTGCCGGCGACGCCGAAGCAGAAGAACGCGCTCAAGGCGCTCGGGCCGGAACAGCTTGGCCTGAAGGAAATGGCTGGCGATCCGGTGACGGCGATCCGGACCAAGGCGCCCGGCAACGATCAGCCGTTCGGCGGCATCAAGGTCGAGACCGATCAGGGCTGGTTCGCGGCACGGCCGTCGGGCACCGAAGACGTCTACAAGATCTACGCCGAGAGTTTTCGCGACAAGGATCATCTGGGCAAAATCCAGAGCGATGCCAGGGCCGCGATCGCGAAGGCGTTTTGATATTCCGTCATGGCCGGGCATGTCCGAAGGTCTGTCCGTCGGAGGATCGAATACAGCGCCTGTTAAGGGTGAATCGATCTTGGCGGCGATCATGTCGCTAAACTAGACTTTGCAGCATGAAGCGATTTTTGATCTTTGGTTTGCTCGGCCCTGCAGGCACCTTCCTGAGTGTCTATTTTGGCAACGAAAACTGCCGGCGATGGTGGTGGCCCCACCCCTCCATCAATTTAGCTGAACTGCTGTTGCTCCTTCTCTGCGCCTCTTTTGATCAGGCGTTGAGGAATGCGGGAGGTTGGGGGCGGCTCTTATGCGTCGGAGCTGCTTCCCTCCTTGCATCTGGTGTGACGTGTGCTCTTTTCACTGGCGCTTGGGTATTTGGCGTTTTTGCGGTGATCTTCGCTATGGCGTGCTCGTTGCTGGCATGGGCAACTGACGTTGGGGAGATCATTTCGACCGAGCAATGAGCCTTGTGGATTTTCTGCTAAGGGGCAAACCCAGCAACTTGCCTTGTCTCGCAGAGGCCCATGCCGATCCATCTGTTGCCAAAAGAATTCCTAGCTGCTTCGCTCCTTGCAGCGACCGGATGTCAACTCACGGCGCCAGGGAGAAGAACGTGACGCACAAGGGCATGGTGGTAACTCCGCAACCCGAGGCCACAGAGGCGGGCAGGGACATCCTCGTCGCCGGCGGCAATGCGATCGATGCTGCCATCGCGGCCGCGCTGGTTCAGACCGTCGTTGACCCCATGATGTGCGGAATTGCCGGCTTCGGAAGCCTGGCCGCCTATTTCCCGTCGAAGAAGGTGCACACCTACTACGATTTCCATGCCCCTGCGCCATCAGCCGTACGACCTGACATGTGGCAGGATCTGATCGAGGGCGAAGCGCGTGACGGATACGGCTTTATTCTCAAAGGGAACGTGAACGACATCGGTTATCAATCGATCTGCGTGCCTTCCTCGCTCAGAGCCTTTGCCGACGCGCACCGTGATCTCGGCAAACTGCCCTGGTCGGAATTGTTCGGCCCGGCCATTGATTACGCGGAAAGCGGCTGGAACGTCCGGCCGCATGTCTACAGCTGGTGGTCGGAAGAAGGAACGATGGGACGCGTGGGCAACGCCAATCGAATTTCATTCGTCCCATCGGCCAAGGCGCTTTATTGCAGAGCGGATGGGTCGCCGAAGCGTGTGGGAGATCGCGTCGTCAATCGGGACTATGGGAACGTGCTGCGAATTATCGCGAAGGACGGACCCGACGCGTTCTTTCGCGGCGAGATCGCCGATGCCATCGACGCGGACATGCGGGCCCACGGCGGTCTGTTGCGCCGCTCCGATCTCGAAAAGCTGCAGACCGTAAGGAACAAGCCGCTCTCCGCCACCTATCGAAACTCCCGGGTTACGACAAATCAGGCGCCCGGCGGCGGCATCATGCTGCTGGAGATGCTTCGCACGCTCGAAAATTTCGATTTGAAGTCCATCGGTCACAACAGCGTCGAATACATTCGCGTCGTTGCAGAAGCCATGAAGGCCGCAACCCGCGACAAGGATCTGTTTGTCGGTGATCCCTCCTTTGTTGACGTTCCGACCGACCGTTTGATCTCGAAGGAGCACTGCGCCGAAATCGCTGAAGGCATCAAGCGTGGCGACAAGGTCAACGTCGTCAGGCTCAATGCCGGCCTCCCGAGCAAGGATACGACGCAGGTTTCGATTTGCGATGCCGACGGCAACTGCATCTCGATGACCCATTCGCTTGGGTTGCCATCTGGCGTGATCACTGAGGGACTGGGCTTCATGTACAATGGATGCATGGGGGTTTTTGATCCGCGGCCCGGGCGAGCCGGCTCGCTGGCGCCCGGAAAGGCGAGATTCTCCTCCATTTGCCCGTCGATCGTCTTCAGGGATGACAAGCCCATCCTGGTGATCGGAGCGCCTGGTGCGACCCAGATTGCCATGGGTGTGCTCCAGGTATCGTTGAACGTCCTCGACTTCGAAATGTCGATGCTGGAGGCGGTCTCAGCGCCCCGCTTTTCGGCTACCAGCGATGTCATCGATCTCTCGAACCGGATCCCGCGCTCCGCTGAGCGCGCGCTGAATGGGCTCGGATATCAGACGGTACGATCCGCGCTTAGCCACACATTCGGTTGGGTACACGGTATCAAGATTTCTTCTGAAGGGCTGCAAGGTGGCGCTGATCCAGCAACCGACGGTATGGCGCTTACGGCTTCCTGAACTTGAACGACCATGCCCGTTTGATATACGGGCGATCGCTTCCATTCGTTCCCGGGTTTCAAAAGGCGTTTCTCTCAATGGCTGATCTGCACGGCGTCTTCCCTTACCTCGTTTCACCGATTGGCCCCGAAGGCGACATCCGCACCGAGGTCCTCAGCCGGCTATGCGATGACCTCATCATCTCAGGCGTGCACGGTCTGACACCGCTCGGGTCGACCGGCGAGTTCGCCTATCTCAACGAGAAGCAGCGCACCGCCGTGGTGCAGACCACGATCGAGGCAGCCAAAGGCCGCGTGCCTGTCATTGCCGGCGTCGCCTCAACCTCGACGGCGGATGCGGTGGCACAGGCGAAGGCGTACCAGAAGCTCGGCGCCGACGGCATCCTTGCAATCCTCGAAGCATATTTTCCGATCTCGGACGCGCAGGTCGAATCGTATTTCCGCGCCATTGCGGACGCGGTCGAGATTCCCGTCGTGATCTACACCAACCCGCAATTCCAGCGCTCCGATCTGACGCTCGACGTGATCGAGCGGCTCGCCGCCCATCCGCGCATCGGTTACATCAAGGACGCCTCGACCAACACCGGGCGGCTGCTGTCGATCATGAACCGCTGCGGCGACAGCATCAAAGTGTTCTCGGCCTCGGCCCACATTCCGGCGGCGGTGATGCTGATCGGTGGCCTCGGCTGGATGGCGGGCCCGGCCTGCATCATCCCGCGCCAGAGCGTCGAGCTTTACAACCTCTGCCACGCCAAGCGCTGGGATGAGGCGCTGACACTGCAGCGCAAGCTGTGGCGCATCAACGAAGCCTTCGCCCGCTTCAACCTCGCGGCCTGCATCAAGGCCGGCCTTGAGATTCAAGGCTACGCCGTCGGCGACCCCGTCCCGCCGCAGGCGGCGCTGACGGCGGAGCAGCGCAAGGTGGTCGAGGCAGCGTTAAGGGATGTCAGCTAGCTGGCTTGCCAGGTCGTGCAATCATAAATCGGGCTGGATCGATGGCGCCCATGTCCGCCGTTCCGCCAAAAGCCAAAGAAGAGCGGACAATGACTTGGGTCCGCTTCGTGCCCAACAACGGACATTCGTCCAGTCACGCAGCCCTTTCAACACGACTGTCAATCTTGCCACGGAGTGCCCCAAAGTCGATCGGCTTTGTCAGAAGCGCCTCGGCGCCACCATCCAGCGCCCGGCGTTTGGTTTCTGCATCGCCATAGGCCGTGATCATGATGATCGGGACATCCGGCCGTATCGCCTTCGCTTTGGGAAGCATTTCCAGGCCGCTCATTCCCGGCATGTTGATGTCCGACAGGATCAGAATGAGCGATTGCTCACGCGCTTCGCTTATGCGCGAGAGCGCGACGTCACCAGACTGCGCAAATTCCATCGTGAACCGGCCTGCGCGGATATCGCGCCGAAACTGTTGGCGAAAAAGCGCCTCCACATCCGGTTCGTCGTCGACAACAAGAATAAGAAGGTTCACGAGCGCTCTCCCAATTGGGCGAGCTTCGCAGCGCGCCGCGGCAAGACAATCCGGAATTCGGTAAATTGGCCGGGCTGCGTATCGACCTCAATCGATCCCGCATGCTGTTTTACGATGATGTCGTAACTGAGCGAAAGACCGAGGCCTGTCCCCTCGCCCGGGGGTTTTGTGGTGAAAAACGGATCGAACATCTTTTCCTTCACCTCGGCTGGAATTCCCGTACCGTTATCGTGAATTTTGATTTCGACGCTCTCACCCAGATTTCTGGTCAGAACGGCAAGCGTGGGTTCATAGCCGCGTCCGTTGGCTTCCAAATTCCGTTTCGTCGCCGCATAAAAACCGTTCGAGATGAGGTTAAGCAGCACGCGCGTAATCTCCTGTGGAAACATATCGACCTCGCCGGCCGCAGGATCGAAGGACTTCTCCAGCGTGACGTTGAAATCCTGCTTCTCTGCCCGTGCACCGTGGTATGCGAGATTGAGACTCTCCTCGACGACGGCATTGATATCGGTGGGCTGATGCTCCCCGGATCCCTGGCGCGAGTGCAGCAACATATTCTTGACGATCGAGTCGGCCCGTTTGCCGTGCTGCACAACCCTGTCAAGATTGTCCTGCAGCATATCCGAAATCTCGCTGATCTCGCCTCGCAACTGGGGAGCAAGGCTGGCCCTTGCAAGTGCCTCCCGCAGTTCATCGACAAGCTCGACGGAAACGGCCGAAAAATTGTTTACGAAATTGAGCGGATTCTTGATCTCGTGCGCGATGCCGGCCGTCAACTGGCCGAGCGAGGCAAGCTTCTCAGTCTGGACGAGACGGTCTTGCGTGGCCCGCAGGCCCTCCAGCGACTTCGCCAATTCGCGTGTGCGCGACTGTACCTCGTCAAAGAGGCGAGCGTTCTGGATGGCTAGTACCGATTGTGCCCCGAAGGTCTGCAATAGGTTAACCGTGCCTTGGGGGAAGTCGCCCGGCTGCTTGCGACGGACCACCAGCGCGCCGACGATCCGGTCTGCGCCTAACAGCGGGACAGCCAGCAGCGCACGGAATCCAGCGCGCCTGATGATGTCGAGGACCAACGTAGGATCCTTGCTAATGTCGGCAACCTGAACGGGCCTGCGCTGTATCGCCGCCTCACTGATCAGGGTCTCGCCCAGGCGGACGTTGCGGTCCTTTATGGCTGCGACCAACGCCTCGTCCATGCCGTAGCTGGCGCGCAATCGGAATTCCTGACGGGCATCGTCGAACGCATAGATTGTGCCGGCGTCGGTGCCCGATAGTTGGACCGCTTTCGAGATGATCGTGGACAGCACCGTTTGCAAATCAATGGTCGAGTTGACCGCCTGGCTGACCTCGCCGAGGGCGCGAAGCTCCTCAACCGACCGGGCCAGCTCGATGGTGCGCGCCTCGACTTGCTTCTCGAGCCGCACGGCCGTTTGCTCTCTCTCTATCAGCAATTCGTTCCGTTCGAGCGTGTTCTTACGCAAAACCTCGACTACTCTGCCCATCTCCGAGATCTCGTCGCTACCCCCGGTCGGTACGCTGGTCGCAAGATTGCCCTCGGCAATCGCCAGCATGCTGCGGCTAAGTGCGGTCAACCGCGAGACGATGTTGCGCCCCACATACAACCAAACTATCCCGATAGAGCTGAGTAGGCTGAGCGCTACCGCTGCGATCAGGACGGTCGAACTGAATCGCTGAACCGCGAACGCCTCATCATTAGCCTGCACGATATCGCGGTTTGCAATTGAGACGAGGCGATTCGCCGCCTGAGTGAGGTCTCGCGAGAGCGCAGCATTCTCCGTCAGGTTGCGGGTAGCCTGAGCAACGATGCCAAGCTCTTGCAACCGCAACTCGGGAATGCTGTTGATCCCCTCGACAAGTGCACGGAATTCCTCGAGCCTGCCAATCAGAAGCGGTTGCAATCTCGGATCCAGGTTGGGTGTTATCTGCCTCGTCTCACGCAGGGATTGCTGGATTCGAAACATTTGCACACGCACGCTGTCTGAATCGCTTGCTGCCGAGATCTGCTGCAACCTATCACTTACCGACGTAATGAGAAACTGCACGCGCTGGAGTGCATGATAGGACGCCGTGGAGCGGACCAGCCCGCTGCCGGCCGCAATCCGTTCCTGGGCGCTTGTCTTGGCGTCGTCGAACGCGCGGCGCGATTGCGCGACCTCCCCCTCGACAATCTGGAGCCAGGGTGCCAGCAGGCTTTGGCTTTCATTGTGAGTACTGAGCGCGTTGCTCGAATGGCCGCGCTTCAGCGCGCTTACGATCATGCGATCCGCGACCAGCTTGTCCAGCGATTCAAGATTGGTCCGCAGACGACCAACGGCCGATCGCATTGAGCCGAGGGCATCGCTGTCGGCTCCACGGTGCTCGAGGCTTTCCAGCAGTGCGGCGAGCTCCTGCATCTCGACGCCTATCCTCTGCGAACTCTCGTTGTGATCGGCTGGCGTGGCAGCAGAGAGCAGGGCCGGCGCGGCGGAAACAATCCGTTCGACCCGTCGCGATACTTCCACTGAAGCCAATGCGGCGGGCACGCGTCGTGCCGTGATGCGATCGAGAGCCTGGCCGATATCGCGGAAGGAGAAGATTGCAACGGTCGCACCGACGACACCCAGGCCGCTGATTCCGAGGAAGGCCAATAGCAGTCGGTTTGCTACGCCGAGCCGAGATGGCACCCATGTCCGCAGGTTCGGACTCATGAGCGCTGTTGACCGGCTAGACCTCGCCAGACCCATGTTCTCGCCTTGGCCTGAGGGTGCGAAATGCCTCCGTCACCCTCCAAATGGATACGGCAGCGCCCGCGCATTCAGGAACGCGCGTTCCGAAACGTCGCTCCAGCGAACGGCCGCGGTACGGAACTTCATGAAGCTGTCGTAGACCCGCCGCGCCAGGTCGTCCTTGCGGCTTAACTCGAATAGAACTTCGCCGGAGATCTTGCCGAACTCCAGCAAGATCGCGTCATCGACCTTGCGGATCTGGATCGCGGGATCTTTGACAAGCTCCTCGAGTGCAGTGGCGTTAGCGGCGGTGGCCTCAGCAAGGGAACGTGTGTTCTCGAGCGCGGCGGCACCCTCGATTATGCTTTTGTCGGTGCTGCCGAGGCTTTCCCAAAGTTTCTTGTTTACGGCAAGCGAGACCGCCGCCCCCGGCTCATGGAAGCCCGGATAGTAGTAGTACTTGGCCGCCTTGTGCAGGCCTAACGCCATGTCAACCCAGGGACCCACGAATTCGCTCGCGTCGATCGCGCCTGATCGAAGTGACGAAATGATCTCGCCGCCCGGCAAGGTAACCACCACGGCGCCCAGCCGGCGCAACACGTCGCCGCCCAGGCCGGGCATGCGATAGCGCAGGCCCTTGAAGGCATCGATGCTTGTGAGCTCCTTGGTGAACCAGCCGCCCATCTGAGGACCGGTATTGCCGCACAGGAACGCCTTGAGGCCGAACCCGGCGCTCAGCTCGTCCCACAGCGCCTGACCACCGCCGTAGTAAACCCATGCGTTGATCTCGTCCGGGGTAAATCCAAACGGGACGTTGCAGAAATAGGCGAAGGTGGCGGACTTGCCCGCCCATGTGACTTCTGATGCGTGGTAGAGATCAGCCAGTCCGGAGGAGACGGCATCGAACGATTCCATTGCGCCGACCAGCTGACCGGCGGGGAAGACGTTGACTTGCATTCGGCCGCCCGACAGCGTCGTAATCGACTGTGCGACACGTTCGGCGCCTGACTGCAGGCCCGGCAAGCCCTTCGGCCATATGGTGACCATCTTGAGTTCGCGTGCGCCTTGGGCGATGGCAGGCGCTGGAAAGGCAGAAGCGGCTGCGACCGCAATGCTCGCGCCCGCAACGAATTGGCGGCGATCCATAGTCTCTCCTCCCGTTTTACAGGCAGCCCTATTTCCATGTAACTGGTGTAGGCGACCCAAGGACAACCGAAGCGTCCACTGGTCGGCACGTAAGATCGCGAGAAACTGAAATGGTTAATAGCATACCCAACCGCGCGGGTCTGCAATGTACTTCACACCGATAGGGTCAGGGCTCCTGCACAGGTGCGGCTGACTGCACCGGTAACGTCCTAATCGCTGAACCATCGGACAAGCTTCCGCACCCTATCGCAAATCATGACCGCGACCAGAGCTTTCTTCGCTTTCGACGTTTAAACAGCCATCTGCAGACGTTTGATTTTCAACGCGAGCCAACGATCAAGAGAATGGCTGTCCATCTCGCAACCGCGAGAGGGCTGACGAACCCACAAGGTAGCGTCGACGACACGTCCGCTTCGGGGCAAAAACGAAAGTCGGTCCTCGCATCAGTGATGTCCGCTCTGACGCCGTGAACTGACATCAAGCGTGGAGCGCATCTCGTCCGCTCAGTGCACAATAGCTGTCGGTGATCCACAGGTCACATTTAAGGCAAACTGCGGTGTGCGGATAGGACGGCCATCGGACAAACCGACTGCTGATGGTGAACGTCACCAGCTATCATCGCCAAGGATGACGAAGATGAAGACGGTGCTGATCCTCATCCACATGCTGTATTCGCACGAATGTTGCGAAGATCATCATTGCCGCCCGGTGCCGTGCAACGAGGTGATCGATCTCGGCGATGACGGCTGGCGCTGGCGAGACAGGACGTTTCCGAGATGGACGCTGCGCGCCTCGCCCGATGGTAATTGTCATGTCTGCGTCGCCAACCTCCCGGTGTGCATCTATCTGCCACCGCGGGTGTAGAGGATTCCATGATCGCATCGCTGTTCTGGTGATGTGATCGGCGTCGTGATCTGGTTACTGACATTACCTCCGGGAACAGACATGCGGTTCCGGGGGTGGATAACGTCCGGCAGAATCGGGTGTGATTCTGCGCGACGCCGTGTCGCCAGCCCGCTCAAATCTGCTTTGGCCTTCAGGTTGATGTTGCAGACCGCAAACTGCTTCGCCCCGCCGGCAAGCACAGTTCGGAACCCGCGGTGCGACAAAACAACCCGACGGGCAAATCAATTCCGATTTACGGAAATCGTGTCAAGTCAAGAATTTCCGAAAATCAAAAATATTTCCCTTTCCTTCGACCCCAAATCACCGGCACATCAATGGCCATCCCGTCCCACTCAGAGGGGCGTTGGCCATCGTCACAACGAGGGGCGGGTCGCGGTGGACGCTGAGGTTGCGATTGACGGTCGCGGCTGAAGCGTACGGCGAAAGCGTGTGGTCCTGGCGCCCGTAACGGCGTCAAGTCTTTCGGGAGCTAACGCTCCCGAAGGGCGACGGTGGCAATAGAGGCCGTCTCACCGGGGAGAGCGCGTCATAAGCCGTAAAGCCACTGCGCAGGGAATGTCGGATGTTCTCCGCTGCCCTGTATGCTCGTGTGCAGCTTTCTTAGCACAATCGCACACGGGACCGCGGGTGCAGCGCGCATCCGGCATTCCCTGCGCCCTCTGTCTTCGAGGGCGGGAAGTTCAATAGCAAAACTCGGGCGCATTGTGCCGCGAGATCGCGAAATTGCGTTTGGATGGTGTAACAACATACACCGCCGTCGTCCCGGGCTTGACCCGGGACCCATACGCCGCGGCCCATCAACGAGAGCGCCACTGTTAGAGACCTTCCGCAACAACGAGCGCCGCGGCGTATGGGTCCCCCGATGCGCAATTGCGCATCTGAGCTCAAGGCCGGGACGACGATAGTGAGGCCGGGACGAAGCTGAGCAAGACCATTGCCCATTTCTCAGGCGCTTCCATAGGGTTGGCTCGCACCCTATCTATCGGCTAGAACCAGCCCAACTCTTGCGAAGAAAATCGAAGGACCAACTGATGAACATTCTTCCCGGCAATATGCGTTTTGGTGCGAGCCAGCCGGTCAAGCGTTTGGAAGACCAGAGGCTGCTTACCGGGAAGGGGCAGTTCATCGACGACAGGCCGGAGGAGGGCGCGCTGTGGCTGCACGTGCTGCGCTCACCCCATGCCCACGCCAAAATCGTCTCGATCGATACCAGGGCCGCGGCGGAGCTGCCGGGCGTGGAAGCGATCTATACCGGCGCCGACCTGGTCAGGGACGATATCGGCACCATCCCGACGCTGGCGATCTTCAAGCGGCCGGACGGCTCGCCGATGACGGTGCCGCCGCGGCGGCTGCTGGCGCATGAAATCGTGCGCTTCGCCGGCGAGCCGGTCGCAGCTGTGGTTGCGACCTCACGGGTGCTGGCGCAGAACGCGGCGGAAGCGATCGCGGTCGATTACGAGGTGCTGCCATCGGTGGTCGATCCCGTCGAAGCGGTCAAGCCCGGCGCGCCTGTCGTGTGGCCCGAAGCGCCCGACAACATCGTCGGCGCCATGAGCTATGGCGATGCCGCCAAGGTCGAAGCGGCCTTCGCCAGCGCTGCGCATACCGTGTCGCTCGACCTGGTCAGCCAGCGGCTGATTCCATCGGCGATGGAGCCGCGCTCGACCATTGCCGAGATCGAGAAGAAATCCGGCCGGCTGATCCTGCACGTGCAATCGCAAACGCCGGGCTCGACCCGCGATCTGCTCGCCGAATCGATTTTGAAGCGGCCGAAGGAAAGCGTGCGCGTGCTGGTCGGCGATATCGGCGGCGGTTTTGGGCAGAAGACCAGCCTTTATCCGGAAGACGGCGTGGTGGCCTATGCCGCGACCAAGCTCGGCAAGAAGATCCGCTGGCGCGGCGATCGCACCGATGAATTCGTCGGCGGAACCCATGGCCGCGACCTCACCTCGACCGGCGAGTTCGCGCTCGACGCCAAGGGCCGCGTGCTGGCCTATCGCGTGCGCTCGATCGGCGGCACCGGCGCCTACAGCAGCGGCGCCGGCAACATCATCCCGCTGGTGCTCGGGCCGTTCGTGCAGACCGGCGTCTATGATCTTCCGCTGGTGCATTTCGAAGTCAAATCCGTGATGACCAACACCGCGCCGGTTGGCGCCTATCGCGGCGCGGGCCGGCCGGAAGCCGTGTTCATCGTCGAGCGGCTGATGGACGCCGCCGCGCGCCAGATCGGCATGGACCCGCGCGCTATCCGCAAGGTCAATTACATCAAGCCGGCGCAATTGCCCTACACCAACGCCGCCGGCCAGGTGTACGATTCCGGCGCGTTCGCGCACATGATGCAACGCGCCTCCGATCTCGCCGATTGGGACGGTTTCAATGCGCGCAAGAAAGCCGCGAGGAAGAAGGGCCTGCTCTACGGCCGCGGCCTCACCAGCTACATCGAATGGACCGGCGGCCGCGCGCACACCGAAAAGGTCTCACTGCACGCGACGGCAGAAGGCCGCATCATCCTGCATTCCGGCACCATGGCGATGGGGCAGGGCCTGCAGACCACCTACACCCAGATGGTGTCGGATACGCTCGGTATTCCCATGGACAAGATCGACGTCGTGCAGGGCGACACCGATCTCGCCACCGGTTTCGGCAGCGTCGGATCGCGCTCGCTGTTCGTCGGCGGCACGGCGGTGGCCGTTTCCACCAACGACATGATCAACAAGGCGCGCGAGAAGGCGTCGAATGTCCTGGAGACCTCGATCGACGATATCGAGTATCAGGGCGGCTTTCTCACGGTGGTCGGCACCGACAGGCGGATCAGCCTGTTCGAGATCGCCAAGAAGGAAGACGGCGCGCGGCTCAGCGTCGACAGCGAGGGCGAGGTTGACGGCCCGAGCTGGCCGAACGGCACGCACATCTGCGAGGTCGAGATCGATCCCGAAACCGGCGTCAGCAAGGTGGTGCGCTACACCACGGTCGACGATGTCGGCATCGCCGTCAATCCGATGCTGGTCACCGGCCAGGTGCATGGCGGCGTCGCGCAGGGCATCGGGCAGGCGCTGTATGAAGGCGTGTCCTACAACGAGGAAGGACAATTGCTGACCGCGAGCTATCAGGATTACTGCGTGCCGCGCGCCGACGACATTCCGCCCATCGAGGTGACGCTGGATGATTCCGCGCCGTGCCGCACCAATCCCCTGGGCGCCAAAGGCTGCGGCGAATCCGGCGCCATCGGCGGCCCGCCCTGCATCACCAACGGCGTGATGGATGCCTTGAGTGAGCTCGGCATCAAGCAGCTCAACACCCCGCTGACGCCGGCCAAGGTCTGGCAGGCGATCCGGGATGCGAGGGCGGGGGCGTAACGGCAAAAAGGTCGTCATGCCCGGGCTTGTCCCGGGCATCCACGTCTTCACTGTGTACGAACAAGCAAGACGTGGATGGCCGGGTCAAGCCCGGCCATGACAGTTAGAGGTGCTGGCTTGAAATGAGTGCGACTCAAAGCAGCACGCCTCAAAAATCAGCACCCCTCACGGTTGCGGGATTCCGCCGAATCAAGCCCAATGATCGCAGAGCAAGAAGCAAGAACGTAATCAGACTCTCGGGGGCGATCCGATGTCGGTTGAAGGTGCGATGCGGGCACTGTCTGCTCGTGTGATCGTCGTCGGCAATGAGAAGGGCGGGTCGGGAAAATCCACCGTCGCCATGCATATCGCGATCGCCCTGATCAAGTCGGGCCAGGCGGTTGCCACCATCGATCTCGATACCAGGCAGAAAAGCCTCACCCATCACATCGAGAACCGGCGCGCCTGGGCGCGTCATGTCGGCCGCGACCTCGGCATGCCCCAGCATTTCTGCTTCCAGCAGCTCGATTATCCCTCGGCCGACGAACAAGCCGCCGGCTGCCGGGCGCTGGAGAAGACCGTCGAGACGCTCGCCGGCCGCTACGGCGTCGTCATCATCGACACCCCCGGTCACGACGATTATCTGACGCACGTCGCGCATGCGATGGCGGACACGCTGATCACGCCGCTCAACGACAGCTTCGTCGATCTCGATGTGCTCGGCACCGTCGATCCGGAATCCTTCCGCGTCACCAGCACCAGCCATTATGCCGAGATGGTGGAAGAAGCGCGCGGCAGGCGCCGCGTGCGCTATCTCGGCGTCACCGACTGGATCGTGCTGCGCAACCGGCTCTCGACGCTCGGCTCGCGCAACAAGCGCCTTGTTGGCGAGAGCATCCAGCAGCTGTCACAGCGGCTGAACTTCCGCTGCGTCGACGGTCTGGCCGAACGGGTGATCTTCCGCGAATTCTATCCGCGGGGCCTCACCGCCGTCGACGATCTCGACGAGATCACGCTCGGCAGCCGCCCCACCATGTCGCACGTCACCGCGCGGCTGGAGATGCTGAAGCTGCTCACGGCAATCGGCCTCGGCAACGCCTCAACGGCCCACGAAATCGTCGGCCGGCGGCAGGAAGTGGCCTGATCGTCCTACAATCCCAACACCATCTTCGCGATAATATCGCGCTGGATCTCCGACGAGCCGCCGAAGATCGTGTACGCCCGGCTGTTGAGATATTCCGGCACCACCGGCAGCATCTCCTCGGGAATTCCCGGCGCCTCGTTGAGCTTGTAGAACGGCCGCATCGGCTCGACATAGAGCCCGTCATGGCCGATCACATCGACGCCGAGCCGCGTGACCGCCTGGCGGATTTCGCTGTTGCGCAGCTTGAGCAGCGAGGACACCGCGCCGGGACTCTGCCCGGTCTGCAGCGCTGACAGCACGCGCAATTCGGTCATCTCGAGCGTGTCGATATCGACCTCGATCTCCGACATCCGCATCGAAATATCGGGATCGTCGATAGCGCGGCCGGTGGCCTCGGATTCGGCAAGGTCGGATACCGTCTTCAGCGCCTCGCGCAACTTGGCGGAGGCGATGCCGGAGCCGCGTTCGAACTCGAGCAGGTATTTGCCGTAGGTCCAGCCCTTGCCTTCCTCGCCGACCCGGTTGGCGACAGGCACGCGCACATCGTCGAAGAACACCTGGTTGACCTCGTGGTCGCCGCCGATCGTGAGGATCGGCCTTGTCGTGATGCCCGGGCTCTTCATGTCGATCAGGATGAAGGAGATGCCGTCCTGCTGCCGTTCGGTCTCGTTGGTGCGCACCAGCGCGAACATGCGGTTGGCGTGGTGGGCGTGCGTGGTCCAGATCTTGGTGCCGTTGATGATGTAATCGTCGCCGTCGCGCACCGCGCGCGTCTTCAGCGAGGCGAGATCGGAGCCGGAGCCGGGCTCGGAATAGCCCTGGCACCAATAATCCTCGCCGGAGCGAATCCGCGGCAGGTAAAAATTCTGCTGCTCCGGCGAGCCGAAGCCGATGATGACGGGGCCGACCATCTTGACGCCCATCACATTGACGTTCGGCGCACCGGCACGGGCGCATTCGGCTTCAAAAATCCAGCGCTGCGCCGGGGTCCAGTCCGGCCCGCCATGCTCGACCGGCCATCCCGGCGCGCCCCAGCCCTTGGCGTGCAGCGCCTTCTGCCAGGCGATCCCGATATCGGGATCGGAAAACACCGATGGGGTCAGCGACTGCGCGTGCTTCATTTCCGCCGGCAGATTCTGCGCGATGAAGTCGCGGACTTCCTGTTCGAAGGCGCGCTCCTCGGCGTTGAAGGTGAGATCCATGTGGCGCTCCCGCTAGGCTTGAATGGTTCGGCCGCCGAGGGCGGCGTGGCGGCGATAATGATGGGCGCTGCCGCCGAACAACGTGTCGAAAGCGAGCAGCCGCTTGAAGTAGGAACCGATGTCGAGCTCTTCGGTGACGCCCATCGCGCCGTGCAACTGCACGGATTGTTCGGCCACGAAGCGCGCGCATTTGCCGATCTTGGCCTTGGCGCCCGAGGCGGCGCGGCCGCGCGCGACCGGTTCGGCATCGATCATCAGCGCGGCGCGCAGCGCCATCGAGCGGGCCTCGTCGCAGTTCATCGCCATGTCGGCCAGCCGATGGCGGATCACCTGATTGGCCGACAGGGGCCGGCCGAACTGTTTCCGAATCTTCGTGTATTCGAGCGTCTGATCCAGCAGCGTCTGCATGATGCCGACGGCTTCCGCGCCGAGTGCGGCCATTGCGCGGTCGACCACGGCCTCGATAACAGGCAGCGCATCGCTGCCGTCGCCGAGCACGGCGTCGGCGCTCACGTGGACGCCGCGAAGTTCGAGGTTGCATGCGCGGCCGCCGCCGAGTCGCGGGAAATCGCGCTTGGTGAGACCAGCCGCCTCCGCCGGCACCAGGAACAGGCCGAGCTCTCCCACCCCATTGTCGTCGGCGACCTGCGCCGAAACAATGATCTGCCCGGCGGCATTACCGTCGAGCACCGCGGTCTTGCGGCCGTCGAGGCGCCATCCCTCTGCCGTCTTCCACGCCGTGGTCGCGACCTCAGCCAGATCGAACCGCGCCGCGCGTTCCGAATGTGCGAATGCCAGATAGAGCGAACCGTCGGCGACCTTGGGCAGCAGCGCCTGCTTCTGCGCCTCGCTGCCGCAGGCGCCGATCAATTCCGCGCCGATCACGACCGTCGAGAGATAGGGTTCGGACACCAGCCCGCGGCCGAACGCTTCCATCAGGATGCCGACCTCGACCGCGCCGCCGCCGAGCCCGCCATGCTCCTCGGCGATCGGCAACGCCAGCCAACCGAGCTCGGCGAACTGCTTCCAGATTTCGGCGCTGAAGCCGAGCGGTTCGCTCGCCATCCGGCGGCGATGCTCGGCGTTATAAGTTCCGGCCACAAAACGTTCGGCACTCTCTCGCACCAACCGCTGCTCATCGCTCAATGTAAGGTCCATAGCTCTACTTCACCGATGCCTGCTTCCTGACGGAAGGATGAAGCCCCGCGGGGTCCACCACCATTCCGAATTCCTGAAGATTATGCGCATGGCAGAGCTGATGCAGCGCGAACGCCTGGTCGATCGCCGCGGGCTGTCCCATTACGTCGACCGAGCGGTTGACGGCCTCCTTGGTCAGCTTCAGCGCGAACGATGGCTTCGCCGCGATCTTCTGCGCCAGCGCCATCACGAACGAGGAAAGCTCCGCGCGCGGCACGACGTGGTTGACCATGCCGAGCCGGTGCGCCTCGTCCGCGCTCCAGGTATCCGCCGTGAACAGCAATTCCTTGGCCTTGCGTGGGCCGAGTTCCCAGGGATGCACGAACCATTCGACGCCGCAGACACCCATGGTGACCACGGGATCGCAGAACTCGGCATCGGCGCTGGCGACGATCATGTCGCAGGCCCAGGCCAGCATCAGCCCGCCGGCAATGCATTTGCCGTGCACTTCCGCGATGGTCGGCTTCGCCAGGTTGCGCCAGCGCCGCGTGATCTGCAGATAGATCTCCTGTTCGCGGGCGAAGCGGCCATGGGCGTTGGGTTCGGCAAAGCCACCCCAATTTCCGACCGGCGGAAAATCCACCCCGGCTTCATTTTTGCTGCCCGGCCGCAGATCGTGGCCGGCGGAAAAATGAGGGCCGCTCCCTGCGAGAATGATGACCTTGACCGCGTCGTCCTGCACGGCCGCATCGAAGGCGGCGTTGAGGTCGTAGGTCATTTGCAGGTTCTGCGCGTTGCGCGCCTCGGGCCGGTTCATCACGATCCGCGCGATGCGCGGCTCCGGCCGCTCCACGACGATGGTTTCGAATGCGGTCATGGGCCCTCCCGTTATTATTATTCGGCCATGTGACTATTTCAGCCGACGATAGGCAAGAGCCATCGGAACGAAAGCGGCCCGAAGTTCATTCAATCACCGCCGTCATTCCGGGATGGGTCATTAGGCCCAGCCCCGGAATAATTGTGTGAAAGCACGACATTCTGATACCGTGACACGAAATAATACCGGGAGTGTTTTATGCGCAGATTATGGACCGTGCTGGCGGCGCTGGCGACGCTGAGCCTGACCAATTGCGGCTACAACGCCATCCAGACCACCGACGAGCAGGTCAAGGCGGGTTGGTCGGAGGTGGTGAACCAGTACCAGCGGCGCGCTGATCTCGTGCCCAACCTCGTCAATTCGGTGAAGGGCTTTGCGCAGCAGGAAAAGGACGTGCTGCTCGGGGTCACCAACGCCCGCGCCAAGGTCGGCAGCATTCAGGCGACACCCGAACTGCTGAACGATCCCGCCGCGTTCCAGAAATTCACGGCCGCCCAGGGTGAACTCTCCAGCGCGCTTTCGCGCCTGTTGGTCGTGACCGAAAACTATCCGCAGCTGAAATCCGACGCGCTGTTCAAGGATTTGATGGCGCAGCTCGAAGGCACCGAGAACCGCATTACCGTGGCGCGCAACCGCTACATCAAGGCGGTGCAGGACTACAACGTCGGTATCCGCACCTTCCCGAACAACATGACGGCGATGATGTTCGGCTACAAGGAAAAGCCGAACTTCGCGGTCGAGAACGAGAAGGAAATATCCACGGCGCCGAAGGTGGATTTCAATCCGACACCGGCCGCGCCCGCGAAGTAGCGGATCAAAGATCAATCGCAATGAATGCTGCAAGAGTTTCCATTCTTGCGCTGCTCGTGTTCTGGGCTGCTTCAGCCCTGGCCGTCGTCGCGGTGCCGCCGCTCGTCGGGCGCGTGGTCGATCAGACCGGGACGCTCACCAGCGGCGATATCGATTCGCTTAACCAGACCATCCGAAGTTTCGAGGCGCGAAAGGGCAGCCAGATCGCAGTGCTGGTTGTGCCGACGACGGACGGCGAGGCGATCGAGCAATTCTCACTCCGGGTGGCGGAAGCCTGGAAGATCGGCCGCAAGAAGATCGACGACGGCGCAGTGCTCGTCATCGCCAAGAACGATCGTCATCTTCGCATCGAGGTCGGCTATGGCCTCGAAGGCGCGCTGACCGACGTCACCACCAAGCGCATCATCGACGAGGAGATCACGCCGAAATTCAAGTCCGGCAATTTCGCCGGCGGCGTCTCGGCCGGCCTCAACAAGATGATCCGGATCATCGATGGCGAGAAACTGCCGGAGCCGGAGCCGCCGCATTGGCAACATCAGTCAGGGCTGTTCGACGTCGACGCCATGTTCAATCCGTTTCTCCTGATCCCGGTGTTCCTGTTCGGCGGATTGATGCGGACCATGCTCGGGCGGCTGGTCGGGGCGGGCGTTGGCGGCGGCGTGGTGATGCTGATCGCCTGGTTCCTGTTCGGCTCGTTGGCCGCGGCCATATTCGCGGGGCTGATCGCAGTGTTTTTCGTGCTGTTCAGCGACACCATTGTGTCGTCGTCGCCAGGCAGTAGTGGAAGCGGCGGGTGGTCTGGCGGCAGCAGCGGCGGCTCATGGTCCGGAGGTGGTTCGAGCAGCAGCAGCTCAAGCGATAGCGGCGGCGGGGGTGGCAGTTTCGGCGGCGGCGGCGCGTCGGGGAGCTGGTAGATATGGGCATCAAACGCATTGGCAGGCATCTGCTCCAACACCGCTGGCGAGAGCGGCGCGACTTTCCGCCGAAGGTGCTGGCCGCGATCGAGGCGGCGATTAGGGCGGGTGAGGCCACGCATTCAGGCCAGGTCCGATTCGTGGTGGAAGGCGCGCTCGACGGCGCGCCGCTGTTCCGGAACCAGCCGGCGCGGGAACGCGCGCTGGATGTTTTCTCGCAACTGCGGATCTGGGACACCGCGCACAACAATGGCGTGCTGATCTATCTCCTGCTGGCCGACCGCGACGTCGAAATCGTCGCCGACCGCGGCATCCACGCACATGTCGGCACCGCCGGCTGGGAGAAAATCTGCGTCGAGATGGAAACGGAATTTCGGGCGGGAAATTTCGAACGCGGCGTGATCAAGGGGATCGAGGCCGTGTCGAGGCAACTGGCAGCGCATTTTCCGCCGCAGGGCGGCGGGATGAATGAGCTGCCGGACAAGCCGGTGGTGATTTAGCTCTTACCCTCCCCTGGAGGGGTCCGAGACAAGCGAAGCTTGCTCGAGGGTCGACGCGAAGCGGCGGGGTGGGGTGACAGTCTCTCCTCGCGAGCGGTGCCCGAGTTGAGGGACCTTCACCCCACCCCGTTTCTCGCATTTCGCTTCGCTCCATGCGAGTCGACCCTCCCCCTCCAGGGGAGGGTAAGACACGGGCCTTACCTACGCCTTCACCGACGGCCGTTCCGCAACTCGCGCCATCCACACCACGATATTGGCGTTGGTCTGATCCAGCGGCTGGCCGACCGTGCCGGCGAAATCGAGCCAGCAATAGAGCAGGATGTCGGCCATCGTGAAGCGCTTGCCGCAGAGATAGTCCTTGCCGGCCATTTGTCCGTCGAGCCATTGCAGGCGGTTGGCCGCGATCATCTTCAGGCCGGGCGAGGCTTCGGGCGCGCAGAGGATGCGTTTCTCGAAAAACTTCAGACCCTCGCCGAAGCGAAAGCCATTGGCGAGATGCTCGCAGATGTTGAGATCGACGCGGCGCGTCCACATCCGGCATTCGGCGCGCTCTTCCGGCGTCGTCCCGATCATCGCAGGCGTCGGGTTCTTCTCCTCGAGATATTCGCAGATCGGGATGACTTCCGAGAGATAGCTGCCATTGTCGAGTTCAAGCGCCGGCATCTGGCCGTGCGGATTGCGCTTCAGGTGCTCGGCCTCGCGGTTTTCGCCCTTGCGCAGGTCGACCGTCTGCTTCGGCATCTCGATGCCCTTCTCCGCCATGAACTGGCGGACAATGCGCGGATTCGGTCCGACCGAGTCGTAAAGTTTCATGGTGCTCTCTCCCCATGCCTCTTGGAGGCGTCGTTGTTGCTGTTGTTGAACAGGCCGCCATAAATTTTGTCAAATGGATGGATCGCAGCCGAAGGCCGGCGAGCGTGATTTGGAATCACGTCAAGATCTGTCAGGCGGGAAATAATTCCGGATGGCGCAATTATTCGGCAGCGTTGGCTGCCTAGCCATCATCCAGCTTGTTGAGGTCTCGCACCGACTGCATGATCGGTTCGAAATTCGAGCGCGCATCCAGCGCGTCGAACAATTGCGCCGTGTCGGACAGCAGGTTGTGCGAACGTTGAATGGCGACCCGTACATCGTCCTGCGGCGTGTCGGAGAGGCGGCCGTGGCCGGACAGCAGGATCTTCGAGTTCAACCCCTTCAGCCGCTCCAGCGACTGGATATAGTCGGCGATGCTGCCGGAGCCGAATACGCCGCCCATCACGCCGCCGGGCATCAGCGTGTCGCTGGCGAACAACAGGCCCTTGTCCTGATCGAACAGCGTGATGCAGGCTGAGGTATGGCCGGGCGTGTACATCACGTTGAGGCGGAAATTGCCGAGGTCGAGCAGATTGCCTTCCTCGAGCCAGATGTCGACATTGATCGGGATATTCGGTTCGTTGAACATCTTGCGCAGCATCGAGAAATCGTCGCGCAGCATGATCTTGTTGGCGGCCAGCCGATGCGCGGCGATGAAGGCGCGGCCATTGAAATGATAGGCGGCGCCGATATGGTCGAGGTGCTCATGGCTCAGCACCACCATGTCGATTTTCTCGGGCGGACAATTGACGTGTTGCAGACATTTCAGCAGATGCGGATAGTTCGATGACAGGCCGACATCGATCATGATGGTCCGCGAGCTGCCGCGCACCAGATAGGCGTTCGCCGCGCGGTTCTTGAAACGAATCTGGTACACGTCCTCGGCTGCCTCGATCAGCGTGCAGACGTCGCTTTCGAGCAGGGTCTTGAACGGGCTCGGCCTGCGCTCGCTCATGGATTGGCCGCGGCTTTGAACGTGATCGCGTTCGCGGCACGCAGCCGCTTGCTGAGCGCATCCATGATCATCAGCGCAAACGCCGGCTGCTGGCTGACCAGATAGACGAAGCGGGCGTGATTGATCCGCATCACGCGGGTGTGCGCCGCTGCGGCAATCGCGGTCGCCGAGCGGGACGAGCCGTCGATCACGGCCATCTCGCCGAAGAATTCTCCCTTGCCGAGCGTGGCGATCACGGTCTTGCTGGCGCCGTTAACCTTGGCGATCTCGACCTTGCCGTCGAGCACGACGAACAGTTCGCGCCCGGTCGAGCCTTCCTCAAAAATGACGTCATCTACATCAAACTCGTTGATGCATTTTTCGATGGTCATGGCGGCCTCCTGCCTTCTGGCTGGATGGTCAGGCCATGTTAGTCGGTAAATGAACGGGCGCAAACGGAGCTGTCGGGGATTGCCGCAGGGCAGCATGGGCGAGCGGGCGGAGTCGCCGGCCCTGCAGCCGTCGCTTTGCGGCCGCAAACAGGCCCGGATGACCTTCTAAAATTTCGGTAAGGCGGAACCCGGTAACGATTTCGCAAGCAATAAAAGTTACCAAAAGGTCAACCCATTCTGGAGAATTGAACGTGAGCGAACAGCAGTCCGAGGCCACCAGCGGTGAAACCGGTTCCGTCGGCGCCGGGCCGGCCGCTCCCGATATGACCGCAGCCAAAGTGCCGGTGACGGCGGCGATCGAGTCCCCGATGCTGGCACCCGACCAGCAAGAAACGTCCCCAAAGCCGGATGCGCCCAAAGTGGAAGCGCCCAGGGTCGAGGCTTCCAAGCTTGAAGCAACCAAAGTTGAACCGGCGAAGGTCGAAGCGGCCACATCTGAAGCTCCGAAAGTTGAAACGCCGCGGATTCCTGGCAAGCTGTTGATCATGTCGCCCGGCGAGCGCGCGTGGAACGGCGACGAAGCCGATGTGAAGCCTGAGGCCGTTGCAGCTGACGGCGTGTCCGGCAAGCGCCGGATGTCGGCGATGGCGGCTGTGGTGGCGCTGGCGACGGTCGCCGGTGCGCTCGGTGGCGCGCTGGCAACCGCGGGTCTTGGACAGATGATGGCCGGAAATTCCGCCGTGGCGAACAACAACAGTGCACTCGAAGCCTCGGTGGCGCGGATCGACGCCGATATCCTGGCGCTGAAGGCCAGCGTCGAGCACACCTCCAAAACCGGGGTGAGCCAGTTCAACAAGACCAGCGACCGCCTCGACAAGGTCGAGAAGGCGCAGGCCGAACCGACCGCCAAGCTCGCCAAGCTCAGCGATGCCGTCGAAAAACTCCGTGCGCAGGCTGCTGCACCCGCACCCGTCGCCGCCGCAACGCCGGCTGCCGCAAGGGACGTCACGGGAACGGTGTCGCCGCCCGCAACGGCCGCGGCGGTGCCGCTGCCCGCGCCCAAGCCCGAGATTGCACGGCTGCCGACCGTGGACGGCTGGGTGTTGCGTGACGCCGCCAATGGCAGCGCGCTGATCGAAGGCCGCCAGGGCATCTTTGAAGTCTACGCCGGCGATCCTGTCCCGGGTCTCGGCCGCATCGATGCCATCCGCAAGCAGGACGGCAAATGGGTGGTCGTGACCAGCAAGGGTCTGATTGTCGCCCGCTGATTACGCGAAATCTGAAAGACGAAGGCGCTTCACCGGGATGTGAAGCGCCTTTTTACTTGAATAGGCCACTTCGCGCGGTGTTAGTGGGGGCATGAGCCGCGCGCTGCGATTTCTTTTCATCATGCTCGCCCTGGTGTGCGGCGCATTGCCGGCGTCCGCCGCGCCACTGGAGCGTGGGACCGCGATAACGGATCCCCTGGCGCTGCGCGAACTCGACGGCGGCAGGTTCGGCATCGGCCGTTTGTTGTGGCCGGAGCGGTCGGCCGATATTCCGCTCACGAGCGGCCAGCTATTCACCCTGCCGTCGATGCTCCCGGTCCGCCAGGCGATCGACGCCGAGTTCGACCGTTATATTGCGCGACACAAAAGGAGCCTGCCGAGCGAAGCCATCGGCGTCGGTGATGGCTTTGCCTTTCAACTGTTCGACCGCACCCAGCTTGATTCCGGCGACACCCGTTTCGCGCTGGCGGGCATCGTCAATCGCATGGACCGCGCTTATGTCGACGAGGCCAGCTGCGGCGACATCCGGCTGATCTATCGGCTGACGCGAATGAAAACGCCGGGGATCGACGACAGGGCAATTTTGCCCCGTCTGCCGATGACGCTGAATCTCGTGCTGAAAGCCAAGGCCGGTCATGGGATCGACCGTAACGGCAAACCCGTCACCTGTTCCGAAATCGCAAAGCGATGGCTCGCCGCAGGCGAATTTTCGCTGACCGGCGCGCCGCTCGCGGAAAAGCTGCTGGATGAAAACGGTCCGCTCGATCTGCTCGGTTATGAAAACATCGATCGCATCGAGACCAACCTTCAGATCGCGCATGCGCCGAAATCGCCCGTGCGCGATTTCCGTACCGATTACCTGTTGAAGGTGTTTCGCTATGACGCCGCGGCGCGGGAATTTCGGGAAGCGCCGATGGAGAACCAGATCGACCGCGACCGCATTCTGGCCGACGACAAGCTCGGGCGCGAATTCAAGTCATGGCTGCTGGAGCCGAAACATTTGGCAGAGTTCGATTCTGGCGCGGTCCTGATCCCGGAAAAATTCCTTGCCAATGGCGCGATTGCCGCAACGCCGGCCGGATTTGACGCTTCCGACCTGCAGCCTGAATTCGGCCTGATGCAGGGCGAGGGGGCCAAGGCGGTGTTCAGCGAAGCTGACGTCGTCACGGCGCTGAAGAAGGCCGCGGCTGGCGGTATGAAGCTGCAAAACATCCGCTCGGCTGGCGGCTTTGAGCGGCGGCTGAACGACGTCACCTGTTCCGGATGCCACCAGACGCGTGGCATCGGCGGATTTCATTTTCCCGGCGTCGACTGGATGGCGGTCAATCCCTCCAATTCAACGGTCGTGCCGGCGTCGCCGCACTTCTTCGGCGATCAGGTTCGCCGCCGTGACATCCTCACCGCAGTGCGGGATGGCAAGGCGCCGGATTATTCCCGGGGCTTTGCCAGCCGCCCGCAATTGCGCGGCAGCACGGAGCTGGTGGGGACCGAATATAGCGATGGCTGGGGCGCGCATTGCTACGCTCCCGGCAATACCGCGGCGAGCAACGACGCGAGTTTTCGCAGCTGGACCTGCGCCGAGGGGCTGGCCTGTCAGGTCAGCGGCAAGACTGGGCGCATGGGCATGTGTTTTGTGAAAAGCCGGTAGGCACGTTTCGGCCTTGGCAGCGGCAAGGGCGCCGATGCACCGTCATCGTTTGATGCTAGAGTGACGGGTAACGACCAACCGAGCGGGGACCAGCGATGAGCTCTTCCGACCAGGAGAACAGGCAACGGAATCGCGAGATCGCCGAAAACGAAGCCAAACGCGAGGTCGTCAGCAACGTCCGCGTCAGCACCTGGGCGATCGCGGTCGCCGTCATTGCCGGTGTGATCGTCTTCGGCATCGTCTGGGCCTGGTTGAGCCGCTGAAACGTCAAACCGAAAGCGTTCACTTCGCGTAATGCGTCAGCCGCTTGCCGGGCAGCAGATCGTAGGCCGACTTCCAGCCGGGCAGATCAGCCATGCGGCCGAGCCACGCACTGATGGCCGGGTGGCTCACCGCGAAATCATATCCGGTCTCGTCGCTCGGATAATGCAGATAGGCCATCATGGAGATATCGGCGATGCTCGGCCGCGCGCCGATCGCGAACGCATTCTGCTGCAGATGTGTTTCCAGGATGCCGAGGAAATCGTCGAGCCGCTTGCGAAAATAGGTCAGCACCGCGGGATCGCCTGACGGGATGAACGTCCGCATGAATCGGTATGAGGCCATGTAGCCGGTGAGCTTGTGGTTGTCCCAGAACAGCCAGCGCAAGACTTCGAAATGCTCCGCTTCAGTCTCGCCGCCGAATTGGCCGAACTGCCGCGCGAGTTTCAGCAGGATCGGCGCGGTCTGGGTGAGGCGGACGCCATCCTCTTCCAGCACCGGGATTTCGCCCATCTCGTTGACCGTGCGCCGCCATTCCGCTGACCGCGTGATGCCGCCGCCGAAATCGGTCCAGATCGGCTCGAAGGTCTGGCCGCACAGGGTCAGCATCAGCGCAAGCTTGTAGCTGTTTCCCGATTCTGGAAAGTAATGCAGTCGGTAGGTGGGCATGCCGCTGTTCCGCAGGCTCACGCCACCGCGCCGGACGCGCGCAGCTTCTTGATCGCGGCCTCGTCATAGCCGGCGTTGCGCAAAATCTCGTCGCTGTGTTCACCGAGGCCGGGCGGCTTGCGCGGCTGGACCTTCTTGCTGCCGTCGACCCAGATCGGGCTGCTGATGGTCATCATGGTGTCGTTCTCGAACGGCACCAGCACTTCGTTCTCGATCATCTGCTGGTCGCCCGGAATGTCGTCGAGAATGCCGACGACGCCGAACACCAGCCCGTTGCCGTCGAGGATCTTGCGCCATTCGGCGAGGTCTTTGCCGGCAAAGATTTCGTCGAAGATCTTGATCAGTTCCAGCGAGCGCGCGTGGCGCTCCTTCCTGGTTTCAAAGCGCGGGTCGGTCACCAGATCCTCGCGCTCGAGGCAGCGCGCCAGCGTCGGCCATTGCCGGTCTTCGTTCAGCAGCGACAGGATCAGCCAGCGGCCGTCCTTGCACTGGTAGTGATTGGTCACCGCGTTCAGCGCGCGCTCGCGCGGCCGCCGTTCGCCGAACTTGGCGCCGACCAGTTTGGCCTGTGCCAGCACCGAGGCCGCCCAGACGCCGTTGGCCATCAGGTTCGAGCTGACGTGCGAGCCCTTGCCGGTCTTTTCACGCTTGAACAGCGCGGTCACGATCGCGCCGTAAAACGCCATCGCGCAGGGGTGGTCGCCCATGCCGGCGATCGATCGCGCCGGCGTGGTGTGCTCGTCGGCGCGGACAAGGTCCATCAGGCCGGAGCGCGCCCAATAGGCGTTAGAGTCGAAGCCGGGCTTGTTGGCTTCCTCGCCTTTTTCGCCATAGCCGGTGAACGACGCATAGATCAGCCGGTCGTTGAGATGCGCTAGGTGATCCCAGGTGATGCCGAGCTTGGTGCGGACCTGTGGCGGCATGTTGGTGATGAAGACGTCGGCCTCGGCGACCAGTTTGTAGAGCACCGCCTGCGCTTCCGGCTTCGTCAGGTCGAGCGCCAGGCTCTTCTTGTTGCGGGCTTCCAGCATCCACGCGAAATTGTGTTCGCTGTGCGGGTAGCCCGGCAAATTCGGCAAATTTCGATATGGATCGCCGGTAACCGGCGGTTCGATCTTGATCACGTCGGCGCCGAAATCGGACAGCACGGTGGCGGCCGCGGGGGCTGCGATGAAACTCGCGCAGTCCAGAACCTTGAGGCCGTCAAAAATGCCTTTTTCCATGTCGATGCCGCTCCCGAAACCCTGTTGATTTTTCTTCCGCTGGAATATTGCATGCCGTGCGTGCTGAAACTTCAACGCCATTTGGGCGCGGGATGCAACTACTCCCCGCCCGAGAGCAGGGCTGCATTACCGCCGGCGGCGGCGGTATTGACGGTCACCGTCTGTTCGGTGGCAAACCGCGCCAGATAATGCGGTCCGCCGGCCTTGGGGCCGGTGCCGGAAAGGCCATGCCCGCCGAACGGCTGCACGCCGACGACCGCGCCGATCATGTTGCGGTTGACGTAGATATTGCCGACCTGAACGGCGTCGATGATGTCATCGACCGTATCGTCGATCCGGGAGTGGATGCCGAGCGTAAGTCCGTAGCCGGAACGCTCGATCGATTGCAGCACGGCAGTGAGCCGGTCGGCCCGGTAACGCACCACGTGCAGCACCGGACCGAACACTTCTTCCTTGAGTTGTCCGGCATCGGACAATTCAAAGATGTGCGGCGCGACGAAATTACCCTCGGGCGCGGTGCCCGCAAAGTGCACCCGCGCTTCCTGCTTCATGCGCGCGATATGAGCGTCCAGGCGCGCTTTGGCCTCGGCATCGATCACCGGGCCGATATGGGTGGCGGGATCGCTGGGATCGCCAATCCTCAGTTCACGCGCGGCGCCTGCGATCATCTCGATCATGCGGTCGGCAACGTCGTCCTGGACGAACAACAGCCGCAGCGCCGAGCAGCGCTGACCGGCCGAGCGGAACGCCGAGGTGACGACGTCATCGGCAACCTGTTCGGGCAATGCGGTGGCATCGACGATCATGGCGTTGATGCCACCGGTCTCGGCGATCAGCGGCACGATCGGGCCGTCCTTGGCCGCCAGCGTCCGGTTGATTGATCGTGCCACCCCGGTCGAGCCGGTAAAAACGACGCCTGATATGTCGGGATGTCCCACCAGCGCCGCACCGATCCGCCCGTCGCCTTGCACCAGATGCAATGCGGACGGTGAGACGCCGGCTTCATGCAATAGCCGCACCGCCTCCGCCGCGATCAGCGGTGTCTGCTCGGCAGGTTTTGCGACGACGGCGTTGCCCGCCATCAGCGCCGCCGTGACCTGGCCGATGAAGATCGCGAGCGGAAAATTCCACGGCGAGATCGCGACGAAGACGCCGCGGCCGCGCAAGGCGAGCACATTGCTCTCGCCGGTCGGACCCGGCATCGCCTTGCCGTCGCCGAACTGTTCGCGGCCTTGCGCGGCATAGTAACGGCAGAAATCGACGGCCTCGCGGACTTCCGACAGCGCGTCATCCAGCGTCTTGCCACCCTCGCGCTGCAGCAGCGCGATGAAATGCGCCGCGCGTTGTTCCAGCAGGTCGGCGGCCTTTTCCAAAATGCTTGCGCGCGTCCAGGCCGGCGTTCGGCTCCAGCCTTTGAAGCCGTCGCGCGCGGCCAAGATTGCCGCGTTGACTTCGGAGAGCGTCGCATCAGCGACGCTGCCAGTTGCAGGCAAAACTTCCGCAGCGACAGCCGCGACGAGTTTGTTCAGCGCCGCCCGTTCGCCGAATTCCAGCCCGCGCGAGTTTGTCCGTTGTGGCGAAAATAGATCGGCCGGCAGGCGGATGTCCGGATGCGCGGCTTTGGCGGCGACGCCAATGATTTCCATCGGACGCCACAGCAATGTGGCCATCGGCACCGTTTCATCGGCGGCGAGCGCGACAAACGACGAATTGGCGCCATTCTCGAGCAACCGCCGTACCAGATAGGCGAGGAGATCACGGTGGCTGCCGACCGGCGCATAGGTCCGGCAGGCGATGTCGGGATGGTCTTCACTGAGCTGCGCATACAGCGCCTCGCCCATGCCGTGCAGGCGCTGGAATTCGAAGCCGCTTTTGTCCTTTGCCAGTTCGAGAAGCGTCGCGACCGTCAGCGCGTTGTGCGTCGCGAACTGTGGAAAGATCCGTGGCCGCAAGCCCAGCAATTGCTGCGCGCAGGCGACGTAGTTCAGGTCCGTCATCGCCTTGCGGGTGAACACGGGATAACCGTCGAGACCGCGCTCCTGCGCGCGCTTGATCTCGGTGTCCCAATAGGCGCCTTTCACCAGCCGCACCATCATGCGGCGGTTCAGGCTTTTCGCGAGACCATCGACATGGTCGATCACCTCACGGGCGCGCTTTTGATAGGCCTGGATCGCCAGCCCAAAGCCGCCCCAGCCGGCCAATGATGGATCGGCGAATGCCGCCGCGATCACGTCGAGCGACAATTCCAGCCGGTCGGCTTCCTCGGCATCGACGGTGAAATTCAGATCAAAGGTCTTGGCCTGCCGCGCCAGATCGATCAGGCGCGGCACCAGTTCGCTCATCACGCGTGAATGGCTGACCGCTTCGAAGCGCGGATGCAACGCCGAGAGCTTGACGGAAATACCGGGCCGATCGGGCAAGGGACGATTGTTGGCGGCGCGGCCGATCGCATCGATCGCGCGTGCATAGGAATCAAAATAGCGCGCGGCGTCGGCGGCGGTGCGCGCGCCTTCGCCGAGCATGTCGAAGGAATAGCGCCGGTGGCGCGATGCATGCGCTTCGGCCCGCGCCAGCGCGGCCTCGATAGTCTCGCCGAGCACGAAATGGCTGCCCATCAGCCGCATCGCCTGGCGTGTCGCGGCGCGTACGGCGGGTGCGCCGAGCCGCTTGGTCAGCCGGCCGATGGTGCCCTGCGGCGTCTCGCCGGGCTGGATCACCCGCGCCGACATGCCGAGCGCCCACGCCGAGGCGTTGACCAGGAAGGCGCTGGATTTGGTCTCGTGATGCACGAAGTCGCCCTGGCCGAGCTTGTCCTCGATGAACTGGTCGGCGGTGCGCGCATCCGGCACCCGCAACAGCGCTTCCGCGAGCACCATCAGCGCGAGGCCTTCCTTGGTCGACAATGCGAACTCGCGCAGCATGTCCTCAACGCCGCCGAGCGGATCGTCATTGGCTCTGACGGCTTCGATCAGGCGCGTCGCCGTGAGGTCGATCCGCGTCTCCTGCTCGGCGCCCAGCTTGGCGGTGGCGAGCAGGCGGGCGGCGATTTTCCAATCATCGGGTGCGTAGGCCGCGTTGAAGGGCGGGAGAGGCGGTGGATGGTCCGGCATGGTGATTCCCTCGGGGTCTCATCCAATTTACCGCTGCTCCAACCGTAGTTCGATAGACAAATTCGTCATTATGCCTTAGGAAATATGGAGAATAGCCAAAATAGCCGGATAAACGATGGATATAGACAAGATTGACCGCAAAATCCTCTCTATTCTTCAAGGAGATGGCCGTATTGCGAATGTCGAACTGGCCGAGCGGATCGGGCTGTCACCGACCTCGATCGGCGAGCGCCTGAAGCGGCTGCAGCGCGATGGCTTTGTCGAGGGTTACGGCGCCCGGCTCAATCCGCATCTCCTGGGATTGGGCTTGCTGGTGTTCGTCGAAGTGATGCTCGACAAGACCACGCCCGATGTCTTCGAGCGCTTCGCTGAAGCGGTGCAATCGGCCCCCGAAGTGCTGGAATGCCATATGGTGGCGGGCGGCTTCGATTACCTGGTGAAGGCCCGTCTCGCTGACATGACGGCCTATCGGCGCTTTCTCGGCGAGACCCTGCTGGCGCTGCCGGGGGTGCGCGAAACGCGGACCTACGCCGTCATGGAAGAGGTCAAGCGCGACGCGCCGTTGCCGGTCGGGTAGCGCAAACAAAACGACCGTGACCAAAACGCACCACGCCAAAAATAGCCGTGGCCTGTTCCACAGGTGGCGGTCTTGCAACTTGGCAGCGTGAAAGGCACGCGCTAATTCTCGGGCACCGCCGTGGTTTGGATAGCAGGGATCATGAGAGACGCCGATCGAGCGTTACGCCAAACGTTTGCCCGGCTTGCGGGCGTGCTCGGCGTTGTCGGGGCGGCGTTGTCAGGCGCGCCTTCCGAAGCCGCCGAAATGAGTTCGGCGGTCGCCGACCTCTATACGTCGGTGTCGATCTATCCGCCGTCGGCGAATTCGATGACGGTCTGTTACGGCTTCGTCTGCCGGCGCCGCCAGATACTGGAGTTCACGCCGGGGGACCGCACCGCGCTGACGCAGATCATGGCTGCGGGCCGTGCGTCGGCCGTGGCCGAACGCGCGGCGGTGCAGAAGGCCGTGGTGTGGTTCGACCGCCGTATGGGACCGATCCTCGGCACCAATAAGCGCGTGGCGAAAGCGGATTTCCGCTACTTCGACGACAAGCACAATTACGATTGCTGGGACACCACCCGCAATACCACCAGCCTGTTACTGGTGCTGCGGGATTGGGGGCTGCTGAAGCATCATGCGATCGGTGATCCCCGCTATCGCGGCAATACGCTGGTGCTGCAGACACCGCACAACACCGCCGTGCTGGTCGATCGCGCAACCAAGGCCGAATGGGTCGTCGACCTCTGGCCGCGAGGCTATCTGCAGCCTCCGGACGTCATGCCGGTCGAGAAATGGGTGAAGGAAGATTGAGCGGCCGGTCGGCCCAAAGAGAGTACGAGCAACTACGGTGCTCGCTCCGCCGAACGCTCACAGTTTTTTGAGAGTTTTTTCAAGCCCGGCTCCCGGATTACTTCCGAGAGCGCGCCGTTGCCGATCGCGCGGTAGCGCTAAACCTTGAGGTTTTCGGCCGAAGTCTTGCCGCGATTGGCAATCTCTTCGTATTCAACCGTCTGCCCTTCGTTAAGCGTCGAAAGCCCAGCTTTCTCAACTGCCGAAATGTGAACGAAAACGTCCTTGCCGCCGTTGCTGGGCTGGATAAATCCATAACCCTTGGTCGGGTTGAACCACTTCACCGTACCTTTAGCCATTCACGTCGTCTCCGCGGAATCAAAAAAATATCCGAGCCGCCGGTCCCCGCACATACCGGGCATGCCCGAGACTTCAGGATACGCGGGTTGTGGCGGACTGGGTAGCGCAAAACGGCACCACGGATTCCGCAAAAATCCGCCATATCGCACCGTATTTCCGCCGTTTTGCCCGTTTCGCGCTCATTTGACGCGGCGAAATCGTGGCCGGCGCCAGCGTCGTCGATGGGAGGATTGACCAGATATCCTCCCTCGCCTGGCGTGCGGGGGAGGGGTTGTTCACAAAATAGACGCGCCGAGCGGGGGCATCCGCGCCTTCATCCGCCGCTCGTTTTTGTAGTTCGCGATGAGACATCCGCATCGTCAATCGGTGCGCCATAGACCTTGATCATCCTGGTCACTTCGGCCGCCCAAATATCCTTCTTGAATTTCTCGCCGTGCGGCGGCGTCTTGATGTAGTCGGCGGAATGACAGCGGTGCAATTGTTCTGCACAAATTCGCGTTCGACGCCGGGCTTGAACGCGGCGGTCTCAACGACGTTGCGCGAATAGCCAGCCGGATTCCGGATCTGCGTCATCGGTTGCACCTCCTTCTCACATTTACATTGCAACAACAGAAAACCCCGGTCGCGCTGGGCGACCGGGGTTTCTGAACCGAACTTGTGGTTCGATTAGTAGCAGACGTTGACGGTGCGGAACACAACGCCATACGGGGTGTACACGCGGCGGCTCACGTAGCAGCCGTCGTAACCGCCGCCGACGTATCCGACGTTGAAGCCGAAGCCATGGTGGTGGTGGCCGTGGTGGTGATGGCCATGGTGGTGATGGAAGTTCGGCCAGTGCACCGGCTTCGCCGAAGCGGCGGTCGGAGCCAGCGCGATGGTGCCGAGGGTGGCGGCGGCAGCGATAGCGAGAGTAACTTTACGAAGCATGGTCTTTCTCCTTGAGTGAAGCGCGGTCGACATCTTGTCTTGGCGCGGGTTGATCGTTCAGGTTTCAGTCTTACCCATCGCCCATCAGTCGTGCGTGCGAGAAAACCGGTTCGAGAAAGCCGCATTACATTGCGGACAACTACCTGAATGGCTGTTCAGATGTGAAATGGATCACAAAACGGAAAGCCGCGATGGGCTAGGCGGCTCGGTTTGCGCCGGATTTCACGTCGTTAACGGGAGCGATGTGTGGAACGGCGAAAAGGCATTTTCGTCATTGCGAGGAGCGAAGCGACGAAGCAATCCATTCTTTTATTGCGCAGCAAGATGGATTGCTTCGCGAAGCCTGTCATCGGGCGCGCATTCGCGCGACCCGTTGGCTCGCAATGACGTCTGAACAGCACCCACAACAGAAAACCCCGGCCGCGCTGGGCGACCGGGGTTTCTGAACCGAACGAGTGGTTCGATTAGTAGCAGACGTTGACGGTGCGGAGGACAACGCCGTACGGGGTGAACACCCGGCGGGTCACGTAGCAGCCGTCATAACCGCCACCGATGAAGCCGACGCGGAAGCCGTGACCGTGGCCCCAGTGACCGTGGTGGTGGTGATGGTGGTGATGCGGCCAAAACCCTCCCGCCGAAGCGGTGGTGGGAGCCAGCGCCATAACACCGAGGGAAGTGGCGGCGGCGAGAGCGAGAGCAACTTTACGCATGGTCTTTCTCCTTCAATGATGCGCGTTCGACATCTTGTCCTGGCGCGGGTTGATCGTTTCAGTTTCAGTCTGGGTTTCAGTTTCAGTCTGACCCATCGCCTATCAGTCGTACGCGCCAAAAAGCGGGTTCGAGAAAACTGCGTCTCGATCGGGCAGAATTTTCTGAATGCCTGTTCAGGGAGAGGTTGCGCGAATGGAATGGTAGGGTGGGCAAAGCCGGCGGGTCGCGCGAATGCGCGCCCGATGACAGGCTCCGCGTGCCCACCATCCTTGTGGCATTCGTGCAAGAGAATGGTGGGCACGGGGCAAGTGCGCTGCCCACCCTGCGACTTCGGCTGACGCCGCCGTCACGCCGCGGCGGCGTTCTCGTCGACCAGCGCCGTCAACTCCCTCGCATCCGACACGCGGCGCACGATCATCGGCTCGTTGCGGCCGCGGATCTCGACTTCATGTTGCGGCAGCGCGTCGGCGGACAGGCCTGCGGCGGCGCGGACCTCGTCCGAGATCACCACCTCGCAGGAAAGGCTCTTGGTCATGTCCTGCAGGCGCGCGGCGACATTGACGGGATCGCCGAGCGCGGTGAACACCATATGGTCGCGGTAGCCGATGTCGCCGACGATCACCTCGCCGCCATTGATGCCGATGCCGAAACGGATCGGTTCGCGCAGATCATGTTCCAGAAACCTGTTCACCTCGTCGACATTGGCGGCGATCATGGCGGCGGCCCGCAGCGCCTGCCGGCAGGCCTCCTGTCGGCTGGTGGCAAGCCCGAACAGCGCCAGCATGCCGTCGCCGACGAACTGGTTCGGCCGGCCGCCGCTTTCGATCACCGCCTGCGATACCGCGCCGAGGAATCGATTGACGATGAAGACGGTGTCGAAGGGCAGGCGTTTTTCCGCAAGCTTGGTCGAGCCGCGCATGTCCACGAACATGCTGACGAGATAACGCTCCTGGCCGATCCGCGTCGGACTGGACGACGGTGCGTCGGCCGACATGGTGTGCGGCAGGAAGAGCTGGAAGAAGGAGAGGTCGTTTGCCGGCCGCAACTGACAGGCGAGGCGGATCGACGGATCCGACGTGCCGACGCGGCCGAGCACGAAGGCCTCGCGCTGCGAGGGTTCGGGCAGGTCGTGGTGGTCGCCGATGATGCGGATACGGCAGGTGGAGCAGCGCGCGCGGCCGCCGCACACGCTGGCATGGGGCACGTTGTGGCGCAGGCTGGCCTCGAGCACGCTGAGACCCTTCGGCACCCGGATCGTTCGGCCGTTGCCATAGGACAGGTTGATCATGCCGCCACGGCGCTCGTGGATGGCACGCGCGCCTTTTGCCAGCAGGGCAACAATGAGCAGTCCCCAATAGCCGATCAGAAGATAGTTTGTGATATCGTTCAACACGGCCTTTTCAGCCGATGTCCCCGTCTGGGATGGTTTGAGATTCTCCGCCCGCCATTCGACGCTGTCGCTGTCGACGACGATGCGTCCGCCCTGGTAGAGGCCGAGCATGGCAAGCGTCGGAATCAGCACCGCTGACGCCAGCAGATAGGGCGCGGCGGTCTTGTAGAACGCCTTCATGCGCAGCCACAGATACAGACCGATGCAGCCGTGCGTCCAGGAGATCACCAGAACCGCAAACAGCAGCCACATTTTGAGCGGCGGCCATGAGATCCAGTACGCAAAGAACACCTGCGGGTAGAGTATTTCGAGACCGTACAGCGAATAGCCGAGCCGCACGCCGATCACGTGGGTGATGATCATCGCGGGAATGCTGAGGCCCAGCACAAGCTGCAGCGGCTCGATTGCTTTCCAGCGGAATTGCCGGCGCTCGTACAGCGCCCAGATGCCGAGCCCGGTGTGAATGAGGCAGGCCGCATAGAACACCAGCGTGACCGGCAGAGAATGCCAGAACAGCGTGTGCCAGTAGACGCCGCTGGCCAGGGCCTCCATCGAGATATTGCCGAGCGCGTGGTTGACGAAATGGCTGACCAGATAGGCAAACAGCACCACGCCGCTGGCCAGACGGATTTGCCGCAGGCTGGTGCCGCGCAGGGCGGCTGTGATTTGTTTACGGGACAGGGAGGCCATGCGGTCCATCAGTGAAGCTGTCGGCGACAATATTGCCTTATTCGCTTGGTGAACACCCTGCAACGTGGTCCCGGCAATCACCTTTTCCGCCGCGAAACGTTGACACCCCCTCGGGAGTCGAAGAAAAAGCGCCGTGACGAACGCCCCCGACAACAGCAACAAACCGGATAGCGCCGGCCGGCCATGGCTTGCCGTGGTGGCGTTGATCGCCGCGATGACGGCGATGCGGCTGATCTATGCCGGGGTAATCGAGCTGCGCACCGACGAGGCCTATTACTGGACCTGGTCGAAGGAGAGCGCGCTGGCCTTTCTCGACCATCCGCCCGGGATTGCCTGGCTGATTCGATCAGGCACTGCGATTTTCGGCGACACCAATCTCGGCGTGCGGTTCGGCGGCATCGTCGCGATGCTGATCACGCAGCTGCTGCTTGCCGATATCGTCCGTCGCGTCACCCGTGATTTTCGCGCCATCGTGTTCGCCCTGCTGATGCCGGAGGCCGCGCTTTACTACGGGCTGCTGATGGCGAAGGTGGCGCCCGATACGGCGATGATCCCGCTCGCGGTCGCGATGCTGTGGTCGCTGGTCCGGCTCCATGAAAGCGGCAATGCGCGCTGGTGGCTCGTCGCCGGGCTGTTCGCCGGCCTGGCGATGCTGTCGAAATTCACCGTGATCATGCTGCTGCCCGCAGTGCTGGCGTTTGCGCTGGTGCCGGACTGGCGGCGGCGCTGGCTGCTCAGTCCCTATCCGTGGGCAGCGGCGCTGATTGCATTGATCATGTTCGCGCCGGTGCTGATCTGGAACTACCAGCACGACTGGGCCTCGTTCCGCTTCCAGTTCGTGCGCGCGGTCGCGACCCATCAATGGTCACTCCGCACCGTCGGCGATTATCTCGGCCTGCAGTTCGGCCTCGTCGGCTTCGTGCTGTTGCCGGTGGTGCTGTCGGGCGTGGCGCTGACGGCGTGGCGCGGCTATCGCCATCGCGAGCCGGTCGCGATCCTGCTCTCGACTGCTGTCATCGTGCCGTTCGGCTACTTCTTCTGGAAGTCGCTGACATTGCGCGTCGGCGATACCTGGCCGATGTTTCTGTGGCCGGCCGGATTTGCCGCCACTGCCATCAACATCGCGATGCTGCCGCGCGAGGGCTGGCCGGAATGGATGATCACATCCACCGTCAAATGGGCGAGGGTCGCGGTGATATCCGGCATCGCCTTCGTCGTCGGCGTGTTCTTCTATTATGTCGCGGTCCCCTGGAACCTGATCGGCCGCGCCGATCCGGTCGGCGGCGAGGCCGGCTATCAGCAGGTGGTGGCGCGCGCCCAGGATCAGTTGCAGAGGACCGGCGCGACCTGGATCGCCACGACGGACTATCGCACCTACGCGATGCTGCGCTGGTATTTCAACGGCCGCGTGCCGGTTATTCAAATCAACGAGCGCGGCAGGTTTCAGGGCTTTAGCGATCCCGGCATGAATCTGATCCGGGATCACGCCGGCCTCTACGTCGCGCGCGAGCCGGACAACCGCCTGCCGATCTGGGATCTCACGTCAGCCAAGCGGCAGCCGCTCGAACGGGTCGAGCGCAGCTGGCGCGGCGTGGTGATGGATACCTATGCGCTGGAGAAGCTGACCGGCTGGACGCCCGAACTCTCGCCGCCGCCGGACACGCCGCTGTTCCGCTGGCGCGTACTGGCCGGCAACGCACAGCCGGAGATGTCACTCCTCGCCGTCGCGCTTGCGCAAAAGGTCTTTGGCGAGATCGCCGAGTGCGGGCCGCGGCAGCGCGGTGAAGGGTAGCGGCCGTGTCACGTCGATGGCGGCGAGGCCGAGCCGGGCGGTGAGCAGCCCGTTGAGCACGCCTTCGCCGAGCCGCTGCGAAAGTTTGGCCGCGATGCCATGGCCGAGCATCTGCTGCACCAGGCTGTCGCCAATCGCCATGCCGCCGGTGACGGCGAGGTGGCCGATCACATGGCGCAGCAGGCTGAGCATGCCGAGCGTTCCCGGCCGGCCGCCATAGAGCCGCGCCAATTGCCGGATCAGCCGCATGGCGGCGACGAACACGAACAGCACGTCGATCAGCGCGCGCGGGCTGACCGCTGTCACGACCGAGACGCGTTGCGCCGCCGTGGAGACCAGCCGCCGCGCCTCCTCGTCGAGCGGCGCCATCAATTCGCGCTCGGCCAGCTTGATCATGTCGGCGCCGTCGATGATGTCGTCAGCGTGACCCACCAGCGTGGCGCGGGCGCGCGCCAGTTGCGGGTTCTGATGCGCGAGCTTCAAGAGGTCATTGACGATGGCGCGGCTGGCGGCGCGATCGTCGCTGAGCAACACTTCGGCGGCGCGCTGGTGCAGCTTCTCGATGGCGGCAAGCCTCGCCAGCCCGAACGCTTCGCGCGCGATCACAACCGTCAGCGCCAGCGCCGCGGCGACGGCAAACGCCAGCGCGACGTAACCCATTGTCTGGCTGCGCGCGAACAGATCCTCGATCAGGTTGACAACGCCGAGCCCGAGGCCGAGCAACACCAGCCCGCCGGTGGCGGTCCAGAACAGCGTGCCCCAGCGGAAGCCGCGCCTGGCCGGGACCAGCGGCCTGTCGATCGGCACCGGCAACTGCGCAGGGTCGGGCTCCGGCGTGATGTGCACCGTGCCGCGCGCGGGGCGGCTGGCATCATCCGGATCCATCACGATCACGCCGGGATCGTCGAGCTTGAACGTCGCCGGCCGCCGATGGGGCGTCTTCTCGCTCATTGCAGTTTGTCTCCGATCAGGAACTGGAGGGCGCGGTCAAGGCGGATGTGAGGCAGAGCCGGCTCTTCGCCGCCTTCGCGCTGCAACAGCGGCGGCCGGAAGCGCAGGAAGCGATAATCGGCCTTTTCGGAAGGCGTGCTGGAGAGGCCGCGGAACGTGCCTTTGAAAAGTTCCTCGGGATCGATGGGCAGGTCACCCGGAAAGGTCGCGACCTCCGTTTCGCCGTCGAACGTATCACCATTGGCGACTTCACCTGATGCCGGCGTACCCAGTAGCGAGGGCAGTTTTTCCCGGCCGCGCGCCACCATCGCCTCGCGGGTGGCGCGCACCGCGGCCAATGCCACGACGTCGATGGACGCTCCGGCATATTCGGCGCGGTCGGCCGCCTTGGCGACGGCACGGCGCAATATGGCCTCCAGCCGGTCATGGCTGGAATGATGCAAATGATCGGCCTTGGTCGCGGCAAACAGGATGCGATCGATCCGCGGCCGGAACAGATTGCTCAGAATCGTGCTGCGGCCGATCCGGAAGCAATCGAGGATGCCGGCGAGCGCGGCTTCGAGATCGTGCAGCGCTTCCGGTCCGGCGTTGAACGCCGCGAGCGCGTCGACCAGCACGATCTGGCGATCGAGCCGCGCGAAATGATCGCGGAAGAACGGCCGCACCACGACATCCTTGTAGGCCTCGTAACGCCGCCGCATCATTGCCCACAGCGAACCGTCGGGCGCGGTGCCGTCGGTTGGCACGTCGAGCGGCGCGAAGGTCAGCGCCGGCGAGCCTGCAAGATTGCCCGGCATCAGGAAGCGTCCGGGCGGCAGCAGGCTCATCGCGAAGCGCTCGTCGCGGCAGGCGCGCAAATAATCGGTGAACAGCTTCGCCGCCATGCGCGCCGCGGGTTCGTCCTCGCGGGCCTCGGCGGTCAGCGTCGCCAGATGCTCGTGCCAGGGCGTGGCGAGCTTTTCGCGCGGGCCTTCGCGTGAGAGCGCAAGGCTCTCGGCCGACCATTGCTCGAAACTCTTGTTGAGCAGCGGCAGGTCGAGCAGCCATTCGCCGGGATAGTCGACGATATCAAGCGTCAGCGTGCGATCGGCGCCGTTCTGGCGCTGATAGTCCATCACCAGTCGTAACTCGCTGATGTCGACGGTGGATGCCGGCCAGCGCCGCTCCTCGATCAGGGTGCGGACGTGGTTCTCGTAATCGAAGCGCGGCACCGCGTCATCGGGCTGCGGCTCGAGCCGGGCGCGGGCGATGCGCCCGGTCGCATACGCTTCGAACACCGGAAAACGGCCGCCGCGGGTGAGGCCGTGGATCAGCGCCGTGATGAACACGGTCTTGCCGGCGCGGGACAGGCCGGTGACGCCGAGCCGCACCGTCGGATGGAAGAAGCTGTCGCCGTAATCCAACAGCGCCCGCGCCGACAACCGCGCTTCCTCGACGATATCCTGAAAACTGGGGGCCATGCGTCGTGGAGGGCTCGATGAGAGGGCAATGAGACATTGGGCGGGCGATCACCCGCAAAAGTGGCGATTGGCGGGCCAAAATCAAGCTTCAGTTGCGATGGCGGCCGAGGGATCGGACAGCGCATTGACGATCCTGGGGGCACGTTTTATCGCTCCGTGACAATTTTCCGGGCGAGGCTTACGTTTCCGATCCGGGTTCAGTTGAAAACAGTAATCAAGGGGAGAACGGCCATGCAGGTGACCGGAAAAGTCGTGGTTGTCACCGGCGGCGCCAGCGGCATCGGCCGGGCGCTGTGCGAAGCCTTCCACCGTGCGGGCGCGGCCAAGGTCGTGGTCGCCGACATCAATCCGGACGGCGCGCGAACCGTCGCCACCCCGATCAATGGTGCGGCCTTCAAATGCGATGTCGGCAAGGAAAAGGATGTCCTGCACGTCATCGAGGAGACCGAGAAGCAATTCGGCCCGATCGCGTTGTTCTGTTCCAATGCCGGAATCGGCGGCGGCTTCGATCCGCTATCCACCAACGCGGGCGGAACTTCGGACGAGCCCTGGTCACGAAGCTGGGCGGTTCACGTCATGGCGCATGTCTATGCCGCGCGGCACCTGATCCCGCGCATGAAGGCGCGCGGCGGTGGCTATTTCCTCAACACGATTTCAGCGGCGGGACTGCTGTCGCAGGTCGGCAGCCCGGCCTATTCGACCACCAAACATGCGGCCGTGGGCTTTGCGGAAAATCTCGCGATCTCGCACAAGGCCGACGGCATCAAGGTTTCGATCCTGTGTCCGCAGGGCGTCGATACCGCGATGCTGAGGTCGATTCCAAAAGGCCCGCAATCCGGCGACGGCGATCTGTCGGCCGAACAGGTGGCGCAGGATGTACTCGCGGGCCTGGAGCAGGAAACCTTTGCGATTCTGCCGCATCCACAGGTGCTCGGTTACATGCGCAAGAAGACCGAGAATTACGATCGCTGGATATCAGGCATGGCGAAGATCCAGGCCAAGATGCGGGAAGCTTACGGGAAGTGACGGAGGTCCTCCTCCGTCATTGCGAGCGCAGCGAAGCAATCCACAGCCAAGAAAAGAAAGATGGATTGCTTCGTCGCAAGTGCTCCTCGCAATGACGCGGAGAGAGCGGGGGCCGCGTCAATCCTTCTTCGTGTAAAGCAGCGGCACCGCCGAATCCACCATCACCTCGATCAGGCTGGCACCCTCATGCGCCAGCCCGCGCTTCAGCGCAGCGCCAAGCTCCGATGCCTTGCTGACGCGCACCGCGTCGCAGCCCATGCCCTCCGCAATCTTGACGAAATCGAGGTCGGGCAGTTCGAGGCCGGGCACGTTGCGGACCTGCATCACCTGACTGAACGAGCGCATCGCGCCGTAGCCGGAATTGTTGATCACCACCACCGTCAGCGGCAGCTTGCGCTGGGCCGCGGTCCACAGCGCCTGGATCGAATACATCGCCGACCCATCACCGATCAGGCAGACGGTACGCACCTCGGGACGTCCCAGTGATATTCCGACCGCGGCGGGCAGGCTGTAGCCGAGGCCGCCGCTCGCCATGGTGTAAAAACTGTCCTGGCCGCGCATCGGCATGAATTTTTGCATCGCCGGGCGGTGCGACGGCGCTTCCTCGACCAGCGCGGCATCCTTGGGCATGGCGTGGAACAGCGCATCCAGCAGGAATTCGGTGGGGATCGGATCCGCGGCCAAAGGCGCGGGAAGCAGCGCGCGGCCCGCAGGGATCACGCGCTGCGTTTCGGGCAACAGTTCCAGCAGCATCGTCAGCGCCGGCTTCATCGTCGCGACGATACTGGTGCCTGACGGCGTCACCGCCGCCGCGGTCGGATCGTCGGTGATCTGGAAGATCGTGGTGGCGCCATCGAAGATCGCGGCGTGGCCTTCGACATGGAAGGTGAAAATTGGCGCGCCGATCACGACCACGAGGTCGTGGTCGCGCAGCGCGTCGGAAACCTGTCCCGGCGAGGCATGCAAAAAGCCCGCGAATTGCGGATGACGCTCCGGAAACGAACAGCGCGCCGAGAACGGGCTGACCCACACCGCGGCGCGGGCTTTCTCTGCCACGCGCACCATCAGGTCGACGGCCTCCGCGCGATCGACGCTGGGGCCAACGACGAGGGCAGGGCGTTTGCTGTCGTTGAGCGCTGATACCAGCGCCTTCATCGCAGCCGGATCAGGCCCGAGCTCGCGGCTGACCTGGCGCGCTTCCACCGGCTGCGTCGGCCGCGTCCAGTCGTCGACCGGCACCGAGACGAAGGTCGGTCCGCACGGCGGCTGCATCGCGACGTAATAGGCGCGCGCGATCGCGGCCGGCACGTCCTCGGGCCGCGCCGGCTCGATGCTGTACTTTACATAAGGCTGCGGAAATTCCGTCGCCCGTTCGGCAAACAGGAACGGCAGCAGCGGCATGATCGAGCGCGCCTGCTGGCCGGCGGTAATGACGATCGGCGTCTGGTTGCGGTAGGCGTTGAAGATGTTGCCGAGCGCATTGCCGACGCCGGCGGCGGAATGCAGGTTGACGAAGCCGGCGTTGCGGGTCGCCTGCGCATAGCCGTCGGCCATGCCGACCACGGAGGCTTCGTGCAGCCCCAGCACGTAATCGATGTCGTCAGGCCAGTCGCTCAGGAACGGCAATTCCGTCGAGCCGGGATTGCCGAACACTTTTTTCACGCCGAACGCCCGCAGCAGGTTGAAGGTGGCGTCCTTGACGGTGGTCGATTTGGTCTTGGAAGAATTTTGAGACAACGTCGGGCCCTCAGAAAGGGAAACCGTCATTCCGGGATGGTCCGCAGGACCAGACCCGGAATCTCGAGATTCCCCGGTGCGCAATCGCGCACCTGCGGTTCGATGCTTTGCATCGCCCCGGAATGACGTCAACCCTTCACCACGTCGCCGTACCCTTCATGGTCGGCTGGCCGTCCGAATTGGCGGTCCACAGTTCCAGGCCGGCGCCGGTGTCGTTGGCATTGACCGAGAACTCGCTGCCTTCGAACAGCGGCTGCACGCCGCGATAGCCAAGTTTCTTCGGCGCCGCGCCGCCGTGCAGTTTGGCGGCGAACTCCACGATCAGGGCCGCCTGCAGCGGACCGTGGAACACCAGCCCCGGATAGCCCTCGACCTTGGTGACGTAGTCGCGGTCGTAATGGATGCGGTGGCCGTTGAAGGTCAGCGCCGAATAGCGGAACAGCAGCACGGGGTCGGCCATGTGGCTTTCGCGGTGCTTTGCAACGGGTGGCGGCGGGGCCGGCTTGCCGGAAGCCGCCGGCGGCGTGCTCGACATGTCGCGATAGACGATGTCCTGGCGCTCGCGGATCGCGACCCCGCGCGGGGTCGTGATCGTGTGCTCGACAGAGACAAAACATAACGCGCCGGTGCTGCCGGTCTTCATCGTCACGTCAGCGATGCGCGAGGTACGCTTGGCTTCATCGCCCACGCGCAACGCATCGAGAAATTCGAGCTCGCCGCCGGCCCACATCCGGCGCGGCAGCGGCACCGGCGGCAGGAAGCCGCCGCGGGTCGGATGGCCGTCCGGGCCCAGCTGCGACATCGGAAACACCGGCTGCGCCAGGCACCAATGCGTGGTCCAGGGCGCGGCGTCGCCGGTCCTGGGTTCACCGATCTCCTGAAACAGCGTCGCGCGCAAACCCTTGACGAGTTGCCCGGTGACGATGTCGGAGGCTTCGGTGGTTTTTCCGATCCAGCCGCGCAAATGATCGAGGTCGAGTTTTTCCGTCATGGCGATTTGGCCCGTGCAGCAGCTTTGGGGAGTTCGACGTGCTCGCCGATCGCGGGCACCGCGCCGTAACGCCTGTTCTCGCCGACGAAGATCGCAGCCGGCGCGGCGTAGCTCACCTTGCCCTTCGGCGTATCGACCTCGATGCGGCGCAGATGGGGATGCACGGCAAGGTCGGCCATGGTGTTGACCTCGGCAAAGGCGATGTCGGCGTCCGCCAGCCGCTTCAGGAGATCGACGCGATCCATCGTGGCAAAGCTGTCGGCCACGATCTGGTCGGTGACGGCGCGGTTCCTGACGCGTTCGACCATGTTGGCCAGGCGAGGATCATTGGGCAGATCGGGTTGGTCCAGCACCTCGGCGCAGAGTTTCTTCCACTCGCGCTCGCTCTGGATCGAGATCAGGATGCCCTTGCCGTCCTTGGACTGGAATACGCCGTAGGGCGCAATGGAAGGATGCGCCAGCGCCATCCGCTTCGGCGGATTGCCGGCTTCCGAATTGATCAGCGGCACCGCCATCCAGTCGGCCATCACGTCGAACATCGAGATCCGGATATCGGCGCCCTTTCCGGTACGGCCGCGTGCGATCAGTGCCTCAAGGATCGTAGCATGCGCGGTGGCGCCGGTCGCGATATCGACGACGGAAATGCCGACGCGGGACGGGCCTTCCGGCCCGCCGGTAATCGAGGCGAGACCGCTCTCTGCCTGGATCAGGAGGTCATAGGCCTTGCGGTCGGCATAGGGGCCGTCATCGCCATAGCCTGATATAGTGCAGCAGATCAGCGCCGGATAATCCTTGCGCAATCGCTCCAGCGAGAAGCCGAGCTTGTCCATCGAGCCGGGTTTTAGATTTTGCAACAGCACGTCGGCGCTCGCGATCAGCTCCTCCATCGCCGCACGCCCGTCCTTGGTCGCGAGATCGACGACCACGGAATTCTTGCCGCGGTTGAGCCAGACGAAATAGCTGCTCTGTCCCTTCGCCGCGGCGTCATAGCCGCGGGCAAAATCACCCTCGGGGCGTTCCACCTTGATGACATGGGCGCCGGCATCCGCCAGCCGCGAGCTGCAAAACGGCGCGGCGACCGCCTGTTCGACGGCGACGACGATCAATCCCTCTAACGGCAGCATTATGTGTTCTCAGTAGGAGCGGGGCATGCCGAGCACGTGCTCGGATACGAAGGACAGGATGAGATTGGTCGAGATCGGCGCGACCTGATAGAGCCGCGTCTCGCGGAATTTGCGCTCGACGTCGTATTCTTCGGCGAATGCAAAGCCGCCATGGGTCTGCACGCAGGCATTGGCGGCTTCCCAGGAAGCGTCGGCCGCCAGCATCTTGGCCATGTTGGCCTCGGCGCCGCAATCGAGCCCGGCTTCATATTTGCGGGTGGCTTCCTTCACCATCAGCTCAGCCGCGCGCATCTGCGCGTAAGCCTTGGCAATCGGGAACTGAACGCCCTGGTTCTGGCCGATCGGACGGCCGAACACCACGCGCTCCTTGGCATAGGCGGTGGCTTTGGCGATGAACCATTTGGCGTCGCCGATGCATTCCGCGGCAATCAGGATGCGTTCGGCGTTCATGCCGGACAGGATGTAGCGGAAGCCCTTGCCTTCCTCGCCGATCAGGTTTTCGGCGGGCACCCGCATGTCCGTGAAGAACACTTCCGTGGTGGCGTGGTTCATCATGGTGCGGATCGGGCGGATCTCGAGGCCGTTGCCTTTCGCTTCGCGCATGTCGACGATGAACACCGACAGACCATCGGTGCGCTTCTTGGCGTCCTCCTTCGGCGTGGTGCGCGCCAAGAGGATCATCAGGTCGGAATATTCGGCGCGGCTGGTCCAGATCTTCTGGCCGTTGACGATGTAGCCGTTGTTGCCGTCGCGTTTGGCAAAGGTCTTCAGCGAGGAGGTATCGGTGCCGCTGGTGGGTTCGGTGACGCCGAACGCCTGCAGGCGCAATTCACCGCTCGCGATCTTGGGCAGCCATTTTGCCTTCTGCTCGTCGCTGCCGTGCCGCAGCAGCGTGCCCATGGTGTACATCTGGGCGTGGCAGCCGCCACCATTGCAGCCGGCGCGCTGGATCTCTTCGAGGATCGCGGCCGCGGCCGACAGCTTCAGCCCGGCGCCGTTGTATTCCTCGGGGATCAGCACCGAGAGGTAGCCCGCCTGCGTCAACGCATCGACGAACTCGCTCGGATATTTCATCTCGCGGTCGAGCTTGCGCCAGTATTCGCCGGGGAACTGGGCGCAGAGTTTCGCGACCGCATTGCGGATATCGGCGTACTCGTCGGGTTGTTCGTGTGCGGTCATTTGAAGTGCCGTCGTTGTGATTGGGGATGGGCTTGCAGTTGTGAAACCACCGTGAAGTCCCTATGCTCAACTGTTATAGCGTATTAACTTGCATTCCAAGATTGGCAAGCATGGATTTCCGACAGCTGAGGACGTTCAGTTGCGTGGCTGAACTCGGAAGCCTCAGCAAGGCCTCCGACACGTTGCGGGTCGCGCAGCCGGCGCTCAGCCGCCAGATCAAGCTGCTCGAACACGAGCTGCGCGCCGAGCTGTTTACCCGGAACGGCCGCGGCATGGTGCTGACCGAGGCCGGCCGTCTGCTGCTGGCGCGGACCGCCGGCATCGTTCGGCAAATCGATCAAATTCGCGACGATATCCAGTCCTCCGGCGGACCACCGTCGGGACGGGTGGTGCTGGGTCTGGTTCCAACGGTGAGTTGCGTGATCTCGGCGCGGCTGGCGCGACGCACCGTCGAAAGCTATCCGGGCATCTCGCTCTGCATCGTCGAGAGCTACAGCGGACATCTGATCGAGTGGTTGCACCGCGGCCAGATGGACTTGGCCGTGATCTACGGGCCGTCGGCCGATCTGCACCTCACCGTGCAACACCTCGGCCGCGACAAGATCGTCGCCGTCGGCCCGCGCGGTTGCGGGCTGACGAAGAAGAAGCAGGTCGATATCGATTGGCTGCTGCGGCAGCGGCTGGTGTTGCCCAGTCATTCGCACGGGCTCCGGACGCTGATTGAGCATGCGGCGGCAAAGAAGAAACTGAAGCTCGATGTCCAGGTCGAGGCGGATTCTTTTCGCGTCCTGACCAGCCTGGTCGAGGAGGGCCTCGGATACGCCCTGCTGCCGCCGTCCTCGCTGCGCGCGGAAGTCGCCGACGGACGGCTGGAGGTCGCCACGATTTCCAAACCGGCGCCGATGCGCGAACTCACCATCGCGTCCCCTATCGAGCATCCCGGTTCGACCGCCATCACGCTCGTCACTGATCTGCTCCGCAAGGAGGTCGACGCCTGCCGCAAGGAAGGCCTCTGGGATATCCAGGTCGCTTGAAGCGCTAAAGTCCACTAGTAACCGAGAAGGCAGTGCGCTCCCTCTCCCGCTTGCGGGGGAGGGCTGGGGTGGGGGTCTATCCACACGACGCAATCCCCCGTCACGCCCTACGTAACCGCAAACCCCAGATTTTCCCGGAAGCGGTTTTTCAGGAACACGCCGTCGCGCGGCGGCAGCGCGCGATCGACATGGCCGGTGGCGATACGAATCCGCGCCAGCCGCGGCCCGGCGTCGATGCGCTGCAGCGTCGGCCGATAATCATTGACGCCCTTGATGTCGGTTATCTCGGTCACCGAGCGAAAGCCCGCGCCGGTCGCGATCACGTCGAGCTGGGCGCCGAGACCGGAATGGCTGACTTGCATGCCGGTCTCGCCAAAGTGGCCGTTGTCAAGAATGACGATGGTCAGATTGCCCGGAATCTTGGTCGCGATGGTCAGCAGGCTGCCGATGCCCATCAACTGCTCGCCGTCGCCGGTGATCACGGCGACCGGCCGCTTCGGCTGCGCCAGCGCAAGGCCAAGGCCGACCATGCCGGCGCCGCCCATCGCGCCCCACAGATAGAAATTACCGGGATGCTCGCCGGCATCGAACACGTCATAGGAGGCCGAGCCGAGCCCGGTCACCACAAGCAGATCCTTACGGTCGGCGAGCAGCGCCTTGACGGCCTCGCGGCGACCAAGCGTGAAATTCTGGACCATCACTTCGTCTCCGTCCACTTTTTGCGGCCGAGCATGCGCTGCGAGATCAGCACCGCGATCTGCTGGTCGCCCTCGAACGCCAGCGAACAGGCCGCCGAAATCATCTCTTCCGCGTCCTCGGGACGATCGAGCCGGAACACGGTGACGCCCATGATCTCAAACGCCTGCTGCGTCGCTTTGCCCATCGGGATTTGCCACGGATTGAACTCCGCCCATTCGCCGCGCATCGTCACCAGCGTCAGGAACGGCAGGCGGCAGCTTGCGGCGAGCGAGAACATGTTGACGCAATTGCCGACGCCGCTCGACTGCATCAACAGCACCGAGCGGTCACCGCCGAGCCAGGCGCCGGCGGATAGCGCGACGCCTTCCTCTTCGGTGGTCAAGACGGTGGTCTGGATCGCGGGATCGGCGTGCGACAGCTCGATCAGCCGGGAGTGGCCGGCATCGGGAACATAGGAGATTTGCGAGACGCCATGCGCTTTCAGCGTCTTGTAGATCTGGAGCGGCCAGCTTTGGCCGGCCTGGGTATCGTCTTTGGCGTCATCCCTGACAGCAGCATCGTTCATGGCAGCCTCGGTTCGGGGTCACGTCTCCTGCGTGACCACGCCCAAGGTCTAGCCGAAAATACCGCAGCGCGGCCTTCTCATCTGGTTCAAGCTGCCATGCCGCGATGTTATAGGGGCGCCAGTAAAGCCTTTGGCGTTGATAGCCTGAGGCGAATTGAGCTCGCTCAAGAAATTCTGACCGGCAGCGATTCGATGCCGCGCACAAAACTGGAATAGACCCGCTTCGGCTCGCCGACCACCTCGATACGGTCAAAACGCTTCAGCATTTCCTGCCACACGATTTTCAGCTGCAGCTCGGCCAGCCGCATGCCGACGCAGCGGTGGATGCCGAAGCCGAATGACAGGTGGGTACGCGGCCGGGCGCGGTCGATGATGAATTCGTCGGGCTTCTCGATAGCCTCTTCGTCGCGGTTGCCGGAGACGTACCACATCACGACGCGGTCACCCTTTGCGATCTTCTTGCCGCCGATTTCGGTATCGACCAGCGCGGTGCGCCGCATATGCGCCAGCGGCGTCTGCCAGCGGATTACTTCCGGCACCATGCTGTCGATCAATGCCGGATTGTCGCGCAGCTTCTGGTACTGCTCGGGATGCTCGTTCAGCGCCAGCACCGAGCCGCTCATGGTGTTGCGGGTGGTGTCGTTGCCGCCGACGATCAAGAGGATGATGTTGCCCATCAGATTATCGGGGTCCATGTGGCGCGTCGCCTCGCTATGGGCCATCATGGACAGCAGATCGTTGCGCGGCTCGCTGTTGACGCGCTCATTCCAGAGCTTTGAGAAATAGGCGTAGCATTCGTCCATTTCCTGCCGTCGCTGTTCCGGCGATTCCACAACGCCGCTCTTGGGCAGCGCGGTCGAGACGTCGGACCAGCGCGTCAGCTTGCGGCGTTCTTCCCAGGGGAAGTCGAACAGCGTCGCCAGCATCTGCGTGGTCAGTTCGATCGAGACGCGGTCGACGAAGTTGAAGGTCTCGTTGCGCGGCAGGCCATCAAGCACCTTGCAGGCGCGCTCGCGGATCAGCTTTGCCAGCTCATCGAGATGCGTCGGCGTAAACATCGGCGATACGGTCTTGCGCTGCGACGAATGCCGCGGCTGGTCCATCGCAATAAAACTCGGATAGTCGTAGCCGGGCGGCACGTCGCGGATCGAGATACCGCCGAGCGTCGAGTCGGAGGAGAAGATGCCGTGGTTGGTGTCGACATGCATGATGTCGTTGTATTTGGTCACCGACCAGTACGGCTCGATCGGCGCGTTAGTGCAGTAATGCACCGGCTCTTCCTTGCGCAGCCGCTCGAACCACGGCCACAACGTATCGTTCTGGAACAGCTTTGGCGCACCTGGGTGAAATTCGCTGAGCGGCGTCGAATAGGCCTCCTCGCGCGCGGCGCGCAGGAGCTCTTGTCTGTCGCCTCGGATCGCGGTCAGGACGTTCATCGTCAGTCATCCCCTGGGTGCAAGGAAACGCAATAGGAAATGTATTAGACTATAACTTGCAGACGCTCGATGCGCAAAGCCCGTGCCGATTTGGGCGGAACTGCTGGCTAGCCGACGATACGGGCGGGCAGGGTCTCGTAACCCTTGACAAAGCTTGAATAAACCCGCTTCGGCTCATCCATCACCTCGATCTTGTCGAAGCGCTTGAGAATCTCTTCCCAGATAATCTTCAATTGCAGTTCCGCCAGCCGTAGGCCTACGCAGCGGTGGATACCGAAGCCGAAGGAGATGTGGGTACGGGGTCGGGCGCGGTCGATGATGAACTCGTAGGGGCGATCGATCACCTCTTCGTCGCGGTTGCCCGAGACGTACCACATCACGACCTTGTCACCCTTCTTGATCTGCTTGCCGCGGAACTCGATATCCTCGAGCGCTGTGCGCCGCATATGCGCCAGCGGCGTCTGCCAGCGGATCACCTCGGGAACGAAGCTGTCGATCAGCGCGGGATTGTCGCGCAACTTCCTGTACTGGTCGGGGTTCTTACTCAGCGCATAGATGCTGCCCGACAGCGTGTTGCGGGTGGTGTCATTACCGCCGACGATCAAGAGGATCAGATTGCCGAGGAAATTCTTCGGGTCCATGTCGCGCGTGGCTTCGCTGTGCGCCATCATCGATAGCAGGTCGCTCTTCGGCGGCTGGTTGATCCGGTCCTTCCAGAGCGTGGCGAAGTAGGTCGCGCATTCCAGAAGTTCGGCCTGCCGCGCCTCTTCGGTGGCGACGAGGCCGCCGGGCCCGGGTATCGTCGTCGCAATGTCGGACCAGCGCGTCAGCTTGCGGCGGTCCTCCCAGGGGAAGTCGAACAGCACCGCGAGCATCTGCGTGGTGAGCTCGATCGAGACCCGGTCGACCCAGTCGAACACTTCGCCTCGCGGCAGATTGTCGAGGCATTCGGCCGACCGCTTGCGGATGTTGATCGCAAGCTGGTCGAGATGGGTTGGCGTGAACATCGGTGCCACGGTCTTGCGCTGCGCCGAGTGGCGCGGCTGGTCCATGGCGATGAAGCTTTCGCGGCGCAGATCGGTTGCGACGTCGCGGATGGTGATGCCGCCGAGATAGGCCGCCGACGAGAACACCGCGTGGTTGGTCTCGATGTCCATGATGTCGTTGTATTTGGTGATCGACCAATACGGCCCGAACATGCTGTCCTTGCAGTAATGCACCGGCGCTTCGCGGCGCAGCCGGTCGAAATACGGCCAGAACGTATCGGTCTTGAACAGTTCGGGATCGCCGGGGTCGAACTCGGCCAGCGGCAGCGAATAAGCGCGCTCGCGTGCGGCCTTTTGCCGGGAGTCCAGTTCAATGGAATCCTGGGTGAGTTCGATGGTTCCCTGCATGGAGCGGCTCCCTGATTGTTCTCCGCGCGCCGGGATTCGCCCGGTGGCGGTATTTTGGACCGATTACAGCCGTTCGTACGTGCCGGAGCAAGGGACAGTTTTGATGCTCCGGCCGCATTGAACTTTACACCCGGTCGGGGCCGATACGGAGCCGTATCATTCCCCGTGACAAGCGCGCCTGCAGGGGTTAAGGCTTATCCCAATAACGATATTTCGCCGGAGGTCGCCCGACCATGATTCCCAATGCGTACCGGATGTTCAATTTCGACCTCGGTGAAACCGCGGATGCCATTCGCGAGACCGTGTTTGCCTTTTCGAGCAAGGAGATCGCGCCGCGCGCGGCCGAAATCGACAAGAGCAACCAGTTTCCAAGGGATCTCTGGCCCAAAATCGGCGCGCTCGGCCTGCACGGCATTACCGTCGAGGAGGAATATGGCGGCACCGGGCTCGGCTATCTCGAGCACTGCATCGCGGTCGAGGAAATGTCGCGGGCATCAGCGGCGGTCGGTCTTTCGTACGGCGCGCATTCCAACCTCTGCGTCAACCAGATCCGCCGCAACGGCAACGACGCGCAGAAGCGCAAATATCTGCCGAAACTGATCTCGGGCGAACATGTCGGATCATTGGCGATGTCGGAGCCGGATTCCGGCTCCGACGTGGTGTCGATGAAGACGCGGGCGGACAAGAAGGGCGACCGCTTCGTCCTGACCGGCAGCAAGATGTGGATCACCAACGGCCCGGTCGCCGACACGCTGGTGGTCTATGCCAGGACCGACGCCAATGCCGGCCCGCGCGGCATCACCGCTTTCATCATCGAAAAGGGCATGAAGGGATTCTCGACCGCGCAAAAGCTCGACAAGCTCGGCATGCGCGGCTCCGATACCTGCGAACTGGTGTTCGACAATTGCGAAGTGCCGGAAGAGAACGTGCTCAGCGAAGTCGGCCGCGGCGTCAACGTCCTGATGTCGGGCCTCGATTATGAACGCGCGGTGCTGGCCGCGGGTCCCATCGGCATCATGCAGGCCTGCATGGACGTAGTGCTGCCTTACGTGCATGAGCGCAAGCAGTTCGGCCAGCCGATCGGCACCTTCCAGCTGGTGCAGGGCAAGATCGCCGACATGTACACCACGATGAACGCCTCGCGCGCTTATGTGTATGCGGTGGCAAAAGCCTGCGACCGCGGCGAGACCACGCGCGAGGACGCGGCCGGCGCCATCCTCTATGCCGCCGAGAAGGCGACGCAATGCGCGCTCGACGCCATCCAGCTGCTCGGCGGCAATGGCTACATCAACGACTATCCGACCGGCAGGCTGTTGCGCGACGCCAAACTCTACGAAATCGGCGCCGGAACCAGCGAAATCCGGCGCATGCTGATCGGGCGGGAGCTGTTCGACAAGTCAGCGTAAGTGAACCGGATCACACTCCAGCCGACAAATTGGTGTAAACCCGACTTGTTGCCCGCTGCCTTGGAGTTGACCCGTGAACCAGATGAGTTGGACCCCGCTCGGGCCGCCATCGCTACCGCCGCTGCCGAAACCGCCGCCGATGCCAGTGGGGTTTTCCGGCAAGCGTGATGAATTCTTTCACCTGGTGAAGCGCGGCGCCGGGCTGGAATTGGTGACGCTGGGCTTCTACCGCTTCTGGCTCACCACCGACATCCGACGCCATCTCTGGAGCAATACCCAGATCGACGGCGATGGCGCCGAATATACCGGCCGGGGCCGGGAATTGTTGATCGGGTTCCTGGTTGCACTCGCGATCCTGGTGCCGATCTATCTGGCCTACTTTCTCGCCGGCCTCGAAGCCGAGCATTACAAGGCGTTCGCCAGCATTCCCCTGGTCGCTTTCTTCTATCTGTTCGGGCAGTTTGCGATCTTTCGCGCCCGTCGCTATCGCCTGACGCGCACGGTGTGGCGCGGCGTGCGATTCTGGATGAGTGGCTCGGGCTGGATCTATGCCTTGCAGGCGTCGCTGTGGGGCCTGCTGTCGATGGTGACTTTCGGCCTGGCGCTGCCATGGCGCACGGCGGCGCTCGAGCGCTACAAGATGCGCCATTCATACTATGGCGATCTGCAGGGGAAGTTCGAGGGAAGCGGCTGGGAATTCTTCAAGCGCGGCTGGTGGCTGTGGTTGCTCGCACCGATGGCGTTCCTGATGCCGCTGTTCGCACCCTTCATCTACGGCGCGTTCAAGGCGGTCGAATGGCGCTGGTGGCTGTCCGGCATCCGGATCGGCGGCGTGCGCCTGGAATCGGAATTGCCGCGCAGCCGGCTGATCGGCCTGTACTGGAAGGTGGTCGGCTGGATCGTCCTGCTCGGGTTCGTTTTCACGGTTTACCTCGCAGCTGCCGCGGCGCTGGTCGCCAGCATGAACGGCGAGGGATTCGGCGAGTTCTTCAAGTCGCAGGAATCTTCTCAGAGCATCCTGTTGCTGGTGCTCGCTGGCATCGGCTACCTGGTGTTCGCACTGGCGCTCAACGTCGTGATCCGCGTCTATCTGATGCGCGATCTCTGGGTGCGGGTGTTGGAATCGATCAACATCCACGGCATCGAAGCGGCTGCCAATGTTTCGGCAAGGGGTGAACTGGCCAATGCGCTTGGTGAAGGTTTTGCTGATGGCCTTGATGTCGCGGGCTTCTAGCTGATGACCGGTACCATCACGGATAGCGACGCTCCCGGTACCCCGAAATCGCCATCGGGCGGTTCGGCGATCTATTTCGACGGCAAGTCGAACCAGCGGCGCGCGGTCACGCTGCATTTTGCCGACCGGCTGGAAATCCGCGACGGTGAAACGAGCCTTGCGGCATGGGCCTATGCCGATATCCGCCGCGCCGACGGTCCCTCCGGCATGCTGCGCCTCAGTGCTCTGACGGCACCGGCGCTGGCGCGCCTGGAGATTCGCGATGCCGCGGTCGCGGCCGACCTGGTCTCGCGTTGTGCAACTCTGGATGAGAACACGCCGGGCCGCCGCGGCGTCGCCGCGATCGTCGGCTGGTCGCTCGCCGCCACGGTTTCGATCATCGCGGTGGTATTGTTCGGTGTCCCGCTCGCCGCCGATCGTTTGGCGCCGCTGGTGCCGGAGGCCTTTGAACGGCGGCTCGGCGAAGCGGCCGAAAGTCAGGTCAAGACGATCTTCGACGCCAAGGTCTGCGACAATGCGGCCGGGCAAAAAGCCTTCGTCAAGCTGATGACTGCGATACGTGAATCGGCCGGGATGGATACTTCGGTACAGTCCAGCGTGCTGTCGTCGTCGGTGCCCAATGCCTTCGCGCTGCCGGGCGGCAGGGTTTACATGTTCAACGGATTGCTGGCGAAGGCCGAGAACGCCGACGAGATCGCAGGCGTGCTGGCGCACGAACTCGGCCACCACAAGCATCGCGACAACATGCGGGGATTGATCCGCGACGGCGGCACAGCGTTTCTGGTCGGGTTGCTGTTCGGCGACATCACGGGCTCCAGCGCCCTGATCTTTGCATCAAAGACGCTCGTCACCTCGTCGCATTCGCGCGAGGCCGAGCAGGATGCCGACGGCTTCTCGATCGACGTCATGCACCGGCTGGGCCGGCCGACCAAGCCGATGGGCGAGTTGCTCGTCCGTGTCACCGGCAAGGGAGGCAAGGGCCTCTCCATCATCTCCAGCCATCCGATGAGCGAGGATCGGCTGGCGCGGATGACCCGGGAAGACCGGCCGGCCAGCAAGCCGCCGCTGCTGACGCCGGAGGAATGGCAAGCGCTGAAATCGATCTGCGATTCCGATGGCAAGATCTGACGGCTAATTCGGCGGGGCTGGTTATCTTCGTGCACTTTTCCGCGACCTTGGCGCGGCCACCGGCGCGGGCAGGGCATTGGTCGGCTTCAAATCCCACACCGCCTGCATGGCCGAGAAGGCGTGCGAAATCACCGGTTCGTGCCGCCGCGATGTCAGGCAGGCAAAGCTGAGGTCGCAGGTCACCGTCACCTTGTCGGCGATCACGAAGTTCCGCTTGCGGGTGATGCGATCGAGGGTGCAGTCGCGCGCGAGGCTGAGGCAGATGCCGGATTCGACGAAGTCGATCATGGCCTCTTCCTGGTCGGCATAGGCCACCCGCTTCGGCAGCGAGCCCATGGGGCGGAAGATATTGTCGAGCAGGCGCCGATGCGCCGAGTGCGGCGGCGTCGCGAGCCACGGCAGGCCGATCAGGTCGGGCCAGTCCTTGCCGATCACCCGGTCGCTCCATTCCGCTGGAGCAATCACCCGGTACGGGTAGCTCATCAGCGGCGCGAGCTGGTACTTTCCGTCGTCGATGTGGCGCTCGGAGAAGCTCGGGAACGACAGGGATTCCGGAGGCGTGGCGTCGACATAATATCCGACGTCGAGGTCGCCCCTGCCGATCTGCGCCAGCACGTCGTCGCTCATGCCGTAGCGCAGGAAGACTTCGGTCTGTTTCAAGGAAGTGGCGAGGCTCCGCACGAAAGGTCCAAGCCGGATGAACTCGGGATCCAGGATCGTGCCGACCCGAAGCGATCCCCGTACCGACTCGCGCAGGGAATCCGCCATCGTCTTGAAATCCGACGAGGCCGATATCGCCTTGTGCGCCAGCGGCAGCAGGGCGGCGCCGGCTTCGGTCAGGGTAAAGCCGCCCGGTGTTCGGTTGAAAAGCAACAGGCCGGTACTTTCCTCCAGCCCTTTTAGCTGCAAACTGACGGCCGGCTGGGTCAGGTTCAGCAAACTGGCCGCGCGCGACACAACGCCCTCGCGCGCCACGGTAATGAAGCAGCGCAGGGCCTGGGTACGGGGGAGGTCATTCATTTGAAAAGCTTATACACGATTTCCTTTAACTCATTAGACAAGATTTGCTCCCGCAAGTCACAAGTTTTCGTAGGCAAAACCCAGCGTTGTCGCTGGCCGGAACTCAGATCACGGCGCTTGCCGGCAATTGGGGAGGACGCGACGGAGAAATTCGCTGACATGATGTGGTGGCCCTGGTCGCGCCGTTTTGCCGGGCTGGCCCGAATCGGCGCGGTAGCCGTAATAGCTGCCCTCATGGCCGGCGTAGTTTCGCCGGCGTCGGCCGACAACTATCCCGAGCGGCCGGTTCAGCTGGTGGTGCCCGCCGGGCCCGGAAGCAGCACCGACACCATCATGCGGTCGCTGGCCCAGGTCGCAGCGCCGATGCTCGGCCAGCCGATCGTGATCCTGAACAAGCCCGGCGCCAGCGGCACCATCGGCGTCGGCTTTGTGACGAAGTCCGAGCCGGACGGCTACACCATCGGCGGGGTGCCGAGCGGCGCCATCACCATGGCCCCGCATGTTGCGGCGCAAAGCTTCCAGCAGGCCGACTACCGCATTGTCGCGATGATCACGCAGGCCGCCGGCGTGCTCTGCGTCCACCCGGATTTTCCGGCGAAGAACGCAGGCGAGTTCCTCGCCGAGCTAAAGAACAACCCCGACAAATACACCTATGGTTCGGACGGCGTCGGCGCCTTCGTGCAGTTTTCGACCGCACGGATTTTTCAACCCGAGGGCATCCGCCAGCGGATCATCCCCTTTACCGGCGCCGACCAGACGGTAACGGCCTTCCTTGCGCGCACCATCGACATTTATGGCGGCGCCATCGCCTCGATCGCGCAATTTGTCGCCGAAGGAAAAGCAAAGTGCCTGCTGCTGACCACGGCGCGGCGCTTTCCGACGCTGCCCAACGTCGAAAGCCTTGATGACGTCAAGATGGCGCCATCCCAGACATTGCTGTGGCGCGCGGTCATCGCGCCACGCGACATCCCTCAGGATCGCTCTGAAAAACTGCGCGACGTTCTGACCCGGGCGGCGCAAAGCCCCGAATTCAAGGCGATGGCGGCCAAACGCGGCGAGGAGGTCTGGGTGATCAGCGCCGAAGACGCCGCCAAATACGCGCAAAGCGAATTTGTCCAGATGGAGCAGCTCGCCAGAGAACTCCGTCTGAAACCGAACTGATGGGAGCGCCGCGATGCCGACCGTCGAAGCCGGTGACGGGACACCGTTGCACTACGCGGTTCACGACTACACCGACCGCTGGCGCAAGGCCGAGACCATCATCCTGATCCACGGCTTCGCCCGCTCGGGCGAGTTCTGGTTCAACATGGTGCCGTATCTGGCGCGGTTCTACCGGGTGATCTGTCCGGACTTGCGCGGGCTCGGACAATCGTCGCCGCTGAACGATCCGGCGCACGCGCTCTCGCTGGCCGCCTATGTCGGGGACATCGAGGCGGTGGCCGATCACGCGGGCGCACCGAATTTTCACCTGGTCGGGGAGGCGATCGGCGGCGCGATCACGCTGATTTTCGCCGCCGAACGGCCGCAGCGCCTGCGTACGCTGTCGGTGCTTGCGCCGGCGGTGTGGGCCAATGACTGGATCCGCAACGCCTATGCGGTCGGCTTTCCGAGCTGGGTCGAGGCCATCAGGGCGCTCGGCGTCGAGGGCTGGGTGCGCAAGTCGAACACGCTGGCGCGGTTTCCCGCCGGTTTCGATCCGGCCTTCATGGATTGGTACGCCAGGGAAGTAGGGAAGGCCGACGTCGACGTGGTTGCTGCGATGGTCGAGTTCGCCGGCTCCGTCGACGCCAGGCCTTACCTGCAGAAGATCAAGGCTCCCACGCTCGCACTCTATCCGACCGGCAGCAACATCTCGTCCGCCGATCAGGAAGCCGCGCTGCGCGACAACATCGCCTCCGTCCGCGTGACGCATCTCGATACGCCTTACGCGATGCTGGGAATGCTGCAGCCGCGGGCCTGCGCCGAACAGATCCTGAATTTCGTAGGCGCCCATGACGGGCTCGTTTGCCGCGAATAGCCGTTTCGCCAATCATGAATCCGAGCGGTCGGCTGCTGTCCGCCTGGGTGCCTATTCCTGACCCAATTCGGACACCGCATCAGGTACGAAGGGTGCCAGAAGCAGACGTTAGCCGAGTAGTCCGGTCACTCAATCCGTCGTACAATATGTTGTCGGTTAGGGTGCGAACCATGGTGCAGGATCGGCCAATTCGGGTCGAGCGCAGGTTGTCGGCCATAATGGCCGCCGACGTGGCTGGCTATTCGCGGCTCATGCACAATGATGAAGAAGCTACGCATGCCAAAGTTGCGGCACTTTTGATTGACGCTGTCACCCCCGCAATTGCCGAACGCGGGGGCCGGATCGTGAAGAACACGGGCGACGGGTTCTTGGCAGAGTTTCCGAGCGCGGTCGAAGCGGTTCGCGCTGCTGTCCAGTTCCAGGCCCGCATCAGGGAGCTTACAGTCGATGACTCCGAAGATAGTCGCATTATGTTTCGTGTGGGCATCAATGTCGGAGACGTAATCATCGAACCTCACGACGTTTTTGGAGACGGCGTCAATATCGCGGCTCGACTCGAAAGCATCGCAGAGGCCGGTGGGATCTGGATCTCATCGTCCGCCTACGATCATGTCCAGGACAAGATTCAGGCTGAGTTCATCGATATGGGTGAACAAAGCCTCAAAAACATCGATCGTCCGGTTCGCGCTTTTAGAGTTCTCGACGTTGCGATGCCGCGAAAACCCGCGCTTCCACGTCGGGACAAGTCCTCGATTGCGGTGCTGCCTTTCCAGAACCTTTGTGCGGACGCTGAGCAGGAGTACCTGGCTGACGGCATCGTGGAGGACATCACGATGGCGTTGTCGCTCTTTCGTTGGCTGTTTGTGATCGCGCGAAACTCAAGCTTCACGTACAGAGGCCGGACAGTCGACGTAAGGCAAGTTGGTCGCGAGCTTGGCGTACGCTATGTCCTTGTCGGTAGTGTGCGCAAAGCTGGAAACCGTATACGTATCGCAGGACAACTTATAGACACCGAAACCAGAGCGCACCTGTGGGCCGGCCGTTTCGAGGGCCCGCCCGAAGATATGTTTGACCTTCAGGACCGCGTGACAGAGGGCGTTGTGGGCGCAATCGCCTCCAAATTACAGATTGAGGAGATCAAGCGAGCCAACCGAAAGCCAACCGAGAATCTCCTGGCGTATGATTACTACCTGCGCGGAATGGCCAAGCATGATTTTGAGTCGATGGCCGCCAATCAAGAAGCGCTCCGGCTTTACCGCAAAGCGATCGATGTCGATCCCAAACTAGCCTGCGCCTACGGCATGGCAGCATGGTGCTACGTGCACCGAAAGGCGCGCGGATGGATGATCGAATCTGTCCGGGAAAGTGCCGAAGCCACGAGTTTGGCTTGGAAAGCAGTGCATCTGGGTAGCGACGATTCCGTGGCATTGTGTATGGGCGGTTATGCACTTGCTTTCATAGCGCACGAGTTCGACGCGGCCGCGACTTTCATGGACCGGGGGCTGGAAGCTAATCCGAATCATGCGTCCGCCTGGACGCTCGGTGCGTGGCTGAGGGTATGGAGAGGTGAACCGGATGTGGCGCTCGAACATGTCGCACATGCCGTTCGCCTAAATCCTCGCGATCCCGCTGGTGTTCATGGTGCAGCGGCATATGCGCATTTTCTGTTAGGCGATTACGACAGCGCGTCAGCCTGGGCCGAAACGTCCATGCGTGACAGTCCGCCTTTTCTGCTGCCAATTTGTGCGTATGCGGCAAGCAATGGGCTGGCTGGACGTCTGGAACCGGCACAACACGGCGTGGAGTTGGTACTGAAACACAGGCCCGGTTTGAGCATATCAAACTTGAAAGATCTCGCGTCATTCCGCCGGGGCGAGGATTTCGCTTTGTTCAGCGCTGGCCTACGAAAGGCTGGTCTTCCAGAGTGATCGGAGCGAAACTCGAACCAGCCCGCCCATGTCCGCTTCGGGTCAATCGCGTCGGCTTGTCCGGACATCATGATTTCTCGTCTTCTCCCGGGAGCGGACATCGTCCACGGCCGGTCGGCATGTCTAGTGCCAACAACCGACATTAGCTATGGTCAGGCATCCTGTTGCAGTATGGGAACGAATGCTAGTTGGATACAGCCGGGAGACACTGGTTGGCCTCATCGTTGCAGGCTTTGGGGTGGCCTTCATGTTGGGGGAGGCACTCCGTTATTGCCACGATGCTTCTGCTTCTAGCCTGGGTGCTGGTGATACTGGACGAAGACATGAAGTCTGGTTGAGCGAGTCAAACATTTTGAACATAGCCTTCGAGCTGTGGCGCGCAGTCCGATGGCCGTAGCGAAGTGACAGCCTGCGCGGGACTTCGGCACGCGGGCCAGCATTCTGATGATGTTGCCGACCGTCAGCCGGGCTTTACCCGTTGACTTCGAGTACTCAGCATTCTCACTTAGGCTTCGTTGGGTGCTCCAGCGCAAGGCGAACAGATGGAGTTGGCTGTGTGAGTCCACCTATTGAGCTCACAAAAACTGGACGACCGCGCCTAAACCGGCTGCGCCTGCTCGGCAGGCGCGTGATAACACTGGCCCGTGCAGCGACGCTAGTGGCGTTTGCCGCAACTCGCGCATACGCCGCTGACATTGGTCATCTGGCTCCCCCCGGAGCCGCTGCAAACGAGTTTCCCTTACCTCAGCGCCCTGTTGCGCAGATTGTCAGCCCACGCCGCTCTGCCGAAGAGCACCGCGACGCCCTGAATGAAACCGGTCAAATCGCCCGTCTTCTTGAACTAAAGCCAGGCATGACGGTCGGCGACATTGGTGCAGGCAGCGGTTATCACACGGTCAGGATCTCGCACCTCGTCGGGCCCGGAGGCTCTGTCGTTGCTCAAGACGTTACGCGGGATTACCTCGTCGAGCTCGCCCGGCGAATAGAACGACTGAAGTTGACGAACGTCAAATTCGCGCTCGGCGAACCACACGACCCGCGCTTGCCCGCTTCCTCGCTGGATGCTGCAATCCTTGTGCACATGTATCACGAGATAGCCCAACCCTATGCCTTCCTCTACAATCTCTCGTCCGCCCTGAAGCGGGGTGCGCGGGTCGGAATTGTCGACCTTGAGCTTCCGACGTCGAAACATGGCACGCCAATAGAGCTCTTGCGTTGCGAACTGACCGCCGTCGGCTATCGCGCGGTCGCCACATATAAGCTCGCAGGGGGCAGCGGATACCTGGCGGTGTTCTCTCCGCCGGAGGGAGCGGGTCGAAAATCTCCCCGGGATATCGTTGCTTGTGGGGATCGTGCCGGCACGCGCTGACCATCCGACGGTCGCCGGGGGATGCTGCAGCCGCGGGCCTGCGCCGAACAGATCGACGGAATTGTTTGCCGCGAATAGCCGTTTCGCCAACCATGAATCTGAGCGGTCGGCTGATGTCCGCTTTGGTGCCTATTCCTGACTCAATTCGGACACCGCTCAAGTCCGAAAAGTGCCCCAACAACGGACTCCTGCACCGCAGCAATTTGCAGCTCTATTTCGATCACCTCATCGGCGCCATGGCGGCAGCGAGCGCTTTCACTTCTTGCAGTAAGTTAGTGAGAGCCGGAGCGATATTGTCGAGAAACACGTACTGCACTCCGGTGGCGAATGGCGCTACAATGCTCAGTCCTGCAATTTTGGAACCTCAATTGTGTCGACGGCTCCTATAGAGCGTCACCTTACTGCGATCGTCGCGGCCGACGTGGTGGGCTATTCGCGCCTAATGGGCACGGACGAAAAAGGCACTCACTTGGCGTTGAAAGGCCATCGCAAGGAGTTGGTGGATCCGCTTATTGCCGCGCACAAAGGACACATCGTCAAGACCACAGGCGACGGCCTCCTGCTCAGGTTCCCGTCGATCGTCGAAGCAGTCTCTTGCGCAGTGGAGATGCAGAGCGGAATGGCAAAGCGCAATCGGGACATCGCGGCCGGCAACCGTATCGAATTTCGGATCGGCGTCCATATCGGGGACGTGATCGTCGACAAGGGCGACGTGTTCGGTGACGGCGTCAATATTGCGGCGCGGCTTGAGCAGATCGCGCCGCCGGGCGGCATTTGCCTGTCCGAGGACACATACCGGCAGGTGCGGGGCAAGCTCGATATAGACATCGCCGACGCCGGCGAGCAGAGCCTGAAGAATATTGCGAATCCCATCAGGGTCTATCGAATCGAGCCGTCGGTGGCGGCTATCGCCGGCGCGCTAATGCCGCCAACTGAGCGGAAACGACGATGGTCGATGCGGGCCGCAGCGGGCGCGGCGATGACGGTCGCCGCGATCCTGACGATGGTCGCATGGGTTGCTCTGTTCCGCGACCGGCCCGATGTGGCGCGGACTTCCGCCCCGTCAAAGCCGATTGCCGTCACCGCGATGCCGATCATCGCGGTGCTGCCCTTCGCCAATCAAACCGGCGACGACGGCCAAGATTATTTCGTCGACGGTGCGACCGAAGAGGTTATCAATGCCCTCGGCCGATTTAACACGTTGCGCGTGATCGGCCGCAATGCTGTGCTGCCCTATAAGAAAAGACCTGCGACACAGCAAGAGATCGCGTCCGAGCTGGGCGCAACCTACCTTGTCGAAGGAAGCGTGCGGCGCTCGGCCAGCCAGGTGCGCATCACCGCGCAACTGACCGAGTCGCGAACCGGCACGGTCCTGTGGAGCGATCGCTTCGATGGCGAGCTCGCCGATATTTTTGAGTTTCAGGACGCCATCGCGCGTCGGATCGCGGGCACGCTGGCCGCTAACATCGCCCTGGTCGAAGGCCGGCGATCGCTCGACCAGCCAAAGCCGAATCCCAACGCGTTCGATCTCGTACTGCGCGCCCGCGCCCTCGGCCATGCATCGACGCGCACGGTAAACCGGCGCTTTCGCGAGCTGATCGCTAAGGCGATCGAACTGGATCCGAACTATGCCATGGCGCGGGCTCTGCTGGCCGAAGCGCTTTACTCGCAAGCGCTTCTGGGCTGGACGGAATTCACCGATCGCGAACTTGCGCGCGGCGCTGATGAAGCCCGCAAAGCGATCGCGCTGGCGCCCGACGAGCCCGACGGACACCGCGCCCTTGGTCGCATTCATCTTGCGCGCGCCGAATACGATCAGGCGCAGCACGCGCTCAAGCGCGCGATTGAAATCAATCCGAGCGACGTCAATGCCTTGGCGGTGTGGGGTGGGGTGCAATCATTCTCGGGTCAAGTAGCCGAAGCGATCGGCTCGCTCCAGTTGGCACTGAAACTCGATCCCACGCTTGAGCCCAGCCACGTTTTCGATCTGGCACTCGCTTATTACCTCGCGCGCCAGCACGAAGATGCCCTGCGCATCGCCGAACGCGGGCTCGCGCGTTACCCGGATTTTCCCATGTTCAATTTGCCGGCCGCCGCGGCGGCCGCACAACTCGGACGCAAGGAGCAGGCGGCGCGCTATGTCGAGGCGCTCCGCCGCCGCCTGCCGTTTTTCGAAACGGACAACGTCGGGTCGCGCTTCAAGGATCCCACCCACGCCGCGTATCTACGGGACGGCTTGAAGGCGGCCGGCCTGTAAGCCCGCTCATTTTGTTTCACCCGCGCTACGCATGTAGCCCGGTACCGGCGGGGTCGGCAGGCGAGAGACTTTCAACCAGTTTTCGTCAGCTTGGCCCTTCATAACCACTGGATCAGCCTTCATCAGATCGGGGCCGATCGGCCTTCCGAACAAATACAGGCGATCGTCAACCACCAGCCACCATTCGGGATTGCCGTATACCTTTTCGCCTTTCGCAACCGACGCTGCGCACCAATTATTGTACTGCGGCAGATAGCGATCAGGGTCAGTCTTGAACATTTCGAGGTGCTTGGCCGACACAAACCGGTAGATGGCGCCGTCCCACTCGTGTTGGTATTGCGTATTGCCGACCATCGGGCGTTGCTCGGTGAAGTAGGCCACCGGGTCATAGCCCTTAAGGGCGAGGCGATCGGGGCTGGTTTGCGCAACCGCGCCTGATACCAGCAATAGCGTTGCAACAAAGCCCGCTAGAATCAGTGAAACTTTGAGTTGTTTCATTGCTCGCTCCTCTTCTGAAGCGGATCATCCACATTTTATGATTAGTATGTGCCAACGACAAGCCAAACCAGCTAAGATGTTCTCGAGTCCGTGCCGGGTCATTTTTCGGACGTCGGCGCAGTCCTAAGTGATGTCCGCATTACCCCTATGGATCGACATCGCCAGTGAGGCTCGTTACGTTCGAAAAGTGCCAGAAGCCGAAGTGGGCTCTGACAACCAATCATCCGGTCATTTGCTGTTGCTGTTGATGAAATTGGCGATCGTATCAACGGCCTCGGCCTCTATACCAAAGTAACCGTGAGCCGATTTGGCTTCGCAGGGGGAAGACTGGGGACGGTCGCCGCCGTCGACCAACGCAATCTCCGCCTTGCTACTCTTTGTCAGCCGCATCCTCAACATCGCCGCGTCGGCCGCCGGCGTCGCGCTGCAGAGGTCTTCGCTGTGCGACATGACAAGCGTCGGAACAGTGATCTCCGACAATGCCATATCTGCAACTCCCCCGGCGATGGCCCCGATGGCCGCAGAAAAGGTGCCTGCGCTGGTTCCAATCAGCCATACGGGCACAGCAGCCTCTCTTTTCAGGTAACTCACAACCGCGGCGATGTCGCCCGCATGTGAAGGGCTCACACGGAACATCATGGGCATGCCGTGCTGTTGATAATCGGAAGGAGCATCGACGACCGCCACAATGAAGTTGTGGGCAGCGAATTTGTCGCGACTGCGCACCAAGAAGTTTGCAGCCCGGGACGACGCGGTCTCCAATTCGAGCACGCCCCGTCCCCCAGCGAATAAAATGACGGCCGCTACAGGGTGGTCGGGCTTGATGAGGATGAATGCTTGAGTAGCGCTTCTCGTTGTCGGTATCGTGACAAGCGTGGCAGTATCGGCCCGCGCGGTCATGAGGTTGCTCGCCGAAAGCATTGTAAGCAAGAAAACCATCCGAAGAGAGCGAGGCATCGTGTCCCCTATCACAGTGCGAGCGCGTAGTGATTGCGTTGGCTCGTCGCTCACGAGTCCGCATTATACAGGTTCCAATAAATGACTTGATAGAGGCAGAACCGGCTTAGCCATGGCGATATCAGCCTGCTAACGAATGTCACATTTGGGTCATTCGCGCCATCTTGACAGTCTGGCCACGACCACCGCTCCTTCCCTCGAAGCGGACATCGCAACGGCGGCGTCGGGAAGCTAGGGAAGCTAACGGAGGCCAACGCAGCGATCGCGATAGCGTGCCTCACTCCGTCAGGTTATTCACCTTGCGCACCCATGCCCGGACGTCGGCGAGCACGTCGGGCAAGATCGCCCTGACGTCCTGCACGGTCATGCCGGCCTTGATCCGGGGATCGTAGAGCAGGTTGAGCAGGTACTGGTCGTAGACGCCGAAATAGCCCATCGACACATTGTCGTTGAACATGGTCCAGGGCACGGTCGGGGTGTCGTTGATCGGGCCGAGCGATTGCAGCAATTCCTCATAGGCGCAATCGAAGAAGACGAAGTCGCCATTGTCGACGGTGAGGATCACATCGGAATGTTCGATCTCGAACTTTTCGTTCTTGCGAAAGCCGCTCAGGCATTGCGGATCGAGCGAGGAGCGAATCTCGCGCGCCCGTTCGCTGCCGTAGAAGGTTATGATGGTGCGGTTGAGGTCGCGGTCGCGCACCAGCTTGACCAGCACATTGGCATCATCATTGTTCGCGGCCATCGCGATATCCAGGTGCTGAACCCGTGCCGCGATGTCGGCGACGATCTTCGCGAGCTGGGCCTTGCGGTCGGCGCGGGTGCCGTCGGCGAACACCCGAACCGGTGCTTCGTATTTCCGGATGCGGTCGACGCGGCCGGCAAGATGATACTCGGCGCCAAAGGCGATCTTGAAGAAGCCTTCGATGATCTCGCTGTCGGTGAAAACCTTCTTCTGGGCGCGCTGACGCTGGGCGACGGAGGGATCCCCGGCCAACGCCGCGGCGGGCAACAACACTTCGCCGAGAGCTACGGCAGCCAGGGCGGCTGCGAGCATTCGCGGGAATCGAGGCCGGCCAATTGCGCTCATTATGGCTCGACGCTGCCGCAATCGGCGCGTGCGCGCAAGACTTGTTCACGCCTGGCGAGGCCGGTTCAGGTCAACAAGTCTTGTTCGCGCGTCAAGGCAGACGCCGCCGGTTCCCTGACGCTGGATGCGGCTAGTTCTTTACGATCACCGGGGTGCCGACCGAGACGCGGCTATAGAGATCGGTCACATCGTCGTTGGTCATGCGGAAGCAGCCGGACGATACCGCCTGTCCGATGGTCTCGGGCTCGTTCGATCCGTGGATGCGGTAAAGCGTCGATCCCAGATACATCGCGCGGGCGCCGAGCGGATTGTCGATGCCGCCTTTCATGTGCCGCGGCAGATCGGGCCGCCGCGCCAGCATCTGCGACGGCGGGGTCCAGCTCGGCCATTCCTTCTTCGCCGTGATACGGTGGGTTCCGCTCCAGCGGAAGCCGTCGCGGCCGACGCCGATGCCGTATTGCAGCGCCTGGCCGCCCGCGAGCACCAGATAGAGCCGCCGCTCTGCGGTGTTGATGTAGATGGTGCCCGGGGCATAGTTGCCGGCAAAGTTCACGGTCTGCCGCCGGATCGAGCTCGATCCGCCCATGCGGAAATTCGGCCCGCCGCCCAAGATGTCGCGCGAGTCAACGAAGCCCCCGAAGTCCTGGGCTTGCGCGTGACCGACACCGGCCAGCACCGTCAACGTCGCAAATAACAAAGCCAAAACCCGGGTCATTTTCTTCCTCGTGAAAAATCAGAATATGCAGCGAGACAGGCCATAACTGCCGCGATTTCGCAAGCAAAGAGCCCGTGAGCGCGCCATTTTCGGACGCGGCGGTTAAAAAAGGCAACACATCGGAGGCGATGGCTGCATTGTCGGCTAAACCTTTGACGAAACGGGTGAAGAATGATTGATCTTGAGCCGTCTTGAGAACAATCGCGAACGGGGGCGAGACCATGAACGGTGCGGAAAGTCTGGTGCGGACATTGGTCGCAGGCGGCGTCGACGTCTGCTTCACCAACCCCGGCACCTCGGAGATGCATTTTGTCGCCGCACTGGACCGGGTCGAGGGCATGCGTTGCGTGCTGGGCCTGTTCGAGGGCGTGGTGACGGGTGCCGCCGACGGCTATTTCCGCATGAAGGGCACCCCGGCCTCCACGCTGCTGCATCTTGGCCCCGGGCTCGCCAACGGTCTTGCCAATCTGCACAATGCCAAGAAGGCCAATTCCGGCGTCGTCAACATCGTCGGCCAGCATGCCACCTACCACATCGAATACAATGCGCCGCTGACCTCCGACATCGAGGGCCTGGCACGGCCGATGTCGTCCTGGGTTCGGACTTCGCCGGACGCGAAATCGGTCGCCCGTGACGGCGCTGCCGCCATCGCCGCGGCGAGTGGTGCGCCGCCGCAGATCGCAACTTTGATCCTGCCGGCCGACACCGCGTGGAACGAAGCCGACGGCGTGGCTGAGGTGCCGGTGGAATCGCAGCGTCAGAGCTACTCCCCGCAGGCGGTCGAGAAGGCGGCAAAGGTGCTTCGCGGAGGCGAACAGACCTTGCTGTTGATGACCGGCAGCGCGGTGACGGAGAAGGGACTGACGCTGGCGGCGCAAATCGCCGGCAAGACCGGGTGCAGGGTGATGGGCCCGCTGGCCAGTCCGAGAATGGCGCGCGGCCGCGGCCGGTTTTCGATCGATCGGGTGCCTTACGTGATCGAGCAGGCGCAAGCGGCGCTGAAGGGTTTTCGGCACATCGTGCTGGTCGAAGCCAACGATCCCGTGGCGTTTTTCGCCTATCCGAACAAGCCCAGCCTGCTGAAACCTGAGGGATGCGAGGTCCATCGCATGACTTCGAGCGGCGAAAATTCGGTCGCGGCGCTGGAGGCGCTGGCTTCGGCGGTGGGCGCCAAGCCGGCGGACGTGAAGCCGCAGGCCAAGGTCGAACTCGTCAAGCCGACCGGCGCCCTGAACCATGCGTCAATTGCCCAGGCGATCGCCATGGCTATTCCGGACAATGCTATCGTCGTCGACGAATCCGTCACCACAGGGCGAGCATTCTTTCCGGTGATGGCGGCCGGCGCCCCGCACGACTGGATCCAGAATCTGGGCGGCTCGATCGGATATTCGACGCCGGTCGCGACCGGAGCCGCGATCGCCTGCCCGGACCGCAAGGTGATCTGCATGGTCGGCGACGGCAGCGCGATGTATACGCTGCAATCGCTATGGACGCAGGCGCGCGAAGGCCTCAACGTCGTCACGATTGTGTTCGCTAATCGCATCTACCAGATATTGCGTGGCGAGTTCGACGGCGTCGGCGCCGGCGAGCCGGGACAGCGTGCGCTCGACATGCTCAAGATCGACCGCCCGACCATCGACTTCGTCGCGCTCTCCAAGGGCATGGGCGTGCCGGCCCGCGCCGTCGAAAATGTCGACGATTTCGTCAAGGCGCTGGCGGAAGCCGTCGCCGAGCCGGGACCGCGGTTGATCGAAGTGCAGATGTGACGGCTGAAAGCCGTCATTCCGGGGCGCGAAGCGAACCTCAGGTGCGCAATTGCGCACCGGGGGATCTCGAGATTCCGGGTTCGATGCGTCGCATCGCCCCGGAATGACGGAAGGTCGGAGGCGACATGCAGACCGAGCTGAACAAGGTCGTCACGGCGCTATCGGAGTTTTACGCGCACGAGACGTTCCTGCTCGAAAAGGACGTCGGCGAGCGCCCGCTGACGCACCGGCTGGCGGTGCATCTTGAACATCAGTTTGCCGGCTGGCAGGTCGATTGCGACTACGACAGACTCGGCGAGCGGACGCTGCGGCTGCCGCACGGTTCGATCATCTCGACCGACGACCATCTCGGCAAATCGATCTACCCCGATATCGTCGTGCATCAGCGCGAGATCCCCAACAATCTGCTCACGATCGAGGTCCGGAAATCCGCCAATCACCAGCCGCTGGAACACGACCAGCACAAGCTGCGGGCGCTGACCGATCCGCATCTGTGGTTCGCCTACTGGATCGGCGTGTTCGTGACGCTCGGCAAGAAGCAGGTCGCGATGTCGGAAGTCTATACCGGCGGCGTGGTAGACCCGGCTTTGTCGAGCTGGTTCGCCGAGCGGCTGAAGGACACAGGTTTAAGTGCAGGCTGAGGCCTGCGAGGAGAGAGGGAAGTCATTCATGAATTTCAAACGCACGATCCTGACAATCGCCTTTGTCGCGGCAGCTTCGCAGGCCTGGGGGCAGGCCGCGCCCGCGCCGGCGATAGAGCCCATCCTCGCCAATTCCAAGGTCGCCAAGACACTTGAGGACATCAAGGCCGACGATGCGCGAACTCTCGACGAGCAAAAGCGCATCACCGAAATTCCGGCGCCGCCCTACAAGGAAAAGATCCGCGCCGAATATTATCAGAAGCGGATGCAGGAGCTCGGCTTCAAGGATGCCGCGATCGACAGTGAAGGCAACGTCATCGCGCTGCGCAAGGGGTCGGGCGGCGGCCGTCCGAAACTCGTGGTGTCGGCGCATCTCGACACGGTGTTCCCCGAAGGCACCGACGTCACGGTAAAGGAAAAGGACGGCGCCTTTGTCGCGCCCGGCATCGGCGACGATTCCCGCGGCCTGGCGGCGCTGCTGTCGCTGATCAAGGCGATGAACGCCAACGAGATCGCGACCGTCGGCGACATCATGTTCGTCGGCACCGTCGGCGAGGAGGAACTCGGCAATTTGCGCGGCGTCAAGGCGCTGTTCCGCGATCACAAGGACATCGACGGCTTCATCTCGATCGACGGGCTCGGCATCACCCGCGTCGTCAACCAGGCGACCGGCAGCCATCGCTACGAGTTCACCTTCAGGGGCCCCGGCGGTCACTCGTTCCAGGAATTCGGCCTGCCCAGCGCGATCCACGCCATGGGCCGCGCGATCGCCAAGATCTCCGAGCTGCAGCCGCCGTCCGATCCCAAGACCACCTTCACGGTCGGCACCGTTGTCGGCGGCACCTCGGTCAACGCCATCGCGGCCGAAGCGCGGATGGCGGTCGACATGCGCTCGAATTCGACCGACGAACTGCTCAAGCTCGAGGCGCGCCTGCTCGATCTGGTCAAGGAGGCGGTGGCGGATGAAAACGCACGCTGGAAGTCCGACAAGCTTTCGGTGGAGGCGAAAATGATCGGCGACCGGCCCGCCGGAATCGTGCCGATGGATTCCCCGATCGTTCAGGCGACGCAACGCGCGGTCGCCGCCGTCACCCGCGCGCCGCGTGTGACCTTTGCGGGCTCCTCGACCGACTCCAACATCGCGATGTCGCTCGGCATTCCCGCCGTCACCATCGGCGGCGGCGGCGAGGGCGGCAACTGGCACTCGCGCAACGAATGGTACAAGCCGACGGACGCGTATTTCGGCCCGCAAAACGCGCTGCTGACGGTTCTGATGCTGACTGGCCTCGACGGCGTGACCAAGCCGGCGCTGGTGGTGAGGCAGGGGAAGTAGGACGGGGTCTTAATCACAGCCGTCATGGCCGGGCATAGCCGTCTGAAGGACGGCGTCGCTTTCGCTCGCCTATCCCCGGCCATCCACGTCTTTCTTGCTTAGGTGAGGCTAAGACGTGGATGCCCGGCACGAGGCCGGGCATGACGAGCAATGCGGGCTACGCCCCGATGCCCGGGAACGACAATTCGCAGTCCAGTCCTTCGGGTTTCCACTGCCGCGTGATCCGGCCGCTGAGGGTGCGGACCATGCCGTCGATGGCGTCGACGCCAAAACCTTTCCGCATCGGCTCGGCGGTTTGGGGACCGCCGGATTCCGTCCAGCGCAGCTGAAGGCTGTCAGCCTCATCGATCTGCCAGTGGATGTCGATCTTGCCCGCGGGGCCCGAGAGCGAGCCGTATTTGGCGGCGTTCGTCGCGAGTTCGTGTATGGCCACCGCGATCGCCTGCGCGAGTGAGGCGGGAAGCCGGACGTCGGTCCCGGTCATGCTGACCCGCGTCGAGCCATAGGGGCGAAGTTCTTCCTGAATGATGGTCTGGATGCTGGCGCCGGTCCAGCGCGACACCGAGAACAGCCGCTGCACATTGGCGAGCGCACGGAGCCGGCCCTGGAACGCGGCTTGAAACTCCTCCGCCGTGTCGGCCTTGGTCAGCCGCAGCATGGCCTGGATCACGGCGAGCAGATTGTTCGAGCGATGATCGACTTCGCCGGTCAGCAGCATCATGCGCTCTTCGGCCTGCTTGCGGGTGGTGATGTCGACCAGCATGTTGACGGCGCCGAGCAGCCGGCCGGCCTCGTCGCGCAGCGGCGTCGGATAGGGCATGAAACAGATGCGCGAGCCGTCGGGCCGTTCGGCGATCGCCTCGACGTCCCGCACCGGGCGGTTTTCCTTGAGCGCAATCGCCATCGGACAGTCTTCGTGGCGCAGCGGCGTGCCGTCCGGCCAGAACAGCTTCCAGGTCACGCACCACATCTCGCCGATCTTCGGAGTGCGGCCGGCGAACTCGATGCAGGCCTGGTTGAAGAACGTGATCCGGCCTTCGGTATCTGTCGTGTAGATGGCGGCGGGCAGCGCCTGCAGCAGATCGCGGAACTGCTTCTCTTGCGATTCCGCGTCGTCGGCAGCGGCGGTGTTCCTGATGGCGTGCCGGGCCAGGATATTTTCGAGATCGGCTGCTTCGGAATGCCTGAACAAATTCAACATACTACTTCTCCCGCCTGCACTGACGCTAATTCGTCACAAAGGCAAACGTTCCGCGTGACTCGGCGAAATAAGGCGTTTTGCGGTCCGGCGCCGCCCGGCGGGCCGCCAATTGGACAAATTGTCAGCAAATTGCGGTCAAAGCCGCACTGAAATGTCTCGGCCAGTCATTTCGTGCGTAAGGGGAACTTGCATGTCGTACAGGATCGTGGCGGAACGGGAAAACGAGACCGTCAGGATGGACAGGATGAGTTCGCTGATGGCACTCGCCAAGGCGCGGGTGTGGGCCAGCGAAGGCTGGGATGTCACCATCATCGTCAGAGACGAGGATGAGCTGACGCCCGCGAAGACGGACCGTCTGTTGCTGGTGTGATGGTGTTTGCCGACGGCGCAAAGCACTCAGAGAAGGCCGCCCGGGGGCGGCCTTTTTTGTGAACCGCGCGGGGGCGCCGGTTTTGGCCTGACCTTCAAAGCGGCGATCGCTCGCTCGATGTCCCGGAACGATGGAACCGGGAACCTGGACCGGCGTTATCAGAGCGGGCAGGCTCTGTGGAGATGCGCCATGCACTGGCGATCAGCAACCGCGGATGTCGACGCGATGCGCGGCACCGGCGAGGACAACATCCTCTACGCAACCGGATGGACCATCAGCGGGCTCGCGACCCTGGTCACTATCGTCGCGGTCTGGGTATTCGGGATCTGATTCCGCGATTGCTCGCGCGACTGCTAGTCGCGGTTACGCGCAGGCCTGCGCCTGCGCCCGTTAAGGGATCACCAGCCGATCGGGCGTGGCCCACACGGACCCACAAAGACCCCCAAAGATTCTTGGCTCCGCCCGCATTCTTAACTTGATATTTGTTCTTTGTTTGTTCTCTATAGGCTCAACCCCGGGTGAGGTGAGCCATGGATAACAGATTGAACGAAATCCGCAGGAAAATCAGGTTCTTGCGCTCTCAAATGCTGGATGCCGAGAGTACCATCCGCCAACACATCAACCGCGATGAGGACTGCGCCGAGGCCTCGATGCAGCTGATGGCCATGCGCGTCGTGATGCTCGGGCTGATCAGCGAGCGGAACAGGCTCGGCGGCGAAGAACGCCTGCTCGATGTCGATGAGCGGCTGAAAGCGGATTGCCGCGCCGCCGGCCGGGGGCCTTTCAAGGGGCCCTTGAAAGGTGCGCGCGGCCGTCGTGTGCGATGAGGCCTGGATATCAAGAGGCCTGGAAATCAAGAGTCGAAAAGCTGCGCAGGCAGCTTGCCGAACTGGGCTCGGCAGTTCGCCGGCTCAATCAAGCCGGCCTCGACAACGCGACGGCTGACCTCCTGCTTTCGCGTAAGCGGGCGGAGCTGGAAGATTTGATGAAGCGAGGCCATTCCGATGCCGTCAGATCCGCTGAAATGGTACGACCACAACGCGGATAATCCGCCCTGGATCAAGGCGCTCGCCGAAGTCCGGACGTTGGCCTGCCGCGAAGGCTGGTGCTACCAGCACGTCCAGGCCATCATCGTCTCGATCGACCAATACGCGGAAGCCGCACTCGGCAATCGCGGATACTTCCTGAACAAGCCGCATCGCATCGGCGGCAGCAGGAACGATCACGTTCCTTGATGCGCGACGTCGCCCGAGCCGCCGGCGCGCGCGACTTACTTCAAGCGGCCGATGGTCACGGAACAGGTCTCCCTCGGCGGCGTTTGCCTGCATGACCGAGACGCTGATGACAACGATTGAAGATTCCTTCCAGATCGCCTGGGACTATCTGGAGGCAACGGGCGAACTCGGCCATCCCGACACCGCGGCCAATCACCTGCTCGACACGATCGAGACGATGGTTCGCCGCGGCGAGCGTCGCCGGGTGCTTCTCTCCAACACCGCCATCGCCTCCTACCGGCGTTTTCGAGCCGAACAGGGCCTGTCGCTGGCGTCATAGGAACAGGGCTCAGGCTGGAACGTTCTGCTCCTCACGCGGGGTCGGTCGCACCTCGCGAAAGCTGGGGAGGATTTTATGGAAGGCGGTTTCAAGAGCGCTGAAGCGTATCGCGCGACGGCCTTGCTCTGCCGTCAACAGGCCGCGTGCGATCCGGACAATAGCTGGAGGTTGCTCGGTGAGGCCGAGCGGTGGGAATACCTCGCCGAACAGATCCTGGCTTCCCGCCAGAATCGCGCGGCGGAGGGCGCCAAATCGGTCATCGAAACGGGAATGCCACGTGTCGCGCCTTCGCAGCCGAAGACGATGGTTACTCCGCCGCGGCCGCCTCGTTATGGCTAATCCTGTAGCAGCATCGCAGCCGGTGGCCGTTTGATCCACCCTGTTCGATCCAGCAGAGGTCACTGGGAACGCGACATAAAGATCGGAGTTGCCGTGTTATCGCCGTCCTGCCCTTTGGCCTCTACCGGCGACAGAGAGTGTTGTGCTCCCGCCTGAAAGCAGGTGAGCGATGTGCAAAAAGTGCACCGAACTCGATGAGAAGATTGAACACTACAAGCGTATATCATCCCATGTGACTGACCAGCTCACGCTGGACGGTATAGCCGGTTTGATAAAGCAAATGATGGCCGAAAAGACCACGCTCCATCCCGAGCAAAAGCAGTGAGGGACCCCTTTCCATGGGTCAATCGGTAGCGGTCTTGCCGATCACGCTCTGACCGTTGACGCGGGTTGTGGCCGCGTCCTTCAATCCAGGCAAACCGGTCGTAAGCGATATCGCGACAACGCGTGCAACGAGCGTCTTTGTGATTCAGCTACAGCCGCTGCAGCGCCGCCAAAAACAAAATGAGCCGAGAAAAATGAATCGTCACACGGGACGCAGTTGAGGAACAACTCCCGGTACGGCTGGTTCTACCGCAACACAATCCAACAGCCGGAGGCCGTTATGGCGAAAGAGAAAGCACTGCAGGACCTGTTCCTCGATACGTTGAAGGACATCTACTTCGCGGAAAAGAAGATCCTCTCGGCATTGCCGAAGATGGCCAAGGCGGCGCAGTCGCCCAAGCTCAAGGCAGCCTTTGAAAAGCATCTGGCCGAGACCGATGGCCAGGTCGAGCGGCTGGAGCAGGTGTTTGCGTCGATCGAAGAGACCCCGAAGGGCAAGACCTGCGATGCCATCATGGGAATTCTCGACGAGGGCAAGGAAGTCATGGACGAGTACAAGGGCATGCCCGCCCTCGACGCCGGCCTTCTGGCTGCCGCGCAGGCCGTCGAGCACTACGAGATTTCCCGCTATGGCACGCTGAAGACCTGGGCGAGCGAACTGGGTTACAAGGACGCCGTAAAACTGCTCGACGCCACGCTCAGGGAAGAAAAGGCGACGGACAGCGCCCTGAGCCAGCTCGCGGAATCCGAGGTCAACCGTCACGCCGAGACCGCGCAAGCCGCGTAGTCAGGCAAGCGGATCTCATCGACGAAGGGCTCCAGCCTTACGCTGGGGCCCTTCTGCGTTTGCTACTCGCGATCACATAAACGCAACGGAACCGACCGCGCCGCGGTTCATTGGTGTCTTGACCTCCAAGGAGACAGACAATGGCAAAACAGAAACCAGTCAGAACGGACGGCAAGGTTCCGGCACGACCGCACGATTCAGGCAGCCAGGCCAATGAAACCGTTGATGGCCTCGATGCCGAGACCGAGGCGCTGCGACACGCTGCCGAAGATACGCCGTCTGCCGCTGCGCCCGACGATGTCGAGAAGGTGCCGGTATTCGACCGGGCAGGCCGGGCGCCGAAAATCTGATCGGGAAGCAAGCGCCCAAGTTACGAGACTGCAAGTGAAATGCGAGGGTGAGGCGATGAAGTTCGGATACGCACAACCATTTTCCTTCAACATCGGTCATCGCCCGGAAACTGTCGTTTCCCGCGTTCGTCACGGCGTCACCGAGATAACCCTGAGCGACGGCCGGCTGGTTCGCGCGACGCTTCACGTGAAAGACGTCAAGATTGACCCGAACAAGCCCGGCTCGGTTGACGTTTCATACAATGTCATTGCCGAGATCATGAAAACGCCGGACGTGCCCATTCTCGACGTGCATGAGACGATTCAGTGATGAAAGACCATCGGGCGGATTACGCGGGCGCCGAACCCAATGTCACTTGAGTGAATCGGTAGCCACGAACTCAGTGCACTTCTCTCGCTTGAGGGTCGAGACGAGCGAAGCTCGCTCTTGGGTCGCTGGGCTCGAAGAGTGCGGCGGGTGGAGGACGATGACTCGCGCCGACACCCTACCGCTCATCCGCTGACATCGACGGAAATATCGAAGCCCAGGCACCTCGCAAACATTCAATCCTGTTCACTCACGCAGATCTCCAGCCGGGCGTTAGCCAGGGCCTCGACGACGCATTTTGCCATTTGTTTGGCTTCCTCAAAGCCAATGCTTCGCTCGGGATGATCTTTGAAGCATTCGCAAATTGCGTCCGCGATGATCGATTGTACCTGATGTTGATCAACCATGATTTGCCACCTCCATGGGCAGCGCGCTTTCGTGTGCTCTGAAGAAACTCAATCTACGTATGAAGCTTCCTGAAAACGGCTCGACGACCAGGCCGGGCCATTCGAATTCAATACTCGAATTCCGGCATCGCCTTGAGCTGATCCTTGGTGGCGTTGCAGACGGGCGTAATCAGCCGATCAAACCGCAGTGGTTGGATTTGGTTCCGCTCTTGTCCGCGAAGCGCGGCGCGAGGCATCGGCAATTTGCCACTTCTTCCCGATCAGTATCGCAGTGCACCCGATGTCTGTGGAGAGATACGTTCGAACGGGACAACATCTCATGCGGCTCGCAATTGGAACCTTCCCAACAGGATTTCCATTAAGGGTCACGCGGCGCACTTCCGTGCCGGGTTGGCTCGCGCATTGGTAAATAGAGGTGTTGGTCCCAGCTGGCTTGGCATTTTCGAACTTCTTGATCGGCGCACTTGTCGTCGCCGCCCTCTATTTCACGCGCGAAATCCTCGTTCCGATCGCAGTCGCCGTCCTCTTGAGTTTTGTCTTGTCGCCCCTCGTGAGGGCATTCCAGCGCATGAAGGTGCCGCGGTCGATAGCGGTGCTCAGTGCCGTCAGCCTGGCGCTGGCCATCGCCCTCAGTCTTGCGGCGATGGTGATGATCGAGGTCAACCAACTCGCGAGCGACCTGCCGCGCTATCAGTCCACGCTGGGCGAAAAAATCCATAATTTGCGGGACCGGATTGGCAGCGTTGGCGTGCTCAAGAACGCCTCCAGCCTGTTGAAGAACCTGGACAGGGAGCTCAAGTCGCCCGGAAGTGGCGATGCCGAAACGGCGAAGCCATCGTTGTCGGACGGCCCGGCAAGAACGCCTATCCCGGTCGAAGTCCATCAGCCAGACCCGGGCGCGTCGGAGGCACTGATCGCCATGCTGCGACCACTCGCAGCTCCCTTCACCACCACCGGAATCGTGGTGATCTTCCTCATCTTCTTCCTTTTTCAGCGCGAGGATCTGCGCGACCGGTTCATCCGGTTGCTCGGCAGCGAGGATTTGGAGCGCACCACGGCGGCGCTCGATGACGCAGGGCAACGGTTAGGCAGGCTGTT
>NZ_JAFCMB010000029.1 GCF_018130145.1 Bradyrhizobium sp. AUGA SZCCT0176 | reverse complement strand
TCGCAACCTCAGCGTCCACCGCGACCCGCCCCTCGTTGTGACGATGGCCAACGCCCCTCTGAGTGGGACGGGATGGCGAGAATGTGCCGGTGATTTGGGTCGAAGGAAAGAGAAATATTTTTGATTATCGGAAATTTTTGACTTGACACGATTTCTGACAATCGGAAGTGATTTTCCCGTCGGGTCAATTTGTCGCGGGAAAGCACAGGACCATGCGGCAATGATGGGCGCGCGGCGGACCTCCGATGAAGCAGCGACAAGCCCCGCAGGTCGTCAATCATAAACCTAAGTATCATCGTCCCAAACGAATGTAAGGCACTGCTGAACGTCCGTGCAATGGTCCGATCCGTCCCTGTGCGAGAGGTTGTAGTTCAACGGCGTTATGCCGTTCGAACCGGGATCGAGCGGCGGAGCTGAGAAGGCCGCACACGCTGATGCGGCCAAGGCATTGGCTCGGCCAGTTGCTCGCGAATGTGAGCGCTGGGCGGAGTAACCCACCGCGAAACCTGCAAAGGAAGCACAGTCATGGACGTCATTATCCAGAAGATTAACGGCTTGTGGCACCTCATCGTCGGGTCGTGTCAGATCCGGACTCCGTTCCTCGAGACACAGCACCGCGCGCTGGTCGTTGCCTACGCCCGCCAGGTCTACCCGGGCGCCAAGATCCTCGAACGCGACTGAGCACTCACGCAGGTCAGGCGTGCTGCGCCGGCGCCCGGCCCCATTGATCTGCTAGCCGAAACCCGCATCCAGAGCGTTGCCGTTGTGCTCGGCCAACATCTCAGTTCGCGTCGATGCTGGCGTGCCCGTCGATGTCCGCTCACTTGGGCAGCTCGGACCTGCCGGGCGGACCGCGCCATGGCCAACAGGTGCCAACAACGGACCTATGCACTCCAACAAGCTCACTCAATCACTTCGTCGGCGCGGCCAAGCAGCGAAGTTGGTACACCAAGGCCCAACGCCTTTGCTGTCTTCATGTTGATGACGAGTTCGAATTTTGTGACTTGCTGGACCGGCAGGTTTTCCGGCCTTTCGCCGTTCAGAACCCGGCCAAGATAGTCGCCCACCTGTCGGCGGGCCTCGGCGTAGTTCGGTCCGTAACTTACCAATCCGCCATCAGCAGCGAATTCACGAATTGGATAGAGTGCCGGTATGCGGTGTTGAGCTGTCAGACCAACAAGGCTTTCGCGGTTTCGAAGCATCAATGCGTCAGCCGAAATCAACAACGCATCCGGCCGCACGCCAGCCATCCTTGCGAAAGCCTCCTTGAAATCATCGGGGCCTCCTGTCTCGACACGGAGCAGCTTCACTCCCAAGGTATCAGCCGCCAGTTCCAATCTCCTCAGAGTGTCCTCGTACCCTGATACGAGGCTTGTTGGATTATAGAAGAACCCAATAGACTTCGCCGTCGGCACCAGTTCACAAAGCATCTGCAGCCGTTTGGCCATTACCTCTACATTGAGAACTGAAACCCCCGTCGCGTTGCCGGCCGGTCTGTTCAGGCTTACGACGAAACCGCTTGCGACAGGGTCAAAACCGGTCAGAAAAATGATCGGAATTGACGTGGTGGCGGCCTTGGCGGCCATGATTGAAGGCCCTGCAAAAACAGCGATGGCATTTACTCGATGCCGAACCAGATCACGGGCCAACTCACCTAGTCGGTCCTCGTGACTATCGGCGCAACGGTATTCAAGCGCGAGATTTCGGCCCTCGACATAGCCCATTTCGGCCAAGCGGTCCTGGACCGAGCCAAAATTTCTCCGTGCCCCCTCGAGCGATCCAACGTCAAGGACGCCCAGAGTCCGCGAAGCCGCCTGTTGTCCCAGAGCAGGAAGCGACCACGCGGCCGCACTCCCAATTGCAGCGATGAACTCGCGCCGCCTCATCGATTTTTCCTCGGACGACGGCCGGCATTGTAGCCGCTCCGACCGGCCATCTGGAAGTAGGCAGATTGAAGTCCAACAAATTCGGCTGTGGGTCATTCGCGTCGATGCTGGCGTGCCCGTCGATGTCCGCTCACCGCGGCAGCTCGGACATGCCGGGCGGATCGCGCCATGTGCGACAAGTGCCATGAACGGACTCGCAGGTTTCTACGCGATCATTCGCGCCCTGCTTCAGGAAGTCCTCAAGGCAGCCTGCGCATCCGTTCGCCGTCGGCGAGGCGCCACCGGATCATTTCCTCCTCCACGTCTTCCCTTGCTTGCCGAAGTGGCAGGAGCAGGCACCACGGCCGGGTTGTGGATTGGAATCCGTGCTGGCGCGGATTTGTTTGCGGACGTGACGGCATACACAAAAAGAAGGCCGCCTGCGTTGGTGCAAGCGGCCCAAGTCTAGGGAGGAAACGCCCAAGGAGGGCAGCGATAGCGCGAGGCGCGCTACCGGAGCCCCTAGCTAAGATGATCGCGATCGGCGGCTCAATTGGACGTAGGTAAACGTCGGGTATCTCAACGGGTCGCGGAACTATACGAAGGTTTATGGCGCTCGCCCTTAAAGCCGGCCACTTCCGATCATGAAAGGGGAGAACCCGGCCAGTATCCCCGTGAAGAGCCTACTGTTTATGAAGTATGGCTCAATTTGCGCACCGCGCGCGTACTCAACATCACGATACCAGCGTCCGTTACCGCCAGCGCCGACCGTGTGATCGAATGAGCCACGAGGTGCGTGAGGTGGATTGAGTCGCCCTGCCCGAAGCCTGGTGCCCGCCATCAACTACCGCGCCGGCGCGTGCCGAGTGACGTTCATCACAGTGGCACCGCGCAGGTTAGATGTAGATCACGAACAGGGACGGATGGGACCGCCCGACTGCAAACAGGGATTATCAGCTATGACAACACGCTCCGACGACCGTTGTAGAGACTTCGGAGACGCCGACTATAATTTGCGTCGCGCGCGCATAGCCGGTTATGTGCTGCTTGCCGGTCTTTTTCTTGAGGTTGTGAGCTGCATATTTTGGTTTCATGGCGTCGAGACCTTGGCTTCGTTGATATGCGTCGCGTTGGTGGCTGGAGGTGTCGCGGGCGAGATCTTCTTTGAATACAAGGCCAGACTGGCCGACAAGGGCACGCCCATCGTCGCCGCACCACCCATCAGCAGGGTTGATCAGCCGACGCCAGACCGCAGCTATTCGAGGAGCAGCATGAACAGGACAGGCCTGCACTTCAGCATCGGGCTCGGCGAACTCCTTCGCAATCGCAATACGCCGTCTTCGCCGAACAATTCCAGGCTGCGGTCGCCATTTCCTGAACGAGCTCGCAGAAGCCTGCCACTGCGCCGCTGGCGAGAGCGCTTTGCGTCAAGCTAGAAAAGCTCGCAGGAGCCGAGCGGTCCGGAAGCCCAGGAAGGGTGCGCGGAAGCCGGACCATCGCACAGGCGGCGCGTGTAAGCGCCCGCTGGACGGCCGGGTTTTGGCTAGTAGAATACGTGCGGGGAAACGAGGGATAGCCAATGCTGTTCAAGCGATTTCGACGGGCCGTCGAACCCAGTCCCAGCAAATGGAAGCGAATAGAAGAAACACCGATACCGTTGAGCCTCGGTCGGATCTGGCTCGTTGATAATGATGGCAGTATCACGCGCGCGATGGCATTTACCTGGCCGATCCTCAAGCGCCGCGAGCCGCGCAAATATCGGTTCTGGATGTCTCGTGAGCCCCACGCACGAGAACCTTCCGCTGAGGCTATTGCGGCTCTCAGAGTGCTTAAAGCCAAATAGACCGGAGCACGTGGCTAGAAGCGCGAGGCTATCTCAATCGCCAGCCGCGCGCTCTGCATCGCCAAACGTGACATTTTCTCAAGCAAGCTTCGCTGCTCGTTGGCGAGCTTGTAGAGACGAGCCGCTTCCTGCTCATTCTTTTCCAGGCCGCCGCGACCCTCTTCGTAGAACAGCCCGAGGTTTTGTTGCGCTGTCGGATTTCCCTGCTCCGCAGCCAGCTTGAACAGGCGCGCGGCCTCGCCTTCGTCCTTTAGCAGGCCGCCAATACCCTCGGCGTAGAAGTGCCCGAGACTGACCTGGGCACTGACGCTTCCCTGGTCGGCGGCGAGCCTGTAGAGGCGGGCGGCCTCGCGGTCGTCCTGTTGCAGTCCGCCATGACCCTGCCTGTAGAAGAGCCCGAGGTTGTATTGCGCTGTCGCGTCTCCCTGGTCCGCAGCAAGTTCGAAGAGGCGAGCGGCCTCGCGCTCATTCTTTTGCAGTCCGCCAAGGCCCTCGTCGTAGAAGGACGCGAGATTGACCTGAGCGCTGGCGTATCCCTGGTCGGCGGCGAGCTTGTAGAAGCGGACAGCCTCGCGGTCGTCCTTTTGCAATCCGCCACGGCCCTGGTCGTAATAGAGCCCGAGATTGTATTGCGCCGTGGCGTCGCCCTGGTCCGCAGCGAGTCTGTAGAGGCGAGCGGCCTCGCGGCGATCGTTCGGCAGTCCGCCGGCACCCTCGCTGTGGAAGTGCCCGAGATTGACCTGAGCGCTGGCGTATCCCTGATCGGCAGCCAGCTTGAAGAAGCGGGCGGCCTCGCGGTCGTCTTGTTGCAATCCGCCGCGTCCCTCGTCGTAGAAGACGCCGAGGTTGTATTGCGCCACGGGATTTCCCTGGCCCGCAGCGAGCTTGAAGAGGCGCGCGGCCTCGCGGTCATCGTTCGGCAGGCCGAGCCCTTGCGCATAGACGATCCCGAGATCGACCTGCGCGCCGGCGTCTCCCTGGTCAGCGGCGAACTGAAGGATACCAGCGGCCTCGCGGTCGTCCTTTGACGGTTCGTCACCATCCTGCTCATGGTGCACCGTATCGTTTGACGGCGCCTGCGTCGCAGCGCCATACGCCAATGGAAGCGCAACCACGAGCACAGCTGTGATGGAGAACAAAGCCCGCTTGTTCATGTTCGTCTCTAAAACTAATTTGGCTGGATCAAGGGAGAAATCATTGCCGGCAACTGGCCGGCGTGGCCGACCGGACAATTGGTCGCGTCCAGCGCCAAGCCGGTTCAGGACCAGCCATTGTCGTGCGGGGCGATTGGGTTGAGCCGCATGCTGCGACAGCGGAGGCTCAGGTCTTTGGCAGCCACCACCCGAATATCGCAACAACGACGCACGCAGCCAGGGTGATCAAATTCCAGCCCATTGAGATCCAGTAACGGACCGGCGCTTCGTCTTTCTGAAAAATCCAGGTCTCGTAGTCCAGAATATCCTCGCCCTCGAGCTCGATTTTTCTTTCGACGAGGCCATTCCAGAATCTGCGGCCGCAATCGAAGCAAAAATAGATCGCGACGAGGCGAGCGACGATCTCACAAAGGAAAAACTGCATTCGACACCCGTCATCAAGCGCTGCTTCGATGACCAGGCCGCAATCGGCCTGGTCACGGCATTCGTTGCATCCGCGCAACACGGCTTGGGTGTGGCCGGAACCGGTGTTGGTTCAATTGCAGGAACGATTTGCGGACCCCGCGAAGCGCCGGGCGAGGCGATCAATCCGGGCGGATCATCTCGAACATGTTTTCCGGCTTGATCTCGAAATAGTCGCCGCTGCGGCCGGCGCGGACGATCGGGCGGGCCATCGCGGTCTGGTAGACGCCGTCCTTGATCATGGCCTTGTCGATGTGGACGGCGACGACTTCGCCGAGCGTCAGCCAGGCCTGCGCCTTGTCGCCATTGACGCCCTGCAGCTGAATGATCTGCGTCAGGCGGCATTCGAACGACACCGGGCTTTCGGCGACGCGGGGCACGTTGACGAGCTTGCCGGGTACCGCCGTGAGGCCGGCGATATTGAACTCGCTGACGTCGCGGGCGACGTGGGCCGCGGTGGCGTTCATCTGCTGCGCCAGATCCTTGGTGGCGAGATTCCAGACGAACTCCCTGGTCTCCTGGATGTTGGCGGCGCTGTCCTTCCAGTTGGTGGAGGAGAAGCCGATGATCGGCGGCTTGTAGCAGAACGCGTTAAAGAAGCTGTAGGGCGCCAGGTTGACGTTGCCCTCGGTATCACGCGACGAAATCCACCCGATCGGGCGCGGCGCGATGATGGCGTTGAAGGGGTCGTGCTTGAGGCCGTGGCCCTTGGCGGGTTCGTAAAAATGCAGGTCTTTGGGGCTCTTGGCGTCCATTTTCCGGTGTTTCCTTCAATCGCAGGGGCGGCAAAGCGTAGCCCTCCCGCCAACTTTATTGAAGTAGCAATGGCGGGCACGGCGCATGCGCCTTTGCCCACCCTACGTCGGAAATCCGGCTATTTCGCCTGCCGCGGCTCCAGCGCGCGGAACAGGAAATCGATCATCTGGTCGATTGTGGCGGTAGGCTTGTTGACGGCCTGCGCGATCATCTGCGGGTGGAAAAAGCGGATCATGCCGGTGCAGGTGCAGAGCGCGGCCAGCGGCAAGTCGGGGGCCTCGAACTCGCCGGACGCCACGCCCTGCCCGATCACCTCGCCGATCATGCCGGTGACGCACTCGATATGGGCGACGCAGACGTCCCAGTCTTCCTCCATCGCGATCGCGACCATCTCATGCAGCTTGTTATCGCCAACATAGCGCTCCGAGTTCATGCGATTGACGGTCGTGAGCAGCTCACGCAGCCGCTGCTTGGCCGGACCGGGTTTCGCCACGATCCGCCGCGCCTCGGTCTCGACCTCGCCCATCAGGGTGCGCGCCACGCCTTCGTGGATCGACTTCTTCGAATCGAAGAAACGATAGACGTTGGCCGGGCTCATGCGCAGTTCTTTGGCGATGTCGGCGACCGTCGTCTTCTGGTAGCCGAGCTGCCGGAACAGACGCTCCGCCACCACGAGAATACGTTCCCGCGTGTCGGTTTCCACATTTTCAGCAATCAGCGTCATGTCAGAACCAATGTTCAATTATTCTGCCGCGTCGGCAAGCGGAAATGCGAGTGGAGACGTGCTCAGCTCCTTGGCGGCATGTTGCGGCGCAAGATCGGGCTGCTTGGCTTGGCCGCTTTCTTCCAGGCTCTTGCGGAACCAGAGCGCGTAGAGGCCCGGCAGGTACAGCAAGGTCAGGAAGGTTGCAACGAACAAACCGCCCATGATGGTGATCGCCATCGGACCCCAGAAGGCCGAACGCGACAGCGGAATCATGGCCAGGATCGCGGCCAGCGCCGTCAGGATCACCGGCCGGGCACGCCGCACGGTGGCTTCGACGATGGCTTCCTTGCGCGTCATGCCATGGGAAACGTCGGTCTCGATCTGGTCGACCAGAATGACCGCGTTGCGCATGATCATGCCGGCCAGCGCGATCAGCCCGAGCAGCGCCACGAAGCCGAACGGCTGGCCCGCGATGTTGAGGCCGAGCGAGGCGCCGACGATGCCGAGCGGCGCCGTCAAGAACACCAGGATCAGGCGCGAGAAGCTCTGCAGCTGGATCATCAGCAGCGTCAGCATCACCAGCGCCATCAGCGGAAACAGCACGGCGATCGAGGCGTTGCCCTTGGCGGATTCCTCGAACGCACCGCCCGGCTCGATCCGGTAGGCCGGCTCGAGGCTATCGCGGATCTGCTGCAGTTTCGGCCAGATCTGGTTGGTGACGTCGGGCGCCTGAACGCCGTCGGCGACGTCGGTACGCACGGTGATCGCCATGTCGCGGTTACGCCGCCACAGGATCGGTTCCTCATGGGCATATTCGATTTTTGCAATTTGCTGCAACGGCACGGCTACCCCATTACGTGACGTCACGGTGAGGTCGCCGACATGGCCGAGATCGAGCCGCTCGGAGGGCACGGCGCGGGCGACCACGCCGACCTTCTCGATGCCGTCGCGGATGGTCGTCACCGGCGCACCCGAGATCAGCATGCTGAGTGCCTGCGAGACGTCCTGCGGGGTAAGACCCAGCGCACGGGCACGGTCCTGATCGACCACGAGCTTGAGGTAGGGCGACTGCTCGTTCCAGTCGAGCTGCGGCTCGAGGGCATTGGGATTCTGCCGCATCACGTCACGCACCTGATAGGCGATGTCGCGGACCTTGTTGGGGTCGGGGCCGATCACGCGGAACTGGACCGGGAAGCCGACCGGCGGGCCGAAATTGAAGCGGTCGATGCGCACACGCGCCTCGGAGAGGTCGCCGCCGGCGACCGCCTTCTCCAGCCGCGCCTTGATGCGCTCGCGGGCGTCGACGTCCTTGGAGACGATCACGATCTCGGCGAAGGCCTCGTTCGGCAGTTGCGGGTTAAGGCCGAGCCAGAACCGCGGCGAACCCTGGCCGACATAAGAGGTGTAGGTCGCGATGTCCTTGTCGTCCTTGAGCAGCGCCTCGGCCTTCTTCACCGACTTTTCGGTGACGTTGAAGGCGGTGCCTTCGGGCAGGCGCAACTGCAGGAACAGTTCGGGGCGTTCCGACAGCGGGAAGAACTGCTGCTGGACGTTGCCGAAGCCGACGATCGAGAGCGCGAACACGCCGACCGTCGCCACCACCACCTTGATGCGGTGGTCGACGCACCACTGCACCATGCTGCGCAGGATGCGGTAGACGCGCGTTTCATAGACCGCGTGCGGATCGTGGTTGTGGTGGACCTTGATATTCGGCAGCAGCTTGACGCCGATATAGGGCGTGAAGATCACCGCGACGAACCAGGACGCCACCAGCGAAATCGCCACGATCCAGAAAATGCCGCCGGCATATTCGCCGACCGCGGAATTGGCAAAGCCGATGGGGAGGAAGCCAGCGGCCGTGACCAGCGTTCCCGTGAGCATCGGAAACGCAGTCGATTCCCAGGCAAAGGAGGCCGCGCGAACGCGGTCCCAGCCCTGCTCCATCTTCACCACCATCATCTCAACCGCGATGATGGCGTCGTCGACGAGCAGGCCGAGCGCGATGATCAGCGCGCCCAATGTAATACGGTGCAGATCGATCGACATCGCGTTCATGACGATGAAGACGATCGCCAGCACCAGCGGCACCGACATCGCCACCACGATGCCGGTTCGCCAGCCAAGCGCCAGGAACGAGACGAACAGCACGATCGCCAGCGCTTCGACGAAGGAGTGCACGAACTCGCCGACCGCGCGCTCGACCACCTTGGGCTGGTCGGCGATCTGCTCGACATTGATGCCCTGCGGCACCGCCTTCATGAAGTCATTGCTCGCGTTCTCGACTTCCTTGCCGAGCTCGAGGATGTTGGCGCCTTTGGCGGTGACCACGCCGATACCGAGCGCGGGCTTGCCTTCCTGGCGCGCCTTGAAGGTCGGCGGATCGACGAAGCCGTGGGTGACGGTGGCGATATCGCCCAGGCGGAATATGCGGCCGTTGCTCTCGACCGGCGTCTCGGCAACCGCCTTGGCGCCGTCGAGCGCGCCGGTGACGCGCAGCGGCACGCGCTGCGAGGAAGTTTCCACCGTGCCGGCCGGCGTGACGTTGTTCTGCTTGGCCAGCGAATCGAACAGCGCCTGCGGCGTGACGCCGATCGTCGCCAGCTTGGCGTGCGAGAATTCGACGAAGATGCGCTCGTCCTGGGCGCCGTAGAGATTGACCTTGGTGACGCCGGGTACCTTCAGCAGCCGCTGGCGCATGCCCTCGGCGGCCTTCTTAAGCTGCGCGTAATCGGCGCCGTCGCCGGTCATCATATAGAGGATGGAATCGACGTCGCTGAATTCGTCATTGACGTTGGGGCCGAGCAGGCCCGCCGGCAACTGGCCCTGCACGTCGGCGAGCTTCTTGCGGAGCAAATAGAACAGATACGGCACTTGCGCCGGCGGCGTCGAATCCTTGAACGTGACCTGCATCGCGGTGAACGCGGGCTTGGAATAGGTCTGTACCTTCTCGAAGTAAGGCAGCTCCTGCAGCTTCTTCTCGATGGGATCGGCGACCTGGGTCTGCATCTCCTGCGCCGTGGCGCCCGGCCAGATCGCCGAGACGTTGACCACCTTCACGGTGAAGAACGGATCCTCGGCGCGGCCAAGCCGCTCGTAGGAGAAGAAGCCGGCCACACCCAGCGCGATCATCAGGAACAGGATCAGCGTCGGATGGCTTACCGCCCAGCCCGAAAGATTGAAGCGCTTCATGTCACTCTCCAACGTTTTCCGTTGCTACCGACCGCGGATCAGAACGACAGCGACGAGACGACCCTGACCTTCTGGGCCGGATCGAGCTTCTGCACGCCGAGCGCCACAACCTTGGCGCCTTCAGGCACGCCGCCGGTGATGACGACGGAATTGCTCTCGTAGGATTTCACGACGACCGGCTTCAGCGTCACGGCGCCGGCATCGTCCACGATGTAGAGCGAGGGATTGCCGCCCTGGCTGTACAGCGCCGACAGCGGCAGCTTCGCGACGTTCTCGGTGGCGGGATCGGACAGCGTCAACGTTGCGGTCATGCCGAGCGAAACGCTGTCGCCGGCGCCGGGCAGCGAGAACTTTGCCAGATAGGTGCGCGTTGCCGGATCCGCCGTCGGCGCGATCTCGCGCAACTTCGCAACGTATTTCTTGTTGGCGTCAGACCACAGCGTGACGGAGGCGGCGCCATCCTTGGCGCGGCCCACCAGAGTCTCCGGGATCGCGACCACGGCTTCCTTTTCGGCAAAGCGCGCGACGCGGACCGCGGTCTGGCCGGAGGCGACGACCTGGCCGGCGTCGATCAGGGTCGCGGTGACGACGCCGCGGGTATCGGCGACCAGCGTCGCATAAGAAAGAGAGTTCTTGGTCAGTTCGACCGAACGTTCGGCGCGATAGAAGCGCGCCCGGGCCTCATCGGCGGCGGCGCGGCTCTGATCCATTTGCGCGTCCGTGGTCCAGCCCTTGGCGCGCAGATCCTTGGCGCGCTGCTCGGACGCGGAGGCCTGCGCCAGCACGCCGGTCGCGGCGCGGTATTCCGCTTCGGACTGCTCGGCCTGCAGCTTCAGATCGACTTCATCGAGGGTGGCGAGCGGCTGGCCGACATCAACGGTCTGGCCGACTTCCACGAGGCGCTTTGCGACCTTGCCCGGGACCCGGAAACCCATGTCGGTCTCGATCCGGGGCCTGATGGTGCCAACGAAGCTACGTTCCGGCGTTTCCGCCTCATAATGCACGGTGGCGACCAGAACCGGACGCCCGGGAGCGGCTTTTTCGGCCGCCTTTTCATTGCAGCCGGTCAGCGCGAACACCGCCAACGCCAGCATCGCGCCGGTCAAGAGCCTGTAATAGCTGGAAAAAATGGATCTGGCGAACATCGAATTCTCCATCGGCTATATGCTGATGAAGATTATTGAGTGTTCACTGACGAATGTCAATATTCGTCAGTGAACACCAATTCGTGAGTTAACGGGGTATTACCGTTGTCGTCCCGGCCTAGTGCGCAATTGCGCACTAGGCCGGGAGGACAGAAACTATTTCCTCTGCCCTGCTGCGCCGAACTCGGTCTTGGTGTCGTGGCCGCCGAGAAACACCAGCAGCCCCGCCGCAAGCGGCAGCAGCGACAGCACCAGCAAGCCGGTCGATGTGCTTCCGGTGGCTTCCTTGACCCAGCCGACCAGATACGGCCCGCCAAAACCCGCGAGGTTGCCGATCGAATTGATCAGCGCGATCGCGCCGGCTGCGGCCGTGCCCGACAGCCACGCCGTCGGCAACGTCCAGAACACCGCGAAGGTACAGAACACGCCGATCGCGGCGATCGTCAGCAGGACCATCGTCGTGACGGGATCGGTGATGTAGCTGGAGGCGCCGAGCGCGACGGCGGTGAGCAGCAGCGGCCCACCGACATGGGCGACGCGTTCGCGCGTGGCGTCGGAGTGCCGCGCCCACAGGGTCATCGCGATGGTGCCGAACAGGAACGGGATCGCGGTGACGAAACCGGTCTGCGCATTGCTGAGGCCGAATGCTTTGACGATCTGCGGCAACCAGAACTGCATGCCGTAGAGCGCACCGACGAAGCCGAAATAGACGACGCTCAGCATGAGCACCTTCGGCGACGACAGCGCCTGCCCGAGCGTCAGGTGCTTTGCCGCCTGCTTGGTCGCGATCTCCGCCTGCAGCTTTGCCGCCAGCCACGCCTTCTGCTCCGATGTGAGCCAATCCGCCTTCTCAGGTTTATCGGTGAGATAGAACCAGGTGACGATGCCGAGCAGCACGGAGGGAATACCCTCGAGAATGAACAGCCACTGCCAACCCTTCAGCCCCATCATGCCGTCGAGCCCGAGCAGCAGGCCCGAGATCGGCGCGCCGATCACGGTCGAGACGGGAACGGCGATCGCAAACGCGGCGAGGAAGCGCGCGCGATACTCCGCCGGATACCAATAGGTCAGATAGAGAATGATGCCGGGAAAGAAGCCGGCTTCGGCGACGCCAAGCAGAAAGCGCAGCACGTAAAAACTCAGTTCGCCACTCACCAGCGCCATCGCCGCCGAGATGATGCCCCAGGTCACCATGATGCGGGCGATCCAGCGGCTGGCGCCGAATTTTTCCAGCGCGAGGTTACTCGGCACCTCGAAGATGAAATAACCGATGAAGAAGATGCCGGCGCCCCAGGCGAAGATCAGCGGCGTGAATTTCAGTTCCGCGTTCATGGTGAGCGCGGCGAAGCCGAGATTGACGCGGTCGAGATAGGAGAAGAAATAGGCCAGGATAAGGAATGGAATGAGCCGCCATGAGATCGTGCGGATGGTCGAGGTTTCGATGTCGCTCCTGGCGCCGCCGGCGGCGACTGACGTGGTGGCAAGGCTCATAAGTTTGTTCCCGGGCCGTTTGTTGCTGTTGCCGGGGTTTTGAGCATTGGCAAAACGGTGTCAATCCGATTTGCGGGAGCAGCGCATCCGCAATCGGATGGGGGCAATGCGCGGGACGCAATGGCTGCGCTTCACTCCGCCAGTTGAAACCGCTCGAAGCGATGCAGTTCCTCCTCGATGCGGCGCTTGTGCTCCTTGCGCGGAGCCTTCGCGGCGCCCTTGCCGACCCAGTTCCATTTCTGCACCAGCAATTTCTTTTCCTTGCGGTCGGTCTTCAGATCGATCGCGGCAACGATGTCTTCGCCGACCAGCACCGGCAGCGCGAAATAGCCGAACAGGCGCTTTTCCCGGGGTACATAGGCCTCGAAACGATGGCCGTAATCGAAGAACAATTCGGTGCGCTTGCGCTGGATGATCAGGGGATCGAACGGCGAGAGGACGTGCACGAGGCCGCCATCGCGCTCGCCTGCGGGTTGCTCCAGCGTCTCTGCCCGCGCCCAATGTTCCTGCTTGCCCGCGCCTTCGAGGGCGATCGCCACCATCTCCTTGCGGCGGACGCGCGCCTCGATCAGGCGGCGGACCGCGGCCTTGCTCGGCGCATCGAGATGGCAGATCGAATCGAGGCTGACGAGTCCCTGCGCGCGCAAGGCGCGGTCGAGCAGATAGGTGGTCGTCTCGAGGATCGATGCCGGCTTCGGCGGCTTGTCCCAGCCGAAATGCCGCGTCATCAGCTCATATGTCTTCAGCATGCCGGTGCGTTCGGAAATGGTGACCGCGCCGGTATAGAACGCCAGCTGCAGCGCGCGCTTCGACGGCTTGCGGCTCGCCCACAGATGCTCCTTCTCGGTCAGCACGTCGTCCTCGATGTCGCGGATGGTCAGCGCGCCGTCGCGCTTGAGCAGCCGCATCACCTTGCGGGTGTCGGCGGGGCTGACGGACGCGAACCATTTATGGCCCTCGCGCTTGTGCAGCTTCATGCCCGGCACGAAGAAGCGAAAATCCTTCGACGGCACATAGGCCAGCGCATGGGTCCAGTATTCGAACACGCTCTTGTCGACGCTCTGGGCCTGCCGCAGGTCCGCGCGCCGATAGTTGGGAATGCGGCTGAAGAGAATGTGGTGGTGGCAGCGCTCGATCACGTTGATGGTGTCGATCTGCACATAGCCGAGATGCTCCACCGCGGCGGCAGTGGCCCCCGGCCCCTCGCCGAACGGGTCAGGCGTATCGAGCCGCTGGGCACGCAGCCAGATTCGCCGGGCCTCGGCCTTGGTCAGGGGGTGGGGTTTTGTCGCGCGGGGCATCGCCCGGCAATGTAATCGGATTCGCTCATCGGAGGAGTCCTGGATTTGGGAGCGAAATCAGCGTTTCGGCCGTTGAGTAACGCTGCCGGTAGCGATATCCGCCTCGCAGGACGCCTTGCCATGGTCCGGGGCGCGGCATTTGTAGACGCTGCCGGTCAGGCGATCGACCAGCCACGCGCTCTCTTCGGTCGGACCGTCGAAGGCGGTATAGCGGGTGCCGAGCGCGTTGATGAACGTCGACAGCAGGATCGCCGCCGCGATCATCGCCGCGCCGATCAAGGTCGGCATTGAACTTGCCGAGCCCGTGAGCTCCGGTGGAACGTTACGATAATTTTGATACTCGCGTTGACGCTTTACCGACTGAAACACCCGCCCGCCTGCTCTTGCTTGCCCAAACCTTTTCTTGGATTTTCTTTTGGGATTTTCTCGTGGAGAATGGTGCTAGGTGCCCATCATGCCGATTTGTTGTTCGCAGATCGGCGCTGACGCGACGGCAATGAGACCAGCAAACAGCAAAGTAGAAGCCGGGAAGCGGCGCGGGTTCGCTGATACCTGCAACACGAGGCAATTGCGCTTTGGATCATCGCGGGCGGCTGGCAAGCGCCCTTTACAGAAGTCGCAGGGAACACAGTGATCTAGATCACACAGAGTAACAGGGTGGACCCAAATCAACGGAAGCCAGCCGCTTTGAACGTGACCTAGATCACATTGGTCGATTTGAACCTGTCTTATCTTCGCAGCATCAAACCGCCAACCAGCCAATATGGCAGGCGTAACAGTGAGGAAGACGACAATGACCCGCTTTAATGGATTTTCCATCCTGACAATCGGCGCCGCGCTGTCGATGACGGCGGGCGTGGCGTTTGCCGGTGAGACCGTCTCGGCAGACAAGATCCTGAACGCGCTGAAGCCGACGTCGGCGACCCGCAGCCTTTCGATGGGCCCGCAGGCCAATACCGCCGCGCAGGCCAAGGAAGCCAGCTTCGTCGATACGCTGCGCAACCGCAAAACCCGCTCGCTCTCGATCGGCGAGCGCCAGGAAATTGCGGAGCTCGCCGCGACCAAGCCGAAGATCGATCTCGAAATCCGCTTCGATTACAACTCGGCCGACATCAGCAAGAGTTCGATGTCGGCGGTGCAGGAACTCGGCAAGGCGCTTTCGGACGCCAGCCTGAAGGGGTCGACCTTCGTGGTTGCCGGTCACACCGATGCGGTCGGCAGCGACGGATACAACCAGGACCTCTCCGAGCGCCGCGCCGATACGATCAAGAAGTTTCTCACCGAGCAATACGGCCTCAACGCCTCCGACCTCGTGACCGTCGGCTACGGCGAGACCCGGCCGAAGGATCCGAACGCACCGATGGACCCGGTCAACCGCCGCGTTCAGGTCGTCAACATGGATACCAAGACCGCGTCGAAGTAAGTTCGCGCGCTTCGATCCGCCTGCCGGAAACGGCAGGCGGATTTTGCGCGCTTGAATGCGGACCAAATCCATCGTCGTCCCGGCGAAGGCCGGGACCCATAACCACCGGCCCATGAAGAGGGCAAGACGTCAGCCATCCCCCGTAACAATTATCGCCGCGGAGTATGGGTCCCGGCCTTCGCCGGGACGACTCGTTGAGAGAATCACGCCGTCCTATATCCAGTTCTGGAAAATCATCAGGCGGTTGAACGTCGCCATCGATGTTTCCACGAACGCGGCCGAGATCGGCAGCATTACAACGAAGCCCGCAAACCCCACCGCGACAAAGGCCCATAGCAGCCAGCGTGGCGTGTTGCCGCGGCGGAGCGCATAGACCAGCACGAAACTCGCGGTGGTCGCGGCCGGCAGATAATAGTAGATGAAGCCGAGCGTTCGCGGCAGCAACGCCCATGCGAGATACGGGCCGACATAAAACGCCAGCACCAGAAACGCATCCGCCCGCCGCGTCACGATCCAGTCGCGCAGGCAAACCAACAGCGCGATCAACGCCGGCCACAGGATCAGGGGATTGCCGAGAAAGACCACCGCCGAGATCCTGTCGTCGCTGACCTTGTCGAACAGATACCAGACCGGGCGCACCAGGAACGGCCAGGACGGCCACGAACTCATATAGGTGTGGCCCGCGATCGCGGTCGTGGTGTTGTCGCTGAAAATCCGCCGTTGCGCCTCGATGATGTCAGGGACCGACAGGCCATAGAGCGGGACGAAGGTCGAGAGATAGGCCAGCGCCGGGATCAGGAGGAAGCAGGCCGCGAAATGCCAGGCCTTGAAACCGGGCCACAGGTCGGGCCGGTACCAGTCGTCTTCATTGCCGTCGGCAAATTGCGTGCGCCAGCTTTGCAACAGGCGAATCACCGCCACGATGACGACGCAGACCACGAGCACGAACAGCCCGCTCCATTTGCAGCCGATCGCAAAACCGCAACACAGCCCGGTCAGCGCGAACCACAGATGCGGCCGCTGCTGCCGGAAGCCGTGCATGAACGCGGCAATGGCGAACAGGCTGAAAGTCAGCGCGAAAATATCCAGCATCGCGATCCGCGATTGCACGAACAGCATCTGATTGAAAAAGGCGAGCAGGCTCGCGGCGATGGCCGGCCCCTGCGCCGCGAACAATGCGAGGCCGCACAGATACACCGCGACAATGGCGAGCGCGCCTGCCAGCACCGCCGGATAACGCCAGCCCAGCGGCACGTCGCCGAAGGTGTGGATTGACAGCGCGATGAACTGCTTGGCCAGCGGCGGATGCATCGGGTTGAGCATCGGCTGCGGCATCACGGGCAGAAGCATCTGCCGCGCCGCCGGCACGTAATGCACTTCGTCAAAGTAGAATTTTTCGGGCGTGGTGATGCCGATCAGCATCGCGAAATGCGCGAAAAAAAACAGGGTACCCGCGATGATGGCGGTGCGCGCAATTGTCTGATCGGGAATAGAAGTTGGTGATTCTGGCACTGTCTTCACGAACTAAATGAAATTGCGGCAGAATTGAGTGTGGGCGGTACAGATTTTTATGTCCATCGCATTGAACGCGATTCGAATCCGACGCCACTAACCGACGGGCTAGTAAGGCGCCGCTTGTGATAATTCTGCCACATCGCTTGCGCGCGCGATCCGGTACGATGTCGGGATAATCGATCGGCTTTGAAATGAAATCGCGTAACTACTCTGTTTTTCTTTTTGTGCTTGGCGCAATCGCGGTGCTGGCGGCAAGTCCGCTTTCAGCACAAACGCGCGTCGGCGAAGCCGCCGTCGTCAAGAACCAGGTTCTCCGTGTTGCCGGATCGGCAACCAGCCAGCTCAATGTCGGGGACGGATTGCTGCGCGACGAAATCGTGCGCACCGGCCTCGACAGCGCCGCGCGGCTGGTGATGTCCGACAGCACCAACCTTTCGCTCGGGCCGAGCGCGTCGCTCAAGCTCGACCGCACCGTGTTCGACGACGAGACCCATTATCGCGACGTCGCGATCCGCCTGACCTCCGGCGCGTTCCGCTTCGTCACCGGCAATTCGGAAAAAGCCGCCTACAAGATCACGACGCCGCTTGCGACCATCGGCGTCCGCGGCACCACGCTCGACATCCTGTCGCAGCGCGGCCAGACCGTCGTCAACTTAAGGGAAGGCCAGGCCTCGGTCTGCACCGTCAGCTTCGAATGCGTCCAGCTCACCAGTCCCGGCGATACCGCTGTCATCACCCTGAGCGGCGGCAAGACCACCATCAAGAAGACCAACAACCCGCCATGGACCTTCGCCAAGACCTGCAGCGCCGCGGCGGGGCTTTGCAGCGCGACGCAATATGCCAACGCCTCGCCGACGGTGACGCCGCCGGTCGATGACGGCAGCGATCCCACCGGCATGCTGTGCGGACGCTGACATGGCAAACCGCATCAAGGGCTTCATCGTATCGGCCGCGCTGACCGCGGGGGTTTTGTTTTGGCTGGCGCCGATGCAGGTATCGCCCGCGTCGGCGCAGTCTCTCGACGATTGCACAGAGTGCACCAATCCGAATCCGAACCCGTCCGGCTCTCCCTCGCCGACGCCGACGTATTCACCATCACCAGCACCAACCCCCACATATTCACCGACACCAACGCCCTCGCCATCACCGACCCCCATTGCGTCGCCAACGCCGACACCAACGCCGAGTCCGGGCCCAACCGGCGCGGATTCCAGCGCGGGATCGATCAACGATCTGGCCAAGCAGCGCTTCAACCAGATGATCACCAACCGCGTGCTCGGCACCGTGCTGCTCGGCATCAACGAGCAGGTCAATTGCGGCGATTGCGTCAGCGCCTTCGGTTCGGCAGGGTCGTTCTCGGCCGGCATTCACGGCCGCAAGAACCTGACCGCCAATCTGTCGCTGCTGGCGGGCATCGCCTACACCCATTACAGCGAAGGCGGCTACAGCGTCACGGCGGCCCCGATCGGCGCGTTCGCGCTGCGTTACGATTTCGCCGACTGGGGATCGTCACGGCCGTTCTTCGACATCGGCGCCATCCTGACGCCCTATGAGAAGATACGCTATCGCCGCACCTACGCCACCAGCCTCGGCGCGGTATCGCTGGACAGCCACACCACCGGCGACAATTACGGCGTCTATGGCCGCGCAGGCTGGATCAGCCGGCTGTCGCCGCGCGACGAGGTCGCCGCCTCCGTCGAGGTCTGGCAATTGTGGCAGCGCGTGAAGGGCTATGCCGATCCCGCCGCCGCGTTCAATCCGTTCGACGCCTCGATCGCCGGCGGCACCGACAAGACCAATCTGGTCAAGATCGGCGGACAGTGGACGCATCTGTTCGGCAACAATGTCGAGGCCAATATCAATGGCGGGTTCGTCCAATCGTTCGGCACGCAGTCCGGCATCGTCGCCACCGTGACCGGCAACGGCACCGTGGTGCCGACGATCGGCAACCAGGGCTGGTTCGAATATGGCGGCCGCCTCGGCTTCCGGATCAGCAAGGGCTGGGTCGCCGACCTCTTCGTCAACGGCACCGCTGGCCCGCAGCCGGTCGGCAACACCCTGCATGGCGGCGTCGGCTTGCGGATCACGTATTAGCGAAGAATGTAGGGTGGGCAAAGCGCAAGCGTGCCCACCGTTTGCATTTGTGACTCGCGATAGATGGTGGGCACGGCGCAGTTGCGCCTTTGCCCACCCTACGCATCCCTCAAACCACTAAGATCAGGCGTTGGCCGCAGCCGGTTGCGCTGCATTCGCGGCCGCGACGTCCATCCACATCACTTCCCAGATATGGCCATCGGGATCCTCAAAGCTGCGGCCGTACATGAAGCCGTAATCCTGCTTCGGGCAGGGATCGACGCCGCCGCCCGCCTTCTGCGCCTTTCCGACGACATCGTCGACTTCCGCCCGGCTGTCGGCCGAGACGCAGATCAGAACCTCGCAGGAAGTTTTGGCGTCCGCGATCTTCTTCGGCGAGAACTGCATGAACTTTTCATGGGTCAGCAGCATCGCGTGGATGGTGTCGGAAAACACCATGCAGGACGCGGTGCCGTCGCTGAACTGCTCGTTCATCACGGCGCCGATCGCCTGGTAGAACGCGGTGGCGCGGGCAAGATCGGTGACCGGCAGGTTGACGAAGATCATTTTGGCCATGAATGGGCTCCTTTCGAGGGGTTCGGATAGAGGACGAATGAGCCGGCATCGATCCGACATCGGTTTTGGAGATTTTTTCGGTCCGATTTTCCGTGTCATGACGGGGCTTTGCCAGGACTTCGACAAACTAACTTCGGCAAGCCGATACTGAAATGCCCGGCACGAGGCCGGGCATGACAACTTTAACCGTCATCGCGAGGGGCGACGAGAAGCTACGATTTCTTCTCCGCGGGGTCCCGGTGCACGGGATCCACCCACAGCACGGTCTCCGGCTTTTCGATCGGCTCGATGTCGAGGTTGATCGCGACAGCTTCGCCGTCGCTGCGCACCAGCACGCATTCCAGCACCTCGTCGCGGCTGGCGTTGATCTCCTGGTGCGGCACATAGGGCGGCACAAAGATGAAATCGCCGGGCCCGGCTTCGGCGGTGAACTGCAGCTGCTCGCCCCAGCGCATCCGCGCCTTGCCCTTCACGACATAGATGATGCTTTCGAGATGGCCGTGATGATGCGCGCCGGTCTTGGCGTCGGGGCGGATCGTCACGGTGCCCGCCCATAATTTCTGGGCGCCGACGCGGGCAAAATTGATCGCGGCCTTGCGGTCCATGCCCGCGGTCGACGGCACGTTGGGATCGAGCTGATTGCCGGGAATGACACGGACGCCATCATGCTTCCAGCGATCGGCGTCGTGGCTGTGCGAGTGATCGCCGTGAGAATGATCATGTGGATGGTCGTGAGAACCTGACATCGCGCTGCTTTCCGTAAAATCGTTCGATGGCCAAGCGTACATAAAAACGTGAACAGAAACCAGCGTTTAGAGTGAACCGCTGGCGCATTGGTGCGTTGCTCTATCGAAGTACAAACATCAAAAGGAATGTTCCATGGGTAGCACGGCAGACAAGGTTAAAGGCGCCACCAACGAAGCGATCGGCAAGGCCAAGCAGGGCATCGGCGAAGCCACCGGTTCCGAGCAACTGCAGGGCGAAGGCGTGATCCAGGAAGTCAAGGGCAAGGGCCAGAAGGCGATGGGCGACGCCAAGGAAGCCACCAAGGAAGCCATCGACAAGGCCGCCGCGGCGGCGAACAAGAACCTCTGATCGTGCTGATTGCGTGAAACTGAAAGACCGGTCCTTTGGGACCGGTCTTTTTTTGTTTGCGCCATGGTCCGCAGCAAGCGAGAAGCGGCGGTTACTTCACCGCCAGCAATTCGACATCGAACATCAGCGTCGCGTTGGGCGGAATGACGCCGCCGGCACCGCGCGCGCCGTAGCCCAGCGCGGGCGGAATGATCAGCGTGCGCTTGCCGCCGACCTTCATCGAGGCGACGCCCTCGTCCCAACCCTTGATGACGCGGCCCTGGCCGATCGGAAAATCGAACGGCTCGTTGCGGTCGACCGAAGAGTCGAACTTCTTGCCCTTCTGGCCATTTTCATAGAGCCAGCCGGTGTAGTGCATGACGCAGGTCTGGCCGGGTTTCGGCGAAGCGCCGGTACCGACCGTGCTGTCGATGATCTGCAAGCCTGAAGCTGTGGTCATGGGTTTTCCTGCGGTCTGGGCCGATGCCGGGGCCGGAATAAGGGTTGAAGTAGCAGCCGCCGCCACGGCGGCAAACGCGCTCTGAATGATCGTGCGTCTGGAAGATCGCATCTCGTTACCTTTCTCGATAAGTCGGAACGTGTCTAGCGCACCGGAGCTGATGTTGTCACCCCGCCGGCGCAGGCAAATACGCATGGAATCGGTGCGCATCCGGCGTTGTCAATCGGCATCCTTGCTCACTTCTTTATCCCGATGCCGCTCAATGTCTTCAGGCTCCTGCTCGTCGAGGTGAGTAAGCTCCGACCTTGCATCGCGATCCACGCGCAAAAGCTCATCCAGCTTGGCATGAAGTGCCAGATTATCGCGCCGGTTGGTGCGCTGGATGAACAGCGTCATCATGAAAACCGCCAGTGTGCCGACGGCCTCCCAACCGAAGCTATCCCCAGCAAAGGCGAACCACAGCGCACCGTAGGCGACGACCCCAAGGAAGGCGGCGGGGTGTCCCGCCGCTTGCCCGACGTGGGTTGTCCAATGCTGCTCGGGTACCTTCGCCATCGCTCCTGCTATTTCATCTTGACGCCGGGCTCCCGGCCCCAAACCCGCAATTGACCCAGCTTGCCGACAAAGCCTGCCACGTCCCTTGGCGAAGCCAGCGAAATGAAGCCTTCGTCGATATCGGCCTCGGCGATCCCGGCTTTCCCAAACAGCGGCGCTGCCGCTTCCACGTGACCGATGAACTTGCAATGAGCGAACGCGTCGGCGACGAAATCCCGCGCCGTGGATTCCTGCAGCAGATCGTCCATTGCCGCAGCCGCCGGCAGCAGCGCAACCGCGTCGTACAATACCGAGGGACCGCCATCGATCATCTGATCGGCCTCGATCCAGCTGCCGTCGCCGGCCTTGGCTCCTCCGACTTTCGGGGCGATGATTTCGAACGTGGCGCCTTCCTTGGCGAGCGCCTTCTGCAGCGCTTTCAGCAACGCCGCATCGGTGCCGTCGGTGACGAGAATACCGAGCTTGCGGCCCTCGAACCGTTGCGGCCCGTTTTCGACGATGCTCAGTTTTGGGGACGGATCGAGGTCCTGCCGCGTCGGCAGTGCCGCAGCGGCCGGCTTGGGCATCGCTTTCAGCCCGAGCCCTGTGCCGACCCTGCCGGCCAGCGTCTCGTCGATGTTCAGCAAATGCGACACCATCCGCTCGCGAATGACAGGGGTTTTCACCTTGCTGAGTTCGAAGGTCAGCGCCGCCGCGATATGATGCTGCTCGCCGCGGGTTTGGCTGATCAAGAACTGCCGCGCCTGGCTGTAGTGATCGGCAAAGCTCTCCGCGCGCAGGCGGCGTTTGGCGCCCTGCTCCACGTCCGCAAATGGCACGAAGCCGCGCTGCGCCGACTCGCGCGGTCCTTCGCCGAACGAGTTGGGCTGATAGTTGACGCGACCGACCAGGTTGCGCATCGCCATATGACCATCCTGCTGGAAATGAGCGAACGGACATTTCGGCGCGTTGATCGGAATATGGGTAAAGTTCGGGCCCCCCAGCCGCTTCAACTGGGTGTCGAGATAAGAAAAATTGCGCCCCTGCAGCAGCGGATCGTTGGAGAAGTCGATGCCGGGCGGCACGTTTTGGGTCATGAACGCGACCTGTTCGGTCTCGGCAAAGAAATTATCCGGCATCCGGTCCAGCACCAGACGGCCGACCGGGATCGGCGGCAGCATTTCTTCCGGAATGATCTTGGTGGGATCGAGCACATCGAACTCGAAACGGTCCGCGAAGGCCTGATCGAACAGCTGAAACTGCAGTTCCCATTCCGGAAAATTGCCGGTCTGTATGGCCGTCCAAAGGTCGCGGCGATGGAAATCCGGGTCGGCGCCATTGATCTTCACGGCCTCGTTCCACAACACCGACTGCAGGCCGAGCTTGGGCTTCCAGTGAAATTTGACGAACGTCGACTCGTTCTTCGCGTTGACGAGACGGAATGTATGCACGCCGAACCCTTCCATGAAACGGAACGAGCGCGGGATGGCGCGGTCCGACATCACCCACATGATCATGTGCATGCTTTCGGGGGTGAGGCTGATGAAATCCCAGAAATTGTCGTGGGCGGATTGGGCCTGCGGAAACGCACAGTCCGGCTCTTCCTTCACCGCATGAACGAGGTCCGGAAACTTGATCGCGTCCTGAATGAAGAACACCGGAATGTTGTTGCCGACGATGTCCCAGTTGCCTTCCTGCGTATAAAGCTTGACGGCAAACCCGCGCACATCGCGCGCCAGATCGAACGAGCCCTTTGCGCCCGCCACCGTCGAGAACCGCACAAAGGCCGGCGTTCGCTCGCCGGCGCGCTGAAACAGGTCGGCACGGGTGTATTTCGAAAGCGGCTTGTAGTTCTCGAAGAAGCCGTGTGCGCCGTAGCCGCGGGCATGAACCACCCGCTCCGGAATGCGCTCATGGTCGAAGTGGAATATCTTTTCGCGGAAATGGAAATCTTCGAGCAGCGTTGGTCCGCGGGGGCCGATCCTGAGCGAGTTCTGATCGTCCGACACCGGACCGCCCTGGGCGGTGGTCAGCACCGGCACATCAGCTGTCGCAACCTGATGCAGCTCGCCGCCCTCGCCGCGACTAAGTTTTTGATCGTGAATCGTTACCGACCGGGCGGATATTGCTTTATCGTTGACGGCGGACTTTGAAGATTTGGCCATGAATTTTCCTAGTTAGAAACAATGGCACCAGGCGTCGGTCCATCGAAATGTCGTGGAAGGCAAAAATCCCCCGCGACCGCGGGGGATTTTCGGCTCTGGTTTCAACTACCTATCGCAGCAGCAGGATCAGGATGATCAACGGAATCGGAATTCCGACGAGCCAAAGAAGAATGGGCATGGGACTTTCCTTTCATGTTGCAGAGTTAGCGGTGAGCCGCGCGTCGCCATGTGCCGTCGCGAAGGGCACCGCCTTCGGTCGCAGCAAGGCTAGCGCAGAACGCTCCGATCAAAAGGGAAGCCACGAGCCAGAACGCCAGTTGCGCGGTGGCCTTGCGGGCGGCATCAGCATCTGCCTTGATCTGCGTGACGACATCGTTGACGCGCTTTTCGGCATCGGCCTGGCTCAGGCCCGTTCGCGCAGCAACGACCTTGGCGACGTAAGTTCTGTCAACCGGCTTCAACTCGCCACCGTTGCGAAAACCTGACGTGAACATGCGGGTCATTTCAGCGCGCGGATCCTGCGCATTGCCCGCGCTGGCGGACGCTGGGGAGTCTGCGCGCAGCAGCGCGTCGACGTAACCGTCCATCGGGCCGGACTGACTGGCCGCTGATGTCGCCGCCTGACTTACGCCGGAAGCCGCCCCACCGATCAAGCTGCTTGCCGGCGATGCCAGAAGGATCGCGCCGAGCACGGAAGCGAACGCCCAGGCAATAAAGCCATGCGCAGTGTCACGAAAATAGACCTCATCGGTGTGAACCCCGGTCCATCGCGTCCGCAGGCGACCGGCGATATAGCCGCCGATCGAGGAAGCGAGCATCGCAATGACGATGAGATAAAGGCCCGTTCCGATTTTGAAGGTCGTTGCTGACACACCAGACCCGCTCCAGGGCGACACGACGGAGAGACCCAGACCGATGCCGAACGCCAGCAATACCAGCGTGAGCGCACAACTGACGACGGCGCCAGCAGTAACCGCGGGCCACGAAACGCCGGAGACGGACGGCTCGGCCGTATCGACTCCCGCTTGAATAACGACTGCATCCATAATAGCGCGCTCCCAGCTGACGGCAGATATTTCAAGTGCCGCATTGTTGTTCAGATGCCGCACCAATGTGCTGTGAGAACTTTGGTTCCGGAGCATTGCCTTCTTCTTGCCGAAAGGCATCGGAAGCACCGACTGAACACGACAACGCGCGCACCCTCGGTTTTTTCCGAGGGCGCGTGATCGCTATTGTCTGTGTGACGATGAATCGGCCTAGCCTACCGCGCGATCCGCGGCATCCTTGGCTTTCTTGCCTGTCTTCTTCACGGACTCTTCGCCGGCCTTTTCAGCTTCGGCGCGCCGCTCGCACCTGTCTCGGATTTCCTCAAGCTCGTCGTCGGTGAGATGCTCGATTCCGACAAAGGAATTCTGCGCGGTGCTGACGCGAATGAGTTCGTCCAGCTTGACCTGAATGGCTGCGCTGTCGCGGTTCTGGGAGTTTTGGATCAAGAACACCATCAGGAAGGTGACGATCGTCGTGCCTGTATTGATGACGAGCTGCCATGTGTCTGAATATTGAAACAACGGCCCCGTGATCGCCCAGACCAGAACGACTCCGGTCGCGACCATGAACGCGGAGGCGCGGCCAGCCGCCAGCGACGTCTTGTTCGCGAGATCACCGAAGAAGCGACTGAAACCGCCGTGGTGCTCTACGGATCTGTTTTCCTGCGGATAGGTGTTTTGGCCGGCCATCGACGAAATCTGCTCCTTCAATGCCTGACCGCCCAGCGCGACACGCCGGCAGCGGCGCAGGCTCCGATCCACGGAGCGAAGTCCTGGATCATTTCGACAGCGCCATAAGGTGATTAAGCTGCATCCGGAGCCTCACTGCGGAATTGTCCGTCGCGGGCTCCGGACGCTCGCTACCTAGCGATTCATGAATAGTGCAAGAAGCAAAATGATCGGAAGCGGAATTCCGATTAACCAGAGAAGCGCGCCTTTTCCGAAACCCATGTCAGCCTCCATGTATTGATGACTGCATGGACAACGCGTGGCGCTGAGCCAGGTTCCAATAGTGCAACCGGTCAACCGATCGATCCGCCATCCCGGTCCAGCGCGAAATCGTGCAGCAAGGGCGAACTCGCGCCGGCAATCAAATCGCCGATCATGTGAGCGGCGAGATAACTGAACGTGATCCCATTGCCGCCATAGCCGTAAGCCGCAAAGACGCCCTTGTGTCCCGGCACCGGCCCGATCAGCGGCAGCCCGTCGCGCGTAGTGTCGAACGTGCCGGACCAGCGGAATTCGATTTCGGTGTTCGCGATCGGCCATAGCGCCACGAGCTTTTGTGCGAGAATCCTGGACTTCTCGGGGATCAGGCGGTCGCGCGCCTCCGGCTCGATCACATCCTCGCTGTCCTCGCCGCCGATGATGATCCGCCCTGCCCGCGTCGTGCGCGCATAATGATAATCCTTGCTGTTCTCCCAGATCAACGCGGCGTCTTTCCAGATGTTCTGCGGCTGCGGCGTGGTCGCGATCGCCCAGCTCGATGACACCGCATGCACCGTCGAATTGACGATATCGGGCATCGTATAGCCGGTCGCGAGTATCACCGAACGCGCCTCGATCTCGCGGCCATTGGCCATGGCGACGCCAACTGAGCGGCCGGCGGAGTCGAACGCCACGGCATCACCTTCAAACGAACGGGCGCCCCGCGCAACTGACGCCTTGAGAAGCCCGCGCGCCAGTTGCATCGGATCGGCATCGGCGGCGCCCTTTGATACGATCGCCCCTGCGCGCGCGATTCCAAAAGTATCGAGCAGCCTGGCATGGTCGAGATATTCGCCGGGCAGACCGGCGCGTTGGCGCAGGCGATGCTCTTCGATCAACTCGCCGCCGGTGTCACCGGCCGCCAAATAAAGCGAATCCCTGTCATGCAGATCGCAGGCGATGCCGAGCTGTGCTACCAGCGATTTCAGGCCGGTGACCGCGTTCAGGCTGGCGCGATAGGCGCGCGAGGCGCGCTCGAAACCATAAGCCTCGGTCAGCTCCGTCAGCGAGCGGTCGATTTCCCACAGCAGCATCGAGGTGCTGGCCGCGGTACTGCCGCGACCCGGCAACTCGCGATCGACGATCACGACGTCGAGGCCCTGGCGCGTCAGGCGCTCGGCGACCAGCGATCCGGTGATCCCCGCGCCGACGATCAGCGCATCGCATTTGAGATTCTCGCTGACCTCACGGCGCCCCAGATGTCCGGCCGCCGCAAACCACGGCGATTGTCCGCCGTGCAGATCGGCTTGTTCGGTGTCGTCGGTATCGAGAACGCTGATCACGGACCTCAGTGGGCTGACGCAGGAGACAAACCGGCGCACGTCCGCGCCCATCGCTTAACGAAAGCGATGGGAACTGGTTCCGAGTCGATGAGGTGAGAGGCAGCGGGCGGGCAGCAAACCTGCCCGATCGCTTAGCGCGCTGGTTCTGATTGCATCAGAATCAACGCTCTAAACTTTATTTTGACGCGTTTTCTTCACGCGAACCGGTATCCACTTCGCTGGAAAACGCTCCTTAGTATCCCAGCGCGCAACCATCCTTGCGGGGATCGGAACCGCCGGCCAGCGTGCCCTTGTCCCAGTCGATCCAGATCGCCTGGCCGCCGCCGAGCGGGCCGACCACGCTCGTGGTCTTGTGCCCGATCTTCTTCAGGCCCTCGACGATGTCAGCCGGGATGCTGTCCTCAAGCTGGTAGACGCCCTCGTAGTGCAGGCCGCGCGGCATATCGATCGCTTCCTGCACGTCGCAACCATAGTCGAGCATGTTGGTCAGCACATGGCTCTGGCCCACCGGCTGATACTGCCCGCCCATCACGCCGAACGGCATCACCGCGCGGCCGTTCTTGGTCACGAGGCTCGGGATGATCGTGTGCAGCGGCCGCTTGCCCGGCGCGATGCAATTGGGATGGCCGGGCTGGATCCGGAAACCGCCGGCGCGGTTCTGCAGCAGCACGCCGGTGTTGTTGGAAACGATCGCCGAGCCGAACGAATGCGCGATCGAGTTGATGAACGAGCAGACGTTGCGGTCCTTGTCGACCACGGTGATGTAGACGGTGGACGGATTCATCGGCGGCGCGACGTTGGGCAGGTCGAGCAGTCCGTCCATCCGGATCTTGCTGATGTGCTCCTCGGCGAATTCCTTGGCGAGAATGCCGGCGACATCGACGTGAACCTGCGCGGGGTCGCCGATATATTGCTCGCGCATCATGTAGGCGATGCGCGCGGCCTCGGCCTCGAGATGAAAACGCTCGACGCTCAGCGCGGGATATTTCGTCAGGTCGAAGCGCGAGAGAATGTTGAGCATCACCAGCATGGTGATGCCCGGGCCGTTCGGCGGGCACTGCCAGACGTCGTGGCCTTTATAGATCGTGCCGATCGGCGAAGTCGTCTCGGTAGAGTGGGCTGCGAAATCCTCCAGCGTGTGCAGGCCGCCGATGCCGCGCAGGGTATCGACCATGTCGGCGGCGATCTCGCCGGTATAGAACGCGTCGCGGCCATTCTTGGCGATCGCGCGCAGCGTCTTGCCGAGTTCCGGCTGATGGATCACATCGCCGGCGGAGGCGGGCTTGCCGTGCGGCAACAGATAGCGCGCGGTGTTGGTTCCGTTCTTGAGTTTCTCGAAACCGTTCTTCCAGTCGAACGCGATGCGCGGCGCGACGATGTAGCCTTCTTCGGCGGCCTTGATTGCCGGCTGCAGGAGGGTATCGAAGCCCATCTTGCCGTGATCGCGCAAAATCGTATCCCAGGCGTCGATGGCGCCGGGAATGCTGACGGCGTGGGCCGAGGTCAGCGGCACCGAGTTGATCTTGCGCTCGAGATACCATTCGGCGTTTGCCGCCATCGGCGCGCGGCCGGAGCCATTATAGGCGACAATCTTGCCTTCGCCCTTGGGCTGGATCAGCGCAAAGCAATCGCCGCCGATGCCGGTCGATTGCGGCTCGATGACGCCGAGCAGCGCGCAGGCCGCGACCGCGGCATCCGCGGCGGTGCCGCCCGCGCGCATCACGTCGACCGCCACCAGTGCCGCGGCGGGATGCGAGGTCGCCACCATCGCGTTTTGGGCATGGACCGTGGAGCGGCCGGCGAAATGGAAATTCCTCATCAGGAAAGCTTTCTTTTCAGCGTTTTCTTTGGCCACGCGGGTCATGCGCGGGCTAACCGCGGGTTCTTTGCATATTCATCCCGGGCAGGGCAATGGCTGGTATGCCAGAGATTTGGCCCCGAGGGCAGGCCGGCAAACGCAGGGGCTGGCGGCTGATTTTGCAGGGTTTCCCCCTCCCTGCCCGCCTGATAAACGGTCGCCATGCCCCTCAAGGTCGCCGCCTTCTACCAATTCGCCGCGCTGCCGGATTTCCGGGAGCTGCGCGAGCCCCTGCGCGCGATCTGCGCGGGCCTCGGGCTGAAAGGCAGCGTGCTGCTGGCGCATGAGGGCATCAACGGTACCTTGGCTGGAGACGCCATAGCGATCGACGCCCTGGCCGAGGAGTTGCAAGCAGGCACCCTGTTCGGCGGCCGGCTCGACAACCTCGAACTCAAATTCTCGCACGCCGCCGCGAAGCCGTTTGCGCGGCTGAAGATCCGGCTCAAGAAGGAAATCGTCACGCTCGGCGACGCGATTGCCGATCCGACCCGGCAGGTCGGCACCTATGTGGAGCCGGCCGACTGGAACGCGCTGATATCAGCGCCGGACACGCTCGTGATCGACACCCGCAACGCATTCGAGGTCGCGATGGGGACGTTCGAGGGCGCGGTCGATCCCGGAATCAGGAGTTTTGGACAGTTCAAGGATTTTGCCGCGCGGCAGCTGGATCCCGCAAAACACCGCAAGATCGCGATGTTCTGCACCGGCGGCATTCGCTGCGAAAAGGCCAGCGCCTATTTGCTGGCGCATGGATTTAACGAAGTCTATCACCTCAAAGGCGGCATTCTTCGTTATCTGGAAGGCGTGCCGAAAGAACAAAGCCGCTGGCGCGGCGAATGCTTCGTGTTCGACGAACGGGTCGCGCTCGGCCACGGCCTGGAGGAGCGGCAACCCAATGGTGGCTCCCATGAGTGACACCAACGCGCTCGGCGAGCGCATCGACGCGCTGGAAATGCGGCTGACGTTTCAGGACGTAACCATCGAGACGCTGAACCAGACCATCACCGAACAGTGGAAGCAGATCGACGCGCTCACGCGCCAGCTCGCAGAGCTCAAGGAGCGGCTGCAGGACGCCGAAAGCAGCGTCACCGGTCCGGTCAACGAACGGCCGCCGCATTACTGAAGGCACAAAGAGAAACGGCCTCCGCGCAGGAGGCCGCTTCAAACTCAACGCGGACTAATAGCGCTCGCGCTCGATGATGACCTTGCGGTCAGGATCGTAATCGCGCTTACGCTTGATCACGACGGTCTCGTCGCGATCACGGTACTCACGTTCACGGATCACCTCACGGTCGCGATAGCGGTCACGGTCGACGCGGCCGACGGTGACGCCAGCGCCTCCCGGTCCAACGCCGACGCCGACGCCGACATCCTGCGCACTCACCGGCTGAACGAAGGAAATTCCGGCTACCGCGACGGCAGCCATGACAAGATGCTTGATCATCGCATGTTCCTCTCTGTGAATTTATCTCTGTGAGTTATCTGGGAGCAATTCGCGGTGATATGAATTGTTCCGGCGCCATCACGCGCGCTGCAATTGCACTACGCGTGCAGGCCGAACCAGATCGCGAGCGCGATCATCATGGCCACGATCGCGGCCCAGACCACAGGCGTGACTTTCTTAGAACTGCCGCTACGCGGCGAGTTGTTGGCGGCATGGTTGAACTCAGTCTTCATCACATCACCTGCCAATAAGTGCTAGCGGAACACCGCGAGCACCTTGTCCCACAGCGTTCCGTTGGCGCGATCGCCGTCATGTTTCGACGGCGCCGGTTGCGCGGCGCTGGCGGGATCGGAGGCCGGAAAACTGCCCTCCAGCCCGGCATCGAGTTTTTCGTGCATTTCCCGATCGGCCAACAGCGCATCACGGGGGTCATCGGCGTGCTTGTCATGCGCCGCGGGATTGAATTTCTCAGCCATGTGGTTCCTCCATTGCCGAGATAACGCCCCCGATCTGCGCCTGTTCCATATCTCGCCTTGGCCAAGCTGGAACCTGCTGTTATCAGAGGCATCAAATATCAGCCCTTCACGCAGGAACCTTTCGTTGACCCAGATATCCCAGAAGCCGTTTCTCGACGTGTTGTCCGGCCATCGGCAGAACGTGCCGCCGGTCTGGATGATGCGGCAGGCCGGGCGTTATTTGCCCGAGTATCGCGAACTGCGCGCCAAGGCCGGCGGCTTTCTCGATCTGTGCTTCACGCCGGAATACGCCGCCGAAGTGACGCTGCAGCCGATCCGACGTTTCAACTTCGACGCCGCGATCATCTTTTCCGACATTCTCGTCATCCCCTACGCGCTCGGCCGTTCCGTGCGCTTCGAGGCCGGCGAAGGCCCGCGGCTCGACCCCCTGGATACGCCGGAGCAGGTGACGAGCCTCGCCACGCAGGCCGACTTCAGCAAACTTGAACCGGTGTATGAAGCACTGCGCCGCGTTCGCCGCGAGCTCGATCCCAACATCGCGCTGATCGGCTTCTGCGGCGCGCCGTGGACGGTAGCGACCTACATGGTCGCAGGCCAGGGCACGCCGGATCAGGCGCCGGCCCGGATGATGGCCTATCGCCATCCCGAGGCGTTCTCGAAAATCATCGACGTGCTGGTCGAGAATTCGATCCAGTATCTGCTCGGCCAGCTCAAGGCCGGCGCCGACGTGCTGCAGATCTTCGACACCTGGGCCGGCGTGCTGCCGCCGCGCGAATTCCAGCGCTGGTCGATCGAGCCCGCCAAACGCATCGTCGCGGGTGTGCGGGCGCAAGCGCCCGATGCCAAGATCATCGGCTTTCCCCGCGGCGCAGGTGCCATGCTGCCCGCTTACGTCGAAGCCACCGCCGTCAATGCCGTCAGCATCGATTGGGCGGCGGAGCCGTCATTGATCCGCGAGCGCGTGCAGAACCGCGTCGCCGTGCAGGGCAATCTCGATCCGCTGGCGCTGATCGCCGGCGGTGCGGCGCTCGATCGCGCTGTCGACGACGTGCTCGCGAATTACGCAAGCGGCCGGCTGATCTTCAATCTCGGCCACGGCATCCAGCCGGAGACGCCGATCGCCCATGTCGAGCAGATGCTGAAGCGGGTGCGGGCGTACAAGGGCTGAGCCAAGCGCGAGACTGTCATACCCGCGAAGGCGGGTATCCAGTACGCCGCGACCTCTCGGATCAATCCCAACCGTCTCTGGAATATTGGATCATCCGCCGGAGCCAGTCATCGGCCGACCCGGTGGCGGATGATGACACCGGTGTTGCCGAAGCAGTCTCGGTCAGAACGCGCGTTTACCGCGCATCCTCCAGAATCATGTCGGAAGCTTTTTCGGCGATCATGATGGTGGGCGCGTTGGTATTGCCGGACATCAGGTCCGGCATGATTGAGGCATCGACCACGCGCAGGCCCTCGATGCCGCGCACGCGCAAGCGCTGATCGACCACCGCCAAGGGATCGTTGCCCATCCGGCAGGTCGAGGTCGGATGATAGACCGTGCTGCCGGTGCGGCGGCAGAAATCCAGCAACTCGTCGTCGCTCGCGACCTTCGGCCCGGGATCGACCTCGCCGACCGCAAACGGCTTTAGCGCGGGTGCCGCGAGAATCTTGCGCAATATCCTTATGCCATCGATGAAGGCGCGGCGGTCGGTTTCGGTCGCGAGATAATTGATACGGATTTCCGGCGCCACGCTCGGGTCCGCGCTCTTGATGCGCAGCGAGCCGCGGCTTTCGGGGCGCAGCTGGCAGACCGAGGCCGTGAAGCCCGATTGCGCATGCAGCTTCTCGCCCATCTTGTCGGTCGAGAACGGCAGGAAATGAATCTGGATGTCGGGCGAGGCCAGCCGCGGACTGGTCTTGAAGAACGCGCCCGAGGTGCCGGCCGCGATCGTCAACGCGCCCTTGCGGAACGCCGCATATTGCAGGCCGGCCATCACCCGCCGTACCGGATTGTTGACGATGTCGTTCAGCGTGATGGATTGGGCGCAACGCGTCACCAGCCGGACCTGCAAATGATCCTGCAGATCGTTGCCGACGCCTTGCGCGTCGAGCACCACCTCGATGCCGTGGCTCTTCAGGAGATCCGCCGGCCCGACGCCGGAGAGCTGCAGCAATTGCGGAGAATTATATGCGCCGCTGGAGACCAGGATTTCCTTGCGCGCCCGTGCAACGCGCACACGGCCTTCCTGCTTGTACTCGACCGCCCTGGCGCGGCGGCCTTCGAACACAATGCGCTGCGCCAGCGCCGAGGTTTCGATATGCAGATTGCTGCGGTTCTTGGCCGGACGAAGATAGGAGAACGCCGAACTGGCGCGGCGGCCGCGCTGCGTCGTGGTCTGGAAAAATCCGGCGCCTTCCTGGGTCGCGCCGTTGAAATCGGGATTGGTGGGAATACCGACCTCGGCGGCCGCGACCACAAAGGCTTCCGACAGCGGATCGGCATGGCGCCAATCCGACACCGGCAGCGGGCCACCTGTGCCGTGATACTTGTCGCCGCCGCGCTGCTGGTTCTCGGCCTTCTTGAAATAGGGCAGCACGTCGTCATAGCCCCAGCCGGCATTGCCGCGCTGGCGCCAGCGATCATAATCCTCGTGCTGGCCACGCACATAGAGCAGACCATTGATCGAACTCGAGCCGCCCAGCACTTTGCCACGCGGCTGAAACACCTGCCGGCCGTTCAAGCCCGGCTCGGGCTCGGTCTGGTACATCCAGTTGACGGATTTTTCCTTGAACAGCTTGCCGTAGCCGAGCGGCACGTGGATCCAGAGATTGCTGTCCCTTGGTCCGGCCTCCAGCAGCAGCACCGAATGCTTGCCGTCCGCGCTCAGCCGATTGGCGAGCACGCAGCCGGCCGAGCCGGCACCGACGATGACGTAATCGAATTCGGCAGCGTCATTATTATTGTTCACTGTTTCCCCCGGGCATCACATCACCGGTGGTACAGACAAAGCCGCGCCTTGAAAAGCCTATGGCCCTGCGTGCAGGTTCTGGATCAATTGCTCTATCAGCATGCTCAATCGTTGCGGATTTTCCGCGCCTGCAAACACATAGCGATCGGGCCGCACGATGACGGCTTCGACGGCATTGGCCTGCATCCAGTCCGCAAACAGCCGTTCATTTTCCACGACGGTCATGATGCCGTCCCGGTTCGAACTTTCTCCTGATCCGGCAATGACCACCCGTTCTCCCCCGAGCTGCCGCCAGCTCGAAAGCGCAGCTTCCGATATCCCGGACATCGCCGCCGGTGTCGCTGCGAAAATCGCGAATTCCGGCTTGAGCAGATCGTCGAGGCGCCTCAGGCGGCCGTCGACGGCTCGCACATGCGGCTGCACAAACAAGCCACCGGCAAGCTTGGCTCCGGATGCGATCAGGCCGCCCACAAGATCGGGAATAAACTTCTGCCGGACAGTCTGGGCCTTTCCGGACTTCAATTCGGCGCGCAACTGTGCGTCGCGGGCCACCGCAGCTGCGGGATCCAGTTCGCCGATAATCTTGCCGAACTCCTTGGCGCTGGCGACCACCGAGCGGACATGCGGCTTGCGTTCGACCTCGTAGCTGTCGAGCAGCGCATCACCCGCATGGCCGCGCATCACCAGCGCCAGCTTCCAGGCGAGATTGGCCGCATCGCGGATGCCCGCGCAGAGGCCTTGTCCGAGAAACGGCGGCGTCTGGTGCACGGTATCGCCCATCAGGAGCACGCGACGGTCGCGCCATCCTTGCCCGAGCAGCGCGTGGAAGCGATAGACCGCCGAACGCCAGATCGTCAGATCGGAGGTATCCGTAAAGCCCTTGAGCAACTTCAACACATTGTCGGGCGCGCCGGCGGCTTCCGGATCTTCGCCCGGCAACAGTTTGATCTCCCATCGCCGCAGATTGCGGGGACCCGGCACGAAGGTTCCGGGACGTGACGGCCAGCAATACTGGAAGGCCCTTGCGGGCCGCTTGGCGGGCTCGCTGGTCAACGTATCCACCACCATCCACCATTCGTCGAAGGCGAGGTCTTCAAGCGCGATACCGAGGTGCTTGCGAACAAAACTGTTGGCGCCGTCGCATCCGACCAGATAGCGCGCGCGGATATCGAACGCGTCGCCGGATTCTGCCCTCGCCTGCAGCGATACCGATGCTTCCTCCTGCGCCAAAGCTACGGCGGTGGCCGAGAGAAAAACATCGGCGCCCTGGTATCCGGCGAGCTTGTCGCGCAACGCCTGCTCGGCATCGGGCTGGACGAAGGTCACATTCGGGATCCAGCCGAGCGGATAAGGCGGCGGCATCGGATCGAACATCTTGATTACTTCGCCGTCGACGCCGAGGTAGTGTGAACCGTTATGCGGCGCGATCGCATTCTCCATGACCTCGGCGAGGCCAACGGCCTGAAACACCCGCAGCGCCTCGTGATCCAGCGTGATCGCGCGCGGCTTGTCATAAACGGCCGCCGCCCGCTCGATCACCGCGATTCTCAGGCCATAATTCGCCAGCAAATTGGCAAAGATGGCGCCAACGGGTCCATAACCGACGATGGCGACGTCATACTCCGGGGTCTTGCTCAAGGCACGCGGTCCCTCAGCACCTGCCGAACCAGTTCGGCGGTGCGCTCGAAATGGTCGGTGATCAGCCGCGCGGCCGCATCGGCGTCGCGCGCCACCACCGCCTCCATCAGGGCACGATGTTCCTTCTCGCGGTTCACGCCCTTGATGCCCGCCTTGCGGCCGACATGGCGGTAACGCTCGGAGGAATCGAACAAATGCTCGCAGTACTGCTCGAGCCGCCGCGAACCCGAGGCCGAGATCAGGCTGGAATGGAAATTACGATGGGCGATTTCCCATTTCGGACTGCGCTCGCGCTCCTGGCCAGGTTCGAAGCGTGGCGTCCGCGACAGCCGATGGAACGAGAGCACCACCTGCTCCTCCCAGGCGGCATCGCCATGGGCGATGGATTTGCGGATCGCAAGCTCGTTGAGCCAGCAGCGCGCGCGCGTGATGTCGACGAGGTCTTCCTCGCCCATCGGCGCGACCGCAAAACCGCGGTGATCACTCTGCGCGACCAGCCCCTCGCTCGACAGGCGGCTCAGCGCCTCGCGCATCGGGCTTAAGCCCACCTCGAAACGTTCGCACAGCGAGCGGATATGCAGCTTCTCGCCCGGTTCGATCGCAACCGAGATGATATCCTGGCGCAACCGGTCATAGACGTGCGAGGCCAGCGTCTCCTTGGCGGTTTCGGGGCTGTCGAGCGCGATCTCGGGCATGGGAGGCCTCTAGGTATTCCGCTTTGCGAGATATTTCTCGAGCGTCATCGGGGTCGGCTTGATCTGCGGCTCGCTCATGGTAACGCCCGCGAACGGCGTTGCTTCCTCGAACCAGGCCTGGCGCGCCGGCAATCCCCAGGGGTGGGCAATCGCTGGATCCGAAGGATCCCAGCCCACCGGCTCGTTCTCGACATCCATGATCTGGTAGTGGGTGTTGAACAGCTCGACGCGATGGCCGTCCGGGTCGCGCATGTAGACATACATCGCATGTCCGGGCCCGTGCCGCCCCGGGCCGCGCTCGATGCGGGTCCCATAGCCGAGTTCACCGGCGACGTCGCAGGCATGCAAGAGATGATGCACCTCCGGCGCCAGGAAGGCGAAATGATGCAGGCGCGGGCCGGTGCCGTTGAAAAACACGATGTCATGCGGGTTGCCCTTGCGCTGCAGGAACACGCCGCGCAGGTCGAACGTGCCTGCGGGTGCGATATATTCGCTCAGTCGGAAGCCCGCCGCCATATAGAACTCGCAGGCCCTGCGAACCTCCGGCGTCAGGATCTGGTAGTGGTCGAGCCGCAGCGCCGAGCCGCCGGCGTGACGCGTGAATTTGGTGATCATGCGCGGCATCACCGGCATCGTGGCGCAGAATTCCAGCGGCGTCCCGGCCGGATCGGTCGCGTGCAGCGTGCGGCCCTGATGCGGCACGTCAGCCCACGCAGCCGGGCAGCCGTGGGCCTCGAAGAAGGCCTTGAGCTTTTCGAGATCGGCATCTGTGAACACCCGCAGCCCGATCCGCATGCATGAGACATCCTTGGCCTTTCGCAGCACCAGGCTGTGATGGCACGCTTCCTCGACACCGCGGAAGTAGAGCGTGTCGTCCTCCTCCGCGGTCAGGATCAGGCCGATCACCTCGGAATAGAACTGCCGGCTCGCCGCGAGATCGCGGACCGTGAGCACGACATGGCTTGCGCGGGTGACGTGAAACCCCGGATCGAAATTCGTGGTTGGGAGGCTCATTCGCTCGCCTTTCGTTTCATCTTGTCAGCTCAGCCGCGCAGCAAGGCCGGCAGCCACAGCGCCAGGGGCGGAAATAGCGTCAATAACGCCAGCACGACGATGTCGGCCGCCACAAAGGCGACGATGTTGCGGTAAAGCGCCCGCAATGGAATATCCGGCCGCATCGCATTGATGATCAGGATGACAAGACCGATCGGCGGGATCACGAGGCCGAGCTCGACGATGATCACATTGATGATCGCCCACCATACCGGATCATAGCCGAAATGCACGATGATCGGCAGCGCGAACGGCAGAGTGACGACCATGGCGGCCAGTTCGTCGAACACGGCGCCGAGCACCAGGTAGGCGGCGAGCATCAGCACGATGATGCCGATCGGCGGCAGATTGACATGCGCCAGCAACGCGATGAGCTGTTCCGGTATTTTTGCGAGGCTGATGAAATAGGTGAAGATCGACGAGCCGATCAGCACGAAATAGATCATGCCGGCGATCAGCGCGGTCTCGCGCAGGCTGGAAACCAGATTCGTCGGCGTGATCGTGCGGCGCATCAGCGCAAATGCAAATGATACGACGGCTGCGACTGAAGCCGCTTCGTTGACGGTAAAGACGCCGCTGTAGAGGCCGGCGAAGATGATCGCGATCAGCAACGCCGCCGGCGCGGCGCGCCGCACGGCCGCGTGCTTGTCCTGCCGCGACACGCGCTCGGAGACCGGCGCGATCGCAGGATCAAGGCGCACCATCACGGCGATGGCGATCAGATTGGCCGTTATGGTGATCAGCGCCGGAATGACGGCGGCGATGAACACGTCGAAAATATAGGTCCGCGCCACCACGCAATAGAGGATCATGCTGAGCGAGGGTGGGATCAGCGCCTTCAGCGCGCCGCCGGCGGCGATGGTCGCACCGGAAAATCCGGGCGAGTAACCGCGCTTGAGCATCTCCGGCAGCGCCACCTGGGTAAAGGTCGCAACCGTCGCCGGCGACGATCCGCAGATCGCCCCGAACGCAGCACTGCCGCCGATGGTCGCATAGGACAACCCGCCGCGCCGGTGGCCGAGCAGCGCCGCGGCCGCCGCATAAAGATCGCGCGCAAAGCCCGAAACGTTGACGAACGCGCCCATCATCAGGAACAGCGGCACGGCCGCAAGATCCGTGCTGCCGAGCACCTGCGACGGCTCGGTGGCGAGAAACGTCAGCGCCGAAGCCCAGTTGGTCTGCAGCGCGAACGCCACGACGCCGACGACGATCATGGCGAACGCCAGCGGAATATGCATTGCCACCAGCACGAACAGCGCCACGATGCCGCCGATGCCGATACCGGTCGCGGTCATGCCGCGGGCTCCGGATCGCGGCGCCGGGACGCACCGGTGATCTCCTCGATCAGCACGAAGGTCTGCACGGCCACCGCCACCCACAGGATGCCGTCAACGGCGAACCAGAACGGCGCCTTCGGCCAGTTGAGCAGCCAGGTGACGTCGCCCGCCTGCATGGTCTTGATGCCGAAGCGCCAGAATTGCCAGGCCATGCCGATCATGACGATCTCGATCACCAGCGCCGCAGCTGTGTCGATGACGCGAACACCGGATCGCGGCAGGATCCGATCGAAGATCCGCAGCACGATATTGTTCCGGTGCAGCAGCACGATCGGCAGGCAGCAGGTGCCGCAGATCGCCGCTATCATGTCCCCGATCTCGCGCACCAGGTCGATCGGCGTGTTCGCGACAGCCCTGAGCAGCCCGTCGAGCAGCGTGAAGACGGCAAGGATCAGCAGCAACGACAACCCGGCGACGGCGAACGCGTTCGCGACGCGGGTGACGATGGTTCGCGCCGCCTTCACGCTAGTTGGCCCTGATCCGGGTCAAGAGTTCGCGCGCCTTGCTTAGCAGCTCGGCATTGCCAGGGCCCTTGGCGACCCATTCGGCGGTGACCTTCTGATAGACCGGCTGCAGGCTCGCGAGATCCGCCGGCGAGGGCGCGACCACGGTGCGCTTGGGATCGGCCTTGAACTTTGCGATCAGCTCGTCGTTGTATTGCCCGAGGTCGCGGATATAGGTGTCGTCGATCCAGCGGATCGAGTATTTCGCGATCACGTCCTGCGCCGGCTTCGGCAACGACTCGAACTTCTTGCGATTCATCAGGACGGCCAGCGGACCCGCGCCGAGCGGCAGCAGATAATCGTGGCTGGTGACGCGGTCGATGCCGAAATCGACGATGGCCGCCGGAACGGTGGTGGTAGCGTCGATCGTGCCGCGCCCCATCGCCTCGACCACCTCATTCGGCGGCATCAGCACCGGCACCATGCCGAGTTCCTTGACGGTCTGCCCGATCACCGCGCCGTTGATGCGTACCTTCATGCCCTTTAGGTCGGCGAGCGATTTGATCGGGCGGCGGGCGAACACCATGTATTGCGGGTTCATGAAGGCGCCCACGACGTAATAGTCGGAATAGCCGCGCAAGAGATTGGCCTTTAGCAGCTCTTCGTAGAGCTTTACACCCTCTTTCAGGTTTTGCAGCAGGCCCGGTAGTTCGAACACCTGATCGTCCGGAAAGCGGCCGGGCCCCAGGCTCGGATTGACGAACGCGATGTCGGCGACGCCGTCGAGCAGCAGCTGCGGCTGCGCCGGCAGCGCCTTGCCGAGCGCGCCATTCGGAAAGGCCTCGATCTTCACCGCGCCACTCGGATCGGCGTTTACGGCGTCGATCCATGGCTTGATGGCGCGCGCGTAATTGACCTCGGTGTCCGATGCAAAGAACGACAGCTTGAGCGTCACCGGCTCGGCGCCCGCATTCAGCGGCAGGAACGCTGCAAACCACGCCAGCAATGCCATGCAAAGTCGCGTCATCCTGTCCTCCCCATGATGCAGCGGCTGGTTTGATGTCGCCGCTGCCACCGCGTTGATGGGAGTCATCGCGGAAAAATAATCGATTTTCAATAGTAATTTTCTTTATAATCGATTATTCAAATGGGAGAATAGCGCGACATTCGACAAAAAGGCAAGTGATTTCAAACAATAAGCTCTGGGAGCGAGAACACATGAATCTTGGGATCGAAGGCCGCACTGCGCTGGTTTGCGCGTCCAGTCAGGGGCTCGGGCTGGCCTGCGCTCAAGCCCTGGCGCAGGAGGGCGTCCACGTCGTCATCAACGGGCGCGATGCGGCAAAACTCGACGCGACAGCCGCCGCGCTGCGCGAGAAGGCCCGCGGCAACGTGACCGCGGTCGCGGCCGATGTCACGACCGCGGACGGCCAGGCACGGCTGATCGCGGCGTGTCCCTCACCCGACATTCTCGTCAACAACAATGCAGGTCCCTCGCCCGGCAATTTCGCCGACATCGAGCGCGAACGCTGGCTGGCGGTGATCGAGGCCAACATGATCGCGCCGCTGATGCTGATCCGCGCGGTACTGCCGACGATGCGGCAGCGGCGCTTCGGACGCATCGTCAACATCACCTCCGCGATGGTAACGACGCCCCGTCCGCACATGACGCTGTCCTCCGGCGCGCGCGGCGGCCTGACTGCGGCAATGAAGGGGCTTTCGCTCGAGGTCGCGCGCGACAATGTGACTATCAACAATCTGCTGCCCGAGCGGTTCGACACCGACCGCCAGCACCAGATGGCGAAGGCCGCGATGACGCGCGAGAATATTTCCTATGAAGAGGCTCGTGCGCGCCAGATCGAATCGATCGCCGCGAAACGGCTCGGCGATCCCAGGGAATTCGGCGCGACCTGCGCCTTCCTGTGCAGCGCTCTGGCAGGTTTTATGTCAGGCCAGAACCTCCATCTGGATGGCGGATCGTATCCCGCGTTGATCTAGATCGATCGCCCCGATCCCTCGCCTTCACTGGTCGATCGCAAGCTCTGCTGCGTTGCAATCACCATCGGCGCCCGGCTGGAGCGACGGCGACGCCGCATGAGGCGGCCGCAGCAGATCCGCAATGCCGCCCGGCGGCAGCGGCTTGCTGAACAGGTAGCCCTGCATCTCGTCGCAGCCGTGCCGGCGCAAAAACGCCTGCTGCTCGATGGTCTCCACGCCCTCGGCCACGACGGTCATGCCGAGTGCCTTGCCCATGCTGATGATGGCTTGCGCGATCGCCTGGTCCTCCATGTCCTCCGCGAGGTCGCGAACGAAGGATCGATCGATCTTGATGGTGTCGATCGGGAATTGCTTCATCAGCGACATCGAGGAGTGACCGGTGCCAAAATCGTCAATGGCGATATGAATGCCCCGACTCTCGATCCCGTCCAGCACACGCACGGCGCGCGCGACGTTCTGCATCACCATGCTTTCGGTGACCTCGAGCTGGAGCAGGTTCGGCGGCATGCCGCTGATCGCCAGCGCCGCATCGATGTCCTGCAACAGGCGTTCGTCGACGAACTGGCGCGGGGACAGGTTGACCGCCATCGAGACCGGCCGCATCCCCTGGCGTTGCCAAATCATGTTCTGCGCGCAGGCTTCCCTGAGCACCCAACGGCCGATCGGAACGATCAGGCCGGTTTCTTCGGCAAGCGGAATGAACTGGCACGGCGGCAGCATGGCTCCGTCCGGCGCCCGCCAGCGCAACAGCGCCTCGACGCCGGTGATCTCGCCGGTGTTCAGATCGATCTTGGGCTGATAATGCAGCAGCAGCTCGTCGCGCTCCAGCGCATGCCGGAGGTTGGTCTCCATCGTGAGCCGCTCGATGGGCTGGGTCCTGGTGTCGCGGGTGAAAAACCTGAATCCGTCCTTGCCATCGCCCTTGACGAGATACATCGCCGTGTCGGCATTCGCGGTCAGGGTCTGAATGTCGGTGCCATCAGCAGGATAGATCGCCACGCCAATCGAGGCGGTGACGTTACATTCGTGACCGCTGAGCTGGATCGGCTCACTTAAAATCCTCAGCAGGTCTCGCGCGACGCCTTCGACGTCCTCCCGCCCCGAAACATCCTCCAGAATAAGGACGAACTCGTCACCGCCAAGCCGGGCGACGACGTCGCAAGCGCGCACGCTGCGCCGCAGCCGGGCGCCGATCTCGGTCAACAGCCGGTCGCCGGCGTCATGGCCGAGCGAATCATTGATGACCTTGAAGCGGTCGAGATCGATGAACAACACGGCCAATTGCCGATCCTGGCGCCGCGCCGACTCGATTGCAAAGTGCAGCAGCTGGTTGAACGACTCGCGGTTCGGCAGATCAGTGAGGCTGTCGTGGGAGGCGAGATATTCGATGCGCTGATCCGCGATCGTTTTCGCGTCGGCGCGCTCAAAATTCTCCAGTGCGAACGCGACATTGTCGGCAAGACGCTGCAGCAGCTCGGTCAATTCAGGAGTGAATGCGTTGCGTTCCCTCGACAGAAACAACAGCGCGCCAAGCGCCTCTCCGCCGCGCATCAGCGGCAATGCCGCGCCCGACATGGTCGCACGGTCCTTGGCGCGATTGTAGAAGTGGCTGTTCACCGGAAAGTCGGCGAGATAGTCATTGCTGATGCACGCCTTGCGCGTACGCATCGCGATGCCGGTAACGCCCTGTCCTTCCGGGTGATGCGCATGCGCGGACAAGCGAAGATCGATCACGCGATCCCGTCCGGGCCCCGCTGCGGCGACCACCTCCAGAAACTCGCTGTCGGGGCGCGCCAGCGCAATGACCGTGGACGTGAAATCACCGCCCAGCACCGCCGCTTCGCATACCCGCCGGAACAGCTCTTCGCGCGTGCTTGCCCGCATGATCGCTTCGTTGGTGGCGCCCAGGGCGGCCAGCAGGCGCGCAATCCGCTCCTTTTGCCGTTCGGCGGCGCTGCGCTCGGCCTCCTGCGCCAGCACATCAAGCCCGAACGAGACGTTTTCGACGATCCGCCCCATCAGGGCGGTCATCTCGTCATCGAGCCGGTCGCCGCCGCCGAAGAAGAAGTACATGACCCCTACGACCCTGGCGCCGGCGAACAGCGGGAACACCGCGCACGCCGCCAGCCCTGCTTTTTCCACCAGCGGCAACCACGGGCGCGAGCGCGGATCGTTGGGCACGTCGTTGCTAAGACAAGGCTTGCCTGTCCGGAATGCCGTCCCGCCCATGCCCTGTCCTTGCGGGATCGCGGGATCGCAGGAGAAACGCAGGCTCGCGGTGATTTCGGGATAGACGCTCGCCTGCGCGGCCAGCCTGAACCAGGTGGTGTCCGGCTCGGGCAAGAAGATGGCGGCGCCCAGCAGTTTTCCCTGCTCGACGGCGGCCTCGCAGACCCGCGTGAACATCTCGTCTTCCGAGCGCGCCCGCATGATCGCTTCGTTGGTCGCGGTGAGCGCGGCGAACATCCGGGTGATGCGCGCCGTGGCATTGTCGCGGTCAAAATTGTCGAGTGCAAAGGAGGCGTTTTCAGCCATGCGTTCGAGCAGGCCGACCGTTTCTTCGTTCAACGCATCGGGTTGTTCCAGATAAAACAGCAGCACGCCGATCGGTTTTCCGTGCCGCTTGATCGGCACGGCGGCGGCCGACCGGGCTCCGATCTGACGCGCCTGGACATGCCAGCGTTTTGTTCGCTCATCATTGGTGTAGTCGTTGGAGACAAACGAGCGGCCGGTACGAAATGCGGACGGTGCCAGGCCCGTTCCATCGTCCGAGTCCGCGTGAACCGAACTGGCATTGTCCGCGTTCTTCAGCGTATCGACGCCAAGACCGGCGCCGGCAACACAACGCAAACGGCCGTTGCCGTCGGCGAGCAGCATGCCCGTGCCGAGGAACTTGCCGCCAAACACCGCCGCGTCGCAAACCCTCTGAAAAAGCTCATCCTCCGATTTGGCCCGCAGGATGGCTTCATTGGTGGCGCTGAGCGCTCCGAACATGCGCGCCAAATTGGTACGCAACATCATCGATCCCCTATGTCGCGGAGCAAGTTGACGTTTCGCCGCCAAACCAGGGTTATGAAAAGCGGTAAACAAGGAATGAATCGGGCTTAAGAATAACGGGCGGCTAAGATTTCCGGATTAGTCGTACGTAGTTCCCCGGACCACATCTCGACCGGACGCCAGCCTTTGGAACTGGCAGCCGCGGATGCGAGCATCCGCGCGATCCCCAAGGCCGCGGCCCGGCCCAAGAGAGCGGTCCAAGAGAGCAGCCAAGTCATCGGTTGCCCTTTGGTCCCGGCGGGAGGATGCTGTCGGCTATGGGCAAAGGGAGCGCGACATGAGCAAGACAGGTCTCGACAATCGCCACCGCAACCACGACGGCGAAATCAGCCACAAGCACGGCGCCACGCTGGTTGGCACGTTTCGCAAGATTTACGGGCAGGGTTTCGCCGCCGGTTATCCGCCAACCGAGAAGCTGAGCGACGTTTTGCTTCAGCTCAACGAGACGTCGCTGAGCCAGCTGCGCCGGGATTACGAGACCGGCCACCTCGAACACAAGATCGCGAAATCCGCGAAGTAACGCCTCGCACAGGTAAAGACCGGCATGGCAAAGATCCTGCTTTCGATGCAAGACTTGCAAGCGCATGCGTTGGCAGAGCTCCGCAATCAACCCGGCTGCTCGAACGTTCGCAAGATCGCCATCAATCGCGCCACGGATGAGCGGGCTGAAAACAATTGGTCGATGTGCGTGGTGTCCGCGGGCGACGCCGATGCCAACGCGGCGGCACGCGCCGCGCTCGATATCCAGAAGGCATTACGCCACGACTACAATCTGGCGGCGGAGTGACCGCGAGGGGTGCGCGCCCCGGTTCTCAGCCGAGGATTGATCGGTACAGGCCCAGATATCTATCGGCCATGCGGTCCACCGTGAATCGCGCCGATACCGCAGCACGGCAAGCAGCGCGATCGATCTCGTCGACGCGAGCTATCGCATCTACCGCCGCATCGAGGCTGTCGACCAGAAATCCGGTCACGCTATCATCTATGAGCTCGGGCATCGATCCGCGGTTGCGGGCGATGACCGGCGTTCCGCAGGCGAGCGCTTCTACCACCGACAGACCGAACGGCTCGTCGAAATTTATGAGGTGGAGCAGCGCGCGCGCGGAGCCCAGAGTCTTCGCGCGCACCGTTCCGCCAACCGGGCCAAGATAGACCACGGATTTGTCGTCGAGTGCGGGCGCTACTTGCTCGTCGTAGTAATTCTGGTCCTGGACGATGCCGGCCATGATCAATTTCCGGCCGGACCGATCTGCCGCAGCGATCGCTTCAGCCGCCCCCTTGTCCGGGTGAATGCGGCCGAAGAAGAGCAGATCTTCGCTGCCGTGCGGATCGAAGGGGAAATCCTCCAGCGGAATGCCATGGTGGATTGTTGCGGCATAGCGCAGGTCCGGATGGCGATCGGCGTCACTGATGGCAACATAGTGGACGCGATTTTCGTATTCCTTGTAGGCGGGCAGGATGCGCGCGGAAGAGAAACCGTGGATCGTCGTCACCACGGGGGTTCCGACCAGCCGCGAAAAGGCGAGCGGGACGAAATCGGCCTGGTTGTGAATAAGATCGAACTCACCGGCCTGCTCAAAGACGTGGGCGACATGGAGCATCTCCCACACCTTTGCGTCGATCGCGGGATCCTCGGAATAGGGCGCCGGGCAGACGGCATCGAGCTTGCCTGCCGTCCGGCTGTCCTTGGTGGCGAACAGGGTGACATCGACGCCGCGCGCGACCAAAGCCTCGGTCAAGAGACTGGTCACCTGCTCCCAGGGGCCGTAATGGCGCGGCGGTGTCCGCCAGGAGATCGGCGCCAGCATGGCAATGCGCACGTGATCATCCTTCTCTGCTGTGGGCTATCCGGCCTCGAGCACGACAGCTTCATTCGACCCTAGCAGGAGGGCACCGTCTTCGACCAGCGCCGCATCTTCGACCGTGGACAGGAGCACCCGGCTCCTATGCGCCCAATCCGGCAACGGCAGTCGATGCGACTGTGCGCCGAGGTTGAGCGCCACAATCAGCCGCTCCGAATCGTGCCGGCGTTCGTAAACCAGCATCTCGTCCTCTACATTCAACAGTACGAAGTCACCGATCGACAAAGCCGGGCAATCGCGCCTGAACACAAGCAACCGACGATAAAGCGTCAGGATTGCGTGAGGATCTTCCGACATCCGCGCCACGTTGCGCGTCGGCCAGTCGGCATTGAGCGGCAGCCATGGCTTGGCGTTGGTGAAACCGGCATTTTCGCTGTCATCCCATGGCATCGGCGTGCGCACGGGATCCCGGCCCAACGCCAAACCGGGCTCACGCAACTCGCGCGGGTCTCGCACTTGCGATGCTTCGATCATGACATCGCTCAAACCAAGTTCGTCGCCGTAGTAGAGCGTGGGCGTGCCACGGAGCGTCAGCAACAGCACCGCCGCGACGCGGGCCTGGGCCTGCCCACGCTTGGCCGCAACGCGCGGCCGATCATGGTTGCCGAGCACCCAGTTTGGCCAGCCACCCAAAGGTAGCGCTGCCTCATAGCCGGTGATCGCCGCCGCCAGGGCGCGCGCCTGCCACGGCGTATCGATGAGCTGGAAATTGAAGGGCAAGTGCACCTCCGGGCGCTCACCGCCGTAATAGTGCATCAGACGATCGACCGGCAGGTAGATCTCACCGATCAGAACCCGTTCGCCTTGTCCCCTGGCGCCATAGCCGTCGGCGATTTCACGCATTTCGGCGGCGATCCGGTGCACCTCGGGCTGGTCTGTGGAATGGAGTTGAAGCAGGCGGTGCATTTCACCCATTTCGGGCCGATAGGCCGGGTTGGGCGGATTGTTCGGGAAATCTGCGGCCTTCACCATGTGCCAGAGCACGTCGATGCGGAAACCGTCGACGCCGCGATCGAACCAGAAACGCATCACGTCATACATCGCCGCCCGCACGGCTGGATGACGCCAGTTGAGATCCGGCTGCTCCTTCAGGAAGGCATGGTAGTAATATTGTCCGGTGGTTTCGTCCCATGCCCAGGCCGAGCCGCCGAAATCGCTGATCCAGTTATTGGGCGGTCCGCCGTCAGCCGCAGCATCGCGCCAGATGTACCAATCTCTTTTCTGATTTCCACGCGAAGCGCGGCTCTCGACGAACCATGGATGCTGGTCGGAGGTGTGGTTGGGCACGAAGTCGAGCAGAACCTTGAGCCCCCGCCGATGGGCTTGCATCAGCAGGTCGTCGAAGTCTGCCAGCGTCCCAAAGCGTGGATCGACGTCGCAATAGTCGGCAACGTCATAGCCGAAATCAACCATCGGCGACGGATAGATCGGGGAGATCCAGATCGCATCAACGCCAAGGCTGACAAGATAATCGAGCCGCCGCTCGATCCCTCTGAGGTCGCCTATGCCGTCACCGTTGGTGTCCTGAAAGGAACGCGGGTAGATCTGATAGATCACGCCATTCTGCCACCAGGGCGTGGTCATGCCGACACCGCCTTTGGTAGACGCGCCGGTTGCCGTTTATTGATCACGTGAGGTCGTCAAAACTCATCCACCTATCCACCGCGTCAACCCGACGGATTGCGACGAGCAGCGGCAAAACGACTCTGTTCCTGTTGCGATCGGAAGTCGACGGTTTTCTCCCGTTCTCGCGGCGCGAAGCGACACTAAGCCCTATCCAGGCATCCGATTGGGCAATTATGATGCCATCCATGAGGTCAAAAAGCCACGATCGCCACCGCCTGCAAGAGGACGCACTCGCGCGGCCCGAGGCTTTATCTGTTTGACGCGTTTTCTGCACGCGAACCGGAATCCACCCCCGGATCAAGTCCGAGGGCATGCTTCGCTTGAAAACGCTGTCGACGCCATAACAACAAGAGCAAGGATACCGTGATGAACCTGCCAACGCATTTGCTGCCGACCACCGTGGTCGGAAGCTATCCGCAGCCGGAATGGCTGGTCGACCGCGCGATGCTGTCGAAGGTGGTGCCGCGGACGCGCATGCATGCGATGTGGCGGCTGCCGCCGGAGCATCTGCAGGAAGCGCAGGACGACGCCACCATCGTCGCTATTCGCGACATGGAGCGCGCCGGCATCGACATCGTCACCGACGGCGAAATCCGCCGCGAAAGCTACTCCAACCGGTTCGCGACAGCGCTCGACGGCATCGACGACGAAAAGCCGGCGATGATCACCTCGCGCAGCGGGCATCAAACGCCGGTGCCGCGCGTGGTCGGCCCGGTGAGGCGCAGCGGGCCTGTCGAACGGCCCGACATGGAGTTCCTGCGCAAGAACACCGACCGCGCGGCCAAGATTACCCTGCCCGGCCCGTTCACGATGAGCCAGCAGGCCAGGAACGAGTTCTACAAGGACGACGAAGAACTCGCGATGGCGTTTGCGGAGGCCGTCAACGCCGAAGCGCTGGACCTGCAAAAGGCCGGCGCCGACGTGATCCAGCTCGACGAGCCCTGGGTGCGCAACGATCCGGACCTCGCAAGGCGCTATGCCGTCAAGGCCATCAACCGCGCATTGGCCGGCATCACCGTGCCGACGGTCGTGCATCTGTGCTTCGGCTATGCCGCAGTCGTGCCGGGTTCGACCAAGCCGGCGGGTTATTCGTTCCTTGCCGAACTCGCCGACACCAGCGCCGAACAGATTTCGATCGAAGCCGCGCAGCCGAAGCTCGATCTCGGTGTACTCAAGGATCTCTCATCGAAGAAGATCATGCTGGGCGTGCTTGATCTGGGTAATCCCGAGATCGAGACGGCCGCCATCGTCGCCGACCGCATCCGCAACGGCCTCAAGCATGTCGCGGCCGAACGTCTGGTGGTGGCACCCGATTGCGGCATGAAATACATGCCGCGCCACATCGCGTTCGGAAAGCTGAAGGCGATGTGCGAGGCGGCTGCAATCGTACGCAAGGAAATCAGCTAGAATGTAGCGTGTTTAGGTGGATTGAACCCACCCGTCATCCTGAGGTGCGAGCGCAGCGAGCCTCGAAGGATGGGCCACGGGCACATTCATCCTTCGAGGCGCGCAAGAGCGCGCACTTCCCGAGCGAACGCAAATGCGTTCGTCCGGGGATGACGCAAGACCGTGCGAGGACTCAAACCTCGGCGTAGATCTCGATGACATTTCCCTCGGGGTCGCGGAAGAACAGCGCGCGATGGTGCCAGCTCGGTATGTCCCGGGGCGGGCTCAAAATCGTCACGCCCTTGGATTGCAACGTCGCATAACAGGAATCGATCAGATGCGGCGCGACCCGGAAGGCGAGCTGGACCGCAGCCGAGCCGGGCGCGATCGGACCATCGTGCCACGCAGCCCAGGGACCGCGCGGCCTCAAGGTGAGCAGCGCGGAGCCGACCTGAAAGCTGACCCAGTTCTCACTGTCGTGAGCGATCGGAAAGCCCATCACGTCGAGATAGAATTGCTTGGTCTCCTGCATCTTCGAACACAGCAGAACGGTGTAGTCGAGATTGCGAATGTCACCGAGACTCATGCAGCTGCCACCTCTGAGAAAAATCGATTTGAAATGACGCCGCGAGATGGCCAACGAAAATGATAGCTCTTTTGGGACTACATCGTCAAAGCAGCTTGGCGCGAACGAACAGCGCGCGCAACGCGGCGGTCGCCTGCACCGTCAGCATCGCATTGTCAGCGGCGCCTCGCAGCGTACGGACCGCATCGGCGTGCAACGACTTGAACTCGATCCATTCGACCGAGCTCAGATTGGTGATAAACTGATAGGCCTGGCCGACGGTACCAATCGATACCGTCTTGCCGTTCAAACTGATCTTGAACGTGGCCCGCAGCGGCGTGTCGGAATTGGAAACGTTGTTCGCAATCATGATGGCGACGTCGAACGCCGCGACGCGGTCAAGCCCTCGCTCAGGCTCGGCACCACGACGAGGCGCTTGACCTGCCCGTTTCGATAGGCCTGCAGGAACTTGTCATATTCCTTGATCGAGACGCAGCCGTTGGAATCGCCATTGGGCCCGAGCAAGTAGGAATGCACCAGCAATCCGGTTCGTCCGAGGGTGTCGGCATCACCCACTGGCGTCATGCGAAGCGCCGCGACACCGTGAAACAGCTTCTCCCGCGGCTTCAGATCATAGACGTTCGGCGGCGTCGCCCCGACCATGCGCATGCTGACAGAAGCGGGGTTGTCCATCAGGCCGCCGAGCCCTGAATGCGCCTCGAGCTTGACGCCGTTCGGCATGTAAACGGTCCGCGCCGAGATGTCGTAGACCGCGGTAACGTTGTCATATCCGAGCGCGCCAAGATCGGGCTTGTTGCCGAACAGGCCGTCGCCCGGCGTCAGGGACGCCAGCGAAAAACGCATCGGCACCATATCGGCCAGCTTCTGGAACATGGACCGGTCGTCCGACCGCGCCGGCGGAGGCGGCGGCAGATCAACCCTCAGCGCCAGAACGGCTTCGGCGGGCCGCGACCTCGGCAGCGGAATCGCAGGCCCGGCCGGCGCTGCGGGCTGGTCGGCCTGCGCATCCGGCGACTGCTCGGCCAGCTGGCTTTCGATGTGACCGAACTCGGCGTCGAAATCCGTTCGCGCCGGACGGAAGACGGGACGCGAGGGATACCTGATGGACGGCGCGTTGCGCGCCGCGCCCGATCCGAACCTGTCATCGAACGAGAATGCGCCGGCGCTTTTGGCGGCTTGCGGGTTTCGTAGCCAGGCAACGAGATCAACATTCATCGCCCAAGCGGCCAGCGCCGACGTCACCACGAGCAAGGCAGCGGCAAAGGCGGCCTTGCCGACCAATGGAAAACCGCGGCTCGAAGCATGCCCGGTCGTGCTCGTGGTCCTGTAATCCATCCGTCCCCGGCTCGGCGCTTCGGAATCAGACCTGATTCTGCAAGGGATTCACCGAATAAGCCCAAATATAATGCAATTCAAAGTAAGGCATAATCGAGACACCGGACCACGGCTATGGTCATCAATCGAATCCGCGGCGACCCGGGCAATCTTGGTAAACAGCGCCGGTTCCCTGTGTGACGGCCACGCTCAGGGCCGGAGCGTCGGGCTGGTATTTGGTGCCGGTGCCTGTTCCATTTCCGAGTGTTCCGGCAGCTTGTCCGCATGCACCGATAGCGCGGGCCCGATCCAGATCGGATCGGCAAGATGGTCGCGGCGCGGATTGGTCGTGTTCGGATGGACCAGAACGCTCAACCTGCCATGATTCAGCATCAGCCAGGGCACCAGTTCAGGGAACACCTCTTTGGCAAAGGCCACCTGGTACATCGCCTGATCGTGGGGACCGACCTTGACGTCGTGCCACCGGCCGAGCGTCACCGAAAAGCGCTCGCCCATCCAGCCGCGCAACTGCTCGGCCTCGCCCCGCGTTGTCGCCGGATCGTAATAGATGTGCGCGTGGTAGCTGGCGATCTCGCTCAGGGATCGCGGACCATCCTTCTCCGGCAACTCGCTCATCGCAACCGCTCCGCCTCTTACCGTTCAAACCGGTCGCGATGATCGCTGGTGCCGACGGCGCGGTCAATCCGCAGAGGCGGCCTTCCCGCGCTTGCTGCTTTCGTAAACGGTCATCCCGGCGGCGGGATCGAGGTCGGTCTCGGTCGCCTCGGTCAGGCGCGCCATCATCATGTAGAAGCCGATCGTCATGATCGATTCGACGATTTCCTGCTCGCTGAAATGCGCGCGCATCCCGGCAAACACCGGCTCAGGCACACGGACATTGTCGACCACTTCCCGGCCGAAAGCCAGCAGCGCCTGTTCGGCTGCATTGAACGCGGCGTCGGCGTAATTGCCCTGTTCGATGCAGTCGATCTGCGGCTGCGTGACGCCGACCCCGAGCGCGATCGGGACATGCTGGCGCCACTCATAGGCGCCGCCTTCCCGCTGCGCGGCCTGGAGAATCAGCAGTTCGCGATTGACGTGGCTGAGCTTCTGCTTGTGCAGGATGGAGTTGGCGAACCGCATCGCGGGAATGAAGTTGGTTTCGGCATGCGCCAGCATCCGGAAGATGTTCAGCTTCACCGGCATCCTGTCGAAGGCCGTGCGGGTGTCGCCGCTGGTCTTCTCGGGGTCGATCAGGGGTAATCTGGCCATGTGCGTCCCTTGTGTTTGCTGTTTTTTCGACGTTGACCGGCGGCTCAGCGAGCTCTGACGTCACGGATCGGCTCGGAGCCGTCCCAACCGGCGGCGATCTGCTTGATATGTTCGAAGAACCGTCCCTTGCCACCGCTGATGTCGGAGATCTCCACGATGGTGCCGGGATGGGATTCCGTGTCGAAATAGCAGAAGCGGCCCTGCTCGCCGCCGATCTGGCCCTCGTGCCCAACCTTGTAGCCCAGCGACAACGCGCGGTCGTAGAGAGCCTGATAATCCCTCGTCCAGTACGACATGTGCTGCATGCCTTCGCGGCCGGAATCGAGGAACTCCTTGTACATGGAAGGCGCATCGTTCCTCTGTTGAATGAGCTCGATCTGAAGATCGCCGGAATTGGCGAGCGCGATGCTCATCTCCACGCCGGACTCGGCACCGCGGTGACGGAAATAGTCGGTCTTGACCCGGTCGATGTAGAACCAGGGCCCGACGCCCATCACGTTGATCCAGTGATCCATCGCGGCGCGGATGTCGCGCACCACATATCCGTTCTGACAGACGGCGCCAAAAATGCGACTCATGATACCTCCGTTGTCGGCGGCGTTCGCCCGCTTCTTGCGGATCGCCGCGCCTGATGTTGTTTCCGCTTCCGCGCCTCAGGTCAGGTGAAAACCCTCATAGCCACGCGCGGCGATCTGCGCGCAGCGGTGCCGGTAGCCTTCCCCGACATAGGGCATGAAGACGCGCGGTTTTCCGGCGATGTTCGCGCCGAGATACCAGGAGTCCGCTTTCGGAAACAACGTTCGTTCGGCCATCTCGGCGACATGCGTCATCCAGGCGCGCTCGGCTGCGGGATCGGGCTCGATGATCCGAAAATCCTGCGCGCGCATATGGTCGATGCAGTCGGTCAGCCAGTCGACATGCTGTTCGCAGGCGTTGATCATGTTGCCTATCACCGACGGGCTGCCGGGGCCGGTGATGATGAACAGGTTGGGAAAGTCAGCCACGGCGATGCCGAGATAGGCGCGCGGTCCTTCAGCCCAGGCGTCCTGCAGACGAAGCTCGTTTCGTCCGCGGATGTCCATCGCGAACAGCGCGCCCGTGATGGCGTCGAAGCCGGTCGCGAACACCAGCGCGTCCAGATCAAACTGGCGCGCCGAGGTCTTGACGCCGTCGGCCGTCAGCGCCTCGAGCGGCTCTTCCTTGAGATTCACCAGTTCGACATTGTCGCGGTTGAAGGTCTCGTAATAATTCGTATCGACGCAGATGCGCTTGACGCCCAAGGGATATCCCGATGGGCTCAGCGCCGCGGCGGTTGCGGGATTTTTGACGATCTGGCGGATCTTCTCGCGCACGAAATCGCAGGCGACGTCGTTGACGGCCTCATGGGTCAGGAGATTCGGGAACGACAGCAAAAACCCGCCGCCTCCTTCCTGCCAGAGCTCCTCGTAGCGCCGCCATTGTTCGTCGCGCGAGGGTATCGGCGCCTCGAATGCGGACGAATTCACGCGGCCGGCATTCGGACTTGCGAGGCTCTCGCAGTAGGCCGGGAAGGCCGCATCAAACTGCTTGAAGTCCTCGTCCCCAAGCGCGCGATTGCGCGCGGGCACGGAGAAATTCGGTGTGCGCTGGAACACCACGACGTGTTTGGCGGCATCCGCAATCAGGGGAATCGCCTGCACGCCCGATGACCCCGTGCCAACGACGCCGACGCGCAGACCAGAGAAGTCGACCTCCTGTTCCGGCCAGCGGGCGGTGTGGTAGATCGGACCGCGAAAGCTCTCCAGGCCCGGCGTCTTCGGGCTGTTCGGCACCGAGAGCGCGCCTGATGCCATGATGCAGAAGCGGGCGCGGATCTGGTCGCCGCGATCGGTCCGCACCAGCCAGCGCCCGCTGGCTTCATCGAATGACGCCGAAATGACGCGGGTCTGAAACCGCAGCAAATCGCGCAGCTTGAAACGATCGGCGACGTATTTGGCGTAGTCCAGAATCTCGCGCCTGGCGGCGTATTTCTCCGACCAGCGCCAGTCCCGCCGCAACTCCTCCGACCATGTGTAGGAATAATAGAGGCTCGGAACGTCGCAGCGCACGCCGGGATAGCGGTTCCAGTACCAGGTGCCGCCGACTTCGGGGGCGGCCTCGAAGCCGATCACGGATAGGCCCTTCTCACGCAGCCGGTGCAACGCATAGAGACCGCCAAAACCTGCGCCGACCACGACCGCGTCATAGTCGCCCTCGACCGCCGCGCGTTCGACGCGATCCCGGGTGTGGTCTTGCTTGTTCGCCTGAGTTGCCATGGTCTATTTCCTGTCAGCCGATCGAACGGCCGCCGTCGATCACGAGTTCGGTGCCCGTGACGTAGCGGCTCTCGTCGCTGGCGAGCCACAGAATGCCGCTCGCGATATCTTCCGGCATCGCCTTGAAACCGAGCGGCACCGCGCGTTCGGTCAGCTTGTCCAGCGTCGCGCCGCGCGGCGGCCCTGAATTCGAACCCTCCTCGGCGGTGCCGATCAGCGTGTCCCAGATCGCGGTTTCGGTGATGCCGGGGTGAAGCGAGTTGACCCGGACGCCGTCCTTGGCGGCGGCGCATTCCAGCGCGACGGACTTTGTGAACAGACGGACGCCGCCCTTGGTCGCGCAATAACCGGACACGTTTGGCGAGGCCTTGATGCCCGCAATCGAAGAAACATTGATGATGCTGCCGCCACCGCCTGCGCGCATCAGCGGAAGCGCGGTTTTGACGCCGAGGAAGACGCCGTCGAGATTGACGGCAACCTGGCGTCGCCAGTCGGCGAGCGACATGTCGACGACGGGACTGGAGAGACCGATCCCGGCGTTGTTGACGAGCACGTCCAGCCGGCCGAACCGTGCTTTGGTTTTGGCGATCACCGACTGCCAGTCTTCCTCGCTGGTCACGTCGTGATGGAGATATTCCGCCTCGCATCCAGCCGACCGCAGTTCGCCCAGCAGGCGCTCGCCCTTCTCGTCCTGCAGATCGGTCGCGACGATCTTCGCGCCCTCGCGCGCCAACACAATGACCGCGCTGCGCCCGATCCCGTTGGCGGCGCCGGTCACCAGCGCGACCTTGCCTTCGACCCGCCGTTTCATGCGCTCTGCCCGTTCACGCAAAATCCTCCCGGCCCGGTCGAGGGTTGTTCTTGGAAACGTTTCCATGATTGAGCTTGATGTTTCCACTGATGTCAATATTAATAGGCAAAGTGCTTCAAATAACGTTTCCAGATGCAGCTGACTTTGAGCCGACCGGGCTCGAATGCAAACGAATCCGGGCACTTAGGACGAGACAGTGGGCGAGCAGGACCGATGGCCAGAACCCAGCCGACCCCATCCCTTCGGCCGACCATCCGCGATGTCGCTGCGCAAGCCGGCGTGTCGGTCAGCAGCGTCAGCCGGGTGTTGAACCGCGAGCCGCACATCAGTCCTGAACTGCACGCCCGGATCATGCGCGTCGTGGACCGCCTCGGCTTCGAGCCAGATTCCGCCGCGCAAGCGCTGCGCTCGCGCGCCAGCAACACGATCGGCTGCATGGTCTCCGATATCTCCAACCCGCTCTACAGCGAGATGGTCAACGCCGCGGAAGAGGAATTGCAACGCGCCGGCTACGTCCTGATGCTCGGCGCAACCCGGCACGCCGAGGAACGCGAAACCGCGTTCATATCCGCGGTGCGCCGGCGGCGGATGGATGGATTGCTGCTGTTCGCCGGAGACAACACCCACAAGGATTTTACAAGCGCGCTGGCTACGCTCGACCTGCCTTGTGTCGGGATCGACCGCGAGGTGCCGGGCGCGCCGTCGGTGCGCGCCGATCATCGCGGCGGCGGCTTTGAGGTGACGCGCTATCTCATCGGCCTCGGCCATCGCCGTATCGCGCTGCTGACCGGGCCTGCGGCGGTGCTGCCGAGTACGGAGCGGGTAGCCGGATATCGGCAGGCGCATATCGAAGCCGGACTTGAGGTCGATCTCGATCTCGTCCGCCCGCAGGTGCACGGCTCGGGCATCGCCTTCAGCGACGTCTGCCAGTTGCTGCAAGGGCCTGCGCCGCCCACTGCGATCATCACGCTGGGAACGCACATGCTCGCCAGCGTGATGGACGCGCTCGCCAGCAACGGCATTCGCTATCCGAGCGACATCTCGCTCGTGTGTATCGGCGACACGGATCTGGCCCGGCACGCGACGCCGGCAATCAGCGCGCTGACATGGGACTTGAGCGAAATCGGCAGGATCGCCGCAAAAACCCTGCTTGAGCGGGTGCGCGACGGCGATCAGGCCCAGGACACAAGGCCGATTTATCTGCCGACCCGATTCATCCTTCGACATTCCTGCGCCGAGCCGCGCGCCAAGTGATTTGAGGAATTGCCTGCCCTGCCGATCTGCCAGATTTGACGACCGCTAACAAAAAAACAAGTACCGGGAAACCCAAGGGAGTTGCGTATGAAGTTCCGCACAACGATGCTGACGTTGCTGATGCTCGTCCTGGCCACCTGTTCGGCAAGGGCCGAGGACGCGTCGGACTACCCCTCCAGAAAAATAAAAATGCTGTTGCCGTTCGCGGCCGGTGGCGGCGGCGACGTCATCGGCCGGCTGCTGGCCGACAAGATGGGCAAGCGCCTGGGGCAGACCATTTTCGTCGAAAACCGCACGGGAGCGGCCGGCACCATCGGCACGCAGATGGTCGCGACCTCGCCGGCGGACGGTTACACCATCATGATCGGCGGCATGACCACGCATGTGCTTGCGCCCGCGTCCTATACCAGCCTGCCCTATGATCCGATCAAGGATTTTGCAGTCATCGGCCGCATCGGAACGTCGGCGATCCTGGTGGTGGCCTCGAAGGATTTTCCGGCGAGCGACCTGCGCGGCCTGATCGCGATGGCGAAAAAGGGCGATCAGATCCAGTACGGATCCTGGGGCGTCGGCTCGACCGGACATTTCTGCGCGGAAATCCTGTCGCAGAAAGCCGGCATCAAACTCGAACACGTGCCGTTCAGCGGCGCGGCGAAGGTTGCCAATGATCTTATCGGTGGCCACATCTCGCTCGGCACGCTGGATATGGCGACGGCGACGCCGCTGGTGAAGGATGGAAAAGTAAAGGCGCTGGGCACATGCGGGGATCGCTCGCCAAGCCTGCCTGAAGTCGCAAGCTACAAGGACCAGGGGATCGATTTTGAGCGCAGCCTGTCCTGGGTCATGTACGCGCCCGCTGGCATCCCCGACATCGCCGCGAAGAAGCTTTCCGCTGCACTGCAGGAGTCGATCGCCGAAGCGGATATGACCGAAAGGCTGCTCGCGCTCGGCGTCACCGCGGACTTCATCCCCGGAGACCGGCAGCGCGACATCAACGTGCGCGACATCGAGGCCTGGAAGGTGGTCGCCAGAGAAGCCAAAATCGAGATCAAGTGAACGCGCGGGCAATCCGGTCGAAATTGCCGGCGCGCCGCGCCCGAAGCAGGCTCAGTTCCTGCTCAGTTTTTCTTGCCGAACAGCACCGGAAGCTGGCGCGGGCCACGCACCGTGCCTTCCGACCAGGTGACCTTGCCGGCCGGATCGAGCTTGAAGTCCGGAATCCGCTTCAGCCATTCCTCGATCGCGACCGTCATTTCCATGCGCGCGAGGTTGGAGCCGACGCAGCGGTGAATGCCGAGGCCGAACGCGGCATGGCGGTTCTCCTTGCGGTCGATCACCACCTTGTCGGCATCCGGGAACATCGCGGGGTCGCGGTTGGCCGCCGGGAACGACAGCAGCACCATGTTGCCCGGCTTGACCGGGCAGCCGCTGATAGTGGTTTCCTTCATCACTTCGCGCGCCATCGTGACCGGCGAATAGGCCCGCAAGAATTCCTCGATCGCGCTCGGCATCAATTCCGGCTCCGCGATCAGGCGGTCGCGGTCGGCGGGCGTATTCGCCAGATGCCACAGCGAGGAGCCGATCGCGCTCCAGGTGGTGTCGATGCCGGCAATCAGCAGCAGGCGCAGCGAACCCAGCACCTGGGAATCGTCCAGGGGATTGCCGTCCTTGTCCTTGGCCTTCATCAGCGTCGAGATCAGATCGTCGGTCGGATGCGTCTTGCGATGCTCGATATGGCCGGCGAAATAGGCGCTCATCTCCTGCACTGCCTGCACCAGCATGCTCTCGTTCTTGATGCTGAGCTCGAGGATCATGTGGATCCACTTGACGAACAGATCGCCATCCTTCTCGGGAATGCCCAGCATGTGGGCGATGGCGCGCACCGGAACATGCTTGGTGTAGCGCGCCGCGGCGTCGCATTGACCGTCGGCGATGAATTCGTCGATCAGCTCGTTGCAGATGGCACGGACCCGCGGCTCCAGCTTCTTCATCGCGTCCGGCGTGAACGGCGGAAGCAGCAGTTGCTTGGCGGGCTTATGCTCGGGCGGATCCGACGTGATCGGGGGCGCGGCGTTTCGCGTCACTTCGGGCCGCACGTCGCGCACGATGACGCGCCGCGAGGAGAAATGCTCGGTGTCGTAGGCGATCTCCTTCACCGCCTGATAGGTGGTCGGCAGATAGCAGCCGAGGAAACGCTTGGTGTGCACCACCGGGCATTCGTTGCGCAACTCGTCCCAGATCGGAAAAGGATTCTCGGTCCAGCGCGGATCGGTATGATCGAAATCGTTGACCCAATCGGTGACCGGAGGATGTTCGGGCATCATGCTGACGGAATCGGACATCGCGCAAATTCCTTTTGCTTGGTTCGTTCAGGACGAGCTTGATTTCAGGACCGGACTATCGCCCCTATTCTTCCTGCACTTCGATCGCGATTTCGGGGCAATTGGTCTGGGCGAGCCAGGCCTTGTCTTCCAGGCCCGCGGGGACCGAACCGTCGCCGACTTCATGGGCATTGCCGAATTCGTCGAGCTCGAACAGTTCCGGCGCCAGCGACTTGCAGCGTGCGTGTCCCTGACATTTGTCCTGATCGACGCGGATCTTCAGCTTTCCCGACATGCGAGCGCTCCTTCAAGCCGCGCGCGCTCAACCGGCGCGTCGCATTTCCTCATGTTGATTTGGGCGTTACCAACCGCGGCCGGTCTGCCTCTTCAAGTTATACCGTATTACATTATCGTCGCGATTGTGCTGTCAAGCGGAAAGTTATAGATCATTACACTGAATGCCACCTCGCCCCGCACGTAAAGCGCTCAACACCTATCACCACGGGGATCTCCGCGATGCCCTGGTTCAGGCCGCGCTCGGGGAAGTGGAACTCGGCGGCCCCGAAGCGATCAGCATCAGCGCGCTGGCCAAGAGGCTCGGCGTCTCGCAGCCGGCTCCCTACAAGCATTTTGCCGATCGCGAGAGCCTGCTCACGGCGGTAACGGCCGAAGCCTTCCGCCAGTTCAACGCCATCCTGCGCGAGTCGATCGGAAAACCCTCCAGGCGTTCGAAGCTGTCGCGCCTGGCGCAAGCCACATTGGATTTCGGTCTTCGCCGCAACGGCGTCTACCGCCTGATGTTCGCCTCACGGATCATGGCATGCGCACCCAAGGGCAGCGAGCTGCATGTTGCCGCGATGGAAACTTTCGAGCTGCTGCTGGAATCCCTCGAAGCGCCCGCGGTCGGATTGCTGCGCGAACGCAGCGCCCTGCAAATCTGGGCCGCGCTGCACGGCGTGGTGATGCTGGCCGAACAGGGACTTCTCACCGGCCAGCTTGCCAATGTCAGCCGGGAAGAGCTGGTCGAAGATATCGTCAAGCAGACCAAGGTGGCGCTGGCGGTGGCCGTCAAGGCGGCGGACAAGAACGGCCGATAACGCTCGCCCGGTCCTCATGGTGCGGCGTCCGCAAATCCGTTACCATGGGGCTTGCGTAGCTGTTGCCGGAAAGCGGCTGCCTTGGATGCGAGTGGGCCGGTGCAGGTTCGATTGAAAATGAGATTTGCGCACACCCGGCCGGCGCGAACCGGCCGGCGGCTGGCGCTCGGGATATTGATGTCGCTGTGCTGTTCCGGTCTGGCGTCCGGCCAAAACAACAGCAAGGACAATGGCGAGGACGAAGATGCGCCGGCCAAGCCGAAGCCGGTATTGCCTAACATCTATCTCGACTTGCGGACGATCTACACCACCCTGCCGGCCGGTACGCTCTCGATCGGCTTCAGCGCGCCGCCACTATTGTCGACGCTGTCGAACCTGACATCGCTCGGGACCTTGTCGTCGCCGGCCAGCCGAAGCATCAATCTCGACATTCCCGTGACGGTTGACGTCAACGAGCAGCTGTCGGTCTATGGCGGCGTCAGCGGCGCTTCGTCCCAATCGGGCAGCCTGCCCTGGTCGTCGTTCGATATCTACGGTTTTACGGTCGGATTTCAGGCCGACCTCTATCAGCAAAACGGCGGCATGTTTCCAACGGTGACGATACAAAGCAATGCATCGCGATCGATTTCCGACGCGCCATTGGCCACGACCTCCTACAATACGATCCTCGAATTCGGCTACGCGCTGAACCCGGATGAAACGCGGGGACTGCTCGCCGGCGCGCAATACACAAAAATCATCGTCGATTCCATATTCGCTGAAGTGAAGCCTGGCTATGTGGGCTATGTCGGCGGCTACTATCAGTGGGACAACAACTGGAAGCTGACCGGCCGCTTCGGCGTGCAATCGTTCGGCGGTGCGCAGCTTCTCAATCTCACGCCGTTCCCGGCCTTCACCCAGCCGATCGTACGGCTCGATCTCGATCGCATGGACGATGACGACAACCGCCTGTTCGGCGTCACCGCGCAGATCGCCTGGACGCCGAAGCCGTCCTATCAGCTGACGGTGAGGACGCCGCTCTATGCGATCAAGAATTAAGGCGCATTCCGGCACCAGCGGATGCCGCCGCTGATCACACTGACACATTCACATCCAGGAGAAGACATCATGACATCCAGCGACGGCGCTCGGACGCTCAAGGACAAGGTTGCATTGGTGACCGGCGCGGGCCGCGGGCTCGGCCGCGCCTTCGCCGAAAAACTGGCTGCGATGGGCGCCGACGTCGCGATCCACGGCATGCGCGAGAACGGACCGGCGGAATATGGCGAGGGATCGACGCTGACGGCGGTCGCGGAAGATATCGCCAAGGCGCATGGCGTGCGCACCATTCGCGTGCTCGGTGACCTCACGCAAGGTGCCGACATCGCGCGCGTGGTCGAGACCACGACGCGAGAACTGGGGCCGGTCGAGATCCTCGTCCACAATGCCGGCGGCGACATCGCGGCCAAGGGCGGCAAGCCGGATCCGAACGACGCCATCGGCATCAAGGAAGAGGACGTGCGCGCGGTGCTCGATCGCAACCTGCTCAGCACGATCCTGACCTGCCAGGCGGTGGCGCAGGAGATGATGAAGCGGCGCCAGGGCCGCATCGTCACCATCGGCTCGGTCGCGGCCTTCAAGGGCCGCACCAACGGTTCGATCTATGCCGTCGCCAAAGCCGGCATGACGCAACACGCGCTGCCTCGCCGATCAGCTGCGCTCCTACGACATCAATGTGAACTGCATCGCGCCGGGCGACACCCGTACCGGCCGCTTCATGGGCACGCGCGCGGTCGACCAAAATCGTCTGGTCGAAACCGGCACGCTCGACCGCATCGCCACCGTCGATGAAGTCGCGCGCGTCGTCGAAATGTTCGCGGGGCCGATGGGGGCGTTCGTCTCAGGACAGGTGCTGCGCGTCGATGGCGCCGGACAGTGCTGGGCGGCCTGATACCCGTTCTCTCAACTGGTCAAACTCGCCGGAATGGTAGGTGGCGCCGTCAGGCGTAACGATTTCGACGTCCCAGCAGCCGTCCGATATCAGTTCATCGGCTTTTTTCATCGCGGCCAGCACCGACTCCCGCCGCAAGGTCACGGTTCCCGATGTATCGAGCGCGGTAATGAGAAATACCATGGACGGCTCCTGTTTCGGATTCGCACCAGTGTGGCTGGGAATACGGCCGGGTCAAGCGGCATGAATTGTGGGCCAGGAGAAGAAAACCCTACCCCCGAACGGCGGCGGGAAAGGGACTTCCACATTCTGGCCGCAGATTGCATACCGCTACCCTTGCTTCCGGGCCGAACTGGGCGACATTAGGGGCCCGTTCAATGGAAGCCGTCATGAGTCCGCCCGCCTTCGATCCCTTTGGAGAACTGGTCCCGACCGCCGATTCGGCGGCCGCGCCGGAACGCGACTCTAACTGGCTGAAATCGGCCGGTGTCGGGCTGTTCTGGGGGTTGGTCGGCGTCATCGTGCTGGCACGCGCGATGTACTTCGAGCCGGGCGCTTTCAGCTTCGGGCAGGCCGTGGCGTGGGCGCAGGGCCTGTTCGGGTTGCTCTAGGGCGCACACGCGATGCGCCCGCCCTTGCTGGAAGCCGGAAGAAGAATACTCTCCCTATCTTGCTGAATCGAAAATTTATTGGTGAAGCCGAGCAGGCCGGCGCATAAACTGTTCTCCAAAACGGGGGGCATGTGCCGCAACAAGACCACGAGACGGACGGGATAAGGTCGGACCCAGGCGCTTTCAGGCGCAGCCTGGCCCTCATTCCCGGCATCGCACTTTGCGGCGCGATCACCGCCGTTTCGCTTGGCGCCCAACTGGTCGAAGAGCGCATCTTCGCCCACCCCTATGTCGAAGCGCTGGTCATCGCGATCCTGCTCGGGATGGCGATTCGCACTGCCTGGCAACCGTCCGAGCGCTGGCGCTCCGGCATTGCCTTCAGCGCCAAACAGCTGCTCGAGGTCGCCGTCATGCTGCTCGGCGCTTCCGTCAGCTTTGCCGCGATCGTGGCGTCCGGCTACCTTCTGGTCGCAGCGATCGTCGCCACCGTCGTCATCATGCTGGCTGTCAGCTACGGCCTCAGCCGGATGCTCGGCCTGCCGACCAAACTGTCGATCCTGATCGCCTGCGGCAACTCGATCTGCGGCAATTCGGCAATCGCCGCGGTGGCGCCCGTGATCGGCGCCGATGGCGACGACGTCGCCTCGTCGATCTCCTTCACCGCGATCCTCGGCGTCTTGATGGTGCTGGGCCTGCCGCTGCTGATCCCGTTGCTCGCCCTGTCCGCGACGCAATACGGCATTCTGGCGGGTCTTACCGTCTATGCCGTTCCGCAGGTGCTGGCGGCAACGGTCCCCGCCGGTATCGGCGCCACGCAGATCGGCACGCTGGTGAAACTGGTGCGCGTGCTGATGCTGGGGCCGATCGTGGTCGCCCTCTCGCTCGTCGCCGCGCACCGCCGCAAGCGCCATGCCGACGCGACCAGGGCGGTTGCGATCAGCCCGTTCAAGCTGGTGCCGTGGTTCATCATCGGCTTTCTGGTGCTCGCCGCGCTGCGCTCGCTGCAGCTCGTGCCGGATATCGCGGTCGCGCCGGTTACAAAAACCGCGGCCATCCTTACCGTGCTGTCGATGGCCGCGCTCGGGCTTGGTGTCGACGTACGCGTTCTCTCAACGGTCGGCGGAAGGGTCACCGCCGCCGTCACGCTGTCGCTGCTCCTGCTGCTCGGCCTGAGCATCGGACTTGTGCATTTCTTCTGATGAAGCCGCCGCCCTGGCAATTCGCAACTGGCGTGATCCAGCCGCGCGTCAGAGCAGCTGATCTCTAGGCCGATCTCATTCCGTTGGACAGGATCGCCTGCAGTCTGGGATCGCTTACTGCGAAGAATGCGGCTTCTATTCGTGCCGTCAGGTTCGGCTGCAATAGCCATTCACCAACTGTTTTGGCCGCCTCCTCGTGGCTCTCCAGGCAGGCAGAGTGGAGATAGGTCTTATCCCGCTCCTCGATCACGTACTCGCGCAACGCGGCCATATGGATGGCCGCGGCCGGGTCCTCGGCACCGACCCAATTGTGCAACAGCCGATCGATATCGCCGCCTGCGGTCACAACTAGCGTGACGACGCTCCTGATATTGAAGGCGAGGCGATATCCAGCAGGCCACACCTCCAGGTCGAGGCGGGTCAGGCTGTCGCTCAGGAATGCATCGAAGAAGCGGTCGATGCTCTCCACCTCCGCTCGAGGCCACTTGTTCCGGTGGTCGGCCTGGCCAAGCCGGCGCAGGCAAATATCCAGTCCGATGTGGTCAGGGTAATCATGCGCGGCAATCAGCTCGAAATAACGCGGCAGGAAGTAGCGTAGCTCACGCGAGACCTGACCATCGTCATAGTCATGCGCGGAGTTGGTGTACTCGGCCAGCAGATCGGCCGGGATTGACCGCAAGGGCGTGTTGGCCAGCTGTCGTTCTGTCTCCTCGGTCATGCAACAACGGCAATGGCATACGACGAGGCCACGGCCCAATCGATGCGCGCCGAAGACCCGGTAGGCTTCCTCGATGGCGGCCGTTAATTCTGAAGGCATGCTACAAGACGTCTGCTGATGGGTTCACAGAACTAGCACAATATCCCGTTCAAGACCGTTATCCGGGAAACTCCGAGCCGGGCGCAAATCCGGATCGACGATGGCCCGTGCGGGCGCGCGTAATCCTGCAGCGGTCTGCGCCGTTGCTTCCGAGCGGCGGCCGGATTCAGGATCGGCTGGTGAAGGACGTGATCGTGCACGCCGAACCAAACACCAGCGGCTTCTCCATCGACATCAAAGGCAGGCTGTCCGAACCAGCCGGGATGCTCGCGTTCCCGCCCGTTCCATAGGGGGTGATGATGGTAGCGAGAGAGGGAGCCGCTACCACAAGGACAATTTCTTCAACAAAAACAATGAATCGAGGCGTTCAACGTCACCTGTGTCTGGTGTCCGTGATACAGGATCTACGGTATCGTAGCTAGTCTCGCGGTGGAGGATACGGACAGCCATCGGAACACGCGACATCCTTGCAGCAGGGAATGTATCGCAGAACTGTGCGGCTCCTCAGCCGGCGTTTTCAGGGTGGTCGGCCACCAGCCTGGGCGGGAGGGATCGAACCCCATCGAGATCGCACCTAACCCATTGAAAATACGCGCTTTTCACGCTCCGTTACTGAGGCTGTGCTACACGCTTGTGAGACAGCGCACAAGCTAAAAACCCGGCTTCGAATTATCGCAGCGATAAACGACGTCCAGACATGTTTGGCTCTTGCACGGTTCCGAGGTTCAA
>NZ_JAFCMB010000028.1 GCF_018130145.1 Bradyrhizobium sp. AUGA SZCCT0176 | reverse complement strand
TATGCCGTGATCTCCCCGGAGACGAGTTCTTGGTTGACTCCGTCACTGCCGTTTCCGCTTGCGCTTCTCCGACAGCTTGACACCAGCAACGGGTGCCAGGACCACACGGTTTTGCCGTACGCTCGATCCACGCCGTCGTCAGACGTGAACCAAGCGTCCACCGCAACCCGTCCAACGTCCGTGACGACGGCCGACGCCCTTCTGACCAGGACGGGATGGGCAAAGATATGCACCTGATTTGCCATTCTGTAAAAGCGAAATATTTTTTATTTCGGGGCTTGACACGACTTCCGTAAATCAGAAGTGATTTGCCCGTCGGGCAGCAGATTATTGTCGGCAAGGCATCGCGGGTACGTCCGCGAGGCTTGACGGGGACAATATATATCCATAAGTCTCGATATATGGAATCAGAACAAGCCATCCTAGCGCTCGCTGCATTGGCCCAGCCGACCCGGCTCGAGGTGTTTCGTCTGCTGGTGAAGCACGAACCGGATGGGCTGGCGGCGGGCGATATCGCCAAGGCGCTGGCGGTGCCGCAAAACACCATGTCGTCGCATCTGGCGATCCTGTCGCGCGCGGGGCTGGTGACGGCCCAGCGCTTCAGCCGCTCGATCGTCTACCGCGCCGATCTCGACGCTTTTCGAGCGGTCATGCTGTTCATGGTCCGGGATTGCTGCGATGGGCGACCGGAAATCTGCGCGCCGCTGATCGAAGACCTCACGCCTTGCTGTTCACCTAAATCGAAGAGGAGGAAAGCCCATGTCTGATCGCATGTATAATGTTCTCTTCCTTTGTACGGGAAATACCGCCCGTTCGATCCTGGCCGAGGCGATTCTGCGGAAGGATGGCGATCGCCACTTCCGCGCCTTCTCCGCGGGGAGCCAGCCGAAGGGAACGGTGAATCCGTTTGCGATCAGGGTCCTGAACAGCCTCGATTATCCAACCGGCGATTTGCGCTCCAAGAGTTGGGAGGAGTTCGCGCGTGCCGGCGCCCCCATGATGGATTTCATTTTTACGGTTTGCGACAACGCGGCAGGCGAGTCCTGCCCGGTGTGGCCCGGCCGGCCGATGACCGCGCATTGGGGCATTGCAGACCCGGCGGAGGTTGTTGGTACCGATATCGAGCGCGAAGCGGCGTTCGTCGAGGCATTCCGGTACATGAAGAATCGTATCGCCGCGTTCACGAGCCTGCCGCTGAGCAGCATCGATGCCCTGTCGCTGGGAACGCGGCTGCGCGATATCGGCCGCATCGATGGTGCCACCAATGGTCACGAGAAGGCGAGTTAATGTCCGATTTTGATCTTCCGCGCCGCCTGACCGCCGAAGCCCTCGGCACCGCGATATTGGTCGCAACCGTGGTTGGCTCCGGCATAATGGCGGAAACGCTGACCAAGGACGTTGCGCTCGCGCTGCTCGGCAACACGCTGCCGACCGGCGCGATCCTTGTCGTGCTCATTAGCATTCTCGGGCCGATATCGGGTGCGCATTTCAATCCCGCGGTTTCGCTGGTGTTTGCGCTCCGGCGCGAGCTGACGGCGCGCGAGGCGTTGTTGTACGTGGCGGCGCAGATCGCCGGCGGCATCGCCGGAACCATCATGGCGCACGCGATGTTCGCCCTGCCGCTGCTGGATGCCTCGCTGAAGGTCCGAACCGGCGGCGCGCAATGGCTGGCCGAAGGCGTGGCCGCGTTCGGTCTGGTTGTCACGATTCTCGCCGGCATCCGGTTCAATCGGCCGGCGATTCCCTGGCTGGTCGGGCTTTACATCACGGCGGCCTACTGGTTCACGTCGTCGACGTCGTTTGCCAATCCCGCGGTCGCGATTGCGCGATCGCTGACCAATACGTTTTCGGGTATCCGCCCAACCGATTTGCCCGGCTTCATCGCTGCCGAACTTTTGGGCGCGATCCTTGCGATGATGCTGATGGGCTGGCTGCTGCGCGGGGCAGGCGAGGTGGCCGCAACGACCAGGGAGGCGCATTCATGAGCGTGACGATCTATCACAACCCGTCCTGCGGCACCTCGCGCAATACGCTGGCGATGATCCGGCAAAGCGGCGAAGAGCCTGAAGTGATCGAGTACCTGAAGACCCCGCCGAGCCGTGCCCGGCTGGTCGAACTGATCGCGGCGTTGGGCATCTCCGCGCGCGAGTTGTTACGTGAAAAAGGCACGCCCTATGCGGAACTCGGCCTTGCCGATCCGAAATGGAGCGACGACGAACTGATCGATTTCATGCTCGCCCATCCGATCCTGATCAACCGGCCGATCGTGGTGACGCCGAAGGGGGTGCGGCTGTGCCGGCCGTCGGAGCTGGTGCTCGAGCTGCTCGACCGTCCCGTGGACTCCTTCGTGAAGGAAGACGGCGAGGTCGTCGCAGCGGGGAAGACGTAACGGGTTGCGGCAGGCTTCCGTCTGTCACGATTGCGCGGCATAATGGCGGCATGGAACTCACGCCCCGCCTGCGCCTGATGAACTGGATCGCCCACCAGAGCCTGACAGGCCTGCCCGAAAACGATCTGCTCCGTGGCTTTTGCGAGCGTTGCCGCGCTCATGGCCTGGAGCTGTCGCGCGCAATGGTCATCATTGACACGCTGCATCCGGTGTTCGAGGGCCGCGGCTTTCGCTGGAGCCATTCCCAAACCAACGAGAGCGACAGTTTTGAATATGGTTCGAGTAGCGAGGGCGGCGCCGTTGCGGAAAACTGGCGGCGCTCGACATTCTACCATTTGCTTGAAACCGGTGGCGACGAACTGCTGATCGATCTGTCCGATTGCGAAGGCCTCGATTTCAACATGATCGAGGACCTGTCCGCCAAGGGGCACAAGCATTTTCTCAGCATGGTGCACCGCTTCGGCGAAGCCGGCACCATGGGCCAGATGGACTGCTTTTACTCGACATGGGTGACCCGGCGCGACGAAGGTTTTGGCGAGCAGGGGCTCGCCGCCTTGCGCGAGTTGGTGCCGGTGCTTGGGCTTGCGGTCAAATCCGCCGCACAGGCCGAAGTCGCGCGGACGCTGGGGCGGGTCTATCTCGGCCGGGACGCGTCCGAGCAGGTGCTGCGTGGCCGCATTGCCCGCGGCGTCACCGAACGCATCAACGCGGTGCTGTGGTTTTCGGATCTGCGCGGCTCGACCTCGATCAGCGAGAGCATCGAGCCCGGCCAGATCATCCCGTTCCTGAACGATTATGCGCAGGCCTCGATTGACGCCATCCATGACGCCGGCGGCGAGGTGCTGAAACTGATCGGCGACGGTGTGCTGGCGATGTTCACCCACGAGAACATGGCCGTTGCCAAGCGCACAGCGCTGCGCGCCGAACACCATTTCCGGCGCAACATGGCTGCGGTCAGTGCCCGCCGTGCCGCCGAAGGCGTGGCGGTGACGACGGCCCATGTCGGCCTGCATGTCGGCGAAGTCTTCTACGGCAATATCGGCAGCGAGGACCGGCTCGACTTCACCGTGGTAGGGCCGGCCGTCAACGAAGTCAGCCGCATCGCCTCGATGTGCCGCTCGGTCGACCGCGAATTGCTGACCTCGGAGGCGTTTCGCACCGGACTGGACGCTGCGGGGCGCAACTATCTGGTTTCCACCGGCCGCTACGCGCTGCGCGGCATCGGCCGCGCGCAGGATCTTTATACGCTCGATCCGGACATTGCGTCGGATGAAGTTGTGGCGGGGAAGTACGAGCGGTATCTCGGCAGCTAGGCCGCTTTGGCGCGCAGCGTATACAGCCCGACCGCGACGAAGGAAAACATCGTCAGCACCACGCCGAGCGCAAACAGCGCCTCACGCGAGATCGTCGCGGCCAGCCAGACGCCGATCGCCGCCGTCATCATCTGCCAGAAGCCGACCAGCGCCGAAGCCGCGCCCGCTTTCTCGCCGAACGGGGAGAGCGCCTGCGCGGTGCCCAAGGGGTTCACGATGCCCATGCCGAGCAGGAACACGCTCATCGCACCCAGAAATGGCAGGAAGGTCGGGCTATACAGCGACACCAGCAGCATCGCGAGACTGCCGGCAGCGGCCGCGAATAATCCGCCGCGGATCGAACGGTCGAGCCCGTAGCGCGGCGCCAGCTTTGTCGCCAGCATGCCTGAGGCGAATACGATCAGCACGGTGCCGGCGAAGAACAGGCCCAGCTGGATCGGCGTAAAGTGCATCGCTTCGATCAGCACGCGGGGCGCGGCCGAGAACATCGCGAACAGACCGCCCATGATCAGGCTCACGGTCGCGGCCGGCACTACGAAACGCCGGTCGGTGATCAGGCCGAGATAGTTTTTGGCAATCGCGAGCGGGTCGAGCGGTGTGCGCGTCGCATGATGGGTCTCGCCCAGAACCATGCTGTAGGCGAGCGCGCCGAGCACCGCAAAGGCGGCGACAAGCGCGAATTCGGAACGCCAGCCGAAATAGTGATCTAGCGCGCCGCCGAGCAGCGGCGAGAAGCCGGGTGCGGCGGCCATCGCGATCATGATCAGCGCCATCGCGCGCGCCAGTGCCGCGCCGGAGAACAGGTCGCGCGCAATGGCGCGTGACAGCACGGAAGTGGCGCAGGCGCCGGCGGCCTGGACCACGCGGCCGGCGAGCAGGTTGGGCAGGTCGGTGGCGAGGCCGCACCAGACGCTGCCGGCGAAGAACACGGCAAATCCGATCAGTACCGGCCAGCGGCGGCCGTAGCGGTCCGAGATCGGCCCGACCACCAGCTGGCCGACCGCGAACACCGCGAGGAAGATGGTGATGGCTGATGTGACCGCAGCGCTGGTGACGTGCAGCGACGCTGCCATCTGCGGCAGCGACGGCAGCAGGATATTGGTCGCCAGCGTCCCGGTGGCGGCCAGCGCTGCCAACACCGCGATCTGCAGCACGGTGGAGGAGGCCTCCGGACGGGGGCTCGCGATCGCTACGGTCTGGTCGGCCATGGAGGGTTCCCGTTTTCTATAAAATGATGAATATCATATAAAACGGGATTGGGAAACGCCGATGGCCATGCTGTTTTGCTTCATCATGGGTTCAGTTTGTCATGGCCGGGCTTAACCCGGCCATCCACGTCTTACTTCCGGGTTTGCAGCCAAGAGAGACGTGGATGCCCGGGACAAGCCCGGGCATGACGGAACCATCTCGGAACGCGCGCGAAGTCAGAGGATTCTTTCTGCAATCAACATGCCCGCAGCGCCGGTCCGTCGCCGACCATGTCCGGCTGCCGCGTCAGCGAAACGGCGGGCGACATCAGGATCACCAGCGCTTGCGCGGCGAAGATCGCGGCCGCCAGATACAGGCACGCTTCCGCGCTGTAGAGGCCGCCGACGATGGCGCCGAGCGCCGAGCCGAGCGGGCGGGCGCCATAGCTCATGATGTTGATGGCGGAGACGCGCCCCAAGAGCGAGGGCGGCGTCACCGATTGGCGCAGCGTGGTGGTGGAGATCACCCACAGGATGGGGCCGACGCCGAGCAGGAAGAAGCTCAGGCCCGCGAGCAGCGGTGACGGAAAGATGGTCGTCAGCGCCATCACGGTGGCGGCGACGAAACCGGTCACCGGGCCGAGTCCGATCACGGTGCCGAAGGCGAGGCGCTTCATCACCCGCGTTGCCAGGAGCGCCCCGACCACCATGCCGACACCGTACATGGCCAGCGTCGTGCCGACGCCGGTCGCCGACAGGCCGAGATGACGCACGGCATAGGGCACGAACACCGCAAGCAGCAGGAACGAGGCCGTGTTGAAGATGAACTGGGTGATGAACACCGGCCGCAGCAGCTTGTGGTGCAGCACGAAGTCAGCGCCTTCCTTGATCTCCTGCAGCGGATGCCGGCGCGGCGCGGGCGCGCGGGCGGGCTCATAGATGCCCGACAGCAGCACCACCGCGATCACAGAAAGCGCCGTGGCAAATCCGAAGGCGGGGGCCGCACCGACCCATCCGACCAGCACGCCGCCGAGCGCGGGGCCGCTGGCGAACGCCACGGTGCGCGCCAGCTCAATCCGCGCGTTGGCCGCGGGTAGTTGCTCCGGGTTCACCAGCGACGGCACCAGCGCCGGTGCGGCGACACTATAGGCGACCGTGCCGCACACCGCGACGAAGCCGAGCAGAGCCAACAGCGGCAGCGTCATCCAGCCGAGCCAGATCAGCAGCAGGATTCCGCCGAGCGCCGCCGCGCGCAGCGCTTCGGAGCCCGCCATCAGCCGGCGCCGCGAGATGCGGTCCGCCAGCAGGCCTGCCGGTATCGCAAACAGGATGAAGGGCAGCGTCAGCGCGGTCTGCAGCAGGCCGGTCTGGCCTTCGCCGACGCCCAGCAGCAGCACGGCGACGATGGGGGCGGCGGCCAGCGCTACCTGCTCGGCCGATTGCGCGGCGAGGTTGGACCAGGCGAGGCGGTTGAAGGTCGGCGGCAGGCGCGTTGCATCGGCGGCGGACATGGTGTGATTCCCTGGCGTGATTCCCTGAGGGCTTTATCGGCCCTCATTGTCCGACGACTGCACGGTCCAACCCACCCGTTTCCCGACAAGCTGTGGGGCAATGAAAAAACCTCCACACGCGAACGTGTGGAGGTTTCTCACCTTGATGTGTCAGCTATGTCTCCCAACATCTGTCGGTGATCTGTCCGGGCTAAACACTTGTCCCGGCCATCCACGTCTTGCTGACCCATCAAACGTCGAACAGAAAGTCGTGCTTGCTGAGTTCATAGGGCCGCACGCCCGTCAGTTCGATCCAGTCGTCGCCGACCTGCACGATCGTGTTGCCGTGGTTGCCCGAGAGTTTCACATCGCGAAAGTCGAGACGTCCGGCGTGCTTGAACACCAGCAGGTCGACGTCGGGATCGAAGTCGGTGATCCTGGCTTTGGTGGCGCCGAGATCGAACACGAAGCGATCAGCGCCGGCATGGCCTGTCATCGTCTGCTTGCCGGTTCCGGCGAACAGATAATCGCCCTGCGGACCGCCGATCAGGGTGTCGGTGCCGTTGGAACCGATGACGATCTGGCGGGCGTCGGGGTCTTCGGACTCGACGCCGCCGGCAAGCCCCGTGTGCCGGACATAGGTGACGAAGACGTCGTCCTGGATATGCTTGGTGTCGGTATTGCGCAGGATGATGTCGGCGAGCGTCGTGCCCTTGATCTCGGACAACGTTTTGGCATCAAAACCCTGGTTCTCGAACCAGAGCCGGTCGCCGTCGCGCAGCGCCTCGAACTGCATCGTCAGGATGGCTTGAAAAGTTTCGCCGACCAGCGCGCCGGGAACATGGTTTTCCGACAGGCCGCCGGTCCACAGGCCGACATTGTTGACGTTGCCGTAGGCCGCCTTCAATCCGGCCAGCGTCTCCGGGTCGCTCGTGATCTGGCTGAAATCCGTGTAGGGGTCGAGGCCGAGCGCTTCACGGGTCTGGTTGAGCGTGCCGAGACCAAGGTCGCGCGCGCGCTGGATATTGATCGCGGCGAGATCCATCGACACCGGCGCATCGACCAGAAAATTTCGCAGATCCTCGACGATGCGCGCATCGAGCGCCTGCGAGGGGTCGGCGGCCAGATGGCGCAATTGTCCGTCGGCGCCGCCATTGTCGATGAAGTCTGCCGCCGGCTGGAAGAACACGTCTTTCAAGTCTTCCTCGGAGCCGGCGATGACCTCGCCGTTTTCCGCAAGGCCTTCGGTTTCACCCGACACGATCGAATGTCCGAAGCGGAACGCCGCGGCGACGAATTCCAGCGTCAAGTGCGGATCGACATTGGGGTCATAGCCGTCATAGGGCGTGAGCGCGTTCTTGCCGACGAGGTTCGGCAGGAATTCGGAATAGGTGATGTTGGCGATTTCCGCCGACACGATGGCGCGGGCGTAATTGTAGAGCTGGTCGCCGCTCCAGTTCGGATGCTCATGATGCAGTTTGTCGACCTGATAATTGTGTTCGCGTACGAACAGCGTCTGCAGCGCGGTCAGCGCCGGATTTTCCGCGGCACGGCCGTCGCCGGCCACCACCATGCCGTTGATGATGGGCAAATTGTCGCCCGCCGACGTCTTCATGTGGCCGTCGGCGGTGCGCAGGCTGGCCGCGATTGCCGCACTCGACCCGTAGACCATCGAGGCGTCGAGCCAGGCGGAATTGGAATTGACCGCCATCGCCGGATTGGCTGTGCCCGCACCGGTCGTGGGATCGGTGACGGCGCGGGTGATCCGAATGATGGTGCCAGCCGGGAATACGGGATCGCCCGCGGGAACGACGACGCTGATGTCGTTGACGCCGTCTGTGCGGGTCAGCGTCATGTCATGATCGATGAATTGGCCCCAGGCGTACATGAACGCGGAAACACCTTCCGGGTTCGCCACGTCGGCATCGCCGGCGCCGACTACGAGATTGCTGATGGTGCGCGGGTTGTTGCCGCCCAGCGGCACCGAAATGCCGTCGGCAAAATGCGCCGTGCCGATACGCGCGAATTCGGTGCCGGCGGCGTTGAGGGTGGAATCCGACCGGTTGTTCTGCGAGCCGTCGAAGCTGCGGTATTCGATTTTTACCGGCTGCGGACCCGGTTGGCACGACGGGTCATCATGCGAGCCATGAGAGCCGTGGCCCCCGTGAGAACCATGGCCCCCATGAGAGGGGTGGGAGTCGTGCGAGCCATGTGGACCGTGAGGCTGGTGCGGCAGGAAAAAATGCTGGGAAAAATTGCCGAAGTGGAAATCGTCATGGTCTCCGTCCTTGCCGCCAAAAGCCCGCTTGAGCTGACGCATCGACCGCCTCCCTGACTTGCAATTGCGAATTATTCGCAACAAGTGTCACTAATGAGAGGCATTTGCAATAAAGAAGTGGAGGAGGGACGAAAGCGCCGTGCCCGACAGGCGTAAAAAAAGCCCGCCGCATCGGGTGCGGCGGGCCTCTCTAAATTTGCGATCTAACGGCGGATCAGGCCGTCATGACGACTACGACTTCGGTCCGAGCGTCGCCTTGCCCGTGCCGGAGATGGTCTTGGGCGGGGTATCCGTGGAGGCAACCGGCGCCGCCGGCGCCTCCACTTCAGTCAGCGGGCCGCTGCCGGACCGCAGCGCATTCAACAGGCTGGTCATGGCGTCGGGGCCAGCCGGGAAGCCGGCCTCGCCGAGAATCTTGTCGATCATCGGCTTGAACGCCGATACCGACAATAGCTGCGCGGCGAGACCGTCGCCGAGTCCGAGACCGCCGTTGCCGCCGCCATTCATCGCGCCGTTGCCGCCACCACGACCGAGCATGCCGCCGGTGTCGAAGATCCGGATGTCCGAGATCTTCTCGATCGGCTTGACCGCTTCGGCCAGCGCGCCCGGAATGATGTTGATACGGGCGAGGTTGAGGTCGTATTCGATTATCTCGGCACCGAGCTTGTTGCGGGCCTCGGCCTTCAGCGCCGCCACCTCGGCTTCGGCCTCGCCGAGCGCCTTGACGCCGGTCGCACGCGTGGTCGCGGCGGTGGCGTCGGCCTGGGCCAGCACGTTGATCGCTTCCGCCTTGTTGGCGGCGGCCTGACGTTCGGCTTCCGCCATCACGGTGATCGGCATCGCGTCGGTTTCCGCCACCTTGCGCGCCGCGATCACGTTGATGATCTTGTCGCGCTCGGCGATTTCGGTGGCCCGCGCGGTCGTGACCTTTTCTTCGGCTGCGATCGCAAGCGCGCGCGCCGTCTCGGCGATGGTCTGCGCTTCGGATTGCTCTTTGTTCTTGGTGGCGACGACGATCGCCGCTTCCTGCGCCACGATCTGGAGATCACGCTCCATTTCGGTGGTGCGGCGCTTCACCGCCAGATCAGCCTCGATCTTCTTGGTGTCGCGGGCCTGGTTGGCCTCGGTCTGGACGTTGGCGACGGCCAGTTCCTGCTGGATGCGGTATTCGGCCTCGTTCTGCAACGCGGTCTGCTCGACCTGCGCGGTCTGCGCGCGCATCGCGGCGGTCTTGTTGGCGATGTCGCGCTGCTGCGCCAGTTCCGCCTCGCGCTTGGTGCTCTCGATGGTCAGCGTGGTCTGGCGGGCGACCAGGTCCTGCTGCGCGATGTTCACCTCGGTGGTGCGGACGATCTGGTTGCGCTCCTGCTCGCGCTCCTTGGTGATCTTGGTCAGCGTGGTGAGGCCGTGCGCGTCGAAGAAATTGCTCGGATTGAAATGCTTGATGTCGCTCTGGTCCAGCCTCGTCAGCGACACCGATTCAAGCTCGAGGCCGTTGTTCTGGATGTCGGCGCCGACCGCATCCTGCACCGATTTGACGAAGGTCGCGCGCTGTTCCTGCAGCTCTTCGAGATGCATGGTGGCGGCGACCGAGCGCAGGCCATCGACGAATTTCGCCTCGATCAGTTCGCGCAATTCAGCGGCGTCGTTGGTGCGGTTGCCAAGCGTCTGCGCGGCCAGCGCGATCGACGACATGTCGGGTTTGACGCGGACGTAGAATTCGGCGCCGATGTCGACGCGCATGCGGTCCTTGGTGATCAGCGAGTCCGGACCGCCACGGGCGACTTCCAGCCGCAACGTCTTCAGATTGACGGCGGCCGTCGAATGGAAAACCGGAAGCACGACGGAGCCGCCGTCGAGAACGACTTTCTGACCGCCGAGACCGGTTCGCACATAGGCCTCGTCGCGGGTCGAACGCCGGTACAGCGTCGCGAACATGAAACCGATGATGACAAAGAGAAGGACGCCGATAGAGACCGGTACTGCTAATTCCCACATGTTCATGTCCTGTGTGATGACTATTGTTGTGCAATGAGGTCGGCTGGTGCGGCAATCGCGATAAAGCTCTTGGTGTCGCGGTCGACCAGCAACACGCTGCTGCCGACCGCGAGCGCTTTCGAATCGGGGCCGGCGCGCGCCGGGACAGAGTGCCAGTTGCCGAAGACATCCTTGAGACGGACGCGGCCGGGCAGTCCCTGGTCGAGCGGACCGATCGAAACCACGGCGATCTGGCCGACGAAGTCGGCGTCATCCACCGCATAGGTCTCGTCGCGCGGGATCACGCGTGAGATAGCGCGGCTGGTAACCCGGACCGCCGGAATGGTGCCGATGATGGCGCCGACGGCGGCGAGCGAAACCGGGAGAGAAATTCCGACGCTGTGCGCGATGGCCTGCAGGAAAAATCCCGCGATCGAAAAGATGCCAAGCGTCAACATCAAAAGAATCAAAAGCGGAACGCGCCCCGCATTGATCCAGAGAAACAGGCCGGAGATGGCGCTGTGGCCGTCGGCCTCGATCTCGACGTCCTTGCCGACGACGTGGCTGAGCGAAAACCCAACCATCGTCGACAGCAGTTCGATCACGGCAAGCACGACCACGATCGCCGCGGCAATCGTGAAGGGCCGGACGTCCGCCGCCAGCAGGAGGTCGATCACGGCGCTCATTGTGAGGACTGTTTGACGAGGGCCACCTTGTTGTTGCCTTCCAAATCGTCAATCGCCTGACTGGCGATGGCGGCAAGCAGCCGGCCGCTGCGTGCGAGGATGATGCCTTCGTAGACCACGGTCTTCTCCTCCGGTCGGATTGATTTCGATTTGACGCCGATGTGGGTCTCGTAAGCGCGGCCTTCTGAGACCAGGTGGGCCGGGAAGGGACTTTCCCAACCGGCAAGGTAGCCCGGAACTGCGAATGGAACCAAGACGCGCCCTCTGATTGTGCTGATGGTCAGCATTGTTGGTCCCCTGATCGCGAACAGTTTGTCGTCGAGGGGGAATCGGCGGTTCATGGTTCCGGCCAAATAGCTGGCGCGGTCGCGCAGGCCGCGCCGGTATCGTTCTCGTGATCATCAGATGCAGTTGCAAATTAGTTGCAATAAGGGTGAATTTCGACCATCTTGCTGAGATGGATGCGCGAACGCCCGAATTGGGCCGAAAGACTAATTCGGAGAGCTTGCCTGTGGCCTTGCAAGACGCCGACGCCGGCTGGCGCGCCGACGCCGCCGCGAACAGGCAGCGCAGTCTGGCCGAAGTCAACGCGACCATCGCGGTGCCGCTCGGTGGCCATTGGGCGCGCCGGCTGCTGGCGTTTGTTGGGCCCGGCTATCTGGTTTCCGTCGGCTATATGGATCCCGGCAATTGGGCGACCGACCTCGCCGGTGGATCGAAGTTCGGCTACACGCTGCTGTCGGTGATCCTGCTGTCGAACCTGATGGCGATCCTGCTGCAGGCGCTCGCCGCTCGGCTCGGCATCGTCACCGACCGCGATCTCGCGCAGGCCTGCCGCGCCAGCTTTTCGCGTCCCGTCAATTTCATGCTGTGGCTGGCCTGCGAGGCCGCGATCATCGCGTGCGATCTGGCGGAAGTGATCGGCACCGCGATTGCGCTGAAGCTGTTGTTCGGCATTCCGCTGATCGGCGGCGCGCTGATCACTGCGCTCGACGCCTTCCTGCTGCTGCTTCTGATGAACAAGGGTTTTCGCTTCCTCGAAGCCTTCGTCATCTCGCTTTTGATCGTCATCGCGGTCTGCTTTGCGATCCAGATCTTCGCCGCCGCGCCCCCTGTTGCCGCGATGCTGCGCGGCTTCTTGCCGTCGACCGAAATCGTCACCAATCCTGAGATGCTCTACATCGCGATCGGCATCATCGGCGCCACCGTGATGCCGCATAATCTCTATCTGCACTCCTCGATCGTGCAGACCCGCGCCTATCCACGCACCGACGAAGGCCGGCGCGATGCGATCAAATGGGCGACGACGGACTCGACCATCGCGCTGATGCTGGCGCTGTTCATCAACGCCGCCATCCTGATCGTGGCCGCCTCGACGTTCCATTCCAGCGGCCGTACCGACGTGGCCGAGATCGGGCAGGCGTATGAGCTGTTGTCGCCGCTATTGGGCCTCGGGATCGCCTCGACGCTGTTCGCCGTCGCGCTGCTGGCGTCCGGCCTCAACTCGACGGTGACCGCGACGCTGGCCGGCCAGATCGTGATGGAAGGCTTTTTGCACCTGCGCCTGCCGAACTGGGCGCGGCGTCTGATCACCCGCGGCGTCGCGATCGTCCCCGTCGTCATTGTCACCGCGCTCTATGGCGAGCGCGGAACGTCGCAGCTGCTGGTCTTCAGCCAGGTCATCCTGTCGATGCAATTGCCGTTCGCGGTGATCCCGCTGGTGCGGTTCGTTTCCGACCGCCGCAAGATGGGTGATTTTGCGATTTCCCGCTCGGTCGCCACGCTGGCATGGATCGTCGCCGGGATCATCGTGACGCTGAACGTGAAGCTGCTCTACGACACGCTGTTCGGCGGTTGACATACCCACAACTGTCATCGCCCGGCTTGCCGCCTTCGCTAAAGCTTCGGCGTGCCAGCACAGGGAAGCCTCGGCGAAGCCTTGGCGTAGCCGGGACCGGGCGACCCAGTATTCCAGAGACGTCAGTGATCAATCGAGAAGCCGCGGCGTGCTGGGTCACCCGGTCAAGCCGGGTGACGACAAGAAGCTCTAATCCTGCGGCTCGGTCAGCACTTCGCCTGACGCGTCGATGCGCAGCCAGCCTGAGGGCGCCAGCCGCTGCTGCGGCAGGAAGCGGCCCTTGTAGTCCATCTTCTTGGAGCCTTCGATCCAGTAGCCGAGATAGACGTATGGGAGCCCCAGGCGCCTGGCGCGCGTGATGTGGTCGAGGATCATGAAGGTGCCGAGCGAACGACTTTGCTCGGACGGCTCGAAGAACGAATACACCATCGACAGCCCGTCGCTGAGCACGTCGGTCAGGGCAACGGCGATCAGCTCCTCGCCGCGGCCGGTGATGCCGGAATCGACGTTGCGCTTGCGGTATTCGATGATGCGGGTTTCGACGTGGCTGTCTTCCACCATCATGGCGTAGTCGAGCACGGTCATGTCGGCCATGCCGCCATGGCGGTGGCGCCGGTCGAGATAGGCGCGGAACACCGAATATTGTTCCGAGGTCGGGACCGCGCTGCGCTGCTCGCCGATGATGTCGGCATTGCGCGCCAGAATTTTGCGGAAATTGCGCGAGGGCCGGAACTCGTTGGCGACGACGCGCACGGAAACGCAGGCGCGGCACTGGTCGCAGGCCGGCCGGTAGGCGATCGACTGGCTGCGCCGGAAGCCGCCATGGGTGAGGAGGTCGTTGAGGTCGCCGGCCTTGTCGCCGACCAGATGCGTGAACACCTTGCGCTCGTGCCGTCCCGGCAGATAGGGGCAGGGCGAGGGCGCCGTCAGGTAAAACTGCGGGGTATCACGCGAATGCTGGGTCACGTCGGGTCGTCAGGCCTCCGAAACACGAACGATAACGCTTTCCGGTGAACAATTGGTACCGGTGAGGGAAGCTCGGCCCCGATCCTGATCCGGGCCGAACAAACCTGAGCATCGCGCCGCGGGGGCTGACGGTCAATCAATTTGGAGTGTGACATCCCTTCAATAGGCGCGCGCTGGAGGTACAACCTGTGTGCGAACCGAGCTGTTGATGACAACGGTTCCCAGCACGATGTCATGCAGCAACCGGCGGCGGCCATTGAACAGGCCGATCAGGAGCACCAGCGGCGTCAGGAACGAGATCGACACCCAGAATAGCACGGCATGGGTGGCGCCGAGCACGAAATAGCCCGGTGCGCCGTACCAGGTGCGCAGTTCCAGATCCATCACGCGCATGCCCATGGTCGCCGAATGCGGCCCGCCGAGGGAAGAGCCGTAATAGACGATGGCCCAGACGATCGTGGCCGGCCAGGCCAGCCAGAACAGCGCCCAGCCGAGCCCAAGCGTGATCAGGCCGAACACCGCGATGAAGATGTAGCCGAGGATCACCGGGACCGACAGCACGACGAGGTCGATCAGAAAGGCGAACACCCGCCGCGTCAGCAGGCCGCGAAACAGTTCCGGCTGCAAATCGGGGTCGAACGCATGCGGCTGCACGCCGCCATCATTTCGCCAGCCGCCGCCAGCACTTGAAGGGCCGCCACCGGTATTACCCGAACCGCTATACGACATGATCAGTCCTCCAGACCGTGCATATTCCCGCAAGCCAACACATTAAGCCGAGACATGGGAACCGCCCCCGCGCGCGCAAGCCCTGCGACGGTTACGAAACGGCAATATTCAGGCGATTCGGGGGCTGGGTTATTTGTCGTCCCGGCCTTCGCCGGGACGACGGATGGAGAGAGACCGGCGGCTCAGCTCTCCGCCTTGATCTTCTCCGCCGCCTTCGGCGCAAAGTAGGTCAAAATACCGTCGGCGCCGGCGCGCTTGAAGGCGAGCAGGCTTTCCATCATCGCGCGTTCGCCGTCGATCCAGCCGTTGCCGGCGGCTGCCGCGATCATCGCGTACTCGCCCGACACCTGGTAGACAAAGGTCGGCATCGCAAAGGTGTCCTTTACCCGCCGCACGATGTCGAGATAGGGCATGCCGGGCTTCACCATCACCATGTCGGCGCCTTCGGCGATGTCGAGTTCGACCTCGCGCAGCGCCTCATTGGAATTGGCACTGTCCATCTGATAGGTGCGCTTGTCGCCGGTCAGCGTTTTGGCCGAACCGATGGCGTCGCGGAACGGGCCGTAGAAGGCGGAGGCATACTTCGCCGCGTACGACATGATCTGCACGTCGGTAAAGCCTTCATCGTCCAGCGCCTCGCGGATCGCGCCGACGCGGCCGTCCATCATGTCGGAAGGCGCGATCACGTCGCAGCCGGCTTCGGCCTGCACCAGCGCCTGCCGGACCAGCACGGCGACGGTTTCGTCGTTCAGGATTTTGCCGTCCTCGATCAAGCCGTCATGGCCGTGACTCGTGAAGGGATCCAGCGCCACGTCGCAGAGCACGCCGAGGCCCGGGAATTCCTTCTTGATCGCGCGCACCGACTGGCAGACGAGGTTGTCCGGGTTCAGCGCCTCGGACCCCTGTTCGTCGCGCAGCGAAGGGTCGGTATAGGGGAACAGCGCGATGCAGGGGATGTTCAGCTTCGCCGCGCGCTCGGCATCACGGACCGCCTGGTCGACGGTGATGCGGTCGATGCCGGGCATCGAGGCGACCGCGGTGCGCGTATTGTGGCCGCCGACGATGAACAACGGCCAGATCAGATCGTCGGTCGTCAGCACGTTTTCCCGCACCATCCGTCGCGCCCATTCGGCCTTGCGGTTGCGGCGGGGGCGGATCGCGAGGTCGAGCGGGGCCGAGGTGAGGGCGGTCTGGTGCCGCGGTGCGTCGCGCATTTCGATCGGGCGCCCGAATTTGATCGCCATATGATGGTACTCCCCGGCGGAAGGCTGATTTGGCCTGATTTGGACCTGGTCTAATTCTAGCATTCCGGAACGGCCGCGTCACCGCAGCTTGATTTGCGCCAGCGGCAATTGATTTTGCCGACCCGGCGGGCCAAGACTCCGCCTATAAGGACCCGTTTTCGCCTGTGAGCACCGATTCTCATGTCTGACACCTCCGCGCGCGACCCGTCGCGGGATAACAGGGACAACGCCCGGGACAATGCGATGTCGGTGGCGGCGATCTCGTCCGAGCGGATCGAGCCTGATGACAACGCGTGGACCCGGCGGCTGGTGCTGTTCCTGCGCATCATGGCGGTCATCTCGATCGCCAAGGGCCTTTACCATTGGGCGCAGGTGACCGGTTTCATCGGCGGCGAGGAAGAGGCGTTCGAAAACCAGTCGATGGCCTGGCAGACCGCGACGATCTATTTCGCCGTGATTGAACTCGTCGCCGCCGTGGGTCTGTGGCTTGCGACGCCCTGGGGCGCGGTGGTGTGGCTCACGACAGTGGTGTCGATGGCCGTCATCGAATTGATGTTTCCTGGCATCTACGGCGGCAGCCTGACGGTGGTCGGCGTCGAAGCCGTGATGCTGGCAGCCTACCTCGCACTCGCCTGGATGGCCGCGCGCGAACGGCCGCCATAGCAGGCCGCGCGCTGATCTTAACGACCACATCCTGATTTGATGGCGCGCGTGCCAAAACGCGCCACGGATTCCCATAAGATTTTCGACGATTTTCGCGGTAACTTTTCAGTCACCGTAAAGGGTTCCCTCACGTCGGTTACCCAGGCGTTTCGAATTCAAACGAACCTGTTTTGGAATGCGACAACCCTGCCAGACGAAGCGTGAACAGAGGCCTGCCACCGTCAATGAAATCTTGCGAAAAGCCCTTTATCCATGGGCTTAATCCGCGATTCACTGTCTTAAATTCATGATCTCTTTATTGTCTTATTTAAGCGGATCTTCAAACGGCCCCCTTAAGTTGAAGCTATCAGGCGGGACAAAAGTTTCGTCGAATAAGTCGATAAAAACGACAACAGGGGAATGTCATGATGAAAGCCGTTGCAACGGCGGTGGAAACCGCTGAACGCTCTGCCGGTCAAGCTCCGGTGCAGCCGCTCTATCTTGAAGCATTGACTTTGGTGGAGCGGCTGCATCGCAGGCTGCTGGATGTGATCAAGGATGAATTCGATCGCCGCGGCCGCGCCGATATCAACTCGGTGCAGGCGTTGCTGCTCTATAACATCGGCGACAAGGAACTGACCGCAGGCGAGCTGCGCACGCGCGGCTACTACCTCGGCTCCAACGTCTCCTACAATCTGAAGAAGCTCGTCGAGCTCGGCTTTCTCGATCATCAGCGCAGCCGCGTTGATCGCCGCTCGGTGCGCATCCGCCTGACCTCGCAGGGCCAGGAAATCCGCAAGATCGTCGACGCGCTGTATCAGAAGCACGTCAAGACCGTGGAGCAGGTCGGCGGCATCTCGAACGAGGAGTTCGCGACGCTGAACAAGTCGCTGCATCGGCTCGAGCGGTTCTGGACCGACCAGATCCTGTATCGGCTCTGAGATTTACATAGCGTTTTCGAGCGAAGTGGACTTCCGGTTCGCGTGAAGAAAACGCGTCAAATAAGAATTCGAATCCGCGGCCAAGCCGGCCACTCAAAAGACCGGCAGCCAACAGCGGATCATGAACTGGCAAGGCAGTAAGCCCTGCCCAAGGCGCATCGGCTCCGGTTTACCGGGTCCGGTGCGTTTTGCTTTTTGGGCCGGAGTATTGAGTGCAGCGGCTTCATCCTTCGCGACGCGCGCGCAAGAGCCGCTTCGGGCACAGCCGCTTCGAGTGATAACGGTCACAGTTTCACCTGATAAAGCGCATCAAAACAACAAGCTGCATCGCAATTCTAAGGTGACGCAAGCATTGGCGGCGGGCCGGGCGATAGCTGGTTTCCCGGAATGGAACTTCTGCCGGGCTCGCGCATTATCGCTCCTGACACGGGGACCGAAGAACATGCTCGTCGAGCGCGGATTGCGGGTGATGAATGTCGAGGTGGTGGGCGACGCTTATGCCATTGCTTCGAACTATCTCCGCAGGACCGGCGCCATCCCGGATACTTTCGCCACCGACGAGCGGCTGCTCGAAATCATCGTGCAGATGTTTCAGCGCGGCGAATTGAACAAGATCCGCCTCGCCAACCAGGCGATCGCCAAATTCGAAGCCGAAACCTACATCGCCTGACCCCTACCGGAGAACTTCATGGAAGCCGCCATCGACCGCATCATGCACACCTACGATCTGCTGGTGAACCGCAGCTCTGCCGCGAACGATGAAGCGCGCGAGAAGGTGACGGACTATGTGAAGACGCTGTTCGAGGCCGGCGAAAAGGACACCCACCGCCTGACCGTGTGCGGCCTGACCTATCTGCGCCAGCTCGACGGCTCCACCGACCCGGTGAAGGCAGGCTATACGGGGATGTGAGTTGGCTCAGCCCGCCTTGCGATCCGCTTCGAGCTTCCGCAACGAGGCCGACTTGAGACTGGCGCCGGCCAGCATGTAAGCGTGATCCGATCCCGTCAGGATGAACTGCGCGCCGAGATCGGCGTAATGCGTCATGGCGTCCGGTTCGTAGACGCCGCCCATGCCGAGGAATTTGCCTGCCTTGCGGCACGCCGCGCCGACGCTTCGGTAGGCTTCTTCGACGCGCGGATCCAGGATCTGACCGGAAATGCCCATCTCCGCGGTCAGGTCGGAGGTTCCGATCAGCAATCCGTCGATCCCATCGACCCCGGCGATCCCGGCGGCATTGGCCACGCCTTCGGGGCTCTCTATCATGGTAACGACCAGGATTTCCGGATTGATGGCCGCCTGGGCCTCGGCGGCGCCCGGCGTTTTGTAACCGAACAGAGCGGATGGTCCGCCCCAGCTCCGCGACCCCAAAGGCGGATAGCGAAAGGCCGAGGCGATGCGCCGGGCCTGATCGACCGTATCGACATGCGGTACGATGACGCCTGCGGCGCCGTTGTCGAGCGCCCGCGTGCCTTCATCAATCGCGCCTGCGCAAATTCGGACGATCGGGGTGATGCCGGTCGGCAACGCGGCGATGCAGATCTGCGCGACATCATCCTGCGAAAATGCACCGTGCTCGAGGTCGATGAACAGCCAGTCGTGCCCTGTCGCCGCAGCGATCATGCCCGCTGCCGCGGTGCGTAAATGGTGCACGCCGAATCCGAGGGCGAGCCCGCCCGCTCGCAATTTCCTGATCGTGGCGTTCTCGACAAGCGGCATATGCTTCTCCGTGATGTCGCGCATCGAGGCGCGTCGCAAAGTGGTGGCTACACTGCCGACCTGTCCGGCGCGATGTAAGGACATGGCGCCTCGAGCGTTCCGTCAACCCACCGGCTTCCCCATGATGTAAGGCTTCAGCATCGCATACATCAGGCTGTGGGTCGGCGTCGGGACGCCGAGCTTTTTGCCGAGCTCGACCACCTTGCCGCCGAGCCAGGGCAGCTCCAGCCGGTTGCCGCGCTCGAGGTCGAGCGCCATCGATGGCTTTTGATGCGCGGGCAGGCTGTCGGAATATGCTGATATCGTCTCCACCGCGTTGTCCGGCATCGCCACGCCGTAGGCGCGGCCGACATCCATCACTTCCCGGTAGGCCGACATCAGCACGGGGCGAATATCAGGATCGTCGCGCAACGCGCCGATTGGCTGGCGCGCCAAGGCCACCGCGCTGGCGTTGGCGGCGAGCAGGATGAACTTCATCCATAGTTCGGTGAGGATCGCGTCGCTCAGCTTGGCATCGAAGCCGGCCCTCAGGCACAGCGCGAGAAATGCCTCGCCGCGCGGGCTGCTCCTGCCGTCGAGTTCGCCGAACACGATGCGCATGAAGGTGCCGACCTGCTGGATCACGCCGGGGGCTATGATGTTGGCGCTGATTTGCGCCACGCCGCCCATCACGGCGTTTTCGCCCAGGATCGGGATCAGCCTTTCTGCGGCATCGACGCCGTTCTGCAGCGGGATGACAGCCGTATCAGGGCCGATCAGCGGCTTGATGCTGATCCCCGCGCTTTCGACGTCCCACAGCTTGACGCAGAACAACACGAAATCGACCTTGCCGATCTCGGCGGGGTTATCGGTCGCTTGTGTCGGCACCAGATGGATGTCGCCGCGGGGGCTTTGAACCTTCAATCCGTCGCGCTTCATGGCCGCCAGATGGGCTCCGCGCGCGATGAAGGTGACATCCGCGCCGGCTTTCGCCAGCGCCGCCCCATAACCGGCGCCTACGCCGCCGGTGCCGACAATCGCAATTCGCATCGTTCTCTCCTCGCTCGCCGAAAGCCTAGCATCGCAGGCGGACGGTGGGCGAACAGCAGGAAGAACCGGACTCACGAAATCCGGTTATTCCTCAAACCTTTTAGTGACGGCGAATGCTTATTTGGGGCAGTAAGCGATGGCTGTGCCGCCAAGCCAACCACCGATGCAGCCCGCGCCGACGAAGATGCCGCCGACACCTTTGATTCCGATCGCGAGAATGCCGTCTTCATAGGTGATCGGGCCGATCGTGAGGCCGCCTGCGGCGGCATCGAGTTGATCGAGCGACAACTCGCCATTGATTTCGTGCGCAGTATTGCCTTCGGTCATAGCCGTTCTCCACTGTTTGCGATTGGCTCGAACAGGCCAATCGGGATGGAGCGTAGTTGCGGTGAGGCGGGAGCTCAGTGATTGCGGTCACGCATCATGACGATGCTCGAAACCTCTGCTAACGTGCGCCTGCAAACAAGAAACCCCTTGAGGAAACTGCCATGCTCACGGTTCATCATCTCAACGACTCCCGCTCGCAGCGGATCCTGTGGCTGCTCGAAGAGCTCGGCACGCCCTATGAGATGAAGCGCTATCAGCGCGATGCCACGACGCGGCTGGCGCCGCCGGAACTGACGGCGATCCATCCGCTCGGCAAGTCGCCCGTCATCACCGATGGCGGCACCACGATCGCGGAGTCCGGTGCGATCGTCGACTACATCATCCGCAAATACGGAAAAGGCGCGATGATGCCGGCGCCCGACAGCGCCGACTATGAGGCGTACAATGAGTGGCTGCATTATTCGGAAGGGTCCGCGATGCTGCCGCTGATGCTGAACCTCTATGTCAGCAGGCTGAAGGAGGCGGGCGCGCCGCTGCATCCGCGCATCGACAGCGAGTTGGCCAACCATCTCGGCTATGTCGACCGCGCGCTGAAGGATCGCGAATTCTTCATCGGCCCGTCGCTGTCGGGTGCCGACATCCAGATGAGCTTTGTCGGCGAGATGGCAAAGGTGTTCGAAAAGCTCGCCCCGTATCCGAATCTGGCGGCCTGGCTGACGCGCATGCACGCGCGCCCGGCGTTCCAGCGCTCGATCGAGAAGGGCGGGGCGTACCGGTTCGCGAAATGACGACGAAGTCGTCATCCCCCGATGTGCAATTGCACATCTGAGGGCGACGCGCAGCGTCGAACCCGGGATCTCGAGATTCCGGGTTCGCTTCGCGCCCCGGAATGACGGAGAGTGGCTATGGGCCCCGGCTCAAGGCCGGGGCGACGAGGGGCCGCCCACCTTGTCCCCCGCCGTATCTTGCATAAATATCAGACGGATACCGCAAGTGCTTGGCCGGCCCGGGCCAATGTGGTATCTCGCAAGCGCTTCTTTCGACCGCCACACGTAACCGACCGTTTTGCCCCTAAGGGCTTGCGGCGGTGGAGATATTCGGCCCATGACCTCCAGCAGCAAGACCGCCTCCGCGCCCGACTCGTTCTTCACGGCAACCCTCGCCGAGGCCGATCCGGAAATCGCAGCCGCCATCAAGGGTGAACTCGGCAGGCAGCGCCACGAGATCGAGCTGATCGCCTCGGAAAACATCGTCAGCCGCGCGGTGCTGGAAGCGCAGGGCTCGGTGATGACCAACAAATACGCCGAGGGCTATCCGGGCGCGCGCTACTATGGCGGTTGCGAATGGGTCGACGTCGCCGAGACGCTGGCGATCGATCGCGCCAAGAAACTCTTCGGCGCCCAGTTTGCCAACGTGCAGCCGAATTCGGGCAGCCAGATGAACCAGGCGGTGTTCCTGGCGCTGCTGCAGCCCGGCGACACCTTCATGGGCCTCGATCTTGCCGCCGGCGGCCATCTCACCCACGGCGCGCCCGTCAACATGTCCGGCAAATGGTTCAAGGCGCAGCACTACACCGTGCGCCGCGACGACCAGATCATCGATATGGACGACGTTGCGCGCCGCGCCGAGGAAGTGAAGCCGAAGCTGATCATCGCCGGCGGCTCGGCCTATTCGCGCGCCTGGGACTTCAAGCGTTTCCGCGAGATCGCCGACAGCGTTGGCGCCTATCTGATGGTGGACATGGCGCATTTCGCCGGCCTCGTCGCCGGTGGCGTCCATGCCTCGCCGGTACCGCATGCCCATGTCACGACCACGACCACGCACAAATCGCTGCGCGGCCCGCGCGGCGGGTTGATGCTGTGGAACGACGAGACGCTGACGAAAAAGTTGAACTCGGCGATCTTCCCGGGTCTGCAGGGCGGTCCCTTGATGCACATCATCGCCGCGAAGGCGGTGGCATTTTCCGAGGCGCTGCGTCCGGACTTCAAGATCTACGCCAAGAACGTTGTCGAGAACGCCAAGGCGCTGGCGGAGGCGCTGCGCGCGCAGGGCCTCGACATCGTTTCGGGTGGTACCGACAACCATCTGATGCTGGTCGATCTGCGGCCCAAGGGGCTGAAGGGCAACGTCTCGGAAAAAGCACTGGTTCGCGCCGCGATCACCTGCAACAAGAACGGCATTCCCTTTGATCCCGAAACGCCGTTCGTCACGTCGGGCCTGCGTCTGGGCACGCCGGCGGCGACCACGCGCGGTTTTGGCGTTGCCGAATTCCAGCAGGTCGCCTCCATGATCGCCGAAGTGCTCAACGCGCTGGCGCAGTCGCCCGACGGCAAGGCGCCGCTGGTGGAAGCCGCGATCAAGGAACGCGTCAAGGCACTCACCGACCGCTTCCCGATTTATCAGTAAAGGCCACAGGTAAGGGATTCGTGGGATGCGCTGCCCCAGCTGCAACAGTCTCGATACGCAGGTGAAGGATTCGCGCCCCACCGAGGATTCCGCCGTGATCCGGCGGCGGCGGGTCTGTATCGCCTGCAATTTCCGCTTCACGACCTTCGAGCGGGTGCAACTGCGCGAACTGACCGTGATCAAGCGCAACGGCCGCCGCGTGCCGTTCGACCGCGACAAGCTGGTGCGCTCGCTGCAGATCTCCTTGCGCAAGCGCCCGGTCGATCCGGAGCGCGTCGAGAAGATGGTCTCCGCCATCGTGCGCGAGCTCGAAAGCGGCGGCGAGGCGGAGGTTTCCTCGGAGGCGATCGGCGAGATCGTGATGGAGCATCTGCGCCAGCTCGATGACGTCGCCTATGTGCGTTTTGCCTCGGTCTATCGCAACTTTCGCGAGGCCAAGGACTTTGAAGCCGTGCTCGGTGAGCTGTCCGGCGAGGAAGACGCACGGGTCACCGCGTTGCGCAAATGATCTTCCGCATTCTGGAAGACCAGTACGCGCAGAAATCCAGAGAGTCCAAAGCCGCGGACGCGCGCTTCATGCAACTCGCGCTTGCGCTCGGCCGGCGCGGGCAGGGGCGCACCTGGCCGAACCCCGCCGTCGGTGCTGTTATCGTCAAGGACGGTGTCATTGTCGGGCGCGGCTGGACCCAGCCCGGCGGCCGGCCGCATGCCGAGCCGGACGCGCTTCTGCGCGCCGGTGAAGCCGCGCGCGGCGCCACGCTCTATGTGACGCTGGAGCCGTGCTCGCATTTCGGCAAATCGCCGCCTTGCGTCGACGCCGTGATCGCGTCGGGCATTGCCCGCGTGGTGTCGGCGATCGAGGATCCCAATCCGGAAGTGGCGGGGCAGGGCCACGCCAAATTGCGCGCCGCCGGGATTATCGTCGATGTCGGCCTGAATTCCGCGGAAGCAGCATACGACCATGCCGGGCATTTCCGCCGCATCCGCGACAAGCGCCCGCATGTGATCCTCAAGCTGGCGGTCTCCGCCGACGACAGGATCGGCGCCGCCGGCCGCAAGCCGGTCGCCATCACGGGCGAGGCCGCAAGGACGCGCGTGCATCTGCTGCGCGCGCAATGCGATGCGATCCTGGTTGGGATCGGCACCGTGCTGGCCGATGATCCGGTGCTGACCTGCCGGCTGCCGGGAATGGAGCATTTATCGCCGGTACGGGTGGTGCTGGATCGGAGCTTGCGGATTCCCGGCACCAGCCGTCTGGTGCAGACCGCGCGCGAGACGGCGCTCTGGGTCATGACGTCGGATCTCGCCGAAGCGCCGGCCGCCATGAAGCTCGGCGCTGCCGGGGCGCAGGTGATCCGCGTCGCCGCGTCAAGCACGCCGCCGGGGCTGGATCTGCCGGCGGTGCTGCGTGCGCTGTCCGACAAGGGCATTTCGCGGCTGATGGTCGAGGGCGGGGCGCGCGTCGCGTCGTCCTTTGTATCGGCGGGGCTGGTCGACGAGGTCTGGCTGCTGCGCGGACCCGAGGCGGTCGGCGCGGGCGGCATTCCCGCGCTGGACGCATTGCCGCTGTCGGCTCTCACCGGGTCGCCCGCGCTAAGAGTCCGTGCTAGCGAAAGCGTCGGCCAAGATACTCTCACGATCTACGAGCGCGCTTAAATGTTTACCGGAATAGTCACCGATATCGGCGAGATCGCCAGCCTGACGCCAACGGCGCAGGGGCAGTTGCACCGCTTGCGGATCGCATGCCGCTATGACCAGAAGACCATCGCCGATGGCGCCTCGATCGCCTGCAACGGCGTCTGCCTTACCGTCGTCGGCTCCGGCGTCGAGGACGGAAAGGCCTGGTTCGATGTCGATGCCGCGGCCGAAACGCTCGGCATGACCACGGCGAAGCATTGGGCCAAGGGGACAAAACTCAATCTCGAGCGCGCGCTGAAGATCGGTGACGAACTCGGCGGTCACATCGTGGCCGGCCATGCCGACGGCATCGCCTCTATCGTCAAGCGCGACGATCTGCCCGATATGGCCAGGTTCGAGCTGCGCACCACGCGGGAACTGGCGCGCTTCATTGCCGTCAAGGGCTCGATCACGCTGGATGGCGTGTCGCTGACCGTGAATACGGTCGAAGACGTCGTGTTTTCGGTGCTGATCATTCCCCACACGCTCAGCGTCACGACGCTGGGCAGTTGGAAAGCGGGTAGCGAAGTCAATATCGAGGTCGACTTGATGGCCCGCTACGCGGCGCGGCTGTCGGAAATGAAGTGACGGCGCAGCTTGGCTTTGGCCGCCGCTGAGCCTAAAACGCCAGCCAAACCCTCATGGTGAGGAGGCGCTTGCGCCGTCTCGAACCATGAGGCCCGAAATATCCCGGCCCTTCGAGACGCGGCCAAGCGGCCGCTCCTCAGGGTGAGGGCACCGATCAAGACGGAAGAGATGTAATGGCAGACGCACGGCGCGCACCGCTGAAGGACCAGACCGACATCACAGGCGCGCGCGCGCTGATCGTCGAGGCACGGTTCTATGACGACATCCAGGATGCGCTGCTGGAAGGCGCGGTCACCGAACTCAAGGCCGCCGGCGTGACGCATGACGTCATCACCGTACCGGGTGCGCTCGAAATCCCGGCCGCGATCGCGATCGCGATCGATGCCGCCGAGAAGAACGGCAAGCCGTATGATGCGGCAATTGCGCTCGGCTGCGTGGTGCGGGGCGACACCATTCATTTCGAGATCGTCTCGATAGAATCCTCGCGCGCGCTGATGGACCTTGCCGTCGCCAGAAAGTTCCCGCTTGGCAACGGCATCATCACCGTCAACACCGAGGCGCAGGCCTGGGCGAGGGCGCGCGCCAGTGAACTCAACAAGGGCGGCGACGCCGCCCGCGCGGCGCTCGCGATGCTGCGGATCAAACGCCGGCTGGCAAAGGCCTGACGATGGCAGACAGCAAGAAGCCCGCTCCGAAAAGTCCGGACAAGAAAGCCAACCGGCGCGGTGCGGCGCGGCTCGCCGCCGTGCAGGCGCTGTACCAGATGGACATTGGCGGCGCCGGGATCAACGACATCTTCGCCGAGTTCGAGAGCCACTGGCTCGGCAACGAAGTCGAGGGCGACAAATATCTGCCGGCTGAAGCCGCGTTTTTCCGCGACGTCGTCTCGGGCGTGGTGCGGGATCAGGCAAAACTCGATCCGCTGATCGACGACGCGCTGTCGAAGGGCTGGCCCTTGAAGCGGATCGACGCGATTTTGCGCGCGGTGCTGCGGGCAGGGTCCTATGAACTGGAGCATCGCAAGGACGTGCCCGGCCGCGTGGTCGTGTCCGAATATGTCGATGTCGCGCACGCCTTTGTCGAAAAGGACGAGACCGGCATGGTGAACGCGGTGCTGGACCAGATCGCGCGGCAATTCCGCGCCGACGAGTTCGCGCGTGGCTAGCGCGCCCGCGTCCGGCGAAGACTCGCTGATCGCGCGCTATTTCAGGCCGATCGCGACCGACCCTGGCGCCTTCAATCTCGACGACGACGCCGCGGCCCTGAAGCCTGATGGCGACGACATCGTGGTGACGACGGACGCCATCGTCGAAGGCGTGCATTTCCTTCCCGACGATCCGCCTGATACCGTTGCGCGCAAGGCGTTGCGGGTGAATCTCTCGGATCTCGCCGCCAAGGGCGCGGTGCCGGCCGGTTTTGTGCTGACGCTGGCGCTCCGCGATACCGACGAAGCCTGGCTCAAACCGTTCGCGGCCGCGCTCGGCGAGGACGCGGCGCAATTCGGCTGTCCGCTGCTGGGCGGCGATACGGTGTCGACATCAGGGCCGCTGATGGTCTCAATCACCGCGTTCGGGCGCGTGCCGTCAGGCAAAATGGTCCATCGCAGCGGCGCCAAGCCTGGCGACCGGGTGCTGGTGACCGGCACGATCGGCGATGCCGCGCTCGGGCTTGCCGTGCTCGGCGGCGGAAAGGTCCATGCCGCGGTCAGCGATATCGCCGCGCGCGATCTGCTGATCGGGCGTTATCGGGTACCGCAGCCGCGCGTAGTGCTCGCGGAAATCGTTCGCGACCATGCCGGAGCGGCGATGGACGTGTCCGATGGGCTCGCCGGCGATCTCACCAAGCTCTGCGGCGTGTCCGGCGTTTCCGCTGCGATCGATCTGGAATCGATTCCGCTGTCGGATACCGCGCGCGATCTGGTGTCGCGTGGCATCGTCGGAATCGAAACATTGATCGCCGGAGGCGACGATTACGAAATCCTGTGCACGGTGGCGGAAGACCGCGTCGATGCGTTCCTGCAAGCTGCGCAGGGCGCCGGCGTGGCGGTGAGTTCCATCGGAACCGTGGTCGCTGGAAATGGTGCGCCAATATTCCTCGACGGGCAGGGCGGTGAAATCGTGCTGAAACGGCGCGCTTACAGCCATTTTTGAGCGTCGCAGCGCCGCCTGCGGGCCTTTATTTGCAGCCGGCCATTGCAATTTCCCGGAAAATCTATAGTTGTGCGCGCATTCGATTGCCGCCGTGCCTTTTTGAACGCGCCTGTTAGGGCATCTTCCAGAGACATCGTCGATTGGATTTGAATCCGCGCGATCGCCGTGCGGAATGAAAGCCTACGTGCTTTGGAGAATAGAAAATGGCTACGGGAACTGTGAAGTGGTTCAACGGTCAAAAGGGTTTTGGATTCATTCAGCCGACCGACGGCAGCAAGGATGTGTTTGTTCACATCAGCGCCGTTGAGCGCGCCGGCCTGACCGGTCTGGCCGAAGGTCAGAAGGTCGAGTTCGAACTCAAGACCGACAAGATGCGGGGCAAGGTAAGCGCAGAGAACCTGTCGCTGGCCTAAGGCCTCGAAACGGTCGTTTCACGGATGTACTGAAATGGATCGCGGGCCCGCTCAATCCCTTCGAGGATTGGGCGGGCCCATGTATTTTCAGGCCGAGTAGTTTCAGGCCCATATATTTCTTGGTCGATATTTGGGCTTGCTGCACCCGCAGGATCGCTGTCGGCAGACGATTCGAAGGTCCGCCCCGCGGGCGCCTGACAGGCCTCGGATTTTCCGCCGGACGGTCCAGCCGCCAGCCAGGCCTCGGCACCGGCCGTCGTTCCCGGGGATTCCTTTCAAAAATAGACGGTTTCTGGCCTCCGCGGCGTTGCGCCGGGGAAACGATTTTGGCAAGGTCCCGGCGATTTGAGGGGCCACCCTTCTGGGCGGGGAAGGCCTCCTTTTTATGCGCTTGCCGCGCTCGCGGTGTGGCGGGGGAACATCAAGGTCTGAGGCAAATTCAATGACAGCATTATGGATGATTGTGCTCTGCGGAGCGCTTTCGATTGTTTACGCGATCTGGGCGACGGCATCCGTGATGAAGGCGGACGCCGGCAATCCGCGCATGCAGGAGATCGCAGCCGCGGTGGCCGAGGGCGCACAGGCCTATCTGAAGCGCCAGTACATGACGATCGGCATGGTCGGCGTCGTGATCTTCGCGCTGCTGGCTTATTTCCTCGGCATGCTGGTTGCGGTCGGCTTCCTGATCGGCGCGGTGCTGTCGGGCGCCGCCGGCTTCATCGGCATGAACGTTTCGGTTCGCGCCAACGTGCGTACCGCGCAGGCCGCGACTACCTCGCTGGCCGGCGGACTTGAGCTTGCCTTCAAGGCCGGTGCGATCACCGGCATGCTGGTGGCTGGTCTCGCACTGCTCGGCGTCACCATCTACTTTGCCTATCTGACCCAGATGCTGGGCCTGAAGGCCAACGACCGCGTCGTGGTCGACGCGCTGGTCGCACTCGGCTTCGGCGCCTCGCTGATCTCGATCTTCGCCCGTCTCGGCGGCGGCATCTTCACCAAGGGTGCGGACGTCGGCGGCGATCTCGTCGGCAAGGTTGAGGCAGGCATTCCCGAGGATGATCCGCGCAATCCCGCCACCATCGCCGACAACGTCGGCGACAACGTCGGTGACTGCGCCGGCATGGCCGCCGACCTGTTCGAGACCTATGCGGTGACCGCGGTCGCCACCATGGTGCTGGCTGCGATCTTCTTCGCGACCTCGCCGCTGCTGGTGAACATGATGACGCTGCCGCTCGCCATCGGCGGCATCTGCATCCTCACCTCGATCGCCGGTACCTTCTTCGTCAAGCTCGGCGCCAGCCAGTCGATCATGGGGGCGCTCTACAAGGGCCTGATCGCGACCGGTGTCCTGTCGCTCGTCGGCGTTGCCGGCGTCATCTACTGGTTGATCGGCTTCGGTCCGCTGGCGGGTGTGAAATACACCGGCATGGCGCTGTTCCAATGCGGCGTCGTCGGTCTTGTCGTTACCGGGCTGATCATCGTGATCACCGAATACTACACCGGCACCGATTATCGCCCGGTCAAGTCGATCGCGGCGTCGTCGGTCACCGGTCACGGCACCAACGTGATCCAGGGCCTCGCGATCTCGATGGAATCCACCGCCGGCCCGGCGCTGGTCATCATCGCCGGCATCCTCGTGACCTACAGCCTTGCCGGCCTGTTCGGCATCGCGATCGCGACCACCACCATGTTGGCGCTGGCCGGCATGATCGTGGCGCTCGACGCCTTCGGTCCCGTCACCGACAACGCAGGCGGCATCGCCGAAATGGCCGGTCTGCCGAAGGAAGTCCGCAAGTCGACCGACGCGCTCGACGCGGTCGGCAACACCACCAAGGCGGTCACCAAGGGTTACGCGATCGGCTCGGCCGGTCTCGGCGCGCTGGTGCTGTTCGCGGCTTACAATGAAGACCTCAAATTCTTCATCGCCAACGCCGCGAAGTATCCGTACTTCCAGGGCGTGCTGCCCGACTTCTCGCTGAACAACCCCTACGTCGTGGTCGGCCTGCTGTTCGGCGGCCTGCTGCCGTATCTGTTCGGCGCGATGGGCATGACGGCCGTTGGCCGTGCGGCCAGCGCGATCGTCGAGGAAGTGCGGCGTCAGTTCCGCGAAAAGCCGGGTATCATGCAGGGCACCGACAAGCCGGATTACGGCCGCGCGGTCGACCTTTTGACCAAGGCGGCGATCAAGGAAATGATCATCCCGTCGCTGCTGCCGGTGCTGTCGCCGATCTTCGTCTACTTCGTGATCTTTGCGATCGCGGGCGGCGGCGCGGCCGGCAAGTCGGCGGCGTTCTCGGCCGTCGGCGCCATGCTGCTCGGCGTGATCGTGACCGGCCTGTTCGTCGCGATCTCGATGACCTCGGGCGGCGGCGCCTGGGACAACGCCAAGAAGTACATCGAGGACGGCCATTACGGCGGCAAGGGCTCCGACGCGCACAAGGCGGCGGTAACCGGCGACACCGTCGGCGATCCCTACAAGGATACGGCCGGCCCCGCCGTCAACCCGATGATCAAGATCACCAACATCGTGGCGCTGTTGCTGCTGGCGATCCTGGCGCACTGAGCGGCGAGAAGCCCGATCAAACGAAAAACCCCGCGGTGCGAGCCGCGGGGTTTTTCTTTGGAAGTTCGTAGCCCGGATGAGCGCAAGCGAAATCCGGGACCCCTCGCGCGATACCCCGGATGTCGCATGCGCTCATCCGGGCTACGGGAGTTACGCCCCTCAGCCCGCGTCCATCTGTAGGCCTTCCTGCTTGATGATGGCGCCGAACTTCGCGGTTTCCGCCTGGGTGAAATCGGAAAATTGCTGCGGCGTGCCGTAATCGGTGCGTGCCCCGATCTTGGCCATGCTTTCCTTGATGTCGTCGCGCTCCAGGAACACCTTGATTTCCTTGTTGAGGGCATCGACGACGGGAGGAGGGCAGGCCTTGGGCAGGAAGATGCCGAACCAGGACGAGACATCGAATTTTGCCAGCTCCGGCCCGGTCTCGCGCACGGTAGGAATGTTCGGCCCTGACGGACTGCGCTCCGGCGTCGTCACCGCCAGCGCGTTGAGCTTGCCGTCCATGACCTGCGGCAGCGTCGGAAAGAGATTGTCCGACAGGATCTGGATGTCGCCGGCCAGCGCCGCCTGCAGCGCCGGCCCGGCGCCGCGGAACGGCACATGCACCATCTTCAGTCCGGTGAGCTGCAGCAGCCAGGCCATGGTGAGGTGAGGGCTCTGCCCGATACCTGAGGAACCATAAGTCAGCTTGTCCGGATTGGCCTTGATATAGGCCACCATGTCCCCGATCGACTTGACCGGCACCGAGGGGTGCGCCGAGATGATGTTGGGAATCCGGATCAGGTTGGAGACCGGCTGCAACTGGTCGGCCTTGTAGGTCATATTCCGGAAGATGCTGTAGGCGATGGCGTTGGGGCCGGGATTGCCGACCAGGATGGTGTGCCCGTCGCCCTTCTGGCGGACGACTTCAGCGGTGCCGATGGTGCCGCCGCCGCCGGAGCGGTTCTCCACCACCGCGGACTGGCCCCACGCCTTCTGCAAATGAGCCGCCAGCAAGCGTCCCATCACGTCCGTGGTGCCTCCCGGCGCGGCCGGCACGATCAGGCGGACGGTTTCGGTGGGCCGCCAGTCGGCGCCCAGGCTGCTGCGCGGCAGAATGGCCGCAGTGGAGAGCGCGGCGGCTCCGGTCAGAATATGGCGGCGGGAAAAAAATCGGCTGGTCACTGGTCACTCCCTGCGGGGTTGTTGTTTTGCAGGCGACCGTAGGCAGCGCGCACGCTCAGGGCAAGCGGGCGACTTGGCGCAGGGCTGTAAGCTGTTCGATATCGTTCCCCGGATGCTGCGCAGCGCGCCACCCTTGTGGCGTGGTGCGCTGCTGATCCGGGGTCTACGCATTGTTCAGATGAGTCCCGGCTCTGCGGAGCAGCACGAGGGTGCTGCACCGCGTCCAGGACACGAGGGTATCAGTTAAAGCTGAGCAGCTTGAACAGCGGCGTCAGGTAGCTGAGCTCCTGGCCTGAGGTCGGCGTGGTGCGGCTGATGAAGTCGAAGATCTTGCCGTCCTGCAGCCCGTAATTGGCAAGCCGCTGCACCTGACGATTCTTGTCGAAATAGATCGCGATCACCCGCTGGTCGACGACCTGCTGGTTCATGAAGGCGACCTTCCGCTCGGAGCGCTGCGAAATGTAGTAGAACACCTCGCCGTTTAGGGTCGCGACGGTGGAGGGCGTGCCCATCACAATCAGCACCTGGTCCTGGCTGGCGCCGATCGGGATTTGTTCGAGCGCGCCGGGGGGCAGGATATAGCCCTTCTGGAATTGCTCGCCGGTGCAGCCGCCGAGTGCGGCGCAGAGCAGTGCCACGGCCGCAAAGCCGCGAAAACCGCGCCAGCGCGCCGTCAGGCGGCGCGGCGAGGGCGCGCATGAGCGTGAGTGGCCCGTCTCGGTCATTCCGGAATCGATCCCGTCCCCTTGCATCGCGCGAGGCGTTGACGTACCGGGCAGCACGCAGGATTGCAACATGCGCGGGCGCCCGAAGCTGAAACCCTGAAGGCTGAAACCTTCATGGCGGAAACCTTTGGGGCTCGCATGCGGAACCCACAATGCTTTGGCCGTTCAATCACTTCAGGAAACCCCGGTCCGCCCCGCGCGGCACCATTGAAGCCATCTATGGCATGATCGTGACGCAGGCGCGAGAACCGTTGTTTTATCGGGACTTGGCGGTCCCGGACACGGTTAACGGCCGTTTTGACCTGCTTCTGATGCATTTGTGGCTGGTATTGCGGCGGCTCAAATCGGTCCCGGCGGGCAAGGCGCTGTCGCAGGCGCTGTTCGACCATTTTTGCAATGATATGGACGATAATCTGCGCGAACTGGGCGTCAGCGACCTCAAAGTGCCGAAAAAGATGCAGGCCTTCGGCGAGGCCTTCTATGGCCGCACCGCGGCCTATGATCTGGCGCTGACCGAGAGCCGCGAGGCCCTGGCGCAGGCGCTGTGCAAGAACGTCCTCAACGGTGAGAACATCGAAAAGGCGCGCCAGCTCGCAGCCTATGCCGAGGCTGTCATGGCGGCGCTCGACCGGCAGGACGAGGCGGCGCTGGCCGGCGGCACTTTCAAGTTTCCTTCGCCGGAGCAAGCCGGCGCACAAGCATGAGCAAACGGCGATGACCAGGAGTGCCATGATCGAGAAGCCGGACCCGTGGCGCGTTCCCGTCGCGGTGGAGAAAGTCCCGGACACGGGTCTGCATCGCGACCTCGAGGCCGATCAGGCCACGCGTGTTGCGGTGGCGGAGATGGGAAGCCTGCGCGAGGTGCTTATGCTGCAGGCCTCGTTCGATGTGACGCCCAAAAGCGGCGGCCGCTTTCAGGTCGAGGGGCGCGTGCGGGCCCGGATCGGGCAGACCTGCGTGGTGACGCTGGAGGAGATGGAGAGCGATATTGACGAGCCGATCGATGTGATCTTCGCGCCGCCGGACCAGATTCCGGAGATGGCTGCACTGGTCGACGAGGCTGAAGAGAGCGACGAGGACACGCCCGATCCGCCGGAGCCGATCGACAACGGCATCATCGATCTCGGCCGGCTTGCGACCGACGCGCTGTATCTCGCGGTCGATCCATATCCGCGCAAACCGGACGCGGTTTTTGAACCGTTGGTCGAAGCCCCTGATCCCGAGGATCACCCATTTGCGGCGCTCAAGGCGCTGAAGGTCACGCCAAAAAAGTCGGGCGCAAAGAAGCCCAAAGACAAGTAACCGACACTTAAAGTGGCCGGTGAAGCAGGATTTCACTCGATGTGGCTATGATGCCTCATCAGGAATCTTGCATAAGCTGTTGAGTTTGCTAATATTACGCTGTATTCCCGATTGCGGGCGGTGCTGGGTCCCATTCCCCAAAGACCGTGGTCAAGAGGTTGTGTCAGAACGGGGACACGCTATTGTCGCGGCCCGGCGGGGGCGATAGCGATGCGCTCCGCCGAGCACCGCTATCGGCGGATGCTTCCAGCGCGCGGCCGGGCTCTAACAGGGCTGCAAGAGATCAGGTTTCCGGGACGTTCATGCCTCAAAAGGTTCGAATCGCGCTTGACGCCATGGGTGGCGATGTCGGCGCATCGGTCATCATCCCCGGCGCTGCAAGGGCATTGGCCCGGCATCCCGACATCGAGTTTCTGCTGTACGGCGACAGCGCGCTGATCGAGGCGGAGCTCGCCAAGTATCCGGCTTTGAAGAAGGCCTCGCGTGTGACCCATACCGACGTCACCGTCGCCATGCACGACAAGCCGAGCCAGGCCCTGCGCCGCGGCCGCAAGAAGTCGTCGATGTGGTTTGCGATCGACGCGGTGAAAGAGGGCAAGGCCGACGTCGCCGTATCGGCCGGCAATACCGGCGCGCTGATGGCGATGGCGCGTTTTCATTTGCACACCATGCCGGGGATCGACCGCCCGGCCATCGCCGGCGTGTGGCCGACCAGCCGCGGTGAGTCCGTCGTGCTCGACCTCGGCGCCAGCATCGGCGGCGACCATCATCACCTCGTGGCGCTGGCGGTGATGGGCGGCGCGATGGCGAGCGTGCTGTTCGGCAAGCCGCGCCCGACCGTCGGCCTGCTCAATATCGGCACCGAGGAAGTGAAGGGCGGCGAGGAGATTCGCGCCGCCTCCGAGCAGCTGCGCGCGATGAACCTGCCCGAACTCGATTATATCGGCTTCGTCGAGGGCGACGGCATCGGCAGCGGTGCGGCGGACGTGATCGTGACCGAAGGCTTTTCCGGCAACATCGCGCTGAAGGCCGCCGAGGGAACCGCGCGCCAGATGTCGGAGTTCCTGCGCAGCGCCATGGCGTCGAGCTGGCGCTCCCGGATCGGCTATTTGTTCGCCCGCAACGCCTTCAAGGCGCTGCGGCACAAGCTCGACCCCAACAAATCCAACGGCGGCGTGCTGCTCGGCCTCAAGGGCGTGGTGGTCAAAAGCCATGGTGGAACCAACGCCGAAGGCTTTGCTTACGCGGTCGATGTTGGCTATGAGATGGTCCGCTGCGATCTCCTCACCAAGATCAATCAGATGCTTAATCGCGACGGCAGTGCGCTGGCTCAAGCGCAAACCGCGCAGGAGGCTGTCTCGTGACTGCTAAACGTTCGGTCGTGCTAGGCTGCGGCTCTTATCTGCCGCGGAAGGTCCTGACCAATGCCGAACTGGCGGCCCGGATCGATACCTCGGACGAGTGGATCGTGCAGCGCACCGGTATCCGGCAGCGCCACATCGCCGCAGACGGCGAGTTCACCTCGCATTTGGCGATCAATGCCGCGCGCGCCGCGCTCGACCATGCCGGCGTCGACGCGCAGCAGATCGATCTGATCGTGCTGGCGACCTCGACGCCGGACAACACCTTTCCGGCGACCGCGGTCGCGGTCCAGCACGCGCTGGGCATCAATCATGGCGTCGCCTTCGACCTGCAGGCGGTCTGCTCCGGCTTCGTCTTTGCGCTGGCGACCGCCGACAATTTCCTGCGCTCCGGCTCGCACAAGCGGGCGCTGGTGATCGGTGCGGAGACGTTCTCGCGCATTCTCGACTGGAGCGATCGCGGTACCTGCGTGCTGTTCGGCGACGGCGCCGGCGCCGTCGTGCTCGAGGCCCAGGACCAGCCCGGCAAGCCGACCGACCGTGGTATACTGACGACGCATCTGCGTTCCGACGGACGCCATAAGTCAAAGCTATTTGTCGATGGCGGGCCGTCTTCGACCCAGACCGTCGGCCACCTCCGCATGGAGGGCCGCGAAGTCTTCAAGCACGCGGTCGGCATGATCACCGATGTGATCGTCGATGCCTTCAACGCCACCGGGGCTTCCGCCGAGGAGATCGACTGGTTCGTTCCGCATCAGGCCAACAAGCGAATCATCGATGCTTCAGCGCACAAGCTGCATATTGCGCCGCAGAAGGTGGTTCTGACCGTCGACCTGCACGGCAATACGTCGGCGGCGTCGATCCCGCTGGCGCTCAACGTCGCCGTCAAGGACGGACGCGTCAAGAAGGGCGATCTGGTGCTGCTGGAAGCGATGGGTGGCGGCTTCACCTGGGGTTCCGCGCTCGTCCGCTGGTGAGGTATAAGTAAAATACCCGACAAAGTGGTTGCGCTGTTTCATGCGTGTGCATGATGGTCGCTGTTGACCATTGCGTGCTAACCTCATAATTTCAGAGAATAAATTGTTCGCCGAGAGTGCGGGGCAGGCGATGACCGGGACAGGAAAAACAGTCACACGCGTCGATTTGTGCGAGGCGGTCTACCAGAAGGTGGGCTTGTCGCGAACGGAGTCGTCTGCGTTCGTCGAACTCGTTTTGAAAGAGATCACCGATTGTCTTGAGAAGGGCGAGACGGTGAAGCTGTCGTCGTTCGGCTCGTTCATGGTGCGCAAGAAGGGTCAACGGATCGGACGTAACCCGAAGACCGGCACCGAAGTACCAATCTCTCCGCGACGCGTGATGGTGTTCAAGCCGTCGGCCATTTTGAAGCAGCGCATCAATGGTCACGCGGTGACGAACGGCGACGCCAAGGACGATTGAAGCCTTTGTGAGTGAAGCCGATACCGGTTCGCGTCAACAAAACGCGTGAAGATAGTCAGGTTAAGCGTTTAGAGTTTCTCTTCATTCTCTTGAGCTGAGAGGAGCTAAGCATTTGGACAAGGCGCCGGATGCGTTCCGTACCATCAGCGAGGTCGCGGACGATCTCGACATTCCCCAGCACGTGCTGCGATTTTGGGAAACGCGATTCACCCAGATCAAGCCGATGAAACGAAGCGGCGGGCGGCGCTATTACCGCCCCGACGACGTCGACCTGCTCAAGGGCATCCGCCGCCTGCTGTACGGCGAGGGCTACACCATCCGCGGCGTGCAGCGGATCCTGAAAGAACACGGCATCAAATCGGTGCAGGGTCTTAGCGACCAGAACTCCGCCGTCTCGTTCGGCGCGGTCGAGGAGGCGATCGGCCTCAGCCTGCAGGAGCCGGAAGAGGGCGCAGGTGCGCTCGCCGGATCCGATGACGACGATTACGAGGGCGAAGCCACGGAAATCGACTACCGCTTCGTCGATACCGATGAGGACGGTATCCTCGCCCCCTTTGGCAAGGGCAAGGCGGCTGCCGTGCCCGGCCCGGTAGGCGGCCCCGACCGCGAACGCCTCGAACGCGTGCTGCAGGACCTGGTGGCCTGCCGGCAATTGCTGGATAACGCGCTGAAGGACGGCTGAGGGCAGGGCCGGAACCGGCGCCAGAGCGTTTTCGAGTGAAAGCCTGTCCCGCACTTGATGCGGGATGGACCCAGGTTCGCGTGAAGAAAACGCGTCAAAACAAAAGACCAGGCGGGTGGTTCGGGGCCGATCCGGCTCGTTTGCGGGTCGGATCGCGCGCCTTGCGCAGGGCGCCGATCGCAGCTAATGGAACGGCATCGGAGCGTGGCGCAGCCCGGTTAGCGCACTAGTCTGGGAGACTAGGGGTCGGAGGTTCAAATCCTCTCGCTCCGACCATCTAACTGATTGATTCCCCTACCTTTCCCCAAAGCGATTCTGGCGTGATTCTGAAACGCGGTTCTTACCCTGTTCTGCCTTCATTATCGGCGGCACGTTTGGCGCTGCGCAGATCCGCAACGGCGCCGGTGATCTTCTCGGAGCGACGGCGAATATAACGCAGCGTCGTGCTCTCCTTGGTGGGTCAGCGCGCCCTGGATCATCTTGACCGTCGCGCCGGATTCCTCGGCCTCGGTGGCTCCGCCGGCGCGCGCGTCATGAAATCGGCGGCAGTTGAACCACAGCGAGTCTGGTGCGACCAATCGGAATGCTTGGAAGCGCGCTCAGTGTGATTGCGGAAACCCTCTTCGTTGCCACCGGCCACGCCATACCCAAATTCTTCGAGTGGGAAGAGCTGCCGTGGAAGCCCTTGTCGGTTTCGGCTTTATCGCGATTGGCTTCACGCTCTTTTTGCTGGGTCACTGAAGAACCGTGGGAGGCTCTTGCGCGATGAAGACGATCGCACTGCTCGCCGTACTGGCTATGATACTGCAAGGCCTCATCGGCACTGCGTCAAGCGTGGGCGGTCCGCTGACCATCATGCTGATCCTTTTTCTCACCATGCTCGCCGTGGGGATTTACGAGGCCTGGTTAAAGAAGCGCGGCGCGCTTGGATGGATCGTGAATATCGTCGCCTCGGTCATTGGCGGCTTCGTAGCCGCCATCTTCGTTGGCATGGCCATGGAAATGATACTTCCGCAGCTGCACGTGGAAGGGTCGCTCGCGTCCTCGCAGCACCCTCTGCTGTACATCTTGTTGGCAGGTATGGCGATCCTCACAGTGGTTGGATCGTGGGGCACGCTACAGATCGCCAACCGGTTTCGATGATGGCTTACTGAAGGACCTTTGGCAGCACGACCACCATCTCAATCGCGGAAGGGGGTCACCGTCGAAATACAGATGAGGGCGCCGTCCTCCGCCTTCACTCGTCGTTGAAAGCAAGAAGCGGAACGTCCACGTCGAACACCAATTCGAGCACCAATCCGACCGCGCAAACGACCACGGCCAGTTCGACGATCACAAAAGTGAAAATCGTGGTCAGTCCGACGACAGCGTTTTTGCGTCCGTTGATCATGATCCCCTCGTTAAGAAATCATTTAGCACCGGGCTATTCGGCTTGGTCGATGATGTGATTTTAACGTAAACGCGGAACCCGCGTGGAACCGGCGTGCCCGATTGCGGGCCCGGATTCACGAAAGCGGGATATCCTGCGCCGAGGTTCTGAAAGGCGAGCAGGGGGCCGCCGGGTGGGAGGCGGAATCTCAGCCCGACTTGTTCATCTTCTTCACTTTTGCGTCGGTGGCTTCGATCGATGCCGCCAATTCCAGGATCGCCTTTGCCAGAAGGTCGGCGGCTTCCTTGGCGTCCTGACAGCGTTCGGCGCGCAGCGCATAATTCTTGGCTGATGATAATGACATTGGCGGCGGCCTTCCCACGGAAAAACCCACCGGGTTGAGGCGGTGGGTTTCCCTACGCGTTTACGTCTCGCGGGGCCTTGGGAGCCGTCCGCGATTGCCCGAACCATAGCGCTAGCTGGTTAATGAATTTTCTGGCCTAAGGCGCGCGCCAGCTTGCCGGCAACGCCGGTGAGCCCGCTTCTGCTAAAGAAATTCGCGCAGCCGCACCAGCTCGGCGACGTGCTCGGCGGACAGGACCTCGGGGATCATTGGCGGCTGCGGCGCTGTCAGAATCTCGTACAGGTGCCGGGTCGATTCAGGCTTGGCCATGAATTCCCTCATGCACTCATCGAGCGTGCCCTCGAACACCATATAGGGGCCGGAGCTGTCGAGGCGGCGGGCGTTGTGAAGCGACGGCCATTTGCGGATGATGGCAGGAACATCAAAACTCACTGGTACTTCGGCACCATCCATTCGTCGTCGAGCTCCTCGGTCACTGGAAAACGGCCCCCCAGCCGCAAGATGATGATGGGCACCCCACCACGAAACTCATAATCCGCGGCGTCGCCGTTGGTTCCCGGCTGATGCCCCCGAAATTTTTGCCGCCGCCGTCTGTTGGGAACAAATTATTGCCGGGGAGCTTAGTCGGGCACGTCCGGACGCGAACCAGCCCCGTCGCGTTCGGCAAAAGGCGGCCTCAGCTCTCCCCCCGTGCTGGGGCCGCCTCTTTCAACAGCGTTGCCGCGGCGCACAAGATCTTCCGCATCGTTGCGAACGGCCGAAGCTGGTTCTTGAACGGACTACTTCTTGAAGAAGCCGACAATGATCAGGAGGATCACCGCGCCAATGACGGCGTTGACGATCGCGGCCAGATAGCCTCCGACCAGGACAAACCCGATCATCGGCAACAGCCAGCCGGCGATCACGGCGCCGACGATGCCAACCACGATGTTGCCGACCAGGCCGAGGCCATAGCCCTTGACGATCTGCCCGGCCAGCCAGCCTGCGATCGCGCCGATGATCAGCCAGACGATGAGAGATTCAATCACGACCATCCTCCCCATTGCTGAGCGCCGCGGTATCCCGCGGTCGCTGCCCTCGAAGCCAACACGTTCAGGAAGCAAGACGTTCAGGAAGCCAAGACGCTTTGGGAGCGACGCTTTGGGAGCCGGACCGCTTGGCATTGCGCCAGCGCTGCCGTTCGCCCCGTTGATCGATCTTAGGTAGTATTACGATCCGCTCTCGTTGGCTTGTCAACCAGTAGCTGGCTCCGGTTCGGTCAATCGCACCGCAACAACTTCTTACCGAATGTTCTCGGCGATGGATTTGCGCGTCTCGTTCTGCGCTTTGAAAATATTGCTCAGGACTTCAAACCAGGACGTGCCGCCAATCACCGCATCCAGTTCGGTCGCGCAAAGTTCGGTGGTCGCGGCGGCCCGTTGGTCGACGTTCGGCTGTGTCTGAAATGCGGTCATGATGCGCTCCGGTGGCTGGATGATGCCAAACCATCCTGACCCCGGTGAAAGGTTAGGGACTGTGATTGATGTCACAGCGACGGCGACGGCCGGGCGGCTAAATCCCCTTCATCAGCAATGATCCGACCTCGATCGAAAGGGAGCCGTCACCATGAGCACCATCATCAATCGCGCTGAATCATGCGAGCGGGACCGTCAGGCCGACGCGCTGTCTGATCGCGAGCTCGCCAATGTCAGCGGCGGCAAGGGAAAAGCCACGCCCAGCCCGTTTGTGTTTATCAAGCATTACGACAAGGCCTCGCCCATATTGGCCTGCTGATACGTCAGGCCGGCGTTCGCGCGTGCTTGGCCGCCTCAAAGGCGGCCAGCCGTTCGGCGAACTTTCCGTTCGCAGCGCCGGCGCGCGCGACGATGACAGGGGCCTGGATCGTCTCGAAGAAATGACAGGCCACGCGATGGCCGGGCGCGGCCTCGCGCAGCTTCGGCTCCTCCGCCGAGCAGCGCGGCTGGGCGTGCAGGCAGCGGGTATGGAAGCGGCAGCCGGACGGCGGGTTGAACGGGCTCGGCACGTCGCCCTGCAACATGACGCGCTTGGTGCGCAGGCTCGGGTCCGGCTTCGGGATCGCTGACAGCAGTGCGTGGGTATAGGGGTGCAGCGGCTTTGCGTAGATCGTCTTCTTGTCAGCGATCTCGACCAGCTTGCCGAGATACATCACCGCGACGCGATCGCTGATGTGTTTTACTACCGCCAGATCATGCGCGATGAACAGATAGGAGAGACCAAAACGCTGCTGCAAATTCTGCAGCAGGTTGACGATCTGCGCCTGGATCGAGACGTCGAGCGCCGATACCGGCTCGTCGCAGATGATCAGATCGGGATTGACGGCCAGCGCCCGCGCAATCCCGATGCGCTGGCGTTGCCCGCCGGAGAACTGATGCGGATAGCGCCGTGCATGTTCGGGCAGCAGGCCGACGATATCGAGAAGCTCGCTCACCCGCGTCTCGCGCGAGGCGGGATCGCCGATGTCATGCACCCGCAGCGGTTCGGCCAAAATCTCGCCCACGGTCATGCGCGGATTGAGCGAGGCGTAGGGGTCCTGGAAGATGATCTGCATGTGCCGGCGCAGCCGCCGCAGTTCATCCTTGCCGAGATTGGCGATTTCCTCGCCCTTGAAGCGGACCGAGCCCGCCGTCGGGTCCATCAGGCGCAGCACCAGGCGTCCGGTCGTCGACTTGCCGCATCCGGACTCGCCGACCAGCGCCAGCGTCTCGCCGCGGCCGATCTCGAAGCTGACGTCCTCGACGGCGCGCACAAGGCCCACTTGTCTGCGCAGGATGATGCCGCGGCTGAGCTGAAAATGCTTCACCAGGCCGTCGACCTGCAGCACCGGGACCGCGCTCATGACGCCACCTCGACCGGGGCCTTCCAGCAGGCGACGAGGTGACCCGGCGCGAGTTCGCGCAGCAGCGGCGGCGCCTCGCGGCAGCGCCGGTCGGCGAACGGGCAGCGCGGCGCGAAGCGGCAGCCCTTTGGCTGGTTGTTGGGGCTCGGCACCGTGCCTTCGATGGTGGCGAGCCTGATACGGTCGACGTCGAGGCGCGGGATCGAACCGAGCAGGCCGATCGTGTAGGGGTGCTGCGGATCGGCAAACAGATCGGCGACATCAGCGCTTTCGACGATCTGTCCGGCGTACATCACCAGCACCTGGTCGGCGACCTCGGCGATCACGCCGAGATCGTGGGTGATGATCAGGATCGCCATGCCGAGCCGGCGCTGCAATTCGCCGAGCAGATCGAGGATCTGGGCCTGGATGGTGACGTCGAGCGCGGTGGTCGGCTCGTCGGCGATCAGAAGCGCCGGCTCGCAGGACAGCGCCATCGCGATCATGACGCGCTGGCGCATGCCGCCCGACAGATTATGCGGAAAGTCGTCGATGCGCTGCTTCGCTGATGGAATCCGCACCAGTTCCAGCATCTCGATGGCGCGCGCTTTCGCGGCCTGCGGCGACAACTGGGTATGGGCGAGTATCGCTTCGACGATCTGCTGGCCGATGGTGTGGACCGGGTTCAGCGAGGTCATCGGCTCCTGGAAGATCATCGACATCTTGCCGCCGCGCAGCCGGCGCCGCTCGTCAGCCGACAGTTTCAGCACGTCGCGATTGCCGAACATGACGGCCTCGGCCTCGACCTTGCCCGGGCTCGCCACCAGGCCCATCACGGAGAGCGACGTCACGCTCTTGCCGCAGCCGGATTCGCCGACCAGACCGACGGTACGGCCGCGCGGTACGTTGAAGCTGATGCCGTCGACGGCGCGAAACAGGCCGCGGTCGGTGGCAAAATGGGTCTTGAGGCCGCGGACCTCGAGCAGGTTTTCCATCAGAACGAGTAATCCAGGCCTTTGTAGAAGGTGTTTTGATAGAGCATGTGCGGACGGACGCCCTTCAGTTTCTTCTGGCTCGTCGTGTACATCGCGATGTTCATCACCGGCATCCACAGATGCTCCTCGGTGACCCGCTGCTGGGCCAACGCGTAGTATTTGGTGCGATCGGCGTCGGTCAGCGACGCGCGGCCCATCTTCAAATACTCGTCGGTCTTGGGGTCGTTCCAGTTCATCCGGTTCGGCGCCGGCATGTTCTTCGAATCGAAGTAGAAGTTCAGGAGGTCGCCCGCCGATATGTAGGGGAACGTCACCGTCCACAATTCGTAGTCCTGCTTGGCCATCTCGGCCGGCGCGATCGTGGAGTCGAAGCCGACGATCTTCCAGTCGATGCCGATCTTGCGCATGTAGCCCTGGATCGCCTCGGAGACCCGGCCGAAATAGGCGACCTGTGTGAACAGCACCTTCGGCGCGAGCTTGACGCCGTCCTTCTCGCGGATGCCGTCGGCGCCGACCTTCCAGCCGGCTTCGTCCAGCAGCCTTTTGGCGCGTTCGACGTCCTCCTTGATGATGCCCTTGGTGGACGAGGCGAAGTCGAGTGCCTTGTCGTCGATGAAGGTGTAGGCCGGTTCGGCATTGCCGAGCATGATGCCCTTGACGATGTCGGCGCGGTTGATCGCGATGTTCATCGCCTCGCGCACGCGCTTGTCGGCTACCATCGGCCGCGTGGTCTTGTAGCCGTAATACATCAGCTGGAAGTTAGGCTGCGCCTCCTGCACGCTGAGGGTGGGGGCGGCCTTGACCTGCTGGATGAACTGCAGCGGGATCTGATGGCTGACATCGAATTGTCCGCCCAGCATCGCGGCGACGCGGCTGGAATCCTCCGGCACGATCTTGATGCTGAGTTTTTCGAATTTCACCGGGCCCTTGTTCTGGTACATCGACGGGCCCCATTTGTAGGCGTCGTGGCGCTTGAGCACGATTTCGGTGCGCGGCTGCCAGTTCTCGAAGCACCAGGGACCGGTGCCGTCGATCGCCTTGATGCCGTAATCCTTGCCGAGCGCCTCCACGCTCTCCTGGTTGTGGATCGCGGTGGTGAACATCGTGAGCTGGAGCAGCAAGTCGGCGAACGGCTCGTTCAGTTCGTATTCGACAGTGTAGGGATCAGGCGCGCGCAGTTCCTTGATGTTGCCGGCGCGCCAGGCCAGCGGAGCCTTCAGTTCGGTGCTGGTCAGGCGCTTGAAGGAATAGATCACGTCGGCGGCGGTGAATTTCTTGCCGCTGCAGAATTGCACGTCATCGCGCAGCTTGAACACGTAGGTCTTGCCATCCTCGCTGATGGTCCACGACTTGGCCAGATAAGGGATCGCCGTCCTGCCGTCCCAGTCCATCGCGACCAGCGTATCCTGAATCATGTTGACGATGTCGGAGGAGGGCGACCAGGTGGTGCGCTGGCCGTCATAATGCGGCGCGTCGAGCGACTTCATCATCTTCAGGGTCTGCGCCTCGAGCGGGGAGGCTCCCACCACTCCGAGCAGCACCGCAGCCGTCGTGAACAATCCGCGCATCGTTTGCTCCTTGTTGTTGCTTGCCTATAGCGACGCGTCCAACCCCTTGTAGAAGGTGTTCTGGTAGATCATGTGCGGCCGCGCGCCCTTGATCTTCTTGTTGGCGACCTGGTCCATGTTGATGTTGAGGACCGGGATCCACAGATGCTCCTGCATGACCTTCTGCTGCACCATCGCGTAATGTTTGGCGCGATCGGCCTCGGTCAGCGCCGAGCGGCCGAGCTTCAGCCACTCGTCGGTCTCGGCGTCCTTCCAGTTCATCCGGTTCGGCGTCGGGATGTTGCGTGAATCGAAGTAGATGTTCATGAGATCGCCGGCCGACAGATACGGCACCGTCACCGACCAGATTTCATAATCCTGCTCGGCCATCTTGGCCGCCGCGATGGTCGAGTCCTGCGGGTTGAGCCGCCAGTCGACGCCAATCTTGCGCAAGTATCCCTGGATCGCGTCGGCGACCTTGGCCGAGTTGGCGTTCGCGGTGTAGTACACTTTCGGCGCCAGCTTGGTGCCGTCCTTTTCGCGCACGCCGTCGGCGCCGACTTTCCAGCCCGAATCGTCGAGCAGCTTCTTGGCGCGTTCGAGGTCTTCCTTGACGATTCCGGCCGTCTTCGGATCGTGGTCGAGCGCATCCTTGTCGACGATGGTGAAGGCCGCCGTGGCGTTGCCGAGCAGAATGCCCTTGGCGATCTCGGCGCGGTTGATGGCGATGCTCATGGCCTCGCGCACGCGCTTGTCGGCGACCATCGGCCGCGTGGTCTTGAAACCGAAATAGAGCAGCTGGAAATTGGGCTTCGCCTCGCTCACGTTGAGCATCGGGGCGGCCCTGGCCTGGGTGATGAACTGGTGCGGAAACTGGTGGGTGATGTCGAACTGGCCGGCCATCATCGCCGCAACCCGGCTGGATTCCTCGGGCACGATCTTGACCACCAGCTTCTCGAATTTCACCGGGCCCTTGTTCTGGTACATCGACGGGCCCCATTTGTAGGCGGCGTGGCGCTTCAGCACGATCTCGGTGCGCGGCTGCCATGAATCGAAACACCACGGCCCGGTGCCGTCGGCGCCCTTGATGCCGTAGTCCTTGCCCAGCGCCTCGACGCTTTCCTTGTTGTGGATCACGTTGGTGAACATGGTGAGCTGCAACAGCAGCTCGGAGTAGGGCTCCTCGAGTTCGTATTCGACGGTGTGGGGATCAGGCGCGCGCAACTCCTTGATGCTGCCGGCGCGCCAGGCGTACGGCCCCTTGATCGCGGGATCCTTCAGCCGCTTGAAGCTGTAGATCACGTCCTCGGCGGTGAATTTCTTGCCGCTGCAGAACGAGACGTCGTCGCGCAGCTTGAACGTATAGGTCCGGCCGTCCTCGCTGATGATCCAGGACTTGGCGAGATAGGGGATCGGCGTGCGGCCGTCCCAGTCGAGCGCCACCAGCGTGTCCTGGAACATGTTGACGATGTCGGATGTCGGACCCCAGGTGGTGCGCTGCGCGTCGTAATGCGGCGCGTCGATGCCCTTCATCAAGGTCAGCGTCTGGGCCGATGCGGCCCCCGCGACGCCCATTGCCAATGCCACACCCAGAACGGTTCTGATCATGTCTGCAGCCTCGGATCGAGGACGTCGCGGAACGCGTCGCCCAGAAGGTTGGCCGCCAGCACGATCACGAAGATCGCGCAGCTTGGGATCGTCGCGATGTGCGGCGCCATGAACAGGAAGTCGCGCCCCTGGGCCGCCATCATGCCGAGTTCGGCGGTCGGGGGTTGCGCGCCCATGCCGAGGAAGCCGAGCGCAGAGCCGATCAGGATGATCTGGCCGAAGCGAAGCGTCAGGAACACGAAGATCGTCGAGATGCAGTTGAGCGTCAGATAGCGCCAGATCAGTGCGCCGTCGGTGACGCCGACCGCGCGGCCGGCTTCCATGAATTCCTGTCCCATGACGCCGACCGCCGCCCCGCGCGCCACCCGCGCGACGTCGGGCACGGTGGCGACCACCAGCGCGATCACGACGGCGGTGAGGCCGGCGCCGAAAATCGCGGCGACCGCGAGCCCGATCAGGATGGCGGGGAACGCCAGCATCACGTCGACCAGCCGCATGATCCAGCCGTCGAGCCGCTTGTAGTAGGCGGCGAGAATGCCGAGCACGCCGCCGAACAGGCCGCCGATGATGACGCCGACCAGCCCGAGCATCAACGTGGCGCGGGTGCCGAAGATGACGCGGCTCAGCACGTCGCGGCCGGTGTTGTCGGTGCCGAACCAGTGCTCGGCGCCCGGCGGTTGCATGACCTTGGTGAGGTCGGTGAAGTAGGGGTCGTAGGGCGCGATCCAGGGCGCGAACACCGCCGCGGCGACGATGGTGGTGAGCGTCAACGCCGCCCCGGCCGCGACCCGGTCGCGCGCGAGGCGCCGCAGCACGCCGGCACGGGCGAACGCGCCGGTTTCGGGCTCGGCGACAAAGACGGGTTCGAGGGCCTGAACGCTCATCGGCGCGCCACCCTGGGATCGAGATAGACGTAGAGCACGTCGACGATCAGGTTGATCGACAGGAAGGCGATGGCGAGGATCATGATCGCGCCCTGCGCGGTCGGGAAATCGCTGGAGACGATGGCGCCGACCGCAAGCCGGCCGACGCCGGGCCAGGAAAACATCGTTTCCGTGACCACCGCGCCGCCGAGCAGGAAGGCCGCCTGCAGCCCGATCAGGGTGACGACCGGGATCATGGCGTTGCGCAGCGCGTGATGGACGATCACCGCCGTCTCGCGCAGCCCCTTGGCGCGCGCCGTGCGCACGAAATCGGCGCCCAGCACTTCAAGTACGGCGGTGCGCGTCAGCCGCGCGATCGGTCCGATCAGCACGAGGCCGAGCGTGGTCGCGGGCAGGATCAGGCTCGGCAATCCGCCGTCCCAGATCGGCCCGGTGCGGCCGGTGAACGGCAGCAACGCCCATTTGAAACCGACATACTGGATCAGGATCAGGCCGATGAAGAACACCGGCATCGAAACACCGGCTACCGAGCAGGCCATGATGATGCGGTCGGCGAGGCGGCCGCGATTGACGGCGGCCAGCGTTCCAAACGCAAGCCCGCTCGGCACCGCGATCAGCATCGCGCCGAGCATCAGTTCGACCGTTGGACCGATCGTCATCGCGAGTTCCTCGCTCACCATCCGGTTGGAGATGATCGAGCGGCCGAGATCGCCGCGCAGAACCCGCATGATGTATTCGAAGAACTGCACCGGGATCGAGCGGTCGAGGCCAAGCTCGAGCCTGATCGCCGCGATGGTCTCGGCCTTGGCGTCGGGACCGGCGATGATCATTGCGGGATCAGCCGGCACCACCTGCAACAGACAAAAACAGAGGAAGAGAACCCCGAGCAAAGCGGGGAACGAAATCAGCAGGCGATGGACAATCTGTTGTCCCATGCGACGCCAACGGACCGTTAGGCCAACAAACGGCGCGTCCGCTTACGCAGACGCTTGCAGCGCGTCCGCTTACGCGAACGCTTTGCAGTCCCCTCCCTGGCAGCGGCGCTTCGTCCGACGTGCGCGCGCTTTGATTATTGCCGATACTGGCATGCACCGCGCGCGCCGTCACGCCCATTTTGCCGAACCGTTTCCGCCTGCGCTCCCTTGTCGCGTACGGGCGTAATGCCTTATCGCGGAATATGCGAGCGGCGATCGCTATGCGGAAGTTGCCACAATCAGCGCGCGGTCTCGCCGTCGTCGCGCTGATCGGCGGGTTTTTCATTATTGATCGCGACGAAGGGCAGCTGTCGCGTTGCCTTTGAGGGCCGTCCAATCCGCGCATCGTAGCTTTCGGCGAGCGCAAGCAGTCGTTTTTTCGTGAAGGGATCGGCCTTGTCCGCAATCGCGCGGACGCGCCGGGACTGCTCCTTGAAATACGCGTCGTTCATAAGGCACCAAAAATTAATAAATCCAATAGCCGCAAACATACTACAGGCGCACTCCCGCCGTCGCCCTGAGTTTTAGTATGGTTAAACGCGAAAGCCCGTCAGCCCTTGCAAGTGACGACGGTCTGGAAGGGCCAAGAGAAAGGCTGAGGCCACTTCCGTTCCGGTCCGGCTGTCACCTGGGGAACAGCGCGGCCGTCGCCGATCCGTCATGGTCCCGGTCATACCGAGGCAATGTTGCACCGGGACAGCAGCGGGAGACGCACCATGGAACGCAGGACTGACAAGCCGGTCGAACTGACGACGCACCAGCTGGATATCGTGACCGGCGGCAGGCTGGGCACCGGCCCCACGCACCTTCCGCCCCGTAACCCCTTTGGTCCGCCGAAGCCGCCCCGCTAAGCGAGCGAATAGCCCCGGCATCAACTGTCGGGGTTTTTTCGTGCAAAGATTCAGATGTTTGTGCCGCTCGAACTTGGAGCCGCGTCTCCGTCCGTTATGACGTCGCCACGACCCAGCCCACCGATGTCTGAACTGGATTGCCCATCCGGCAGCGGTTAGGCTTCACCCGCCGATCGAGAATATCCGCCAAAGAGCGGGGTCGGATTTGGGAAACGGGAACGCAAGGGGTCGATCATGAAAATACGCCCGACAGGCGTGATACCGCCGATGACAACGCCGTTTCGCAAGGACGGCGAGATCGATTTCAAGCAGGTCGCCCCGCAAGTCGACTGGCTGATCGGCGCCGGCAGCCATGGCATGGCGGCGGGCGGTTCGACCGGCGAGGGGCATACGCTCGATCATGAAGAGTATCGCGACCTGGTGGCGGCAACGGTGGAAGCCGCCAGGGGCCGCGCGCCCGTGATCGCCGGCATCATCGTCGACTCCACACGCGACGCAATCCGGCGCGGCAAACTGGTGCGCGACATGGATGTCGCGGCGCTGCAGGTGACGCCGGTGCATTATTTGTTCAAGCCGGACGATCAGGCGATGGTCGATCATTTCCGCCGGATGGCCGACGAGACCGGCATGCCGATCATCATCTACAACGTGGTGCCGTGGTCGTATCTGTCGCCCGCGCTGCTGACCCGGATCATGAACGAGGTGCCGCTGGTGGTCGGCGTCAAGCAGAGCGCCGGCGATCTGAAACTGTTCGCCGATCTCATGATGATGGCGCCGGACAAATTGATCTACAGCGCGGTCGACGCGCTGATGTATCCGTCCTACGCGCTCGGCGCGCACGGCTCGATCGCCGCGATCCTCACGGCCGCGCCGCATGCCTCGGTCGAGCTCTGGGATGCGGTCAAGGCCGGCGATCACGTCCGCGCGCTCGACCTGCACAAGAAACTGCTGACGCTGTGGAACGCTGTTGTCTCGGACAATCTGCCGGCCTGCACGCGCTACGCGCAGTCGCTGCAGGGATTGCCAAAAACCTATCCGCGCGCGCCGATGCCGGAAGCATCGGTAACGCAACAGGCCGCGATCAAGAAGGCGCTGGACGGGTTGGGGGCATTGAGGGGCCAGCGCGTCGAGGCAGCCGAGTAGGCCGCGGGTACTCGTCAGGTAAAACGCTCGTCATGCCCGGCCTTGTGCCGGGCATCCACGTGTTTACAGTGTTGCGATAAGAAAGACGTGGATGGCCGGGACAAGTCCGGCCATGACGGATTGGTCGCTGATGAATATCGCACAGATATACGATTATCGGTTTCCCATCACCGATTGGCCAATCATGCAATTTCAAATGCGAATGTTTGAAATCGCGCAGTCGTTCGGCTTCCGCGTCGAAAGTTGGCAGGAAGATGGACTTGGGGAAGCCCATGGAATGTTTCTCAGGTTGCCCTCTGAACGCGTGATCTTGTTTCGAGAAATGCAGCATCTGATCAAGCATGATTGTGTGAAGGGGCCCACTGTTTGGATTGACGTCGGGGTGGTCGCCGAAATCGGCGTCGAGCCCTTGGTGGCAGAGGTCCTGACGGCTATCAATTTGCCGCCGGAAGCGGTCGATTGGGTCAACGCACCTGAGGGCAATGAGGCCGCTGTCGATTTCGTGAAGCGGGTATCACTCCTTCATGGACAGAAAGAATAGGCGGCGGAGTAGGCGCCGCGCAGTTTTTCCGTGCGGCGGACATCGATTGTCCGCACATCTGGCGCGCTTTACCGGCGGAGTGTAGCTGATACACTTTGCGCGCGGCCCCCGTGCGCAGAAGGCCAATAAAAAGACAATCGAGGAAAATTCTCCATGAAGGAATTCGCCGGAAAGATCGCCGTCATCACCGGAGGCGGCACGGGCATGGGCCGCGAGCTGGCGCGCCAGCTCGTTGCCGAGGGCTGCAATGTCGCGATGTGCGACGTCTCCGCCGAGGCGATGGCTGAAACCAAGCAACTGTGTGAGGCAACCAAGCTGCCGCAGGGCCTGCGCGTCACCACGCACATCGCCGACGTCGCGATCGAGGATCAGCTCAAGCGGTTTCGCGATGAGCTGATCGAGCAGCAGGCGACCGACAAGATCCATCTGTTGTTCAACAACGCCGGCATCGGCGGTGGCGGCAGCCTGTTCACCAACACGCGCGAGCAATGGGAGCGCACCTTCAACATCTGCTGGGGCGGCGTCTATCTCGGGGTCCGCACTTTCATGCCGCTGCTGCTGAAGGCCGACGAGGGCCACATCATCAACACGTCCAGCGTCAACGGCTTCTGGGCGTCGGTCGGCCCCGGCGTATCGCACACTGCCTACGCTGCCGCCAAGTTCGCGGTGAAGGGATTTTCCGAGGCGCTGATGACGGATCTGCGGCTCAACGCGCCGCATATCAAGTGCTCGGTCGTGATGCCCGGCCACATCGGCACCTCGATCGTGTCGAACTCGCGCAAGATCCAGAGCGGGAGCGAGACCGAGCGCCTGACCGATGTCGAGATCGGTGTGACCCGCGAACGGCTCAAGGGCATGGGCACCGACACCTCTGCCATGTCGGATGAGGACATCCAGCAACTCGCGCTCGACCGCGCGCGATCGTTTCATGATGATGCGCCGACCACGGCGGCGGCCGCCGCGAAAATCATCCTCGACGGCGTCAAGGCTGATCGCTGGCGCATCCTGGTCGGCGACGACGCTCACAAGCTCGACGAGCGCGTGCGCAAGACGCCGGAGGAGGCGTATACGCTCGATTTCTACCAGAGCTATCGGGACGAGGTCGGCTGGAAGCTGGCCTGAGGGGCTGATCTGAATAGCGACCAGGGCCGGAACTCAACAAGAGTTGTTGGCTCAGCTAAGCGTGCCACGCTGACGGAAAACGCCGCGTGGCGGTACGGTCTACCACGTCTCGCCGGTTCAGCGGGGTAGTCCGACCTGTACCTTGGGATAGTATTCTGCGGGTTCGAAGCGGACCTAAGCTGCTACCACAACGGAGCATCAACCATGAAGATCGTCGTGATCGGTGGCACCGGCCTGATCGGCTCGAAGACCGTCGCCATTCTGCGCCAGGGCGGCCATGAAGTCGTCGCCGCCTCGCCCAAGAGCGGCGTTAACGCGGTCACCGGTGAGGGACTCAAGGAGGTCATGGCGGGCACACAGGTGGTGATCGACCTGGCCAATTCGCCCTCATTTGAAGACAAGGCGGTGCTCGAATTCTTCGAGACCTCCGGCCGCAACCTGCTCGCCGCCGAGGCCGCGGCGAACGTCCGGCATCATGTCGCATTGTCGATCGTCGCGATCGACCGGACCGACAATGGCTATTTCCGCGCAAAGGTCGCCCAGGAGAAACTGATCGAAGCCTCCGGCATTCCATACACCATCGTTCGCGCGACCCAGTTCCTGGAGTTCGTTCGCGGTATCGCGGATTCAAGTGCGGATGGAAACACAGTGAGGCTCCCGCCTATCCTGTTCCAGCCCATCGCGGCGGACGACGTTGCTGCCAACGTTGCCGATCTGGCACTCGCGGCGCCGCGAAGCGGTATCGTGGAGATCGCCGGACCGGAACGAGCGCCGCTCAACGACATCATCGCCCGCTATCTGAAGGCGGTTGGCGACCCGCGCGAAGTCGTGAGCGATCCCGAGGCCCGATACTGGGGCGGTCGGGTTGACGAGCACTCGCTGGTGCCGTTGGGCGAGGCGCGCCTCGGCCGCATCGGTCTCGACGAATGGCTTCGCCGCGCAAAGGCCTGATTCCGCATCAGCTCCTGGGCAATGAACGAAAGAGGCGATTATGGCAACCAAACTCGTTGCGCTGGTTCTTCTGTGCTTGATGACCGGAACGGCGGCAGCTCAGGCCCCCAAGGTGACGCCGCTCATGTCCAAGGATCTTCCGGATAATCCCGGCAAGGAAGCTTTGATGATCACGGTCGAGCATGCGCCCGGCGGGTCGAGTGCTGTCCACCGACACAACGCACATGCGTTTGTTTATGTGCTGGAGGGCTCCGTCGTGATGCAGCTGAAGGGTGGACAACCCGTGACACTGACAGCAGGTCAAAGTTTCTATGAAGGCCACGATGATGTTCATGTCGTCGACCGGAACGCAAGCAGCACCCAGCCGGCGAAATTCCTGGTGCTCTTGATCAAGGACAAGGGAGCGCAGGCGCTCGTGCCCGCGCAGTGACTGCTACAGCCGTGGAATGGCCGTGCCCGATATTTGCTGCGCTCTAAGCAGAGCGTGCGTCAGACAATGTCAGGCCCGCGCCACTCGCTGGCGCGAGCCGGGCTTGTAGGCGAGGCGGGTGTGGCCGGCGCAGTAGGGCATACCCTTGAGCGGCGTGTTGCCGCAAAAGCAGAAGTCGTCCGCGCCGGGCGTGCTGATCGGCCAGCGGCAGCGCTCATGGCTGAGTTCGAGCAGTGAGCAGGGCCGCTCGCTGGCGATCGGGGCGTCGGGGGCCGGCTGCCCGTTCTGGTAGACCACTTGCAGCATCCGGTACTGCGCGCGGGGAACGGATTTCGGGCTGCGTTCCTTCGTGGTCCCTTGCAGATGCTGTTCGATATTGGTCGGCCCGCGGGTCAAACCGAGCCGTGTCAATTTGCCGATCACGGCGTTGCGGCTGACGCCGATGTGAGCGGCGATCTCGCGGCATGAGAGGCCGGATTCGAAATGTTGCTTGAGGAGTTCGACGCGCTCGGTGGTCCAGGTCGGTATGTTTGCGAACATGCTTGCGGTCCCAAATTCTTTGAGGAACCGCCGCGTTCCTGTCTCCCGTCAGCGAATTTTCCGCTGGCGTGCCATCAAGGCCTGCCATTGTCGCGGATCGACAGCAGCCCGTCCTTGATGGCGAGCCGGATGCCTTCCTCGATCAGGGTCTTCGCAACGCCGGGAACGCTAGTGCCGTGGGTACCCTGTCTCACCAGTTTTTCGAGATAGCTGATGGTCGAGAGCGCCAAGGTCACGGGAATGCGGTCGGTTTCGGCTTTTTCTGTAGCCATGCAAGAACGCTAACTTTTAAACGCTGTACTGAAAAGTATCTATTTAGACTCTATTAAGTTTCATGGGGATAAGTCAATTGCCGCCTGAGTCGCAGTCTATCTCCTTGTAACGGCATCGAAAAAATCGACCGCTGCCAGGCAGGGGCTGATCTTGAACACCGCTGCGCGCCCAGCGAGCGGGGTCGACGGCGCCAACGCAGCCGCGGCGAAACGATCCAGCGCCTCGCTCATTTCCCGATTGCCTCAGGCCGTATGCACAGTCGATGCTGCTGCGGACGAGGGACAATCCTGCGATGACGATCACCAACGGTCTCTACTCGATCCTGACCGAAATGATGGAGGGCGGGCGTGGCCACGCCAGCGGCGTCATCGTTCTGCTGGATGGCAGGATCGTCGGCGGCGACTCGCATTTCTATTATACCGGCTCCTACACCGCTGACCGCGGCAAATGGCGCGGCGAACTGACCACCACCCAGCACACCAAATCGGCTGGCGTGCTGCCGCTGTTTGGCGGGCGCGAGGTCACCACTGGCTTCAGCGGCACCTATGCCACCGATAGCGCTGACGTGCAGGGGGCGGCGCTGGTTGGAAAGACCAGCGTCAGGATTCGTTCCAGGTTGGAGCTGCTTTCGCCGCTGTGACGGCGCACCGCGTCACGGTCATCAGCCGTGCACGACGCTCTTTGCAATCATGCAGTGGATGCCCTTGGAGCCGTTGACCGTCTGCGTCACCCGCAGGTCGGCGGCGAGGCTGCACAGCGTGTAGGCGTCCTCGCGCGACAGGTTGCGCTTCTCGCCGAGCAGCACGATCATGTCGCGCAGCGCGCGCACCACGCATTGGTCGAGGTCGGGGTCCATCGCCATGGTCATGTAATGATCAGGCGTTTCCGCGCGCGGATAGTCCAGCCGGAGATCCTTGCGCAGCGTCAGCCGGAAACGGCCCTGCAGCGCGGTTTCGATCGCGGTGACGCAGACTTCGCCGTCGCCTTGCACGCCGTGGCCGTCGCCGCAGGAAAACAGCGCGCCGGGCACGAACACCGGCAGATAGAGTTTGGCGCCGGCCCCTAGCTCCTTGTTGTCCAGATTGCCGCCCATCGCGCGCGGGATCAGCGAGGTGATGCGGCCCCAGGCCGGCGGCGGCGCCACGCCCATCACGCCGAAGAACGGTTTGAGCGGAAGGTCGAGCCCCCACGGCATCCGGCCGACCATCCGCTCGCGGTCGAGCGGAATGTTCAGAAGCCGCGTGTCGGGGAAATCGTCGGGCAGGGTGCCGGACAGCGGCTTGATCAGATTGTAGCCCCAGTCCTGCCGGAGCTGGACGTCGAGAATGTCGACCTCGAGCACATCACCGGGCGCGGCGCCTTCCACCGCGATCGGGCCGGTCAGGATATGACCCGGCACCATCCGCTCGTTCTGGGCGTGCACATCGGCAAGCTCCGGCGGCACGTGGAATTTGCTGCGGTCCGGCACCACGTCGGGGCCGCCGGTGATGGTATCGACCGTGACCTCATCGCCGCTGGCAATGGTCAGGACCGGCTTCAATTTCGCTTCGAAAAAGCCCCAGTGGCAGGTCATGGGGCTGGAATGCAGGTGATGATGGGTCATGGGGGACCTTCTTGTCGGTGTTGTCTCGTCCTATTTGTCATTGCCGGGCATAGTAGTCTGCTTGCGCAGACTACGTAAACTTGTCTGCGCCCCGGCAATCCATCATTTTCGCATGACGCTTTTTGCGAAGAAGATGGATACGCGGGTCAAGCCCGCGTATGACGAGCCGGAAATCCAAGAGGCCTTCCTTGTTCTTTGTTCTCTCCAAAACGCTCGGCTACATGCTGATGCCGACGAATTTCCTGATCGGCGTCGGTTTCATTGGCGCCATCCTGCTGCTGACGCGCTTTGCATCGCTCGGCCGCAAGCTCGTGATGGCCTCGGTGCTGCTGCTGGTGATCTGCGGATTGTCACCGCTCGGAAACCTGTTGCTCTATCCGCTGGAGCAGCGCTTTCCACGATGGGAGGTCGGAGCGGGCGCGCCGCCGGACGGTATCGTCGTGCTCGGCGCATCGATCGAGGCTGACATATCGGCTGCGCATGGCACGCCGGTGGTGCGCAGCGCGCCGGACCGCATCATCGCGGCGGCGGCGTTGGCGCACCGCTATCCGAATGCGCGCATCGTCTTCACCGGCGGCAGTGCCAACCTGATTTCGAACGACGCGCGCGAGGCCGATTTCGCCGGCGCGGTTTTCGAGAGCCTCGGCATCGCAAAATCGCGGCTGATCATGGAGCGGGCATCACGGAATACGCTGGAGAATGCCCAGTTCTCGAAAGCGCTGGTGGCGCCGAAGGACGGCGAGCGCTGGTTGCTGGTGACCTCGGCCTTTCATATGCCGCGATCGGTCGGCCTGTTCCGAAAGGCTGGATTTGCGGTCGAGGCCTATCCGGTCGATTGGCGGGTCGGCGACCGCGCCGACCTGATGAAGTTCTCTAACGCCATTCTTGATGGCCTCGGACGGACCGAAACCGCGGCGCGCGAATGGATGGGCCTGGTTGCGTACCGGGCCACCGGCAAGATCGACGATTTGCTGCCGGGGCCGGCGCCGAAGTAGAGGTCGCAACAGGCGACCGGCCGGGCTAGAATTGACGCCAACAAGCGCAGCGCGCCGATCCAGGGAGTTTACGCCATGCAACAGCAAACGCCGCCGGAAGCGTTCGATTTGAACGGCATGGCTGCCGACCTGATCAGCCTGTTGCGGCTCCGGACCACCGTGATCGGCATCAAGATGTTCGCAACCGTCGAGGAGATGGCGGCAATCCCGAAGATCCGGCGGCCGTCCGCGGTGCACACCACCGACCAGATTGTCAGCATGGCTTCAAGGCTCGGCTGGACCGTCGGCATCACCGGCGAAGACCTCGTCGGCGCGCAATGCCGCGCCGTGATCGGGCTGGCGCCAACCGACGAGAAATTTCTCGAAGGAAAGAATTACGTCGGTGTCTGGCATGGCACGGAGGAAGACGCGCGGCTGCGCCAGGAAGCACTCGATGTCGTGCCATATGGCAAATACCAGGCGATGGCGGTGAGCCCGCTCACCAGCGGACGGCTCAATCCGCCGGATATCTGCCTGGTCTATGCCACGCCGGGCCAGATGATCATCCTGATCAACGGGCTGCAATACACCGGTTACAAGAAGTTCGAATGGGGCGTGGTCGGCGAGACCGCCTGCGCGGATTCCTGGGGGCGGGCGCTCAAGACCGGCGAGCCCTCGCTGTCGCTGCCGTGCTTCGCGGAACGTCGCTATGGCGGCGTGCCCGACGAGGAAATGCTGATGGCACTGCAGCCCGCGCATCTCGCCAAGGCCATTATCGGCATGAAGCAACTGGCGAAAAACGGCCTGCGCTATCCGATCGCGCCCTATGGCATCCAGGCCGACGTCCGCGCCGGCATGGGCGTTTCGTATGCTAAGAAATAGCCTTGCGAAATGAAGGGGAAACCGTCATTGCGAGCGCAGCGAAGCAATCCATAGCCACCAAGTAAGATAGCCACCAAGTAAGTATGGATTGCTTCGTCGCTTCGCTTCTCGCAATGACGAGTATTAGGGAACTAAAACATGTCTTCGTCGAAATTCGACATCGTAGTCTACGGCGCTACCGGCTTCACCGGCCAGCTTGTCGCTGAATATCTCGCCGCGCATTACAAGGGCGACAGCAGCCTGAAATGGGCGATGGCCGGGCGCAGCAAGGACAAGCTCGCCACGGTGCGCGATGCGATCGGCGCGCCGTCGGATACGCCGCTGATCGTGGCCGACGCGTCAGATGCTGCGTCGTTGAAGGCGATGGTGGCGCAGACGAAATCCGTGATCACCACCGTCGGCCCGTATCAGTTTTACGGCAACGAGCTGCTTGCGGCCTGTGTGGAGTCGGGTACCGACTATTTCGATCTCTGCGGCGAGCCGCTGTGGATGCGCGAGATGATCGACAAGCATGAAGCCGCGGCGAAGGCGAGCGGCGCGCGCATCGTGTTTTCGTGCGGGTTCGACTCGGTGCCGTTTGAGCTCGGTGCTTTCTTCGTGCAGGAGGAAGCCAAGCGGGTGTTCGGTGCGCCGGCTTTGCGCGTCAAGGGTCGCGTGCGCGATATGCGCGGCACCTTGTCCGGGGGCACTGCCGCCAGCGCCAAGGCGACCTTCGATGCCGTAGCCAAGGATCTCAGCCTCGTTGCGATCCTCAAGGATCCGTTCGCGCTGACGCCGGGATTCAAGGGGCCGAAGCAGCCGCCGGGCAGCAAGCCGTCCTATGAGGAAGACCTGCAGTCCTGGATCGCGCCCTTCATGATGGCGCTCATCAACACCCGCAACGTCCATCGCTCGAACATGCTGATGGGCTTTCCGTACGGGCAGGAGTTCGTCTACGACGAAATGGTGCTGACGGGTGCTGGCGAGAAGGGCGAGGCCAACGCCAAGCTCGTGATGGCCGCAAACACCGAAAAGACCGGTCCGGGCGCGCCCAAGCCGGGCGAGGGGCCGTCGAAGGAAGAGCGCGAGAACGGCCTCTATGATCTGCTCTATGTCGCGATCGCCCCCGATGGCCGCCAGGTCCGTGCGGCGGTCAAGGGTGACCGCGATCCCGGCTATGGCTCGACCTCCAAGATGATCTCGGAATGCGCGATCTGCCTGCTGCGCGATACACCTGATGTGCCCGCCGGGATCTGGACGCCGGGCGCGGCGATGCAGCACAGACTGATCAAGCGGCTGGTCGACAACGCTGGCCTCACGTTCACCGTGGAGAAGTAGCTCCAGTTTTCGAGCATCATCTTCCCGGAAGTCAGACAATGTCTTCGTCGAAACTCGACATCGTCGTCTATGGAGCCTCCGGCTTCACCGGCCAGCTCATCGCTGAATATCTCGCCGCGCATTACAAGGGCGACGGTAATCTGAAATGGGCGATGGCCGGGCGCAGCCTGGACAAGCTCGCTGCCGTGCGCGACGCGATCGGAGCGCCGGCCGATACCCCGCTGATCGTTGCCGATGCCGGCGATCCCGCCTCGCTGAAGGCGATGGTCGGCCGAACCAGATCGGTGATCTCGACCGTCGGTCCGTATCAGCGCTATGGCTCCGAACTGGTCGCAGCCTGCGTCGCGGATGGCACCGACTATTTCGACCTTTGCGGCGAGGCGCTCTGGATGCGGCAGATGATCGACACGCACGAGGCGGCCGCAAAGTCGACCGGTGCACGCATCGTATTTTCCTGCGGCTTCGATTCGCTGCCGTTCGAACTCGGCGTGTTCTGCGTCCAGCAGGAGGCGAACAAGAGTTTTGGCGCACCGGCCAACCGCGTCAAGGGCCGGATCCGCGACATGAGCGGCACGTTGTCCGGTGGTACCGCCGCGAGCACCTGGGCGACGTTCGCGGCTGCCGCGCAAGACCTCAGTCTGGTCGCCCTGTTGAAGGATCCATTTTTGCTGGCGCCGGGATTTGAAGGCCCGAAGCAGCCGCGCGGGAACAAGCCGCTGTTCGACGATGATCTCGGCTCGTGGACGGCGCCCTTCGCGATGGCGACCATCAACACCCGCAACGTGCACCGTTCCAATTTTCTGATGAACTTTCCGTACGGCAAAGACTTCGTTTATGACGAGATGGTGCTGACCGGTGCGGGAGCGCAAGGCGAAGCCAACGCCAAACAGCTCGTCGCCGCCGTCAACGCCGAGAGGATGGGCGGCGCAAGCGGCCTGAAGCCCGGCGACGGTCCCTCGAAAGAGGTGCGGGAGAGTGGTTTCTTCGATCTGCTGTTCGTCGCACTCGCGCCCGACGGCAAGCAGGTGCGGGCTGCCGTGAAGGGTGACCGCGATCCCGGCTATGGCTCGACGGCGAAGATGATCTCCGAATGCGCGATCTGCCTGCTGCGCGATGCGCCTGATGTGCCCGCCGGCATCTGGACGCCGGGGGCGGCGATGCAGCACAGACTGATCAAGCGGCTGGTCGGCCATGCCGGCTTGACGTTCGGCGTGGAGAAGTAGGCTTTGCGACCGCTACGCCGAACGGGGATCGTACGCGTACATAAATTCCATCGCCCGTGCGCCGAGCGGAAGCATCAGTTTCATCATCCGGTCACGGATCCAGGCGCCGGTCGGACTGAACTCGCGCTTGCTGTTGCCGTTGCGGCGCGCCAGCGCCACGATCTTTTCGGCGCGAGGGCGGCGCTCGGCCTCGAAATTCTGGAATGTCAACGCGAGCTCCTGGCGGGTCTGCATCAACCGGCCAAGCCGCAGCGCGTCTTCCAGCGCCAGCGAGGCGCCCTGGCCGGCATGCGGGCTGGTGGCGTGCGCGGCGTCGCCAATGAGCAGCGTCCGCTGGCGCGACCAGGTCGGCAGGGTTGCGACGTCGAGCGTGTCCGTGACCACGATGTTCTCGGCGGCATCGATGATTTGCAGAATCGGATCGTGCCAGCCGGCGTGGAATTTCCGCAAATGCTGCCGCAACTGGTCCTGGCTCATGGCGCGGAACGTCGCGGCACTGGCGCCATGCGCGGGCTGCGTGCTCCACCACATCAGGCCGTCGTTGGGATCGGAGCTGCAGAAGCCATAGCCGAAGAACCCGCTTTGCCCGAACGTCGTCACCACGCGCTGGCCGATCGGCGAATTCTCGATCACCGCGCGTGGCACAAAACCGCCAAAGCCGATCAATCCTGTATCGAACGGCTTTGGTCCGTCCGGGATGACGTGGCCGCGGACGGCCGAATGCACGCCGTCGGCGCCGATGACAAAATCGCCCTCGGCAAAGCTGCCGTCGGAAAAATGCGCCACGACCGGCTGGTCGGCGCGATCCTCGATTCCCACCAGCCGCTTCTCGAACCTGAGCTCGACATTGGCGCACCAGGCCTTGTTGACCAGCAATTCATTGAGCGTGGCGCGGCACATGTTGACCGCGGGCTGGCCGAAGCGTTCTTTCATGTTGCGGTTGAGCGAGCCGAGGCGGTCGCCTCCTTGCGAATAGAAGTCGAAGGATTCGGCGACCGACCCGCGCGCGATCATGTCGGAGGCGAGGCCGATCTCGGCCAGCACATGCATGCCGTTCGGCGCGATCTGCAGGCCGCCGCCGATCCCGGCCGAGTAGGGCCAGGCCTCGAACACCTCGGCATCGATGCCGGCCTGCTTCAGGAAGATTCCGGTCACGGGACCTGCGATGCCACCGCCGATGATCAGGGCTTTGGGACGTTTGGTCATGCCTTGCTCCATGCATCCGTGGGGTGGTAGGAAATATCAGCTGCTAATTATCTTAGTAGCTAAGATAATGATGGACTAAGATATGAAATCGACCGTGTCAAGGCCGAAGGCGCGGGCCGCGCTGTTGCAGGAACTGGAAGAGGCGATGCGGCGGTCGTCGGCGCAGGGCGTGATCTTTGGGCAAACCGTTGCCAATGTGGCCGGAATTTCCGGTTCCGACCTCGAATGCCTGGATTTTCTCAATCTCGAGGGCCGCGTCACCGCCGGCCGTCTTGCCGAGGTCACGGGGCTGACCACCGGCGCCATCACCGGCGTGGTGGACCGGCTCGAGAAGGCCGGCTTCGTGCGTCGCGAGCGCGACGCGACCGACCGGCGCAAGGTCTTTATCGCGACCGTGCCTGACAACGTCGCGCAGATCGGGCGGTTCTACGTGCCAATGCAGCAGGCGATGCACAAACTATGGAGCACCTATTCGGAAGCGGAACTGCAATTGCTGCTGCGCTTCGCGAGCGAGAGCTACAAGTCGGTGCTGGGAGCGACCGAGGCGCTGAAGGGATTGATCGACGCGCCGAAGGAGAAAGCGCCTAAGAAGCTGGGACGGCCGCGCCGTTGAAGGTCTGGCCGGCGCGGGCCTTGTAATGCTCGGCGGCGACGAACATGCCCCACATCAGCCCCAGCATCATCCAGAAATGCCGCCAATGGTCGGTGTCGATGATAAAACTCTCGCCGACGGTGCCGAGATAGGCGGCGAAGATCGCGAGATAGGCGCGCTGCCAGGGCGCGCGGACGAATATGTAGCGAAAGCCGTTCAGCGCCGTGACGAACACCAGCGCCGGGTAGCAGACGCCGGAGAGCCAGCCGCCCGACATGAATGCGTTCAAATAGGAATTGTGGGTGTCCTCGGGAAAGTAGCGGGTGAACTGCAGCGGACCTATTCCGAACGGCAGATCGAGCGCCATGTTGGCGCCGAGGATGTAGCGCCCGAACCGGCCGAAGCGGCCGGAGTCATAGCTTTGATCGAAACTGGCGCGCTGCTTGAACATCTGCGCGATCGAGTCGAACGACAGCAGCACCGCCACCAGCGCCGCTGCGAGGATCGCAGCGACAAGCGCGATCATGATGATGCGTGAACGCTGCGCCTGCGACCGGCTGGTCAGCACCATCAGCGCCAGCATGAACATCGAGGTCAGGATCAGCCCGCCCCAGGCCGCGCGCGAAAACGCCAGCAGGATCGCCAGCGACATGATGCCGAAGGCGACGGTGTTGCGCAGCGACTTTCCGAGTTTGTCCGAGACCACGCTTTGCAGGCAAAACAGCGCCGGCAGGATCAGGAACGCGCCGAGCACGTTGGGGTCCTTGAAGGTGCCGCGGGCGCGATCGTACAGCGTCAGGAGGTCGCGTCCGCCCGGGACGAGGTTGAAATACCCGGCGACACCCAGGCTCGCCGCGATCATTGCGCCGACGACGAGCCCGCGCCTGAGCATGTCGAGCCTGGCTGCGGTATCTTCGGCCACCACCATCGCGAACAGCATCACGGTGATGGCCATGTACCAGGAGGTCGCGATCCACATGCTGACATTGGGCCGGTCGATCACGGCAATGGCGCTGATCGTGTAGCCGGTGTTGAGCAGGAACAGCGCCAGCAGCAGCGGAATGAACACCAGCCGCATCCGCAAGCCGCCGGTGGCAAAGAAGATCAGCGACGCCAGCAGCGTTGCGATCTCATAGGGGCTGGGCTCGATGAAGACGATGGCCCCGGACGCGCCGACCAGCCATACCATCGCGCGCTGCACCGCGAGCACGCCCGGCGCGGCCGTCAACGATGGAAGGGATCCCTCGGCTGTCGCCGCATACGCCATTCGATACTCACGCACTAGACGCTACAACCGCTACTTCCGTCATTGTCTGCAACAAACGCGGAGCGTTTGTGCATGAGAGCGAAGCGAAGCAATCCATCTATCCGCTATGCCGCGCCATGGATTGCTTCGCTGCGTTCGCAATGACGGCAGGTAGTCCTCAGAAACTCAATAAGCGTTCTCGTTTTTCGTCATCAGCGCCAATGGCGTCCTGAGCAGAATGAAGAGGTCGAACAGCACCGACCAGTTCTCGATGTAATAGAGGTCGAACTCGACGCGCTTCTGGATCTTCTCGTCGGTGTCGACTTCGCCGCGCCAGCCGTTGATCTGCGCCCAGCCGGTGATCCCGGGCTTGACGCGGTGGCGCGCGAAATAGCCGTCGACGGCCTCGTCGAACAGCCGGCTCTGCAATTTGCCCTGCACGGCGTGCGGGCGCGGGCCGACCAGCGACAGGTTGCTCTTGAACACGACGTTGAACAGCTGCGGCAGTTCATCGAGGCTGGTCTTGCGGATGAAGCGCCCGACGCGGGTGACGCGGGCATCGTTCTTGGTCACGACCTTGGAGGCGGTGGGATCGGCGAGATGGTGGTACATCGAGCGGAACTTGAAGACGTCGATGCGCTCATTGTTGAAGCCGAACCGCTTCTGGCGGAAGATCACCGGCCCGGGACTGTCGAGCTTGATGGCGAGAGCGACCAGCCCCATGACGGGCAGCGCCAGCATCAGGATCAGGAAGCCGACGACGTGGTCGAACAGCCACTTCATCACCAGATCCCAGTCGGTGATCGGCGCCTCGAACACGTCGAGCGTCGGCACCTCGCCGAGATAGGAATAGGAGCGGGGACGGAAGCGCAGCTTGTTGGTGTGCGCCGACAGGCGGATGTCGACCGGCAGCACCCACAGCTTCTTCAGCATTTCCAGGATGCGCGTCTCGGCCGAGATCGGCAGCGCGAACAGCACGAGGTCGACGCGGGTGCGGCGGGCGAATTCGACGATGTCGTCGACCTTGCCGAGCTTCGGGCTGCCGGCGCAGGTTTCCAGCGCGCGGGCATCGTTGCGGTCGTCGAACACGCCGAGCACGTCAATATCGGAATCATGCTGGGTCTTGAGCGCCTCGACCAGCTGCTCGCCGTTCTGGTCCGAGCCCACCACGATGGTGCGGCGGTCGAGCCGGCCCTGCCGCGCCCAGCTGCGCACCAGCGCGCGCAGGAAGGCGCGTTCGATCAGCAGGGCCGCAAGGCCGACGACGAAGAACGATGCGAGCCAGATCCGCGAAATCTCGCTGCCGAGCTTGACGAGGAAGGAGGCGCCGATGAACAGCAGGAACACGAAGGCCCAGGACGAAATCATCCTTGTCATCTGCCGCAGCTGGCCGCGGAACACCTGGACTTCGTAGATGTCGGCGGCCTGGAAGCAGATCACGGCGGTCGCCGTCATGCCGACGATCGCCGCGACATATTCCCAATGGAAACCCTTGAGGCGCACGACATAGGCGAAATAGAGCGCAAGGCCGATCAGGCTGAGCATGACGAAATCGACCAGGCGCACCGCGCCCGCGATCACGATCGGCGAATAGGCGCGGCTGACTTTCTGGTTGGTGACGGCAAGGGCTGCCGGCGACAGCCGGCGGCGCCGTTCGATCGGCGGGCGTTCACCGGTAGCGGTCGCCGCGGCCGTTGCTGCCGCGGCGTCTAACATCGAGCGAGCGTTAAGCGGTTCCACTGTCCAAGTCCGATCGTTGATTCCGTTCTTAGGCCGGCACATAGGGACGCGCCTGCCGATGCGGAATTCCCTGCCATCCGGCTTAAGGGACAAATCGGAAGAAACAGTTACGTTGGTAAAGAACGGTTAACGATTGGCAAACGCGTCGCGGTAGCCGGTCAATACACCCTCGACCATCGCCTTCTGCGAGAAGTGCTGGAAAATTCGCTCGCGCAGGGATTTGGCCCGCTCCAGCGTCGCCGCCGGATTCTCCAGTGCAACCTCGATCGCGTCCGCCATCGCCGCGGCGATGTTGGGGGCGAACAACGCCTCGGTATGAGAGCCGAAAATCTCCGGAATGCCGCCGACATTGGCGGCCACCATCGGAATTCCCGCCGCCGCGGCCTCGATCACGACATAGGGCATGGAATCGCCGCGCGAGGGAACCACCAGCAGCGAGCCCTTGGAAAAGCCGTAGCGCGCCTTGACGTGGCCGATGAAGCGGATGGCCTCGCCGAGGCCGAGCCGCTGCACTTGGGCCTTCAAACTCGCGCTTTCCTCGCCGTCGCCGGCGAGCGTCAGCGTCACCGGCCGGCCGTCGGCGCGCAGACGGGCCACCGCGTCGATCAGCAGGTCGGCGCCCTTGATGTGCCGGAACTCGCCGACATAGATCACGTCCGTGGCGTCCTCGGCCTTGACGACCGGGTCGAATTCATTGGCGGTGACGCCGTTGAACACGCAGCGCACCAGCCCCTTCGGGGTGCCGATGGTGCGCTGATAGGTGTTGCGCGCAAACGCGCTTTCGAACAGGAACAGGTCCGTCGAGTCCATCAGCGCGCGCTCGAGGCGGGCATAGAAGTTGCCCTTGAGCGTCGACAGCGGGTAATGCAGCGACCCGCCATGCGGCGTATAGACCCGGATCGTATCCCTGGCGGCGATCTTGGAACGTATGAACACACCGGCCTTGGCGCCATGGCCGTGCAGCACGTCCGGTTTCAGGTTCCGGACCAGGCGCAGGAAGCGCACCCATGCCAAGGTGTCGCTGGGGCGCGGTTCGCGGTGGATGGCGACGCGATGAACGCCGAGCTTGAGACGAGGGGCGATTTCCGCCAGCGCCTGCTCGGCGCGCTCGCCGCCGGTGAGGCTGTCGGCGATGATGCCGACGTGATGGCCTTTATCGGCCTGGCCGTTGGCGAGATCCAGGATATGGCGAAAAATGCCGCCCACCGGGGCGCGCGTCGCGTGCAGGATACGAAGGGGCTGACCGTCGATGATAGGCATAATCAGAACCAGCGTTCGCCAACGAGCACCGTATCGCCCGGGCTGATGGACGTTCCCGGCGGCACCACGTAGCGCGCCGTTCCGGATCCGTCGGTGTGCGTGACCGTCACCCGGTCGCGCAGCGCGCGCGGCGAGAAGCCGCCAGCGATGGCAACGGCGCTTTCAACGGTCATGTTCGGTACATAAGGGTATTGTCCGGGCGCCGCCACTTCGCCGAGGATGAAGAACGGCCGATAGGCCTCGACTTCGACGGCGACCGAGGGCTCGCGGATGAAACCGCGGCGCAGCCTGGCGCCGATGTCGGCGGCCAGCCCCGCGGGCGTGCTGCCGCGCGCCGGGACCGAACCGATCAGCGGCATCGTGATCGAGCCGCTGGCATCGATCGCATAGGTGTTGGTGAGGCCTTCCTGGCCGTAGACCACGACGCGGAGCTTGTCGCCAGTATCCAGATGATAGGCCGCGTCAAAGCGCGGCGCCGCCGGTTCGGCATAGGCCACCGCAACAGGGGCAGGGCCAGCATAGGGCGCCACGGCAACCGGCGTGGTCCGGCCCATGCAGCCCGCAAGCGCCAGCGCAGCAACCAGACATGGGATCGTGGCGAGTGCGCCTCGCATGGGGGAGAATCCTGAAAAAGTATCCGCCCGATTAAGGGCGTTCATGGTTAACAAAACATGACCGCAGCCCTGCGGGGCGGTCATTGCAGCTCGCAATTCGCGCGGATTAACCCAGCAGCAACCTTAATGGAGTGTAATCGCCGGGCTTCAGGTAGAGTCGTGGCGTTTTCGAGCGAAAACGCGTCACGATTTTAAGTAGCGTCCGCGGGAGTGTGCGATGCGTTTTGCGTTTTGGCGTACGGGCAGGGTCAAGGCCGTGTTGGAGCGGGCGCTTCCAAAGCCCGCACCAGCTGTCGCCAAGCCCGTCGCCACCGAGCCCGCCGTCGCCAAATCTGCCGTCACCAGGCAGGTCGCCGCGCCGGAGTCCGGCGATCTCGACCTGCACGCGCTGGGGCAGGCCCTGATCCGCAAGCGCGGCTGGATCGTCGTCCCGACGGTGCTGGCGCTCGTGCTGTCGATCGCCGCCGTCAACATGGTCACCCCGCGCTACAAATCCGAAGCGCGCATCCTGGTCGATGGCCGCGAGAACGTGTTCCTGCGGCCGAACGGCGAGCGCAATGAAGAGCGCAACACGGTCGACGCCGAGGCGGTGACCAGCCAGGTGCAGCTGCTGTTGTCGCGCGATCTGGCGCGCGAAATCATCAAGAAGAACAAATTGGCCGAGCGCCCGGAATTCGATCCGGTGCTGCAGGGCTTTTCGCCGCTGAAGTCGCTGCTGGCGCTGTTCGGAATCGGACGCGATCCGTTGTCGCTGACGCCGGAAGAGCGCGTGCTGGACGCCTATTTCGAGCGCTTCACGGCGTATGCGGTGGACAAGTCGCGCGTCATCGTCATCGAATTCCAGTCGCGCGATCCGGAGCTGGCCGCGCGCGTCGCCAATTCGATCGCGGAAGGGTATCTGGCGTTGCAGCAGGGCGCGCGCCAGGACCAGGCGAAATCCGCCAGCGGCTGGCTGTCGGGCGGTATAGAGGATCTGCGCAAGAAGGTCTCGGAGGCGGAGTCGCGCGCGGAAGATTTCCGCTCGAAGTCGAGCCTGTTCATCGGCACCAACAACACCTCGCTGTCCAACCAGCAGATGGGCGAGATCAACACCCAGCTCAACAACGCCCGCGCGCTGAAGTCGGATGCCGAGTCCAAGGCGCGCATGATCAAGGACATGCTTCAGAGCGGCAAGCCGATCGAGGCTTCCGAAGTGCTCAATTCCGAATTGATCCGCCGGCTGTCCGAACAGCGGGTGACGCTGCGCGCGCAGCTCGCCGAACAGTCGTCGACGCTGCTCGACGGTCACCCCCGCATCAAGGAACTGAAGGCGCAGCTCGGCGATCTCGATCGCCAGTTGCGCGAGGAGGCGAGCAAGATCTCGCGTTCGCTCGAGAATGACGCGCGCCTCGCCAGCGGCCGGGTCGATAGCCTGAGAAACGAACTTGACCAGGTCAAGAAGCAGGCGTCCGCATCCAACGGCCAGGACGTGCAGCTGCGCGCGCTGGAGCGCGAAGCCAAGGCGCAGCGCGATCTCCTGGAATCCTATCTGGCGAAATACCGCGAGGCCGCCGCCCGCGAAAACATCGAGGCCGCGCCGGCCGATGGCCGCATCATCTCGCGCGCCACCGTTTCGAATACGCCGGCCTATCCGAAGAAGCTCCCGATCGTGCTGATCGCGACGCTGGCGACCTTGCTGCTGACGTCAGGCGCGATCGCGACCGGCGAACTGCTGCGCATGACCGCGCCGCGCGCGGCCGCCGCAGCTTCTCCCAGCGCCGTGGCTCCGACCGCGGAATCGGTTCGCGTCTCCGCGCCTCCGACTGCACCGTATTTCGAGCCTCATGATGATTTCGGGCCGGAACCTGAACATCCCGTGACGGACGACTCAAAGCCTGCCTTCAGTGAACCCCGCGCCGAACTCGCGGCAGGGATCGAAGAAATCGAGCAACTGGCCGATCGGCTCGCCCAGGCGGGCGGGGCGGCGCGCAAGGTAACGGTCCTCGGCACCGCGTCGAGCGAAGGCATCACGCTGACCGCCTTGACCCTGGCGCGCCTGATGGCGCGGCAGGCCAAGATCGTGGTGGTCGATCTGACCGCGGCTTCGCCGACGATGACGGCGGTCTCGGTCGATCCGGCGGCGCCCGGGCTCGCCGAACTGATGCAGGGCGAAGCAACCTTTGCGCAGATCATCACCAGGGACCGGCTGTCACGCGTCCATCTCGTCAGCGCCGGACGTCCGGGCTTCGATCGCTCGCAGCTGCAGTCGCCGCGGCTGACGCTGGCGATCGACGCGCTGCTGCGGGTCTACGACCATGTGTTGCTCGATGCCGGCTCGGCCTCCGACCTGCCGGCGGAACTACTGACCGCGCATGCCCGCGCGGTCGTGGTCCCCGACGCCTCGATGGATTCGGACGCCCGCAGCATCATGTGCGATCAGCTCCGGGCCGTCGGCTTCTCCGACGTCACCATGCTGCGCAAGCCGTGCCAGCCCTCGGACGCTGTCGAACGCAGCCCGCGCGTGGTGGCGGCGTAAGGGTGCGGTCAACCACCGTCATTGCGAGGAGCACTTGCGACGAAGCAATCCATCTATCCGTTATGCCGCGATATGGATTGCGTCGCTGCGCTCGCAATGACGACAGGACGGGTTTCGCTGCGCTCTACCCATCCTACGAGCGGGCTGCGTCGCCTCGTGCGCAAGCGTAATCTTGCGGCCAGCGTGCGACAAAACAACCCGACGGGCAAATCAGTTCTGATTTACGGAAATCGTGTCAAGCCCCAGAATTAAAAATATTTCTGTTTACCAGAAGTAAAATCAGGTGCATATCTTTGGCCATCCCGTCCTACTCAGAAGGGCGTCGGCCGTCGTCACGGACGTTGGGCGGGTTGCGGTGGACGCTTGTTTGCGC
>NZ_JAFCMB010000027.1 GCF_018130145.1 Bradyrhizobium sp. AUGA SZCCT0176 | reverse complement strand
GAGATCACGGCATAAGCCGTAAAGCCATTGCGCAGGGAAGGCCGGGTGTTCTCCGCTGCCCTGTATGCTCGTGTGCATTTTGTTTTGTGCAAACCGCACGCGAGACCGCGGGTGCAGCGCGCACCCGGTCTTCCCTGCGCCCTCTATTCTCGAGGGCCAAGGAATTTCTGGCAAAGCTCGGGCAGATGATGCCGCGAGATCGTGAAATCATATTCGGTGTCATCACCCGCGCATGCGGGTGATCCAGTATCCCAGAGACGCCTGTGACAGAACCGAGAGACCGCGGCGTACTGGATACCCCGCATGCGCGGGGTATGACGGCCTGGTGTGGAAGCCGACACTAGGAAAATCCCTCGTCTCCTGATCTTATCAAGCCCACGCAAACCGCTTCGAAAGGGTCCCCGATGACGACGCGACGCGAGCACGATCTCCTGGGCGACCGCGATGTTCCGGCGGAGGCCTATTACGGCGTCCACACCTTGCGGGCGGTGGAGAATTTCCCGATCAGCGGCACCCCGATCTCGATCTATCCGGATCTCATTGCGGCCCTGGCCTCGATCAAGATCGCGGCGGCGAAAAGCAACCGCGAACTGGGATTGCTCGATGCCAAACTCGCCGACGCCATCGTCGCCGCCGCGGAGGAAGTGCGCTCGGGTGAATTGCACGATCAATTCGTGGTCGACGTCATTCAGGGCGGCGCCGGCACCTCCACCAACATGAATGCCAACGAGGTGATCGCGAACCGCGCCCTGGAGCTGCTCGGCCGGCCCAAGGGCGACTACAAATTCCTGCACCCCAACGAGCACGTCAACATGAGCCAGAGCACCAACGACGTCTATCCGACGGCGCTCAAGCTCGCGGCTTACGGCGGCATCATGCGGCTGGTCGAAGCCATGGCGGTGCTGCGCGAGGCGTTCGAGCGCAAATCCGACGAGTTCAGGGACATCATCAAGATGGGCCGCACCCAGTTGCAGGACGCCGTGCCGATGACGCTGGGGCAGGAATTTTCCACCTATGCCGTCATGCTGGGGGAAGACGAGCAGCGGCTCAAGGAAGCCGTGCTCTTGGTGTGCGAAATCAACATGGGCGCGACCGCGATCGGCACCGGCATCAACTCGCACCCGGACTATGCCGGTCTGGTGTGCCGGCATCTGCGCTCCGTCACCGGCATTCCGGTCGTGACCGCGACAAACCTGGTCGAGGCGACGCAGGACTGCGGCAGCTTCGTTCAGCTTTCCGGCGTGCTCAAGCGCGTCGCCGTCAAGCTGTCGAAGACCTGCAACGATCTGCGGCTGCTGTCCTCAGGTCCGCGCGTCGGGTTGAACGAGATCAACCTGCCGCCGATGCAGGCGGGCTCCAGCATCATGCCGGGCAAGGTCAATCCTGTGATTCCCGAGGTCGTCAACCAGATCGCCTTCGAGGTGATCGGCAACGACATTACGGTGAGTTTTGCGGCCGAGGGTGGCCAGTTGCAGCTCAATGCGTTCGAGCCGATCATCGCGCACAGCCTGTTCAAGAGCGTCAATCATCTGCGCGCCGGCTGCCTGACGCTGGCCGATAAATGCGTCAACGGCATCACCGCCAACCGCGAGCACCTGCGCCGCGGCGTCGAAAACTCGATCGGCATCGTCACCGCGCTCAATCCCTATATCGGCTACGCCAACGCCACCGAGATCGCGCAGCAGGCGCTGGTCACGGGCGAAAGCGTCTACGATCTGGTGCTGGCCAGGAAACTGCTGACGCCGGAGCAGCTCGACCAGATCCTGCAGCCGGAAGTGCTGACCCGGCCACGCGCGATCACGGTGACGTTGGTGCAGGGCAAGGCGGAGGTAGGAACCTCAGGGCCGAGTCAGATCGACTGATCGCGCATGCCCATGTGAATTCGATCATGATTGCTTGAGGCCTTGCGACCGTGCGCAGCGTGATCCGCGCTGGCGGCGCGCGGTGCTGTTCCTCATCATTGCTTGTGTGCGGCGCGAAAAGCATCCGTACTTCCGCGGAAAAGTCGCCCGATCAGGCCATTTCAACCTGTTCCGCGAATAATTTGTGAACCACATGGGGCGAATTCACTTGGCCTTTAACGCCTAACTCGTTCCATCGGCGCACAAAAGGCGATGGCAACGTCTTGCAAGGTGAATTCCGTGGCAATAGCGGAAGCGGGCAAACCGGTGTGGAAGTCGCTCTGGCCGCGTCAGCCCGCCGAGGCGGACGATAGTTCCGGCTGGGCATGGACGCAGTCGCATCACCGGATGACCATTTCGGTCATTCTGCTGGCGCTGAGCTTCTCCGCGGTGTGCGGCTGGGTGCTGCTGGAGGCGCGGCGGGCGACCGAAGCGCGTGCCACCGAGGTCGCCACCAGCCTCGCCAATTCGCTCAAGGCCGATATCGCTCGCAACGTGGATCTGCTCAATCTCTCGCTCGAGGGGTTGATGAGCAATTTGAAGCTGCCCGGTCTCGATCGTCTCAGTCCGGAAATGCGCCAGCTGGTGCTGTTCGACTATTCCGCAACCGCGCGTCATCCGACATCGATGTTCGTCATCGATGACACCGGACGGATCACGCACGATTCCAAGAATCTGATCCCGCCGCGACAAAACATGTCCGACCGGGATTATTTCCAGTTTCACAGAGACAATGAATTTCCCGGCCTGTACATCAGTCGTCCGATCGCATCCCGTGTCACTGGCCTCTCGCTGGTGGCGTTCAGCCGTCGGCTGTCGCATCCGGACGGCTCCTTTGCCGGCGTCGTGCTCACGGCCATGCTGCAGGACCATTTCCAGGCGATGTTCAAGGATGCTTCGCTCGGCCCCAATGGCACGGTGACATTGGCGCGCACCGACGGCATCGTGCTGATGCGCTGGCCGTTCCGCCAGGATTTCATCGGCAGCAGCATCAAGCGCGCCGAACTGTTCACGCACTTCCCGAAGGCTCCCAGCGGCCACTATGAATCGAGGGCGGTATCGGACGGGATCAAACGGCTGTTCGTCTATACCCAGGTCGGCAATCTGCCGCTGATCGTCGTGGTCGGCCAGTCGCTCGACGATGTCCTTGCGGCGTGGTGGCGGCAGGCGATCGCGATCGGCGTCTTGATGGCCGTGCTGTGCGCGGTGACGGTGATGCTGGCCGCTTTCCTGCATCGCGAATTCGCGCGCCGCAGTGCCGCGGAAAAGAAGCTCACCATTCTGGCCACGATCGACGGGCTCACCGGTCTTGCCAATCGCCGGCATTTCAACCGCGCGCTGGCCTATGAATGGCGCCGCGCGATGCGCAGCCGCGCGCCGGTCGCACTGCTGATGATCGATGCCGACCATTTCAAGGTCTACAACGACGCGCATGGCCATCAGGCCGGCGACAGACTGCTGCAGGACATTGCCGCGTCGATCGCGGCGAACGTGAAGCGCCCTTCGGACATCGGTGCGCGCTATGGCGGCGACGAATTCGCCGTTCTGCTGCCGGAAACGCCGCTCGGCGATGCGGCAGCGCTGGCTGCGCGGATTCGCGAGGATCTGATCGTCCGCTGCGGCGCGGACGAGATTCAGCGCGGCCATGCGAAATTGAGCATCGGCGTCGCGTCCCTGGTGCCCGGCGCGGAAACCAGGCATCGCGATCTCATCGCCGCCGCCGACAAGGCGCTCTATGAGGCCAAACGCCTCGGCCGCAACCGCACCGAATTGGCGGAAACCGAGGCGGGCTCGATCGTGCCCGATGCCGGCGCGTATTCCGGTGAAGAGAGCAGGGCCGCCCAGATGGCCGATCAAGCGCGATCTTCCGCGGTCGCCCGGATCTAACGGGCAGCCTCCCACGGGCAATGCGGCGCTACAGCAGCCCGCGATAAATCCCAGGCTCCGAACCTTCGATGGCCACCGCGCCGACCGCCTTCGAATAAAACTCCGCCGGCCCCACGCCGCCGATGATGGCGTAGCCAAAGCCTTGTTGCCGCATGGCCTCGAGGCAGGCGAACAGCAGGGCCTTTCCGACCCCGCCTTGCCGAGCCTTCGGATCGACGCCGGTCGGACCGAAGAAGTTGCGACAGGTCGCATCATGGCAGGCGAAGCCGATGATGTTTTTCTCCCGGACCGCGATGAAGCAGGAGACCGGCTGGCGGCTGAACGCGACATCGGTTTCGCTGGCCCATGCCTCGCTGAAATTCTGCCGCACCCAGCCTGTGACCTTGTGCTTTTCGGGGCCCAGCGCACGGCGCATGACGATCCCGGCGTTGAGCAATCGATCATACGCAGGCCGGGAATCCGGCAGCGCATAGAGTTTGACGAGCATGTCCATCGGGTGGCCCTGGTGATTCTGACCGAGGTGGCAGTCCTGACAGACGCTACGAGGGGATCGCTTCGCTTCGCAAGAGGCTATGCCGGGCACGTTTCGTCTGCGGCGGTGTGGCTGCGCCACGCGTAGCCGCAGGCGAAGCGTGGTGCCCCTGGCCGGAATCGAACCAGCACTCCTTGCGGAACTCGATTTTGAGTCGAGCGCGTCTACCAGTTCCGCCACAGGGGCCCTCGGGGCGCCGGCCAAAAAGCCCGCGCCGCGAAGCCGGCGGAATATAGCGGGCGGTTTCGGCGGGTCAACCCGCGCGGATGTGATTGTCCCGCACCTCGACAGCGCCATATCAGCGGGATAGGACCTTGTTATCGTTGGAGAACGCCCGTGACGCTTCATGCCACCGCAAATCCGTCACATGCCGGGCTTGGTGCCAATCCCGCTGTTGTCGCCGCGCTGGCGATCGCGGGCATCGCGGCGGCGACGCTTGCGGGCGCCTGGTTCTTCCAACTGGTGCTGGATATCCGCCCCTGTCCGCTCTGCCTCGAACAGCGCTACGCCTATTATCTGGCGGTCCCGCTCGCCCTCTCGGTCGCCTTCGCAGCCTCGCGGGACGCGCCGCGGCCGGTGCTGCTGGCGGGGCTTGGGCTGCTGGCGCTGGCGGCGCTCGCCAACGCCTGGCTCGGCGGCTACCACGCCGGCGTCGAATGGAAGTTCTGGCAGGGCCCGACCGATTGCTCGGGCCCGCTCGTCGATCTCGGCAGCGCCGGCACGCTGCTCGAGCGCCTCGACACCGTGAAAGTGATCCGCTGCGACGATGTGCAGTGGCGCTTCCTCGGCCTCTCGCTCGCCGGCTACAATGTGCTGATCTCGCTGGCGATGGCCGCGATCGCGGCGTGGGGCATCAAGTCAGCGAAGCGGGCCTAATCGTCCACATCATCCTGCGGCCGTCCGAACAGATGGATGATTCCGGGCGTGGTGATGGAGACGAACACGAAGCGCGACAGATGGTGCGCGCCGACGAAAATCGGGTCGATATGCAGCGTCAACGCCAGCGCCAGCATGGCGTCCATCGCGCCCGGGGCGAACGCCACCAGGACGTCAGCCAGCCGCACATGGGTGGTCAGCGCGATGATGGCGACGAAGATCGCCGAGATCACGATCGCCACCGCAAATGAGCCCAGCCCCGCATTGACATGGCTGAGCAGCGTCGACCGTTTCACCCGCGCAAAGCGCGTGCCGATCACCGCGCCGATGCCGACCAGCGCCACGCCGCGCATCCAGGGCGGCAGCCCGCCCTCGATCATGTCGGTGCCGTGCAGCACGCTCGAGGCGATCATCGCGCCGAACATCCAGCTCGCCGGAAATTTCATCAGCAGCAACAGCAGCGCGACCGCGACCGCAGCCGCGATCAATACGGCCAGTTCGAGCGGCGAGGCGATGATGGCGGCGATGTTCGGCGGCGCCGATGGCGCGATTCCGGTCAATGCCAGCAGCAGCGGCAGGGCGGCGGTGAGGATGATCACGCGCATGGTCTGAACCACGGCGATACCAGCGACGTCGGCGCCCTTCTCGGCGGCGAGGATGGTGATTTGCGACAGCGCGCCGGGGCTTCCGGCCAGCAAGGCCGAGGTCTGGTCCCAGCCGTGGAAGCGCTGCAGATAGAAGCTGCTGCCGAAGGTCGAACAGAAGGTGGCGAGCGCCAGAAGTCCGATGGTCAGCGGATAGGAACTCATGTGCTGGATCAGCTGCCGCGACACCAGCGAGCCCAGCGTGATCCCGAGCAGCAGCAGCACGCTTTGCGTCAGGATCGGCGGCATCGCGAGCGGCCGTCCGCAGATCGCGGCGATGCCGACCGCGAACATCGCGCCGGAGATCAGTCCACCGGGCAGGTTTGCCCAAAGAAACAGCAAGCCGCCAGCGGCGCCGAGGACGATTGTCTCGATCGTGGAGAGAATCCTGGCGCGGTCAGGAATCGCAGACGTCATCGATGCGGGGATCAGGCTCACGCCGCCTTATGGCAAATCCCGCATGAGGGGACAAATGCGCCACGCGATTGCTGCAATGCGTGCGTCAGCCATCGTCCGGCCTAGGGGCGGGCGGTCAATGCGCGGGCAAGCCTTTGGCGCCCGCGCGGGTTCACGGGCGCCAACCAACACCGTCAAACATGCAGATGCGAAATAGCGCTTGCCCTGAAGCAGCAGGGGCGGGTGGTCACTTCGCCCCGGTGGCCGCCTTTTCCTTGTCGGCAAATTCCTTCTTGCAGGCGGAACGGAATTTCTTGCGTTCCTTGCCCTTCAGCCCCTTCTCGTCGGCTTGCTTGGAGCATTCGAGCGAGCCTGGCGTCCGCGGCTTCGCGGCGGCCTTTTTGTCGGCCGGTGCCTTGGTTTCGGTCTTCGGCGCCTCGGTCTTGGTAGCCGGCGCGGCGGTTTGCGCCGACGCCACGCCCATCAGCAGGAACGAAGCAATCGCGGTCGCGGTGACAAGGGAAGAGATCTTCGTCATGGGGCACCTCGGATTGAAGACAAGGGCGCGACGGTCGCGCCGTGATGCTGAACGTCAAGTGAATGGACCGGACTATCCGCGTCTTTGACAGCCACATTATTTTGAACGGAAAATGGCGGCTTTCGTTGCCGCAAGCTTTGGTTGAGTTAGGATGGCGGTGCAGGTCAAAACCCCTGAATGATTGCACAATAACTGCACAAGGACGACCTGCCCAAGTTGAATGGGGCAAGCTAATTTGCCCCGGTTGAACTGCTCCAAGGAGTCTTAAGGATGACCAATCAAGCAAAAATACTCTGCGCAATGGCGGTGTCGGGTTTTGCGGCGTTCATGGTGACGTCGCCGGCGCAGGCCCTCACCACGCAGGAATGCAGCGCGAAATACCAGGCCGCCAAGACCGCCGGCACGCTCGGCGGCCAGAAATGGAATGACTTCCGCAAGGCGCAATGCGGTGCGGACGCCACTGCCGCTGCACCAGCAGCCGCGCCGGCTGCAGCACCCGCTGCCGCCCCCAAGGAAGCCAAGGCCAAGAAGGAAGCCGCGCCCGCCAAGGAAGCTGCGGCGCCGGCCGCGCCGTCGGGACCTGCGGTCTATCCGAACGCTGTCGATCCGAAATACGCCAAGGAAACCGCCGGCAAACAGCGCATGCACACCTGCCTCGATCAGTACAACGCCAACAAGACCAGCAACGGCAATGGCGGCCTGAAGTGGATCCAGAAGGGTGGCGGCTATTACAGCGAATGCACCAAGAAGCTGAAACCCACGGCCTGAGCTAAGGCGGAATTGACGGACTCTCGTCACCTCTCCCGCTTGCGGGGTCGAGACGAGCGAAGCTCGCTCTTAGGTCGGCGCGAAGCGCCGGGTGGGGGCTTTCTCCACGAGTCGTATCGCGGAGAGAGCCCCCACCCATAGCCGATGCTACGCATCGGCGTTCTTAATCAAGCACGGCGGCCGTAGGCCGCCTACGCCTCCCCCGCAAGCGGGAGAGGGAGCGCAGCTTCATCGTGGATGCAAATCGATCTAACGCATCACGCGCCTAGCCTTCATCCTCGAGCAGCTTCTCGGCTGACTTTGCGATCAGCTGCGCGCGCTTGCGCGGGCCGCGTTCGAGGAACAGCAGGCTCTGGCCGAAGATGAAGCAGTAGAACAGGAACGCCTGCGCGTCGGCTTCCTCTGCCGCCAGCCCCGCCGCCCGATAGAGCTGCCCGACATTTTGCAGGCGCGCGGCATCGACGCTGGCGACCGCCGCGGCCGCGGCCTCGTCGGATCGCGCCCATTGCCGGATCGCAAGCTCCACCGCCATGCCCTCGGTATTCATCCGTTCCGAATAAAGCGCGACCAGCGCCCGCAAGCGTTCGCGCGCGGTGGCGCCATCGAGGCTGGTCTGCCTTTCGATCGCGGCAATGCGCCCGGTGCTCCAGTTCTGCAGCATGCCGTCCAGCAGCGCCGCGCGATCCTTGAAGCGGCGATAGAAACCGCCCTTGGTGACGCCAAGATTCTTCGCCAGCACCTCGACCCGCACGCCCTCGACGCCGGTGCGGGCGATTTCCGCCATGCCGGCCTCGATCCAAGTCCTGTCCTTACAGGTCTCGTCCTTACGGTTCTCGCTCTTGCCGTCGGTCATTGAGTCCAGCCTCACCGATTCTTGATACGGTACCGTATTGCTACCCCGTTCGCACCCTGATACGCTACCGTATCAAGAATCGAAAGCCGGCCAGAAACGATAAGCGGGAGCGAGACGATGGAGACGGACGCGACCTATCGCGGCACGGTCTATCCGTGGCAATGCGATCATGTCGGGCACATGAACATCATGTGGTATGTCGGCAAATTCGACGAGGCGAACTGGAATATGTTCGCACGGCTCGGGCTGACGCCTTCCTATTTGCGCGAATCCGGCCGCGGCATGGCCGGCGTGCAGCAGAACATCAGCTACAAGCGCGAACTTTTCGCCGGTGATATCGTCGAAGTCAAAAGCCGGCTGCTGGAAATCCGCGACAAGTCGATTCGCTTCCTGCACGAGATGCGCAACGCCGAAACCGGCGAGGTATCTGCGACCTGTGAAATCACCGCCGTGCACCTCGACCGGCAGGCCCACAAATCGATGCCGTTCGCGCCTGAGATCCGCAATACCGCGCTGAAGCATCTCAGCCCGGCTGAGGCGGTGCCGGCATGAGCAGCATGGCGCGCTTCGAGCCGAAAAACCCGGACTATCGTGAGATCGCGACCGATACGTTCGAGCGCCAGCACGCGATGCGCACGCTCGGGATTTCGATCGCGCGGCTGGAGCCGGGCGAGGTCGAACTCGCGATGGCCTATTCCGCTGAACTCACCCAGCAGAACGGTTTCGTGCATGCGGGTATCGTCACCGCCGGGCTCGACAGTGCCTGCGGCATCGCCGCCTTCACGCTGATGCCTGTTGGCTCCGACATCCTGACCGTGGAGTTCAAGACCAATCTGCTGGCGCCCGCGCGCGGCCAGCGCTTTGCCTTCCGTGCCAGCGTCGTCAAGCCGGGCCGTACGCTCACCGTGTGCGAGGGGCGCGCCTATGCCGAGCACGACGGCGTTGAAACCCTGGTCGCGACCATGACCGGGACGCTGATGGCGCTGCCGCGCCGCGCCAGCGCACCATTGCAGGACAAGGCCCTCGCGCCCGCCTGACGTTGCTCGGAGCATCGTGCATACGCTGAACGGCTGTTGCAGGGCAGATTTGTGCTGCGGCCATGGCGGATCATAGAAATTCCTTCTATGGTTCTGCCGTGCACATGAGTCTTCCATCTTGATCATCTCCACGACGCAAAGCGTGTTGGGACTGGCGTCGGGGATGCTGGTCGGGTTTTCGCTCGGCCTGGTCGGCGGCGGCGGTTCGATCCTGGCGGTGCCGCTGATGGTCTATTTGGTCGGCGTGCCCGAACCCCATGTCGCGATCGGCACCAGCGCCATCGCGGTCGCGGCCAACGCCGCGGTCAATCTGTCCAACCATGCGCGCGGCGGCACGGTGGTGTGGTCCTGCGCGCTGACATTTGCCGTCGCGGGGATGGTCGGCGCCTTCGGCGGCTCGATCCTCGGCAAGATGGTCGACGGCCAGAAACTGCTGGCGCTGTTTGCGCTGATCATGATCGTGATCGCGCTGTTGATGCTGAAGACGCGGTCGCGGATCGGGTTGCCTGATGTCAAGATGTCGATGTCCAACATGCCGGCCATCGTCAGCCTTGGCCTGGCGACCGGGACGCTATCGGGGTTCTTCGGAATCGGCGGCGGATTCCTGATCGTGCCGGCGTTGATGCTGGCGACGGGGATGCCGATCATGAACGCGGTCAGTTCCTCCCTGGTCGCCGTCACCGCGTTCGGCATGACCACCGCGGCGAGCTATGCCTGGTCCGGCCTCGTCTCCTGGGCGCTGGCGGGGTTGTTCGTCGCAGGCGGTATTACCGGCGGCTTGGCCGGCACCCGCGCCGCCCGTCACCTCGCCGAGCGGCGCGGCGCCCTCAACATTGTGTTCGCCGTGGTCATTATTGCGGTGGCGCTCTATATGCTGGCGCGTAACATATCCTCATCCTGGGCGTAGACAGGGGTGAGGGCCGTCGCGAGAGCAGCAATGAACCAGCAGAACAAACCAGCCGCAACCAATCCGGGACCCAGCCGGCGCGAAGCGCTCGGCCTGATTGGCGCCGGCGCAACCCTGCTCGGCACCGCGGCGATGCCACATCAGGCGTTTGCGCATGATGACGACGCGGTGCTGACCGAAGCGCTGGTGCTGCGCGACCCGGATATTCCCGCGGCCGGCAACCCCGACGGCGACATCAACATCGTCGAATGGTTTGACTATAATTGTCCCTATTGCCGCAAGATCGCGCCCGAGATTGCGCAGGTGGTGCAGGACGACGGCAAGGTCCGCCTGGTGCTGAAGGACTGGCCGATCCTCGGCGACGTTTCCAAGATCACGGCACGGATGGCGCTGGCCGCCAAGTATCAGGACAAGTTCATGCCGGCGCACGAGGCGATGATCGGCGTCAGTTCACGGCTGACCGAGGCGCGCGCGCGCGAGTTGCTCACTGAGAAGGGCATCGACATGGACCGCCTCAACCGCGACCTCACCACCAACGCCAAGGCGATCGACGCCATCCTCGCGCGCAACCACGCCCAGGCCGAAGCTTTCGGTTTCCGCGGCACCCCGTCCTTTATCGTCGGAAAGTTTCGTGTGCCGGGCATCCTGACCATGGCGGAGTTCGAAATGGTCATCAAAGACGCGCGGAAAGCCAAAGCCGCCAACTAATCGCGTCAAAGGAAAGGGCGCCCCCGTCGATGACGAGGACGCCCAATTTCGCTCGAATAAGCTCGCGTGATTACTTCGACGCGATCCTGGTCCACTCCTCATGGGCGCGCGTTTTCAGCGCCTTCCAATCGGTGGCGGCGACATCCCAGTTGACGATCGTGCGGTTGGCCTGCGCGACCTGACCGTTCGCCACGCTGGACGTGTTCATCGAATCATAGACGTAAACGCCGCAAACCAGCAGCAGCGCGCCCAAAATCATTCCAAAAAAAGTTCGCATGACGTCCTCCGATGATGCGCAAACAACGCAGCTTTGAGAGGAAAGTTCCGCCCGGCTATCTGCCGATCCGGCTCATGCGTTCCACAAGGAAATCGACGAATAGTCGCGCCCGCACCGGCAATTGCCGGCCAAAGGCGTGCACGACGTGCATCGGAACCGACGGCATCGCGACGCCAGGCAGTATTTCGACCAACCGACCGGCAGCAAAATCGTCCTCGACGGCGAAGCGGAGCACCTGCGCGATGCCGGCGCCGTGAAGGGCTGCGTGATACAGCGTAATGCCGTCGTCTGAATCAAGCGCGCCTTCCGGCGTGATGGTGGTGCCATCGGCGAAAGCAAACGGATAGGGCTTTCCGGCGAGCAGATAGCGCAGACAACCATGCTGGCGCAGATCTTCGACGCTGCGGGGCACGCCGCGCGCGGCGACGTAACCGGGCGAGGCGATCATCACCAAGGCAAGATCGGCCAGCTTGCGCGCCGTCAAATCGGTATCGGCGAGATCGCCGATGCGCAACGCGACATCAAAACCTTCCCGGATCAGATCGGCATGGCGATCGCTGACGCTGAGTTCGAGTTTGACGTTGGGATGCCGCGCCAGGAAGGCTTGCGACCATTCACCGACCAGCGTTCGCCCGACAAACACCGGCGCGGTCACGCGCAACAGGCCGCGCGCGCTTTCGGCCATCTGCACGACGTCCTCGGCGTCCTCGATCGCGCGGAGGAGCGGCGCGACGCGCTCGTAATAGGCCGCACCCTCGGTGGTGAGGTTCAGCGTCCGCGTCGATCGCTGCAGCAGCCGAACCCCGAGCCGCCGCTCCAGCCGCCCCACGCTTTTCGAGACGGCCGATGCGCTGGAGCCGATGGCGCGGCTGGCGTTCGAGAAGGAGCCGGAATCCACGGTTCGCACGAACGCGACCAGACCGGCGGTTTTCTCCAGAATTGTCGTCATTTCCGAATTCCAGGCACAAATCTTGCGATCAATTTGATCCTAATAAGCCATTTGATCCGAAGTAGATAGCCGGTCACAAGACGCCGGCAATTGGGCCGGCCCGTCAGGAGAATCCAAATGAGTGACCTCAAGGGCAAGGTGGCGATCGTCACGGGGGCGTCGAAAGGCATCGGCGCCGGCATCGCGAAAGGTTTGGCCGCGGCCGGCGCCACTGTCGTGGTGAACTATGCGTCCAGCCGCGAAGGCGCCGATCGCGTCGTGGCTGACATCACGGCGAGGGGCGGCAAGGCGATCGCGGTGCAGGGTGATGTTGCTGATGCCGCCGACGTCAAGCGCCTGTTCGAGCAGACCAAGGCTTCGTTCGGCAGGCTGGATGTGCTGGTGAACAATGCCGGCGTCTATCAGTTCGAGCCGCTCGAGAAGGTGACCGAGAAGGAATTTCACCGCGAGTTCAACACCAACGTGCTGGGAACGCTGCTGACCATCCAGCAAGCGCTGAACTATTTCGGCCCGCAGGGCGGCAGCGTCATCAATATCTCGTCGATCGCGAGCCTCAATCCGACGCCGGATTCGGTGATCTATTCCGCCACCAAGAGCGCGGTCGATTCGATCACGCGCAGCCTGGCGAAAGAGTTCGGTGCACGACAAATCCGCGTCAACGCCATCGCGCCGGGAGCCACGGCATCGGAAGGGCTCGAGAGCGCCGGCCTGCTGGGAGGCGAAGTCGAAAAGCAGGTGATCGGCATGACGCCGCTCGGCCGCTACGGCCAGCCCGACGACATCGCGAAGGTGGCGGTGTTCCTCGCGTCGGATGATTCGGCGTGGCTGACCGGCGAACGTATCTCGGCGTCCGGCGGTTGGCGCTAACCCGGCCCACGACTTGCGGGCGTTCGCCGTTCAAATGCGACCGAACGCCCGCATTACTGGAATCATTCGCCGCGCAGCCAGGCCAGCATTGGCGCGTTCATTTCGCGCGGGTAGGTGTGGCTGAGATCATCCAGCTCGCGATAGGCCACCTTGGCGCCTGCCGCCGACAGTAATTGCCGGGTTTGCCGCGCCACCTGTACCGGAAACATCCAGTCGAGCTTGCCATGCACGAGGTGGATCGGCAGGCCGCGCAATCTCTCCGCATCCGCCATTTCAGCCATCAGCGGATGGAACGTCGCCGAGACCGGCGCGAGATGCGTGAAGGGCGAGGCGCTTTCGAGCCCGCTGACATAGCAGAAGGTGCCGCCGTCGCTCATGCCGGTCAGCAGCATTTTTGTCGCGTCGATATTCCAGCGTGAGCGCACCTGTTCGAGGATGCGCATCAGGTTCGGCGTGTCGGTGTCTTCGCCCATCAATGCCCAGGTACTTTTGCTGTTCGAAGCGTTTCCGGTCGCGGTCGGCGCGATCAGGATTGCGCCGTGGCTTCGCGCGTCGCGCAGCCAGCTCCACAGAAAACCGCGGCCATTGCCGCTGCCGCCATGCAGCGCCATCACCAGCGGCCAGGCACGATCAGGCGTGTAATATTCCGGCACATAGAGCGAGAAGCCACCGCGGCTGCCGGGCTCGTTATGGTCGTGAAAGATGCCGGTGTTTTCATTGGCCGGTTGCGCCAGCCGTGCGGCGAGATCGGCATCCTCGCGGAGCGAAGGCTCGACAAAGAACTCGCTGACCGGCGGCAATTTTTCGACCAGCGCATAGAGCGCCTCCTGCGCGCGCGGCGAATAGCGCAGCGAGCGAAACACGCTGACCAGGTCGCCATTGCCGTTCTGCACTTCGCGTAACCCTGCGAAGGCGGCCAGCGCCGCGTCGCTGGCGGTCTCGAGCGCGGTCCTGATATCGTTGAATTCCGCGGGCCACTGCGAAAGCTGCGGGCGCACCGCGCGCAACGCCTCGTCCGGCGTGCCGGCAGCTTCCATCACGCGGCCGAAATCCGGCGGGTTCAGGTGGCGTGCGACGAAGCCGAGCGCTTCGAGCGATTGCAACAGCGGCGGCAACACGGCCACGATGTCGTCCACCACGGCCTCGCTCATCGCGCATTCCCTGATTTAATGAAGCCTGGTGAGGCCTTGTCTCAGTGCAGTCTTGTCAGTGCAGTCTTGTTCAGTGCAGTCTTGGCGCCTTCAGCAGCTTGGCGCGTTCGACCGAGGTCAGCACCACGTCGAAAGTGACGCCCTCATGATAGACCGTGAGCGGCACGTCGACGCCGGCAGGGCCCAGCGACCAGAGTTTTCGGTAGAAGCCGGTCTGGCTGGTGATCTTGTCGCCGTTGATCGCGAGGATGACGTCGCCGGTCTTGATTTCGGCGCGCGCCGCCGGACCCTTGCCGGCAACGCCGACCACCACGATGCGGTTGTCGATCTCGGTCGAAAACATCCCGAGCCATGGCCGCGCCGGCTTGTTGACGCGGCCGAATTTGCGTAAGTCGTCGAGCACCGGCTTCAACAGGTCGATCGGCACGATCATGTTGACGTGTTCGGCCTTGCCCTCGCGCTCGCGTTCGAGCTGCAGCGAGCCGATGCCGATCAGCTCGCCCCGGCCAGAGATCAGCCCGGTGCCGCCCCAGTTCGGATGCGCGGGGTGGGTGAAGAGCGCTTCATCCAGCAGATATTCCCAATAGCCGGCGAATTCCTGCTTGGCCGCGATCTGGCTCGCAACCGATCGCGTGCGGCCGCCGGCGCCGCCGAGCACGACGCGGTCGCCGACCCTTGTGATGGCGGAAGAGCCGAGCGGCAGCGGCTCGATGTCGAGACGCCCGAGCGCCTGCACCAGGCCGAAGCCGGATTCGAAGTCGAAGCCGAGCGGATGGCCCTGCATCACGCGGCCGTCGCCCAGATGCAGCCACACGGTCTCGGCCTCGGTGATGAGATAGCCGATGGTCAGCACCAGGCCGTCGTCGATCAGCACGCCATTGCCGGCGCGCTCGGTGCCGAGCGTTTCCGCGCTGAAGGCGTCGGCGGGGATAATCGAATGCAGCCCGACCACCGAGGCCAGTGCGCGGTCGAGATCAAAACTGTAATCGCCCGGGCGCGGCTGGTTGGCCGGCGGCACTTTCCATTCGGTCAAAGAGGGCATGAAGGGTCTCCCATACGGTTGCGCGCAGCTAACCAACGCCGCGCAACCCGAATAGATCATGGTCCTGTCAGCGGCAGCCTTTGCTGGATTATATCAGCGAAACGGCCGCGGATCGAGATCGCGGATCGTACGCGGGTTTGCGATCCGCGCACCGATGGAACGCGCGTCAGCTCCGCCATTCCTGATAATCGCGCTTGACTTTGTCGGCCGCAACCGCTGCGGCGGCGTTCAGCCAGCCGCGCGGGCGTTTCGCAAGGTCGGCCTGCAGCGCCTCGACCGGCACCGCGCCTGCCGCGTGGACCGACGCCACTTCCAGTCCCATCGCCTCCAGCAGTTTGATGTGCAATTTCTTGCCGGCGGCATCACCCAGCTCGATCTTGCGGGAATCGGCGGCGACGCGCCGAAAGATGAATTGATGGCGCACGTCGAGAAACGGATCCGGCGCGCGATACCGGCTGTTTGCCAGTGTCAGGAAATACGATTTCCCGGATTTTTGGCCGGTGGCATATGTCCACGCCGAGGGCACCAGCGCCTTGGCCTCGCGCAATACCTGCCCGCCGCGCCAGTCGCCGACCGCCACGTAACGCGGCCGCCCCAGGCTGCCGCCACCCTTGTAGAGCAGGCGGCACAATCGGATGCTGTTTTTGTCCACGCCGTCAGGCAGGCTTTCGATCAGCGCTTTGGCGATTGCGGGCGGCGGCCTGTAATCCGGGTAGTCGGCAACTTCCTTCCAGAACTCCTTCAGCTTGTCTTCCTCAGGCTCGGCATAGGGCCGCAACCAGCTTTGCGCTTCGAACAGCAGCGCCGGCCGCGGGTTTTCGAGGCCGTCGCGATAGCCCCTGAGCAGGGCGCTGGCGGCATGCCTGGGATCGACCGCCGGATTCGGCGCAAGCTGGATGCTGGCCGCAAGCCGGACCAGATCGAGCACATAGGGCATGACGGCGGCCTCGTCGAAATCGTTGACGCCCCAGACCAGGCGGCCGTCCGCATCGCGCCAGGTCCCGAAATTCTCCAGATGCAGATCGCCGACCGAAAGCAATTGCGGCGCATCCATCAGCTCCGGACACCAGTCGCCGATTTTTCTGGCCCAGCGGAAATAGGTCGCCCGCAGAAAGATGAAGGGGTTCTTCTTCATCCGTTTGTGCTTGTAGGCGATATCCTTTTTGACGACGTCGCACTGCGTGGCGAGCCAGGCCTCGTAAGCCTTGTTATCCTTGCGGAAAGACATGTCATATCCCCATGCGGTGCGGCCGATCGACATTTGGCACGCGATCGGAGCATCCTACCGCAGGATGTGAGGTGTTAAAATGTCGCGAAAAGCGAGAGTGGGCTTTTTTGCATTCTTAGTACGGTCGCTGCCGTCGGACCTGCTCCACTCCGCTCCTCACTCCGCCTTGGCCCGCGCCCGCGCCGGCAATATCCGGAACGCGCGATTCTCCTTCAGCCAGGCGGCGCGCTCGTCGCGCAGCAGGGTGCGGCGGACCTTGCCGGAATCATCGCGCAGGCCGAAATTGACCACTTCAAAACTTTCCGGGTGCTTGTAGCGGCTGAGCAGGTCGGAGAGGAAATCGCCCATGCCGTCGGCGACCGATTGCGCGTCGGTGTCGGGCCCAAGTTCCAGGATTGCGTGGACGCGCTGGCCGAATTCCGGATCGGGCAGGCCGACCGCAACGCAGGAGCGAACTAACGGATGCGCTGATACCGCAGCCTCGATTTCGGCCGGGTAGATGTTGGCGCCGCCGCGCAGGATCATGTCGGCGAGCCGGTCGCCGAGATACAGATAGCCGTCGGCGTCCAGCCTTCCGATATCGCCGAGCGATTCCCAGCCGTCGGCGCGGCGCTTTGGTTCGGCGCCGAGATAATGATAGCTGCTGCCGGCGCCGTCATTGGGCAGGAAATAGATTTCACCGGTCTCGCCGGTCGGGACCTCGTTGCCGTCCTCGCCGATGATGCGCAGGCGGGAGGTCTCGGCGATCTTGCCGACCGATCCCCTGTGTTCGAGCCATTCGACGCCCGAAATGATGCATGCGCCCTGCGCTTCGGTGCCGCCATAGAGCTCATAGATGCGCTCGGGCCCGAGCCATTCGATCCATTTCTCCTTCAGCCATGGCGGCATCGGCGCCGCCATGTGAAACACGATTTGCAGGCTCGACAGATCGTAGCGGCTCCGCACCTCGCCCGGCAGCGCCCAGATCCGGTGCATCATGGTCGGCACGAAATTGACCCACTGCACCCGGCTCTCTTCGATCAGGCGCAAGCTTTCCTCGGCATCGAACTTGACGAGGCCGGTGACGCGCCCGCCATGGAACAGCGCGGTGTGCGAAACAATGAAGGGCGCGTTGTGGTAGAGCGGCCCGGGGTTGAGCAGGGAAGCGCCGAGCGGCATGCCGAGCGCGGCGGGGCCCGCAGTATCGATTACGGCGGGCCGGTGGTCGAGGATCACCTTCGGCCGGCCGGTCGAGCCGCCAGAGGTGATCGCCTTCCAGTAGCGCGCCACCGGGTTGTCGATCGGATCTCCGGAAAATCCCTCCGGCATGAAGTCAATCGGAAGCGCGTTGGGCGCATTCCAGTCCGGCTGGCCGCCGACGACAAGCGAAGGCTTGAGAATCTCCAGCACCGCAGCCGCCTCGCCGCGCGGCAACCGCCAGGTCAGCGAAGTCGGCGTCGCGCCGCATTTCCATACCGCAAACGTGGTCTCGAAAAACGCGTTGCTGTTGGGCAGGCCGATGGCGACGAAATCGCCGGGCTTGACCCCCTTGGCGGCAAAGGCGCGGGCACGGGCGTTGGCGTTGCGCTCCAGCTGCTCCCAGCTCAGCGTCTCGGCGCCATGGCTGACGCGATCGTGTCTTTCGGTTTGCGCTCGGCATACCAGCGCGGCACGTCGGCAAGGGGGATCAGCATGGGGCGGTTCCATTGCGGGGCGTCTTGATGCCGCTCTTGTGTTTCGTATCAGGCGGCATAGGGCCACCGCTGGCACTTCGCCAACAGGAGACATTGTCACTCAAGACGGGCGCGGCGTCCATATTGCCGCAGATATCCCCGATCGCGAGCGTTCACCTCATTGCGCGGCTCGGGCGCCTGACCGCCGACGGCTTCCGTTCAACGGACATTCCCGCGGTTCACCGTCATGTCTCAAAAGTGCTACCTGCCGATATCGCAATGGGCTCGCGCACCGATAGGTCGCGTCCGCTTCCGTCGTGTGCCGTGCGCCGGAATTGGAACCACGCGTTCCGCATTACTACGGTGGTACTCATGCGCATTTTGTTGTTGCGTCCGGTGCATTTGCATCTAACTCTTCGCGACGCTGCGAAATCCACATCGCGGCCGACGCTTAGAGTCTTGTTGTTGGGAGCAAATTTTTTGTCGAGAGTAAAAGCGTACCAAGGTGAGTTTGATCTCGGAGCAAGATCGCCGTTTCGCGACGCTCCAGATGAGGAAGGCCGCGAATGTCTCATCGCGGGCTTCCTTCAGTGAAGCCTCTGGGCGGAACTGGTAACCGCCTTCTTGCAGCGCTGGCGCCGTCGGACCTCGACCTGCTGGGGCCCGTGCTGGAGACGGTCGCGCTCGATCCGGACGCGGTCATTTCGCGAGCGGGTGACCCGATCGAGGATGTCTTTTTCCCTCATAGCGGCGCCATCTCGCTGATGATCGACATGGCGGACGGACAGACGGTTGCCACCGCCGCAGTCGGGCGCGAGGGCGCAATAGGCATTCTTTCAGTGCTCGGGCCGTCACCTTCGGCCGTTACCGCGGTCGTTCGTGCGGCGGGCATCGCCTCGCGGATTCCCGCGTCGCGCTTTCACGCCGCTTTCAATCGCAGTCCGGCGATCCGGCACCTGGTCCAGAATCACGTCAGGGCGATGCTGGTACAGTTCCAGCTCGGCTCGGCCTGCAATGCGCTGCACCCGGTCGAAGCCCGCATGGCCCGCTGGCTGCTGCAGTTTCGCGACCGCATCGACCACGACGTTCTCCCGCTCACCCAACAGGCGTTGTCGCAGATCCTTGGTGTGCGACGAACGACGGTGACCCTCCTGATGGGCAAACTGCGCGCTTCCGGAGCGATCAGGTCCGATCAACGAGGCCGGATCGAGATCGACCGATCGCGGCTCGCGGCGGCCTCGTGCGAATGCCACGGCACCATGCGTCTCGAAGTCGAGGAGATCTTTTCGTCGAACACGGGCCGATCACGCGCGGCGGCCGCGCCCGCTGCTGTGCGCATCCCGGAAACTGAATCGGGCGATGTCGTGTGAGCGGGCGGCCGCCGACCTAGCCGCGCTGCGACTGACCGTTGCGTCGTTTCTTCCCGTTGTGTCGTTTCTTCGCCTCGAGTTTGGCAAGCTCGTGCAGCACTTTCGCGGTCTGGCGCAGCTCGTTGCGCGCGGGGCCCGGTTTCAGCCGTCGTGCTTCTTCAAGAAAATCCTTGGCCTGCAGCAGCCAGGTCGACGTTTCAGTTGAGATTTCCATGCGCGCCATGGTGTCCCCCATTGCGCAGCGACGGTCAGGCGCTGGAGCCCGCGCCGAGACGCCGCGTCCGGATGCTCGGCTCGTGGACCCAGGCTTCCCGTGCGAACCAGTCGTGATAGGTGCTGCAGATCGGACAATGGGTGCGCGAGAAGAACACCGCGCTACGTCCAAAGCTCTCGCGATCGATCTTGATGCCGGTGGGAATCGCGCGTCCGCTTTGCGGACATTTCACCATAACCATACCCATGTTTCCCTCCCTTGAAATGGTACTTGCTGTCTTTGCAGCAAAAGTACCGGCCGGTTGGATTTGCGCCTCTTGTCGGTGCGGTGACTGGGGGGCATAGCGCACCTGTGCCTTTGTTTGATCGAGCATGGGGTGGGCATGCTCGTTGCTGGGCTTAATCCAACCGGCCGGATCCCTCCTGAACGAATCCTCTATGTGAATGGAGCGCCGTTTTTTTAGCCGGCTTTGTGGAGAATCTTGGTGAAGTGATCTCTGATCGGCTCACCCGTTTCCGTCGCAAGCTTCTGGGCAAGGGCCAGCAATTCCTTGTTCTGGCCGGATGCGGCGTCGAAGGTCTTGCGCGCCTGCGACGCAGATAAGGTAAAGACATCCGAAACGGATTTGCTGCCCAGCAGATTGACGAAGAAATCGATCGCGGAGGCGGCATTGGCGTTTGAGATTTCGAGCACCTTCAGCCCGTAGTCGGTGGTGCTTCTGGCGTTGCTCGAATAGCTCTCGCGCAGCGCGTCCGTCATCCCCTTTGACGCGACCATCATCTTCTCGCAACCTTCCCGCGCGCGGGCAAAACCCTGCTCGGCCAGCTCGAAGCTCACGCCAGGCAACGCGATCTTCGGGAGTTCCAACAGCGGCATCCCGAATACATTCGTTCCGTTCGGTACAATTTTCGTTTCGCTTTCACTCACTGCGGCATCACCTTTCTCAAGCGAAAGCCCTTTCCCGAGACGCTCGCTTGCGTCACGAGAGCTCACGCTCCGTGTTCGATCTGCTTTTTTGATGAGCTTCAATCCAGCCCCGCACCACTGTGCCCTGCGAAAACGGGGCGGTCGGTTCGATTTGCGACTCTCGATTAAAATTTTTTCGATGATGTCAATTCACACCATCGTATATAGGTATGGTTAACGGGGATGATGTTGTGAATTGAGTGGACACTGCGAGGCGCGGGCTTTCGTTCGTTTCCGCCGCTGTCCTGGGCGGCCGCGTCGCCCAGGGGTAACCCAATAGGGCGCGTCTCAGGGGCATGCTCGTGCGGTAAAATTGCTGCCGATCGGCATGCACGCAGTATCGGAGCGGAAGCCGAGATGCGCGAACCGACCGGGGAATTGCATTCAAAAAATGGAGATGATCATGAGCAGGATGGCACAGGTGATTGCATTCGTGCTGGCGTTGATCGGACCTGCGTCGGCACAGAAGGCGGAAATCGAGGCGACAAACGCCAAATGGATCGAATTCTTCAACAAGGCGGATTTCGCCGGGATCGCATCATTCTATACCGCTGATGCCATCGCACTTCCGCCCGGTGCTGCGATGGTGCAGGGACGAGCGGCGATCGAGGCAATGTGGAAAAGCATGGCCGAACAAGTTGGCGATCCGAAACTCACAGTGCTGGACGTCAAGCCGCTCGGCCCCTCTGCGGCACGCGAGATCGGGAATTTCAGCCTGAAGACGAAGGGCCCGACGCCACAGGAAGTGAGCGGGAAGTATGTTGTAGTTTGGGAAAAGATCGGAAATGACTGGAAAATGACGACCGATATCTGGAACGATGGCAAGTAGGCTCCTCGCGGTTGTTGGCTGACAACACTCCGCTCGTGATGCTTTGGCTCGCCGCTGCAATCATGTTGGTCAGGTCATCCTGGCCCGCAACGGTAACGCTGGCACTCCAGGTCCCATTACCGCTCGGTTATGGCTCGGCAATCCAGGTCCGAAAGTGCCAGAAGCGGAACTCTAACTTATTCTTCGTTTGGTCAGGACCTGCGTCCGCGCGTACCCGTCGTCGGCGACCCTGATCACGTAGGGCTTCTCAAGTTTGCGCTCTACATCAAACTCGGAGCGTCCAGTGTAGTTGATGTGCCGGCCGTAAGTGTGCAGCGACATCGAGATGCCTGTTCCAACGTTCCGGACGCTATGTATGTGTTCAGGATAACAACAGGCAGTGTCACCAGCGGTCATCACTTGTTCACCGCTGCGCTTCAGGTCGGCATAGCCGGGCTTGCCACCGTCATCGCGCCGGTCGTAGTTGATCTCTTGTTCCTGGCCTTCGATACCGACCACCACGGCCCAGGTTTTGTGGTTGTGCGGGGTGGTGCCGCGGTTAGGCAGCCACGATACCAGGAAAACGGCCAGATCGTGATTGGGCTCTTCATGGAGCATGTGAACGCCGAAGCCTTGCTCGGCATCGCATTCACGATATTCGGGGCGGCGTAGTTCCGGCGATTGCGCAAATTTCTTGGCGAGCGGTACAACTAGGTCCGTGATTTCAACTGGATCAGAATGCTGAGCAGTAATCTCCCGCAGGTCACGCACATACTGGTCGAGGGTCATTGCATCTACCTCCAGGGTTTCAAGGCGTTGCAATCCGGACGAAGTTTACGACGTTCGCTGCGAAACTCAATGTCTGCTCCGGGTCTGCAAGAAGCCGACCTGCGCTTGATGGGTGTGTGGGGATACCTCCGTGTTGCCCGACGGGCAAATCATTTTCGGTTTTCAGAAATCGTGTCAAGCCCTGAAATGAAAAATATTTCTGTTTACCAGAAGCAGAATCAGGTGCATATATTCGCCCATCCCGTCCTCCTCAGAAGGGCGTCGGCCGTCGTCACGGACGTTGGACGGGTTGCGGTGGACGCTGGTTTACGCTGAGACGATGGCGTGGATTAGCGTACGGCAAAACCGTGTGGTCCTGGCACCCGTTGCAGGTGTCAAGCTGTCGGGTAGGCGAGAGCCGAACGGCAGCGACGGAGTCAACCAAGAACTCGTCTCCGGGGAGAGCGCGGCATAAGCCGTAAAGCCATTGCGCAGGGAAGGCCGGGTGTTCTCCGCTGCCCTGTATGCTCGTGTGCAGCCTACTTAGTGCAAACCGCACACGGGACCGCGGGTGCAGCGCGCACCCGGTCTTCCCTGCGCCCTCTGTATTTAGGGCGGGAAGTTTCTGCCAAAGCTCGGACGCATCGCGTCGCGAGATCGCTGGCGCATGTATGCCTCGCCAGCCGCATGGCAGGTCACCCGCCCGGCGCTAGGCCGGGTCAGGCGAAGCTGATACGATTTCATCCAAACAACGATCGGGGACCGTAGCATGGACAATCGCAGCGACATCTGGCGGGGCATTGACGTCATCAAGCCGCGCTTCATCGATTTGGCCGACAGGGTCTGGGCGATGCCCGAGGTCTGCTACACCGAGGCGCGCTCTGCCGCCGAACATCTGGCCGAACTGCGCCATCAGGGTTTCCGCATCACCGAGAATGTCGCCGATATTCCCACCGCCCTGATGGGCGAATGGGGCGAGGGCGGTCCCGTGATCGCCTTCCTTGGCGAATATGATGCGCTGCCCGGTCTCAGCCAGGAGGCGGGCGTCGCGGAACATCGCCCCATCGAGACCGGCGGCCATGGCCATGGCTGCGGTCACAATCTGCTGGGTTCGGCGGCACTGCTCGCTGCCACCGCCGTCAAGGATTGGCTTGCCGCGAGCAAGACGCCCGGGCGCGTGCGTTATTACGGCTGCCCCGCCGAAGAAGGCGGTGCGGCGAAAACCTTCATGGTGCGCTCGGGCGCCTTCGATGATGCCGACATCGCCATCACCTGGCACCCCAACAGTTTCTGGGAAGTCGCGGTGACGCCGTCGCTCGCCAACACCCGCGCCGATTTCATCTTCACCGGGCGCGCCTCGCACGCCGCGGTCTCGCCGCATCTCGGCCGCAGCGCGCTCGACGCCGTGGAGCTGATGAATGTCGGCGTCAACTACATGCGCGAGCACATGCCGAGCGAAGCCCGCGTGCATTACGCGCTGCTCGACACCGGCGGCATTGCCCCCAACGTGGTGCAGGCCCACGCCCGCGTGCGCTATTCGATCCGCGACCGCGACCTGCCCGGGATGAACGCGCTGGTGGGGCGCGTTCACAAGATCGCGCAAGGCGCCGCGCTGATGACCGAAACAAGTGTGGAGATGCGGATCATTTCCGCCGTCTCCAATGTTCTGGACAACACCCCGCTCGAGCAAACCCTGCACCGCATCATGACGGATCTCGGCCCCCCGCATTTCGACGAGGCGGACAAGGAATTCGCTGCGAAGATACGCGCAACCCTGACCGACAAGGACATCGCCTCCGTCTATCATTCGATCGGCATGGATCCGACCGACCGGCCGCTGGCCGATTTCATCGTGCCGCTGGATGCCAAACGCAATCCCCAGATCGGCTCGACCGATGTCGGCGATGTCAGCTGGGTGGTCCCGACCGTTCAGGTCCACGCCCCGACGGTCGCCATCGGAACGCCGTTTCACACCTGGCAGATCGTCGCCCAGGGCAAGAGCCCGCATGCCCACAAGGCCATGGTGCAGGCCGCCAAGGCGATGGCCGCGCTCGGTGTCCAGGCGCTGGGCGAGCCGGAGCTGATCGCAGCCGCGAAAGCCGACCTCAAGAAGCGCACCGCCCGCACGCCCTATGTCTGTCCGCTGCCGGATAACGTCGCGCCGCCGCTGGATATGTCGTTGGGTTGAGCGGGCCCTGGCGAGCGAACTTTTCGCATGAGGGGCGGCGCGAATGGAATCCCCACCACTTCCCTACGTCGCGGTTGCCGAATCGTTCAAGCTGCCGCCGGGCATGAATTTTCGCGGCACGTCGGGCGTTGCCTTCAATTCCAAAGGCAACATCTTCGTCATCCATCGCGGGCTGATGCCGCTGATGGAATTCGATCCCGACGGCCATTTCATCCGCGGGTTCGGCGAGGGCATGTTCGAACGCTCGCACGGCCTGCGGATCGACGCGCAGGATAATATCTGGGCAACCGACGTTGCGGCGAACCGGGTCTACAAGTTCAATCCGTCCGGTCGGCTGGAAATGGTGCTCGGCGTCAAGGGCCACACCGGCGAGTGGCATCCGTTCGGGCACCTGCGACTGTTCCACGAACCGAACGAGGCGGTGGTCGGCCCGACCGGCGACATCTTCGTGCTGCAAGGGCACGGCAAGGGCACGTCGTGCGTGATCAAGTTCGATCCTGACGGCAATTTCATCAAGACCTGGGGTGGCAACGGCAAGGGGCCCGGTGAATTCGACCTGCCGCACTGCCTGGTGTTCGACGCGCAAGGGCTGCTCTACATCGCCGACCGCAGGAACGAGCGCATCCAGGTGTTCGACGCCGACGGCAATTACATCCGCTGCTCGCAGCATCCCGGCGCGCCTTGCGGGCTGTTCATGGGCGACGATCAGCACATCTGGCTGGCGGCCGGTCACACCGGCCAGATCATGAAGCTCGATCTGAACGGCAAGGTGGTGGGGATGATATCAGGCGCAGGGCAGGGCAAAACGCTCGGTAAGTATGGTGAAGCCCATTACATCGCTGTGAGCCCGCGCGATGAGATCTTCGTCGCCGACACGCTGAACTGGCGCATCCAGAAATATGTGAGGGAATGACTGCCGGTGAAAGCGCATGATTGACGAAGAATACGACACGATCATCATCGGCGGCGGCTCCGCCGGCGCCACGCTGGCCGCGCGCCTCAGCGAGGACCCCGCCCATCGCGTGCTGCTGCTCGAGGCCGGGCAGGATTTTCGCACCGCCGACACGCCGGAGCACATCCAGATCCCGAACCCGATGCGCGCCATCGGCGATGATAATTTCCGCTGGCCCAAGCTCCTGGCGAGGCGAACCGAGCGGCAGGCGCCGCGCCTGCTGTGGCGCGGGCGCGCCATGGGCGGCAGTTCCACGATCAACGGCCAGATCGCCATCCGCGCGATGCCTGACGATCTCGACCGCTGGGAAAGAAGCGGCTGTGAGGGATGGGGCTGGGACGCGATGCTGCCCTGGTTCTGCAAACTGGAGACCGACAAGAATTTTCCGGACGCGGCCTATCACGGCGATCGCGGCCCGATCCCGGTGTATCGCGCGCCGGTGCCGGATTGGGGAAACGTGGACCGGGCGCTGCGCCAGTCCGCGCTCGGCCTCGGCTATGGCTGGTGCGACGACCACAACGCGCCTGATGGCACCGGTGTGTCGCCCTACGCCATCAACAGCGAGGCCGGGCGCCGCGTCTCCACCAATGACGGCTACCTCGAGCCGGCGCGCGGCCGCGAGAATTTGCGGATCGTCGGCGATGCCCTGGTCGAAGGAATCGAATTCGAAGGCAACCGGCTCCACGCCCGCGCGGTCCGGGTTCGCATCGGCGGCAAATCATATGCGCCCACGGCGAAGTATGAGGTGATCCTCTGCGCCGGTGCCATTCACTCTCCCGCCATTCTGCAGCGCTCCGGCATCGGCCCCGCGGCATTGCTGGAAGGGTTGGGCATCCCTGTTCTGACCGACCTGCCGGTCGGCGAAAACCTGCTCGATCATCCGATCATGGATGCGCTGCTGCATCTGCGCGAGCACGGCCAGGTCGGCACGCTGATGCACCGGCACACCAATTGCTGCCTGCGCTACAGCTCCGGCCTCCAAGGCGCCGGTGAGAACGACATGATCATGATCGCCGGCAACCTCGCCCGCGACGTCAATCAGACGGCCAGCACCGCGCGCGGCCGCATCGCGGTGTCGGTCTACCAGGCGTTCAGCCAGGGCCACGTCCGCATCACCACGTCAGACCCGACCATCGATCCGGCGGTGGAGGAGCGTATGCTGTCCGACCGCAGCGATCTCATTCGTATGCGCGACGGCGCGCGCCGCCTGCGCGAGATCTGCCTGCAGCCCGCCATCACCGACATCGCCCACCGTGTCGAGTATGGCGCCACCGGACGCTCGATGGACGAGGCGCTCGGCGACGCCGAACTCGACGACTGGCTGTTCACTGAGTGCAGCGACGCCCAGCACGCCAGCGGCACCTGCCGCATGGGCGCAGCCGACGACCCGCGCTCGGTAGTTGATCCCGAATGCCGCGTGATCGGCTGCACAGGCCTGCGCGTCATCGACGCCTCCATCATGCCCGAAGTCCCGCGCGCCAACACGCATCTGACGACGGTCGCGATCGCCGAGCGAATGGCGGACAGGTTGAAAGGGGAGAGGTGAGAGGAAGGCCGACGCCAGCCGGGCGTCAGGTGAACTGCCGGCAGGATGCATTCCCGGGTTGCGCATCGGCGGAAAACTGGCTATTGGGACGGCTCCGCAACGCCATCGATGGAGGCGACCATGTTTACGTCTGCGCGCTTCCCGGGTTCGATACGCGATATTTGACGCGCGTCCCGGGATTCAAACCCCGGGTGAAACATCCAAATCCTCAACGCGATCGAATCTTGGCTGCGGACCTCTGAGTCCGCGCTCCGGAATTGTTGTCATGACTTCGAATCTGTTGCTGGCCCCTCGCCGGGAGGCCGCGCGCTCCGACCTGCTTGAACGTCGGCTCCGGAGATATCATCCCCGGTTCCAGGGAGAGGTGCGTGTTCTGGCAATGCGGCACTCGCGCATTGCGGACCTTGCCGCGAGCTTTCCCGCGCTTCTCTTCGCGCTGGCCGTCCCGCGGCCCGGGCTCGATCCCGCGCCGGCGCTCGCGCACGTCGTCGATGGCCTCGGTCTAGCTGAGGCGGCGGTGGCGGCCGATGTGCCGATGTGGCTGCGAAAGGTGCCGCCGGAGGCGCTCACGCGTCCGATCCGGAGTTTGCCTGACGGCGAGCTGTTTCGCCGGCAGATCGCGAACCATTTTCCGCGCTCGCCCAGGCTCGCCCCGATTTGGCTGCAGGTCGTGGCTGATGTTGCCGATCTCGCGCATGAGGCGGCGGCGGTGTGGATCGCGCGCGAGCTTGTCCGCGAGCAGCGGCGTGTGAATCCGGCCCGATTGCGGCTGATCAGTCTCTGGTCATGGTTTTCCGGCCAGCCGGCAACGTACGGGCACGGGCTGATCGGCAAGCCGTGGACGCCGGACATGCGCATCGGTCCGGCCCTTGCGGCTGCAGACGACTGGCGAATGCTCATCGCATTGCAGGTGAATCTCGGTCGCCTGCCGATCAGCGACATGTGGCTCCGGACCGGTCGCGTGGCCGGTTATGATTTCCTGCCCTTGGACACCATCGTCGCTATCGCCGAAGAAGCGGACGCCATGCGGAATTGCCTGCACACCTATGGCTACAACCTGGCGCATAATCGCTCGCGGCTCTGGAGCGTTCGGCGCGACGGGGAGCGCGTTGCCACGCTGCGCGTTGCTTCGCGATATCGCGATCCGCTGCCGAATATCGTCGAGCTCAAAGCCGCTGGGAACGCAGAGGTGCCGCGAGAGCTGTGGTGGGCGGCGCGTCAGTGGCTGCACTTGCATGACCTGTCGCATGTCAACATGGGGGCGCGTGACTGGGGCACGGCGCCGCTCGACCGCGCCGCTTGGCAATCGCTCTGGCGACCATATTGGATCGCGAAGCGCCGTATCCCGGAATGGCTGCCGATGGCACCATCGCGCGGCGCGCTTGAAGCGTTGTGAATTCGAGCGCGCAATTGCCGGTTGCCCGCCGAATCGCAATGGTTCCTTGGTCCGAACGGAGCGTGCATGCGCGGACGTGCCGGCCACCAGTCGGCCTGGTGCGCTAGCGCAGGTTCTCACTCGAGGCCGGCGAGAAGGGAGTTGATAAACGGCGCCTTGTCCGCAAGATACTTGTGAATGCCGTCGGCATTTTCGCGTTCGAGGGCGAGCTTCAGTTCCTGATACCTCAACCGATCGGCCGGATGCCGGCGAAGATGGTCTCGGAATTTGAGCATTCGCGCGATGGCCGGATGGCCTTCGCGGCAAACGTGGAGCTTGTGCGTGCGGACGCCGCCGACATCCCGCTTGAAGAAATGGTGGCCTTGCGAAAGGTCGCCGCCGCGCCGGTAGCCAAGCGCTTCAAATGCCCGGGTCCACTCCTCGGGAACGCTGCCGGATGTGACCACGGCCAGGATGTCGATCTCAGGTTTCGCCGCCAATCCCGACACGGCTGTGCTGCCGACGTGATGGATCTCCTGCAATGCCGATCCGAAGGTAGGAGACAATCGCTCGGCTTCCTCCGCATACCGTTGCGGCCACTCGGGATCGTAGGGCGTGATCGAACTCGTAAGGGGCATGGGAAAGCCAGGCCGCGGCGTACCCGCTTATCTCAGATTGAATTATCGGAAACTCACAGCGCCGGAAAGCGTGGCACTCATTTGATTCCCGCGATAACAGCGTCCCCGGCTCTACGGATCGAGCTCGGTGTCCCAATACAAATAGTCGAGCCAGCTATCGTGCAGATAGTTCGGCGGGAACAGGCGCCCGTTGCGGTGCAGTTGATGCACGGTCGGTGCGAACGGGTGTTGCCTTGGGAACATCCGCGCCTGCTGCGGCGTCAAATTGCCCTTGCGCAGATTGCACGGCGAGCAGGCCGCGACGACGTTCTCCCAGGTGGTCTGGCCGCCCTTGCTGCGCGGGATGATGTGATCGAAGGTGAGGTCGTCATGCGCCAGGCAATATTGGCAGCAGAACCGGTCGCGCAGGAAGACGTTGAACCGGGTGAAGGCGGGATGCGTGGTCGGCTTGACGAAGGATTTGAGCGACACCACGCTCGGCAGCTGGATCTCGAAGCTCGGGCTGTGCACCGCGCGGTCGTAATGCTCGACGATGTTGACGCGGTCGAGGAACACCGCCTTGATCGCGTCCTGCCACGACCAGAGAGACAGCGGGTAGTAACTCAGCGGCCGGAAATCCGCGTTCAGCACCAATACCGGCCAACCGCCTTGCGAGACGTGTGCGTTCAAGAAACGCTCCTGACTCCCATGTTAGCTGCGAAGCAGCATGCGCCCTGCATACTACAGGCAGCGTGACGGGATTGTGAAGAGCGTTCCGGGCCTTATCCAGCATATGCCGCCCACGAATCGCCACGATTCCGCGGGCCTCCAAGGCATCTCCAGGGGCAGGCATCGGCGGTCAATCCATCGTGATCGGGCGTGCCAGCCTCGAGCCGCGCGGCCGGTCCTACACCTTCTCCAGCTTCTGCAGGCAGCGGCCGACGCCGACCTCTGACGGCATCGGCGTGTCCGGAAAGCTGGTCTTCCAGTTGGTGACGCCGACCTCGCCGACATAGATGTCGCCCCTGGAATCCAGCGCCAGGCCGTGGGGGGCGAGGAATTTGCCGGTCTCGATCCCCGGGCCGTCCTCGCCGCCGAGCCGGGCGATCCGCTGGCCCTTGGCGTCGACGATGGAGAGTCGCGGCCCGAGATTCGGTACCTTGAGGTTGACCGGCATGCCGGGGCCGAGCTCGCCGACAATGAAGGTGGGATGCTTGCCGCCGCAGCAATGCAGCGCGCAGGGCCGGTGCAAATTGTTCCACTGGGTCTCGTATTTGCCGTTGCCGTCGAACACTTGCACGCGGTGGTTTTCGCGGTCGGCGACGTAGACGAAGCCGTCCACGTCGGTTGCGATGTTGTGGACGATGTTGAACTGGCCGGGATCGGAGCCCGGCTCGCCCCAGCTCTTCAGCAGCTTGCCGTCGGGTGTGTATTTGTGGACGCAGGCATTGCCGTAACCATCAGAGACATAGATCTCGCCCTTCGGCGACAGCGCAGTATGGGTGCAGCGGTGGAACGGCTCGCCGCTCATATACGGCTTTGGCCGGTTCGGGATGCCGATCGTCAGCAGCACCTTGCCGTCGACCGAGCACTTGCGCACGGTGTGGTCGCCGTCATCGGTGCAATAGAGATTGTCGTCGGCGTCGATGTGCAGCCCATGGGCGCGGTTGAACAGCCCTTCGCCCCAACTCCTGAGGAAATTCCCCTCGCGGTCCAGCACCACCATCGGGTGGGCACCGCGGTTGAAGACGTAGATGCGGTCGCGGCTGTCGACCGCGACGGAAGCGACGTCGGAGAGGCTCCAGCCATCGGGCAGCTTCGCCCAGTTCTCCACCACGCGATAACGGTGTTCGCCCGAGCCCAGAATGGATGGCATGTTTATTCCCCCATTGTTGCTGTCATTCCGGGATGGTCCGAAGGACCAGACCCGGAATCTCGAGATTCTCCGATGTGCAATTGCACATCGTAGTTCGTGCTTCGCACGCCACGGAATGACGGCGTTGGTTTGGTTGATGGATTCACGCGCTGGCCGCCGCCGGCTTGGCACCGCGCGGCAGCAACCCTTCCTCGATCGCCTTGATCTGCAGCGCCAGATGTTTCGATCCGATGCGGCATTGCGCGAGGCCGCCAGCGATGAACCACAGGCCTGGCTGGCCGGTGCGGGTGTACATGTTGCGCAGTTCCTGGCCGTCGCCAAAGCCCCAGATGGTGCCGACGCGGTTCATGACGGGTTCGCCGAACAATAGCCGCACCAGCTCTTCCTGCCGCTTGTAGCCGGTCGCCAGCACGACGAGATCGGCGGCGATGGTCTCGCCGTCCTTCATGTCAGCGCCATCGGTGACAAAGCCTTCGACGTCGGCGAATTGCTTCAGAGCGATGTCGCCTTTGACGATCAAATCGGAGCAGCCGACGTTGAAATAATAACCGCCGCCGCGGGTGAGGTATTTGAACTGCCAGCCGGTGTTATCCTCGCCGAAATCGAGCTTGAAGCCCGCGCGCGCCAGCCCCTCCAGCAGCTCCTTGTCGAGCTCCTTTGATTTCTCCGTGGTCAGCGCGTGGCTCCTCCGCGCCACCTTCAGCGGCATCGAGGTCGCGATCAGATCGTTGTCCTCGAGCGTGCCCTCATTGTAGGGCGCGTACACCAGCTGCGCCGAGGGCTCGATGCTGACGACCAGCGTCGATGAGCGCTGAAACAGCGTCACCTCGGCGCCGCTGGAATGCAGATCCTGCGCGATGTCGTGGCCGCTATTGCCGGTGCCGATCACGATCGCGCGCTTGCCCTTCCAGTTCTCGCCGTCGTCGTACTGGCTGGAATGCATCACAGTGCCGCGAAAATCCCTCAGACCGGCAATCTCGGGCCGGCTCGGAATGCCGCTGACGCCGGTCGCCAGCACGACATGGCGCGGATGCATGGTGCGCGTGCTGCCGTCGGCGCGCCGCAGCGTCACGGTCCAGCGTTGCGCCGTCTCGTCGTAGCTGCCGCCCTCGAACTCGGTCTCGGTCCAGAAGTTCAGCTCCATGGCTTCGACATAGGCCTCGAACCAGTTGGCGAGCTTGTCCTTCGGAATGTAAGTCGGCCAGTTCGGCGGGAAGTACATGTAGGGCAGGTGGTTGACCTGCACCTGGTTGTGCAGCGTCAGCGCGTGGTAGCGCTTGCGCCAGTTGTCGCCGATGCGCTTCTCGCGATCGACGATCAGCGTATCGACATTCAATTGCTTCAGCCGCGCCGCGATCGAGAGGCCGGATTGTCCGCCGCCGATCACCAGCACGGTCGGATCATGCTCGGCATAGCCGGAAGAAGCCTTGCGCAGATCGAGCCAGTTGGGGCCGCGGAAATCGCGCGAATAAGCGTTGCCGCGCGGCCGCGCGACGCCGATCTGCTCCTCAAAGCCCTTGAGCTCGCCGAGTTCGGTCAGCAGCGTCCAGGCCTTCAGAACGTTGGCGGCATCCGGGATCAGCCGGATGATGCCGCTGCCGCGTCCGACTTTGGTCTCGAACTTGAAGATCGCCTCGATCGCGTTGGTGCCCGCGCGCATCACCTTGCGCGGGGCGGCGCGGTTGGGATCGACCGCAAATCCAACAGGGCCAGCGGCCGGCGCGTGCACGCTCAGCTCTTTCAGGATCGCGTCCGCGCCGTTGACGGTCTGGATGTTCCAGCTCAACGCCAGCACGTCGCGCCAATGGCTGTCGGCATGAAACAGCGCCTTCAGCAGGCCGCTATCGGATTTCGCCAGCGCCTCTTCGAACTGCGCCAGCCAGTTGTCGGCGGCTACCGAAATATCGTCCGTCTTGTCGAGCATGCGCGTTTCTCGTCACCGGCCGTCTATGCGGCGTTATCCCTGTTCCCGCGAGCCTATACCCATTCGGGAGGCTGCAGAAAGAGCGTGACGAGATAGCGGATATCTCTAAATCGACAGGATATGCCCCTGGTCCGGCGGCACGCGGCCGTTGAGGGTGTCGAGATAGACCTGTTGCACCGCCGCCGGTCCGCGGCCTTCGGTCACGGTGAGCCATTGATCGAGTTTCGGCGCGAAGCCGGCCCACGCTGCACCAAAGCGCGTATCGACGCCGCCCGGTCCCCATTCCTTGGCGCGCTTGCGGATATGGTCCGGCGCAAAGAACCAGCTCGGCTTGGCGCCCGGCAATTCCGGCTCTTCGGGCGACGTGCTGCGGTGGGTGAGGCCGACGCGTCCGGAATATTTCATCTGGTCGCCGAAATGCCGGTGCAGCCTTTCACGCAGCTCGCTGCTCCCGGCCATGTCGACATAAGCGACCGGCGAATCCGCAGGAAGCGATGTCACCGCGTCGTAGGTCACGACTTCGTCGTAGCAGCCGAGCGATTTGACGAATGCGACGTTCGGAGCCGAGGTCAGCCCGATCACCTTGATGCCGTCACGCCCGTGCACGAGATGCGCCAGGCCGTACGCGGTCTTGCTGGAGGCCGACGACAGCATTACGCGGCGCGCGCCATAGAAATCATTTTCGGCGAGGAAGTCGTCGACCAGGAACGACAGCATGAACAGCGGCCGCAGCAGTGCCTGATAGTCGCCCTGCTTGCCGGTGAACGCCGGATCGCCGCTGACACGGGCATAGGCGTTGTAGACCGGCGCCACGCCCTGCCGGTGCGCGGCACCGTCGCGCAAGCCCCGCTTGCTGACGTCGGCGGCCTCGATCACGAGATGCGTCGCCATCGGGAAGTAGCCGAACAGGGTTTCGCCCACGGCGACGTTCGGATGCTTCGAGGCGATCACCTCGCCAAATCCCCACACCGGAATGTTGCCGAAATCCTTTGGTGCCGGAAACAGCTGCCAGTATTTCAACGCATCGCCCATCACGGCATAGGTGACGTTGTTGGCGGTGAAGGCGAAGCGGGTGATCTTGACCAGCAGCGCGTCGGCCGGCAACGCGGCTGCGTCCGGCAGTTGCGTTTCGATCGATTTGCATTGCTGCAGATCGTTGCGGGCGACGATGAAGTCGGTGGCGTGCATGTGCTCGATCCCTGCTTGTGACGTGCGGTGATCTTTGCGCCCAACGATGAACGTTTTGCAAACAGCAATGATGTTTAAAACATCGTTCGGATCAAGCGTCGAAATGCATCCCCGTCATTGCGAGCGAAGCGAAGCAATCCACCTTTCCGCCCGGGGATAGATGGATTGCTTCGTCGCTTCGCTCCTCGCAATCACGGACAGGCGGATCACGCGATCGCCCGCAGCACGCCCTCGGCGTGGAGATCGCGCAGCTTGCGTTTAAAGATCTTGCCGGTGGCTTCGCGCGGCATCGCGTCCATGAACTGGATGTCCTTTGGCACCTTGAAGTTGGCGAGGCGGGTGCGCAGGAATTCCTGCACCGCCGCCGGCGACAGCGCGGCGTTGGTGTCAGGCTCGATGCAGGCAAACAGCCGTTCGCCGAATTCGTCGTCGGGAATGCCGAACACCGCGCAGTCGCGCACGCCGTCCATGCCGATCAGCGCGTTCTCGATTTCGGCGGGATAGATGTTGACGCCGCCTGATATCACCATGTCGCGTTTGCGATCGCACAGGAACAAATAACCGTCCTCGTCGAGATAGCCGACGTCACCGACGCTGACGAGGCCGTCGCGGCCGGCCTCGGCGCGCGCCTCGGCCTTGCCGTGGTAATCGAAATCCGGCACCGACACCTGCCGCATGAAGAGTTCGCCGGGCTCATTGACGCCGCACAGCTCGCCGTCGGGGCGGAAGATCTTGACGACGCCGCCCTCGATCGCTCGGCCGACGGTGCCGGGTTTGGCCAGCGCCTCCTCGGCCGAGTGCCACACCGGGATTCCGGTTTCGGTCGAGCCGAAATATTCGTTGATGACCGGTCCCCACCAGTCGATCATGGCGCGCTTGACCTGCGGCGGGCAGGGGGCCGCGCCATGGACGACGAAGCGCAGCGACGACAGGTCGTAACGTTGTTTCACCTCGTCCGGCAGGCGCAGCAGCCGCACGAACATGGTCGGCACCATATGCATGTGGGTGACGCGATGGCGCGCGATCAGTTGCAGCATGTCCTCGGGGTCGAAGCGCGGTTCGAGCACGATGCGGCAGCCGTTGCGAAACGCCAGCATGCCGTAGGAGCTTGGCGCCGAATGGTACATCGGGCCGTTCATCAGGACGATCTGATCGTCATCGGCCTTGATGCCGTAGGCGATGGTGCCCACGCGCGCCGAGGCCGCTTGCTGTTCCGGCTTCATCGGCTTGCGCCGCACGCCCTTGGGCAGGCCCGTGGTGCCCGACGTATAGAACATCGGCGCGCTGCCGATCGGCGACTCCTGCGATGGCGCATGGGTGTCGCGCCAGACGTCCCAGTCGGTCATGCCACCAGGGATTTGCGTCAGCGCGGGCGGAACATTGAACGCCGCGGCGATTTCCGGCGGTGTGGTCACGATCAACAGCTTGATATGGGCTGATAGCCCGTCCCTGATCTGCGGCAACAGGTCCGCGTGGCAGACCAGAATCTCGGCGCCGCTGTCGGCCAGGATATAGGCGACCTCCTCGGCCTTCAGGTGCCAGTTGATCGGAACCACCGGGCTGCCAAGCGCTGCGGCTGCGCCGGTAACCTCGAACAACGCAAAATCATTGCGCAGCATCATGGCGACCGGCGTGCCGCCGCCAAGGCCGAGGCTTTGAAATCCCGTCGCCGCGCGTGCGATGCGGTCGTAGATCTGGGGGTAGCTGATGGAACGTTCGCCGCCGATGATCACGTTGCGTGCTCCCTATCGGTCGTCCAGAATTTCACCAAAGCCGACCCAGCTCTTGCCGTCGAAGCGCCGCAGTCGCAATTGCTGGAACGGCAGATAATCCTCGGCATCGGTCGACACGGTTATATCAGGCAACAGCAGCGGCAGCGAAACCTGGCGCAGTGAAGCTGCCTGGCGCATGACGTTCTCGCGGCTGAAATCGTCCTTGCACGCAGCGAGCACCTTCGTCATCAGGTTGGCATAATGGTAGCCCGCCGCGTAGTTCGAATTGTTGAGATCGGCATTGGGCAAGTACTGTTTCATGAACGCGAAATACTCTTTCACGCCGGCGTCATTGGCCCATTGAGCGTCCATCGTGTCCTTCTGGTTGCTCGACGAAATCAGCCCGACCGCGTTTTCCAGTCCGCCGGGCTCCAGGAACGAGATCGATGACGCCGATGTCGGCACAAAGAACAGGTCGGGCTTCCAGCTCAGTTCGGCGACGCCCTTGATCATCTGCGAGGTGAATTTCCCGAGCACGACGCCGAACATCACGTTGGCGCCGGAGGCCTTCAGCGTCGCGAGCTGCGAACTGATGGTCGGCGCGCTGGTCTCATAGCTCGCCTCGGAGACGATCATGGTCGCGGCTTTGTCTCCCAGCGCGCGCTTGAAGCCGGCGACATAGTCGCGGCCGAAATCGTCGTTCTGCGCCAGGATGGCGATCTTCGCGTCCGGCTTGGCTTGCAATATGTACTTGGCATAGACGACGCCCTCGGATTGATAGGTCGCCATGCCCGGCATGGTCCACGGGTAATTCTTCGGGTCGGCCCATTTGGTGGCGCCGCTCAGCACGAACAGCTGCGGCACCTTTTTGCTGTTGAGGTAGCGATGCACGGCGTTGTTGGTCGCGGTACCCAGCGAGCCGAACATGACAAGCACTTCTTCCTGCTCGACCAGCTTGCGGGTCTGCTCCACCGTCTTGGGCGGCGAGTAGGCGTCGTCGAGGGTGATGAACTTGACCTTACGGCCGTTGATGCCGCCGTCCGCGTTGACCTTCTCGAAATAGGCCTCCTGCGCCCGGCCGATGACGCCGAAGCCGGACACCGGCCCGCTATAGGGCAGCGTCTGGCCGATACGGATTTCGCCCTTGTCGTCGGCGGCGACGGCTGCGGTCGCCAACATTGCGAACACAATGCTCAATGCAGTGCGTGACACGCTCATCGTTCCCATCCCTCTGTTTTGATTGTTGTCGAAGCCGGGGGCGCGCCGCCTAAGCGCGCGCCCGCCTCAGAAAGTCGCTGCCGGCGTCGTCGAATTCGGCTTTCAGGCGCGCGACGAGTTCGGCGACCGGCGGCGCATCATTGATCTGGCCGATGCCCTGGCCCGAGCCCCAGATGTCGCGCCACGCCTTGGACTTGGTGTTGCCGCCGGAGCCGAAATTCATCTTGGTCTTGTCGGCGACCGGCAGATTGTCGGGATCGAGGCCCGCGGCCACGATCGAGGGGCCGAGATAATTGCCGTGCACGCCGGTGAACAGGTTCGAATAGACGATGTCATGGGCGGCGTGCTCGGTCAGCGCCTTCTTGTAGGCGAGGTCGGCATTGGCCTCTTCGGTGGCGATGAAGCGGGTGCCCATGTAGGCGAGGTCGGCGCCGAGCGCGAGCGCGGAGGCAATGCTCCAGCCGTCGGAGATCGCGCCCGACAGCAGGATGGTGCCCTTGAACCATTGCTTGACCTCGCGCAGCAGCGCGAATGGCGACAGCGTACCGGCATGCCCGCCGGCGCCGGCGCAAACCAGAATTAACCCGTCGACGCCCTGTTCGGCAGCCTTGCGTGCATGCTTGACGTTGATCACATCGTGGAACACGACACCGCCATAGGAATGCGCGGCTTCGACGATCTCCAGCGGCGGCCGCAGCGAGGTGATGATGATCGGAACCTGGTGCTTGACGCAGGTTTCCATGTCTTTCATCAGCCGGTCGTTGGAGGCGTGGCAGATCTGGTTGACCGCATAGGGCGCGACCTTCTTCTCCGGGTGCAGCGCCTTGTACTCACCGAGTTCGTCCTCGATTCGGCTCAGCCATTCGCCGAGCTTTTCGACCGGCCGCGCGTTCAGCGCCGGAAACGATCCGACGATCCCGGCCTTGCACTGGGCGATCACGAGCTCCGGCCCGGACACGATGAAAAGTGGCGAGCCAACCACCGGCAGTTCAAGCGAATTGGCAAGCGACGCTGGCAACGGCATTCAATCCTCCCTTTGGGTTTTGAGGCCGGCGAACGGTTCCGCTCCAGCCGGCTTGCTTACGCCCTGCATTATAGGGCTGGACGGGCCGCCGCCGACGTTCAATATTGAACAGCTGACTATTCAGTAATGAACATATGGGTCGCCGATGGACTGGGACTTGTGCAAGACCTTCGTCGCAGTGGCCGAAACCCGCAGCTTCGCCGCGGCGGCGCGCCAGCTCCGTTCCAGCCATCCGACGGTCGGCCGCAAGATCGCCGAACTGGAGGGCCAGCTCGGCATACCCCTGTTCGCGCGCTCCAACGAAGGCCTGTCGCTGACCTCGCAGGGCCGCAAATTCCGTGAGCATGTCGACGCCATGGCGGCGGCGGCGTTGCGCGCCGAGGCCGCGGTGTCGGCGACCGGTGCGGACGCCCGCGGCGTCGTCAAGCTCTCGATCGGGGCGACCTTTGCCTCGCACTGGCTGATGCCGCGGCTGGGCCCGTTCCTGCGCGCGCACGACCACATCCAGATCGAGATCATCACCCATCCGTTTCCGGCCAGCGTGCGCCGCCGCGAGGCTGATGTCGTGCTGCGTCCGGTGGACAGCGGCGAAGAGAATTTGATCGGCCGCAGGATCGGCCGGCTCGGCACCGGCTTCTACGCCTCGCGCGCCTATGCGGCGCGGCGACGGCTGCCGGAGCGGCGCGACGAATGGAAGGGGCACAGCGTCATCGGCTTCGCCGACCGGGCCTCGAACGAACGCCTGGCGCGCTGGAGCGATCTCATCACCCGGCAGGGAACGGTGGTGCTGCGCTGCTCGTCGCAGGGCGACATGCTGGCCGCGGCGAAGGCCGGCCTTGGGATCTCGGCGCTGTCCTGCTTCGTCGCTGCCGGCGATCCCGATCTGGTGCGGGTCGCGCCGCAAAAACTCGTCAGCGTAGCCGATCTCTTTCTGCTGGCGCATCCGGATCTGGTCGAACTCCCCGCCGTGCGCGCGGTGATCGACTTCGTCACGGCATGCGCGCGCGAGGACCGGGTGAGATTGCGCGGCTAAGGTTACTTCGCAAGCACACCCTCGCGCTTCTTCAGCACGCGATAATAGCTCCACCACAGATGCGCGGCAGCTCCGCGCATCGGACGCCACGGTTCGGCCAGCGGCGCCATCTGTTTGGCGGTCGGACGCGTCTGCAGGCCGAGCCCGATTTTGATCGCTTCCTGGATCGCGATATCGCCGGCCGGCCAGGCGTCGCCATGGCCGAGGCAGAACAGCAAATAGACGTCGGCGGTCCATGGGCCGATGCCATGCAGCGCCGTCAACGTATGGTGCGCGGCGTCGGCATCCTCTTCCGCCAGCACGTCGAGGTTCAACCGCTCCGCGGCCAGTTCGCGCGCGATGTTCTTCAGCGTCTTGATCTTGGCCGCCGAAAGGCCGAGCCGTCCGAGGCGGTCGGCACGCGCCTTGCGGATGGGTTCGGGATCGAACGGATCGAACGCGGCGGTGAGGCGCCCCCAGATCGCCCCGGCGCTGGCGGTGGAGAGTTGCTGACCGCACACGATATGCGCCAGCCCGGCAAAGCCCGGCTCGCGCTGGCGCAGCGCCGGCATGCCCGTGAGTTCGAGAATCGGTTTGAGCCGCTTGTCCTGTACGACGAGGGCCGCAATCGCGTCTTCGAGGTCGGCCTGGGAGTTGAGGTGAATGGTCATTGCCCGTTAAAACCATCATGTCCTGCGAAAGAGATCAATGCCGTCACCTGTGTTCCGATTTGCGCCAAGCCCCAATGGCTACCTCCATCTCGGCCACGCTTTTTCGGCGCTGTTGAATTTCGAGCTGGCGCGCGCGAGCGGTGGAAGATTCCTGCTCCGCATCGAGGATATCGACGCGGCGCGGTGCCGGCCGGAATTCGAGGCCGCGATCTATCAGGACCTTGAATGGCTCGGCATTGGCTGGGAAGCGCCGGTGCGGCGGCAATCCGAACATCTTTCCGACTTTCGCGAGGCGGTGGAAAAACTGTCAGGCCGCGGCCTGATCTATCCCGCCTTCGAGAGCCGCGCGGAAATCGCCCGTCTGGTCGCCGAACGGGAATCCGCCGCGAAAACCGGAACGTCCTGGCCGCGTGATCCCGATGGCGCGCCGCTCTATCCGGGCGCCGCGAAGTCGTTTTCCGCGCCGGCGCGGCGGCAATTGATCGAACAGGGGCTGCCTTACGCGTTGCGGCTCGATATGGCGGCGGCCATGGCACAAGCGCCCGATCTCGCCTGGATCGAGCACGGCGAGGGCGCTGGCGGCGAAACCGGGCTCGTGGCCGCCCGGCCGGAAGCCTGGGGCGACGTCATCCTGGCGCGAAAGGAGACGCCGACCGGCTATCATCTGTCTGTTGTGATCGACGACGCCCTGCAGGGCGTCACCGACGTGGTGCGCGGCCACGACCTGTTCTGGTCGACCAGCGTGCACCGGCTGCTGCAATCGCTGCTCGGTGTTCCGCAACCGGCCTACCGGCATCACCGGCTGGTCCTCGACGACGCCGGACAGAAACTGTCGAAGTCGACCAAGGCCACTGCCTTGCGCGAATTGCGTGGGCAGGGCGCCACGCCTGCCCACATCCGCCGCCTGCTGGGACTTCCGTAGTTCTACTGCTGTGAGCTGCCGCAAAGGCCTTCGTGACTCCGGCCGCCGTGGCATGCCATGCTGATCAAGGACGGGGTGTGGGGGACCATGGCGGCAAAACCGCGCGTACAGCGTACAACACGGCTGACCAAGAGGCAGCCGAAGAAGAAGCGCGTATCGCGCGTTGCCGCGAAGAAACGCGGTTCGCGGAAAGCGGCGGCCGGGCCCGGCGTGGTCGAAGTGGCGCTGGCGGCCTTTGCCCACGAGGTGCGCACGCCGCTGACCGGCATTCTCGCGATCAGCAATCTCTTGGCCACCTCCGACCTCGACGAGCGCGAACGGCGCTGGATCGACACCATCAAGGCCGGCGCGGAACACCTGGCGAGCCTTGCGACCTTGTTCGTCGATGCCGCGCGCAGCAGCGGTCCCGGGCTCACCGTGCGCCACGATTTCTTCGATCTGCGCACGCTCGCGCGCAACGCCGGCGATTCGCTGACCGGGCGGGCGGCGGCGAAGGGCCTGCAGTCGTCGGTCGAGATCTCTGAAAAGCTGCCGGCATTCGCCGTCGGCGATCCCGTACGGCTGCGGGCCGCGCTGGAGAACCTGATCGACAATGCGGTGAAATTCACCGAACAGGGCAGCGTCACGCTTGTTGTGTCGCCGCTGCGCGCGCCCAGGGGCAAAATCGGCGTCGCCTTTGCGGTCTCCGACAGCGGCATCGGCCTCACGCTCAGCGAGATCAAGCGCCTGTTCCGCCCGTTCTCGCAGGCCAATGTCTCGATCGCCTCAAAGTTCGGCGGCACCGGGCTTGGGCTGTCGTCGGTCAAGCAGCTCGCGCGCGCCATGGGCGGCGACATCGTGGTGACGCAGCGGCGCGGCGGCGGCACCGCCTTCACGCTCAGCGTCGTGATTTCGCCGGCCAAGGGCCCGATTACGATCATGACGGGGGCCGACGGCGAGCCGTCGACCGGGGCGCTGCGGCCCTTGCACCTGCTCAGCGTCGAGGACAATCCGTTCGGCCGCGTCGTGCTCAACGCCATCCTGACCGAACTCGGCCATCAGACCGAGTTCATCGGCCAGGGCGAGGCGGCGCCGGAGCGGATCGCGCAAGGAAGTTTCGACGCGGTGCTGATGGACATGGTGCTGCCGGGCATCGACGGCATCGAGGCTATCCGGCGCATTCGGGCGCTCGATCCGCCGTTCGGCCGCATCGCCATCATCTGTGTGTCGGGGCGCGGCGAGGACGAGGCGGCCTCGCGCGCTGCGGGGGCCGACGCCTTCCTGGTCAAGCCGGTCAGTCCACGTGCGCTAGCGACTGCGCTGCTTGAAGCGACACGCCGTGCGGCAGCCGCGACTTGATGATCGCTGCGTTGAGTTCGCCGCCATAAACGAAGATAGCGGCGATGAAATACAGGAACACAAGCGCGATAATGACGGATGCCAATCCCGCATACATCGTCACGTAGTTGCTGGCGAAGCGCGTCAGATACTGGCCGAACACGATGCCCGACAGCAGCGACGCAACCAAAGTGAAAATAATACCGGGCAGGATCTGCAGAAAGCCCCGGCGTCCCGCCGGCAGCCACGCGTGCAGGATGAAGAGGGCGATGATCAGCGCGCCGATGGTGACGCTGTAGCGGGTGACGTTGAGGAAGTGCTCGTTGGTCTCGACGAAGAAGGGAATGTGGCGCCGCGCCGCCTCCAGCATCAACGGAAACAGCACGATCAGGAACGCCATCGCCAGCGCGGTGAAGGCGGCGACCAGCGTGTAGCCGATCGATTCCAGCCGCAGCCAGTACCAGCTGCGCGGCTCGATCACGGAATAGGCGCGGTTCAGCGCCACCCGCAGCGCCTCGACGCCGTTCGAGGCGAAATACACCGCCAGCACCGCGCCGATGGTCAGCAGGTCGCCGCGGGTCGTGGTCAGCACGTCGTGAATTTCGCCTGAAAGCGAATCGGCGACCTGCTGCGGCCACACCTGCAACAACAGTTCAACGGACTGGTCGGCAAGTTCCTTGGAGCCGACAAAGGCGGCCAGCGAGGTCAGCACGATCAGGAACGGAAACAGCGCCATCAGCGTCGACAGCGCGATATGACTGGCGATCGCCCAGCCGTCATCGGCGAGGAACGTATAAAATGCATCCATCACGACGTGATAGACGTACTTGGCCTGCCTCACATGCCACCCTGGCCTTGCGATTGACGGTTCGATCCGAACATCACCCTAGCTTCTGATATTATTGGGCTAAAAGCCAGATCGATCAGGCATCGGTGCAGGCTCTGTGAACGTATGGCGGCCGGCCCGGCGCGGTGTTATGTAGCGCCGATGGCATCCTTTTTTGGTTCGATTGTTCTGCCCATCGCGGTCGCTGCTGTTGCGATCGTGTTGTTATTGGGTCTCATCAACATGATGCGGGGCGGCTCGCCCAGCCGCTCGCAGAATCTGATGCGGCTGCGGGTGCTGCTGCAATTCATCGCCATCGTCATCACGATGGCCGTGGTCTGGGCGATGGGCAAATAGGGCAAGTAAGAGGGGATCCGCCAATGGTCGTGCTTAATCGAATCTACACGCGGACCGGCGATGACGGCACCACCGCGCTCGGCAGCGGCGAACGCCGCCCGAAATATGATCTGCGCGTCAGCGCCTATGGAACCGTGGACGAGACCAACGCCGCGATCGGCGTGGTGCGGCTGCATCTGGCGCAGGCGCGCGAACTCGATGCGATGCTGGGCCTGATCCAGAACGACCTGTTCGATCTCGGCGCCGATCTCGCGGTGCCCCAGCGCGACGGCAAGGCGGAGCGGCTGCGCATGCTGTCCAGCCAGGTCGAGCGGCTCGAGCGCGATATCGATACGCTCAACGCCCATCTGGCGCCCCTGACCTCCTTTGTGCTGCCCGGCGGCACCCCCGCTGCGGCATACCTGCACCTCGCTCGCACCATATGTCGCAGAGCGGAACGGATCATGGTGGAACTGGCGGCCAGGCCGGAAGAGCCGGTCAGCGAGCCTGCCATACAATATATGAACCGCCTGTCGGATTTCCTGTTCGTCGCCAGCCGCGCCATGAACGATAATGGCGCCGGGGACGTGTTGTGGGTGCCCGGCCAGAACCGCTAAACATAGCGTTTTCCAGCGAAGTGGACCCGGTTCGCGCTCAGAAAACGCGTCAAAAAAAGGAATCCGGAGCCCCGTTTCGATAATCGAAACGGAACAGGCTCTGGCCTTCCAAAGGGGTCGATTTTTGGCTTTCGCGCGTTGACCGCCGATAGCGGGACCTTTAGGTTCCGCGCCCAAGCTAATAGAGAGCTCACCAAACCCCAGAATTCAAGCGAAAGAGGATCGATGAAGGTTCTTGTGCCGGTAAAACGGGTGGTCGATTACAACGTCAAGGTCCGCGTCAAGAGCGACGGAACGGGCGTGGAACTCGCCAACGTGAAGATGTCGATGAATCCGTTCGACGAAATCGCCGTCGAGGAAGCGCTGCGGCTGAAGGAAGCCGGCAAGGCGACCGAAGTGGTGGTGGTATCGATCGGGCCCGCACAGGCCTCCGAGACGATCCGGACCGGTCTTGCGATGGGCGCCGACCGCGGCATCCTGGTCAAGGCCGAAGGCAATGTCGAACCGCTGGCGGTCGCCAAGATTCTCAAAGCCATCGTCGACGAAGAGAAGCCCGGCCTCGTCATCCTCGGCAAGCAGGCGATCGACGACGACTCGAACCAGACCGGCCAGATGCTGGCCGCACTTCTCGGCTGGTCGCAGGCGACCTTTGCCTCCAAGCTCGAAGTCGACGGCTCCGATTTCAAGGTGACGCGCGAAGTCGACGGCGGCCTGCAGACCCTCAAGCTGAAGGGACCGGCCATCGTCACCACCGATCTCCGCCTCAACGAGCCGCGCTACGCCTCGCTGCCCAACATCATGAAGGCGAAGAAGAAGCCGATCGCCGACAAGAGCGCAGCCGACTACAGCGTCGATCTCACGCCGCATCTCGAAGTGCTGAAAACCACCGAGCCGCCCGGCCGCAAGGGAGGCGTCAAGGTCAAGGACGTCGCCGAACTGATTTCCAAGCTCAAGACCGAAGCCGGGGTTCTCTGATGACCACGCTGTTGATTGCCGAACACGACCACGAGGCCCTCAAGGACTCCACCAACAAGGCGCTGACCGCGGCCACCCAGCTGGGCGCCGAGGTTCACGTGCTGGTCGCCGGTGGCGGCCAGGGCACCAAGGCGGCGGCCGAGGCGGCGGCGAAGCTGGCCGGCGTCACCAAGGTGCTGGTTGCCGAGGGCGACGCCTATGCCCATGACCTTGCCGAGCCGCTGGCGGCGCTGATCGTGGCGCTGGCGCCGTCCTATGACGCCTTCGTCGCGCCCGCGACTTCGCGCTTCAAGAACGTGATGCCGCGCGTCGCCGCCTTGCTCGACGTGATGCAGGTGTCCGAAATCATCAAGGTGATTTCACCCGACACGTTCGAGCGGCCGATCTACGCCGGCAACGCGATCCAGACCGTGAAGTCCAAGGACGCCAAGAAGGTCATCACGGTACGGACCTCGACCTTCGCCGCGGCCGGTGACGGCGGCAGTGCTGCGATCGAGAACGCCGCCTCCGCGGCCGATCCGGGCCTCTCCACCTTCGTCGGCGAGGAAGTCGCCAAAAGCGACCGCCCCGAACTGACGTCCGCGAAAATCATCGTCTCCGGCGGCCGCGCCATGCAGAGCCGCGAGAACTTCGCCAAGTACATCGAGCCGCTCGCCGACAAGTTAGGCGCCGGCGTCGGCGCCTCGCGCGCCGCCGTCGATGCCGGCTATGCGCCGAACGACTGGCAGGTCGGCCAGACCGGCAAGGTGGTGGCGCCGGAGCTCTATGTCGCGATCGGCATCTCCGGCGCGATCCAGCATCTCGCCGGCATGAAGGATTCCAAGGTGATCGTTGCGATCAACAAGGATGAGGACGCGCCGATCTTCCAGGTCGCCGATTACGGCCTGGTCGCGGATTTGTACCAGGCGGTTCCGGAGTTGACCGAGGCGCTCGGCAAGCTCGGAAAATAACGGCAGTCAAACAGCGGCCGGACGCGTAAGCTCCGGCCGGTGTTAATCTAGGGACAGCGTTTTCAAGCGAAGTGGCTACCGGGTTCGCTTGAAGAAAACGCGTCGAAAACAGGTTTAAGCCTCGGTTCGGACCGGGGCCTAACGGGATGAACTGGCGCGATATGCGTGCCGTTCGAGTGGATGACAAGATGGCGGTGACAATCAAGAAGGTCGGCGTGATCGGCTCGGGCCAGATGGGCAATGGCATCGCCCATGTGGCGGCGCTGGCCGGCCTGGACGTGGTGCTCAACGATGTCTCCGCCGACCGGCTGAAATCGGCGATGGCGACCATCAACGGCAACCTGTCGCGCCAGGTGGTCAAGAAGGTCATCACCGAGGACGCGCGCAAGCAGGCGCTGGACCGTATTACGTCGACCGAAACCTTCGATGGGCTTTCGGACTGCGACCTCGTGATCGAGACCGCGGTCGAAAAGGAAGAGGTCAAGCGCAAGATCTTCCACGACGTCTGCGCGGTGCTGAAGCCGGAAGCGATTGTCGCCACCAATTCTTCGTCGATTTCGATCACGCGGCTCGCCGCCTCGACCGACCGTCCCGAGAAATTCATCGGCATTCATTTCATGAATCCGGTGCCGGCGATGGAACTGGTCGAACTGATCCGCGGCATCGCCACCGATGACGAGACCTTCGATACCGCCAAGGCTTTTGTCACCAAGGTCGGCAAGCAGATCGCGGTGTCCGAGGATTTCCCGGCCTTCATCGTCAACCGCATCCTGCTGCCGATGATCAACGAGGCGATCTACACGCTGTACGAAGGCGTCGGCAATGTCGAGGCGATCGATGCGGCGATGAAGCTCGGCGCGCACCATCCGATGGGCCCGCTGGAACTGGCCGATTTCATCGGCCTCGATACCTGCCTGTCGATCATGCAGGTGCTGCATGAGGGGCTGGCGGATTCGAAATACCGGCCGTGTCCGCTCTTGGTGAAATACGTCGAAGCCGGCTGGCTCGGCCGCAAGACCCAGCGCGGCTTCTACGATTACCGCGGCGACAAGCCGGTCCCGACGCGCTGAGCCTCAATTTCTCGTTAACCAGCCTCGGCTAGGGTCTCCCGGCGTTTCGGGAGTCGTGCGTATGGACATGATGGCTATGGTCTCGAGCATGCTCGCCATGCAGGCGGGCGGTCTGCAGCAGCAGATTCAGACCTCGATGATCAAACAGAACAACGACGCCGAGAAATTCGCGGTCCAGACTCTGCTCGGCACCCCCTCGACGGCCAACCTTGCGCCGGGCGTCGGCGGCAATCTGAACGCGATCGCCTAAAACCTCTAGAACCCCGCCGTCACCGGCTTCACCGCGGCCTTGATCAGCGCAATCGCGTCGTCGCTGGCCCATTCGGCGGGACCGGCCAGATTGGCGATTTCGCAGCCCTGGCCGTCCACCAGGATCGAAGTCGGCATGCCCAGCGCCTTGCCTATGCCCTTAAGGTCCTGAAAAACCTTGGCTTTCGCGTCGGTGAAATAGGCCAGTTTGGTCAGATTGGCCTCTTTCAGGAAGTTTTTGGGCTTTTCGGGATCGCGGGTGTCGATGTTGATCGCGACCACCTCGAAATCCTTGCCGCCGAGCTTGGTCTGCAGGCTGTCGAGCGCCGGCATCTCTTTCCGGCAGGGCACGCACCAGGTGGCCCACAGATTGACCAGCACGGTCTTGCCGCGCCAGTCCGAGAGTTTTCGGGGCTTGCCCTCGGCATCTTCGAACGCGAGGTCGGGGAGCCGGAGCGGGCTGGTGGCCATGGTCAGCGCGGCGACCTCGCCATGCGCCAAAGGCCCGATCCTCCGCGCCAGCTCGACCGCGCCCGCACAGGCGGCATCGCCGCCCGAGCCGCGCTTGAAGCCGCCGAACCCGTAGACCCCGGCAAAGCCGATCGCCGCCCCAATCAGGACCGCGCCGACGGCGATGGGGATCCGGCGCGTGGCGGCCGGGCGAGGGGCAGGCGTTTCGGGCATATCGTTTGTCATCCTGTATCAGATACGGCTATGCAGTGCTCATGTTACGGCCGAAACCGGCACGGCGTTTCGCCGGTTTCGACGATAAATGCCAGACCTGAATAGCCAGCACCTGAATAAGAAGTCGTGAGCGAGAAGTCATGAGCAACAAGATGTGGGGCGGCCGGTTCACCGAGCGTCCCGATGCGATCATGGAGGAAATCAACGTCTCCATCGACGTCGATCGTCACATGTATTCCCAGGACATCGCCGCGTCCAAGGCCCACGCCGCGATGCTCGCCGCGCAGGGCATTATCACGGCCGGTGATGCGAAAAATATCGGCAAAGGTCTAGACACGATTCTGTCAGAAATCGAAAAAGGGTCGTTCGATTTCAAGCGCGCGCTCGAAGACATCCATATGAACGTCGAGAGCCGGTTGACCGATCTGATCGGCCCCGCCGCCGGCCGGCTGCACACCGCGCGTTCGCGCAACGACCAGGTCGCGACCGATTTTCGTCTGTATGTGCGCGACACCATCGATGAGACCGATGCGGCGCTGGCGGCATTCCAATATGTCCTGGTAGAGCGGGCGCTGGAACACGCCGGCACGGTGATGCCCGGTTTCACCCATCTGCAGACCGCCCAGCCCGTGACGCTCGGGCATCATCTCCTGGCCTATGTCGAGATGGCCGCGCGCGACCGCGGCCGCTTTGCGGATGCGCGCAAGCGGCTGAACGAATCACCGCTCGGTGCGGCCGCGCTCGCCGGCACCTCGTTTCCGATCGACCGCCACGCCACCGCCAAGGCGCTCGGCTTCGACCGGCCAATGGCCAATTCGCTCGACGCGGTCTCGGACCGCGACTTCGTGCTCGAAACCCTGTCGGCGGCGTCGATCGCGGCGGTGCATATGTCGCGCTTCGCCGAGGAGATCGTGATCTGGACCTCGCCGCTGGTCGGCCTCATCAGGCTGAGCGACAAGTTCACCACGGGATCCTCGATCATGCCGCAAAAGCGCAACCCCGATGCGGCCGAACTGGTGCGCGCCAAAACCGGGCGGGTGATCGGCGCGCTGACGGCGCTCTTGATCGTCATGAAGGGGCTGCCGCTCGCCTATCAAAAGGACATGCAGGAGGACAAGCAGGGCGCGATGGAAGCGTTCGCAGCCCTCTCGCTGGCGATCCGGGCGATGACCGGCATGGTTGCCGACCTCGTGCCCGACGAGAACAGGATGAAGGCGGCCGCGGGCGAGGGCTATGCCACCGCCACCGATCTCGCCGACTGGCTGGTGCGGACGCTGAAAATGCCGTTCCGCGACGCCCATCACGTCACCGGGCGCATCGTCGGTCTTGCTTCGAAACAGGGCGTGGCGCTGCACGAGCTGCCGCTGAAGGCGATGCAGGAGGTCGAGCCGAAGATTACGGCAGAGGCGCTGCGCGTATTGTCGGTGGAGGCGTCCGTCAAGAGCCGCACCAGCTATGGCGGCACGGCGCCGAAGAATGTGACAGCCCAGGCCAAGTCCTGGCTGAAGCGGCTGGAAAAAGAGCGAAAATTGGGCTGAGGCCAAAAATTTCGCTGTAATTTCTTGGGTTTTTCTTGGGTTTCATGGGGGCGTCAGGCCTCGCCATCGCAAGGCAATCTTTGTATGGTGCGGCGCGCATTGGGGATTTAGTCGTGACACGTAACTACCGGCCGACTTCGTCGGGATGGGCCATCATCCTGCTGAGCGTGAGCGCGCTTGCGCTCGGCGGCTGCGGCCGCAAGGGCGGCCTTGATCTGCCGCCGAGCGCCTCGAATGCGTCGTCGCAATCCGCGGCCACCGATTCGGAGACCGAGCGCGCGGCGCAGCCGGGGGTATACAATCCGGGCTTCGGGTCAGACGCCCCGCCGGAGGCGGCCAGAGGCAAAAAGAAACCATTCATACTCGACCCGCTGCTGGGTAACTGAGCATTTCGCTTTGACGCGTTTTCCGCCGCAGATAAGTACACGCAATCTGCGTAAACTTGATTGCGCTGCGAACCGGTTCCCACTTCGCTTGAAAACGCTATAAGGCGCACCATGAATCACTTCGACTATCGCAACGGCGTGCTCCACGCCGAGGCGGTCAATCTTTCCCATCTCGCGGATGCCGTGGGAACGCCGTTCTATTGCTATTCGACCGCGACGCTGGAGCGCCACTACCGGGTGTTCACCGAGGCCTTCGCCGGCGAGAAGACGCTGGTCTGCTACGCCATGAAGGCCAATTCCAACCAGTCGGTGCTGCGCACGCTGGCGAAACTCGGCGCCGGCGCCGACGTGGTTTCCGGCGGCGAGTTGAAGCGGGCGCTGGCGGCGGGGATCCCCGCAAACAAGATCCTGTTTTCCGGCGTCGGCAAGACCGAGGCGGAACTTCGCGCCGCGCTGGCGGCGGATATCCTCTGCATCAACGTCGAATCCGAGCCTGAACTCGAGCTGTTGTCGCGGCTCGCGGTCGAAATGGGCCGTACCGCGCGGATTTCGGTGCGCGTCAATCCCGACGTCGATGCCGGCACCCACGCCAAGATCGCCACCGGGAAATCCGAGAACAAGTTCGGCGTGCCGATTGCGCGTGCCCGCGAAGTCTACGCCCGTGCCGCAAGGCTGCCCGGGATCGAGGTCACCGGCACCGACATGCATATCGGCAGCCAGATCACGGATCTGAGCCGCATGGAGACCGCTTTCCGGATTCTCTCCGACTTCGTGCGGACCTTGCGCGCCGACGGCCACAACATCTCGCATATCGATTTCGGCGGCGGGCTCGGCATTCCCTATCACATGGACCGCGAAGCGCCGCCGCTGCCGTCAGCCTATGCCGCGATGGTCAAGCGGGTGACGCATAATCTCGGCTGCACGCTGATGTTTGAGCCGGGCCGGATGATCGTCGGCAATGCCGGCATCCTCGTTGCGCGCGTGATCTACGTGAAGCCGGGCGACGCCAAGAATTTCGTCGTCATCGACGCCGCGATGAACGATCTGATCCGCCCCACGCTGTATGAGGCCCATCACGACATCCTGCCGGTCCGCGAAGCTGCGCCGGGCACGCCGACGATCACCGCCGACGTGGTCGGGCCGGTCTGCGAGACCGGTGATTATCTGGCGCTCGACCGCCAGATCCCCGAGCCCAAGGCCGGCGATCTCCTGGCGATCATGACGGCCGGCGCCTATGGCGCGGTGCAATCAGGCTTTTACAACACCCGCGCGCTGGTGCCGGAAGTGTTGGTCAAGAACGATCAATTCGCGGTGGTGCGTCCGCGCATCGAGGTCGACGAACTGATCGCGATGGACCGGCAGGCGCCGTGGCTGTGACCCAAGGCATATTTGTCAGCGCGCGCTGACATTGTGCCGATTTCAAAGGAGGTTCCGATGCGCATTCTGGCTTTGGCTGTCTTGACGATGGCGGCGGTTTCGGCGACGTCGCCGGCGCGCGCCCAGACCTATAATCCGAGGTATCCGGTCTGCCTCAAGGCCATCCAGAATTTCGGTGGTGAACGCATCGAATGCACCTATACCTCGCTGGAGCAATGCAACGCGACCGCGCTGGGCCTTCCCGCCCAGTGCATCGAGAATCCGTATTACGGCGGACGTCCGGAAGGCAGCGGCCGGCGTTATCGCCAAGGCTATTAGCGGCTATTAGCGATCGAGCTCCGGGGGTGCGCGGCGCGCTACTTCGCCGCGTGACTGCCGCCCTTGGCGCCGCCGACGATCACACCCGCGGCCTTTTCGATCGGCTTGATCGCCTCGGTGAAATCCGACCCCTCGCCCTGATCGCGGATCACCACTTCCCACAGGCGCCCGACCGCTTCGGCGACCTCCATCGACAGCCCCAGTGACTTCATTTCGTCCAGCGCGAGCCGCACGTCTTTCACCATCAGACCGGTGGCGAAGCCGAAGTCGAACGTCCGCGGCAGCACCGCGCGCGGAAATTTGTCGCGGCTGGCGGTATTCATTCCCGAGCCGGCATTGATCACGTCGATCATCACGGCCGGATCGAGCCCCGATTTGACGCCCATCACCACCGCTTCCGAGGTCGCCACCATCGCGGTGGCCGACAGGAAATTATTGGCGAGCTTCATGGTCTGCGCGGAACCCGGTTTCTCGCCAATGAAGAACACCTTGCCGATGACGCCGAGCGCGGGCTTCAACATGTCGCAATCGGCGCGCGGGCCCGACACCATCACGGCGAGCGTGCCTTTTTCCGCGCCGCCGACGCCGCCGCTGACAGGAGAGTCTATCTGCACGATGTTCTTCGCGGCCAGGAGGCCGTGAATCCGCGTTGCCATTTGCGAGCCGACGGTGGAGAGGTCGATGAAGCGCTTGACGCGCTTGCCGTCGATCACGCCGCCGGCGCCGGTGGCGACGTCGAGCGAGGCCTGCAACGACGGCAGGCTCGCCAGCACCGTTTCGCAGCGATTGGCGATATCCTTTGGCGATGACGCCACTTGCGCGCCGAGCGCCACAAGCTTGTCGGTGGCTTCCTTCCGCGTATCGAACACGGTGAGCTGGTGGCCTGCCTCGATCAGGCGGCGCGCCATCGGGAAGCCCATCTTGCCGAGGCCGATGAATCCGATTTCCATGGTGTTGATTTTCCTTGTTTCGTCATTGCGAGCGCAGCGACGCAATCCATTCTTTCTTTGTGCGGCGAGGTGGATTGCTTCGCTTCGCTCGCAATGACGGAAAATTCTTGGTGGAGTGTTGGTCGGTTCTAAGCCTTGTCCATTTCCGCGAACACCTCGCGCGCGATGCGAAAGCTGTCGACGCCGGCGGGCGCGCCGGCATAGATCGCGACCTGCATGAAGATTTCGCGGATCTCGTCTTTGGTCACGCCGTTGGTCAGCGCGCCCTTGATGTGGGTGCGCAGTTCATGCGGCCGGTTCAGGATCGAGATCATGGCGAGGTTGAGCATGCTGCGGGTCTTGCGCGGCAGTTCCTCGCGGCCCCACACCGCGCCCCAGCAATATTCGGTGAGCAGCTCCTGGAATGGGCGGTTGAAATCGTCGACGTTCTTCAGGGCGTTGTTGACATAGGCCTCGCCGAGCACGGCTTTGCGCACTTCCAGGCCCTTGTCGTAGGTCTTCTTGTCCATGACGTTCCTCCGGTATTCTTGCGGTATTTTTGCGGGTTCGGGCGGACGTTAGGGGGTGGAAGCCCCGCAGTCACGCCTTCGTGTTATGCGTATTTCCGGGTGTGGGTTGGCCGTGGAAACGGGTGCCTCATTGCCGCCGCTGTGCTAGGCTGATTTGTCGGCAACCCGGAGAGTTTATTGAACGGCGCCAACCCTGACCCCACGGAGCCAGCGCGCGAGCCGGATGCGGTGGCGCGGCTTCAACTGACGCAGGCCCTGCAGCGGGCCCAGTACGCGATCGCGTGGGAGCGCGGATGGCCGATTCTGGCCCGGCTATTGACCGTCGTCGGACTGTTTCTGGTGGCGTCCTGGGCCGGATTGTGGCTGGCGCTGCCGTTTGTCGCCCGTGTCGTCGGCATCGCCTTGTTCGCAGGCCTCGCGCTCGGCGCGTTGTACCCGATTTTGCGCTATCGCTGGCCGACCCGTGAAGAGAGCCTGAGCCGGCTCGACCGCGGTACCGGCATTCGCCATCGCCCGGCGACCGCGCTCACCGACACGCTGGCCAGCAAGGATCCGATCGCGCTGGCCCTCTGGAAGGAGCAGCGCGAGCGGACGCTGGCCTCGATCAAGCGGATCCGCGCCGGTCTGCCGTCGCCGCGGCTGCCGATCCACGATCCCTGGGCGTTGCGTGCGCTGGTCATGGTGATGGCGGTGGCGGCCTATTTTGCCGCCGGTGACGAGCGCGCGATGCGCATCGCAGCCGCCTTCGACTGGAACGGGGTGCTGGCGCCGGCCAATGTCCGGGTCGATGCCTGGGTGACGCCGCCGGTCTACACCAGCAAGCCGCCGATCATTCTTTCCGCCGCGAGCAAGGACGCTGGAACCAATAGCGGGCCGCTGGCGGTTCCGGCCGGCAGCACGCTGCTGGTGCGCTCCAGCGGCGGCTCGATCGATGTTGTGGTGGGCGGCGGCGTCACTGAAGTCGCGCCCAGCGAACAGGCGCCGAAGGGCACCAACGAGCGGCATTTCAAGATCGCCGGCGACGGCACCGCCCATGTCCGTGCGCCGGCCGGCCAGCCGCAATGGCGGTTCGCCGCGACGCCCGACCGTGCCCCGACCATTTCGCTGGCGAAGGATCCCGAGCGCCAGGCCCGTGGCTCGCTGCAGATGTCCTACAAGCTCGAGGACGATTACGGCGTTACCGAAGCGCGCGCCTCCTTCGCGGCCCGGCCGGCCGATCCCGGCAAGGAAGCAGTCAGGGAAATCGTCAAGGAACCGGCAAGGGGCGCCAAGGGCGGAGACAAGACCGCCGAGAAGACTGCCGAGAAGACTGCCGAAAAAACCGCCGAGGCGCGCCCGCTGTTCCCGGCGCCGCAGTTTCCGCTGGCCCTGCCGAACGCGCGCACCCGCAATGGTGTCGGCCAGACCGTCAAGGATCTCAGCGAGGATCCCTATGCCGGCGCCGACGTCACGCTGACGCTGACGGCCAAGGACGAGGCCGGCAATGAAGGCCGCAGCGAGCCGTTCAACATGCGGCTGCCGGAGCGGCTGTTCACCAAGCTCTTAGCGCGCGCGCTGATCGAGCAGCGCCGCATCCTGGCGCTCGACGCCAACCAGAATGGCCAGGTCTATGCCGCGCTTGCCGCGCTGATGATCGCGCCGGAATTGTTTACGCCGGAAGCCGGCCATTATCTCGGCCTATACAGCGTCTCGCGCCAGCTCGAGGCGGCGCGCACCGATGACGCCATGCGCGAGGTGGTGGCGAGCCTGTGGTCGCTCGCGGTCACGATCGAGGACGGCAACATCACCGATGTCGACAAGGCGTTGCGCGCGGCGCAGGAGGCGCTGAAGCAGGCGCTGGAGCGCGGCGCCAGCGACGAGGAGATCAAGAAGCTCACCGACAATCTGCGGGCCGCTCTGGATAATTTCCTGCGCCAGCTCGCCGAACAGCTCAAGAACAATCCGCAGCAACTGGCGCGGCCGCTCGATCCCAATACCAAGATGCTGAGCCAGCAGGATCTCAAGAGCATGCTCGACCGGATGGAGCGGCTGTCACGCTCCGGCGACAAGGATGCGGCAAAGCAATTGCTGGAGCAGCTGCAGCAGATGCTGGAAAACCTGCAGATGGCGCAGCCCGGGCAGGGCGGCGACAACGACATGGAGCAGGCGCTGAACGAACTCGGCGACATGATCCGCAAGCAGCAGCAATTGCGCGACAAGACCTACAAGCAGGGCCAGGATTCGCGGCGCGATCGTCAGCGCGGCAAGCAGGGCGAGCAGAGCATGGGCGACCTGCAGCAGGACCAGCAGGGCCTGCGCGACCGCTTGAAGAAATTGCAGGAAGAACTCGCCAAGCGCGGCATGGGTCCGAGCCAGCGCGGCGAGAAAGGCCAGCGCGGCGAAAAGGGTCAGCAGGGTCAGCAAGGCCAGCCCGGCGGCGACCAGGGCGACGGCGAGGACGGCCTGGAGCAGGCCGATGGCGCGATGGGTGACGCCTCCGGCCGGCTCGGCGAAGGCAACGCCGACGGTGCGGTGGATTCGCAAGGCCGCGCGCTGGATGCGCTGCGCAAGGGCGCCCAGAGCCTCGCCGAAGCGATGCAGCAGGGCGACGGCGACCAGCCGGGAGACGGCCCGGGCAATCCGAACGGCCGGCAGCAGGGCGCGCAACGGAATACCGATCCGCTCGGGCGGCCAATGCGCAGCAACGAGTTCAGCGACGACTATTCGGTGAAGATCCCCGGCGAGATCGACGTGCAACGCGTGCGCCGCATTCTGGAAGAACTGCGCCGGCGCCTCGCCGATCCGGCCCGCCCGCAGATCGAACTCGATTACATCGAGCGGCTGCTGAAGGATTACTAGAGCGGCTTCGGCGTGCTTACCCTCCCCTGGAGGGGGAGGGTCGACGCGAAGCGGCGGGGTGGGGTGACGGTCTCTCCACACGAACAGTGTGCAAGGTGAGAGACCGTCACCCCACCCCGTTTCGCATTTCGCTGCGCTTCATGCGAACCGACCCACGAGCAAGCTTCGCTTGTCTCGGACCCCTCCAGGGGAGGGTTGAGCCGCTCACAAGATGATCCGCGCTACATCTTCCTTGCCGCCAGCGCATCGGCGACCGCGGTGCGGATATCGGCCACCGAAAACGGCTTTGTCACCACGTCATGCACGATCGCATTGAGGCCGGAGGCGCGTTCGCGCTGATCGGCAAAGCCGGTCATCAGCAGAATCTTGAGGTTGGGGAAATCGCGCGCCGCCGCCAGCGCCAGCGCGATCCCGTCCATCACGGGCATCTGGATGTCGGTGAGCAGCAGGTCGAACGCACCCTTCTCGCGCGTCAGGATTTCAAGCGCCTCGGCGCCGTCCTCGGCGGTGACGGTGTCATGGCCGTCCATGGCGATGGCGCGCGCCACCAGGGAGCGCATCGAGTCTTCGTCGTCGGCAATCAATACACGCGGCATGGCAACAGCTCATTTGCGAGCGGGACGTCCGGCCAAGTTTACGCGCGGCCGGCGGCCAGATCCCGCTTGTTGAAGAAGCGTACATCAATATTGCGGCCTTCGGGCGGCGGCGACGCCAGCCGCGACTTGAAATAGGCGCGCTCGCCCGGCTTCAGCACCGGCTGCTCGAGCACCGCGTTCCAGGCATAGATCTCCGCGCCCTGTTCGTCGCGAACGCTAAAGCGCAGCCGCGGCAATTCGACCGGCTTCCTGGTCTCGCCGACGATCATGCCTTCGATGACAAGCACCGGCTTGCCGTCGACGGTCTCGTTGGTGATTTTGATGTCCTTGAACGACAGCCCGCGCAAATTCACCTCGAGCCCGACCATCTTGTAGAACGTCGCGGTCTGCGGCAGCAGCCGCACCACGTCGGTGCGCCAGAACATCAGCGCCACGACCAGTGCGCCCATCGCGGCGCAGGCGACGGGAGCGCCGATCGACGGCATCCGCATGGACGGCAATTTGGGCAGCCGGAACAGCTTGGCCAGCCGCGAGCGGTGGGTGGAAACCGCCTCCTGATGCGCCTCGGCATCCTGCTGGGCGACCGACGGCCAGTCGGCTTCATTTCCCCGGGAACCTTCGCCCTCGGCGGGCCAATCGGCCGAAATCGACGGGCTGTCGACCACGGGGGGGTCCTGCGCCTCTTCCTGGCGGGCCATGGCCTCCCACTCGGCGGCCGCGTCGGCCTCGGCATTTCCGGTTCCCTGGCTGGCTTCCGCCATCGCCGGCACGGCAGGTGCGATCTCGACCGCGTCCTCGGGGCGCGCCAGCCAGGTTTCCTTGCAGCGGGAACAGCGGACGGTACGGCCGGCGGCACCCAGGGTGGCCAGCTTGATCGCGTAGGATGTTGTACAATGGGGGCAGACGATGTGCATGGAGCCCGTTTCCACAGTGTCTTTGGGCCGATGCTACCTAGCGACCGTTAACGAATCGGAAACCATAACGGTCGCACAACCGTTTTGTCCGGCTCGCGCCCAAAGCCTGGGGCTGCGAGCCCCAAGGTATGGGTTTCCGGTCAAGGCCCAGGCAAACGTCGAGGCCGAGGCAGAAGCCGAGGCCCATCTCGAGCGGAGCTGAGCTTGGTTCGGTTCGAAAATGTTGGATTGCGCTACGGGCTCGGCCCGGAGATTTTGCGCGACCTGTCGTTCCTGATCCCGGCCCATTCCTTCCAGTTCCTCACCGGCCCGTCGGGCGCCGGCAAGACCTCGCTGCTGCGGCTGTTATTCCTGTCGATGCGGCCGACGCGCGGTCTGGTCAATCTGTTCGGCCACGACGTCTCGCTGCTCGGCAAGGACCAGGTTGCGGATTTGCGCAAACGCATCGGCATCGTGCTGCAGGATTTTCGCCTGCTCGATCACATGACGACCTATGAGAACGTGGCGCTGCCGTTCCGCGTCATGGGGCGGGATGAATCCAGCTACCGGCGCGAAGTGATCGATCTGTTGAAATGGGTCGGGCTCGGCGAGCGCATGGATGCGCTGCCGCCGATCCTGTCCGGCGGCGAAAAACAACGCGCGGCGATCGCGCGCGCGGTGATCTCGCGTCCGCAATTATTGCTGGCGGACGAGCCGACCGGCAGCGTCGATCCGACGCTGGGCCGGCGGTTGCTCCGGCTGTTCATCGAGCTCAACAAGTCGGGCACCGCCGTGATCATCGCGACCCACGACATCACGCTGATGGATCAGTACGAGGCGCGGCGTCTGGTGCTGCATCAGGGACGGCTGCATATCTATGAGTAGATCCGGTGACGAGCATGGTCCGCTGGTCGATCTCGGGCACGAACGCCCGCAGGTCCCGGCGCGGGCGCGCAACATGTCGCCGATCGTGCCGCGCGCCTCGATCTCCGGCCGCGCGCTGGTCGCGGTGGTCGCGATCATGACGTTCCTCGCCTCGATCACCACGGGCACCGTGCTGCTGGTAAGCGCGTCGGCGGCGGAGTGGCAATCGGAAGTTGCCAGCGAAATCACCATCCAGGTGCGTCCCTCGGCAGGCCGCGATCTCGACCGCGATGCGATCGCGGCCGTCGAGGCGATGCGGGCGCAGCCCGGCATCGTCGAGGTCCGGCCCTTCACCAAGGACGAGTCGGCCAGATTGCTGGAGCCGTGGCTCGGCACCGGGCTGTCGATCGAGCAACTGCCGGTGCCGCGCGTCATCGTAGCAAGGGTGCAGCCGGGCACCACGCCCGACCTCGCCGCCTTGCGCGCGCGGGTGCTGCAGGCAGCCCCCTCCGCCAGCGTCGACGATCACCGCGCCTGGATCGAGCGCATGCGCTCGATGACCGGGGCGACGGTATTCGCCGGCATCGGCATCCTGGCGCTGGTGATCGTGGCGACCATTATTTCGGTGTCGTTTGCAACGCGTGGCGCGATGGCGGCGAACCGCCCGATCGTCGAGGTGCTGCATTTCGTCGGCGCCGGCGACAGCTACATCGCCAACCGCTTCCTGCGGCATTTCCTCAGGCTCGGCCTCGAGGGCGGGTTGATCGGCGGCGGCGCTGCAATGCTGGGTTTTGGTTTCTCGGAATCGATCGCGAGCTGGTTCTCGGGCACGCCGGTCGGCGATCAATTCGCCGCGCTGCTGGGCACGTTTTCGCTGCGTCCGTCCGGCTATCTGGCGCTGGCGGCGCAGGCCGTGCTGATCGCCGCGATCACGGCCTGGGCCTCGCGGCGGACGCTGTTTGCGACGCTGGACGACATTGATTGAAACGTTTTCGAGCGAAGCAATGGCCGGGGACTTGATCCGGGGGAGGGCACCGGACCAGACTCCACTTCGCCCAAAAAACTTCTAGAATTGCGAGCGGAGAGGACAGCAAGAACTGCATGCGTGTGCAACCCGACGATACGTCGCCGAATGCGCCGGCCGTGCGGCCGCGAGGGTGGCTGCGTGCGACCATCGTCGCCACGCTGGCGCTCGGCTTCGTCGGCGCGGCGGTGGGCTTCATCGGCTTCCTGTCGCAACTGCGCGGCGTCGAAATCAAGCCGGCCCGCAATGCCGACGGCATCGTGGTGCTGACCGGCGGCTCGTCGCGGGTATCGGATGCGATGGAATTGCTGGCCGGCGGCTATGGCAAGCGGCTCTTGATTTCGGGCGTGCACCCGACCAACGCCGCCAGCGACATCTCCCGTACGCTGCCCGACAACCATTCGCTGCTGCGCTGCTGCGTCGATCTCGACCGCTCGGCCGTCAATACGCGAAGCAACGCGGCGGAGACGCGGCGCTGGGTCAAGGACCGCGGTTTCAAATCGCTGATCGTGGTGACTTCGAACTACCATATGCCGCGGGCGATCGTCGAATTGTCGCATGCGATGCCGGATATCGAACTGATCCCGTTTGCGGTGGTCGGCGAAAAATGGCGCGACGAGCCATGGTGGACCTCAGGTGCGACCTTCCGTCTGCTGCTGTCGGAATATGCGAAATATGTCGCGGCGGAGGTGCGGGTGCGGCTCGCCGATATCGGCATCGAAGTTTTGCCCGACGATCAGCCGGCCGGTTCGACGGCGCCGCGCCGGCCGGCCACCGCGCAAGCCAATTGATGGTTGTTGCCTGCGCTCTATCTAAGCCGCGCAGATCAGTTTCAGCTCGGCTTCGAACCGGATGCTTCGCTTGCCCGCGAGCGCGGTACCCTCGAGGGTGCCGCCCTCCGCATCGCATGTCCCGGAAAACCCGATTCCGATTTCATGCCCGCCAAACACCGGGTCTTCACCCCGCGCCGGGGTGTGTTCCTGATTGACCATCTGGCCCTTCCAGCGGCCGTTCGATGATGAATACGATCCGAGGTAATAGAAGAAGGCATCGCCGCCGACGATGCGGCCGTTGTTCAGCAGCATGACGCCGGTCAAGCCGCCGGGCACGCCGTCCAGGATTTTGAGGTGAATCGAGTACAGCCCGTCGGAAATGCCGCCTTCGCCGATCGTGCCGGGGGCTGCGAGTTCGCTCTCGTCGAGCGGCGTCATCACGGATCGAAACGTCGCGTTGGGCATTTGCGGCGAGCCGCCCTCAAAGCAAAACGCTTTTCCGACGGCCCGTCCGGTGACCGCAATGGTCGAAATGTCGGAGCCGAGCAGCGATTGATGATCGGCGCCGAAATTGTGCCGGCGGCTGGTCACCTCGACGGCGATCGCCTCGCCGTCGAAACGATAGGTCCCGATGTGGGCGAACCCCGAATTGCCACCCAATAGCTTGCCGTCCCGGACGTAGCTGACGCTGCGTCCGACGGCATCGTTGACCCTGAATTCGCTTTTGAAGAAGCCGTCGAAACGGCGTGATGTCGTGCCCATGCGGGACACCTAGCCCAGAACGCCATTTGCGTCACCCCGTTTTCCACCTCATCGAAGCAGGGTGGCGAAAATGCCGCAAACGCCTATTTCGCAGGCGTTTTCCGGTGCAAGACCGGGTGCGAATCGTGCAGCATCAGTGCCAGCTGATGCAATTGCGTATCGCGAAAACCTTCGGCCTCGATCGCCTTCACCGTTGCCAGCACATAGTCGCGGTTGATGCCGGACTGGCCATGACCCTGCAGCACGTGACGCAATTGGTCCGCCAGCGACAGCCTTCCGGCATACTGCACATGGCCGCGATCGACCACATAGGCCAGCGCGCTGACGCGCTGCCGCGCCTCGTTTTCCAGCCACACCGAGCGCTGCACCTCGCGGTAGACCGAGGTGACCTGTTCGCGCTCGCGCAAGTAGGCGACCGTGGCGGCGCGGTTCTGCTCCGCGACCCGGAACGCGATGCCGCGGCAGGCGCCGCCGCGATCGAGCCCGAGCACCAGGCCGGGCTTTTCAGGCGTGCCGCGATGGACAAAGGAATAAACGCAGAGCGCGCGATGCTCGCCGATCAGCCGGGCCGGCACCCGTTCGACGAATTCGAAGCCCGGCCGCCACATCAGCGAGCCATAGCCGAACACCCAGAGGTCGCCGCTCGAGAATTCCGAATCTTGCAGGGTCATTGCGGACATCGGGCGCCACGGCTACCAGAACAGCTAGGCAAAGCGAAGCGAATTCAGCGGCTTTTGCCCGGGTCTCTACTCGCTTACATTTGACAAAATCATGAGCCAAAGGTCGCCGCATGCCCGACATCACCCCTGCGCCGCGCCGGCGCCCGCTTTGGCGCCTTTTCATCTTGCCCGCACTGCTGGTGGTTGCAGCCATCGCCTGGAGCGGTTTCTGGTTCTATGCGGCGTCCGAGGTCGGCGTGCGCGCCGATGCGTGGCGCGCGCAGGAAGCGAAAGCCGGCCGGATCTATGATTGCGGCAAGCGCTCGGTCGCGGGCTATCCGTTCCGCCTCGAAGTCCGCTGCGAGGACGCCAGCGTGACGCTGGTCTCGCAGACCGCGGGCGCGGGCGCGCCGTTCACGGCGCGGCTCGGCGAGATCATGGTGATCGCCTCGATCTACCAGCCGAAACTCCTGATCGCCGAGTTCAAGGCGCCGGCGACGATTGCCGATCGCGGCCAGCCGCCGTCGCTGAAGGTGAGCTGGAGCGTTGGCCGCAGCAGCGTCGCGGGGCTGCCGGCCGTTCCGGAGCGCGCCTCGATCGTGTTCGACAATCCCTCGATCGAGCGCGTCAACGGACCGGTGCAGACGCCGCTGGCGCGCGCCAACCGTGTTGAACTGCACGGCAGGCTTGCGGAGGGATCATCGATTGCAGATCCGGTGATCCAGACCGCGCTGCAGATATCAGGAGGGAGCATTCAGGAATTGCATCCGCTGCTGGCGACGCCGTTCGAATCCGATGTGCAGACCAAGCTCAGCGGCCTGAAGGATTTCTCGCCGAAGCCGTGGCCCGAGCGCTTCCGCGAAATGCAGGCCGCGGGCGGCAAGGTCGAGATCGTGCGCTCGCGGATTCAGCAGGGCGAACTGGTCGCCGTGGCCGCGGGGACACTGGGCCTCAACGCGCAGGGGCAGATCGAGGGCGAGCTGCAGATGACGGTGACGGGTCTGGAGCGGGTGATCCCGGCGCTGGGTATCGACAAAATGCTGGAGCAGGGCGTGCCGCAGGCCACGCTCGATCGCGTGGCGCCCGGCGTCAAGAGCCAGGACCTCACCAATCTGTTCGGCGCGCTCGACAAGGCTATTCCGGGTCTTGGCAAGGTCGTCAAGCAGAACACCAATGTCGGCGTCGCCGTCGGCATAAATTCGCTCGGCACCGCAGCCGAGCTTGAAGGCAAGAAGGCACGCAGCTTCCCGCTGCGCTTCGTCGACGGCGCGGTGTTGCTGGGGCCTCTGAAGGTTGGGCAGATACCGCCGCTGTTTTGATCGCTTTGCCGCCCCGACATTGGCCGGGACGACGAACGTGGAATCCTCACGCGCCGTGCTGCTTCCTACCGGACGGGTGGCGCAAATGGGGCAATCATTGTGTTGTGAAATGCGGCTACCTGCCACGAGCCGCCATCCCTGACGAATACACGCAAGCTCAACTCCTGATGCGCAGGTAACGATCTTCCGTCCGGGGCGACCAGTCCGCTCAGTTCGTTGGTCACATAAGCGAACGCAATGTCGGGCCTGACCAACCGAATCTTGACGTCCATCGTGCGTTGCGTGGCATTTTTTGCGCGGGCGGCGAAGATGGCCGATAATCCCTTTTCAATCTCGGCGGGACCGCTCATCACGTCACCTCGAACGGTGACGAGACGGGCATCCTGCATGTACATGCGCGAGGCGGCCTTGCCGTCGTGGTTGTTGAATCCTTCTGTCATTTCCACGATGATTCGCCGGATGGCAGCCTCGCTCTCGCCGTCGGGTGTTTGCGCGAATGCGGTAGGCGCCGAAACCAGCAGGGCGAGACCAACGGCATAAACCATGGACAGATGCTGTTTCATGTTTGATCCTGCAATGGTCTGAAAGGTCTGTACGAATATTACTATCGAAGGCCGGCTGGTTGGAGCCGCAAGTTTGCGCGCCGTGTCGGCAAAGATGCGGGTGGACCTGATGTTCGATTGGAACGACCTGCGATATTTTCTGGCGGTGGCCCGCCAGGGCAGCCTCGCCAGCGCCGCCGAGGCGCTTGGCGTCAATCCATCGACGGTGCAACGGCGATTGCGGACGCTCGAAACCGCCATCGGCTGTTCGCTCGCGGAGCGTACGTCAGAAGGTTATCGCTTGACCCCTCCGGGCAAGCAATTGCTGGCGGATGCAGAGCACGTCGAAGCGGCGGTCGACGCGTTGCATCGGAGGATATCCGCGCTCGATTTGACCGCTGCCGGACATGTCAAACTGACCAGCCACGTCACGGTGGGACAGCGCATCATCAGGTCGGGGTTCCTGGATCAGTTTCATGCGCGCCACCCGGGCATCAGGATTGAGTTGATTATGGAACAGCGGGCGCTCGATCTTTCCAAGGGCGAGGCTGATATCGCGATACGGGGAGGAGGTGCCGATAACGGTGCATTGGTGGGCAAAAAGATTGCCGAGGTGCCCTGGGCGATCTTCGCGAGCGCCGCCCTCGTTGCCCGGCACGGCCGTCCGGAGACATCCGGCGACCTCAATAATTTCGGTGTTATCGAGTTTTCCGGAGATATCGAAGGATTGCCCGCCGCGCGTTGGATGAGATCGCACGCGCCGAATGCGCCGATCGTCGCAACCTGCAGCAATATTCCCAGCGTTCATTTGGCCATCAAGTCCGGAGCGGGTCTCGCGCCATTGCCCGCCGTGTATGCGGCGGCAGACCATGACCTCGTCAACGTACTCGGTCCGATCCCCGAACTGAATTATCCGTTGTTTCTGCTTACCCATAAGGATCTGCGGAAAGTGCCAAGGGTAAGCACCGTGTTTGAGTTTTGTCTTCGAGAACTGAAGCCGGTTCTGGTGGGCGGCGAGATGAGACGCCGATGACAAGCCGTCGGGCCTGAAACATCGACGCTCGTCAGCGCCTGGTTCAAAGAACCACGCGCGCGTCCGACGATGCACGCTGCTGTAAATTTTCGAATCGAATAGTTCCGTTTCTGGAACACTCTCTCAACAACCGAGCTGCGCTGACGATGCGTGATTTCTGTCACGGCAGACTCCGAACCATTCGGACATCCTGACGATGGTTGCGGGATGATCCCGCAGCTCAACATGGATGGAGAACTGGAATGACGAACGTTACGAAAAACGATGCAGCCAATCATGAGCTTTCGATCGATGAACTCGACGCCGCGGCCGGCGGCTTTTGGAAGGAACTGGCCGTCGCGGTGGGTGCCGGCGGCGTGACCGGCGGCATGGGCGGCGCGGCGGTCGGCGGCATCGGCGCCATACCGGGTGCCATTGGCGGCGCGCTCCTCGGCGGCATCGGATATTGCATCAGCGCAATCTTTTGAGCTGATTGCGCAAGGCGAGGCTGTCGGATCGTTTTCGATTCAGCAGTCTCGCTTTGGCGATTGCCTTCGCGACGTCACGAGAGGGCGTCGCTTTTTTATGACGCGGCCCCGGTTTGCATCGGCGCGCTACGTCGGCGCGCTCAACCGGGATCGAGCTGGCAAAAAATGACCTCGCGCCATTAATCGCCTTGGATATATATCTTTCAAGTGATCTGCCCGGCGCAAATGGAGTACTCCGTGAAGGGAGTGCTTTACCCCCGAGGGAATGTTGCGCTCGGAAGCACTTTGGTGCTCGGCTATGGCAGCTTCCGAAATCGAGTCCAGATAGGTAAGGCCCGTGATCGGCCGCCAGACGACTCAAACAGTATCGCAAACTGCAAGTTCGGAACTCACCACAAGAGAGGTTGTCCGCAGGAGGAGCAGATGACGAAGCGCCCCTCAGGAGCAATGGGAATCTTGGGTGATCAAAGCCCACTAACAGGCAGCTCGGTGAGAGCGAATGAATGGGAGCTGTCGCTGCCGAAATTTCATCACCAGGCAGAAAGCGACGCGCTCTCAATACCTGATCCCGGTCCAGCGGGCTTTGATTTCGTCCTGCCCGATCAGGACCCCGCGGCTGAAGCGCTGTGGGCTCTGGCAAGAGATTTCATGTGGCGGCGAGCTTTGATGAAAGATGGCTAGTGAACGACTGCTGATGGCCCTGCAATTCCACCGTGCCGTCGATAGTTTGGAAATCTGGAGCGCGAGCAGCGACGGCTTTTCGTTCGTGATCACCCACGAGAGCCGCGCCGGCCCCGGCTTTCACGGACGGCCCGGCTACGTGGCGTCATGGCGTCCGCTTTATCTGGGCAGCGGGGCGATCAAGATCGGCGGATCGCCTTTTTCAACGTTCGAGGAGACCGAGGAAGCGTGCAACCTGATGCTGAAACATCTGACGAGTGAAAGCTGATGGGAGGATTGGGATAATTACGAAGAGGCCGGTCGCCGAGCCCGTTCCGGACCTTATGACGCTTCCAAACAGGTAACTTCTAGCGCAGCGCCAGGGCCGCCCCTGCGCCGCGCTCAAGACGGCCCCAGCGCTCTCCAGCCCCCGCGCTGGGGCCGATCTTGTGAGGGGCTAACCCGGGCGCTGATGGGCTCAGGGCTGAGCAGCGGACGTTGCGCCACCGCATTTTCGCCTAACAATGATGGGTATGTGAACGCAGGGCAGGTGCTAAAAAGCCGGAGCCCTGTCATGTTGAGACTAGTATTTGTTGCGTCCGTACTCATTGCCTGTTCTTCAACCGCGTCCGAAGCACGCCCGCCCCGCATCGTTGGTCAAGCGCCGGGATGCAACGTAACCATGCCGTGTGACTTTTCGAATTCGCCAACGCAACGCGTTAGTGTGAACGCATACGGCCGGGAATCGCAGAGCACAGAACGGCCGGCAATTTTGCCGCGCAATGCAAGGGCGGAAGCGAATAGCGGGCGTGGTCAAATCGTCGGCGGGCGCCCAGCCGGTTGTCCCCGCTCTTTCTGCGGGTGCGGCGCATCCATGCGGGTGTTCGGCCATATCGTGCCCGGATTAAATCTTGCCTCCAACTGGCTGCGGTTTCCCCGGACGGCGCCCGCACCGGGAATGGTTGCCGCGCGACGCGGGCACGTCTTCGTCCTGGAGCAGCATGTCGGAGGTGATACGTGGATGGCGTACGATGCCAACTCGGGTGGCCACGCAACGAGAATCCATGCGCGCTCGTTGCGTGGGTACACCGTCGTTAATCCGCGCGCGACGTAATCCAAGGACTCTTTTGTCGACGAGATGAGTTTTCGTGCGCTGCAAGCGCCTTTCGAAGAATCGAACATTCGCCGCAAGGCGCTTGCAGGAACCTCAACGGGTAATCTTGTGAACCAGCGACTCGATGCCTGCGCGGATCGCAACGGCGGTGACAATCGCAACCACGATGAGCGGCTGGTAGAGGGCGCCGCCCGACGCGGCATCGAGTTCGTCGATGGTCAGTTCGTCGGCTTTTTTGGTCAGCTGTTCCATTTTAGTCCCTCCTGTTGCCGGTGGAGGGGCTATTCCCGCCATCCATCAGGGCAGGAGTAAGCGCGGCAGTTCCCGGTGGCTGTGACGACGGTCACAGCCGGAGTATTGCGCCCGCCGTCGGCGCGCACACCAGCCCCTAGCTCACAAACACCACCCGCGTTTCCAGCGAAACCCGGCGGTACAAATCCTCGACGTCGTCGTTGACGAGCCGGATGCATCCGGAAGCGACGAGGTGACCGATGGTTTTGGGCGAGTTCGTGCCATGAATCAGCAGCCCGGGCTTGTCCAATAGCAACGCGCGGGCGCCGAGCGGACTGCCGGGACGGCCGGCGGAGGCGGCCAACGCGTCGGCATCCCGGGCATTTTGCGCGGAAGAGCGCCAGTCCGGCCATTCGAGCTTGTTGGTGACGCGGAAGAAGCTGCCGCCCTTGAGGCATTCCTGCGCAATCCCGATGCCGTAGCGGCGCGCGGAATTGTTGGAATCGATCAGATAGAGAAAGCGGTTTTCCCGGTCGATCACGATCGAGCCGGGAACCACGGTGGTGCGGTAGAACACCACTTGCCGCTGCAGCGAAAACGGCAGGCCTTCGCCGGTGGAGCCGCCGTCCTCGCCGGCCTTCAGGTCGGCCATCACGACGTCTTCGCGGGCGCGCGCCGCTTTCGGCGGTGGGGCCGTCACGCCGGTGGCGACGACGACGGGCCCTTTGGTGACGACATAGCCATAGACCAGAGCCGACAAGGCGATGGCGGCAGCTAGCGCGCCGGCGCCGACGGCCCATGGCTTCCAGTTCGTGCCTTCCGACAACACTTCGTTGATCTGAGCGGCGTCGCGGCCTTCCTCGACGGCGATCTCATCCTCGATCCGCCGGATCGCGGCTTCGAGGGCGGCGACATTTGAGGCGGCGGCCTCGCGGGTGAGGTGGGACGACCTCGTAATGAGGTCATAGGCGTCCTTGTAGATTTTGTCGCGGCCGAGGGTGTCCTTGCCGGCAACGGCTTTGGTCAGCAATGCATAATAATCCACGGTCATGGCCTGACCCCTGAAGAACTATCTGACGGGAGGCGCGTACTGGATGCCGCCCTGGGTCCAGAGCGCATTCAGCCCGCGTGGAATGCTGAGTTTCGACTGCGTGCCGACGTTTCTCTCATATATCTCGCCGTAATTGCCGACGGCCCGCACGGCGCGCGCGGCCCAGTCATTGGCGAGGCCCAACTGCGTGCCGAATTCGCCTTCGGTGCCGAGCAGGCGTTTTATGTTGGGATTGGCTGATTTCACCGCATCGTCGATGCCAGCCTGTTTGACGCCAAGCTCCTCGGCATTGATCAGGGAATAGAGCGTCCACTTGACCAGGTTGAACCATTGGTCGTCGCCTTGCCGCACCGCGGGTCCGAGCGGCTCCTTTGAAATGACTTCCGGCAGGATGATGTGGCTGTCGGGCGCAGAGAGTTTTAGACGCTCGGCGTAGAGCTGCGAGACGTCGCTGGTCAGCACGTCGCATCTGCGATCGTCATAGGCCTTGAGGCTTTCCTCGGCGGTGGCGAGCGCCAGCACCTTGAGCGGCATGTCGTTGGCGCGGAAATAGTCCGTCAGATTCAGTTCGGTCGTGGTGCCGGTTTGGGTGCACACGGTCTTGCCGCCGAGTTGCAGGGCGGTGTCGATTTTGGCATCCCGGCGCAGCAGGAAACCCTGGCCGTCGTAATAGGCGACGCCCGCAAACATCAGGCCGAGCGAACTTTCCCGCGACATCGTCCATGTCGAGTTGCGCGACAGCACGTCGATCTTGTTCGATTGCAGCGCGGAAAAGCGCGCGGCCGCATCGAGCGGCGTGAACGTCACTTTGGCAGGGTCACCGAAGATCGCCGCGGCGACGGCGCGGCAGATATCGACGTCGAAGCCGCTCCAGGCGTTCTTGTCATCCATGCTGGAAAAGCCCAGCAGTCCCTGGCCGACGCCGCAATTCAGCGTGCCGCGCTCCTTGACGGCGTTCAGAGTCTGGGCTCGCGCCGGATCGCCGCTCGCGAACAGCAGGGCCAGCAACGCGATGACGGGGAGGATGATGGGTCGCTTCTTGGAGCCGGACATTTTTTCCCCGCGATCGGTGGCTGCAGCTTCTTCAGTGGCGGCAAGTTCTTTGGCGGAAGTGGTGTTGGCAAGCTAACACAAGTGGAAGCGTTACCAATGTGTTTCCGGCATATGAATTTTGGACCCGCTCACTTGCGCGATGGGAACTGCGCCGTCGACCGTCATCGTTCCGTGACGCATCCGGATCAGCCGGATGTCCGCACCACGGGAATAACGCTGGCGACGATGGCGGTGCCAAGCCGGTTTGCGACCGCAAAACTTTCTCCGGCATCGATGCGCACCGCGTGGCCGGCTGCGATTTCGCGGGCCTTGTCGCTGATCGACAGTTCGCAGGAAGCTGTCGCAGCATAGACGATGTGAATGCCGGCCGGGCAGGCGTGCGTTGCGCCGTCCAAAAGGCAGCAGAGGTCAATCGCCACGCGCGACCGGTCGCCGATCAGATTGACGACTTCGACGGATCCGGCTTCGAGCCGGCTGACAATACTGGTTTCGCCGGTAAACCGGACCGGCCTGAACGGCTGCCTGACGTCGATCTCTCCAACGGGTGTCCCGAGCACGAGCCCCTCGCCGGAAACCAGCGCCAGCTGGCGGTCATAGCCGCTCAAATCCGAGAACGCGCCCGGCGTCACGATGGCGGTCCGGCTGAAACGCCAGACGATTCCTTCCCAACTGCCGGGCGCGAATCCAGGGAGCATGGATACGGCGATATCGATCGTGACCCCGCCGCCGTTCTTCCAGGGCATATGCCGGTAGCCGGCGGGATCGAGCGCCGTTAGCTGAATCCCGCCGGCAGAGGACTTCATTGCATGCGCCCAAACGGAGTTGCTCAGCTATCGATCCGGATCTGATAGCGCTCGGCGATATCAGTCAACTGGCCCCAGGTCGTGTCATCGATTTCGATGCCTTTGGCGATACGCTGCGCCCGCGCAAGCCGCTCGGGCTCACCGGCGATCAGCACCGGCGATTCCGATTCCGCTGGCTTGGCCGATTTCACCCAGGAAATCATGTCGTCGATCTCGGCCATCATGCTGTCGCGCGTCGAAAGCCTGATAGGGTCGATCACGATGCTCAGCATGCCATTGATGATGCCGCGTTCGGGCGGCGTCGATGTGGTGACGCTAGGCGAGCCGACAATGGCGCCGGCCAGGAGTTCGCACACCAGCGCCAATCCGGAGCCCTTGTGCTCGCCGAACGGCAGCACCACGCCGCGCGGGTCGGTGTACATGACGGAAGGGTCGGTGGTGGGCTGGCCTGCATGGTCGAGCAACGCACCATCAAGCATCGGCTTGCCGGCATTATGCGCCACCCGCACTTTTCCCAGCGCCACGCGGCTGGTGGCGAAATCGAGCAGGATCGGCTCGTTGTTGTCGGTGCCGGGAATCGCGATGCAGACCGGGTTGGTCAGGAATCTTCCTTCGCGGCCGCGGAAGGGCGCAACGCCGGGTGAACCCGAAGCGACATTCACAAAATGCAGCGCCACCATGCCGGCGCGGGCGGCGATCTCGCCATAGGTGCCGACGCGGCCGATATGGTGCGCATTGCGGAGCCCGTTGACCGCGACGCCGTGTTTCCTGGCCGCCTCGATCGCCCATTCCACCGCCTGGCGCGCGACCACCTGGCCGTAGCCGGCGCGGGCATCCCATACCGAGATGGTGCCGGTGTCCGAGACGATCTCGGGCGTCTGGTTGATCTTCAGCGTGCCGGCGTCGAGGTCGCGCACATAGGCGACCAGCATGCCGACGCCATGGCTGTCATGGCCGCGTAAATTGGCCTCGACCAGATGCTCGGCCACGATGGCGGCTTCCGTCGGCGAACTGCCGCCGGCAGTGACTATGCGGTTGGCAAGCCCAAGCAGCTTCGAATGGTCGATGATCATGCTTCACTCCGTCGTGAGCCGGTCTACTCCGGCTTCTTCGTTAAATTCGCGTGCGGGCGGCCGAAGTCGGGCGCCGCCGAATCCTGGCCGATCTCGACGATGCCGCGGCGGATGGCGCGGGTGCGGGTAAAATGCTCGAACAGCGCCTCGCCATCGTTGCGGCGGATCGCGCGCGTGAGTTTTGAGAGGTCCTCGTTGAAGGTGCCGAGCATTTCCAGCACCGCTTCCTTGTTGGCCAGGAACACGTCGCGCCACATCGTCGGATCCGAGGCTGCGATGCGGGTGAAATCGCGAAAACCGCCGGCGGAGAATTTGATCACTTCCGACGACGTCACCTGCGCCAGTTCGTCGGCGGTGCCGACGATGGTGTAGGCGATCAGATGCGGCAGATGGCTGGTGATCGCGAGCACGAGATCATGATGATCCGGCGTCATGATCTCGACCTTGGCGCCGAGGCCGGCCCAGAACTCGCGCAGCTTTTCCACCGCGGCGGGATCGGTCCCTTCCGGCGGCGTGAGAATGCACCAGCGGTTGATGAAGAGTTCGGCAAAGCCGGAATCGGGACCGGAGTGCTCGGTGCCGGCGACGGGATGGGCGGGAACGAAATGGACGCCTTGCGGAATATGCGGGCCCATGTCGCGCGCGATGGCGCCCTTGACCGAGCCGACGTCGGAGACGATGGCGCCCGGCTCGAGGAACGGCGCGATCTCCTCGGCGACCGGTCCGCAGGCGCCGACGGGGATGCAGAGGATCACGAGGTCGGCGCCTTTGACCGCTTCCGCGTTGGTTTCGAGCACGCGATCGACCACGCGCAATTCTTCCACCCGCGCGCGGGTCTTGGCCGAGCGTGCCGAGGTGACGATCTCGCCGGCGAGACCCTGCGCGCGTGCGGCGCGGGCGATCGAGCCCCCGATCAGGCCGAAGCCGATCAGCGCGACGCGTTTGAAGAGAGGTTCAGTGCTCACGTGATGCTCACTTGCCCGCCATAAAGTCTTTGAGGCCGTCGACGACGAGGCGGTTGGCCTCTTCGGTGCCAATGGTCATGCGCAGCGCATGCGGCAGGCCGTAATTGTTCAGCGCCCGCAGCACCAGGCCGCGTTTTGTCAGATACGCGTCGGCATCCGCCGAGGTCTTGCCCTTTTCCTGCGGAAAATGGATCAGCACAAAATTCGCCACGCTCGGCGTCACCTTGAGGCCGAGCTTGGAAATTTCTTCCGTCAGCCAGTTGCGCCAGTGCTCCGTGAAGGTCTTCGACATCTGGACATGCGCGGTGTCCTCGATCGCGGCCACCGCCGCCAGCATTGCCGGCGTCGAGACGTTGAAAGGCCCGCGAATCCGGTTGACGGCGTCGACGATGTTCGCCGGGCCGAACATCCAGCCGATCCGCAACGACGCCAGCCCGTGAATCTTGGAGAACGTATGCGTCACCACGGTGTTTTCGGTGGTCGCCACCAGCTCGATGCCGAGTTCGTAATCGTTGCGCGACACGTAATCGGCATAGGCGGCGTCGAGCACCAGCAGCACATGGTCAGGCAATCCAGCGCGCAGCCGCTTGACCTCGTCGAACGGAATGTAGGTTCCGGTCGGGTTGTTCGGATTGGCGAGCCACACCATCTTGGTGCGCGGCGTGACCAGCTTCAGGATCGCGTCGACATCGGCGGTGAAATTGGTTTCGGCCGCCACGACATTCTTGGCGCCGTTCGCCATGGTCGCGATCGGGTACACCAGGAAGCCGTGGCAGGTCGAGATCGCCTCGTCGCCATGCTTGAGATAGGTGTGCGCCAGCAAATTGAGGATTTCGTCCGAGCCGGCGCCGCAGATGATGCGGTTCGGATCGAGCCCGAAGGCGCGGCCGATCGCCTCGCGCAGCACCCGTGAGGTGCCTTCCGGATAGTCCTCCAGATGACCAGCCGCGTCCTTGTAGGCCGCCAGCGCCTTCGGTGACGGGCCAAACGGCGTCTCGTTGGCGGACAGCTTGAACACCTTGCGGCCGGGCTCGGCCACCGGGCTCTTGCCGGGGGTGTAGGGCGCAATATCGAGAATGCCGGGGTTCGGCACGGGGCGGGACATCTTCTGGCTCCGGATCGTAGGGCGTCTATTTTAGGATTTGGCCGCCCCGTTCGGGGGCACCGTATAGCGTGTTGCGTGGCTGCCGACGAGGGCCGAAGAGCGCACCGACGCGCCGGCCTCGATCAAAGCGGTTTTGATCTTCTCCAGGCCAATGCCTGATATCGACACCAGCAGCGCCGCACCATCGAAGGCGGTATCGGGGACGGCGACGATTTCGGCAAGCGGCGCCAGCGCGCGCGCAATCTCGGCGTTCCAGCCGGAGACGCGCACGCTCCAGGTCTCGACTTCGGTCACCATGGCGTTGTCGGCGACGCGCGAGACCACGAACACCGGCAAGGCTGCCGGATGGTCGGCGCGTTCGAGGAACGGCAGCCGCGCGATGATCTTCGGCGCGCCGTCGGCTTCGAGCTCGATCCACCACGGCGTGCGGCTCGACGTCGCCGAGACCAGCGCCAGATCGCCCTTCGATTTCGCCACCGCTTCGACCGCGGCCTGCGCGCTGAAATGCCCGACGTATGGCACCACGAATCCGAAATGAAACCGCGCCGAATCGCGCATCGCGGATTCGCCGACCGAGACGTCCGCATGCACCGAGAACGGCGCCTGGACGTAGGTGAACGTCGAGATGATGACGCGCCAGATGCTCTCGATGGTGTCGATCGGGAGAATGCCGCGGTGACGCTCCACCAGCCGCCGCATCATGTCGGCCTCGCGCGCCGGGCGGAACGCGGAACCGACCTCCTGGGTCTCTTTCACCTGGATCAACCGATCGATGATGTCGCCGCGCGCCATCAACAGGCGGTGAACCTGCTCGTCGATGCTGTCGATCTCCTGGCGCAGCACCGCGAGGGAGGGCGGGGCGGGGGGTGCCTTCGAGGATCCCTTGGACATGTTCTAGCCTTTAGCGCCGGGGGCCGAAATCACCGGCAAATACAAGGGCATTGATTAGGAAAGACGGCCGCCGAAAGCAAAGAGAAACATCAGCAATGATGGCGCGCCCGGCCGGTTAACCATGGCCCGCCTTGACGAAAAGCTCCCTTCGGACTAGCTTTAGCCTATTCCGTGGTCATTTGAGCCGGCCGGCTTGCAGCCACGTTAAACAACTCGCTAAACAGGCCGGGGACAGAAGTGATCCCGGTCGAACCTTTGTTCAGGCCGGGTTTTTTTATGGCCTGATTTCTGTCCGGGAGGGCCTCCCTTTGGGAGGTCGGTGGCCGAAATGACAAACGTTCAGTCGATAGCCAGCTCCTCGGTGCATACCGAGGAGCGCGCACACGAGGCGGACCATCCGAGTTCGCTGGTGGCGGCGTTCGGCGCCGATCAACCGTTGCGGCTTGATTGCGGCATCGATCTGGCGCCCTTCCAGATCGCCTACCAGACCTATGGCAAGCTCAATGCAGGGCGATCCAACGCCATCATGATCTGCCATGCGCTGACGCTTGATCAGCATGTCGCCAATGTGCATCCGCTGACCGGCAAGCCGGGCTGGTGGGAAATCATGGTCGGTCCTGGCCGTCCTCTCGACACTGACAAGTATTTCATCATCTGCTCCAACGTGATCGGCGGCTGCATGGGTTCGAGCGGTCCGGCCTCGACCAACCCCGCGACAGGTAAGGTGTGGGGACTGGATTTTCCGGTCGTCACGATACCGGACATGGTGCGGGCGCAGGCCATGCTGCTCGACCGCCTCGGCATCGACACGCTGCTCTGTGTTGTCGGGGGCTCGATGGGCGGCATGCAGGTGCTGCAATGGACCGCGGCCTATCCGAAACGCGTGTTCTCCGCGCTCCCGACCGCGTGCAGCACGCGCCATTCGGCGCAGAATATCGCGTTCCACGAGCTTGGCCGGCAGGCAGTAATGGCCGATCCGGATTGGCATGGTGGACGCTATGTCGATCAGGGGACGCATCCGCATCGTGGCCTCGCGGTGGCGCGGATGGCCGGGCATATCACCTATTTGTCGGACGCCGCGCTGCATCGCAAGTTCGGGCGGCGGATGCAGGACCGGGATCTGCCGACATTTTCGTTCGACGCCGATTTCCAGGTCGAAAGCTATCTGCGTTATCAGGGCTCGTCGTTCGTCGAGCGCTTCGATGCCAACTCCTATCTCTATCTGACGCGGGCGATGGATTATTTCGACATCGCCGCCGATCATGACGGCGTGCTGGCGAAGGCGTTCTCCGGCATTCAGACGCGGTTCTGCGTGGTGTCGTTCACGTCAGACTGGCTGTTCCCGACCTCGGAATCGCGGGCATTGGTGCATGCGCTCAACGCATCGAGCGCGCGGGTGTCGTTCGCCGAAATCGAAACCGATCGCGGTCACGACGCCTTCCTGCTCGACGTGCCCGAATTCTTCGACATCTCCCGTGCCTTCCTGGAGTCCGCTGGCAAGGCGCGTGGCCTCGAAAATGGTGGCGCTGCGTCATGAGTATCCAACAGGCGTTGCCGCTCACGGGCGTCACACCCGGCCGCACCGGGAACTATCGCAGCGATCATTTGCTGGTCGCCGAAATGGTGCAGCGCGGCTCCAAAGTGCTCGACGTCGGCTGCGGCGATGGCGAACTGCTGCAGCTTTTGGAAAGCCGCGGCATCGACGGCCGCGGCATCGAGCTGTCGCGCGAGGGCGTCAACCGCTGCGTCGCCAAGGGCCTTGCGGTGGTGCAGGGCGACGCCGACACCGACCTCGTCAATTATCCCGACGACGCCTTCGACTACGTGATCCTGTCGCAGACGCTGCAGGCGACCCGGCAGCCGAGGGTGGTCTTGGAAAACCTGCTGCGGATCGGCCATCGCGCCATCGTCTCGTTCCCGAATTTCGGGTTCTGGCGGATGCGTCTGCAGCTATTGGTCGGCGGCCACATGCCGCGCACCGAAAACCTGCCCGCGACCTGGTACGACACGCCGAACATCCATTTCTGCACCATCAAGGATTTCGTCCAGCTCTGCGAACAGATCAACGTCAAGATGGAGCGCGCGGTCGCCCTCGATCTCTACGGCCGCCCGTTGCGGCTGAATTTGCCGTGGTGGTTCTGGAACATGTTCGGCGAGCAGGGTGTGTTTTTGCTGAGCCGGGCGGAGAAGGGGAAATGACGCCCGCCGTCATTCCGGGGCGCGCGTAGCGAGCCCGGAATCCATTCATCCACGCAACTAGTCGCTCAATGGATTCCGGGCTCGTGCTACGCACGCCCCGGAATGACGGAAAGAGGCTACCCCGCCACCATCGACCTCGGATCCCGCACCGGCCACCTCCCGGCCTCCACCAGCGCGATAAACCGCTCGACCATTTCGTTGAACAGCGCCGGCTCTTCCAAGTTGAGCACGTGGCCCGATTTCGGGAAAAACGTCAGTCCCGCCGCCGGCAAATGCTGCTTCAGGAACAGGCTCGGCTCGATGCAATTGTCGTCCTCGTCGCCGCAGATGATCAGCGCCGGCGTCGGCACGTTGCGGATCGCGTCGGTCAGGGTGTAGATCGAGGGGCGGCCGCCCTGAAAACTGCGCATGGTGTTGGCCGAGCCTTTGGCGTCATGGCGCGCCAGCGCGGCATAGAAATCGGCGTGGCCGCGCGGGTCCTTGACCAGGAACGGAATCCGGCTCGGCGCCTCGCGCGTCACTTTGGCGACCTCCACCGAGCCGATTTTCTCGTACTGCTCGGCATTGGCAACGCATTGCTTGCGGAAGGCTTCGAGATTTTCGATTGCAGAGCCGGAGCCAACGCCGGCCAGCGTCATCGACATCGCACGCTCCGGGGCGTTGAGGCCGACCTGCAGCGACGAATAGGCGCCCATCGACAACCCGACGAAATGCGCCTTTGCGATCCCGAGGTGATCGAGCACCGCGAGCGCGTCGGTGTAGAAATGCTGGTAGGTGTAGACGTCCGATGTCGGCGGCACGTCGGAAGGCGTATAGCCCCGCGCCGAATAGGCGATGCAGCGGTGGCCGCGCGAGAAGTAGCGCATCTGCGGCTCCCAATTGGTGTGGTCGGCCGCGAATTCATGCAGGAAGATGATCGGCGTTCCCGTGCCCGCTTCTTCGAAATACAGGCGGACATTATCGCTGGTGACGGCATGGGGCATTTAAGGTTCCTCTTGGTTTTGGCACGTTCTCCGGCCTCGAAAATTGCAGTTAATGCTCTGGGCCGCAATGCGGCAGGCTCGTTTCTTTTTGGCCATCAAATGGGCGCGGAATCACCCCGGAATCGTTTCCGCACCGCCGCATGAAATCTTCCTCCCGCCACAGCCAAAAATTCAAACCCGTCGCCGCGTTCGTTTGTCCACGAACGTTGCGGGATTGTGGTGTGTCATAGAGGATCAAAGATGCTTCAGTTGTTTGCGTTTCGCCGGTCGCTTCGTGTCCTTGCGCTGGCGTTGTGTTCGGTTTCGATCGTAGTCATTGCCACGCCGGCGTCAGCCCGGCCCCACCATGGCGCAGGGCGCCACGTCCGCGGCTACCACGCCGGTCACCATGCACGGCATTACGCCCGCCACCATCACCGGAAGATCGCGCGCCTGTCGCGCTGGGAGCGCGGTGTCGCGCAAATGCAGGCCGGCGGCTTTGCCGATGCCAACGCAAACGTTGATGCCAGCGCAACCTTTACCGATCATAATTCGACCCTGACGCCGCCCGGCGGCGTGATGGCGCCGAGCAACTTTGGTTCCTCCAACGTCGTCGCCGAGGCGCGCCGGTATCTAGGCGGCAACCCGACCGGGCGCGGCAGCCTGTGGTGCGCCCGCTTCATGAACATGGTGCTGCAGCATTCCGGCTATCGCGGCACCGGCTCGGACATGGCGAAATCGTTCGCCAGCTACGGCCAGCGCGTCTCCGGCCCGCAGGTCGGCGCCATCGCCGTGATGACAAGGGGCCGCGGCGGCGGCCATGTCGGCGTGATCACCGGCATCGACGCCAAGGGCAACCCGATCATGATCTCCGGCAACAACGGCAACCGGGTCCGGGAAGCGCCGGTCTCGCGTGGTCGGATCTACGCCTACGTGATGCCGACGAGCTGAAATCGTCATTGCGGTCGAACCGGATGATGGGCGCAGGCGCGTCGGCGCCGTGCCCATCATGGCCTCGCCGAAGCAAGCCGGCGGGCAGCCTCCGCCCTCGCTGAGCAGCCCATCGGGCCTGGCCCGCTTGCCGCCGCCGGGCGCGCGGGTATATTGGTCCGATGGCTGTCAGCTCCCCAGATCTGAAAGCGTTCCTGCTCGCCACGCCTTTCTTCGGTGGCCTCTCAGACGCAAGCCTCGATCTTTTGATCTCAATGCTGGCCGAGCGCCGCTTCGACGCCGGCGCCACGGTCGTCGCGGAAGGCGAGGCGGGTCGATCGATGTTCATCGTTCACTCCGGCCAGCTGGTGGTGAGCAAGCTGCTGGAGTCCGGGCGCGTCCTGCGCATGACGGGTCTCGAGCCCGGAGATTTTTTCGGCGAAATGACGCTGATCGAAATGCAGAACCGGTCAGCCACCGTCGTCGCGGAGAGCCCGACCGTGCTGTACGAACTCACCGCCCGGCAACTCTACGCCTGCTACAAAGCCGACATCCACGCCTATGTGATGGTGATGCAGAACATCAACCGCGAGCTTTGCCGGCGGCTCCGCCGCGCCGACAAACGCATTGCCGAGTTGCAGATGCTTCGCACGAGTGATTGACACAGCCTCGCGTGCGTCAGGTGGGCTGAGCGCGCTGCAGGGCGCTACATCCACCCCGACAGGCAAATCGGAACCTTCGGCCGATCAGACCGGGAACCGGCAGGCTCGGCTGCGCGCATTGCAGCCGCATTGGTTTCACTGAATGGCCACATCGGAATCAGACCCCAACCAAACTTCGTGGATAGGAGTCCCTTCAGTCAAACTGAAAAGGAGTGAGCATGCGCATCGTTACGGCATCCGTCATCATTGCCGCCCTCTCTCTGGGCGCGCCAGCCATCGTGCAGGCACAGGGAACCCCCTCGCAGTCCCAGGGAAGCCCCTCGCAATCCGAGGAGCAGCCCTCGCAGTCCAGCACCGTCATCCGGAGCATCCAGGTCGTCGACGTCAAGGATCTGCAGCCGGCGGTACGTTCGAAGGTCGACGAACTCGTGGCTCAAACCCGCGAGGAAGACATTCAGTCGCTTCGCAAGTCCATCGACGCGACGCCGGAAGCGGCATCGGTGCTCAAGGCCAAGGGCCTGACTTCGTCACAAGTCGTGGCCATCAACATCGCCGACGGCGTTCTCACGATGTTTGCCAAGACGGCCTGACCGGGAAACCTCATTAAAACTTAGATGCGACCATTAAGCCCGCCGGGCGTGAATCCGGCGGGCTTAATGCCGTCATCCTCGTTGCAGCGACATCGCGGTATCAAAGACGGTCGCGCAACCCGCTGACCCCGTCGTTTTGAGCGCAATGGTCGCAGCAGTAGAAGGTGCCGGCCTTTTCGAGGCCATGACCGACGATGCGCGTTCCACACTGCTTGCAGGTTGGTGCAAGGGCAAAAATGGCGCACTCAAAGCTATCGAAAGTGTGCGATTTGCCGTTCATCACGACCTGAAAAGCCTTGTCGTACGAATTTCCGCAGGTCTCGCAACTGGCCATCTCTCGCCTCCTTAAGCTGCACGTCGTTTACGGGTCTGTGCCGCCGTCTTCGCCGACCGGGAACGTTCCGCCGCCGGGCGTTTGGCGGCGGCCTTTCCACCGAGCTTGCCGCCCTTGCGGGACGGGGCGTGGTCCACCTTCTTGCCTCGCCCGGACCCGCTCTTTCTGCCGCCATGGGTTTCAGCGTTCACGGTAGCCCAGGCCCGCCGCTCGGCTTCGTCGTGGGAGACGCCGCGCTGCTCGTAGCCCTCCTCGATGTGCTCGGCCTGACGCTTTTGCTTGTCGGTATAGGATGATTTGTCGCCGCGCGGCATGATCCCTCCTTCGTTGGTTGATGCAAAAACACCATCGGTGCTGGAGAGTTCCTATCGATGCTTCCGTGCTTAATGCCTCTTGAAATACTGAACTTCGCGTTCATGTTTTTCAGCCGCGGCGCGGGACTTGAAGGTGCCGAGATTGCGTCTCTTCCCGGTCTTGGGATTGATCTTGCGGGAATAGAGCCGGTATTCGCCCGAAGCTAATTTACGGATCATGACGTTTCTCCGGAGCCCCCAAAGCACACTCGTGCGATGAACGCTTTGCGCGTACCGAAACAAACGGCCTCTCAATTGCCCTGGTTCCCCGCTCGATGTCCGCTTCCAGCCACAAAAAGAATCGGCAGGAATATCGGAACGATTCTTCTCCGGGCACGTTGATTATTCGAGTGATACAACGAGGGAGAAATCCACCGGAAATATCATCTCAAAAGCCCCGTCAGTTACACGTGTAGCTGGCGGGGTTTTGGTTAGGAGGCCCGATGTATGCGCTATTTGAAGGCGACAAGCAGATCGGAAGTGCCTTCCCCTACCGAGAAAGAGGTCTGGGAGCAGCCCTGATAGAGGGGCTTGTGACGGACGTTCCGGTTGCGGATGAGGAAGGCGGCCAGGTGATTCCCAGCGGTTATCACGTCGCCAGGGTCGAAGAGCCCTGCGACCCGCGGCCCGATTGGAAACTTCCGCGCGATATCTCCTGACGCCGGCGCTTTGTGAAATCCGGCAGGCTCTACACAATCCAGTAGATTGCCATTCCAACAGCCACCAGGGCCATAACCCCAGCGGTCAGCATCCCGTAGTTCCGCTCTTTCTCGGTCGGCAGCGCTTCTCTCGCAGCGTCCTCATGAATCAGATCGTGTTTCATAACGCACCTCCAGGTTCAAACCGAAAGCACGAATCGTTCCGGCCCTCGAAGCGGGCTAACCAGAAACTCCCACCCACCCGATGGCTCAGGCGGTTCACGTCACCAGATCGACGAACACGTTGAGGAGCGACACGATCAGCCCGGCTGAAGCAACGGCCGTGCCGAGGTCAACAACCTCAATGAGAGCCTGCCGCTGTTCGTCGTCCAACAGTGAGAAGACTTTGCGCATGGTGTCCTCCACCCCATGTAAACTTTCTGAATGGCCGCCGGTTCCATTTGGATGGCCTATGCCCGCGGACGGGCACAGCAGGCGCGACAAAACGACCCGACGGGCAAATCAGTTGCGATTATCAGAAATGATGTCAAGTCATAAATTTCTGAAAATCAAAAATATTCTCCTTTCCTTCGACCCAAATCAGGGGCACATCTATGCCCATCCCGTCCCACTCAGAGGGCGTCGGCCGTCGTCACGGACGTTGGACGGGTTGCGGTGGACGCTGGTTTACGCCTCGACGACGGCGTGGATAAGCGTACGGCAAAACCGTGTGGTCCTGGCACCCGTTGCAGGTGTCAAGCCGTCGGGTAGGCGAGAGCTGAAC
>NZ_JAFCMB010000026.1 GCF_018130145.1 Bradyrhizobium sp. AUGA SZCCT0176 | reverse complement strand
TGTTTGGCCATCCCGTCCTACTCAGAAGGGCGTCGGCCGTCGTCACGGACGTTGGGCGGGTTGCGGTGGACGCTGGTTTACGCCTCGACGATGGCGTGGATTAGCGTACGGCAAAACCGTGTGGTCCTGGCACCCGTTGCAGGTGTCAAGCTGTCGGGTAGGCGAGAGCTGAACCGCAGCGACGGAGTCAACCCAGAACTCGTCTCCGGGGAGATCACGGCATAAGCCGTAAAGCCATTGCGCAGGGAAGGCCGGGTGTTCTCCGCTGCCCTGTATGCTCGTGTGCACTTTGTTTTGTGCAAACCGCACACGGGACCGCGGGTGCAGCGCGCACCCGGTCTTCCCTGCGCCCTCTCAATGAAAGGGCGGGAAGTTTCCAGAAAACCTCGGGCGCATCGCGTCGCGAGATCGCGAAAGTGCGTTTTGTATGATGGTGGCACAACGAACACCGCCGTCGTCCCGGCCTTGGGCTCAGATGCGCAATTGCGCATCGGGGGACCCATAACCACAGGAAGCAGTTTTGCGAATGGTCTCTGCTACTGAGCTTCACAGAGGGATCACGCGGTATGGGTCCCGGCGTTCGCCGGGACGACATCTCCGTACGTTCAGTTGCACCCTACTGCAGAACCATCAACGTGAACGGATAGACGTAAGCCTGCAGTGTCACCAGCCCGCCGACCAGACACGCCAGCACGATCGAATGCAGGAACACATAACGAAGGATCGAACCTTCGTGGCCGTACCAGTTGGTCGCCGTCGAGGCGACGACGATCGATTGCGCGTCGATCATCTTGCCCATGACGCCGCCGGAGGAATTGGCGGCGGCCATCAGGATCGGCGACAGGCCCAGCTGCTCGGACGTGATCTTTTGCAGATTGCCGAACAGCACGTTGGAGGCGGTGTCCGATCCCGTCAGCGCCACGCCGAGCCAGCCGAGCAAGGTGCCGAAGAAGGGATAGAGCACGCCGGTTGCCGCGAAGGCCAGACCGAGCGTGGCATCGACGCCGGACAGCCGCGTCAGCGTGCCGATCGCCAGCATCGCCGAGATCGTGATCAGCGAGATCGCGCACAGTTTGATGGTGCGGCCGTATTCCGCAATCATCCTCGCCGGCGAGAAGCTCATCAGGAAACCGGAAATGATCGCGGCGATCAGCATGCCGGTGCCGGTGAACGACAGATAGGTGAAGTCGAACAGCGCGGCTTCCGGTGTCGGCTTGGCGGCGACCGGCGGCACCTTGTTGATCAAATTGTGCAGGTCGGCTACCTGATATTTCCAGACGAAGCTGGCGTTCGCCCAGGTCTTGAATCCGCCATTGCCCCAGATCAGCATCACCACGCAGACGATGATCCATGGCAGCAGCGCGCTCCACAATTCGCTTTGCGTGAGCGGCGTCTTGTCCATCGGCTTCGGCGTCGTCATGGTTGCGGCCGATTCATCCTTGCCGCGCAAGGCGGGCGACAACCAAAGCTCCCTGGGCTGCCACACTTTCAGGAACAGGATCAGGCATCCCATCGAAATCAGCGAAGCGCCGATGTCGACGATCCAGGGGTTGATGTAGTTCGAGATCACGAATTGCGGGATCGCGAACGAGACGCCGGTGACCAGGATAGCCGGCCACACGTCCTTCATGCCTTTCCAGCCGGCAAAGGCCCACACCACCCAGAACGGCACGATCAGCGAGAACAGCGGCAATTGCCGGCCGACCATCGCGCCGAGAATATAGGGATCGAGGCCGGTGACCGAGGCCAGCCCCTGGATCGGCGTGCCCAGCGCGCCATAGGCAACCGGCGCGGTGTTGGCGATCAGCGACAGGCCGGAGGCCGCCAGCGGCGAGAAGCCGAGCCCGATCAGAACCGCGCCTGTGATCGCAACCGGCGTGCCGAAACCGGACGCGCCCTCGAAAAATGCGCCGAAGGCGAACGCGATCAGGAGCAATTGCAGGCGACGGTCGTTGGTGACCCCGCCGATGGCGCGCTTCAACAATTCGAAGCGGCCGGTCTCGACCGTAATGCGGTAGAGGAAAATGACATTGAGGACGATCCAGCCAATCGGGAAGAAGCCGACCACCACGCCGAGCAGCGATGCCCGGACCGACATGCCCGCGGGCATGTGGTAGATGGCAATGGTGACGATGTTGGCGACGATCAACGCAATGATGGCCGCGATGTGCGCCTTGACCTTGCCGCTGGCGATCAGCACCAGGAGCGTGACCACCGGCACGGCAGCGGCAGGCGTCGACAAGGTCGCGTTGCCCAGCGGATTATAGACTTGATCCCACATGTTCGGATTCTCCCCGGTTTATTATTGGGCACCCGGCCGTGTGGACGGTCCGGCGTGCCTGGCGCCTGCGGAAACGTTGCTCTCGTCCGCGAGATCGACTGCTGGTTCGGCAGTTCGCCGAAACCCGCTCACAACCTCGCGAAGTCCAGAGGTCCCCCGCCCCTCGCCGTGGCAGCCATGCTAGGGTCAACCCGGTAGCTGCGACAAGCCGCCGCAGGCTGCGAAATCTGCTACTTTAGTCCAAAAACCCTGATTCTTCCGTTCTTTCAGGCCTTTAAGGCCACCTCCCGGAGACGACAATCTGTGAACAGCATCCGCTCGACGCTCGCGACCGTATGGCGGATCGCCGCTCCCTATTTCCGTTCCGAGGACAAATGGGCCGGCCGCGCGCTGCTTGCTGCAGTGATCACGATCCAACTGGCGCTGGTCGCGATCGACGTCCTCGTGAACCAGTGGCAGAATCGCTTCTTCAACGCGCTGCAGGAATACAATTGGGACGTCTTCGTCAGGGAGATCGGCGTCTTTTGCGTGCTGGCGACGTGCGCCGTCGTGCTTGCCGTCTACCAGCTCTACCTCAATCAATGGCTGCAGATTCGCTGGCGGCGCTGGCTGACCCGGCACTATCTCGGCGAATGGATGCACGGCGCCAATCACTACCGCATGCAATTGCAGGGCGACGCGGCCGACAATCCGGACCAGCGCATTGCCGATGACGTCAGGCTGTTCGTCGAGCGGACGCTGGATATCGGGCTCAGTCTTTTGAATTCGGTGGTGACGCTGCTTTCCTTTGTCATCATCCTGTGGGGGCTGTCGGCAGCCGCCCCCTTGCACCTGTTCGGCAAGGAGTACGCCATCCCGGGCTACCTGGTCTGGGGCGCGCTGATCTACGCCATCCTCGGCACGGCGCTGACGCAATGGATCGGCTCACCTTTGGTGCGGCTTGATTTCAAGCAGCAGCAATTCGAGGCCGACTTCCGCTTCAACCTGGTTCGGGCACGGGAGAACTCCGAGCAGATCGCGCTGTTGCAAGGCGAGCGCGCGGAGCGCCTCGGGCTTTGGGCGCGCTTCCACCATGTGATCGAAAACTGGTACGGCATCATGAGCCGGACCAAGCGGCTGACCACGTTCACCGCGAGCTATTCGCAGGCCGCGGTGATCTTTCCCTACATCCTGGTGGCGCCGGCCTTCTTCGAAAAGAAGGTCCAGCTTGGCGGCCTGACCCAGACCGCGTCCGCGTTCGGCAGCGTGCAGTCGGCGCTGTCGATCTTCGTCACGATCTACCGCACGCTGGCCGACTGGCGCGCCATCGTCGCCCGTCTCGACGGGTTTGAAGCAGCCATCGCGAGCGCCACGGCGCTGCAGAAATCGAGCGAATCGATCGACGTCGTCGCATCCCAGGGCGGCACAGCGATCGACCTGCGCGAGCTCACGCTGCGTCTGCCCAACGGCACGGCGCTGGTCTCGGCCGATGCCTTAAGCCTTCGCGGCGGCGAGCGTACGCTGCTCACCGGCCCGTCGGGCTCCGGCAAATCGACCCTGTTCCGGGCCATCGCCGGCATCTGGCCGTTCGGCAGCGGCTCGATCGCCATCCCCGCCGGCGCGTCTGTCATGATGCTGCCGCAGCGGCCTTACTTCCCGATCGGATCGCTGCATGGGGCGATCGCCTATCCCGGCGCAAACGAAACCTTCAGCGCCGATCGGGTCAGGGAAGCGCTTACCCTGGTCGGTCTGCCCAAGCTTGCCGGGCGGCTGGAGGAGGAATCGCACTGGAACCGGATGCTCTCGCTTGGCGAGCAGCAGCGCCTCGGGCTGGCGCGCGCGATGTTGCACGCGCCGCAATATCTATTCCTCGACGAGGCGACGGCCTCGCTCGACGAGCCCTCGGAAGCCGCGCTGTACAATTTGCTTGGCTCGAAACTGCCGCAAACTACCATCGTCTCGATCGGCCACCGCTCGACGCTCGAGGCCTTCCACCAGCGCCACGTCGCCATGGTCCGCGACGGCGACCAGTTCACGTTGCGGGAAGCGGTCAGCGCCCAGCCGGCGCAAGCCTGATAGCCGTCCCGGACTACAGCCAGCGCCGCGGCCAGGGCTGGCGGCGGATCCAGCGATGCCAGACCAGCGCGAACGCGGCCAGAAGCGCCGCGCCCGCCAGCACCGGCACGAACAAAAACGTCCAGGGCAGATTGCCGGAAACCACCAGCAGCGGATTGATCCCCGCCGGCGGATGAAAAGTACCGGTCACATACATCGCCAGAATGGACAGGCCGACCGCGGCGGCCGCGGCCCAGGCATGCGGACCCAGCAACTTCAGCACGGCGAGGCCGACCAGGGCGCTGACGACATGGCCGCCGATCAGCGCGCGCGGCTGCGCCGGCTCCGCGTCCGGCGATCCGATCACCAGCACGATCGAGGTCGCGAACGGAATGACCGCCAGCGGATATTGCGCGACCACCGAGAACCACTCCATGGCGCCGATCGCGAGCGCGCCGCCGAGGCCCGCGACCATCCCCGCCAGAACATTGCGGTGATCGTTGCGGGAGGTCGCGCCCGCGGTGCGCCGCCAATCCCATTTCATCGGAGCCGCCCCAAAAGCAAAGGGGCGGCAGATTGCTCTGCCGCCCCCAAAGGACTTTGAAAGGAAGTCTTCGAGAGAAAGGCCTTACTTCAGGTTGGTCAGCGCGGTCAGGTCAGCCGAGAGCTTGACGATGCCGGCTGCGCCGCACCAGTTCGAACCCACGCCGGACGGATTGATCGCAGTGACGTTGGTTCCGGTAAAGGCGTTGAGTTCGCCGCGAGCGGTGAAGTCGCTGGTGAAAGCGTTGCAATCGCCCTTCGACAGGTTGGTGTCGGAGTAACGGAAGTCCAGCGTGAACACCTTGTAGGTGAAGCCGATGCCGATATTCCAGGTGTTGTAGTCGGCGTAGTTGATGCCGTTCGGGAATACTGCGGTTCCGTAGAACGAGTCCGACGTGCCCAGCCACTGGCGGCCGAACTCACCCGACATGTACATGCCGAGGCCGCTGGTGCCGAACCAGGCGCTCGGCGCGATCGCCTTGCCGACGATCGAAGCATAGGTGCCTTCGGCGCCGCTGTTGAGGAAGCTCGGCGTATAATAGGCGGTGCCACCCAGCGAGAAGTTGTCGTTGAAGGTGTAGTTCACCTTGCCGTAGACCTCGAAGAAGCTGACGTCCTTCTTGAGCACGTTGAGATTGAGCAGGGTGTTAGCCTGGCATTCGGGGCTGAGCGGAACGCCGGCGAAATCGGCGACAGCGCCGCCACCGTATTGGCAGGTTCCACCCGGATAGATGTAGCCCCAGGCGCCGACATCGAAGGCAAAGGCGCCGACCGTCAGGCGGGCACCGCCGTAGGCGTCGACTTCAGCGGCTGCACGGTTGGGGAACGAGATGCTCGCAGCGCCCAGGCCGACGTACAGCTGGAAGTCCTTGGTGACGTTGTAGCGCGGCTCGAAATAGGCGTTGACCGACGGCTTGTGGTTAGACTGGGTGATGCCGCGGAAGATGTAATCGTTGGTGATGCCGGCGCCGAAGGCGATATCCCAGGGATCGAACGCGACAGGCGGCGGGGCCTTCACAGCCTTGACACGCAAGTCTGCCGCGAGAGCCGAACCCGATACCATTGCCAGCGCCGTTGCTAACAAAGCCAGTTTCTTCATGACGATCCCCATCACCTTCTAGAACAGTCCCGTTCCGGTGGCCCCCCAGGGCGAGCGATAACCGACTGCAACCAAACTCAACGGCAATCTGGGACCTGCCGTCATGGGCGTGAAGCAAAAAAGACAATCATCTGCCGCCTTTTTAGGCGTTCTGCCTGTTTCGGAAAATGTTGTCTGCGGGTGTTGCATTCCCACAACAAGTTTGGCGGTCTTCGTGTCCGGCAGGCGACATCTGGAACCGGCAAAACAAGGGGTCAGCTGTCCGCTTGCCTGAACTGCGGCCGAATCAACAGCCTCCGTGGAATCCCGTAGTGAAATTGATCAGCCGGCCTCAAGAGAAAAGCCGCAGCGGTGGACGCTGCGGCTTTCCGATAGATCAACCTTGACGGTCCGCGTTCAACCTAGTGTTGATCGCCGCCATTGGACGAGCCGGAGCCCCATGACGGGGTCGATGACTCCGAACTCGGCGTTGCCCAGCTCGGAGCGGGCGCAGCTTCGGGCTCTGGCGCCGGAGCCGCCACCGGGGCTGCCGGCTTGGACGCGGCAGGCTTGGCGGCGGCTTTCTTTTTCTTCGCCGGGCTCTTCGCCACAGCTTTCTTGGCGGATTTCTTCGCGGCTTTCTTGGCAGCCTTCTTGGGCGCTGCCTTCTTGGCGGATTTCTTTGCGCTCTTCTTCGAAGCCTTCTTGGCCGATTTCTTTGCCGACTTCTTGGCGGCCTTCTTCGACGACTTCTTCGCGGATTTCTTCTTCGCCGCTACCGCCTTCTTGGCCTTTTTAGCCTTCTTGCTTTTCTTGCTCTTCTTCGCTTTAGCCATCGTGGTCCTCCTGTTGCCGCTGGTCGTGTCAGTCGAGCGCTCGAATAGTCGGCCGATCGATTAGTTCAACGCCGGCCTTGTCAGTCCAGGCCCCTTCAACTCAGGTTTTGGACCTCCTGTCGCCCAATCGAGAAGCTCAATCGTGTGCACCACAGGAACTGACGTACCGCCGGCAATCTGCACCATGCACCCAATATTGCCCGCAGCGATCATGTCCGGTTTGACTGTCGCAATATTGGCGATCTTGCGATCGCGCAATCTGCTCGCAATGTCAGGCTGGAGAATGTTGTAGGTCCCCGCCGAACCGCAACACAAATGGCTCTCGGGTACATCTTTCACCACGAATCCATTCTTGGAAAGCAATTCTTTCGGCGCGTGCGTGATTTTCTGTCCGTGCTGCAGCGAACAAGCCGAGTGATAGGCGATGGTGACGTCGCCTTGCTGGCTCGATGGATGCAGATCGATGCCGGCGAGATACTCGGTGATATCCTTTGTCAGCGCGGATATCCGTGCAGCAGGGCCGGCGAATTCGCGGTCCTCGCGCAGCATGAAACCATAGTCCTTGATGACCGTGCCGCAGCCCGACGCCGTCACCAGGATGGCGTCGAGGCCACCTTGTTCCGCTTCGCTTTGCCAGACCGTGACGTTGGCGCGGGCGCGCGCCAGTGCGTCGCCGTCCTGCCCGAGGTGATGAGTGAGCGCGCCACAGCATTGTTCGTCCCTAACCAGCACCACCTCGATGCCGTGGCGCGTCAGGAGATTGATGGCGGCCTGGTTGATGCGCGGCGCCAGCACCTGCTGGGCACAGCCCTGCAGCAGCGCGACCCGCCCCCGCCTGTCGCCAATGGCCGGGAAAACGCTGCCGGCGGCAGGTCCCGGCGCCGGCAGGCTGCCGGGCGCGAGCGCCAGCATCGCCTTGATCCGCCGCAGCAGGGTGGGTGTCGGCGGTGCGGTCTTCGGTGTCGGCAACAGGCCAGCGAACGGTCGGCCCAGCCGCGCCATGATCATGCTGGCGCGGAACAGACCCGGCCGCGGCAGCACAAAGGCCAGCACCGCGCGCAAGGCCCGCTCGCCCAGCGGCCTGGAATAATCCCGCTCGATCCTGACCCGCGCCTGATCGACCAGGTGCATGTAGTTCACGCCCGATGGGCAGGTCGTCATGCAGGCGAGGCAGGACAGGCAGCGGTCGATATGCTTGACCACCTCCTTGGTCGGCGGGCGGCCCTTCTCCAGCATCTCCTTGATGAGATAGATCCGGCCACGCGGGCTATCGAGTTCGTCGCCGAGCAGCACGTAAGTCGGACAGGTCGCGGTGCAGAACCCGCAATGCACGCAGGCGCGCAGGATCTTGTCGGCTTCAGCGATGTCAGGGTCGGCCAGTTGAGCGAGTGAGAATTCGGTTTTCATGTCGCGACCGCCCGCAGCAAGCGGCCCCGGTTGAGGATGTTCTTGGGATCGAAGCTCAGGCGGACGCGCTCGCTCAAGGCAGCCACGCCGCCGGATTGCGGATGGAACACGTCGACATTGCGCCGCACCAGTTCGGACGCCCGGACCAGCATCGCATGGCCGCCGGCGGCATCGACGCGCGCACGCAGCAGGGCCGCCTGCGCGTCCGGCTTGGGCGGCAACGCCGCCCAGATCAGGCCGCCGCCCCAATCGTAGATCACGTCGCCGCCGGTGTCGCGCGAAAGCTGCTGCCCGAGCGCGCCGCCGGAAGCCGGCGGACACACGATCCGCCACACCGGCCACGCCCCCAGCGCACCTTGGGCGGCAAACGGCAGGACATCGCGGATCGAACTCCAGATCGCGGCCGAAACAGCGTCTTGCAGGACCTCCACGGCGCCGAACGGCGCCAGCGCCTTGCCGAGCGAGCTGGCGCGGTCGGCGGCGGAAGCCGCGATGCCTTCGAGCCGCAGCAGGGTCGTCGCCTGCCCCGGCGCTCCGAGCCCGGCCAAGGCGCCGGCCGCGGGCCGGAACGCCTGATACGGCAGATGCGCCGCACCCGACACGTCGTAGGGCGAGCCCAGTGCCGCCGTCATCGCCCGGTTGGCGGTGACATCGTCGAGCCCGCGCAGCACCAGCGTGCGTTCGCTTTCGGGTTTCGGCATCACCTTCAACGTCACTTCGGTCATGACCGCCAGCGTGCCCCACGACCCCGCCAGCAATTTGCAGAGATCGTAACCGGTGACGTTCTTCACCACCCGCCCGCCGGTTTTGAAACTGTCGCCGAAGCCGGACACCGCATGCGCCCCCAAGAGGTGGTCGCGGGCGCCGCCGGCCCTGATGCGGCGCGGGCCGGCAAGGCCTGCGCCGATCATGCCGCCGATGGTGCCGGAGCCGGAGACACCGAGCAGCGCCGAGGTGTCCATCGGTTCGAACGCGAATTGCTGGTTCTTGCTGTCGATCAGCGACAGCACATCGGCAAGCGGCGCCCCTGCCTGGACCGTGATGATCAGCTCGTTCGGCTCATAGGCGGTGACTGCGTTCAGCGCCGACAGCTCAAGCAGGGCATTGGTCGCCATCGGCTGGCCGGCCAGGCGCCGGGAGCCATGGCCGATGATCTCCAGCGGCTGCTCGCTGGCGATCGCCGCCCGCACCACCTGCTCGACGTCCTTGGCGTCACGTACTTTCAAAGTGTCCACGGTGCCAACATCTGCTTCTTGTTGTCATCGTCCGCGAAGGCGGACGATCCAGTAATCGCAAGCACCGCGGCCATGCACTGACGGCGCGGAATACTGGATACCCCGCCTGCACGGGGTATGACGACCGAAAAATGGGTGAGCCTCATTCTTCAAAACCGCGGCAATTCGGGAAACGCCAGCCGGCCTCCGTGCACGTGCACGCGGCCGAGCTCGGCGCAGCGATGCAGGGTCGGAAACACCTTGCCCGGATTGAGCAGGCCCTGGGCGTCGAACGCGCATTTCAGCCGCTGCTGCTGGTTGAGGTCGATCTCGCTGAACATTTCCGGCATCAGGTCGCGTTTTTCGATGCCGACGCCGTGCTCGCCGGTGAGCACACCGCCGAGTTCGACGCAGCAGCGCAGGATATCGGCGCCGAACGCCTCGGCCCGCTCCATCTCGCCGGGCTGGTTGGCATCGTAGAGGATCAAAGGATGCAGATTGCCGTCGCCGGCATGAAACACATTGGCGACGCGCAGGTCGTATTTGGCCGAGAGGTCGCGGATGCGCGCCAGCGCCTTGGGCAGCGCGCCGCGCGGAATGGTGCCGTCCATGCAGAGATAATCAGGGGAAATCCGGCCCACGGCCGGAAACGCCGCCTTGCGGCCGGCCCAGAACAGGTTGCGCTCGGCTTCAGACGTGGAAATCTGCAACGTGGTGGAGCCGCAGCCTTTGGCGATGGCCTCGACGCGGCCGATCAGTTCATCGACTTCGACGCCGGGACCATCGAGTTCGATGATCAAGAGCGCCTCGACATCGAGCGGGTAGCCGGCATGGACGAAGGCTTCGGCGGCGTGGATCGCCGGTTTGTCCATCATCTCCATGCCGCCCGGGATGATGCCGGCGCCGATGATGCGGGCCACGCATTCGCCGGCGGCCTCGACCTCGGCGAAGCCGACCATCAGCGCGCGGGCGGTTTCCGGCTTCTGCAGGATCCGCACCGTGATCTCGGTGATGACGCCAAGCAGGCCCTCGGAGCCGGTGATGATCCCCATCAGGTCGTAGCCTGCGTTCTCGGCCGACTTGCCGCCGATGCGCAGGATTTCCCCTGACATCAGCACGATTTCGCAGCCCAGCACGTTGTTGGTGGTCATGCCGTATTTCAGGCAGTGCACGCCGCCGGAATTTTCCGCGACATTGCCGCCGATCGAACAGGCGATCTGCGATGAGGGATCGGGCGCGTAATAGAACCCGGCATGCGCCACCGCCTGGCTGATGGCGAGATTGGTCACGCCGGGTTCGGTCACCACCACGCGGTTGTCGAAATCGATCTCGCGGATCCGCTTGAATTTGCCAAGGCCCAGCAGCACGCCATCGGCCAGCGGCAGCGCGCCGCCGGACAGCGAGGTGCCGGAGCCGCGCGGCACCACCTTGATGCCCTGCTCGAAGCAATATTTCAGGACTTTGGAGACCTGCTCCGTCGTGTCGGGCAACACCACGACCATCGGCGGCTGCCGATAGGCCATCAGGCCGTCGGACTCGTAAGGCAGCATTTCGGCTGCGCTGTCGATCACGCCCTCACCCGGCACGATCCCCCGCAAGGCGGCCACAATGGCGTCGCGGCGATCCAGAACGGCCTGATCGGAAGCCGGCATCATAATGGCCATGCGTTTCCTCCAGGGCCTAGCGCGTTATCGATTTGTCGCGGTAAATCAAGCACGTCTGGGCGCATTTGGGTAGGCCACACCAATGTCGGATTGCCTTCCCCCAAAACCGTGAGTTCGCTCTCGGGCAAGCCTGCGATGCCGGAACCTGTCAAAGTTTCGTGGCTTGTCCAATCGGAACGAGCCTGCCAAAAGCAATCGACCTCTAGGGAAAGAGACGAAGAGCACCACATGAAAACACCGATCTTGGGTACGCTGGTTGTTGTCACCTCATTGATGGCCGTGTCGGGCGCGCTGGCGCAGGACGTCACCGCCGGCAAATCCTCGTTCAACAAATGCATGGCCTGCCATGCGATCGGCGAAGGCGCCAAGAACAAGGTCGGGCCGGAGTTGAACGGGCTCGACGGCCGCAAGTCCGGCACCACGGCAGGCTACTCCTATTCGGAGGCCAACAAGAATTCCGGCATTACCTGGGGCAAGGATGTGTTCCTCGAATACATCAAGGAGCCGAAGGCGAAGATTCCCGGCACCAAAATGGTGTTCGCCGGCATCAAGAACGAGAAAGAGGCCAACGACCTCTGGGCGTTCCTTGTGCAATACGACAAGGACGGCAAGACCAAGTAACGGCTGCCAATATCGCCATTCCAGAGCTTCGGTTCTCATTCAAACAGAGCCGAAGCTCCCGCCTCTGGTTTGACGCGTTTTCTAGACGCAACCCGCTATCCGCCCCCGGATCAGGTCCAGGGCATGCTCGCTCCCAAACGCTTTAGTTCGCTGCGGCGGCCGTGTTCTGCGCCATTCTGCCTATCATCGCTTCGATCTCGGAGATCACGAGATCAGGCACCGCGTTCTGCACCATGTGACCGAGGCCGGGCAGCACGATTAATTTGACGCCCGGCGCAGTAGCCGCCAGCGGCCGCGAATGGATGTTGGTCGACACCGTCTTGTCGATATCGCCTGATATGATCGTGATCGGCGCTTTAATACTGGCATAGCGTGGCGACTGCTCGGCGACGGCCGCCTTCAGCGTCACCAGATCGCGCGCATTGGCGAGAAACTCGCGCGGGCGCAGCAGCAGCGAGCTTGCGGTGTTTTCGACATATTCGTCCGGGACCGCTTGCGGCGAAAACACGCCGCGGACGCCGGAACTGATCAGGAGTTTGCCGAGCGGCAGCGTAATCGTATAGGCCAGCAACGGGCCGATCACCGGCGTCGCGACGATCCTGTTGTAGCGTCCGACGCCGCCCGGCCACGGATAGGCCACCGGTGCCAACATCACCATGCCGGCGACGCGCTCCGGATAATCCAGCGCCATGCGCGCGCCGAGCGCGCCCGCCCAGGAATGCACCACCAAGATCGAACGCCCGATGCCGAGCCTGGCCAGCGCCTCGTCAATCATCCGTCCCTGAATTTCGGGCGTTGAGTCCTCAAGATTGGCGCGCGTGCTCCAGCCGTGACCCGGACGATCGATCAGGATCACCCGATGGCTTTTCGCAAGCCGCTCACCCACCGGCTGCCGCATCACCTCGAGATTTGAACTGGCGCCATGCAGCATCACGATCGGAGGGCTGGCCGGATCGCGCGGGCCGATATCGACAATATGAAGGGTCGCGCCGGCAACCTCGACCATCCTGCCCTGGGCGGGATGGGCCCGCTGCGTCAGCCACACCCCACCCTGCGTGACCAACGCCAGGATCGCCAGCGCAGCCACGACAATCGCTACCACCATTGAAAATATCCGAATGATCTTTGGCACCAACGAGATACGGCCGGAATGGGTGCGGGTTTCGGGAGTTCTCCACAGTCCGCCCAGCCCTGTGGATAGCGGGGTCATACTGCCGTCACTGGGCTTTTTATACAGTCACGCTAACACTTTCGCCATGTCTCGACGTGTTTGATCAAGGTGTGGCCGACACCTGAAACTTGTACCCAAAATCCACAGGAACGCAGGCGAAGACCACAAATTGTTCCACGGTACAATCGGAGGACTACCCATGATTTCCGACGCAAGCGAAGCGGCCATCGACCAGATCGTTGCGACCTGCAACGGCGACATTCGCGGCGCGCTGAAGGCGCTGCTGCTGGTCAATGAACAGCTGGAAGCGGAGTTGGCGCAGTTCTACGCGGCGGCGGGCCTTGACGGCATGGCGCGCGGCAGCAACGTGCTGCATTAGGATTTTGCGCGAACCGGTATCCACCCCCGGATCAAGTCCGAGGGCATGCTAGGCTTGTAAACGCTTCAGCCTGATTTGGTCAGACTTGTTTAGTCCGACTTGTCCTCATCCCCCGCATCGGAGGAAGGCTGCTCTACCTTCGGGCAAGCGCTGAGGGTCGTGCGTGCGAGTTTGGCATCGTCGAGCGATCGATAAGGCCCGCTGCCGAACCAGATATTTCCGCCGACCTGCGCGTTGATCACTGGATTGCTGGTGACGATCTCGCATTTGTTGGAGGCGCGGTCGCCGACCACCCAATAGTCTGCGCCGAAAGCGCTCGTGCCGGCAGTGACCATCACCGCGCCGGCCAGCAGCAATGATTTCATGGCTTCGCTCCTGACAAGCTGACGGCCGATAATAATGCGTTGGCGGGAAACGTTCCGGCCTGTCCGGAAACAGGGTTAACCACAACGGAGCACAGCGATTCTGATTGAATCAGATATCGCGGCCCTCGACCTTTTCGGTCAGCGTCTTGACCAGTTCCGGCACCTTTTCGAGGTACGGGTTGACCGCGAGCGCCTTGCGGAACGCTTCCAGCGCGCGCTTTTCCTCGCCGAGGTCCTGCATGATCATGCCGAGCCCGGCCAGCGCCCCGAAATGGCGCGGTTCGCGGACCAGCACCTGCCGGATGTCCTCAAGCGAATGGGCGTAATCGTTCTTCAGATAGTAAAGCGTCGCCCGCCGGTTCCAGGCCTCGACATAATCGGGTCGCAGCTTGACCACGGCGTCCAGCAGCTTGAGTGCGACGTCGGCCTTCTGCGCGTCCATGGCCGCCTTGGCGCGCACCATCAACAGCGCCGCGGTATCGCTCGGGGTCTGCATCCACAGCGCCCAAATCCGCGCCTCGACATGCTTGGCGCTGGCCTCATCCGGCGCAGCCTTCAGCGCGCCGAACAGGAAATCCAGACCGCGCGTCCGATCGGCGCCGACCTTCGGCAGTTTGCTCGGCGCTTCCGGCAGCTTCTTCTGTTGCTTGGGTGGCGGGATGATCCGGGGATCGTTCTGAGCAAACGCCATCACCGGCACGGCTGTCATGACAGCGGCGACAAGGATCGCGATCCGGCAGGTGCGGGGTTGCAGGAATCTCAAAGCCATGGGGCAAGTCTAGACGCACAAAAACGCGCTGCAAAGCAGCACGTCGTCAAAGACCTGTGAAGCGGGACGGAATCGCGGGCGAAAAGCCGACCTCAGCCCTGACGGGCCTTGAAGCGGCGCTGCACCTTGTTGATCACATAGACCCGGCCCTTGCGGCGGACCAGACGGTTGTTGCGATGGCGACCGCGCAACGATTTCAGCGAGTTACGGACCTTCATGGGACAATCCTGATGCGTTGAAAGGCCGTGATGGAGGCCGAACCTGCGCTACCCGAAAGTGGCAAAATGAGATTTTTCCCGCCAGCGGCCATACCGCCCGGGACGGGGCGGTTTCTAAGCCATCGCAGGGGAGAATGTCAATCAACCCCGCGAAATCCGGCCCATCTGCCTCGGGGGGCCGCTAGTCAGCTGATTCTCCAGCCATTTTTCTCAAGAATTCAGCGTCAATTAGCCCCAGATTTTGGGCCCCGGTGCCAGGGCGAACCCGTATAAGAGGAATCGCTCCCTTGCGTCACCGACGACGCCTTCCGGCAGAATGGAACTGACCTCCTTATGACGACCGCTCCCCGGCCGACCATCAAAACTGCGGTACTGACCCCTGACGCCCCGATTAACCAGCCCCCAAGCGCCAGGCTGCTGCTGCCGGCCGGCGTGCTGCCGTATCAGCTCAACTGGCCCTACATTCTGGGGATCGGCGCCTACCACGCCCTGGCGCTGCTGGCGTTGATGCCGGGCTATTTCAGCTGGAGCGGCCTGATCGTCGCGATCGTGGGCACGCATCTGTGCGGGCTGTTCGGCATCAACCTTTGCTACCACCGGCTGCTCACCCATCGCGGCCTGAAATGCCCGAAATGGCTGGAGCACAGTATGGTGGTCATCGCGATGTCCTGCTTGCAGGAAACGCCGGCGCGCTGGGTCGCGATCCACCGCCGGCATCATCAATTCGCCGACCAGCAGCCGGACCCGCACAGCCCGCTGGCAAGTTTCTTCTGGGCCCATATCGGCTGGATCCTGGTGCATCAGCCGGAGCTGTCGCGGCTCGGGATCTACGAACGCTACGCCAAGGACATTTTGCGCGATCGCTTCTATGTCGCGCTGGAACGCCATAACTGGCTGATCTGGATCAATCTCATTCAAATGCCGCTGTTCTTCGCCGCCGGATTCGCCGTGGCCTGGCTGTTTGGCGCAACGCCGGCCGACGCAACGCAGACCGGCCTCAGCATTCTCCTGTTCGGCGTCTTCGTCCGCACCGTGCTGGTCTGGCACATCACCTGGGCCGTCAATTCGGTGACACATGTCTGGGGCTACCGGAACTATGAGACCGATGAGGACAGCCGCAACAACATGATCGTCGGCCTGATCTCGAACGGCGAAGGCTGGCACAACAACCATCACGCCGACCCGCGCTCGGCGCGCCATGGTCATCGCTGGTGGGAGATGGACAATACCTGGCTCACCATCCGTTTTCTGGCGTGGCTGGGCCTTGCCACCGCCGTCGTGCCGCCGAGCGCGCATCTGGCAAAGCAGCCTGCCGGGAGCAAGCTGACGACGCGCGGGTCGACGGGCGTCCCGAACGAATAGGGTTAGGGGCCCGGACACAAAATCGCGAAAACAACCCCATGCAAAGGAGGATGGGGCCCTCGCGCGGACGAACGTGAAGGCTTCAGCGGGGCGCGTTCTTGACCAAGGCGCACTTGCTCTCGGACAGCGGCCACACGGTCTCCTCGGGCGGAATCGAGCGAACGATCTCGAGGTAGTCCCAAGGGTAGCGGGATTCCTCGGGCTTCTTGACCCGCGCCAGATACATCGTGCGTGTGACGCGGCCATCGTCGCGGATCTGCGCGTTCTCCGAGAAGACGTCCTCGACCGGAATCTTGCGCATCTCCGCGGCGACCTTATCGGCATCGTCGGTGCCGGCCTTGGCGACCGCCTTGAGATAGTGGCGAACCGCACCGTAGACTCCGGCATGCAGCATCGAGGGCATCATCCCGGTCCGTGCCATGAACGCCTTCGACCAGCTGCGCGTCGCTTCATTCGCGTCCCAATAGGAGGCGGTGGTCAGATACGTGCCCTGTGTCGCCTTCAAGCCGAGGGCATGGACGTCCTGAAGGAAGAAGATCAGCGCGGCGAGGTTCTGACCGCCCTGCACAAGTCCGAACTCTCCGGCCTGCTTCATCGTGTTGGTGGTGTCATTGCCCGCGTTGGCGATGCCGATGACCTTCGCGCCGGAGGACTGCGCGCGAAGCAGAAAGGAGGAAAAATCCGCCGTGTTGAGTGGATGGCGCAGGGCGCCCACGACCTTGCCGCCGGCGGCTTCGATCACTTTGGTCGCATCGGCCTGGAGCTGGTGACCGAATGCATAGTCCGAGGCGAGGATAAACCAGGACGTTCCGCCCGCCTTCACGACCGCCGAGGCGGTCCCGTGCGACACGGCGTAGGTGTCGTAGGTCCAGTGGAATCCGTAAGGCGAGCACTGCTCGTTGGTGAGCGCCGTGGTGCCGGCGCCGGAATAAAGCGCGATCCGCTTCTTCTCGCGCGCCGCATTCTGCACCGCGAGCGCGACGCCCGAGTTCGGCACGTCGACGATCGCATCGACGCCCTCCACGTCAAACCAGCGTCGCGCGATCGAGAGGCCGATGTCGGCCTTGTGCTGGTGATCCGCCGAGATCACCTGCACGGGCTTGCCGACCACGGTGCCGCCGATTTCCTCGACCGCCATCTCGGCGGCGGCAACCGACCCCTTGCCGGTGATATCGGCCGTCACGCCGGCAAGATCGGTGAGAACGCCGAGCTTGACGACATCGCCGCTGATCTGGGCCTGTACCGCGGCCGGCAACAATGCGGCCAGGAGTGCAACGCCGAGTGCATTCAGCCTCATCTTGGATTTCCTTCCCGTATGCGTTTTCTGGTGGTCTTTTTCTGATGGTCTTGCGTCAGCAATTATTGGCGTCGAGCCAGCCGAGGACCATCGCGGCGAGGTCGTCGCTGTTGTCCTCGATCATCATCATGTGACCGTTGCCGCGGATGCCGCGCTCCGGCAGCCATACGAACTCCGCGCCGAGATAGCTGGCGGTCGCTTCGTCCACTTCGCGGGGATGGCGCGCGTCGTGATCGCCGGTCACGATCAGAATCCCATGCCCTTTCAGACTGGAAGGATCGCTGATCCTCAAGCCGCGTCCGCCGATGTTGAATCGCTCGTTGAGGATGCGCGCGCTCTCCGGGACGATCGAACGGCGGTAGTTCTCGAAGGCCTGGCGCGGAAAGCGCGGCGCGTTGGCCCAATAGGCGGCGGCGAATTCGGCGCCGAACCACACCGGGCTCTCCTCCCCGGAATAGACCGGGCAGCCCGCGCGCGCGTCGTCGCGCAGCTTCAGAATGGCAGCTGGATCGTCGGGCAGGTCTGCGAGCAGGTTCGCGGGCGGTCCCGGCGCGATGGCGACGACCGCCGCCACCAGATCGGGGCGCTGCTCCACAATCCACCACGCCATCGGTCCGCTGGCCGAATGCACCAGCAGCACAGCGGGCCCGACCCGCTCCAGAAGTCCGAGCAGCGCACTTGCGACGTCTTGCGTGCCAAGCCTTGCAAAGTCCGGCCCCATGGGCGAGCGGCCGTGGCCCGGCCAGTCAGGCACGAAGACGCTGCGACCCGCGGCGGCGAAGCGCGGCGCCCAGCCCGGCCGAAAGTCCGGCGTCGCCAGATAGCAGGCGCCGGTATGGCCGCCCCCATGCACCATGACGACAGGCGGCTTGCCGGGCACACGGTGCGCCGGACGGACGTGATCGACATAGATAGGATGAGCTGCAGTTCCCGCATAGAATGCAGACGGCGCATTGTCCCATGACCCAGGCATGAATTCTCGCTGGGCCGGCACGGCGTCCATGCCACCCTCCCTGTCGCTCGCATTGATCTTTCTTGTTATCCGGCAATGCTAAGGTGGCACCGATTCTGATGCAAGGCGAAAGTCACAGATGAGACTAAAAAAGTCACATATAAGACTATCTAGACCGAAGGCCGCACCGGCCCGCACCGCGCGTCAGGGTGCGGCCGGCGAGATCGCCGAGGTCCTCGGCGGCACCGAGATCAAGATCGCCTACAAGATGGGTTACGTGCTGAACTTCTACCGCGAGCCTTCATTCCGGAAGATCGAAATGGAGTTCGGCCTGACCCGTCCCGAGATCGTCACACTGATCTTCCTGAATTTTCGCGAGGGCGTGACCGCGAGCGACATCTGCGAATATACCGGCCACCTCAAGGCGAATATCAGCCGCGGGATCATCGCGCTCGAGAAGAAAAAGCTGTTGCGCCGCGAAGCCGACAGCACCGACAACCGGCGCCAAATTCTGTTCATCACACCGGCCGGCCGCGCGCTCTATGCGCAGTACATACCGGCGTTGCGCGAGCGCGAGCATACGATGCTTGCGTGCCTGACTCAGCCGGAGCGCAAGGCGTTCGAACGCCTGCTCGACAAGCTCGCCGGTCATGTGCCGCTCTGGGCGGCGCCCGGTGAATTGTAAGGTGGCGCACCGGTGCAGTGCATCCTAAAGCCGGATGAGATTAGGTCGAATAGCAGCCGCGAAGGGTCTGCGCTCCCTCTCCCGCTTGCGGGGGAGGGCTGGGGTGGGGGTCTATCCACACGACGCGTTCCAAGTGGAGAGACCCCCACCCGTCGCGCTTCGCGCGCCGACCTAAGAGCGAGCTTCGCTCGTCTCGACCCCCGCAAGCGGGAGAGGTGAAGCGAACTCGCGGCTAACTGATTCAATCAATAGTCACCACGCTTTAGTGCGGAAACTCGACCATCGCTTCCCCGGTCGCGACCTTCTCGCCCGTCTGGTTGCGCACCATGACGTCGATCAGCACCCAGCGTGAGTTCTTGGTCACCTGCTTCGATTTGATGACCCCCGTCGGCTGGATGGTGTCGCCGGGCTTCACCGGCTTGACCCATCGCGTTTCCAGCCGCCGGTGGATGGCGCCCGCCGGATAGGCCCAGTCGGTAATCATTCGGGAAATCAGCCCGAAATTGTTCATGCCGTGCATGATGATGCCGCCGAAATTGGTCTTGCCGAAATTGCCCTTCATGTAGTCGTCGTCGAGATGCAGCGGGTTGTAGTCGAGCGAGGCATCGCAGAACAGGCGGATCGATTCGCGCGACACCGCGAATTTCGGCCCGTCGATGCTGTCGCCGGCATTCAGGTTTTCAAAGCTGGTCGTCATGATCCCTCTCCTCGCCTTGAATCTTATTCGGGCCGGATGGTCCAGCCGCGGCCGGAACAGATCACGTCGCCATGCTGGTTGAAGAAGACGTTGTCGTGCACCACGAACAGCCGCTCGCGCTTGATGGATTTGTCGAGCGCGCGGGCCTGTAATGTGATGACGTCGTTCGGCCGCGCCGGAATGTTGTAGCTCCAGGATTGCCCGGCATTGACGGTGCCGGGCGAGCGCATCCAGTCATCCGCCGGCGTGCACGAGAACATCAGCAGGATGTGGATCGAGGGCGGCGCGATCAGGCCACCATAGCGGGTGGTTTTCGCATAGGCCTCGTCGAAATAGATCGGGTGATCCTCGCCGACCGATCTGCAGTACAGTTCGATCGTTTCCTTGGTCAGCGTGTAGGGGATGGTCTTGCGCGGCGCGCCGGGCACGATGTCGTCCCAGGCCTTGCGCAAATTGGCGTCTTTCCAGAAATCGGTCTCGAAGGCTTCCGCCTGCGCCATGCCACCCTCCCTGTTTTTCCGCGATCTTTGATTCTGCCGCCTTGCGGAATTTGTTATATAGTATAATCAATTTTCCAGACCGAAAAATCAAGCCGCGGGGAACCCCAAATGGCCAAGCTCACATTGCCCAATATCGACGACGTCGTGGCAATCGACATCCACACCCACGCCGAAGAGCCCTGCGGCATGCATGGCGACGACGGCTATGACGATTTCCAGGCGCAGATGGCCGACTATTTCAAGTCGCCGCACAAGCACCCACCGACGGTGCCGGAAACCGCAGCCTATTACCGTTCCAAGAAAATCGCGGCCGTGATCTTCCCGGTCGACGCCGAACGCGAGACCGGCTTCCGCCGCTACAACAATTACGAGATGCTGGAAGTCGCCTCCGACCATCTCGACGTCCTGATCCCCTTCGTCAGCATCGATCCCCACAAGGGCAAGCTCGGCGTGCGCGAGGCGCGCAAGCTGATCGAGGAATACGGCGTCCGCGGCTTCAAATTCCACCCCACCATGCAGGGCTTCTATGCCAACGACCGCATGGCCTACCCGCTCTATGAGGCGATCAACGAGGGCGGCGCCATCGCGCTGTTCCACACCGGCCAGACCGGCGTCGGCAGCGGCATGCCCGGCGGCATGGGCATGCGGCTGAAATATTCCAACCCGATGTACATGGACGACGTCGCGGCTGACTTCCCCGACCTGAAGATCATCCTCGCCCACCCGTCGTTCCCCTGGCAGGAAGAAGCGCTGTCGGTGGCGACCCACAAGCCGAACGTCTATATCGACCTCTCCGGCTGGTCGCCGAAATATTTCCCACCGATCCTGGTGCGCTACATCAACTCCATCCTGCAGGACAAGATGCTGTTCGGCTCGGACTGGCCAGTGATCACGCCGGACCGCTGGCTGGCGGATTTTGCCAAGCTCGACATCCGCGACGAGATCCGGCCCAAGGTCCTGAAGGCCAACGCACGGAAGATTTTGGGTATATAATAGCGGCGTCCGGTCGTTGGCGGACGGTTGAACAAGATGGTGTCCAGTGACCCAACTTGCCAAAATCGCTGTCCTCGTCGCCGCGATCTCGACGGCAGGCATCGTTCAATGCCCCGCGGCTGAATCGCCGCCGATTGCCGTCGAGATCGAGAGCCCGCTTGCCAGTCCGCATCCGCTGCAGGGTTATCTGCGGCAAACAAACAGCGCGGGCCCCTCGCCCGCCGTCGTGTTGCTGCATAGCTGCAATGGAAATTGGGGACGGCTGGACCAGCGTTGGGGCAAGCGGATCGCATCCTGGGGCTATGTGACGCTCACCGTGGATAGCTTGGGCCCGCGCGGCCTGAAGACCTGCGGCGAACATCCCCCGCAGGATCTGATCCTGGATGCCTATCGGGCCCTGAAGTTTCTGGCGCGCCATCCCCTGGTCGATCCTGCGCGTATTGCGGTGCTGGGTTTTGCGAATGGCGGTCGGGTGGCTCTCACGTCTGTCGAACACGGCTTCCTGGAACAGGCATCGCCAAACAAGTTTCATGCGGCCATCGCGTTCTATCCGCCGTGCCGTCATTTCAAAGGCGGCATGACGGTGCCGACGCTGATTTTGATCGGCGAGCGCGATGACGTGACCCCTGCCGAAGAGTGCCGCAAAATGGTAGACGGCCGGGACGCCTGGGGCATATCAAGACAGAAGGATCAGGGCGCGCCGATCAAACTCATCGTCTATCCCGACGCCTATCACGGCTTCGACGCACCCAACGTCACGACACCGGCCGAGCTTTCGGGGCGCCATCTCGAATTCAACCAGATTGCAACAGACCAATCGGTCGTCGCCCTCCGCGAATTTCTCGACGCAACGATTGGCAGGAGAGAGTAAGTCACGTGAATATCAAAGCCGTCGTGTCCAAACCGAGGCAGCTATTTCTTGTCTACCACGCGCAGCCGTGCCGTGGCCTCGGCAACCGTCACGCCCTGCGCATCGACCAGCGCGGCTTCCACGACGATTTCCCGGTCCGTGCGCTCCACGACCTTTGCCCTGGCGACAATAGGCCCGACATTTGCGGGCTTGAGAAACCGCGTATCCAGACTGCGGGTAATCGCGGTCTGGCTTGAGGTGAGCGCAGCCAGGGCACGTAGCCCGGTCGCTGAATCCAGCATGGCAGCCAGGAAGCCGCCCTGAATCGTACCGTGCCTGTTGGTGAAGGATGGCTGCGCCAAGAACCGGATCGAAGCTGTCTCGCCGGCGTCATCGAACCCCAGCCACTCGCGTCCCAATAGCAGAGCGCCGGGCGGCACGTTTGTTATCGCATCGCTCAAGCGACCCCTCCATCATGACGATCAATGACACGAGAACATCTGGTCCGTCATCTCACACAATGTTTCTCGGTCGTAACCGACGCAGAGAGAGATGAGCCAGGCAGCGCATTTCCAGTTTGACGGTTTGACGCTTTCCTGAAACGCTCGCCGCACCATGAACAGGCCCTCGTTCGAAATCAAACGCCTTGCTGAAGAATCGAGTCCTGCGGCGTCGATCGCCAAACTCCAATTCGAGTTATGGGGTCCATTGACCGGCTTCGAATCGATAAGGGAATACGAGCGCTTCCTTCGTACCAGCACCCATTCGGCCGGGCTTCCTACTGTTCTGGTCGCGAGGCGCGGCGCGGCGCTGCTCGGATCGGTCAATTTTCTGGCCAGCGAAATGACGATCCGACCTGAGCTCTCGCCCTGGCTGGCACAGCTATTCGTCGTCGACGCGGAACGTGGCGGCGGTGTCGGAGGCGCCCTGATAGACGCCGTGATCGATCATGCCGCGGAGCTCGGCTTTCGTCGCCTCCATCTCTACACGTCGGGCACGCTACCCAACTACTACGCCTCGCGCGGATGGCGACCGATCGAGGAAGTCGAGTATCTCGGCAGGGCGCGCACCATCATGGCCTTCGACCTGCCGTGAGCGCATGGCACCGGTGAAAACGCGCGTCGCTCGTGGGCTGGCTAGTTCTGGCGCCGCGATCTATACAACCCAGCACGCAATTTTCCGCTTACGGGTGATGCCGTGACTATCAAAGCCGTCGTGTTCGATGCCTATGGCACGCTCTACGACATCCAGTCGGTGGCGTCAGTCACCGAGCAGGCCTTTCCCGGTTACGGCGAAATCATCACCCAGGTCTGGCGCATCAAGCAGCTGGAATATACCTGGCTGCGCTCGCTGATGCGGCGCTATGAGGATTTCTCCGTCGTGACGCGGGAATCCCTTGCCTACACGCTGCGCTGCCTCGGCCTGAAATACGACGAGGCTGATTTCGCCGGGATCATGGACAAGTACCTGCGTCTCGATCTCTATCCCGATGCGCTTGCCTCGCTCGCGGCGATGAGGAACAAGAAGCTCGCCATTCTCTCCAACGGCAGCCCCGACATGCTGGACGCGCTGGTGAAGAACAGTGGCCTCGACCGCGTACTCGATGCCACCATCAGCGTCGACGCCAATAAAATATTCAAACCGAGCCCGGACGCCTACGCCTTGATCGAAAGCACGCTTCACATTCCGCCGCACGAGGTCCTGTTCATCTCCTCGAACCCGTGGGACGTCTGCGGCGCCAAGGCGTTCGGGCTCAACGTCGCCTGGATCGAGCGGGTGACGCCGGAGGCGATGGCGCAGGCCTGCAGCAAAGCCGATCTCGTCCCGCCGATCACGATGTTCAAGGCGATCCGTACCCAGATGGACGAGCTCGGGCTCGAGCCCGACCATCGCATCCACGCGCTCGCCGAATTGCCCGACCTGGTAGCTGGAGCCCCGTTCCGATGAAATCGGAACGGGGCTCCAGATTCTTGATTAGACGCGTTTTCTTGACGCGAACCGGTGTCCACTTCGCTGGAAAACGCTCTACCCGAAAGTCCTGACCCATGAGCCTTGAATCCGTCCGCGCCTTCTTTGCCGAGAAGGCGCCTGAAATTTCGGTGATCGAATCCACCATGAGCTCGGCAACGGTCGCGCTCGCGGCCGAGGCGTATGGTGTCGAGCCGGCGCGGATCGCCAAGACGCTCAGTTTGCGGATCGGCGAACGCGTAGTTTTGATCGTGGCCGCCGGCACCTCGCGGATGGACAACAAGAAGGTGAAAGCGCTGTTCGGCGGCAAGCCGAAGATGCTCGGGCTCGACGAGGTCGCCGAGATCACCGGCCATGAAGTCGGCGGCGTCTGTCCGTTCGGACTGAAGACGCCGCTTCCGGTCTACTGCGACGTGTCGTTGAAGGCGTTCGATGTCGTGGTTCCCGCGGCGGGCTCAACGCACAGCGCGGTGCGCATCACACCCACGCGCATGGCGGAACTGACCTCGGCCGAATGGGTCGATGTCTGCGAGGTCAGAACCGAAAGCGAAGCGACGGCCTAATCGTCGTCGTCGTAGGGTCTCGGCGGCTGGGGCTGTACCAGCGGTGCTGCACGGCCGCGCGGCGCGATTTGCTGTTGTGGCGCCCGGCCGGCCGGTGGCTGTTGCGCATTCGCCTGCGATTCGAATACGGCGCGGCAATTGTTCGAGAGCTGCGGCGTATTCTGCCGCAAACACGTCACGATCCGGCTGACATCCGGAACCTGATCGCTGCACAGTCGCCATACGTCGGGGGTGCAGGCCATCTGTTGTTCCCAGGTTCCCCTATATTCCTGGGCGAATGCTGTTGATTGCAGGGCGCCAACGCTTCCGATCGCGAGGGCAAGGCTGAGCCCGATGCGTGGCACGGCCGGGTCCGCTCGTTTCATGTCCGGTCCTTTCATTCGAGTGGTGTGGCGATACGGGTTCCAACTCGCACCGCTCCCAAAACACTCTCCAATGAATGCGGCCACCCAACGTTCGCTCAGACAAAAAAATGTGAATGGAGTTCCCTACTCCGCCTCCGATGTCCCTCGCCGCGGCGACCAGTCGAGGAAAGCGCGTCATGAGCGCCCCGACTGCGCGACGTCGCATCGCCATGTGATGCAGGACAGGGACCGCTAGCTTGCTACTCTTTTTCCGAGCGCCGCATTTTCGCGTCCAGCGGCGTCATGCCAAAACGCCGGCGAAACGACCGGTGAAAATACGAGACATCGTTGAAGCCGGAGAGATAGGCAATATCGCTGATCTTGCTCGCCCGGCGCAGCGGATCGCGCAGCAGCCGTGCCGCCCGCATCAGCCGCTGCTCCAGAACGAATTCCGAAAACGTGGTACCAGCGCGTTCGAACAGCATCTGGATGGCGCGCGGGCTGGCGCGGTGGCGCTGCGCGAGGTCGGCGAGCGTGAGCCTGCCGTCGCCGAGGCGCGACAGAATGTCGGCCTTGATCGCTTCCAGGCGAGCCGCCGCAAGGCCGCGGTCTTGCGCGAGTTCGGTCTCGTCGCGTCCTGTCCCCAGCATCAGGACAACCAGGTCCAGAAGATGCTGCGAGACGGCACTCTGCGCCAGTGCGTCGAGACCCGGGGCATGCTGAACCGCGAGGTCGTAATATTGGTGCAGCATCGCCGCGAGCGCGGGGTTTGGCGCGAGCGGCCGCGCAATGCGATCTTCCGCATCGGGACAGTAGGCGAGCAGCGTCCGGCGCTCGATGAACAGCGACTTGAAGCGCCCTTCGGCCAGCTGCGAGACGTCGGCACCTTCATGCGCCGCATCGGCAAGGCCGGTGCCCATCGGTTCAAGATCGACCGACCGGCCACCGACCGTGATGCGCATCGGCGCGGCCGTGGCCAGCACGAAGGCGAGCGCGCTGTCGCGGTCGGCGCCGGTCGCGACGAACTGCATCGGCGAGCCTGCTGCCCCCGACATCTTGAGACCCGGCAGCGGCACCGCGGTCACGTCGCATCGCACGGGCCCGGCCGCGAGCGGCGCGACATCGCCGCACATCACGCGGCGGCAAAACTCCTCCCGCCAGGCGTCATAGGCAGGCCCATGCGGGTCGCCGGTATAGCCGAGGCGCGGTGCGCCGCGGATCGATTGGCTGTCGGCCGCCATAAGCGCGCGCGTCTCCAGGCTCGTGTAACGGAACACCAATATCGCGTTGGCTGCCCGGCGCAACGTCTTCCAGCACAGTTGCGCGCCAGGCCATGGAAATTTGCGCTGTAGTCCATTCGGTGCGGCAACGCGTCGCGCCGCCGGCCCGGCCGTCCGTGTCATCGCCGCAACAGGCCGGCACAAACCAGCGTCCTGCGCCTTCAGCCATAATGCGTTTCGCCCGGCTCCAAGAAGCGCCGCGACGTTCCCGCTAGCAGTTCAGATACTGCAACGAAGGAATTGTCGATGCCGACTGGAATACAGGACCGCGCCCAGAACGCCGTGATGCCGAATGACTTGCGCAACAGGCTGCTCGTCACCACCGCGCTGGCGCCGCTCCTGTTCGGGGGACTGCTCGCGCTGGCACCCGGCCCGGCGCGCGCCGCCTGTACGGTGGCCGGCACCGGCGCCATCGGCGCACTTGACTCCGGCGACGTGGCGACCTGCACCGGCCTGGGCAACACCGATAACATCAACGCTATGGGCAGGACCAATGTCACGGTCGATATCGGCACGGGAGGCGCCCCGGCTTCGCTTACGCCAGCCGCCGCCTTTTCTGCGGTTAGTCTGTCAAACACTTCCTCATCGCAGGTGAATGTCAATGATCAGGGAACGATTCAGCACGCCGGCAGCAGTGGAATCCTGATCCTCAACGGCTCCGCCAGCAACACGATATCGATTGCAGCCGGAGGGCTTGTCGCGACCACGAGCATCGGCGGGCCTGCCATTGGCGTTCTCGATTCCAGCAACAACACCATCAACGTCGGCGGCACTGTGTTCGGTAACGCCATCAGCGCGCAAGGTGCATATGTTGGCGGGACATCGACTTCAAACTCAATCAATGTGCTCGCTGGCGGATCCGTCATCGGCTTTGACGGCATTTTTCTCAGCGCCGGCGGCAACACGATCAACAATGCCGGTACGATTTCCGGGACCGTCGCTGTGGGAATCACGGGATCGACCGGCATCGACACCGTCTTCAATTCGGGCACGATCACGGGCGGCGGCAGCACCGCGATCAATTTGTCGGGTGGCGCGGACTCGCTCACGCTGGCGCCAGGATCCGCCATCACCGGGCTTGTATTTGGCGGTACCGGCACCGACACGCTGGGATTTGGCGGTAACGGAAGCGCGACGTTCAACCTCGGCAATCTCGGCACCGGCCTGCAGTATGATGAGTTCGAACTGCTGCGGAAAACCGGCACGTCGGTCTGGACGCTGACCGGCACCACCGCCTTCAACGGCGCAACGACGGTGGAAGCCGGCGGCCTGATCGTGAACGGCACATTGCCATCCGTCGTCACCGTCCATGGCGGGTATCTCGGCGGCAGCGGCACGATCGGCGGTCTCGTCGTCAACAACTTCGGTACGGTCGCGCCCGGCAATTCAATCGGCACCATCAACGTCAACGGCAACGTCACCTTCAATGCCGGCTCGACCTACCAGGTCGAAATCAACGCGGCCGGACAATCCGACAGGATCGCTGCAACCGGCACTGCGACCCTCAATGGCGGCACCGTGCAGATCGTGCCGCTCGGCACCGGCTTTGTCGCCAACACCCAATACACGATCGTCACCGCGGCCGGCGGCGTCACCGGCACCTTCGCATCGCTGGCGCCACTGAACGCGCCGCTGGTGTCGGGGCAGCTCAGCTACGACGCCAACAATGCGTATTTCACGCTGCAGCAGATCGCAGGCTTCGGAACGCTGTCGCTGTCGATGTCTGGTTTGACTCCGAACCAGGCCGCCGTGGCTGGTGCGCTCGACAACGCCCAACTCGGCGGTGCGTCCGGGCCACTCGCCACCGCCATCAACACGCTCGCCGCGCTCAACACGCCCGGCATCAAGGCCGGCCTCGACGATCTCGCCGGACAAATTCACGCCGACGGGCGCCGTTTCACCACCGATCAAGCCGGCTCCTTCCAGAACTTCATGTGGAACGCCGGTACCCAGTCGCGCGGCGAGACCTTGCGGATGTCGGCGTCGTCCTACGCGCCGGAGCCGACCGACCCGATCGGCAAGGCGCTTGCCGCGCGCCGCGCCGCGCCAGTGCAGAGCGTGTGGTTCGGCGGCTATGGCAATTGGGACAGGGTGGCGGCGACCGACATCGCCTTCGGCACCAACACCAGCATCGGCGGCGCCGCGCTCGGTGTCGATCTGTGGAACAGCCCCGGTGCCACAATCGGCCTCGCAGTCGGCGCATCGACCGGCAAGATCCGGTCGGCTGTTCGCGCCGACCGGATCGATGCCAATGCCGGCCATGCCGGGTTCTATGCGCGCGGCGAGAGCTACGGGTTCAACGTCGCATCGGCCATCAGCTATTCCTTCGCGGCGCTGGAATCCTCGCGCACGATCTCGTTCCTGGGAGAAACCGCCGCCGGCCAGTCCCGTGCCAACACGCTTGCCGCCACGTTCGGCATCGCGCGGCCGTTCCAGTTCGGCGGCTTCGAGGCCGAGCCCTTTGCCAACCTCGACTGGTATGCGACGAGGCAGAACGGCTTCAGCGAAACCGGCGCACCCGGCGTGAACCAGAGCGTACAGGCCGGTGGCTTCGACGCGCTGTTCGGCACCGCGGGTCTGCGCTTGATGCATCAAACCGTGATGGCGAATGGCCTTCCGGCGCAATTCGGCGTCACGCTCGGCGCGCGGCATGAGTTTTCCGGCAACGCGCCAGGCATGCTTGCGGCCTTCGAAGGCGCGCCGGGAATTCAATTCGCGATCACCGGCGTCGAACGCGCCCGCACCACTGCGCTCACCGGCGTCGAGGCGCGGTGGGACCTCACGGCCACGACGTCGTTCAAGGCCTCCTACGAGGGCGCGTTCGCACCGGGCCTTGACCGGCACACATTGCGGGGCGCGATCCGCAGCGAATTCTGAGGCAGGCCCCTACTCCACCTTGCCGATCTTCTTCACCGCGGCGACCAGCCGCGCGCTGTCGTCGGCGACGAATTTTGCAAATTCCGGCGCGTCCATGTAGGCGACCGGACTGCCCGCGGTCTCGAAGGTCCTGATCACCTCGGGCGCTTTGACCGCCTGCGCCATCGCGCCGCGCAACTGCGTCATGATCGGCGCCGGCAGCGCGCTCTGCGCGAACAATCCCGCCCAGATGTAGAACTCGACGTCCTTGTAGCCGAGTTCCTGGAAGGTTGGCAGATCGGGAAAGCTTGCGATGCGCGCGGCGCCCCAGTTCGCGAGCACGCGCATCTTGCCGTCGTCGACCTGCTGCTTCAGCGTGCCCGGCGCCGAGGCCACCGCCTGCACCGTGCCGCTGAGCAGCGCGGTCAACGCAGGTGCGGCGCCGCGAAACGGCACGTGCAGCAGTTTGATGCCGGCGCTCGCCGCGAACATTTCCATCGCCACATGCAGCGTGCCATAGGGGCCCGACGAGCCGTAAGGAATCTGGCCGGGACGCTTTTTGGCGTCATCGACGAAATCCTGCAGCGTCTTCCATGGCGCCGAGGCCGGCACCGCCAGCAGCGTGGGGTCGGCCAGCACGCGCGCGACCGGCGCGAATTGCGAGACTTCGTAGGCCACCGGGCGGTCGAACAGCCGGTCGGCTTCCGGCAGCACCGCCAGCGACGACAGCGTCATCAACAATGTGTAGCCGTCGGGTTCGGCGCGCGCCGCCGCCGCATTGCCGACCGATCCGCCGCCGCCACCGGCGCGGTTGTCGACCAGCACAGGCTTGCCGAGGATTTTTTCCATCGCCTGCGCCACCGGCCGCGCTGCGAGATCAGCCTGGCCGCCGGGCGGAAACGGCACGATCATGGTGATGTTGCGCGAGGGGTACGCGCCTTGCGCGAAGCTCGCATTCGAGAGCGCAGATTGCGCGAGCGGCAGCACGGCGGCGGCTTTGAGAAGTTCGCGGCGATTCATCGGCATTTCCCCCGGAGTTATTGTTTTGGTTATTGGGGGTAGCCTAGCGTGAAGCTGCTGACGTTGCGAGGGGCCTGCTCTTTTTCACCCTCCCCTGGAGGGGGAGGGTCGACTCACATGGAGCGTAGCGAAATGTGAGACGGGGTGGGGTGAAGGTCTCTCCCCTCGAACAGTGCCCGAGTTGAGACGCCACCCCACCCCGCCGAGCATCGTGCTTCGCACGGTGCTCGACGACCCTCCCCCTCCAGGGGAGGGTGAACGCTACGTCCGCTTCTTCCCCTTGGCAAAATGCTTCATCAGAAACTCCGCCAGCACCTCGACGCGGGCGGGGCGCGGGCCGCCGGGGGGCGTCACCAGATGCACCGCGCCTTCCGGCTGCTTCCAGCCCTTGAGGATCACCTCGACCTCGCCGGAGGCGATTGCATCGCCGACGATGAAGTCGGGCAGATCGGCGATGCCGAGCCCGGCAATCACCGACGGCAACACCGCCTCGCCATTGTTGACGCGAAGCTGCCCGGCCGGGCGCACGCTGGCCTGCTCGCCAGCGGCGTTGGTGTAGTGCCAGACGCCGGGCGTCGAGAGATAGGCGTAGCCGAAGCATCTGTGCTGGGAGAGATGCATCGGATGCGTCGGCCGGCCGTGGCGCTTGAGATAGGCCGGCGCGGCCACCGTGTAGCGCGGCATCGCGCAGAGCCGCCGTGCGATCAGGGAAGAATCAGGCAGCCGCGCGATGCGCAGGCCGGCATCAAAGCCCTCGCCGATCAGATCCACCGTCGCGTCGCTGAGATGCAGGTCGATCGAGACTTCCGGATACTGGCTCAGGAATTCCGGCAATAGCGGCGCCACCGCCTTGACCCCGAACGTCATCGGCACCGCGAGCCGCACCAGCCCGCGCGGCGCCATCGATTGCGACAACGTCTCGCTCTCTGCCGCCTCGCCGTCGATCAGAAGCTGCGTCGCGCGTTCGGCCAGTTTTTGGCCGGCATCGGTCAGCGCTAGCCGCCGCGAGGTGCGGTTGAACAGCCGCGCGCCGAGCCGTTGCTCGAGCCGGCTCACCGCCTTCGATACCGTGGCCTTGGACAGCGCGAGTTCGGTTGCGGCCGCCGCAAACGACCGCAATTCCACGACCTTTGCAAAAATCGCGAGCGCTTCGAAATCCGGGAGTTTCGCCATTCGGCCCGCCTTGTCGGATCGGATTCGAGCCTCGCCCGAAATCAGGATGCAAGCTTGACGATACCATACGGATTGAATTTGAAATCGCCTTCCGCGTAATCGGACTCGAAGGACAGTTTGGCGCGCCGCGACTTGAGCGTTGCCTCCAGTCCTTGCCGCGCGATCTCGTCAGCGACCGCATCCATGGTCGCGACGGCTTCGCGTTCACTGCCATGGGACTTCGGCACAAACACTTCGGGCAATCCGGTGAGGTGAAAACCGACGCTCTCCAGATAATCGTCCGAGGCCAGCGGCCGTTTGGCAAATGCCAGGCGGCAAACGCGGCGCAACGCGAAGTCATCATCGGATTTCAGCGCGGCACTGGCCTGAAGGATGAGTTCGTTCCACCTGGCGAGGCCGTGCGCGACACCGGCGCTCTCGCCCTTGACGGCGATAGCCCCCGCCTTGATGACCTGGTGGACGAGCATCAGGGCACCGGTGGAAACGACCATGGCGGTTTCCGTCGTCATGGGCGGGCCCAGCACGTACAGCACCGATTGGTGATTTTCCACCGCGTCCTCATCGGCGCTGGAGCGGGCATTGGGATGCACGCGATCCCAGGAAACCCCAAATGAGCGGCTCATGCGCGGATCCGGTTTGTCCTGGGAATAGGTGTGGTCGATGCTGAAGCCGGTGGCGAAATCGCGGATCGCCATTGAAGCCGCGTCCGACAGCTTCGCCAGGCCGTTCGCAGCGCCGAGGAAGCAAACAACGTGGCGAGGTTTCACCGCCAATCGCCGCGCTTTCGCAGCGGCATCCTGACCGGACGAAGCCGGCTTCCGGCCGCCAGCGTCTGACGGTCCCGCCACTAGCAGCGCTCCCATCAATCCCAATACTCCGCGGCGAACGGCGTTCATGCGCAACTCCTCCATACGGCGCCGAATGACGGTGCCATGCCCCTCCCCCGGTGGCTCGCGCCCGAGTGACTTGGCATCAGTCTGGGCAACCCGCCCGGCGGTTCGGTCGAGGAGGCCGATTCCGCGGCTTGGGCGGTCGAAAATATGGATGTCCGACACAGGCGGTCTTTCCATTAGATCATAACTTGAAACAATGTGTTTCAATAGTTTCTATTTATATACCACATCGGGAGGCATATCCAATGGCCATCGGAATTCAAGCAACGGAGAAATCCAATGGCCAAGAAACTTTCGGGCAAGGTTGCCCTCGTCACCGGCGGCTCGCGCGGTATCGGCGCGGCCAGCGCCCGCGCCCTCGCGGATCAAGGCGCCAACGTCGCCATCAGCTATGTCGCCTCCCCTGACAAGGCCGAAGCCGTCGTCAAGGAACTGAAAGCCAGGGGTGTCGAAGCTCGCGCCTTCAAGGCCGACCAGGCTTCGTCTCTCGAGGTCGAGCAATTGGTGAATGACGTCGCCAAGCACTTCGGCCGGCTCGACATTCTCGTCAACAATGCCGGCGTCGCCGTCAGCGGCGCAGTCGATGATGCCAACGCCGACACCGCGGCACTGGCGCGCCAGGACGCGATCAATGTGCATGGCGTGGTCACCGCGATCCGCGCTGCCTCGAAGCTGATGGGCGAAGGCGGACGCATCGTCACCATCGGTTCGGGCATTGCGACCCGCGCCTCGTTCCCGGGCCTCGCCGACTACGCCGCCACCAAGGCAGCGATCGTCGGCTACAGCAAGGGCGCATCGCGCGACCTCGGCCCCCGCGGCATCACCGTGAACGTGCTGCAGCCGGGCTCGATCGATACCGACATGAACCCGAAGGACGGCGGCGACTTCGCCGAAGCCCAGCGCACGCAGCACGCGCTGCAACGCTACGGCACCGCCGAAGAGATCGCGGCCGGCGTCGTGTTCCTCACCAGCCCGGACGCGTCGTTCGTGACCGGCACCGTGCTCAACGTCGATGGCGGCTTCGGCGCCTGATCCAATCCAACCAACAGAGGCCGGGCGCGTTGCGCCTGGCCCCCGCAAACACTTTCAAAGGAATATTCCCATGATCGAACTCAGACCCTTCGCAAAACTCGGCGGCGCCGACCACGGCTGGCTGAAGGCAAAGCATCACTTCTCCTTCGGCAGCCATTATGACCCCGACAATATGGGTCACGGCTCGCTGCGGGTGTGGAATGATGATGAGATCGCCCCCAACACCGGCTTTCCCGCCCATCCCCATGCCAACATGGAAATCATCACCTATGTGCGCGAAGGTGCGATCACCCATCAGGACTCGCTTGGCAACAAAGGCCGTACTGAAGCCGGCGACGTGCAGGTGATGAGCGCGGGATCCGGCATTCGTCATGCCGAGTACAATCTGGAGCCGACCAACACCCGGATCTTCCAGATCTGGATCGAGCCGACCACCAAGGGTGGCCAGCCGACCTGGGGCGCCAAACCGTTTCCGAAGTCGGACCGTTCCGGAAAGCTCGTCACCATCGCCAGCGGTATTGCCGGCGACAAGGATGCGCTGCCGATCCGCGCCGACGCCCGCGTGCTCGCCACCACGCTGAAGGCCGGCGAGAGCGCGGAATACGAAGCCGGCAAGACGCGCCATCTCTATCTGGTGCCGGCGGCCGGTAGCATCGAAGTCAACGGCGTGCGCGTCAACGCCCGCGATGGTGCCGCGATCCGCGATGAGGCCAGGCTGATCATTACGGCACTGGAAGATTCCGACCTGGTGCTGGTCGACGCGGCGTAGGCGCCAAACACACAACTCGTCATGCGCGGGCTTGACCCGCGCATCCATCCCGCTTCGCGAGAATCTTTCGAAGACGATGGATTGCCGGGTATAGGCGAGCGGAAGCGACGCCGTCCTTCAGACGGCTATGCCCGGCAATGACAACCTCCCAATCAACAACCCACCGACAAACTCAGGAGAGCCATCATGGCCAAAGTACTCGTGCTCTATTACTCCGCCTACGGTCACATCGAGGCGATGGCGAACGCCATCGCGGAGGGCGCGCGCGAAGCCGGCGCCACCGTCGATATCAAGCGCGTGCCCGAACTGGTGCCCACCGAGATCGCCAATGCTTCGCATTACAAGATCGATCAGGCGGCCCCCGTCGCCAAGGTCGAAGAACTTGCCAATTACGACGCCATCATCGTCGGCACCGGCACCCGCTTCGGCCGGATGGCCTCGCAGATGGCGAATTTTCTCGATCAGGCCGGCGGTCTCTGGGCCAAGGGCGCCCTGCACGGCAAGGTCGGCGGCGCCTTCACCGCGACCGCCACGCAACATGGCGGCCAGGAGACCACGCTGTTTTCCATCATCACCAACCTCTTGCACTTTGGCATGACGATCGTCGGCCTCAACTATGGCTTTGCCGGCCAGATGAAGCTCGATGAAATCACCGGCGGCGCGCCCTATGGCGCCACCACGATCACCGGCGGCGACGGCAGCCGTCAGCCGAGCGACAACGAACTCGCCGGCGCGCGCTATCAAGGACGCGCGATCGCCGAGACCGCCAAGAAACTCCATAGCTAACTGCATGGCTGATGCGAGATGGGCGGCATTCTCATTCTGGATTGCCGCCCTAGCTATCCATCAGGGACGATGGATTTAGCGATGGTCGAATTTCTCTTTATGGCTCAACTGGTGCGCCGTCCGCTGCAGGCGATTGCACGGCGCTGGTGGTGCCGCAGTCTCTACCGCGCCTCGCGCGGGCAGCGGCGCTGCCCGGAGTGCACTAAATCGTGAAATCGGCGGGACGCTGCGGCAGGTCCAGGCGCGGATCAATTCTCGTGGACAGCGCTGACTTCTGCCGTTGAAAGCCACCAGCCATCGCCCGCAAACCAGCAGGTATCATCGACGGCGTTATCGAGCCGGAGAGACCGCACGAGTTCCCAGCCGTGCAGAAACGTCTCCGTCAAACGGCGGCCGGCATCCTCGTCCTGAAGGCCGACACAGCCGATGAACTGGGCCCGGCCAAAGAACATCGCTGGCCAAGCCGCGCTCTGACTGGGACGTTTGACCAACAGCATCCCTCCCAGCACGCCTTCGGGCGCCAGCGGAAACAACAGCCGGCCACCGGGACGCAATGCATCGAGCCACACTTTGGCTGGTTGGGCTGCACCGGCACAAACGTAGATCAAATCCGCTTTCGGCAAATCCGCCGCAATGCCCGATTTAGACTGAACATTTACCTGTGGCAGGTCTTTCAGATTGCCGCGCGCGCGATCCGCCAGGCCTTCGTCAATCTCATAGGCGTGCACCTGACCACTCGGTCCGACGAGTTGTGCGAGGATAGCTGTGTAGTACCCCGTACCCACGCCGACCTGCAGGACAATCTCGCCTTCCTTTAATTCGCAGGCACCGAGCCAGTAGGCATGAGCGCTGGGCATTCCGATATTGAGACGTTGCGCGCTATCCAGCGCGACCAGTGTATTTTGATAGATAAATGCCGGATCATCATTCGGGGTCGTCACGTAATCATGCGCGCCGAGCGTGATCAGCCAGGGCCCCGGCCCCACAAACGGTTCACGCTTTACCGCGCGAAAGGCCTGTTCAATCCGGGAATCCCGGACCTTGGCTGCGGCGCAGACAAGGCTGGCATAGAATGAATGCAGATTTTCCGACCGCTCTTGCATGATCAACTTCCGGCATTGCGATGCTCGATCCTATTCGAGGCTGTCGCCTGCAGGAAGCTCCGCACGATGGGCAAAAAGCCGGGAAGCGCCGCCATCACGGCGAAACGGGATCGCGATATGCGTTCCAAGTCCAATCGGAATGAAACGGCGCTAATGCTGCAATTGTGGCTTGACCATGGTCTGGCGAACTTCGGCGCCGCAGTCGGCGCATTCAAAGGTGAAGTCGATCTTCGCCATGCTCCAATGCGGCTCGACGTCCCTTACAAACATCGGAATCCCGATGCAGCTCGGACAAATGACGAAAGCCGGCTCGATGTCGTCGTGATGGTGGATATAGGCTGGCATGTCGGCACTCCCCACGGAAGCATTCAGCTGTAGCCCTTGACCCGACCATCAGCATACGCCGCTGCCGTAAACGCGATCATGAACTCTTGCGAACACAGGTAGAACAGCCGCACAATCCTGCCGAGTGTGACAGATTTGCACGAGCGTGGCGTTCTTGCCACAGCGCATCAGTTCTCTTCGCGCGGCGATGGTTTAGCGGGCGCCCGCTTCAGATAGGCGCCGAGTTTCGGATGCTTGCGCAGCTCGCGCGCGGCGCGGTCGCGCAATGCGTAAGGCAATCCGCGCAGGCTCAAGGCGGCGCTGATGTCGACCAGCGGCAGCGGCGTCACGCCAAAACGCCGTTTATAGTCATAGTCGCCCACGCTGAAATCGAACTCGCGCACGCCGTCTCTGTGCAAGGCGGCCATGGTACGTTCGATGACCAGCCGGCCCGGCGAACAAGCCGACCATTTGTCGCCGGCATTGCTGACCCGCAGCATGACATAGCGCGGGCCGCTACGAACGCCGAGCAAGGTCGCGACGACTTCCTCGCCGACCGTCAGCGCCGACAACACGGCATAGCCATCGCCGACGCCATCACGCACGAGGTTTCGATAGAAATCGGCACAGGCCCCGTCGCCGAGAACGAAGTTCACTCCGAGATGCTGCATGCGGGCGCTCTGTTGCGCATCCAGGGTCGCAAGAACGCGCAAGGCTTCGTCGTTCTCTCCTGCAATCTTGAATGCAGCGGCAGGATACGCCGTAAACGCGCGCCAGCTCCGTTCGAGAACCCTGCGGACGTCGCGCTTGAGCGAACGCTTGTACTGATCGAAATCCTCGCCTGTGGTGACGAGATTACCGTTCAGCGAGCACGGCCCGGCTCCATCCAGCATCGCCAGCGGGTTGGACCCGCCCTGCAGATCGAGCGGCATTTTCTTGAATCGAATGAGATCAGCGCCGCCAGGCAGCCGGCGCAACGCCAGCCGCAGCTCGCGCCACAGGATGGCTGCCGCCTTAGGTTCGCGCGGCGCGGCCGGACCGAGCAGCGGCGCATTGTAATCGGTCAGTTCGAGGTCGGCGAACTCCACGACGCAAATGCGCTTCAGCTTGCGCCTGATCAGCGGCAGAAGCAGTGCGACTTCCCCTGTCGCACGATCCCTGACGGTTGCAATGAATGGCTCGATACCGGGCTGTCCGGCGAACGCGCCATACCATGCTGCGAGCCACTTTCCGTGCTGGAAGATGGTCGCCTGTCCACGACGATACGCACCGTCCCAGTTACCTGCGACGGTATCCCAATTGTCGAATTCCACGGAGAACGCCGCAACCTGCGACGTGCGGTTCCGCCCCACGTGCCGTGCTGCGTCGTTCGTCAGTGTCGTCACGATCAAGCCGCCTTCATGCCGCCTTGGAAAGATCGACCACCTGCTCGGGATGGTCGTGGTCGAGCCGGAATTCGATCTCGTTGCGCGCCTTGCGCTCGCGCTTGACCCAGGAAGTGTTGCGCAACGCCTTCTGCATCACCGCCTTGCCCCAGAACGCCGGACCCTTGAGCGAACGGCTCTTGGGCGTATATCCGAAGCGATTGCGCAACAGACCGTTGGCCAGATTGACGATCCGGGTCCGCCTGATCTCTTCATTCTCGTAACCCACCGTCATGGAGATGTTGACGGTGCCGAGATTGTCGACGCGATGCGGCGCGTTCAGCGGCCAGTTCAGCATCTGCCCGGGCTCGAGATCGAGCACCGTTGCATAGCGATCGTACCATTCGTGATAGGGCATATCGAGTTCGAGCTCGAACAGCTGGATGTCCTCGAGGTTCTTCGGAGTCACGAAGGGAGGGTTCGACGGATAGATATGGACGCGCTTGCGGCCGGCGATTTGAATCAGGCTCTGGCCGGGAAGATCGGCGTGGTAGTGAACCTGCGCCTTCGGCGCCGAGATCAGAATGCCGGCGTTGTATTGGTGCGGCAGCGCGAAGTGCGGGACCTTCTCGCCGATTTCGGTGAACATCTGGGCCAGCAGGTCGCTGTAGCGGGAGTCGATATCCGAAACCATGCGCAGGTTGAGCCAAAGGTCGCCCCTGGAAATCGCGTCGATGACCTGACGACCGCTGAAATTGCCGATATCGCCCTGCCGCCAAATACGCTTGCCTTCCTTCACGCCGGTCTGCATCAGGCTGTAGTGCTCGCGCGGATAGTGCTCGATCAGTTCGGCAAGATGATCCATCGAGAACAACGGCGACTTGTGCATGTTGTGCGCAAGCCGGATGGGTGCGTGTCCCCACAGCACCGAATGGGTGTCGTCCCAATTGCTGAAAATGCGATCTGCTGCCATCGTCCAACTCCTTTTTTACCAAATATTTTTTTCGCCCGGATGACGACCGATTTCGGCTGCGTCCTGCACGCTGTCCCGAAATCTCAGATGGCTGCCACGCCGTCGATCATCCGATGTCCCGTTATGAGACGGCCGGACAACCTTCACGCTCTAACTGGCAAGAAGGATGCCGCAGGGGTGTCGCACCCGCTTACCGGACGATAATGTCTGGGATGTATGGCTAACGCTGGTCTACCTTAGAAAGCACCGGCGATCCCCACGATGGCTTCAGAACCGCAATATCAGGCGCTGTTTCTCGGCGCGGGACCGCAAATGCAGTGCGGCGTCGGGCAATTCACGCGATTGCTGGGAGAGTGGATCGAAAAGGCTGAACCCGGCAGCTGCACGACGTTAACCCTGACGCGATCGGAAGGGTCATTCACCGATATCTGGCGCGCCGTCGGCTCCGCACGGAGCGTGGTCTGCAACTTTCCGATCGTGGCCTGGAAGCGCGTGATGTTCGCGCCGCTGCTGGCGATGGCCATGGCGCGGCTGCGCCGGCGCAAAACTGTCCTGATTCAGCACGAATGGGCCGGGCTGCATTGGCTGCGCCGGATCACCTATATCCCGGCTCTCGTGCTCGCCCACACCATCGTCATGTTCTCGCCGCTGGTGCGACGGGAACTCGCCGAGGATTCCCTGGTGGGCTGGACCGCGAAAAAACTCGTGCTGGCCCCGCTGCCGCCGAACATCGAGGCGCCTGCAGGGATGGCGGATTCGGAATTGCGCCGGCGTCTCACGGCTGCAAGGCAGGATGGACGGCTGGTGATCGGTCATTTCGGTTCGATCTATCCGGCCAAGCAACCCAATGCGCTGCTAGAGATCGGCGCGATCCTGAAGCAGCGTGGGCTGAGGCCGCTAATCGTCTATGTCGGCTCCTTCATCCGCGGCACCGACAACGTCGAGGAGGAATTCCACGCCCGCGCCGCGGAACTCGGGATCGCCGATGATGTGATCGTATCCGGTTTTGTCGCCTCCGATCACGAGGTGTTCGGGCTGTTCGGCGCGGTCGACGGGTTCTGTTATCCGCTCGATGAAGGTCTCACTGCGCGCCGCTCCAGCGTTCTTGCCTGCGTGCAGGCCGGCCGGCCGCTGATCGTAACCGGCCCCGAGATGCCTGACGAATTCGACCATCATCTGCGCTTCAAGGAATTGATCGATCGCGGCGCCATCGTGCTCGTGCCGCGGGGATCGAGCGCGGACACCTACGCCGATGGCATCGTTGCCGCGCTGAAACGGCCGCCGGTGCAGGCCGCGTTCGACTTCGATGGGTGGTGGCAGGACGTCGCGAGCGCGGTTCGCGCGCAGCTCTAGATTCTTGATTTGACGCGTTTTCTTGACGCGAACCGGTGCCCACTTCGCTGGAAAACGCTTTGAGCCTCACTCCCGGACACGAAATCGCGCCAGAAAGTGCAAGCCGAACACCGCCACCAGGAAGGTGAACCACAGGGGATCGGCGCGGTCGAGGAAGAAGCTCTCCATCGCCGACAAATAAAGTCCGAACAGCCAGATGCGCAACAGCGCCATCGCCAGCGGACCGTTATTGCCGCCCTGATCGGCTTGCTGGAAATTCCGGAGCGGCACGATCACCAGCACCACGATGAGCAGGATCAGTCCGGGCAGGCCCATGCCGAGCGCGGTATCGAGATAACCATTGTGGCTGTGTGCCGCGAACGCGGCCCATTCCTTGCCCGCTGGCAAATCCTCGAACGCCTTGCTGCCCCAGAAAGCGACGAAGCCATAGCCGGTTGCCAGCCGCTGCCGCAGCGCGTCCAGCGCGAAATTCCAGATGTCGGTACGGCCGGTGAAGGTCGAATCCAGCGGCAGCAGCTTGGCGACCGCAGCCAGGCCATCGCTCATGACGGTGCCGACGCTGAGCATGTTCAGCAACAGCAGCGGCGTCAGGAGCAGGATCGCCCGCACCCAGAACGAGCGAAACACAGAAGTAAGCGAGGTCAAAAGCAGCACGGCGAAGCACAGCGTCAGCGAACTCTTGCCGGCGGCATGAAACAGAAACAACGAACTAAGGCCGATAATGACCGCGCCGGACAGAAGTGCGCCGGAACGCGCGATGTAGATCCCCAGGAACAGCAGCATCGCCATCACGCCGGCGGCCACGTTCTTGTGACCGAAGGCACCGCGCCAGTCGCCGGCAAGAAGCGGCTCCTGCGGGTCGGTTGCCTGATGGATCGCAAATTGCGGCGCCAGCAGGATTCCGAGGTAACAGACCGCGAGCAGGATCAGCGCCGCGATGCTGAGGAACCGCATCAATTCGCTTTGCGATTTCGGCAGCAGCAGCATGGTCGACGTCACAGCGATAACGCACGCCGTCAAAACAAACCGCCGCATCGACGTGGCAGGATCGACCGACAAAACCACCGTCACACAGACCCATCCGGCAAACAGCAGGAACGATGGCGTCAGCAAAGTCGCCAGCCCGCGCATGTTGTTACGCGCCGCGAGCACAATCATCAGCACTGCAAGGCCGCCGAACACCAGATAGGTCGGCGCCTCATTGCCGGTACTGACTTCACCGATTTGTATTTCGCCGAGATCGGCGAACGGCCGCAAGGAAATCCATGCCAGCACCAGCGCTCCGACGAACGCGGCGCAGCGGACGACATCCAGCACTTGCTGCCGCCAAACCCCTCCTGCGACGATACGAAGCTGAGACGTGATGGCGAGTTGGCTCACGTGATCTTCGAGGCCTTGTAGGGTTGAGGTTCGATGCCAACGGCCGCCAGCACGCTCCCGATCGCTACCGTCATCGGATGCATCGCAATGATGCGGTCGCGCTCGATCAGGGCAGCCCGCGCGGCATGGAGAAACGAAAGCGGAAACGCCGCCAGCAATTTGAGCGTCAGCCTGGCGCGCAACCAGAGTGTCGGCGTCGCCTTGCGCTGGACGTGATAATTGATCGCGCCGATCCGCAGGCCGCGGCTGATCAGCCAGCTCAGTTTGGTCCGGCTCGGTGGCACCGTCTCGCTGATCGTGGCCTCCGCCACCCAGTGAAAGCGCATGCCAAGGCGGAGGCAGCGGTAAAAGAAATCGGTGTCGCCGCCGCCGAGGAAATTGAAACGCAGATCGAACGCCGGGGCGTCGACGCGCTCGAACACCGAGCGCCTGATCAGGCAATTGCCGCAGCCATAAATCACCGGAACCGGCCCTGACGTGTCGTAGGCCGGGGCGAAGGCCGGATGACGACGCAGCCCGCGCTTTCGCGCGTCATCGAAGTCGGGCATGACCGGCCCGCCGACGATGTCGGCCCCGGTGGCTTCGGCCGTCAATATCATGCGCTCCAGCCAGTCCGGCGAGGCAATTTCGTCATCGTCGATCATGAGGAAACTTGCCGCTGCCGGGAAGGTTGCCAGCGCCGTCTCGAACGCGGCGTTGATCGCATGGCAATTGCCCTGGCGCGGCTCGACCACGCAGAGACCGGGGAACTTGTTCGATGCCAGGAATTCGGTCGCAACCGGAACGCTCTCGCTCCGCAACGCATCGTTCTCGACCATGACCACCGCAAAGCGGTGGCCGGTGCGCTGGCTGGCCAGCGATTCCAGCGTCTGCCGCAGATGCTGCGGCCGGCGAAAGCAGGGAATGCAGACGACGATCCCGATTGAAGAAGGATCGAGGGAAGGCGAGATCGCCGCCAGGGCGCGGGCTGCGTTCGGCATGGTGTCAGCGATTTCCATCGGCGGGCAATCCGTTCAAACTCTGGCGCATGACGTTTGCTATGGGTCCAGACGATACAAGAGCATTGCTGCAATATCCGGTCCGACAGGAGGCCTGGTGGTGCCGAATTGTTCCCGACGGTTAATGGACGGGGTTAAGTTTGAATTAAATCAGGTTCAGGCTCCGGGCTCAGCGGCTGAACAGCTTGCCGAACAGCTTTTGGGATTTGGGAAACTGCCCGTTGGAGATCCGCGTGGGCCACAATCCGTCGACGTCGAAATAGGCCGCGTAGGCGATGTTGTTCCGATGCTTCACGAACCAGTCGTGCATCTGCTGAATGAAGTATGGATTGTCGCCGAAATTGCCGACGCCCCATTCGGGATAGCTCATCGGCTTGCCATGCCTGGCGGCAAAGTCGCGGTGCCATTCCAGGCCAAACGGAGCCTTGAGATAGAAGGCGTTCCAACGCTCTTCCGGCGAGCCCTCATGTTTGAAATCGTAGATATCCAGACCGATGTAGTCGACGACATCGTCGCCCGGATAGGCCAGGTCCGCCGGCGTATCCTGCGTTCCCCATCCCGGACACCAATCATATTTGAACTCGCTGGAGTGGCGCCGGAAGATTCCGACCACGCGCCGGAACGCCGCGATGTAATCGGCTTCATGATCCTTGGCGAACCACGCCATCTGGGACAGATTCATCTCCCAGCCGAGACGGATGATCGCCCTTGGCTGCGCATCGGCGATCGCACGCGCCGCCGCTTCGAACTCACCGTCGTGCAAGCCGTTGGCGACGTCGGCGAGCGGCGTTCCCGGAACGGTCAGCGGCACCGACCAGACGACATTCCGCGACGGGTTGAGCTTCTTCCAGATGCCGGGAACCCAGGTCAGTTTATGGAAGTCTTCCCAATTCGCCTGGCCGTAGAAATCAACGCCCACCACCGACGATGGCGGTTGTTTCAGCCATTTTTCCCAGGTCTGCAGGGTATGCTCGCGCCCAACGGGACCCCAATCGACGAACGCGCCGGCAAATTTTGCAGGACTCGAATTGACAGGACTCGAATTGACGCGCGGAGCGGCGTTGGTGTCGACGCGGGCCAGCAACAGCAGGCTCAAGACAAAGGCCACCAGGAAAAATACCAGGCGCTTGAGGCCCACCCGGCGGCGAGGCGCGGGGCGGTCAGTTCGAAACATTAGACGTCCTTGTCAATTTGTTGCCGAAGACAGCAGACAGCCTTCGGCCGACCTCGGCTGCGCCCTTGTCGGTGAGATGGCCCGCGTCGAACTGCATCGGAATATCGGCTTCGACGAACTCGTCGCAACGACCATCCCGGCAGACCGCATCGTAGACGGATGAATAGGTCGCGCCGCGAGCCTTTACCAAAGCGCCCATGGCGAGATCGCGCTCGCGAATTCCGGGTGTGCGCCTTGTGCTGGCAAGGGACGGATGGTCGCGCAAAATCCCGTCGATCAGGAGCCGCGGCAGAGGGGCATCGTATTCGACGATCGGTCCAAGCACGATGACATCGGTCCCTCTGGATTTCAGGGTATCCAGCGTGGCCGACAGGTTCGGCAGATCCTCATCCTTCCATGACGCGGAGAGAATGACCTTGTCGACATGGTTGTTGACGAGGAAATCATTGAACGCGAGTTCCATCAGATCGCGACAGGCTTTCATTTCGACCCGAGCCCCCGCCGGAACAGCCGGGCGGCATTCGCTTGCCGTTGCCTGCAGGATATTCACCTGCGGCATGGCGACGGACAGCCCGGACCAGAGGTGCGCAGCATGGCTGTCGCCAATGAGCAGATAGTTCGGCCGCGCCGGATCCAGTTTCAGGCAGGTTTCGGCGTCGAATCGCTGGCGGTTGGCCGATATGAAGCAGCGTCCGGTCCGGAACGCGGCGGACGAATCGTAGGCAAGATAAGCTCCGATATCCACGACGCGTTGCGGAAAGCGGTATGGCGCGCCGCTCGCGAAGAATACCAGCGCGCACAGCGCGAACGTCGAGCCGATCGCGGCTGATGCGGCGCCGAAGACGGCCCCCTTCGATGTCTCCCGCGCCATCGAACGGAACGGCAGTTCGACCAATTTCCACGACAGATAGGCGAGCCCCACTGACAGCGTGATCAACGTCAGTTTGGTCGATGCTGCCGATTCCGCGCCGAACACCATGTCGGTGCGCTGGAACACGATCAGCGGCCAATGCCACAAATAGAGCGAATAGGATAGCAGCCCGATCGCTACGAGAGGCGGCAGCGACAGCAATCGTCCGGCCATCGATGCCCCGCTCTCGCTGGAAGCGATCACCAGCACCGCGCCGAGGCAGGCGAGCGACGTCATCAGGAGAAGCGGCGCCGAGGCCGATCCAAGCAGGATCACGCCGAGCAGCAGTAGCAGCCCGGCTCCGCCGCAAATGTTCTTCCAGAATCTGGTTTCCGGCACCGGGATAAATTTGAGGGCCAGCATCGCACCCAGCGCCAACTCCCAGGCGCGGAACGGCGTGAGATAGAATGTAAAGGTGAGATTTCTCGTACTCATGGCGATGGCAGCGGCAAACGACAGCACAGCGACAACCGCGAACAAAAATTTGGCGCCCTTCGGGACCCAGCGATAGACAAACAGCATCAACAACGGCGCGATAAAATAGAACTGCTCCTCCACGCTAAGCGACCAGGTATGCAGCAGAGGCTTTGTTTCGGCCGGCGCATCGAAATATCCGGCGGTCTGGGCAAAATAGGCGTTGGAAATCGAGCCAATGGCGCTGGCAAGACTCTTGGAATAGCCGATCAGTTCGGCCGGCAGCAAATAGATGTAGGCAAAAATGCTTGTCACCAGGAACATAACAAACAGCGCCGGCAGGATTCGCAGGATCCGGCGCTTGTAGAAATTTCCGAGCGAGAACGATCCGTTGCGGATATCCGCATCGATCATGCCGCAGATCAGATAACCCGAGATGACAAAGAAGATGTCGACGCCGACGAAGCCGCCTGCGAATCCGGGTACACCGACATGGTAAAGAACCACCGGAACCACAGCGAGGGCCCGCAGCCCGTCGATATCAGCGCGGTACTTCATTGCCGAGCCCTCGCGACGCTGCCGTAACCGCGACCGCCCCTCACCGTTTCAAAAACGGACACTCTGGACAGTCCAGGTGTGCCGAAACGGGTTGATGCCTCGGAGATCTCCGCGGGCAACGGGAAATTGGCTTGGAATGGCGGACAATCTGTCATGGGTAACACTCATGGCGATGAACATCGGCGATGCGGAATCGTGCTCTGCAATATCCGGGCAAGCTCCGCAAAACCGCCGCTTCGCGCACGAATTGCGCTTGCATCGTGGTTAGCGCGAACGGTTAACCGGCTTGCGACGGTGAACGAAACGCAGAATTAACCACATCAAATCGCCGCGACCGTTAGCGGAACCGTCCGGCACCGATCTTGCTCAATGGTCTGGCAAAGGGATTCCGAGTCCAGAAAGCGCCCGCCTTGAACGTCATCGCCAACGAGATTTCCGACATCAACCGAGTAGCGTCGTGCGACGCCATGCTCGGGCGCGGAGTCACGGGCAAGCCCGCGGGGCTCGCAGCGCCATGCTGATCGGACAAGCCAGCATCAACCTGACTGCCAATATCCTCTCGGCATTGCTGGGCCTATTGAGCGTGTTTATTTTCACGCGGCTGTTCTCGCCGCACGATTATGGCGTCTATCTGCTGGGCATCGGTTTTGCGTCCGTCATCAGCGTTTTCCTCGTCGGCTGGTTTCGTAATCTCATTCTGAGCGGACACGCCCGCGACGACGGCCCCGATGTGCGCGGCCGCGTGATCTCGGGTTACCTGATCTGCTGCCTCACCGCGCCGATCGCCTATGTCCTGGGACGACTGGTTGGACTGGATACGAATGCCGCGCTGGCGGCGGTCGTGCTTTCCGTCGCGATCGGGCTGTTCGAACTGACCCAGGATCTGGTTCGCGCCCGGCTGATGGCACTTTCGGTCATGAAGGCGACCCTGGTCCGCGCCGTTGCCGTGCTCGGCCTCGGTGCGGTCGTAGCACTTGTCAGCCCGAGCGGCTTCCTGCTGCTGCTGTCGTCCGCGCTCGCCTACCTGCTTGCGGTGCTGGTCCAGTCGCGCACCGCCTGGCGCGGCACCAAGGTCAAATTCGACGGTACCGGCCTTGCGGCGCTGGCGAAGACCGGCCTGCCCCTCACCCTTTCACTTACCCTGCTCGCGATTTCCAGCGTCACCGATCGCTTCATGATCGCCAATCTGGTGGGCGCAGCGGACGCCGGCAAATATGTCGCCGCGCTCGATCTGGTCCGGCAGACCCTGATGATGCCGGCCATGAGCGCTGCCGCGGCATTCTTTCCGATGGCGGTTCAGATTCACGCCAGCAAGGGCGATGCGGCGGTCCGGTCGCATCTTTCCGATTGCGTCGAGTTGCTGCTCAGCATCACGCTGCCGGCCTGCCTCGGCTTCGCGGTCATTTCCGCCCATGTCGCCAACATCATTCTCGGACCGGACTTCCGCGAGTTGGCGGCGCAGACCATGCCGATCATCGCGGTAGCCGTGGTCTTCCAGATCCTGACCCAGCAATATCTGCACGCCAGCTTCCTGCTCTCCGGGCGCAACTCGTTCTATCTGATCAACACGGCTTCGATCATCGCGGCCAATGTGATCCTCTCCTACGTCCTGGTCAGCCATTACGGCACGGTCGGCGCGGCCTGGGCGCGGCTCGGCGCCGACATAATTGGATTCACCTGTGCGCTGATTCTCAGCCGCTTTGCATTCAAGGTCCCGCTGCCGCTCGGCCGGCTGGCGCTGATCATGATCGCCGGACTGATCATGGCGTTGACCGTCGCTGCGCTCGACAGAAACCTGCACGTCGCCGATCTGACTGCCTGCGCCGTGCTGGCGAGCGCCGGACTCATCACCTACGCCGCCTTGTGCTGGCTGTTCGACATCTCCCGGATTCGCGGCCGCCTGAAAACCGGCTTCGCGATGTTCCGGGCCAAATTCGCAAACATCAACGGATAAGAACAAATGACCAAGACATTTGCCCTCGATCCCCTTCATTCGGCTTTCACTGACGCCGCCGACAAGCCGGCCGCGCTGCATCCGCAGTCGCTGCTTGAACTGCCGCCCGGCGAGGCCCGGCAGAGCCTGCTGACGGTTCACAGCATTCTCGAGGCGAAACTGCCCGCGACCGGCCTTAAAATCTATGAGGCCGGCGGCGGCTCGACCAGCTTCCTGCCGCTCAGCGTGCTGAAGCGTGCCCACGTCACCGTGGTCGATATCGACGAAGACCAGATCCGCAACAACGACTACGCGCAGGAAACGCTCCTCGGCGACATCCAGACCTATCGCTTCGCGCCCGACAGTTTCGATCTCGTGATCTGCTACAACGTGATCGAGCATGTGCCCGACGTCGAAGCGGCGCTGCTTGGCTTCTGCCAGTCGCTAAAGGCCGACGGATTGATCCTGATCGGCGCACCGAATCCAGGGTCGCTGTCCGGCGTCGTCACCAAATATTCGCCGCACTGGTTCCATGTCTGGTTCTACCGCCATATCCGCGGCGACAAGAACGCCGGCCTGCCCGGCTGCGCGCCGTTCCCGACTCATTTTCATCCGCTTGTCACGCTGGCGAACCTGGATGCCTTCGCCGACAAGCACGGCCTGCAGATGATCTATTGCAAGCAGTATGAGAGCCCGCGCTATCCGGAGATGCGCCGGCGCAAGCCGCTGTTCGCGAGCCTGATCGACGCGGCCGCCAAGGTGATGAACGTCTTCCTGCCCGGAAAGACCGACGTGCGGCACGGCGACTACCACGTGATCTTGAGGAAGCGCTGAGAATGAACGCGATGTTCTCAGAGGCAAAAGCGAAGGTCAGCCACCGGCTGGCGATGTATCTGCACGCCAATTCCTTCCAGATGCGCAACACCACACCGATGGTCAGCTTTACCTTTGACGATCTCCCGAAAAGCGCGGCGACGACAGGCGCGGATCTGCTCGAAACACACGGCGCGCGGGGCACCTTCTATGTATCGGGAGGCCTGATTGGCGGCGAAACGCGGGAATGGCCGACGGGCGACGCCGACGACCTGCTTTCCCTACATCGCCGTGGCCACGAAATCGGCTGTCATACATTCTCGCACCGGCGCGCCAGCGATCTCGACGTGGCCGCCCTTGCCAACGAAATCATGCGAAACCGCGGCTACCTCCGCGCGCTGGACGCCTCGATCGAAACCGAGACTTTTGCCTATCCTTACGGATTGGGATCGGTTGGACGGAAGAACCAGCTCAAGGATCAGTTCCAGACCTGCCGCAGCATCGAACCTGGCATCAACAGCGGCACAGTCGATTTACAGCTTCTTCGCGCCGTGCCGCTGATCGATGGCCAGATGGACCGCGCCGGGATCGAACGCATGTTCGACGAGGCGGAAACCAATAACGGATGGTTAATTTTCTACGGCCACGACGTCGCTGAACGGCCGAGCCCCTGGGGTTGCTCACCAGCGCTGCTCAACCACGCCCTCGAGGCGGCGGCGCGCCGGAAAATCCCGGCTATGACAATGGCGGAGGCATTGCGATGCGCCCGCGCATAAACGCTTTGTTTGCCATTTCGGTGAATAGTCCCTCAATGAGTATGGTTAATTTTCCCTGTTGCGTTTTTGGCGCGTTGAAGTCTGGCGCGCGTGGCGTAAGGCGAAGAGTAACCCCTCAGCCGATGTGTGCGGCAGGTGGAATGGAAGCTGGGGTCGATGCTTATCTATGACGAGCCGATAAACCAGGCCAAGCTTGACCCCCGGCCCGCCGCAACGCCGGCATTGGGTGGCTTCAGCGTGCTCGATCTGGTTCAACTGCTGTGGCGGCGGAAGATCGCGATCGCCTCGGCGGCGCTGCTCTGCGCCTGCATCGCCGTGGCGATCGGCAAGAGCCTGACACCGAAATATACCGCAACGGCCCAGCTCTACGTCGATCCCCGCGAATTGCAGCTGGTCGATCGCGAACTCACGCCGCGCGCCCCGGACCTTTCCGGCCTTGCGATGGTGGTCGAGAGCCAGGGGCGCGTGATCACCTCGAACAATGTGCTGTTGCAGGTGATCCGCGAGACCCATCTCGAGAAGGACCCTGAGTTCGGCGGCGGCGACGGCAAGAGCCTGTTCGGAACGCTGCTCGGCCTGTTCGGGATCGATCTGCGCCCGACCGCCGAACAGCGCAAGCTCGTTGAAATGGCGGCGCTGGAAAACCTGATCCGCCACATCAATGTGAAAAAGACCGACAAGACCTTCATCGTCGACATCGACGTCTGGTCGATCGACCCGGTGAAGGCGGCGATGCTCTCAAATGCGATCGCCAAGGCCTATTTGACCGAATCCACGCAATCGCAGGCCGCGAGGGTCCGTCGCGCCACCAGCGACCTTTCCAGCCGGCTGACGGAATTGCAGGAACGGCTTCGCAACGCCGAGAACACGCTCGCGGTCTACAAGGCGCAGAACAACTTCGTCGGCACGCAGGACACGCTGATCAGCGATCAGCAGCTCTCCGCCAGCAACCAGCGGCTTGCCGCGGCGCGGGCGCTGACGCTCGACGCGCAGGCCAAACACGATCAGATCGCCGCCAGCCGCAAGACATCGGCGGACGCCGGCGCCATTCCCGAGGCGCTGCAATCGCCAACCATCGCCAATCTGCGTTCGCAATATGCCGAAGCCAGGAAGCGCCAGGCCGAATTGCAGAGCGAGTTGGGGCCGCGTCATCCCGCCTTGCGCCAGATGGAGAAGCAGGTCGAGGATCTGCGCCGGACCATCGGCGAGGAAACCGATCGCTTTCTGCAGGCGGCGAAGAATGACCTGACCCGCGCCCGGGATTACGAAGCTTCCCTGAACAAGGCGCTCGAAACCCAGAAGCGCCAGAGCGTCCAGATGAGCCAGGCCGCGGTCCGGTTGCGCGAGCTCGAACGCGACGTGGAAGCCAGCCGCGACGTCTACCAGTCGTTCCTCAAGCGCTCGCGCGAGACCGAGGAGCAGGAAACCCTGAACACCTCGAGCGCCCGCATCATCGGCGATGCCACCGTGCCGCAGCGGCGTACTTTCCCGCCGGGGATGGCCTTGTTCGCCATAATCGGCTTTATGCTGGGCGGGCTCGCCTCGGCCGCATGGATCATCGCCGTCGAGCGGTTGACGCCTGGCGCCAACCCGGTTCGACCCAACACGCCGGTCAGGACATCGGCCTCGTCCGCCACGGGAAATCGGACGCTTGCCGCGGCCACGAGGCAACCGTCTGCCACCCCGCAGCCCGCCGTCAGCCTGATCGCGAAGCCGTCGATCACCCGCCTGCAGGAATCGGACGTGGTGCGCACCCTCGGCGGAATCCTGGCGACGGGCGGCACCCTCGATGTCACCCGCCTCGGCTGGCCGACGCTGCGCGCCGGTTTCCCGCTGATGACGTTCCTCAACAGCATGCGCGAAATTCGGACCGCAATGGCGACGCGCGCGGCCAAGGACACCGCGCCCGTCATGGCCGTGATCGGCGCCGGCAATGGCGAGAACCGCAGCATTGCCGCGCTCAACGTCGCGCTCTCGGCCGCCCGCGATGGCGCCAGGGTGCTGCTGATCGACGCCGATCAAAAGACCTATACACTGTCGAACAAGGTGGCCCACCTCGGCAAGGAAGAGACCGGCCGTCTCGGCTGGCTCAATATTGGCGCCAAGGCTGCGCGCGCCATCAAGAGCGCGAACGGAATTTCGATCCTGCCGGCCCTCAAGGCCTCGGATATCAAGGCAAGCGACACCATCCGCAAGGCGATTGCGCAGGCGCGCATCGGCGGCGACTACGATCTGGTGGTCCTCGACGGGCCCGCCATGCCGTGGAGCCCGGCCGACCACGCACTGTTCGACGCCACCGATGGGCTGGTCGCGATCCTGCCGGTCAAGCTCGACATCAACGAGAGCATGGAAGACATCATCACCGCGCTCGGCGAGACCGAGCGCAAGCTGGTCGGTGTCGTCATCAACGAACTCAACCCCACGGCCGTCAACCGTCAGCGAGACAAACAGTATGCGTGAGCGTCGCTTAAACCCCCTCGGGAGAGCCGCTACTGCCGGCGTTCCCCGAATCACACTGGGCGGGCTGCGGCTTGCCGTGCTCGACCTCGAGCAGACCGCGGACTTCATGATCGAGATGGTGTTCCCGCAACGCCGGCTCGCTCGCCCGCTCTATCTGACCTCGGCCAATGGCGAAGTGCTGGCGCGCTGCTCCACCGAACCGATGACCGACCGGCTGTTTCGCTCCGCCGACCTGATCAATGCCGACGGCCAGCCGCTCGTGACGGTGTCCCGGTTGAAATCGTCGACGCCGCTCCCCGAGCGCGTGGCGACCACAGATCTGTTCCACGTCGTCGCCCGCAAGGCGCAGGCGGCCGGATTGACCTTCTACATGTTCGGCGCCGATGAGGCGGAGAACGCCGCTGCCGTCGCCAACGTTCGCAAGCTCTATCCGGACCTGAAGATCATCGGACATTCGCACGGCTTCCTCCGCGGCGACGCGCTGCGGGCCAAGCTCGACGAAATCAACGCGCTGGCGCCCGATTACCTCTGGCTTGCGCTTGGCGTTCCCTATGAGCAGGCCTTTGTCGAGGAATACACCTCGCGCCTGTTCAAGGTCGGCGTGATCAAGACCTCTGGCGGACTGTTCAACTTCCTGTCGGGCAGCCGGGCCCGCGCACCGTATTGGATGCAGGCGACAGGGCTCGAATGGGCCTGGCGCATCTGGCTGGAACCGCGCCGGCTGTTCTGGCGCTATTTCACCACCAATCCGCGCGCGCTCTATCTGCTGTTCAACAAGAGCCGGCCTTCGGCCACCGAACGGACCCGGGATTGATGGGCGCCGGTCTGACGAGCGATCGTCCGGCCATCCTGGTCACGGGCGGCGCGGGCTACATCGGCTCGCATTGCTGCCGGGCGCTTGATGCGGCCGGTTATCTTCCCGTTTGCTACGACAATTTTTCGACCGGCCACCACAGCTTCGTCGCAGGCGCGCTGGTTACCGGCGACATCGCCGACAAGGCCACGCTGGCGCGCGCCTTCGCCGAGCACGACATCGTCGCAGTCATGCATTTCGCCGCGTCCAGCCTGGTCGGCGAATCCGTGGTCGACCCACAGAAATACTACGTCAACAACCTCGCCGGCACGCTGGCGCTGCTGGATGCGATGCGCGAGGCCGGCTGCAGCCGCCTGGTGTTCTCGTCGACCGGCGCGGTCTATGGCAATGCCGACAGCAAGGCGCTGCCCGAAAACTATCCCTGCGCGCCGATCAATCCCTATGGCGCCTCGAAATGGATGATCGAGCGCGTGCTTTCAGATTATCGCGGGGCTTACGGGCTCGGCTCGTTCGCGCTGCGCTATTTCAACGCCAGCGGCGCCGACCCCGCCGGCGGCATCGGCGAGCAGCGCGAGGTGGAAACCCATCTCATTCCCCGCGCGATGATGGCGCTGCAGGGACACGTGCCGGACTTCGCCGTATTCGGCGACGATTACGCGACGCCGGACGGCACCGCGATCCGCGACTACATCCATGTCACCGACCTTGCCGCCGCCCATGTGCTGGCGCTGACGCTCTTGCTCGAAGGGCATTCCGGCGGCGTCTTCAATCTCGGCACCGGCAAGGGTTTTTCGGTGCGGGAGATCCTCGCGGCGATCGCGAGCGAGACCGGGCGCGAAGTGCCACACGTCGTCAAGCCACGCCGCGCCGGCGACCCGACCTATCTGGTCGCGGACGCTTCCGCCGCGCACGAAACGCTGCACTTCCGCCCTGCTTATTCGGACCTTCCGACCATCATCCGCACCGCCTGGGCCTGGCACAAGAAAGCTCACCCGCTCAAAAACGGGTGAGTAAGCACGGAAGTGCGACCGGTCTAAGCCGCATTGTTCCTGCGGCCCTGTACGCCCGCGATTATCGTCTCTCGCCTGTCACGCATGCAGGCACGCGGCTTGCCCCGTGGGAACGAGACCGGCTAGCATCCACGACAACACAGATGAGCGCATTTCAGCTCACGCATGACAAAAGGGAGCAAACCATGACGGCGACCAACCGGTTCTGGCGATACCTCGTGACGCCCCTTGCTCTCGCCGGGATGCTCAGCATCTCCTCCGCGGCTGAACTCAATCCCGCCGCCGTCACTTACAAATTGCCGGACCAGATTCCGTGGGGCCCGGTCAACGCCGCGGGCGCGCAAAGTGCCGTCGTCGTTGGCGATCCGAGCAAGCCGGGCTTCTATGTGGTCTACAACAAATGGACCAAGGGCAATCATTTCAGCCGCCCGCATTTCCATCCCAACGACCGCTACATCGTCGTGCTGCAGGGTACTTGGTGGGTCGGTTCAGGCCCGAAATTCGATCCCGCCAACACGACGCCGATGCCGGCCGGAAGTTTCGTCACGCATTTCGCCAAACAAGTGCATTGGGACGGCGCCAAGGATGAAGATGCCGTTCTCCTGATCATGGGCGAAGGTCCGGCGACCTCGACTGGAGCGGAAGAGAAATAGCCGCAGTGCTGCAAATCTATTCCGGCGACTAATTTCGTTCGCGGACGTGTCCGGCGTTCTAAGCGGAAGCGACGGCCTCAGACGGCTTCCCTGGTCATGGCCGCATTCGCGCCTTGCGCCGAAGCGGGACCTTGCGGTTGCAACGGCGCGTCGTTGTTCGACAAACCCGCGACCTTGCGGATGAGCGATACCGGGGTTGCCGAGAACGACTCGATGCAGAGTGCTACGACCTCGGGCGGTGAGCTGTCGACCATGGCGATCACGGCCTTTTCGTCCAATTGATCCGGTTCCCAGTAGGACGTCGCGAGGCTTTGCGTGGTCAGCCGGTGCGTCGCCCTGTGGGTCGGCGACTGGTTCACAAAGTACCCATAGAGGATGTATTCGGAAAACGAGCGCGCCTTGCCGAGCGCCACCGCCCAGGGCATTCCAGTGACGGCTTCGATCGTGGCGGTCATGTCGCGCAAAGTCGACTTGTCCCAGACAAGCACGTTGCCGATATAGTCATCGGCGGGAAACGCAGTGTTGCTGCCGCCCAAAAGGCGATCACTGTTTCGGACCCAGACAGGATGCAACGGCTTATCCGCCGGAATCGCCAGGCGGTCGACATAGAGCGGGGTTAAATCCGCGCCGGCATAGGCGGCCACATCGAACGGACGAAAGAACGTGTTATCGGAATCGACGATGCAATAGCGCTGATGGGGCAAGTGCAGGGCGCCCGCGATCTTGAGAAGCTGCTGGATATGCCAGCCGTGGAGCGGACCCGACCGGAACGACCACCACGTCCTGCGCCCCGAGCGCGAGACAAACGGCGGCAACGCCCGCAGCCAGGACGGCAAGAAGTGCGAACTCGGCAGCACGGTGCGACGGCTATTCTCGAACCGGGCGAAGTACGGCACGTCATCGTCATTGACGATAACGTAATGCCGTTCGTATCCGCTGACGAACCGATCGATGCTCTCGCACAGCAATTCGAAACGCTCGAGGTCGCCGCGATAGGTCGGGGTCATCAAGGCCACGTTTTTGAGCACGCCACTTCCTGTCATGATGTACTGTGGGTCCGGCGATAGAGATCGATCCCGACTAGATTGATATAATAGATGATCGCTCTAGCGCTTCAAACAACGCTTCGCCGTTAAGATAAACAGCGACTGATTAGGCTGACTCCGGATTTCCAAAGAAAAAAGCGTGGAACGCCTGCGATATTCCAACGGTCAATTTCGTGAAAACGATGCCTGATTTCCGGCGGGGGTATGCCCATGTGAAGGTATGGTTATTGAATGGTTAACCGGCGCGCATTGCGCCGGCCACAGATGCGGATATCATCGCCAGGACAAGGGAAGTTCCGATGCATCCGGCGGCAAAACTGCAGTTTGAGCGCGTTGTCGTCGAATTTGGGCGGTGGCGGGTGCTCGCCGAGGATGACCGGCCGCCCGCTCCGGCCTGGTGGTGGGGACCGGCGGTCGAGGTACGGGATATCGCCCTGACGCTACCGGCGCATTGGAGCGCCAGATTGGGTTTGCCCGATGGCGCGACTTACGCCGACGGCGCGGGCGTCCTGTTCCATTCCCTCGCCGGCCAGGTCATCCAGCCCTGGCCTTATGACTTTTCGCGCAAGGTGAGGTCCACGGATTCGGACGTGCGCGATTTGCATGCGCAGCCGTCAGACGACAGCGCTTTCCAACCCTGAAGGCGAAGCCGATTCACGCGCATCGCCGGTGTCGGGTTGCAGCGGCGGCGAGGCCAGCAGCGGCTCGGTCCGAAGCATATCCGCCATCTGCCGCGGCGGCAGCGGTTTGCTGAACAGGAAGCCTTGCATCTCATCGCAGGCATGATTGCGCAGGAACGTCTGCTGCTCGATGGTCTCGACGCCCTCGGCGATGACGGTCATCCCCAACGCCTTGCCCATGCTGATGATCGCCTGTGTGATGGCCTGGTCCTCTGAATCAACGGGCAGATCGCGGACGAAGGAACGGTCGATCTTGATGGTGTCGATCGGGAATTGCTTCATCAGCGACATCGACGAATAGCCGGTGCCAAAATCGTCGATTGCAAGCCGGATGCCGCGGTTCTGGATCGCGTCGAGCACCTTGATCGCCCGCGACACGTTGCGCATCACCATGCTTTCCGTGACTTCGAGTTGCAGCAGCACCGGCGACATACCGCTTGCCAGCAACGCCTCGTCGACATCATGCAACAAATTGGCGTCGGCGAACTGTCGCGGCGACAGGTTGACGGCCATCGTCACCGGCCGCAGGCCGCGGCGTTGCCAGGCCATGTTCTGCGCACAGGCTTCCGTCAGCACCCAGCGGCCGATCGGCACGATCAGCCCGGTCTCTTCCGCCAGCGGAATGAATTGCCCCGGCGATACCAGGCCGAGTTCGGGATGATTCCAGCGCAACAGCGCCTCGACGCCGGTGATCTGACCGCTCGCCATATCGACCTTCGGCTGGTAGTGCAGCGAAAACTGGTCGCGCTCCAGCGCGCGGCGCAGGGCGCTCTCCAGCGTCAGACGCTCGATCGACTGCGCCTTGATCTCCCTGGTGAAGAAGCGGAAGCTGTTCTTGCCGTCCTCCTTGGCAAGATACATCGCCATGTCGGCGTTCTTGGTCAGCGTCTGCATGTCGGCGCCGTCAGACGGATACATCGCGATGCCGATCGAGGCCGTGGTGTGGCACTCATGCCCGCTGAGCTGCAAGGGCTGGCTCAACACGGACAAGAGCCCGCCGGCGATGCGTTCGACCTCGTGCGGTTCGGCGGCCTCTTCCAGAATCACGACGAATTCGTCGCCGCCGAGCCGCGCCACCACGTCGCTCGAACGCAGCGCGCCACGCAGCCTGCCTCCGATTTCCACCAGCAGCATGTCACCGGCGTCATGGCCCAGCGAGTCGTTGATGATCTTGAACCGGTCGAGATCGATGAACAGCACCGCAAACGACCGCTGATAGCGTTCCGCGGCATCGATCGTCCGGCGCAGCATGCCGTTGAACATCTCGCGGTTCGGAAGGTTGGTCAGGCTGTCATGCGAGGCCAGATATTCGATCCGCTCGTCCGCCCGCATCTTTTCGTCGGCGCGGTCAAAATTCTCCAGCGCCAGCGATACGTTGTCGATGAGCCGCTGCAGCAGTTCGGAGAATTCCGGCGTGAACGTATCCTTCTCGATCGCAACGAAGATCATGACGCCAACGACCCGCCCCCGCACCAGCAGCGGGTAGGCTGCGCTCGCACGGGTCCCATCCCTGCGGGCGCGCGCATGGAACACCTGGCTACGCGGGTCGGCAAGGTAGTCGTTGATGATGCAGGGCTTGCCCGAGCGAATCGCCATGCCGGTGGACCCGCGTCCTTCCGGATGGGCCTTATTGGCGGACACCCGCACCTCGCGCGAACTGGCGGCGGTCGGTCCGGCGGCCGCGACAATGTCCAGATAATCGCTGTCGGTTCTCGTCAGCGCGATGGAAGTGGCGGTAAACTTGCCGCCGTTTGCGGTGGCCTGGCACACCAGATCGAACAACTCGTTGCGCGAACTTGCCCGCACGATGGCTTCATTGGTCGCGCTGAGTGCCGCCAGCATGCGCGTCAGACGTTCTTTCTGCTCCTCGGTCTTCGCCTTCTCGTCGGCGCGCTCGAACGTCTCGAGCGAGAACGACACGTTGTCGGCGAGCCGTTGCAGGAGTTCGGTGAATTCAGGCGTGAACGCATCCCTTTGCAAGGAGACGTAGAGCATGACGCCTACCACCTGCCCGCGCACGAAGAGCGGAAAGCCGGCCGCTGATCTGGAGCCGAGTTCGCGGGCCTTGGCGTGAAATACCGCGGCGCGCGGATCGGTAAGATAGTCGTTGAAGATACAGGCCTGGCCCGAGCGGAACGTTATCCCGCAAACACCGCGGCCTTCCGGATGCGCTTCATTGATCGACAGGGTGACCTGCCGCGCGCTCTGGCCGGTCGGACCCGCGCCGGCCACGATTTCCATGAAATCGCTGCCGGGCTTTGCCAGCGCGATGGTAGTGGAGGTGAACCCGCCGCCGGTCGCCGCCGCCTCGCAAACCAGTTGATACAGTTCGTCGCGTGATCCCGCCCGAACGATCGCCTCATTGGTCGCGCTGAGCGCGGCGAGCATGCGTGTCAGGCTCTCCTTCTGGCGCTCGGTCTTCGCCTTCTCGTCGGCGCGATCGAAACTTTCGAGCGCAAAAGACACATTGTCGGCCAGCCGTTGCAACAGCTCGGCAAACTCCGCGGTAAACGTGTCCGCCTGGGAGGAAATGAACAGCATCACGCCAACGATCCGCGCCTCGACCAGCAGCGGAAATGCGGCGCCTGACCTTGCGCCGTCGTTGTCAATCACCTGATCGAACGCATTGTTTCGCGGGCCTGCCAGGAAATCGTTGTTGATGCAGGCCTGCCCGGAACGGAACGCCGTCCCGCAAACCCCGCGGCCTTCCGGAACTGCCGCGCTGATCGAGACCTGCAGACGGCGGGCGTTTTCCGCCGTCGGCCCGGCCGAGGCAACCATGTTGAAGGAATCACTGTCTGACCTGACGAGGAGGATGCTGGTCGAATTGAAGCGGCCCCCCTGTGCTGCGGCAGCGCATACCAGTTCGAACATCTCGGTGCGCGACCGGGCCCGCATGATCGCTTCATTGGTCGCGCTGAGCGCCGCGAACATCCGCGTCAACCGCTCCTTCTGTTCGTCGGCTTTCGCCTTGGCGTTGGCGCGTTCAAAATTTTCGAGGGCGAACGAGACGTTTTCCCCGATCCGCGCCAGCAGCGCGATGATCTCTTCATCCGCCGCCCATGCCATGCCGACAAAGAACATCACGACGCCGACGCTTTGTCCCGCCTTGATCAGGGGCACGGCGACGCAGGCAACGACGCCGGCCTCACGTCCGGCCTGCTGCCACGGGCCACCCTGCGAGATGTCGTGGTTGACGCAAAGCCGCTGCGTCCGGAACGCCTGACCGGCAACCCCCTTGCCGTAGTCATTGTCTGCATCGGTCGAGAAGCGTGTCCGGGTCAGCAGATCGAGGCTCTCGCCGCTGCCGGCCACAGGCTTCAGCCAGATCGAATCCGGCTCTGACAGCAGGACCACCGTCGCGACCGACTTTCCGCTGTAAACGGCGGCATCGCAAACGCGCTGATAAAGTTCCTGTTCGGTCTTGGCGCGAAGAATCGCTTCGTTGGTCGCGCTGATGGCGCCGAACATGCGATTCAACCGCCGCATCGTCCGCTCGCCATCCTTGCGCGCAGCTTCATGATCGAAATTGTCGAGGGCGAATGAAATGTTCGCCGACATGCGTTCGAGCAATGCGACGACCGGGGCGTCAATCGACCCGACTTCGCGCCGCGTGACGAGGAAGACGCCGATGCTGCGGCCGTTGCAGGTCAGCGGCAACCCGGCGGCCGCGCCGACCTGTCCGGCAGCGGCACCCTGGCGCCAGGCCAGCGAATGCGCGTCGTTGAGGTAATCGTTGCTGATGCACAGCTTCTGATCGCGGAAAGCCTGCCCGCAAACCCCCGAGCCCTCCGGGGTATCAGCCAGGATCGAAATGTCGATGGCGCGCAGCCTTGCGGTGTCTTCGCCGAAGCCGGCCGCAAACCGAAGCAGATTGGTATCGTGGTCCAGCAAAAAGACGGCGGTCGCCAGGAAGTCTCCGCTGGAGAAAGCGGCTTCACAGACCTTTTCGTACAGTTCTTCCGGCGATTTCGCGTACAGGATCGCTTCGTTGGTCGCATTCAACGCCGCAAATGTACGCGCGATACTGGTCTTCACGGCTCTCGAGCTCCCAGCAGACAATAAGGGCCTGCTGCCCCACGGAATTTTATGCGCGGGAGAGGCCTAAATGGTCGTTATTGGCGGCCGGAAGTTGCGATTCAGAGTAAATACCTGCCCAACATCGCAAGGCCGTCCTCCGAAGAACTACGGTCCGTTCACGATTTATCAGCCATGGCAGCGGCGGTGCCTCCGGCGGGCCAAGGGCCTGGGCGGCGCGGTAGCCAATTTTCGTCTGATGAAATCCGAACCGCGCGAGCCCGCCTCACGGGCATGCCCGGTACGGATATTCTGCCCTTGCTCTCCCGCCACCGCTTTGAGACCATGCTTCGACAACAACAAGCAAGACTCGCTGCTCGCGGGCATTCGACGAGGAAACCCATGCCGATCGTACAGGCCGACCGTCTCACACGCATCGGCGCGGCACTGCTCAGGGCTGCCGGCGCATCGGATGAGGAAGCCAAAGCGGTCGCCGTCGGCTGCGTCAACGCCAACCTCGCCGGCCACGATTCCCATGGCATCATCGCGATCCCGACCTATATCGACCGCGTCAAGGCCGGCCATATCGTGCCCGGGGCGAAGTGGACCATCGTGCAGGAATCGCCGACCACGACCGTGATCGACGGCCATTGGGGTTTTGGGTTTCACGTCAACGCCAAGGCGATGGCGCTCACGATCGAGAAGGCGAAGACCGCCAACGTCGCGGCCTGCACGGTGTTTCGCCAAAGCCATGTCGGTCGGCTCGCCGCCTATCCATTGATGGCGATGCAGGAGGGCATGATCGGCATCGCGACCGCCGACTCCGGCCGCTCGCCGAAGATCGTGGCGCCGTTCGGCGGCCGCGAGGCACGGCTCGGAACCAACCCGATCTCGATTGCCGTTCCCTCCGACCTCGACGCACCGTTTTATCTTGACATGGCGACCTCGGCCGTCGCCGCGGGCAAGATTGCGCTGGCCGTGTCGCGCAACGAGGAAATCCCGAAGGGATGGATCGTCGATGCCGAGGGACGGCACACCACCGATCCCGGGGAGTACAAGAAGGGCGGCGCCCTGCTGCCGCTCGGCGGCAGCGAGGGTTACAAGGGCAGCGGCCTTGCCGCGATGGTCGAGGTGCTGTGCGGGCTTCTGACCGGACTTGGTTTCGGTGTCGAGCCGACCGGGCGTCACAATGACGGATGCTTCATGGCGGTGTTCAACGTCGCCGCGTTCCGGCCGCTGAAGGATTTCAAAAAGGAAGTCGCCGAATTCGCGCGCTATCTGAAAGAGACGCCGCCATCCGAAGGCTCCACCGGCGTGTTCTATCCCGGCGAAGTCGAATATATCCGCGAGCAGCAGCGCAAGCTTTCCGGCATCGAAATCGAGGATGCCACCTGGGACAAATTGCGCGAGCTGACCGCCGAATACCAACTCGGCGCCGAGCTCGATTTTAGATGAAGCAGCGCTTGGCCGGTACAAGGAGAACAAGATGACACGGCAGATGGCGATGGTCGGCTTCCTGCAGGCGCAGAACTGCACCAATCTGCCGAGTTCCTGGCGGCACCCGGAATCGCGCGACGATTCGATGTCGGCCGACTACTACCAGGAGATCGCCCGGATTCTGGAAGCCGGCAAATTCCACATGGCGTTCTTCGACGATCGCCTGGCAATGCCGGACCGCTACGGCAATGACCACGCCCACACCGTCGAATACGGCATCCGCTGCGTGAAGATGGACCCGATCGTGGTGCTGACCACGATGGGCATGGTAACCGAGAAACTTGGGTTGGCCTCGACCTGCTCGACCACCTATTTCGAGCCCTTCGACGTTGCGCGCCGCTTCGCCACCCTCGATCTGATGACAGGCGGACGCGCGGGGTGGAACGTTGTCACCTCGCTCAATGACGGCGAGGCCCACAACATGGGCAAGGATGCCCATCTCGAACATGACTACCGCTACGACCGCGCCGACGAGTTCATGGAGGTCGTGCTCGGTCATTGGGACACCTGGGAAGACGGCTCGCTGATCATGGACAAGAAGAGCGGCCGCTTTGCCGATCCGGCCAAGGTCAGGCGGCTCGACCACAAGGGCCAATTCTTCAAGTCGCGCGGGCCGTTCACCGTGCCGCGTTCGGCGCAAGGCCATCCCGTCATCATCCAGGCCGGCGCGTCCGGCCGCGGCCAGCGCTTTGCGGGGCGATGGGGCGAGGTGATTTTCACCGCCGCGCGCAACGTGGCCGCCGCCAAGGAAGGCTATGCGGCGGTCCGCAACGAAGCCGCGAAAGCCGGCCGCGATCCCGACCAGATGTTCCTCTGCAACCTCACCACACCCGTCTGCGGCGCGACCAGGAGCGAGGCCGAGGACAAGATGGCTGTCATCAACAAGCTGCCGCTGCAGATCGATGCGCTGTCGCTGCTCGCGGAGGCGCTGAACTACGACTTCGCCTCCAAGCCGCTCGACGAACCCCTGACAACAGAAGAGCTCAAGAGCATGCAGGGCATCCTGGGCATTCGCGACGGCGTGCTCAAGAATTCAGGCAAGACCAATCCCAGCGCGCGCGACTTCGTCACCTTCTCCGGCCGCGGCCAGGTGCAGGACGCAATCGTCGGCGGCCCGAAGGAAATTTCGGACAAGCTAGAGGAGATGTTCGTCGAGCGCGGCTGCGACGGCTTTGTCATCGCCGCCACCATCGTGCCCGGCTCCTACGCCGACTTCGTCAAGCATGTCGTGCCGGAACTGCAGCGCCGCGGCCTGTTTCACAAGGATTATGCCGGCAAGACCTTGCGCGAGAATCTAGGCCTGCCGCGCACCGCCGCCGGCGCCTGGAAGGCCAAGCCGCAGGCCGCAGCCGAATAAAGCAAAGGACACTTCATGCGTTGGCTCAAATTCACCGCCGCCGGCAACACATCCTGGGGCCTCGTCGAGGGCGACAAGGTCATGTCAGTCAGCGGCGATCCCTTCGGCGAATGGCAGCGCGGCGCGCAAACCCATGCGCTCAAGGACGTGAAGATCGAACTGCCGTTGATCCCGCGCACCTTTTATTGCGTCGGCCTGAACTATCTGAAGCATCTCAAGGAAGCCGCCGACAAGGCCGGCACGGTTCCGAACGTGCCTGATCGTCCCGAGATCGGCTACCGCGCGCAGAACGCGCTGATCGCCCACGATGAGGATGTGGTGATCCCGGCGACCGCGACCGAGAAAATCCATTACGAGGGTGAACTGGTCGTTGTGATCGGCAAGAAGGCAAAGCACCTGACCGAGGCCAACGCGCTGTCCTGCGTGTTCGGCTACACCATCGGCAACGACGTCAGCGAACGCACCTGGCAGAAGGCCGATCGCAGCCTGTGGCGATCCAAGAACGCCGACACCTTCAAGCCGATGGGCCCCTGGATCGAAACCGACGTCGACCTCGACCGGATGGAGACCGCGATCCGCGTCAACGGCAAGGAAACCGGCCGCTTCCGTACCAACGAGATGATCTTCGGCATCGTGCCGTTCATCGTCGAGCTGACGAAATATTTCACGCTGTGGCCTGGCGACGTGATCTGGATGGGCACCGACGGCGCTTCGCCGGATCTGAAGGCCGGCGACGTCGTCGAGATCGACATCACCGGCATCGGCACCCTGCGCAACAGGTTCGTGGCGGAGAAGCGGTAGGATGCCTACTCGATCTTGATCCCGGCGTCCTGGATCACCTTGCGCCAGCGCGCCTCCTCGACGCTGAAATAGCGGTCGAGTGCTTCGGGCGGCTCTGCCACCATCACGAGGCCTTCGTTGACGCCGAGCTTCTTGAACGCCTCTGACTGGACGGCCTTGGCGGCCGACTTGTTCAGGAGGTCGATGACCTCTGGCGGCGTTTTGGCGGGCGCGTACAGGCCGTACCAGGCTTCGGCCGCGTAACCGGGAACACCGGCTTCCGACACCGTCGGCAATTCCGGGAAGGCCGGCGAGCGCTCGGCCGACGTCACCGCGATCGCGCGCAACTGGCCGGCCGCGACCAGCGAGGCGGCGCTGGCGACCGTGGTGAAGATCACCTGGATCTGTCCGCCGAGCAGGTCGGTGATCGCGGGTGCCGCGCCCTTGTACGGCACGGTGGTCAGGTTGACCTTGGCCATGTGCTTGAACAATTCGCCGGCCAGATGCGCCGAGGTCCCGGTGCCATAGGTGCCGTATGACAATCTATTGGGCTCGGCCTTGGCCACCGCAATCAGGTCGGCAATCGATTTGATCGGCGACGCCGGATTGACCACGACGAGGTTGAAGGAACGCGCGATCAACGCAACTGCCGCAAAATCCTTATGCGCATCGTAAGGCAGCTTCGCGCTCAGGCTTGGATTGACCGCGTTAGCAAAGGTTCCCATCAATAGCGTGTAACCGTCAGGCGCGCTGGCCGCGACCGACTGCGTGCCGATGATGGTGCCCGCCCCGGGCTTGTTCTCGATGATGATGGAGGCGCCGAGATCCCTGGCCATCTCCTGCGCCAGCGTCCGCGCGATCACGTCGGTGCCGCCACCCGGTGCGAACGGCACCACGATCCTGATGATGCGGTCGGGATAGGCGGCGAAGGCGGGCGGGCTTGCAAGCACGACGCACGCTACGAACCCGAACAGGATCACGAGATTCTTCGTGGCGCGTCGAATTTGCATGTTTGAGTCCGCTAAAGGTTGGCCTATCCGGACCGTCCGCGCTATTCGCCTGGTGAAGGGGAACGCCGCGATTTCATCGCCCCTTTTCGCATGCGCGGGCTTGGGACCCGCGCCTCCGTCTAGAATGAGCCTTTCGAAAGGATGAATTGCCGGGTCGAGCCCGGCAATGACAATCAGTTAAACCGCGGTCGCCTTGGCGAACTCGACATAGATTTCGCGCAGGCGATCGGTCATCGGGCCGGGCTTGCCGGTCGCGACTTTCTTGCCGTCGATCGATACCACCGCCTGCACGAACACGGTGGCGCTGGTGATGAAGGCTTCCTTCGCGGCCAGCGCCTCTTCCACCGTAAACGCGCGCTCCTCGATCCGGAGCTGGCGTTCTTCGGCCAGCTTGACCACCGCCTTGCGGGTGCAGCCCGGCAAGATCTCGCTGCCGTTCTGCCGCGTCACCAGCACGTCGTCCTGCGTCAGGATGAAGGCCGAGGACGAGCCGCCCTCGGTGACCTTGCCGTCCTCGATCATCCAGGCCTCGCCGGCGCCGGCCACGGCTGCGGCCTGCTTTGCCAGCACTTGCGCCAGCAGCGCCACGCTCTTGATGTCGCGGCGGGTCCAGCGCAGATCGGGCACGGTGATGACGGCAATCCCCGTCTTGGCCGAAGGTGCGTTGATGATGTCCTTGACGGAGGTAAACATGACCAGCGTCGGCTTGACGCCCTTTGGAAACGCAAAATCACGGCCGGTGTCGGCGCCGCGCGTCACTTCCAGATAGACCATGCCGTTGACGAGATTGTTGCGCGCCACCAGTTCCTTCTGGATTTCCTGAATCCGTTCGATGGTCTCTGGCAACGCCAGCTCGATCTCGCCGACCGAACGCTCCAGCCGCGCCAGATGCGAGGCATTGTCGATCAGCTTGCCGTCCAGCACGGCGGCGACCTCATAGATGCCGTCGGCGAACAGGAAGCCGCGGTCGAGAATCGACACCTTGGCGTCGGCCATGGGCACGAATGAACCGTTGACGTAAGCGATCTGTTCCAAGCGAAGTCTCCTGAGGGCGCGAAGGGGTGTTGGGGACTCATATACGCAAATTGTTAGTGCTGATAAACCCTCAGCGTCATTCCGGGGCGTGCGAAGCACGAGCCCGGAATCCATAACCACGATCGAGAGTATGGATTCCGGGCTCGCGCCAAACGGCGTGCCCCGGAATGACGGTGGCGGCTAATGCGACAGAATCTTCGACAGGAATTTCTGCGCGCGGTCGCTGCGCGGCTTGCCGAAGAAGTCGTCTTTCAGCGCATCCTCGACGATCTCGCCCTGGTCCATGAAGATAACGCGATGCGCCACCTTTCGGGCAAAGCCCATTTCGTGGGTCACGACCATCATGGTCATGCCCTCGCGGGCCAGATCGACCATCACGTCCAGCACTTCGCTGATCATTTCGGGATCGAGCGCCGAGGTCGGTTCATCGAACAGCATGGCGATCGGATCCATCGCCAGCGCGCGTGCAATCGCCACACGCTGCTGCTGTCCGCCTGACAATTCGGCCGGGTATTTGTTGGCATGAACCTTCAATCCGACGCGGTCGAGTAGCTTGGCGCCCTTGGCCATCGCCTCGTCATGGGACCGGCCCAGTACCTTCTCCTGCCCCAGACACAGATTCTCGATGATCCTCAGATGCGGGAACAGTTCAAAATGCTGGAACACCATGCCGACGCGGGCGCGCAGCTTCGGCAGGTCGGTCTTGGGATCATTGACCTTGATGCCGTCGAGGATGATCTCGCCTTCCTGGATCGGCTCCAGCGCGTTGACGCATTTGATCAACGTCGACTTGCCCGAACCTGACGGACCGCACACGACAACCACTTCGCCCTTGGCGACCTTCGTCGTGCAATCCTTCAACGCCTGGAAGGTCGGCCCGTACCATTTATTGACGTGATTGATTTCGATCATGCGCGTTCCCTAACGGACAATACTGATGCGCGCCTGCAGGCGCCGGACGGCGAACGAGGCGGCGCAGGAAATCGTGAAATAGACCACCGCCGCAAACAGGTACATCTCGACCAGCCTGCCGTCGCGCTGCGCAACCTTGCTCGCCGCGCCGAGGAAATCCGGCATCGACAGCACGTAGACCAGCGAAGTGTCCTGGAACAGCACGATGGTCTGGGTCAGCAGCACCGGCAACATGTTGCGGAACGCCTGCGGCAGCACGACGTAGCGCATGGTCTGGGCGTAGGTCATGCCGAGCGCATTGGCCGCGGCAGGCTGGCCCTTGGAGATCGACTGGATGCCGGCGCGCATGATCTCGGAAAAATACGCCGCCTCGAACATGATGAAGGTGACGAGCGCGGAGGTGAAGGCGCCGACACTGATCGGGCGCGACGCGCCGGTCAGCCATTGCCCGACATAAGGCACCAGGAAATAGAACCAGAAGATCACCAGCACCAGCGGCAGCGACCGCATGAAGTCGACGTAAAGCCCGGCGATCCGGCCGAGCACTTTGAAACCGGACAGCCGCATCAGCGCGATCAGCGTGCCGAAAATGATCCCGCCGAGCGCAGAGAGCCCGGTCAGCGTCAGCGTGAACGCCATGCCGTCGAGAAACAGGTAGCCGAGCGAACGGCGGATGACGTCGAAATCGAAATTGGCGAACATGCGGCTATTTCCCCGTGATGTAGCCGGGGATCGCCAGGCTGCGTTCGAGGAAGCGCATGCCGGTGACGACGACGATGTTGATCAGCAGATACATCACGGTCGCGGCGGTGAAAGCCTCGAACACCTGGAACGAGAATTCCTGCATCGACCGCGCCTGGCCGGTCAGTTCGATCAGGCCGATGGTGATCGCGACCGCCGTGTTCTTGATGGTGTTGAGGAACTCCGAGGTCAGCGGCGGCATGATGATTCGGAACGCAATCGGCAGCAACACGTAGCGATAACCCTGCAACGTCGTCAGCCCGAGCGCGGTCGCGGCCTGCTTTTGCCCGCGCGGCAGCGAGGCGATGCCGGCGCCCAATTGCACGGCGACGCGCGCCGACATGAACAGGCCAATCCCGATCGCCGCGGTATAGAACGGCGCATTGGGCATCTGTTTCAGCCACAGCCCCCAGCTGCGCGGCAGCAATTCGGGCAGCACGAAGAACCACAGGAACAGCTGCACCAGAAGCGGCATGTTGCGGAAGAACTCGACCCAGGCGAAGCCGATCCAGTAGGCGGTCTTCGACGGCAGCGTCCGCAACACGCCGATGACAGAGCCGAATATCAGCGCGATGATCCAGGCGAAGATTCCGGTCTGGATGGTAAGCCACAGTCCCGACAGCAGCATATGGAAATAGGTGCCGGTCCCGCCCGGGGCCGGCTCGAAGAAGATGCTCCAGTTCCAATTATAATTCACGAAGGCCTACCGTCCGCTGCGTCACCGAAACGTACCCATGCAATGGTTGGGCCATTGCATGGGCAGAAGCATCTATTTGCTTATTTGTAGGCGTCCGGATCCGGCGAGTCAGACGGCTTGGCGTACTGGTTCTTCAGCTCCGCGCTGATCGGCGAGTTCAGGTTCAAGCCCTTGGGCGGGATCTTCTGGGTGAACCATTTGTCGTAGATCTTCTGGCCCTCGCCGCCCGTATAGAGCGCTGACGTGGCGGCATCGACCACCTTCTTGAAGGCCGGGTCGTCCTTGCGCAGCATGATGCCATAGGGCTCCGGCTTGGAGAACGCGTCCTTGGAGATCACGTAGTCATCCGGCGCCTTCGAGCCGGCAACCAGGCTCGCCAGCAGGATATCGTCCATCACGAACGCCACCGCGCGGTCGGTCTCGACCATCAGGAAGGCTTCGGCGTGGTCCTTGGCCGGAATGATGTTGGCGCCGAGCTTTTTCTCCGCATTGGCTTCGGTCAGCTGCTTGATGTTGGTGGTGCCCGATGTCGAAACCACCGCTTTGCCCTTCAGATCGTCGATCGAGTTGATTTTGCTCGACTTCTTCGAGACGTAGCGGCTCGCGGTCAGGAAGTGGGTGTTGGTGTAGGCGATCTGCTTCTGGCGTTCGGCGTTGTTGGTGGTCGAGCCGCATTCCAGATCGATGGTGCCGTTGGCCAGCAGCGGAATCCGGGTCGACGACGTCACCGGATTGAGCTTGACCTCGAGCTTGTCGAGCTTGAGCTCCTTCTTCACGGCATCGACGATCTTGTAGCAGATGTCCATGGCGTAGCCGACCGGCTTCTGGCTGTCATCGAGATAGGAGAAGGGAATCGACGAATCCCGGAAGCCGAGCGTGATGGCCCCGGTATCCTTGATGTTCTTCAACGTTCCGGTGAGTTCCTGCGCCATCGCCGGCGTGGCGCACAACGCGCCGGCCAGCGCGTAGCCAATCATGTAATTGCGGTTCATACTTGTACTCCTTGTGTGGTTTACGTCGATCGTTCGAGGATTTCGCCGAGCACCGGCGAAATGTAGCGGCGAAACTGTTCGGGGTTCTCGCTCATCGGAAAATGACCAAGCTGCTCCATTATCGTAACACTGGCGCCCCCGATAGCGGCAGCAGTCCTCGTCGTGTCTTCCGGCGTACAGGAGAAATCATACTCGCCCGTGAGCAGAAACAGCGGGCATACTTTAGTATCGATCCTCTCCACCCGGCCGCGCAAGTCGCCATCGACCCGATAAAAATAAAGATCGCCCTTGAAAATCCCCGGACCGCCCTGCTTGTAACCCCATAGCGTTTCGGCTCGCGAGGCTTGCGGGCTCTGCGGGGCAATGAGACCCGACACCAAGGCTGCGCAGACCTCGCCGCCATGGACGTCGGGGCGGTTGAGCCATGTGGTGTCATACCACGGCGCCTGGAAATCCGCCGCCTCCAGCCCGATCAGCGCACGGAATTCGGCGGCGTGGTCGATCGCAAGGTTGAGCACGATGCGGCCGCCGATCGAGCAGCCCATCACCACGGGCTTTTCCAGCCGCAGCGCCTTGCAGAAGGCGCGGATAGTCTCTGTGTAGCGCGCGGTGGTGAGCTGGTACTCGTCCCCATTCCAGCTCGCCGGCGGATTCGATTTCCCATGCCAGGGCATATCGAAGGCGATGATCCGAAAATTCTTCGCGAACTCCTCGTCGGCGAGCAGATGCCGCCATTGCCGCGCATCGGAGCCCGCGGTGTGCAGGCACACCAGCGGAATGCCGGCGCCGTTTTCCTCGAAATAGACCCGATGCAGTTCGCCGCCGATGTCGACATGGACATAGCGGCCGATCATCGGCTCGACGTAACCGCTCATCAGGCAGCCACCGCGAAATGGTGCCGCGGCAAGGCCAGCACATCCTTGAAATACTGCAGATGCGCCATGAAGGGATGCAGATCGCCCTCAAGGGCCGCTCCGCCACGCTTGGTCAGGGCGAGCAGATCATGCCAGCCCGGCCGCGGCTCGGATTGCCAGTACGCCGCCCAGGCCGCAGGCGAGGCGCGATAGGAAAACCGCCACGACCGCATCAGCACCGGCGCCGGCGTCAGATCGACGATCCGGCCGGCACGGATCGAGGCGTGAAAGGGATGGCCGATCGGCCCGAGCAGGCATTCGCAATCGAGAAACCGGCCGCGAACGATCAGCGCCGGCGTCTGTTCGAGAAGCGCAGGGATTGCGGCGAATGCCTTGATAACCGCGGCGTCGGTTGCGTTCGAAGCTGAACTCATGCGCTCCAGGCAGGATTCCCTGCAATGCCCACATTGGCAAACTGAACGGAACCACCCCGTCCGACCGGACCTATGATGGCCTGAAAGCCTAGGCCTTCGCAAGCCACCGCGACCTATAGCTTACCTTGATTATAGGCCCAGGTCAGTTGAACGCTCAGACTGAGCATGCGCGAGCTGGTCGCGCTGGATGAAGGGGCTTGATCCCTCAAGCCCCCTGGCTCGGCTTGATCACCTTGAGCGCACCCGGTTTCGCCGGCTGCGCCATTGCCCGTGTCAGGATCAGCGCTTCCTTCTTCAACATCTCCGCAAGCTCGGTTTCGCGCCGCCTGATCCGGTCGCTGGAGGCGCCGACGCTCAGCGCCGCAATCACCTGCCCGGCATCGTCGCGGATCGGCACGCCGACCCCGCCCATGCCGGGAAGCGCGACGTCGATCTGCACGGTGTGGCCATGCTTGCGCGCCGCGACGATCCGCTCGCGCAGATACTTCGATGTGATACGCGGCGATTTCGCCAGCCGCGGCATGATGATTTCGATGATGGCGTCGATCTCGGCGTCCGGCAGCCACACCATCAGCGCAAGGCTGCCGGCTCCGACCCCGAGCGGCCGCCGGCTGCCGATCTGCAGGTAATTGGGCTGCAACGGATGGCTGCCGACGGAACGCGCCAGATACAGCGCCTCGACGCCGCTGCGCACCGACAATAGCGCGGTATCGGCCGATCGCTCCGAAAGCCGCAGCAGGCTCGGCTGCGCCAGTTCGGCGATGTCGACAGTGCGGCGCGCGCTGACCGCCATCACCCGCGCCTCCTGGCCGAGTTCGTAGGTTTTTGCGCCGGTCACGCGGGTGACAAAGCCCTCCTCGATCAGCGAGCCGAGGATGCGCAGCGCCGTCGCCTTGTTCAGCGAGGTGACGTCGGCGATCTCGGTCAGCCGCAGCGGAGCGTTCTGCGCCAGCACACGCAGGATCGCGCAGACTTTTTGGATGGCGTTGAAATTGGCCGGCTGCCCGACGACGGACAGCGATGGCTTCTTCTTAGGTGACGTCGCGTTCATGCCGCCCTTCCCCGCATCGCGCTCCCCTGATCCTAGAGAGCGCGGCGCGCGGGCGACAGAGCAATATTTCGCCTGACGATACGCTGAGCTAAATTTTATAGCACGAAACGGCATTTTCGCGCCGCAGCATCGTTCTTATTCCGTCACGCGAACCATTGCCGGCATCACGGTCTACGCGGCATCTCGCCCAAGTCCCAGAACAGGCCCGCCATGATGGCCAGCGCTTCCTCGGTGACCGGCAGGAGGATGTGTTCATCCGGTGCGTGCTGCGAGCAGCCGGGATAGGAATGCGGAATCCAGATCGTCGGCAGACCGAGCCCTTCGGCAAAGACGCCGTTGGGCAGCGAACCGCCAATATTCGGCAGGATCGCCGGCGCCTTTCCGGTGGTCTGCCGGATCGAGTTCGCCGCCCAGTTGACCCAGGGGCTATCCAAATCGGTACGCGACGCGCCAAACCTCTGCTGGCCGCTGACATCCACCATCGGAAAGCCATTGGCGTGCAGATAGGTCCTGACAGCGTCGACCACCTTTTCGTATTCGGTGCCGACCACGAAGCGAAGCTGCAGCACGGCGCGAGCTACGCCCGGGATGGCGTTCGCCGGTTGCTCGATGTTGCCCGATGACATCGCCAGCACTTCCAGCGTGTTCCAGGCATAGACCCGTTCGGCGGCCGACAGGCCATCCTCGCCCCAATTCTCGGAGACCTGCGGCTCATCCGCCGTGGGCTCGACCTCCACATCGGCAAGTGCTGCGCGGATCAGGTTCGAGATGCGCGGCGGCTTCATGATGTCGAGCTTCATCCGCCCCCTGTGATCGACCAGCGCGGCGATGGCGTTTGCCAGGATGGTCGCGGGGTTGGCGAGCAGGCCGCCCCAATTGCCGGAATGATTGCCGCCTTCGCGCAGGTTGACGTCGAGATGAATTCGCACGCCGCCGCGACAGCCAAGGAAGATGGTGGGACGATCCGCCGAAAGCCGTGGACCATCGGAAGCGAGCAACAGGTCGGCCTTAAGTTCCTGCTGCAGCGATTCGCAGACCTCAGCCAGGTCCGGCGAGCCGATCTCCTCGCTGGTCTCGATGATGAACTTGGCATTGAAGCCGAGCTTGCCGCCACGGGCTTCGCGGACGGCGCGCAACGCCGCCATGTTGATGCTGTGCTGTCCCTTGTTGTCGGCGGTGCCGCGGCCGTAGACGCGATCGCCCTTGGTCGTGGTCTGCCACGGGTTGAGATTGTCGCGCCATTCACCGACCATGCCACCCACGACGTCGCCATGGCCGTAGGAGAGGACCGTCAACAACGACGGATCCTCGCGATAGTCTGCCAGCAGATACGGGCCCTTGCCGATCGGCGACTCGATCAGCCGGGTCGAAAACCCGAGCTCTTCAAAGGCAGGCTGCAGTCCTTCCACGAGATAGGCGCGCAAGGGATCGCCCGGCAACGGTTCCTGGCTCTGCGTAGGAAAACCGACCCTGCGGTTGAGCTCGGCGAGAAATTCGCCGGAGTGAAACTGCTGACGCACATTTTCAATCGCGTCGGCTCTCGTTGCCATGTCTTTTTCCTTTCGCGCTCGCGAACGTATCACTCGTTAGTGTAGCCAGACAACTCATCTACTGGAAGTAGCGCGAGTTGCGCCGAATAGGGCCTTGCTAACCCTCATGGAATGCAACAGTTTCCGCCAACAGCCCGGTACCCGACCCGGCGGCGTATCCGGGAATACCCAAGGTTCCACCATCATGAAGAAACAGATCCGGCTCAACGCCTTTGCCATGAACTGCGTGGCGCATCAATCGCCCGGGCTGTGGACCCATCCGCGCGACCGTACCCTCGACTATAACCGCCTGCCCTATTGGCTTGATCTCGCCAGGACGCTGGAACGCGGGCGGTTCGACGGCTTGTTTCTCGCCGACGTGCTCGGCGTCTATGACGTGTTCGGCAATAGCCCCGACGCGGCGCTGCGCAACGCTACGCAGACCCCGGCGAACGAACCCCTGATGCTGATCCCGGCGATGGCGGCGGTGACGAAACATCTCGGTTTCGGCGTCACCAGCAACCTGTCGTTCGAGCCGCCCTATCCGTTCGCGCGCCGGATGTCGACGCTCGACCACCTCACCGAGGGACGGGTCGGCTGGAACGTGGTGACCGGCTATCTCGACAGCGCCGCGCGCGGAGCCGGCAAGGACAAGCAGACCGCGCATGACGACCGCTACGAGATCGCCGATGAATATATGGAGCTGGTCTACAAGCTCTGGGAAGGCAGCTGGGAGGACGAAGCCGTGCTGCGCGACCGCGCGCGCGGCATCTTCGCTGACCCTGCGAAGGTGCATCCCGTCTCGCATGAGGGCAATCATTACCGGCTCAACGCGATTCATCTGAGCGAGCCGTCGCCGCAGCGCACGCCGGTGCTGTACCAGGCCGGCACCTCGCCGCGCGGCCGGCAGTTCGCGGCCCGGCACGCCGAATGCGTGTTCATGTCGGGCCCGTCGGCCAAGATCATCGGACCGCGCGTCGCGGCGATCCGTGACCTGGCACGCGAGATCGGACGCAACCCGGCCGAGATCCTGATGTTCAGCATGATGACGATCATCCTCGGGCGCACCGAGGCGGAGGCGAAGGCGAAATACGCCGACTATCGCAAGCACATCAATCCCGAGGGTGCGCTTGCGCTGATGTCGGGCTGGACCGGCGTCGATTTCTCCAGCTACGACCTCGACCAGCAGGTCCGCCACGTCCAGAACGACGCCGGCCGCACCGCGCTCGATAACGTCACCCGCGCCGATCCGGACCGGGTCTGGACCGTGCGCGAAGTCGTCGAGCATGTCGGCATCGGCGGCGCCGGACCCGTCGTGGTCGGCACGCCCGAGAAGGTCGCCGACGATATCGAGGCCTGGTTCGAGCAGACCGACGTCGACGGCCTCAACGTCGCCTTCGCGACCTCGCCCGGCGATTTCGAGGATATCGCCGACATGCTGGTGCCGGAATTGACGCGGCGCGGACGATACAAGAGCGCGTATGCCGAGGGCACGCTGCGCGAGAAGCTGTTCGGCGAGGGCCGCGCGCGGCTGACGGCGCAGCACCCGGCGAGCCAGTATCGGCCGGGGGTGCGGGTGAAGGCGGCGGAGTAGAACGTCTCCGTAGTCCGTGGGTGGGCAAAGCGAAGCGTGCCCACCATTGGAGACCGAGATCTGGATGGATGGTGGGCACGGCGCAAGTGCGCCTTTGCCCACCCTACGACAGCATTCAATCAATTCACCGAATTACTCACCACCACCTCGATCAGCTTGGTGCCGGGGCGACCGATCGCCGACGACAGCACGGACTTCAACTGGCCGGGATCGGTGACGCGTATAGCTTCCAGCCCGAGCGATTTTGCGACGCCGGTGAAATCCACCGGCGGATCGACGAAGTCCATGCCGACATAATGATCGTCGCCGTGGAAGGCGAGCAGGCGCTGCTTGATGATGCGGTAGCCGCCATTGTTGACGATGACGAAGGTCAGCGGCAGCTTGTGGTTCGCCGCGGTCCATAGCGACTGGATCGAATACATCGAGCTGCCGTCGCCGGAATAGCACACCACCGGCCGCTCGGGATTGGCGAGGCTGACGCCGACGGAAGCCGGCAGGCCCCAGCCGATGCCGCCCGAGGCCAGCGCGTGATAGCCGTAGCGGTCGCGGTGCGGCCGCAGCGCCAGGATCTGGCGCGACGACGTCAGGCCTTCGTCGACCAGGATCGCATTGTCCGGCATCGCCTCGACCACCTGCAGCGCCAGCCAGTCCGGATCGATCGGCGATTTGGTGCTGGCTTTTGCAATCTGTTCGATCAGCGGTTTGCGCTTCGCGGTCCAGTTCTTTGGCGCCAGCGCGGCCACGCCCTGCTTCGCACGCGTCTCAAGCGCGCCGCCGCCGGCGGCCTTCAGCGCCGGCACCAGCGCGCGCAGGGTTTCCTTCACATCGGCCTTGAGCGCGATCTCGGCGCCGTAGTTCTTGGCGAGATCCCAGTCGACCAGGCCGATCTGCACGATGCCGAGTCCATCGGGCAACGGATCAACCTCGCTGTAGACCGACATGCGCAGGGGATCTGCGCCGAGCACGATCATCAGGTCGTAGGGCGACAGCACCTCGCGGACCTGCTTTTGCAGGCGCGACAGCGCGCCCATGAAGCACGGGCTTTCCGACAGGAAGTGTGCGCCGTAAGGCGTCGAGCACTGATAGGCCGGCGCACCGATCGTTTCCGCGAACTGCGCGGCTTCCTTTAGCGCGTCGCTCTTGACGATCTCGTCGCCAGTGATGATGACCGGCCGCTCGGCTTTGAGGATGCGCGCGACCAGCGCCCCGAGCGCTTCGTCCGACGGTTTGACGCGGGTATCGACGCGGGTGGAGCGGCCGAGCTCAATGCCGGCTTCGGCGTTGAGGATGTCGCCCGGCAGCGAGATGAACACCGGCCCGGTCGGCGGCGTGGTTGCGATCTTGGCGGCGCGGCGCACGATGCGCGGCAGATCCTCCAGCCGCGTTACCTCGACCGCCCATTTCACCAAGGGCTCCGCCATCTGCACCAGCGGGCCATACAGCACCGGCTCCATCAGCCCGTGGCCCTGCTCCTGCTGGCCCGCGGTGAGGATCATCGGCGTGCCGGTGAAGGCCGCGTTGAACAGCGAGCCCATCGCATTGCCGAGGCCGGGCGCGACGTGGACGTTGCAGGCGACAAGCTTGCCCGAGGCGCGGCTGTAACCATCGGCGATCGCGACCACCAGGCTCTCCTGCATCGCCATCACATAGGTGAGGTCAGGATGATCCTTCAGGGCGTGCATGATAGGCAGTTCGGTGGTGCCGGGATTGCCGAACAGATGCGTGATGCCCTCGTCCTTCAGCAACGCGAGAAAGGCCGAGCGCCCGGTAATGCGATTCTTCATATTTCCTCCTGCCCGCGGCTCGTTGACCTTTCGGGATCAAGCCATCATGACGATCGGCAATGGTGAGATCAAATGGAGCGCGGTCATGGCTGCATTGCGTGGCCAGTGCCCCGGGCTCAATTTGAATGAACTATCGACGTCGCTTCATAGCAATCGAAACACATGAACACGTAGATCATGCCACAGTCAGCAATGCAGATGTCGTCATTTATGGAATCCAGTTGGCCATAGAATGTCATCCTTCCGTGCCCAGCCGGGCAATTTGGCCATTGTTCATTTTGCAGGAACTGCGGCTCGCCGCCAAGCCGATGCCTCGCCCCGATCTCTTTAGAAGCCCATTTGAATTTTGGCAGGTTTCGAGCCTCATCGGTTAACGGCTCAGGGATCAATTGGATGGGAGGTATACTTTTCATACATTTTGCCCTCTAGAACATCAGCCGTAAGACGCACCCCGAGTTACTGGACTCGGCATCGCGCGAAGGGTTGCAGATCAGAACATCCCCTCGCGACCACCGCGTTTCTTCTTTTTCGAGCGCTGCCAGACCACGCCGGGAAAGCCTTTCAGCGGCACCAGCGGTTCGCCGGTATAGGCCCATTCCTGTAGCTCCTCGATCGCGATGTGATAGAGCGGCTGGCGGCCGGTGCGGCCGGTGAACAGCGCGCGCGGGATGTTGACCATGTGCGGCGAGCGCGGCCGCTCGTAGGCGATCGGCGTGCCGCAGCTGCTGCAGAAGCTGCGCGCGGCTTTCGTGGCCTTGTCTTCATAGCGCGTGATGGAGGTCTTGCCTTTGGTAATGCGGAAGCGCTTGCGCCAGCTTCCGACATAGGTCGCGTAGGCCGCACCGTGCGCGCGGCGACTCGAAGGCGTATGATCGTGCCAGGCCCAGCGCGCCGGCACGTCGATCTCGAAGCAGACTTTTCCGCACAGGCATTGGCCGGCGGCGGGTTTGCCCACCGCCACCGGTTTTGCCTTTTTCTTTTCGGTTTCCTCTTCCGGAAACATGCTCGATCCTCACGCTTCGTCATTGCCTGCAACAAACGCAAAGCGTTTGTGCAAGGGAGCGAAGCGACGAAGCAATCCATACTTCCTTACGCGGTGAGATGGATTGCTTCCGCCTTCGCTCTTCGAGCTACGGCGGACAGGTCGCTTCGCTCGCAATGACGGTCACGCCTGCGCCAACTCGTCGTGCGCGGGGTAATCGGTGTAGCCGGCGACGTCGCCGCCATAGAAGGTCGCGCGGTTATAGGGCGTCAGCGGGAAGCCGCGTTGCAGGCGGCGCGGCAGATCCGGATTGGAGATGAATATCCGCCCGAACGCGATCGCGTCGGCATGGCCGGCCGCGATCGCGGCATTCGCGGTCTCGCCGGTGAAGCCGCCGGCCGTGATCAGCACGCCTTTCCAAATGGGGCGGAACAGCACCATCGCCGACGGCACGTTCTGATGGTTGACCTCGGCGCGGCCGGCGCCGCTGGAGCGCGGTTCGATGAAATGCAGATAGGCGAGCCCGAGCGGATTGAGCGATTGCACGACATGGCTATAGAGCGGCATCGGGTCGGGCTCGCCGCTGCCATTGGCGATGCCGTAGGGCGACAGCCGCAGGCCGACGCGGCTCGCGCCCCAGACCTCGATCACGGCTTGCGTCACTTCCATCAGGAAGCGCGTGCGGTTTTCGATTCCGCCGCCATATTGATCGGTGCGAAGATTGGTGTGCGACTGCAGGAACTGCTCGATCAGATAACCGTTGGCGCCATGGATCTCGACGCCGTCGAAGCCGGCGGCAAGCGCGTTCTTCGCCGCCTGCCGGTAGGCATCGACCACATCAGGGATTTCGGAGGTCTCGAGCGCGCGCGGCGTCTCGTAGGTCACGGCCTTGCCGTCCGCCGTCCCGGTCTTCAGATCGGGCGGGATCGTAACCGCCGAGGGCGCCACCGGCAGCACGCCACCGGGCTGGAACGAGGAATGCGAAACGCGGCCGACATGCCAGAGCTGCAGGAAGATCACGCCACCCTTGGCGTGAACGGCATCGACGACCTTTCGCCAGCCGGCGATCTGCTGCTCGGTATAGATTCCGGGGACGCCGGGGCTGCCATACCCCGTCGCCATCACGGGCGAGGCCTCGGCGATCAGCAATCCGCCCGGCGTCGCGCGCTGGGCGTAATATTCCGCGTTCAGCGGCCGCGGCGCGAGGCTGGGCTTTTCCGCCCGCATCCGCGTCAGCGGCGCCAGGGCGAGACGATGTTTGAGCTGGTAGGGACCGATCTGCAGCGGGGAAAACAATGATGGGTAATTCATGCCGGTGTGGAACTCCAACTTCTCCGTATTCATACGAGTATGTAACCGGTTCCGCTTGCCCGTAAAAGACTGGAGCAGCTTTTGTTTTGAAAGCGAAGCGGTAGCCCGCTCGAACCGATGTAGTGAGCAAGCATTTCATGCCGAAATCGAGTGCCAAATCGCTTCCTTCGCTCAGCGTACGCATCGATCTGGATGCAAACGCCCGGATCGGGCCGGGCAAGATCCAGCTGCTGGAGAATATCCACACATGCGGCTCGATTTCGGCCGCCGGCCGCGCGATGGAGATGTCGTACAAGCGGGCATGGGATCTGGTCGACGAGATCAACCGCATCTGCCGGCAGGCCGCCGTCGAGCGGCAGACCGGCGGCAAGAACGGCGGCGGCGCGGTGCTGACGTCGTTCGGCATCTCGCTGGTCAAGCGCTACCGCAAGATCGAACGCAACGCCGCGAGCGCGGCGCGCAAGGAGTTGCAGGCGCTGCGCAGCGAGATCGGCCGGAAGAAGCGGGCGGGGTAGTACTACTCGTCGTCTCGGCCTAGTGCGCAATTGCGCACGGGGGCCGGGACCCATACGCCGTGACGCTCGTTGTTATAGAAGGCATCTAACGCCAGCACTCACACCGATGGGCCGCGGAGTATGGGTCCCGGCTCAAGGCCGGGACGACTTAACGCCCTAACCCGTCTTGATCCAGACCGCCTTGACGTTGAGATACTCCTCAAGGTGCTGCTTGCCTGACTCGCGGCCGTAGCCGCTCATCTTGTAGCCGCCGAACGGCACCGCCGGATCCATCGCCTGGTAGCAATTGACCCAGACCGAGCCGGCGCGCAGCGATTTTGCAATTTGATGCGCCTTGCTGACATTGGTGGTCCAGACGCCGCTGCCCAATCCAAACGTGGTGGCGTTGGCGCGCGCGATCAGCTCGTCGGTGTCCTTGAAGGAGATCGCCGAAATCACCGGGCCGAAGATTTCCTCCTGCGCGATCCGCATATTGTCCTGCACATTGGCGAACACCGTCGGCGCCACGAAATAGCCCTTCGACAGCGCGCCTTCGGTCAGCGGCGTACCGCCGGTCAGCGCCTTGGCGCCCTCCTCCTGGCCGATCGAGAGATAGCTGGAGACGCGCTTCATCTGCTCCGCCGACACCAGCGGTCCGATCTGGGTATTGGGATCGAGGCCGTTGCCGACCTGCAGCTTCTTGCCGAATTCGGCGACGCGGCCGACGAACTCGTCATAGATCTTGTGCTCGACGAACAGCCGCGTGCCCGCGCTGCAGATCTGGCCGGAATTGGCGAACACCGCCATCGCCGCACCCGGCACCGCCGCATCGAGGTCGGCGTCGGCGAACACGATATCAGGCGATTTGCCGCCGAGCTCCAGCGACACGCGCTTGAGGTTGCCGGCGGAGGCCCTGACGATGGCTTGCCCGGTCACGTGCGAGCCGGTGAAGGCGACCTTGTCGACGCCGGAATGCGAGGACAGTGCCGCGCCCGCGGTCTCGCCGTAACCCGGCACCACGTTGACGACGCCGGGCGGAATGCCGGCTTCCATGCAGAGTTCGGCGAGCCGCAGCGGTGCCAGCGGCGCCTCCTCGGCCGGCTTCAGCACCACGGTGCAGCCGGTTGCAATCGCCGGGCCGATCTTCCAGACGCTGGCGGTTAGCGGGCTGTTCCAGGGGATGATGGCGCCGACGACGCCGACCGGCTCCTTCAGCGTGTAGGAGAATATCTCGCCGGGCAGCGAGTTTTCGATGGTCTCGCCATGCAGCGCGGTGGCCTGCCCGGCATAAAAGCGCAGCATGCCGAGCACGCGCAGCCGCGTACCGCGGGTGCGGCTGATCGGCGCGCCCATGTCGAGCGTATCGAGCTGCGACAGCTCCTCGAAATTCTTCTCGACGAGATCGGCGAGCTTCAGCAGCAGGTTCTGCCGCTCGAACGGCTTGACCTTGCTCCACGGACCCTCGAAGGCGCGGCGGGCGGCCGCCACCGCGCGATTGATGTCCTCGGCGTCGCCCTCGGCCACCGTGGCGAGCAGTTCGCCGGTCGCCGGGTTATGGGTCTCGAACTTCCTGCCGGAGGCCGCATCGACCCATTGGCCGTCGATCAGCATCTTCTTGTAGGAACCATCCGCATAGGGGTGGCGCGTGATCGGAATTGCCTGTGATACAGCCATGTATTTACTCCCTTGGATCGATAGCCGTTATTGTGATGAAGATCGTTATATCTGTATAACTATATCGTTGGGCTCCGAACCGTAAAGCGGAATGAGCCGCCGGAAGCGGGACGGGAAATGAAGACCTGCCATGCCGGTTCGTACGTGCCGATATTGTCCTGATGAAGATTTGGGCTGATAAGTAGTGTAACCCGATTTGTGTCCGGAGGAAGTCTGCATGCCCCACCCTGCCATGTCCGCCAATCATGTCGCCGTGATCACCGGGGGCGCGTCCGGCATCGGGCTTGCGACCGCGATGCGGTTCGCCGGCCTCGGCATGAAGGTTTGTATCGCCGATATCGGCGCCGCGCGGCTGGCGGAGGTTGCCACAAAACTGTCGTCTGTCGCCAAGGGCGGCGACGCCGATGTGATGACCGCCGAGGTCGATGTCAGCCGGTTTGAGGACGTCGCCAGGCTCGAAGCTGCGGTGCAGAAGCGGTTCGGCGGCACCGACATCCTGATGAACAATGCCGGCATCGGCCCCGACAGCAACAGCTTTGGGCCGCTGGAGAACTGGCAGCGCATTCTCAACGTCAACCTCTGGGGCATCATCCACGGCACCCAGGTTTTCGCGCCGCACATGATCGAACGCGGCCGGCCCGGGCTCATCATCAACACCGGCTCCAAGCAAGGCATTACAACGCCACCCGGCAATCCCGCTTACAATGTCTCCAAAGCCGGCGTCAAAGCGCTCACCGAGGCGCTGCAGCATGAGCTGCGTAACACCGATGGCTGCCAGATCAGCGCGCACCTGATGATCCCCGGTCACGTTTTCACTGCCCTCACCTCCCGCGGCCGCACCGAGAAACCTGATGGTGCCTGGACGCCCGAGCAGACCGTCGACTTCATGATTGAACGCATCGATGCCGGCGATTTCTACATCCTGTGCCCTGACAATGACGTGCCGCGGCAACTCGACGAACGGCGCATGCTGTGGGCCGCCGGCGACATCGTTGATAACCGCCCCGCGCTGTCGCGCTGGCACAAGGATTATGCGGAGGCGTTTGCGCGGTTTGTGAAGGGGGAGCGATAAAACTCGGTGTCGTCCCGGCGAACGCCGGGACCCATACTCCGTGACGGTTATTGTTGCGGGAGGTCTCTAACGCCTGCGCTTTTACCGATGGGCCGCGGCGTATGGGTCCCGGCTCAAGGCCGGGACGACGTGGATGGGCATCGCAAACACGCCTTCGCATTCTCGCGACGTATTGCGCCCGAGCTTTGCCAGAAATTCCTTACCCTCTTCAATGAGAGGGCGCAGGGAAGACCGGATGCGCGCTGCACCCGCGGTCCCGTGTGCGGTTTGCACAAAACAAAGTGCACACGAGCATACAGGGCAGCGGAGAACACCCGGCCTTCCCTGCGCAATGGCTTTACGGCTTATGCCGTGCTCTC
>NZ_JAFCMB010000025.1 GCF_018130145.1 Bradyrhizobium sp. AUGA SZCCT0176 | reverse complement strand
CGCGCGTTCGTGACGTGCGCACGCCCCTCTTGTCGGGCGGGACGCGACGATTCAAACCGCTGATTTGCCCGACGAGGAAAGTGGAATTTTGCCCGTCGGGTTAATTTGTCGCACCTCTCTCCTCCGTCATTCCGGGGCTCGCGAAGCGAGAGCCCGGAATCCATGGTGCGACCGTGCATGTGGCCTGATGGATTCCGGGCTCGCGCTACGCGCGCCCCGGAATGACAAGGCGTGAGAGCCCGCCCTACTCCGCCGCCGACTCCCGCGGCGCTTCGCGCGGCATGATGATCTGGATTTTCGTTCCAGCACCGGGTTTGGTTTCCAGATGAATCCGGCCGCCCAGACGATTGGTCACGATGTTGTGGACGATGTGCAACCCGAGGCCGGTGTTGCCCTGGTCGCGCCGGGTCGTGAAAAACGGGTCGAACACCTGGCGCTTGACCTCCGGGGTCATGCCGCAGCCGTCATCTGAAAACAGCACCTCGACATTGCCCTTGCCCGATGCCTGCGCCGCAATATGGACCGATCCCCGGCCGCCGTCCGGGAAGGCGTGCGCCGCGGAATTGAGAACCAGATTGGTGAGCACCTGGCCGTAAGGTCCGGGATAGCTGTTCATGGCAAGATCGGGTTCGCATTCGACGGCGACCGTCAGATTTTGACCTTGCAGCCCGTACCGTAGTCCCCTGACGACCTGCTCGGTCACCTCGCCGAGATCGAAGCGCCTGCGATCCGAAACGTTGCGATCGGCGGCAACCTGCTTGAACGACTGGATCAGCTCGACCGCGTTGCCAAGATTGAACATGATCTGCGACGCCGCCTCGCGGCTGGCCGCAATGAATTCCGAGAGCGTCGAGCGGCGCACGTCGCCCTTGGCGACATCGGCTTCAAATCGCTTGGTCTTGTCGATCAATGCCGAGGCCACGGTGAGGCTGGTGCCGACGGGGGTGTTGATCTCGTGCGCGACGCCCGCCACCAGCCGCCCCAGCGCGGCCAATTTCTCGGTCTGTACCAGACTGCCCTGCGCGGCGCGCAAATCGTCAAGCGATTGCGACAGCTGCCGGCTGCGTTCCTGCAACTCGGTGAACAGCCGCGTGTTCTCGATGGCGATGACCGCCTGCCCGGCAAAGGTCTTCAAGAGTTCGACCTGCGCCCTGGGGAATAATTGCGGCTCCAGCCGCATCACCGCGATCGCGCCGATCGCAACCTCGTCGCGCAGCATCGGCATGATCAGGATGCTGCGATAGCCCGATGTCTTCTGCAGTTCGCTGTAGCCGCCGGAGACCAGCACATCCGGCTCATGCACGACGCGCCGCTCGCGGATCGCCACCGAGATCAGATTCTTGCTGGTGAGCGGAGCCGGATAGGCTTTGCGCACCGCCGCCACCGATGCCGCTGAAAACTGATCGTGCGCGACCAGGTGGACGTGGTCCCCCTCCCGGCGGTAGACGGCGCTCAGCACGCTCTGGCAGAGCCGCGCTGCGTTCCTGACGATCCGGTCGAACACCGGCGCAAGATCGGTCGGCGCATCGGCGATGAGGCTCAGGACCTCGGATGTCGCGGCCTGGCGCTCTCTGGCTTGCTGAAGTTCGAGGGCAAGTTGCTCGACTTCGGTTTGCGCTGGATTTTCGACGTCCGTTTTCGCTGACCTGGAGACGCGCGCGACCTTTGGCGCAATGCTGCGCTTTCGCGGCTTCGCCGTACGGCTTTGCGGCTTTTTCGATCCGCCGCCTGCTCCAGAACGTGCTGTCATTGCCTGCCCCGGGCCTTAAGATAAGCCATCGGATCGGCTTAGGCTAGTAACGGGAAATGGGGCGGCGGCTGCGCCGGATGAGACCTCACCACGACATGGCTGGACCTGCTGCTGCATTGCCTTGCCGCGAATGACCGACGCAGGAACGAAATCAAACAAACTTGTACAGGTTTGCCTTGGCCGCTAGCTTTGGATCATGACGTGCTCCGTTCTTCTGGATCTCGACGGCACCCTGATCGATTCGTATCCCGGCATTCTGGCAAGCTGCCTGGCGGCGCTGCGCGCCCTTGGACATGAACCGGGTGAAACTCTCGACATAAGACACATCATCGGGCCGCCGCTCGAAGAGATCATGCAAAGCTTGCTGCAGTCACATGGAGACGACCGGGTCGGTGAAGCAGTCATTGCCTATCGTCAGCACTACGGTGAAAGCGGGTTTCTCGGCAGCGTGCCTTATCCGGGAATTGGCAACTGCCTTGCAGAGATGAAGCGATGCGGATTGCGGATCTATCTCGCGACGTCGAAGCGGGAGATTTTCGCGAGCCGCATTCTGGAGCATCTGGGGTTTGCCAGATACTTCGATGGCATCCATGGCTCAGTGCCGAGCGGCGAGCTGGATCACAAGCCCGAGCTGCTTGCCCATATCCTGTCCAGGCACGGTCTTTCGCCGTCTCACAGCCTGATGGTCGGCGATCGCCGGCATGATATTGCCGGCGCCCACGCGGTCGGAATGCGCGGTCTCGGCGTGCTCTGGGGTTATGGCACAAGGGACGAACTTGAGACGGCTGGCGCAGACCAGCTGGTGGATTCCCCCGCCGATCTCGCCCGCACGGTTCTTTCGATGGTCAATGGGAAGCAATCCCCGAGCTAGGGCCGCGACCTTGCTGAAATGCGCTAACCCTTGCTCGGTGACCAGCCATAGGCCTTGGCGCAGGCACCACCCATCAGCATGGCCCGCTCGGTGTCACTGAGGCGATCCGTCTTGAGGAAGGGCGTGACGGCCTGCTCGTAATTGACGACGGCGAAGGCGCGGGTCCAGTCGGTGCCCCACAGGCAGCGGTCGAAACCCCAGGCTTCAAACACGCGGGCCAGCGGATCCCAGATGTCGGGATACGGATACGGCTCGCGGGACAGCGTGCAGGCGCCGCTGACCTTGATCACGGCATTCTTGCGCCTGGCGAGCGCCAGCACTTTCGGCAGTTCGGCCCAGGGCTGCGGCGGCGCCGGCGGCACGCGCGGCTGCAGGATGCCGAGATGATCGACAATGAACCTGACGTCGGGATGGCGATCGATGACCGCAGTGCCGGCGTCGAGATTGTCCCAGCACAGGATGTTGACCGGAAAATCATGGCGGACCGCCGCGCGCAGGATGCGGTCGAGGCCGGGGTCATCAGGCGCGCGCCCGGAATCCTTCCGCAGCATGATGCGGATTCCGACGGCGCCCGGCGTCTTCTTCCAGTCGGCGACGACATCGGCCACATCAGGATTGTCAGGATCGACCGGCTTGACGATGGCGAGCCGGCCGGGATGGGCGCGCGCCACTTCCACGGCATAGCTGGCGTCGTAGCGGTACATCGAAAAGGCCGAGATGAAGATCGCGCCGTCGACGCCGACCTTGTCCATCGCCGCCACCATCTCGTCACCGGTGACGTGATCGGGCCAGTTCGGCACCGTATCCCAGGGCCGCTTCGATGTGTTCGCCTCATAGGCGTGAACCTGGGAATCGATAATCGCCATCAGGCAGTTCCTCCGTTTTGGCGATTTTGGACAGCGCAACATATGCGTGTCCAGTGGGCCAACGCGCGGGGAAGCGTTGCGCGGATTGCAGGTGCTGTCAGCGCTCCCGCGCCACCGCCTGCCAGCCGATGTCGCGGCGGCAGAAGCCTTCCGGCCAGTTGATGCGGTCGACGGCCGCATAGGCGCGCTGCTGCGCTTCGGTCACCGTCTTGCCCATGGCGCAGACGTTGAGCACGCGGCCGCCGCTGGCGAGAATTTTTCCGTCTTTCGCGATCGTTCCGGCGTGGAAGATTTCGACGCCCTCGACCTTGGCGGCGTCGTCCAGGCCAGAGATCGCCGAGCCTTTGCCGTAGCTGCCGGGATAACCCCTGGTCGCCATGATCACGGTCAACGCCGCATCGTCGAACCAGCGCAGGCTGAAATTCTTTAGTTGCCCGTCGGCGCTGGCGATCAGCGCCGGCAACAGATCCGACATCATCCGCATCACCAGCACCTGGGTTTCCGGATCACCGAAGCGGGCGTTGTATTCGACGAGTTTCGGGCCGTCCCTCGTCACCATCACGCCGGCAAAGAGCACGCCCTTGTAGGGCGATCCCATCGCTTTGAGCGCGCGCAGCGTCGGATAGATCATCTCGTTCATGACGCGCGTGCACATCGCTTCCGTCATAACCGGCGCCGGGGAATAGGCGCCCATGCCGCCGGTGTTCGGGCCCTGGTCGCCGTCGAAGGCGCGCTTGTGGTCCTGCGCGGTCGCCAGCGGCAACGCGTGCTCGCCGTCGCACAGCGCAAAGAACGAGGCCTCCTCGCCCACCATGAATTCCTCGACCACGACCTCGGCGCCCGCCTCGCCGAAACCGCCGCCGAACATCATGTCGACGGCATCAAGCGCCTCGGCTTCGCTCATCGCCACGACGACGCCCTTGCCGGCGGCAAGACCGTCGGCCTTGATCACGATCGGCGCGCCCTGCTTGCGGATATAGGCTTTTGCCTTTGCCGCGTCGGTGAAATGTTCATAGGCCGCGGTCGGGATGTTGTTGTCGCGGCACAGATTCTTGGTGAAGGTCTTTGAGCTCTCCAGCCGGCCCGCAGCCTGGGTGGGCCCAAACGCCTTGAAGCCCGCGGCGTTGAGATCGTCGACGATCCCGGCGGCGATCGGCGCATCCGGGCCGACCACCACGAAATCCACCTTGTGCGCCTTACAGAAATCGATCACGGCCGGATGGTCGGTGATGTCGATGGCGACGCATTCGGCGTCCTTGGCGATGCCGGCATTGCCCGGCGCGCACCACAATTTGGTCAGCAGCGGGGACGCGGCGATCTTCCACGCCAGAGCATGTTCGCGGCCGCCGGAACCGAGCAGGAGGATGTTCATGACTGGAGCCAGATGTGGGAACCGATGGCCAGTCGGTCGCACGAATCTCCCGCTGTCTGCAAGGGGATATCAACTGATTTGCTGGGGCGTAGCCGGCACCGCCAGGCGCGCCCGATAGCTGCGCAACAATGCAATCGTCCAGCCCAGGAAATAGCCGGCACAGGCGCCTGACACCGCCTGCCCCGCCGCGGCCACTTCCCAGATGGCGCCCAGTTTCATCGCCGTCACGACAGCGACGGCATATTGCAGCATGAAGACCGTGAGGTTGCGCATCAGGGGAACCACGCTGCCGGGGCGCAGGATACGGCCGGTTTCGCCGTCGATCGTCACCGACCGCGGCCCGGTGTAGAGCGCCAGCGCGGCGAACGCGGTCGCACTGGCCACCCAGACCAGCAGCAGGCCGATCGATTTTCCGCCCAGCACCAGCCGGGAAAGACCCATCAGAAAAAACACCGCAGGCACAATCAGCATCCGCGCCAGCGGCTGCGAGCGCGGCCGCAACGCCATGCATCCCTGCCATATCAGCAGTGCCAGCAGGACGAAGACCCATGGCGGCGTGTGGGTGAGGATGGCAATGGCGGTTTGCATGTCGGGCTCCCTGGCCGCGAATTCATTCAGGTGGTTGCCCCGCGATGATTTCCTGCAGCATCGCGACATGGCGGGCGAAGGCGCCGCGGCCGGCCGCGGTCGCGGTCACCGTGGTCTGCGGCTTCTTGCCGACAAAGGCCTTGTCGACAGCGACATAGCCGGCCTTCGACAGCGTCTCGATATGGGCGCCGAGATTGCCGTCGGTGGCGCCGGTCAGCTTTTTCAGCTTGGCGAATTCGAGCCCGGTACCCGGCGGCAGCGCGTTCAGGGCGGCCATGATTCGCAAGCGCAGCGGCTGGTGGATGATGTCGTCGAGCCCGGTCATCGCTATTCCCGGCGCATCCAGAGGCCGCCCAGCACGAGCCCGCCGCCATTCACGATCGCCATCCATGGCTCGAACCAGTTGCCGGCCAGGAAATAACCGATCAACGTCAGCGCGGAGATGCCGACGCCGATGACGACAAAGGCGAGGCCGACCCAGAGCCCGGCGATGGTATAGAACAGCATGAAATAGATCGCCCAGAACACGCCGAGCTCGCGCGGCCCGAAATGGGCGAGCATGCAGGTGGCGAGCCCGAAGGCGAAGAACAGCAGGAACGCCATCAGCGTCCGCAGGTCGAAGGTGCGCACGCCGGTCCGCGAATGGGTGAAGGCGCTGACCACGAACGAGCCCGCGAGGCCGACCACATTGACCGCGATCCAGATGTAGCCGGCATGGCGCGGCCAGCCGAACGAGGCGGCATTGGCGATGAACACCAGCGCGCCCCACATGATCATGAGCAGGCTCGCCAGATTGTAGATCCGCGACTGGCGGACGCGGCGCGCGATCTCCCTGATATCCGCGAGCGCCTCGGAAGCTTGCTGGCTGTCGATCATGTCGCCTTCCCCTCGATCGCGGTTACGACCCGGTTGTGCCGCGCGTGGCGACGTCCTCGGCGATCGCAGATACCGCGCGGGGTACGCTGACGATGCCCATGTGATTGACGCCATCGATCAGCTTGACGTCAACCGCGGGGGCTATCGCATGCACAGAAGGTGCGTACTTGTCCGCGAACATCAGTTCGTCATCGGCGCCGGAGATGATCGTGATCGGCTTCCTGGCCGCCGCGAGATCGTGGCGGAAATCGCGGTCGCGGACCGCGAAATTGCGCATCAGGCGGTCGCTGTAGGTTCCGACCAGGTTCTTCTCGGAATTCGGCGGCACCGCGAACGCCAGCACCGGCAGCGCGTCGCAGCAGGTGATGCCGATGCTGCGCAGCGCGAACAGACCAACGATGCGCGGAACATCGGCCTTGGCCCAGCCGCCGGAATTGGGCCGGCCGGTCGGGGCGTCGTGACCGAGATAGGGCGCGAGCAGCACCGTACGCTCGAACAGGTCCTGGATCGACGAGCCCGCGACGCGCAGCGCAAAACCGCCGCCGGAGGAATGGCCAACCAGCGTCAGCGGCTTGGCGGGCGCGGTCGTGCGGATAATGCCGACCAAATCGGCGAGGTCATCCTCGAGCTGGCCGACATAGCCGATGTCGCCGCGGGTGCCAGACGTGCCGTGGCCGCGAATATCAACGGCCCAGGTTTCGACGCCCCGGGTCGCCAGCGCCGTCGACAGCGCGTGGATAGTTCCGCCGCTCGACCCGGAGGAGCCGTGCACCACAATGGCGGCGCGACCGGTCGCCGGGCCATTGGCGGCATAGTGGCGGAAGCCGAGCGCAGTGCCGTCTCGCGCCTGAAACCGCTCGACCGCGGGCAAGGTGCTGAGATCGACGGTGCCGCGGGCAGCCGAGATCGATGGCAGCTCCGGGGGGCGCGTCAGTGGCGTGGCGACCAGCCCCGTGATCAGCAAAGCGATCGCGCCAACGGCGCTGAGCGCCCGTTTCAAGGTGCTGAAGCTGCCGCGTACCAACTGCCTGAACATGGTCGTTCCTCATCGGTTGGGTTCATCTTGGAGAACTCTATAATACAGAGTTATCTGCAACGCAAGATAGATTGGCGGGGATGGCCGAAATCCCTACCTTGCGTGGAAGCTCCAAAAGCCTGATTCGATTGGACGAGATGCCCGCGACCGAACCTCTGCTCAACGCGCCCGAATTCACCGTCTCGGAACTCTCCTCCGCCCTGAAGCGGACGGTGGAGGACGCCTATGGCCATGTCCGGGTGCGCGGCGAAATCTCCGGCTTCCGCGGGCCGCATTCCTCCGGGCACTGCTATTTCGCGCTGAAGGACGAGAGTGCCAAGATCGAGGCCGTGATCTGGAAGGGCGTGCATTCCCGAATGCGCTTCAAGCCGCAGGAAGGGCTCGAGATCATCGCGACCGGCAAGCTCACCACCTATCCGGGCTCGTCGAAATACCAGATCGTCATCGAAGCCATCGAGCCCGCCGGCATCGGTGCGCTGATGGCGCTGGTGGAGGAGCGCAAGAAGAAGCTCGGCGCCGAGGGCCTGTTCGACGAGGCGCGCAAGCAATTGCTGCCGTGGCTGCCGGAAGTGATCGGCATCGTGACGTCACCGACCGGCGCCGTGATCCGCGACATCCTGCACCGCCTGGAAGACCGCTTTCCGCGCCGCGTGCTGGTGTGGCCGGTGAAGGTGCAGGGCGAAGGCTCCGCCGAACAAGTTGCCGCGGCGATCCGCGGCTTCAACGCGCTGCCCGAGGGTGGCAAGATTCCGCGGCCGGATCTGCTGATCGTCGCGCGCGGCGGCGGCTCGCTGGAGGACCTGTGGTCGTTCAACGAGGAGATCGTGGTTCGCGCCGCCGCCGAGAGCATGATCCCGCTGATCTCGGCGGTCGGCCACGAGACTGACATCACGCTGATCGATTTCGCCGCCGACAAGCGCGCGCCGACGCCGACCGCGGCGGCCGAAATGGCGGTGCCCGTGCGCAGCGAATTGCTGGTCGAGATTGCCGGCCTCGCGCGCCGCACCATGGTGTGCTGGCTGCGCGGCCAGGAGAGCCGCCGCAATGAATTGCGCGCCGCGGCGCGCGCCCTGCCCGCGGCCAGCGAATTATTGGCGATCCCGCGGCAGCGGCTGGACAGCGCGGGTGCATCGCTGCCCCGCGGCTTGAAAGCCAACACCAACGCGCATCACCGCCGCTTCTCGCAGCTCAGCGCCGGTTTGACGTTGAAGGTGCTGCGCGGACAGGTCGCGCAGGCGGGGCACCGTCTCACCGTATCCGGCGAGCGCATCAGGCTTTCCGCCCGCGCCCTGCTGCGCAACCGCCGCGATCGCTTTGCCGGACTCGAGGTCAGGCTGAAAGCGTCAAAACTTTCCAACGCCCAGGCACAGCGTAACGCGATCGCGCGCGACCGCGAGCGCACGCAACGCCTTGCCGAGCGCGCGCGCCGCGCACTGGCGACAGCGATGACGCGGCTCAACGCCCGCGTTGCGCATAGCGGCCAGTTGCTGTCGGCGCTGTCGTATCGCGGCGTGCTGGCGCGCGGGTTTGCCTTGGTGCGCGACGAACACGGCCATTCCGTGCATGCCGCCGCCTCGATCGGGCCGGGCGCGAATCTTTCGATCGAGTTCGCCGACGGCCGCGTCGCGGCGACGGCCGATGCGGACCGGCCGGCGGCAACATCAGGGCCGACCAGCCAGCCGACCCTTGCCCGGCGGGAAACCAAGACGCTTGCGCCCAAGCGGGTGGTGAAACCGGTCGATCAGGGAAGTTTGTTTTAGGGGAACGCGCTTTCTTCACCCTCCCCTGGAGGGGGAGGGTCGGCTCGCGTGAAGCGAAGCGAAATGCGAGACGGGGTGGGGTGACACTCCCTCCGCTCGGATACTGATCGATTGGAAAGACTGTCACCCCACCCCGCCGCGAATTTCATTCGCGTCGACCCTCCCCCTCCAGGGGAGGGTAAGAGTCACCTTGCCAGCCATTCGGCCACGCGCTTTTGCGAATCGATGCGCGCCTCAGCGTCGGTGCCGATGTGGCCGCGCTCCGGCTGGCCGGCGTCGCCGCCGCTGAGCGCACGGAGCGGCAGGTTGGCGCGGTCGAAATCGTGAGGCGCGCCGGGATAGATTTCGATCCGCGCCAGCGCGCTGCGGCCGCGGGCGCCCTCCACCATCTGGCGGCAGGCCGATGGCGAACTGACGTCGTCCTTGGCGCCGATCAGCAGCAGCGTCGGCATCCGCGCGCTCCAGCCGAGGCCGGCGGAAATCCGACAATCCGGATAGAAGGCGACCGCCGAGCGGAAATCCGGCCCGTCATTGCGCCAGGCTTGCGGACGCACCGCCCACAACAGGGCGCTGGCCCCGTTCGCCCATCCCATCAGGCTGACGCGATCCTGCGCCACCCAGGCCTGCTGCGCCAGCCATCGCCGCGTCGCCACGATATCGGCGACCCGCTCGCGGCGCGCCAGCACGCGGCGCTCCTTGTCGCGGCATTGCGGGCCGAGTTCGCGCGAGCCGTAACTGTCCGGCAGCACGACCGCGTGTCCCGCCTTCAATAGCTGTTCGACCCAGTCACGGTAGCGCGGCAGCACCGGCTCGGAATGCCCGCTCAAGCCTCCGCAGCCATGCAGCGCGATCACGGTGGGAAACGGCCCGTCGCCGTCAGGTTTGTAGAGCTGGGCGTGCAAGTTGAGTTTTGGCGCGGGGATATCGACCTGTTTGGGGGCCGGTAATGGCGCGGCCGAAGCTGCGTTCGGCACGCCAGCGCAGGCCGCGGCAAACAGCGTCAGGAATAGCAGCGTCGCTGGGCGCATCCGTGTTCGCCGGGTGGTTATGGCGCTTGGGGCAAAGCGTACCATAATCAGGAGGTTATCATACGCAATCGGCGGAAATTCATCACAATCGAGTGGGTTTCGGGAGCGGACAGCCCAACCTATCTGTGATAGATCGGATTTGGAAAATACACTTTAGTCGGCCTGTGAATTGGCCGACCTGTCGGAGAGTTTACGGTGCTGAATAAATTCGGTCCCTCGGGACATGGCGAAGCGCAGGTGCAATATCTGGATGGCGATTTCCGCGTGGTCTCGCCGGGAACCTATGTGCGCTGCGCCATATCGGATGTACGGATCCCGCTCGACGAGTTGAAATACTGGAGCGTCGATCTTCAGGAAGCCTATTCGGTGCCGACGGCCGTGCTGCAACGGCATTTTCCCGGCGCGCTGAAGACGGAAGGTTGATCTGTTGTCGTCCCGGCGAACGCCGGGACCCATAACCACCGTCGCCAATTCTTAAAGTGGGCTGGAGCTCCAGCCCTGCACGACTACGTAGAACTGTGGTTATGGGTCCCGGGTCAAGCCCGGGACGACGCCGTGCGAATTTTCTTCTCGCGGGCCTTGAAGAGTTGATCGGTCACGAACCTCTTCAGCTTGGCGCCATCCTCAAACTCCAGTGTCACCGCGAACGGTACGATCACTGTCGCCCAATCCGGCAATCCGCCGCCGACTCTCAGCCGCGCCAGATCCTTTTCCGTCGTCACCAGCGTCAGCGCGTCGCGGCCGGCCTCGGCGATCAGGCTGTCGATCTCGGCCCTGGAGAACCCATGGTGATCGGCGAAGGCGTGCTGCCGGACCACGTCAACGCCGCTCGCCGTCAGCGTGCCGAAGAACCGTGCGGGATCGCCGATGCCGGCGAAGGCCAGCACGCGCTTGCCGCGCAGCGAAGCCACAGAATCCTGGTTCGGCACAAGGCGCGCGCGCAGCACCGGCTTGTCCTGCGCGGCGATATCGGCCGCCACGCGGTCGGCCGCCGTGCCGTTGCCGACGATGATGAGCGCATCGGTGCGCGCCAGCTGCGGCTTTAGCGGCGCACGCAAGGGGCCGGCGGGAAACACCTGCCCGTTGCCAAGGCCGCGGCCGGCGTCGATCACGATCAGCGAGGCGTCCTTGGCGACCGCCGGGCTCTGGAAACCGTCATCCATCAGGATCACCGACGCCGCCAGCGAACGCGCCAGCGGAACGCCGTCGGCGCGTTGGCGCGCGACCACCACCGGCAGCGTCGCCGCCAGCATCAGCGGTTCGTCGCCGACATCGGCGGCGGCATGCCGTTCCGGATCGACCCGCACCGGGCCGCGCAATTTTCCGCCATAGCCGCGGCTGAGTACGACGGGCGTTTCGCCGAGCTCACGCAGCAGCTTCGAGAGCGCGAGCACGGTCGGCGTCTTGCCGGCGCCGCCGACGTGATAATTGCCGATACAAATGACGGGGACGCCGGCATCCAGCCCGTCGCGCTGCATCCGTCTCGCGGCGATGGCACCGTAGAGGGCGGCGAGCGGTGTCAATAGACTGGATTTGAGGGAAGGCGGGCCGTGCCAGAAGCGCGGCTCACGCATTCGCGGCTCCCATTTCGAGCCGCAACTGCAACAGATACGGCTCCAGCGCGATCATCGTGCGATCCAGCGCGCCGCCGAGCTGTTCGACCACGCGCTCGGAGGCTTTGAGCGATACTTCGCGCGCCCTGGGATCGGCGAGCAGCTGACCGAGTTGCTTGACCAGGGCTTCCTGGGTGTCGGCTTTTCGCGCGCCGCCGGCCTGATCGAGCGCCTCATAGACGTCGCCGAAATTGAAGACGTGCGGGCCATGGACGATCGAGGCACCAAGCTTGACCGCCTCGATCGGATTTTGTCCGCCATGCTCGACCAGCGATCCGCCCATGAACACGATCGGCGACAACCGGTAAAACAACCCGAGCTCGCCCATGGTGTCGGCGACATAGATGTCGGTCGCAGCCGTCGGCAGTTCCTCGCGCGAACGCAACGACGCGTGCAGGCCAGACGCCTCGACCATGCGCGCGATCGCCTCGCCGCGATCGGGATGCCGCGGCACGATCACGGTCAGAAGGTTCGGAAAGAATCCGGCGAGCGTCTTGTGCGCCTCCGCCAGCATCTCGTCCTCGCCCGGATGGGTGGAGGCGGCGATGACGACCGGACGGCCGCGCGTCATCGACATCAGCCGCTCCAGCTTGGCCTGGTCCGCCGGTGGCGCGGGAACGTCGAGCTTCAGATTGCCGGTCGTCACGACGTTGGGACAGCCAAGCGTCGAAAACCTGTCGGCATCGGTTTCCGACTGCGCGAGGCACAGTTCGAACCGGCCGAGCAGCGCCGAGATGGTGCCGGAGACACGCCGCCAGCGCGGAAAAGAGCGAGGCGACATGCGGCCGTTGATCAGCACCATCGGCACGCGCCGCGCCGCACTCGACAGGATCAAGTTCGGCCACAGATCGGACTCGATGAACAGCGCCAGCGACGGACGCCAATGGTCGAGAAACCGCGCGACATAGCGCGGCGAGTCGTAGGGGACATATTGATGGATGACGTCGGGCGGAAACCGCTTGGCGACGACCGCCGCCGAGGTCACCGTGCCGGAGGTGAGGAGGATGCGCAGGTTCAGCGCCCGCAGCTGCTCGACCAGCGCTGCCGAGGCCAGCACCTCGCCGACGCTGGCGCCGTGAATCCACACCAGCGGCCCGACCGGGCGAACATCGGCGCTCACGCCGCGGCGTTCACTGACACGCGCCGGATCTTCCTTGCCGAGCTTCAGCCGCCGGTTGATGAACGCAGGCGCCAGCGGCACCATCGCGGACGACAGACTCCGGTAGACGCGCAACGTCATCGGCAGCGGCAGCGAATTAACCAAGGGCGGCCTCCGGACGACCGACAGCCGCATAGGCGCGACGGGTCGCTTCGTTCAGATAAGTCTCTACCTGTTGGCGTAGCTTTTCCATGGTCTCTGCGTCGGCGTCCGGCGGCACGAAAACCGCATCAATGCCTACCACGGCACCCCTGCCGAATGGCAAATTGATGGTGGAGGAGTCCCAATTTTTCAAACGGATGAACCGGCTGGTCACCATCGCAAAGGGGAGAATCGGCCGCCCGGACTCCCGCGCCAGCATGATGAGGCCGAGCCCCACCACCCGCGCCCGCTTCGGCACGTCCGCGGTGGTCGCAACGTTCCAATTATCCTCAAGCGCCTGCACCATCTCCCGGAACGCGCCGACGCCGCCCTTGCGGTGAAACGCGCCGCCATGGTCGCCGGAACCTCTGATGGTTCCGATGCCGAGCCGTTCGGCCGCAATGGCGTTGAACTCGCCGTCGCGATGCCGCGAGATCAGGACCTTGGCGCGATGGCTCTCCTTGGTCTTGATGAACGGCGTGATGAAATGCTGGCCGTGCCAGAAGGCGAGGATCGCCGGCATGGCGGGCTCCACCTGGTCGTAGACGTCAGCCGGTTCGTAGCTGAACTTGTTGGTCAGCCAGACCAGCCGCAGATATTCGGCCGCAAGCACACCGAGCGCACGCTGAAGCCAGCTGCTGCGCAGCAAATCGCGAAGGAATCGTTTCAACGGGCAGGCTTCGCGTCTTGCTTAGTGTCCTGCCCCGGATCCAGCAGCCGGTGGAGGTGGACCACGAAATAGCGCATGTGGGCGTTGTCCACGGTCTGCTGCGCCTTCGCCTTCCAGGCCGCATGGGCGGTGGCGTAATTGGGAAACACGCCGACGATCTCGACCTGGTCGAGATCCTTGAACGTCGTGTGTTCGAGATCGGTCAACTCGCCGCCGATGACGAGATGAAGCAGTTGCGGCGGGGCACTATCTGGCATGATGATTGTTCCTAACGAGGTGCCCGGCAAGCAAGGTTGTTGAGGCGTATCGCATGATGAGTGGCGTGACGAACCGTGACGCAGGTCCGGCGTGTTCAGGGCAGCGGTCGGATTCGAAAATGCTCGACAATGCGTGCATGCCGATCAAGTCCCGCAGCCACCAGCACCCCGTGCGTCACCTCCCGGCGATTATACTCAATCGTGTCCCCCGAGAGCGCCGTCATCCTACCATCGGCTTCGTGCACGATCAAATTCGCCGCCGCAAGGTCCCAATCGCGGCTCTGACCGCCCGCAAAAGCGGCGTCCAGGCCGCCGTCGGCGACCCGGCACAGCCGAAGCGCCAATGAACCGATTCGCGGAAACAGCGTGATCTCATCGGATGACGGGCTCAGCCGCTGCACCAGCGGCTTGGGGCCGGCCATGCGGGAAAAATCCAGATCCGTGCCTGCGGTCGCCGACACGCGCTTGCCGTTGCGCGTGGCGCCCTGCCCGCGCATCGCGAAGAAGAATTCGTCGGTCGCCGGCGCGAACACCGCCGCCAGCACCGGCGTGGCATCGGCCACCAGCGCGATGCTCACGCACCAGTCCTCGCGGCCGGCCAGATAGGCGCGGGTGCCGTCGATGGGATCGACGATCCAGACCAGCTTCTTGCCGAGGCGCGCCTCGTCGTCGACGCTTTCTTCCGACAGCCAGCCATAATCAGGCGTTGCCGCGCGAAGCCGGCTTTCGACGAGATCGTTGACGGCGATGTCGGCTTCCGACACCGGCGACGAGGCGCCCTTGGTCCAGTTCTTCAGCTCGGTGCGAAACAACGACAGCGCCAGCGCCCCCGCCTCGCGCACCGTCTCCGTCAGCAGCGCGGCATCGCGCACCTTTGTCGTGCCCAGCGTATCAGCGTCCGCCAAGCGTCAAACCCTCGATGCGCACCGTCGGCGCATTGACGCCATAGCGGAATTCCAGATCGTTGGCCGGTGTCAGCGACTGGAAGATCGGCAAGAGATGGCCCGCGATCGTCACTTCGCTGACGGAATAGGTGATCTCGCCGTTCTCGATCCAGAAGCCGGACGCACCGCGGCTGTAATCGCCGGTGACGCCGTTGACGCCGGAGCCGATCAAATCGGTGACGTAAAAGCCCTGCTTGATATCAGAGATCAGTTCGGCCGGCGTCGGCTCGCCCGCCTCCATGTGCAGATTGTACGAACCCGGCGACGGCGACGACGACACGCCGCGATGCGCATGTCCGGTCGTGACCAGTCCGAGTTCGCGCGCGGTCGCGGTGTCCAGGAGCCACGAGGTCAGCACGCCCTCGTCGATGATCGCGAGCTTCTTCACCGTGACGCCTTCGGCATCGAAGGTCTGCGAGCGCAAGCCGCGCACCCGCAGGGGATCGTCGATGATGCGGATGTTCCTGGCGAACAGTTGCTCGCCCATGCGGTCTTTCAGGAAACTGGTCTTGCGCGCGATCGAGGCGCCGTTGACGGCGCCGACGAGATGGCCGACCAGCGATCCCGAGACCCGCGGATCGAACACGACCGGCACCTTGCAGGTCTCGACCTTGCGCGGATTGGCGCGCGCCACCGTGCGTTCGCCCGCCTTGCGGCCGACGCTTTCGGGCGCGGCGAGATCGGAGGCATGCGGCGCCGACGTGTAGTCGTAGTCGCGCTCCATCCCGGTGCCTTCGCCTGAGATCGCGGTCATCGAGATGCCCTGGCTCGATCGCAAATACGAGCCGTGGAACCCGGTCGAAGTCACCAGCACCATGCCGCCGATGCCGCTCGATGCCGACGCGCCGCCGGATCGCGTCACGCCCTTGACCGCAAGCGCTGCGGCCTCCGCTTCTACGGCGCGGCGTTCGAGTTCGGAGGTCGAGGGAACCGTGCGGTCGAGCAGGTCGAGATCGGCGAACTCGCGTGCCAGGAGTGAAGGATCGGCGAGACCGACATATTTGTCGTCGGGTGCGACCTTCGCCATCGCGACCGCGCGCTCGGCCAGTTTCGAAATACCATCGCCGCTGATGTCGTTGGTCGAGACCACCGCCTGGCGCTGTCCGACCAGCACGCGCAATCCGACATCGTCGCCTTCCGAGCGCTCGGATTCCTCGACGCGGCCATCGCGCACTTCGACGCCTTGGCTGACGCCGCGCACCGCGACCGCATCAGCCGCATCGGCGCCGGCGCGCCTGGCGGCCTCGACCAGCTGCTGCGCCAGTGTCGAGAGCGCCGACTGGTCGAACAGGTCGGAGGTCGCGGAGGATGAAGGCTTGGATGGTGAAGAGTTCACAAACAAAATCCCTGACATTGAAGCGAGTTGGGACGCAAATCTTTGGACCCATCAGATGTGCCTGATTCACGGGGATTTCAAGCATTTTGACGCCTCAAAAGCCAATCATTTTCGGCTTCAAAGCAAGGACTCGTCAATCATGCGCGCCAAGCTCTTGTCAATCATGCGGGCAGAAGCGGCGCCGGTGACTTCGGGTTAACCAGCCTTTTTAAGCCAAAACGGAAACCGCTCGGCTAAGGTCTCACACATCGACCGGGAACATAATTCCGGCGGGGAGACTAAAAGCCGTGAGGCGTCAAACAGCAACAAGCGGGATCAATCCCGCCGGGTCGGGCCGCGCATTGCGGCTCGACCCTCTTTCCCTTCCGCTCCGCTTCGATGCGCAGGACACGCGTGCCGACGGCGGCGTGCGGCAGATAGAACTTCACCGCGAACGCGTCGTGCTGCGCCGTGCCGTCAAGGGCATGCAGATGGCCGTCAACGTTCGCGTCAGCGATTTCCTTGGCGTCGCTTTGCGCGGTCTCGACGACGCGCAGATGCTGGTGCTGGTGCATCGCGATCCCTCGCTTAACATTCCGCTTGGCGTCAGTTCCGATGCCGAGGAGCTTTCAACGGCCTGGCAGATGTGGAGCGAGATCTTCGCGCTTCCGCAATTGCCGGAGGACAAGCGCCGCGATCCGGCCCAGCGCCGCCGCCGCCACAACGCGATCCGCGCCCGCCGGCCGAAATTTCTGGTGCGTAGGCGCGCCGGCGATCTGCTCAACCCGGCGAATATTCATCAGGGCGAGCGCGAGATCATCGCAAGGGATTGAGATTGTTTTCGTAGGGTGGGTTAGCCGAAGGCGTAACCCACCGCTGCGCGGAAGATCAAGATGGTGGGTTACGCTTCGCTAACCCACCCTACGCTTCAACGCATCACCGCATCCACCAGCAGGCCCGCAAACAGCAGCAGCCCCGCGTCACGGTTGGATTTGAAAACGCGCAGGCACAATGCGGGATCGCTGATGTCCAAGCGCCGGATTTGCCAGACCAGGTGAACCGCGAACGCGACCAGCCCGATCCATGCCGGCCATCGCGCCCCACCCAGCACCATCGCCGCGCCGATCAGAACTACAGCCAGTGAATAGAACACGACCAGCGCCCGATGCGTCGCCGCGCCGAACAGACGCGCGGTCGATTTGACGCCGATCAGCGCGTCGTCCTCGGCGTCCTGATGCGCGTAGATGGTGTCGTAGCCGATCACCCAGGCGATCGAGCCGGCATAGAGCACGAACGCGGTCAGATCGATGCGTCCGAGCGTGACCGCAAATCCCATCAAGGCGCCCCATGAGAAGGCGAGGCCCAATACGACCTGCGGCCACCAGGTGATGCGCTTCATGAAGGGATAAACCGCGACGATGATCAGCGACGCGATGCCGGTCATGATCGCGAAGCGGTTGAACTGCAGCAACACGGCGAGTCCGATCAGCGCCTGCAGCACCAGCCACGCAAGTGCCTGCGGCACGCTCACCTGTCCGGCCGGGATCGGCCGCGACCGCGTGCGCTCGACCCTGGCGTCGAGGTCGCGATCGGTGATGTCGTTCCAGGTGCACCCCGCCCCGCGCATCACGAAGGCGCCGATGAAGAACAGCACGATGACGAACAGCAACTGACTGGCGTCGCGCGCGATGCCAGCGGCCAGCGCCGCCGACCACCAGCACGGCATCAGCAATAGCCATGAGCCGATCGGCCGGTCGAAACGGGAGAGACGTAAATAAGGCCGCGACCAAGACGGCGCGCGCGTATCGACCCAGTTGCCGGTGGCGTCGGCAACGCGGGCCGTGAGGTCGCTCATCGGAAGGCGGTCATCGGGTGAGAACGTTGCCGTTCAGCGTATCGAACGTGCTGCCGCCCTTCTTCACAGTTTGCGCCTCGGGCAGCGCCGCCGAAGAGCCGAGCGCTTCGCTCAGGCTCGGCGCGGCCGCTCGCTGCGCTTGTGCTCCCTGCTGGGCGACCGTGCAGACCTGCTTTTGCATTTTCTCGGTGTTCTTGTGGCCGTTCTTGAGCTGCTCGGCGATCTGCGGCGGAATTCCGCATTTCGCGGAATTTGTCTCGACATATTTGATCATCTTGACTTCGGCCTGGCTGTAACTGCCGATCAGCTTGCAGGCCTCGTCCGGCGACGCCTTGCGATCGCTGGCGGCCTTGATCAGCTTGCCGCGCTTCTCGGCGTCCTCGCGCAAGGGAACGAAGCCCTTCATGCAGGCATCCGCCGCGCCGCTGGCTTGTGGCGGCGGTCCACGGTCGAATGCCGAGCCCCCGCCCGGGGCGGCTCCCGCCGACGGGAACGGTGAAGGACCACCCACCGACGCCGCGGGGGCTGCGCCGTTCACCGACGGGAACGGCGACGCGCTGCTTGCGGTTGCGGGTGCAGCCTGTCCGTTGGGCAGTGGCGCCGGAAATGGGGTCTGCGCAAAGGCCTGCCCCGCGTGAATGGTCACGACGGCAATCGTCAGGGGCACAATGAGACGGCGGATTATCAAAGGTGTTTCTCCGGCAAAGGTCCAGCAGGGCCCGGGCGACTTCCGATCGAAGCACAATTCCGACGGGGCTTTTTACGATTCCTGCCGGCCCTTAACAACCCGTGGATTTAGGCGGCAGCGCGGCGCTGGGCCGCACCGAATCATTAAATTGTCCCCGGATTCTAACCCTTTAGGCTAAAACGGGCGCGAAACGGAACAATCACAGATGCCTGAACTCGATTTTCGTGCCCCTCGCCTGTTCGTCGATGCCGCCTTGAGCCCGGGCGAAAGGGTCCCGCTGGAGCGGAACCAAAGCAATTATCTCGGCAATGTGCTGCGGCTTTCCGCCGGCGAATCGATATTGGTGTTCAACGGCCGCGACGGCGAATGGCAGGCGCAGATTATCGGGCGGAAGCGGCCCGACAGCCTCGAGATCCTCATCCAGAACCGGCCGCAGGATCGCCTGCCCGACATCGCCTACGTCTTTGCCCCGTTAAAACATGCCCGGCTCGACTACATGGTGCAGAAGGCGGTCGAGATGGGCGCCTCAAAGCTGCAACCGGTTTTGACGCGTTTTACCCAGGTCTCGCGGGTCAATGGCGAGCGGATGCGCGCCAATGTCATCGAGGCCGCCGAGCAATGCGGCATCCTGAGTCTGGCCGACGTTGCCGAACCGATGCCGCTCGATCGCTTTCTGAGCCAGCGCCAGCCGGAGCGCCTTTTGGTTTTCTGCGACGAGGCGGCGGAAATTACCTCGCCGCTGCAGGCGCTGCAAAACGGGTTAACGGCTGACGGCATCGACATCCTGATCGGTCCCGAAGGCGGATTTGCCGAGGAAGAGCGCGCGCTGTTGCTGCGCCAGCCGCGAACGCTGCGGCTTTCGCTTGGCCCCCGAATTTTGCGCGCCGATACCGCCGGCGTCGCGGCGCTGGCGCTGGTGCAGGCCGCGCTCGGCGACTGGGCCGGCCCGGGTCAGGCAGCCGAGGCCGTTAAGCCTCATTGAACCCCGCGTTAAGTGACGACACCAATCTCTGTCGAAACCCTGCCCCGGCCATGCTAAGGCCTCCGCCAACAAACGCTTGATACCTCTTGGAACCCGTTTTTCGGGATATTTGGACGCGAAATGACCGTAACCGCCGCCATCGATGGTGCCGCCGGGTCCGCCACATGGGCGGACGCGCTGCTTTTGTCGTTTGCGCAGGCCGGCTACGTCCAGGCTGAACCGGCGATTTTGCAGCCGGCCGAGCCGTTCCTGGACCTCTCCGGCGAGGACATCCGCAAGAGCCTCTATCTGACCGCCGACGCCAGCGGCGAGGAGCTTTGCCTTCGTCCCGATCTCACCATTCCGGTGGCGCGGGACTATCTGGCCTCGGGGCGTGCCGGCCAGCCCGCTGGCTTCAGCTATCTTGGGCCGGTGTTCCGTTATCGCGACGGCCAGCCGAGCCAGTTCCTGCAGGCCGGCATCGAATCCTTCGGCCGGCAGGATCGCGCCGCGGCGGATGCGGAAATGCTGGCGCTGGCGCTGGAGGCGACTTCGGCGTTCGGCCTGAGCGATGTCGAAATCCGCACCGGCGACGTCGCGCTGTTCACCGCGCTGATCGATGCGCTCGAGCTTTATCCGGTCTGGAAGCGGCGGCTGATCAAGGATTTCAACCGCAAGGTCAGCCTCACCCAGGACATCGAGCAGCTGACACTGGCGACCGCCCCCGGCCGCAACGAGTATGAAGGCGTGCTGGCAGCCCTTGCCGGCTCCGACCGCAAGGCCGCGCTGGCGCTGGTCACCGACCTGATGTCGATCGCCGGCACCACCAATGTCGGCGGCCGCACCGTTGCCGAAATCGCCGACCGCTTCCTCGAACAATCGACGCTCAAGAGCGGCGCGCTGCCGCGCGACGCACTCGCGACCATCAAGCGCTTTCTTGCCATCGCGGGCGACCCCGACGACGCGGTCGCGCAACTGCGCGCGTTGGCCGAGGACACAAAACTCAATTTGACGGCGGCGATCGATCAGCTCGAAAGCCGGGTCGGCTTCATGGCGGCGCGCGGCATCGACACCAGCCTGACGCGCTTTTCGACCGCCTTCGGACGAGGCCTCGACTACTACACCGGCTTCGAATTCGAACTGCACGGCAAGGGTAACGGCATCGAGCCGCTGGTGGCAGGCGGGCGCTATGACGGGCTGATGACCCAGCTCGGCTCGGCGGCGCCGATCCCGGCGGTCGGCTTCTCGGTCTGGATCGAAGCCCTGACGCAACTCCGCAAACCGGTCGGGAACGCATCATGACCGCGCCCTTCGTTCTCGCCGTTCCCTCCAAGGGCCGCCTGCAGGAAGAAGCCGAAGCGTTCTTCACGCGCGCCGGTCTCAGCCTCGCCAAGCCGCGCGGCGCCCGCGATTATCGCGGCACCATCTCCGGGCTCGACAATGTCGAGATCGCCTATCTCTCGGCGAGCGAGATTGCCTCGCAGCTCGCCCGCGGCATGGTGCATCTCGGCGTGACCGGCGAAGATCTCTTGCGCGAAAGCATCGTGGACGCCGACAAGCGCGTGCTGTTGATCGACAATCTCGGCTTCGGCAGCGCCAATGTCGTGGTCGCGGTACCGCAGGCTTGGATCGACGTCCGCACCATGGCCGATCTCGACGACGTCACGACGGGTTTCCGCGCGCAGCATAACCGGCGCATGCGGGTCGCTACCAAATACATCAACCTGACCCGAAACTTCTTCGCCACCCACGGCGTGGTCGATTACCGCATCGTCGAGAGCGCCGGCGCGACCGAAGGCGCGCCCGCGGTCGGCACCGCCGAGATGATCGTCGATATCACGACAACAGGTGCCACCCTCGTCGCCAACGGCCTCAAGGTGCTCGACGACGGCGTGATCCTGCGCAGCCAGGCCAACCTCGTCGCCTCAAAGGATGCCGACTGGTCGAGCGGGGCGCGCGAGACCGCGCGCGTCATCCTCGATCACATCGCCGCACGTGCCCGCGCCAGCAAATATCGCGAAGTCCGCACCCGCTTTGCCGGCTGCAACGACAGGCTGCTGACCGAGGCGCATAACCGCTTCGGTGTCGTCGCCCCGTTCGGCGGCCCGACCTCGTCGGGCATGCTGACGCTGCACTGCCCGCCGTCGAAGCTCTACGCGCTCGGCAGCTTCCTGCGCGAGCACGGCGCCGACACGGTTTCGGTGGCTGCCCTCGACTATGTGCTCGACCGGGAAAACCCGCTGTTCGCCCGCCTCGAGGCGTTCTTGCGACAATAAAGCGGGTTCTGGAGCCTGACCGGTTCTGATTGAATCAGAACCGGTCAGGCTCCAGTCTTTGTCTTGACGCGTTTTCTTATGCGAACCGGTATCCACTTCACTCGAAAACGCTATAGATTTCATTCATCGTAGCGACAGCTTGCGACGAGTAACATATGCTGTTGTCCATGATGGAACCTGATCTATGACGCTTGGCTCTGACGTTTCCGGCCTGTCCACCACCGCGGCGAGCGCCGCGGCGCGGGGGCTGTCGATTGTCGTGCCGGTCTATAACGAGGCCGCCGGGCTCGCGTTGCTGCACGAGCGGCTGATCGGCCTCGCCAGGATCTTGCGGCAGCGCTATGGCCTCGCCAGCGAAGTGGTCTATGTCGATGACGGCAGCGCCGATACCACGCTTAGCATCGCGCGCACCCTGAAGGCCGACGCGCTCGACGTTCAGGTGGTGTCGCTGTCGCGCAATTTCGGCAAGGAAGCCGCCTTGATGGCGGGGCTCGACCATGCGCGGCGCGGCGCGGTGCTGTTCATGGACGGCGACGGCCAGCATCCGCCGACCCTGGTCGAGAAGCTGGTCAGCCACTGGATCGATGACGGCTACGACGTCGTCTATACGGCAAAGGCGCATCGCGACAATGAATCGTTTCTGCGGCGTCTTGCCGTGCACGGCTTCTACGCGCTGATCAATTACGGCGCACGGCAGAAAATCCCCGAGGATGCCGGCGACTTCCGCCTGCTGTCGCCGCGCGCCGCGGCAGCGCTCAAGCAGCTGCCCGAGCGCAATCGCTTCTTCAAGGGTCTGGCGAGCTGGATCGGCTTCCGGCAGATCCGCGTCGATTATGAGCCGGCGCCGCGCGCGCACGGCGTCACCACCTTCAGCGCCGGCCGGCTGGTGGGCCTGTCGATCGAGGGGCTGACCTCGTTCTCGGTGGCGCCGTTGCGCTTTGCCAGCCTGTTCGGCGTGCTGCTCGCAGTGGGCGCCTTTCTGTTCGGCCTGACCATTCTCTGGGAAGTCTTGACCACGGGCAAGCAGGTCCCCGGCTATCCCTCGCTCGTGATCGGCCTGATGACGATCGGCGGCGTGCAGCTGATCATGATCGGCATCGTCGGCGAATATATCGGCAAGATCCTGTCGGAGCTGAAAGCCCGTCCGATCTATTTCGTCGCCGAACACTCCGAGAAGCGCGCGGACGAAACGACCACCGCAAGCGTCAGCGAACGGACCGCCGCGGAATGAACGATGCCGCGCCGCCGCGCCGTATCTGGCTGTGCGCCGATGATTACGGGATCAGCGAGGGCGTCAATCGCGCCATTCGCGAGCTGATCGGCCAGGGCCGGCTCAATGCGACATCGGTGATGGTGGTCGGCCCGGCGATCGGCCGCGGCGAGGTCACTGCGCTGCAGGACGCCGCCGCCGGCAGCCCGCGCTGCGCCATCGGCCTCCATGCGACGCTGACCGCGCCATTCCGGCCGCTGACGATGCACTTCAGGCCGACCGATGGCGGCATGTTTCTGCCGCTGCCGGCGATGCTGCGATCGGGCCTGTTGCGGCGGCTCGACCCTGAAATGATTCATGCCGAATTGATGGATCAGCTGGCGGCGTTCCAGGATCTGTTCGGCCGGCCGCCGGATTTCGTCGACGCCCATCAGCATGCGCAACTCTTCCCGCAGGTCCGCGATGCGTTTCTGCGCGCGGTGAAGCAGGCCGCGCCCGGAGCCTGGGTTCGCCAGGGCGGGCGCCTTCAGCCGCTGGCGAAACGGCTCGGCGCGCCCAAGGCGCTGCTGCTCGATGTTCTCAGCTCGCGGTTTCGCAGGCTCGCCACCCGTGCCGGTATCCCGTTCAATCCGGCCTTTGCCGGCGCCTATGATTTTTCGAAGATGCCCGATTTCGGCGTCCTGATGGGGCAATTCCTGCAGGGCCTGCCGGAGGGCGGGCTCGTGATGTGTCATCCGGGCTTCGTCGACGAAACCCTCATCAGCCTCGATCCCATGACCACCCAGCGCGAAAGCGAGCACGCGTTTCTCGCCGGCGCGCAATTGCCGCCGCTGCTGGCGCGGAACAATGTTACACTGACTTGAGTTTGCTCAAAAAACCGGCCGGTCGTTTTGTCGCATACAGAAATTTAATCTGCCCTCCCACTACTTGCGACACAAACCCCGCCCTACATCTGCCCCGCGCTTCGAGGCACTCGACGCGATGGAGAACGCCATGACACCGCAAGAACGCCAACTGATTGACGATCTTTTCGACCGCCTTGCCAAGCTGGAGAACACCCCGCGAGATCCCGAAGCCATGTCCGCGATCATGCAGGGCCTGCGTGGTGCGCCCAATGCCGTCTATGCGCTGGTGCAGACGGCGCTGGTGCAGGACGAGGCGCTGAAGCGCGCCAACGACCGCATCCAGCAACTGGAAGGCGGACACGCGGGCGAACAGAATCAACCCGGCGGCTTCCTCGATTCGATGCGCGACACGATCTTCGGGCAGAGCCAGCCACGCGGCTCTGTACCTAACGTCCGCTCGCCCGGCATGGGCGGTCGCCCGGTCTGGAACAGCGGCGAGGTGGTGCAGCAGACCCAGGGACAACAAGGTCCCGGACAATACGGCCAGCCCGGCTACGGGCAGCAGCCTGCCTATGGTCAGCCGCAGCAGCAACCGCCGTTCGGCGGCGGTGGTGGCGGCTCGTTCCTCGGAACGGCAGCGGCAGCAGCGGCCGGCGTGGTCGGCGGATCGATGCTGCTCGGCAGCATCCGCTCGATGATGGGCGGCGGCGGCAACCAGCAGGCGGCCTTCGGCGGCGATACCGGCGGTCATCGCGGCAGCGTTGAAGACCGGCGGCCGGGCGGCAGCGATCAATCCGGCGGCGACCTGGCGCGGGAGGCCGGCGCCAACGACATCGGTTCGTCCGGAAGTTCGCGCACGGGGCTGTTCGACAACACATCGAACGACGACAATTATGACGACATGGATCATGACTCCGACGGCTTCGACGGTGACGGCGGCGGCGACGACGATTAAGCCTGAACGACGTCACGTCTGAAAAAGAAAACGGCCGCTCAATCGAGCGGCCGTTTTTATTTCTCTTCCTTGTCGTCCCGGCCTTGAGCCGGGACCCATAACCACCGCTGCTCGTGGTAAGCGAAGCTGTGGCAACGGACGTACACGCCAACAAACATTTGTGGCTATGGGTCCCGGCCTATGGTGCGCAATCGCGCACCAGCCCGGGACGACAAGTGATAAATTGCAAAACGGCCGCTCGATCGAGCGGCCGTTTGTTTTTGTCGGTTTGGTAGCTCTAATTTTGACGCGTTTTCTTTACGCGAACCGGCATCCCCACTTCGCTCGAAAACGCTATGCTTAAATGACAACGACCTTGGCGCCGACGCCGACGCGGCCGTAGAGATCGATCACGTCTTCATTGCGCATCCGGATGCAGCCGGACGAAACGTTGGTGCCGATGGTCCAGGGCTCGTTGGAGCCGTGGATGCGGTAGAGCGTCGATCCCAGATACATCGCGCGCGCGCCGAGCGGATTTTGCGGACCGCCTTCCATGTGCCGCGGCAGATCGGGACGCCGCGCCAGCATTTCCGGCGGCGGGGTCCAGGCCGGCCATTCCTTCTTCGCCGAGATCGTCTTGACGCCGGACCAGGTGAAACCCGGGCGGCCGACGCCGATGCCGTAGCGCAGCGCCTTGCCGTCGCCCTGCACCAGGAACAGGAACTTGTTGGGCGTATCGACGACGATGGTGCCGACACCTTCCTTGCCGGTGTAGTCGACAACCTGCTTGTTGTACTTTGGATCGACCGGGCGCTGTGCCGGCTCGACCGCTTCTTCCTGCTGCTGACGCATCGATTGTTGCGGATCCATCGGCGGCAGGGTGCCGCGCCGTCCGCCATATCCGTAATCCGGCTGCTGCTGATAGACCGGCTGCTGTTGCTGATAGCGGCCGCCCTGCGCCGGCCCGTCGCCGAACAGGAATTCAATGAAGCCGCCGCCCATTTGCGAACGTTCGGCATAAGCGGTGCGTACCGGCGCAGGCTGCGCGGGCTGATTGGCGTAGATCACGGTGGGTTCGGCGAGCGGAGAGGCGTCGATCGCCAAGGCAGAATCGGAGAAGCCAAGGCACGACACGCCCGCAAGGAGCGCGAGAGACATTTTTCTGAACATCGACGTACTCTGTACTGTTTCGTCACTGTTAGCGTTTGGCGACGCCTGAGCGGCGCCGTTGCACGTGGTCAATAAAGGGTCAAAACCACATCGGTTTGGTAAACAGGAACGGCGTTTCGATTCACCACGTCGCCGATTGCGCGCTGATTTGTCCGGTAGCGTTTATTTTGAGTGAACGCCGGACACGCATGGTTAATCCCTGGTGTGCGCCTCGCGGAAGACTACGCCGCGATGTGTTCCCCGCGTGAACCTCACGTTAAATCGCATCTGCCTAAAACAGGTCACGGAGTTAAGGGGTGGGAATACATCATGTCGGTTAGTCGCAAACGTTTTCGTATCGAACAGGCCATTTTGGGCGATGTGCCAATACCGGTGTCCGCGGCTGCCGAAGGCGGCGACATCGGCCCGATGCATCGCGAGATCATGAGCGAGCTGCGCTCGATCCGCGCCCAGATGGCCGCGGGCGGTCAAGGCCGCTCCGTCGTGACTGAATCGGCGGAAGCGTCGGTGGCGCGCGAGGTTGCCGAAGCCCAGGCGCTGCTGGAAACCTATCGTGCCCAGATCGAGCAGTGCGAAAAGCTCAAGGTCGAACTCGACCTCATTCACGACGCCATCAACCGCACCAAGCGCGAAATCGCAACCCTGCACGGCAAGAGCTTTGACGGCGGCGAAATGGCCAAGGTCAATGGCGAACTCGGCGCCGTCGTCGGCGGCACCGAGCAGGCCACGCAGCAGATTCTCGAAGCCACCGAGGCGATCGACCAGGCGGCGACCGCGCTGTCCAAGAACACTTCGCCGGACCAGCAGAAGCTGCTCAGCGAGGAAATCCAGGAACGCGTCATCGCGATCTTCGAAGCCTGCAACTTCCAGGATCTCACCGGTCAGCGCATCAGCAAGGTGATGACCACGATGAAGTTCATCGAGAACCACATCAACGTCATGATGGACATCTGGGGTGGCGTCGACGCGCTCAAAGCGCACGCGACCCCGATCGTCGACACCCGTGAAGGCGACGCCAAGCTGCTCAACGGTCCGAAGCTCGACGGCGACGTCGGCCATGCCTCGCAGGACGACATCGACGCGCTGTTCGATTAAGAGTTCCGGCGCGCCGGGTGGCAACGCCCGGCGACGTCATCCCGAGAATACGAAAACGCCGGCGCGAAGCCGGCGTTTTTTATTGCGGACGAGGTTAAGGCTTTTGTCGGCTCAGGCGCGCGGCGCGCAGCGGACATAGACCATGTTGCCGTAACGGACCCCGGCATCCTTGTCGACAAAGCGGGTCACCAGAACGCGGCCGTCGAACGAGACGACCTCGCGGTCCTGCTCGCCCGGGGTCGGTCCGGCCGGGCCGATATAATTCTTGCCGCTCGGAGAGCCCTTGAGGCGCAGTTCCTGCGGGGTCGCCTGGTCGGCCAGATGCATGACCACGCCCCCGGAGGTGCCGGCGGTGATCACATAAGGCTGCCTGCACTGATCGCGGGCCATCTTTTCGGTGCGGGCCCGGTCGTTCGGATTCTGATACGAGGCGAGACCCCAGCGGCCGACGATCTCGTCGGAGCGGATCGTCGCCGGCATGTCGGGAGCCACACCCGGCTCGGGCGGAGGCGCGGAACTTGATGACAGCGACGGCAGGCTCATGCTGCTGCACGCTCCCAAGAGCATCGTGAGCGCTGAGGCGATCGCCAGATTGGCAACCACGCGCGCAGTACCGGACCCGATCATCGCATTCCCCCAAACAAGTTTTTTGGCCGCACCCGTCCTGCAGCCAACCGTAAAACACGTGCCGGAGCAATGACGTCCATCAAATTACGCCGTCGCTCCGATTTGGTTTCTCAGGGAGCATCCTATATTGGCCTCACCAAGGCCTTAACCTTTTTTGGGCCTTAACCCCCCTTGCTTGACAGGATCGGCGCCAAGCCATATTCCCCGGGCCACACATTAGCACTCAAACGCGACGATTGCTAAGGCAAGTAAGGAGTTTGGCCGTCCCGCCCGGGACGGTGTCGAATACCCGGCATTAGCAGCCATTTTGATGGCAATCAGACCTGAAACCAAGCCTTCCAAAGAGGAAACCTCATGGCCAAATCCAAATTCCGCCCACTGCATGACCGCGTCGTGGTCAAGCGTATCGACGCCGAAGAGAAGACCAAGGGCGGCATCATCATTCCCGACAGCGCCAAGGAAAAGCCCTCGCAGGGCGAAATCACGGCCGTCGGCCCGGGCGGCCGGGACGAGGCCGGCAAACTGATCCCGATCGACCTCAAGGTCGGCGACCGCGTGCTGTTCGGCAAATGGTCGGGCACCGAGGTCAAGCTCGACGGTGAGGAACTCCTCATCATGAAGGAATCCGACATCATGGGCGTGCTGGTTTAAGCACCGCCTAACTGCCGCCGCGCCCGTCGGCGCGGTCACTTCCCTTCTCCCCTTGTGGGAGAAGGTGGCGCGCAAAGCGCGCCGGATGAGGGGTCTCCATCCGCGGAGACAGACCCCTCACCCGTCCGCGATGCTTCGCATCGCGTCCACCCTCTCCCACAAGGGGAGAGGGGAAGAGGCCCCGGCGACGACAAGCGGCAAGCAACCGTATTCATCCAATCAGGAGTAAATCCACATGGCTGCCAAAGACGTTAAATTCGCCGGAGACGCCCGCGATCGCATGCTGCGCGGCGTCGATATCCTCGCCAACGCCGTGAAGGTGACGCTCGGCCCGAAGGGCCGCAATGTCGTGATCGACAAGAGCTTCGGCGCCCCGCGTATCACCAAGGACGGCGTTACCGTCGCCAAGGAGATCGAACTCGAGGACAAGTTCGAGAACATGGGCGCGCAGATGCTGCGCGAAGTCGCCTCCAAGACCAACGACACCGCCGGAGACGGCACCACCACCGCGACCGTGCTCGCCCAGGCGATCGTGCGCGAAGGCGCCAAGTCGGTTGCCGCCGGCATGAACCCGATGGATCTGAAGCGCGGCATCGACATCGCGGTGCTGGCCGTGGTCAAGGACATCGAAAAGCGCGCCAAGCCGGTCGCCTCCTCCGCCGAAGTCGCCCAGGTCGGCACCATCTCGGCCAATGGCGATGCCGCCATCGGCAAGATGATCGCGCAGGCGATGCAGAAGGTCGGCAATGAAGGCGTCATTACCGTCGAGGAAAACAAGTCGCTCGAGACCGAAGTCGACATCGTCGAGGGCATGAAGTTCGACCGCGGCTATCTGTCGCCCTACTTCATCACCAACGCGGAAAAGATGACCGCCGAGCTCGAGGACGTCTACGTGCTGCTGCACGAGAAGAAGCTCTCCGGCCTGCAGGCGATGCTGCCGGTGCTGGAAGCCGTGGTGCAGTCCGGCCGTCCGCTCTTGATCATCGCCGAGGACGTCGAGGGCGAGGCTCTGGCGACGCTGGTGGTCAACCGCCTGCGCGGCGGACTGAAGGTCGCCGCCGTCAAGGCGCCGGGCTTCGGCGATCGCCGCAAGGCGATGCTGGAAGACATCGCGATCCTGACCGGCGGTCAGCTGATCTCCGATGAGCTCGGCATGAAGCTGGAAAGCGTCACCGTCAACATGCTCGGCCGCGCCAAGAAGGTGGTGATCGACAAGGAGAACACCACCATCGTCAACGGCGCCGGCAAGAAGCCGGCGATCGAAGCCCGCGTCAGCCAGATCAAGGCGCAGATCGAGGAAACCACCTCGGACTACGACCGCGAGAAGCTGCAGGAGCGCCTGGCCAAGCTCGCCGGCGGCGTCGCGGTGATCCGCGTCGGCGGTGCGACCGAGATCGAGGTCAAGGAGAAGAAGGACCGTGTCGAGGACGCGCTCAACGCAACCCGCGCGGCCGTGCAGGAAGGCATCGTGCCGGGCGGCGGCGTGGCGCTGCTGCGCGCCAAGAAGGCGGTCGGCCGCATCCAGCACGATAATTCCGACGTTCAGGCCGGCATCAACATCGTGCTGAAGGCGCTGGAAGCTCCGGTCCGCCAGATCTCGGAGAACGCCGGTGTCGAGGGCTCGATCGTGGTCGGCAAGATCCTCGAGAACAAGTCCGAAACCTTCGGCTTCGACGCCCAGACCGAGCAGTATGTCGACATGGTCGACAAGGGCATCATCGACCCGGCCAAAGTGGTGCGCACTGCCCTGCAGGACGCTTCCTCCGTCGCCGGCCTCCTGGTGACCACCGAGGCCATGGTCGCCGAACTGCCAAAGGAGCCGGCCGCGCCGATGCCCGGCGGCGGCGGCGGCATGGGTGGAATGGGCGGCATGGGCTTCTAAGCCAAGGATCCGCACGAACGCTTAAAGGGCTGCCAAATGGCAGCCCTTTTTTTGCGCCTGTCGATGCTATTGAAAAGTGCCGGGGCAGACGCCCTTGAGATCTTTCGGGAGAAAGTCCGCCAGCCTTCGAGTCCAGCTTCTTCCAAAGGCGGAGAACACGGGTGAGCCTTTGAGCGCATCGAGCAAGGCACAGGATGCAGCTTCGATCAGAAGGTCCGGATCGCCAACCGCATTGATCGACGCGACCGTGAAAGGGCCGAGCACACCATCGAGCGGAACGCTGACCTGGAAGCTGCCCTTTAGAGCGGTCTGAAAAGCCTTGGTTGCCTGAACTGGCCCTGACTGGACCAACATGTTCACATACGCGCCCCTGACGGCGGGATTCTTGATGGATCGTACGCCAGGACGCTGCAGAAAATTGTCCCTGTAAAAATCCATCACCTGAGTTCGCGTCAGGTTCTTGATCGTGTCGGCATCGGCGGGTTTCCCGGTAAAGGTCGACCATTGGGCGATCGTAATGCCTGCGTTGGTCGGGCCAGCCGGGTCCTGCGGCGAACTCGCGTAACCGCCTTCCCATTTCAGGATTCTTGAAAGAATGTCATCGTCGGACGCCACGGTTTCGGTCGACCTTGGTGTGGATGGCGGTACCGCAGGGGGGGCCGCCACCGGCTTTACCTTCGATCGTTCCTTGTCGATCTGATTGATGAGTATCGAAAGGACGGTCTCCTTGTAGGTCGCATACAAAGGCGGGACAGCGAGATACAGCGCCGCCGCGATTAAACCGACAAGCAGGATACCGGGCGGCGCCAAGGCGAGAAGGTTGATCAAGCGTGTGCGCCAGGACGGCTTTCGCTCATATGACGAATGGTTGACCTGATCCTGATCGAAGATCGGAAGCCAGTAGGTGCGGATGAACTCCTTATTGAAGAAGTCGGAGTGGGCGAAATCGTGGAACCGGTCCTCAATCAAGCCGCTCTGAAAGCCAAACGTTCCCGAAACGCCATATCCGAATGAGGAAATCTTCGCCAAAACCGGCCAAGCGTCCCTTGCGCCGGCATCGTTGACGAATTTGCCGTGAATTTTTCGGCTGATGCTGTCGAAGTTGAAATTATTTGGCAGCACCGATCCACACAGAACAAGATGATGCAGGTCGATGTCCCTCGTTTGCCGAAGAAGCGTTGCAATGGTGTAGGTTCCGAAGCTGTGAGCTATGACCGAGATACGTACGCGCTTGTTCTTCTGATCGTATCTTGATTTGATGTCACGAATATCGTCGGCGATCTTCCGTGCCGGTCCAGATCGAAAAAAGGGAAAAACCAGTCGCAGGGCGCTGAAGTAATCGTAGCCAAGCGGCTTGACGACGGTGCCATCTATCTCGCCCAGGATAGGCTGCACCAGATCATACCAGAACGCGCGGGTGCGAATTCCATGAAGCAGAATGACGACGTCCACCACATCCGTGGCCGGATCCGACCTCTCCGGATTCGCGTCGCGGGCGGCTTGCGAAGGGCTCTGCGTTTGTTGCGACATGAGTGGCGATACCGACGGTGGACCAGTAAAGTTTGTAATTGTAGATGCCCGAGGCTGCAACCGGGTTTCACCCTGGTTCTGCCGTCCCGGCCCTCGCACGCCATGTTCGATTGGCGGCCTCGGCAGTTGCATCGTGGAAGTCGGGTCTACAATCCGGCCCGTTACCCCGGGCTCGGGGCGATCCGCCTCCGGGCGGCCTTCTTGTTTGGCGAAATGACATGAAGCTCGGTTCCGATGGAATCAGAACCAAGCTTCCTCTCTTTGTTTTGACGCGTTTTCCTGGCGCGAACCGGTACCCACTTCGCTCGAAAACGCTACTGAGGTTTGCTACTTACGACGGACGCTGATTCTCTCCCTTGAGGAATTCCAATGCGCGCACTCCTGCTCTGCCTGTTCGGTCTGGTGACGGCCTCGGACCTGGCTTTTGCCCAGATGAAGCTTCCCTCCAAGGCAGCACCAGCACCCGGCGGCAGCGAAGTCCGATACTTCACCTCGATCGACGGATTGATGAGCGGCAACGCCGACGTCGTCCTCAAGGAGATCCGCCAGGGCAAAACCGTCACCGCGGCCGTGCTCGACGTCTGCTACCCCGTCGAAAAAGGCTCCGACCGCAAGGACCGCTTCGTCGCCAACCTCACCGTCAGCGGCCAGAACCTGACCGGCTCGACGCAAAGCATCGGCGACAAGCTGCCGGTCACCGTGAACCTCGCGCGCAAGGCCAGCGCCGACGGCTTCGAATTCCGCGGCCGGATCACCATCGGTCAGGCGGTGACGGAAGTGGCCTCGACCGACAATTCCGATCTCAGCGAGAAGGAGTTTTTGGACAACCAGACCACCGATGACGGCATCACGCCGGCACCGAAGGATTTCACCGAGGTGTCGCCGGAATCGATCGGCGTGCGGGTAAAGCTGGATGCGGCGCTGGATTTCCTCAAGAGCCTGAAGGGCCAGGAGGTGGAGCTCGGCCTGAGCAGCCTGTCGATTTCCTGCGACGCGCTCCGCGCCGGCGAGCAGACCATCAATCTCACCGCCGATCCGGAGCGGTCAGCGGCGCTGATCGCCAAGGCCAAGTCGACACCAGGCGTGGTCACCGCGGGATGGACCACCGGCATCGTCGAGATGGACCGCACCATCCGTTTTGCCGCCGCCGACTGGCGCGATGGCGACAAGATCAACAAGGACAAGATCGCCGCCGCAGTATCCGCGGTGCTGACGAAGACGCTCGCGGCCAAGGCGGCGGGTGCGGCGTGGAACGCCAACACCGGCAAGCTGACACTGACCTTCAAGCGGCCGAGCGAGATCTACCCGGCGCTCGGCCTCACCGACAGCGTCGAGGTCACCGCGCTGGTCTCGCCCGACAAGCCCGGCGCATCGGACCGGCTGATGCTGTGGATCTCGAGCCCGGTGACATCGACGATCGACGAAGGCGCAGGTCCCAAGCTGAACCTGTCCGAAGGCGCCGGCGGCGAAGAGGAAGGCGGCGAGCCGGAGGACGACAATGGTTCGGTTGAAGCCCTCGCCAGGGAGTTCAAAGGCCAACGCTGGGACGTCGACAAAGCGGCCTGGAAATAGCGGTTTTCCGGCCGTTCTCTTCTCGATTGGTTCTAATCGGCTTCTGGTCCTCTTCTAATCCTTGAGGCAGCCTCCCACGCACCGCTCCATGCCGCCAGCGCATTTGACATGCCGCAGCCGAGCGGCAATGAACAACCCGTCCGTCATGGGTTTCAGGATTCCAGGCTGAATGGCGCGTTATGATGTCGTAATTGTCGGCGCCGGCCTTGGCGGCCTCACGGCCGGAGCGATCCTGGCACGCGCCGGCCGCAAGGTGCTGGTGGTCGAGCGCAGCAATTCCGTCGGCGGTGCGGCGTCGAGCTACAAATCCGGCGAGCTCTTTGTCGAGGGATCGCTGCACGAGACCAGCGACCCGCACGACCCGCGCGACCCCAAACATGACGTGCTGACGCGTGCCGGCGTGATCGACGCCGTCAAATGGATTCCGTCCGGCGCGTTTTACCGGGCGCGCGGCGGCCCGCTCGATCAGCCGTTCCTGATGCCCGACGATTTCGACGCCGCGCGCCGTGCCTTGACCGAGCGCTTCCCGGAGGCGCGCCGCGGCATCGAGCAGCTGCTCGGCGAGATGGCGCGGATCGCGTCCGCGATGGCTACGATCTCGCAAGGCAGGGAGGCGCTGAAAAATCCGCGGCAGGCGCTGCGCGCGCTGTCCGGCCTGATCCCGATCGTGCGCGACTGGCCGTTGTCGCTTTCGAAAAAGCTCGACCGCGTATTCGGCGACAACGAAGCCGTCAAATGCGCCCTCGCCGCCAACCTGTCCTATTTCCACGACGACCCCACCACGCTGTGGTGGATCTATTTCGCGATGGCGCAGGGCAGCTATCTGCAAAGCGGCGGCCGCTACGTGCAGGGCGGCTCGCAGCGGCTCTCCAGCGCGCTCGCCCGCGCCATCAAGGTGGCCGGCGGCGAAGTGCTGGTGCGCCGTGTCGTCAGCTCGATTGCACTTGGCGACGGCGCCAAGTCCATCACCCACACCGCCAAGGACGGCAGCGATCCCAGGACCGTGCAATGCGCACAGATCATCGGTAACGCCGCGCCCGCGGCGCTCGAACCCCTGATGCAGGCGGACGCCGCCGAACAGCTGAACCAAAGTTATGCCCGGCAGGCGCCCTCGACCTCGCTGTTCGCGCTGACGCTGGGTCTAAAAAAACCGCCACGCGAATTCGGGATCGCCGCCTATTCCACGCAATTGCTGCCGCCCTGGATGAAGCGATTGACCGACTACGCGCAAGGCGCCGCGCTGATGGCGGAAGAGCCCGGCGAGCGCATGCCGCCGATGTCGGTGGTGGACTATGCCGCGATCGATTCCGGCGTGCCGGCGCCGCCCTATGTGCTCTCGATCCTCGGCCCCGATTTGTTGTCGAACTGAGACGCCGCCGACATGGACGCCTATCGCGAGAAGCGCGGGCGCTGGCAGGAGGCGATCGTGCGCTATCTCTCCTCGATCTATCCGGGGCTTTCGGAAGCCGTCGTCGCATCCTCGTTCAACAGCGCGCTGTCGGTGCGGCAATATCTCAACGCGCCCGACGGCGCGGTTTACGGATTTGCGCCGACCCCGCCGCCGACGATCTGGAGCAACCCGTTCCGCTCGCCGCGCACGGCGGTATCAGGCCTTTATCTGGCATCCGCCTATGCCGGTTTCGGCGGCTACACCGGCGTCGTGCAATCGGCCGGTGTCTGCGCCGACATGATTTTGCGCGAGACGTAATATCTTAAGAGCAATTTCTGTAAATCGGCAATTTATTGAGAGCGACCGATGCAGCGCTGTAGAGCGATCACCCGACTTGTCCGCGGTAGCTCAAGAGCGAAGGCGGAAGCCGTCGTCCGCCACTTCGTCTTTCGTTCTGACGAAACCACCGCCAGAGAACAAGCCAAGCAGTTTTTAGACGGTCCGACGCGGCACCGAAATAAAACGGCCCCAGCGCGGGGGAGTGACCGAGCCGGGGCCATCTTGGGGAACGTCGCGGTCGGCGGCCGGCGCGGCGTTCGACGATAAACCGAGCACATACATCTCCGCCCCGCTGTGCAAAATTGCTCATTGACACTGATTCAAGTCGCAATGTCCCCAGCAATTCCGGAACCGTATACAACTTGAACGATTAGACCCGTATCGCCGCAATGCCTTTGGCAGTTACCGGTGACTGAGAGTGTTGTGCTCCCGCCTGATTGCAGCGCGGGAGCTTCATGCCGCAAAACATTTCCTCGACCACCCACAGACCCTTTCCAAATTGCCCGAACTGCTGGACGCCCATGAGGTTGGTGCGGGCAAAAATTGGCGGCGCAGCATTCCTGTGCGCGCACTGTGATCAGCACTACAATCTGCCCTACGTACTAAGGCTTCTCTTTCGCGACAAATTGCCCGAGACGGGCGGATAAATGATGGTGCGTATCAGCAGCAGAACATGGACATTGGCTCAAATCGAGCACCTGACGGCGCTTATCGCCGCCGGATCAACCGCTGAGAATGCGGCCCTTGTGCTGAGGCGCTCGGTAATGGTCATTCGAGCGAAGGCCCGAAATCTCGGGATTCCTTTCGCTAAATAAACGCCACCGCAAACGATGCCTCGGTTTTATTGGGTCGGGTTCTCGTATGAAGGCCTGGAATATACCGGCACGGTGCCAATCTCCCGTCCCGCATCATTGATTATCGCGATGCGGCGTTCAGGATCGTCCTCGGGCTTATCGAGTGAAACGCCTACGGCGAGCACCGTCGCCCTGATGATTGCAGCGGTATCGTCATCGCAAACAAAGCCTGATGAATCAAAAAGCCTGTGGCCGTTCTTAACATCAAAAAAGTAGCGGGGCATCGGCAACCTCCAGATTAGCAAGCGGTTGCAGACAGCATTGTTCCGATATCGGGCCGCGCCCCGGTCTGGGGAACGCCCCACAACTGAAAACGTTTGCTCGTATCACCGCATTTTGGGGCACCTACCGGTGAGAGAGTGCTTCAGACTCCCACCCATCACGGAGCGTGGCACATGACCAATCCAGCACAAAAATACCGGCTCAAGGCTTTAGCGTGCGAGAAGCTTGGGCGAGAGGCGACCGACCCTGATACTCGGGCCGCTTGGGCCGAGATTGCAATTGAATGGCACGCCCTCGCCAGCCGAACGAGTTCGGGGGAATCGCGTTAAGAAATAAAGCAAGGTCAGCGCCTCAATTGGCCCAATAGCTTTATGAGAGGCTGCCCCAGGTGGCGGCCTCTTTCATTTTCCACCATCGCGCTGCGACGGTGCCGGTGATCTTGCTGCCGGTGCTGATTGCGCCTTTGGTCCGCGCGTCGCTATCCCCGCGCGGCCTGTGCACTCCAATTTGCTGCACTTGCCCTGGACCGGACGGCGGACGTGAAGAAGTTGGCAGCACGCCTACCTGAGCCGTAACGGACTCCGGCCAATATTCTTGGATGTGAGCTGTTTTGACCAGCGGTTTGGTATTGCGACGCGGCATGATGGTTTACCGGCGACTGAGAACGTTGCACTTCCGCCGGATGCAGGGACGCATCACATGCCCCAACCTCACGCCCGTGCAGAACCGTCGCTAATTCCTATCGAGCGGCCCCGCTGCCCAAAGTGCTCCAACCGAATGATGTTGGCCAGAATCAGCCCGGCCTCCGAGAGCTACGACAGCCGGACCTTTGAGTGCACCAAGTGCGATCACACGCAGACGCGCACCGTCGCGCGCGATCCGATGAAGTCGGAGACGGCAGGCTGGCAATACAGCGAACTGAAGGCTCCGGAGTAAAGCCATGCAGCGCCACGAGTTCGATTACAGCACGACACTTGAAGAACGCCTGATCGATCTGGCTCGCAAAGTTCGAGCGGACATGGAAACGCTTCCGCCTTGCAAGCGACGCGACGATCTAATTCAGCAGCTCCGGGAGGTAGAGGCGGGCGTTGAATTGAACCCGTTTCGTTGACCGACGCATTGGCCCCGCCAGACCAATCACCTTCGCTCGCCTGTGAGCAATGCGGCGAGCCTATGAAGCATTTGACTGATCTTCGCGGCCTCGGACCCCATCCAGCCGCGAGGATATTCCGCTGCTATGGCTGCAACAACGTCAGTTCCGAACCCGGATAGGCGGCCTCAGTTGGCGGCCTCTTCGAGCAAGCGCCGGAGCGGAAGTTCCAGCTTCGACCCGGCTTGTTTCTATGGTACCATGGTTTATGGCAAAGACAGGCGTGGTACCAAAGAAAAAACGGGGGCCGCCGCCGACTGGCAAGGGCATTCAAGTTGGCGAGCGCTGGCACCCTTCCGAACTGGTCGCAATTGATGCCTGGATTGCATCGTCATCTGACAAAACGCTGACCCGAGCGCACGCCATCCGCCGCCTGGTGGCACTGGGCCTAAAGGCGAAGGCGAAATAGGAATCGACAACACTCCGAGGGCAACATGATTTCAGTTTTGATTGGGGTCTTAATTATCGTCGTCGTCGGCGCAATCTGCTTTTGGGCGATCGACAAGTTCGCTACCGACGGCCGACTGGCAAATCTCCTCAAGTTGCTCGTGGTGCTCGTTTGCCTCGGCGCGATTGTGCAACGAGTGCTGCCGCTGACCTATTAGCAATGCCCGGAGCTTGTAGAGTTGGGGCCGAAGGCGAAGGGGAAATGAATGCCGGCGCGGCCTAGTCACATTCCGCACGCCACGGAGCGCACCGCGTTACAAAAGATGAGCCCTACGCGCGGGCTTCGGCCAGAACAGATGCATCCGGCAGGAAAGCAAGTTATTGCGGGAATGTTCGCGAAAGGCTGGATTGAAAAACAACCAGACGGCCGATCGTACTGCATCACGCCGGCAGGCGACGAGGCTTTAAGAGCCATCATCCCTGGACCGTAGGCGGATTAGCCGAAGGCGCAATCCGCCATTTTATCTTGGTTCGGACGGCGGATTACGCTGTCGCTAATCCGCCCCGCGCGCTGTTGAAGGCCGCAACTGCAGCCTCGGCCAAGGCGACCTGGTTGACAAAGTCGATGTCCGACAAGAACTCCAATTCCTGTTCGGAAAATGGCGTCTTACCGAAAAGAAACGGCGGCGGAGAGACTCGGCGCTGGCACGACTGACGGCTTGTTCGAGGCCGCTCCGATCCTCGTGCCTGAGTGCGCGGATTTCAACGCGGCGTCCATCGCGCAGTGTCTCAATCGCTGAAAATCTAGCTACTTCCGACATAGGTGAGCGCCTTCACGCGACACGCCCAGGTGAGACGGCCGTTGAAATTCAGCCGCCGGTCGGGCCGCTTTCAGAATTGGCTCGCTTGACCATTACTCAACTCAGTAAAACGGCGGACTAACACTGCTTCGCATTCATGGAGCGCAACGAAAGTACTCTGTCTTGAGTTCCGGCATTCCAGGGAAAAGACGGGTTATCTGGTTTTCATTGTCAATCTTGAGGCTGAATTGAACCGTGGCGAGCGCGACATCGGTCGAACAATTGGCAATGAGGTGCAACACGTCACCGTCTTCTTTCTGTGTCTTGATCTGGCAAGTCGCGATTTTTCCTCGGAGCCTGTTTTTCTCATAGATAAATCCGCTGCCATACACATCCGCGTCCCTGGCGAAGGTGAGTTTGGCGCCACCCCCTGTAAAGATCTTCTTGCACGCCCCAGCATTGGTCACCCAGGCCCCGGTCAGATCCCTTGACTGCGCTGCAGATGAAACAATTAGCGGCCCTGTCAAAACGGCAAATATCCCGATCGCGAGACGAATGCGATACGTCGGGCCAAGCCTTATGCTCCGAACCGCTTCAGCCATGTCGGATCCTCCGTTGTTGTCGTTTACGGGATGCACCAAGCTCCAAGGGAGATCTCGTTCCGCGACCGATGAATCGGATTCGATCATGAATGCTCTGCTTTATGAGCGACGGGGCACAATCGGAGCGGCGCCGACGCGTATCGCCAAATGAGACCATACGTTCATCAATCTGCCGCCGGCACGATTCTCAGAGAACCACGAAGCGGCTTGCCGGAGGTAACCTTGCGTTTCGGCAATTTGACATCCCCTCGGGGCACTTTCTTGTAGGGAATGCTGGAGAGCAGGTGCGAGATGATGTTGAGTCGCGCCTGCCTCTTGTTGTCGGATCGCGCGATAAACCATGGCGCCCACGCGGTGTCGGTCGCCCGGAACATGTCGTCTCGACATCGCGTGTAATCATCCCATCGCGTATAGGAATCCAAATCCATCTGGGACAGCTTCCAGATCTTTCGCTTGTCGTCGATTCGCGCTGCGAGCCGGTTGGTTTGCTCCTCCGGACTGACCTCAAGCCAGTACTTGAAAAGTATAATTCCCGATTCGACCATGGCCTTTTCGACGTTAGGGACCACCCTCAGGAAACCCTTGGCCTGATCCTCCGTGCAAAAACCCATGACCCGTTCGACCCCGGCGCGATTGTACCAGCTGCGATCGAAGATCACGATCTCTCCGGCGGAAGGAAAATGCGGCACGTAGCGCTGGACGTACATTTGCGACTTCTCGCGTTCCGTCGGAGCGGCCATGGCAATGACGCGGAAAACGCGCGGGCTGACCCTTTCGGTGATGGCCTTGATGACACCACCCTTGCCGGCGCCATCTCGTCCCTCGAAGACCACGCACACCTTCTTGCCCTCGTGCTTCACCCATTCCTGAAGCTTGACGAGTTCGACGTGCAGCTTGCGCAACTTCTCCTCGTACTCCTTGCGCTTGAGCACCGGAGCGCTGGTCTCCTCGCTTTTGCGATTCTTCCTGGCTACCTGGTTCATATTTCAGTCCCCCCAGCTGTCACCGCTTCGCTTCTTCCCAGGTCAGGAAGAAGCCGACATCTCCCGGCAGGCCCGCCGGCCAATCCACGATCATCGCCTTCAGGCCATAGCCTTGGGGCTGCAGGTGGTCGCGCCAGAACTCGAAGGCTTGAAGAGGTCTCCCAAGCAAGGTGGTCGGCCATCCCTTTTCCAGATTGTTGAGCGCGCGCCCCTTGTCCGAGCACAGCGCATTCGGGAAGCGCATGACCAGAACTTCCTTGTTACCCTTTAATGCAGCGGCCCTCAGTTGGCCGAGCACCCGCCGCTTTACCTCGGCAATCTTTTCAGGCGTGACCGCGACTGGTTCCATCAACGACCTGATGAGCTCCGCGCGCGCCTTGGCGGCCATATCACCGACGTCTTTCGACGCCTTGGCCATCTCGGTCTTCATCACGTAGTTGCGCAACTCCGCGGCCGACATGAAGGATTCGTCTCCAAGCTCTTGAGCGGAATCCGAGCTACCCTGTTGGATCGTTGACTGTGACATGTCGAACTCCTTTGGTTGAGGAGCAGGATGGTGTCCTGCATGCGCTACAATCGCTATCTCAGGCACTTCATCAGTGTGGCGGTATTTGTCGGCGCATTCTTTGCGCGCCCCCGTGGTATGTTCGCCAACCTCTTTGTGAAATCGAGCTTGGGCAGCGGCTATGGCTCAGTCAATCGAACAATCTCGGGGCCACGTGGAGCTAAATCCCAATCGATCATTCGGTCAATCGATGAAACCTGCTGCGGCGCAGCGTCAAACTCCTTCCAGACCATCGCCACCGGCAATGCAGCGGTTATGTCTCGCGTGACGGAATGTTCGCTGGGGACGAATGCGCCTGACTATGCAAAAACGGACATGCGCCGGGCTTGCTGCGCAGGTCCGTTCTTGCACAGACAAGCCCCCAAGCTTTCCTAAAACTTGGGCGAAAGCTGAGGCCTTCCTTGCGCTCGTTTAGCCTTCTGGCTTGCCGCTGACCACAAGACTCAGAAAACTCATTTGGACGGATTGCCACGATGGAGTAGCCTGCACCTATTGGCCCGACCGACCTTCGTCGGGCCAGGGCACACGATGGTGCTTGACTTGCCGGCTTCCCACTTCCTGGAGAAAGCTGCGACCCATGATTGCCCAACTGACAAAATACGAACGGCAGCTTGCGCTGATAATTCTAGTTGCGGTGTCGGTGTGCGGATTGGCGATGGTAGCCGTCGCGCAGGACAACGTGCTGGGCGTTCATGGCGCCATCGTGCTGCTGGCGGGCATATTGGGAGCGTTCGGCGTCATTTCCAGCTATTACGACCCGGAGCCCGGCGACGACCGGCTGGAGCGCTATTTCGACGATCCCAGCCGGATGGGCATTATCCTCGCGATGGTCTGGCTCGTGCCGGCACTTTTTGTCGGCGACTGGATCGCGTGGCAACTCGCCTACCCGGACCTGACGTTTGATGCAGCCTGGTCGAGCTTCGGACGCCTCCGCCCCGTGCACACCTCCGGCGTGATCTTCGGCTTCGGCGGCAACGCCCTGATCGCAACCTCGTTCTATGTCCTGCAGCGAACCACGCGCGCGCGCCTGCCTGACCAGTTGAGCCCGTGGTTCGTGCTGCTCGGCTACAATCTGTTCTGCGTCATCGCCGCAACCGGCTACCTGATGGGCGTCACGCAGTCGAAGGAATATGCCGAACCGGAATGGTATGCGGACATCTGGCTGGTGATCGTCTGGGTCACCTACTTCATCATCTATTTGCGAACGCTGGTTCGCCGCAAAGAGCCGCATATCTACGTGTCGAACTGGTACTACATGGCCTTCATTCTGGTCGTGGCAATCCTGCACATCGTCAACAATCTGGCGATTCCGGTGTCACTTGGTCATGCCAAGAGCTACTCGGCATTCTCCGGCGTGCAGGATGCGATGACGCAGTGGTGGTACGGCCACAACGCCGTTGCGTTCTTCCTGACCGCCGGTTTCCTCGGCATGATGTACTACTACCTGCCGGTCCGCGCCGGCCGCCCGATCTTCTCCTATCGGCTGTCGATCATCAGCTTCTGGGGCATCACCTTCATGTACATGTGGGCGGGCTCGCATCATCTGCATTACACGGCGTTGCCGCAGTGGGTGCAGACGCTCGGCATGACGTTCTCGGTCATGCTGCTGGTGCCGTCATGGGCCTCGGCCGGCAACGCGCTGCTCACGCTGAACGGCGCCTGGCACAAGGTCCGCGACGACGCGACCTTGCGCTTCATGATGGTCGCGGCGGTGTTTTACGGTCTGGTCACCTTTGAAGGCTCGTTCATGGCCATCCGTTCGGTGAACTCGCTGTCGCACTATACGGACTGGACCGTCGGGCACGTCCATGTGGGCGCCCTCGGCTGGGTCGCGATGATCACGTTCGGCGCCATCTATGCCTCGGTGCCGTGGCTCTGGAAGCGCGAGCGCATGTATTCCGCCAGGCTGGTGGAAGTGCACTTCTGGCTCGCGCTCGCTGGTACGGTAATCTACGTCTTTGCGATGTGGAATTCCGGCATCATCCAGGGGCTGATGTGGCGGACTTACAATGAAAGCGGAACGCTCGCCTATTCCTTCGTCGAATCCGTGGTTGCGATGCATCCCTACTATATCGCGCGCGCCATCGGCGGCCTCTTCTTCCTGATCGGCGCGCTGGTCGCCTGCTACAACATCTGGATGACCATTCGGACCGCGGATCAGCCGGCCGACCAAAGGCTGGCCGATCGCCCCGTTCCCGCGCTCGCAGGCGCTACCGCGCCTCAACCGGCGGAGTGAACGCACATGTTCAACCTGCATTACCGGCTTGAGCGCAAGACCATCGGCTTTCTGCTCGCCATCATCGTTGCGGCCAGCATCGGCGGCGCGGTCGAGATCATTCCGCTGTTCACGATCCATCAGACCGTCGAGGACGCGCCGAACATGCGGGTCTACACCCCGCTCGAAATCGCAGGCCGCAACATCTACATCCGCGAAGGCTGTTATGCCTGCCATTCCCAGATGATCCGGACCTTGCGCGACGAGGTTGAGCGCTACGGCCCGTATTCGCTCGCCGTCGAATCCAAATATGATCACCCGATGCTCTGGGGATCGAAGCGGACCGGTCCCGACCTGGCGCGCATGGGCAACAAATATTCGGACGAATGGCACGTGCGGCATCTCAACAACCCGCGCGACGTGGTTCCTCAATCAGTAATGCCGCATTATTCATGGCTCGGGCGCACAGAACTGCGGAGCGATGACCTCGGCGCGCACCTGGCGGCATTGCGCAAGGTCGGCGTCCCCTATACCGACGAGATGATCGCCAATGCGAGGTTGGATGCCTACGGTCAGGCGGCGCCCGATACGCCTTACGCGGAAGGGGTCACCAAGCGATATGGCGCGGCGACGAATGTAAGGGCCTTCGACGGCAAACCGGGCAATCTTACCGAACTCGATGCCCTGGTCGCCTATCTGCAGATTCTCGGCAAGCTGACCGATGCTGCGCATAAGCCGGTCGCCGCGGCGGGAGGTTGATCATGGACAATGATTTTGTGGTTTGGTTCTCGAAGTCGTTCGGCCTGTTCTATCTGATCGCGCTCTCGATCGGCGTGCTGGTCTATGCGTTCTGGCCGTCGAACAAAAAGCATTTCGACGAGGCCGCGCAATCGATCCTCGACCATGAGGACAAGCCGCACAGGGATCAGCCATGGCGGTAGAAGAACGCGATCCATACACCGGCTACATGACCACCGGTCATGAGTGGAACGGCATCAAGGAATTGAACACGCCGGTGCCGCGACCGGTCTATTTCTTTTTGATCGTGACGGCGTTGTTCGCCGTCGGCTACTGGGTGCTGATGCCGGCGTGGCCGCTCGGTGTGACCTACACCAAGGGCCTGCTCGGCATTGACCAGCGCAACGTCGTCACGGAGAGCGTGAAGCAGGCCGCTCTCGAACGCGGCGTCTGGACCAGGCGCGTCGAGGCTGAAAGCTTCAAGGAGATCCAGGCCGATCCACAATTGATGGAACGGGTGCGGCAGACCGGCCGGACGCTGTTCGGCGACAATTGCGCGCCGTGCCACGGATCGAATGCACGGGGCGGCCACGGATTTCCGAACCTGACGACGGCGTCATGGCTTTGGGGCGGCGATCCCGAAAGCATCTCCGAAACCATCCGCGTCGGTATCAATTCGACACATCCGCAGACCAGGACGTCGCAAATGATGGCGTTCGGGCGCGATCAGATGCTCAAAAAGGACGAAGTCGAAAACGTCGTGAACTATGTGCGCAGTCTTTCCGATCCGGCTGTCGCAAAGGACGTGCCCGCGGCGAAGATCGACGCCGGCAAGGCCGTCTTCGCCGCCAATTGCGTCGCCTGCCACGGCGACGACGCCAAGGGCAAGGCTGATCTCGGTGGACCTGATCTGACCGATCGGCTCTGGATCTACGGTGGCGACGCGGAATCGATCTACACGACGGTGTGGAGCGGCCGGCAAGGCCAGATGCCAGGCTGGGAGGGAAGACTTTCGCCGCTCGACCGCAAGATTCTCACGCTTTACCTGTTCGATCTTCGTCGGGAGCAGCGATGAGCGACACCGGCGCAGCGACGGCGCAGTTCAGGACAAAGGCCGTTGTTTGGGCCGCGGTCGGTGCCGGGCTGCTATTGGTGCTGATCGCCAACTCGCACCTGGTCTATATGGCGGTCACATCGCAACCGGAGTGCGTTGCGCATGTCCGCCAGGGCGAAGGCAGCCCTGGGGACGGAAAATTCAGCGCGGCAAAGTCGTCATGCACACCGCGGTGAGAATGCAGGGAGATCGGCGATGATTTCGATCCCGGACGTTGTTCCGCCGCTGCCGCAAGCGCAAACCTGGAAGCGCAACGTCGCCCCCGCAGCCGCTTTGGGCTGGCTCTCGGCCGGCTGGCGCGATTTCAAGATCAATCCGGCGGCCAGCATCAGTTACGGGGTGCTGGTATTTCTGGTGTCGGTCGTCACCGTCGTCGGCCTGTTTGCCCTGCGCCTCGACTATATCCTGCTTCCTGCGTTTGCCGGCTTCATGGTGGCTGGGCCGATCATTGGAATCGGACTTTACGAAAAGAGCCGGCGCATCGAGGAAGGCAGGCCCGTCAGCCTGTGGAACATGATCTTCGTCAGGCCGGATTCAGGCGGTCAGATTCTGTTCGCAGGCGTGCTGCTTCTTGGGCTGACGCTATTGTGGATGCGCGCGGCGGTCATCCTTTATGCGCTGTTTTTCGGCCTGCGTCCTTTTCCCGGCCTCGACCATATCATCCCGATGCTGTTCACGACGGAGATCGGTTGGGCGATGCTGGTGGTCGGCGGCGCGGTGGGCGGCCTGTTTGCGGCCTTCGCATTCGCCATCAGCGCCTTTTCGATTCCGATGCTGCTGAGCGAGCGCACCGATGCGCTGACCGCCATGGGCACCAGCATGGCGCTGGTCTGGAACAATCTTCCGGTCATGCTGACCTGGGCGGCGATCATGCTTGCGTTGATTTTTGTCGGCATCGTCACCGGCCTGTTGGGAATGATCGTCGTTTTCCCGGTGCTGGGACACGGAAGCTGGCACGCCTATCGAACGATGCGGTCCCTAGCATAACGAGACGGTTGGAGTTCCTGCGATGGGTTGCTGCGCACCGGGAGCCGAATCGGCATTGCTTGCTCGGGATGCGGCCGGGAACGGCGAGGAAGTCCTGCTCGCGAGCCGCATCGTGGCCGATGGCGTGCGCCAGACTGATCTGTCGGTGCCCACGGTGCATTGCGGGGTATGCATCCGGACCATCGAAAAGGCACTCGGCGGGCTTGCCGGCGTGGAAAGCGCCCGCGTCAACCTCTCGACCAGGCGCGTGACCGTCAGATGGCACGCCGAAAGCGCTCCGCCGCCTTTCCTCGAAACGCTCAAGCAGGCCGGTTTTGAAGCCCATTTGTTCGACATCGAGTCGGATGACGGGAACGGTGAGCTGTCGGAATTGATCCGCGCGCTGGCGGTCGCGGGATTCGCCGCCAGCAACATCATGTTGCTTTCCGTCTCGGTCTGGTCGGGCGCTGAGTCCGAGACACGCGACCTGTTTCACTGGCTGTCGGCCATCATCGCGCTACCCGCGCTGGCATATTCCGGCCGGATATTTTTCCGTTCCGCATGGCAGGCTCTACGGCATCGGCGCACCAATATGGATGTACCGATCTCCATCGGTGTGCTGCTCGCCTTCGGCATGAGCCTTTACGACACCACGCAGCATGGGCCGCACGCCTATTTCGATGCGTCAATCTCGCTGCTGTTCTTCCTGCTGATCGGCCGCACGCTCGATCACATGATGCGCGAACGGGCCCGGCTGGCCGTGAAGGGACTGGCGCAACTCGCGGCACGTGGCGCGCGGGTGCTGCAAGCGGACGGCAAGCAGGTCTATCTTCCGGTGAACGAAATCCAGACCGGCATGACCATCATGCTGGCGGCAGGCGAACGTGTGCCGGTCGACGCAACCGTTACCAAGGGAACGTCCGAACTGGATGCTTCGCTGGTCTCCGGAGAGCAGACACCGGAGCCGGCGACCGTCGGATCCCTGCTGCGCGCGGGCACCTTGAACCTGACAGGGCCGCTGACCATCGTCGCGACGGCGACGCCGGACAATTCCTTCCTGGGCGAGATGGTGCGGATGATGGAGGCCGCCGAACAGGGTCGCTCGGCCTATCGCCGCATCGCCGACCGTGCCGCCAGTCTGTACGCGCCGATCGTCCATCTCACGGCGCTGTTCGCGCTTGCCGGCTGGCTCCTCGCAACCGGCGATATTCACCGCGCGCTGACGATCGCCATTGCGGTTCTGATCATTACCTGTCCTTGCGCGCTTGGCCTCGCGGTACCCATGGTGCAGGTCGTCGCGGCCCGGCGGCTGTTCGAGAGCGGCATCATGGTGAAGGACGGCGGCGCCCTTGAGCGCCTTGCCGAAATCGACACGGTCGTGTTTGACAAGACCGGAACGCTGACGCTGGGCCGTCCTCGCCTGCTCGGATCTGACAGCATGGACCGGCAGGCAACCGGGATTGCGGCTGCACTGGCCAGTCACTCCCGCCACCCCTATTCGCGCGCGTTGGTCGAAGCCGCCGCCGATCTTCCGCCGTCTCGCATCGTATTCGATGAAGTCTCCGAGCACCCCGGATTCGGTCTTGAGGCGCGCTCCGGCATTATCACTTACCGGCTCGGCCGGCCGGAATGGGCAGTTGCGAGCCCGGACAACGCCGGGCGGATGCCAGGTGATGAGTTCGTCGTGCTTTCCAAAGACGGAAACCGCCTGGCCGAGTTTCGTTTCGAGGATTTTTTGCGCGCGGATGCATCGACGGCGGTGACCGAACTGAAGCACGCCGGCATTCTGGTCCAGGTGGTTTCCGGCGATCGTGAAGCCGCGGTAGCGCCAATGGCTCGACAACTCGATGTTCCCTGCTTCGCTTCGGTAATGCCCGCCGGAAAGATCGCGCACATCGCAGCGCTTGAAGCTTCGGGCCGGAAGGTTCTCATGGTCGGCGACGGCTTGAACGATACGCCGGCGCTGGTGGCCGCGCATGCCTCGATGGCGCCGGCTACCGCGGCGGATATCGGACGTAACGCAGCCGATCTGGTGTTCTTGCGCGAGAGCCTGTCCGCCGTGCCTCAGGCTATTTCCGTCGCACGCAATTCCAGACGGCTCGTTCGGCAAAACTTCGCCCTGGCGATCGCCTATAATCTGGTCGCGGTCCCCGTCGCCATCATGGGCTATGTGACGCCGCTGGTCGCAGCCGTGGCGATGTCTGCATCGTCGATGCTGGTGGTCGCCAACGCGCTACGCCTCAGGAGCCCGCGAAAGATCGCGCCACGCGCTGGTGCGGATGCACAACTTTCGGCCAAGGCCATGATGGAGGCGGCCGAATGAAGGATTATTTCTATCTGATACCGATCGCGCTCGGGATCGGCCTGACCGCACTGGCGGCCTTCATGTGGTCGCTCAAAAACGGGCAGTACGACGATCTCGAGGGGGCCGCCGAGCGGATTTTGCATGACGAGACCGGCCGCCCGTCCGAACATCCGTGACGATTCGCTCTCGTGGACGGCGGCGACAGCCGGGCGTGACCCGGACGCGGAGCTGCGCTACCTTCCCCGGCAACAAGATCAACAACAAGAGGAAATGCCAAAGTGTATGACACGATCATCGTAGGCGGCGGTTCGGCTGGTTCGGTCATGGCGCATCGGCTGTCGGCCAAAAGCGCCAACAAGGTCCTGCTGTGCGAAGCCGGCCAGGACACCCCGCCCGGCAACGAGCCGGCCGAGATCAGGGATAGCTATCCGGGCACCGCCTATTTCGATCCGCGCTTCCACTGGACCGAACTCAAGGTCACGACGCAGATCGTCAGCCATAACAATCCCAACGAGGGGCGTCCGCCCTTGCGCAAATACGAGCAGGCGCGGGTGCTGGGCGGCGGCTCCTCGATCAACGGCCAGATGGCCAACCGCGGCGCACCGACCGACTATGATGAATGGGACGCGCGGGGCGCCACCGGCTGGAGTTGGAAGGACGTGCTGCCCTACTTCAAGAAGGTCGAGCGCGACCTTGATTTCGACGGGCCGTTCCATGGCAAGGATGGCCGCATCCCGGTGCGACGAATCCCCAGGGAGCACTGGACGAAGCATTCGCAGGCTTTCGCTGACGCCTTCCAGCAGGCCGGCCATCAATTCCTGCCGGACCAGAACGGCGAGTTCGTCGACGGCTATTTCCCCGTGACCCATTCCAATCAGGCCGAGCAACGCGTCTCGGCCGCGATGGGCTATCTCGATCGCGAAACGCGCAAGCGCGCCAATCTCACGATCTCCACCAACACGCAGGTCAGGGAATTGCTGTTCGAAGGCACGCATTGCGTCGGCGTGAAGGCCCTCGTCAACGGCAAGGAGCAGGAATTCCGCGGCCGCGAGATCATTCTCTGCAGCGGCGCCATCCATTCGCCGGCGCATCTGCTGCGCGCCGGCATCGGCCCGGTCGGTCACCTCAAGGACATGGGAATTCCCGTCCTGATGGGACTTGAAGGTGTCGGCCAGCGCCTGATGGATCATCCCTCGATTTCGCTGTCCTCTTTTGTCCGCCGCGGCGCGCGCATGAACGGGCATACCAGGCGTCACATGCAGGTCGGCTTGCGTTATTCGTCCGGACTGCCCGGCGTGCCGAAGGGCGACATGTTCGTCGTGGTGCTGAGCAAATCGGCCTGGCATGCGGTCGGCGAGCAAATCGGCTCGGCGCTGACATTCGTCAACAAGACCTATTCCGAAACCGGACAGGTCAAGCTCGCCTCGCGCGACCCGGCGGCTGAACCGATCGTCGAGTTCAACCTGTTGTCCGACCGGCGCGACCTCGATCGCCTGATGAGCGGTTTCCGCAAGATGGCGGCGGTGCAAATGAGTGACGCCGTCAAGGCGGTCACCGACAAGCCCTTCCCTGCCTCCTATACCGACCGCGTGCGCAAGATCGGCGTGGTCAACAACAAGAACAGGATCCTCACCAAAATCGCCGCCACCCTGATGGACGGCCCAGCGGCGCTGCGCCATTACATGATCGACAATTTCGTGGTCGAAGGATTTTCGTTCGACGACGTGATCAACGACGACGAGGCGCTGGAGACCTTCGTGCGCAAGGGAACCATCGGCGTGTGGCACGCCTCCTGCTCCTGCCGCATGGGCCGGCCGGAGGATCCGATGTCAGTCGTCGACACCGAAGGCCGCGTCAAGGGCGTGCAGGGCCTGCGCGTCGTCGACGCCTCGATCTTCCCGGTCGTGCCCTGCGCCAACACCAATTTTCCGGTGCTGATGTCAGCGGAGAAGATTGCGGCCTCGATGCAGTGATTTGAATTTCAAACAGCTTGGTCGTCATTGCGAGCGCAGCGAAGCAATCCATGCTTTGCTTTATTGATGCCGCGCGATGGATTGCTTCGCTTCGCTCGCAATGACGGCGCCCAAATTCCAGATACGAGTTCGCGATCCCGCGGCGCGATGCGCCCGAGTGGTTGATGCTGTTTCTCCCCAAAACAAGGGAGCAGGGAATGCCGGATGCGCGCTGCACCCGCGGTCTCATGTGCGAATAGTGCAAAGAACACTGCACATGAGCATACAGGGCAGCGGAGAACATCCGACATTCCCTGCGCAATGGCTTTACGGCTTATAACGCGCTCTCCCCGGTGAGACGGCCTCTATTGCCACCGTCGCCTCGCAGATCGCTCCGCAAGACTTGACGCCGTTACGGGCGCCAGGACCACATGCTTTCGCCGTACGCCTCTGCTGCGCCCGTCAAGCGCAACATCGACGTCCACCGCATCCCACCCCACGTCCGTGACGATCGCGATACGCCCCTCGTGAAGGGATGAGACGAAACCGATATATTCTGATTTGGCGAAGTTGTCAAGCATAATTTCCGTGAATCGGAAATTACTTGGAAGGCCGCCGATGCAGCCTTGTGGGGGCTGGTCAGCGGACTTGTCCACCCGAGCCCCAAGGAACGAAGGCGGAAGGCGTAATGCGCCCCTCTGTCTTCGGTTCGGACGGCGGATTACGCTGTCGCTAATCCGCCCTACGCGCTGAATATCAGCAGATACTTGCCGCTTCCGTCAGGAGAAGCTGGTGGTTCACACTCAGGCATACAGCTGCAGGAACTTGCCAGATTGATGCGAGCCGTCACAGCAGCTACTCTTGTTTGCCATGGTAACCCCCAAACCAACGCCACAGCGATCGGATGCAAATTCCGCGTACCCGAATTGGCGAAGATCACGGTACGTTCTCTTAGGCCGCTTGGTACTTGGTCGCTGATGGCCTAATTTGATTTACGAGCAGCCGAATTTGGCTGTGGATCATTTGATTGTACAACCATATTCTCCTAACCTAAGCGAGTGGAATTCTTCCACGCTTGAATGGGGGCGATAATGAGAAGGTTGTTTGCAGTTTTGATTGTTTCGGCAGGGTGCATCGCGCAGGCGAGCGCACAACAAACGCCAACTGCTCCTAAGGATGCATGTATCTTTGCGAATAGAATTTATTCAACCGGCGCACAGATCTGTAACGGAGAGCGCCTGCGCTACACCTGCGAAGCTGGAAAGTGGAAAGTGCAGGAGGCTGATACAATCGTTGTCTGTAAAGGTGCTCCGTTCCAACAGTAGCAATGGTTAGAGAGAGGCCGCCTCAGTTGGCGGCCTCTTCATTGCAGGCCGCAGGGGATTAGCCGCAGGCATAATCCGTCACTTTGTCTTCGACCGGACAGCGAATTACGCTGTCTAATTCGCTCTACGTGCTCACGACCGGCGAGGAGCGCGATGTCTGGATGCGTACGCCGTGGGAAGCAGCAGAGGCGCTGCAGCGGCCGTTACGGATGACGTGGGCGCGGCGCGGAGAAGCGAGACAAAATCATTAAGCCGGCTCGTTAGTATCATTCCATTTTTTCATTGCGCAAGTTTGTCCCTCGACCCTAGGAGAACTGTCGTTGTCCCAGCCCAAGACCTACTTTTTCGGGCCTATTTTGCAGGCGTTGGAGAACGCGTTTCGCCAAATCGAAACGAAAGTTCCGCAACCCGTGCGAGGTCGCGACGGTCGCTTTCGGTATGCGGAGCAATCAATACGCCAGGCAATTGTGCAAAAGCTAGCGCGATTGATTAGCAGTTTGCATTCGGTCGAAGCGCTCCTCGAACGCGGCTTGTTTCAGGAACTAGGAATTATGCAGCGGGGCCTCGACGAGATAGAAGAGGATATTTGGTTTCTGGCCCTTGCTGTAATCAATAGCGATATCACGGACCGCCATATGGAGTACCTTCGGTATTTTTATGCAGAAGAATTTTCGGACCAGAATGATGTTGTCGGCTCACGTTTGAGCCGAGGAATGGTTAAGCGCGACAAAATTCGCGCCTACGTACACGGCAGCTCATTGTCTGGCGCGGAGCTAGAAAGAGCGAAAGATGTAGGCAGAACTATATCCAAAGCATATTCGGGGTATGTTCACGCCGCCTCTCCGCACATTATGGACATGTACTTTCCAGAAGGGTTCGACGTCAGTGGCACCTGGAAGCACCATAGATATCCGTCACACAAGCGCGATGCCCGCAATGTTTACTATCGAGCAATCACCGCGATGGCGGTTTCCGCGAAAGCGTTCGATGATGAAACGCTGTTTGCTTCAATGCGTCTATTTGCTTCAAAGGTCGAATCTGAAATGCGCTCGTAGCTGAAATGCATTTTATGGGTCGTTAAGAGTATCCGACCGCGCAATCCAGAGGAGTTTGCGCTGTAGCATCCACATGGACCGGGAAGACGACATATGGCGCCAGAGTTTTTGGCTTGCAGGATAATCGGACACGATTCTCAACCCTCAAAATTGGACTGTACTCCTGGTTGAGATATTGAAGAAGATTGCAAATGATGGAAAAGAACGTTTGGCAACTTTCAAGGCATGCCAAACAAAGGATTTGAGCGCCGCGCCATTGTCCTAACGCGACAAGAGATGGAAGGCCATAAGCACTACCCTTAGCGTGGAGACAGAGGGGTTTGAGAGCGGAATTGCTTACATCGAAATGGAGTTAAGGACCGTGGGGTGGATTAGTTAACCGGAGGCGTGCCGCCATTTTGTCTTCGGTTCGGACGACGGATTACACTGTCGCTAAACCGCCCTACGCTCTAACAAGAGCGACCCATTGGGAGACGCGACCATGATCTCACGGCGCTTCTTCATCGCAGCCAGCGCAGCCGCCCTCACCGGCGCCCGCTCGGCATGGGCGCAATCCGTCTATCCCGATCACACCATGCGCATTCTCGTCGGCTATCCGGCCGGCGGCGGCGTCGATCTTGTGGCGCGGCTCGTGGCCGATCCGATGCGGGAGGTGTTGGGGCAGCCCGTGATCGTCGAGAACCGCGCCGGTGCGGCCGCGATGATCGCGGCCCAGGCTGTCGCCAAGGCGGGCAATGACGGCCACACGCTGCTGATGGCGGCGTCAGGCGAGGTCACGATCAACAAGCATCTCTACAAGGAGAAAATGACCTATCAGCCCGAGACCGAGCTGGTGCCGATCGCGCTCGCCGGGATAGTGCCCTGCGTGGTCGTCGTCGCCGACGGCTCCCCGGTGCGGACGCCTGCGGACCTGATCGCCTTCGCCAAGGCCAACAAGGGCAAACTGAGCTATTCGTCCTCGGGCGTCGGAAATCCCCAGCATCTCGCCGGCGAACTGATGAACAAGATGGCCGGCACCGATGTCCAGCACGTGCCCTATCGCGGCTCGGCGCCGGCGGTGACCGACGTCGCGGTCGGCGCCGTCACCATGAGCTTCTCCAGTCTTGCCGCCGCGCTGCCGTTGATCCAGGCCGGCAAGATCCGCGCGGTCGCCGTCACCTCGCGCGAGCGCATGCCGCAACTGCCCGATGTCGCGCCGCTCAGCGACGCTCCGGGACTGGCCGGCTACGAGCTCCTCAACTGGTTTGCGATGTTCGCGCCCGCCAGCTCGTCACCGCCGATCCTCGCCCGTCTCGCCGAGGTGATGCCGCAGATCATGCAGCGGGCCGACATCAAGGAGAAACTGGCGATCCAGGGCATCGTGTCCCGCAGCATGACCGATGCCGAGCTGCGCGCCTTCGTCCGTTCGGAATCGGACAAATTCGCAGGGATCATTCAGGAAGCCAACATCACGCTCGGCAATTGAGGCGGGACGCGGATATTCCAGTGGTTTGAAGCTCCCCGCCCCTAGCTGCGGCCCGAGCGGCATGCTTTGGTCCGCGCGAATTTCTTTGTTTTGGGTTGCGCGGCTGGGGTATCGTCCGGGGCATGTCAATTACGGCGAAAACGCATTTTCCCTGGCTGATTGCCCTGTTCGGCGTGTCGTTGACGGCATCGGCTGCCGTGACATCGTTCGCTTTGGCCGAAGGCACCATGAAGGGGGCGGACTTTGTCCGGGTCGTCCCCGATCAGATGCATCAGCTGCAGGTCGCCAAGGTTGAGACAGTTGCGTTTCGCCCGCAAAGATCGGCGATCGGCCAGATCGGATACAATGAGGATGCCTCCACGATCGTCCTGACACCGTTCTCCGGCCGCGTTACCCGTCTGGTTGCCAAGCTCGGCGATCAGGTCAAGAAGGGCGATCCGCTGCTGGAAATCGACAGCCCCGAGCAACTGGTCCCGCAGAACGACTTCATCGCCGCCCAGGCCGCCAGACGCAAGGCAGGCTCCCAGCACAATCTGGCTGTTATCCTTGAAAAGCGCGTTCGCGATCTCCATGAAGGCAAGGCTGCGCCGTCCAAGGACCTGCAGCAGGCCGAAGCGCAGCTTGCCGCCGCCGAACATGACCTGCGATCGGCGGACACGGCGTTCGAAGCCGCCCGCGTCCGCCTGCGGATTTTGGGCCGCGCGGATGCGGAAATTTCCAAGCTCGAGCAGGATGGCATGCTGAACCGCGTGACCACGATCACGGCGCCGATCGATGGCACCGTCGTCTCGCGCAAGGTCGGACCGGGGCAATATGTCAAAGCCGATTCCGGCGAGGCCCTGTACACGATCGCCGACCTCTCGACGGTGTGGCTGAAGGCCCAGATCTTCGAGCAGGATATCGCGCAGGTGCGGATCGGCCAGGAGATCGAGGCCAGGGTTTCCGCCGTGCCGAACCGGGTGTTCAAGGCACGCATCAACGCCATCAATTCGACGTCGGACCTGACGACGCGCCGGGTCGTGGTCCGGTCCGAGATCGAGAATGCGGATCATGCGCTCAAATCCGAGATGTTCGCGATGTTCAGGATCAGCATCGGCGAAACATCGAGGAATCCCGCGGTGCCGACCGACGCTGTGATCCGCGAGGGCGACACGGCCACCGTTTGGGTCGAGACCGAACCCTTGCTGTTCAAGCGTCGTCCGGTCGAGATCGGAATCCAGCAGGACGGCCTGACGCAAATTCGCAGCGGCCTCGAGGCCGGAGAAAAAGTCCTCGCGCGCGGCGCGATCTTCGTCGACAACGAGTGGCGTCAATGATTCTGATAGCGTTTTCAAGCGAAGTGGATACCGGTTCGCGTCAAGAAAACGCGTCAAATAAAGAGTCCGGGGCCACGGATGCTGCGTAGTCTGATTGCGTTTTGCCTGTCGCGGCGGCTGCTGGTGATGGTCGCGTTCGCGGCCTTTCTCGGTCTCGGCTACGTCACTTTCCTGATGCTGAACATCGAGGCCTATCCCGACCCGGCGCCGCCGATCGTCGAGATCATCGCCCAGCAGGCGGGCCAGTCGCCGGAGGAAGTCGAGCGCTACATCACGATCCCGATCGAGATCGCGGTCGCCTCTACGCCGGGGCTGAAGTTCATCCGCTCCAATACCGTCTACGGGCTCGGTTTCGTCCGCCTGCAATTCGAATACGGCCGCGACTATCATTTCGTGCGCCAGCAGACCCTCAACCGGCTGAAGGATGCGGTGCTGCCGGCCGGCGTGCTGCCGGTGATCTCGCCCGCCGGCGGCATCAGCGAGATCTTCCGCTACGAGCTGGTCGGCCCGCCGGGCATGGACGTGATGAAGCTCAAGGCGCTGCAGGACTGGGTGGTCGAACGCAAGCTGCGCATCGTGCCCGGGGTCGCCGACGTCGCGGTGCTCGGTGGCAAGACCAAGGAATTCCAGGCCGAGATCAACCTCGACCGCATGATGGCCTACGGGCTGACGCTGCCGCAGATCATGACCGCGATCTCGGGCAGCAATTCCAATGTCGGCGGCCGCACCATCTCGATCGGCGAACAGTCGGTCAATGTCCGCAGCATCGGCGTCATCAGTTCGATGGACGACATCGGCAATATCGTGCTGACCCAGCAGGGCGGCGTTCCGGTGCTGGTATCCGACGTCGCCAAGGTCCAGATCGGGTTCGCGCCCCGGCTCGGTCTCGCCGGCCGCGACGACAAGACCGACGTCGTGACCGGCATCGTGCTGATGCAGAAGCTCGAACGCACCATGGACGTGGTCAAGCGCGTGCGCGCGGCGGTGGAGCGGATCAACACCGACGGATCGCTGCCCTCAGGCGTCAAGATCGTGCCGTTCTATGACCGCGGCGATCTCGTTGCGATCACGGTGCAGACCGTGCTGCATAATCTCTTGTTCGGGATCGCGCTGATCTTCCTGATCCAGTGGGTCTTTCTCGGCGATCTGCGCTGCGCGGTCATCGTCGCGGCGAACATTCCGGTGGCGCTGTTCCTGGCGGTCATGATCACGGTGATGCGGGGCGAGTCCGCCAATTTGTTGTCGGTCGGCGCCATCGACCTCGGCATCATCGTCGACGGCACCGTGATCATGGTGGAGAACATCTTCCGCCATATCGCCCACCACACGCCGGGGGTAGCCCCGGATCGGCGGGCGCGGCTCAGCGACAAGCTGCACCGGATCCTGACCGGCGCCATCGAGGTCGACAAGGCGATCTTCTTTTCGGTGATCATCACGATCGCGGCCTTCCTGCCGCTGTTCACGATGCAAGGCGTCGAGGGGCAGATCTTCGGGCCGATGGCGCGCACCTATGCCTATGCGCTGCTCGGCGCCGTCATCGCCACCTTCACCGTGACGCCGGTGCTGGCCTCGATCCTGCTGCCGGCCCATGTCAGGGAAGTCGAAACCTTCGTGGTCCGTCATATACGCACCGTTTACCAGGCCATTCTGGTGCCCGCGGTCCGCAACTATCGCCGCTCCACGGTTATCGCCGCAGTGTTTCTCGCGCTGTGCCTCAGTTTGAGCTTTCGGCTCGGCACCGAATTCCTGCCCAAGCTGGAAGAAGGCAATCTCTGGATCCGCGCCGTGATGCCGCCGACGATCACGCTCGAAGCGGGGATGGAAACGGTGACCAAGATCCGCGCCATCATATCGAGCTATCCGCCGGTCCAGACCGTGTTTTCCGAACAGGGCCGCGGCGAGGAAGGCACCGATCCTGACGGATCGTTCCTCGCGGAGTTCTTTGTCCCGCTCAAGCCGGCCGACACCTGGCCGGCGGGGCTGACCAAGGAACAGATGGTCAAGCAGATGAGCGAGAAGCTCAACCGCGAGTTCGTCGGCATCGATTTCAACTTCTCGCAATACATCCAGGACAATATCGAGGAAGCCGTCTCCGGCGTGAAGGGCGAGAACTCGATCAAGATCTTCGGCAAGGACCTCAACGAGCTGGAGCGGCTGTCCAAATCGGTGAAGACCGAACTCTCTGGCGTGCGCGGCGTCGCCGACCCCGCCAGTTTCAATCTGCTCGGCCAGCCCAATCTGGTCGTCCAGATCGATCGCGCCAAGGCCGCGCGCTACGGCTTCTCGATCAGCGACATCAATTCCGTGGTCCAGGCCGCGATCGGCGGCCAGGAAGTCTCCAAGGTCTATGAAGGCGAGATGATCTTCGCGCTGACGGTGCGTCTGGCGCCCGAATTCCGCAGGGACGTCGATGCCATCCGCGCGATCCCGGTGGCGCTGCCGAACTCGGATCCGAAGACGCCAACCGCCTATATCCGGCTCGGCGATCTCGGCGAGGTCAAGCTCGTCAGTGGTGCGGCCTATATCTACCGCGAGAACAGCCAGCGCTTCATCCCGCTGAAATACAGCGTTCGCGACCGCGATCTCGGCTCGACCGTGGTCGAGGCGCAGGACCGTGTCGGAAAGAAAGTACCGCTTCCGCAGGGCTACTCGATGGAATGGTCCGGCGAATACGGCGCGCTGGTCGATGCCAAGAAGCGGCTGGCGCTGATCGTGCCATTGAGCCTGCTGTTGATCCTGATGCTGCTGTACAGCCTGTTCAATTCGATTCGCGACAGCCTGCTGGCGCTGTCGGGCATCCCCTTTGCGGTGGCCGGCGGCATTCTGGGACTCTATATCGGCGGCCTGAATTTCAGCGTCTCGGCCGCGGTCGGATTCATCTCGCTGTTCGGCGTCTCCGCGATGGATGGCATTCTCCTGATGTCCTATATCCGGCGCGAAATCGATGAAGGCATGGGAACGGAGGACGCGATCATCAGCGCCGCCGAAACAAGAATGCGGCAGATCTTCATGACCGGGCTGTCGGCCAGCATCGGCCTGGTCCCTGCAGCGATCTCGACGGGGATCGGTTCGCAGGTTCAGCAGCCGCTGGCTTGCGTCATCGTCGGCGGAATGCTGCTGTCCCCGATCTGCAGCCTGCTGGTGATCCCGGTGCTGGCACGGCTGTGGATGCCGACGATACAGGAAACCGGGTTGGCGCATGAAGCGGCGCCCCATTAAGACGCCGCGCGTAAGGAAATAGACCGCATGACTTTGTCGATGAACTGGAACGAATGGGCGCAGCACGACGGCGTGGCGTTGGCGGAGCGCGTGCGGAAGGGCGAACTGACGGCACAGGAATTGGCAAGCCAGGCAGCCGCAGCCATCGCAAAAGTCGATCCGGCGCTGTCTGCCGTGGTCGAATTGTTTGAAGACGCGATCGACGATCCCGCCAAGGCCGGCGCCAATCTCGCGGGACCCTTCGCCGGCCTGCCGTTCCTGATGAAGGATCTGGGCCCGACCATGAACGGACGCCTGCAGGAAATGGGCTCGCTGCTGATGCGCGGCAATCGCGCCACATCAGATACGTTCCTGACATCGAAGATGCGCCAGGCCGGACTCAATTTGATCGGACGGACCACGACACCGGAGTTCGGCGTTTGCAGTTCGGCTGATAATCCCGCCGTGTATGTGACGCGCAACCCCTGGAATACCGACTACACCACCTGCGGATCGTCGGCCGGCAGCGCCGCGATGGTCGGGGCGGGCGCGGTGCCGATCGCGCATGCCACCGACGGCGGCGGTTCGATCCGCATCCCGGCCGGCGTCAACGGCAACATCGGTCTGAAGGTTTCACGCGGCGTTTTCTCGCTCGCGCCGCATCTTTCTGACTTGAGCGGGCTGGTGTCGATCCAGGGCTGCCAGTCGCGCACGGTGCGCGATACCGCCGCCTTCGTCGATGCTTGCCGCGGTCCCGCGCCCGGCGAATTGATGCCGTTCTGGACCGCGCCGGAGCCTTACCAGGAGATGATCAAGCGCGATCCGGGGCGGCTCAAGATTGCGCTCTCGCACCAATGGGGCGACTACCAGGCGACACCGCAGATCGCATCAGAGCTGAAAAAAGCCGGACAATTCCTCGAAGGCCTCGGCCATCACGTCGATTACGCGTTGCCCGCGATCGACTACCGCGCCGCGTTTGACGCCCAGACCACCTGCTACATCAGCAATTTTGCGGTGGTCATCAGCAACATGCTCGCCGCCCGCGGGCTCGAAAAGCCGCCGGCGGATCTCATCGAGCCGGTCAACATCCGGATCTGGGAAGCCGGACGGCACACGACGTATGCCGAGCGGGCGCGCATGCAGGCGGTCTTCAACACGACCTCGCGCGGCTTCGGCGCATTCTTCGAGGATTGGGACATCATCCTGACGCCGATCACCGCGCTGCCGACGCCGAAAGTCGGCACCACGGAATATCTGACCATCTCGGACAATCCGTCGGTGCTGGACTGGTTCGGCAATCTGTGGCGCAACTTTGCGTTCACGCCGCTCGCCAATCTGTGCGGGATTCCCGCGATCTCGCTGCCGATGGCGCAGCACGAGCATGGCTTGCCGCTCGGCATTCAGGCCCAGGCCAGGCAGGCCAATGACGGGCTGCTGCTGCAGCTCGCAGCGCAGATCGAGCGCGCGCTCGGCGGCCAATGGAACTCGGGACGGAAGCCCGGCGTGCACGCGACGAACGGCTGAGCCGTCTTTGGCTCATCGATCAATATGGTCTAGAACGTCCGTATGTCCGAAGCATCAAAAGTCGACACGCCGCTGCCGTTTGACGAACTGGCCGACGCCATCAAGAGCCACCGCTCCGTCTATGGGCACATCAGCGGACTTCAGCTCGACCGCGCCGCCCCTGGCGAAGCCTGGTCGAGCCTGCCCTATCGCCCCGTTTTCGTCGGCGACACCGGGACCGGCGTGCTTCACGGCGGCGTCGTCACCGCGATGCTCGACGAGAGCTGCGGCATGGCGGTCCAGCTCGCGCTCGACGGCACGCGCGCGATCGCAACCCTCGACCTGCGCATCGATTACCTGAAGCCGGCAACGCCCGGCCTCGACATAAGGGCGCATGCAATCTGCTACCGCGTCACCCGCTCGATCGCCTTCGTGCGCGCGACCGCCTATCAGGAGACCGAGGACGACCCTGTCGCCACCGCGACGGCCTGCTTCATGGTCGGCGCCAACCGCACCAACATGCTCAAGGGCCGCTCGAGGGAGGATCTCGCGCTGCCGACGCTTGAGGCGCCGGAAGATCCGACCGGCCCGTTCGCCCAAAGCCCGTTCGCGCGCTGCCTCGGCATCCGCGTCAGCGAGGACGGCACGCTGGTGATGCCGTTTTCACAGAAGATCATCGGCAACCCGATCCTGCCCGCGATCCATGGCGGGATGACCGGCGCCTTTCTCGAAACCACCGCCATCGTCGGCGTGACGCGCGAACTCGGCGTGTCGCTGCCGAAGCCGATCGGGCTGACGATCAATTATTTGCGCTCCGGCCGCGCGCTGGACAGCTACGCCAACGTCTCGATCGTCAAGCAGGGCCGGCGCGTCGTCGCCTTCGAGGCGCAGGCCTGGCAGGACGACCGGACCAAACCGATCGCCTCGGCATTCGGGCATTTCATGCTGAGGCAAGCGCCCGGCGCGGACGAGGAATAGGCGTATCCTAAGCGTTAAGCTTACGAACCAAGCAGTCATCGACAAGCGGCTACCGCCGGGCTTAAATCTGTCAGATGCTGACCGCGGCCACACGGGCATTAACGGGATGTTGATGCTCTCGCTGTTGTCTCGCCATGGTTGATGGTGGAACATTGGCGCATAGAGCGCACTGATTTTTGAGGGAACGGTATTGCTGGATCCAAAATGGGATGAGCGATTTATGCTCCTGGCGCATCATCTGGCGACCTGGAGCATCGAGAAAGGGCGGCGCGTCGGCGCCGTGATCGTCGGGCCGGATCATGAAATCCGCTCGACCGGCTTCAACGGGCTGCCGCGCGGCGTTCGCGATGACCTCGAGGAGCGCCACTCCCGTATCACCGGCGCCAAATATATCTGGAGCTGCCACGCCGAACAGAATGCGATCTTCAATGCGGCCCGCATTGGCGTCGCGCTCAAGGGCTGCACCATCTACGTTCCCTGGTTTCCCTGCGTGGAGTGCACCAAGGCCATCATCCAATGCGGCATCACGGCGCTCGTCGCCTACGAACCCGACCGGCCCAACTCGAATTGGGCCGAGGATTTCTCCATCTCCGGTCAGATGCTGAACGAAGCCAACATCGAAGTTCGGCTGATTCCCCGGCTCGCCGAACTACCCGACGCCACCGAAGAGTGAGGCTCCCACCTCAATCGTGCGGGCCGTCACCAATCCTTGTAGGTCGGCTCGGTGCACCCGCCGCAAATCCAGGGAAAGGTCCAATCGGCAATCCGTCTGGCGCTGTCGGGAAGATATCTGCTCCAGACCGACGCCTTGATCGGGCTGATTGACCGCCAGACCACGTCATAACTTCCGGAAGCTTCGAGCTTGCCGATCATGGCCGGCTTGGAGAGGAGATGATTGGTGTTCATCACAACCTCAAAACCGCTCGGCGCCCTTACGCGCTGGCCGTACATCGCTTGCCGGACCGCGCTGACGTCGGCGGTGCCGGCCTGGCTGACGGCCTGCGCCCACATCCGAAAGCCGATCAAGGTCGCCTCCATCGCATCGTTTGTGGTCTTGTCCCGCTGCTCGTTGAAATCCGCCCACATCTTGATGAACGCGTCATTTTCCGCCGACTTGACGGACTGGAAGTAGTTCCGCGCCGCCATGTGCCCGGCGAACTTGCCGAGGTCCACGCTGCGCAGCTCACGTTCGCTGACGGAGAGCGCCATGAACGGAATTTTGCTGACGTCGATCTGTTGCTTGACCAACTCGGCGTACAAATGAACGTTTGAGTCCCCGGTGACGGTCGAGATCACCGCGGTCTTTTTTCCTGATGCGGCGAATGACTTCACGCGTTCGACGATCTCCCGCCAGTCGGACTGGGTCGGCGCTCCATAGATCGTCGTAATGTCCTCCAGAGACACGCCCTCGGCCGCAAGATAGGCGCTCAAAATCTGGTTGGTCTTGCGCGGATAAAGATAATCGGTCCCGAGCAGAACCCATCGGCGAACGTCGCCGCCTTCCTTGCTCATCAGGTACCGAACAGCGGGAATGGCCTGCTGGTTCGGTGCTGCGCCCAGATAAAAGATGTTACGGGAGCTCTCTTCACCTTCGTATTGAATGGGATAGTAAAGCAGCCCGTTCATCTGCTCGAAGATGGGAAGAGCCGCCTTTCGCGCAAGAGAGGTCCAGCCGCCGAATACCACCGCGACCTTGTCCCTGGTCAGCAACTCGCCGGCTTTTTCCGCAAAGGCATCCCAGTCCGATTCGGGGTCGGCGACAACAGGCTCCAGTTTCTTTCCGAGCAGCCCTCCCTTCTTGTTCTGGTCCGCAATGAGCATCAGCACGGTGTCCTTCAGGACGGACTCGCTGATTGCCATGGTGCCGGACAGGGAGTGCAGAATGCCGACCTTGATCGTGTCTTCGGCGGCGTGAACAGCCGACGCAGTGAAGCCCAGCCAGAGTGTGAGCAGCGTCGACAATATCCTGCAAGGGATCGGCGTCCGCTTCATGTCGATGCTCCCAGCAGTTCAAAAATGCGGGTTTCCCTGGTCATGCCCTTGGCAACCACGGCATCAAGAGCCCTGAACTTGAAGAGATCCCCAACCCGCCGGAACACATCCTCACTGACCAGGACCGTTGTCCCGGTTTGCTTGTTCAGGCCCTCGAGACGGGCCGCCAGATTAACGGTGTTGCCCAGTGCCGTGTAATTCATGCGCTCGGTCGATCCGACATTGCCGACCACGGCCTCGCCGACATGAATGCCGAACCTTGTAATGAACGGCTGCAATCCGCCGGCCTCGAATTCGGCGTTAAGGCGTTCACCGGCGGCCCTGGCTGCCAACACCGCCCGGCAAGCGCGCGCCACATGGTCGGGTTGCGGATTGGGTGCATTCCAGAACACCATCACGGCGTCGCCGATGAACTTGTCGACCGTGCCCCCTTCGGCGAGGAACGCCTCTGTCATCACGGAGAAGTACCGCGACGTCTGCCGCATCAGGACGTCAGGATCGGCCGACTCCGCAATGGTGGTAAACCCCTGGACGTCGGTAAACACCAGCGTGATGTCCTGCTTTACGCCGCCGAGTTCGGTTGAGATGGAATTATCGATCAACCCGCGAACGATCTCCTTGGGAACGAAATGCGCGAACGACCATATCGCCCGCTGCGCGAGATTCATGTTGCTGCCCAGCGCGTGGATCTCCCTGATGTAGGACGTCACCGGCACGAGTTCGGGTTCAGCCAGGGTCTGCAATTGGCGCGCCTGCGCGGTAATGCGCTGGATGGCCCGGGACATCTGGCTGCCGAACATCCAGACGACCGGAATGAAGCCCGCGCCAACCAGGATCGCGAGGACCAACCCATTGAACTGGAGCTCGCGGACGTTCTGGACGAAGTCATCCTGGGCCGCCAGCAGCAATATGTTGCCGCTGTAGCGTTCGCCGAGCGCGAACTTCGTCACCCTGAAGAGAAAGCCTTTCCCTGTTTCGTCCTCGATGTTTCCTTCGTAATTGTCCTTGTTGTACGCACCGCGTATCACCGAGGCCACGATTCCCTTGTTGATCTCGTCGATGCTGGGCAATGACGATCGGGCCGGGTGCGTCATCGCGCTGGTCACCAGATCTGAAAACTGGGGGTGGGCGATGATCGATCCCGCCTGGTCGAAGATCATCACCGTGCCGTGCTGTCCCGCCCGCTGCGCCTGGACGAATTCGCTGAACGTATCGAGCTTGAGATCGGCGGCGATCACGCCCGGCACCTTGCCGCGCAGTGGCGCGCTGACGGTGATGACCGGGGCGCCAATACTGAACGAGAGATAGGGTTCTGAAACATACGGCCGGTCCGCCTGCATCGTCGCCCAGTACCAGGAACGTTTACGGGTGTCGTAGCCGTATTTCCACAGATCGATTTCATCGATCTCGTTGCCTTGCTTGTCCTGGAAGATCCGCCGCAGCGGCAGTTGACCTCCAGCGGTCGGACGAATGAGACTGATTGCGATGTCTGCGTTGGAAGGCGCGCGCAGGCGTTCGCGCTGCTCTTCGGTAAGGTCGCTGATGCGCCGCACCTGCAGCCAGGCGCCGTTCTCGAAGCCGGCATAGATGCTGTCCATCTGCGGCAATTCCTGCAGCGCGGCCTTGAACAGCGGAATGGCGCGGCCGGTCTCGCTTCGTTCATCGGAGTCGGCCACGCTTGAACTGGTAGCCAGCACATTGACCAGCGATGAAATCGCGGACAGCTCGCCTCGAAGACGTCCAAGCACTTTGGTGCTGGTTGCATCCATGTAGGCAGACGCGGCTTCGTGGGTGGCGAAGCGCAGCGACCGGAGCTGAATGGCGATCAGCAGCACGGTCAACGCGACGATAAACGCCATGACCACAAACGTGATGGAGGTCCGGAATGTGAACATCTGCGTTCCGACTCCCAGGCCACCGCGGATCGCACCTGGCGAGCGTTGCGGCGCAAAAGGCTTTCGCACATGGCCGATGCAACCGGCGCCTGTCGCCACCTTGCAGGTGGCATCATCATCCATGGCAACGCTGTTGTCTATTGCATGGGTCTATTGCGCGGCAGTCTACCCCAAATAGGGCATGGTTTCCGTACGACCGCTCCGGCCAGAGGTTCAAACGCCGGCGATGATGCCGCCGCCTTCGGAGAGTAAGCGTTTAAGGCAAATACCACTGTACGAAATTATCGTAATTTCCGCGCGGCTCGGCTACGTCGCCCCTTCGTCGGGAATATTCAGGACCACACCACACGCCTTGCAGTGCACGGCATCGCTGTCGTGGCGCTGCAGGCCGCAGGAGGGGCAGGGAAAACGCACCTTGCTCGGGGACAGCAGCGCGCGGGCGAGATTGAAGAACAGCGTCACGCCGAAGATCATGATCACGACCGTAATCATGCGGCCGACCGTTCCGCGCAGGGTGATGTCGCCAAAGCCGGTCGTCGTCAGCGCCGTGACGGTGAAATACAGCGCGTCGGCATAATTCGTGATCTGCTCGTTACGAAACTTCTGGGTCTCGTAGACGATCGCGGTCATCACGAAAATGAAGACCGCAAGATTGGTGACGGCAAAGATCACTTCCTCGTTGCGCCGGAAAAACGTGCTGTCGCCGCGCAGCCGGGTCAGCATCTGAACCTCGCGGAGCAGCCGCAAGGTGCGCAGGATGCGCAGAAAGCCGCCCGCTTCTCCCGCCAGCGGGGCCAGGAATGAGGCGATCGCGATCAGATCGGTCCAGGTCGAAATGCGGGTAAATGCCCGCAACCGGCGCCGGTTGATAAACAGGCGCGCCGCGAAGTCGGCCAGGATCACCGCGCCGAACAGGACGTCGAGCGTTTCGACGATCTCGCTTGGGGGCAGGAACGACGTTACGACGATGAACAGCACCGTGACGATGTCGAACGCCAGCAGGGCGTAGCGAAAACGGACGCCGAGCGGCGTGTCGCTTTCGTAAAGCTGCCGGATATTGCTTTTCAGCGCGCCGAGGTTCATGGCGGCATGTTCACAGGTTTACCCGCATCATGGCAAGCCATGCAGGGCGCCGCGCCGAGGCATCACGCGGTGGCCGCCCGGGCGCGCATTTCGTCGCTGGGCCTGACGTCCTGCGAGCGGCTGTAGATCGCAACGGCCGACATCAGCACCACGGTGAGCACGCCGAACAAGGCGCGGTAGGCGGTCTCGGAGCGGGTGCCATCGGCGAGAGGCTCGAACCCGCCGACGATGATGCCCGACAATGTCTGCATGCAGGCGACGCCCAGCATCACGGCGGTGTTGATGGTCGCAATGCCGCGCCCGATCAGCCGGTCCGGGAAGATGCCGCGGCCGTGGGTCATTACCATGGTGCTGGAGGCGCTGAAGAAACCGATGGCGACGATGGCGCCGACGGGCACCCAGACGGGCGGGCGGGACGCGAGCGCCAGCGTCGCAAGCATGGATATGGTCACCATCGTGCCGCCGATGGCGATCCATTTGCGGGTGTCGAGCACGCGGTCCAGGGGGCCGAAGGCGACGATGCCAAGCTGGTAGGTGATCACGGCGGCCAGCAGCACGTTGCCGGCCTCGATCGGGCTCATGCCATACACCTCGCGCAGGAACGAACCGCCCCACAGGCCCTGAACGGTGAAGGTGCAGGCATAGTTGCAGAAATTCATCGCCAGGATCGGCCTCAGGCGCGGATTGCCCAGCACCTCGATCAGGCCCTGCAGCATCTGGCGTGGCGGCTCCGGGGTGCGGTCGAGAAACGGGTGGCCGGCCGGCGCGTCGCGCACCACCAGCCACACGGCGATGGTGGCGAGTGCGATGAAGACGACGACGACGCCGAACACGGCGCGCCAGCCGACGGCCTGCGAGGCCCATGCCAGCGGCGTGGTGGCGAAGAGATTGCCGAGCAGTCCGATCGACAGCACCATGGCGGTGAGCGTGGAAAAACGATCCGGTGGAAACCAGCGCGAGATCACCACCATGCTGCCGATCAGCATGACGCCGAAGCCGGCGCCCATCAGAACGCGGCCGGTGAGCAGCACCGGCCAGGTCGGCGCCAGCGTGAAGATCGCAGCGCCTGTCGTGGCGAGGATCAGCATGCAAGCCACGGTGCGCCGGGGTCCGAAATGGTCGAACAGAAGGCCGCAGGGGATCTGCATCGCGGCGAAGCCGAAAAAGAACGCGCCTGTCAGCGCGCCCAAGGCTTCCGGTCCGATGGCGAGGTCGCGCATCAGGTCGAGGCCGATGGTGACGTTGGCGGCGCGGAAAAAATGGCTGGCGACATAGGCCATGGCCAAGGTCGCGACGATGATCAGGCCCCGGCGGTGGGCAAAAGGGCGCCGCAACGCGGAGCTCATCGACTGGGGGGTATCCCTCTTGTTGTTTGTTGCCTGGCAGGCGTTTCCAATCACCGAGCCTATGCGGCCTTGGCAGGCAGTTCAAGGTTGGGTCTGACGGTTGGCCGTTTTCCAGGGGCTGCGCGAGGCGATGAATCGAACCTCTCTGCTGCAGTGCATGATTCCGTTTGCAGGCCAATCGAGCATTCGATGAAGATTGTTGCGGCGCGCCGGGCTTGCGGTGAAACAAGGCCACCCATAAGAACGTGGATCGACATCGCTGGAGGGAGGCAATCTGGTGGTTAAGCTCTCACATCGTCGCAATGTCATGAACGCGGTGATCACCTTTGCATCTGCGATCGCCTTCGCAGTCCCGCTGGCGGCAAGCGCGGTCGTGCATGCCGCTGAGTTTCCAGCGCGCAGCATCACGCTCATTGTCCCCTACCCGGCCGGCGGCGGCGTCGACGCCATGGCGCGCGTGGTGGCGCAAAAACTGTCCGATGCGTTCCGCCAGACCGTGACCGTCGACAACCGGGGCGGCGGCGGAGGAACCATCGGCACCCGCGCCGTGGCGCGCGCCGCGCCTGATGGCTACACGCTGCTGCTGGGCCACACCGGCACCCTCTCGATCAACCCCAGCCTCTACACCAAGCTCGGCATGGACCCACGCAAGGATTTTGCGCCGATCGGTCTCGTCGCATCGATGCCCGTGGCCCTGCTCGCGCATCCGTCGTTTGCCGCCAAGACGGTTGCTGATGTGATCGCGCTCGCCAAGAAGGAGCCGGGCAAACTCAATATCGGCACTTCGCCGGTCGGCACCGGCGGCTACATGTGCGCGGAACTGTTCAAGGCCGAATCCGGTATCGATGCCGCCATCATTCCCTACAAGGGCACGGCGCCCGTGATGAACGACCTGCTCGGCGGCCATGTGCCGGTCGCGTTCGGCGTGCTGCCGCCGGCGCTCGGCAATATCGCGGCCGGCCAGTTGCGCGCCATCGCCGTCACCAGCAAGCAGCGGTTCTCGCTGTTGCCTGACGTGCCGACTTTCGACGAATCTGGCATGCCCGGCTTCGAAGCCGTGCTGCATTACGGGCTGCTGGCGCCGTCAGGCACGCCGCCGGAGATCGTCGAAATCCTCAGCGCCGAGCTGCGCAAACTCGGCAGCGATCCGGAGGTGCAAAAACGCATCCGGATCGAAGGCGGCGATCCCCTGGCCTCGACACCGGCCGAATACGCTGACGACATCGACAAGGAAGAGAAGAAGTGGAGCAAGCTCGTGCATCAGCTCGGGCTGAAGGTGGAATAGCGCCGGCTACTGCTCCCTCGCCCCGCGCTTGCGGGGAGAGGGTCGGGGTGAGGGCTCTCTCCGCGAACGCTGATGCAAATTGATAGACCTGTACCCCCTCACCCGGATCGCAAGTGCGATCCGACCTCTCCCCGCAAGCGGGGCGAGGTGAAGCCGACCCCACATCAAATATTCGGATTCCACATCACCGGAATCTCCCGGTAGCCGCTGCCGTGTTTCTCGACATGCGCGAGCGACGGGAACGGGTAATGAAAACCCTGCACCCGCATCCTGTCGGCCACCAGCATGTCGTAAACCTTGCGGCGGGTCGCTTCCGCCATCGCCGGGTCCTGATCGTAAAAGACGTGCCAGTCGGGATGACGGACGAACAGGAACGGGACGTGGGTGACATCGGATTGCACGTAGACGGAATCCGAGCCGGAAGCGATCACGAACGAGCTATGGCCGGGCGAGTGCCCAGGCGTACCCTGCGCGGTGACGCCGGGAATCACTTCCTTGCCCCCCTCATAGGTTCTCACACGCTTCAGAGCCTCCGGCGTGAACACCCGCCGCACATTCTTGAAGACGCCCTCGATACGGCCTTTGGGGGCGCGACTCATTTCGCCGTCGTCCATCCAGTACTGGTGTTCCCTGGCGGGCACGAGGATCTCGGCATTCGGATAGGTCAGTGAATTGTCGTCCATCAGGAGGCCGTTCATGTGGTCGCCGTGATAGTGCGAGATGATCACGACATCGACGGCATTGCGGTCGATGCCCGCGGCGGCGAGATTGGTCACGAACTGGCCGGCGGTGCCGTTGCTCTTCTTGTAATTGCTCTCGCCGGTGCCGGTATCGATGATCGCCAGCTTCGATCCGGTGTTGATGGCGATCGGGTTGTACGGCGTGGTCATCATGTCCTTTTCCATGAAGACCTCGGCGAGCGCGGCGTTCACCGCATCCTTCTTGATGTTGGTGACGTGATCCTCCGCCATCTTGAAGCGGTTGACGCCGTCGGTGGCCACGGTCACCTCGATGCTGCCGATCTTGTAGCGGTACCAGCCGGCGGTCTGCTTGCCCGCTGGCGGCGTCGCGGCGCGAACTGGCTGACTGAACGGCAGGCTCGTGGCCGCTGCCGCGCCTGCGGCAGCCGACAACAGATCGCGGCGCGTGAAAGCCGTCATAGGCGTCTCCCCTCAATTATTTATCCCGGGATTTGGCTCCCGCATTGGCGTGAATACTCCTGATTTTTGGGACCTTCCGCAAGCCGAAGCCAGACCGAATCTTCGGAGCCGGCCGGTGCGGGAGCTACCCGGCCCGCATTTTCTCACCCGCCCCCCGCCTGTCACCTGGGGAACAGCGCGCCGGCGCGGCAGCAGGCATTGTCCTCCTCACCGGACAGCGGACGCGATGGTCGCGCCGCCCGGAGCAAAGGGAGATACTGCGATGAATACCAGGATCAGGAATGCCGATACCCTCGACACGCGCGCGCTTGCCGACCACGAACTCGAAGCCGTCACCGGCGGCAAGGCCACCTATTACCAAATGGGAGGCCATTGGTACATTGTCGGTCACAACAAGTACGGCCAGTCGACCGGCGCGGTCCGCGTGACTTGATGGACTCTGCCGGACCTGCAAAGCAAACCGGCAATGCAAAGGGCGGCCGCAAGGTCGCCCTTTCTTCGTTTCGGATCGCTGCGACGGATCGCACGATCTCAGTCGTTGGCGCCGTGGATGGAGGCAACGACCGCGGCCGTGACCTCGTCGGTCCTGGCCTTGCCGCCGAGGTCCGGCGTGTGAAAGCGGGGATCGGCCGTGACACGCTCGATCGCCTGCATCAACCGCGTCGCGGCTGCCGGCTCGCCGAGGTGCTCCAGCATCATCACCGATGACCAGAACGTCCCGACGGGATTGGCGATGCCTTTGCCGATGATGTCGAAGGCCGAGCCATGTATAGGCTCGAACATCGAGGGATAGGTCCGCTCCGGATTGAGATTCGCGGTCGGCGCGATGCCGAGTGAGCCGGCGAGCGCGGCAGCGAGATCCGACAGCACGTCGGCGTGCAAATTGGTGGCCACCACGGTATCGATGGTCTCCGGCTTCATGACCATGCGCATGGTCATCGCATCGACCAGCATCTTGTCCCAGGTCACGTCCTTGAACTCGGCCGCGATCTCGGTCGCGATCTCGTCCCACATCACCATGGCATGGCGCTGGGCGTTGGATTTGGTCACGACGGTGAGCAGCTTGCGCGGCCGCGACCGCGCGAGCTTGAAGGCGAAGCGCATGATGCGCTCGACTCCGGGACGGGTCAGGATCGACACGTCGGTTGCGACTTCGAGCGGCAGGCCCTTGTGGACGCGGCCACCGACGCCGGCATATTCGCCTTCCGAATTTTCGCGGACGATCACCCAGTCGAGCTCCTTGCCGTGCACGTTGCGCAGCGGGCTGGTGATGCCGGGCAGGATCCGCGTCGGGCGGACGTTGGCGTATTGATCGAACGGCTGGCAGATGGCGAGCCGCAGACCCCACAGCGTGATGTGATCAGGCACGTCAGGCGCGCCGGCCGAGCCGAACAGGATCGCGTCGTGGTTCCCGATCTGGTCGCGGCCATCCTCCGGCATCATGATGCCGTGCTTCTTGTAGTATTCAGACCCCCAGTCAAAATGATCGACCTTGAATTTGAAGTTGCCGTCGCGCTGGGCCAGCGCGTGCAGCACCTCGACACCCGCGGCAATGACTTCGGTGCCGATCCCGTCGCCCGGGATGGCGGCTATGGCGTACGTCTTCATCGATTGGTCTCCGGATTGCGAATGTCGTTGTTCAGCCATGGGTGACCGGCCGCTTGCGACGGCGGGTTCAATTTCGAGCTCAGTTTCCCTTGGCGCCTGCTGCCTTGATCACGGCGCCCCAGCGCGGCACTTCGGCTGTTAGATGCGCCTTGAGCGCCGCCGGCGTCGCCAGCTCCGCCTGGACCGGCTCGGTGCCGAGATTGGCAAACCGCTCGATCACCTTGGGGTCCTTCAGCGCGGCCTGAAGGGCTGTGACCAGCTTGTCGGTCACCTCTTTCGGCAATCCCTTCGGGGCCCACATCGCATGCCAGGCCGAGACCTCAAATCCCTTGACGGCGCCGCCGTCGAGCGTCGGCAGGTCAGGCAATGACGAGACTTTGGCTTTGGTCGTGACCGCAAAGCCCTTGATCTTGCCTTCCTTGATCTGGTTGGTGGTGTTGGTGGTCTGGTCGCACATCACGTCGAACTGGCCGCTGAGCAGGTCGTTCATGGCCGGCCCGGTGCCGCGATACGGAATCCCGTTCATCTGCACGCCGAGCTCCTTCATCAGCATCAGCATGCAAAGATGCGAGGCGGAGCCGATGCCGGCATGTCCGTAGACGGCCTTGTCGCCGCTCGCGCGAATCCACGCCACGTACTCGGTCACATTGTTGGCAGCAAGTGTCGGCTTCGACACCAGGGTCATCGGCACGTCGGTGATGCGGCCGAGGTGATCGAAATCGTCGACGACATCATATTTGAGGGAGTCGTAGAGCGCGGGTGCGGTGGCATGCGCGATGTGCCAGATCGCGAGCGTGTAGCCGTCGGCGGCCGACTTCGACACGCGCGCCATGCCGAGCGTGCCACCGGCGCCGCCGACATTTTCGACCAGGATGGTCTGGCCGAGGCTTCGGCCCATCGATTCCGCGATCAGGCGGGCCACGGTGTCGGTCGGCCCTCCGGCCGCCGCCGGAACGATGATGGTGACCGGTTTTGTCGGAAAGGCGGTCTGCGCGAAGGCCGTGGGTGACGCCCATAGCGACGCGGCCGCGAGGGCGCCGGAAAGGATCGTACGACGATTGAACCGCATTGGGTCGCTCCCTGCAGAATTCGTTGATTGGCTGATTTCAGCGCTTCCGGACACGCTACGGCTAAAGGCCACGCGCCTTCAATCGGCATACGATTATACAAATATTTGATATAATCTGCCGGAGGAGGACGAAATATGGAACTGCACCAGCTTCGCTGCTTCGTGGCGGCGGCCGAGGAGCTGCATTTCGGGCGCGCGGCCCAACGGCTGGAAATGCTGCCCTCCGCGCTCGGCCGTTACATCCGCCTGCTCGAAGACGATCTCGGCACCCGCCTGATGACGCGAACGACGCGCAGCGTGACGCTGACCGATGATGGCGTCGTCCTGCTCAAGGAGGCCCGCAATCTGCTGGCGCAGGCGGACAATCTGGCGGTCAAATTCCAGGCGCGGGGCCGCAAGCAGGGCGCGATCATCCGCGTCGGCGCGATCGACAGCGCAGCGGCGGGACTGCTGCCGATGCTGCTTTCCGACTTTCGCGAACAGAGACCGGATGTCACGGTGAAATTGACGGAAGACAAGACGATCCGGCTGTTGCCGGCGCTGCTCTCCGGCCGGCTCGACATCGCCCTGGTGCGCCCGCCGGAAAAGCCCGACAAGCGGCTCGAATTTCTGTTTCTCCTGCACGAGACGGCCGTCGTCGCGGTGCCGGATCATCATCGCCTCGCGTCGAGAAAACGGGTGACCGTCGCCGATCTTGCCGAACAGCCGCTGATCGTACCCGAGCGCCGGTCGCGCCCGCATAGCCACGATCTGACCATGAAACTGTTTGCTCAGGCTGGACTGCAGGCGCGAATCATCCAGATTGCCAATGAAAAGCAGACCATCGTGAACCTCGTCGCGGCCGAACTCGGCGTTGCCATCGTGCCACGATGGACATCGCGAATGGCGGCGCGTGGCGTTCGATTTGTTCCGCTCGCGGGGTCAGACATGAACCGCTTGCCGCTCGCAGCCGCCTGGACCCGCGGCGCGCGCGATCTCATCAGGGACGAAATGCTGGAGATCCTCAAAGCTTCGCTTAAGCGCTATGCAAAGGACGCGTGAAGTCAGGACGGGTCACGGAACGAGTCGTGGGCTGAGTGATCTGGATCACAAACAAGCCGGGTCGGAGAAAGGCAAAGTCCCGTTCGTCGCAGCATCGTGCGGCGCCTAACCAAGGGAAGACAGCCATGACCGATTTCACTCCCGTCAAAACCGAAGCATTGACATCAGATGAACTCGACCGCGTTGCGGGTGGCATCATCATCGTGAGCGGATTGCAGCGCCAGTTTACCTCCAGGCTGGACTGGGTCGCGCTCAATCCGCAGCCGCTGCCGCCGAAGGTTTTCTTTTCATTCCGCTGGTAGCGGCAACTGCCGCCGGCTCGGCTCGCGCGCCTGGAGCCTTTGCCGTTCCGATTGAATCGGAATGGCAAAGGCTCCAGATTCCAGATTTGACGCGTTTTCTTGACGCGAACCGGTATCCACTTCGCTTGAAAACGCTTTAGTTCGTATTGAGCCGGAACCGCAGCGTCCTGGTGCCGATGAACGATATCGCATCGCCCTGCCGCTTCCAGGTCGCGGCATCGGTCAGTGCGGCAATCAGTTCGTCGTCAGCCTGGGCGCGATTGGGCGGACAATTGCGGTTCTCCATCGCGCCGGCGACGAAGATCACGGTGTTGCCCGCCACCGAAAACTGCCCCTTGCCGCCCTTGCACCAGAGTTCGAGCACCACTTCGCCGGCGTCGCCAATCTCGAGATTCGGTATCCGCTTGGAGCCAGGCTGAGGCGGGACATCCATGGTCATTTCCATTCCGAACGGAAAGCCGTTGTCGGCCTGGGCTTGACCGGCATTGGGGACGGAAACCAGCAGCACCGAGGCAACGCCTGCGAGCTTCACCATGCGCGCGAATGAAACCATACAACCTCTCTCGAAAAATCCTCAACCCCGATATCGCGCCGTTCTATTGAACAAGTATGTCATTGGCTAGAGCCGTCCGGTTCAGACCGGCTTCTTGTCCTGCCTCAGCCAATGCGCAAAAATGCCGCACCGACGAAAAAATCCCCGCGGGCTGCGCCGCGGGAATTTCATTGATCGATCTGGGCCTTGCTTCGCAATCCGCTCAGTCGAATTTTGCCTGCGCCGTCTTTCCATCAGGACCGGTCAGTTGAACGACACCTTTTGGCTGAACCGGCAATGCGACGCTGGCGGTGCCGGAAAGCAGCGCGCTCCCGGCAGGCTGCAGCAGGATTCGCTGGGATTTGCCGCCGACAACGAGGATGGCAATCGCCTTGAAGCCGGTTGCCGGGATCGATTTCTGGTTCTCGTCGCTGACGAACAATTCGAGCTTGTCGGATTTCGAAACCAGTTCGACGTGATACGAACCGGCATGGGCGACCCACCCGCCATTCGTTCCCTTCTCGTCGTGCGCCGAGGCGCAGGTCGACCAGGCCAACATGGCCGCAACCATCAGAAATTTCGCATTCACCGTCATTCTCCGCATGTTGATGTCAAAAAGCTTCGGCGGCTGAATTTGCCGGGGCCGTTCCCGCCTTGCCGTCGGCACCTCGCCGCAGCCGCTCCAGAGGAGCTTCGCCATAGCGAAGGAAGAGAACGGGCGTCAGCAGCGTGTCGAGCAGGGTCGCGCTGAGGAGACCGCCGAAAATCGTCACGGCCACCGGATGGAGAATTTCCTTGCCGGGATTTGCCGCATCGATCAGCAGCGGCACCAGCGCCACGCCGGCCGCCATCGCCGTCATCAAGACCGGCGTCAGCCGCTCGACGCTGCCGCGAACCACGAGGTCGTGGCCGAACGGCATTCCTTCTTTCAGCGCCAGGTTGATGTAGTGGCTGATTTTCAGGATGCCGTTGCGAACCGCAATGCCGGTCAGCGTGACAAATCCGACCATCGACGCAACCGAGAGCGGTTGGCCCGCCAGCCAAAGCGCCGCGACCGACCCGATCAGCGCCAGCGGGACGTTGCCCATGATGATGAAGGCGAGCACGGTCGAGCGGTAGCGGCTGTAGAGAATGGCAAACACCAGCAACAGCGACAGCAGCGAGAGTACGCCGATGGTCCGGCTTGCTTCCTCCTGGGCCTGGAACGTTCCCTCCAGCCGAACATAGAAGCCTTCGGGAAGCCTGGTCGACGCGGTCACCTTCCGGATCGCCTCGATGATGTCGGTCATGTCGGCCGTCCCGTCGGCGTTCGCCAGCACCACCACACGACGGCGACCGTTCTCGCGCAGGATCTGGTTGGGGCCTTCGGTCTCCTTGACGTCGGCGATCTGCCGGGCGGGGATCCATCCGGCCGGCGTTTCGATCAAGAGGTCGCCCAGGGTTTGCGTGGTGCGAAGCCGATCCGGCAGCCGCATCGTGACGTCGAACCGGCGATAGCCGTCCACCACCCGTGAAATAACGCGGCCGTTCGAGAGCCGGCTGAGCTGCTGGATCACGGCGGCCGGCTGCACGCCATAGAGCGCGGCACGGCCATAATCGACGCGGATTTCCAGCTGCGGAATCAGCACCTGCTTTTCGACCTGCAGGTCCGTGAGACCCGGAATCTCCGCCAGCTTGCCGCGCAACATGTCAGCGGTCGCGCGCAGGCTGTTCAGATCGTCGCCGAACACTTTCAGCGCAATTTCGGCCCGAACGCCCGAAAGCAGATGGTCGAGCCGGTGCGAAATCGGCTGGCCTACGTTGATCGCAGCGGGAAGCACGGCGAGTCGGGCCCGGATATCCGCGACGATTTCGGTCTTTGGCCGTTTCGTTGGCTTGAGATTGACCTCGAGGTCCGACGAATGGACGCCTTCGGCATGCTCGTCGAGCTCCGCCCGCCCGGTTCGCCGGCCAACGGTCTTGACCTCGGGCACTTCAAGGATGAGGCGCTCGGCAATCAACCCGACGCGATGGGATTCGGCGAGCGAGATTCCCGGATTGAAGAGCATGTTGATCGTGAAGGTGCCCTCGTTGAAGGGCGGCAGGAATGCGCGGGGAAGATAGAATGCGGAAGCCGCCGCGATGACGACCGCCGCGAGTGCGGCAGCCATCAAGGCGCGCTGATGGTGGAAAACCCGTTCCAGCAAGGCCGCATTGGCGCGCTTGAGCATCGCTACCAGCGCGCTGTCGCCATGATCGAGGCGCTTGAGATGCGGAAGCATGTGATACGCCATCACCGGGGTCAAGGTGATGGAGACCGCAAGGCTGGCGAGAATCGAGATGATGTAGGCCTGACCAAGCGGCGCAAACAGCCGGCCTTCTATACCCGACAGCGCGAACAGCGGCACGAACACCAGAACGATGATGGCGGTCGCATAGACGATGCCGGAGCGCACTTCCTGGGATGCCGATACGACGACGTCGAACGCCGGGCGGGGATGCTCCAGGGCGCGATTTTCGCGCAAGCGCCGGAAGATGTTTTCGACGTCGACGACGGCGTCATCGACCAGCTCGCCGATGGCGATGGCGATGCCGCCAAGGGTCATCGTGTTGATCGACAGGCCGGCAAAATAGAACACGACCGCGGTCGTCAGGATCGACACCGGGATCGCAGCCAGCGAGATCGCCGTCGTCCGCCAGTTCATCAGGAACAGAAACAGCACGATGGCGACGACCGCGCCGGCCTCAAGCAGGACACGCTCGACATTGCCGATCGAGGTTTCGATGAAATTGGCCTGCCGGAAGATGATCTGGTCGGCCTTCATGCCTGTTGGCAGCGAGGCCGTGATTTCCTTCAGGGCCTGTTCGATCTCGCGCGTGAGCCGGATGGTATCGACGTTCGGCTGCTTCTCGACCGAGACGACCACGGCGGGCTTGCCCATATAGCCGGCGTCGCCGCGCTTGACCTTGGGTGCGAACTCGACGGTGGCGACCTGCTTGAGATAGACCGGCCCGCCATTGACCTGCGCCACCACCACGTTGCGAAGGTCGTCCAGATTGGTGGTCCGCCCGATGTTGCGGATCAGATATTCGCGGGCATGCTGATCGGTAAATCCGCCGCCGGTATTAACGCCGAACTGATTGAGGGCGAGCTCGACCTGCTCGTAGGTGACGCCGAGGCTGCGCAGCGCCGGCGGATTGGGCGCGATCCGGTATTGCCGGACCTCGCCCCCCATCGGAATCACCTGCGCGACACCGGGGATCGTGAGCAGCCGCGGCCGCACCACGAAGTCGGCGGTCTCGCGGACTTCCATCGCCGAAGCGCGGTCGCTGGTCACCGCGACCAGCAGCACCTGGCCCATGATGGAGTTGATCGGTCCCAATTGCGGAACGGTGTTGGGCGGCAACTGGGTCCGGATCAGATTGAGGCGCTCGCCGATCTGCTGCCGGTTACGATAGATATCGGTACCCCAGTCGAATTCGACATAGACGATCGAAAGGCCGATTCCGGAAACCGAGCGCACCCGCGTCACGCCGGGAACACCGTTCATCTGGGTCTCGATCGGAAAGCTGACGAGCTGTTCGACCTCGGGCGGCGCGAGCCCGTCCGACTCGGTCATGATCGTGACCGTCGGCTTGTTCAGGTCGGGAAACACGTCGACCGGGAGCCGGCCGGCGCTGAAGATGCCGAGCAACACCAGGGCCAGCGCAGCCGCCATGACCAGCAGGCTGTTGCGCAGCGACTGTGTGACGAGAAAGCGAAACATCTGCCTGCTCCTCAGCGCACTTGGTCGAGGAGTTCGGCGCCCTGCACGACAAGACGCTTGCCTCCGGCGAGGCCGGTGGCAATGAACACGCGGTCGCCGTCGAGGGGTTCCACCCGTACCGGGCGCTGTTCGAAGCGCTCGGGCGCGACGTGCTCGTAAACCACCTCCTGGCCGTTGGCGTTGCGCACCAGACTGGCCCGCGGCACCGCAAGGCCGACCTTTTCCTCATTGGTGGTGGCCAGGACCGTGACGAACTGCCCGGCGCGAAGGCCGGAATGGTCGCCCTGAATCGCGAACTGGACCGGAATGGATTGGTTGCGGTCCGCAAAGCCGGAGCCCTGATAGACCAGCGTGAAGATGCGATCGGTCCCGAGGTTGGCGGTCGCGCTGCGAACGCCCGCCAGCGGGTCGAAGCTGCGGGCTTCAACCCACAGACGGGTCGGATCGATGATGTGGAAGATCACGGCATTTGACTGGGCGATTTGTCCGGCTACCGGCGTGCCCTCGGCAATCACACCGTCGACCGGAGCCACCAGCGCTTCGGGCTCACGGCGCGCCCGGTCGAGCGATCCGCGTCGGTCTTTCAGTCCCTGCAGCTCCGACCTTGTGTCTTCGAGCTGGGAGCGGGCAATGGCGCCGCTCGGCACCAGCGTTTCATAGCGGGCGAGCCGGCGCTCCACGATGGAAATCTGCTGGTCGAGTTCGCCCTGGCGCTGGCGCATATCCGACACGTCGATGGCCTGCAGCGGCGGGTCGACATAAGCGAGCACGTCGCCTTTCTTGACCGGCGTCCCCAGCCTTGGAAAACCGCCAGGCGGGGCTGAGAGGCGGCCGCCCACCGAAGCCTGCACGAAGCCGCTGGCGTTCGGATCGGGAATGATCCGGCCCGGCAGCTCGATGGCGCGCGGGTGCGCGCGGGATTCGGTCATCACGGTACGAAGGGCGAGAATGTGTTGCGTGCTCTTGGGTACGAACACGCCTCCGTCAGGCAGACGCTGCGCGAGGTCGCGAGCCGACTGCATCGCTGCTGCCGGAGCTGTGTGATCATGGCCGTCATGGGAGCGGGATGGGTTGTTGGACAGGACGAACGCGCCGGCGACGAGGAGAACCATTGCCGCCGCTCTGCGACGCCGCCGGATCAGCGCCATGACGCCGATGCCGGCAGCAAGCCCGGCCAGGATGGCGATCAACAGCGCCGGGCCGTCATGATTGAAGTGATAGCCGACCTCACCCGCGATGGCGGAGGTCGAGAACCACGAAGTCGGTCCGGCCTTGGCCCCCGGAGCATCCGGAATCACCAGCCGGGCGGGCAACACATCCACATTGCCGTCTTTCGCGACCGTGAAGATCAGGTCGTAGGCGCCCGGCTTGCCGGACCAGGGCGCGTCGAGGCGATAGGGCTCGCCCGGCCTGGCTTCGGCTTTCTGCGGCCCGGCGGGCGTTTCGATTTCGATTTCGGCGCCATCCACCGGCTCGTTGGTTGCGAACCGGTCGAGATAGATGACGAGCACGCCTTCGCGCGCAATCGCAACCAGTTCATGCGCGTCCGAGTCGCTCTCGGCACGCGGCGCGAGACTGGCGCTCGGCGCCGGAACGGGCGCGCCATGATCGTGGCCTTCGTGCGCCAGCACCGGGCCTGCCGTGAGCAGGAATAACATAGCCGCCACGCACCGCGCGGCACGGAACAAAAAGGACATCTGAATAACTCACCTGAGAAGAAGCGTGTTCTCGCTCGCGCGGCCGGCACGTCGTGCCGCCGCGACATCGTTGCTCAGGTGAACGCTCGGGGCGGTTTGCGCAGGCTTGCGGGCTCTATGCCCGAAGCAAGCACGGCACCGGTGACATCAAGACGGTGCGAATGAACCGCGGGAGGCAAACATTGCGAGGCTGCAACCAAAGCGGCGCCGCCGCAGCACCCCATGCCCGCCCCGCAACAACCGTCCACGCATCCGTCCGCATCGATCGGCGCTGCGCCCGGCGGTCGACCTGCGGTCAGGATAAGCTGGTGCGGGATAGAAGCGGTCGTTTCGGCAAAGACGTCGTTGGTGAACGCAGCCTTGGTGAGGTGATGCGCCACCGGCGCATGGGCGCCGTGAGGCACCGCATGATGATGAACGTGGACATGTCCCTGCGTGCGGTGGGCCTGGTCGGCATGGGCGCGGGCCAAGGCAGGCGCGAATTGAACGGCGATCAGGACGATCACCGCACAAATAAACTGCCAAAGCTTTGGGTTCGCGTTCATCATGCTCACAATATCACAGGGCTCTCGGCACTGCATAGGTCAGGTTAAAGATGGCTAACGCGTACCGCGGGCCATTCATCTTTCTGTCGTCTTCAGGCCAGCAACGGTTCACGAGGCTTTGATGAACGGGGCCGCTGGTCCGGACAGGGTGTATATTCACGCTCGAAACTGAATACTATTACGGTCCGCATCCGTTCAGGACGCGCCCCGCAACCTCAGTTGAATTTGGCTTGCACGGTTTTGCCATCGGGCGAGGTCAGTTGCACCACCCCCTTCGGCTGCGTCGACAGCGCATCGCTGGCGGTTCCGGAAAGCCGCGCGCTTCCGGCAGGTTCCATCGCAATGCGCTGGGCCTTGCCATTCACGACAAAGATGCCAATGGCCTTGAATCCGGTTGCCGCGATCGGCTTCTGGTTCGCATCGCTGATGTAGAGATCGACCTTTTCGGATTTCGAAACCAGCTCGACATGATACGAGCCGGCATCCTCGACCCTGCCGCCATTCGTGCCCTGGTGATCGTGCGCCCAGGCACTGGCGGACGAAGCCACGAGCGCAGCAACCATTAGAAACGTCTTCATTGTCATTCTCCAGATGTTCGGTTGCCGACAGGCGTCAAAGGTATGTGGGCAAGGTGGATCAACGGCGATCCACCCGAGGTGGTAAGCCGGCCGACGGCTGTCGGCCGGCTTTTTGTCGTTAGTGGTGGTGGTGACCGTGGTGGTGATGATGGCCGTGGTGATGATGGTGATGGCCATGATGATGATGGCCATGCCAGCGCCAATGCCAGTGATGGCCATGATGGTGATGACCGTGATGGTGATGGCCGTGGTGATGATGACCGTGATGGTGATGCCAATGCCCCGCGCTGCTTGCGGAGACGCCGGCGACCAGGATGACGGTTGCAGCGACTGCAGAGAGGATTGCTTTACGAAACGACATGGTAGCTCCTTGGGTTGTGGTAGCAGGGGATCTGCTCCGTAGTTCGAACCCTATGATCGTTGTCGGCGGCTGAACGTGAGCTGAAACACGTTGGTGCACTCGCCTCTACTTGAAGCGTGGACATGCAAGCGAATTCGCAAGGCAAATCAGACACGAACTGAACATTCATCTCGGCATGCGCCACAATGACGCGCGTCGAAATTGCTTCGTCGTCGATCGTGTCGATGTGTCGAATCGTGTGCATGGCTGTTTGACGCGCGCGTCATTCACATCGTTCATGGAAAATTTCTGAACAGTTGTTCAGGTGTCCGCTCGGCGATGAAGGGAAAGACGATCGCCAGCACTATTGAAGGTCGCAACCAGCGCCGCGACATGGCGCAATTCCTTGCTGCTCACTTGCGACGTCGGCCGCAGTGAAACTCGGGTTCGGCAAATAGTCGGTTCGGCTCGATGGAGAACCAGGCAAATGGACGTTTGTGATGGAAGCTGATCTGACCGCCTTGAAAGGCTGGTACAGTTGGGTGGGTTCGAACCACCGACCTCCTGTTCCACAGACAGGCGCTCTAACCAACTGAGCTACAACTGCATCCTGCGCGAAGCCCTTGGGAAGGATTGCTTCGGCTATCCGTGATGACTACAGCAGGCATCATCGACTGAATGTGAGTTACCGCACACAACGGATCGGACGACGCGCAACAGCCGCGCCGACAACCTGCACATGATCCTTTGGCCGCGACAAAACGACCCGACGGGCAAATCGCTTCTGGTTTACGGAAATCATGTCAAGCCCTGAAGTAAAAAATATTTCTGTTTTACAGAAGACCAAATCAGTTTATATGAGAGCCATCCCGTCCTACTCAGAAGGGCGTCGGCCGTCGTCACGGACGTTGGACGGGTTGCGGTGGACGCTGGTTTGCGCTGAGACGATGGCGCGGATTAGCGTACGGCAAAACCGTGTGGTCCTGGCACCCGTTGCAGGTGTCAAGCTGTCGGGTAGGCGAGAGCTGAACGGCAGCGACGGAGTCAACCAAGAACTCGTCTCCGGGGAGATCACGGCATAAGCCGTAAAGCCATTGCGCAGGGAAG